>NZ_JBBORU010000001.1:825000-3985000 GCF_038004765.1 Bacillus sp. FSL R5-0576
CAAAATCGTGTTCCTTCTGGAGTGTCGGTTCGACCCCGACCACCGGTATACTGAAAAACCCGTTTCTTAACAGAAACGGGTTTTTATTTTTTATTAAAGAAAAGGAGCCTCGGCTCCTTTTTATACTTACTCAGCGTATTGGTCTAGGATCTCTTCTAGCACCTCTTCTAGCTCTTCTGTATCTTCAAGCTCTGATTGGCTGAAACGTACGCGTACAAGCTGTTCTCCGTCATTATACATCTCTTCCAGCCACCCTCGGAGTCCTCTTGCTCTGCGGTCGACTTCGAAAATGATTTCCAAACCGTCTTCGTCTAAAAGGAAAATGAGCTCTAATTCATCAAGCATCTGACGATAATATCCGGAAGTCGGAACGAATTCGAATTCTTGAACGAACGGAAGACGACGCTGGAAGTAGGGCGCTTGTTCGCAGTCTGCTTCGTTAAGATGGAAGCCCAGGTTTTCGATTGCTTCAAGCACATTTTCAATCCAAGGGTGCGCTTCAACGAAAATGCGGTCATGATCGGATTTATCGATACCGCCTTGAATGTCAAGGTCTGTCACCACGGCAACCTCTACTTTCCCTACAGTGATCGGCGTATCTAGAGGCAGAGTGAATGTGAACGGAAATTGATGCTCTTCACCAGGCTGAATGGTAAATGAACCAGTGACCCGGAAAGAATGAATTGTAGCGTATTTCCGGTGCTCTTCATCGTCTTTTACAATGACATACCGTGTACTAAGCTGTAAATCGATATAACGGATGTCCTGAGCGATTTTTCCGCCTTTGACATGTACAGTTCCCTGTACTTCTTCTCCAGGAAAATATGCGTCTTTCTCTAAAATAGTATCAACTTTTGCTGCTCCAATTCCGGCACTTGCCGCAAGCTTCTTAAAAAGTGACATGTTAGATCTTCCCCTTTTTCTTTTTTCTCAACAGATATACGTAAGAAGGAGGAAAAAAGATTCATTCGATCCATACTTTTTTCCTATTATTCGTCTCGGCCTAGGGACAGACTAAGAATAATATTGAAAATAAAGGAGTGGATGGAAGTGAATAAAGAAAGTTTGGTTGCAGATGAATTACACAGAATGTTTTTGGCTGGTGAGCTGCAAATCACAGTAGAGGAGGATATAAACAATATTTCCGAAAGGCTGAGAAACGGCGATCTCAGTTTAGACCGATTAAGCGGTGAAGACGCGTTTATAAAAGAAACGGTAAACGAGGCTTTAAGAAGAGTGGAGCAATAAAAAAGAGACGGTATCTCATCTTTGAGATCCCGTCTCTTTTTGTGATCTTTGCTGTAAGATAAAAGCGTAATTGCTCACCAGAGCCACCCTTTTTCCAACAGAAAATCTGACAGTTCATCTTGGAGATAAACAGTTGTATCTAATTGATCATGCAATGCTCTTCTGATGTGGGGATTTTCGGCTTCTGTTATTGCGACAGTGTATTTGTTAATGCTGGTTTTTATTGTTGTTAACAAATCAAGAATATCTTTGGGACAAAGACTTTGTTCAATGGGAAACCACCTCCTTTGTTTTTTTAGCAGCTCCTGATAAGAAAGTATTTGACTTTGTTTCTTGCTTCTATACAAAATGCTATAATAAGCAACAAATTTTGTTGGGGGGTGTGATGATGAAGCAGATTATTGCGATGGGGGGCGGGGGTTTTTCGATGGAGCCGGATAATTTGTCCCTCGATCAATATATCCTCAATCAATCAAAACGAGAGCAGCCTCGTATTTGTTTTTTGCCGACGGCGAGCGGAGATTCCCAAAACTATATTCAGCGGTTTTATCATGCATTTCAAACACTGGATTGTGTGCCGTCTCACTTATCTTTGTTTAAGCCGCCATCAACAGATGTAGCTTCTTTTGTTATGGAAATGGACGTGATTTATGTTGGCGGTGGAAATACGCGGAATTTACTTGTGTTATGGAAAGAGTGGGGGCTGGATCATATTCTCAGGGAAGCATGGAAGAACGGTGTGGTTATAGCTGGATTAAGTGCCGGTGCGATCTGCTGGTTTGAAGAAGGGGTGACAGATTCAGCCGGACCGCTGACAAGTTTGAAAAGTTTAGGTTTTTTGCAAGGGAGCTTTTGTCCCCATTATGACGGGGAAAAGGATCGGAGACCGGCATACCACCAGCTGATATCTAACAAGTTCTTATGCAGTGGCTATGCAGCGGATGATGGGGCTGCTCTCCATTTCATAAATGATCAGCTGTTTCAGACTGTGAGTTCAAGGTCGGGTGCAAAGGCATATCGGGTGATGATGGCTGAACATGAAATAGCTGAAATCCCGTTGCCGGTCAAATATTTAGGGTGAAATTGGCTGAATATTATCTATATTCCTCTTTTTTTCAGATTGATTTTATGATAAGATGAGTGCGAAATCAATAGTTACTGGGGGTGCCCGCTTTCGGGCTGAGAGAGAAGGTAAGCTTCTTAACCCTTTGGACCTGATCTGGTTCGTACCAGCGTGGGGAAGTAGAGGAATTGTTTTTGTTATTGTCGTGCTGGGCAATAATATGTTTCTTTCTGACTGTAACCGGGTTCATTTATATGAATCCGGTTTTTTGTGCTGGTTATGGGCTTGATTTTGTCCTTTCAAACGTAGAGAGGGGAAGGAAAGTAATGCAAAACAATTCAGTGCAGCAAGCCAACATTTCCATTATGTCAAGTTTTTCAGGCAGCAAGAAGGTATACGTGGAGGGTTCTTCTTCGGACATCCAAGTGCCGATGAGGGAGATCCTATTGAGTCCGACGACGGGATCGTTCGGCGAAGAGGAAAACGCGCCTGTGCGTGTCTATGATACAAGCGGACCGTATACGGACCCTGAAGTAACCATTAATATTCAAGAAGGATTAAAGCCGCTCCGCCAAAAATGGATCACAGAGCGCGGTGACGTGGAAGAGTATGAAGGTCGGGCTATAAAACCAGAAGATAACGGTTATAAAAAAGCAAATCCAAACGTAAGCTACCTAGGATTAAAGCGGAAACCGCTGAGGGCGAAGGCAGGTCAAAATGTCACTCAAATGCACTATGCAAAAAAGGGGATCATTACACCTGAGATGGAATTTATCGCCATTCGTGAGCATGTGTCTCCTGAATTCGTCAGAGACGAGGTAGCCAGCGGCCGGGCGATTATTCCTTCAAACATTAATCACCCTGAAAGTGAGCCAATGATTATCGGCCGGAATTTTCATGTGAAGATTAATGCGAATATCGGGAATTCAGCGGTTACGTCATCCATTGAAGAAGAAGTGGAAAAAATGACGTGGGCCATCCGCTGGGGAGCAGATACAATGATGGATCTCTCTACCGGAAAAGATATTCATACGACGCGTGAATGGATTATCCGCAATTGCCCCGTGCCTGTGGGAACTGTTCCGATTTATCAGGCGCTTGAAAAAGTAAACGGCGTAGCGGAGGATTTAACGTGGGAGATTTATCGTGATACGCTAATCGAGCAGGCAGAGCAGGGAGTGGATTATTTTACGATTCACGCGGGTGTTTTGCTTAGGTATGTACCGCTGACTGCCAAACGGACAACTGGTATTGTGTCACGCGGGGGAGCGATTATGGCGCAGTGGTGTCTGGCTCATCATCAAGAAAGCTTTTTATACACACATTTTGAAGAAATCTGTGAGATTATGAAAACGTATGATATTGCTTTCTCTCTTGGGGATGGTTTGCGTCCCGGATCAATTGCTGATGCCAATGACGAAGCGCAGTTTGCTGAATTAGAGACGCTTGGAGAGCTGACGCAAATTGCCTGGAAGCATGATGTTCAGGTGATGATTGAGGGTCCTGGACATGTTCCGATGCATAAAATCAAAGAGAACGTCGATAAACAAATGGACATTTGTAAAGAAGCGCCTTTTTACACATTGGGGCCGTTGACAACGGATATTGCCCCGGGATATGACCATATTACTTCAGCGATCGGAGCGGCGATGATCGGTTGGTACGGGACAGCAATGCTTTGTTATGTAACGCCGAAGGAGCATTTAGGGCTGCCAAACCGTGATGATGTTCGTGAAGGAGTCATTACATATAAGATCGCTGCGCACGCTGCGGACCTTGCAAAAGGGCATCCCGGAGCGCAAATCCGGGATGATGCGTTATCGAAAGCCCGTTTTGAATTCCGCTGGCGGGATCAGTTTAATTTATCTCTTGATCCGGAGAGAGCCCTTGAATACCATGATGAAACCCTGCCTGCTGAAGGAGCAAAAACCGCTCACTTTTGTTCCATGTGCGGTCCGAAATTTTGCAGCATGAGAATTTCACAGGATATTCGGGATTATGCGAAGAAAAACGATCTCAGTGAAGCAGAAGCCATAAATAAAGGATTAAAAGAAAAAGCAAAAGAGTTTGTCGATACGGGAAGCAATTTATATCAATGAAAAAGATGAAGATGGAGAATGCTCCATCTTCATTTTTTTAGAAAAACAGAGAGCGTCGAAGCGGCGGAATGCTCTGTTCAAAACGGAAAACATTTTCTGGATCATATTTCGTTTTGACACGGCGGAGGCGTTCTACGTTTTCGCCGTAATATGTTCTTGGCCAGTTTCTGATTTCAATATCTGGCCAATTTACGTAGTCTCCCATCGTTTCTCTCGAAAGGGACGTTCTCAGCCCCTCAATCCAGCGGACGTTTTGTCTTTTTTCTCCAGGGGATGTCCAGTTTGTTAAGTATTCCTGGGCAATGATTGCGTCACGATAATAAAATGCCGTTTGGTCGGGAGCGATCCGTCCGGCTGCCCCGCCGAGTGCTTGCTGCCAGACACTGGCGTTTTGATTCGGAGCGTGCTCTAAAAAGTGTTTTATTGTTGAAATCGCACGTTCTGATAATGGCTTTTCAATGAAAGAGCCGGAGCGTTTCATTTTTTGAGGCTGATTGCCTCCCGGGCTGTTAAAAAAGGTTACCGCTTCGATGAACGGCATTGTTTTTACCATTCCGCTTGTTGGGCTTCCTGCTTTCAATAAAGGCTTTAACAGTTTTTTTAACTCTGTTTTTGGCCCGACAAATTGGCCGAGGGCTTCTATGCGGTTTACTTCTTTAGGGCAAAACTCTATTGATGATGTAAGCCGGTCATCTGTATACGGGGCCCAGTGCTGCCACGTGTTAAATACTTCCTCAAAATCATCCCATCCCCATGTTATAGAAAAAATCGACACTTGAGAGATGGGCACTGCTTTAAATGTCATGGAGGTGACTATGCCGAAATTGCCTCCTCCGCCTCCCTGAGACGCCCAAAATAAGTCTGGATGATTTGAACAGCTGACTGTAATCAGATCAGCGCCCTCTTTTTCGTCTGCTACGATCATCTTAAGCTGCACGAGGCTGTCGCAAGTAAGGCCGGCAGCCCTTGTTAAAAGTCCAATTCCCCCTCCGAGAGTTAAACCTGTGAGCCCTACATTAGCAATGGTGCCTGCGGGAAGCGTCAGGCCGTATTGCCAGAGTGTCCGATAGACTTCTCCCAATTCAGCCCCCGCTTCAATATAGGCCAGCTTTTTATCCTGATTCACAGTTATTTTTTTCATCTCGCTTAAATCAATAACAAGACCGTTATTTAAAAGGGAAAAGTTCTCATAGCTGTGTCTGCCGCCTCTAATACGGAAAGGCACACGGTTTTCACGCGCCCATTTCAGCGCATTGAGTGCATCCTGTTTGTTTTGGCAAAACACAATGATGTCAGGATACCTTTCTAAGCTTAGGTTAATATTGGTTCTTGCTTCGTTATAGTCCGGATCATCCCGTGTCACGATACGTCCGGTCAATTTTGTCTTTTCCACACTCCCACATCTCTTTCTCTCGTATTCTAGTTTCTCTAGCTTATGCGTCAGGGGAAAAGAGTGTATAAGGAAAAAGCGGGGATGCAATCTGATACAGTGTCAACACCCTCAAAAAATAGTTGACAGGTCGGTATTGTATGAATTAACATGGTCAGTACAAATTTTTCAAATTAATCGCGCTGATCGGAACACCGAAGGCTCTTATCGTTTAGATAAGGGCCTTTTTTGTATGAAAAAGGAGGGATTATTGATGGGAGTCAAAAAAGAAAAGGGGAGAAAACGATTCAGGAAGCGAAAAACCTACGGGAATCAGATTTTGCCGCTTGAGCTGCTGATTGAAAAAAACAAACGAGAGATTATAAACAGCGCGGAGCTCATGGAAGAAATTTATATGAAGATTGATGAGAAGCATACGCAATGTGTAACTAAATATAAAAAAACCCGCTGATTACAGCGGGTTTTTGCATTTCTACATTAAGCATCTTTTTTAATCGGCAATCCAAGGCCTTCTGCCACGCGTTTTCCGTATTCAGGATCCGCTTTGTAGAAGTGCTCGATTTGACGAAGCTTGATTTCTTCTTTTTCTACCGGCTTCATAGCATTAACGATATTTTCAACAAGGCGGGTACGTTCATCTTCACTCATTAAACGATACAGATCACCGGCTTGAGTGTAGTGATCGTTGTGATCGTAGCTTACGCTGTCAGCGATACCTTGTACCGGATATGCTGCTTGCTTATCCTCAGGTGACTCTTTTGGACCGCCGAAGCTGTTAGGCTCGTAATACACAGATCCGCCGCCGTTATCGTCAAAACGCATTTGTCCATCACGCTGATAATTGTTTACTTTGTTGCGTGCGCGGTTGATTGGCAGCGCTTGATGGTTTGCACCGACACGGTAGCGGTGTGCATCATGATAAGCAAACAGTCGGCCTTGAAGCATTTTATCCGGTGAAACATCAATACCAGGCACGAGTGTTCCAGGTGAAAATGTCGCTTGTTCTACCTCTGCAAAGTAGTTTTCCGGATTTCTGTCTAGAACCATGCGTCCGACCTCGATTAACGGGTAGTCTTTTTGAGACCAAACTTTTGTGACATCAAACGGATCGAAACGGTACGTGTTTGCATCTTCTAAAGGCATGATTTGCACATATAGTTTCCATGCAGGATAATCACCGTTTTCGATTGCATTGAAAAGGTCTTCTGTATGGTAATCAGGGTTTTCACCAGCAATTTTTGCTGCCGTATTGACATCAAGGTTTTTTACGCCTTGTTCCGTTTTAAAGTGATATTTAATCCATACGCCTTCGCCTTCGGCATTTGTCCATTTGAATGTATGGCTTCCGAAGCCGTGCATGTGGCGAAGTGTTGCAGGAATTCCGCGGTCAGACATCAGGATTGTCACTTGGTGAAGTGACTCTGGTGAAAGTGACCAGAAATCCCATACAGCCGTAGGGTTTTTCAGGTGTGTTTTTGGATCTCTTTTTTGTGTATGGATGAAATCAGGGAACTTAATCGCATCGCGGATAAAGAATACAGGCGTATTGTTGCCGACGATGTCGTAGTTTCCTTCTTCAGTATAAAATTTAACAGCAAATCCGCGCGGGTCGCGAACTGTGTCAGCAGAGCCAAGTTCACCGGCAACTGTTGAGAAACGGATGAACAACGGTGTGCGTTTGCCGACTTCAGAAAGGAAAGCGGCTTTCGTGTATTTTGTTACGTCGTTTGTCACTTCAAAATATCCGTGTGCGCCTGCTCCTTTGGCGTGAACAACACGTTCAGGAACACGTTCTCGGTTGAAATGGGCCAATTTTTCGAGTAGATGTACATCTTGAATTAAAGTTGGTCCGCGAGAACCGGCAGTCATTGAGTTTTGATTATCTCCAACCGGAGCGCCCCAGCTAGTTGTCAGTTTATTTGAACTCATGTTATCACCTCTTGGAATTTATAAGAACATAATATCATCTCTAAGTAAAAAGTCAATATTATTTTATAATTATTATAAAATAGTTATATCTATTAATCGATATCTAATATCGAAAGTGTTGAAAAACCTTGTTGTAACAGCTTTTTATGACACTTAATAATTTTTGGAGAAATAATTTTTTCTTCTCTATTTGCGAAACAAGCAGAGTAAGTGATAAACAAGGATATCAAAAATCGTATTTAAAAAAGAGTTGACATATCGGAATAATTTGAATTAACATGTTATTCAAACAAAAAAACAATTGGGCAGCTGATCGGACCGCCGAAGGCTCTCATCTCTACAAGAACAGAGATGGGGGCCTTTTTGTTTTTTTTGAAGGCGGGGTTGGCAGAAAGAGAGGGATAAAAGTGGCTGTGACCATCAGCATCAAAGAAAAGGCATTTGTTCAAGAGGGCCGCAAAAACACGGTCTTAGAGAACATAGAATTATCAATCGCACCAGGCGAATTTCTAACGCTTATCGGACCGAGCGGGTGCGGAAAAAGCACCCTGTTAAAGATTATTGCAGGGCTTGATTCTGAATATGACGGGAGTGTTGAAATTAACGGCCGCAGCGTAACAGCTCCGGGTATTCAGCAAGGATTTATTTTTCAGGAACACCGCCTCTTTCCTTGGCTGACTGTTGAGCAGAATATTGCCGCCGACTTGAATTTGAAGGACCCAAAAGTCAAACAAAAGGTGAATGAACTGATCGAGATTGTCAGATTGAAAGGATCGGAAAAAGCATATCCGCGCGAGCTGTCAGGCGGCATGTCACAAAGAGTAGCCATCGCCCGGGCCCTTCTGCGGGAGCCTGAGGTGCTGCTTTTAGATGAACCGTTTGGTGCACTCGACGCTTTTACAAGAAAACACCTGCAGGACGTGCTGCTGGATATATGGAGGAGGAAAAAAACAACGATGATTCTCGTGACTCATGATATAGATGAATCTGTTTATTTAGGAAATGAGCTAGCGATCCTTAAGGCCAAACCGGGGAAAATCCATAAGCTGATGCCCATTCACCTGGCGTATCCGCGGAACCGGACGACTCCGGATTTCCAAGCGATCAGACAGAGAGTGCTGTCGGAATTCGAGAAAACAGAAGATTTGGAGTACGCAGAAGGATCAGGGATATAGAAAGGGCGGAAGCGGAAATGAAAAAAGGGCTCATTGTATTGGTTGCTGTTATTTTTCTGCTCGCAGGCTGTGGAGCAAATGGAGCCAGCGGTGACCACAAACAATTGAAGGAAATTCGTATTGGTATTCAGCAAAGCTTAAGCCCGCTTTTGATCGCAAAAGAAAAAGGCTGGTTTGAAGATGCATTTGAAAAAGAAGGCATCAAAGTGAAATGGGTGGAGTTTCAAAGCGGTCCGCCCCAATTTGAAGGCCTTGCGGCAGACAAACTTGATTTTTCTCAAGTCGGTAATTCGCCTGTGATTGCTGGACAGGCGGCAGGCATTGACTTTAAAGAAATCGGTTTGTCTCAGGACGGTTTGAAAGCAAACGGCATCCTTGTCAATCAAAACAGCAGCATTCAAGACGTTAAGGACTTAAAGGGAAAGAAAATTGCAGTCGCCAAAGGCAGCAGCGGGTTTGATTTTTTGTATAAAGCGCTTGATCAAGTGGGGTTGTCAGCTAACGATGTGACAATTATTCAGCTTCAGCCTGATGAAGCAGCTTCCGCATTCGAAAACGGATCCGTTGATGCCTGGTCCATTTGGGAGCCGTACTTGTCCTTAGAAACAATGAAACACGGAGCAAAAATCCTTGTGAACGGAGAAAGCACAGATTTATATTCACCGGGTTTTACTTTAGTAAGAACAAAGTTTTCAGAAGAGCATCCAGACGAAGTGGTCCGTTTTCTGAAGGTGTTTAATAAAGCCGTTGTATGGCAAAAGGAACATCTGGATGAAGCAGCGGACTTGTATTCTGACATTAAAGATCTCGATAAAAAGGTCGTCGAAAATGTGCTGAAAAATACTGAACCTCTGAATGAGGTCATCAGTGACGACATTGTGAAAGCGCAGCAGGAAACAGCAGATTTTCAATTTCGAACAAAGGCGATAGATAAGAAGATTGATGTGAAGGATGTTGTCGATAACACTTTTATCAAAAAAGCATTAAAGGAACATTCCTCAGGAGGTGATCAATGATGAAAGCAGAGGCTGCGGGCTCGCTGCCCAAAACGAATGCGGAAGCGGTGCGAAAAAAGCCCGGAAGGAAGAGATACGGCTGGATGAAGGGGCTTTTACTGCCCGCTGTCATCATTGCCATCTGGCAGGTCATCGGCGGGCTGGGGGTTGTGTCCGCTACAGTGCTGCCTACACCTGTTACGATTGTTCTGACCTTTAAGGAGCTTATTTTGTCCGGCGAACTGTTCGGCCATCTGCAAATCAGCATTTATCGGGCGGCACTTGGTTTTTTGCTTGGCGCGGGGCTTGGATTGATGATCGGGATTTTGGCCGGATTCTCCAAACGGACGGAGCTGTATCTTGATCCGTCGTTGCAAATGCTTAGAACCGTACCTCATCTGGCCGTCACGCCGCTGTTTATTTTATGGTTCGGATTTGACGAAGTATCTAAAATTTTGCTGATTGCGCTCGGTGCCTTCTTTCCTGTCTATATCAATACGTTTAACGGCATCCGCGGGGTTGACGCGAAGCTGTTTGAAGTCGCCCGGGTGCTTGAATTTAAATGGCATCAGCAGATATCCAAAGTGATATTGCCGGCAGCCCTGCCCAATATATTGCTAGGCATTCGCTTATCGCTCGGCATTGCATGGCTCGGGCTCGTTGTGGCAGAGCTGATGGGCTCAAGCTCGGGAGTCGGCTATATGATCATGGATGCGAGACAGTTTTCACAAACGAATAAAGTCTTTGCAGGGATTATCATTTTTGCAGTGGTTGGAAAGCTGACGGATTCCTTCGTCAGGCTGCTTGAACGAAAGCTGTTAAAGTGGAGAAACAGCTACGAAGGATAAAAGATATAAAGGGGAGATGAATATGGAAATTCTTTGGTTTATACCGACTCATGGAGACGCGAGATATTTAGGATCTGAAAGTGATGGACGGACTGCGGATCATCTTTACTTTAAACAAGTCGCGCAGGCGGCAGACAGGCTGGGATATACAGGAGTTCTTCTGCCGACGGGAAGATCGTGCGAGGACCCGTGGCTTACAGCGTCGGCGCTGGCAGGAGAAACAAAGGACTTAAAGTTTTTAGTTGCGGTAAGACCTGGTTTAATGCAGCCTTCTCTGGCAGCCAGAATGACATCAACCCTAGACCGCATTTCAGACGGCCGGCTGCTGATCAATGTTGTGGCAGGGGGCGATCCGTATGAGCTGGCAGGCGATGGCCTGTTTATCAGCCATGATGAGCGCTATGAAGCAACAGACGAATTTTTAACCGTTTGGCGGAGACTTTTGCAGGGAGAAACGGTTTCCTATGAAGGAAAGCATATAAAAGTGGAAAACAGCAATCTGCTTTTCCCGCCGCAGCAAGAGCCGCATCCGCCCATCTATTTCGGTGGTTCGTCACAGGCTGGGATTGAAGCTGCCGCAAAGCATACAGACGTATACTTGACATGGGGTGAGCCGCCTGAACAAGTAAAAGAAAAGATAGAGAGAGTCAAAAAGCAAGCGGCAAAAGAAGGGAGATCCGTTCGATTTGGTATTAGGCTGCATGTCATTGCCCGTGAAACTGAACAAGAGGCGTGGGAAGCGGCAGAGCGCTTGATCAGCCACTTGGATGATGACACCATTGCCAAAGCGCAGGCAGCTTTGAGCCGTTACGACTCTTCAGGCCAGCAGCGGATGGCCGTCCTTCATCAAGGCGATCGGACGAAACTTGAAATCAGCCCGAATCTGTGGGCGGGGATCGGCCTGGTCAGAGGAGGGGCAGGAACAGCTCTTGTCGGTGATCCGCAGACGATTGCCGACCGGATAGCGGAGTACCAGGCACTCGGCATAGAATCGTTTATATTCTCCGGCTATCCGCATTTAGAAGAAGCGTATTATTTTGCAGAGCTTGTATTTCCGCTTTTGCCGTTTGAAAATGATCGGACGAGAAAGCTTCAGAACAAAAGGGGAGAAGCGGTAGGAAACACTTATTTTGTCAAAGAGAAAAATGCATGAGTTTAATTAAAATACAGCCCCCAAACATGGTATGATATTCAAAAAAAGGGGGCTTTTTTTCTGAAAACATTGAGAAGCGCGGCAGTCATTTGCCTCATAGCTATGCTGTCAGCATGCGGACATTCAAAACAGATGGAAATCAAAGCGGCGGACATATCAGAACTTGAAAAAAACAGAATGGATGTTGCAGCTTCACAGGCATTCACTGCTGAAGCCGTCAATATCGGTGAAGGTATTTCTTCAGCTGACATGTACATCGAACATTATCAAAAGGGAAAGCTTGTTGAGAGGTTAGGACCGGCTAGTGCAGATTATTCAGAGGAAAAACCCGATACCATACAATTTGTTTATTTTGAGAATGAAGAGGGGGCAGGAAAGAATAAACATACCACCATTCATTTTGGCATTGTGGATAAACAGGGAACTATAGCGGCTGATTCATCGGTGAAACGTGACGATAGCACAACACAGGAAATGACTCAGAATATTTCATCGCCGGAACCGATTACTTTCGAGAAGCCTGCTTTGATCGGCAGCAGTATTAGAGGGACTGACGAGACAATGCACACCTCTGAACATAAAAAAGAGCTCATTAAGCATCAAGATGCGTTACTGTATTATGTGGAATTGCATCATTAGAATGGGCGGCTTCAGGCCGTCTGTTTTTCAAAGCGGTATGCTTGCTTTTTTGAATGGTGCATGATACATTTTAAATCGTAATAATTTCGATTTAAAAGGGAGGCTATGTGACTTGGCTAAAAAATCAAAAGTGGCAAAAGAGTTAAAACGCCAACAGCTTGTTGAACAATACGCTGATATTAGACGCGAGTTGAAGGAAAAAGGAGATTACGAGGCACTCAGCAAGCTGCCAAGAGATTCAGCACCGGGAAGGCTTCACAACCGCTGCATGGTAACGGGGCGCCCGAGAGCATATATGAGGAAGTTTAAAATGTCCAGAATCGCTTTCAGGGAGCTGGCCCATAAAGGCCAGATTCCCGGTGTGAAAAAAGCAAGCTGGTAAGAAAAAACTCCGGCCGATTACAGCGCGCCGGAGTTTTTTTCGTTTTTCTTGAAAGAGATGACGTAGGAAAGGTGCTGGATGATCATGATGATAAACACAATAATAATAGGGAAAAACGGAATACGCGATTGAAATAGTGGATAAAAAATGAGAAGAACCGCTGCGGCAGGCAGCGAGAAGTAGACAGCGATATATGACGCGCGACATGCTTTTGCCGTCATCATCTGCTCTCTTTCATCCTGCTCTTCAAACTCATCAGGCAGAAGAAGCTGCTTTCTGGCAGGGCGGCTTTTTTTCTGTAAGTACAAATAAACCGCAAACGCCGCAACAAACAGAATAAAGGGGGTGAGGTTTAATTCAAATACCATCCCGCCGCTCTTTGTGCCGAAAAAAGATGCTATGCCTTCTGAGGCTTCAAAGTATGAAATCAGCGTCCAGCATGCAAGGCCAAATAACACAAGGTGAAAAGCTGCTTTTGTTTTCATGCTCATCTTAGTTTTCCTCCTCTAACCAAAAGACATCCTCCATTTTCATGGAGAAGGCTTTGCAGATTTTCAGTGCTAACAGCAGTGAGGGAACATAATCGCCTTTTTCAATCGCTGCCACAGTCTGTCTTGTGACGCCGACCGTTTCTCCGAGTTTTTCCTGAGAATAGCCGAAGCGTGCCCTCAGCTCTTTTACTTTATTTTTCATCATGACGTCTGTCCCCTTCACAATCTCGATTGATTATATTGTATAGTATACTTAACATTATGTAAATGAAACTTAACAACTTTACAAAAAGACAACTTTTTTTCGACAAATTTTTTATATTCCCTTGACGAAAAATAAATAAACATGTAATATAAAAAAAGTCAGAGCGGTACTGTTACTGACAACCACAAATGCGGGTGTAGTTTAGTGGTAAAACCTCAGCCTTCCAAGCTGATGTCGTGAGTTCGATTCTCATCACCCGCTCCATACATACGTTATTAACGCAGTGTTTCGTTTCTCAGATAAACGAAGTATTGCGTTTTTTTATGTAAAAAAGAACACGACATTCGTGTTCTTTTACGTAAGCCAATGTACTGTATGGGTGCCGCCGTGAATTTGTTCAAACATTTTCGTTAATGATGATAAGAGGTTAACAGCGCTGCTTTTCTCAATAGATGGCGGGAAAAAAATGATTTGCAGCATATTCTTAGTCTCGTTTGAAACGGGATAGTGGTTGACGCTGTTTTTGAAATCGCCAAAAATGCCGTTTTCATCAGAGAAAAGCAGTATGTTTTCTTTTTCTCCCAATGAGATCCGGACCGGCTCATGAAGCTTTCCGGCATCATAAATCATAATAGGCAGAGAATATTTTAATGCGAAAAAATCGATTGTGTCATGGGCCGAGTCTTTACTTTCCATGAATTGTTCCTTGGATATCGGGACCAGCATGTCCTCCATTGGGGTTGTTTCTCCCTCAAATGAAGGGTTAAGCTGTTTAAAGAGTTTCTGCCATTCCTTGACGAAGGATTCATCGGATATACCGCCGTCCGCATAGTCGAAAAACAAGGATTCTTGAAACAGGCGGAGTCTGCCTTTCAGCATTTGCGGTGAGGAGCCGACTTCGATATTCTCATAAATGACAGCAGCTGCATGTAAGCCGGCCACACGTTCAGTAATAACAGAATCAAGTTTGATATTCACTAGCATTCACTCCAGTTACGTGATATCAACCTATTATAAACGCTGTATCGTTTTATCACAAAGAAAGGAGGCTGTGCAAAACATGAACGTTTATCAGCTCAAAGAAGAATTAATTGAATACGCGAAAAGCATTGGCGTGGACAAGATTGGTTTTACGACCGCTGATACTTTTGACAGTTTAAAAGACCGTTTGATTCTTCAAGAATCACTCGGCTATCTCTCCGGCTTTGAAGAGCCGGATATCGAAAAAAGGGTGACGCCGAAGCTTCTTTTGCCGAAAGCGAAATCAATAGTGGCAATTGCTCTCGCATATCCTTCCAGAATGAAGGATGCGCCGAGAAGCACGAGAACTGAGCGCAGGGGCATTTTTTGCAGAGCTTCCTGGGGAAAAGACTATCATGATGTGCTGAGGGAAAAGCTTGATCTGCTGGAGGATTTTCTAAAAAGCAAGCATGAGGATATCAGAACGAAGTCAATGGTTGATACAGGTGAATTGTCTGATCGCGCCGTTGCGGAACGTGCCGGAATCGGATTCAGTGCGAAAAACTGTATGATCACAACACCCGAGTATGGCTCTTATGTGTATTTGGCGGAAATGATCACAAATATCCCTTTTGAGCCTGATGTGCCGATTGAAGATATGTGCGGGTCCTGCACGAAATGTTTGGACGCCTGTCCGACGGGAGCACTGGTTAATCCCGGGCAGCTTAATGCGCAGCGCTGCATCTCTTTTCTGACCCAGACAAAAGGATTTTTGCCTGATGAATTCCGGACAAAAATCGGAAACCGCCTGTACGGGTGCGATACGTGCCAAACGGTATGCCCTCTCAATAAAGGGAAGGATTTTCATCTTCATCCGGAAATGGAGCCTGATCCTGAGATTGCCAAACCGTTATTGAAGCCGCTTTTGGCCATCAGCAATCGGGAATTTAAGGAGAAATTCGGGCATGTCTCAGGTTCTTGGCGCGGAAAAAAACCGATTCAGCGAAACGCCATTCTCGCGCTTGCCCATTTTAAGGATGCTTCCGCACTGCCTGAATTGACGGAACTGATGCACAAGGATCCGCGTCCTGTCATCAGGGGGACAGCCGCATGGGCAATCGGAAAAATCGGAGACCCCGCATACGCGGAAGAGCTTGAAAAAGCGCTGGAAAAAGAGAAGGATGAAGAGGCAAAGCTGGAAATTGAAAAAGGAATTGATTTGCTAAAAGCTTCAGGCATGACTAAACAAGGCCTGTCCTGACATACGTATAGAGCAGAAGGAAAAAACACTTGAGATCATCCAAGTGTTTTTTCTCTATAAAAAAGTATGGCGGGTGGGGTGAGCTTGAAGCACATTTTAGAACAATTAGCGGAGGAGCGGCTGGGCTTTCTGGTTAACGGGCATGCTATGAGACAGGAGTCTCAAGTCGGAGACCTTAAAGTCATGGAGCGTAAGAAAAAGCTTCTGGAAAAACGTAAAGTTGACATCATAAAAGCGAAAGCAAAGGCCGTGATTAATCATGTGCGGGTTGAGGATGACGGAACGACCTGCCTTTCGTATACCATCCATTACGAATACGTGTGTAAGGAACAAGATGACAGCTTGTATATAGAAGAGCACATAGAGGAGCGAATGGCTTTCCTGTATGATCACATTTTGATTAGTGATCAGGAAATTGCGAAAAAGCCGGCTGGATTTCATGAAGGGACCAGTATTATTGACTATTCTGAAGCTGAAGAGGAAAGAGAAGCGTTTGGCAGGGCTTTTCAATACGATCGTCTCGGCGCTGTCCAATATGCCGAGAAATTTTGGAACAAGCGCAATCCTGCTTATAAAAATTTCAGCGATAACTGTACAAATTTTATTTCTCAGTGTCTTCATGCAGGAGGCGCGCCGATGCGCGGTCACCCGAACAGGGGATCAGGCTGGTGGATGAAACAAAGCTCATGGAGCTACAGCTGGACGGTGGCTCACTCTATGAAAATGTATTTGTCGAATTCAAAGGCCGGACTGCGTGCGGTGCGGGTGAAATCAGCGGAAGAACTGATGCCGGGCGATGTGATTTGCTATGACTTCGAAGGAGACGGCCGGTTTAATCATACAACGATTGTCGTGACAAAGGACAAAGGCAATATGCCGCTTGTCAACGCCCAGACTTATGACAGCAGGATGAGGTATTGGTCATATGAGGATTCTACGGCATACACGCCGTCAATACGATATGCCTTTTTTCATATCGTTGATGATACGACAAAAGAGTAATTAATGTTATAATGATGGGCGGATAAGAAAAACAGAGGTGAACATTGTGGCATTACATGTCGTTTTATATCAACCAGAAATTCCCGCTAACACAGGGAATATTGCACGTACTTGTGCAGCAACCAATACAACGCTACACCTGATTCGTCCGCTCGGCTTTTCAACGGATGATAAAATGCTGAAACGTGCCGGACTCGATTATTGGGAGTTTGTTAACGTTGTGTATCATGATTCGTTAGAAGAATTGTTTGAGGCATATAAAAAAGGCAAGTTTTTCTTTATTACAAAATTTGGCCAGCAGCCTCATACATCATTTGATTACACTGATCTTGACGAGGATTATTTCTTCGTGTTCGGAAGAGAAACAAGCGGTTTGCCAAAGGATTTAATTCAAAATAATATGGACCGCTGCCTGCGTCTTCCGATGACAGAGCACGTCAGATCGTTAAATCTGTCCAATACTGCCGCGATTCTTGTTTATGAAGCGCTGCGCCAGCAAAATTACCGTGATTTAAAATAGTGAAAAAACCCGCTCATCGATGATGGGCGGGTTTTTTTGCGGATGTTGAAATGCTTTGTTTCGTTTTTGGGCTTAACAACGTAACAGTGTTATGTTACAATGTACCCATCAAAGGAGCTGGACTTATGGAAGAACAATTAATCTCTAAAAAAGAATTACTTGAAAGAACATCGATTTCATACGGTCAGCTGTATCGATGGAAGCGGAAAAACTTAATACCTGAGGAATGGTTTATTCGTAAATCCACATTTACAGGGCAAGAGACGTTTTTTCCGAGAGAGGAGATTTTAAAACGTATATCAATGATTCAAAAGATGAAAGAAAATTTGTCTTTGGATGAAATGAGGGAAATGCTGTCGCCGAAAATGAAGGATGTCAGCATGACCGCTGATGAATTGCTTCATAAAGGTTTGGTTTCAAGGCCTGCTCTTGAAGCCTATTCAGAAGACGGAGGAAGTCCGGTTTTCTCATCCAGCGATTTGCTTTCGCTGTATGTGCTTGAGGGACTGCTGCAGTCTGGAAATGTCAGCCTTGCAGAAGCAAAAATGGCTGCAGAGGTATTAAAGAAGCATGATACTGAAGAGATTGAAAAACAGACGGAGCTGATTGTGCTCCGCAAGCTCGGTGTCACAACTTGTTTTATAGCGGCTGCGGCGGACAGCATTTTGTTTGAATCATCCGTAAAGGTTGTGGAACGGGTAGATTTATTAAAAGCTTCAGAGGAATTAAAAACAACATTTATGCAGGAGGGCCATCGATGGATGTAGTGGAAAAGCTGGTGATAAACGGATCAGGAAGTTCAAAGGGAGGAACATTTCAATCTGTTGAGATTAATGGCAGCGGGACAGTGGCCGGGGACGTGGAGTGTGACACTTTTTCTTTTAATGGAAACGGAAAAGCGGACGGCAGCGTCAAAGCGAAAGCGGTAACCATCAGCGGTTCAGGAAAGATACATGGAGACGTTGAAGCAGAATCTATCCGGATGAATGGCACTAGTTTTATCCAAGGAGAGGTATCTGCAAAACAATTGAAAATCGCTGGATCATCAACATTTGGCGGCACTGTCAAGGCTGATGGCATTGACATTAGCGGAAAAGCTGTCATGGAAGCAGATTGTGAAACAGAAACCTTTCAATCAGAAGGGAAATGCAAAATCAGCGGGCTTTTAAATGCAGACCAGGTGATCATTAAGCTTTCTGCAGGGGAAAGCTATGCGCGGGAGATCGGCTGCCGCCATCTTCAAGTGACCTGCAGAAAAGGAATGCTGACATTGCTCAGATTGATGCCGCAGCCTGTTCTAACAGCAGAGCTGATCGAAGGTGACGTGATTGAATTGACAAATACAAAGGCGAAAACCGTGCGCGGTAATAAAGTGGTCATCGGCCCGGATTGCCAGATTGAAACTGTCGAATACAGCGGGGACTATACCTGTGATCCAAGCGCATCGGTTGAAACATCCACAAAGTTGTAAGGAGGATCGTAATGGAGACAACAAAACTGGGAAATTTAAAATTATATGGCGCTGGGCATGCCACAGGAGGCGCGTATCACAATGTCAGCATCAAAGGAGAAGGTGTAGTTGGAGAAGGGTTGTCTGCTGTAGGCTGCCGCATATACGGAACGGGCCTTTTTCTTGGAAAAGCAGAGACTGAGCGGCTGCGTGTGCTTGGAGAAAGTGAATGTAAAGGCGATCTGACAGCCGGCAAAATCAATATATATGGGACAATGAAAGTCAGCGGCTCACTTCAATTTGATCGATTCAATCTGAAAGGCCAGACTGAAATTGGCGGGAATATGACTGGAGAATCCTGCGATGTGAAAGGGAAGCTCAGCGTAAAAGGTGATTGTGAAACAGAAATGTTCCATGTCACAGGCTGTGTTGATGTATCGGGGTTATTAAATTCGGGTGAGATCAAGCTGGGATTGAGCCATGATATAAGTCATGTACAGGAAATCGGCGGAACAACAATTACAGTGAAAAGACGCGCGAGTTTTTTTAACCGGAAGAAAGTGAAGCTGTTCGCCGATGTCATAGAAGGAGATCGGATTTATTTGGAGAATACCGAAGCGGCAGTTGTCAGGGGAAAAGAAGTGATCATCGGGCCGGGATGCAGTATCGGAACAATTGAGTACGAAAACAAATATGAATGCGATCCGCATTCACAGATTAAAGAAAAAACAAAACTGTAAAACATTGTTCTGTTATACAAAAAGGGTGCTCTTTCAGGAGCACCCTTTTTTATTCTTTTCCAGGCTTGCTTTCGTATCCTGCGGTAAAAATTGATACTAAAAAAGTGACAATGACACCCATCATGATGATTGTTTTCACCGTCTCTCCCCCTCTTCAATTTTTCCGTGCTGTCCGAGTCTGGATGATTCTGTATTTTTCTTTATTATGAACGGTCGCAGTCTGCCTTGTCAACGATGTATAAGTATCTTTATTTTTAAGAAACCAAAGCATGTATCACGAGATGGCGGCATAGATTGTATCAAAGTACCTTATTTGCATAGTGTATCAAACATGATAGAGGAGGTCCTTATGGATATATTAAAGAAAATTGAAAAGTACAGAGAGGAAGAGCAGCGGCTGAAATGGGAAGGAACTTTCGCCGATTATTTGGAGATTATTAAAGAAAATCCGATGGTCGCGCAATCTGCTCATTCTCGAGTTTTTAATATGATAAAAGACAGCGGGATAGAGGAGATTGACGGACGCAAGAAGTACAGTTTTTTTGACCGCGAGCTGTTCGGGCTTGAAGAATCTCTGGAGCGTCTTGTGGAAGAGTATTTTCATCCGGCTGCCAAACGTCTAGATGTCAGAAAGCGGATTCTATTGCTGATGGGGCCTGTGAGCGGCGGTAAATCCACGCTGGTCACAATGCTTAAAAAAGGTCTCGAAGCATACACGCTGACAGATAATGGCGCTGTATATGCAATTAAAGGCTGCCCGATGCACGAGGACCCTCTACATTTAATCCCCCATCATTTACGCGATGACTTTTACAGAGAATACGGCATTAGAATAGAAGGAAGTCTTTCTCCTTTAAATGTCATGAGGCTGGAGGAAGAGTACGGAGGAAGAATTGAGGATGTGAAGGTGGAGCGCATCTTCTTTTCAGAAGATAAGCGTACGGGAATTGGAACATTCAGTCCCTCTGATCCGAAATCTCAGGATATCGCCGATTTGACGGGGAGTATTGATTTCTCAACAATCGCCGAGTACGGTTCAGAATCAGATCCGCGCGCTTATCGGTTTGACGGAGAGCTGAATAAAGCGAACCGCGGGATGATGGAGTTTCAGGAGATGCTGAAATGTGATGAGAAATTTCTCTGGCATTTGCTTTCCTTGACACAGGAAGGGAATTTTAAAGCTGGGCGGTTTGCGTTAATTTCTGCTGATGAGCTGATCGTGGCTCACACGAATGAAACGGAGTATCGCTCATTTATTTCTAATAAGAAGAATGAAGCCCTGCACTCAAGAATCATCGTGATGCCGGTTCCTTATAATTTAAAAGTGTCTGAGGAAGAGAGAATTTATGAAAAAATGATTGCAGAAAGCGATGTGGCGGATGTTCATATTGCCCCGCATACGTTGAAGGTCGCCGCGATGTTCTCAATCCTTACCCGGTTAAAAGAGCCGAAGCGGTCGGATATTGATCTGGTCAAGAAAATGAGACTGTATGATGGAGAAAGTGTGGAAGGATATAATTCTGTCGACGTTGAGGATATGAAAAAAGAATATAATGATGAAGGCATGAGCGGCATTGATCCGCGGTACGTGATCAACCGGATTTCTTCAACGATTATCAGAAAAAATATGGAATCGATTAATTCTCTCGATGTCCTTCGCTCCTTAAAAGAAGGTCTTGATCAGCACCCATCAATTTCAAGCGAGGACAGAGAGCGGTATTTGAATTTTATTTCTGCCGCCCGCAAGGAATATGACGATATTGCGAAAAAGGAAGTTCAAAAAGCGTTTGTGTATTCATATGAAGAATCAGCAAAAACACTTATGGACAATTACCTCGATAACGTAGAGGCCTATTGCAATAAAAACAAGCTTCGTGATCCTTTGACAGGAGAGGAAATGAACCCTGACGAAAAGCTGATGAGATCCATCGAAGAGCAGATCGGCATTTCGGAAAACGCCAAAAAAGCGTTCCGCGAAGAAATTTTAATCCGCATCTCGGCCTATGCGAGAAAAGGCAAGCGGTTTGATTACAATTCCCATGAAAGACTGCGTGAAGCTATTCAGAAAAAGCTGTTTGCTGATCTGAAGGATGTCGTTAAAATTACGACCTCTACAAAAACGCCGGATGAACAGCAGCTGAAAAAGGTAAATGAAGTCGTGGCCCGTTTAATTGATGAGCACGGCTACAACTCGACGAGCGCCAATGAGCTGCTGAAATATGTCGGCAGCCTGCTGAACCGATAAGCAACGTGACCCGTCCGAATAGGGCGGGTTATTTTGTCCCATTTTCTAAATAGTTTGTCAATTAAACGTGCATATGTGCATATGATGAATATAAATCTTTTCAAAAGACTTGTTTCATAATCTGGCACAAGCCGGAATACGTATGTATCACGACCACAAATGGTTAAGGAGGGGAATTCATGTCCCAAAATGACAGCGGCCATTTTTTGATTTCTGAGGAAAACTGGTCCCTCCATCGCAAAGGCTTCGATGACCAGCAGCGCCACCAGAAAAAAGTGCAGGAAGCGATCAAAAACAATCTTCCGGACCTCGTAACTGAGGAAAGCATTATTATGTCTAATGGAAAAGATGTAGTGAAGATCCCAATCCGTTCACTTGATGAGTATAAAATCCGTTATAACTATGATAAAAATAAACATGTAGGGCAAGGAGACGGCGAGAGCCAGGTTGGAGATGTTGTGGCCCGGGATGGATCAGACAAAAAACAAGGGCCTGGAAAAGGGCAGGGTGCCGGTGATCAGGCAGGCGAGGATTATTATGAAGCGGAAGTTTCATTAATGGATTTAGAAGAAGCGCTTTTTAAAGAATTAGAGCTTCCGAATCTCCAGCAAAAAGAGCGAGACAATATCATTCATACAGATATCGAGTTTAATGATATCCGTAAAACAGGGTTAACCGGTAATATTGATAAGAAAAGAACGATGATGTCAGCCTTTAAACGAAACGCAATGTCAGGAAAACCGTCGTTCTATCCAATTTATCCGGAGGACCTGAAATATAAGACGTGGAATGACATCACAAAGCCCGAATCAAAAGCCGTCGTTTTAGCCATGATGGATACAAGCGGCAGTATGGGGGTTTGGGAAAAATACATGGCCAGAAGCTTCTTTTTCTGGATGACCCGTTTTTTGCGGACAAAATACGAGACTGTGGAAATTGAATTTATTGCCCATCATACAGAAGCAAGAGTGGTCTCGGAGGAGGATTTTTTCTCAAAGGGAGAAAGCGGCGGAACAATTTGTTCTTCCGTATATCGGAAGTCGCTTGAGCTTATTGATGAAAAGTACAATCCCGCCCGCTATAACATTTACCCGTTTCATTTTTCTGACGGTGACAACCTGACATCTGATAACGCGCGCTGTGTGAAGCTGGTCAATGATATTATGAAGAAGGCCAATCTGTTTTGCTACGGCGAGGTCAATCAGTACAACAGGCATTCAACGTTAATGTCTGCATATAAAAATGTAAAAGATGAGAAATTTAAGTACTATATTTTAAAACAGAAATCTGATGTTTTTCAGGCTCTAAAGAACTTTTTCAGAAATGAAGAGTCTGGTGTAAGCCATCAATTTTCGTAATGAAAAGCCCATTTCAGGGCTTTTTTTTATTTAATAAAAGCAAGAAAACGCTTGCGAAAAAAATACGGGAGAAAAAGAAATTTTTCCTTTGACAAATCTTCTTTCATTTATTAATATTTTATCTTGTGAACTATTATTGAGGAATGAGGTGAAAAGGAGTTGACTGAATCAGAACGTGCTTTGCTCACTTTTGAACAGCTCTTCGATACGTCTCGGGCGATATATAAAAAACAGAAGAAGATATTGGAGATTGTGCTTGAGCCTTTTGATATTACAGTCCTTCAATATTTGCTGATGTTTAAAATTCATCAAAGCGGAAGCACCCCGCTAAGCAAGCTGGCAATGTCGCTTGATCTTAAGCCTGCTTCTGTGACGCGGATGACAGATATTCTGTATAAGCGCCAATTGATGAATCGATATGACAGTCCGGATGACCGCCGTATCGTCATGATTCAGTTAACCGAAGAGGGGGAAGAACTGATAGAAAAAGCCGCTGTGCAATATGCAAAAATGGGTGCTGGCTTGTACCAAAAGCTTGATACCTCCCAGCTGCAGTATTTGCGCAAACTAGCCGGAAGCTTAACGAAGCTTGCTGAAGGCTGTTCAGAAAAAAGCGGTAATTAAAAACTTCTCACATATTTTCACCAGCTTTCCGCAAAATGATAGAGGATGAAACGAAAGGAGAAAACAAAATGAACAGAGGACGTTTAATTCTGACCAACATTATCGGTTTGATTGTTGTTCTTGCAATTATAGCTGGAGGTGCTTACTACTATTATCAAAGCACAAACTACGTAAAAACAGATGAAGCAAAAGTAGCGGGCGATATGGCTGCTATTACTGCTCCAGCAGCAGGTAAAGTATCTGACTGGGATCTGGACGAAGGAAAAACAGTGAAAAAAGGCGACACAGTTGCAAAAATCAAAGGCGAACAAACTGTTGACGTAAAATCCATTATGGATGGAACAATTGTGAAAAACGAAGTGAAAAACGGACAAACCGTACAAGCTGGTACAACAATTGCACAAACGATTGACATGGACAACCTATACATCACAGCAAATATTAAAGAAACAGATATTGCGGATATTGAAGTAGGAAATAGTGTAGACGTAGTAGTTGACGGAGACCCTGATACTACATTTGACGGTACTGTAGAAGAAATTGGTTATGCGACTAACTCAACTTTTGATATGCTTCCTTCTACAAATTCAAGCGGAAACTACACAAAAGTAACACAAAAAGTTCCTGTGAAAATTTCAATCAAAAACCCATCTGATAAGGTGCTTCCTGGAATGAATGCATCTGTTAAAATTTCTGAGTAAAACAGATCAGTCATCAAACCATGAAAGGAGGTTGTCTTAGATGGCTACAGGCAAAGAAAAAAATGCAAAAAACCCTATGTCATTGCTGATTGTGCTAATGGCGGGTTTATTTTTGGCAATTCTAAACCAAACACTGCTTAATGTTGCAATGCCGCACTTAATGACTGAATTTGGCGTAAGTGCAACGACGATTCAGTGGCTGACAACAGGTTACATGCTTGTTAACGGTGTATTGATTCCGTTATCTGCTTTCCTGATTACACGATTTGGCCAGCGGAGTCTCTTTCTCGTCGCGATGTTTTGTTTTACGCTCGGTACGTTAGTCTGCGGTATCGCACCTAACTTCTCTACAATGCTGATCGGCCGTTTGATTCAGGCCGTGGGCGGAGGTATCTTGCAGCCGCTCGTTATGACAACCATTCTGTTAATTTTCCCGCCTGAAAGCAGGGGGAAAGGAATGGGGATTTTCGGGCTAGCGATGATGTTTGCTCCAGCGGTCGGCCCGACTCTTTCCGGGTGGATTATTGAGCATTATACATGGCGCATTATGTTTTACGGACTTGTGCCGATCGGCGCAATTGTTATCATTGTGGCTTTCTTCATCTTTAAAAATATGGTGGAGCCGCAAAAAATCAAACTCGATACTCTTGGCGCAATCCTCTCGATTGTCGGATTCGCCTCCTTATTATACGGAGTCAGTGAAGCCGGATCTGACGGCTGGACCGACCCGATTGTATTGTCTACAGTTATTATCGGAGCCATTGCAATTGTTGCTTTTGTTGTTCAGCAATTGCGTCATGATGATCCGATGCTTGATTTCAGAGTGTTTAAATATGACATTTTCTCACTCTCGAGTGTCATTAATATCATTATTACAGTGGCACTTTACACTGGTATGTTCCTTTTACCGATCTATCTGCAAAACCTGGTCGGCTTTACGGCGCTTCAATCCGGTCTGCTTCTGCTTCCGGGTGCGATCGTTATGCTGATTATGTCACCGATCTCAGGTATTTTGTTCGATAAATTCGGACCGAGACCGCTTGCGATTATCGGGCTTCTCGTGACAGTGGTAACAACCTATCAATACACGCAATTGACAATTGATACACCATATACACACATCATGCTGATCTATTCAATTCGTGCATTTGGTATGTCTCTCTTAATGATGCCAGTCATGACAGCCGGGATGAACCAGCTACCTGCCCGTCTGAACAGCCACGGAACGGCGATGAGCAACACGCTTCGCCAAATCAGCGGATCAATCGGAACAAGTTTAATTACGACGATTTATACAAACCGGACGACATTCCATTATTCACAAATTGCAGATAAAACAAGCACGGCGGACCCGAACTTCCTCCATGCGTTCCAAAATGCAGTTTCGAATTTAATGGTGAATATGAATGTGTCTTATGATACGGCGAAAACATATGTGTACTCACATATTTATAAACACGCGTCACTCGATTCCAATGTCATGGGGATAAATGATGCCTTTATGTGGGCAACCTTATTCTGTGTAGCAGGTTTGATTTTAAGTATCTTCCTGCGTGACGTCAGAAAAGATAAATTGCGTAAGAAGAAAAAAGAGGAGCTTTCATTACTTCCTGCTCCAAAAGAAGCTAAGGAATCTTAATCTGTACAGGGAGGTTTCCTGAATGAAAATTTATGTAGTGTATGATAGTGAAGGCGAACATACTAAAGTGCTTGCAGAAGCAATTGCTGAAGGCGCGCGAGAAAACGACGCGGCTGAAGTGTTCATCGACCATGTAGATCAGGCTGATATCCGCAAGCTTAAAGATATGGATGCGATTATTTGGGGATGCCCAGGGCATTTCGGAACAATCAGCTCCGGTCTTAAAACTTGGATCGACAGACTTGGCTACTTGTGGGCTGAAGGCGAGCTGATCAACAAAGTCGGTGCTGTCTTCTGCACAACGGCAACAACACACGGCGGCTTGGAAATGACAATGCACAATTTAATCACGCCGATGTTCCACCAAGGCATGATCGTTGTCGGACTGCCTGGCAACGTGCCTGAAAACGCACTTTATGGCTCTTATTACGGAGCAGGTGTCACTTGTCCGGTAGACAGTGATGAGTTAATGTCTGAGGAAGGTATTCAGCTTGGACGCGCGTTGGGAAGACGTGTCAGCCAAGTCACAGGAAACCTAACAGCAGGACAGTAAGGAGAGGTTGAAATGGCCATTATTATAGCAATTATTGCTGCTGTCATTGTCATTGCGGCCCTTATTACATTTAATGTCCGCAGCGCCTCACCTGGACCTGAGAAGCAAGACGCAACTGATAGAATCGCACCTCCAGAAGAGGAAAAAAACGAAGCGCATTACCCTGCTGAAGCAAGGGCTGCGGAGCATACGCCATCCGTTGTCAAAAACGATTCCCCAAAAGAGAAGCGTGACACAATGGGTGATGATATTTACAGGCAGGCGCTGCAAAAGTTTAAGCATTCTGATGAAGTTCATGCAGAAGAAGAGGTCACTGAGGAAAGTGACAAAATGCAGGACCGCAGCTATCGTGATGCGCTGCTCTCTATGAAAAATAAGAAAAAGTAATGAAAAAGGCAAATCCGTTTTCTCATGCGGGTTTGCCTTTTTTGCTGTTTCCATCAATTCGGTTTTTATCAAATAAATCCATGGAATATGTTGTATTCCATCTTGATCTAGTGTACTATGTTACTCATACACCGAGGGTTTTTTCCGGGAGGTAAAGACATGAATTCTTTTTTAGGTTTATTAAAGAAAGATATCAAGCTTTCAAGAATGTGGCTGCTAGTATGGATATGCGGAATCATTTTCTTATTGGGAACAGGCCATATTATAGCTTCTCGCACGAAAGAACCTCTAGTCATTTTTGGTTTTTTTGTTGCAGTTGCTTTTTTTCTGCTTTTCTTATCTCCTGTTTTTGTGTTTTATCACCTTCGCAAGGAAGGGAAATCACAGCTTTGGCTGTACAATCCAAATGGCGGCTTATGGCTGTTTTCTTCTAAATTGGCAGCATCTTTGCTCTATCAATTTGTGATTCAGTTGGCATTAACAGCCTATGGCATATGGATGTATCATATGCTCTCTGTAAAAAATCTGCTGGAGCATCAAGTTGATATAACGAGTACAGTGGCTTTGCTGAATATGTATGGGCTTATTTCTTCGTTAGATATGTCAGTAACAGTCATTGTGTTTTGGACTGTTTTTCACTCTCTCAGAAATTGGCGCAGAATGCGGTGGGCTGCGATGGTTCTGTTGGTTGCAGTGTGGTTATTCTTCGATGAATACATCATAAGCCCTTTGGTTGAATCTCAAAAGCATTTCTGGCCTGTAACAGTCTATTGCAATTTTGATTTTCACTTCTACAATGTTTGGATATTGGAATTAAAACCTATCCATCTGTCTGTGCTAGGGTTTCCTATTACTTTAGTCATCACATTCTTGCTGCTCATCATGGCTTCAAAACTGCTTGATCGTAAAGTAGAGGTGTAAATATGAACAATCAATTCCAATCCTCGAAACCGATTTATCTGCAGATCGCTGATCAGATCTTTTATAGGCTGGTCAGGAAGGAGCTGCTCCCAGGAGACAAGCTTCCTTCAGTAAGAGAAATGGCGATTCAAACTAAGGTAAATCCCAATACAATTCAAAGAACTTACAGTGAGATGGAAAGGCTGGGTATTGTGGAGACAAGAAGAGGTCAAGGGACGTTTATTGCGGAAAAAGCAGAAATCGTAGACGAGCTGAAAGACAAGCTGACACGAGAGGTGCTGGAAGGCTTTGTCAAGCAAATGAAAGAGCTGGGGCTAACGAAAGAGGAAATGGTAGAAGGGATTAAAACATTCACAGAGGGAGGCTAAAATGGAAATCAAGCTAGAACATGTATCAAAAAAATACGGCCGCCATACGGCCGTCAATGATGTGTCAATCACCCTATCATCCGGACGGATTTATGGCCTGATCGGACCGAACGGCAGCGGCAAGTCAACGACCCTGAAAATGATGGCTGGCCTTCTGTTTCCGACTTCAGGATTTGTGAAAGTTGATGAAGAGCAGGTTACGAGAGAAATGGTGCGTCAAACGGCTTATCTTACTGAGCTTGATATGTTTTATCCGCATTTCACTGTTAAAGATATGGTGAATTTTTATCAGTCGCAGTTTCCTGATTTTCAAACAGAACAGGCTTATAAGCTATTGAATGAGATGCAGCTGAATCCGGAAAAAAAGATCAAAAAGCTATCAAAAGGAAATCGGGGCCGGCTGAAAATCGTTCTTGCTTTAGTGAGACGGGCAGACGTCATCTTGCTTGATGAACCTTTTTCCGGGCTTGATCCGATGGTCAGGGATTCCATCGTAAACAGCCTTGTGTCGTACATTGATTTTGAGCAGCAGATTGTCGTGATCGCGACACATGAAATTGATGAAATTGAGACTTTGTTAGATGAAGTAATCATCCTCGCCAATGGAGAAAAAGTTGCGCAGCGTGAAGTAGAAGATATTCGTGAACAGGAAGGCATGTCTGTTTTGCAATGGTTTAAATCAAAAATGGAAGTTTGCTAGAAAGAGGAGGAATATGATGAAAACAGTGTTGGAATTGAAAAACGTGACTAAAAACATCAGAGGCCGAACGATCATTGATGATCTCAGTTTTACGATTCGTGAAGGCGAGGTATTCGGTTTTTTGGGACCAAACGGAGCGGGGAAAACGACAACCATCCGGATGATGGTGGGGTTAATGAAACTGTCGAAAGGTGATGTCCTCATTTGCGGCCAATCAATTACGAAAGAATATGCCAAGGCGATTAAGCATATTGGAGCGATCGTTGAGAATCCCGAGCTGTATAAATTTTTGAGCGGATATAAAAATCTCCAGCAATACGCAAGGATGGTCAAGGGTGTCACGAAGGAAAAAATTGATGAAGTTGTTGAGCTGGTCGGTTTAACAGACAGAATCCACGACAAGGTGAAAACATATTCTCTAGGGATGAGACAGCGTCTTGGCTTGGCACAATGCCTTCTGCACGATCCGAAAGTGCTGATTTTGGATGAACCGACAAACGGCCTTGATCCGGCGGGGATCAGAGAAATCAGAGATCATTTAAAGAAGCTGACCCGAGAAAGAGGAATGGCTGTCATCGTTTCAAGCCACCTGCTGTCAGAAATGGAACTGATGTGTGATCGAATTGCGATTCTGCAAAAAGGAAAGCTGATCGATATTCAAAATGTAAAAGATGAAAACATTGATGAGAATGATACATATTTCTTCCAGGTTGAGCAGCCGAGTGAAGCCGCTGCTGTTTTAAATCAGTACGATTTGCTGAGTAAGACAAATGGTGTAGAAATCAAACTGGCTAAAGAGGAAGTCCCTGCGGTTATTGAATTGCTGGTGATGCAGCAAATCCGTATTTATGAGGTCAAGGTCATAACAAAATCATTAGAGGACCGTTTCTTAGAAATGACAGGTGAAACAAAAGAGGAGGTTCAGCATGCTTAATTTGATTTATAATGAGTGGCTCAAAATTTTCAGCCGAGCCGGAACATGGGTGATGATCGGAATTCTGGGGCTGACAATGGTTGGATTTGCATTTTTGGCGAATCATTTTTCTGCTGGTGAATCAAATTCCCATTGGAAACAAGAACTTCAAGCACAAAACGCCGAATTAAAGAAAGAAATCAAAGAAGATCCTTCACTGAAAGATGGGTATAAAGAAACAATCACACTCAACGACTATCGCATCGAGCATAATATCCCTAGTGACACGGGCTATACGGTATGGTCTTATGTAACGGATTCAGCAAACTTTACCATCCTTACCGGTCTGTTTACTATTATCATCGCGGCCGGAATTGTCGCGAACGAATTTAATTGGGGAACGATTAAGCTATTAATGATTCGGCCGCTCAGCCGTTTTCAAATTTTGATGTCCAAATATATTACAGTTCTCCTGTTTGGGCTCCTGTTGCTGTTGATTTTATTTATCGGTTCTACTTTATTAGGGTTGATCTTCTTCGGAACGGGTGGTGAAACCGCCGCGAATATTCATTTAATCTATAAGGATGGCCATGTCATTGAGCAAAACATGATGGGGCATTTGGCCACAACGTATCTTTCTGAATCCGTCTCGGCTTTAATGGTGGCGACGATGGCGTTTATGCTGTCTGCGGTATTCAGAAACAGCTCTCTTGCGGTTGGTTTTTCCATCTTCTTGTTGGTTGCCGGTACGACTGCAACTGCATTTATTGCAGCGAAATTTGACTGGGCAAAGTATATATTGTTTGCTAATGTCGACTTGACTCAGTATGTGGATGGCACACCGTTAATAAAAGGGATGACTATGACGTTTTCTCTCGTCATGCTGGCGATCTACTTTATCATCTTCCTGTTGCTTGCTTTCGGAATCTTCATGAAGCGGGATATTGCAAACTAATAAATAAAGCTGTTTTGCTTATGCAAAACAGCTTTTTTGTCAAAATAAAAACTGCAGGTTTGCACCTGCAGTTTTTCATATCAATTTATGCTTACGCTTCTTTAGTAACGTTAGCAGCTTGTGGTCCGCGGTTTCCTTCAACGATTTCAAAAGAAACAGCTTGGCCTTCTTCTAAAGTTTTGAAGCCTTCGCCTTGAATAGCAGAGAAATGAACGAATACATCGTCTTGACCTTCTACTTCGATGAATCCGAAACCTTTTTCAGAGTTGAACCATTTTACTTTACCTTCTAACATGAAATTTCCTCCTAAAGCGATCATAACGCTTAAATTCACTATTCTTGCTCTTAACAAACTTTCAAGACGAAAACTCTTACAAAACTTTCTTCTTAAAGATAGTTCGAACAAAAATAATTACCTTTACTCTACCAGTAATCTTCAGAAAAAACAACTGCTTATTGAAACTTTTTTCGGAAAATACCATATTTATTTTTCAATTTGATATTTATTTGCGGAAATTCATCTGCTTTCTCGATATGTGATCATACGTTTGCCTTAGTATTTCTTCATTTTGGGAAGATAAGTAATAGGAATTGACAACCTTATTGGATATGAGTAAGGTAAAAGTTAATCAATATTACAAATGACAACGTTTATCAACTAAGAGAGCGTATGATTTTTATGTCTGATATTGCTTGCATGCTCTAATACATAGATAGGAGTATGGTCACAATGAAAAAGTGGCTTATATGCAGTTTTGTCCTTGTTCTTCTCGTTTCATTTACTGCATGTTCACCGTCTGCAGAACATGAATCGATAAAAATCGGGATTGCTGAGTCTGACGGGGCAATATGGAACTATATTGCTCAAAAGGCTGAAGAGGCAGGGCTGGATATTCAGCTGATCCCTTTTTCTGATTATGCGGAGTCTGATATCGCACTTGCTAACAAAGAAATTGATGCCAACGCCTTTCAAACCATTTCATATTTTCAGTCGTTCACTCAAAAATACAAACTTAATTTGGCACCGCTCGGAACGACATACATAACGCCCATGGGCATTTATTCAAAACGATATGACCGAATCCGAGATATACCGCGAGGAGCTGTCGTTTCTGTTCCGGATAAAGCGTTCGATTTTGGCAGGGCGCTTACGGTGCTCCAGGAAGCGGGTTTGCTAACGCTGAAAAACGGATTTAACGGAACAGGTTCAGTTGATATGATTAAAGATAATCCGAGACACCTGAAATTAAAAGCTGTCCGGCAACAGGATGCAGTAAGCGGTGCCGACGTGTTTGTCATGAAACCATCAGAAGCAAAAAAAGCGGGCCTGAACCCGAAAAAGCATACGCTAAAGAGCGGCGGACCCATGTCTGGGGAAGAGATGAATTTGATTGTTGTTAGAGCGGAGGATCAAGATCGGGAAGCGCTGCAAACCATTCTTGAGCTTTATCAAGCTGATGATACAGCGGCATTTATAGAAAAAGAATACCAGGGAGATCTTGTCCCGGCTTTTCTGCCTTTGAAACGTCTTTCAGATTGGAAGAATGAATTCGAACATTGAATTCATTCTTTTTTTTCTGAAAAACATACTCTGTTCCGTCCCGTTTCTTTCGCTTTGTAAAGCATTTGATCGGCAAGAATGGGCAAGGATCCTGGCTGTTCCGTATTATTGGGGTAATGAGCGGCCCCTAGTGATATCGTAACTGAAAGCTCTTCACCGTTTGTTAATACAATCGGTGCATCACTTACAGTTCTCCTGATCCGTTCAGCGATCCGGGCTGCTTTATCAAGAGAACAGTTCGGCAGGAGCACGGCAAATTCTTCACCGCCGATACGAGCGGCAGGATCAGTATTTCGGATGCTCTGCTTCAGACGTAACCCCAACTCTTTGAGCACCTGATCTCCTTCATGATGGCCATATTGGTCATTGATGGTCTTAAAATGATCGATATCCATATAAATCAGTGCAAATTGAAAATGCGGGGTATCGGCCGCCTGCTGATACAGAGCTTTTGTGGTTTCTTCAAATTTTCTTCGGTTATACACGCCTGTTAAAAAGTCAAAGTGCGCCTGAAACTTATATTGTTTAAAAAGAAGATGTGCATTTGTTTCATGATCAATAATATATAAACTGAGCATGCCGCCCGCTATTGATATGATCCAAAAATACAAATGAAGTTCGTATGAATGTAAATCTATAAGAAAATAAAAGGAAAAGGAGATCAAGCTATTTGTGATTATTAAAAGATAGAAAGCATGTTTTAGTTGAACTTTTTTTCTTCTAGAAACAATGAGTGACGGAATGGCAGCGATACAAATGATAATAACCGAGTATAGTGCAGATGTGTTCATCGTAATCAGCAAGCGGCCTGCAGTGATCATGGCCAGGGCCGTTGCCGTTGAAACCCAGCCTCCATAAAGAGCGGCAATCATAATAGGGATATTTCGAAGATCAATAATTGAATGCTGATAGGTAAATCCAAAAACCATCAGAATAACCCCGAGCAAACCGCAGGCCAGTCCTTTAACAGCTTGAAAAGATATGCTGTCTTTTTTATGTACTAGCCTTTCTTTAAACAGGTGGGTGAAGAGATAATTAAATGTGATTAAAATGGTCAAATTTACAAACAGTTCTTTCAGCAAATATTATCACCCTTATATAAGGTACTAAAGATGGAAGGGAAAGAAAAGAACAAAAAAGGCATTATATAAGGTTTTTTTACTTGAATTGATAAGTTAAAATAATTCGCACTTGACCCATCGGAATTAGTGTAATATAGTAAATGAGAAAATTTGAAGGGAGAGTTTACCTGCTTTGGAGACTTTACTGGTTGTATTACATGTATTTATTTTATTTTTACTTATCTTAGGGCTCTTTGTTATGCAGAAAAAACATGTTTCCTTCTCTAAACGTGTATTTACTGCGCTGGGGCTGGGGATTGTATTCGGATTTGCGCTTCAGCTGATTTACGGCCCGACTTCAAATATAGTCATTCAAACAGCCGACTGGTTTAATATCGCCGGGGGCGGATATGTCAAATTGCTTCAGATGGTTGTCATGCCGCTCGTCTTTATTTCGATTCTCGGTGCATTTACAAAACTGAAGCTGACAAAAAATCTTGGGAAAATCAGCGGTTTGATTATCGGGATTTTAGTAGCAACAACAGCAGTTGCTGCAGCTGTCGGTATCGCGTCCGCGCTTTCATTTGATCTGCAGGCGATTCAGGTTGACCAAGGAAGTACAGAGCTTTCACGGGGACAGGAGCTTCAGCAGAAATCAGAGGATATGACAGCGAAAACGCTGCCGCAGCAGATTGTTGAACTGCTGCCTGGAAACCCGTTTTTAGATTTTACGGGAGCTAGACCGACTTCAACGATCGCTGTCGTTATTTTTGCCGCTTTCCTTGGAGTGGCATTCCTCGGCGTAAAACACAAACAGCCGGAACAGGCAGAAACATTTAAAAAACTGGTTGATGCCGTTTATGCCATTGTCATGCGTGTTGTCACACTCATTTTGAGACTGACGCCTTATGGGGTGCTAGCCATCATGACAAAAACAATTGCAACGAGTGATCTTGACAGCATTCTAAAACTGGGCATGTTCGTGATTGCATCATATGCCGCGTTAATCACTATGTTTATCATTCATTTGCTGCTGCTGACGTTCAGCGGCTTGAATCCGGTGATTTATTTGAAAAAAGCGGTGCCTGTACTTGTATTTGCATTTACGTCAAGGTCTAGCGCAGGTGCTTTACCGCTGAATATTAAAACACAGAGAAGCATGGGTGTACCGGAGGGAATCGCAAACTTTGCCGGTTCGTTCGGTCTTTCGATCGGCCAAAATGGATGTGCCGGCATTTATCCTGCGATGCTGGCGATGATGATTGCTCCGACTGTCGGCCAAAATCCATTTGACCCGGTGTTTATTATCACTGTTATCGCAGTCGTTGCCATCAGCTCCTTCGGGGTTGCCGGAGTCGGCGGCGGAGCGACATTCGCGGCGCTTCTTGTTTTATCATCATTAAACATGCCTGTCGCGCTCGCCGGTTTGTTAATCTCAATTGAACCGTTAATCGACATGGGGCGTACTGCTTTGAATGTCAGCGGAAGCATGACATCCGGTCTTATTACAAGTAAGGTCACAAAAGAAATTGATCAAGGGGCATTTCATGATCAATCCAGAGTGATTGAAGCTGAAGAAGCGTAACATATGAAAACGTGTAATCCAAGAGGATTACACGTTTTTTTAACGGCCAGGCTCTAAGTCCTCCAGCATTTCCATCATCGTGTTGTCGTCCATGACATTCATTGCGCTTTGTTCAAAATGAATGGGTTCAGCATAATGCGGCTGTCTTTTTTTCGCGGCTGTCTCAGTTTGCCTAGTTTGAGACTGTGTATGCTGGTGCTGTGTTTGCTGCTGTCCGGCGTGCTGGTGCTGACGGCCATTTTGCCGCTGGCTTTGATGTTGCGAACGGTCTTGGTTATCCCCGCTGCCTCCGCCAAATGCTTGTTTGACTATGTTTCCTACATTAGAAGCATCAAATGTGTTATTTTCTGAATTTCTTCTGTTCATTTGTCCTGTGATAAACCCGCTGATTCTTTGGCGGATCTGAGGTGATAATGCAGCAATAAGCATAGTTGATCCTATGATCAATGCTGCGGGGCTGATTCCTCTTCGCTGGTTAAACAACATGATCCCTCCTTTGTAGTGTATTCATATTTTCCCCCTCGTTAGACAAATTAACCGTTATATTTCCCGGGAAAGCATTTCCTCCAGATTTGCATGCATAATTAAACCCAGTTAGAAAAACCTATAAGTAAAGTGATAAAGGAGGAATTCACATGTTTGGAAAAAAACAAGTCCTTGCGTCTATGCTTCTTATCCCTTTGCTTATGACTGGCTGCGGTATGGCCGACCAAGGTGAGGGCAGACGTGATAATAATGATGTAAGAAACGTAAATTATCGAAATCCGGCCAATGACGATATGCGGAATGTAAACAATCGGGATAACGTTGACAACAATGTTAATGATAATGTCAATAACAATCGTGTAAATGACGATAATAACAACGACCGAAAACTTGAGGTTGCTGATGAAGCAGCTGATAAAGTAACAGACCTAAAAGAAGTAAAGCATGCCGATATCATTGTGGCTGGAAATCAAGCCTACGTTGCAGTCGTTTTAACCAATGGAAATAAAGGTGCAGTAGAAAACAATCTGAAGAAAAAAATAGCCAAAAAGGTAAGATCTACTGACAAAAACATTGATAATGTTTACGTTTCAGCTAACCCTGATTTTGTAGAGCGTATGCAAGGATATGGAAAGCGTATTCAAAATGGTGACCCAATCGCCGGATTATTTGATGAATTTACACAAACTGTACAGCGTGTATTCCCTAACGCTGAATAAATGAAAGAAGCCGCACAATTTGTGCGGCTTTTTCTTTGCGTTAATGACACACTGCGAACTCAGGCTGCATAGAGTAAAAATAAAAAGGTACAAGACGGACCGGCTCAGGGAGGGAGACGTTTGCGGGATGGCATAGGAAAGCGTGCGGCATCCGCTCTATTCCTGTGCGGAGTCCTTGTGATGCTGGCTGTAAGCTCAGCCATCGTATCAAGCGCGATGTATATCCTGTCTTTTCCAGGTCAGGCATCTGGAATAACAAAAGAACAAGTGACGAAGCACATGAAGAAAGAGTCATTCAAACAGGCCGATATTTATTACACTTCTAAGGAAAAGTCCTTACTGCCATTGACGAAAGAAACGCTTGAATATGCGGTCAGTATTAATCAGATTATGATTGGATATTCGAATCAAAAGCCTATTGACATTATTTTTTTTCCTAATGAAAAACAGATGGAGGCTTACTCCGGTTTATTGGATGTAGTTGGTTTTTATTCTGAACGGGAGCAGCTGATCGGATTGTTGCCTGAAGAGAAAAAGAAACTGTTAGAAGGGGACGAGGTAGCAGTTTATTTGTACCAGAGATTGTTGATTCATGAATACTCGCACCATGCGTTTCACCAGAAATTGAAGGAGCTTGAGACGGATCCCGATGAGTTTCCGTTATGGTTTCATGAAGGGTTAAGCGAGTGGATTGCGAACTATGAATTGCTCATAGATCCGATCACGTTTTCTGTCGTGCCCTTTGACCGTTTGCAGACTGATCGAGACTGGCAGGAAGCTAGAGCCGAATATGACACTGATGTCTATTTGCAAAGCTTTTATATGATCGATGAGCTGACGGACAAATACGGGAAAGACATTATTTCAGAAATGATTAAGGAAACGGCAAAAAAAGGGGACTTTGAAAAAGGGTTTAAATCAGCAACAAAGGAAAGTCTTGATCAATTTGAAAAAGATTTTAAGAAAAAATTTGAAAAAAACAGTGCGGCATTGGATAGTATCTATCCAATGCCTTTGTTATTAGTGAAGTCCTTGCTGACCCATTCCGCCTTGTGTCGGAGGCATTTGTCCTTGGGCAGGGGCGAATGAATTTCGCAGCTGTTCCATATCCTGCGCATCAAGCTGAGGAACCTGGTAATAGCCGTGTTTGTTTTGGTATAGGAAAATTTCAAATGCCATTTCAACATACTCCTGAATTTGCGCAGACAGTACGCGTCTTACGGCCGGATTTGTCATTTCCAGAGAAGCCATCGTCAGCATAGAAGCTTGTGCTTTAATCGCGCAAAGCATTTGTCGGCTGATGATGCTGTCATCAATATCATTCATGGATTGAACAGGTTTTTTAGGCTGTGACGGCTGCATGCCGTAAACAGTCTGGTTGTCTTCCTTCATCATATAAGTTGCTGTTTTTTGTGAAGGTTCGCTTCCTGTTTTGAAGCATTCTGCAGTTATATTGTATTGAGATGTGATGAATTGATGTTGACGATCAAGGATGTTTAGTAATTCTTGATCCTTACAGAATTGTCTCAGCATCATAAACTGATCAAGCACAGTAAGTGTTCCGGAAAGCACCTCATGCATATCAAACATTTCATGTCCGCCGTGGTTTTTATGCGGTTTGCCAGGAATACCTTTGTTCATTTGGGATTGCTGCTGCTGATTGAACTGATCCAAACCGAATTCCTCCTTTTTTTTCAGATCAGCTGTATTTTGTGTCAGTCTGCCGTGTATTATGCAGAAGCCTGAAAGGAATTATATGCTGTCTGTCGAAATGATAAGCAGACAAAATCGTTGTCATTATGTGTATAAGGGAGGAAATATGATGAGGCGTATTCTGCATATTGTGTTGATCACGGCATTAATGTTCTTAAATGTAATGTACACGTTCGAAGCTGTAAAGGCAGCTGAACCGCAACAGCCTATATCGATTGAGAAGGCAATACAGCAAAAAGAAGGACAGGCGCTTGTCGAAGGATATGCAGTCGGCCAGGCTGTTTCCCCGCAGCATTATAAGCTGACAAGCCCTTTTTCAAATGATTATAATGTTGCGCTGGCAGACCGTAAAAACGAAACATCGCCCGAACACATCCTTCCTGTGCAAATCCCCTCCGCCTTCAGAAGCCAATTTGGGCTGCAAACCAATCCGCTTCTTCTAGGGAAAAAGATAACGGTTCAAGGAAAGCTTGAAAATTACTTTAACACGACAGGACTTAAAAACGTTCAGTCGATGAACGTAACCGATGACACAAAAACTCCGCCGGCTGAACAGCAAGTGACCATAAATGAAGCACGGGGAAGGCTGAATGAAGAAGTAACGATAAAAGGGATCATTACAGCTGATCAAAACGCAATCGGAGGCGGGAAGCTGTCGACCTTTTTGCAAGATGAAACCGGAGGCATTAACATTTATTCGCCATCCCCTGAACAATTTCCCGAATTAAAAGAGGGTATGGATGTCACGGTGACAGGGAAAATCACGTCTTACCAGGGGCTGAAAGAAATCGTTCCAAACTCATCAGGCATCAAAATCAACCAGTCAAATCAATCCCTCCCCGCCCCCAAACACTTAACAATCAATGAACTTATTAACGGCAGCCTAGGTGATCAGTATGAAGGACGCCTTGTGAAACTAACCGCTTTTGTTTCCTCAATTCCAAGTTCTCCTGCCGGCGGCGGTTACAATGTAACAATGATTGATGACGACCATCATGCAATGACGCTCCGGGTTATGAATGAAACAGGGGTGATAAACGAGCTTGATGAGGGCAAATGGTATGAATTTACCGGTGTGTTAAGCAGATACCAAACCTTTCAGCTGCTTCCGCGAAAATCGGCTGACCTGAAGCTGCTTGAAGAGCAGCCCGCACCTCCGTCTGCAGAGGGAGAATATGAAGGGATTGTTGACCGGGTAGTTGACGGCGATACCATTCATCTTAAATCTCCGGTGCTTGGAACGACAAAAATCCGGTTTGTAAATGTAGATACACCCGAAACATATCACACACCAAAAAATGACGCAGATGAAAATCAATTAAGATTTGGCAAAAAAGCATCTGACTATCTAAAAACGGTTCTGTCCCCGGGTGATAAAATTACTGTCAAGGTCGGGAGTGAAGCCAAGGACAGCTATGGCAGATTGCTCGGACAAGTCATAACCGAATCAGGTTCAAACGTGAACTTAGAGCTTGTAAAAAACGGCTATGCTCCGACGTATTTTATTTGGCCGGTTGACAATGAAGAGGATTATCAGCAGTTTCAGGCCGCAGTAGCCGCTGCAAAAAAAGACCAAAAAGGAATTTGGAATGAAAACGATCCGCTCATGGAAATGCCGTTTGAATTCAGAGCCAGAGAGCAAGGGAAAGGCCTGACAAGATATGTGGGGGACTCGTCGAATAAAACATATGTGCAGCCAGCTCACTGGAAGAAGGTAGCTGTGGAAAACAGAATTTTCTTCGCTTCAGCAAGTGAAGCGGAGAGCGCGGGATATAAAAAAACGCAAACGGCACCTAAAGAACATGTGCCGCTTAGAATTCTCAGCATGAATGATTTGCATGGCAAAATCGATCAGCAATATGAGCTTGATCTTGATGGAAATGGAACTGCAGACGGCACGTTTGGACGCATGGATTATGCCGCCGCATATTTAAAAGAAAAAAAGGCTGAAAAGAAAAACTCGCTGATTGTGCACGCGGGAGATATGATCGGCGGAAGCTCTCCAGTTTCCTCTCTTCTTCAGGATGAACCGACTGTAGAACTGATGGAGGACATCGGATTTGATGTCGGAACCGTGGGAAACCACGAATTTGATGAAGGCACGGATGAACTGCTGAGGATCTTAAACGGCGGTGATCATCCGAAAGGCACAAGCGGATATAATGGACAGAATTTCCCCCTAGTATGTGCCAATTGTAAAATGAAATCAACTGGAGAGCCCTTTTTGCCGGCTTACGACATCATTAATGTGGAGGGCGTACCCGTTGCTTTTATCGGAGTTGTCACACAGTCGGCAGCTGGCATGGTTATGCCTGAAGGGATAAAGAATATCGAGTTTACAGATGAAGTGACAGCGGTGAATGAGGCGGCCAAAGAGCTCAAGAAAAAAGGCGTGAAGGCCATCGTAGTTCTCGCACATATGTCAGCTGAACAAAACAGCAACGCCATTACCGGTGAGTCTGCTGATCTTGCAAACAAAACAGATTCTGAAATTGACGTGATTTTTGCCGCGCATAATCATAAGGTAGTTAACGGCGAAGTGAATGGAAAACTGATTGTTCAAGCGTATGAATATGGAAAAGCGATAGGTGTCGTTGATGTAGAGATCGATAAAACAACAAAAGATATTGTCAAAAAGTCCGCGGAAATCGTATATGTGGATCAAAGTAAAATCCAACCTGATGCCAGCGCTTCAGCCATTTTAAAGAAATACGAAGCTATTGCTGAACCGATTATCAGCGAGGTAGTCGGCGAAGCCGCTGTTGATATGGAAGGGGGGTATTCAAATGACGGCGATACACCTCTTGGAAACCTGATTGCGGATGGTATGAGAGCTGCCATGAAAACGGATTTCGCCCTTATGAATGGCGGCGGCATACGTGAAGCGCTGAAGAAGGGCTCGATTACGTGGGGAGATCTTTACAATATTCAGCCGTTTGGAAATGTGTTAACGAAGCTTGAGATTAAAGGAAAAGATTTAAGAGAGATTATCAATGCTCAAATCTCGCCGGTTTTTGGGCCTGACTACAGCATCAGCGGGTTTACGTATACGTGGGATAAAGAAACCGGAAAAGCAGTTGATATGAAAATGGCAGATGGCACCGAGATCCAGCCCGATGCCACATATACATTGACCGTCAACAACTTTATGGCGACGGCGACAGGAGCCAAATATCAGCCAATCGGACTGCTGGGAAAAAATCCGGTGACAGGGCCTGAGGATTTGGAAGCGACAGTTGAGTACGTGAAGAGTTTTGATGAGCCAATTGCGTATACAAAAGAGGGAAGAATTAAGCTTGCTGAAGTCAGTGATATTGAAGACCCTGTAACAGAAGACCCGATTACGGAAGAGCCTGGAGATGATCCGGGGACGGAGGATCCGATTAAAGAGGATCCAAGGCCAGATGAAGATTTGCCTGATATAAAAGAAACTCCGGGAACAGCACCGGTTCATCAGCTTCCGCCTTCAGCCATTTCGAGATTCAATGAAATACCAATCAACAACACAAAAACCGCTGATACTGCTAATAGCATCAGCACATTGCCGTTACAAACCGAGGCTGCGGAAAGCGGGTCTGATCATCAGCTTCCGGATACGTCAGCGGGCTACTATAACTTTATGGTAATCGGTGCGGCGGTGACATTGTCAGGAACTTATCTATATGTCAGAAGAAAAAGGAGCGCCTCCAGAACGTGAAAAAAGTTATTCCACTATTCATCATTGCTGCCGGCCTAGTGATCGCAGGCTATGGAGGCTTTAAATTGATCGATACGAATATGAAAACGGAACAGACATTAAAAGAAGCAAAACTTGCGGCTGAAAAGCCGCAGGAACCTTTGGGGACGAAAAATAGCACAGATCAAGCAAAGAACAAAGCATCATTTAAGCCTGAGACCGGCCAAGCGAGCGGAATTTTGGAAATACCGAAAATCAATGCAGAGCTTCCGATCGTGGAGGGCACCGATGCTAATGATTTAGAAAAAGGTGTCGGGCATTACAAGGACAGCTATTATCCTGATGAAAACGGGCAAATTGTGCTGTCGGGGCATCGGGATACCGTGTTTCGCCGGACGGGAGAGCTGGAAAAGGGGGATCAGCTCCGTCTTCTCCTGTCATATGGAGAATTCACATATGAAATTGTAAAAACAAAAATTGTCGATAAGGATGACACATCTATTATCACGCTCCAGCATGAAAAGGAGGAGCTTATTCTAACGACCTGCTATCCGTTTTCATACGTCGGAAATGCCCCGAAACGCTATATTATATATGGAAAACGAGTGACTTAAAAAGCCGAGGCAGTGCCTGCGGCTTTTCTTCATGAAAAATATGTGCGGCAAAGGTTTTCCATATCAGCAGGGAAAGGGGCTTCAGCAACTATGAGCTCGTCTGTTATCGGGTGAACCGCTTGTACTTTATTGGCGTGCAGTGCCTGCCTGTTTAGCAGCTTGCTCCCGCCTCCGTAAAGCGAGTCTCCTGTCAACGGATGTCCGAGGCTCGCCAGATGAACACGGATTTGGTGTGTTCTGCCTGTTTCCAGCTCTAATTCAACGAGCGACAGCCGTTCTTTCGCATTGCTGACCATTACCTTGAAATGAGTGACGGCTGTTTGCCCGCCTGGTGAAACCCGGCGTCTTGTCGGGTGTGATCGGTCTCTGCCGATCGGTGAATTAATTGTCCCTTTTTTCGTCCGTAGCTTACCTTCAGCGATGGCGGTATACGTACGCTTCAGCGTCTTTTTCTCTAACTGCTGGTCTAAGATGGCGTGTGCCAAACGATGCTTGGCAAAAACGATAGCGCCAGATGTATCCTGATCAAGACGATGGACGTGGCGCACCTTACATGTTTCGCCATTTATCTGATAATGATACGCGATCAAATTAGCCAGTGTGCCGGTTTGCCCATCCTCATTCGGATGCGTTGCGATGCCAGCGGGTTTATTGACGATGAGCATATGATTGTCCTCATATAAAATATCAAGCTCGCCATACTCCGGAATGACCGAAGATGCTTCACTTTCCTGAAGATCAATGAACACGCGGTCTCCCTTTTTTACAATCATATTGTTTAAGACGGATTCGTGATTGACCTTTATCTGTTGATGGGACATCCAGTCTTGTATCACTGGTTTAGAAGCTTTGAGCGCTGTTTTGAGTACGGAAAACAGCCATTGGCCGTCCTGTTTTTCATTGATGAGGATCTCAAGCCCTCTGCCTTTTTGGTTCATGTTAAATGGCTCCTTTTCGAAGCGGAAGGCTGCTGTTTCTCATAGGAAACACTTACCTTAGCTTTCGCGTTTTTTTCTGTGCTATTCTTGAGTAAGACTTAGGATATTCGATGGCAAGAAAGGTGATTGACGTGAGAATTGTGAACGCAGCAACTGCAGAACAGGAGAGCTTTATCAAGGAGCTGTCTATGGAGCTGATCCATGATGTATTTCCTCTTTATTTCTCCGAACTGGACATTCAGCGCTTTAAAAAGAAAGGCGTTCTGTCTTTAAATAACCATTATTACCAAGGAACATTAAAAGAAGCATTTCAAATTATGGCTTGTCTGCAAATGATACATATTATCCTGACCAAGCCTTCGCCGCACTCTGATTTGAGTGATCAGGCGATTTTTGAAAAAAACAGCAAGATGCTGAATGATTTTGGGATTTATTTTCCGTTTGCTTTTTCTGACTTTCAAAAGAAGACTAACAAAGCCTTTTTCGGTCAAAGAAGGCTAATATAATCATGCGGCAAGGGCTTTTCTATTTTTAGAAAAGCTCTTTTTGTATCAGAGAAATCATATCATAAAACCTTTCCTCTAACTCCCTTTTTAAACGGCTCGTGTCTGAACATACTAATGATTGAAAGGGGTGCTGACAATGAGTTCAGTTAAAGATACAATGACAACGCAGGTGGCAACCGTTTCTCCGAATCAAACGATTCAGGAAGCGGCTTCTCTAATGAAACAGCATAACGTCGGGGCGATCCCCGTTGTAGAGCAAGGTGTTTTAAAAGGAATGCTGACTGACCGTGACATTGCATTAAGAACTACAGCTCAGGGCCGTGATGGCCAGACACCCGTTTCAGAAGTGATGTCAACAGAACTCGTATCAGGAAACCCTAATATGAGTCTGGAAGACGCGTCGCAGCTGATGGCCCAGCACCAAATCCGCCGCCTTCCTATTGTAGATCAAAACAATCTAGTCGGGATCGTTGCGCTTGGAGACCTGGCAGTCAATCAGATGTCGAACGAGTCTGCGGGATCAGCGCTGACAAACATTTCTCACCAAAACATTCATTAATAAGAAAGAGCTTGCAGTGTGCAGGCTCTTTCTTCACATAAAACCTTACTTTTTGAAAGCGGACTTGTTTCGGGGTATAGTGAGTGTATACATATGTCTCAATTCGTACTAAAGGAGTTGTACCCAGTGATTAAAGCGTTAATTTTTGATTTTGACGGGCTTATTCTAGATACAGAAACACACGAATATGAGGTTCTTCAGGAAATATTTGAAGAGCACGGCTCAGTGCTGCCGCTATCTGTCTGGGGAAAGGTCATCGGAACTGCTGCGGGTTTCCGGCCTTTTGAATATTTAGAAGAGCAGATCGGGAAAAAGCTGAACCATGAAGAGCTCACACAATTGAGAAGAGAGCGGTTCGCCAAACGCATGGAAACAGAAAAAGCGAGACCTGGTGTCGAAGCGTATTTGAATGCGGCAAAGGATTTAGGCTTAAAAATAGGCCTTGCCTCCAGCTCTGATTATAAATGGGTGTCCGGCCATTTGAAGCAAATCGGCCTGTTTGATGATTTTGAAGTTATTCAAACGGCTGATGATGTGGAAGAGGTGAAGCCGAATCCTGAACTCTATTTATTGGCGGCAAAGAACCTGGGGGTATCGCCAGCGGAATGTCTCGCGTTTGAGGATTCTGTCAATGGTTCGATTGCTGCGAAACGTGCAGGAATGAAGTGTGTCATTGTCCCGAATAAAGTAACGGGCACCTTGATGTTTGAAGACTATGATCACAGGCTTGAATCAATGGCGGAAATGGAGCTCGCCCTATTGCTTGATCATCTGAACTCACAAAACTAGAAAGGAGCGAGTAGGTTGTCTGAGAAATTAGATTTGACCCGGTTTGAAAAGAAAATGGTTATCCGCAATATCGAAGAGAAAGACATCGACAAGATTATCGATCTTCAAAAGGACTGCTTTCCGGGGATGGAACCTTGGAAGCGAGAGCATTTAATCAGCCATTTGGAGCATTTTCCAGACGGGCAGTTTTGTGCAGAATTCGAAGGTGAAATTATCGGTTCGTGCTCAAGTCTCCTGATTAACTTTGATGAATATGATGACCGCCATACGTGGCAGGACATTACAGATGACGGTTATATCACCAACCATAATCCTGACGGCTTGAATATGTACGGAATTGAAGTCATGGTGCACCCGAAATACAGACGAATGAAGATCGGCCACCGTTTGTACGAGGCGAGAAAGGACTTAGCCAGACGCTTAAACCTGAAAAGCATCATCATAGGCGGACGGATTCCAAACTATCACAAATATGCAGATGAAATGACAGCGAGAGAGTATGTTGAACAGGTGACACGCCACCAAATATACGATCCGGTTCTTTCTTTTCAGCTGATGAACGGCTTTACCCTTATGCGAATTAACCCGAATTATCTCCCAGATGATACAGCTTCGATCAAGTATGCGACGCTGATGGAATGGAATAATGTCGATTATCTACCGCAGCAGACAAAACGCTATTATAAATCGGCGTTCCCTGTTAGAATTTGTGTGATCCAATACGAAATGAAGAAAATTTATTCCTTTGAGGAATTTGCGAATCAAGTAGAATACTATGTCGATGTTGCTTCCGACGCAAGATCTGATTTTGCGGTGTTCCCGGAAATTTTCACAACCCAGCTGATGTCTTTCCTTGAGGAACGGTCACCGAGCTTGGCGGTGCAGAGAATTACCGAGTATACAGAAGATTACATCAGCCTGTTTACTGACTTGGCTGTGAAGTATAACGTCAACATTATCGGCGGATCTCATTTCGTCGAAGAGGAAGGCAAGATCTATAATATCGCTTACCTGTTCAGACGGGACGGAACAATCGAAAAGCAATACAAACTCCATATTACGCCGAATGAACGCAAATGGTGGGGGATCAGCGCAGGAGACCAAGTTCGCGTGTTTGATACGGACTGCGGGAAAATCGCGATCCAGATCTGTTATGACATTGAATTTCCTGAGCTTGCCCGGATTGCGGCTGATAAAGGAGCCAAAATCATCTTTACGCCATTTTGTACAGAAGACCGTCAAGGCTATCTGCGTGTCAGATACTGTTCGCAGGCTAGAGCGGTTGAAAATCAAATTTATACGGTTATCTCTGGAACGGTCGGAAACCTTCCGCAAACGGAAAACATGGATATCCAATACGCCCAGTCAGGCATCTTTGCCCCGTCTGATTTTGAATTCGCCCGAGACGGCATTGTCGGCGAAACAAACCCGAATATTGAAATGGTTGTCATCGGCGATGTTGACCTGGAAATTCTCAGAAGACAGCGCCAAAACGGTACAGTGCGCCAGCTAAAAGACAGACGGCGTGATATTTATCATATTCAATATAAAAAATAATTCCCAAAAAACCCGCCTGAATTGGCGGGTTTTTTAAAACAAAAGCGGAATTGTTTAGGTGCTTTCTTTAAAAAAAGTAAATTGTATAGTGGAGGAGCCTTATGGAGTTTCTGTATTTTCGCCATTTCCTATATCATACAGAAATCGGCTAGGCTTCCATTGCTATTGCAATGGCTGTCCAAGTTGTTTCGAGTGCGACCTTTATCAGTACGATGCTGAGCATTGTCACTTTGCCTGTTTTGCTTTGGAAGCTGCATCCTCTTTCTTCTTGAGAAAGGGGATGTTTTATTATTTACGCGGTTTATTGACTCTGACCCGGTCTGGCTTTATATTGAAGGCAGGGAAATCATCACCAAGACATCACATAAAGAGAAGGTCTGTTTCAATTGAATTGGCATTATAGGGAACGCTAATGAAATGGAGATGATGGGGATGGAAAACATTCAGCAAAATCAGGTATTAAAGCAAAAAGATGAGCAATTTGTGTGGCATGCCATGAAGGGAGCGCATCAAGCGGACAGCCTGATAGCCCAGAAGGCTGAGGGGGCCTGGGTAACCGACATAGACGGACGCCGCTATTTGGATGCGATGTCCGGTTTGTGGTGCGTCAACATTGGTTACGGCAGAAAGGAGCTTGCGGAGGCTGCCTATGAGCAACTAAAGGAGCTGCCTTACTACCCGTTAATGCAAAGTCACGCACCCGCAATCCAACTGGCGGAAAAGCTGAATGAATGGCTTGGCGGCGATTATGTTATCTTTTTTTCCAACAGCGGATCGGAAGCAAACGAAACTGCTTTTAAAATTGCCCGCCAGTACCATCTGCAAAACGGCGACCACAGCCGTTATAAATTCATCTCAAGATATCGGGCATACCACGGCAATACATTGGGAGCGCTCTCAGCTACCGGACAGGCGCAGCGGAAATATAAATACGAGCCTTTGAGCCAAGGGTTCCTGCATGCAGCTCCGCCAGATATATACCGGAATCCTGATGATGCAGACACGCTTGAAAGCGCAAATGAAATCGACCGCATCATGACATGGGAATTAAGCGAAACGATTGCCGGGGTCATTATGGAGCCCATCATTACAGGCGGAGGCATCTTAATGCCGCCGGACGGATATATGAAAAAGGTGGAGGACATTTGCCGGCGCCACGGAGCCCTTTTGATTTGCGATGAAGTGATCTGCGGGTTTGGACGGACCGGCGAGCCGTTCGGGTTTATGCACTACGGTGTGAAGCCTGATATCATTACGATGGCAAAAGGAATCACAAGCGCGTATCTGCCATTGTCAGCGACTGCTGTGAAACGGGACATTTTCGAAGCGTATCAGGGGGAAGCTCCTTATGACCGTTTCCGCCACGTGAACACGTTCGGCGGAAGCCCGGCTGCCTGTGCCTTGGCGTTGAAAAACCTGCAAATTATGGAGGACGAACAGCTGATTCAGCGATCCCGCGATCTTGGAGCAAAGCTTTTAGGTGAGCTTCAAGCTCTGAGAGAACACCCGGCAGTCGGGGATGTTAGAGGAAAAGGGCTACTGATCGGAATCGAACTCGTCAAAGACAAATTGACTAAAGAGCCGGCTGATGCCGCCAAAGTAAACCAAGTGGTTGCGGCGTGCAAAGAAAAAGGGCTGATCATCGGCAAAAACGGCGATACAGTCGCCGGCTACAACAATGTCATCCAGCTTGCGCCGCCATTTTGCCTGACAGAAGAGGACCTTTCCTTTATCGTGAAAACGGTGAAAGAAAGCTTTCAAACGATATAATATAAAAGTGATTTATTAAAGGAGCACATGATGAGTTTTCACAACCAGCCGATCTTACCGGCTATTCGCAATATGAAGCAATTTGATGAGTTTTTGAGCAGTTCGTTCTCTTACGGTGTTATTCTTGATATTCATCTCGGGCAGCTGAAGGGCGTGATCAAAGAAGCGCAAAAGCACGGAAAGAACATGATGGTGCACGTCGATCTCATTCAAGGGATTAAGCATGACGAATACGGTGCGGAATTTATATGTCAGGATATTAAGCCCGCTGGGATTATTTCCACAAGATCGAACGTGATTGCCAAAGCGAAGCAGAAGAAAATTTATGCCATTCAGCGCCTGTTTTTGCTTGATACAAGCGCGATGGAGAAAAGCATGGAGTTTATCGGCAAGCATAAGCCTGACTTCATCGAAGTGCTTCCCGGCATCGTTCCGACACTCATTCAGGAAATAAAAGAGAAAACAGGGATTCCCATCTTTGCCGGGGGTTTCATCCGTACGGAAGAGGATGTAGAGCAGGCATTGAAAGCGGGGGCTGTAGCTGTCACAACATCTAATACCAAATTATGGAAAAAATATGAAAACTTTTTGACGGAAAATGATTGACACCGCTTTCATGCACTGATACAATTGCACTAGGTTAATACATTGTGATGGAGAACTCGGAGACCACAGCAGCTCTTTACGGCAAATGTTTATGCACCCGTAAAGCGGTTTGTTGTGGTTTTTTTATTCTCTTCTTCTCTATCATGCTTTTTAATCGTGACTTTAGGAGGAATGTGCTATGACAGCATTTTGGGGAGAAGTCATCGGTACGATGCTGCTTATCATTTTTGGTGCAGGTGTTTGTGCAGGTGTCAATTTAAAGAAAACGCTTTCATTCCAGTCTGGCTGGATTGTTGTTGTATTTGGATGGGGATTGGGTGTTGCCATGGCGGCATACGCGGTTGGCGGCATCAGCGGTGCCCATTTGAATCCGGCGCTAACGATAGCGCTTGCATTTGTAGGAGATTTTCCTTGGAAAGAGGTTCCGGTTTATATTGCGGCGCAAATGATCGGAGCGATCATCGGTGCGGTGATTATCTATCTGCATTACCTCCCGCACTGGAAGTCAACGGATGATCCCGCTGCCAAGCTGGGTGTTTTCTCAACAGGGCCCAGCATTCCGCATACATTTGCAAACGTTTTAAGCGAAGTGATTGGGACATTTGTCCTTGTGCTTGGAATCTTGGCCATTGGGGCAAATCAATTTACAGAAGGACTTAATCCTTTAATCGTCGGTTTCCTCATTGTAGCAATCGGTATTTCTCTGGGAGGCACCACCGGCTATGCTATCAATCCTGCACGTGACTTAGGTCCGCGGATCGCCCACGCTTTTCTTCCGATTCCGGGGAAGGGCTCATCAAACTGGAAATACGCATGGGTTCCGGTAGTCGGCCCGATTTTAGGCGGATCATTCGGCGGCGTATTTTACAACGCTGCATTTAAAGGGCACATCACAAGCAGCTTCTGGATTGTAAGCGTTATATTGGTTGTGGTATTGTTAGGACTCTATATTTATACGAAATCACATTCTGCTAAAACATTATCAAATTCAAAATATATTTAATCAAAGGGGAGACATCTTATGGAAACGTACATTTTATCCTTAGATCAGGGGACGACAAGTTCAAGAGCGATTCTGTTTAATAAAGAAGGCAAAATCGTTCACTCTGCTCAAAAGGAATTTACACAATACTTCCCGCATCCTGGCTGGGTTGAGCATAATGCCAATGAAATTTGGGGCTCTGTCCTCGCGGTTATCGCCTCAGTCATCTCTGAATCAGGAATCAGCGCTTCTCAAATTGCCGGCATCGGCATCACGAACCAGCGCGAGACGACGGTTGTGTGGGATAAAGATACAGGAAGTCCTGTCTATAATGCAATCGTTTGGCAGTCCAGACAGACGTCCGGCATTTGTGAGGAACTTCGTGAAAAAGGATATAATGATAAATTCAGAGAAAAAACTGGGCTTTTAATCGATCCATACTTCTCCGGCACGAAGGTGAAGTGGATTTTAGACAATGTGGAAGGCGCAAGAGAAAAAGCGGAAAAAGGCGAGCTGTTGTTTGGAACGATTGATACATGGCTCATTTGGAAAATGTCAGGCGGAAAAGCGCATGTGACCGATTACTCCAATGCCTCAAGAACACTGATGTTTAATATTTACGATTTAAAATGGGACGATGAACTGCTCGACATTCTAGGCGTACCGAAATCCATGCTCCCTGAAGTGAAGCCGTCTTCCCATGTGTATGCGGAGACTGTTGATTATCACTTCTTCGGAAAAAATATCCCGATTGCTGGAGCGGCAGGCGACCAGCAGTCCGCGCTGTTCGGCCAGGCATGCTTTGAAGAAGGCATGGGGAAAAACACATACGGCACAGGATGTTTCATGCTGATGAATACCGGGGAAAAAGCAATTAAGTCCGAACATGGGCTTTTGACAACAATTGCTTGGGGCATTGACGGAAAAGTGAACTATGCGTTAGAAGGAAGCATTTTTGTCGCTGGCTCTGCCATCCAGTGGCTTAGAGACGGATTGAGAATGTTTCAGGACTCTTCGCTTAGCGAATCTTATGCAGAGAAAGTGGATTCAACTGACGGCGTGTATGTTGTTCCAGCATTTGTCGGACTGGGAACGCCTTACTGGGACAGCGATGTGCGCGGTTCGGTTTTCGGCCTGACAAGAGGGACAACAAAAGAGCACTTTATCCGTGCGACACTGGAGTCATTGGCTTATCAGACAAAAGATGTGCTTGACGCAATGGAAGCAGATTCAAACATTTCATTAAAGACGCTTCGTGTAGACGGAGGAGCTGTAAAAAACAATTTCCTAATGCAGTTCCAAGGAGACCTGTTGAATGTTCCTGTGGAGCGCCCGGAAATTAATGAAACGACTGCACTTGGCGCGGCTTATTTGGCGGGTATCGCTGTGGGATTCTGGAAGGACCGTTCTGAAATCGCGAACCAGTGGAATCTGGATAAACGGTTTGAGCCTGAATTAGAAGAAGAAAAACGAAATGAGCTGTATAAAGGCTGGCAAAAAGCCGTGAAAGCAGCTATGGCTTTCAAATAAAGTAATACTATGGTATAATGGTTACAAGTTAATAAGAACGGTCCTGAGATGAGGAGAGACCACAGCACCAAAGTGTAAGCATGCACTTTGGCTGTTGTGGTCTCTTTTTCTATTTACCGTGACAACAAGGAGGAAACGTAATGATGAAACATCAATTTTCAAGTCTTGAAAGAGATCGCATGCTGACAGACATGACGAAAAAAACATATGACCTATTTATTATCGGAGGAGGAATTACAGGAGCCGGAACAGCTCTTGACGCGGCATCAAGGGGAATGAAGGTCGCACTAAGCGAAATGCAGGACTTTGCGGCGGGAACATCAAGCCGATCAACGAAGCTGGTACATGGCGGCTTGCGCTATTTAAAACAATTTGAAGTGAAAATGGTCGCTGAGGTAGGAAAAGAGCGGGCGATTGTGTATGAAAACGGCCCGCATGTCACTACACCGGAATGGATGCTGCTTCCGTTTCATAAAGGCGGCACATTTGGTTCATTTACAACATCTATCGGGTTAAGAGTTTATGACTTCCTTGCAGGTGTGAAAAAGTCAGAACGAAGAAGCATGCTTTCAGCAAAAGAAACGCTGCAAAAAGAGCCTTTGGTGAAAAAAGACGGCTTAAAAGGCGGCGGGTACTATGTGGAATACCGCACTGACGATGCGAGACTAACCATCGAAGTCATGAAGGAAGCGGTGAAATTCGGGGCAGAGCCTGTGAATTACTCCAAAGTGAAGGAGCTTCTTTACGAAAAAGGCAAAGCCGTCGGCGTATTAATTGAAGATGTGCTGACAAAGAAAGAATATAAAGTGTATGCGAAAAAAATTGTCAATGCTACAGGCCCTTGGGTCGATCAGCTCAGAGAAAAAGACCATTCGAAAAACGGGAAACATTTGCAGCATACAAAAGGCATTCACCTTGTATTTGACCAGTCTGTCTTTCCGCTGAAACAGGCTGTATATTTCGATACACCTGATGGCCGGATGGTATTTGCGATTCCTCGTGAAGGCAAAACATACGTGGGAACAACAGACACTGTTTACAAAGAGGCGCTGGAGCATCCGCGGATGACAACGGAGGATCGTGATTATGTCATCAATTCAATCAATTACATGTTCCCGGAACTGAATATCACTGCGAATGACATCGAATCCAGCTGGGCGGGGTTGCGTCCGCTGATTCATGAAGAAGGCAAAGATCCTTCTGAAATTTCACGGAAAGACGAGATTTGGACATCTGACTCAGGCCTGATCACCATTGCCGGCGGAAAATTGACTGGATACAGAAAAATGGCGGAGCACATCGTTGATCTTGTCGGTGATCGCTTAAAAGAAGAAGGCGAAAAGGATTTTGGACCATGTAAAACGAAAAACATGCCAATCTCTGGCGGGCACGTCGGCGGTTCGAAAAATCTCATGTCCTTCGTTACCGCAAAAACAAAAGAAGGAATTGCAGCCGGTTTATCAGAAAAAGACGCAAAACAACTTGCGATCAGATACGGCTCTAACGTAGATCGCGTCTTTGACCGGGTAGAAGCGCTGAAAGATGAGGCCGCGAAACGCAACATTCCGGTTCATATTCTTGCTGAGGCAGAATACAGTATAGAAGAAGAGATGACTGCAACCCCTGCTGACTTCTTTGTCCGCAGAACGGGACGTTTATTTTTCGATATCAATTGGGTAAGAACATATAAAGATGCCGTTATTGATTTTATGAGCGAGCGATTCCAATGGGATGAGCAGGCGAAAAACAAACATACAGAAAACCTCAACAAGCTTTTACACGATGCGGTCGTACCGCTTGAGCAATAAATCATAACGGGCTGTCTGCAGCCCGTTATTTCTTTTTACGTAGAAAGGGCCAGATCTCAGGTTATCAAGTGACAGAGGCACCCGCTTCATATAAAATAATGGCATAAGCTGATACATAGGAGGACGAATATGACTTGGAGAAAGAGCTATGAACGCTGGAAACAGACAGAACATTTAGACCCGGAATTAAAAGAGCGCCTTATTGAATTAGAGGGGAATGAACAGGCCCTTGAGGACTGTTTCTATAAAGACCTTGAATTCGGTACCGGCGGAATGCGCGGGGAAATCGGCGCCGGGACAAATCGGATGAATATTTACACTGTGCGCAAAGCATCGGCCGGGTTTGCGGCATACATCTCGAAGCAAGGTGAGGAAGCGAAAAAACGGGGCGTTGTCATTGCTTATGATTCCCGTCATAAATCTCCGGAGTTCGCGATGGAAGCGGCAAAAACACTTGCGACACAAGGCATCCAAACATACGTGTTTGATGAGCTTCGCCCGACGCCAGAGCTGTCATTCGCTGTCAGACAGCTGAACGCTTATGGGGGAATTGTGGTAACGGCAAGCCATAACCCGCCTGAATATAACGGCTACAAAGTATACGGGGATGATGGCGGCCAGCTGCCTCCAAAGGAAGCGGACATCGTCATTGAGCAGGTAAACGCGATTGAAAATGAGCTGACGATCACAGTGGACGAAGAAAATAAGTTAAAAGAAAAAGGCTTAATCAAAATCATCGGTGAAGATATTGATAAAGTTTATACAGAAAAACTGACGTCCATTTCTGTACATCCTGAATTATCGGAAGAAGTAGATGTAAAGGTTGTTTTCACACCGCTGCATGGAACTGCAAATAAACCGGTCAGACGCGGTCTTGAAGCACTCGGCTACAAAAATGTAACGGTTGTCAAAGAACAGGAACTGCCGGATTCAAACTTCTCCACTGTTACATCGCCAAACCCGGAAGAGCATGCGGCATTCGAATATGCCATTAAGCTTGGGGAGGAGCAGAATGCAGATATTCTCATCGCGACAGATCCTGATGCTGACCGCCTCGGCATCGCGGTGAAAAACGATCAAGGCAAATATACAGTGCTGACAGGAAACCAAACCGGAGCGCTGCTGCTTCATTACCTGCTTTCTGAAAAGAAAAAACAAGGTATCCTGCCTGATAACGGTGTTGTTCTCAAAACGATCGTCACAAGTGAAATCGGCCGTGCTGTAGCTTCTTCATTCGGCCTTGATACGATTGATACGCTGACAGGCTTTAAGTTTATCGGTGAAAAGATTAAGGAATACGAGGCATCAGGCCAGTATACCTTCCAATTCGGTTATGAAGAGAGCTACGGTTATTTAATCGGGGATTTTGCCCGCGATAAGGACGCCATTCAGGCTGCGCTTTTGGCAGTTGAAGTTTGCGCGTTCTATAAAAAACAGGGAATGTCATTGTATGAGGCGCTCATCAATCTCTTTAACGAGTATGGTTTCTATCGTGAAGGGCTGAAATCCCTGACGCTGAAAGGCAAACAAGGAGCAGAGCAAATTGAAGCGATTCTTGCTTCCTTCAGACAAAATCCGCCGCAGAAAATGGCGGGCAAACAGGTTGTCACAGCAGAAGATTACGCTGTAAGCAAACGGACGCTTCTGACTGAAAACAAAGAAGAAGCCATCGACTTACCAAAATCAAATGTATTGAAATACTTCCTGGAAGACGGGTCTTGGTTCTGTCTTCGTCCTTCTGGAACTGAGCCGAAGGTGAAATTTTATTTTGCCGTAAAAGGGTCATCTTTGGAAGACAGTGAACAGCGTCTTGCCGCCCTTTCTGAAGATGTAATGAAGACGGTTGATGAAATTGTTGAGTCGACGGCAAAATAATTCAAGTATGAGCTGGGTCATTGTAAATGATCCAGCTTTTTCTTTTTCTCATTCAAAAGTCTGAAAGAAAATCATCCTACAAGTGAAGCAATGAAATACAAAAAACTGGTATAATCTTAAATACAAGATCAATGCCGGAGTGAGAAACGTGAGCAAAACGAGGATGGAAAAATTAAAAACGCTGAAAACGATTGCGGAAACCTTAAATCAAGGGCACGATATCAAAGCAACACTGGATGAGGTTTTAAAAGAGTTGCTGAGTCTGACAAACCTTCAATCCGGATGGATTTTTCTGATCGAAGAAGATGGGTCTTATGCGTTAGCGGCCGACGCTTATCTGCCCCCGGCTTTAAGCCGCAAGGAAAAAGTGCTGATGTGCGAAGGGGAGTGTTATTGCCTGACGAAATTCAATAACGGAGGGCTTAGAAAGGCTGCAAATATCATGAACTGCAAACGCATCGAATCAGCAGAAAACCTGCATTGTTTTGACACAGAAGGGATTACGCATCATGCAACTGTGCCTTTAGAAGACGGGGACAGAAGATTCGGATTGTTAAATGTAGCGGCGGCCGGAAAAACCATGTTTGATGAGGAAGAGCTGCATTTACTCGAGTCTGTCGCCTTTCAGATCGGAACAGCAATCCAGCGTATGAGGCTTTCTAAATATCAACAAAAAAATGCTCTTTTAATGGAGCGTAACCGCCTCGCTCAGGAGCTTCACGATTCTGTCAATCAAATGCTGTTTTCCGTCAGTTTAACTGCCAAAGCTGCGAAGACACTAACAAAAGATGAGAATTTACAGCAGATGATTGATTTCATCCAAAACCTATCACAGGACGCGCTCGCAGAAATGAAAGCGTTAATTTGGCAGCTTCGCCCCGGAGGATTGGAAAAAGGGCTGGCTGAAGCCATTAAAAGCTATGGTGCGCTCATTGGATTGAAGATCATTTTTACACAAAAAGGCTGTCCTGTTCTGACTGATGAGCAGGAGCATATGCTATGGCGTGTCGTACAGGAAGCTTTAAATAACTGCAAAAAGCATGCCGGAACGGATACGGCGTATGTCAGTCTGAGGGCTTCTTTGTGCCATGCGGAGCTGGATATAATCGATCATGGGGCAGGATTTCGCTATGAAGCGCATGCCGGTCTGCCTTCACTTGGCATCAAGGGTATGAAAGAACGGGCGGAAAAAGCCGGCGCTAAGTTTTGGATTGAGTCAGCGCTTGGAACTGGAACAAAGCTGTCCATCAGGCTTCCGCTAACAAGCCGAAAAGGAGGGGCGGTATGAAAATTGTCATTGCTGATGATCATCATGTTGTCAGGAAGGGTCTGCGTTTTTTCTTTGCCACCCAGGATGATATTGAAGTTGTCGGAGAAGCTGCAACTGGAATAGAAGCTCTCCGTGTTATCGAAGAGACAAAGCCGGATCTTGTGCTAATGGATCTGTCTATGCCCGAGATGGACGGCATTCAAGCCATTAAAAAAGCAATACAGCAATTTCCGGAGACGAATATCATTGTGCTAACGAGCTACTCTGATCAGGAGCACGTCATTCCCGCGCTTCAGGCAGGCGCGAAGGCGTATCAATTAAAGGATACGGAGCCCGAGGAATTGGTGAAAACACTAAGACAAGTGCATGCTGGCGAATACAAGCTTTCTACAGCTATTATGCCCCATGTGCTGACACATATGAAAAATCAGCACGACCCGGAAAAAGAAAAATACTATCAATTAACAAGAAGGGAAAAAGACGTTCTGACTGAAATAGCAAACGGGAAAAGCAATAAAGAAATCGCAGCCGCCTTGTTTATTTCAGAAAAAACAGTAAAAACCCATGTATCGAATCTTTTAGCAAAACTTGAAGTGGCCGATCGCACGCAAGCAGCGCTTTTCGCAGTGAAATATAATCTGAATGGAGAGATCTCAAAATGAACATGTTAGTCATAAATGGCACGCCTAGAAAACATGGCAGAACAAGAATTGCTGCATCCTATATTTCAGCTCTGTATCACACGGATTTGATTGATCTAAGCGAGTTTGTATTGCCGATTTTTAACGGTGAAGCTGATCAATCTGAACTGTTGAAGGTACAGGAGCTTAAGCAACGCGTTTCTAAAGCGGATGCGATTGTATTATTATCGCCTGAATATCACAGCGGCATGAGCGGCGCTTTAAAAAATGCCTTGGATTTTCTAAGCAGCGAACAATTCAAATATAAGCCCGTTGCATTATTGGCAGTAGCGGGAGGCGGAAAAGGCGGCATCAATGCGCTGAACAATATGAGAACTGTGATGCGGGGTGTCTACGCCAATGTCATTCCGAAGCAGCTGGTGCTTGATCCGGTGCATATTGATGTTGAACATGCTACAGTGGCTGAAAACATTAAGGAAAGCTTAAAAGAGCTTGTTGAAGAACTCAGCATGTTCGCAAAAGCAGGAAATCCCGGCGTCTAAACGCCGGGATTTGTTTATGTGAGAAGGGCTATTTGATCTTCATAAGTCAGCTCTGTGGCATGATCAATATAACGGAGAAGGGAATACAGCATCTTTTCTAAAACGGCGTAATCCTGTTCAAAATGATACGCATGCAGAAAATACTCAATTCGTTTTGACAACAAATCGTCCTCTGTACGCACCATTAAAATTAATAAATTATCCCATTGAGAACGATGGGTGTAATAAAGCGCTTTATCGTAATCGGCATAATCCATGAATCGCTTCTCCTTTCTTGGGTGAGAAGTTCATGATTAGTTTATGCCGCATCCTCTGTAATTGACGGGGCAAAACTTGGCGTCTGCGGCAGTAAAGGGGTAGCAATATGAGGGAGACATAAAATCAAAATGCCTGAATGAAGATATCGCTTTTGGTAAACCTATGAGGGAACATATTCTGGGTACAGGAGACTGAAAAAATGAAATCTCTGCCGTATACCATCGCACTTCTTTTTTGCGGATTGATTATCGTGTCAATGGCTGCAAAAGGTCATTCAACGGACACAAACGAGTCCGTTCAAAAGTGGGAACAGCTTGCCTGGAGCAAAATTCAGGATGAATATAAGGACGCTTCATTTTCTGATTATGCTTATATGGGGCGTACAGAGGTGAATGATCAGCAGACGAAAGATGTCTTTCGGGTAACAGTCAGACAGAAAGATGACACTTTTTCTGTTCGGGCCGAAGTCTATTTTCATCCGGTGACAAATCATATGATCAGCATCAACGTCTTTAGGCTCTAATAAAAAACTGTACAGCCGTTAAGGCCGCACAGTTTCTGTTTTTAGAAATATCGTTTTGCACCGAGATAGCGCTGTTTCCAGTAAGAGTTGTTCATATTGGAAATGACAACTCCGGAATCGTTGGCATTTATGAATTCCCCGTTGCCTAGGTAAATTCCGACGTGGGAAGGGCCGGCTTTATATGTTGTAAAGAAAACGAAATCTCCGACAGCAGGCTGGCTAACTGATTTCATTGTGTTCCAATATCCCGCTGCCGTTAATCTAGATACGGAAGTGACTTTGTTCAGTACATAGTAAATGAATCCGCTACAGTCAAACCCGGACGGTGTCGTGCCTCCCCAGCGATACGGAACCCCAAGCTGCGCTTTAGCGGCCGAAATCATTGTGTTAATCTTCGCACTCGTTGAGCTGGTGGTGTTTGAAGAACCGGATGAAGACGATGATGAAGCTTTTCCGGAAATGACCAGCTTTTGGCCAACCTGCAAGACATCCGTTTTTAAATTGTTTTTCTCACGAATCTGCTGAGCTGTTACATTAAATTTTTGAGCAATCACCCATAAGGAATCACCGCTTTTCACCGTGTATGTAGTCGTCGTGCCGGAGCTTGCATTTGACGAAGAAGACGACGATGATGAAGAGCCTGAAGATGCTTTACCTGTCAGCTTCAATACTTGTCCAACGTAAAGCACATCTGATTTCAGATTGTTGATATTTCGGATTTGCTGTACAGTCAGGTTATAGTTGTTTGCGATTTTCCAAAGTGAATCACCGCTTTTAACGGTATATTTAGTTGTTGCTGAAGTTTGGTTCGATTTGGATGAAGTGTCTTTAGAAGACGTATCAGAGCCGTTTGATTTTGTTTTCAACACCTGATTCACGTAAATGGTGTCTGATTTTAAGTTGTTCAAGACCTTCAATTCAGCGATGGACATATTGACTTTGTTTGCAATTTTCCAAAGTGAATCTCCAAGCTGCACCTTATATGTTCCCGTAGAAGATGAGGAACTTGAACTCTTATTAGAACTGCTTTTTGAACTGGAGCTTGAACTCTTGTTAGAGTTGCTTTTTTTACTGGAACTAGAGCTTGAAGAAACAGTACCGGACACCTTTAATTTCTGCCCAGCACGAATTAAATCGCTGCTTAGTCCGTTTAATTTTTTCAGTTCCTGCACCGTCATTTTAAACTCATTTGCGATTAGCCAAAGTGAATCTCCGCTTTTCACTGTGTAAACAGAACTTCCGCTCTTCTTGGTTGTTGAGCTTGAAGTAGATGAAGAAGTGCTGGATTTGCTGCCTGGAATAGTAAGCGTCTGGCCGATCGACAGAACAGTAGTCGAAAGATGATTGGCGGATGTGAGGGCCGCCACACTTGTGTTATAGGTTTGGGCCAGTTTCCATAAAGAATCTCCGCTTTTGACCTTAATCGTTGCTGCTTCAGCTGGTGTCACTACTAAAGTTGTGCCGACAATCGCAGATGCTGTCAGCCCTGCTGCTAATTTCTTTTTCATCTTAGCTCTCCTTTTTCCCCCAATGATTTTGCATTTGCTGTTTCTTTTTTATATCGGCACATTTGTCTCATCGTTTTGCCTTTTTATAAAAATAGCCAAATTATCTTAACAATAAGGGGGAAAAAGGGCATAAAAAAAGAAGGAATCATGGATCTATTCCTTCATTTTTAAAAGCTTCATGATATCTTCCTTGTTTTTGACGAGGTCGCGCAGTGTATATTTGTCTAAAACCGCAAGATAGGCCAAAAGCGCTTCATTCAGCACATGTTTTAAGCCGCAAACCGGGGAAATAACACAGAGATTCTTGTTCGCATCAAAACATTCAACAATATTAAAATCGTCCTCCGTTTTTCTGACAACTTCACCGATGTTGATGTCTTCAGGTTCCATGCCTAATCGTATGCCGCCGCCCCGTCCGCGTATCGTTTCTACGTAGCCGAGCTGGCCGAGCCTGTATATGACTTTCATGAGATGATTTTTTGAAATAGAATACGTTTCGGCAATCTGTTTTATATTTGAAAGTTCTCCGGGACGCTCTGCAGCCAGAAAAATCAACACTCTTAATGAATAATCTGTATAATTGGTTAACTTCATAATAAGACCTCAGAATAAGACATTTTCTATATCTTATCATAATCGATTGAAAAATGAAAAAAAAGGAATTAAAAAACATGCACCCAGCTGGGTGCATGTTTTTTGCTTACATGTCATTCGGCGGATTTTGGTTTTTACGGTTTTTTTCGATTTCTGTGTTTTGCATTTTGCGTTCAAATGTAGACAGATAACGTGATGCAAAATCCTTACCGCCAAGGCCGAAGGATAAACCGAAAGCGAGTGCGAAGCCGCTAAGAACGATGATGAACGCGGAATTGACGATTGTCGCAGCGACACCAAGCTGATCCAGGGCCATAAAGAAAGCAAGTGCGATAATCGTATATTTAGCAATAGGCGCTAAAGACTTGAATTCCTGGCCTTTTATCATGCTTGAGAGCACTTTTCTCACCAATTCTCCTGCGTAAAGGCCGAGTCCGAGAATAAATACTGCGACAAGGACATTCGGCAGATACGCGATGATGCCAGTGGCAATTTCTACGAGGAAGTGCAGCCGAACAATTTGAAGCGCCTCAGCTGTAAAGAGCAGAATGACAATGATTTGCGCAATCATACCGACAACTTGAGACAAGGACAGCTTTGCAGGCGTTCCGGCTTCCATGCCCATTTTCCCTAAGACAGAATCAAAGCCTGCGCGATGAAGCAGTCCGGACACCATGGATTTCACCCATTTTCCTGCCCAGATACCCGCTAAAACAAGCACGATGGCAATCATGATGTTCGGAAGCATGTTTAAAATCGTATTCAGCATAGAGACAGCCGGTTTTGAAATGCCGGCGACATCCAGCTGATCAAGCGCTGAAATAACCACCGGAATCATAATCAGCACATAAGCGATTGTTCCGATGACTGCTGAAAGGCTTGTATCTTTTAAGTAAATTGATAAACCCATACGTGCCGCGAATCTTTCCGTGCCGATGCTTGCAAGGAAATTCGTAATGATATCACGAACAAGGCGGGCAACAAGCCAGCCGATTAATACGATAAGCGCTGCTGCAAATAATTTCGGCAGAAAAGCGAGCACGCTTTCCATCATATTTGTAAAAGGACCTGAAATGCCGCTGATTTTCAAAGAAGATAAGACCCCTGGCAGAAAAACAAGCAGCACGAGATAAAAGACAATTTGTGAAGCGGTATTGACAGCCTGGTGAATATCTTTTCCTTCAGACACCAAATTCCACTTGCGCAGTTTGTCACTCGTGTTCAGCTTCATCCCGATTTTTTTGACAAGGAAGCTCAAAACAGAGGCTGCAGCCCATCCTAACAGCAGAATGAGTCCGGCTTTCAGCACGCTTGGGATCGCAGCTGCAATCGCCGAAAGCATACTGACAAACGGCGATGCCACTGTTGTCAGGTGCAAAATGTTAAAGAATAAAATAAAGACGATGATCAGTGCGATAAAATAAACGACCTTGCTTATGACTTTTTCCGAGGAATAGCGTGAAGGCTTTTTCCCAGCAAAGAGCTTGTCGTCGATTTTTGTTTTGCTGAGTCCTTTGTATACCGCTTTTTCAATGATTTTAGCAATAGCCCAGCCGATTAATAAGACGAGTAAAGCAATGATTACGTTTGGCAGCTTACTGAGATAAGAAGAAAGCACGTCTGCTACATTCAATTGGTATCGCTCCTTTTTCGTAGTATGGTGTGTGTTTACCCACTGATCCAATAAGCAAACAGATGAATGTGCCGGGGGAATTTTTTCTTGCCCGAGTGAGACTATCATCTTTTGTCTGGCGGGCTCATACATTATAGATAAGTCCAAGTAGGGGGGATTCGGTTGAACGCGGAGGAGAAGAAGGGATTACAGCGGGCAATTGAGGAAATTACCGAAATTGCAAAAGGATTCGGCCTTGATTTCTACCCGATGAGATATGAAATCTGCCCGGCTGAAATTATTTATACATTTGGCGCGTACGGGATGCCGACAAGATTCAGCCACTGGAGCTTCGGCAAGCAGTTTCACAAGATGAAGCTGCACTATGATCTAGGGTTAAGTAAGATCTATGAGCTGGTCATTAACTCAGATCCATGCTACGCTTTTTTGCTGGACAGCAACTCACTGATCCAAAATAAATTGATTGTCGCACACGTTCTTGCCCATTGCGATTTCTTCAAAAACAACTGCCGTTTCCAAAACACGAAGCGCGATATGGTGGAAAGCATGGCGGCAACGGCTGAACGGATAAAACACTATGAACAGGTTCACGGGATTAAAGAAGTCGAATCTTTTTTAGATGCGATCCTTTCGATTCAGGAGCATATCGATCCGTCGTTGGTCCGACCAAAGCTCCAATGGAGTGTGGATGATGATGAAGAGGAGATTGAAGAGGCAGCCACGCCTTACGATGATCTATGGTCTTTGGATGAAAAGAAACCGAAAAAACAAGTGAAAAAATCGAAAAAACCGTTCCCGCCGCGGCCTGAAAAAGATATCCTGCTTTTTATCGAGGAGCATTCCCGGGAGCTGGAGCCATGGCAGCGTGATATATTAACGATGATGAGAGAGGAAATGCTTTATTTCTGGCCTCAGCTGGAAACCAAGATTATGAATGAGGGCTGGGCTTCCTATTGGCACCAGCGAATTATACGTGAGCTTGATTTAACCTCTGATGAAGCGATCGAGTTCGCCAAGCTGAATGCAGGTGTCGTTCAGCCGTCCAAAACAGGCATTAATCCTTATTATTTAGGGCTGAAAATATTTGAAGACATTGAAAAGAGGTACAACAACCCGACGGAGGAAATGAAGAAAATGGGCGTGCAGCCTGACTCCGGCCGGGAGAAAATGTTTGAGGTCAGGGAGATTGAATCCGATATCTCTTTCATCCGCAATTATTTAACCAAAGAATTAGTCATGCGCGAGGATCTTTATTTGTTTCAAAAACAGGGCCGAGATTATAAAATCATCGATAAACAGTGGAAGTCGGTGCGCGACCAGCTCGTAAGCATGCGGGTAAATGGCGGTTTTCCATATTTGACAGTAAATGACGGCGATTATATGAAAAATAACGAGCTCTATATTAAGCATTGGTATGAGGGCATAGAGCTGGATTTGAAATATTTGGAGAAGGTGCTCCCTTATTTATTCCAGCTTTGGGGAAGAAGCGTGCACATTGAGTCTGTGCTTGAGGATAAGGAAGTCATGTTTTCGTACGACGGAAAAGGTGTTCACCGCAGATATTTATAAAAAAGAGGATGCAGCGTTCTGCATCCTTTTTATTTTCCAGTTTTTAAAATCTTAAATATGATGTTTGCCTGGTCCGTATTGTTAATCAATCCGCGGAATTTTTCTTTTCCGGGGCCGTACGCGTATACCGGTACTTCTTCGCCGGTATGATCGGTACTCGTCCATCCGCTGTTGGAGCGGGTATTAAAAATCTTGATGATGGCTTTGTAGGCCCCTTTGCTTTTGTCAGCCTGTGCAGCTGCTTCAACGCTTTTGATTTCTTCAGATGTGAATTTCAGATTGGCATAGCGGGCGAGCACATCTTTAGCCGGCTTGCCTTCACTGATTTTTTTGGCCATGAATTCAGGTGTTTTCTTAGCGGAGAGAATCGGTTCTGCGTGCCAATTCTTTTCCCCGTTTGCGCCAATGGTAAAGCCGCCGGTTGTATGGTCAGCAGTTGCAATCACAAGTGTATGTTTGTCTTTTTTCGCAAATTCAATCGCGGCTTTATAGGCCTGTTCAAAATCTTTAACCTCGCTCATGGCTCCTACTGTATCATTGTCATGGGCCGCCCAGTCAATCTGGCTCCCTTCGACCATCAAGAAAAATCCTTTTTTATTTTGGTTCAGGCGATCAATTGCTGAAACCGTCATTTCTTTGAGAGACGGTGTTTTGCTGTCACGGTCGAGCGCCTTAGCAAGCCCTCCATCTGCGAAAAGCCCGAGCACCTGCTGATCTTTATTTTTCTTCAATGCTTGTTTCGTTGTCACATAGCTGTAGCCGGCTTGTTTGAATTCCTTTGTCAAGTTTCTGTCCTTGCGGTTAAAATAAGATTTTCCGCCGCCGAGCAGCACGTCTATTTTATGTTTGCCTTTTATTTTGTCATCCATATAGCTGTTGGCGATTTGGTCCATGTTTTTCCGTGATTCATTGTGGGCACCATATGCGGCTGGAGTGGCGTGGTTAATTTCAGACGTGGCGACAAGCCCTGTTGACTTGCCTTGCTGTTTGGCCTCTTCAAGTACTGATTTTACTTTTTTCCCGTTTTTATCGACACCAATTGCATTGTTATATGTCTTAACGCCTGTCGCTAATGCTGTTCCGGCTGCTGCTGAATCTGTAATATTATAGTCAGGGTCATCCGGATGCGTCATCATCATGCCTGTCAGGTTCCGGTCAAATTCTGTTAACTTCGGGTTATTCGGTGTGTCACCGTTATTTTTCATGGAACGGTAGGCTCTTATGTAAGGCGTCCCCATGCCGTCGCCTATCATCACAATGACATTTCTGATCTCAGCTTTGTCTTGTTTTTTGGCGCTGGCCTTTTCTGTTTGCTGCAGCTCAGCTCCGGCAAAGATTCCAGCTGTAAGGACAGAAACAGCGGCGATTGGCAGAAATTTTGATTTCATATTTTGAAACAAATTCATTTTTTTCATGCCTCCTTTAATGTATTCCGTTTATCATGTTAGGGAAATTTTGTTAAATGCGGCTGTTGATTATGTAAACAATAAGTAAAGCCTTGTAAGGAAATGAAAAAACGCTTTTCGTTATCTTGCCTTATTTGATGTAAAGCATTCATTTTTCAGAAAAATCTTTACCTCTCTGTCTTTGCATGATATGTTTGTTTAAATAAAAAAACTGCGGATAACCGCAGCTCTCCTCGAATATTCTTTACCACTCATTTTTCCGGTATGTGAGCCGACCCCGAAAGTTTTTCATTTATTTCCTTTATGTTGAAAAACATCCCATAAAACATGACAAAAGCACTCGTTTTTTGTCACCTTTGCAACGAAAATGAAATATTTAATACCCTTAAAAACTTTTTTTTAGAACGAATAATTAAGAAATTTGTCACATGAAGTCAAGACTATTTCTGATGGGAATCTATCCTTATAATAGAAATCAATAAGATTAATTTAAAAAAAGAGATACATATATAGAGAGTTAACATTTGGGGAGGAAAATATGAAAAAGCAAATCATTACAGCTACGACAGCAGTTGTTTTAGGATCGACGTTATTTGCAGGAGCGGCATCTGCACAAAGCATTAAGGTGAAAAAAGGCGACACGTTATGGGATCTTTCAAGAAAATACGACACAACGATCAGTAAAATTAAATCAGAGAACCACCTTCGTTCAGACATTATTTATGTGGGACAAACTTTATCGATTAACGGCAAATCTACGAGTTCAAAAAGCAGCAGTTCTTCTTCCTCTTCTTCTACATACAAAGTAAAGAGCGGGGACAGCCTTTGGAAAATTTCAAAAAAATACGGCATGACAATCAATGAACTGAAGAAGCTGAATGGCTTAAAATCAGATTTGCTTCGTGTTGGACAAGTCCTGAAACTGAAAGGTTCAACTAGTTCAAGCAGCTCCAGCTCATCAAAAGTGTCATCGTCTTCAACTTCTACTTATAAAGTGAAGAGCGGAGACAGCCTTTCTAAAATTGCGAGCAAATACGGCACTACGGTTAGCAAATTAAAAAGCTTAAACGGCTTAAAATCAGATGTAATCTATGTCAACCAAGTATTGAAGGTGAAAGGAACAAGCACAAGCAGCTCAAAACCTGCTTCATCTTCATCATCTTCAAGTAGCAAAACGTCATCTACATCACTTAATGTGAGCAAGCTGGTTTCTGATGCAAAAGCGTTAGTCGGAACGCCATACAAATGGGGCGGAACGACAACTTCCGGCTTTGACTGCAGCGGATTCATTTGGTACGTACTGAATAAACAAACAAGTGTGGGCAGAACAAGCACTGCAGGATACTGGAGTTCTATGAAGAGCATTGCCAGCCCGTCTGTTGGTGATTTCGTCTTCTTCACAACATATAAATCCGGCCCTTCTCACATGGGGATTTACATTGGAAACAACAGTTTCATTCATGCAGGATCTGACGGCGTACAAATCAGCAGCCTGAACAACAGCTACTGGAAGCCTCGTTACCTCGGTGCGAAAAGATTCTAATTTTAGAGAAAACCCGTTCATTGGAACGGGTTTTTTTATTAGACGGAGCATAGGCGTTTTGGTTGCTCCTAAAAATGAAAATGTGATAAAAAATCCAAGAATTTTTTTTCTTTCTTATTTTCATAAAGGGCAATCGCGTAAGCGCCGGCATAGGGCAGCTGTACAGACTGATAAGGAATTCTGATCATCTGTTTCTCTGCTAACTCACGCTTTACTGTAGATAAAGGCAGAAATGAAACTCCGAGTCCTTCCTTGATAAACCGTTTCGTTATATGTGTTTGAGTGACCTTCATTGTTCTCACAAATGGAAATGTCATTCTGACTTGACGGAGCAAGTCGTCCCAGTAATCAGGATGATTGTGGGTCAAAAGCAGGTATTGTTCGAGCACCTCTTTGGCATCAATTTCGTTGTCTTCTATGAAACGCTTATCGGGCGGGGCAACAAGGACGACAGGGTCTTTGTATAAGCAGTGGCAGCTTAAAGAAGAAGACTGTACCTTTAAACAGCTTAGTCCGATATCTGCTTCCCCGGCTTTAATCAGTGACGCGATTTCCGCTGATTCGAAAATCGTAACCGCCATTTCTGTTTCCGTATTCATTGCTGTGTACCGCTTCATGACAGAAGGAAGCACAGTATCTGCAATAAGCGGAGAAACCGCGAGCTGTAAGGTTTGAGAGTAGCCTTGTCTCACTCTGTGAAGCTCTGCCATGCTGTTTTCATAATCATCAAGAAGCCTGAGCGCATACGGCAAATACGCCCTGCCTTCATCAGTCAGCTGGATTTGCCTGCCTTTACGCTCGAACAGCTTGCAGCTGATTTCTTTTTCTAATTGCTTGATATGTACGGTCACAGTAGGCTGAGATAAGAAAAGCGTTTCCGCCGTTTTTCGGAAGTTCTCATATTTTGCAGCGGTCACAAAGGTGTGAAGCCATTTGAAATCCATTTCTATTCTCCCTCTGATTAATATTTTTAATTAATTCCCTTTAAAATATTCATTATTTTTTAAATATTATATTTACTATAATAACAGAAAAGGATAGGGGGAATACAAATGGTACATTACGGATTAAAGGGAATTACATGTGTGGAAACATCCATCAGCCATATTGATGGTGAAAAAGGGCGTCTGATTTACAGAGGACATCATGCAAAAGACATCGCACTGAATCACAGCTTTGAAGAAGCGGCTTATTTGATTTTATTTGGAAAACTGCCTTCAACTGAAGAATTGCAGGTATTTAAAGATAAGCTGGCTGCGGAACGGAATCTTCCGGAACATATTGAGCGCTTGATTCAATCACTGCCAAACAACATGGACGATATGTCGGTGCTGAGAACGGTTGTTTCAGCATTGGGGGAGAATACGTACACATTCCATCCGAAAACAGAGGAAGCAATCCGGCTGATTGCAATCACGCCTTCCATCATTGCATACAGAAAAAGATGGACGCGCGGTGAACAAGCAATTGCACCTTCTTCCCAGTACGGACATGTCGAAAACTACTATTATATGCTCACAGGTGAACAGCCTTCAGAGGCAAAAAAGAAAGCGCTTGAAACCTATATGATTCTGGCCATGGAGCACGGCATGAACGCATCGACTTTTTCGGCACGGGTCACGTTATCTACAGAGAGTGATTTAGTGTCAGCCGTCACGGCTGCTCTCGGTACGATGAAAGGTCCGCTGCACGGAGGTGCTCCTTCTGCGGTGACAAAAATGCTTGAAGACATTGGAGAAAAGGAACATGCTGAAGCATATCTGAAAGAAAAACTCGAAAAAGGAGAGCGCTTGATGGGATTCGGCCACAGGGTGTACAAAACAAAAGACCCGCGGGCAGAAGCTTTGAGACAGAAAGCAGAAGAGGTGGCCGGCAATGACCGTGATCTTGATCTTGCGCTGCATGTAGAAGCAGAAGCGATTCGTTTGCTAGAAATCTACAAACCGGGACGAAAGCTGTACACAAATGTTGAATTTTACGCAGCTGCAGTGATGAGGGCCATCGATTTTGACGATGAATTGTTTACTCCGACCTTTTCAGCAAGCCGAATGGTAGGGTGGTGCGCCCATGTACTGGAACAGGCAGAAAACAACATGATTTTCCGCCCGTCAGCGCAATATACCGGTGCCATTCCCGAGGAAGTTCTTTCATAACATATTTTGGCGTTTATTCATTTCTGTCGTGTGGTAACGTTCAGTATCAACCACATGTCTAGGAGTGATGAATGTGAACCCAATGGACAGACAAACAGAAGGACAAGAACCGCAGCATCAGGACAGACAGCCGGGCATTGAGTCAAAAATGAATCCGCTGCCGCTGTCAGAGGACGAGGATTATCGAGGAAGCGGAAAACTGAAAGGAAAAGTTGCGATCATTACTGGAGGCGACAGCGGAATAGGGAGAGCAGCAGCTATTGCCTTTGCTAAAGAGGGGGCTGATATCTCCATTCTATACTTAGACGAGCATTCGGACGCAGAGGAAACACGCAAACGGATCGAAAAGGAGAATGTCCGCTGCCTGCTTATCCCGGGAGATGTTGGGGACGAGAACCATTGTGAACAAGCTGTGCAGCAAACAGTGGACCATTTTGGTAAACTCGATATCTTAGTGAACAACGCCGCTGAACAGCATCCCCAGGACAGCATTCTCAATATTTCAACAGAACAGCTGGAAAAAACCTTTCGCACAAATATTTTTTCCATGTTTCATATGACGAAGAAAGCTTTGCCTCACCTGCAAGAGGGGAGTGCCATTATTAATACGACATCGATTACCGCTTATGAAGGGGATACGGCGTTAATTGATTATTCCAGCACAAAGGGTGCGATTGTTTCCTTTACTCGTTCCATGGCGAAGTCGCTTGCAGATAAAGGCATCAGAGTGAATGCGGTGGCGCCCGGTCCGATTTGGACACCGCTTATTCCGGCGACATTCCCTGAGGAAAAAGTGAAACAGCACGGCTTGGATACCCCAATGGGAAGACCGGGACAGCCGGTTGAGCATGCAGGCGCCTATGTTCTGCTGGCGTCTGACGAATCTTCCTATATGACAGGGCAGACCATTCATGTGAATGGAGGCCGTTTTATTTCAACGTGATCAACGAAAAACCAGCTCCAGAGCTGGTTTTTTTGTGTGGTGAAAAATTTCAAAATAAAAAATTTGTCGATTTTTCTAACAATTTTGTTTTCATTTTTGCAATTTTATATATAATATTGAGTAGGAGAAAGGAATGATTCGCGACCAGTACAAATATAGTAGAAAAAAAGAAAAATGACCATTGTTGCTCATGAATTCAGAAAATTCAAATAAAATATATAAAAATAGATGATCGGGAGTTGAAGGGGAATGAAAGGGAGCGTTTTTAGGAAGAAAAGCATTCAGGATTTAATCGCTGCGACGAGCGGGGAAAAGTCTTTAAAAAGAGAATTAGGGGCATTTGATTTAACGTTGCTTGGAATCGGCGCCATTATTGGCACAGGGATTTTTGTTCTGACGGGAACAGGCGCAGTCACGGCCGGTCCCGGGCTGACGATTTCATTTGTTGTGGCGGCGTTGGCTTGTTTATTCGCCGCCCTGTCTTACGCGGAATTTGCGTCAAGTGTGCCTGTTTCAGGTTCGGTGTATACATTCACTTATGCGACATTGGGAGAGCTTATGGCCTTTATTATCGGGTGGGATTTAATTTTAGAATACATGCTGGCGGTAAGTGCAGTGTCGGTCGGCTGGTCTGGTTATTTCCAATCGTTTTTATCAGGGCTTGGCATTCATCTTCCGGTTGCTTTAACAGCGGCACCGGGCGCAGTGAAAGGCACCTTTACCCTGTTTAATCTTCCTGCATTCGTCATTGTAATGGCGATCACATATTTGCTTTATTTAGGCATCAAAGAATCAAAAAGAGTCAACAATATCATGGTTATCTTGAAGATACTGGTTGTTCTGCTGTTTATCGCGGTGGCAGCCGTTTACGTGAAGCCGCACAACTGGCAGCCGTTTATGCCAATGGGCTTTGGCGGCGTATTCAGTGCAGCGGCGCTCGTATTCTTTGCTTTTATCGGATTTGACGCTGTATCCTCTGCTGCGGAAGAGACGAAAAATCCTGCGAAAGATCTGCCTAAAGGCATTATTTTCTCTTTACTGGTCTGCACGATTTTATATGTCACCGTATCAGCGATCATGACTGGGGTTATCCCGTTTGCTCAATTTGCGGGTGTGGATCATCCGGTTTCTCTAGTTCTTCAAAGCGCAGGACAAAACTGGGTGGCTGGCATCATTGATATTGGCGCCGTGTTGGGAATGACAACAGTTATGCTCGTGATGCTTTACGGGCAGACACGCGTCATGTTTGCCATGTCGCGTGACGGACTTGTGCCGGGCTCACTTTCTAAAGTGCATCCAAAGCACAAAACACCTTATGTAGCCACTTGGTTTTTCGGAACGATGTCGGCGCTTCTCGGCTCACTTGTTCCGCTGGATGAACTTGCAAAGCTGGTAAACATCGGAACGTTGTCGGCATTTGTCCTGATTTCTGTGGCAGTTATCGTTTTGAGAAAGAAACAGCCTGATCTTCCGAGAGCTTTTAAATGCCCGGGAGTTCCCGTGATCCCAGGCCTGGCGATTCTGTTCTGCCTGTTCTTGATTTTAAATCTGGGATGGGTGACGATTGTCCGCTTCCTAGTGTGGCTGTTAATCGGCTTGGTAATCTATTTTCTGTATTCAAGAAAGCATTCAAAATTAAATCAATAACCTTTTGATAAAGAGAGCGTCCATACAGGCCGCTCTCTTTTCTGTTCTTGGCAAATGAATCTATAGAAATGAAGACAAAAATAAGAGATAATATAGGCTGGAAAGGAAGTGACGTTTATTGTCTGAGCAAAAACCAGTCCAATGGGCTTCGAAAATCGGTTTCGTCATGGCAGCGGCCGGCTCGGCTATCGGCTTGGGCGCGATTTGGAAGTTCCCTTACGTAGCGGGGACCAATGGGGGAGGAGCCTTTTTTCTTATCTTCGTGTTATTTACCATCCTCTTAGGCTATCCGCTTTTGGTGGGGGAATTTATTTTTGGAAGACGGAACCAGACGAATGCCATTGATGCATATAAAAAAGAAGCGCCGCGATCAGCTTGGTTTCTTACGGGGTGGATCGGCGTAGCCGCGTGTTTCTTAGTGCTGTCGTTTTACAGTGTAATCGGGGGATGGATTTTGCTGTATATCGTGAAAACAGCGTCAGGATCACTGTCCGGGCTTTCTCAAGCACAGTATGGCGCTCTTTTTGCTTCTATTATCCAAAATCCGGTGCAGACGCTCGCGGCTCAGCTTGTCTTTATGGCACTGACTGTACTCGTTGTCGCAAGAGGGGTTCAAAAAGGGATTGAACGGGTAAGCGCGGTGATGATGCCGATTTTGTTTTTATTGTTTATTCTGCTCGTTCTTCGGTCTCTTACGCTTAATGGTGCAATGGAAGGCGTAAAGTTTCTGCTTGTGCCTCATTTCGGCGATTTGACTCCGGAATCCATATTATTCGCGCTGGGACAGGCCTTCTTTACGTTAACACTGGGGGTTTCGGTGATGGTGACCTACAGCTCCTATTTGCCGAAAACACAAAATATCCCTCGTTCGGCAGCCTCCATTGTCTTGATGAATATCATTGTGACACTCTTGGCAGGTTTGGCTATTTTTCCGGCGGTTTTCTCATTCGGTTTTCAGCCGAATGAAGGACCGACATTGCTGTTTACAGTGCTTCCGGCCGTTTTTGAACAGCTTCCGTTCGGCACGTTGTTTTTTATCGGCTTTCTCGTTGCATTTTTATTTGCAGCCTTAACCTCAGCATTTTCGATGGTTGAAATTATCGTTGCCACAATCGGAAAAGGGGACGAAAAGAAGAGAAAAAAACTGTCATGGACGAGCGGGCTTTTGATCTTTTTGGTCGGAATCCCATGCTGCTTGTCTTATGGCGTTTTGAGTGATGTGCACCTATTTGGCAAAACGTTTTTTGATATTGCCGATTTTACCGTCAGCAATGTTTTGATGCCTTCAGGCGCTCTGTTAATTTCTCTATTTATCCCGCTGAAAATTTCGAAAAGCGAACTCTTGGCTGAAATGCGAAATGGATCAAATGCAGGTAAAGCATTCTTTTACACATGGTTTTATTTGCTTCGTTTTATCGTGCCGCTTGCCATTATTATCGTGTTCTTAAATTTAATCGGAATTTTATCATTTTAAAAAACAGGCTCCGTTTCCGGGGCCTGTTTTTTATTTAATAAGATGATATCAACGGTGCCCATGCCGTTTTCAGTTTTTGGATGCCGAGCCTGATGTCCTCTTCTGACAAACCGCCATAACCGATTAAGACAGAAGTAAAAGGCGTCTGTTCTATATATGAGGGAGACACGGGATAGAGGGTTACACCGTGGTCTGCGGCTGCTTTTATTGCTTCTTCCTCACTTGCTGGAAACAAAAGGCGCAGCAAAATGTGAAGCCCCGAGTTCTTACCGAGAATCTCAACGGTGTTTCCTAGTTCAGAGCGGATGGCTTCTAACAGGACAGCGTGTTTTTTTCGGTATAAGCTTCTCATTCTATTTATGTGTTTTTGCCACTCTCCGGTTTCGATGAAGTCTGCCAGTGCCAATTGCGAGTGAACAGAGACGGTCTGCTTCATTAACTGAGCATTGTTTTTGATCGGTTCCATGAGTTCAGGGGGCACAATCATGAAGCTGAGCCGCAAGGAAGGCAGAAGTGACTTTGAAAAAGTGCCCAGATATATGACTCTGCCATTCGGATCAAGACCCTGTAAAGACGGAATGGGATGGCCGCTGTAGCGAAATTCTCCATCGTAATCATCTTCTATAATGAATGAATTTGTTTCTGCCGCCCATGCCAGCAGCTCCTGTCTGCGGGTAATCGTCATAATGGTCCCAATCGGAAACTGATGCGAAGGAGTCGTATACATGAGATAAGGTTTCTGACGATAGAGCTCATCCGGCAGGACGCCTTCTGCATCAGAACAAATCGGAGTGACATCCATGTGATTTGCTTCAAACATCCTTCTTGAACGGTGAAAGCCCGGTTCTTCAAAGCCGATTTTTGTACCTTGCTTTAGCGAAAGGCAAAGAATTTGCAGAAGCACGGTGGTTCCTGCGCCGATGATAATCTGGCCGGGTTCGCAATTTACTCCCCGAGACAGCCTGACGAATCGGGCAATCATGTGCCTGAGTTCGTATTCTCCTTGAGGGTCGCCAGAGGTGTGAAACGATCTGGAATAGCGATCAAGACTTTTTACTATGCTTTTTCTCCATGCGTTAAAGGGAAAGAGGGTCGGATCAACGTTGCCCTGATGGAAGTCAATAGCAGGTGCGTTCTTTTCATGTAATCCCGGCTGTACAGACTGCTGAAAATGGTCAGGAGCTGTCGGGAATCCTGGTTCTACTTCCGCCGCGAACCAGCCGATTTTCGGCTTGCTTTTGACATAGCCCTCAGCAGTTAATTGCTCATAAGCCCGTTCTATAGTTGCCGTGCTGACATCGAGCAAGCTGGAGAGCCTGCGTTTTGACGGAAGTCTTGTTCCCTTTGTTATTCGCGCATGTGAAATTTCTTGTTTAAAAAAGGTATAAAGCTGCTCATACAGCGGTGTTTTGCTCTTTTTATCAAGAAACGGCGTAATATCCATCTCATGTCTCCTTATATCTGGCATGGTCATTTTTTCTGATATTGGCTATTTGGCTAATGCCATTTATTAGCTATGATCATTGTAACGAAAGGAAAGGGGATTGAGAAGATGATCCATATGAAACAATTAACCTCGAAAGAAGAATGGGCTGAGTCGTATCCGATTATGAGTGAATTGAGAACAGAACTGGATATAGAGACGTATTTACAAAGGCTTGAAGCCTGTGTGCAGAAAGAATCGTATATGCTGTTTGCCTTATATGAAAATACAGCAATCAGAGCGCTGTGCGGGGCTCTGCCGAGAGTTTCCATTCATAAAGGAGAGCACTTGTGGATTGCGGATCTTGTTACAACGGCACCTTGCCGATCAAAGGGATACGGCAAAATGCTTTTGGATTATGCCTCAGACTGGGCGAGAAAAGCCGGACTTGGTTTTGTCAGTCTTTCATCTGGCCTTCAGCGTAAAGACGCACATCGATTTTATACAGATAAAATGGGTTTTACTATAGAAAGTTATTTGTTCCGAAAACCGGTGTAATGAAAAAAAGACGCCTGAAAAGGCGTCTTTTTTAAAAGCCAAACTGTAAATTCGTATCTACAGATACAATGGTATACACACAAATAATCACAAAGAGATTAAGGATGACGCCGAGCAGGCCTGGACCTGTGCGCCCTCTCTTGATGAAGAGTTCAACAACGCCGAACGGAACGGCAGCCATGGCGAACGGAAGCATTTGATAGGAATAAAACGTGACGTTGCTGATAATGGCCAAATTCAGCAACAGCAGGGACAGAACCGCTGTCCCGACAGAGATCCAGCCGAATACATTGTGTTCTTTAAAAATTCTTACCAGTTCCATAATTCCACCTCGCCGACATTCGCTGATTTTACAGATTTATTTTTCAGCATGCGCTGGATTTCCTTGGTTGGCCCTGTAACGACCGAACCGTATACATTGACACCGTTTTTCTCTACATAATCTAATCGGTTATCTACATTCAGGTCTTTCCGTTTTGAAATGACCTGAGCCCATTTTTCGTGTTTGGACATGAATTTCAGGGCGTTGATAAACTGATCGCCATTCGACTTGCCTTTTGTATTAAGGGCGGCCAAGAACTTTGAATCCTTTCCAGGATAGCCAAGAGGTTCTGTGGAAGCTGTCTTATTTGTGTTTTTCTCTGTTTCGATTGCGTTCCACAAAAAGCTCACATCATAGCCTTTGAATTTGTTATACACGTCTTTTGTCGGATATGCACGGTCATATGAAAGGTAGACCTCTGATACCGTTCCTTCAGGCAATGTGCTTAACGTTTTTTCTGCTTTTGCGGTCGTTTGTTCAGACTTGTTTGAAGGATGTGTAAAGTAATGGCCGGTTTTATTCACTTCTAAGTCATAGTAGTTTACTGCCGGCGCTTTTACTTTGTTATAAAACATTTCAACCCGTTCATTCCCTACGGCAGCCGTCTTCGTGCCAATCTGCTTTTGCAGCGGGAATTCCGTATTCATCCCAAATAGCTTCACTTGGCTTTTCAGTCCGGAAGTATCAACAAGAACATTCGGCATGGTCAGGGCTACAGTGACTGCGGCAGTTTCCATAAACTCATTGCCGGTGCTGTGTTTTCCACCCATTCCGTAATAGAGGTAGCTTCCCAGCGTACAAAGCGGCAAAATCATCAATGTCGAAATGACGGCAAGCACAGAAATTCGCAAATAAGACTTGCGTTTGCCGTAGGCTAAAATCGCTTTTTGTTTTTCAGGACTGATGCTGAGATCCCAATCGTTATCGTCCTCGAGTTCGCTGTCAATCAGTTCCTGATATACTTCGAGCTTCTCAAGTTCTTCCTCAAATGCAGTCATTTCCTGGTCGCTCATTTCCCCATTTTTATATTGATCAAAACGCTTTTTAAATTCTTCATTCATCATTAACACCTCTATTATAAAGTGCTTTCAGCCGCTGTCTGGCACGAAATAAAACACTTTTAAAATTCGCCTCTGAAATATTCATAATATGGGATGCTTCTTTGTAGTTTAACTCTTTTAAATAATATAGCGTTAAGGCCTCCCGATAATTATCGGGGAGCTCGGACATATAACCAGTCAGCACTTCCTTTATCTCTACCTGATGGGCAGGACTTTGAACAGCATTTTGAAAGAGGCTTCCGATTAAGTCATCAGAAATGGTTACTTCTTTCTTATGCTTTCTGACGTAATCAATGAAGGCGTTTCGCGCCACTTGAAAAAGCCAGGGCTTTACTTTGCTGTGATCATAGGAGTGAATGTGTATGTATGCCCGCATAAAGGTTTCCTGCAGTAAGTCTTCAGCAAGATGCTTGTCTTTTGTCATGGAGAGCAGGAACCTGTAAACATCATTCATGTACATTTGGTAAATTTCATCGATCGTCACTGCCTTTTCTCCCCTCTATGTTATACACGCATAAGAAAGGTTTAAAGTTGCACATTACATGCAAACGGCTTTTTTATACCTAATCAAACACCATTACTATATAGTACCCAAAAATGCCCGCAAAAGATAGTGCGGAGAAATGTTTAACATTTTTTCCAGAGGGGAAAAGATAGTGAAGGAGTGGCACAATGGAATATACCAGTATAGCAGATACAGGAATAGAAGCCTCCAGAATCGGCCTCGGCACATGGGCCATTGGCGGAACGATGTGGGGAGGCACTGACGAAAAAACATCGATTGAAACAATCCGCGCCGCTCTTGATCAGGGGATTACACTGATTGACACCGCACCGGCTTACGGCTTCGGGCAGTCCGAGGAAATTGTCGGAAAGGCAATCAAAGAGTACGGCAAAAGAGACCAGGTGATTCTCGCAACGAAAACGGCTCTGGACTGGAAGAACAACCAGCTGTTCCGCCATGCGAACAGAGCGAGAATTGTAGAGGAAGTTGAGAATTCTTTGAAGCGGCTTCAAACAGACTATATTGATCTTTATCAGGTGCATTGGCCCGATCCGCTTGTGCCAATTGAAGAAACGGCTGAAGTCATGAAGGAATTATATGATGCGGGAAAAATCCGGGCGATTGGCGTCAGCAATTTTTCAATTGAGCAAATGGATACATTTCGCGCCGTCGCACCTCTCCATACGATTCAGCCTCCATATAATCTGTTTGAAAGAGAGATGGAAGAGAGTGTTCTTCCTTATGCGAAAGATAACAAGATAACAACATTATTATACGGCAGTTTATGCAGAGGGCTGTTAACAGGCAAAATGACCGAAGAGTATACATTTGAGGGCGATGATCTGCGTAATCACGATCCAAAATTCCAGAAGCCCCGCTTTAAAGAGTATCTTTCTGCTGTCAATCAATTGGATAAGCTGGCGAAGACACGTTATGGAAAATCAGTGATTCACTTGGCTGTCAGATGGATCTTAGATCAGCCGGGAGCGGATATCGCTCTTTGGGGAGCAAGAAAGCCTGGGCAGCTTGAGGCCCTATCTGAGATTACAGGCTGGACGCTGAACAGTGAAGATCAGAAAGATATCAATACTATATTGGAAAATGCGATATCAGACCCTGTCGGACCGGAGTTTATGGCCCCGCCGACCAGAGAGGAAATATAACAAAAGCTGAGGGCGAATCCTCAGCTTTTTGGCGTTTTAACGGGAGAAATCTTAAAAATTAGTACCAGGTAATAAAAAATGTTGTTATAATAGATGACAGAAAGAATCATTGATTACGACAAAGGAAGTGCGATATGTATAAGTTTTGTGCAAATGCTTTAAAAGTTATTCTTTCTCTTCGCGGAGGAGTGAAGGTGTATAACAAAGAAAACCTTCCGGCCGATTCAGGTTTTGTCATCGCGTGTACACATTCCGGCTGGGTTGATGTGATTACACTCGGAGTCGGGATTCTTCCTTATCAAATACACTACATGGCGAAAAAAGAGCTTTTTCAAAATAAATGGATCGGTTCGTTTCTGAAGAAAATTCATGCCTTTCCGGTAGATCGGGAGAATCCCGGGCCAAGCAGTATTAAAACGCCGATTAAGCTGCTGAAAGAAGGAGAGATCGTCGGTATCTTCCCAAGCGGAACTAGAACCTCGGAGGATGTGCCTTTGAAAAGAGGTGCGGTGACGATTGCGCAAATGGGGAAAGCGCCGCTTGTCCCCGCTGCATATCAGGGCCCTTCAAGCGGAAAAGAATTATTCAAAAAAGGAAAAATGAAGCTGATTATCGGTGAGCCTCTTCACCAGGCTGATTTTGCCCACCTGCCTTCAAAGGAAAGACTTGCAGCAATGACAGAGGCTTTGAATCAGCGGATTAAAGAACTAGAGAATAAACTTGATCAGCTATAAGGCGTTCTGAGAGATTGCCCTGAAACTGTGAAAATAAGAAAAGCACCTTATACAAGGTGCTTTTTATTATGCTTCCTGCTGGTTAGCTGTCTCCAGAAGTTCTTCTTCTTGAAGCTTTTTCACTTCAATATATGCGACGTGGTGGCCGTCAATTTCATTAATGATGAATTCGCAGCCCTCTTCGATGATGGAATCATCTTTTTCAACATCGTATTTTTGAGTAAGGAACCAGCCGCCGATTGTGTCGACTTCTTCGTTCTCTAAATGAATGCCTAGCAGGTCGTTTACTTGGTCAATTAACACTTTTCCGTCAAGAATATAATGGCCTTCGCCGATTTTGCGGATTTCGCTAATTTCATCAATATCAAATTCGTCGCGGATTTCACCGACAATTTCCTCAATGATGTCCTCAACCGTCACAAGCCCGGCAGTACCGCCGTATTCATCAGACAATATGGCCATGTGGACCCTCTCTTTTTGCATTTTGACAAGCAGGTCTTGGATTGGCGCAGATTCAATGACATGAATGATCGGGTTGACGAATTGAGAAATGGTGGAATCAACAGATACCTCACCGCTTATGCAGGCGGTCAGCACTTCTTTAATGTTAATAACCCCGATAATGTTATCTTTATCGCCCTCTTCCACAGGGTAGCGGGTATATTTTTCAATCTGAATGATGTCCATCATTTCAGAAATCTTGATATCATGCGGAAGGCTGACAATTTCGGTCCGCGGAATCATAATTTCTTTCGCGAGCCTGTCGTCAAATTCAAAGATTTTATTCACATATTTAAACTCTGATTGGTTGATTTCACCGCTTTTATAGCTTTCAGACAAAATGATACGCAGCTCTTCTTCTGAGTGAGCCAGTTCGTTTTCTGAAACGGTCTCCAGGCCAAATGCTTTGGTCAATAACCGTGCAGAATTGTTCAAAAGCCAAATGAATGGGAACGCGATGCGGTAAAACCAAATCAGCGGTTTCGCAAACAGCATAGACACTGCTTCCGCCTTTTGGATAGCGACTGTCTTAGGTGCAAGTTCTCCGACAACAACGTGTAAGAACGTGATAATGGCATACGCAAAAATAAACGATATGACATGTGAAAGGGAACCTGGAACGTTCATTTGTACGAAAAGCGGGTGAAGCAGCCTTTCAATCGTTGATTCACCTAAAACCCCTAATCCGATGGAAGTCAATGTAATTCCGAGCTGACACGCAGATAAATATTCATCAAGGTGCGTGGTCACTTTTTTTACGGCTATTGCTGCTTTATTTCCTTCCGCGATCAGCTGATCGATCCGTGAGCCTCTGATTCTGATAATGGCAAACTCAGATGCCACGAAAAATGCCGTCAGGGCGATTAAAACAGCAACTAAAATCAAATTCACTATGTCCAATTAGAACCTTCACTCTAGCAATGAGAATGAAGGTAACACCTCCTGTTAGATAAAATGGTTTTAACTTAACAGCAGCATAAATGATTGGAACACGGCGAGCTTTTCAGGCGGGAGTTTGCTTTTCAGCTTGTCACGATCCTCGGGCTTCAGCCGTTCAAACCGATGCAAGATTCCGGAGATGTTTTGATTCATATGATCAATTTCTAATGCCAGATTTCCAATTTCATCATCAAGTTTAGCTGAAGAGGGAAACTGGTTCTCCAGTCGATCTTTAATATCGGACAGGGCCAATCGCTGCTTCTTGCAATCTACAATAAATATAAGTCGTTTGAGTGCATTTTCGTCGTAGTAACGGTAATTTGAACAGGATCTGGCCGGCGTAAGCAGACCAAGATTCGTATAATAATCAACTGTCCGTTTCGTTACTCCGGCGAGTGCCGCTAGTTCACTGATGCGATAAGTCTCAGCCCCATCTATATCCCTCCCAACCATCACGTTATAGTTATGAGAATAGTTTAATATATGAATGGTGTCTTGCACAAGTTTATTGTTTTTTTAGACCGGAATTGGAAGTTGTGGAATTCATCATCTGATTGAAGTAACATAGGAAGATAGAATTTTCAAATTTTTATATGCGGAAGGGACAGATGAAATTGGCTGGGTTATCCCGGGAAGTTGAAGAAAACTTAAATAAAGGATCATGGATTCGCAAGCTGTTTGATGAAGGTGCAAGGCTGAAGAAGGAGTTCGGGGAAGACCAGGTATTTGATTTTTCACTCGGCAACCCGATTGTTGAACCGCCTGAAGCTTTTAAGAGAGCGTTAATAGAGGAAGCTGAAAAAGGCAGCCACGGATACATACAAAACCAAGGGCTTCCTGCAGCGAGAGAAAAAGTCGCGCAATTTCTGGGGTCGCGTTTTGAAGCTGATTTCTCAGCGGAGCGTATCGTCATGACGGTGGGCGCGGGAGGCGCTTTGAATGTTGCGTTAAAAAGCATCGTAAACCCTGGGGAAGAGGTCATTATTCTTGCACCTTATTTTGCCGAATATAAGTTGTATATTGAGAACTACGGGGGAAAAGCCGTCAGCTGCCCGTTGACAAGCCGGTTTGAGATCGACATTGAAGCGGTAAGGCAATCGATCACTCCACAGACGAAAGGGCTGATCCTCAATACACCGCATAACCCCACAGGCACGGTTCTCAGCCAGAAAAATATAGACGATTTAGGCGCTTTATTAAAAGAAATAGAAGAGAAGAGCGGCCAGACGATTTATGTGCTGTTTGATGAACCGTACAGTCAATTAATCTATGATGAAGAGCTGGCAAATCCGTTTCAATCGTACCATCGTGTGATATTGGCTAGCTCATTCAGTAAAGATCTCGGCATAGCCGGGGAGCGACTCGGGTATATCGGATTGGACAGCCGAATGCCGGATGCGGACCTTTTGATCAACGCTTTTGTGTATTGTAATCGAACGCTTGGATTTGTGAATGCCCCTGTCATGATGCAGCGGGCTGTGGCACGAATGGATGATTTAAGAGTAGACGCGAGCGCTTATAAAGAGCGCCGGGATTTAATGGTAGACATTTTAAAAGAAGCTGGTTTTGAATTTGAAATGCCAAAGGGAGGTTTCTTTGTTTTTCCGAAATCGCCGATTGAAGATGAAGTTGCATTTTGCGTGCATGCCGCCCAAAAATACAAATTATTAATTGTGCCGAGCAGCGGTTTTGGAATGAGCGGGCATTTCCGATTATCCTTCAGTGTGCCGATCGAGCAGATTAAAAACTCACGGGACATTTTCATTTCTTTATATAAAGATTTTGCTTAAGAAGGCAAAGAAAAGAAAACAGTTTTCAAGGCTGTTTTCTTTTTATATCCGCAAAATCCTTCCTCTTCCAATCCAGACAGGCGCAGAATTGACAAGCAGGCATGCAGTTAAGGCTTTCCTCATGATAAAAGTCTAAAAATTAAAAATCATTTTTGGAATGAGTTGTGTTACAATAAAATATACAATTTATAATCAAACTTTGACTTTTGGAGGTGGTATGATGGGGCCCTCTGCTTAGGCAACAATACACCGCGTACCTCAATGTTAAGGAAAAATGATTATATCAGGAGGTGACTCCTTATCCTTTGTTGAGAGGATAGGGTTAAATGGACGATATTGACAGTCTGATTTTAATTGGCGTGCTCATTGCTTTAACCGCGTTTTTCGTTGCAAGCGAGTTTGCGATTGTTAGAGTAAGGAGATCCAGAATAGATCAGCTTATCACAGAAGGAAACAAACGGGCGATACTCGCAAGGCGTGTCATTACAGATTTGGATGAATATTTATCCGCATCCCAGCTAGGCATTACATTGACATCAATCGGGCTTGGCGTACTGGGTGAGCCGGCCTTTGAACGGCTGCTGCATCCACTGTTTGAACCGCTCGGCTTGCCGGACTCGGTTTCACATGCAGTCTCTTTTGCAGTCGCGTACGGCTTGATCACGTTCCTGCACGTTGTTGTAGGTGAACTGGCCCCGAAAACGGTCGCGATTCAAAAGGCAGAACAGCTGACTTTACTGATAGCGGGCCCTTTGCGTTTATTCTATTTGCTCCTGTTTCCGTTTATTTGGATCCTCAATGGATCGGCGCGGCTTTTATGCGGGATGTTCGGTTTGAAGCCTGCGTCAGAACATGATGGTTCCCATTCTGAGGAAGAACTCAGGATGCTGTTATCTGAGAGTTTAAAAAACGGAGAGATTAATCCGTCTGAATATAAATATGTGAATAAGATTTTTGAATTTGATAATCGGATCGCCAAAGAAATTATGATACCGCGGAAGGAAATGGCTGCTGTGTCAACTGAGATGACGATGGCCGAGATGCTTGAAGTCATGCTGAAGGAAAAATACACGCGCTGGCCAGTCACAGATGGAGACAAAGACAGTGTGATCGGTTTGGTCAATACGAAGCATTTGTTTTCTGATTTGCTGTTTATGACAGAAGAAGAACGAATGAAGATGACGATCCATCCGTATGTGAGGCCGGTCATCGAAGTGATTGAAACGATCCCGGTTCATGACTTGCTGATTAAAATGCAGCGCGAGCGCATTCATATGGCTATATTGTCGGATGAATACGGAGGAACCTCGGGACTTGTGACGACAGAGGATATTCTTGAGGAAATTGTCGGAGAGATCAGAGATGAATTTGATGAAGATGAACAGCCGCTGATCCAAAAGCTTGGCGACGGCCATTATGTGATGGATGGAAAGGTTCGGATCGATCAGGTGAACAGCCTTCTTGGCGCATCGATTCAAGAAGACGTCGATACGATCGGCGGGCTGATATTAAAAGAAAACATCGATATTGAGGCTGGTGAATCCATTCGCATCGGTTCATATACGATAAAGGTGCTGAAGATGGACGGCCGATTAATCAAGCAAATCGATATAAAAGAAGAAGCCGGCAACACAACCGGGATTACGGCGCACCACAAGCTGCCGCTGCCCGAGCCTGTGATGCTGAACAGTGCAACCTTGAGCGAGAAATAAGCTCAAGGTTTTTTTACATTGTGATTGTCCAGCCGCACCAAAATGCCAAAAGCGACCCGCAAAGTGTCAGGGCGATGTACAAGATGCTTTCTATTACACGTTTGGCCATAAGGAGTTGAATACTTTCAACGCTGAAAGTGGAAAAGGTCGTAAAGGCGCCAAAAAACCCCGTGCCGATGATAAGCGAGGCCGAAGCATTTGTAACGTGAAGTCCTGTAAATATTCCGAGCCCGAGAGCTCCGAGAATATTGACTGTCAGTATGCCAATGGGCAGGCTCAGACCTTTGGTTTTGGCGGTTATGACATTGCCAAGCCAGAAGCGAAGCATTGCGCCAAGTCCGCCCCCTATGAAAATACCCGCTAGTGTCATCTTTCCTGCAGCCCCTTTCTTTGCTGAATGCCTGCTATGCGCCGTCCCGCAAAAACACCAATCAGTGCAAATATGATCCCTGATATCAATGAGGCTGCCACATATAAAAGAGCCAATGAGGGTTGTCCTTGCAAAAGCATCACTGTTTCCTTAGAAAACGTGGACATTGTTGTGAAGCCTCCGCAAAAGCCGGTGCCTAAAAAAGCCGACAGCAGAGGCCGTTTTGCACCGATCATAAAAAATCCGGTCAAAATGCCTAATAGAAGGCTGCCTGCCGCATTTTCCAGCCAGGTTGCCGCCGGGAACTGACCGGTGTGTATCCATAAGTTTAATCCGTATCGGAGGCAGGCGCCAAGCGCGCCTCCGATAAAAACCGCGCTATATATTTTCATGTTTGCCATCCTTTATGATGAAATCCGGGTAATCTGTAACGATGCCGTCCACGCCCATGGCTTGTAATTTTGCCGCTGTCTTTTGATTGTTGACAGTCCATGCAAATATGTTTAAGCCATTTTTATGGACGGAGCCGATCATCAGACGGTTGAGCCGTGTGTATTTTATATTGACATAGTTTGCAAAAGAGCGGAAGGCCTTCATCTGATTTCTGGACAGCATGCCAAAGTTGGGCCTTGTAATGACCGCTGTCGGAATCGAAGGATAAAGCTCGTGGAACCTTTGGACGGAGCGGAACTGAAAGGATTGAACAATATTATTGATAGAAAAAGAAAATTGCCCTAATAGCTGTCCCACCTCTTCTTCAATTCCGACTTGAGACGGATGGCCTTTTAGTTCAATTAAAAGGCCGATTTTTTTGTGGTAGCGCTTGAGCACCGCTTTCAGGGTCGGAATACGCTCTCCTTGAAAAGCGGGACCGTACCAGCTTCCTGCATCGAGTTTTTGCAATTCCTCCAAGGTAAAATCCTTAACAAAGCCCGATCCGTTTGTTGTTCGGTCAACCCTGTCATCGTGTATCACAACAATCTGCCTGTCTTTTGTAAGCTGGACATCCAGTTCGATCATATCTGCATTCATTTTCACCGCAAGGTCAAATGCGGCAATCGTATTTTCCGGAGCGTAGCCGGATGCTCCGCGATGGGCAATGATGTACAAGCTAAGTCAGCTCCTCGTATGGGCATTTCTGTTATTGTATCAAAACCATATATGCACCGCGATACAAACTGGTGAATTTTTTCTGCCATATCGGAATGGTCCGGGCTGAGGAATGCGTATAACTAAAAAAAGACACTCAGCGTATCAGAACACATTTCGTCAGAAAATTAGGTCTTTCGACATGTTCACAACAAAATATGATCCTTTATAATAGCAAAAAAGGAGGCGAGATCATGGGAAAAGGGAGAATCAGAGTGGAGGAAAGAATTAAAGCCGAAACGGATGCTGAAATGCAAAAAGCAACTCTCCTTGATCAGACACAAACGAAAAAAGGTAAGTGACTGTCCCTATTGAATCTGGCTGATAGATGAATTGAGAAATGACCCCGGCGTTTCGCCGGGGTTTTGTGCTGCAAAAGACATTTAAATGAACATCTTTACGAATATTTTAGTATAATAAACAATTGATTGGGATAGAGGGGAGACAGTCATGCCGGATTATCTGCAGCAGTATTTTACGCTTGATATCATCATTCAAATCGGCATCAGCTTGGCGATTTTGCTGGTGTTTCTTATACTTAGAAAATTATTCACAAGATATTTCTTTAACCTGCTTTTTAATTTGACAAACCGGCCGAAAACAGAAATTTTTAAACAGGTGGTTCTGGCGTTTGATAAGCCGGCCAGATGGTTTTTTGTTGCCCTTGGGCTGTTTTTAGCGATCCGGTATTCACCGTTTTTAGATGAGCAAATGTCGGTCATCAGCAAAATATACCGCTCACTGATTGTGGCGCTCTTGTGCTGGGGTCTTTGTAATTTGACCGCAACATCGTCGTTTATCTTCCATAAGGTGAACCAGCGCTTCGAGCTTGACATGGATGACATTCTGGCCCCGTTTTTATCCAAATTGCTCCGTTTTGTGATCATTGCGCTCAGTGTCAGTGTGATCGCTCAGGAATTCAATTATGATGTAAACGGATTTGTAGCGGGCCTTGGTCTTGGCGGACTGGCTTTTGCGCTTGCCGCGAAGGATACCATCAGCAACTTCTTCGGCGGTATTATCATTATTACTGAAAAGCCGTTTACAATTGGTGACTGGGTGGAGACGTCGACAGTAACAGGATCAGTCGAGGATATTACCTTTAGGAGCACGAGATTCAGAACAGCACAGGGGGCGCTTGTAACGGTGCCGAACTCTACGCTGTCGATGGAAGCGATCACGAACTGGACAAGAATGACCAAACGCCAGATTACGTTTTCCATCCATGTGTCCTACGCTACGCCGATTGAGAACCTTGAACGCTCCATTCATTCTCTCAGAACAATGCTTTTAGAGCATGAGGGCGTTGATAATGAAACAATCATGGTCAACTTTGATACGTTTGCCGACAGCTACTACAATTTATTTTTTAACTTCTATACAAAAACGACAGTTTGGGCTGAAAACCTTAATATTAGAGAGGATATCAACTATAAAATTATTGAGATTTTAGGTGCAGAAGGTGTCCAGTTTGCATATCCCGGCCAAATGGTTGTTGTCAAGCAAAAGCACGAAAGCGACCCATTCCAGGTGAATCTAAATAAAGAGGAAAAGGAACGGGCTTAAAAGAGAGACTTCGTCTGACAGAGGCGGAGTCTTTTTCATGGTAAAATAAGAGAAAAAGGCGGTGTTGAGTTGGAAGCATTCAAAAATATTCTACATGAAGCACAGAGAATTGTTGTGCTGACAGGAGCGGGAATGAGCACAGAATCAGGGATTCCCGACTTTCGTTCAGCAGGGGGCATTTGGACGGAAGATGCCTCAAGAATGGAAGCGATGAGCCTTGATTATTTCTCAAGTCATCCGCGTCTGTTTTGGCCCAAATTCAAAGAATTGTTCCAGATGAAAATGAGCGGCAGCTTTGAATCGAATGAAGGACACTTGCTTTTAGCTGAGCTGGAGAAGCAAGGGAAGCAGGTCGATATTTTTACGCAAAACATTGACGGTCTTCATAAAAAAGCGGGGAACAGGCATGTATACGAACTGCATGGTTCTATCCAGACAGCAGCTTGTCCGGCATGCGGCGCCCGATATGATCTTCCCCATTTGCTGGAGCGGGAGGTGCCGGAGTGCACGGCGGCCGGAAACAATGGGGACATTTGCGGAACGGTATTAAAAACCGATGTTGTTCTCTTTGGCGACGCCGTCATGCACTTTGACACCCTTTATGAAAAGCTGGATCAAGCAGATCTTTTATTGGTTATCGGCACGTCTCTCGAAGTGGCTCCGGCTAGATTTGTGCCTGAGGATGCAAGTCTGATTCCCGGCATGAAGAAAGTCATCATAAACCTTGAACCAACGTATTGCGACAGCTTGTTTGACATGGTCATCCATCAAAAAATCGGCGAGTTTGCCCGAAGTTTGGGCATAAAAAAGTGAGCCGCCTTATGCGCCTCACTTTTTTATTCATGAACAGGAACCATTGTGTCCTCTAACACTCCGAAGGAATAGCCTTTTTCTTTTAATTTATTGATTAGTACCGGCAGCGCGTTTACGGTAGCGGGAAGATCATGCATGAGAATCACATTCGGGCGGCCTGAAGAGCTTTGTTCCATATTTTCAAGCTGCTCTAACACGGCCGTCACATACTTTGAATTTCGGTATTTCCAGTCCATGCTGTCAATCGTCCAATCCCAGTACACAAAACCGTCTTTCTCAAGATTGCGGATTTGTGAGGGGGTTAGTGACGGCTTGCTTCCGTAGGGCGTTCTGACAAGAGCGGTTTTATATCCTGTAATGTCCTGCAGCGTGTCACGCGCCTCCTGCATTTCTTTTAACGGAGATGTCGGTGATTGATAGAATAATCTGTTATTGTGGGTAACGCCATGTAAACCGAGTGCGTGGCCTTCCTTTTCTGCTCTTTTCACAGCTTGTTTGAATTCGTTCATCCGCGGTGACAGCATAAAAAACGTCGCTTTTACATCAGCGCTTTTCAGTACATCGAGCAAGCGGTTTGTAAAGGCTGACGGGCCGTCATCGAAGGTTAAGTAAACCGTTTTATCTCCCATGTCCTGCTTTGTCTGCAGATGTTTTATCAGCAGATCGGGGGAGTCGTTTTTCAGCTTAAGGCTTTCCTTCTCATCTCGAAGCTGTCCGTTAGTTGTGACAGTGACTTCCTTTGCTTTCGTTGAACTGTTGGAATAACCCAAAATCACCATAAGCAAAAGCAGCACACATAAAACTGCTAAACTTGCAAATTTAAAAGCAAGCGAAACTGCAGAAGGAGAAGCTTCTCCTCTCGTTTGTCGCATAACAATCTCTCCATTGGCATAAAATCTCTACATAATGCTGTACAGCAGGCAGCTTATGAAGATGCCTTATGTTTACAACCTATGTATTACCAGTCAAGTATACAGGAATAAAACTGGAAAGCACATAGAAAAGTTGTCGAAATGTCAGATTTTAAGGAAAAAATAAACTCCTTTCCGCTATAGATCTCTTGATCTTTCTGTTTTTCAGCTTGTCCAATATGGTAGAATTAGTGACAATGACAGCTTGAATGACATCAGGGACATCTCGAAAAGGGAGGGCTTTTATGAAGGTTTTAGTCAATGGCCGGCTGATTGGGCGCAGTGAAGCATCAATCGATTTGGAAGATCGCGGTTATCAGTTTGGTGACGGCATCTATGAAGTGATCAGGGTGTACAAAGGAGTATTGTTCGGCTTACGTGAGCATGCAGAGCGTTTTTTCAGAAGTGCTGCTGAAATCGGAATTTCACTGCCATTCAGTATAGAAGATCTCGAGTGGGACCTGCAAAAGCTTGTACAGGAAAATGCGGTCAGTGAGGGAGCGGTATACATTCAGACAACAAGAGGTGTGGCCCCGCGAAAACACCAGTATGAAGCCGGGCTTGAGCCGCAGACTACTGCTTATACGTTTACGGTGAAAAAACCGGAGCAAGAGCAGGCATACGGAGTGGCGGCCATTACAGATGAGGATCTTCGCTGGCTAAGATGTGATATCAAAAGTCTGAATTTACTGTATAATGTCATGACGAAGCAAAAGGCCTATGAAGCGGGAGCATTTGAAGCCATTTTACTTAGAGACGGCGTTGTTACGGAGGGTACTTCCTCTAACGTTTATGCCGTTATCAACGGCACGGTGCGAACACATCCGGCTAACCGGCTTATTCTCAATGGCATTACACGGATGAATATTTTAGGACTGATTGAGAAGAATGGAATCAAACTGGATGAGACTCCTGTCAGTGAAGAAGAGTTGAAACAGGCGGAAGAGATCTTTATTTCGTCAACGACGGCAGAAATTATTCCGGTCGTGACGCTCGATGGACAATCGGTCGGAAACGGGAAACCCGGACCGGTGACCAAACAGCTTCAGGCTGCTTTTCAAGAAAGCATTCAACAGGCTGCTAGCATTTCATAAATGAACGAAGAAAAGAGCCCGCTTTTTACAGCGGGGCTCTTTTTATTTTTTAACAAATCCAATCAAAATGGAGATCATCGGCGATATATAGAGGAAGAAAGTAAATGGGATGTAGTCTATGACTGGAACACCAAGTGCGCTCGCCATAAATGCGCCGCTGACGCCCCAAGGAATCAATGGGTTAATTAATGTTCCGCCGTCCTCTAATGATCTTGTCAGAAATTTTCGCTGGATGTTTTGTTTGTCATATAAGGATTTAAATGATTGTCCCGGTATTAATATCGATAAATACTGTTCGCCGGTTGCCAAGTTGACGCCGATGCTTGAGCAGACAGTTGCTGCAACAAGACTGCCTTTTGAGCGGATGCCTTTCATGACGCCTTCCAATAGTGCAGAAATCAATCCGATTTTCTCCATCAATCCGCCGAGTGCAAAAGCAATCATAATGAGAGAGACAGAGCCCATCATGGATTGCAGTCCGCCTCTGTTGATAATTTTAGCGGCTGCCTCATTGTCAGTTTCAAAAGTTGTGCCATTTTGCAAAGCTGTCATAAACGCCTGCAGGCTGCTGTCGGGTACAAAAATAGCAGTCAAAATTCCCGAGGAAATAATTCCGGCAGTCAGAACGGGGATTACTGATACCCGTTTAATTGCCAGCAAAACGACTAAGAGCGGAGAAAGAAGGGCCCACGGTGTCACGTTTGCAGCATCTTTTATTCCGGTTATGACCTGCTGAATATTATCGGTTGAAGCAGCGTCCGCTGACACTGATGAACCGAGAAAGTAAAACAGAACGACAGTGATGAGCAAAGCTGGAATGGTTGTACCCATCATATGGCGAATGTGTTCAAAGATCGGTATTTCGCCTATTCCGGCTGCAAAGTTGGTTGTGTCCGACATCGGCGACATTTTATCACCAAAACAAGCGCCGCATATGACTGCGCCTGCTGTCCATTCAAGCGGAACGCCGGCCGCGCTCGCCACGCCGATCAGCGCTACCCCGATTGTGCTAACAGTTGTCAGGCTTGAGCCAACAAGTGTGCTGATGATCATACATGAAAACAAAGCAGTCAACAGAAGATGGCTTGGTTCAATAAAGGATAGGGCATAAACTGTCACAGTCGGTATGGCGCCGCTGTACATCCAGGCGCCGATTAAGATGCCGATCAGCGCTAGAACGATAATCGGCTGTACGCCGTTTTTGATCCCGTCTACAATCCCTTTTTCAATGCTCTTCCAGGGAAATCCAAACCATAAAGCTGCTGCTGAAAGCATGACAACACTTAAAAACAGCGGGATATGAGGTTCTACATGAAGCAAGAATAAGCAAGAAATAATAATGCATAACATGAATATAAATAAACCGACGGCTAACGGAAACGTCAGCTTTTTTTGAGAATCCAAAATAACACCCCATATTTATCTTTAATGCTTTTGTGCTTTTGGGCACGAAAGCATTATAACAGAAAAAAACGAAAATCTATGTTTTTTCACAATTATGAATATAAAAGAAGTGAGCACAGGGCGTGCTCACTTTACAATCAGGACGGGTATATCCGATTTCGCTGAAAGCTTTTCACTTACACTTCCGAATATTAGCTTTTTCAGCCTGTTTTGGTCTCTGCTTCCGGTTACGATCAGATCGGCAGAAATGCGGTTTGCATGCTCGATAATTGATTCAGCCGGATCGCCTTCTAATATATCGATATCTCCATCTGCCTGCTGTTCATTCAGCATCATTCTGGCTTCGGCGATGACTTCTTCCGTACGGTCTTCATAGATCATTGGCTCAGGTGATGTTACATCCGATATCAGCGGATCAGGAACACTTGTCATGCCTCCGCTTATATAGCTTGCCTCAGCTGCGGGTCTGGGCGGGTCGATGACGGTCTGATTGTCTTTCATATCATGTGAATGGGCGACGGTAATAGCGGCATTTACGGTTTTAGCAAGATCAATGGCTGTCAGAAGCGCTTTCTTACTATTTTCACTTCCGTCAAACGCAACAATGATACGGTCAGCATGGAACATCCTTCTCACCCTTTCAAAGCGTCTTACAACACTACTACCCGAATTTGAGCACAATTAACCTTTTCCTATTCAAGTAATGATTGACAATAAAAGGTTTTGTTTATATGATGATAAAAAGATGAAATCAGAATGGAAGGAGGGTTTGCTATGCCAAGGAATTTGCGTGTTTATCAAACAGTTTCATATTGGCGCGGCAAACCTTTTGTTCTGTTTTCGTGAACGGTTTTTTAGGTCGGACCGCGCGCTGAAAAGCGCTGTGCGTAACATATCGGTTAAAAAAGGCATGGAGCTGACGCTTCATGCCTTTTTTATATACAAAATCTAAGGAAAGACAGGTGTATGGGATGTGAAGACAAATACAGAGGCGAGGGCTGTTCGTGCCAAACTGGATGAAAAAAGCTGCAAGGAAAAAATTGAAGGCGGCTGATGAGGAGATGGGGATAGATGTTTTCAGTTTTGAAAAAGCTTGGCTGGTTTTTTAAGGCGTACTGGCTGCGCTATACGATTGCGATTGTCCTTTTATTAGCAGTCAATGTCATTGAAATGTTTCCGCCTAAGCTCTTGGGGAACGCCATAGATGATATGAAAGCAGGGGCATTTACTGCGGAAGGGCTGCTGTTTTATATCGGTATCTTTTTTGTGCTGACGGCGGCCGTGTATATCATGTCTTATTTTTGGATGCATCAGCTGTTTGGCGGAGCGAATTTGATGGAGAAAATTCTTCGTACGAAGCTGATGGGGCATTTGCTGACTATGTCGCCGCCGTTTTATGAAAAAAACCGAACAGGCGATTTAATGGCACGAGGGACAAATGATCTACAGGCCGTCAGTTTAACCACAGGGTTTGGCATCTTGACGTTAGTTGATTCTACGATGTTTATGATGACGATCTTTTTGACAATGGGGTTTTTGATCAGCTGGAAGCTGACCTTTGCCGCCATTATCCCGCTTCCAGTCATGGCGATTGCAATCAGTCTATATGGAAGTAAAATTCATGAGCGGTTTACTGAGGCCCAAAACGCGTTCGGGGCGCTGAATGACAGAGTGCTGGAATCTGTTTCAGGCGTGCGGGTGATTCGCGCGTATGTTCAGGAAACAAACGATGTTCGCCGGTTTAATGAAATGACCGCTGATGTTTATCAGAAAAATATGAAAGTGGCTTTTATTGATTCACTGTTTGAGCCGACGGTGAAACTGCTTGTCGGCGCAAGCTATCTGATTGGGCTCGGCTACGGAGCGTTTCTTGTATTCCGGAACGAGCTGACGCTTGGAGAGTTAGTGTCCTTTAACGTTTATCTCGGCATGATGATTTGGCCGATGTTTGCAATCGGTGAACTCATTAACGTGATGCAGCGCGGCAATGCGTCATTAGACCGGGTAAATGAAACTCTTTCTTATGAAACGGATGTGACAGATCCAAAACAGCCCGCTGATCTTAAAGAGCCTGGAGATATCGTTTTCAGTCATGTCAGCTTTACATATCCAAGCTCAACAAGTGACAATCTTCAGGATATTTCATTTACGGTGCGAAAAGGGCAGACTGTCGGGATTGCAGGTAAAACCGGGAGCGGAAAAACGACAATTATTAAGCAGCTTTTGCGCCAGTATCCTCTAGGTGAAGGGAGCATTACATTTTCAGGTGTACCGATTCAGCAAATCCCTCTTGACCGTCTCCGCGGATGGATCGGATATGTGCCTCAGGATCATTTACTGTTTTCACGGACTGTAAAAGAAAATATTTTATACGGAAAACAGGATGCAACTGATAAAGAGGTTCAGCAAGCCATTGCCGAAGCACATTTTGAAAAAGATTTGCACATGCTTCCGTCCGGTCTGGAGACAATGGTCGGTGAAAAAGGCGTGGCACTGTCAGGCGGGCAGAAACAAAGAATTTCGATTGCGAGAGCACTCATGGCGAATCCGGAAATCTTGATTCTGGATGATTCACTTTCCGCTGTAGATGCCAAAACAGAGGCTGCAATTATCAAGAACATCAGAGAAAACCGCAAAGGAAAAACGACATTTATTTTGACACACCGATTATCCGCGGTAGAGCACGCTGACCTGATCCTTGTGATGGACGGCGGCGTCATTGCTGAGAGAGGCACGCATCAAGAACTGCTGGCCAATAACGGGTGGTACCGGGAACAATATGAAAGACAGCAGCTGTTCACTGCGGAAGAAGGGGGAGCAGGGGCATGAAAATAGGAAAAACGTTATGGAGATACGCACTTCTTTATCGAAAATTGCTGATCACAGCCGTCCTTTTGCTAACTGTCGCCGTCGGTGCAGAACTGACTGGGCCCTTTATTGGCAAAAAAATGATAGACGACCATATCCTCGGCATTGAGAAAACATGGTATGAAGCTGCGGAAAAAGATAAAAATGCCGTTCAGTTTCACGGCGTCTCATATGTCAGAGAGGACCGATTGCAGGAGCCTGTTTCAAAAGCAAAAGAAGCGCATATTTATCAAGTGGGAATGGCGTTCTATTTTGTTGATCAGGCTGTCAGCTTCGACGGGAATAGAACGGTTTCTGACGGGAAGCTGACGATCACAAACGGAGACAAGAGCCGGGCATATGCTGCCGAAAAGCTGACTAAGCAGGAACTTTTCCAGTTCTATCAGCCGGAAATAAAGGGAATGGTGTTTCTGATCTGCCTGTATGGGGGCTTGCTTGTGTTTTCGGTATTCTTTCAATACGGACAGCATTATCTGCTGCAGATGAGCGCCAATCGGATAATCCAAAAGATGAGGCAGGACGTGTTTTCGCACATACAGAAAATGCCGATTCGCTATTTTGACAACCTTCCGGCCGGAAAAGTCGTTGCGCGGATTACCAATGATACGGAGGCTATCAGGGATTTATATGTCACAGTGCTTTCAACATTTGTGACAAGCGGAATCTATATGTTCGGGATATTCACGGCTTTGTTTCTGCTTGATGTGAAGCTTGCGTTTGTATGTCTGGCAATTGTGCCGATTATCTGGCTGTGGTCAGTCATATACCGGAGATATGCGTCATATTACAACCAAAAAATCCGCTCGATCAACAGTGACATTAATGCAAAAATGAATGAGTCAATTCAAGGCATGACCATTATTCAGGCTTTCCGCCATCAAAAGGAAACAATGAGAGAATTTGAGGCATTAAATGAATCACATTTTTATTTCCAAAACAGGATGCTGAATTTAAACTCCTTAATGTCCCATAATTTGGTCAATGTCATCCGCAATCTTGCGTTCGTCTGTCTGATCTGGCATTTTGGCGGTGCGAGCCTGAATGCGGCCGGGATTGTTTCTATCGGTGTGCTGTACGCGTTTGTCGATTATTTGAACCGGTTATTTCAGCCGATCACAGGCATCGTCAATCAGTTTTCAAAGCTGGAGCTTGCAAGGGTCTCCGCCGGGCGTGTTTTTGAACTGCTTGAAGAAAAGAATACGGAAGAAGCGGGTGAACCGGCGAAGGAGCGCGCGCTGGGGCGGGTTGAATTTCGTGATGTGTCATTTGCGTATCAAGAAGGTGAAGAGGTATTAAAGCATATTTCCTTTACTGCGCAAAAAGGCGAAACCGTAGCGCTCGTCGGCCATACCGGATCAGGAAAAAGCTCGATTTTGAATCTTCTGTTTCGTTTTTATGATGCGCAAAAAGGGGATATTCTGATTGATGGGAGAAGCATTTACAACATGTCAAGACAGGAACTCAGATCCCATATGGGCATTGTGCTTCAGGACCCGTACTTATTCTCGGGTACAATCGGATCTAATGTAAGTCTGGATGACGAAAGAATGACTGAAGAAGAAATAAAAAATGCACTGCGGCAAGTCGGTGCTGAGCCGCTTCTTAAGAAGCTTCCGAAGGGCATTAATGAGCCCGTGATTGAAAAAGGCAGCACGCTATCCTCTGGAGAGCGGCAGTTAATTTCTTTCGCTAGAGCTTTGGCGTTTGATCCCGCGATCTTGATTTTAGATGAGGCAACGGCGCATATTGATACAGAGACAGAGGCCGTAATCCAGAAAGCGCTTGATGTCGTCAAACAAGGACGCACTACCTTCGTCATCGCTCACCGGCTTTCAACAATCAGAAATGCTGATCAGATTTTGGTTCTTGATAAAGGAGAAATTGTTGAGAGAGGGAACCACGAGGAATTGATGGCATTAGAAGGCCAATATTATCAAATGTATGAACTGCAAAAGGGACAGAAACATTCCATTGCATAATGCTCAAAAAACCCAAAACAATTGTGTTTTGGGTTTTTGGTTTATGTAGTCAATAAGCCAGTCCGACACGGTATCCGACATAATCACCTGTAACGAGCTCACGATATAAAAAGTCCGCAGTATCGCCGACCGAAATGCTTGTGCCGCCCTCAGGCAAAACGTTACGCTCCGTACGATAAACGCCGGTTGCTGTTCCGTCCGGGAGGTAAGTGGGGCAGATGATTGTCCAGTCTAATGATGATTCTTTAAGCATTTCGTATACTTTTGCATGCTCCTTGGCTGCGCGGGTCTGCTTTCGTTTCGATTCATTTGTTTCAAACCGGTATTTTCCCGGTTCATATCGGGAATCTAGGATCCCTGCGGTGCCGATCGTAATAAGCCGTTTGATATGCTGTTCCTCCATAGCGGAGAGAATGTGTGCCATAGCAGTTGACAAGGTATCATCACCATCTGTGCCTAGACAGCTGATCACGATTTCAGCATTTTCCATTATTTTTTTCACATCTTCTAAGCGGCGGGCGTTCCCCATGACGGTTCTGTCTTTTGAAAGGGGAAGATCAGCATGTTGAGATCTGATCAGAGCGAAAATATCAAATCTTTCATCTGCTGCAGCTTGTGTTAAAAAGGCTTGTCCGACGCGGCCGCTGGCTCCTAATAAAGCGATTTTCATCAAAAAACCTCCTCGCCTTTCATTATAAAAGGATGTTCTCAGTTTGAACAGCGCGGGAAAGAATACCTGTACAAATAAACAGAACGATGGGAAACATATTCATGAATCATGGATACACTTACGAACTGAACCAGCTCCCAATTCACAATGGTGATGAATGACACCCCGATTCCCTCCCTTTTTTTCTAGGATATGTGGAGCAGGAAAAAAGGGTGACAAAATAAAGAGAGCGCGGAAACCGCGCCCTCTATAGCCATATATTGAATTGTTATTGAACTCTGCCGCCCATTTGCTGCTGAGCGAAAGATACTAAACGTTTTGTAATTTCTCCTCCGACAGAACCGTTAGCGCGAGAAGTTGTGTCCGCTCCAAGGTTAACGCCGAATTCAGAAGCGATTTCAAGTTTCATTTGATCGATAGCCTGAGCTGCGCCAGGAACTAGTAAGTCATTTGAAGAGTTTTGGTTAGCCATGTGTAAAATCTCCTTTTTTGTTTAGTATGGTTGGGTTAACTGGAGTTGCACCAATCTGTGAACCCTTCTCGGGTGTCACTGCCGCCTCGGCGTAACCCAATGCTTTGCCGGCTTGTTACTACGTATTATGTTAAAATGTCCGGAAACTCATGCGGAGAATTGTGTGGTAAATCTTGAGAAAGAAAAAAAGCTTAGCCGTTTAGGCGGCTAAGCTAGTCATAAATATGAAAAAGCATCAGTTCATGTATCTCGTTTGTAAGAGCAGGCTCGTCAGCGCGGGCGGGAAACAAGTCTCCCCATTCAATCTCACCGCTCTTATGATAGATGCCTTCATAATGGGTCCCTTTATAATAAAATGAAATTTTCCATCCGGGCAGCTTTTCTTTTGGGAATAAAGGTTTCCAGCTGAAATGAGAAATCATTACGGCCACGCTCCTTACATTTGGTATCAATTGACCTGAATATAAACGGCTTATGTTCATTGTATCATTGTTCCAGAACATCATTGAAGAGGCCTTAATATGCAGTTTGTCCCAGCCTTGGATAAAGATAAGCCCGCTTTATTAAAAAAGCGGACAGGTTACGAAGGCCACAATGCTTCAGGAGATATGATTGCCTTCTCAGATAAATATGACGCGTATTCAAAGCTTCTTCGTTTTGTAAGAGAATCAACATGATGCAAATTTGGATGAGAAAAAATGCTTCGGCCCGGGCGCGAATTCGCTTCAAACATCCATACTTTACCGTTCTGATCAATGCCAAAATCGAAACCGATCTCCCCGATAAACCCCTCGATATGATCATGAAGGACATGGCTTGCTGTCAGTGCCGCTGCAGAAAGCTTTTTTATGACCTCAACTCTTTCAGCGGGATCATCGTATACTTCCGCAAGTGTCTTTACAGTGCCGCCGTTAGAAAGATGTGTTGTAATGCTGTTCTTTCCGGAAATTTTTACGGCGATTGCTGTCACTGTCCATTTTCCTTTTCTGTTTTTATTGGTATGGACACGGAAATCCGCTGGTTTGCCTTGAAATTCGATGAGATCAACACCTTGCTGAATGAGAAAGTCGGACGGGTTGTGCTGTTTTTGAAATTCTGCAAGGAATGAGGCGGCATCGGAATAATCAATCGAAGTAAATGTTTTGGCGTCATTCGTATGCTTTACCGTCAGGCCGTCATCTGTTCTTGTCAGCTGATAAATGCCGGTGCCGAGTGCTCCATTTGCCGGTTTGATATAGACTTTTTTGTATGCGCCACAGAGCTCATCAATCAGCTCCACAGACGGTGTCAGCTCGGATCTAGGCAAAAAGGGTGCCGTTCTCGGATCTTTTTCGAGCAATTGATGAACGTTCCATTTATTGAAAAACGTTTTATTAAACCATGGGATCTGATATTCATCGATCAGCCTCTTTTTTGTATGTTGCAAGAGAAGTGAATCTTCAATTTTTCGGTTCGGCAAACGGTCATAAACGACGTTCGGCAATGGAACGATTTTTTTCTCCCAGCCGTTTTCCCTGTAAAGGAGGCCTTCAATCGTGCCTTCCTCCCAATTGATTTGGTGCGCGCCAAAAACGAAGCAGTAGCCCCCGGCTTGCTCGTGTAACGTGACAAGCTTAGAAAAAAAGAGGGAACGATCCTTAAATGGACGTTCAAGAGATACAGTAAACCCTGCCGTAAAGATGCCGACTAACGGCCCGATATGCACTGTATGATCATGAATCAGTATATCAGCCCTGCTTCGGTGGGGAAGCAAAAGCTCATGAAACAGATTTTCAGAGAGAAGCACGGTTTGTTCCAGATGCCGTCTGTAAGCAACGTGGCATCTGACAACCTTCGTTCCGAATGCGGCATGCAAAAGTCCGTCTCGCTTCAGCGAAGAGGGCAGAAACAGGGTGTTTTCACTGGTTTTGTCTATGCCGATCAAAAACCGTTTAGGATTCACGCGGAAGAACTCCTTTCTGGCTTTGCTCAGAAAACAGATATTGGCAGCGCTTTAGGGGACAAGTGTACAGCTGTTCTTTTTGCTCGGGAGAGACACGCAGGATTGACTTCCTGCCTGGTTTGGAATTGATATCTAAAATCCAAATTCTCCCGTCCTTTGCAAGACATATATCAAGACCGAGTTCAAACAACGGCCCATAGCGCTCGTCAAGATAATACGGAACCGATTGGGTAATCGAAAACACATCATCTAGTAAAACCACTTGCTGTTTTTTCGGTATATCTTCAAACCAGGAGTCAAATGTCAGCGCATCAGATCCGCCTGACAAATTGGCGAGCAACCCGTGTTTGTATCCGCGTCTTACTGCCTTTCCGACTGTATTCCATTCACCTGCTTCGTTTTTTTCCATAAACAGGCGAATATCACAAGGGTATTGTTCCTTATCTTGAATGTTTAAGTAAGGCTGAAGCAAATATTGATGCTGAAGCACTTTTTTGCACCATGTCTTAAAAGAAGTCTGGTTGGAAAACGTTTTTGTCTGCTTATCCTTTCCGATGTGATAAGTAGCAGTGATGTTTTTCTTGCCCAGCTTCAAAAGAATCACGCCTCTGCCTCCCGCGCCGAATGCCGGTTTAAGGATGCAGGCTTTTTCTTTGGATAAAAAGGAGTGAATTTGTTCGTAGCGGCTCACCTTTATCGTTTCGGGAATATAGGGATTGATTACAGAGTGCTGCTGCAAATCGTGAAGGACGGTCCACTTATCGGGAAGACCCCGCCCGATAAATTCCGTTTTCGGATATTTTTTGAGCCACTCAACGATTGGTTTTGCTTTTTGTGAATGTGAATCCTTGCCGTAAAAACAGCGATCATAAATATAATCTGGAATCGCCATTTCAGTTTCGTTCCATGTGCTGCTGGCCGAATGATAGACCGATGCTTTGACACGCAAAGTGTCAGGTGAAATATCAAATGGTGTAAACCGGATGAAACGTATGCCGAATTCGGGTGCTCTTTTGGCCAGTTCTGCGGAATAATCCGCTTCATGCTGGCGGGATAAGGACATAAAACCGAGTGTTATCATGGTGAGACTCCCCCTTTTATTCAAAAGCTGCCGGCGAGTGTCCGCAGCTTTACGCTAAATACATGTAAGACGAACGCAGCTGACGGTATTCTACTTTACAGAATACGATTCTCCACCTTGCCCTATTCCAAAAGAACAAGCTGATTTTCTAAGAACAGGAATTTGTCTCCTCGTTTGCTAAGTGATTGCATGAGCCTCTATAATACGTATAGGTACATAATCTATATGAAAAAAGCTGAAGCACAGATGGAGGAAGATGAATAGGAATGGGTATTGCAGGAACCTTTATTTTTATGATCGTGATCGGCGCTGCTATTGGAGCGGTGACCAATCATTTAGCAATTCAAATGCTGTTTAGGCCGTATAAAGCGTACTATTTGTTTGGGAAGCGAGTTCCTTTTACGCCCGGGCTGATTCCAAGACGGCGAGATGAACTTGCAAAACAAATGGGACTGATGGTAGTCAATCATCTCTTAACCCCTGAAGGCATTAAAAAGCGGCTCGTCTCTGATGCAGCCAAAACGCAGGCTCTTCGAGTGGGGGAACAGCTGATTCAAAAGCTGTCACTTTCTGAAGTGACAGTAAAAGAAGCGCTTGAAAAAGCCGGGATGAAGCGCCCCGAAAAAGCTGCTGATGCATGGATCAGCAGCTGGACCGATGATAAGCTGAATGAGCTTTTCCGCCAATACGGGGACCAATCGTTAAAAGAGCTGGTGCCTATAGAGGTGCAGGAAAAGCTTGAGGAAAAAATTCCGATGATTTCAGGATATATATTGTCACGGAGTGTCCGTTATTTTGAAAGTGATGAAGGAAAAATCCGTCTTGGCAATATGATTGATGACTTTTTAAAAGAGCGCGGCATGCTTGGAAGCATGGTGCAAATGTTTCTTGGCAATTCAAGCCTTGCGGATCGCGTGCTGCCGGAGCTGCTGAAATTCTTGCGGAATGAGGAAACAAATAAATTGCTTTCTGATCTCTTAAAAAACGAATGGGGCAAGCTGAGGGAGTATACGTTTAATGAAGCAGACGAAAAATGGAATGCAAAGGCGCTCATTTTCAGTTTGAAACGAAGAATGCTGCAAGCATTTTCGACTGCCCCTTTCTTCAACAATACGATTGGCACGCTTACCGTCCGCTATGAATCTGAGCTGACCCAGCAAATGCTGCCGGCACTATTAGACAAATTGCTTGAAGGGATTTCGTCCAACCTTGAAAGTGTCTTAAAACGGTTGCGTCTTGAGGAAATCGTCAAGGAGCAGGTGGATCAGTTCCCGGTGGAGCGTCTTGAAGAAATGGTGCTGTCCATTTCAAAAAAAGAATTTAAAATGATTACCTATTTGGGGGGCCTTCTCGGCGGAATTATAGGCGCGATTCAAGCACTGTTTGTCATCCTTTTTTAAGAAGAAATGGTTTTTGATTAATGAAAGGAGCTCCATAGTCTGTTATAGTGGAGTGGTATGTCAAACGGCAATGATGAAAGGAGCTATTTACAATGGCTGTTAATTTTTATGATGTAGCGTATGATCTGGAAAATGCATTACGCGGGAGCGAAGAGTTCACCCGTTTAAAAAACCTTTACGACGAAGTTAACGCAGATGAATCAGCGAAGCGCATGTTCGAAAACTTCCGTGATGTACAGCTTAGACTCCAGCAAAAACAAATGGCAGGAGAAGAGATTACACAAGAAGAAGTGACGCAGGCTCAAAAAACAGTAGCGCTTGTACAGCAGCACGAAAAAATTTCTCAGCTGATGGAAGCGGAGCAGCGCATGAGCATGCTGATTGGTGAATTGAACAAAATCATTATGAAGCCTTTGGAAGAGCTTTACGGCAGTGTTGAAGGCTAATCAGCAAAATCCCTTCTTGGATAAGAAGGGATTTTTTATTCATTCAGCAAACTTGGAAATCCAATGAATCTTTTACCTCTCCATTGATGATCACTGATAATGTATGAATTCCTTTGTAATGCTTTCTGGTGGTTAAATCCTTAAAGGATTGGTTTCTTGTGTATGGCTTCGTTTCGTTTTTTCGTATAGTTGTTTCAGTTATTTTAAATACTTTCTGATGACGCTGGCCTCTTGCTTTTACAAAATCAATTGCGTACTCAATTCTTACTTTTTGATCCCTGTCTGAATGAATAGAGAAAGAAAATTCAAGGCTTTCGCCAATAACTATACGTTTGGGCTGGCATGTTAAATCATGTAGTTGTATCGAATCAGCATTTTCATAACCAAAAAGCGCTAAGGCCTGTTTATCACCCTTTTTTAATAAGGTCCGATGGGCGTGTTTGATAATCCAGTCTGTATGGGGATGTGTTCCGTACCATTGATCTGCGACTTTTCTCAGTAAATGAGGATGCGTTTTTGATATATCATTAAGGTTGTTGGCCACGCTTTTCCTTACATATAAGGACTCGTCCTGCATCAGCTTCTCAAGGATCGGCAATACGGGGGAAGGGTCCGATTTCAAAGCCGGTATCGATTTTCCCCATGGCAGGCGGGGCCTGCTGCCTTCGCTCGCAAGTCTTCTCACGTGTTCATTTTTATGCTCAGACCATGCAAGCAATTGTGCAATCATCTTTTCTTGATCTAACAGCAAAAAAGGCCTTACAGCAAATTCTGAGGTCGAATATTGCGTAAAGTATTCCAATGCCTTTATTGATTCTTCCCAATGCGCTAACCCGTACTGTTCCACATAATCTGGAAATAAAATTCCGCTGAGTCCTTTAAAATGAGGTGCTGTATCCCGTAAAATTGCGAGCGCTTCAACGTATTGTTTTGGCAAAGTTTCGTATAAAGAAACTGTCACGCGGCGCATCCGCTCTTTTAAAGTGAGTTCAGGCCAGTCCTCCAGCCGTAATGTATCCAAGAATCTGTTTTTGTTAAAATCAGGATAGGATGACCTTACATGATGGATCAACTGAGATATCAGTTCTTCATTATATATTTCTTTTAAATCAGCCATATAAAACACCGCTTTTTCGTTTATTATTTATATTGTATGGGAATGTACGTTCTGGATCAAGTGTATGATCCTAAAAATTAACAACTGATCCTACCACGGATATACAAAAGTCGGTTACTTTTTTTAGTTAAAAAAACCCTTGTCATCGGAAAGGAAAACTGAGATAATAACATTGAAAGCGCCTACACTTACCTATTTCAAATGGATACGGTCGCATATCATGCCGTTATATAGAGGGGATAAGCAACAGAGAGTAAGTGTTCGGAGCGCATCATTGGTCAAACAAGGGGTTCCTGATACATGATTTTTCGTAAATCGAAATAACGATATTAGGGAGAATGGCTGCTTCGATCGTATCCTATCAACAAGCCATACATAAAGTCTGCTGAGCCAGGCTTTTTTTGCTTTAAGAAAAGGTTGTTCTAAACACAGAGACAGGGTCATATCCTATACACAAGTACAGTCATCAAGGAGGGGGACATCTCTGTGTCAAAACAATTGCTTGCCTTAAATATAGATGGAGCGCTGCTTCGGTCGAACGGGAAGATTCATCAGGCAACGAAAGACGCGATTGAATATGTAAAGAAAAAAGGGATTTACGTCACACTTGTGACCAACCGTCATTTTCGCTCAGCACAGAAAATAGCGAAATCGCTAAAGCTTGATGCCAAGCTGATCACCCATAGCGGGGCATATATCGCTGAGAAAATTGACGCCCCGTTTTTTGAAAAAAGAATTTCTGATGATCATACCTTTAACATTGTTCAAGTGCTGGAGAGCTATCAATGTAATATTCGGCTTCTTCACGAAAAGTATTCCATCGGAAACAAGAAAAAGGTGAATTCAAATTTATTGGGGAAAGCACTCATTCATCCGTCTGACCCGATCTTTTATCCAGTCCAGTTCGTTGAATCATTAAGCGATCTCCTCATGGATGAGCCGGTGAGTGCACCCGTCATCGAGGTGTATACGGAGCACGACATTCAGCATGACATTACAGAAACAATTACAAAAGCCTTCCCTGCGGTGGACGTGATTCGCGTAAACGATGAGAAGCTGAATATCGTCCCGAAAGGTGTTTCGAAGGAAGCGGGTTTGGCCCTCGTCGCTTCAGAGCTGGGCCTGAGTATGGATGATGTCGTGGCCATTGGGCATCAGTATGACGATCTGCCGATGATCGAACTTGCCGGTCTTGGGGTAGCGATGGGGAATGCCGTTCCGGAAATTAAGAGAAAGGCAGATTGGGTTACAAGGTCCAATGACGAGCAAGGTGTCGCTTATATGATGAAGGAATATTTCCGAATGCAGCAGCGAAAAGGATTTCTTGATAAGTTCCACATGAAACGTGTGTAAAAAAGCCGCTCGCACCCTGACAGGTGCGGCGGCTTTTTTGCCGGATTGATTTTAGCAGTTTATTTCTGTACACTAAAGAAAGTTTTGAATCTGATAAATTAGGTGATGAAGTTGCAAATTAAAATAGAAGGCATACATGATGACCGTCTGCATCGGCCTCTGCAAAATATTGCAAATTTGTTTTTTGAAGAGTGCGAGCTTGCGTATGGCGGAGAGGAGCCCGCAGATTTTGTCATTTCTTTAGCGTTGTCACAAACGGATGAGCATGTGACGGTTTCGGGAGAAGTGAAGGGAACTGGCATAAAGGAACAGCATACAAAATTCTTTTCTCCCGGCATGAATGAAAAAGAAGCTTTTAAGCAAGTGAAAAACACAATTTCTTATGTGTATCTCAATCTTCTTCAGGCGTATACGGGCATTACGCAGAAGTGGGGAATCCTCACAGGAATCCGGCCCACAAAGCTGCTTCATAAAAAACTGCAAAGCGGAATGTCCAAGGAGCAAGCGCATGCTGAGTTGAAAAAAGACTATTTAATTCATGATGAAAAAATCATGCTAATGCAGGAAATTGTTGATCGTCAGCTGGCGGCAGTGCCGGATTTGTATCGAGTAAAGGATGAAGTCAGCATTTATATCGGCATTCCGTTCTGCCCGACAAAATGCGCGTATTGCACATTCCCTGCGTATGCCATCCAAGGACAGGCGGGCAGAGTCGGCTCATTCCTATGGGGACTGCATTACGAAATGCAGAAAATCGGTGAATGGCTGAAGGAGCATGATGTTAAGGTTACAACCATTTACTTTGGCGGCGGGACACCGACAAGCATTACAGCGGAGGAGATGGATCTGCTGTATGAAGAAATGGTCCGCTCCTTCCCGGATGTGAAAAACATTCGTGAGATTACGGTGGAGGCCGGTCGTCCTGACACGATTACAGAAGAAAAACTCGCCGTTTTAAACAAATATGACATTGATCGGATCAGCATCAATCCGCAATCCTATGAAAACGAAACGCTAAAGGCGATCGGGCGGCACCATACGGTTGAAGAGACCATTGAGAAATATCATCTGTCACGCCAGCACGGCATGAATAATATCAACATGGACTTGATTATTGGTTTGCCTGGGGAAGGCGTGAAGGAGTTCAGGCACAGTCTTTCAGAAACAGAAAAACTGATGCCGGAATCCCTTACCGTTCATACTCTTTCATTTAAACGGGCGTCAGAAATGACGAGAAACAAGCATAAGTACAAAGTTGCCGGCAGGGAAGAGGTTTCTCAAATGATGGAAGACGCGGTAGCCTGGACGAAAGAGCATGGGTACGTGCCTTATTATTTATACCGCCAGAAAAACATTCTTGGAAACCTTGAAAACGTCGGATACTCTTTGCCGGGACAAGAAAGCATCTACAACATTATGATTATGGAAGAGGTGCAGACGATTATTGGCATCGGCTGCGGCGCTGCTAGTAAATTTATTGATCGGGATACAGGGAAAATTACGCATTTTGCGAATCCGAAAGATCCGAAATCGTACAATGAGCGCTTCGAGCACTACACGGACGAAAAAATCAAATATTTAGAGCAGATTTTTGAGAAAACGACAAAGCAGCACTGATCACAGTGCTGCTTTTTTTATCCCTGTTTTTTTGCGGGCTGGACATCAGGCTTCCATTTAAATACCTTGTTCAGCAAGCGGTAAATTCGTTTTGATTCCTTTGTGACAAGCGGTCCCAAAATCGCCAGAATGAGGACATATAATGCGGCAAACGGCTTTAATGTGGCTGACAGTCCGCCGGCTATCCCGAGATTCGCAACGATAATCGAAAATTCTCCCCGCGATACGATCGTCAGCCCGATATTCGATGAAGCCTTATGAGAAAGCCCTGCGCGTCGTCCTGCCACCATTCCGGCGATAAAATTTCCCAGAATGGTCAAAATCACTGCACCCAACGCAAGCCAAACCGCTTCACCGAGCGAAAACGGATCGATGCTGAGGCCGAAGCTGAAAAAGAACATCGCACCGAAGAAGTCGCGAAACGGAACGACGAGGTGTTCAATCCTATCGGAATGCTCTGTTTCTGAAAAGACCAAACCGAGCAGCAGCGCGCCGATTGCTTCTGCTACATGAATCGTCTCGGAAAACCCGGCGATAAAAAAGAGCGCTGCGAAAATGACGATAATAAACACTTCGTTTGAGCGAATGTCCAACAGTTTGTTCAACAGCGGCGGGAGTTTTCTTGCTGCGATAAAAAACAGCAGCATATAACCGAAGGCGATCAAAATGGACAAGAGTGCACTCCCTACGGATGTCGCATCACCTAGCACAAGGCCGGAAACAACGGACAGATATACGGCAAGGAAAATATCTTCAAACATGATGATGCCGAGAATCAATTCGGTTTCCGGATTGGCGGTTCTTTTTAAATCAACGAGCACTTTTGCGACAATCGCACTTGACGAGATTGTGATGACGCCTGCGAGGATGAGGACTTCCAGAAAGGAAAATCCGGTGATAAATCCGTAAAGCAGTCCGAGGCTGAAGTTAATCAAAATATAAATCGTTCCGCCGACCGCGATTGATTTTCCTGATTTGATTAACTTCCCGACAGAGAATTCGAGTCCGAGATAGAAGAGGAGGAACAGTACGCCCATTCGCCCGAAAAACTCAATGATTTCACTGCTTTGAATAAATGTTAGATCAATAATCCCTATTTTCGGCGCGTGCGGTCCAACAAGCATTCCCAGCACAATCAGAAACGGAATAATCGAAAATTTAATTTTATTGGCGATCACACTGGCGATTGCCACAAGCACAAGTGCAGTTCCGACTTCAAATACAAGATGGTCCATCGGGGCTCACACGCCCTCTCCAGAAAGAAAATCGTGAATCAGTTTCTTCAGATGCTTTCTCTCACCTGAGAGGACAAGGGTGTCATTTTCTTCAATAATCGAATCGGCTCCGGGATTTAGGAGCTTTTCCTGGTTGTGTTTGATAATGGCAATTACAGTGACATCGTAATTCTGGCGGACATCAAGCTCTCCGAGTGTGCGCCCGATCGATTTGGCGCCTTTTTCGACCTTAAACCATTCAATAATAAGATCGCTGAAGGCCATTTCGATGGACTCCAGAGCTTGCGGTTTATAGACCATGCCCCCGAGAATAGCTGCAATTTGCCTTGCTTCAGAATCATCCAATGAAATATTTGAAAGAAGCTCATCCGGGTCCCGGTCATTAAACCGGTAAATTTCCCTTCTTCCGTCATCATGAATGATAATCGTCATTTTTTCGTGGCTTCTTGTTTCGATTTCAAACTTTTTGCCGATGCCCGGCAGATCGTTTTCTTTAATATTCAATGAAAATCCCTCCGAATGTAGTGTTGGCAGTATGGGGTGAGTTACAAATAAAACTTGAGCAAATTATATTCGGAGGTAATTAGACTGGTATTTGACAGGGACGGCACAAGCCTTTTCCAGCCTGTTTATCAGCGGTTCGTCAAGTGGTTTGACAGAGAGCTGCCTGACAGACTGCGCCAGCGGGCTGTACTCTTTGATCAGCTCAGCCGGGTGCATGCTGCCCGGCGCCGGCGTTTTTGCCGATTGTGTTTCCTGCGGATATGAGGACATAGGCACATAGCTGTCAGTGCTTGCTTCAAACTGGGAAGGCAGAACCACGTCCGAAGGGGGAAAGTACACCATAAATAAACTTAACAGAAAACTGATCAGCAATTTATCCATGTTCCTTTCCTCCCTTCTCGTCAAGATATCCCTTCTTTTTCACTATATAAAACTTTATGTTTCCATTCAAACAATATGCATTTTTCAGTATCTATTGACCTTGAAAAATAAAAAGGTTTATTTGAGGATGGCGAGGAATGTATAGGAGAAAGAAAAAAGCAAGCGCATACATGGAGGTGCTTTATATGGAGTTTGTTCAATATGCATGTAATGGGGCCGTTGCAGAGATTATCCTGAATCGGCCTGATGCCCATCACGCCCTGAATGAACAGATGCTGTCTGAATTGAAGGAGGCAGTCGAAATGGCGGCTGCAAGCGAGGCGCACATCGTTCTCCTGAGAGGAAGCGGGAAAGGCTTTTCGGCCGGCGGTGATATCAGGATGATGACATCAGAGCATGACTCTGATCAATTTAAACGGCTGATGGATACGATTGAGGCTGTCACCCTGAATTTATATCAGATGAAGAAAGTGACAATTGCAGCCATTCATGGCGCTGCTGCGGGACTGGGCCTGAGTTTGGCGCTTTGTGCGGACATTGTGCTCGCTGAAAAAAACGCCGTTCTCGCGATGAATTTTATCGGCATTGGGCTTGTTCCGGACGGCGGAGGACATTATTTGCTGAAGAAAAGAATCGGTGAAGCAAAAGCGAAAAAACTGATTTGGAGCGGAAAAAAACTATCTGCCTCGGAAGCTGCCGATATGGGGCTTCTTGATGGGACATTTGCTGGAGACCCTGCCGAAGGCGCAAGACCCATTATCGAAACCCTGTTGGCCTCCCCTCTTTTGGCGATGATCGAAACGAAAGCTATTTTTCAAAGCCTCCAGATTGAAGAACTGAAAAAAGTGCTATCCCTTGAGCGCAGCGCCCAAGAGAGAATGAGAAGGACCAAGGATCACCAAGAAGGAATCCGTGCCTTTTTAGAAAAACGGGAGCCGAAGTTTCAAGCGTAACAGATCAGCCGGAAAGCTGATCATCTGTGAAACAAAATCAGCTTTCCGACTGCATTGACTAAACGATGAGTATGACTATGAAGCTCTTTTTCTTTTAAGAGGGCTTCACCATGCGTTTTTGCTGCTTCTTCATGTTCTGCCTCGAATCGCTCGTTTACCAGCGTGTTCCCCGAAGGATCAAATACGGTAAGGAAGTAATCAGCCATCAGGTTTCTCCTCCATTTTAAGGTTTATCAGTCTTTCTTCATTTATATTCTAAAAAGGAAATCAAAATCCTTTATTATGCTTTATCCAAAATTAGTATATAATGGGTCAGGGAAGGAGGAGATTCAGTGCTTACAATTGATCACGTAACGAAGACATTTGGAGATTATAAAGCCGTTGACGGATTGGACTTAGATATTCCGGAACAGCAAATGTTCGGTTTATTAGGCGCAAACGGAGCGGGAAAAACAACGACGTTTCGCATGATCCTAGGATTATTAAGCATTACGGAGGGCTCAATCAGCTGGAAGGGCCGTCCTGTGAATTATCATATCAGCAACAAAATCGGTTATTTGCCGGAAGAGCGGGGCCTTTATCCGAAAATGAAGGTAAGGGATCAGCTCGTCTATCTTGCCAGATTAAAAGGGATGGAGAAGCGAGAGGCTGTAAAAGAGCTCGGGACATGGCTTGAACGCTTCAATATTACTGATTACGAGAATAAGAAGGTGGAAGAGCTTTCGAAGGGGAATCAGCAGAAAATCCAATTCATTTCGGCAGTTTTGCATAAGCCGGAGCTCCTGATTCTTGATGAACCATTCAGCGGCTTGGACCCTGTCAATGTTGAGCTGTTAAAAGAGGCTGTGATCTCGCTGAAAAACAGCGGTGTTTCTATTTTATTTTCAAGCCATCGGATGGAACATGTGGAGGAGCTTTGTGAGAACCTTTGCATATTGCAGAAAGGAAAACCGGTTGTACAAGGCAAGCTGAAGGAGATCAAGCGTTCTTTCGGTAAAAAGAATGTTACCATTCACTCCGATGACGATCTGCGCTTTTTGCAGTCCCATGAAGGCATTCTTCAATGGAAGGAAACGGCAGACGGTGTCAAGCTGCAGATTGCCAATGAAGACATTTCTCAAGAGATTTTTGCTATGCTCCAAGGAAAAGGGTTTATCAGAAAGTTTGAGCTTGAAGAGCCGTCACTGCATGATATTTTTATAGAAAAGGTGGGGGCCGTCTATGAATAAATTTTGGATCATGCTTTCTCATACATACAAAAATAAGATTATGGCAAAATCCTTTATTATTTCGACTGTCATCACGGTGCTGCTTGTTTTAGTTGTAACAAATCTGGAGTCGATCATTTCTTTGTTTCAAGGTGACGATGCGAAAGAAAAAATCGCCGTTGTTGATGAAACAAACGAATTATATCCGGTTTTTTCTAAGCAGCTGAAAGCGGTGGATACAGACGGCGATTTTGATGTGAAGCTGTCGAAGCAATCGGAGGATGAGGTCACAAAGCAAGTCAAAGATGAATCACTCGATGGCATGCTCATCATCAAACGAGATGAAAAAGGGACCATTTCAGGAACATATAAAGCGTTAACGATTTCTGATGAAAGCACGTATCAAACGCTGCAGCAGGCGCTGACGCAAACCAAAACAGCTGTCGGAACAGCGGAGCTCGGCGTGTCGCAGGAAACGATTAGCAGCCTTTATGCGCCCGTTACTGTGGGGCAGAAGGCGCTGAAAGAAGGGGCAAAGTCTGAGGAAGAGCTTGGCCAGACGGTAGGGCTTGTTTACATTATGCTGTTCGTTATTTATTTCTCGGTGATTATGTATGCCAGCATGATAGCGATGGAGGTCGCAACCGAAAAATCTTCGCGAGTTATGGAAATCCTGATCTCAAGTATGCCGCCGATCCAGCAAATGTTTGCAAAGCTGCTTGGTATCGGGCTTGTCGGGATCACACAGCTTGCTATTATTATAGGAGCCGGCTCTCTGTCGCTTAAGCTGAACCAAAAGAGCGAAACGGCTTCATCTGTCGGCGGGTTCCTTAATTTGACCGACGTATCTGCAACCACTGTCATCTATGCTGTCATTTTCTTTTTGCTCGGATACTTTTTGTACGCGACACTTGCCGCGTTTCTCGGCAGTGTCGTCAGCAGAATAGAGGACGTGCAGCAAACGATCACGCCGATGACGCTTTTGGTTGTCGCCGGTTTTATGATCGCGATGTTCGGTTTGAATGCGCCTGACGCAGGATTTATTACGGTAACTTCGTTTATTCCGTTCTTTACGCCAATGATTATGTTCCTGCGCGTCGGCATGCTTGATATTCCGTTCTGGCAGGCGGCTGTCGGAATCGGAATCACACTGCTCACCATTGTCATACTGGCCGTTATCGGCGCCAGAATTTATAAAGGCGGTGTATTAATTTACGGCAATTCAAGCGCGTTCAAAGCGATCAAACAAGCGCTTCGTTTAGCGAAAAACTGATTGGAAAACAGCCTGGGGATTCTCAGGCTGTTTCTTTATTGACAGAACGTGCATTCGCAAGAATTCGGTGCTAAAATAAGGGTACTTCATCCTGGAAAGGAGCAGAATGTTGACTGATCTAACCTTTATTCATGCGGCAGATCTTCATCTTGACAGCCCGTTTTACGGGATATCGCATCTGCCGGAGCCGATTTTTGCCCGGATTAAAGAAAGCACGTTTGCAAGCGTGAGACATATGATAGACGCCGCAGTGAGAGAGCACGTTGATTTCATTTTGCTTGCGGGAGATCTGTTTGATGAAGCCAATCGAAGCTTAAAGGCTCAGCTCTTTTTGAAAAAACAGTTTGAAAGACTCAGAGAGTGCGGAATTTCGGTATACGTCATCTTTGGGAATCACGATCATCTTGGCGGGGAGTGGACGCCGATTGAATGGCCTGAGAATGTCCATATTTTTTCGTCCGCTGTTCCAGAAGAAAAATCATTTTTTAAAGAAGGCAGGCGCATAGCAAGCATTTACGGCTTCAGCTATCAGGCCAGAGCAGTGATGGAAAACCAAGCCGCCCGCTATCGGAGATCAACTGATGCACCGTTTCATATCGGCATGCTCCACGGCACGCTGTCAGGATCTGAAGGACACGATCCGTATTGCCCGTTTACACATGACGACCTCGTGAAAAGCGGGATGGATTATTGGGCGCTTGGCCATATACATAAACGCCAGGTTCTATCTGCCGAGCATCCGGCAGTCATTTACCCGGGAAACACGCAAGCACGCCATATGAAGGAGACGGGAGATAAAGGCTATTATCTCGTTCATGTGACAAACGGAGATATATCTTATGAATTTCAGAGAGCGCACGATGTCCTGTGGGAAAAAGCGGCGGTTGATGTGACGGAGGCAAAGAATATGACCGCCCTCTTCCAAATGGTGGAGAACACGTTTTCGAGGCTGCGGAAAAAGGGGAGCCCTGTTTGTGTAAGGCTTGTTTTACAAGGGACGGCGCCGGAATGGCTGCTGGAGGCGCCAAAAGGCACCTTAGATGAGTTTCTTGAAGCTCTTCAGGAGCAAGAAGCGGAGGAGGAACGTTTCGTTTGGCCTCTTAGATTGGACGATGAGACAGAAAACGAAGCAAACCTAACAAACCTTGATCCTTTTTTTGGCGGTTTATTTGAAGACATTGATCGCAGCGATCTGTCAGACGTGCTGGAAGGGCTTGAGCGGCATCCAGTGTATAGAAGGCACGCGGACCGGTTTAGCCAAGAGGAAGTAAAGGAAATAAAAGAGCAGGCACAGATTTTATTGAAAAGGCAGCTTAAGGTGCTTGATACATGAGGCGGTGACAGCTTTGCGAATTATATCTTTACATATCTACCAATATGGAAAATTTTCCAATCGGACCTTTCACTTTTCCGCCTCTCCTGTCCAAGTAATTTACGGATTAAATGAGGCAGGAAAAACGACGATGATGTCATTTATTGAAAGTATGCTGTTCGGTTTTCCAAAAACAAAAAAATATGAACCGAAAACAGGCGGTGTCTACGGCGGTGTTCTTGAAGCTGAACATCCTGAATATGGGGTGCTGAAGATCGAACGGACGAAAGGGACTGCCGAAAAACTAAGCGTGTACACAGAAAAGGGCGAAGTAAAGCAGGGAGATGTTTTAAAGCAGCTGTTCCAGGGCACAGACAGGTCGTTGTACAAAGCCATATATTCGTTTGACGTATTCGGGCTGCAGGAAATTCACGCCTTTAATCGGGATAAGATAGGGGAATTTTTGCTCTTTTCCAGCTTGTTTGGTGCTGAAGCCGTATCAAAGCTTGATTCAAGGCTGACGAAGGAAAGCGAAAGGCTCTATAAACCAAATGGGCGAAACCCTCAATTGAATCAGGAGCTGGAAACGCTTAAGCAGCTGGCAGTGAAGCTAAAACAGGCTGAAGCAGAGGAAGCGGGCTATCATCAGCTTCTCGGGGAAAAACGAACGCTTGAAGCCCGCCTTGCAGCCGCGGAAACCGAATTGAAAGAGACGGCGGGACATATCCGAATGATTGAGGGAGCGATTGAGCGAAAACCATTGCTAAATGAAAAAGCGACACTCGAACAGGTGATTGCAGAATTTCCGGAACATGCAGGACAATTTCCTGCTGACGGACTGCATCAGCTGGAAAAATATGAATCCCATCTGCACCCGAAATCAGCACAGCTTGAGGCGCTTCGGGTGAAGATGGCGGAGTTGGACAAACAGAGGCAAAAGCTTATCCCCAATAAAGAACTATTGGCGAAAGAAACGCTGATACAAGAGCTTTCGGCAGGGTTTCATATGTACCAATCCTGGGGAGAACAGCTGGCCGCCATTCAGGCACAGCTGCGCCAGACGTCTGCGCAGACAGCGGCAGGGCTGGAACAGCTCAATAAAACGGATGAAAATGAGCTCCTGAATATGAACACCTCATATGATTATGAATGGCAGCTTCAGCAAGCGGTGCAGCAATATGTACAGGCAAGAGACAGAAAACGGCAGCTTGACGAGACGTTTGAACTTGCCCGGCAAGAGCTGGAAGACGTGGAAAAGGCCGTTCATGCCGCTTCGTCCGCGATTCTTGAAAACAGCCAAAGAAAAGATAAAGAAGCAGCTCTTAGAGCATATGATGAAACACAGGGGCAGCACCAAGAGCAAGCGAAGCTCAGAGAACAGCTAACGTTTTTTGAAAGACAGCAGGCTAAACAGAAAAAGACTGTCATTGTAGCTGGTATGTTGTTCATCGTTCTCTTTTCTCTGCTGCAGCAATGGATTCCCGCCATAAGTTTCGGCGCTGCACTTATTGTGTATTGGCTTGTATCAGGAAAACCGTCTTCTCGAAACAGCCGAGAGACAAGACAGCCCATGACGGATATTTCACCAGCAGAAGCTGAAATGCTTAGAGAAGCGTTATGGGAGGATGACCGCAATAAGCAGCACCTTCTCACACAGCGTGCAGCGCTCCAGCAAAAAGAGGCGGCGTATGAAAGGGTCATCCAGCAGTTTGAACAGTGGGAAGCCGAAATGGCGCCGTCCTTTACACAGGTTGAGCGTTTTATGAATGAGCTCGGATTTAAGGAAGATCCATCATTTTTGCTTGATGCATACAGCTTAATGAAGGATGTTAAAAAAGAAGTGAAGAAAAAGCATGAGCTGACCATTGAAGCAGGCAGGCTGAAAAAGCACCGGAGAACATTCGAAGAACGCGTCAGTATGCTTCGTCCCGTGAATCAGAGTCAGGATATCTCCATTTCGGACGCCCTTCACACATTGCGGAAAAACATTGAACGTGAAAAAGAAATTGAGAAGCAAAAAAAGGAAATTGAAACAGATATTCATTATACAAAGGAACAGATGCTTGAACTTGAGCAAGAAATACAGTATTTCCACGCACAGATCGAACAGTTATTTGCCGCGGCTGCTGCAAAAGACAGAGATGCGTTTTTTGCCATAGCCGACATCAGCAGGCAATTGAAGGATACGGAGAACAAGCTTCATCACGTAAACGCACAGCTTCAAGGCGGACACCCGGAGGAACTTGAACTGGCAGATTCCAATACGCTTTCTGAATTGAAAGATAAGCAATTTGTTGAAAATGAAAGAAAAGAGCGGCTGACTGAGGAGATCGAGCGGCTCCGCAGCCAAATCGCACTGCTCTCAGTCAAACAGGAACAATTAGAGGCCTCGGGATTGGTGTCAGACCTCAAGCTTCAAACCGAAATGCAAAAAGAACGTGTAAAAGAAACGGCTAAAAAATGGGCCTCGATACAAATGATCAAACAGGTGATCAGAAACAAATTGGAGCGGCATAAAAAAATCGAGCTTCCGCGCCTTCTAGAGACGGCAGGAGAATTCTTCCGCCCTCTGACTGACGGAAACTACCAAACCATTTATTTTTCCGAAACGGATGATTCGATCATGGTTATGCATCGCGATGGAACTGTCTATCATGCGGAAGAGCTGTCACAAGGGACCTGTGAACAGCTGTATACAGCGATCCGATTTGCTTTGGCCGTTACGCGCCAGGATGGGTCAAAGCTTCCGTTCCAGCTTGACGACAGTTTTGTTCATTTTGATCAGGAAAGGCTGAAACGTGTATTACATGTTCTGTATGATTTATCTGAAGGCGGTAGGCAGATTTTGTATTTTACATGCCATGAGCACGTAAAAGATGCATTTCATAGCAGCCAAATCATCCATTTGGTGTCATAAAAGAGGTTCTATAGCTGAAAATCGGTATGTGATATACTGGTATTATGTAAGATACGGAGGGAGCTTTAATAGAATGGCTAAAGGGATTATGCTACATGAGGTTGGCGAACAGGTGGACCAGTATCTATTGATTAAATCCTCGACGAAAGGGATTGCAAGCAATGGAAAACCGTTTTTGACGCTGATGCTGCAAGACCAGTCAGGCGATATTGAAGCGAAGCTGTGGGATGCCAAGCAAAGTGATGAAGTGACCTATGCGCCGCAGACGATTGTCAAGGTCGTCGGCGATGTTCACCATTATCGCGGACGCACCCAGCTGAAGCTGAGAAATATCAGACCGGTAAGCGAGCAAGAAAACGTCAATATTGATGATTTTTTAGAAACCGCGCCGATTCCGAAAAATGAAATGATGGACACCATCACTCAATATATATTTGAAATGAAAAATCCGAATATCCAGCGAATCACAAGGTTTTTGGTTAAAAAACACGAAGCTGAGTTTATGGATTATCCGGCGGCTACGAAAAACCACCATGAGTTTGTCTCAGGTTTGGCGTATCATGTTGTCTCTATGCTGAACCTGGCGAAAGCAATAGCAGATTTATATCCGTCTCTTGATCGTGATCTGCTTTATGCCGGTGTCATCCTGCATGATCTTGGAAAAGTGAAGGAGCTGTCCGGCCCTGTTTCCACTTCGTACACGGTTGAAGGCAATTTGCTCGGCCATATTTCAATCATGGTGACAGAGCTTTCAAAAGCGGCTGAGGAGCTTCAAATCGATTCTGAAGAGGTGTTAATTCTTCAGCATTTGATTTTGAGTCACCACGGCAAAGCAGAATGGGGCAGCCCGAAACCGCCGATGGTGAAAGAAGCGGAAATTCTTCACTATATAGACAATCTGGATGCAAAAATGAATATGATGGACAGAGCGCTTGAGCGCGTGAAGCCTGGCGAGTATACTGAACGTGTATTTGCACTGGAAAACCGTTCCTTTTATAAACCGACATTTCATAAATAACTTAAAAAGGACTGATGCTGACATATTCAGCTCAGTCCTTTTTGATGCGTCTTTCCCGCACATAACTCGTCTCATTCCCGCATATGGTTAAGAATAAAGAATCTATGCAAAGGGGGAGGAGCCCGTGTTATTTTTTCCATGGTGGGTGTATCTTTGTATTGTAGGCATTATTTTCAGCGCATATAAACTTGTGGCGGCAGCCAAAGAGGAAGAAAAAGTAGACCAGGCTTTTATTGAAAAAGAAGGGCAGATTTATATGGAGAGGATGGAAAAGGAGCGAGAACGCCGCAGTTCTCAGCAGCATGAAGAAGAAAATCAAAACCATTCCATCGCATAAAAAAAGCTGTGCGGCTCAATGAGCCTGCACAGCTTTTTTATTATTTGGAACTGCTTGAAGATGAAGAAGTGCTGTTGCTTGTTGAAGATGTATTAAATGTGTCTTTCAGATCTTTATCTTTTACTTCGATGTCAGCCTTCTTCATGACTTTTTGAACAGCTTCCTGAACGGCATTGCTGTCATTTAGTTTTTGTTCAAGCACTTCAGATTTCAGTTCTTTTTTCATATCATCGTATTTGCCGCGTTCTTCTGTCTTTTTAATGATATGGTAGCCGTATTGCGTTTTGACAGGGTCACTGACTTCACCTGTTTTTAATTTGAATGCAGCTTTGCTGAATGTTTCGTCCATTTGGCCTTCTTTTGCAAACCAGCCTAGATCTCCGCCTTGTGAAGCAGAGCTGTCTGTTGAGTATTCTTTCGCAAGGTCTTCAAACTTCTCGCCTTTTTTCAGCTTTTTCTCTACTTCTTCAGCTGTCTTTTTATCAGCGACAAGGATGTGGCTTGCACGGATTTTGCCTTTTAAGCCTTCCCAGTACTCTTTGATATCGGCGTCTGTTACTTTGATGTTATCTTTAGCCGCTTTTTGTGTCAGCAATTCATATTTTACTTGTTCTTTTAGGTAATCCTTGCCATATTGCTTTTCGAGGGCAGTATATTGATCGCCAAGCTGCGTTTTGTATTCTTTCAGCTTGTTGTCAATTTCTTTATCCGAAACTTTATACTTCTTGTCCAATACTTTTTCTTGCACTAGCTGTGTCAGTACGCTTGCGCCAGCTGTTTTCTTCATGTTTGTGTAAAGCTCGCCTTTTGTGACATCGCCTGCGTCTGTTTTTGCGATGACTTCTTTGTCGCCGCTGCTGCAAGCACTGAGAGCGAGGATGCTTGTAGCAGTGATAGCTGCTATTGCGATTTTCTTCATTGTTTTCAAACACTCCTAATCATTCCAAATTAAATTACCTATGCGTATCATAACATATTGTGGCTTTCTGTAAAAAGATTTTAAATAAAGGGCATTCGTCTAGTCAAACTTTTGCTGATGACATACTTATATATTGATCAAGAAAAGGAGGTATGTAACATGAGCGGAGGATACTCTAACGGATTCGCGTTGCTCGTAGTACTGTTCATTTTGCTTATCATCGTAGGTGCAGCTTACATCTACTAAGCAGCCCGAGGATCGCTTGCAACATAAGCGATCCTTTATTTTCACTAGCGCCTAATCGTTTCAAACATGAATTGCATAACATGTAATTGGTAAATAAAGCTTATTACAGGAGGTGCTTTTTAAGATGGGTGAAGTATTTGCAGGCGGATTCGCTTTATTGGTTGTGTTATTTATTTTATTGATTATCATCGGCGCTTCTTGGCTGTACTAATCAACATAAAAAGCATAGCTGCTTAATCAGCAGCTATGCTTTCTTTCGTATTTACACTGTAAAGGAGATCTCCACAAACGAAGAGATCAGTAAAATTAATATAGATACATTAATAAATCGGAATACCTTATCTTGCCGCTCTTCAGGAATCTCTCTGACAAGGCATAATGTATTGGTGAGCCTGTTTATGAAATATAAAATAAACACGGCAGCCACGATAAAATAGAATAAAATGATGGGAGATTCCCCCTCTCTCTGAACTGTCCCATATTACATTACCAAATATTTATTAAAAAAGATAGAATGCAAATTGAAAAATCGCCATCAGCACCAGGGTTTGACTACTTTTCAACAAGAATATCCAAGCCGTCTGCTTCCTGATCAATAAAAGCGGTTTTCGGTGCTTTTACCAGCTTGAGAGCCAGCAGGAAATCAGGCAGACAGTAGCCGGCGTGAATGCCCGAGATCATGCAGAAATAATGAGCATGATTCGGAAATGCCAGTGCTGCGTAAAACAATACCGGTGTAATTAGCAAGAACGGGCTTACTAGTGAAATGAGCATTGTTGTTTTTGGTATACGTTTCCATGTGCGCATGCGCAATATGTAAAACTTTTTTTCTATTTTTCTTTTTTTGCAGATGATTGGCAGGACATGGATGACTTTATGTACAAATAAAATAACGACGAGCAAACCGCCGAATAAAGATACATATTCATCGCTTAAGCTTGTGCCAGGCCGCAGCAGCTCAAAAGCTAAAAAGGTAGATATAAAAACCAAAATCATAAAACATACAGCAGTTAATATTATGCGAACGGCGCCATAATCCTTCATGAGATTTATGGTCTTCCAGCAATTCATCAAAGTCATCCTTCCATACATCTTGAATAGAATCTCAAAATAATTTACTCCTCCCAAGAGAAAAAATCAATGCTTTTTTAAGAAAAAATATCATCCGGCAGGTATTTTTTTGAAACAAGCAAACAAACTGCGAAATATGGGGTTAGAACTTTCTTCTCAGTGAATTATCAGCTAAAATAAGATTAAAGATAGAAAGAAGTGGTGTGGATGGATTCGATGGATCATCGCATTGAGCGATTAGAATATTACATACAATTATTAGTGAAAACAGTAGATATGGACAGGTACCCCTTCTATGCGCTTCTCATTGATAAAGGGCTGAGCAAGGAAGAAGGGGAAGCGGTTATGAGGATATGCGATGAATTGTCGGAAGAGCTGGCAACACAAAAAGCGCAAGGATTTGTAACCTTTGATAAGCTCCTTGCGCTTTTTGCCGGACAGCTGAATGAAAAATTAGATGTTCATGAAACGATTTTTGCCCTGTATGAGCAGGGGCTTTATCAAGAGCTGATGGAAGTCTTTATCGACATCATGAAGCATTTTGATTAACTGTTTACAGGTTCAAGCTCTTCAGCCGGTTCATCCGCCGCACTGTCCTTTGCTTTTTTCTTCAGTTTTCCGTTTACGCTTTCAAAGTCATTGTCAATATTGGTGAGTGACGTTTCGAAAATTTCCATAAAATCATCGCCGTAGATATGGCGTATCATACACATCATTTCTGCCACTTCAGGAAATTTTCCGAATAAATGATACAAAGGCTGTGACCCTTTAAAAACAGCGTTGCGTGTCGGATCAAATTCCTCAAGCAAGCTCCAGAATACCTCGGTACCTTCCTCAGTCAATTGGACATATGTGTTCCGTTTATCATTCAGCCGTTTGGAGAACCTTAAATATCCCCGTTCTTCCAGCTTTTTTGAAAAGTTGAATGCGGTTGATACGTGCATGACCCCGAACTTCGCGATTTCAGAAATGGAAGCTCCATTCAATTGATACGCAATCCATAAAATATGATGCTCATTAATATTCAGGTCATACGGTTTGAGCCATTGCTGCCAATCCTTCTCGATTGATTTCCAAAGAGCCTTGCTAAGCTGAGCCATTTTCTGGGTGAAGACTAGAGCTTCTTTCACATCATAGGGCGGTTCCACTCGATTCATTACGTCACCTGCTTCTCTTTTTCTTTTTCTCTATTATGCCAATAAAATAAAGATTAATAAAGATGAAAATGTAAGAATTTTTTAATAAATTCACAAACCATTGCGACGAAAGGGTTTTTCGGCCAAAAAAAATACGGGTCCAATTTTGGCCCGCATTTTTTTCTTTTGAATAGGATATTAGTTTTGTAAGGTTTTCTCCAGCTGTCTGATTTTCTCTTCGATATCGGCAATTTCTTTTTGCAGATCCTGCTGGTGAGGCTTGATCTCTTCCTGCCATTTTTTAATTGACGTTTGGAGCTCGCCGCCCACGTCTTTAATAACATCCGTGCTTTCTTTTGCCGCTTTGATCAGCTGGTCTTTTAATGCAAGCCCGTCTGACTTTAAGCGTTTGATTGTTTCTTCAAAAGAATCATAATTGGTTTTCATTTTTTCACGCAGCTGCTTTCCTGAGGAAGGTGCAGTAAGAAGAACCGCTGCTCCTCCGATGATGCCGCCTACGAATAGTCCTGTTAATAGAGAACGTCCGCTCGCCATTACAATCACCCCGTCTTTTTCTTCAAAATAGGATTCATTCAGCATTTTTCATTTTTGTTGAAATCCTGAACTTCTATACATAGCTTGCTTTATTTTAGCATATTTTTTAAGTGAAAAGGAGGGAGAAGGTTGTCTGTCTTTTTGATTGTATTATCCTGCATCACACTTGCCTTCGCTTCAGGCGCTGTTTACTATATCAGACTTCTCAGCCAGGCTGCTTCTTATCCGCCCAAGAGGGTTATCCGGCAGAAAGCGCTTGTTTGTTCAACCGGAACCGCCTTTACACTATGTCTTATCTTTTTCACAAAACTCCTCGCTTAAAACATGCTGACATGCTGCGGGCGCTCTGTTCAAAAAAACCTCTCCCGGAAGCGGAAGAGGTTTTGTGTGACAATTATTTAGCAGCTTCCATAAAGCTTGAACGCCTTAAAATGGTTTGCACAATCGGATAAATAATGATCATTGAGATTGTATTCAGCACAGCGGCCGGCAGAACAACAGCCGCGAACAATGCAGCGAAACCGCCAGGCAAACCGACGATCAATAAAGCTGACGATAGAAACACAATTCCTGATAAGATGGTCCCGATCACTGTCAGCACAGCGGCTGCACCTGTTTTTCGGCTCTTTCTGAACAAGAGAAACAGGGAGAAGAACAGAAACGCTGATACGGGTTTATCAATGATGTTAGGGATCTGTCCGGCTGGAAACGCGGTTGTAAGCGCGGAAATGATTCCGGTCACAATCCCGATGACGAGTACATTTTGCACCCGCGGGAACAGCAGAATGCCCATGAACATCATGATCAGCATCATATCTGGTTTCATGCCGCCTAAAAAGGGCGGAATAATGGAATGAAGCGCTGCGCCGATTGCGGCAAACAGAGCCATAATGACTAACTCTTTTGTTTTCATAACTATGCTCTCCTCTGCTAAGCTTTTTGCCCTCCAATAATATGCTCATCATTTATTGCGAAGGCTTTACAGAATGTATTATGCAAACAGTATACCAAACGGACGGTTTGCATAGCCAGACTTTTTACTCATTTTCCTGCTGGAATTTCTTCATGAACGCAGCTAATTTTTCACAGTCTTCGAGAGAGACCGCGTTATAAATAGAAGCGCGGCAGCCTCCAACCGAACGGTGTCCGCCAAGGCCGATCATCTTCGCATCTTTTGCTTTCTGGACGAATGTTTTCGTTAATTCGTCATCCCGAAGCGTGAAGGTGACATTCATGCGTGAGCGGCTGTCCTTTCTGGCATGTCCTTTATAGAAGCCGTTGCTTTCATCAATACAGCTGTAGAGAACCTGCGCTTTTTGTTCATTGCGCTGTTCAACAGCTTCCACACCGCCGTTTTCCTTGAGCCATTCCAGAACGAGGCTCAGCATATAAATCGCAAATGTCGGCGGAGTGTTGTAGAGTGAATCCGCTTTGACATGTGTGGAATATTTCAGGATTTTTGGGACGTTCGCATTTTCATTTTTCAGCCAGTTTTTTTTCATAATGACTACAGTCACGCCGGAAGGGCCGAGGTTCTTTTGGGCGCCTCCGTAGATCACATCAAATTTGGACACATCGATTTTTCTGCTTAAAATATCGCTGGACATGTCGGCTACGAGCGGAATAGGAGAATTCGGAAACTCCTGCCACTGAGTGCCGAAAATTGTATTGTTGGATGTGATATGTAAATATGCGCCGTCTTTTACATCCGTAAGGTCAACCTCAGGAATATAGCTGTAATTGTCTGTTTCACTTGTAGCGGTGATAGACGTGTTCCCGAACAATTTCGTTTCTGCCAGTGCTTTTTCAGACCAAGCGCCTGTCATGACAAAATGTGCGGTTTTTTCAGGTGTTAAAAAGTTCATCGGAAGCATTGAGAATTGAAGGCTTGCCCCGCCTTGAAGAAACAAGATATCGTAATCTTCCGGAATGCCCATCAGTTCGATTAAGAGGCTTTTCGCTTTTTGGTGCACCGCTTCATACTCTTTGCTGCGGTGGGAAAGCTCCATAACAGACATGCCGGATTCGTTAAAATCAATAAATTCTTTCTGTGCTTTTTGCAGAACTTCCAGTGGAAGCGCTGCAGGACCTGCGTTAAAATTCGTTGTACGTTCCATTATGATCTCTCCCTGTTTTCCACGTTAATGTATAAAATAATACAATTATCCTATCACAAAAATTCAGTTTTTTGATAAAAAATTAGAATTATCAAAAGAAATTGACGGATGTTTGCGAAATGTTCACAAAATAAAATAACCTCATCTTATGATGAGGCCAGGCGTTTTGCGATAGAGGAAGAGATGTTCTGCAGATCCTCCGGTTTATAATCATCAGCATGCGTTTTCCAAACCGCTCCGAATCCATCTCCTTTTCCGTAGCGAGGGATAATATGCATATGGTAGTGGAACACAGATTGTCCAGCTTTTTCGCCGTTATTGTTCAGCGTATTTAAGCCGATCGGTTCAAATTCATCCCGGATAGCGCGGGCGATTTTTGGAACAGCATGGAAATATTGTTTTGCTAATTCATCTGTAAATTCATATACATTCTCAATATGTGTTTTCGGAATGACAAGCGTATGGCCTTTTGTCACTTGGCTGATATCAAGAAAGGCAAGTACATGTTCATCTTCATACACCTTCGCGGATGGAATGTCGCCGGCAATAATTTTACAAAAGATACAATTCTCTGCACAATGCATGAGGGTTCCTCCTTATGAAATTGTTTAGTATGTATACATTCATCGTACCACAGAAATGCAGAAAATAGAAAACAGGATGAACGGCGAGCGTTCACCCTGAATGCAGAGGAAGAGCTTATATGAAGAAAATGTGTTATGCCTTTGGTAAGCACCTCATTTGTCAATAAAATGAAGACTTGTTTAATGCCTAACGATTCCTGCGATAAACACCTCATTTGACAATGCTTCATACATGAAGAATTCATCAATTCAGTGAAGAGAAATGGTTTGAGCATTGGACATGTTTATTTTCTATCCAACTGTTTCTAAGACGTCTTTGACAAACACCTCATTTTTCAGTTGATATGCTTTTCCTCTACAACTATTATGATGTCCAGAACCTGTCTCTTTATGACAGCAAATTCATCATTTGTTAAAAGGGAATTGTTTCAAATCAGGCCTTGTTTTTGGTACTATGAAGAAAAACACTATAAGGGGAGAAACTATGTCTCTGCTATCGGTAAAAGACTTGACCGGCGGATATACAAGGAATCCGGTTTTAAAAAGCGTATCATTCACCCTTGAACCGAATCAAATTGTCGGCTTAATCGGGCTGAATGGTGCTGGTAAAAGTACAACAATCAGACATATCATCGGGCTGATGGACCCGCATAAAGGTTCAATCGAATTAAACGGTAAAACGTTTGCTGAGGATCCGGAAGGCTACCGTTCACAATTTACCTATATACCTGAAACACCTGTTTTATACGAAGAATTGACGCTGATGGAGCATCTTGAACTAACAGCCATGGCATATGGACTGTCAAAAGAAACGATGGAGAAAAGGCTGCCTCCGCTTTTAAAGGAATTCCGAATGGAAAAGAGGCTGAAGTGGTTCCCGGCCCATTTTTCTAAAGGAATGAAGCAGAAGGTTATGATTATGTGCGCATTTTTGGCAGAGCCTGCGCTCTACATTATTGATGAGCCTTTTCTAGGGCTTGATCCGCTTGCCATTAACGCGCTGCTTGAACGGATGAATGAAGCGAAAAAAGGCGGGGCGAGCGTGCTGATGTCAACACACATTTTGGCAACGGCAGAACGCTATTGCGATTCGTTTATTATTTTACATAACGGCGAGGTGCGGGCGCGCGGCACGCTGTCAGAGCTCAGAGAGCAGTTTGGAATGAAGGACGCGGCGCTGGACGATTTGTATCTTGAGCTTACAAAGGAAGACGCTGGCCATGAATAATATGCTTGATATTTGGCAGTCGCGGCTGCAGGAGCATATCAAAGAAACAAGAACATACATGAAATATATGCTCAACGATCACCTCGTCATTGTTTTGATTTTTTTTCTAGCGGGCGCTGCAAGCTGGTACAGCAAATGGATACGGGACATTCCCGCTCACTTTCCGTCCTTTTGGGTGATGGCCGTGCTGTTTTCGCTCGTGTTGACAAGCTCTTATGTGCGAACGCTTTTGAAGGAGGCTGACCTTGTTTTCTTATTGCCTCTTGAAGCAAAAATGGAGCCTTACTTGAAGCAGGCGTTTGTCTACAGCTATGTGTCTCAGCTGTTTCCGCTTATTGCGCTGAGTATCGTTGCGATGCCGCTTTATTTCGAAGTCACACCGGGGGCTTCGCTCGTATCGTATGCCGCGGTCTTTGTCCAACTGTTGCTGCTGAAAGCGTGGAATCAGGTAATGGAATGGCGCATGACTTTCCAAAACGACCGCAGCATGAAACGGATGGATGTCATCATTCGCTTTGCGGCGAATACACTCGTTCTTTATTTTGTTTTCCAATCTGTTTATATGTATGCGCTTCTCGTCTATGTCATTATGGCTGTTCTTTATCTGTATATGTCTTCCGCAGCAAAACAAAAAACATTTAAATGGGAGAGCCATATTGAGTCCGAATTGAGACGAAAGCAGCGTTTCTATCGGATTGCCAACCTGTTTACTGATGTGCCGCATTTGCGAAAGCAAGCCAAACGCAGAGCTTATCTCGACTTTTTGCTGCGGCTCGTGCCGTTTGAACAGCGCAAAACATTTGCCTATATGTTCACCCGCGCCTTTTTGCGTTCGAGTGATTATTTGGGCATTCTTGTCAGATTAACGATCGTTTTCGCGCTGATCATTATGTATATCTCAGCCAGCCCGCTGATTGCCGCGGTTTTGACTGTGTTTGCCATTTTCATTACGGGCATTCAGCTTCTGCCGCTCTTCGGCCACTTTGACCATCTGGCGCTTCAAGAGCTGTACCCTGTGAAAAAAGAAACAAAGCTGAAAAGCTATTTCTCTCTATTAAAAACTGCACTTAGTATTCAAGCGATGCTGATGTCTGTTGCATCTGCCTATGCAGCCGGCTTGACCGGTTTTCTGTACGCGCTGATCGGTTCTGCCGTTCTGATTTTTGTTGTTTTGCCTGCTTATATGACAACCAGGCTGAAAAAGCACGGAAAGCTGTGAACTGAAAAGAGGTAATCAAATGACAGATAATCAGCTGCTGATGCAGGAAGCTTTGGAATGGAAAATGCATTTTTTGCGAAAGGATTCCATGTTTGAACGCTTTTCGAAGCGTGTCCAGACGAAGGTGAATGAACGGATTCCTGAAAAAATCCATACGGTCGTCACCGAGAGTGTGAGAAAAATGGTAGAAGCGACAATGGCCGGCTCCAATATCATCACTTATAAAAAGGATACAAGTGCACTGTCGCTCAGTGAAAAAAATGAATTGGCGAAAAAAACGATTGTTTCTTATCAGAAAGTGGCAGCTGCTGAGGGAGTCGGCACCGGAGCGGGCGGCATTTTTTTAGGCATTGCTGATTTTCCGCTGCTGCTTTCAATTAAGATGAAGTGTTTATTTACCTTGTCTTCCATTTACGGCTTTAATGTCAAGGATGCACAAGAAAGGATGTTTTTGCTGCTCGTGTTTCAGCTTGCGTTTTCGAGTGATGATGGCCGTAAATCGCTTTTTTCTGTCATCGAAAATTGGGAGACGGAGAAAAAGAGCATCGACTGGAGAGTGTTCCAGCAGGAATATCGCGATTATATCGACGTCGTGAAGCTTTTTCAGCTTTTGCCGGGCGTAGGAGCGGCAGTCGGCGGAATTGCCAATTATAAGCTGCTTGCTCAGCTTGGAGAAACGGCAAGACATGTTTTTCATCTGAGGATATTAAAGGAAACAGCCGGAGAATAAACACTCCGGCTGTTTTTTTATAGCTGATGATAGGTGATCGCAGCGCCGGCAAGGACCTTGGCCGCTGTCAGCATGGCTTTTTCGTTGATATCAAATTTCGGATGGTGGTGGGAATAAACTCGGTCTGGCTGTTCGGGAGCGGCACCTGTAAAGAAAAAAGTGCCTTTCACGTTTTGTAGGTAATAAGCAAAATCCTCGCCGCCCATTTGCGGTTCACCGTCAATGACCTGCTGAACGCCCTCGGTATTCTTTGCGGTGCTCACCAAGTGGCTCGTTTCTGCAGGATGGTTCACAACCGCCGGATAACCCTGTTCATAGGTGTACTCATAGGACGCGCCGTGCATGCTGCATATTCCTTTTACAACTGCTTCAATTTCTTTCTCCAGAATGTCCCGGACATTTTCATCAAAAGAACGCGCTGTGCCGATGAGTACTGCTTGGTCTGCGATGACATTAAACGGATTGTCGGCGATGAAGGAGCCTGTCGAAATGACGGCGGATTGAATCGGATTGACTTTGCGGCTGACAATGTGCTGCAAAGAGGTAACGATTTGAGAACCGATTAGGACGGCGTCTTTAGTATCATGCGGATGAGCGCCGTGGCCGCCCTTTCCGAAGACTTTAATCGTAAATCGGTCCGCCGCCGCCATTACGGCGCCGGGGCGGCAAAGAATAGTTCCGAGCGGCTCAGTTGCCCAAAGATGAGTGCCGAATATCACATCCGCGTTTTCGAGACAGCCGTCATCAATCATTGGCTTTGCGCCTCCCGGATAATATTCTTCTGCATGCTGGTGGATCATCACAAATGTTCCCTTCAGTTCATGTCTGTTTTGGTGAAGGACCTTGGCCACTGCGAGAAGAGCTGCGGTGTGGCCGTCGTGGCCGCATGCATGCATGACACCAGGCACTTTGGAGGCGTAAGGGACATCTTTTTCATCTTGAATGGGGAGAGCGTCAAAGTCGGCCCTCAAAGCGACTGTAGGGCTGGGTTCGCTTCCTTCTATATATGCTAAAACCCCTCTGCCGCCAACGTTTGTGCGGATTGGGACTCCTAACGATTCATAATAGGAAGCAATAAATGCGGCGGTTTTTTCTTCTTGAAATGAGAGCTCAGGATACATATGAAAATGGCGCCTGATCTCAACCATTTCTTCAAAACAGCCCTCGAGCTGTTTGTTTATCTCTTTCTGCAGTGTGGATATGGACAAAGCCGCTTCCCCCTTTTCTATGCTTTTCCATGATTGTATAGAAAAAGTCTGAATATTTCAACTCATGCTGTTTCAAAGCATCATCACAGCTGCGAGGGTTGTCACCAAAAGGCCAATCGCGACGGGAATGAAGTTTTTTCTGGCAAGCTCAAAAGGATCAACTTTGCAAATGGCCGCGGCGGGAATCAACGCCCATGGGACCAGTGTGCCTCCGCCCACCCAGATGGCAGAGATTTGTCCGAGCGCGGTCAGAACGGCGGGATCGGCATGGAGAGCGGACGAAAAGAGCTTTGCGATGGAGCCGGCGAGAGAAATGCCAGAAAATCCTGAGCCGTCAAGGCCTGTTATGGCTCCAGCGGCAGTTAATGCAGCGGTGGCAAGCTCCTTTGACATAGGCATCATATGGGATAAAGCAATGCCGAGATCGTTGACAATGCCGTGGGAACCTTTAGGGAGTGAAGTGCCCAGTATGCTCTCATAGCCTGAGTCGCCAAGATAAAAGAAAGCGGCAATCGGGATGACGGGGCCGAAAACCTTAAAACCGAACTTAAATCCGTCAATAAAATAGCCGGTGATTTTTTCAAGCCCTTTATGCTTATACACGAAAAAATGAACGGTAAGGAGGATACAGATTGCAGACCCGCCAATTAACGCGGTGGCATCATTTCCTTGTAGGTTAAACAAGAGCATGCAGGCAATATCTGCAAGAAAGGCAAGCGGAATCAAAAAAGCCAGTATGGACCGCAGGCGTTTTGGCAAGTACAGCGAGTTGTCTTGTTCACCGGAAAGAACGGGGGAAAAAGAAGCTGGAGGCTCCTGTTTTTTGCGTTCGCGCTGAATCATGATAAAGGCAGCGGTTGTTGTTGTCACACCCATAATCAGCACAAGCGGAATGCTGGCCGAGACGACATCACCGACTGGAATGCCTGCTGCATCCGCAGTCAGCTTTGGCGCCGCTTGAATGACAAAGTCTCCTGACAGGGCAAAACCGTGTCCGAATAAGTTCATGGCCATAGCCGCGGCAAGAGGCGTCAAACCGGCACGTGCGGCTGCGGGGAGCAGGACGGCGCCGATCAAAGCGACACCTGGAGAAGGCCAGAAGAAGAGAGAAATGGCGAACATCAGGCCTCCAATCAGCCAATAGGCAGTCACAGGCCCTCTCACAAGGCTTGCAAAGGGAGAAATCATCGCTTCATTTATCCCTGTTTTTGTTAACAAATCACTCATCGAAACGATAAAGCAAATGATGAAAATCGTGGGCAGCAGTTCGCCGGCCGCATAGATAAAGCTGTGGAATAAACTGCTGACAGAAGCTGAAAGTGAATGGCTGGCCCATAGCGATATGATAAAAATGCCGAATAGAGAAATAAATGTCGTGTCTTTTCTCAGCAGCATAAATAGGATAATTGCTCCGATAAAAAACACATACAGAACATGGACAGACAAAATCCCGACTTCCATCATCGATCACTCCTTCCGCTTACAGATTATTCATAGGCGGGCGGAAGGTGCCGGGACAGAGGGGAGGGTTATGATGGAAGATGAACATTGATCTGTTTCAGCTGCTCAATCAGATGATGCCTTAATACTCTATTCGCTTTTTGCAGATGTTTTGGGAAGCATTCAGGAGAAAAAATGATGCACAATTCAGCAAACCAGTTTTTTCTATAGGCGATGATGCTTTCCGATGGTTCTAAATATGAACCATCCTCGTGCTGCATCTCGTAATCAGCAAATTCGAACTGAAAACCGCAGCACGGGCAGATTTCATGAGAATGATTGCCTTCATGATCATATGGCGGTTCAGCCAATCCCTTAAACCCGCAGACTGGGCAAGTATGCTTCATTTTGCTTTCCTCCCAATAAAATAAGCTGCCGGACATGCCGGCAGCTATTCGACAGCGAAATATGTGGTGACATAGGAAGGCCGGGAGAAGATCGACGTTGTGTCAATTCCGGCAGATGTATCGCGTTTTTTGTGGGCTTCTTTGTAAGAACCGGACTGCTGCCAGTCTTGAAAGGCGCTTTCCGTTTCCCACAAGGTCAGAATGACATAGGTGTCACTGTCAAGCGGACGGAGCACTCGAATTGCTTCAAAGCCAGGCTCATTTTCGACTTTTCCCGCTCTGTTTTTAAATCTGTTTTCAAACAGCGGACGCCCTTCCTGAGTGACGGCAATATTGTTCAATACTGCAAAACCGGGATGCTTGATCTCTCCGACTTGGTCAATGACTTCATAAGCGTGTGGTGCCTGGAAAACGGTTTCTCCGTTTGTTTCATGAATCAAAATGGCGTTTTCCTGCCCCTGCATCAAAAGGATATTTTCTGAGGGATACTTTTCTACGATTGTTTTTAAAAAATCGGCTGTCCCATATGTAATATAAACCTTCATATCAGCCACCTCCTGCTTGCTAGTATATCAAAACAATGGTATAAGTTTCTATTGGCGAGTGCTTCGAACATAATTCCAAACAATTTTTCCCATACTACCTTTAGAAAGGCGAGGTGAGTTCATGTTTAAGATAAAGAAAAAGAAACTTTTTATACCTATCATTATTTTAGTGTTAACTGCTTTTCTCGCTTTAATAGGATATATTTCAATTATTTTTCTCGGCCATTATGTCATAGATGAAAAAAAGCTTATTCTTCATGCTTCTTCAAAAATTGTTGATCAAAACGGAGATGAGGTTGCAAGCCTGTATACAGAAAATCGCGAGCCGGTCTCGATCAATGAGATTCCAAAGCAGGTCAGAGAAGCGTTTATCGCTGTTGAGGATAAAAGATTCTATGAGCATCACGGCATTGATGCAAAATCTGTCGGAAGGGCAGTGTATCGCGATATATTAGCAGGCGGAAAGGTGGAAGGCGGAAGCACAATCACCCAGCAGCTTGCCAAAAATATTTTTCTGACACATGACAAAACGTTTCTAAGAAAAACAAAAGAAGTGATCATTGCGATTAATCTTGAACGGGATTACAGCAAGGACAAGCTGCTTGAAATGTATTTAAACCAGCTTTACTTCGGACATGGGGTTTACGGCATACAAGCGGCGTCCCACTATTATTTTAATAAAGAAGTAAAAGATTTGACTGTATCTGAAGGCGCTGTTTTGGCCGCTATTCCGAAGGCGCCTTCTACGTACTCTCCGATTTTGCATCCTGATAAAAATAAGGAGCGGCGTGATACAATTCTAGGTATGATGAATGACCAAGGCTATATTAGTGCGAAAGAGGCTGTCACCGCGCAGGGCCGGACGCTTGGATTGCACGTGAAGAAACAGTCGGAAACACCTTGGTTTGACAGCTACATTGACCTTGTGATCAAAGAGGCGGAAGACAAGTATTCCATTTCCGGAGAGCAGCTTCTTCAAGGAGGATATACGATCAAGGTGCCGCTCGATTCGAAGCTGCAGAAGACGGCTTACCAGGTGATGAAAGAGGGAAGCTATTATCCCGGAACAGATCAGAATGCCGAGGGAAGCGCGGTCTTTATTAATAACAAGACAGGCGGTGTAGAAGCGGCCATCGGCGGAAGGGATTACACATCCAAAGGATATAACCGTGTCACAGCTGTCCGCCAGCCGGGTTCCACATTTAAGCCGCTTGCCGTATACGGACCGGCGATGCAGGAAAAGAAATTTAAGCCGTATTCTCTATTGAAGGATGAGTTGCAGTCCTACGGAGATTATACGCCGAAAAACTACGACAGCCGGTATGAGGGCGAAGTCACTATGTCTGACGCCATTACGTACAGCAAAAACGCGCCGGCTGTCTGGACGCTGAATGAGATCGGCGTTGAAACAGGAAAATCTTATTTGAAAGCAAACGGCATTGATATCCCTGATGAAGGCCTTGCTCTTGCTCTAGGCGGCTTGGAAAAAGGCGTTTCACCGCTCCAGCTTGCGGGAGCATTTCATACATTTGCCGCGAACGGAACGTATACTGAACCCTTCTTTATCTCAAGCATAATAGATGAAGACGGAGAAACAATAGCCGATCATAAAGAAGAAGGAAAGCGGGTATTCAGCAAGCAGACGTCTTGGTATATGACGAGAATGCTGCAGCAGGTAGTCAAAAAGGGAACGGCTACGTCCGGCACCTATCACGGCGACCTGGCGGGAAAAACAGGTTCTACATCTTATACAGGCGTCTCCGGCGCGACAAAGGACGCCTGGTTTGCAGGCTATACGCCGAAAATAACCGGGGCAGTCTGGATGGGCTATGACAAAACGGATCAAAGCCATTATTTGAAAGCCGGGAGCTCATACCCGACGCGGCTGTTTAAGGATATTTTGACACAGGCAGGAGAAACCGGTCATGTGTTCACAAAGCCTAAAAACGTTAAAGAACTGGAAAGCCCGATTGAGCTGAAGCCGGTCAAAACACTCACAGCCGATTACACATTTAAAGCAGCGGGGCTCTTTACTATTGAATTAAAGTGGGACGCTCAAGAGGATGATCGGGCCGTATACAGAATTTATGTAAACAAGGACGGCAAGGAGACGCTTCTTGATTCGGTTGAAGGGAAGGGAAGCTATGAAATTCCTTATGCCAACTTATTTTCGGGCGCGTCTTATAAAATTGTGCCTTATAATACACAGACAAAAAGAGAAGGGGAAGGAACCGATTACGTTCAGCCAAAATTGTTTTCCTCTTAATGGAATTCGGCGATTTTTTGAACTTTGAGCTACATTTCTATACCATTTGCCTAAAACAAGGTATAGTGTAATAAGTCAAGAAATACGAACGTATGGTTGCCGTATGAAAGGTGGAAATCAGATGAGTAAACGAGAAACGTTTAACGAGACGTTTTTAAAAGCTGCGCGGGGAGAAAAAGCGGATCACACGCCTGTGTGGTATATGAGGCAAGCAGGGCGCTCACAGCCGGAATACCGCAAGCTGAAGGAAAAGTACGGATTGTTTGAGATCACACATCAGCCCGAACTTTGTGCGTATGTCACAAGACTGCCGGTTGAGCAATACGGAGTCGATGCTGCAATCCTTTATAAAGATATCATGACGCCGCTGCCGTCAATCGGTGTGGATGTTGAAATCAAAAACGGGATCGGTCCTGTGATTGATCAGCCAATCCGGTCTCTGGCGGACATTGAAAAACTCGGCCAAATTGATCCGGAACAGGACGTGCCGTACGTGCTTGAGACAATTAAACTGCTTGTCAATGAGCAGCTGAACGTCCCGCTCATCGGTTTCTCAGGTGCTCCTTTTACGCTTGCAAGCTATATGATCGAAGGCGGCCCGTCGAAAAACTACAATAAAACAAAAGCCTTCATGTACAGCATGCCGGATGCATGGAATCTGCTGATGTCCAAGCTTGCCGACATGATCATCGTGTACGTGAAAGCGCAGATTAAGGCAGGCGCAAAAGCGATTCAAATCTTTGATTCGTGGGTCGGCGCATTGAATCAGGCAGATTACAGAACATACATTAAACCCGTAATGAACCGGATTTTTTCAGAGCTCGCAAAGGAGAATGTGCCGCTGATCATGTTTGGCGTCGGCGCGAGTCATCTCGCAAATGATTGGCATGACCTTCCTCTCGATGTTGTCGGGCTTGACTGGAGACTCGGCATTGATGAAGCCAGATCAAAAGGAATCACTAAAACAGTGCAGGGCAACCTGGACCCGTCCATTTTGCTTGCGCCATGGGAAGTCATTGAGAAGAAAACGAAGGAAATACTTGATCAGGGTATGAAATCAGACGGCTTCATTTTCAATCTTGGCCATGGGGTATTTCCTGATGTCAGTCCCGAGGTTTTGAAAAAACTGACAGCGTTTGTCCATGAATATTCACAAAACAAAAAAATGGGTCAATATTCCTAAGCATATCTTTTGGTATCTTAATGATATCCTGTCAAAATGTTTGTATCAGATCATTAAAGAGGGTGTAAACAGTGAGTAGAAAGAAAATGGGGCTTCTCGTTATGGCGTACGGCACGCCTTATAAGGAAGAAGATATTGAACGTTATTATACACATATCAGAAGAGGCAGAAAGCCTGAACCTGAAATGCTTCAAGATTTGAAAGACAGATACGAAGCGATTGGCGGCATTTCACCGCTTGCCAAAATCACAGAAGAGCAGGCGCATAATCTGGAACAGCACTTGAATGAAATTCAGGATGAGATTACGTTTAAAGCGTATATCGGACTGAAGCATATCGAGCCGTTTATTGAAGACGCCGTAGCAGAGATGCATAAGGATGGCATTACAGAAGCAGTCAGCATCGTGCTGGCGCCGCATTTCTCCACGTTCAGCGTTCAGTCCTACAACAAACGTGCCAAAGAAGAGGCTGAAAAACTTGGCGGCTTAACGATTACGTCAGTTGAAAGCTGGTACGATGAACCGAAGTTCGTGACATATTGGGTTGACCGAGTGAAGGAAACATATGCGTCAATGCCTGAGGATGAAAGAGAAAACGCGATGCTCATCGTATCCGCACACAGCCTGCCGGAAAAAATCAAAGAATTTGGAGACCCGTACCCGGACCAGCTGCATGAATCGGCGAAATTGATTGCTGAAGGCGCAGGCGTTTCCGAATATGCTGTCGGCTGGCAAAGTGAAGGGAACACGCCTGATCCTTGGCTCGGACCCGATGTTCAGGATTTAACACGTGATTTATTCGAACAAAAAGGCTATCAAGCATTTGTATATGTTCCTGTTGGATTTGTCGCGGATCACTTAGAAGTGCTTTATGATAATGATTATGAATGCAAAGTGGTTACTGCCGATATCGGCGCAAGCTATTACCGGCCGGAAATGCCAAATGCCAAGCCTGAATTTATTGATGCTTTGGCAACAGTCGTATTAAAAAAATTAGGACGTTAAAGAAGGCGATGAACATGAGTGACGGCAAAAAACATGTAGTCATCATCGGCGGCGGCATTACCGGTTTAGCCGCCGCCTTCTATATGGAAAAAGAAATCAAAGAAAAGAATCTGCCGCTTGAGCTGACACTTGTTGAGGCAAGTCCGAGAGTCGGCGGGAAAATCCAGACTGTCAAGAAAGACGGCTATATCATCGAAAGAGGGCCAGACTCATTTCTGGAACGAAAGAAAAGCGCCCCGCAGCTTGTTAAAGACTTAGGTCTTGAGCATTTGCTTGTCAACAATGCGACCGGACAATCCTATGTGCTTGTAAACCGCACCCTGCATCCAATGCCGAAGGGCGCTGTAATGGGGATACCGACAAAAATTGCGCCGTTTGTTTCTACGGGTCTGTTTTCTTTGTCTGGGAAGGCGAGAGCTGCTATGGATTTCATCCTGCCTGCAAGCAAAACAAAGGATGATCAGTCATTGGGAGAATTCTTCCGCAGACGTGTCGGAGATGAAGTGGTCGAGAACTTAATCGAGCCGCTTCTATCAGGGATCTACGCAGGCGACATTGACAAGCTCAGCCTGATGTCGACATTCCCGCAATTTTACCAGACGGAACAAAAGCATAGAAGCCTGATTCTCGGCATGAAAAAAACAAGGCCTCAAGGCTCAGGCCAGCAGCTGACGGCAAAAAAACAAGGGCAGTTCCAGACTCTGTCAACCGGTTTGCAGACCCTTGTAGAAGAGATCGAAAAGCAGTTAAAGCTGACGAAGGTGTATAAAGGCACAAAAGTGACCAAACTCAGCCGTGGCGGCTCTGGCTATTCGCTCGAACTGGATAACGGCGTCACACTTGATGCTGATTCAGTAATTGTGACTGCTCCGCATAAAGCGGCTGCGGGAATGCTTTCTGAGCTTCCTGCCATTTCTCATTTGAAAAATATGCACTCCACATCCGTGGCAAACGTCGCTTTAGGTTTCCCTGAAGGCTCCGTCCAAATGGAGCATGAGGGCACGGGTTTTGTCATTTCAAGAAACAGTGACTTTGCGATCACAGCCTGTACGTGGACGAATAAAAAATGGCCGCACGCAGCGCCGGAAGGCAAAACGCTGCTTCGGGCATATGTTGGAAAAGCCGGAGACGAATCCATTGTCGATCTATCAGATAATGACATTATCAACATTGTGTTAGAAGACTTAAAGAAAGTCATGAACATAAACGGCGTGCCGGAAATGACATGTGTCACCCGATGGCATGAAAGCATGCCGCAGTACCATGTCGGCCATAAGCAGCGTATCAAGGAGCTGCGTGAAGCACTTGCATCTGCATATCCAGGTGTTTATATGACAGGCGCTTCTTTCGAAGGTGTCGGCATTCCCGACTGCATTGATCAAGGAAAAGCTGCCGTGTCTGACGCGCTTACCTATTTATTCAGCTAAAACCTCCGCTTTATCGCGGAGGTTTTTTTGATGTGCAATGGCAATATTGTGTAAAAAAATGATTGAATTGAACAGCAGGTTATGATACATTTGCATATGTACTTAATGACTAAAATGTTCAAACGGTCAGTTTCGAGGTGAATACAATGTCAATAGATCGAAAAAAGCTCATTTTGGAGGCGGCTACAAAGTCTTTCACGCAGTTCGGGTATAAAGCGACGACAATGGATCTTGTCGCAAAACTTGCGAACGTGGGGAAGGGAACCATTTATACTTTTTTCAAAAACAAAGAAGAGCTGTTTGACGAGATTTTCACTACTTTATTAAAGGAAATGAAGCAAAAAGCGGATGAAGCGATGGAGCCGAACCTTCCGTTCCATGAAAATGTGCACAGAGCGCTGTTTGCCATTCTGGAGTTCAGGAAAACACATCAGCTGACGATTAAAATTTTCCAAGAGAATGCCGAGATTGGTACAATGGCAGTTCAGGAAGTGATCCAGAAAATGGAGCGAGCCATACTGTCTTATATCAAAAGCAAGATTGAAGACGGGATCAAAAGCGGCGCAATCAAGCCGTGCGACCCTGAACTGACAGCCTTTGTGATGCTGAAGCTTTATATCGCGCTCATTTTTGACTGGGAAAAACAACACCCCCCGCTTGATAAAGAGACAATTGCGGGACTGCTTGAATTGTATGTTGTCAAAGGATTGTCAGCGAACTAGATAATCCTTTCTCTTTGCAAGAAAATGACCATTTTTCATGATGAGTCAGTTTTAGAATGGAGGCATCAGGATGAACACAATACGAAGTCAGTGGAAAGACATCGTAACAAGTAAAAAATTATTGATTCCCATCATCGCCATTTTGTTTGTCCCGCTTATTTACAGCGGCGTATTCTTAAAGGCTTATTGGGACCCGTACGGCACAGTTGACCAGCTGCCTGTCGTTGTCGTCAACCAAGACAAGGGAGCAACGTATGAAGGAGAAAAACTTCAAATCGGTGATGATCTGGTCAAAGAATTAAAGGATAATAACAACTTTGATTGGCATTTTTCCAATGATCTCGACCAATCGTTAAAGGACTTATTGAATCAAAAATATTATTTAGTTGTCGAGATTCCTGAGGATTTTTCTAAGAATGCCAGCACTGTATTAGACAAAAATCCGAAAAAATTGGATCTGAAATACCACACAAATGCAGGTTCTAACTATGTAGGGGCAACGATCGGCGAAAAAGCGATTGATAAACTGAAAGCCTCTGTTTCAAAAGAAGTGACCGAGCAATATACGAAAGTTATTTTTGATAACTTTAAAGATATCGCAAAAGGTTTGAGCGACGCGAGCAGCGGCGCGAAAAAAATTGATGACGGCACAAAGGATGCGAAAAACGGAAGCGCCCAGCTGAAAGAAAATCTGGCGAAGCTGAAGGAAAGCACCGCTACCATCAGTGACAAAACAGCGCAGCTTGCAGATGGAGCGGCTCAGGTGACGAGCGGCATCCAATCGCTTGACAGCTCGCTCGGTAAATTCCAGGACAGCAGCAACCAGATTTATGATAAATCTGGCCAGCTTGCAGCAGGATCAGGCAAGATAACGGGCAAGCTGAATGAACTGAATGCCGGCCTTCAAAAGGTGCAGCAGGGCTTGCCTAATCTGACAAACGGGCTGGATCAGCTCAACAGTAAAGCGCAAGAAGGTTCTGAGAAAGCAGCAAAAGCGGAAAAACTTATAAATGCGCTCGATTTAACGAAGCTTGAAACAGCTGTGAATAACCTCGAAAAGTCAGAAACAGCGATGAATGAATTTAAAAAACAGCTGTCTGACTTTGAAAACAGCTTAAAAAACCGTGATCAGGCATTTAAAAATATCATCAACTCCAGTGATTTCTTAACAGCGGAGCAAAAGAGCCAGCTGATCAGCTCTGTTGAAAAGCAGCTTCCGAAAGTTGATGCGCCTGATTTTGATGAAATTTTAAGTGGGCTTCCTGCAGCTGATCAGCTGCCTGACATCGCAACGATAAAAAGCTCATTGGAAGACGTGAAAGCGCAGGTTGCCCAGGTGAAGGCATTGCCGGAAGCTACCTCTAAGCTTTATAACGGTGCAAAAGCCACTCAAGACGCGATTGACAAATTAACTGCTGGATCTGAGAAGATATACAATGGTTCACAGCAGCTGACAGAAAACCAAAATAAACTGACAGCGGGTATCGGTGAATATAATAAGCAGTTCGCAAAAGCAAAAGCGGGCTCAGAGCAATTGGTGACAGGAAGCAGCCAAGTATCCGGCGGATTGTTTAAGCTGTTAGACGGGTCTAAACAGGTCCAAAGCGGATCATCAAAACTGGCAGACGGATCTGCATCACTTGATACAGGTTTAGGCAAGCTATTGGACGGCACAGGAGAGCTGTCTAGTAAGCTGAAGGATGCGGCTGACCAAACAGGAGATATCGATGCTGATGATCAAACATATGGCATGTTTGCGGATCCAGTTAAAACCAAAGATGATGCCATTCATTCCGTTCCTAACTACGGTACAGGGCTGACACCTTATATCCTGTCAATGGGCTTATATGTCGGCGGCATCATGCTGACGGTTGTCTTCCCGCTGAAGGAAGCGTCGGGACGTCCGAGAAACGGTTTTGAGTGGTTCTTCAGCAAATTCAATGTCATGATGCTTGTAGGAATCATTCAATCATTGATTGTGGCGACGGTTCTTCTATTGGGAATTGGTCTCGAGGTAGAGAGCACGTGGAGATTTTACGTGTTTACGATCATTACGAGTCTAGCTTTTCTAGCGATAATTCAATTTTTGGCTACAACGATGGGCAACCCGGGACGATTTATCGCAGTCATTATTTTAGTGCTGCAGCTGGGAGCGAGCGGAGGAACCTTCCCGCTTGAATTGCTTCCGCATTTCTATCAGGTCATCCATGGCGCATTGCCGATGACCTACAGCATTAACGGATTCAGAGCAGTCATTTCAAACGGTGACTTTGGCTACATGTGGCAGATGGCCGGCGTCTTAATCGGCATCGCCCTCGTCATGATTGCACTAAGCATTACTTACTTTACAATGTTAAGCCGGAAGGAAGAAACATCAGAAGAACAGCCGGCTTCATAAAGAAAAAGAACTTGTTTCCTTGGAAACAAGTTCTTTTTTTGTTACATTCCCCATTTAATAAGCAATCCTGTATAGGTTAATCCGCCGCCAAACCCGAAAAGCAAAACGATTTGATCTTTTTTCAGCTTCCCGGCTTTCACTGCGAGATCAAGCGCCAAAACAATTGAAACCGAAGATGTGTTTCCGTAGTGCTCAACACTAGTGAGCGTTTTTTCAATCGGGAACGGTGTTTTTTCACAAATTGACTCGATCATGCGCAAGTTCGCGCTGTGAGGAACAAACCAATCGAGATCATCAGAGCTGAGTCCTACTTTATGTAAAAGCCGTTCAAATTCGCCAGGGACAGTTCTTGCGGCCCATTTATATACCTCGCGTCCATTTTGCACCATTTTTCCAGAACCGACAAGCTGCACACCGTTTATTTCATTTCGCAGTCCGGCACGATACAAAATATCGCCGCCGTTCCCGCTTGTTCCTTGTACAGACGCAAGAAATCCCGGCGTTTCTTCATCTCGTTCTACTAACAGCGCACCCGCGGCATCGCCGAACAGTACGCATGTCGTTCGATCGGTATAATCGGTTACCTTTGATAACGTCTCTCCGGCGATGACGAGAATTTTTTGATGAAGGCCAGATGTGATCAATCCATTTGCCAAATGGAGGCCGTATGTCAGCCCGGCGCATGTCGCATTAATATCCAGCGCGCCGGTGCTTTCCCAGCCGAAATATTCCTGTACGCGGCATGCCGTACTCGGAAAGGCGTAATCGGATGTGGTTGTGGCAACGAGGATCATATCGACATCATCAAGTGTTCCTTTATAACGGCTCTTGAGATTCTTCACCGCTTCGATGCATAAATCAGAGGTAAATTGATGTTCATCCGCAATCCGGCGTTCTCTCATTCCTGTGCGCTGAACGATCCATTCATCAGAGGTATCAACGATCTTTTCTAAATCTGCATTGGTTAAGCGTCTGCTCGGCGCATAGGTGCCGATAGCTGTAATTTTTGCTTTTGACATATGAATCACTCCTTATGGTCAGATTATAACACTAGATATTAGTATCTGGTACTAAAAAGAAGGTTTTTTTACAAAAAAAGAGAAGTGTAGAATAGGGAATCTATGAAAAAGAAAAAGGAGGCTGAAAAATGGTCAGTCAAGAAGCAGTAGTCTTTTTGGCATTATCCGGGGCTATTGCGTTTCTGTTGCCAATCGGGCTGATTGTATGGTTTAAGCGAAAGTATGGCGCCTCGCTTAAAGTGTTTTTTATTGGCGCTCTCACGTTTTTTGTCTTCGCACAGCTGCTGGAAGGCGGCGTTCATGTTTATGTACTGCAAGTGAATGAAATGACGAAAGAAGCGATGCAACATCCATTATGGTATGGCATTTACGGCTGCTTGATGGCGGGAATTTTTGAGGAGTGCGGAAGGTATATGATGATGCGATTTTTTATGAAGCGCCATCATACTTGGGCAGATGGTCTGGCTTTCGGGGCAGGCCATGGCGGGCTTGAAGCCATCCTGATTACAGGCTTGTCCTCTATCTCACTTATTGTATATGCATTTGCTATCAATAGCGGGACGTTTGAACAGCTTTTGGTCAATGGCGACATCAAACAGGCGCTTTTGCCGATACAAGAGCAGCTGCTGCATACTCCTTCGTATGAATGGATGCTGGGCGGAATAGAAAGAATCAGTGCCATTGCCGTCCAAATTGGTCTGTCTCTGCTTGTTTTGTACGCGGTTAAAAACCGCCGGCCGCTGTTTTTGTTGTATTCTATTCTTTTACATGCACTGTTTAATGTACCGGCGGTTTTATATCAAAGAGGAATCATAGAGCATGCTGCTGCTGTTGAAATCATTGTTGCTCTTATAGCGGCTTTATCAGTTTATTGGATTGTAAAAGCAAAAAGGGTGTTTCAATAAAAGGTCCAAGCAGCAGCAATGCCCGCTTGGAAAAATGTGAATGGAAATATTCATTAAGCATGGGTTATCAGAATATTTCTGATTCAGTCTTTAGCAATGACAGCAAGAATGTCTGTGTTTTTTACAAGAGAAACAATGGTGTTTCTTTTTCTTCTTCTCGCAAGGGTCATGGCATTCTTTCTTTTTCTTGCAATGGTCGTGGAAATCTTTATCGAACCACTCGTCAAAGAACCAAAAATCATCGAACCAATCGTGACAACGACATTTCTGTTCATGTGAATGACGACAGCACATAGAAATCCCTCCTCTTCCCATGCTCTCTACAGCATATGAGAGATTGATAGGAAAAGATTGGACGGGTCCCTCGGGAAAAGAGTATATTTTAAGTAGAAAATAAAAGGAGGAATGCCCTATGACGTCCGTACGTAAAACGATGGAGCTCATTAAAGAACTTGTATCGATCCCAAGCCCGACAGGAAATACATATGAGGTGATCAATTATATTGAAAGCCTTTTAAAAGAATGGAAGGTAGAAACGGTTCGGAACCACAAGGGCGGCTTAATTGCAACGCTTCCAGGACGCGACACATCCCGGCATCGCATGCTGACAGCGCACGTTGACACCCTCGGCGCTATGGTGAAGGAGATTAAAGCGGACGGCCGGCTGAAAATCGACTTAATCGGCGGGTTCCGCTACAACTCGATTGAGGGGGAGTATTGCCAAATTGAAACCGCCTCGGGAAAAACGTACACAGGCACCATTTTAATGCATCAAACGTCTGTGCACGTATACAAAGACGCGGGAAAGGCTGAGCGGAATCAAGAGAATATGGAGATCCGCCTAGATGAACCAGTTCACTGCCGGAAAGATACGGAGGAGCTGGGCATTGGTGTCGGAGATTTTGTGTCGTTTGATCCCCGTGTCGAGATCACATCAAGCGGATTTATTAAATCGCGCCATTTGGATGACAAAGCAAGCGTCGCCTTATTGCTCCGCTTAATTCATGAAATTCAAACAGAAGACATTGAGCTGCCGTATACAACCCATTTTCTTATTTCCAATAATGAAGAAATCGGTTACGGCGGGAATTCGAATATTCCTCCTGAAACAGTTGAATATTTGGCGGTTGATATGGGGGCTATCGGTGACGGGCAGGCGACTGATGAATATTCAGTATCAATCTGTGTGAAGGATGCGAGCGGGCCGTATCATTATCAGCTCAGAAAGCATTTAGTTCAATTAGCCGAGAAGCATCATATCGACTATAAGCTTGATATATATCCGTACTACGGGTCTGATGCGTCAGCAGCGATCAAATCCGGGCATGATATTGTGCATGGCCTCATAGGGCCGGGAATTGACGCTTCCCATGCATTTGAACGCACCCATAAATCATCTCTTCGCCATACCGCTAAGCTTCTGTATTACTATGTACAGTCACCAATGGTATAAGGGGGAGGACCAATGAAGATTTATAAGCTGAAAAGCACATTCGGCTGGGAAGGTGATGACGGGTTGGGAGAACAGCTGATTCAGCAGATCCTTGCCGGAGAAAAAACCGCCACGTGCGCGCCGAAATCATTGTATTCAAAAGATGAATTGAGGGACGTTTATCAAACAGCGGGTCAGCTTGTTACCGTTTATGATAAACATGACAATCCAAGATGCAATATAAAAGTAACAGATGTCTTTGAAACCACCTTTGGTGCGCCTGATATGAGGTTAGTCAAAGGAGAGGGCAATGGAGACCGAATTGAGGAGTTTCAAGAGGATCATCGGATGGCATGGGCGGAACTGATCCAAAGCGGTGAACTGGAGCTGAATGAGGATACTGTTTTGATTACAGAGCTGTTTGTGCTTGTTAAAGATTAAAAAAAGCCTGCGGGGCAAGAACCCCGCAGGCTTTTCATTAACCAGAAATGGTTGCGTTTTGTTCTGTTTTCGATTGGGACATAACAGTTTCTGCTTTCGCAGGATTAAACATGCCTTCCCATTTAGACATCACAACGGCAGCAAGCGCGTTACCAGTCAGGTTGACAACTGTACGTGCCATATCCATGATGCGGTCTACGCCGGCAATAAAGGCAAGTCCTTCAGCCGGAACGCCGATGGTGCCAAGCGTTGCAAGCAAGACAACAAAAGAAGTACCAGGCACGGCAGCCATCCCTTTGGATGTCACCATTAAGACGAGCACAAGCGTAATTTGGTGCCAAATCGTCAAATCAATGCCATATACCTGTGCTAAAAAGAGTGCGGCAATAGATTGATAGAGAACGGAACCGTCTAAGTTAAACGTGTAACCGATCGGAATGACAAATGAAACAATGCCTTTTGGACATCCGATTTTCTCCATTTTTTCCATGATGCGCGGAAGAACCGTTTCAGAGCTGGACGTACTGAACGCCAGTAAGATTTCGTCCTTCATGTAAGCAAGGAACTTGAAGATGCTGATGCCGGCAATTTTTGCGACAATCCCGAAAATAACAATTAAGAAGAAAGCAAGCGCGACATAAACCAATCCGACGAGCTTTCCGAGAGAGATAAGAGAACCGAGTCCGAATTTAGACACAGTCACTCCGATAAGAGCGAAAACGCCGAATGGCGCCACTTTCATCACAAGGTTTACAACGTGGAACATGGCATGGGATACACCTTCAAAAAAGGCTAATACAGGCTTGCCTCTTTCACCGATCGCGGAAATACCCAATGCAAATAGTACTGTAAAGCAGATGATGGCTAGAAGATCCCCTTCGACCAATGACTGGAAGAAGTTTGTCGGCACAATATGGAGGAACGTTTCCGCCACTGATTTATTACTTTGTTCTTTTTCAGTTTCAACATATTGACTGATGTCCGATTTTTGAGCTTCGTGTATATTAACTCCTGTACCCGGATGGAAGATGTTTGCAAGGGCTAGTCCGAGAATAATGGCAAAAGTCGTGATGATCTCGAAGTACAGAATCGTTCTGAAGCCTAATTTACCGACTTGCTTTCCATTTCCTGCACCGGCTACACCGATGATTAAGCTGGAGACAACAATAGGAATCACTATCATTTTGATTAAGCGTAAAAAGAGATCCCCGATTGGCTGCAGGTAAGTAGGCAATGCTGGGTTGCCATACCAAATGACGCCAACAATGACACCTAGAATAAGTCCAACGAATATTTGTGTGGCTAATCCAAACTTAATTCTTTTCATAGATTACCTCCCAAAAAACAAAGTATCAACATATATCATGAATAGACATATATTTAATCTCACTATTAGATCAAATTATAATAGATAAGAAATCAATTCGTCTATAGTAAATTATATTTCGAAAATAAAGAATATTCAATGACATTATGATAATCACCAGAATTATCTAAAAACAGGTGAGCTTTGACCTAACCTGACTATTATTTCAAAATTAAGAGATATGTGAAAAAATAAGAAAATCCCACGCGTAAGGCGCGGGATTTTCGCTCATTACAAATCGTTTACTTTTATACAGTCATTGCAGATATTACCATAGCACTCATGCTGCTCTTCTATCTTTTTTCCGCATTCCGCACACTTTTTCGAAGGCAGGTTTCTAAAAAATTCTGTGATTTTCCCCAGCATAACCAATCCCTCTTTCCCCTTTGTAGTGATTTCATTGTAATATAACAGATTGCAAAAATCAATAACTGTTTTGATACAATGTTTAAAACATGCTTTTTTCAAGAAAAATGGGTATATTGAAGGAGGATCAATTTTTTTGAAAAGATAGGAGGACATTATGAAAGTTACAGTTATCGGATGCTATGGCGGTTTTCCGGCCGCAAATGAAGCGACGTCAGGCTATTTGTTTCAGTCAGGTGATTACTCTCTGCTTGTTGATTGCGGCAGTGCCGTTTTGTCTAAGCTGTTCGGATATGTGCCGGCGGAAAAGCTGGATGCGGTCGTTCTGTCTCATTATCACCATGACCATATCGCTGATATCGGGCCGCTGCAATTTGCCAAGCAAGTCGGTTCGTTTCTCGGCAAAGGAGAGCATACGCTTCCGATTTACGGACATGATGCTGATATAGAACAGTTTCAAAAGCTTACATATAAAACACATACAAAAGGGATCGCCTATCAGCCGGATCAGCCGCTGACTGCCGGTCCGTTTACGATCACCTTTTTAAAAACGATTCATCCGGTGACGTGCTATGCCATGCGGATTACTGACGGCAGCCACACTGTCGTTTATACTGCTGATTCCAGCTATCAGGATTCATTTATACCGTTTTCGAAAGATGCTGATTTATTGATCTCGGAATGCAATTTTTATGCCGATCAAGACGGAACAAGTGCAGGCCATATGAACAGCCTGGAAGCCGGGCGCATTGCAAAAGAAGCGGGAGCGGGAGAACTGCTGCTGACACATTTGCCGCATTTTGGCGTGCATGACAATCTTCGCAAAGAAGCGAAAACCGTTTTTAACGGTGAAGTGAATATTGCGAAATCAGGTTTTGTGTGGGAAGGATAAAGGAGGAGCACCATGTTATTTATAGACAATCAAAATATCAATGATCCGCGGATCAATCTTGCTATCGAGGAGTACTGTGTCAAGCATTTAGACCCTGAACAGCAATATTTGCTCTTTTATGTGAATCAACCGTCTATTATCATTGGGAAAAACCAAAATACAATAGAAGAAATCAATACAAAATATGTTGAGGAAAACGGGATTATCGTCGTCCGCCGTTTATCAGGCGGGGGCGCTGTGTACCATGATCTGGGGAACTTGAACTTCAGCTTTATTACCAAGGATGACGGGGACAGCTTTCATAACTTTAAAAAATTCACTGAGCCGGTGATTCAGGCGTTACATCAGCTTGGAGTTGAAGCCGAATTAAGCGGCCGGAACGACATTGTAGTGGATGGCCGGAAAATATCCGGAAACGCTCAGTTTGCAACGAAAGGCCGTATTTTCAGCCACGGCACCCTCATGTTTGATTCAGCCATTGATCATGTTGTATCAGCATTAAAGGTGAAAAAGGATAAAATTGAATCAAAAGGCATCAAATCGATCAGAAGCCGAGTAGCAAACATCAGTGAGTTTCTCGATGATAAAATGACCACCGAAGAATTCCGCAGCCATTTGCTTCGCCATATTTTTAACACAAACGACATTGGAAACGTGCCGGAGTATAAGCTGACGGAAAAAGATTGGGAGACCATTCATCAAATTTCGAAAGAGCGCTATCAGAATTGGGATTGGAACTACGGCCGCTCGCCGAAATTTAACCTTAATCATTCGAAACGTTATCCGGTTGGATCGATCGATTTGCGCCTAGAGGTCAAGAAAGGCAAAATCGAGGACTGCAAAATCTTCGGAGATTTCTTCGGTGTCGGTGATGTATCTGAAATTGAAAACCTGCTGGTCGGAAAACAATACGAACGCAGCGTCATCGCTGATGTGCTCGAAGGTGTGAATCTCAAGCATTACTTTGGGAACATTACGAAAGAGGATTTCCTTGATCTGATTTATTAAGGCAAAACACATCGTTTGAAAGAGCGGTTGTGTTTTTGAAATAATGGAGGCAGGAGGGATTCACATGAAAGTGTTTTTAATCGGAGCGAACGGACAAATCGGGCAAAGACTTGTCTCTTTATTCCAAGATAATCCTGATCATTCCATCAGAGCGATGGTCAGAAAAGAAGAACAGAAAGCGTCTCTTGAAGCTGCCGGTGCAGAAGCTGTGCTTGCGAATCTGGAGGGCAGCCCGGAAGAAATCGCCGCTGCGGCAAAAGGCTGTGACGCGATCATTTTCACAGCCGGTTCCGGCGGCAGCACAGGCTATGATAAAACGCTGCTGGTGGATCTTGATGGAGCGGCAAAAGCCATTGAAGCTGCGGACATTGCCGGAATCAAACGGTTTATTATGGTCAGCGCCCTGCAAGCCCATCACCGTGAAAATTGGAATGAGGCACTCAAGCCTTATTATGTGGCCAAGCATTATGCTGATAAAATTCTGGAAGCGAGCGGTTTAACCTATACGATTATCCGTCCGGGAGGCCTTCGCAATGAGCCTGGAACGGGAACTGTTTCAGCAGCGAAGGATCTGGAGCGGGGATTTATTTCCCGTGATGACGTGGCAAAAGCGGTCATTGCCTCTTTAGATGAGAAGAATACGGAAAATCGGGCCTTTGATCTGACAGAAGGAGATACGCCGATTGCCGAAGCATTGAAGAAACTATGACAGTACTGACACTCAGGGCTTTTTGCTCTTGAGTGTTTTTTTCTGTTTCTCTATAATGGAGGAGAAAGCTTGGCTTCAATAATGAATGACTATTCATTCACTTTAAGGGGTGGGAGAATGAATCTTGTTTCAAAATTGGAAGAAACAGCATCTGAGAAGCCCGACAGCATCGCATGCAGGTTTAAAGATCACATGATGACGTATCAAGAGCTGAATGAATATATTCAGCGATTTGCGGACGGCCTTCAGGAAGCCGGTATGGAGAAAGGGGACCATTTAGCTTTGCTGCTTGGCAATTCGCCTGATTTTATCATCGCGTTTTTTGGCGCTTTAAAAGCTGGGATCGTAGTTGTTCCCATCAATCCGTTGTACACGCCGACAGAAATTGGTTATATGCTGACAAATGGCGATGTAAAGGCAATCGTGGGCGTTAGCCAGCTTTTGCCGCTTTATGAGAGCATGCATGAATCGCTGCCAAAGGTTGAGCTCGTCATTTTATGCCAGACGGGGGAGGCCGAGCCGGAAGCTGCGGACCCAGAGGTCAGGATGAAAATGACAACGTTTGCAAAAATATTGCGGCCGACATCTGCCGCTAAACAAAACCAAGAACCTGTACCTGATGATACCGCGGTTATTTTATATACGTCAGGAACGACTGGAAAACCGAAAGGCGCGATGCTGACACATCAGAATTTGTACAGCAATGCCAACGATGTCGCAGGCTATTTGGGAATGGATGAGAGGGACAATGTGGTCTGCGCTCTTCCCATGTTTCACGTGTTTTGTTTAACCGTCTGTATGAATGCACCGCTGATGAGCGGCGCAACTGTATTGATTGAGCCTCAATTCAGTCCGGCATCTGTTTTTAAGCTTGTTAAGCAGCAGCAGGCGACCATTTTTGCCGGTGTGCCTACAATGTATAACTACTTGTTTCAGCATGAAAACGGAAAGAAAGATGATTTTTCTTCGATCCGGCTGTGCATTTCGGGAGGCGCGTCCATGCCAGTCGCGTTGCTGACGGCGTTTGAAGAAAAATTCGGTGTTACCATTTTGGAAGGCTACGGGCTCTCGGAAGCATCACCCGTCACGTGCTTTAACCCGTTTGACAGGGGCAGAAAGCCGGGCTCCATCGGGACAAGTATCTTACATGTCGAAAACAAGGTCGTAGATCCACTCGGACGCGAGCTGCCCGCTCACCAGGTCGGCGAATTGATCGTGAAAGGCCCCAATGTGATGAAGGGCTATTATAAAATGCCGATGGAAACAGAGCATGCATTAAAAGACGGGTGGCTTTATACGGGGGACTTGGCAAGACGGGATGAGGACGGCTATTTTTACATTGTTGACCGGAAAAAAGACATGATCATTGTAGGAGGATACAATGTGTATCCGCGGGAGGTGGAGGAGGTGCTGTACAGCCATCCGGACGTCAAGGAGGCGGTTGTCATCGGCGTGCCGGACCCCCAAAGCGGGGAAGCGGTAAAGGGATATGTAGTGCCGAAACGCTCTGGGGTAACAGAGGAGGACATCATGCAGCACTGCGAAAAGCATCTGGCAAAATACAAGCGGCCTGCCGCCATTACGTTTCTTGACGATATTCCGAAAAATGCGACGGGGAAAATGCTCAGACGGGCACTGAGAGATATTTTGCCCCAATAAAACGAAAAAGCGAAGCGGTTAGCTTCGCTTTTTCATTTTCAATCCTTTGCTTCTTTTTTAATAATATTTAGCAGCGCCTTTGTATCATTTTTGCTCAATTTGTAGTATGTGCCATCCTTCGAAAAAACGGCTTGCTGGCTGCCGTCAATCCATAGTCTGAATGAGTCATACCGGTCTTTATGAAACTTGATTGTCCCTTCGTAATCAGGGGCTGATGTTTTTTCTGTCTTCACCTGTTTTCCCTGATTCATAATATCCAGCATATCTTTGACGTGCTGTCTTTTTTCAATCTCGATATCTTCCTGGCCGCTTGAAGACAGTGTGATCAAATCCGCGTCTACCGATTGATACACATCGCCTGATCGGCTGTAAAGATAAAAAAATGCTATAAACACAAGACCGATTACCACGATGGCTGCCACTATTTTTTTCATTTGCATCACTCCAAACATTGTTAGTTTTCCCAGCGATCGGGTTTTCCATGCTTAAAAGGATGGAAAAGTGCGGAACACAGCTTGGTTCTAAGAATTTGAATTTATGATTACAATAGAAGTAACGGGTTGATGTGAGGAGTGAGGCGTTATGCGCAAGTGGATTGCGGCAGCAGGACTTGCTTACGTGCTGTACGGGCTGTTTTTTTATTGGTATTTTTTCCTGTCGGGTGATTCTGCAATACCGGAAGCCGTGAAAGGGACGCAGGCTGATCCGGCTTCTTTCATGAAGCCGTCTGAGTTGGCAGTGGCCGAGCAGTATTCGAATGTCAAGAATTTTTTATTTTTTATCGGGGTACCACTTGATTGGTTTCTGTTTTTTGTTCTGCTGGTCAGCGGTGTTTCAAAGAAAATCAAGAAATGGATGGAAGCGGCCGTGCCTTTTCGCTTTTTGCAGACCGTTGGTTTTGTGTTTGTGCTTTCGCTGATTACAACATTGGTGACGCTGCCTTTAGATTGGATAGGCTATCAAGTATCGCTTGACTATAACATTTCCACACAGACTACGGCCAGCTGGGCTAAGGATCAGGTTATCAGCTTTTGGATCAGCTTTCCAATCTTTACGCTTTGCGTTCTCGTATTTTATTGGCTGATCAAAAGGCATGAAAAAAAATGGTGGTTATACGCCTGGCTGTTAACAGTGCCGTTTTCGCTGTTTCTGTTTTTTATTCAGCCGGTCATTATCGATCCTTTATACAATGATTTTTATCCGCTGAAAAACAAAGAGCTTGAAAGCAAAATTTTAGAGCTGGCAGATGAAGCCAATATTCCGGCTGACCATGTATATGAAGTGAACATGTCAGAAAAAACAAATGCGCTGAATGCCTATGTTACAGGAATCGGGGCCAACAAACGGATTGTATTGTGGGATACGACGCTGAACAAACTTGACGATTCAGAAATTCTGTTTATTATGGGCCACGAAATGGGCCATTATGTCATGAAGCACGTTTACATCGGTCTGGCTGGCTATTTGCTCGTGTCGCTCGCCGGATTTTATGTCATTGATAAGCTTTACAAGCGGACGGTTCGCCTAACCCGCAGCATGTTTCATTTAGAAGGGCGGCATGATCTTGCGGCACTTCCGCTGTTATTGCTTTTGTTTTCTGTTTTGAGCTTTGCGGTGACGCCTTTTTCTAATGCTGTCTCGCGTTATCAGGAGAATAAGGCTGACCAGTATGGGATCGAGTTGACAGAGAACAGAGAAGCCGCTGTTAAAACGTTTCAGGATTTGGCCGTGACGGGGCTGAGCCAGGTTGATCCTCCGGTGCTTGTGAAGATTTTCAGAGGCAGCCATCCGTCGATCATGGAACGGATTCAACATGCGGAAAAAGAAGAGAATGCGCCGGAACATCAGGATGCTGACAAATAAAAAGAAGCAGGTATGGAGGAACCTGCTTCTTTTTACTATTATTGTGCAGCTGCTTGTACGTTGATTAACCCTTTTCCATAGTAGAAAGAGTTTCCAAGATATGTTGCAGTGCTTTCTAAACGATCACGGACTTGCGCGTTTGTCCAAGTCGGGTGCTTAGAAAGAATTAACGCTGCTGCTCCGGCAACGTGAGGAGTCGCCATGGACGTGCCGTTGTAAGCACCGTAAGTGCCTCCAGGAAGTGTGCTTTGGATGGATACGCCAGGAGCCATCACATCAAGCTCGGAACCTGCGCTTGAGAATGAAGCTCTTTGGTTGCTGCTGTTTACCGCACCTACCGCAATAGTAGAAGGATATTTTGCAGGGTAGCCGACTGTGCTTGAGCTTCCGGACGAACCTTCGTTTCCGGCAGCAGCAGCAACGACGATACCGCTGGAAACGGCTTTATCAACGACTGTTTTCAGCGCTGTAGAACCAGTAGGTCCGCCAAGGCTCATGTTGATAACATCCATATTGTTGGAAATGGCCCACTCAATGCCGTTAATAATCCAGCTATATTGGCCGCTTCCTGTTGAATCAAGCACTTTTACTGCATATAATGATGCGCTTGGCGCTACGCCCAGAACACCGATTGAGTTATTAAGAGCGGCAATCGTACCGGCTACATGCGTACCGTGAGAACTGCCGTCCTGGTATGGGTTTGTTTCAGAAGGTACGAAGCTTGCTCCGCCTCTGACGTTTAAGTCAGGATGAGAAGAGTCAATTCCGCTGTCAATAACAGCTACTTTTACGTTAGAGCCTGTATAGCCTTGAGAGTGAAGAGCCGGCGCTTTAATTTGAGAAATGCCATAAGGAACAGATTGCGCATATTCATGTGCAATATGATCTTCTTCCACATATGCAACGCTCGGATCTTTTTTCAATTCTTTTACAGCTTTTTCATCCAATGTTGCTGCGGCCGCGTTAACATACTTAAATTGCTTTTGAACCTTTCCGCCTTTTTCAGAAATAACATCCTTTTTCTTGGCGGAACTCATGGCACTCATTGTCTGCTTAAATCCGACAATATATTTCTTTTCTGTACTGCTTTTTCCGGCAGCCTGCGCAGACATGTTGCTGAACGCCATCGTAAAGATTAACGTTAACGCAAACAACAAGCTGATCCACAATTTTTTGCTTCTCACTCTTTACCCTCTCCTTTTAAAAAATTCAGAGTAGACTTACTTAAAAGACTATTCTGTGAATTTATTGTAATAGATGGAATAATATTTTAGTAGACCCATTTTTTTGAGATGATTTTATCTCTATTTAGGTATATCATCTCTCGCTATTTCCGTAGAGACTCGAAATAACTATTTTCATACAGAAAAGAACGAAAATAGACATGAGTAAATGTTCATTATGCTGAAATGTCATGCTTTTTTAGGTTAAATGCTCCTGAGTCCCTGCAAATTCCTGTCGAAAAAATTCGTTCAAATGACCTGCATATGCTTCCGTGAGAACAATGGATATTATCGTGATATTTTTTCAAAGCATGATGATAAAAGTATTCTGAAAAATAAACTTTACAGAAAAGGGATAGAATAAAAAAATTATTGAGAGGGAGGAAGAAATGAGATGAACATTCGCCAAGCAAAGACATCAGATGCAGCAGCCCTCGCGCCGCTGTTTAACCAATATCGGGAATTTTATAGACAGGCATCCGATTTGCAAGGGGCGGAGGCTTTTTTGAAAGCTCGTTTGAAAAATCACGAGTCTGTTATTTTGATAGCAGAAGAAAATGGAGAATTCATAGGCTTTACCCAGCTCTATCCAACGTTTTCTTCTGTGTCAATGAAAAGGATCTACATATTAAATGACTTATTTGTCGTTCCTCATGCGCGTACAAAGGGAGCCGGCGGCCGGCTGCTTTCTGCCGCAAAGGATTATGCAGAGGAAAACGGGGCAAAATGTTTAACGCTTCAGACTGAGCACCACAACCGGAAGGCAAGAAGCTTGTATGAGCAAAACGGCTATGAAGAGGATACCGGATTTGTCCATTATTCTCTCAATGTGCCGGCGAAGTGAAAGCTGTGGCTTGATGATTTGGTTTTTTGAACGTTCTTCGGTTACGATATAAATGAAAAGGAGTGTGCCGAATGTCAACGTTATTTCAAGCATTGCAGGCTGAAAAAAATGCCGATGATGTTTCAGTCCATGTGAAAACCATATCAACAGAGGATTTGCCGAAGGATGGTGTCCTGATTAAAGTTGCTTATTCCGGCATCAATTACAAAGATGGTCTGGCCGGAAAAGCAGGAGGCAATATTGTCAGAGAGTATCCGCTTATTTTAGGCATCGATGCTGCGGGTACGGTCGTCTCTTCCAATGATCCGCGTTTTGCGGAGGGGGATGAGGTGATCGCGACAAGCTATGAGCTCGGTGTCTCACGTGATGGCGGATTAAGTGAATACGCTTCGGTGCCTGGTGACTGGCTGGTGCCTTTGCCACAGAATCTTTCGTTAAAAGAAGCGATGGTGTACGGAACGGCGGGATTTACTGCGGCGTTATCAGTGCATCGGCTTGAACAGAACGGTCTGTCTCCGGAAAAAGGCAGCGTGCTAGTTACAGGAGCAACCGGCGGAGTCGGCGGAATTGCGGTATCGATGCTGAACAAGCGGGGCTATGATGTTGTGGCAAGCACCGGAAACCGGGAGGCGGCTGATTATTTGAAACAGCTCGGTGCAAGCGAAGTAATTAGCAGGGAAGATGTCTATGACGGAACGCTTAAGGCGCTGTCCAAGCAGCAATGGCAGGGAGCGGTTGATCCAGTCGGCGGAAAACAGCTTGCCTCGCTTTTAAGCAAAATTCAATACGGCGGATCTGTCGCAGTGAGCGGCTTAACCGGCGGAGGAGAAGTTCCGGCAACGGTGTATCCTTTTATTCTTCGCGGAGTAAGCCTGCTCGGAATCGATTCAGTATACTGTCCGATGGACGTCAGAGCCGCTGTTTGGGAGCGCATGTCTTCTGATCTCAAGCCTGATCAGCTGCTGACCATCGTGGACAGGGAAGTATCATTGGAAGAAACGCCGGGTGCGTTAAAAGATATTTTGCAAAATCGCATTCAAGGAAGAGTGATTGTGAAGCTTTAACAGGATCAGCTTGCAGAGAATGTTATTTTTCTGCAAGCTTTTTTGTGGACAGGATGATCAGCTGCTGAACTGCTGTGTCGCGAAACAAGATTTTCATGTAAGCGGAACTTTCTCTTCTCATTTAAAAAATAATTGGTGATAATGATTCTCATTCCGTGTTATACTACTCTTGGACATCTTAACCATAGAAACTACCAACAGGAGAGACTGGAACATATGAAAAAAACACTGATTATTCTTACAGTTTTACTTCTTTCTGTCTTAACGGCTGCTTGCTCGTCTTCAAGCGGCAATCAAAACAGTAAAGAACATAAAGTGGCGGTAACACATGATTTAGGGAAGACAAATGTGCCCGAGCATCCGAAGCGGGTTGTTGTTCTTGAGCTTGGTTTTATTGATACACTGCTTGATCTCGGCATTACGCCTGTCGGGGTTGCCGATGACAACAAAGCGAAGCAGCTGATCAACAAGGATGTGCTGAAGAAAATTGACGGCTACACATCTGTCGGCACTCGCTCACAGCCAAGCATGGAAAAGATTGCTTCATTAAAACCCGATTTAATTATTGCTGACACGACCCGGCATAAGAAGGTGTACGATCAGCTGAAAAAAATAGCGCCGACGATTGCGCTTAATAATTTAAATGCTGATTATCAGGATACAATTGACGCTTCGCTTACGATTGCAAAAGCAGTCGGCAAGGAGAAGGAAATGGAGAAAAAGCTGACGGCGCATGAAGAAAAGCTTAGCGAGACAAAGCAGAAAATCAGCGCGAACAGCCAGTCCGTGCTTTTGATCGGAAATACAAATGATACGATAATGGCCAGGGATGAAAACTTCTTTACATCGAGACTTTTAACACAGGTCGGCTATCGATATGCAATCAGTACGTCAGGCAATAGCGATTCAAGCAATGGCGGCGACTCTGTGAATATGAAAATGACACTGGAGCAGCTGCTGAAAACAGATCCGGATGTGATCATCCTGATGACAGGAAAAACAGATGACCTCGACGCCGACGGTAAACGCCCGATCGAAAAGAATGTCCTTTGGAAAAAACTGAAGGCAGTGAAAAACGGGCATGTATACCACGTGGACCGTGCGGTGTGGTCTTTGCGCCGCAGTGTAGACGGGGCGAATGCCATTTTGGACGAGCTTCAAAAAGAGATGCCGGCTGCTAAGAAATAAAAGAAAAGACAGGCAAACGCCTGTCTTTTTCTTATTTGATAAAGCCGGATAAGTGGCTGTTGATATTATAGTCTTTTATCCGCCATTTTTCTTCTGCAAATTCAATGTTGCTGAGGCAAGCGTTGACGAGGCGCGTGCTTTGAAGCTCCGGGTCACCGCCCGATATTTCCGTCAGCAGTGCGTGAATTGCCGCACCGTGCGCCACGATCAGTACCTTCTGGTTTGGGTACGCCTGGTTCACTTTTGCCAAACCGCCCATCAGCCTGTCAGTGAGTTCTTCTAACGTTTCCATATTCGGATAGATGTTATCCGGATAGCGCTTTGTCCGTTCCTCCAGCGGCATGCCCTCCGCGTCGCCGTAATCGCGTTCCTTAAAATCATCCATCTCGACAATCGGAAGATGCAAATATTCATTAATAATTTCCGCGGTTCTTTTCGCTCTTTTCAGCGGGCTCGTCACAATAATATCCCAAGAAAAGTCCTTTACATATTCTCCGGTTTCTCTTGCTTGGCGTTCACCTGTTGCGTTTAGCGGAATATCGGTTTTTCCTTGGCATTTTTGCTGCAGGTTCCAATCGGTTTCTCCATGTCTTACTAAGCAAACGGCTGTCATAAAATCCCCTTCCTGACTTTATTCATATCGCTATTATACTAAATCGAAAGCGTGCATCCTATAAAAAAGCCTATGCAAGAACTTCAAATAATAAAGCCAGCCCAATTCCGCCGCCGCTTCCGATGGCTGCAACAGCATATTGACAGTCTGTCCGTCTTTTCGCTTCATAAAACAATCTGGTTACCAGAGCTGCACCTGATGCACCGTATGGATGGCCAAGAGCTAATGCGCCGCCGCGCACATTGATTTTTGAAAAGGGAATGCCGAGTTCTTGCGAGCAGACACAAATTTTGACGGCAAAGGCTTCGTTGATTTCAAATAAACCGATATCATCAGGTGTTACATCGTGTGTATGTAAGAGATTACGGATCGCATCAACCGGTGCCGCGGGCGGATAGTTGGGGTGAATCCCGCTGACTGCGCTGCCGATAAACCGGAGCACAGGCTTAAGTCCCAGGGCTGCCGCTTTTTCTTCTTCCATTACTAAAAGAGCCGCTGCTCCGTCTGCTATGCCGCTGCTGTTGGCTGCTGTGACTGTTCCGGAGCTGGTGTCGAAAACCGGCTTTGCGCGGGGAATAATCGCTTTTATCGGACGTGTTTTCAAAAATGCTTCGTCTGTCTCCAATTCCCCGAGAGGAACAATTTCTTCACGGTAAAATCCTCCATCATGCGCGTTCCTGCTGCGTTGATGGCTGAGAAGCGCGTACTCATCCTGCATGTTTCTGCTGATGGAATAGCGTGCTGCCGTATATTCTGCTGCGATGCCCATGTCGGGATCGCCGATGGCATCTGGAGAAAAGCGGGCCCGTTCTGAAAAAGGGGATTGGCTGCTGCTTTCTGAGCCGCCCGCGATATACACCGTGCCGGCTCCCGCTTGAATAAGGCTGCAGGCATAGCGCACAGCTTCAAGGCCGGAGCCGCACTGTCTGTCAATTGTCATTCCGGGAACCGATAAAGGCAGTCCGGCTTGAAGGGCTGACAGTCTGGCGAGGTTGCCGCCTCTGCCGGTAGCATTTCCGAGAATAACCTCGTCAATTTGATCCTCTAGCTTTCGGCTGAGACAGCGGATGATGGGAGCCGCCAAATCCTCCGGCAGGAAGGGCTTCAGCAGTCCGTTTTGATTTCCAAAGATCGTTCGCTTTGCATCAACAATAACCGCATTCAATTATACTGTACACCCTCTTCCAGCCATTTTTTCACGCTGGAACGGGCAATTTTTCCGCTGCTCGTTTCCGGCAAGCTGTCTGCAAACACCCATTTTTTCGGGATTTTGTAGGAGGCTAATTTCTGTTTACACCAGACTTTCAGTGTTCTGGCATTAGCGTTTCCAAGAATGACAGCTACAGCGATTTCTCCCCAATACTCGTCGGGAATTCCAACGACAGCCACGTTTTCAACCTCTGGGCAGGCGAGAAGCACACGTTCAATTTCTTCTGGGAAAATATTTAATCCTCCGTACACGATCATCCCGTTTTCTCTTCCTGATATGTATAGAAAGCCATCCTCATCAACATAGCCCATATCATCCACTGTTATCCATTCATCTGGTGTGCTGCCGTTAACATAGCCGGAAAAACGCATCGGGCTTTTGACAAATATTTTTCCGATTTCCCCTGGCTGGCAGCGTTCTCCTCCAGCGTTGCGGATTTCGATCCGGACATTATGAAAAGGGCGGCCCGCTGAATGAGGCTTCCGTTTGCTGTCTTCCGGTGAAGAAAACGTAACAAAACTTAGCTCTGATGTGCCGTAAAAATCGTACAGCTTGAGATGAGGCCATGCAGCGGCAAGCTTCTCCTTGGATTCTGCCGGCCAGTCTGCGCCGGATGAAATGATTTTGACGGGACTGTCGGGAAAACCCTCAATCCTTGTGAGGGCGTCTGTCATCGTCGGTACGGTATAGAGAACGCTGATGGATTCACGGCACAGCCATTCCTTCGCTTTGGCAGGAGAAAACTTTTTCAGCAAACAAACGGTTCCTCCGAGAAACAAAGTGCTGACAGCCCCATATAGGAAGTGAGAGGACATTAACGTTCCGGGAATCAGAACCTTATCATCTGATGAAATCGAAAAATCTGTTCCTGTACAGGTAAAGCTCTCTATCCATGAGCGGTGAGATCGCGTAAAGGCCTTCGGTTTTCCTGTCGAGCCCGACGTAAATCCCATATAAAAAGGGTGCTCCGGATCAATGGTAGGCAAGGGATCAGCGGCTGCTTCAGAAATATCTGCCATACAGTTATCCAGCAATACAACAGGTGTCTGGCTATCTGTCAGTTTGTTTTTAAAAAAGGCTAAAGTAACCACAAGATCTGCATTGCTTATGGACAGCCGCTCCTTACATTCAGCCGGGCTCCAGCGTGTGTCGATGGGAATGGCTGTGCATCCAGCCGCTGCGGCTCCGGCAAACAGCTGTAAAAACGCCAGACTATTTGGGAGCAGGATCGCCACACGATTCGGCAAGCTCGGCTGTGACCTCAGCCAATTTGCGGTTTGAAAGACAAGACGAGCCCAATCCTGGTACGTGATTTGCTCCGATTCAGTCTGGATCGCCACACGCCCGGGCGATGTTTCGGCGGTAGATGAATAGGTATGAGTAATTGTCATGTAGTGTCATCCTCCTTTTGTAAACATCGTATCAGAAAGAGACAAGGCTTGAGTGATTTTTATCGCCAGAAATGCAGATGCAGCCGCTTTTATCAAATCACCAGGCACATATGCAAGGCTCATGAAGGCGGCCTGTGACAAATCAATATGCATGATAAAAGCTTGTACCGGTATACCAAGCAGATAAATAAAGATGATGCCGAATACGATATGAGTGAAAAAGAGACGCAATACTGTCACCTTCCGCAGCCTGTTAGCGGCTAAACTGATCAGCCATGAAGCGAGGGGATAAGCAATCAAAAAGCCTGCGCTCGGTCCGAAAAACACACCAAAACCGCCTCGTCCGCCGGGCAACAGCGGCGCTCCGAAGGCGACGAGCAGCAAAAAGACAAGCTGGCTTAAGAAAGCAGACTTTGGCCTGAGGATACTGCCTGCCAACATGACACCAAGCGTTTGCAATGTAATCGGAACGGGTGTAAAGGATAAGAAGAGAGGGGGCATAAAGCCGAGCACTGCCATCAGTGCGGTGAAAATCGCAATATGCATCATGTCGATTAATTTCAGCATGTGAAATCCTCCAAACAGTAATCAAATATGGTTATACAATAAATGCAGGTAATTATCATGTCAACCAATTTTTAATTTTGGTTTACATAATGAACACAGAAAAACCGGCCGTATGGCAGACCGGTTTTTGATGGTTATTCTTCTGTCAGGATGACAAGCGAATCAACGGAAGCGGCCACATGGGAAACGGCGCGGCTGACTTCCTGAAGCCCTCCAAGAAAGGCTTGCAGATCGACGTCGATTTTTCCTGATTGCTCTTTGCTGATTTTCATGCTGTGGACGATTTCATCGAATAAGCGGTTAATTTGCGTCATTTTTTCTTTACTTTCGCTGACTAGCTCATTTACGTCTTTGATATGCTTCGATACAATGTTGATTTGTGTATTCGTATTGTTCACAAGCTCAGAAACAGTAGAGACGGTTTTTTTCGTGTCCTCAGAAAGCTTCCGCACTTCATTTGCCACGACAGCAAAGCCTTTGCCGTGTTCTCCGGCGCGGGCGGATTCAATAGATGCATTGAGCGAGAGAAGGTTTGTTTGTTCAGCTATGCCTGTGACGATGCCGAAGATTTTTTCAATTTGCTGCGCGATTTCATCCAGCTTGACCATTTCTTTTTCGATTTGGACAAGGCTTGTGTCAATTTTGTTCATCTGTTTTTGCTGGACTTCTAGCTCTTTTTTTCCGCCGATCGACTTTTCTTCAACAGTGCTGGATGTTACAGTACCGGCTTTGGATGCTTGAGAAATGCCTTCAGATTTGTCCACAAGCTCTTGAACTGACCTGCTTGTTTCTGAAAACAGATTGGCAATCGATCCAGAGGTTTCTTGAATTTTCTGATGAAGAAGGTTTTTCTTTTCTTCTTGTTCATCACGGGTCTGGTTGTACTCGCTTTGAAACGCTTCAAGGACAAGCTGCTGTTCTAAGTTCAAGATTTTTGTTGTTGCTTTAATGGCTTTTAGCAGTTCTTGCTGATTTGTAATAGACGCTTCATAAATGTCAATCATTGACAAAAGAAGCTCTTGAAACGCACCCATATACCATTTTGGCAAAAGGCCGATTTTTAAATGGATGGAGGCGATTCGGTTACGCTTTTCAATGAATTCATCATCGATAACGCCTGCAAACATTTCCTGAATATGCCGTTTTAACGTTTGTTTTAAGCGGTCAACTGAGCTGTGATCATTAATGATATCCATCAATGAGCTTTCATGGTCAAGGTTTTTATAAAACGCATCGACGATGTATACGATATTTTCTTGAATGAGTGGCTGAAGCTGCTCTAACACGTAAAGCTCAGCATCTCCCAACCTGACCATTTTGAGCTGTTTTTTGACATCTGCATGTTTGTTTGTGAGCTGAATGCGGTTTTTTTGCTGTCCGTTTGAATCTGAAAAGTAAGCTGTTTCTTGTTTTCTGTCTTTTTTAAATAACAATACAATGATCCCCCTTGGGAAAAATATAATTTTTACTTTTTGGCTTTTTAAGCCTTTTTCTTTTTTATCGGCCAAGGGAAACATGAATGAAGCTGCAGATGAAAAATATTTGAAAAACCGTTCATTAAAATGAACGGTTTAATCGAGATCTATTTGTTTTAATGGTTTAATGGCCGGACCCTCTACAACTTCGCCAGATGGCTTAAAGCGTGATCCGTGGCACGGACAATCCCACGTATGCTCACTGTCGTTCCACTCGACCTCGCAGCCTAAATGGGTACAAGTCGTATCAACGAGATGGAGGCAGCCTGTCTCATCCCGAAATGCTCCCGCTCGCCTGCCGTTTATGGTGACGGCTTTCCCTTCTCCTGGCGAAATGTCTTCAAATTGGACATCAGGCTTTTCAAGCTTTCCTTTAATCAAATGCTTGGCGACATCGGCATTGTAGGAAATCACTTTCTGCAACCCGGGATTCAGATGGAAACGGGACGGAGTGAAAATGCTTTCGTATGGATTGTCTTTTTTCTCCACAAGGTCTGACAATAGAGTGGCTGCGACTGCTGAGGACGTCATGCCCCATTTTTTGAACCCGGTCGCTACTAGAATATTGTCCTCATTTTCCGACATCGGCCCGATAAACGGGATTTTGTCGATCGTCACTAGATCTTGGGTGGACCAATAATATGGAATGCTTTCGATGCCGATGGTGCTTTCGGCCAGTTGTCTTAGTGTTTCATAATGTGTAGACATGTCTTTTCCCTGGCCTGTTTTATGGCTTACTCCGCTGAAGAGAATCAGCTTTTCACCGTTTACAACCGTATAGCGGAGCGCCACTGACGGCTGATCGATACTCAAATACATGCCCTCGGGATACTCGATCTTCGGCTTGATGGCAAGGACATAAGATCTGTCGGAGTACATTCTCGCAGCATATAATCCGCCTCCGTCATAAAAAGGGAAGTGGGAACAGCATATGATAAAGCGGCTCTTAATGGCGTGCCGGCTTTTTGTTACCACTTCGGGCCTTTCGCCTTTTTTGATATCAAGCGCAACGGTCTCTTCATAAATTCGGCCGCCTTTTTGAACAATTTGCTCCAGAAGCGCTTTTAAGTATTGAAGCGGGTGAAATTGAGCTTGATTCTTCATGACAAGCGCCAGCTTAGAACCTAAGGGAATTGGAAGGTCCTTGATAAGGTCTCTTTCAATTCCGAGCTTTGTGTATGCCTCATGCTCGGTGCGGATTTTTTGAACAGCGTTTTCATTTGCCGTATAAAGATATGCGTCTTGCTCGATCCATTCGCAATCAATTTGATGTTCATCCACAATGCCTTTTATGTAATCAATTGCGTTTTGGTTTGCTTCATAATAAAGCCTCGCATGGTTTAATCCGAAATGGCGGATAAATTCGTCGTATATCATGTCGTGCTGTGCGGTAACTTTAGCAGTTGTATGCGCAGTGGTTCCGTTAAGAACCTGATTTGCTTCAATCAAAACGACACGGAAGCCTCTCTTCGTAAGTTCATATGCCGTTGTGATTCCCGTAATCCCGCCTCCGATAATGGTGATGTCACATTCAGTGTCCTCTTGAAGCGCAGGAAAAGAAGGCAGGTCAGTTGATGTTTTCCAGTATGTTTCAGGTGCTTCCTTTGCAAAATGTTGATTAGCCAAGCCGTTATACCTCCAATCAGATTTATTCTTAATTTTTCCATATTCTATCTTTTCATACATAGGAAGCAGGCATTGTTCATAACATAATAAGGTTGAAAAGGAGTGATTTCATTGGCGAATCAAAAAAAGAAAACATTACCGCCTCAGCACCAGAACCAGCAGCCTGGTTTTGAATATCTGATGGACCCGCGTCCGGTTTTTGATAAGCCGAAGAAAGCGAAAAAATTAGAGGGCAAAACCGCTATTATTACTGGAGGAGACAGCGGAATTGGACGCGCTGTATCAGTGTTATTCGCAAAAGAAGGGGCTAATGTGGTCATTGTGTATTTGAATGAACATCAGGACGCCGAGGAAACAAAGCAGTATGTAGAAAAGGAAGGGGTAAAATGCCTGCTGATTGCAGGAGATGTCGGGGATGAAGCGTTTTGCAATGATGTGGTCGGGCAGGCAAGCCAAGTGTTTCCATCTATTGATATATTGGTTAACAATGCAGCTGAGCAGCATGTCCAGCCCAGCATTGAAAAAATCACCAGCCACCAGCTGATCAGAACCTTCCAAACAAACATTTTTTCCATGTTTTACTTAACAAAGGCAGTGCTGCCTCATTTAAAAAAAGGGAGCTCTATTATTAATACCGCTTCTATTACCGCCTATAAAGGCAATAAAACGCTGATCGATTATTCAGCGACAAAAGGCGCGATCGTTACGTTTACAAGGTCCCTTTCCCAATCGCTTGTTCAGCAGGGCATACGGGTCAATGCAGTGGCACCGGGTCCCATTTGGACACCGCTTATCCCGGCCAGCTTTGCCGCAAAAGACGTGGAAGTGTTTGGTTCAGACGTGCCGATGGAACGCCCGGGACAGCCGGTCGAAGTGGCGCCAAGCTATCTATACCTTGCCAGCGACGATTCCACATACGTCACAGGACAGACGATTCACGTCAATGGCGGAACAATTGTGAACGGATAATAAAAAGCCAATCCTTGAAGGATTGGCTTATTCGCTCTGCTTGAGCGCTGCATATTCTTTAGAGAGCGTAAGAAACGCATCTTTATCTTTTTCGTCCAAGGCTTTGTTAATTTGGTCCGTCAGCATGGCAAGCCGACGGTTATACAAGGATTCATCGAGCACCATTTGAATGTAAATATCCGTCATTGTGACATCGAATTCTTTTGTTTTTTGCGTGTTGCGGGACTTCATGAGCTCAGTGTACGATTTTTTCTCTTTCATAAAGAATCCCCCCAATGCCTTTTTTATAGTATATGGATAACGGTCGAAAAAATCAATAAATTTTTATAATTTTTAGACAACTAATACTTGGCAATCTATCGACATATCCTGCAAAATGCCGTAAACCGGAAAGTCTTATGAAAGTAAAATCGGTTTATTACTAGTAATTTAGTACCATTAAATATCATTAAAAGATGATTTTATCTTAAATGTTAAAAAAACCTGTCGTTTTATAAAAACAGATGATAGATTATTAGTATAAATTTTGCAGAAAAAGGATGGAGGCCATAATATGAGTCAGAAAACAGACGCACCTTTAGAATCGTATGAAGTGAACGGCGCAACAATTGCAGTGCTGCCAGAAGAAATAGACGGCAAAATCTGTTCCAAAATTATTGAAAAAGATTGCGTGTTTTATGTCAACATGAAGCCGCTGCAAATTGTCGACAGAAGCTGCCGATTTTTTGGATCAAGCTATGCGGGAAGAAAAGCAGGAACTTATGAAGTGACAAAAATTTCACACAAGCCGCCAATCATGGTGGACCCTTCGAACCAAATCTTTTTATTCCCTACACTTTCTTCGACAAGACCCCAATGCGGCTGGATTTCCCATGTGCATGTAAAAGAATTCAAAGCGACTGAATTCGACGATACGGAAGTGACGTTTTCCAATGGGAAAACGATGGAGCTGCCGATCTCTTATAATTCGTTCGAGAACCAGGTATATCGAACAGCGTGGCTTAGAACCAAATTCCAAGACAGAATCGACCACCGCGTGCCGAAAAGGCAGGAATTTATGCTGTACCCGAAGGAAGAGCGGACGAAGATGATTTATGATTTTATTTTGCGTGAGCTCGGGGAGCGGTATTAGAAAATAGAAAGGAGCTGACCCACAGGGCAGCTCCTTTCATAAACCTATGCCGTCGGAATTCCTCCGGTGATTCCATATACCTGAGATGTCACATAGCTTGAATTCTCTGAAGCCAGAAATACATAAACATCGGCCAATTCCACTGGCTGTCCAGCGCGATTTAATGGAGCTGGCGGCGTGGCTTGTCCGAATTTCGGGATGTTTTCCGTCGGCTGTCCGCCGGAAATTTGCAGCGGTGTCCAAATTGGTCCGGGCGCAACTGAATTTACTCTGATGCCTTTGGAAGCAAGCTGTTTTCCCAGTCCGACGGTAAAGCCGATAATGGCGTTTTTCGTTGCTGCGTAATCTAACAGCATCGGGCTTGGATTATAGCCTTCAACTGAGGTAGTTGTGATAATTGAAGCTCCCTCCGGCAAATACGGAAGCGCCGCTTTTACAACCCAGTAAAGGGAAAAGACGTTCACTTCAAATGTTTTATAGATTTGTTCAGTAGGCAGATCTTCGATGTTTTCGACCGCTTGCTGTTTGCCTGCAACGAGCGCTAGCACATCAAGTCCGCCTAGTTCGTGATGCGACTGTTTGACTAGATCTTGGCAAAAGGATTCGTCGCTCAAGTCTCCGGGGATCAGCACTGCTTTTCGGCCTTCTGCTTCAATCAGCTCTTTTACCTCTTCAGCATCTGGCTGTTCCTCGGGCAAGTAGTTAATGGCCACATCGGCACCTTCTCTGGCATAAGCAATCGCGGCAGCGCGGCCGATACCGGAATCGCCGCCCGTGACAAGCGCTTTTCGACCCGTTAGTTTACCTGATCCTTTGTAGCTTTTTTCTCCGCAATCAGGGACAGGCTTCATGTTCTTTTGCAGGCCTGGCGGTTCTTGATATTGTTCGGGAAATTCATCATGAAAAAATGCTTTTATAGGATTCGTAAGATTTGAATCAGACATCAGCAACGCTCCTTTTCTGTTTGGTGTACATTCGTATGTGTACCCCTGAGCATAAGGAGAAAAACATGTTTTGGCAGTTTGAACACTGAAGGACCAAAGAAAACAAGAAAAAACAAACCCTTCTTCCATATTTATCTTGTCAAATAAGACTATATGAATTATGATAAATTCGAGCTATAAATCAACTAAATATTGGGTATTGGGGAGTGAATCGTCATGAAAAAAGCGGCGGCGGTTTTGCTGTCACTCGGTCTCGTTTTCGGTTTTTCATACGGAGCTGACCATGTGGCGGAAGCCAAAACAAAGGTGAAGGTCTATAAGAACTGCAAGGAGCTAAACAAAGTATACAAAGGCGGAGTGGCCCGCACATCGAAGGTGAAAAACAAAGGCGGAAAAACGAAGTACAAGCCTTACGTCTCTAAGGCGCTTTATGATGCCAATAAAAATAAAGACCGCGATAAAGATCTTATCGCCTGTGAACGTTAAACAAGAAAAAGCAATCTGATGACCAGATTGCTTTTTCTATTGCTTAGGCCGCTTGATCGGCCGCAGCGCTTTTCGCCTTCCTTGTCATAAGGCTGACTGCCATCATGACCGTGATATTCAAAAGCAGGGCAACGATGCCTACATTCAAGTCTTTTGCGGCTTGCGGCAGAGCCGGAAATAAAGTGCCGATCGTCGTTTCCGTCATTGTAATATAAGTAACTGCTCCGACACCTGCAATAATGCCGGCGAAGGCTCCTTGCTTTGTCACCATATTATGCTTGAACAGGCTGAACAAAAGGGCGGGGAATAGCTGTGTGACAAGGCTGTAGCCCATCAAAAGCAACGTAACGATGGTATTCCCGCCTTTGAAGGTAAAATACACCGAAATCAACGCAATCACCGGCACTAAAAACTTAGCAAGAGCCGATACCTGTTGTTCTGTCGTGCGGGGCGCAATTACCTTGTACACATTTTTTGCAAACAGCGTGGAGGCGGACATTAAGATCATAGACCCTGGCACAAGTGCTGTCAGCAGTCCGGCAGCACCGATAATTCCGACAAACCAAGGGTCAAATGCTTGCAGAGACAGTTTCAAAAGCGACAAATCCCCGTCTGCGCCTTTCAGATCTGGAACTTGCAGGATAGCCGCGAAGCCGACGAAAAGGACGAAGAGCAGGACCAGCTGGTACAAAGGCATGATGATGGCGTTTTTACGAAACACTTTTGGGTTTTCGGCTGAATACGAAGCGGAAAACGTGTGAGGCCACATGTAAAAACCAAGCGCTGTCAAGAGTACGGTTGAACTGAACCAGGCCACACTTTGTCCCGATTCGGGGAGCGTAAGAAAGCCAGGCTTTGCCGTTTCAATCTGCTGAAACATGTCTTGAAATCCGCCGTAGTAATGAATTGGCAAATACACACCTAAAAACAGAACGACAACCAGAATCATGATGTCCTTCACAACCGATATCCAGGCAGACCCGTGAATGCCTGAAACCATAACATAAACCGTGATGGAAACAGCGCCGATCCAGATGGCAGCGGTCGGGGTGATTTTGCCGTACGAGGTTTCCGATACAATCAGCCCGAGGCCTTTCAGCTGCAGTACAAGATAGGGAATGAGTGCGGCGATGCCGACCAGTGAAACGAGAATGCCAAGCAGCGGACTGTTGTATTTTTTTGTGAAAAAATCAGACTGCGACATCAGTTTATGCTGTTTCGCGTACGTCCAAACTGCTGGAAGAAGCCAGTAAGAAAGGATGTAGGCCAGACATCCGTAGGCGATGATATAAAAGGCTGGACCGCCTTTTCCGTAGGCCCAGCCGCTGCCGCCGAGAAACGTAAAAGTAGTATAAATTTCGCCTGCCATCAAAAGGAAGACGAAAACAGTTCCGAAGCCGCGCCCTCCGACCGTCCACTGCTCCAGGTTCATGTCTTTTCCTTTTTGGGCGCGTATACCGAGAAAAATACTCAAGAGCAGGACACCGAAGATGATGATGAGAGCTGCATTCATTCTGCTTCCTCCTTTTTATTTTCCTTGTCGAGGACATACACAATCGCCATCAGCGCAGAGGTCAAAAGAGCCCACATCACAATATAGGCAAGAATAAACGGCATGCCGAACACATAGGGGGTCACCTTATTTGCAAAAGGGATGCCGAGTAAGATTCCGATAAAGGGCAAAGCGGCAAGAACGTGAATCAGTTTCATAGAATCCTCCTTCTATTTAGGATTGGGGTGTACAAGCCTAAGCGTAATGAAAATGATGTCGCAGATATGGCAGCACATGTCACTTTTTAGGGTGAAAGGCTGTGGTTCGAATTATAAATAAATTTATTTTGTTTGTATAGTGTGAATTGTCTGAAATTAATGATCTGAATCGCCCGAAGAGGGAACGGGCAGTATGATTCAAAAGGCTCGGAGTCTGTCTGGGGCAAATAGATAGTATGTTAATAATTCGCTGACCTGCTCACGGATTCGCGGATTAAAATAGCGATGGTTTTCTTCATAACCGTCGATGACAAATGTATAGAGTGTAAAGGCCTCATCGCGTTCCGTCTCGCGGATTGCAATTTTTCTTTTCCTCAGTTCTTTTCTGACCTCCATCAAATCCTTTTGTGCTATTTTTAATGATTCGCTGATAAGCTGTTTATAAGGATGCTTCAATTTTAATGTGCTTTCTTCAATTCCGGCGAGATCACGGTTAAAAATCGTAATGGCCATGGGCAAAAAGAGAGCCCGTTCAATTAAATCGTATATTTCCTCCTGCAGATTTGGCATGTTGACTCCTTCTTTCTAAGGGAACGTTTGTTCTATTTGTATTCTATATCGGCTGGTGAAATGTTTCAAGACAGAAAAAATCACCAAAACTTTTTAGTTTTCTGCTGATAATGTGTAGAATAAGGATAGACAAACCCGGTAAGGAGTATAAATGTTGGAGCATTTTTTATCCTATTTGACACAAGAACATTTAACTGAATTATTTCAAAGCTATAGGGCTTTCGGTCCGCTCATTGCTGTGCTGCTGCCTTTAATTGAAGCATTTCTCCCGTTTTTGCCGCTGATCGTGTTTGTGGTGGCGAATACGAACTCGTTTGGCTTGTGGGAAGGATTCATCCTGTCCTGGGCGGGATCAACTGCTGGTTCCATTCTCGTCTTTTTGATTGTCCGTCAATACGGACAGAGAAAATTGCTTGGATTTATCCGCAGTCATCCGTCTGTCAGAAAGCTGATGTTATGGGTGGAAAGGCACGGCTTCGGTCCCATGTTTCTTCTGCTTTGTTTTCCATTTACACCGTCAGCCGCAGTGAATGTTGTTGCTGGTTTGTCAAGGATCGGAACGCGGCCGTTTATTTTGGCGGCAGCCTCGGGGAAGCTTGTCATGATTTTTATGATCAGCTTCATCGGATATGATCTGCACGCGCTGATTACACAGCCGATTCGAACGGTCATCGCCGTATTGGTGATCACTGTCTTATGGTATGTCGGCAAAAAGGTGGAGCGGTATCTGTATGTAAGAGCCAGTCAGCGTGAGCATGATGGAGGGAGACAGTAACATGAAAAAACGGTTTTGGTTTCTTGCCGGTGTAGTGTCCGTTGTTCTCGCCATTCAGGTTAAAAATGCTGTCTTTATTGATTACAAGGTAGAAGGCGTCAGTATGAACCCGACCTTCCAGGAAGGAAACGAATTGTTGGTCAATAAATTTTCGCATCGATTTAAAACCATCCATCGTTTTGACATCGTCCTTTTTAAAGGCCCTGATCATAAAGTGCTGATTAAACGGGTAATCGGCTTGCCCGGTGAAACGATCAAATATAAAGATGATCAGCTGTATGTGAACGGAAAGCAGGTTGCTGAGCCATTTTTGAAGCATTTGAAATCTGTTTCTGCCGGCAGCCATGTAACGGGTGATTTTTCTTTGAAAGATGTGACGGGAACAAGCAAGGTGCCGAAAGGAAAATATTTTGTCGTTGGAGATAATCGCATATACAGCTTCGACAGCCGGCATTTTGGTCCGATAAGAGAAAAAAATATTGTCGGTGTGATTTCTGATGCCGAATAAAAAGACGCTAATTGAAGAGGCGTCTTTTTGTATGCCGTTTGGAAAAATGTGTTGAAGAAAAATTTGTAAGGAGCTATAATCAATATTGTTACGCGCGTAACAAAAAAACGGTTGTTTTATGATTATGGGTTGTTTTTATTAGATTTTGTTCGTTTTGTATGAAACAAAAGGAGTGGTGAATGATGATGAAATATGAAGCAGTGATTATAGGAGGAGGGCCGGTCGGATTTATGCTGGCTTCTGAGCTTGCGATGGCCGGAGTAGGAACATGTGTGATTGAACGGCTTGAAAAACCTGTTCCGCATTCCAAGGCGTTGACGCTGCATCCCCGAACGCTGGAGCTTCTTGAGATGAGAGGGATTTTAGAGCGGTTCGTATCCAAGGGAAGCAAGATACCTTCCGGACATTTTTCAATGCTGGATACCCGTCTGGATTTTTCAGGCTTGGATACGAGCTGTCCTTACACGCTTTTGCTCCCGCAGTCAAAAACAGAAAAGCTGCTTGAAGATCATGCACGAAGCCTGGGAACAGAGGTGTTTCGGGGTGCAGAGGCGCTGGCGGTTACGCAAAACGGGGAAGAGGTCCAAACAATTTTTAAGGATCGGGACGGCAGTGTACGGACAATCACAAGCAAGTTTGCCATTGGTGCAGATGGCGCCGGAAGTACCGTCCGGAAACAGGCGAAAATTGAGTTTCCGGGAACAGACAGCACTGTCACCGCTGCGCTTGGGGATGTGGCGCTCCTTTCTCCGCCGCCGTCAGGCGTGCTGTCCCTTTGCACAAAAGAGGGCGGTGTTATGATTGTTCCGTTATCTCCAGACCGATACCGTGTCGTTGTGATCAGTCCTTATCGCACGCAAACGCCGAAAGATGTGCCTGTGACTGAGGAAGAGCTGAAAGCTGACCTCCTGCGAATTTGCGGAACTGACTTCGGTTTAACCGACCCTTCGTGGATGTCGCGGTTCGGGAACGCCGCGCGCCAAGCGAAACGGTATCGGGACGGCAGAATCTTTCTTGCGGGTGATGCCGCGCATATTCATTTTCCAGCGGGCGGGCAAGGACTGAATGTCGGCCTTCAGGATGCAATGAACCTCGGGTGGAAACTGGCGGCGGCCATCAAAGGCTCTGCGCCTTCGTGGCTTTTGGACAGCTACCATGACGAGCGGCATCCGGCAGCGGAAGGGCTCCTCAGAAACACGGAGGCGCAGACAAAGCTGATCGATTTCACTCAAGCAGGTCTCCATTTGCGAAGCATGATGTCGGAGCTGCTGGCCTTCCCTGATGTGAATCGATATGTAGCAGGGCAAATTTCTGCACTCGATGTCAGATATGAAGCTGATCGTACCATGCCGCCGAATCGTTTGAACGGGGCAAGGCTCCCTGACATGGAGCTGATTCTTTCCGACGGCAGTTCGGAATGGCTGTACAGTTTTCTCCAAAACGGGACATTCGTTTTGCTGTCATTGAGGCAGGAAGCTGATGATCATATCGAAGTGAATGGCTTACGTTCGGTAACCGTCTCGCTTGCAGAACCGAATGAAAAGTTGCGGGATGTGCATACCATATTGATTCGTCCCGATGGACATGTAGCCTGGGCGGTGGATGCATCAGCGCCCGATTGTGCCGAGGTGATTCAAAAAGGGATCAGACGCTGGTTTTCCGTCACCAGCCGAGTATAATTCAATTCGATTGTTTCATCTGTAACAAAACGGTATGATAGAAGAAACAATCGAATGAAAAAGGATGGAAGACTCGATGAACACAGATCATACGAAACGCAATCTTTTTGAATTGTATGCGGAGCTCATACATCAGCAGGAGAAATGGGAGGGGCTTATTAAAGTCTTTTTATCTGACGAATTGAGGAAGCTGGATGTAGAGCACGGGAGTAAATCTCAATTGACGATGACAGAAATTCATGTTCTATCCTGTGTCGGGGACAATGAACCAATTAATGTCACGTCGATAGCAGAAAAAATGAATACGACAAAAGCGACTGTATCACGCATCAGCACAAAATTGCTCGGCGCAGGCTTCCTTCACAGAACACAGCTCAGCGATAATAAAAAGGAGGTCTACTTCCGATTGACGCCTGCTGGAAAAAAGCTGCACAGTTTGCACAAATATTATCATCAGAAGGCTGAACAGCGTTTTCTGTCATTTTTTGACCGCTATACCGAGGAAGAGATTCTTTTTGCGGAACGGCTGTTTCGGGATCTGGTGACAAAATGGTATCCGTCGTCAGAAGAAATTGAAGGGGGGCTTCCTAGCATTTTTAAATAAAAAAACACGCACTGCGGTGCGTGTTTTTCACGTTTCTTCTTTCTTTTTCAAGATTGTAACGTAAATCAGATTTCCTCCGACTAAAATCATAAGCGGCAGTCCAGGGGAGCCGGATGTCACCAAATTATAAATCAGCCAGATTCCTAAACATATTCCATAATATAAGTGCATTGCCTTCTCGGGATTGTCGCGCAGCAAACTTCCTTTAATAATCTTTTTCATCATATCGCCCCTATAAATTTTAGGATTTCCCTTTAGTTTACATGCATCTTCGGTTCATCTCAAAATTTGCTCTTTGGCTTTTGATGCTCTCAAAATATTTCGAGGGAATTTTAGAATTATTTTTTTACAGATATGTTTTCTGATAGCTCTGCCCACTTCTATCATCTACTATCTCCCTTGCTAAAACACTGTTTTCTCCATATAAACAAGGAAAGACCTTCTGTAGCAAGCCACCTATTTAGTCCTTTTATTTCCTCTTGGGAGGAATGTCTCACTTTCTATTTCGGCTAATACTCCCATAGAATCAACAAATGTAATACTTGTTTCATTTTCACGCATAAGAATTTTCGTACCCCCACTTAATAGACCCTGTCATTTCTCAGCTAAGTCTGTTGTTAACTTGCCAATATCTTCTGCAGAGATGCCGTACCATCCAACAATTCGTTATGAATCAACCTATTCTGAAATTGGTCAGAGATCTCTAGAATACCCAAGTAACTTGTGATTTTACTTTCTAATAATTGGAACCACTGATCTTTTTCACTCAATGTATCTTCTATATATATAAATTTGTACATGTATTTACCTCAATTCATTCATTTGTTTTATTTTTATTTGAAAAGTAAAAAGAGGACATTAAGTCCTCTTCTTACTTACGATATGTCTATTAGTATCTTTCATTTACACGTGTTTTTGATGCTTTGTTTTCAAATGAAATAGGGTCTTCTGTTTTAGTTCTCCTAATCTTTACAGAAATACCTACTAGAATGACCGCCATAGTTGTAAATATTCCCATGGTTAATAAGATCGTATCCTGATTTAAACTCCATCCAATTAAGAAAGAGATGATCGCTCCTCCGAAACTTGCCGAAGCAATAAATAAACTTGTAACTTCGTCAACGTACTTCTGAATAATGATTGATGCTAGTGTTAAAGCAATGGGAAATATGCCCGCTATACTTAGGCCAATCAAAAATGTACCACTCAATTGAAGTAATGGGTTACTTATATAAGAGAAAGCAATCAACAAAACAATTAAACAACTACAGCTAAAAAGGAGGTATTTAGAAAAATCAAGCCTTCTACTTACGAAACCAATCAATATTCTTCCTATGATGATCCCTACCCAGAAAAAGGAGACACTTATAAGACTAATTTGTTCATTGTCTTGGTTTATCATGATTGAAGGTAAAAAGTTGGCAAAATTTGTTTCAATTCCAGCATATAGGAAAGCGAAAAATACAAAAAAGCCTAATTGCTTTGATTTTTTTCTATCTCCTATAAAGTATTGAAATGCTCCTCCATCTGGAAAGGTCACTTGTTGGTTAGCATTCTTAGCGTACTCTCGGTTCTTAGACAAGAAAATTAACCACCCTACGAATAGGACGAATAAAAAGGTGAATATACAGTAATACGGTAAAAACCAGTTATTGATATCTATGAAGGAATTAATTAATAATGGGAAAGATAAAGCGCCTAATCCAAAGAGAACTTCCAGCTTACTCATTTTTTCTGCATTACTTTCGAAATTAGCAATAACAAATGAACCAACTGTCGTTTCTAATGTGCCTGCCCCATATCCTAAGAGAAAAGCCATTACAACAATATAATACCAATCCTTAGTTAGAAAAAAGATACTTAACGCTACAAGCATTATTGTCAAAGCTAAAGTAAGTGTCCTAAAATGACTGTATTTCTTAATCATTAACGGTGCGATTAATACTCCGCTTAGAAATCCGGTAAACTGAAAGAAGATTATGACCGAAATATCATCTGTTGTCTTGTTAAAAGCCTCTAATAGAAATGGTGTCAAACTCCCTGTTGATATATGGATAATACCTACTGTAAAAAAGAAAGCATATCCGAATAAATATGTCCCTCTTAACATTCATTACACCCCTATATGAAAAAGCAGGAAAGTAAATTCCTGCTTTTTTAGTAACTTCTCTCTTTGAAATACTAGTTGACTGCTGAAACAGACATTGGTTGAGAGTTGCTGTCTTTCTCAAAGAACATTTCTAACACTTCCTGAGATCTAAAACCATCACTAAAAGAAGGGATCTCAACCCAATCATTCTGAGTTGATGCAATCCAATTGATTAACTCGCTTCTAAAAGAATCAGCCCATCCATAAAACTCGTTTGGCGGATCGTTTAATAGGCTTTGCGGTACTGGGCAGTCTACCACGTTCAAGCCATCTATGAGCTTGTAAACGTGAGGATTACCTGTGTGGTATTTAAACTCTTTTTTGTGTCCAACTACCTCAATGCTAAAACCACAGTCTTCAGGTGCAGAACATTTTGATGTGATGATATTTACAAATACCTTGTTCTTCAGCTGGCCATAAATTTCTGCATAGTCATCTACTAGTACCTGTTTATCCTCTTTTGTTTTTACATTTGTGTTCATCTTTGCCCTTACTGATTCTGTGATGAAATCACTCTCAAACAAATACCATACCATGTCGATAAGGTGAATACCCAGATCCCCCAATGAACCACTCGTCTTCCTACTGTTAGCGTCATCTCTCCAAGTAAATTTCTTGCGTCTAAGTGCACTATTTTTCTTGAAGTGTACTTTTATGGACAGGATGTTACCTAGTTCATTATTGATAATTAAGCTTTTTAAGATATTTACGTAAGATAAATATCTATAATTAAATCCCATACTGGCTCTTACGCTCAACCTTTCAGCAGTATCTTTCATTATGCTTGCTTCTTCAAGAGAAATAGCCATAGGCTTTTCACACAAAACATGCTTATGTTTTCCTAATGCTTGCAAAGCATGTTCTTTATGGCAAAAGTTTGGTGATGCTACAATTAAACCTTCTGAGGCATCAATTAGTTCATCTACGTTTTCAAATGACTTCCCGCCGAAAGTTTTCACAAAGCTTTCCGCATTTTGTTGATTTATGTCATATACCCCTACTAACTCTGCATTTTTTATTGTAGATAAAGCAGTTGCATGCGCTCTTGCAATACCACCTGCACCTATGATGCCGATCTTCTTCATTTTTATTTCCTCCTCATGATCCAATTAATTTTTTTAAGGTATTAGTAATTCCTTTTGAGTACTCACTATCAGTTATAAGGTGGTGCAAGTTTTTGGCTTCCTGTGTTGCATTTTTGAGCAGATATCCATTCCCTACTGTCTGTAGCATACGAACATCATTTCCACTATCCCCAAATGCGATAGCTCTTTCGGTATTTAGGTTGTATTTCTCTAACATAAACGTTACAATTTCATTCTTTCCTGTCCCTGTGGGGATAAAATCTACATCATAGCTGTCTTCTGGATCGCCTGCTAAGGGATTACACCGATTTATATTTACTGAAACGCCGTATTCCTCGCAGATTTTTTCAATTGCTAATAGGTTTTTCTTGTCGTTTATTTCATCTTGTTCCTGATAGTAGAAGTTATGCTTATACCGTGACTTTCCTAATTGAGTTTGAGGATTCAAAAGAATGTTATGATTTTCATGTAGCTGTTTCACAAGTTTTTCAACCTTTTCTTTACTAAACCCATCATTTATGCGACTGTTCCACTTATTATCTTGCTGACCGAAGTTATGCTCTGAAAAGTACGTAATTTCAGTTCCAAGATCACTAGCTATAAAATGCGGAAAATATCTAAATTTTCCTCGTCCCATTTTATCGATAATAGATTCTATACTGCTCCCAGTAACCCATCCGATTATTAGTTCCCCATCTTTACTTTTTTGTTCTAGATAGTCTTCGAGTTCATAAATGTCTTGTTGTTTTTGTTCGTCGATTGTATGCGGAAAATACGTTTCATCAAAATCACAAAAAACAATATACTGAGGATGTTCAACCGTGGATAACGTTTTATACTCCGATTTCTTGCTTAATAACATGAAACAGTCCCTCCATTACTCTGTCTTGTTCTTCTAAAGTAAATGACGGATATAAAGGCAAATGCAGTACCTGACTATGAGCCTTTTCCGTATGAACCAATTGGAGTCCTGCATACTTGTCCTGTACTAAAGGAGTTTTTTGCATATGAGACAGTATTGGATAATATACATCTGTTTGAACACCAAAATCTTCATTTAATTTAGTCATGATATCTGCTCTATCTTCTGTTCTCACCTTAATAGGAAACAGATGCCATACATGATCTTCACTTAATTCTGGTAATTCAATAAAGCCTTTATTCTGCAACTCTGCTAATTGGGTAATGTATCTATCCGCCAAGAACAGTCTTTTGAAGTTGTTTAATGAAAGGTACTTCATTCTCTCTAAACCAATTGCTGCCTGTAAATTGTCCATTTTTGAATTAAATCCAAAATTGATGACTTTCTTATTTTTCACATTTACTTCAAAACCATGATAACTAAATTGAATGCATTTTTTAGCGAGTTCTTCATTATCAGTTGCTATTGCCCCAGCCTTGCCACATACACCAAAATTCTTATAGGGATTAAAACTTAATGTAGTGATGTCTGCATACTTTCCTAAGTCTGTCAGTCCAATTCCTTGGCAGGCATCTTCAATTACTTTCAATTTATAACGATTTGCGATTTGTCGGATATGCTGCATGTCTGAATGTTTTCCGTATAAATGCACAGGTAGAATAAACTTTGTATAAGGAGTTATTGCTTCTTCAATTTTGTCAGGATCGATGCAGAATGTTTGTGGGTTAATATCTACATAGATAGGAACGCCTCCCAAAGCTAACACAGCATTTTCAGTAGCTGAAAAGCTATTAGCCGGCATGATAACTTCATCCCCTGGGTTTAACCCTAAAGCCAATAAACCTATCATAATAGCATCGGTTCCACTGCTGGTTGCAATTACATACCTTTTATGTAAATATGTAGATAAAACTTTTTCGAATTGCTCTAAATAGGGACCACTCGTAAATTTTCCAGTTGGCAAAACTTCAGTTAATGTATTTAAGATATCTTCCACTTCATCATTGGTTATTAATCTGTCTACAGGCAAAAAAGGGACTTTACTGATTTCACGATTTTTTTGATAGTTGAAAAGATCATGTTCAATATCTATCTTTTCCTTTAATACTTGTTTCCACTGCTCGTTTACAATACTGTCTTCAATAACAAGTTCTTTTCCTTGTACGTCACCTTTTAAGTGTTTTAATAGTGACATGTTTTCTTTGCTTTTACCTGAAATCTTAACCTGTTTTTGCATGAACAGTACCTCCAATGATTTTATAATCTAAAAATTTATTACAAATTTATCCTAATTTCTGAAATCGGTAACATGTCAACAACTTTTTTAAGGAAGGGAAAATATGCCTACAATTGATGAAATAGCAAAATTATGCAATGTGTCTAAAACCACAGTGTCAAGAGTATTGAATAATCATCCTTATGTGTCGAAAGAAAAAAGAGATATGATCTTAAAGGCTATTAACGAACTTGACTACACTCCCAATTATTTAGCTCGGAATTTTAGGAGAAATAAGACACAAACGATAGCTTTATCGGTTCCGAGTATCGACCATCCATTTTTTGCTCAATTAATAAAAGGGGTCTCTCATGAAGCACTGTTTAAGAATTACAAGGTAATTGTATTTCAGACCTTTTATGACAAACAGACAGAGCTAGAATTATTAGAGTTATTGAAACATAAAGAAGTGGATGGTATTATTCTTGGAACTTTAGAAAATGAATGGGATCAGATATCCCCTTTCTTAAAGTATGGTCCTATCTTATTATGTAATGAATATCATCACTCAGCGGACATCACGATAATTGGGTATGATGAATTTGAAGCTACATACATGGGGGTAGTACATTTAATTGAAAGAGGGCATAAAAAAATTGGGTTTTGTTTTGATACTCCATATAGCGAAGCTCAATGTCAGAGGAAAGAGGGTTACTTGAAAGCTTTACAAGATTACAATTTACATCATAGAAGCGAATGGATATTCGGCGAAATGTTTAATATTGAGGATGGCTTTCGTGTTTTTCATAAGATAAAGGATCTAAAGGACAGACCCTCAGCAATATTTACAGGAAATGATCAAGTCGCCGCAGGGATTATTAAACAGGCGATGAAAAATGGCTTTAAAGTTCCAGAAGACTTAGCTGTAATTGGTTTTGACAACCAATTGATCTGCCAAGTTGTTACTCCGACCATAACAACAATTGATATTCCCGTAATAGAATTAGGCCAACAGGCTGTGTTGAAAATCATCGAGTCCATTTCGGGTAATGCCTCTTTAAACAGAAGAATTATTAAACTGCCAACAAAGCTTATTATAAGAGAATCAACGTAACGATAGATTTCCCTTTATCATTTTATATCTTTATATAAGAAAAAGAGGTTATTCATTTTAACCTCTTTTTCAATAGTAAGTCGTCAATTATTTCTTTCATTTCACCCTCTGGCAGCACTCACTTCAAATCTGATCCATTAACAACGAAATATCCACTTATATTTCCCCATCTCGATGGTTTGCGAATTAAAAGTTCTTGAACCCTTTTTTCAACTAGGCATTACTGCCGCTGATCGAGCTCTTTTTGTCTTTTTTTTCACCATGAAGATGGTGAAGCAGGCGATAAAACGGCGGCAGCAGGGCAATAACCAGAATGACGCGAATGACCTGAACCGCAACGACAAAGGTGGAATCAGCATGTAAGGTAACTGACGTCGTCGCCATCTCTGCAATCCCGCCGGGCGCAAATGCCAGAACAGAAGTGATGAGCGAAATTCCTGTCAGCTCGGAAACGATCACGGCGCTCAAAAACATTGCTGCGATCAAACCGACGGACGAGACAAACCCGACGATGATAATACGGGTGACGCCGGCAAACATGCTTTTGTACATCTTAGAGCCGATCGTTGCCCCGAGAAATACTTGTGATACATGGTTAGCTTGTGACGGCCACCATGCCGTCATGTCGTGCCCTGTCACCGCAGCTCCGCCAACATGTACAATTGCTACACCGAGCATGCTGCCGAGCAGCCATGGAGCTGGAAATTTTAAAAATTTCGCAGCTTTGCAAGCTCCCCAGGCAGCGAGAATAAGAATGACGGTCCACAAAACGGGAGCGAGCCTAAAATCTGTCGTTGCAGAAGAAATCGTCTCTGCTGCGGCACTTGCGGTACGATCTTGTTTTGTATAGATCAGAATGACTAAAAACGGAATGGAAAGCACCACGAGCAGCACACGCATCATTTGAACGAGGCTGACTATAGCGGTATTGGCGCCTACTTCCTGTGCGATGCTCGGCATGGCGGAAAGTCCGCCGGGAGCGGTGCCGACAAAGCTAGTCATCATATCCGTTTTGCTGAAACGCCAAAGCACATATCCTGACAGCATAGCCAGCAGGATAGACAATATCAGCATAACGCCGACTGAAAACCAATGGTCTTTGAGAACAGAGAGAACGGATAAATTCAGCTTTTGGCCCAATTCGATGCCGAGGATCATCTGCCCGAGGGCGAGCCATCGTCGGTTAATTCCTTTTTGGTCTGGTGCCATCATCAGCCATGCCGGCCGTATCATGGCGAGGCAGCAGGCGACAATCAGTGTTCCGATCATCCATCCAATTGATATTCCGGTTAATGAAAGAATAAACCCCCCGGCTGCACTGATTGCGATAAACCATAGATCTTTGAGGAGATTTTCGTCTTTCTTCAATGTAAAACCCTTCTTCCTTTTTCACGTAACACTCCAATTGTTCACGTAGTGAATGTATTTATTACTATAGTATATTTTTGTTGATAAAGAAATTATGAATTATTTTCTATAAGCGATTCACTTTTCTTATGACCTTGTGTTCGAGCTTTTCTATTGTGTAAGTCAGAGATAAACCCGCTGTCAGCAGACACACGGCAAGAGCGTAAAAAATCACTTCTCCGCCAAATGATGTCAGGATCAGCCCGCCTGCCAGCGGTCCGATTGAGCGGGATATATCCCAATGCAGACCATAGACAGCATAAAACCGGCCCAGCAAATGAGGCGGCGCCAATTTCGATATGAAGGTCTGGATGTGGGTTAGCCCGATGCTTTCGCCAACCGTCATCACCGCTGCCGTCACTAAAAGCATTGTCAGGGAGGTTGAGCATGCAAAACCGGCAGCCGCAAGGGAGTAGCAAATATAAGTAATGAAGAGGATCGTTTTCATTGAAAGCTTTTCGGTCCCTTTGACAAGAGGTACTTGGAGAACACAGCTGAATAAAGCTTTTGCTGCTGAATAGATGGTCAGCATGGACAGATAATCAGAAAACATGTTTTTGCTGAACAGCCTGTATGTTGTTTCTGTTTGTGCATATAACATGCTGATGGGGAGAGAAAGCAGCAAAAGAAGCAGGACAGGCCTGTATATCGTAAAGCTCGCGGACATTTTCGGGGTAACAGCTGGGTGTAGCGGCTTTGTCTCAGGCAGTTTCAGTGCAGCGATCAGAAAGTAGATAAACAATGCTGCGGCATCTAATGCGAATATCCACACGGGGTTATGATTGTACAGCAGCATCCCCACTAGCGGCCCTGCCGTCAGTCCCGCCGAATAGATCGCATTGATGACCGCAAACACTTCCGAACGTCTGCTTTCCGGCGTGCTTTCGGCGATTTGGGCGCGGGAAGCGGGAATGTACAACGATCTTCCGATGCCATTCATGACATAGAGAATAGCGAAAACATACGCATGCTCAGCAAATACAAACCCTGTCATTGCCGCTGATTGAAGAAGCAATGCGGTCAAAATCGCTGTGCGCCGCCCAATCCGGTCCGCCGCCTTTCCTGCAGCGAGCGTCAGGAAAATATCAGCAAATGGCTGAAGGCTGATGATCAGCATTGGCATCATGATACTGCCGTTTAATTGTTCATGCAGATACAGCACCATAAAAGGTCCCATCATTGCACCTGTCAGGCTTGTCAGCAATTCGCCGAAAAAGCGGAGCCGAACGGGAGCGGTATATCTCGATTTTATAGAGTGAAAACTGGTCAACATGTGATCGCCGCCTTTCGCTGTTTGATATAGTAGTAGTGTATAGAAGGGGCGGCGGCCCAAAAAGTGAAGAAAAGAAGAGATAAAAGTTCCCCTTTTGTCGGGAGGTGCGGGGATTGAAGCTGATAGAGCACTACGTGGCGCTTGTAAAAACAGGCTGCGCCGAGTATGGGCAAATGAACGAAATGACGCTCACTGAGATTGCTAACTGTTTATTTTGTACAGAAAGAAATGCAAAGCTCATTTTACATAAGCTGGAGAACAACAATTGGATTATCCGGGAAAGCGGGGCGGGGCGCGGCCGTAAATCTAAAATCGCGTTTCTTCGGAGGCCTGAGGAATTGCTTCTTCAAACTGCCAAGGAATATACCATGTCAGGAAAGCTTAAAAAGGCAAAGGAGCTGCTTCAGCAGTATCAGTCCGTGTTTCCAGGGCTTCAAAACGAATATAACATGTGGCTTTCAGAGGTGTTCGGATTTGTGACGGAGACGGGCGAGAATGGGACGAAGGATGTTCTGCGGCTGTTCATCTCGCCTGAATCTGTCAGCAGTTTGGATCCATGCCAAATATTTTTGCGGTCTGAGGGCCATTTCGTCAAACAGATATTTGATACACTCTTGACGTTTGATTCGGATATACAGGAGCTGAAGCCTCATTTGGTTCATGGATGGGAAGAGGTCGAAAAAAAACAATGGAGATTTTTTCTTCGAAAAGGTGTGTCATTTCATAATGGACAGCCGCTGACATCGCGGGACGTTGCGTTTACGTTTTAGCGCTTTTTGGAACTGGGTGACAACCCGTATAAATGGCTTCTGCACGGAGTGAAACAAGTCTTAGAAAAGGGCCCTTATTGTGTGGAGCTCATACTCGATAAGCCGAATGCGCTTTTGCCGTATGCTCTTTGTGATGAACGGCTGTCCATACTGCCGGCAGAACAGGGCGGCGGGAAAAATGGAACAGGGCCTTTTCAGGTGAATCAGCAACACAGCGGGATGCTTGTGCTTGAAGCCAATGAGCGCTACTTCAAGGGACGCCCCTATTTGGATCGCGTTGAGTTTGTGTTTTCTGAGCAAGCCGGAGAGATGAACGGTTTTACCATTCAAGAAAAACAAACATGTCCTGAGCAGCAAACTGTTTTTGATGAGCGGCATGTTCAGTATTTGTCGCTTAATCTGAAAAAGAAGGGGCCTCTTCAGCACCGAAGCTTTAGAAAAGCGCTCCGGCTGCTGATTTCCTCTGAACGGCTCGTTCGTGAAGCGGGAGGGCACCGAAGAATCCCGGTTACGTCCTTTTTGCATCCGAGTCCTTTTGAGTGGGAGGGCGTTTCGCCATCTGAATTGTTGAAGAAAAGCGGATACGAGGGCGAAACAATCGTGCTTTATACCTTTTCGGAAACGGATCATCGTGAGGACGCCGAATGGATTCAAAATATTTGCGCCCAGCACGGTATCAGGCTTACACTTCAATTCTGTGATTCTGCTGATCTGCGACGGCCGGAAATCGTGCAGATGGCGGATATCATTCATGACAGTGCGACGTTTTATCAAGACAGCGAGCTTGGTTTTCTGCATTTGCTGCTGTCGGAGAACAGTTTCTTGTATCAGCATCTATCTGAAAAGCTGACACAGATATGCTCAGGAATGACGGAGCAGATGTTTTCCATGCCTGACCGCTGTTCGAGAATCGACATCCTGCGTGACATTGACCGGCAGATGATACAGGAGCTGAATGCGATTCCGCTGTATCAAAATGTGCTCCAGGTGACATCAAGTAAAAATGTAAAAGGCCTGGTGCTTGATGAAGAGGGATGGATTGATTTGTACTCCGTATGGCTGTCCAAATAAAAAGAGGGTTCTTTTTTGAACCCTCATTTTTACGCTGCCATGCTGCGGCATTGTTCAGCACAGGCGAAGCAGGCTTTCGCACATGCTTGGCAATGATCATGATCGTGCTTTCCGCATTCAGTGCCGCATGCTTCACAAATATCGGCGCAAAGTGCACAAATTTCTTTCATAAACGGGCTGTCCGTTTGCATGGCTTTGACCGCCAGCGCGCAAATATCCGCGCATTCCCTGTCAAGCCGGATGCATCCGCTGAGATGATGCTGCATGCTTTCTTCCAAGCATTTAGTAAAACAATGATTGCAAGCCTTCATACAATCGATGCAAGCCTCAATACAAGCTTCAGAATATTGCTCCATGGTTGATTCCCCCTGTATGACAGTATATGGTTTTATGTTTCCCGGCTGCATTTGAAAAAAACAGGGGAGTGTGTTTTTAGCTGAGGTGATATGTACATATACCCTGAACGGGTATATCTAACGTTCCATCAGATAGTATAGGAACCAGACAGCGTGATTTTGTTCATCACGTGCTGCGCGTGTAAAGACGCCTTTCGCTTTTAAGTTTGACGTTTCCTCGGCCGCACGCAAGTAAAAGTCGACGGTTTCTTGTTCATCTTTAAAAGCGGCGTCCAGTCCTCTTGTGAAATTGTCCGGGCATTCTTCCGTTTGTTTCGGCATGATGTGTTTGCCGGTAATTGAACCATACAGTGTGGAAAATTCACGGAGGTGGCGAATCTCGTCACGCCTGATTTCTTCAATCTGTTTTCTGACCTCATCGCTGTGGGCGAGTTCGGCAAGCTTGCGGTAGCATTGAATTGCACTGAATTCTCCGTTGATGGCCTTCTGCAAATTCCGAATCAAAACAGGATCTTCCCTGTATGGCACCGGATAGGGATAATAGCTGTAATGCAAGGGGATTCAACTCCATTCTTAGGAATTGGGCTTCTGTAAAAGTATATGTTGGGCAGGGAGAGATGTGCGGAGATAATCAGCTTTTTATATGTGAAAAGGCCGTTTTTACCAATAGATCAGATTGGTCATTTTCGTCAACATTCGATAAAATATATAGAGATAAAAAGAGAGGGGTCTTCTAATTTGGGAGCAGAGTTTTTAGTAGGCAGGTCCGGGAGTGGAAAAACGAAGCTGATCATCAATAGCATTCAGGATGAATTGCGCCGGGCTCCATTCGGGAAGCCGATCATTTTTCTAGTCCCGGATCAAATGACGTTTTTAATGGAATACGAGCTTGCTAAAACGCCAGATATGGGCGGGATGATACGCGCTCAAGTGTTCAGTTTTTCACGATTGGCCTGGCGCGTCCTCCAGCATACGGGAGGAATGAGCAGGCCGTTTCTGACGAGCACCGGCGTACAAATGCTCCTGCGGAAGCTCATTGAGGAGCATAAACAGGAGTTCAAAGTCTATCAAAAAGCGAGTGACAAAAGCGGGTTTACCGCACAGGTTGAGCGGATGCTGACAGAGTTTAAGCGCTATTGTCTGGAACCGGAGGATATCCGCCGGATGGCGGAAAGCGGAACGGCTTCCGAGTATCGCGGAGAACGTGTTTTATCTGAAAAGCTCCATGACTTATCAATTCTGTATCAGCAAATGGAAAAAAGCCTCGCAGACCAATATCTTCATTCTGAGGATTATTTGACATTGCTGGCAGAGCATATCCCGCTTGCGGAAGATATAAAAGGCGCCCATATCTATGTGGATGGCTTTTATCAGTTTACACCGCAGGAATTCAGGGTGTTGGAGCAGCTTATGGTTCATGCGGAGCATATCACGTTTTCGCTCACAGCGGACAAGCCGTCATATGAGCGGGAGCCGCATGAACTGGAATTGTTCAGAATGACGGGGAAAACCTATTACCGCCTGCATCAGAAGGCGAAGGAACTGAATCTGGACATTACGTATAAAGAGCTGAGCGGGACTGAGCGGCATACAAAGACGCCGGAATTGGCGCATCTAGAGGCACAGTATGAAGCGCGTCCGGCCGTTCCATACGCAGAAAAACAAGAAGCCCTTACTGTGATGCAGGCCGCAAACAGACGAGCTGAGCTGGAAGGCATTGCCCGGGAAATTCACGCCCTAGTCAGAGAGAAGGGATATCGCTATAAGGATGTAGCAATTCTTGCGCGCCAGCCGGAAGACTACAAGGATATGGTGAAGGAAGTTTTCGCAGATTACGAGATTCCTTATTTCATTGACGGAAAAGCATCTATGCTGAACCATCCGTTAATTGAATTTATCCGGTCAAGCCTTGATGTTCTGAAAGGGAATTGGCGTTATGAAGCGGTGTTTCGCTGCGTGAAAACCGAACTGCTATTCCCGCTCAATGAACCGAAGGCCAAAGTGAGAGAACAGGTCGATCAGCTCGAAAATTACTGTATCGCCTATGGTATTAAAGGCGACCGCTGGACAAAGGGCGATCGTTTCCAATACAGGCGTTTTGTGTCATTGGATGATGATTTTGCACAGACTGATCAGGAAATCGAAATGGAAAACATGTTGAATGACACCCACGATTGGATTGTTCCGCCGCTTTTTCAGCTTCAAAAACGCATGAAAAAAGCGAAGACGGTTCAAGAGAAGGCAGAGGCGCTCTATCGTTATTTAGAAGAGACAGATGTGCCGCTGAAGCTGGATCAGGAAAGGCAGCGTGCTGAGGATGACGGCAGAATCATTGAAGCGCAGCAGCATCAGCAGGCGTGGGACGCAGTCATTCAGCTGCTTGAGGAGTTTGTTGAAATGATGGGAGATGATGAGATTTCTCTTGATTTGTTTCAGCAAATGATAGAAGCCGGCGCGGAGTCGCTTACATTTTCTCTTATTCCGCCTGCGCTTGACCAGGTGTTTGTCGGCAATATGGATTTGTCCAGAATGTATGGCACCTCCTGCACCTTTGTGCTCGGGGCAAACGACGGCGTTCTGCCGGCACGCCCTGATGAAAATGGGGTCCTGTCGGATGATGACCGGGAATGGCTGAAAACGATTGGGGTTGAGCTATCCTCAGGCGGACGGGAGCGTTTGCTTGATGAACATTTCCTCATCTACATGGCGTTTTCAAGTCCGTCTGACCGGCTTTACGTATCGTATCCGATTGCTGATGCAGAAGGAAAAACGCTTTTGCCGTCGATGATCGTTAAGCGGCTGGAAGAACTGTTTCCATATCATAAGGAGCGCCTGTTAACAAATGAACCTGAACAGGTCAGCGATGAGGAACAGCTGATGTATGTCGTGAATAAAAGCGTGGCACAGTCCTTTACCGCGAGCCAGCTCAGGTTATGGACTCGGGAATACGACATCAGCGACGTCTGGTGGAGCACGTACAATGTGCTGATGAGTGAGCCGGACAAGCTGCAATCGAAAAAGCTGTTCTCAAGCCTGTTTTTCCGGAATGAAGTGAAGCAGCTTGAACGCAGCGTGTCGAGACAGCTCTATGGTGAACGCATTCAGGGCAGTGTCTCAAGAATGGAAACCTTTAACGCATGCCCGTTTTCCCATTTTGCGTCACACGGGCTGCATCTGAAGGAACGGCAATTCTTCAAGCTTGAAGCACCGGATATCGGCCAGCTGTTTCATTCCAGCTTAAAGCTGATTTCAGACAGGCTGCGTGAGAAAAAGCTGGATTGGCGCGATTTAACGAAAGAGCAATGCGAGCTGTTTTCCTATGATGCGGTAGAGCGGCTGGCACCGAAACTGCAAAAGGAAATTCTGCTCAGCTCAAACCGGCATTATTATGTGAAGGAAAAACTGCAAAAAATTGTGACACGTGTATCCGGCATTTTAAGCGAGCATGCGAAAGCGAGCGGATTCGTACCGATCGGGCTTGAACTGGGCTTTGGAGGAAAAGGGCCGCTTCCGCCGCTGACCTTTCAACTGAAAAACGGCTGTACGATGGAACTCGTCGGGCGAATTGACCGTGTTGATAAGGCTGAAAGCTCAAAAGGCCTGCTCCTCAGGATTGTCGATTATAAATCAAGCGACAAAGGCCTTGACTTAGCGGAAGTATATTACGGATTGGCACTGCAAATGCTGACGTACCTTGATTTATCGATTACACATTCAGCTGACTGGCTCGGGATGAGGGCGACGCCTGCCGGAGTGCTGTATTTCCATATTCATGACCCGATGATTCAATCTAATCTCCCGCTTGGGCTTGACGAGATTGAACAGGAGATCTTTAAGAAATTTAAAATGAAGGGCTTGCTCCTCGGTGATCAGGAAGTGGTTCGCCTCATGGATACAACCCTTCAAGAGGGACGTTCAAATATCATAAACGCCGGCTTGAAAAAAGACGGATCTCTTAGATCAGACTCGGCCGCAGTCGGTGAAAAGGAATTTGATCTTTTGACAAAGCATGTGCGCCGCACCTTCCAGGAAGCGGGCGAACAAATCACCGACGGACGCGTATCCATTGAGCCTTACAAAATGAAGAACAAGACGCCGTGCACATACTGTGCGTTCAAATCAGTATGCCAATTTGATGAATCACTGGAAGAAAACGAGTATCGCCCATTAAAGGCTGAAAAGGACAAGACGATACTTGAGTGGATAAAAAAGGAGGCGGATGGCAATGAACATTCCTAAACCGGCAGACAGCACATGGACATATGACCAATGGAATGCCATTGTTTCAACCGGCCAGGATATTCTTGTGGCAGCGGCTGCGGGCTCTGGTAAAACCGCTGTGCTCGTTGAACGAATGATTCGGAAAATCACCGCGGAGGAAAACCCAATAGATGTAGACCGTCTTCTCGTTGTGACATTTACAAACGCCTCAGCGGCAGAGATGAAGCACCGAATCGCAGAAGCCTTGGAAAAAGAGCTTGTACAGCGCCCCGGCTCGCTGCATATCAGACGCCAGCTTTCTCTTTTGAACCGGGCCAGCATTTCGACGCTCCATTCCTTTTGCCTGCAAGTGCTGAAGAAATATTACTACTTGATCGATCTTGACCCGGGCTTTCGGATAGCTGATCAGACGGAAGGTGAGCTACTGGGGGATGAAGTGCTTGACGAGCTGTTTGAAGACGAATACGCAAAGGGCGAAAAGGCGTTTTTTGAGCTTGTTGATCGCTATACGACAGACCGGCATGATCTGGATCTGCAATTTCTCGTTAAACAGGTGTACGAGTATTCCCGATCCCATCCCAACCCGGAGGCGTGGCTGGAAAGTTTTGTTCATTTGTATGATGTATCAGAAAAGAGCGCCATCGAGGAGCTGCCGTTTTATCAATATGTCAAAGAAGATATTGCAATGGTGCTTAACGGGGCGAAGGAAAAGCTCTTGCGCGCGCTTGAGCTGACGAAAGCGCCGGGCGGCCCGGCGCCGCGTGCTGACAATTTTCTTGATGATCTTGCGCAGATTGATGAACTGATTCAGCATCAGGATGATTTCATTGAACTATATAAGCGGGTGCCCGCCGTCTCTTTTAAGCGTGCCAAAGCAGTAAAAGGGGATGAGTTCGATCCAGCGCTCCTTGATGAGGCGACAGATTTGAGAAACGGCGCAAAAAAACTGCTTGAAAAGCTCAAAACCGACTACTTCACGCGAAGTCCTGAACAGCACTTGAAAAGCCTAGCCGAGATGAAGCCTGTCATTGAAACGCTCGTACAGCTTGTCATCAGCTATGGAAAACGATTCGAAGCTGCGAAACAGGAAAAATCAATCATCGATTTTTCTGATTTGGAGCATTACTGTTTAGCGATTTTGACAGCTGAGAATGACAAAGGTGAACGTGAGCCGAGCGAGGCTGCAAGGTTTTATCAGGAACAGTTTCATGAGGTGCTCGTTGACGAATATCAGGATACCAACCTCGTGCAGGAATCGATTCTGCAGCTCGTCACAAGCGGGCCGGAGGAGACTGGTAACCTGTTTATGGTAGGAGATGTCAAACAGTCGATTTATCGATTCAGGCTTGCGGAGCCGCTTCTTTTCCTCTCTAAATACAAACGGTTTACAGAGAGCGGAGAAGGCACGGGGCGGAAAATCGATTTGAATAAAAATTTCCGAAGCCGGGCTGATATTTTAGACAGCACAAACTTTTTATTTAAACAGCTGATGGGCGGCAAAATCGGTGAGGTCGATTATGACGAGCAGGCTGAGCTGAAGCTTGGTGCAGCGTATCCGGACAATGAAGAGACGGAAACAGAGCTGCTGCTGATCGACAACGCAGAAGATACGGATGCAAGCGAGGAAGCAGAAGAGCTTGAAACGGTGCAGTTTGAGGCAAAAGCCATCGCTAAGGAAATTCGCAAGCTGATTTCATCGCCATTTAAGGTGTATGACGGAAAAAAGAAAACACATCGCAATATTCAATACCGAGATATCGTGATTTTGCTCCGTTCGATGCCGTGGGCTCCGCAAATCATGGAGGAGCTGAGAGCACAGGGCATACCTGTTTACGCCAATTTAACGTCAGGCTATTTTGAAGCGGTCGAAGTCGCCGTCGCGCTTTCTGTGCTGAAGGTGATTGATAATCCGTATCAGGATATACCGCTTGCCTCTGTGCTGCGCTCACCGATTGTCGGAGCAGATGAAAACGAGCTGTCTTTGATCCGGCTTGAAAATAAAAAAGCGCCGTACTATGAGGCGATGAAAGACTACCTGGCTGCTGGTGACCGGAACGATGAGCTTTATCAAAAGCTAAATACGTTTTACGGACATCTGCAAAAATGGCGCGCGTTTTCGAAAAACCACTCAGTATCTGAGCTGATTTGGGAAGTGTACCGCGACACCAAATATATGGATTATGTCGGCGGGATGCCGGGCGGAAAACAGCGCCAGGCCAATTTGCGTGTTCTTTATGATAGGGCGCGTCAATATGAATCAACGGCATTTCGCGGCTTGTTCCGTTTCCTGCGGTTTATCGAACGCATGCAGGAGCGGGGCGATGATCTTGGTACGGCGAGAGCGCTCAGCGAGCAGGAGGATGTTGTCCGCTTAATGACGATCCACAGCAGCAAAGGGCTCGAATTTCCAGTCGTGTTTGCAGCGGGTCTCGGCCGGAATTTCAACATGATGGATTTAAATAAATCGTACCTGCTGGACAAGGAGCTCGGGTTCGGCACGAAGTATATTCATCCGCAATTACGCATCAGCTATCCGACACTTCCGCTCATTGCGATGAAGAAAAAAATGCGCAGGGAGCTGCTGTCAGAGGAATTGCGTGTTCTCTATGTTGCATTAACGAGAGCGAAGGAAAAGCTGTTTCTGATTGGCTCATGTAAGGATCATCAGAAACAGCTTGCAAAATGGCAGGCATCCGCGTCCCAAACTGATTGGCTTCTGCCAGAATTTGACCGCTATCAGGCGAAAACGTATCTAGATTTCATCGGGCCGGCTCTTGCCAGGCACAGAGACTTGGAGGATTTGGCTGGTGTGCCAGCACACGCTGACATCTCAGATCACCCGGCTCGTTTTGCCGTTCAAATGATCCATTCCTATGATTTGCTTGATGATGATCTGGAAGAAAGAATGGAAGAAAAAAGCGAGCGCCTAGAAGCGATCCGCCGAGGTGAACCAGTTCCCGGCTCGTTTGCGTTTGATGAAAAAGCCCGCGAGCAGCTGAGCTGGACATACCCGCATCACGAGGTGACGCAAATTCGGACAAAGCAATCGGTTTCTGAGATCAAAAGAAAAAGAGAGTACGAGGATGAATACAGCGGCAGGGCCCCTGTAAAGCCGGCTGATGGAAGCATTCTGTACAGACGTCCCGCTTTTATGATGAAAAAAGGCCTGACAGCGGCAGAGAAAGGGACTGCCATGCATACGGTTATGCAGCATATCCCGCTGTCACATGTGCCGTCGATAGAAGAAGCTGAGCAGACGGTTCATAGGCTTTATGAAAAAGAGCTTCTCACTGAAGAACAAAAAGACGCTATTGATATAGAAGAAATCGTGCAATTTTTCCATACAGAAATCGGCGGACAGCTGATCGGTGCTAAGTGGAAGGACCGGGAAATACCATTCAGCTTAGCGCTTCCGGCCAAGGAGATCTATCCTGATGCACAGGAGGCAGATGAGCCGCTTTTAGTGCAGGGTATCATTGACTGTCTCTATGAAACTGAGGACGGATTATATCTATTGGATTATAAGTCGGACCGGATTGAGGGCAAATTCCAGCATGGATTTGAAGGAGCGGTCCCGATCTTGAAGAAACGATATGAAACGCAAATTCAGCTGTACACGAAGGCAGTGGAGCAAATTGCAAAAACAAAGGTAAAGGGATGTGCGCTTTATTTCTTTGACGGAGGGCACATTCTGACATTATAGCGAGATCCATAAGCTCCGGAATTTCAGGCGGAGCGGGTCTCGTTTTCTATATAAAAGAGAGGTGAAAGCATTTGCGGATTTTACATACGGCTGACTGGCATCTTGGAAAAACGCTTGAAGGAAGAAGCAGGCTTAGTGAACAGGCCGATGTGCTGGATGAAATGAATACGATTGTAAAGGATGAGCAGATCGATGCCATTGTAATGGCGGGGGATGCATTTGACACCGTAAACCCGCCGGCTTTAGCCGAGCAGCTGTTTTATGAAAGCCTGTCTGCGCTTAGCGACAGAGGAAAGCGCCCGATCGTAGTCATTGCCGGAAACCACGATAATCCTGACCGTTTGTCAGCCGCTTCACCGCTGACACATGAAAACGGCATTCATTTAATCGGTTATCCGACAACAGAGCCGATTCATATTGAAGTGCCTTCAGCAGGAGAGCTTTTGGCGGTTGGAGCGCTGGCGTACCCATCTGAAGCGCGGTTAAATGAAGTGCTATCCGATACGTTTGATGAAAAGCTGCTCCGTGATCATTATGACGTGAAAATCAGGCAGGCGTTTGAACATATGACAAGCCGGTTCCGGAACGATGCAGTGAAGATTGCCGCAAGCCATATTTATGTGGCAGGCGGAAACCAAACCGATTCAGAGCGGCCGATTGAAGTCGGCGGTGCATACACGGTGGCTGCTGAAAGCCTGCCGGCAGATGCCGCTTACGTGGCGCTTGGCCATTTGCATCGCCCGCAAACGATCAAGCGGGCGCGGACGCTTGCGCGTTATTCAGGATCTCCGCTCGCCTACAGCTTTTCTGAAGCGGGCTACGCAAAATCAGTGACGATTGTGGACGCAAAGCCTGGGGAAGAGGCCACTTGGCAAGAGGTGTTATTATCAAGCGGCAAGCCCCTTGTGAAGTGGAAAGCGGCAAATGGATTAAGTGAGGTGTACAGCTGGCTGGATGAAGGCAGAGATCAGAATGCTTGGATTGACCTGGAAATCCGTGTCACAGACCAGCTGTCACTTGAAGAGATTCACAGGCTGCGGAAGGCGCACCCAGGCTTTATCCATATCAGGCCGGTTTTTGAAGAACAGAACAAAGACCGGGAACGGATCGAGGTTAAACATGTCTCAATCGAGGACCGCTTTAAGAAATTTTATGAAAAACAAACTGGCGGTGCGGTGCCGGATGAAGAAATGGTGAAGCTGTTTTTAGAGCTTGCATCAGGCGTTGAAGAGGAGGATGCGAAATGAAGCCGATCGCTTTAAGCATTAAGGGGCTCCACAGCTTTAGAGAGGAGCAGACGATAGATTTTGAAGGCCTTTCCGGTGCCGGTGTTTTCGGCATTTTCGGCCCGACAGGAAGCGGTAAATCCTCTATACTCGACGCAATGACGCTTGCTTTATACGGAAAGGTGGAACGGGCGGCGAATAATACGCACGGTATCTTAAACCAGGCGGAAGATACGCTGTCTGTTTCCTTTACCTTTGCGCTTCAGACGAATCACCAAATCTCATACAAAGTCGAGCGTGTGTTTAAGAGAACGGATGAAATGAAGGTAAAAACGGCACTTTGCCGCTTCATCGAAATCAAGGATGAGCATACCGTACTGGCTGATAAAGCCAGCGAAGTGAATAAAAGAGTTGAGGAGCTCTTGGGGCTGACGATCGACGATTTTACGAGAGCGGTGGTGCTGCCCCAAGGGAAGTTTGCTGAATTTCTGTCTTTAAAAGGAGCAGAGCGCAGGCATATGCTTCAGCGTTTATTTAATTTGGAGCAATATGGAGACAGGCTTGTGAAAAAGCTGAGACGGCAGGCGCAGGAAGCCAATGCGAGAAAAAATGAAATGCTTGCTGAACAGTCCGGTCTTGGTGAGGCGAGTTCAGAGGCAGTTGAGCAGGCTGAAAAGGCTCTCGAACAAGCGGAAGCCCGGCTGGAAGCGATGAGGAAGAACCGTGATCAGGCGAAGGAGCGGTTTACAGAGCATCAGGAGATATGGAATGTCCAAAAGGAAAAATCCGCTTATGAAGAAGAGGAAAAACGTCTCGCAGAAGAACAGCCGCATATAGACAGCATGCAAAAACGCCTGCTGGAAGCAGAAACAGCAGCAGCCCTTAAGCCCTATGCGGACCGGTACGCAGAAGCGATCCAGCATGAGGAGCAAGCTGAAAAGGAACAAACGCTAGCCCAAAAGGATTTAGCAGACCGGACAGCTTTCTTTCAGCAAAAACATGAAGAGTATGAAGCGTGGCGCCAGCATAAAAGCGAGAAAGAGCCTGAGCTTTTATCCAAACAGGAACAGCTTTCACGCTTGCAGGAAATCGAAATCAAACTGAGTGAGGCCAAGCAAGAGGAAGAGCGCAAAAAGGCTGACCTCCGGCAGAAAGAAGAGGCTCTTCAATCTGTCATGAATGAATTGGAGACCGTAACAGACCGCCTGACACGAGGGCAAAACAGACAGACAGAATTGAAGCAGCAGCTCAAATCCCTGCAGGTGACATCCGATGAGCGAAAAAGCTGCCAGCAGGCCGCAGAAATGGCATTGCGCATCAGACAAACCGAGGAGCAAATCAAAAAAGAGAAAAAACGAAGTGACGAATTGAACCTCGTGCTTCAGAAGATCAATGAAGAGAAGAATACACTCGTTCAAAAGACGGAAGCGGAAGAAAACAACATCATTCAGGCATATGAGGCAGTTCAAACTGTGTACCATTTGGTGTGCGAAACGGAACGCTCATTAACACGTATGACGGAAGAGACTAGAAAGAGCCAACACACGCTTCACTTACAGCGTGAAAAAGCAAGGGTGGCACTGCTGACAAAAGAGTTAGCCCAAAAGCTGACTGCCGGTAAGCCTTGCCCGGTATGCGGTTCAACCGATCATGATCCATCTGCCTCAGTACATGAAACATATGAAGCCGACAGCCATCTTGAAGAGGACATTAAACAGACAGATGTATTATTGACGGAAGCTGCAGCTCTCAGCCAGGAGATTCTTTCAGCCAAAATTACGCTTGAAGAACAGTCCGCGCGCTTTATTGAACAGTGTCCGTTTTTGCAGACAATTCAAGCGCAGAACCTTGAAGCGGCAGCTTCCTTCGAACATCAGCCGGTGTATGAAGCATTTGAAACTGCCAAATTTGAATGGAAACGAATCAAGCAGGACATTCTTTCTGTTAAGACACGAATGGCACAAATGATCGGCGCCTATCAGGAGTCTTTAAAAAAGGCCGAGCAGCTTAATGAAAAAATCGGTTTTGAAAAAAGAGAAGCTGACCGTATTGAAAGCATCATCACCGAGCTTCAATCCTCAATGGACAGCAGTCTGAACATGTTTAAAGAAGCATTTCAGAATCAATCTGTGGACGAAGCAGAAAAATGGCAGCAAGCCATTGAAGAAAAGGACCGGGCTGCAGAAGAATGTGAAAAACGAATTGAGAAGAGTATCGCGTTTCTTGCTGAGCATGAAGCACAAAAGGAAAAACTGCGGGAATCGAGACACCGGCTTGAGCGGGAAAAGCTGGAGCTTCATTATGCGGCTGAACGCATAAAGAGCGTGATAGCTGATTATGAGCACGAACTCGGAGATTATGCAAAAGGAGATTCGATTCAAATCAAACTCCGCTCTGTCCAGCAGGATCTAAAGCTGTTAAAGGAAAAAGAACAATCTTTATATGAAGAACTGCAAAGTGCCCAAATGAAGCTCAACCAGGCGAAAAGCCGCGCTTCTGCAAGCGAGCTCACTCTTCAAGAGGCGAAGGGCAGATTGGAAAAAGCAAAAGCTGCTTGGCTTGAGCATACAAAAAACACCTCCATTACCCGGACTGAGGAGGTTGAACAAAGTCTCATCCCAGCTGATGAACTTGAAAAGATGAAAACCGGCATAGACCAGTTTATGGATAAACTGAAGCAAAATGCTGCAAACTTAAAACGAGTAGCAGAGATACTTGCCGGCAGAGCATTATCAGAGAGCGAATGGAACGAAACCGTTGCAGCATTACAAAAAGCTGAGGACGCATTTGGCGCTGCTATAGAGGAAAAAGGCGCGGCAGCAAAAGCACTGGCTGTCATTCGCGACCATCATAAACGGTTTAATGAAATTGAAGCTGAACTGAAAAAATGGCAGACGCATATCGACAGGCTGGACAAGCTGCAAGCTGTGTTTAAAGGCAATACCTTCGTCGAATTTTTAGCTGAGGAGCAGCTTGAAAGCGTTGCGAGGGACGCCTCAGCAAGACTCAGTATGCTGACAAGACAGCGCTATGCCATCGAAGTGGATTCAGAAGGCGGCTTCGTGATGCGGGATGACGCGAATGGAGGCGTAAGACGCCCGGTTTCCAGTTTGTCTGGAGGAGAGACCTTCCTCACCTCGCTTTCACTTGCTCTTGCGCTGTCTGCGCAGATCCAGCTTCGCGGGGAATACCCGCTTCAGTTCTTTTTCTTAGATGAAGGCTTCGGCACACTGGATCAAGATCTGCTTGATACGGTTGTCACGGCCTTGGAAAAACTTCAGTCAGACAATCTGGCTGTCGGTGTCATCAGCCATGTGCAGGAGCTGCGTGCACGGCTTCCGAAAAAGCTGATCGTCCATCCGGCTGAACCGAGCGGCCGCGGTACGCGGGTATCACTTGAGTTGATGTAAGGGAGGAGCGGATATGGCAAAGCAGACTGCCGGAATATGTGAGCTGTGCGGCCGGAGCGATGTCCAGCTGACAGAGCATCATCTCACACCGAAAGAGGAAGGCGGAGCGTTTTTGCCGACAGCGATGCTCTGTATTCCTTGCCATAAACAGATTCATGCCTTATATACCAATCAAGAGCTCGCTTTACGTTTAAACGGAATGGCTGAACTCAGAAGCGATCCAGAGCTTGCCCGGTTTGTCAAATGGATCAGAAAACAGCCGCCTGAGAAGCTGATCAAAACAAAGAAATCAAATGAACGAAAAAAGAAAAAATGACTAAAAAGCAGCCCTCTCTTTGCAGAGCGGCTGCTTTTATCCGTTTCCAACCATATCCTGATCGTTGACATCGGGGTCTATATAATTTGTCGCGTTGACTGCATTATTTAATAGAAGGAAATCTCCCGTGTTTCCTGCTCCCGAACCGAGCGCAGATTTTGAAGAGCTTTTCGGAGAAAGGTAAAAGGAATCACCAAAGTTTACGACTCCGCCCGATATGGAATTGATAGCTATAGGCCCGACAATTGCTGGCATAAACGACACCCTTTATCGAAGTCTCTGTTTATTATATGTTCTTGGCGGGCGATTGTGAGCGCGGAGACTGAATCTGTCTGATATGTTTGATTCTCGCATCACCGCGGATAAGCGAAGCTGAACCAGCATGTAAAACAGAAGAGGCGGAAACCCCTTGAATTTTGATGCTGCGAACATAAATAGCCGGCACCTCGTGGCAAAATGCGCTTTGTACACCTGTTTCGCGAATCGGCTTCACTGCCTGCTGCTGAAAGATTTGGTACTCCTTTTTGTTAAATGAGCCTTCATTATTGTAAAACGTGGACCGAGAACGCTGAACAGCAAATACTTTTACACTCATATCGATTTCATTTGTGTCGCCAACTTGAAACACACTTGCGATCCCGAGGGAATTAAACTTAACTAGTCTGATGCGTGATATGCGTTTAAGCATTATTCTGGCGCAATCGGAGCAAACGGCCCGATGATAAGAGATTCAGGCGGTGTATCAAAAATAGAAGACAGGTAGATGGATTCAGTGTCTCCGATGTGGAAAACGGAGGAACTGGACACACCGTTCATCCGGATGTCCCCGACTTCCAAGCTGCGGTTGATGACTGTAAAGATCATGCTTGCTCATCTCCTTTCATTTCTGATGGAATATGCTCCAGAAAGTGTTCTACAGCGCGGATGACATCACGCTTCACATGTTCAGCGATATGTTCTGCATATTGTGCAGGCGGTGTATTTTCTTCTTTTTTGATATGGGACATATAATAGTGAATCCGGCTGTCCATTTGTTTTCTGATGTCTTCAATAACATGGTGTCTGTTTGTATCGTCAAGTCTGCTGTCATATTGGTTTTCAAGCTGTTCCAAAATATCTGGGATTTCCTCAGTTAAGTACATGTCGACATTCTGGCGGATCTGCTGCATGAGCTGAGCGCTCTCTTCCTGCTGCATCATCCCGATTTGCGGTGTCGACTGGCTGACTTCAAAGTTTTGGACGCTGTTCGGGTCAGTCGGATTTAAGCCGATATTCAAAGTCCCGTCGAGCCTTTCGATTTTCAGCTGATCAAATTTATACTCCACACGCTCAATGGTAGTGGCCGGCCGCTGTTTCATCGTATTCATTTCAGTTTGAATCTCTTTCAGCTGACGTTCGAGCTGCTGAATGTGAATCGCCTGCTGCTGAACGAAGGAATTCAAGTTTTGCAGGTAAGAGGAAACAGATTGATCATACATGTTCTTCACCTCTTTCATATGATTAACGGCCAGGAGGCTGGAGCGGGACCAATGAACCTGTGTCGGGCTCCTGCAGCTGGAGCGGTTGCCCTGAGCCATAAACTTCTGGTGCCGGTTCTACATAACTCCCTGTATTATACAAATTTGACAGTGACTTGATTGATCCGGCGCTCCCGATTTGCAGAATGGAGGAATTACTGATTGATTCCAGCCGGAGATAGTTGATTTGAATGGTTTGATTAATATAGAAGTTCATGTGCCTCACTCCTTTTACGCATTGGCCACGATCGGCTGATCAACCGCATCATTGTCATACACATTCGTCGCGTTTTGATAATTCATCACCTTGAGGCTGTCGCCGGTATTAAAGCTGCCAGCACCGGCAAACGTTCTGACCTGAGCCTGAGGAGAAATCGTAATGCAGTCCCCGATGTGAACGACTCCGCTCGTACCAATCGCATTAATTTTAAACGCTCCGACAATGGCCGGCATACGAGCACATCCTTTGTTGAAAAATTAAAAAAAGACAGGTAAAGTGAAATAACAATTCTGATTTCAATTGGGCTATTCACGATAGCTTATGACAAACGCACATATGTGTGAGAGAAATTTAAAGGGGACATATCGGCTCTTGATGAAAGCGTTTTATTTTTTCGGGCCGTTATGTTTAAACATGGCAAAAGAGGATGTTGGGTATAAATTGAGCGGAAATGCGGCGAAGGATGCCGCTATCCGCCTATGGTGATTTTTGTTTATTTCTTTGGTGTTTTTGCGTGTAGAATGCTTTTTGGAGTATGTCGTGCTGCGGTATTCGATTTTTGGGCGGGCACATTCTCGCCCTGAGGTATATCCCAGAAGTGCTGAGCAAAAAGCGGAGTTACATGTGGTGTATTCTAAGTGTTATAGAAAATGATTTACATACGGGAGTTTTCAAGATATCTCCCAAAAATCATTTCTTCTTTAATCCGGGTATTCAGCAGGATATCCAGCTCTTGGCTGCATTGAATCGTTTCTTTTGAATTCATGCCATATTTTTGTGCGGTTTCAATTAGTGTGATCCTCATTTCTTCAATTTTACTGTTCATTACGCTATCTCCAATTCTAGATTTTATTTTGATATAAATACAGGATATCGTTAGTATAACCTATTTTGGCTCAAAAGGTTGCCTTTCGTCAATTTGACTAAAAAAGCGACAATTTTTGCTGCGGCCTTTTTTAATGGAGAAAGGACTAAAGTCTTGCTAAGTGTGCTTGCAAAAAGTCCTGCCGTTCCTCAATTTCTCTAAGTATGTTTGTCTGCTCCTTTTCGATCTGAAAGGGGCTTTTTTTGATAAAAGGATCATCAGCAGCACTTTGACAAATGTCAAGGTGCCATTCGTTGATGAGAGGAGATAATCGTTCAATAGTAAACGACCGCTTCAGCACGTTTTTCATTAATGTGTGATATTGCGACCGGAAGGCGGGAATGGATAGAAGCCTTGACGAAAGCGTCTTTCCTTTTGTCAGAAGCGGGTCTTCGTCATACCATTCTTGTACGGCAAGCGATCTTGTCTCTATCGGGGAAACGTAAAGCCGGCCGGATTCGTTTAAACAAAATGTGTAGTAAAAGCCTTGATTGGTGCAGGCGTTGCCGATCAGCCACAAAAAAAACAGCTTGACATCCAGATACAATTTAATCCTTTCAGCCAATTCGTCATCTCCGGCTGTGCGGATCAGTATGAAAAATTCATGTAAGAATGCCGAGGAATCACTGTTAAAAAGGGACAACGGAACCCTTGGATCGGCCGTCTTCACTCCGTAACTCGTTTTACTGGCTGGCTGATGGTTCTTGATGTTCAAATAAATGCCTTCAGGCTGGCCATTGATGGTCAGAAAGCTGTACGAGGCAGCGGGAGCAGGTACGCCGATCTGGTCAAAAAAACAATAGGCGAGTCTGCGCCGCATCAGGGACGGATCATCCTGTTCTGCATTCAAAAAAAGTGTCCTTTCACCAAGCAGAGACTTTTCCCAGCTGATTTCGTAGGATGCCTTTTCCGCTCTGTCACGCTGTGTGAGAAGAATGGGAGAAACAGATCGATCTGTTACGAAAAGCCCCTTGGCAGTACCTTTCCTTTTCAGCTGCTCCCGATGAAAAAATAAATGCACGCGCTCCATATTCTTTCCTCCTTCTCAAAACGACATTTGTATGATATGTAGAGCAAGCCCGTCCTGAAACGAAATGAAAACGGAATTGAGAAAAAGGGATTTCAGCATTCGACAGAGAATACATGAAGGAGCATTCTGATTTAAAAGATGATGGAGGAATAACATGAAATTTGCGACAGGGGAACTTTACAACCGAATGTTTGTCGGCCTGATCATTGACGATGAGAAAATTATGGATTTGCAAAAGGCTGAAAAAAAACTGTTTGAACTTGAGACGATTCCAGGATCGCTGATTGAATGTATCGCAGAAGGGGATAAATTCGTTGCGCATGCAAGGCAGCTGGCCGAGTGGGCAAAGAAACCGAATGATGAGCTGGGATCATTTATGTATTCATTATCTGAGGTGAAGCTCCATGCACCCATTCCGAAGCCATCAAAAAATATCATCTGCATCGGCAAAAACTACCGGGATCACGCGATTGAAATGGGGAGCGAGGCTGATATTCCGGAGCATCCGATGGTATTTACAAAATCGCCGGTAACGGTTACGGGGCATGGTGATATCGTAAAGAGCCATGAAGAGGTTACCTCTCAGCTTGATTATGAGGGAGAACTTGCTGTCGTGATCGGAAAAAGCGGGACTCGCATTTCAAAAGAAGATGCATATGACCATGTTTTCGGATATACGATTGTGAATGATATCACGGCGCGTGATCTGCAAAAAAGGCATAAGCAGTTTTTTATCGGAAAAAGCTTGGATACGACATGTCCGATGGGGCCCGTGCTTGTACATAAATCATCTATTCAGGAGCCAGAGCGCCTCAAGGTTGAAACAAGAGTCAACGGCGAGCTGCGCCAATCCGGTTCGGCAAGCGATATGATCTTTTCCATTCCGGAATTAATTGAAACCCTCTCAAAGGGGATGACGCTTGAAGCGGGCGACATTATTGCCACCGGTACGCCGTCTGGTGTCGGCAAGGGGTTTACGCCTCCAAAATTCTTGCGGTCAGGTGACAAAATTGATATTACAATTGATCCGATCGGAACGCTGTCAAACCAAATTGGCTGAATAAAACTGGAGGGCGGACCCGGACCCGCCCGTTTTTTCTGATAATCATCTTTGTGACAGAGGACAAGTTCATGGTACTATAAGTGGGGTAATTTATCTGATAGGGGGAACATATATGACACACCTACATATTACGACATGGGTGGTAGCGCTGATTCTGCTTTTCGTCAGCTACTCGCTGTATTCGTCAGGAAGTGCAAAGGGCGCAAAAATCACTCATATGATTCTGCGGTTATTCTATATCCTTATTATTTTGACAGGAGCTGAGCTGTTTGTCCGTTTCGCCAACTGGAACGGAGAATACGCCGGCAAAATGATTCTGGGCATTATCACCATCGGCTTGATGGAAATGCTCCTCATCCGCAAGAAAAAAGAAAAATCAACAGGAGGCCTGTGGGTCGGCTTCGTCATTGTCCTTTTGCTGACAGTGCTGCTCGGTCTGCATCTGCCAATTGGTTTTCAATTGTTTTAATAGAAAAACCTATGAACCCGGCTCATTGATAGAGTTGGGTTTTTTTATATTTATCCCCTTATATTCCAAATCATTTAAAATAACCTTAAAATTCCCTGTAAGCGGTATCTCGTCCTTTGAAATTATGATACCTTCAAGGAGATTCATTATTTTGCAGGAGGGATAACATGAAACGCAGAAAATTCAGCTCGTTTGTGGCGGCAGTGCTTATTTTTGCACTGATTTTCAGCCTTTTTTCTCCGGGAACCAAAGCTGCAGCGGCCGGCGCGATCGATCAGGCGGCTGCTCTGGAAAACGGCAAAGAGCAGACAGGCGCCATGAAGGAGCCGGAACAGGTGAAATGGTACAAAGTGACCCCGGGAGCAACGGATATTCAGAAACACTCACATATGGCACTGACCGTAAAGAGTGATTCAGTACTGAATGTATCTGTATATCCAAGTAAGGAAAAAGCGCTTAAAGATGAAACGTTTGAGATGTACCGTTCTTTCACAGCGGAGGATGGAAAAAGCGAAGTCATTTTTCCATACGCGTGGAGCGGCCCTTACTATGTAAAAGTTGAATACCTCGGAGAAGAAGAACCAGAGGACGGCGGAACAACAGAAGCAGTTGCAGAAGCCAAGTATACGATCGGGTATAAAGGCACCAAAAAACAGCCGTCAGATTTAGAAGAGGAAGAAGCTTGCCCGGTTGAAATGAGTGTCGATCAGAAGAAATCAGGAAAAGGCATCCTGGATAAATTGAGAGCGATTCGTGATGAGCAGCTGAGCCAAACAGCAGAAGGCAAAGAACTGACAAGCCTTTATTACAAAGCAGCACCGTTTATCGTTGCAAAGCTCGCACTCAATAAAACAGCAAGAAATGAAATCTATCAGGATCTTGTGACATTAAAGCCGTTATTTGACGATGTGTCAGAAAACGGAGCATCATCTTCGTATAAGATCACTGAAAAGGATCAAAAAGCGATCAACCGGCTATATGATAAAGCTTTACAATCAGTCCCGTCATTCCTTAAAGAGGAGATAAAGAAACAAGCGGACCGACTAAATATGAAGCAGCTGCAAGGCAAAACAGCCGGAGCCATTTTAACAGAAAACAATATTGCAGCAAAAAGTGAAGTTCAGACAACAAAGGTTATTTTCAAGGTGAAGGACAATAAAAGCCTCTCATCCGTACATAATGAAATGAAGGGCTTTTCTGCAAGCGCGCAATCGAAAAAAGACATATCTAATGTGAAAAAGGCAAAGAAACTGTTTGACAATCTGTATTCATTTGAACTTCCGAAAGACGAGAAACAGAACGGCGCATATACGGCAAGCGCCAAAAGGGTCAAAAGCGCTGCTGCGACACTATCCAAGATGTCCAATGTAGAGTTTGCGGAACCCGTGCAGGAATACAAAAGCCTGGCAAACGATATTCAGTACCCTTATCAATGGCCGCTTAAAAACAACGGTGAAAACGGCGGTGTCAAAAACGCGGATGTGAAATATGAGCCTGCCAACACATTGCTGTCCAAACGCAAGCTTAACGATACACTCATTGCAGTAGTAGACACAGGCGTAGACAGCACGCTTGCTGATTTAAAAGGAAAAGTAAGAACAGATCTCGGACACAATTTTGTCGGACGAAATAACAATGCAATGGATGATCAGGGGCATGGGACGCATGTCGCAGGCATTATTGCGGCCCAAAGCGATAACGGCTATTCAATGACTGGATTGAATGCCAAAGCAAAAATCATCCCTGTAAAAGTGCTTGATTCCGCAGGTTCCGGAGATACTGAACAAATTGCTCTCGGCATCAAATATGCTGCTGACAAAGGAGCAAAGGTGATTAATTTAAGTTTAGGCGGAGGCTACAGCCGCGTGCTTGAATTTGCTTTGAAGTACGCGGCTGACAAAAATGTTTTGATTGCCGCAGCCAGCGGGAATGATGGAGAAAATGCCTTATCTTATCCTGCATCTTCTAAATATGTGATGTCAGTCGGCGCAACGAACCGCATGGATATGACCGCTGATTTCTCTAACTATGGAAAAGGTCTGGACATCTCTGCTCCAGGGTCTGATATCCCGAGCTTAGTGCCGAACGGAAATGTCACGTACATGAGCGGAACGTCTATGGCGACGCCGTATGCTGCCGCTGCTGCAGGATTGCTGTTTGCTCAAAATCCTAAGCTGAAAAGAACAGAAGTTGAGGATATGTTGAAAAAGACGGCAGATGATATTTCCTTTGAAAGTGTCGATGGCGGAGAAGAAGAGTTGTATGACGATTATGGCGATCCGATTGAAATTCCGAAGACACCTGGTGTAGACTGGCATTCAGGCTACGGGCGGCTGAATGTCATGAAGGCTGTCAGCGCAGCTGATTTACAGCTTAAGGTCAACAAGCTGGAAAGCACTCAAACAGCTGTCAGAGGGAACGCGAAGGAAGGCACACTTATCGAGGTGATGAACGGCAAAAAGAAACTCGGCAGCGCCAAAGCCGGAAAAGACAATGCGTTCAAGGTTAATATCGCGACTCAAAAACAGGATCAAGTACTGTATGTGAAAGCAACAAAAGGCGATGCGAAAACATCGTATAAAGTTGTTGTCGTCAAAGGAAAACCTTCCGGCACACCGAAAGTAAACGCGGTGAAAACGAAGGATACGGCAGTAAAAGGGAAGGCAAACAGCAAAGCGATGATCAGAGTGAAAAACAAATCAAAGAAGGTCATTGCTTCTGCCAAAGCTGACGCAAAAGGAACGTTTTCGGTGAAAATCAAAAAACAAAAAGCCGGAACGGTGCTGTACGTCACGGCTGCGGATACGGATAAAAAAGAAAGCAAGGAAGCAAAAGTTGTTGTTGAAAAGTAACCAAAAAGCGGTGCTCGATGCACCGCTTTTTTATTTGCGCCCCCGTTGGACTGCTGAATACATAATGGATCGCTTTCCGTTTGAAGCCGTCCATTCAAAACGGTCTCCTGTCCCTTCGCTGCTGTAGTGATGCTGCATCGCGCATTGTGCGGTGTCATTTGAAAAGTGATAAAAGGACACACCCTGCCCCGCCGAAGTATTCGAAAAGACTCCTTTATTATAAGAAAAGACGCAATCGAATACCGATAAGCCGAAGCTGTGCAAGTGCTGTAGAAATGCGAGAAAGGTTTCGTCGTCAAGCGAATCCAAAAGCGCCATGAGCGGCCGCTTGACTGATTTCTCATAGCGGATGCGTTCTCCGCCGGAAAGGGGGATGTTTTCTGCACCGCATGCCAAAACCAACTTGTCCTGAAAGCCGGCTTGCTCCCACTTTCCTTTATGATGGATCCAGATTGGGCTGTGTTGGAGACTGTCCGCCAGCAGTATATCACCTTCTCCGTTTTCGATTAAACAGATGCCGTCTTCGATGAGGATGGTGCCGTATTCCCATTTTCGTTCCCCTGTATATATCAATTGTTTCCGTTTCATCCATGCTGTCTCCTTTTTCTTCATTCCTCTCTTTTCTTTCCAATTCAAGCCTGTCCCATACAACTCTTTTATGGACAAATCAACTATCTGCCTATAGATGCATAAACTTACTAAGGTGCTGAAAGAAACGAAATTGTTACGAAAGAAACGGGATTGGAGCTGATGTCACATGTGTGGAATTACGGGTTGGGTCGATTTTAAAAAGCAGCTCGTCCAGGAAAAACAAACGATGGACAGAATGACAGACACTCTTTCCAAACGAGGGCCTGATGATTCAAACGTTTGGGGGGAGCACCATGTTTTATTCGGACATAAAAGACTTGCGGTTGTTGATATTGAAGGCGGACGCCAGCCGATGGCGTGTACCTATAAAGGGGATACGTACACCATTATTTACAATGGCGAGCTTTATAACACGGAAGATTTGCGCAAAGAATTGCGGGCGCGGGGCCATCAATTCGAGCGTACGTCAGATACCGAGGTGCTTCTGCACAGCTACATCGAGTGGCAGGAAGACTGTGTCGACCATCTCAATGGCATATTCGCTTTCGCTGTGTGGGATGAAAAGCGTAATCTGCTGTTTGCCGCGAGAGACCGTCTCGGCGTAAAGCCGTTTTTTTACACGAAGGAAGGCTCTTCATTTCTCTTCGGGTCGGAAATCAAAGCAATCCTCGCGCACCCTGATATAAAAGCGCGAGTGGACAGAACGGGACTTTCTGAAATTTTCGGTCTTGGACCGTCCAGAACCCCGGGCACTGGCATATTTAAAGGTATAAAAGAAATCCGCCCGGCTCACGCGCTGACATTTTCCAAAGACGGGCTTAATATTTGGCGTTATTGGAATGTTGAAAGCGAAAGACATACGGACAGTTTTGATGACACGGTTGCCAATGTCAGATCATTGTTTCAAGACGCTGTGACACGGCAGCTTGTGTCGGATGTGCCGGTTTGTACGTTCCTATCAGGCGGTCTGGACTCAAGCGCAATTACAGCGATTGCGGCGGGCCATTTTGAAAAGGAAGGAAAAGCACCGCTTCATACTTATTCGATTGATTACGAAGAGAACGATAAATTTTTTCAAGCAAGCGCTTTTCAGCCGAATGATGACGGACCATGGATTGAAAAAATGACAGAGGCTTTCGGCACGACGCACCACAAATGCGTCATCAGCCAAAAGGATCTCGTTGATCACTTGGAGGAAGCTGTACTGGTCAAAGACTTGCCGGGAATGGCGGATGTCGACTCATCCCTGCTGTGGTTTTGCCGGGAAATCAAAAAGGACTTTGTCGTCAGCCTATCGGGAGAGTGCGCGGATGAGATTTTCGGCGGGTACCCGTGGTTCCATACGGCAGATGTTGAGTCTGGCTTTCCATGGATGAGATCAACGGAGGAGCGGATCAAGCTGCTTTCTGACTCATGGCAGAAAAAATTGAATCTGAAAGAATACGTAAATGCCAAATATGAAGAAACCTTGGCAGAAACGCCATTATTAGATGGTGAAACGGGTGTGGATAAAGCAAGAAGACAGCTGTTCTATTTAAATATGCTTTGGTTTATGACGAACCTTTTGGATCGGAAGGATCGCATGAGCATGGGGGCGAGCCTGGAAGTGCGGGTGCCGTTCGCCGATCACCGGCTTGTGGAATATGTTTGGAATATTCCGTGGGAAATGAAAATGCATGATAACCGGGAAAAAGGCATTTTGCGCAAAGCGCTTGAGGGCATTTTGCCTGATGACATTCTGTATCGCAAAAAAAGCCCGTATCCGAAAACACACCATCCGGAATATACAAAAGGCGTCAGCGAATGGCTGAAAACGATCAGAAGCCAAAAGGACTCCGTGCTCCATACCTTGCTGGACAGAAAACAATTAGATCAGCTTTTAGAAACGGAAGGCTCCTCCTTCAAGGTGCCGTGGTTCGGGCAGCTCATGAAGGGGCCTCAGCTGATCGCCCATCTTGCTCAAATTCATACATGGTTTGAAGCGTATCGCATTGATATTGATGAAGGATAAAGAAAAAGCCGATTCTGCTCAAAGGAATCGGCTTTTTCTTCATATACAATTGCGAGAAAACATAATAGACTTGAAGAAGCAGTGATACATAGGAGTGAAAAGAAATGAAAGAGATAATAGAAGCCTATCAGCAATGCGGCCAGATCGTCAGCGCCCGCGAACCAGCCTGTTACAAAGCATTTTCGTTTCTTCCTCTGAAGCAAAGGCAGGCAGCTTGGGCGGTTATGGCGTTTTGCCATACGGCAGCCAATGCGGATGAGAAGGCGTTATCTGCCATTAAAGCTGAGGCGGAAGATGTTTTTTCCGGTACGTATAACGGGAATCATTTTTTGTGGAAGGCTTTCGGCCATGCCTACCAGACATTTACACTGGACAGCGAGCCATTCCGTGAGTTCATTGCCGCACAGAAAGCGGAAGATAAACCGTTTGGAAACCTTGATGAATTGCTCATGCACGCATACCAGACAGGCGGGGCAGCCGGATTGATGCTGCTCCCGATTATGGCGCGCCGGCATCAGAAACAGCTGACACTTGCAGCCGGTTCTCTCGGTTTAGCGATTCAGCTGATTCGGATTCTGAGAGATATCGGCACTGGCCAACAGCAAAAAAGCCGTATCCCTCGGGAAGTGATGCAGCAACTTGGATATACAGAGGACGACCTTCAAAAGGGCGTCGTGAATAAGGCGTTCACAATGACGTGGGAGTATATCGCTTTTGAAGCAGAAGCCTACCTTGAAGAGTGTCAGGATGCCTTGCCGCTATTTCCGCAGTATTCTCAAAAACCGGTGAAAGCCGCTCTTCTTTTGCACCGGGCTGTTTTAGAAAAAATCCGGGCGAAGCAGCACGATGTATTTCAACATCACTTCGCTCTCACAGAGACCGAAGTGAAGCAGATTCTCTCTGATATCTAAAAAAACACCCGGTCTTGATTGAGCCGGGTGTTACGCCATACCTTTTTGAATCCAGATACGTGAGCGCCATCTTCTGTACATTAAGATTCCCCGGACCCATTCATCCGCGATAAAAGAAATCCAAATGCCGGCAAGACCGAAACCGAGGTGGATGCCGAAAAGATAAGCAAGCGGGAGACCGATGCCCCACATTGAAATCATTGCCATGTAAACCGGGAATTTCGCATCCCCCGCGGCCCGCAGAGAGTTAATGATAATGACATTAAACGAGCGGCCTGGTTCAAGGATAATGGTCATGGCAATCAATAGGCTTGCAGTTGCTATAATGTCAGGGCTTTGTGTGAAGAGTCCGATCAGGTCTTTTGAAAAGATCGTCATCAAAACAGAGGTAGCCGCAGCAATTCCGAGTGCCCAATATAAGCTCTTCATGCAGCGCTCATAAGCGGCATCAAATTGTTTGCCGCCGATATAACGGCCGATTAAGATTTGTGTACCCTGGCTGATCGCAGTGCCGAACAGCAAAATAAACATCGTAATATTTTGCGTATACACTTTTGTTGTCAACGCCTGCGCGCCCATGATGGCGATAAAATACGTGACAATCATTTGCGAAAGGTTGTATGAAAGCTGCTCTCCCGCAGAAGGAATGCCGATTTTCAGCAGCTTGCGCAAATGCTCTTTATGCATATGAAAGACTTTTTTCAGCGACATCTTCAGCTGAATGCGTTTGTTGACAATCACAATCATCGCGATTAATCCGATGACGCGGGCGATAGATGTGGACATGGCCACACCGGCAACGCCGAGAACAGGAAAGCCGAACAAACCGAAAATCACAACAAAGTTTCCGGCAATGTTTAAAATGTTCATGCCGATAGTGACAAACATTGTATCTTTTGTGTAGCCGTAGCTTTTTAAGATCGCGCTGAATGTCATGATTAAAGCCTGAATAAAGGACAGACCTCCGACAACTTGTAAAAAGACTTTCGCATCAGGCATCAGTGCGTCTGATAATCCCATCATATGAAGCAGAGGGACAGCCGCGAAAAAGACGACGGCGCTGATGGCCAGGCTGATGAAGAAGTTGGCGCCGATTGACACATAAGCGACTTCCATGGCTTCTTTCTTTTGCCGTGAGCCTAGAAATTGTGAAATGATAACGGTCGTTCCTGTTGCGATAAAGCTGAACATCACGATAATTAAATTTAAAATCTGGTTGCTGACGCCGACTGCTGCCACGCTGTTATCCGAGTATTGGCTGAGCATCAGTGTATCGGCATTACCCATAAACATATATAATGAGACCTCAATAAAGATCGGCCAAGTAAGCGAAAATAATGAGAACGTTTTGTCAGCGGGTTTTTTCAAAGCAGTTGATTTGAAGACAGCTTGTTTCATAGTGTCTAACCCCTTTCGTAAATAAAATCAACGTTTTAAAGTGTACCTCCATTTCCTTATAATAAAAAGGGATAGAAACGATACTTCTTGTAAAAATCCGACTTAAAAAGGAGGATGATTCAAATGCCTCGCATCCTGTTTACAGTCCCGCCTTTTCCGGTATTTATCGCAGCCGGGGAAGGGGTTTTTAAAAAAGGAGAAACCCATGTGAAACGTGTATTCTCCGTGTTTGATCTGATATATGTCAAACAGGGAACGTTATATATAACGGAAAATGAAACATCGTTTTCTGTTGAAGGCGGCGAGTACATCTTGCTTTCTCCCGGTCTTGAACACTACGGGACGAAGGGCAGTGATGAAGCAACCTCCTACTATTGGCTTCACTTCGATGAACATCGTTATGAATTTACGACAAAGGGAGGCAGCAACTGGTCTGAGCTTCAGCAGGAAAAAGGGAGCTTCGAAGAGCCGGCCCGCTACGGATTGGCCTTGCCGAGAAAAGGCAAGGTGCAGCGCCCGCAGTTTATGGCGCAGCAGTTTGAAAAGCTGATCGATTACTCCGCGGAAAACTCTGATTTGCCGCTCAGAAAGCAAATCTTATTTGAGGAGCTGATGCTGCATCTTCAAAAAGAAGCGTTCCAAATACCGTCTGCGAAAGAGCGGGTAGCCTGGGAGGCGGCCCGGTACTTACAGGAGCACTATAAGGAAAAGACGACAATCAAGGATCTGTCGCTCGCCCTTCACTATCATCAGGATTATGTGAGCCGCTGCATGCAGCAGGTGCTCGGCGTAACTCCGGCACAATACACGAACCGGGTGAGAATGACGGAAGCGAAGCGTCTTTTATCCTCTACAAATGATAAAATGGGCGTTATTGCGGAAACGGTCGGAATGGAAGATCCGACATACTTTTCAAAACTCTTTAAGCAGATAGAAGGCATTTCACCAATTGAATACCGGAAAATTGTCAGCCGGAAAGTTCAATAACCAGACGAGGGATGAACATGAAAACAACAATTTACGATGTGGCAAAGGCGGCGGGTGTCTCGATCACAACTGTGTCGCGTGTGATAAACAATACGGGGAGAATCAGCGATAAAACACGGCAGAAGGTCATGAATGTCATGAATGAAATGGCATACACGCCCAATGTCCACGCCGCGGCGTTAACGGGAAAACGAACGAATATGATCGCTCTTGTGGCGCCTGATATTTCAAATCCGTTTTACGGCGAACTGGCTAAAAGCATTGAGGAAAGAGCGGATGAACTCGGTTTTCAAATGTTGATTTGCAGCACCGATTACGATCCGAAAAAAGAAACAAAGTATTTTTCTGTGCTGAAGCAGAAAAAGGTGGATGGCATTATTTTTGCAACAGGGATTGAAAGCCATGACAGTATGTCTGCTTTGGAGGAAATCGCCAGTGAACAAATTCCGATTGCCATGATTTCTCAGGATAAGCCGCTTCTTCCGATGGATATTGTTGTGATAGATGACGTTCGTGGCGGATATGGGGCTGCCAAGCATCTTCTGTCACTCGGCCATACGAACATCGCCTGCATTATCGGAGACGGGTCAACGACAGGCGAAAAAAATAGAATCAAAGGCTTCCGTCAGGCGATGGAGGAAGCGGGCGTGCCCATTGATGAATCACTTATCATCCAGACGCGATTTTCCTTGGAAAGCGGCAAGGAAGAAGCGGGAAAATTGCTCGACAGGAACGCTCCGACTGCTATTTTTGCCTTCAACGACGTATTGGCTTGTGCCGCCATACAAGCTGCGAGAATAAGAGGCATAAAAGTGCCGGATGATCTTTCTATCATTGGTTTTGATAATACGATACTCGCAGAAATGGCGGCTCCGCCCCTGACAACCGTAGCCCAGCCGATAAAAGAGATGGGGAGGAGCGTCATCGAACTGCTGGCAGAAGCAATAGAGGGAAAACGAAAGGCGAAACAAAAAATAGTGCTCCCGCCTGAACTTGTAGTCAGACATTCTACATCACCGCTCAACACATGAGCCCGCTAATGAGCGGGTTTTTTCATTATGACAGTTGAAGCCAAAAAACATATTGCGTGTAAACCAAAGGCAGTGTAAAATGAAACCATCTTTTGAGAAAGCGCTTGCGCAAAATGGTAAAGCGGATAGAACCGCTGTTTTTTTAGCTGTTAAGAGAAAGCGCTTTCTCGAAGCGATCCTGAAATGAGATAAAGGAGAGGATGGGACGTGGAACATCAAGTAAGATGTGCAGTATTGGGATTAGGAAGGCTCGGTTATTATCATGCGAAAAATCTCGTCACCAGTGTGCCGGGGGCAAAGCTGGTTAGTGTCGGTGATCCGTTAAAAGGGAGAGCAGAGCAGGTTGCCAGAGAATTCGGTATCGAAAAATGGTCAGAGGACCCGTATGAAGTGTTAGAAGATCCCGGCATTGATGCTGTCATTATCGTAACGCCGACAAGCACACATGGTGATATGATCATCAAAGCAGCCGAGAACGGCAAACAGATCTTCGTTGAAAAACCGCTGACATTAAGCCTTGAGGAATCAAGAGCAGTTTCTGAAAAAGTGAAAGAGACAGGTGTCATCTGCCAAGTCGGCTTTATGAGACGATTCGATCCCGCATACGCAGATGCCAAACGGCGGATCGACGCTGGAGAAATCGGCAAACCTATCTATTATAAAGGCTTTACGCGCGACCAAGGCGCGCCTCCCGCAGAATTTATCAAACACAGCGGTGGAATTTTTATCGACTGTTCCATCCATGATTATGATATTGCCCGTTATTTGCTAGGGGCGGAAATCACTTCTGTTTCAGGACACGGCAGGATTCTGAACAATCCGTTTATGGAGCAGTATGGCGATGTGGATCAGGCGCTGACGTATATTGAATTTGACTCCGGCGCAGCGGGGGACGTCGAGGCAAGCAGAACCTCTCCATACGGACATGACATCCGGGCGGAGGTTATCGGGACAGAGGGCAGTATTTTCATAGGGACATTGAGACATCAACATGTGACCATCCTATCGGCTAAAGGGAGCAGTTTTGATATCATTCCAGACTTTCAAACTCGTTTTCATGAAGCCTACTGCTTGGAGCTTCAGCATTTCGCCGAGTGTGTCCGGAATGGAAAAACACCGATTGTGACTGATATTGATGCGACGATCAATTTAGAAGTGGGTATCGCCGCAACCAATTCCTTTCGAAGCGGCAGGCCGGTACAGCTAGATGTGAAGCGCGCTTATACAGGTATGTAAAAGCTAATATGTTGCATTTGAGGCTTTCCGCAAAAAAAAGCAAGGACATTTTAGCCCTTGCTTTCTCTTTTCTCATATAAATAGTACATATAATCAGTAGGTATGCCTGAATGGCCCAGCTGTCTCAGCATGGCGGTTACGTTCCCTCTATGGTAAGTCCCGTGATTGACGACATGCAGGATGGTGTCTGCATAGGTTGATTCCAGTGTACCTAGTTTCGGATGCTGCATTGTGAAGGTCTGTTCTAAGTCCGTCTGGCGGCTGAAGAAATCATGATACTGTGACTCCAGCTCGGCAGCGTGCTGTTTAATCGCTGCCATATTACCTTGCGCGGACTCTAATTTGCCTGCGCTGTCTATAATCTCTTGGTAGGCCACTCCAGAAAGAACATTGAGCCAAATGTAGTCAGCCCTGCACATATGAAGCAGCACGTCGCTGACAGAAGGAAATACGCTCTTTACTTCTTGATAGGCAGTTTCCTCCGGCAGGTTTTCGATATGGGTAAATATTTTCTTGTTTGCCCAAGAATGATAGTCATAAAACTGTTTTGCATCAGTCATCAGTATGCCTCCTTTTCTAAGAAATTCGTTTTTTTCATTTGTTTCTCCTTCAATTGCAAAAGAGTGATACCCCAAAATATCCTGCCGCTGCCCACATTACCGCTGCAGAGCATTTGTTTACGATCAGCATAATCCTGCCGCTCGTATCTATCGTCTGAAACAACCGGCCCGCTATTGCAAGGCTGATAAACCAAATCCAAGACACAGCGATGCAGGCGGCCATAAAGAGCCATTTCTCAAGCCCCGAATATTGAAGAGAGCTCGTGCCGATGACGCCGATCGTGTCCAGAATGGCATGCGGGTTTAAAAGAGAAACAGCGGCCGCAAACGCAACTTGCTTTTTTGGTGTGAACGTATGTTTCTCATTTTGGCTTGTGTTCGGACGGCTGTTCCAAGTCACCCAGCCCATATAGAGCAAAAATAAAAATCCGCCGGCCATCATGACTGTCTCAAACACAGGCAGCTCCTGCACAATGACAGATACGCCCGCAACGGCTAATATGATTAACAGGGTATCGCAGACTGAAGCACTGATGACAGCTGGGAGAGCCCGCCAAATATGCTTTTGCCACGCGCCTTGCTGAAAAATAAACACATTCTGCACTCCCAGCGGCAAAATTAAGCCAAACGCGAGCACAATTCCGTGAATGATTGCATTCATGCTGAAAAAGCTCCCTTCACATTTTTTTCAATCATAAGAGAGATTGTCACTAAAGTCTCCAGCCATTTGGTTGGGTTAGGAACCAGCCAAATGTATAATGTGTAAAAAAGGGGGGCATGACCTTGTCTCAATGGCAGCCAAGCCGAAAGTCGGATGTTCCGCTGCATCGGCAGATCGAACAATATATGAAAGACAAGATTCTTCACGGAGAGTGGGCTGTAGGGACGAAAATCCCCTCACAGAGAACGCTGGCCGACATGTTTCAAGTCAACCGCAGCACAGTCACAGCAGCCATAGATGAACTCATGTCTCAAGGCTTGTTAGAGGGAAGAAGAGGCGGCGGTACGAAGGTTGTAAACAGTACTTGGAGCGTGCTGGCGGCTGAGCCTCCGCTTGATTGGAGCGATTACGTCCGTTCGGGCATTCATCGCCCCAATTCTTCCATCATCCAAGCTATTAATCAGAACGAACCAAGAGCGGATATCATCAGATTAGGAACAGGAGAACTATCACCGGATCTGCTGCCTGCTGACACAATGAGCCGGATGTTTCAGCAAATCAATCCGGGCGCCCTGTCTTTAGGATATGAGCAGCCGAAAGGAAATCGTCAGCTGCGGGGGGCAGTGGCCGACCATTTAAAAGGAAAGAAGATCCATGTGTCACCGTCTGCAATTTTAATTGTGTCCGGTGCACTTCAGGCACTTCAGCTCATCTCAATTGGACTTTTAAAACGAGATTCTGTCATTTTGACGGAGAAGCCGTCCTACCTTCAATCCTTGCATGTATTTCAATCAGCGGGGATGCGGCTTCGCGGCTTGCCGATGGATGGTGAAGGGGTCAAAGCGGGGCTTGTTTCTTCTTATCGAAAACAATATGGAGGACAGCTGCTTTACACGATTCCGTCGTTTCATAATCCGACAGGCACAGTCATGTCAGAGCAGCGAAGGAAAGAGATCATCAGCCTGTCAAGAAAAGAGCAGCTGCCCATCATTGAGGATGATGCGTACGGTGATTTATGGTTTGAAGAAAAATCGCCGCAGCCGTTGAAAGCAATGGATCATGAGGGCAATATTCTGTATCTGGGCACGTTTTCAAAAACGGTTAGCCCCGGTCTGCGAATCGGCTGGCTTGCCGGTCCGGAGCCGGTTATTGAAAGGCTGGCGGACATTAAAATGCAGACAGACTACGGATCAAGCGGCCTGTCCCAGTGGGCGGCTGCCGAGTGGCTGTCACAGGGATATTATGAAGAGCATCTGACTTGGGTACGCAGGAAGCTTAAAGAAAGGAGAGACGCCGCCGTTCATTTTCTCGAGCGGTATGCCGGGGACATTGCCACGTGGCGGATTCCCGCAGGCGGCTTTTATATTTGGGTGACATTTCACAAAAACCTGCCTGTCAGCCGTTTCTTTTATGGATTGCTGAAACGGCAGGTGCTTGTGAATCCCGGCTACATTTATGACGGTGAAGACCGAAACAGCATCAGGCTGTCATATTCCTATGCATCTCTTGGAGATTTGGAAACTGGCATTAAAGCGGCAGCTGAAACAGCACGCCGCCTGATGATGTCCTAGGCTTTGGTTATACGATGACAGCTCCCAGTGCCCTGGCGAAGGCAATCGCGTGCTCAGGTGCGATTTTGCAGCCTTTCAATTTGTCGAGGGAGACATGAAGCTGTTCAAAACGGCACGTGCTGATGTCCATGTTTTGAAGGGACGTGCCGGTAAAGCTGGCGCCTTCCAATTCGCACCTGTCAAAGTGTGTCTGCTGGAGCACCGTATTGCTGCATTCACTTTGCATAAGAGCACAGTGATCAAATCGAACTTGTTTCATATTTGAGTACGAAAATGAGCTGAAATGTCCGTGGCATTCCTCGAATGAAACATTCCGCAGCGTTGCTTCCGCCACATTCATTCCAACCATTTTTGACTGCTTAACTGAAGTTCTGTGAATGACAGCCCCGCTGAAATCGGCGTTTGATAAATCGCATTTTTCAAAGATCACATCGGTCAGTTCAATATGCCGAAAAGACACATCGATAAAGACGACATTTCTGAATACCGTTTTTTCCACACAGAGTCTTTCGATATCTTCGCCGCAGATGGTACAATCTTCAAACAAATGCATGCTGATTACATCATCCTGCGTCACGGCATCATGAAAATCTGCGGTTTGCAGGTTTTCCGGTATGTTCGGTTTTTGAATTGCGATTTTATTCATGTGATGACATCCTTTGCTGCCCGAAAAACAGAGGCTTCCGGGTTCAATTTAATAGATCGTTAAGGAAATTGATACATATAGTAAATCGTGAAGAGCCTTTTCTTGGTACAGCAGCCCGCTTGTTTTGTAAGCATAAATGGAAAGCTTCCTATACGTCAAGGCGTTTACAGGCCGAAAAAGCCAAAGGGAACAGGAGGAATGCAGAATGGGGCATTACGTCAAAACCGAGGAGCATGTGACACTGTTTGTAGAGGATATTGGACATGGAAGGCCGATCATCTTTTTGCACGGGTGGCCGTTGAATCATAAGATGTTTGAATATCAAATGAATGAGCTTCCGAAAAGGGGATTTCGTTTTATCGGCGTTGATTTGCGGGGATATGGGCAATCTGACCGCCCTTGGGAAGGCTACGATTATGACACGATGGCCGATGATGTGAAAGCAGTCCTTTATACGCTGCAGCTTGAGAATGCGATTCTTGCCGGTTTTTCAATGGGCGGCGCCATTGCAATCCGTTATATGGCAAGGCATGAAGGAGCCGATGTTGATAAGCTGATTTTACTGTCTGCAGCGGCCCCCGCGTTTACAAAACGCCCGGGTTATCCGTATGGGATGAGGAAGCAGGATATTGACGATATGATTGAATTGTTCAAAGCTGATCGGCCCAAAACACTGGCTGATTTAGGGGAACAGTTTTTTGAGAAAAAAGTGTCTCCAGAGCTTAGGCAGTGGTTTCTCAATCTGATGCTGGAGGCTTCCTCCTACGGGACGATCCACTCGGGCATCGCATTAAGAGACGAAGATCTCAGAAAGGAACTTGCTGCAATCAAGGTGCCGACGCTGATCCTGCACGGGAGAAAGGATAAAATTGCGCCGTTTGATTTTGCGAAAGAATTGAAGCGCGGTATCAAACAGTCGGAATTGGTTCCGTTTGCAAACAGCGGGCACGGAGCATTTTATGAGGAAAAAGAGAAGATCAACAGTTTAATTGCGCAGTTCTCCAACTCATAAGAAAAAACCCGACATTGATCGGGTTTTTTATATAATTCCTCTGTTTTGCAGTGCGTTAATGATGAGATCAGCTCCATCGGAAATAGAGGTCTGGTCTGACTCAATGATGAAATCGGGTGAAAGCGGCGCTTCATACGGAGAATCGATCCCGGTGAAATGTTTGATCTCTCCGTTTCGCGCTTTTTTATAAAGCCCTTTTGGATCGCGCTGTTCACAAACATGCAGCGGGCACTTCACATAAATTTCGAAGAACTCACCTTTAGGAAAGAGTGCTCTAACCATGTCCCGATCCTCTCTGAATGGAGAAATAAAAGCCGTTAAAATCATTTGCCCGCTGTCGACAAACAGCTTCGCCACTTCTCCGATCCGGCGGATGTTTTCAATCCTGTCACCAGTCTGAAATCCAAGGTCTTTGTTTAAGCCGTGGCGGATATTATCACCGTCAAGCACGTAGCTCTGAATGCCCTTGCGGTAAAGCTTTTCATCGACAGCATTGGCCAGCACCGATTTTCCGGAGCCGGACAAACCTGTAAACCAAAGGACGCAGCTTTTGTGTCCGTTTAAGGACTGTCTGTCAGACTTTGAGATGGCAGCGGGATGCCAAATGATGTTCGGATTGTGTGTCATTGCAATTCCCCGCTGTTTTGCTTGATGGCAACAGGCTGTTGGTGAAGTCCCTTGATCAGCACGGCTGCGACCTCAGGGCGGCTGAATTCTTTAGGCGGCTTTTTGCCTTGGCGGAGAAGCTCTCTCACTTTTGTGCCTGATAAGTGGATGTGGTCTCTCGGGCTGTGCGGACATGTTTTGGAGGTGCCCATGTTTCCGCATTTTCGGCAATAAAAGCTGTGCTCAAAAAACAGCGGCTTGATGCCCAGCTCTTCCTCTGTGAATGATTGAAAAATATTTTGGGCGTCGTATGTTCCATAGTAGCTGCCGACACCCGCGTGATCACGGCCTACAATAAAATGGGTGCAACCGTAATTTTTTCGGACGAGCGCATGGAAAATCGCTTCCCGCGGACCTGCATAACGCATGGCGGCAGGGAAAACCGATAACATGACACGATCCTTTGGATAATAGTGATTAAGCAAAGCCTGGTAGCTCTCCATTCTGATATCGCTTGGGATATCGTCTGACTTTGTTTCTCCGACAAGCGGGTGAAGCAGCAGACCGTCGACCGTTTCTAACGCTGTTTTTTGAATGTATTCATGCGCTCTGTGAACAGGGTTCCTGGTTTGAAAGCCGACAATCGTTTTCCAGCCGAGCTTTTGAAAGGCCGCTCTTGTTTCTGCGGGCGTTGCATAAAACTGTTCGAAAGATTTGTCAGGCAGGCGGCTGACCGTGATAGGCCCTCCGATATAGTAATCCGGGCGCGCCAGCAATTTTTTTACGCCTGGGTGGGCAGGATCGTTTGTTTTAAAAACAGACAGTGCTTCTTGTGTTTTATCAGGCTGGTATATATCGGTGACTGTGATCATGCCGTAGGTAACACCGTCTTTCACAAGCTTGACGTGATCTCCGGCAGACAGCTGTCTTGCTGTTTTTTCTCCGACAGGCAGCGTAATCGGCAGGCTCCACGGCAAGCCGTTTGCCAGCCTCATTTCCTTCACAACACGATGATAATCTTTTTCTCCCAAAAAACCTGTTAACGGGCTGTAGCCGCCGATCGCAATAAGCTCCAGGTCGCTCAGTGCAAGCTGATCCAGCTCAGCTTGGCACGCGCACCCTTCAAAACGGCATGCGTGATCACAGCGGTTGATTAATACCCCTCCGTGGGGTTCGTTTCCATTCAACGTGTTCAACCTCCATTTATACGTTTCCTTGTTTTCTTTGCTGCAGTTAATGAAAGTTTGACATCAGCGCCTCAACATCATTTCGACTCTCATAGCCAGAACCTGCCGTCCGCTATTCTTGATGCAGGCCGCATTCTGTTTTCTCCCGTCCGGCCCATCTTCCAGCCCTCTCATCGTTCGGGTCCGGGGAAGGCAATGTACACATTTCACAGCCTATGCTCGGGTAATGTTGATCGTGCAGTTTGTTATAAGGCAAATTGTGCAGGCGGATGTACGTCCAAACGTCATCCCATGTCCAGTGGATGAGCGGGCAAATTTTGATGAGCGCAAACTTCTGGTCCAGGTTTACGTATTGAATATGCTTTCTCGTTGGCGACTGCTCCCGGCGCAGTCCTGAAATCCAAGCTGTCATGCCGGACAGGTGCTTTTTGAGCGGTTCGATTTTCCGCAATTGGCAGCAGAGGTTCGGGTTATGCTTCCACAGCTCTCCTCCGTACTTCGTCCCCTGTTCTGTTAAGCTCAGCTCGGGTTCGAGCATCTGAATTGCAAATCCCGGATATCGCTCTTTGACGGTCTCGATCAGCTCATATGTTTCCTGAAAATGAAGCCCGGTATCCAAAAAGATGATGTGTGCATTTTTGTTGATTTTTGATATTAAGTCGAGAAGCACCATTCCTTCTGCGCCAAAGCTGCAGGCGTACACAATCTTTTCTCCGTACGTTCGGTAAGCCCATTTCAACACATCGAGCTCATCGATCAATTGATCCGTTATCTGTTTGGACAGCATGTCGTTCCATGTGTCATATGTGATGGTTTCGTTCAATGTTTTCCCCCCGTTTGCATCTGCTTTTTTTATCTATTGATCGAGTTATAGGCAGACTATTCATTTTTTGCATAAAGGTTCAGGGTTTTTAGGGGCTGCGCCCGCCTAAAATGAGGTGCGGAACCATTAAGAGCCCGGCTGAATATGCTTTTTAGCAAAATGGTTTTATGCCCAAGGAGAGGTAGTATGCCGATTGCCATTTATCAGGGGCATCATCATTCGCTTGCCCCGGCTGATATTAACATCGTCATTGATGTCATCAGAGCCTTTACGGTCGCCCATTATGCGTTTATCGGCGGGGCGAAAGAGATTTTGTTGGTCCGGACAGCTGATGAAGCCTTTGCGCTGAAAGACGTCTATCCGGATTATGTATTGACGGGAGAGGAAAAGGGGGTCGGTATCAGCGGATTTGATTTAGATAATTCTCCAAAGCGCATGGCTGTGCAGAATATGGCGGATAAAAGCCTGATCCAGAAAACAACAAACGGCGTCACAGCAGCATTGGGGGCGCTGAACGCAAAGCATCTGTTCGTAACTGGATTTACCAATGCCAAAACAACGGCACAGCATGTGAAAAAGCTCGCCGCAAACGATTGTGTCATAAACATTGTGGCTTCCCATCCATCCGGTGATGACGATATGGCGTGTGCGGAGTATATCAAAGGCATCATTGAAGGGACAAATGCGGTAACGGCTGCGGAGGCGATTGAAAGAATAAAACGCTCTTCTGTTGCGGAGAAGTTTTTTGACAGCCGCCAGCCATTGTTTGATCCGGAAGACATCGTTTACTGTACAAAAGAACTGACGGGCGATTTCGTGATGAAAGTGAAACAAGATGGAGAAGTTCCAACGATAGAGAGGGTCATAATATGAATGATTTTTCACTAGAATTGCCAGTGAGAACAAACAAGCCGAGAGAAACCGGACAGTCCATTTTAATTGATAACGGCTATCCCTTGCAATTTTTCAAAGATGTCATAGCCGGAGCGTCCGACTATATTGATTTTGTGAAATTCGGCTGGGGCACCTCATTACTTACGAAAGATCTTGAAGAAAAAATCAGCACACTGAAAGAACATGACATTACATTTTTCTTTGGCGGCACACTGTTCGAAAAGTACGTAAGCCAGAAAAAAGTGAATGAATTTCATCGGTACTGCACCTATTTCGGCTGTGAATATATTGAGATTTCAAACGGTACGCTCCCGATGACAAATAAAGAGAAAGCGGCTTACATTGCTGATTTTTCTGATGAATTTCTTGTGCTCAGTGAGGTGGGCAGCAAGGATGCGGAATTAGCAAGCCGGCAAAGCTCTGAGGAATGGCTTGAATATATCGTTGAGGATATGGAAGCGGGCGCGGAAAAAGTGATTACAGAAGCCAGAGAAAGCGGAACGGGAGGGATCTGTTCCAGCAGCGGCGATGTCAGGTTTCAAATTGTTGACGATATCATTTCCTCGGATATTGATATCAACAGGCTGATTTTTGAAGCGCCTAACAAAATGCTTCAGCAAGGGTTTATTCAAAAAATCGGGCCGAATGTGAATCTGGCCAATATTCCATTTCATGATGCCATCGCGTTGGAAACGCTGCGTTTAGGGCTAAGATCCGATACCTTTTTTCTGTAAAACAGCGGCTGCGGGGCTCTCGTCGTGAAGAGAGCCTCTGCCTATTATTTTTTATGGCGGTACATAGGCGTGAGATAGGGAAGTGAGGTCAGACGGATGTTGTAGATGAAGTCGATGACTCTTGTCGATATCACTTGGCATATCAGGGCTTGAATGACAATGCCCCAGTCAATAATAGACGCGGTGACCATAAAAATGATGCAATTCATGATGAGCAGGATCGTACCAGGATTCCCGCCGCGGTAGATAGAAATCATCAGAGCAAGGGCTCCGAATCCTCCGTTCGAAATTTTATATTTGTATAAAAGTCCGATGCCGAGTCCCAATAACACTGCGCCGCTTGCCAGATCAAGCCACAGATTAGATGTGATATCCGGAAAAACCGCATCAAAGATCAATACCGAGACAGAGGTGACGGTGATAGAAGCGAGGGTGCCGGTGAATGTTCTCATCTCCAGCCATTTTAAAGCGGTAAAAAGCATTGATACATTCACAGCCCACACTGAAAATCCGTGGGGGATTTGAAACAGATAATGCAATAGCACCGCAATACCTGCTGCACCGCCTGTCGGAATATCATGCGGAAATAAAAACAAGGACATGCCGAGTCCTTGTAGTACGCCGCCTACGACAATCATAAACGTAAGTTTTGCTTTCATCAGCAGTTCAGCCATTAAGTCATTTGCTCCTTTATGAAAAGACTTGTCCGCTGTTTTCATTTTATGAGGCTGTCCATGATTTATGTCTCAAAATAAAGAAATGGCCCAGCTTAATATGCTGAGCCATCCCACTTGTAGCGATTGACGATCTCCTTATTGATCTCTGTTCCAATGCCTTTTCCTTTCGGGATATGGACCATTCCTTTTGAAGGCTGCAGGCTGACGAGATCTGTAAAAGGATTCTCCATGACGTCCCACTCGATCGGTTCAATGTGATCGTTCTTCATTTTAGACCATGGGGGCAGACAGGCTTGTGCAAATAAAGCATAGAGCCGTGAGAGCGATCCGTCATATGCATGGGCGGATGCTCTGACGCCAAAATAACGCGCGAGCTGGAGGCAGTCCCGAAACTCATCAATTCCGTTGACATGCATGACATCGGGCTGAATGATATCCAAACAGCGCTGTGAAAGAAGAGGCACATATTGCGCCGGGCCTTTCATATTTTCTCCGCCGGCAACAGGAACAGACAAACGGCTTCGAAGCATAGCGTAATCCTGCGGCTGATCAAAGGGCAAAGGCTCCTCAAGCCAGCCAATGTTCGTCCATTCGGAGAAATAGCGCTCCCATTTAAAAGCCGCAGCGGCATCGTAGCTTTGGTTTGCGTCCAGAATCATCGTAATGGAGCTGCCTGCTGTATGCTGCAGCGCATTGATGTGCCGGACATCCTCCTTGAATGAAGTCCCGCCAATTTTGACTTTGATTTGCTCAAAACCTTTTTTCAACTGGGCTTCAACATTGGAGACTGAGCGGCTGATCCATTGCGGGGAGTCTGAGTACGATTGAAAAGACGCGTACACAGGAATCTCCTCTCTGTATCGCCCGCCCCATAATTCGCAAACCGAACAATCCGCAGCTTTGGCTGCAATCTCTGTCAGCGCCATGCTTACAGCGGAGGCCGCCCGCTGGTGCCATTTTTGAATCGTGCGCACTAATGACAGGCGGCTGCCAGCCTGTTTTCCTAATAGAAACGGGATGATCCGCTTCGTAAAACCGACATGGAGAGCAGGGAGCCAATCAACGCATTCTCCCCAGCCGTCTATCCCGCTTTCGGTGATAATCCTGATGAGATAACAAGTCCGATATCGTTTAAACCCATTGGCATCTCCATATGGCTTTTCTAATCGGTGAAATAGCGGAAAGGTTTCAATCCGTACAATTTTCACACTGGGTGCTACCTTTCCTCAGCGGGCTGTAGCCGATTTCCAGCCATTTTAGTGTCTTCTTTTTCTTTTGTTTCTTCATTGTTTTGCTTCACATGGATGAGCATCATCACAAGAATCCCGACAACGAGAGTCAATCCCGCGATGCTTAAAAACATGCCGGGTCTGGACCATTGCATCAGGCGGCCGAAAATCGGAGGACCGATCGCTACCCCTAAGAAACGTACAGAGCCGTACAGCGAGGTGACAAATCCCCGTCTTTCCTTGCCGACAGCCCCGGTAATAAAACTGTTCACACAAGGAAGGACAAGACCTGAGCCTATGCTGCTCAGTACAAGAACACTGATAAAAAGGACAAGATTTTCAATGAATGACAGTGCCGCGTAGGATACGGTCATGAACGCCAATCCAAGTACGATCAGCTTTTTCATTAACGATTGCTTTTGCCCGATTTTGCTTCCTGTTGTATAGGACGTCACACACATAACCAAAAGCGGGATCGCTAAAATCAAGCCTTTTTTCACGCCGTCGGTGTCGTATGTTTTTTCAAGAACATCTGAGAGATAAAACAGGATGCCGAATAAAGTAAACAAACAGGTCGCACCGGCTAAATAAGCGGTAAACAGCCATCTGCCTTCATGTTTAAAGACACTTAACAGCCCTTTTGCATATTTTCCGATTGGTGGCGGTTCTTTTTCCTTTTTCTTTTCTTTAATAAAAATCCAAGTCAGTACGATCGAAATGATACAAAACACAGGAAAGGCAAAAAACGCGCCATACCAGACAAGCAGGGCGATCAGCGAGCCAATGATCGGCGATAGCACTTTCCCCATGCCGTTTGAAGCTTCAACAAGGCCGAGCACCTTGCTCTCCTGGGCGCCTTTAAACAGATCTCCCGTCAGTGCCATGGCAATTGGGCCGGTTCCGGCTGCCCCGATTCCCTGTAACGCTCGTCCTGCCATGACCCAAGGATAGGCATTGTCAAAAAAACCTGCCGCAAACCCGGCTAACAAACCGCCGGCACCATACAAAATTAAGCAGGGAATAATGATGACTTTCCTTGAGAATCGGTCTGCGAGATAACCGACAATCGGAATCGCAAATGCTGCAATCAAGGAAAATACTGTGATCACGAGACTGACTTGAAATTGTGATAAATGAAGTTCAGATTTCATTTTTGGCAAAATCGGAATAAGCATCGAGTTTCCTAGGGTTAATATTAAAGGGATTGAACCGATTGCTACAATCGTCATTCCATTATTTTGTTTTGATGATTCCATCTCAGAGCACACTCCTTTTCTTCTGCTTAGAATGTCCCTGATGGCTTCGTTTATTCAGCGATCAGACAGCAAAAAACCGAACAGAAGATACCTGTTCGGGAAAAAAGAGGGTTAACCGAGAGCCTGTGAAATCAAAGCATATAAGTGTCCATTTTGAATAGGCGCTTTTTTCTGATAGAACAAAAGCGGAGGTTCATCATCTTTATGAAATCCCATTTCTATCAGGCTGTCATGCAGAGACGTGTGTTCACTCGGTATATCGATTCGCATCGGCCCTTGTTTGCCGGCCGCCAGCCTGTTAATTATTTGTGCTGCAACATCTGATGATGGAGCGATGATGGGGCCGAATTTCAAATTGGCCGGTGTCTGTACAGAAAGTCCGTAGCCAATTAGCTGTCCGTCCTGATTTCGGGCGATGATACATTCGCATGAAGCAGAAATAAGCTGCTGCAAAAGGTTTGATCGATCTCCGCCAAAGGCAGCCAGATCCGCCGCGGTTAAGTCGTGAAAGTCTTGTTCTCTAAAGGATGTCAGTTCAGCATCAAGCTTTTTTGTATAAGGTTGAAAACTGTGACAGCTGTACTTTCGCACTGAACCAGCCGTATGAAAACCTGCTTTTTCATAAAGCGGCAAACCTTCTTTTGTGGCGCAAAGCCTGATGGCGGTGTTTTCATCCGTTTGGGTGATACAGGCGTTTACCATACGCCGGCCGAGACCGAGCCGTTGATATTCCTTGTCAACGATAACGAGGCCGATAGAAGCAAGACTGCCAAACAAAAACAAGCCGATGCAGGAAATAATATCACCGCTGACATTTTGATAGCCGAAAAAGCGTCCTTGCTGGACAAGCAGTGCCAGCTCTTGTTCGCCGTAATCCGGCCACCCGGCTTGCCTGCAAAGCCGCAATAAGCCGGAAACATGTTCTTCATGAAGCTCAATCAGCTCATCCACTACATCCATAAGATCACCTGCTTGTTCCTAGTGTTTTGTACATGACAATATGAGTGCCTATGCCGGGAATCTCAAACGGTTCGCCGAGTTCTTCCCACCCAAGTTTTGAATAGTAGCCTTTCACATGGCTTCTGGCATTGCACCAGACCGCCTGAACGCCGTTCTCCGCCAGTTTCTCTTCCGCGTGTTTGATCAGCGTGCTCCCGCCTTTTTGATCGCGATATCCTTCAAGCGTTGCCATGCCTCTCAGCCGATATGCTGGGGATTCTGTTATTAATGGCTGAATTTGCGGGGAAAAAGAGGCGATGCTGATCAGCTTTCCTTCAAAAAACGCGCCGAGATGAAAGGAGCCTTTTGCATGATCCTCTTCATATTTGCATTGTTCAATGGATTGATGGGGACGCAGAATACGGTGCCGGATTTCATATGTATCTTCCGCGGAAATGGTTTTGACTTCGAGCATAATGTTCCTCCTCATGACTGTTTTTCTATATCGTAACACGAATCCCGTTGAAAAAGACCGCCCGATTGGATCAGACAGTCTTTTAAGGGATTAATGCAAAAAGATATTTTGGCGCTGCTCATCTTTTTGCTGAATATATGAAGTAAGCTCAGCGGTTAAGTCAGATCTGAGGAAAGGCGTTATCAAGTAGATGCCGTTAAACAGCTCGCATGCCGTATCCAGCAGGGAGCGTGCAATCGCAAGGCCTTCCGCCTTTTGTTTTTCTTTATCTTCACCGGCACGGGCCATTTTTTCGCGAATCGTATCAGACAGCTTAATGCCGGGAATTTCATTATGGATGAATTCGGCATTCCGGCTGCTTGTCAGCGGCATGATGCCGATATAGACCGGCGTCTTCAGATGTTTTGTTTCGTTATGGATATCGACAAGCTGCTGCTCGGAATAGACAGGCTGAGAAACAAAATAATCTGCGCCGCAATCTATTTTTTTCTCAAGCCGTTTTACCGCTTTATCCAGATGGCGGACGTTAGGATTAAATGCGGCGGCAACTGAGAAATTCGTTTTCTTGCCGAGCGGTTTTCCAGATAGAGACAGACCTTCATTGAATTGTTTGATCAGCCTGATTAAATCAAAAGATGTTAAATCATATACAGACGTCGCACCAGGAAAATCCCCGATTTTAGAAGGGTCACCTGTAATCGCAAGCACGTCATTCAGCCCTAACGTATCAAGGCCCATTAAATGTGACTGTAAGCCGATAATGTTACGGTCACGGCAAGTAATATGGACAAGGGAACGCATATCGAGCTGCTGCTTGACAAGGGCGCCGCAGGCAACATTGCTGATCCGCGGGGTCGCCAGAGAATTGTCGGCGAGTGTCAGGGCATCGATTCCCGCTTCTTTTAATTCAGCAGCCGCCGATAGAAATTTGTCAAAGCTTAGTTTTTTCGGCGGGTCCAGTTCTACGATAATAGAGCGTTTTTTCGCCGCGATCTCATCCAGGCCGGGCTCGGTTCGCTCGTGATGAACAGAAATGAATTCTTTTGCCCGGGTTTTGACTTCTTTTTCCGTAATCGGAGCCAGCCCGCCAACCGCTTCCGCCATCGCCCTGATGTGATTCGGTGTTGTGCCGCAGCAGCCGCCGATAATCCGCGCGCCTTGCTTACGGAATTCTGACGCGCTGTTTTGAAAATACGTGTCGTCTGTTTCATAGACGAGCCGTCCCTCTTCAAGCGAAGGAAGACTGCTGTTCGGATAAACGGATAAGAATACGTCATCAAAAATCGGCACTTCGCTGAGCGCTTCAATCATGTGATAAGGGCCGAGGCGGCAGTTAATGCCGACAATATCAGCTCCGAGATCCGCAATCGAGCGCAATGCGTCAGAAAGCGGTGTTCCGTCCTGCAATACGCCTTGCTCGTGCATGGAGACATTGAGCATAATCGGAAGATCAGTCTCTTTGCGCGCGATTTTCAGCACTTCACGGGCTTCTTCCAAATCATAATACGTTTCTAACAGCAAGCCATCCGGCTCTTCATGCAGCAGCAGGTACAGCTGCTCGCGGAAGCTGCGCTTAATTTCGTCAAGACTGTACGCGTTTTTATTAAATGTGCGTATGCCGCCCATCGTTCCAAGCACGTATGCATCGCCTGCTGAAGCCCGTGCGATCTTTACGGCCTCCTGATTCATTTTTTTGATGTCATCCTCAAGCCCGTGTCTGGATAATTTAATATAGTTGGCCCCGTACGTATTCGTTTGAATAATGTTGGCTCCCGCTTCAACGTACGCTTTATGTATGCGCTGAATTTCCTCCGGCTTTGAAATATTGAGCTCCTCAAAACACCTGTCAATGCCATAGGAGTAGAGGAGCGTCCCCATGGCGCCGTCACCGATTAACACCTGTCTTTGCAAATCTTCTAAAAGTCCCATTGTCTGCCTCCTTTATTCACATCAGCAAGGAAAAAAGAGAAATAAAAAAAGTCCTCTTAAGAAGAAGACTTTGTCAGTGATTTTGTCTCTTCTTATCTTCCAAGCTGTTCGAGCTTGCTGGATTTAGCACCTTGGTCATGGCTGATCGCCATTACACCGGTTGCTGAAGCTTCGTCGGGCCAGTCCCTCTGCTTCTCTTGATAAGAACGGATATGAAATTTTCGTGTCAGAAAGTGCCAAAAGATACCTGGCGTTTTTCCCTTTCTCCAAATTTACCGAAAATAAAGACAATAATCAATAGGAATCAGAAAATTTATCTGAAATTTATAAATTGAACGTCAACTGGCAAATCTGCTCCCCGCACAGCTGAGATAATCTGCTGCAGGTCATCTTTGTTTTTTCCGGTGACACGCACTTGATCATCCTGCACCTGAGACTTTACTTTCAGTCCGGAGTTTTTGATGATTGTATTGATTTTTTTTGCGTTGTCCTTGTCGATGCCTTGAACAAGCTTTGCACGCTGGCGTACCGTTCCGCCTGACGCGTTTTCAACCTTGCCGTAATCAATGTTTTTTGTCGGAACGTTTCGTTTAATCAATTTGCTGACCAGCACATCTTTCAGCTGGCTTAATTTGAATTCGTCATCGGAAACGAGGACCAGCTCCTCTTTATCTAAAGAAATGTCGCTTTTGCTGCCTTTAAAGTCATATCGGGTACTGATTTCCTTCAGTGCGATTTGGATTGCGTTTTGCACTTCAGGCAATTCCACCTTGGATACAATATCAAATGAACTTTCTTTTGCCATATGAAAACCTCCATAACATTTAACTTATGTGTTGATTATAGTAGAATAAAGAGAAACTTCCAACAGAACAAAGAATCAATTTGTGATGATTGGAAAAAATGTTAACAAAATCCGCAGAGATTAAGCGGAACAGGAAGGACGATAGCATGAGACCAGGGCAGCAATTAACCTTGAGTATAGATCACCAAACCGACTTCGGTTACTTTTTAACCGATGGGGAAGATACGATTCTCTTACATAACAGTGAAATGACTGAGGATATCGAGGACAGAGACGAAGTAGAAGTCTTTATATACGTCGACCAGCAGGAAAGGCTTGCGGCCACGATGAAAATTCCGGTCATCAGCGCGGATGAATATGGCTGGGTTGAAGTGGTGGATAAAGTGGAAGATATGGGCGTTTTCGTTGATGTCGGTTTATCGAAGGACGCACTAGTCGCAACTGAGCATTTGCCGCCGTACGAAGATGTCTGGCCGCAAAAAGGGGACAAACTTTACTGTATGCTGAAGGTGACGAACCGGGGGCGCATGTTTGCGAAACCAGCGCCGGAAGATATCATCAGCGAACTGTTTACCGACGCTTCAGAAGATCTGATGAATAAAGAGCTGACAGGTACGGTGTACAGGCTAATCGCATCGGGTTCATTCGTGATCACGGATGACGGTATCCGCTGTTTTATTCACCCGTCAGAAAGAAAAGAGGAGCCAAGACTGGGTTCAAGAGTCACAGGCCGGGTGATTCAAGTGAAAGAAGACGGTTCAGTCAACTTGTCGCTGCTTCCGAGAAAACAGGATGCAATGTCTGTTGATGCTGAGTGCATTCTAACGTATATGAGAACGAGAAACGGTGCCATGCCGTACAGTGACAAAAGCCAGCCTGACGATATCAGAGAACGTTTTAATATGAGCAAAGCCGCCTTTAAACGCGCACTGGGCCATTTGATGAAAAACGGAAAAGTGTATCAGGAAAATGGATGGACATACGAGAAAAAATAGCATGAAAACGGCTCGCCTGCAGCAGACTGCGGAGCGAGCCGTTTTTTTATGTCTAGTTTAATTCATCAACCAGCGTTCTGATTGCCATTTCGCGATCCACATTGTCTGAAATCGCAATCGGCGTAATATCAATGGCGAGAATGATCAGAATCAGGGCACCTGCTGCAGCAACATAAGAAACATAATAGAAATAGTTAGCGGTATCAACAGTGTTGACAAGCTCGGCCTGAACTCTGGATGTATCATCCTTGGAAGCGGCGATTTCCTTTGCTGCTTCTACTTTTTCTTCAACGATTTGACCTGCTTTTTTCAGCAGTTCATCCACTTTCAATGCATCTTTGCTGTAAACAGCTTTCTTCAGGTTATCAAAAAAGTCAGCATCCTCTTTTTTAATATCAGCGACAACCTGATTGGCAAAAGCCTTTGCCTGTTTTGTGTTGAGTTTGTCTGTCATCGCTTTATTAAAGACCTCTGGAAGCTGTTTGCCAACTTCCCCTTGGGCAAACACAAAGCCTTTAAAAATTTCCTCACCTGAATACTCAAGCTGCTTTGCCTGTGCCACACTTTCTTGCTGCTTCACCAAAAACACAGTCGTCACCAATACAACCGACAAAAATACTAGAAACGCCTTCTTCAAACTGAAACCTCTCCCTTCTTGTGTTTTTTATTCCACAACAGTCTGCGAATATATGTAAATTGAATCGTGGAATCGATAGGAGTGAGATACAATATCAAAATGCCGGCCATGATAATGGAAAAACTGATAAGGCCTAGCATGATTGCAAAAATCTCATGCATAAAAACAGCGATGATCAAAATCAATCTCCAATGCTTCTTCGGCGCAAACAACGCCGCGAAGATGACAATTTGAACCAGCAGCGTCCCCCATGTCGGAATCACCACGAACGGACTTGTTACCATTGGCTTCGTTAACGCCTGAAAAAAGCCGTTGAAGCCAATGGTTTTTTCCTGGGCGAAATAATAGACGGCCGTTCCGTCCACCCATTCCTGCTGAGACAGCTTAGCGACGGTAGAGTGAAAATAAAGCACCGCCACTTGGATTCTGATCACAGAATAAGAAATAAAAGCTGTTATTTTTCCAAGTGTTCTTTTGCCCTCTATAGGTCTCGTGCTCCAATGCCATTTTCTCGGATCGGTCAGCGTGATGGGAAGCAATAAAAAGGTCATGACGGCTGCTGCCTGCTCGCCTCCGTCGATGACGATCAGCGATGACTGCAGGCTGTAACTGACATACCAATGCAGAACCCCGGTGATTCTGGGGCGCCAGCCAATGACAACAAGCACCAGAATGGCAATGCAGACCCATCTGAAAAGATTTAACATCATATAGTTATTTTCGCCGAGGCAAAAGAGACTGAGATTCATTTTACAAGCTGGATAGCTGCTGATCCCGCTGGCTGGCTTCATAATGAGGCTCGGGTGATTGATGAGCAGCGTCAGCAGGCTGGATAGCGCAATGATGCTTCGCGCGAGGCCGTATACATTTGTCCACGGGTTTCTTTCGTCCCATCTGGTGATGGTCTGTTTTATGTTTTCGAGCATGAGATCACAACCTTGACTATGCTTTTTACCTGATAAGACGAAGGGGTGTATTTAGAATAGCTCCAAGGAACAATATCCTCTTTCGTCAAATAGTAGCTGCCACAAAGCAGCGGGCGGGGAGCGGGTGTTTTTAATTGCACGGTTTTGGCTTTGCTTTTGCATGCGCCGAGGTCCTTTTCTTTACATGCTGTCCACTGTTCCTTGCCGACTTGGCTGTAGATCACGCCCATTTCAACGCCTTGTGACCGCCCATACCGATACAGGCCGAATAGGTTGTCAGCCCTCATATTGGGCCATCTGACCTTGGCGCTGGCATTTTCAGCCTCATATAAGCCGATTGCAGTATCACGCGGATTTTTGCTGAAAAAGCCCCAGCCCTGAGGGAGGATGCTGGACATGAGAAATTTGGAGTCCTTTGTCAGCGGAATCGGGGTTGTCCCCAAGCTGCCAATAATAGAAAACAGAAATAGCGAACCCCAAAGGATTGAAAAAATGACAAAAAATGATATCGATTTCTGCATTCGACTGCTCCTTTTAACCTGAAGAATCGTTTTTACACTTTTCATAATATAAAAACATTTATGTGATAAAAAGGTTAAAAAGTATGAGAAATTCCATTTTTGTTAAAAGAAAAAACAGGACATTTTACACTGCTATATGTGATTGATATATAGTGTTTTTTTCGATATATTTAAACCATGAAAACGAATCAAGTTAATGACCGCTGGATTGTTCAATTTCGAAAAGGGATTTTCGAGCTGGCCATCCTATCCCTACTGCGTTCTAAACCGATGTACGGTTATGAGCTGACGTCATCCTTAAAAACCACCTCGGCGCTGGCTATTTCAGAGGGAGCGATTTATCCGATTCTGAAACGTATGACCGAGAAGGGATGGATCGAATTTTTTTGGGAAGATTCACTGGACGGCCCGAAAAGAAAGTATTACAAAATGACGCAAAAAGGAGAAGAAATGTTAAAAGAACGGCTGGAGAAATACCTGGAAACCCATCAAGCCTTACTGTCTTTATCGGGGGATTTGCTATGAATGGACAGCTTATCATTGACCGATACATGGAGGAACTAAATGCAGAGCTGGCGAATATGCCTGATGTAGAGAGAGAAAACGCTATCGACGAATTAAAGGGGCATATCACCGCTTTCGTTCAAGACAGAATCAAAGCCGGCCTTAGTGAAGAGGAACTGCAGGAAGCTGTTGAATCTGAATTTTCTCATCCGAAGGAGCTTGCCGAATTGATGATGGGTGATGGGGGAGAGACGAAAAGGAGGAGGTCTTTATTGGGCAAAAGCTGGATTTCGGTCCTTCTCATTGTCACGATTATCGCCCTGCCGCTGCTGCCGTCCGACTTCAGACATCTGCCGCTGGCTGTTTATTTAATGGTGCTCGCCGGATATGTATGGAAGCGGAAAAAATTGATGATGTTTGCAGGTGTCAGAAAAAACAAAATGCGCTCTCAAAAGGAGATTGTCAAGATTTCGCGAGTCGGTGCGGTTTATCTGCTGTTTTTAGCAGTGCTGCTTCTTTTGAGCCCGTTCCTCAATGCGCTTGTCGTCCTGCTGCTAATTGCAGTAAGCTGCGCCGCTTTTTTTCTTTTTCTTAACATCAAGTAATCTTGTAGGAGGCTGTAAGATGGAAATCAGCATCAATTATCTATTAATTGTCATCGCGCTTTTATTCTTTGTGGTTGCCTATTTTGTCGGAATCAAAAAACAAACCTGGATGCTGGCTGGGTTTAACGAGGCGCGTATACGGGATAAAGACCGGCTGGCCAGAATAGCAGGCTACTTTTTCTTGAATTCCGGTTTGTTCATTTTGCTGAATAGTTTTATCTCATTTCAAGGTCAGGAGCAGCTCATACCTCCGCTTATACTGGCATATGGAGCAGGGGTTATTATTTATGTCAATAAAAAATTAGTAGAGTAGGAAAAGAAGGGCAGAGCGAAATATCTCTGCCCTTCTTTTTTGGGAAAATAAGAACGAAGCACCACATACAAGTTTTTGTATTTTTGATAGGATGAAGAAAAATGGTAGATTCCAAAATAGGAAGGATGTGGTGTTTTGCGCAACCTGACCAAGACATCTCTATTACTGGCCGGCTTATGCACGGCGGCCCAAATGGTTTTTGTAACACATGCCTCAGCTGATCAAAGCATCAAATACGACCATACGTATCAAACCCCTTCATACATCATCGAAAAGTCACCGCAGAAGCCGATACAAAACACAACCCAGAAAGAATCGCTATTTTCCTATCTTGACAAGCATCAAACGCAGTTTAAGCTCAAAGGGAATGCGAACAGCCATTTTCGCGTTTCGAAAACCATAAAGGATCCAAAGACAAAACAAACGTTTTTTAAATTAACGGAGGTTTACAAAGGAATTCCGATTTACGGCTTTGAACAAGCGGTCGCGATAAAGGAAAACAAACAAGTGAAAAGTTTCTTTGGAAAGGTGCATCCGCAAATCAAGGACGTCTCCATCACACCGTCTATTTCTGAGAAAAAAGCAATACATGCAGCAAGGCGTGAGCTCGAGGCTTCCATTGGAAAAATCGAATATCTTGATGGGGAACCAAAAGGCGAATTATATATCTATCCACACGACGGTGAATATGATCTCGCCTACCTTGTCAGACTCTCGACATCTGAACCTGAGCCTGGCTATTGGCATTATTTCATCGATGCCAAAAACGGAAAGGTCATTGAGTCCTTTAATGCCATTCATGAAGCGGCAGGTACAGGAATCGGCGTGTCAGGTGATGAAAAAAGCTTTGACGTCACAGAACAAAATGGGCGCTTTTATTTGGCTGACGAAACAAGGGGAAAAGGGATCAATACGTTTGACGCGAAGAACCTGAACGAAACCTTGTTTACGCTTTTGTCTCAACTGATCGGGTATACGGGCAAAGAAATAGTCAGCGGCACGTCCGTATTTAATGAACCTGCGGCTGTAGACGCACACGCAAATGCGCAAGCCGTTTACGATTATTACAGCAAGACATTTGGCCGTGATTCTTTTGATCAAAACGGAGCAAGGATTACGTCTACCGTGCATGTCGGCAAACAATGGAACAATGCTGCGTGGAACGGTGTCCAGATGGTATACGGGGATGGAGACGGTTCGAAATTTAATCCGCTGTCTGGATCGCTCGACATTGTCGCGCATGAAATCACACACGCAGTCACACAGTATTCCGCCGGTCTTTTATATCAAGGAGAACCCGGTGCATTAAATGAGTCCATTTCTGACATTATGGGCGCGATGGCTGACCGTGATGATTGGGAGATCGGCGAAGATGTCTATACTCCGGATATTGCAGGAGATTCATTGCGGTCATTGGAGGACCCATCTAAGCAGGGAAATCCAGATCATTACTCGAACCGCTACACAGGAACAGAGGATTATGGCGGAGTCCATATCAATTCGTCCATTCACAATAAAACAGCTTATCTTCTTGCAGAAGGAGGCGTGCACCACGATGTACAGGTTGAAGGGATTGGGCGTGAAGCAAGTGAACAAATTTACTATCGGGCTTTAACATATTATGTAACGGCATCTACAGATTTCAGCATGATGAAGCAAGCGGCGATTGAAGCTGCCAATGATTTATACGGTGAAGGCTCGAAGCAATCAGCTTCAGTCGAAAAGGCGTATGAGGCTGTCGGCATTCTATGAGCAAGCAAAAACAGTCAGGACACAGAGTCTGACTGTTTTTGTTTGCTCATTTTCTTAAAAAGAATATCGCCAATGTACCTGGGCCAGCATGCGAGCCGATTGCTGAACTGATTGGATGCATAATGATTTCTTTCGGCTTGAACGCTTCCTCAATCAGGTGTTTCATGTCCGTGGCTTTTTCTTTGTTCGCGGCGTAGCTGATCCCGACGGTTTGATTGCTCCAATCATCCCCGCGCTCTTTCATAAGCTCGATGATCCGTTTGAAAAGTTTCTTCTGTCCGCGAATTTTTTCCAGAGGCACAAGCTTGCCGTCCTCCATCTGAAGCAGCGGTTTAATATTCAACAGGCCGCCGACAAAAGCGGACGTTTTGGATATCCGGCCGCCCCTCGCGAGATATGTTAAATCATCAACGGTAAAAATGTGTTCAAGCTGGCTGCAAAAGTTCTTTACAGACGTTTCAATTTCTTGTATTGTATTCCCGTTGATACAGAGATCGGCAGCATGCCGGACAGCCAGACCGTATCCTAATGAAGCGCATTTGGAATCAATGACCCGCAAATCGAAATCGGGGAATTCCTCCTTCACTTCATTGGCGATCATTACAGCTGTCTGATACGTGCCGGAGAGACCTGAGGAAAAGGCAATGTAAAGAGCGGGATCACCTGTTTCGGCATATTGCAAAAACACATTTTTAATCGTTTGCGGTGAGGCTTGGGACGTCTTAGGCGTTTCTCCATTTTGCATCGCTTCAAATATTTGATCCGCTTGAATTGTGACTGCATCTTCGAATTCTTTATCGCCGAGAGAAACCCTGAGTGGAATAAAGCCAATGCCTTTTTCTTCAAAATAAGAACGAGGCAAATCAGTGGCGCTGTCAGCGATGAGATGAACTGTCATATTGCTTCCCTTCTTTCCGTTATCGCTCGTTATCATGAGAGTTAAGCCAACTATATCATATTAATTTGCCAAAATCGTGTTCAAATATTTGTTTTAAGGGAAAACATAATAAAGAAGAAAGAGCGGAGGAACATGCCATGGTACTAGATCAAACAAAAAAATTACTCATCGTCATCATCGGCGCTTTACTCAATGCTGCCGGGCTGAACTTATTTTTGATACCTGCAGATGTATATGCCAGCGGATTTACAGGTGTTGCCCAGCTTTTATCAAGCGTCGTTGATCAATATGCCCCCTTTTACATATCGACGGGAACGCTCTTGTTCCTCTTAAACATTCCGGTCGGTATTTTAGGATGGCTGAAGGTCGGCAAATCGTTTACAGTGTACAGCATTTTAAGTGTCGCACTCACTACTCTGTTTATGGGGATCCTGCCGGAAACAAGCCTGTCACATGACATTTTGCTGAACGCGGTGTTCGGCGGCGTCATTTCAGCAGTCGGTATCGGCTTAACATTAAAATACGGAGCTTCGACAGGCGGGCTTGATATCGTCGCCATGGTGCTTGCAAAGTGGAAGGATAAACCCGTCGGCACGTATTTCTTCATTCTGAACGGGATTATCATCTTGACGGCAGGATTATTGCAAGGTTGGGAGAAAGCATTATATACCCTGGTTACGCTGTATGTGACAACAAGGGTGATCGACGCCATTCACACTCGCCACATGAAGCTCACGGCAATGATCGTGACGAAAAAGGCGGACGAAATCAAGGAAGCCATTTACGGAAAAATGGTGCGCGGCATCACAACTGTTCCGGCAAAAGGAGCTTTTACGAACGAACAGAAAGAAATGATGATTATCGTCATCACGAGGTATGAACTGTACGATTTAGAAAAGATCGTCAAAGAAGTTGATCCGAAAGCATTTACGAACATTGTTCAAACGACAGGGATTTTTGGTTTCTTTAGAAAAGACTGACGAAAGCAGGTGGAAGTCGTGAAACGGCTGCTTGTGATGCTCCTCCCCGTGCTGCTTTTGATAGGCTGCGGGAAAGATGAGCAGACAGAACCCGATAAGGAGGTATCAGGCGGAATGGAGAATCAAGAGGTTGTTTTATCTATTGACGCAATTCAGGAGCCTGAACAAATCAAGTTTAACATGTCGCTGAAGAACCAAAGCGAACGTGCTATTGAGTTTCAATTCAGCACAGGGCAAAAATTTGAACTTGTCGTGTATGATTCTGAGCACAAAGAAAGATACCGTTATTCGAAAGACAAAATGTTTACGCAGGCTTTTCAAAACCTGACGCTTGAATCTGGAGAAACATATGATTTCTCTGATGTGTGGAAGGAAGTCCCGGAGCCCGGAACCTATGAGGTAAAGGTGACATTTAAGGGCAGGGCGGAAAATCTCAAGCAGGTTCAGGCTGTTCAGCAGTTTGAAGTCAAATAAGAGGCTATGGCGAGTCGCCATAGCCTTTTTTTATTGGAGTTTGTCCAGCTGATTTTGAAATTGATGCAGCTGTTGACGTTCCGCATCTGTCGAATTGGCATACGCAGAAGATACAGCATTTTTGGCTCTCAGAATCGCTTGCTCCTGATCGCCTTCCTCAAAGCCGTTTGTCACCATGACCGCCTGTTGAACAAATGATTTTGCCTGCTGAAACAGTTCATTTCTCATTTAATATTCAACCTGGCTTTCGGCCGAGTCTCGTGCCGCGGCATGCTGGTGAGCTTCTTCTAAAGTAGACCGATATGGAAATCTTGCGGCGTGTAGCCCGATGGAGTCTTTACCCTGCTGAATAAACCTTCTGGATTTGCTTCGTTTACCCATTTTGAGACTGCCCCCTTCCATACTTTGACGAGATGAGTCGTCTTCAATAGTATGGTGGGGCAAAGTAAGGTTTATGAGTGGGAAAAATTAATACGGACCTTCTTTAAAGTGAGAAATATTCTTTCAAAAACCTTGCAACGCCGTCCTCTTCATTTGTAGCCGTTGTTCGGTTGGCAATCTGCTTGACCGCGTCAATTCCATTTCCCATTGCAACGCCGCAGCCTGCAAATTCAAGCATTTCCAAATCGTTATCCTCATCCCCGAAAGCAATGATCCGCTCCCTCGGCACGCCGTAATAATCGCTGATTTTCTGAAGGCCGACCGCTTTATTCATGCCGCTTTTGATAATTTCAATGACATGCCACGGTGCAGCCCATCTTCTATGGTCGATTACCTCGGCATGCACATCTGATAAATATGAGCGTATTGCCGGCACATCCTCTTCTTTTGCATGTATGAGTACAGACGTCACATCTTCACCAAGATTTTCCCGCAAGTCTCCGACCGTTACATTTGTTGTGTTCATGTTAAAGGCATCTATCAGGTGCTCATCATGGTAATGAAAGTATACGTCGTCAATCACTTCAGCAAGCACGTTATGTACGTTGTAGCTCTCGCTGATATCCACGAGCTGTTTGACAACATCAAGCGGCAGTGACGTATGATACCGTCCCCATCTGTCGTCTTGCGGATGATGGACAAATGCTCCGTTAAAATTGACAATTGGCGTTGTCAACTCCATCTGCTGGTAGTACATGGAACTTGAACGATACGGACGGCCTGTTGAGATGCAGACATAATGCCCGTCATCTTTTAGGCGCTGTATCGTATGAAGGGTGTTTTCAGATATGGTTTTATCATCCTTTAATAATGTTCCATCTAAATCTAATGCGATTAAATAGGGTTTTGTCTCCATGAAAAGCTCCTTTAACCTTAGATTTTGCTTGTTTTGCCTTACTTACAGTGTAGCTTTTTACCATCTTTATTGTCTACATGTTACACTTATGATTATGGTTATCCTAAGGAGGGGCACATTGTGATACAAATTGAGAATCAAACCGTTTCCGGTATTCCGTTTTTACATATTGTAAAGGAAGAGAACAGGCACCGCGCTGTTCCTCTCGTGATCTTTATACATGGTTTTACAAGCGCGAAGGAACACAACCTTCATATTGCTTATCTGCTTGCGGAGAAGGGTTTTAGAGCCGTTCTGCCGGAGGCTTTGCACCATGGGGAACGGGGAGAAGAAATGGCTGTCGAAGAGCTGGCGGGGCATTTTTGGGATATCGTCCTTAACGAGATTGAAGAGATCGGCGTACTTAAAAACCATTTTGAAAAAGAGGGCCTGATAGACGGCGGCCGCATCGGTCTCGCAGGCACGTCAATGGGCGGCATCACAACGCTTGGCGCTTTGACTGCATATGATTGGATAAAAGCCGGCGTCAGCCTGATGGGAAGCCCCAATTACGTGGAGCTGTTTCAGCAGCAGATTGACCATATTCAATCTCAGGGCATTGAAATCGATGTGCCGGAAGAGAAGGTACAGGTGCTGATGAAACGTCTCGAATTGCGGGATCTCAGCCTTCAGCCGGAGAAACTGCAACAGCGCCCGCTTTTATTTTGGCACGGCGCAAAAGATAAGGTCGTGCCTTACGCGCCGACCCGGAAATTTTATGACACGATCAAATCCCATTACAGCGAGCAGCCGGAACGCCTGCAATTTATCGGAGATGAAAACGCTGACCATAAAGTCCCGCGGGCAGCTGTGTTAAAAACGATTGAATGGTTTGAAACGTACTTATAAAGCACGAAGTTATTAACAAGGGCTGAATTTACGTTATACTGTAGAAAAAAGGAGTGAGGGAACGTGGAAGAAGCATTAAAAGAAAACATCATGGGCGCCCTAGAACAGGTTGTCGATCCTGAGCTTGGCGTTGATATCGTGAACCTTGGTTTGGTATACGATGTTGACATGGATGAAGACGGCTTAACGCACGTGACGATGACACTGACATCAATGGGATGCCCTTTAGCGCCGATTATCGTGGATGAGGTGAAAAAAGCATTAGCGGACCTTCCTGAAGTGAAAGACACAGAGGTTCACATTGTATGGAATCCGCCTTGGACTAGGGATAAAATGTCCAGATACGCAAAAATTGCGCTTGGCATTCAATAAAACAAAAGAGGACAGCCTGACATGTGAGGCTGTCCTTTTTTACAGCTGAAAGGAGTGAAAGGAAATGATGTACCTGCTGGCAGTTTTATGCCCGCCGCTTGCTGTTTTGTTTTCGGGAAAACCGTTTCAGGCCTTGCTGAATCTCATATTGACCTGTATCTTTTGGCTGCCGGGCGCGATTCACGCCTGCTTTATCGTCGCCGACCGCCGTGCCGAAAAACGGGCAAGAAGATAATTTGGAAAAATGAGGACGCAGTCATGGTATAATGGTCATAAAAACAGCAGGGAGAGCACTATGAAAAAGAAATTGCTTGCATTCGCGCTTTGTACTGGCGCGTATGCGGCCCTGTTTGCGTACTCTGTGAACTCAGAGCAAAAAACAGCCACAAGCGAGATGACGGATGTCAGCCGCCTGATGCCTGTAAAAATAAAGCAGACAGTGAAAGGGCAGGAAGAGGAAACGCTCATTGACACAGTCAAAGAGGCAAATCGAAAAAACATAAAAATTTCAATCGCCGGGGCCCAGCACTCCATGGGCGGCCATACATATTATGAGGACGGCATCGTTCTCGACATGACGGGCTACAACAAAATCCTGTCACTCGATCAAGAGAAGAAAACCATCAGGGTGCAAAGCGGTGCAACGTGGAATGATATCCAGAAATACGTGAATCCATACGGACTCGCGGTAAAAGTCATGCAGTCACAAAACATTTTTACAATCGGCGGATCTCTCAGCGCAAATGCACACGGGCGTGATATTCGCTACGGCTCGCTGATTGATACAGTCAAATCATTCCGGCTTTTAAAAGCTGACGGGACGATTATCACTGTCACTCCAAAAGATGATTTGTTTACGGCGGTCATCGGAGGGTACGGCCTTTTTGGCGTGATTCTTGATGTAACGCTTGAGCTGACAGATGATGAGCTGTATGTCATGAAGACAGAAAAAATGAATTACAGCACATACGCAGACTATTTTTCAAAGCATGTAAAAGGAAATCCAGATGTCCGAATGCACCTGGCGCGAATTTCAACAGCGAAAAAAGGATTTCTGAAAGACATGTATGTCACAAATTACGTATTGGCTGATCATCAGGATCAACTGCCATCATACAGCGATCTCAAAGAAGATGAGTATACGGGAGCCACAAAGTTTGCACTCGGTTTGTCAAGACGGTATGAATGGGGCAGGAATTGGCTGTGGGACACACAGCAATCCTATTTCCTGAGCCAAAACGGCACAGAGATTTCACGCAATAACGTCATGCGGTCCGAATCAAAGTTTCTTGAGTATGAAAACAATGACAACACAGATGTTTTGCAAGAATACTTTGTGCCCGTGAAGGAGTATGGGTCCTATATTGATGACCTGAGACAAACGCTGTCGGACGAAGATCTGAACTTGCTGAACATTACGATCCGCTACGTGCAGAAAAATGAAAAGGCCGACCTTTCCTATGCGAAGGACGATATGTTTTCGCTCGTGCTATTAATAAACGAGGGCTTTTCAAAAGAAGACCAGGCAGATACTGCCCGAATCATCAGGCGCATGACAGACGTTGCCATCAAGCACGGCGGCAGCTATTATCTGCCTTATATGACCTACCAGACAAAAGAGCAAATGAGACAGGCATATCCGAAAAGTGAAGCGTTTTTTCAGAAAAAACGAACCTATGACCCGGATGAGCGCTTTATGAATTACTTTTATCAGAGGTATAAATAATGGGGAAAAACAAATTAAAATGGCTGACATTATCACAAAGCAGCGTGTTTTTCGCAAGCAGCTTAATCTTTCCGTTTTATATTCTGTTTGTGAAAAATATCGGCTCAAGCTACACACAGTTCGGTTTTTCCTACGGATTGTTCGGGTTGAGCGGAGCGCTCATTTACCCGCTCCTCGGACGGCTGTCTGAAAGGTTTGACAGCCGTTATTTTCTGCTTCTGAACTCGTGGGGGATGGCTGTTCTGCTTTTATATGTCCCGCATATCGGAAGCGTCGTTCAAGTGTACATCGTCCAAGTGCTGTTAGGGCTCTTTGGAGCGATGCAAAAGCATGGAGAAAAAGTGCTGATCGCTAATTTTACAGACAGCGGAGAGCGTGGAAAGAAGATTGGAAATTACCATTTTTGGACAGCTGTCTTTTCAGCAGCAGCCATTATGCTCGGGGGCTTTCTCGCTGACTTTTTTACAGTGCAAATGATTTTTTATGCAAGCTCTATTCTATATTTTTTGAGTGGATTGATGATGATGAAAACAGGCTGACGCGGTCAGCCTGTTTTTTTATGCGGCTGAAATGCGGCGCCGCATCAACGTTTTTGTGCTGAAGTCATGCTGATTTTTTTGAGCGGAATTTCCATTGAACAGAAAATTTATAAATGAATAAAAATATTAAATATACGATTGAATTAATTTTTATTCATGTTATAATGTTAAATAATTTCACAAAGACCAAGAGGGTGAACTTGTTTTGAAAATAGGAATTGTAGGTGCTACAGGATATGGAGGCACCGAACTTGTCAGGATTCTTTCGCAACATCCTCATGCAGAGGAATGCATACTTTATTCATCCAGCGGAGAAGGGAATGTCTATAGCGAGGGTTATCCTCATCTTACCGGCTTAGCGGATCAGCAGCTGAAGCCGATTGATATGAATACGATCAAACACGAAATAGATATCATGTTTCTCGCTGCGCCGCCCGGAGTATCAAGTGAATTGACTCCAAAGCTGGCAGACGCGGGAATTCCGGTTATTGATCTGTCAGGTGATCTGAGGATACAAGAACCGGCTGAATATGAAAAATGGTATAAACGGACAGCGGCACCGAAGGCGGTGATTCAAGAGGCGGTATACGGTCTGGCAGAACTGAATCAACAGCAAATTCAACAGGCGAAACTCATTGCCAATCCAGGCTGTTTTCCAACAGCTGTTTTGCTTGGCCTCGCGCCATTGGCTCAAAAGAAACTGCTCGATGAATCTTTCGTTATCGTTGACGCGAAGACGGGTGTTTCCGGAGCGGGAAGAAAAGCATCCATGGGAACCCATTTTTCTGAGCTGAACGACAATTTTAAAATTTACAAAGTCAATGAACATCAGCACACGCCGGAAATTGAGCAGGCGCTGAATGAATGGCAGCCAGGTCTCGGGCCCATTACATTTTCGGCTCACTTGGTTCCGATGACAAGGGGCATCATGGCGACGATGTATACCAGATTAACCTGTGATCTATCCGCAGATGGCCTGCATGATTTATATTCGGAATTTTACCAAGATTCATATTTTGTGAGAGTGAGGCCAAAAGGTCAGTACCCGCAAACGAAAGAAGTGTACGGCAGCAATTTCTGTGATATCGCCGTGACCCTCGATGAGAGAACGAACAGAGTCACGATCGTCTCGGTAATCGATAATTTAATGAAGGGTGCCGCCGGTCAGGCAGTGCAAAACTTTAATTTGATGAATGGCTGGAATGAAGAAACTGGACTCACCATCACGCCAATTTATCCATAGAACGGGAGAGAATCGAACCATGATTCAGTTAAGTGAAGATCAAATTGTAAAAGTAACAGGTGATGTATCCTCGCCAAAAGGGTTTCAGGCAAAGGGTGTGCATTGCGGGCTGCGCTACTCGAAAAAAGACCTCGGCGTCATTATCAGCGAGACACCGGCTGTGAGTGCAGCAGTTTATACCCAAAGCCACTTTCAGGCTGCTCCGATCAAAGTGACACAAGACAGCTTAAAGCACGGACCGACACTGAAAGCCGTCATCGTCAACAGCGCCATTGCCAACGCCTGCACGGGAGAACAGGGCCTAAAGGACGCATACACAATGCGGGAGAGCTTTGCTTCACAGCTTGGCATTGAGCCGGAGCTTGTCGCTGTTTCATCAACGGGTGTCATCGGCGAGCATTTAGACATGGAAAAAATCCACGCGGGGATCGAGCTGCTGAAAGAAACACCTGCGGGATCAGGCGATTTTGAGGAAGCGATCTTAACAACAGATACGGTGATTAAGCAGACGTGCTATGAGCTGGCAATCGGCGGCAAAACAGTCACGATCGGCGGAGCGGCCAAAGGCTCAGGGATGATACATCCGAACATGGCCACGATGCTGGGATTTGTGACAACTGACGCGGCAATTGAAGAAAAAGCGCTGCAAAAGGCGCTTCGGGAAATCACTGACGTTTCATTTAACCAAATCACAGTTGACGGAGAAACATCCACGAACGATATGGTATTAGTTATGGCGAATGGCTGCGCCGAAAACGAGTGCCTGACAGAAGACCATCCAGACTGGCCGGTCTTTAAAAAAGCGCTCTTGCTCACTTGTGAGGATCTGGCTAAAGAGATTGCCAGAGACGGAGAAGGCGCGACAAAACTAATTGAAGCCCAAGTGCAGGGAGCGAAAAACAATCTTGATGCAAACGTCATTGCCAAAAAGATTGTCGGCTCAAATCTTGTAAAAACGGCAGTATACGGAACAGATGCCAACTGGGGGCGGATCATCGGAGCCATTGGACACTCCGCAGCACAGGTGACGGCAGAAGAAGTAGAGGTTTATCTTGGCGGCCAATGCCTGTTTAAGAATAACGAACCTCAGCCATTCTCTGAATCTATCGCCAAGGAATACCTTGAAGAAGATGAAATCACCATTGTCATCAAGATGGATGAAGGGGACGGAAACGGGAGAGCGTGGGGCTGTGACCTGACCTATGACTATATCAAAATTAACGCGAGCTATCGCACGTAATAAAGGGGAGCGAAATGAAGAAAACAATCGTTTTTAAATGCGGGGGAAGTGTCATCCGTGAGCTGTCGGAGGAATTTTTTCAAAATCTGAAAGAGCTGATGGCATCAGGCTGGAAGCTGGCGATCGTACATGGCGGGGGACCGGAAATCACAAATATGCTGAAACGGTTAAATATCAAGACAGAGTTTTCGGGCGGACAGAGGAAAACAACGAAGCCGGTGCTGGAAGTGGCGGAAATGGTTTTATCCGGTTCTGTCAATAAATTTTTCGTTGCTGAGCTTGCCAAACACGGACTGCGAGCCGCAGGCATTTCTGGTAAGGATGGAGGTCTTTTGGAGGCTGATTATCTAGATCCGGAAACATACGGAGAAGTGGGAGAAATCAAAAAAGTCGATGCGTCCATGGTGAACGCGCTGATGGAAAATGGCATCATCCCCGTTATTGCGCCGCTGTCTATGACAAGCGACTGCAAAACGCTGAATGTAAATGCTGATCTGGCTGCTTCAGCAGTCGCCGGAGCGCTTGAAGCCGATAAGCTGATGTTCGTCACGGATGTCGATGGAATCATGAAGGAAAAGCAACGTCTGGACGTCCTGACCCCTAAGGAGATTCAGATGCTGATCAAGCAGGAAGTGATCACCGGAGGGATGATCCCGAAGGTCAATTCAGCCTTGTCAGCTTTATCAGATCAGGTGTCTGAAGTCATGATCGTAAACGGAAAAGGTTCATTCTTCGCAGAACAAACCTTTCAAGGGACAAAAATCGTCAAAGCAAAGGAGGCTGTTTCATGAGCAGCTTGTTTCAAACCTACGGCCGTTGGGATATTGACATCAAAAAAGCAAAGGGAACGTACGTTGAGGATCAAAACGGCAAATCATACCTTGATTTCATTCAGGGGATTGCGGTATCAAATCTAGGACACTGCCATGAAGCGGTGACAGAAGCAGTCAAAAAACAGCTTGACAGCGTATGGCACGTATCCAACCTGTTTCAAAACAGTCTCCAAGAGCAAGCAGCGCAGAAGCTGGCAGCGCATAGTGCAGGAGATCTTGTCTTTTTCTGCAACAGCGGCGCAGAGGCGAATGAAGGTGCGATAAAGCTTGCCCGAAAAGCAACTGGAAAAACAAAAATCATCACTTTTCTTCAGTCGTTCCATGGCCGCACGTATGCAGGGATGGCTGCGACCGGACAGGATAAAATCAAAACAGGCTTCGGCCCGATGCTTGAAGGCTTTCACTACCTGCCATACAATGATCCTTCTGCTTTTAAAGCTCTTGGGGAGGAAGGCGATATTGCCGCGGTGATGCTTGAAACAGTGCAGGGAGAAGGAGGAGTCAATCCGGCGAGTGCTGAATTTTTATCAGCCGTACAGTCGTTTTGCAAGGAAAAGCAAGCCCTTCTCATCATTGATGAAATCCAGACCGGCATCGGACGGACGGGAAAAGGCTTCGCATATGAGCACTTCGGACTCTCACCGGATATCATCACAGTCGCCAAAGGATTGGGAAACGGCTTTCCGGTCGGCGCTGTCATCGGAAAAAAACAGCTTGGAGAAGCGTTTACCCCTGGTTCTCACGGAACGACTTTCGGAGGAAACATGCTGGCGATGGCTGCTGTGAATGCCACATTGCAAATTGTATTCCAGCCTGACTTTTTGCAAGAGGCTGCTGACAAAGGAGCGTTTTTAAAAGGACAGCTTGAGGCAGAGCTAAAGAGCCCTTTTGTTAAACAAATCCGAGGTAAAGGATTAATGCTTGGAATTGAGTGTGATGGCCCGGTTGCTGACATTATTGCTGAATTGCAGACATTAGGCTTGCTTGTATTGCCGGCCGGCCCGAACGTGATTCGGCTGCTGCCGCCGCTCACCGTGACTAAGGATGAAATAGCAGAAGCCGTCAGCAAGCTGAAACAGGCAATCGCTCATCATTCCGCTGTAAACCAGTGATTTTTTTTCGATATAAAGGCATAAAAATTCATTTTTATAATTAATTATTCATCAAGAGGTGGGCTGTTAGATGGAAGGTTATTTAGTGTTAGAAGATGGGACATCGTTCAGCGGCGAGCTGGACGGCCATGAAAACTGTACGGGAGAAGCTGTTTTTTTCACAGGAATGACAGGCTACCAAGAAGTGCTGACAGATCCATCATATAAGGGACAGATTATTGTATTTACCTACCCGCTGATTGGCAACTACGGCATAAATGAAAAGGATTTTGAAAGCAAGAAACCGCAAGTAAAAGCCGCAGTTGTCTATGAGGCGTGTGATCACTTTTCTCATTATGAAGCGGTATACAGCCTCAAGGAGTATTTACAGAAATGGAACATTCCGCTGTTAACCCATGTTGATACGAGGGCTGTCGTGAAGAAAATCCGGGCAAACGGGACGATGGGTGCGTCAGTTACAGCCTCTAAAGAAGGAGCTGAGATTGCCCTTCAACCAGAGAATGTGGCAGAGCAGGCTTCAGCCCAGGAAATCAGCACATTTGGTGACGGGAATAAACATATCGCTCTCATTGATTTTGGCTATAAAAAGTCAATCGCATCATCACTTGTCAAAAGAGGCTGCAAGGTTACCGTGGTGCCATACCAGCAAATGGAGGCCGTATACAACATCAAACCCGATGGCATTGTGCTATCGAACGGACCTGGAGATCCGAAAGCAATCCATCCATATTTAGGAAAGATCAAAAGCATCATCAGCCGCTTTCCGACTCTAGGCATTTGTCTCGGACATCAGCTGATCGCGCTCGCGTTTGGAGGGAATACTTTTAAGCTGCCATTCGGGCACAGGGGAGCTAATCATACGGTCATCGACCGTGAGACGAAACGGGTCTTTATGACAAGCCAAAACCACAGCTATGTGGTTGATGAACAGTCGATTAATGAAGAAGAGCTCACCATCAGGTTTCATCATGTCAATGATACGTCAGTTGAAGGGCTTGCCCATAAAAAACTGCCTGTCATGAGTGTTCAATTCCACCCGGAAGCCCATCCCGGACCTGCGGAAAGCGAATGGATTTTTGATGATTATCTAAAGAATGTGATACCAGCAAGGAGAGAAATCGCGCATGCCTAAAGACACCAGTATTTCAAGCATATTAGTAATCGGCTCAGGCCCGATCATCATCGGGCAGGCGGCAGAATTTGATTATTCAGGCACTCAAGGGTGCATCGCGCTGAAGGAGGAGGGCTATCGGGTCATTCTCGTCAACAGCAATCCGGCGACAATTATGACTGATGAAGCCTTCGCTGATGAAATTTATTTTGAGCCTCTGACAGCAGAAAGCCTGACAGCCATCATTAAGAAAGAACGGCCTGATGGGCTTCTTGCCAATTTAGGCGGTCAGACAGCGTTGAATTTAGCGGTGGAGCTTGAAGAAACGGGTGTTTTAAAAGAGCACGGCGTCAAGCTCCTCGGCACATCCGTTGAAACGATACAAAAAGGAGAGGACCGGGAAAAATTCCGTTCGTTAATGAATGAATTAAAACAGCCCGTGCCGGAGAGTGAAATTGTTGATAACGAGGCCGATGCCCTCCATTTTGCGGAATCCATCGGTTTTCCTGTTATTATCAGACCGGCTTACACATTAGGCGGAAAGGGCGGAGGAATCGCCCCTGATAAAGAAGCCTTTACAGCTATGATTAAGCAGGCGCTATTAGCAAGCCCGATCAATCAATGCCTTGTCGAAAAAAGCATTGCCGGCTTTAAAGAAATTGAATATGAAGTCATGCGTGACAGCAATAACACATGCATTACCGTCTGCAATATGGAAAATATCGATCCGGTCGGCGTGCATACAGGTGACTCTATTGTTGTGGCGCCGTCACAAACATTGACAGACGAAGACTATCAAATGCTGCGGACAGCAAGTCTGACGATCATCTCAGCACTCGATGTTGTAGGCGGCTGCAACATTCAATTCGCGCTTGATCCATTCAGCAAGCAATATTACGTCATTGAAGTGAATCCGCGTGTAAGCCGGTCATCGGCTCTCGCATCTAAAGCGACCGGTTATCCGATTGCGAAGATGGCCGCGAAACTGGCAGTCGGATACACCCTTGACGAGCTGAAAAATCCGCTCACAGGCTCGACTTACGCAAGCTTTGAACCGGCACTGGACTATGTGATCGTCAAATTTCCGCGCTGGCCGTTTGATAAATTCAAAAACGCAGACCGCAAGCTTGGCACAAAAATGAAAGCCACCGGTGAAGTGATGGCGATTGAACGGAATTTAGAAGCGGCGATACAAAAGGCAGCCGTGTCGCTTGAATTAAAAAATATCGGGACACACCTTCCAGAGCTCAGCGGGTTGTCAATTGATACGCTATGGGATTTGGCAATCACTCCGGATGACCGCAGATTTTTCGTTGTCATGGAGCTGTTGAGCCGCAGCGTCTCGATTGATGACATCCATGAAAAAACAAAAATTGATCCGTTTTTCCTTCATACCTTTGACAACATCATCAAATTGGAAAACCGCCTGATGGAAGCAGGGAGCGATCTCTCTTTTGAATTATTGAAGAAAGCAAAGGAAAAGGGATTCTCAGACGCAACGATTGCCTCGCTGATCGGCAAAACAGAAGAAGAGGTGCGCGCGCTTCGCAAGGAGATGGGCATTACGCCTTCCTTTAAAATCGTAGATACATGCGCAGCAGAGTTTGATGCGAAAACAAACTATTTTTACTCCACATATTTCGGAGAGACCGATGGAGACATCAGCCGCAAAGAGAAAAAACGCGCGCTCATTATCGGATCAGGCCCGATTCGGATCGGCCAAGGCGTTGAATTTGATTATAGTGCTGTTCACGGTGTGCTGACACTGCAAGAGCTTGGGTTCGAAACCATCATGATTAACAATAACCCGGAAACGGTCAGCACAGATTATGAAATTGCGGATCGCCTGTATTTTGAACCGATGACAACGGAGCATATTGTAAACGTTGCGGAGCAGGAAAATATTGATTTTGCAATTGTGCAATTCGGCGGCCAAACTGCAATCAATGCTGCTGAAGCGCTCGAAAAAGCCGGCATTACTCTTCTTGGCACATCATTTCAAACGCTCGACGTGCTAGAGGATCGGGATCAATTCTATCAGCTTCTTGACGAGCTGGGATTGAAGCACGCAAAAGGAGAAATTGCTTATACAAAAGAAGAAGCCGCTTCAAAAGCGAGTGAGATCGGCTATCCGGTGTTAATCCGCCCATCTTACGTTATCGGCGGAATGGGCATGATCATTGTTGACTCGCAAGACCAGCTTACTCAGCTGCTGAATGATGAGGACAGCATGCCATACCCGATTTTGATTGATCAGTATGTGTCTGGAAAGGAAGTCGAAATTGATTTGATTTCCGACGGCGAGGATGTCTTTATCCCGACATATACCGAGCATATTGAACGGGCAGGTGTCCATTCAGGGGACAGCTTTGCCATTCTTCCCGGACCGTCCATCACGAGCGGGCTGCAGCAGGGCATGAAAGATGCGGCACAAAAAATTGCCCGAAAACTTTCATTTAAAGGCATCATGAACATTCAATTTGTGATCGACAATGGAAACATACTCGTTCTTGAAGTGAATCCGAGAGCGAGCCGCACGGTTCCTGTCGTCAGCAAAGTAATGGGCGTTCCGATGATTCCGCTCGCCACACGTCTGCTAGCGGGAGCGTCCTTAAAAGATCTAAATCCGGCAGTTCAAAATCATCATGGAGTTGCCGTGAAGTTCCCTGTTTTTTCTTCTCATGCGATCCAGGATGTGGATGTCAAGCTTGGGCCGGAAATGAAATCAACGGGAGAAGGCATGTGTGTCGCATATGATTCTAACAGCGCCTTGAAAAAAATCTATACAAGAGTCTGGAGTCAAAAAGGAAGCATTTATTTGCAAAACGTTCCGGAAGATGTGAGGGAGTTAGCAGAAAACGCAGGTTTTACAATTCATGAAGGGGCATTTGCCTCTTGGATGGAACAGGAAGGGAAATCGCTCCACATCAATCTGAGCGGTTCTGAAGAAGCACGCAAAGAACGTTTGGAAGCCATGACGCACGGCATCCCCGTCTTTACAGAAGAAGAAACCGTGCGGGCGTTTTTACAAAGCGGTTCAGGCCATCCGCAGCCTGTATCTCTCAAAGACCTCTATAAAAAGGAAGTGGCAACATGCACACAGTGACGCAAACCAGTTTATACGGAAAAGATTTATTAACGTTAAAGGACCTTAGTGAAGAGGATATAAACGCCTTGCTCGCAGAAGCCGGTGAGCTGAAACAAAACAAAATTCAGCCTATATTCCATGGCAAAACCTTGGCGATGATTTTTGAAAAATCATCAACGCGGACACGTGTTTCATTTGAAGCGGGCATGGCGCAGCTTGGCGGGAACGCCCTCTTTCTAAGCCAGAAAGATCTGCAGCTGGGGCGCGGTGAGACTGTCGCTGATACGGCAAAAGTGCTGTCAGGCTATGTGGATGCCATCATGATCCGGACCTTTGAACATGAAAAGGTGGAGGAACTTGCCAAAGAAGCTGACATTCCGGTGATCAATGGACTTACTGATAAATACCACCCATGCCAGGCGCTGGCGGATCTCTTGACGATTAAGGAGATAAAAGGGAAGCTTAATGGCGTAAAAGTCGCATACATCGGTGACGGAAATAACGTGGCGCACTCCTTGATGATCGGCTGCGCGAAAATGGGCTGTGATATCTCAATCGCTTCGCCAAAGGGATATGAAGTGTTAGATGAAGCAGCTGAAGCGGCAAAAACATATGCACTTCAATCCGGCTCTTCTATCACGCTGACAGATGATCCGATTGAAGCTGTAAAAGACGCAGACGTGATTTATTCTGATGTGTTTACAAGCATGGGGCAGGAAGCGGAAGAGCAAGAACGTCTTGCTGTCTTTGCGCCTTATCAGGTGAATGCGGCGCTTGTCAGCCATGCCAAGCCTGACTATACATTTTTACATTGTCTCCCTGCGCATCGTGAGGAAGAAGTGACTGCGGAGATTATTGACGGGCCGAACTCTGCAGTGTTCCAGCAGGCGGAAAACCGTCTTCATGTGCAAAAAGCACTGCTGAAGGCCATTTTATACAAAGGGGAATCATCAAAAAACTGCTGAGCCAAACTCAGCAGTTTTTTTGATGGCAACATATTCACAGCCGCTTAGGCGCATACTACAGCAAAAAGGAAAAGGAGGAAAAACAGTGGGACAGCAGCACCAATTCCGGCCCGGACAGAAAGCGCCTAATAACGGTGTCTACGTAGAAATCGGCGAGACAGGGAGCATGGTTAAAAACCCTCAAAAGGTCCATCTGTCAGCAGGGGAAATGTTCCCCGAAACATCAAACCACAACCGGCTGTGGACTTACAAAAGAAAGCCGTGACCACTAAAAAACCCAAAACAATAAATGTTTTGGGTTTTTTGGCTTTTTAATGCTGGCTTGCATTTTTGTTCATAGGCATGATTTCTGCTAAAACCATGATTAAGACATACAGTACAACAGCAATGACAGATGATGTTTTGAAATTATACGTAACGCTGTTCATGCTTGCAACCAAGTAGCATGCCATATGTGATAAAAGGAACGTCCAAATAAAGGCAATAATATATCGCACGTTTCCACCTCGTCCTTCTCATTCTATTCTAAAAGTTATCATACCATACAAAAAGCGAAGGGGGAATCCAATTTTAGCAGAAAGTGAGGTGACAAAAGAGTCTGATTCGTCACACTTTAATGGTAAAATATAAAAAACGTCAATCAGTATAATAGCCAAAAATGTAAAAGGCTAGGACTTTACCTTATTCGTTTCTTTTCTATTTACATAAGATAGCGTGAGATGAAGTGTGAAAGGAGGCGGGCAAGCGATGGGAATAACGGAAAGATACTTTCAACTGGGAACGGAGCATAATGTCATTCATCTGCCCTATCGCCCGAACGGCTTCGGCATCTTTATCTTGGGGGACAGAACCCACTTTGTCGGACATGATTCAAGCTTTTGGCAGCAGCATTACGGCAGAAATCAGCTTCTGAGCATGTTGATGAATGAAGGATATACTCTTTTTAACAGCAATCTGTTCGGAAGGCATTGGGGGGCGGAAAAAGCAGTCACCTATGCCAAACAGCTGATACATTCTGTGCTGAAGCAGGAAATCCTCAATCCGAAGATTCATATTTTAGCAGAAGGCATGGGTGCTCTCGTGGCCGATGAACTGCTTCGTTTTTCCCCGGATCATATCCGCTCAGCCGCAATGTTGAATCCTTGTCTCGATCTTCAGGCACATTATGAATCGGAAAAAGAAAATAAATTTTTCTATAAGCAATTTTTGAAAGAAGTATCGAAAAGCTACGGAATTTCTGAAAAAGAAGCGGAAGCGCTTCGTTATAAAACAATTCAAAGCTACCCGAGCGGCGTACCGGTTCATATATGGCAGCGTATGACCGGATCTCCATATCCCTACAGTGTACATGCAGAAGTTTTCAAGGAAAAACAGCAAAAGCAAGGCTCACCGGTCGACATGACATTTCATTTATTTGAGCATCCAAGCAGAATTTATGCATCAATTTGCAAATTCTTTCACAGTCATGAAAAAGAATTATAGAGAATATAATGACAACAGCCTTCTCTTTTGCGGAGGCTGTTTTGTTTTGGGAAATGAAAAACCGGAAGGGCGGCAGATGCAATGGAATCAACGCTGATTGTAGGTGCGGACGAATTTTTCGGCCTTTCATTATGTGAGCGAATGATGGATGAAGGCATACATGTTGACGTTGTTCTGGCGGAAACAGAAGATAAAATGAGACAAATGTACTTAGAAGAAAGACTCATGTGGCTTGGGAGAAATGAACTCTTTCGCCAGCTTGAACACATTGGAGACCAAAATTATGATACAATTTGTATCCAGTTCGGAAGTTTTTTGCCTTTAGACCAATGTGATTCTCCTTATATTTTAGTATATGAAGAAGACCGAAAAGAATGGGAAAAACGTGAAAAAACAGGCTCGGAAAAAACCGTGATCCTGCCGAAAATGTATGGGCCATGGAAAGAAGAAACAGAGGAAGACGGCTATTACACAAACGACGTCGCTGACGAGTTGCTGAGATTCCTGTTAGAACCAAGCCGTCATAGCAAAGATCAGCTTTTTGAATTGCAAGTCACAGAGAAAATCTCAAAAGAAGAAGCAAAAACAAAAATTATCGAGTGGAAAAGACAATTTTCATCAATTTTCGACAAATATTAAGAAAAACCTTCCATGTTTCGAGTTTTCTAGATACAATAAACGTATAAAAATAAACATGTTATAGCTTGTCAAAAGGAGTTGAACATGACTTGATCACAAGGCTTGTCATGATCTTTTCTGTCCTCCTTTTATTGAGTGGATGTGGACAAACTCCGTTCAAAGGAAAAATTGAGAAGGTCGGCATGCTCTTTCCTGATACGATTAATGACCTCGTATGGGGCACAAAAGGGTATAAAGGATTACTGAATATACAATCCAAATACAATGTGGACGTCTATTATAAAGAAGGCGTTAAAACAGAAGAAGATATCATAAATGCGATTGAGGATTTTCATAAGAGGGGCGTCAATCTGCTCTACGGCCATGGGAGTGAATATGCTGAGGTGTTTAACTTGGTCGGCGAAGATTATCCAGATATGGAATTCGTCATTTCCAATGCGAAAGCGAAAGCTGATAATGTAACGAGTGTCCATTTTAGCGGGGAAGCAATGGGCTTTTTTGGAGGAATGACTGCTGCCCATATGTCGAAAACGAATCAGGTCGGTGTAATTGCCTCCTTTACGTGGCAGCCTGAGGTTGATGGTTTTATCAAAGGGGCCAAGTATGAAAATCCGGATATAGAGGTAAATACGAAATATACGGATCATTGGGATGATGATACAACAGCAGTAAAGCTTTATCAGAAAATGAAGAACGAAGGCGCGGATGTTGTGTATCCCGCCGGAGACGGGTATAATGTTCCTGTTATTCAGCAAATCAAAAAAGACGGTCTTTATGCCATTGGCTACGTCACAGATCAATCGGATCTGGGCGAGAATACCGTATTAACCAGCACGGTGCAAAATGTGGACAAGGCCTATGAAATCATTGCTGAACAATTTAATAAAGGCACCCTTGAGGGCGGCGATCATTACTACGACCTGAATACGGGAGTCGTTGAGATGGGAACATTCAGCCCGCTCGTCGACAAAGACTTTCAGCAAAGAATCGCCAAGCTGATCAAAACATACAACAAAACAGGCGAGCTGCCAAAAAACGAATAATGGAGTGACGTCACATGCAGCACGAAAAATCACTTGAATTCTTGCAAATTGCCATGAAATATCTCCCTGAAGCGAAAGAACAGCTTGAGAAATCAGGCATTGAGCTCTCAATGGAGGCCATCCAGCCGTTTATGAATCTATTTACAACGGTAATGGCGGAAGCTTATGAGCTTGGCAAGTCTGACGCTAAATCTGAAACAGAATAAGAAGAAGCCACTTTTTTGAAAGTGGCTTTTCACATGATTTTCTTTTTAATAGCGGAGAGCATGGGCGCAAGCTCCTTTAAAGCGGGCTTGATTTGATCAAGAGAGTTCATAATTGAACCGATTTGGTCCATAATATGCATGTAATGAATCGTCTCTTCGTCGTTTGTCTGAGAAACCTGAGAAACCTCCTCTTGCTGTTCCTCCTTCTCTTCTGTTGGTTTTGCTGCATCGCCGAACATCATTCTTGAAAACACATCCAACTGCATACGCCTCCTTTCCATATACCATACTCTATGAGTAAGATGAACTGATAGTTTAGACGAATATATTGCCATGTGAAAAAAAATAGGATAGAATTAGTACCTGATACTAATAATTGATCACAACCTGATTGATCTTCTAAATTTAAGATATAAAGGAGTCTTCCCTTATGAAAGCTGGAATACTTGGTGTTGGACGTTACATTCCTGAGAAGGTTTTAACAAATCATGATCTTGAAAAAATGGTTGAAACTTCTGACGAGTGGATTCGTACAAGAACAGGAATAGAAGAAAGAAGAATCGCAGCAGATGATGTGTTTTCATCACATATGGCTGTTGCAGCAGCGAAAAATGCGCTGGAACAAGCTGAAGTGGCTGCTGAGGATCTGGATATGATCTTGGTTGCAACTGTTACACCTGATCAGTCATTTCCTACGGTCTCTTGTATGATTCAAGAACAGCTCGGCGCGAAGAAAGCGTGTGCTATGGATATCAGCGCGGCTTGTGCGGGCTTCATGTACGGGGTTGTAACCGGTAAACAATTTATTGAATCCGGAACCTACAAGCATGTTCTAGTTGTCGGTGTAGAGAAGCTCTCAAGCATTACCGATTGGGAAGACCGCAATACAGCCGTTCTGTTTGGAGACGGAGCAGGCGCTGCGGTAGTCGGGCCAGTCAGTGATGACAGAGGAATCCTTTCATTTGAACTAGGAGCCGACGGCACAGGCGGTCAGCACTTGTATCTGAATGAAAAACGACATACAATCATGAATGGACGAGAAGTTTTCAAATTTGCAGTCCGTCAAATGGGAGAATCATGCGTAAATGTCATTGAAAAAGCCGGACTTTCAAAAGAGGATGTCGACTTTTTGATTCCGCATCAGGCGAACATCCGTATCATGGAAGCTGCTCGCGAGCGTTTAGAGCTTCCTGTCGAAAAGATGTCTAAAACTGTTCATAAATATGGAAATACTTCTGCCGCATCCATTCCGATCTCTCTTGTAGAAGAATTAGAAGCCGGTAAAATCAAAGACGGCGATGTGGTCGTTATGGTAGGGTTCGGCGGAGGACTAACATGGGGCGCCATTGCAATCCGCTGGGGCCGATAAAAAAAGGTGAGGTGCACACAAGATGACTAAAAAAAGAGTAGTTGTTACAGGACTTGGAGCATTATCTCCACTTGGCAACGACGTCGATACAAGTTGGAATAACGCAATCAACGGTGTGTCCGGAATCGGTCCGATCACTCGTGTTGACGCTGAAGAATATCCGGCAAAAGTTGCCGCTGAATTAAAAGATTTTAATGTTGAAGATTATATGGATAAAAAAGAAGCCAGAAAAATGGACCGCTTTACACAATATGCGGTTGTGGCTGCGAAAATGGCGGTTGAAGACGCAGATCTTAACATTACCGATGAGATCGCACCGAGAGTCGGTGTTTGGGTAGGCTCCGGTATCGGAGGACTTGAAACACTAGAGTCTCAATTTGAAATCTTCTTAACAAAAGGTCCAAGACGGGTAAGCCCGTTTTTCGTGCCAATGATGATTCCTGACATGGCGACAGGCCAGATTTCTATTGCATTAGGAGCAAAAGGGGTGAACTCTTGTACGGTTACAGCATGTGCTACAGGAACGAACTCCATCGGTGACGCGTTTAAGGTTATTCAGCGCGGTGATGCAGACGTGATGGTCACAGGCGGAACAGAAGCGCCGCTGACAAGAATGTCATTCGCCGGCTTTAGTGCCAACAAAGCGCTGTCTACTAATCCAGATCCGAAAACAGCGAGCCGCCCGTTCGATAAAAACCGTGATGGTTTTGTCATGGGGGAAGGTGCAGGGATTATCGTTCTTGAAGAACTTGAACATGCCCTGGCCCGCGGCGCTAAAATTTACGGAGAAATTGTCGGCTACGGTTCAACCGGAGACGCTTATCATATCACAGCGCCGGCCCAAGACGGTGAAGGCGGAGCGAGAGCGATGCAAGAAGCCATTAAAGATGCAGGCATTGCACCTGAAGAAATTGATTACATCAATGCTCACGGGACAAGCACATATTACAACGACAAATACGAAACAATGGCGATTAAGACTGTTTTTGGCGAGCATGCGCATAAACTTGCGGTAAGCTCTACAAAATCGATGACAGGCCACCTCTTAGGAGCAGCCGGCGGTATTGAAGCCATTTTCTCTATCCTGGCCATTAAAGAAGGCGTGATTCCGCCGACAATCAATATTCAAACGCCTGACGAAGAATGCGATTTGGATTATGTGCCTGATGAAGCCCGCAGACAGGAACTTAATTATGTTCTCAGCAACTCATTAGGATTCGGCGGACACAACGCAACATTAATCTTTAAGAAATATCAATCATAATCAAGCCAAACCGGCTGCCCTTAAAGGGTAGCCGGTTTTTTTTGTGTGCATAGGATTAAAAGAGGAGGCGATCACATGAGTGTAGAACAAACATATAGCTGGCTCAGGAAGGCTGATTCAATAGATGATTTGGCGCATTATATTATCCCGCTTTTTTCAGGTGCGGAGAAAAAGAACTGGAAGGGCATTCTAGGGCATCTTCAGCATCATGGGATGTTTAAAAACATAAAAGAGGGTATTCAGACTGTTTCCAAGCTGAAGGAAAAAGGTTTTTACGGACATATCCAAAAGGAAGAACAGTACCTCAAAAACAAATGGCAAGGTCCTGATGTACCAATTGTCACGCTGCCGGTTGATGAACGAAACAGGAGAATCCGTTTAGAATTCGGATCAAAATCAGGACTCGCCTTTCAAGACAAAATGTTCCTTTTTCTTTCGTCAGATTTAGATTTTGGGTCAGTATCTGCCCTTATGACGCATGAGTATCATCACGTTTGCCGGTTAGGTCATCTGACAAAAGAGGAAAAGGATGTCACATTACTTGATACAATCATCATGGAAGGGCTGGCGGAATATGCTGTTTATGAGAGGTTCGGCCGAAGTCAAACGGCTGAGTGGACGACTTGGTATACACCGGAGCAGCTTCAGGCTTTATATGAAAAAAAGATTGCGCCCCATCAGGATATCAAACGGGATAATCGATTATTTCCCCAGCTGTTATTCGGCAAAGGATATCAGCCAAAAATGCTTGGATACGCAGTTGGATTCAATATTGTAAAAAAATATTTAACTGCCAGCAAGGCAAGCACCGCAGACGGGCTGTCCATTCCTGCTGAAACCTTTTTGGATGCAATGCTTTAAAAGGATAAAATAATGGAATTTCATTAATAATATTACATTTATCCTAAAAAATTCTTGATTTTGCAAAATGATTGTAATAATATACAACTATAAAATTTTTCGATAATTCAATATTATTTATTATTTCTGAATAAAGGGATTGCTTTCTCTTGAAAACGTTTGACAACAAGAGGGGGGAAAGGGGAGCTAGCATGAGCACACTTTTAGAAGTGAATAATTTAAAGACTTATTTTTTCAGGAAAAAGGAGCCGATCCCTGCGGTTGACGGAGTCGATTTTCACATCAGCAAAGGCGAAACCGTCGCGCTTGTAGGTGAATCGGGCTCCGGAAAAAGCATTACTTCTTTATCAATTATGGGCCTCGTCCAAAGCTCAGGCGGAAAAATCATGGACGGCTCTATTAAACTCGAAGACAAAGACCTCACCTCATTCACTGAAAACGATTATTGCAAAATCCGCGGTAACGAAGTATCCATGATCTTTCAGGAACCAATGACCTCCCTTAATCCGGTGTTAACAATCGGAGAACAAATTACCGAAGTGCTGATTTACCATAAAAACATGAAGAAAAAAGAAGCCCGTCAACGAGCTGTTGAACTCTTGCAGATGGTCGGTTTCTCCCGGGCGGAGCAAATTATGAAGGAGTACCCGCATCGGCTGTCCGGCGGTATGAGACAGAGGGTGATGATTGCCATCGCACTGAGCTGTAATCCTAAACTGCTGATTGCCGATGAACCAACGACAGCGCTGGATGTGACAATACAAGCCCAGGTGCTGGAACTCATGAAAGATCTCTGTCAGAAGTTCAATACATCGATTCTTCTCATCACACACGACTTAGGTGTCGTGTCTGAAGCTGCCGATAGAGTAATTGTCATGTACTGCGGACAAGTCGTAGAAAATGCTACCGTTGATGACTTATTTTTAGAACCGCTTCATCCGTATACAGAAGGCCTGCTTACGTCAATTCCTGTTATAGATGGAGAGATTGATAAATTAAATGCGATTAAAGGCAGTGTGCCTACACCGGATAATCTGCCGCCGGGGTGCCGTTTTGCCCCAAGGTGCCCGAAAGCTATGGATAAGTGCTGGACAAATCAGCCTTCGCTTTTGACACACAAAAGCGGAAGAACGGTGAGATGCTTTTTATATGAGGAAGAGGGTGCCGAACAATCATGACAGCAGCTAATCAAGAAACAATCTTAGAGCTTCGTGACGTAAAAAAATACTTTCCGATCCGGTCAGGCCTTTTTCAAAGAAAAGTCGGTGATGTAAAAGCGGTGGATGGTGTTTCATTTTCGTTAAAAAAAGGAGAAACACTCGGAATCGTTGGAGAGTCGGGCTGCGGAAAATCGACTGCCGGCAGAACGATGATCAGACTGTACAAACCGACAGAGGGCCAAATTCTTTTTAAAGGGCAGGATATTTCCAATCTGTCAGAGGAGAAGCTGCGGAAGAGTGTCCGCAAAAATATTCAAATGGTTTTCCAAGATCCATTTGCTTCGTTAAACCCGAGAAAGACCCTGCGTTCCATCATAAAGGAGCCGTTTAATACGCACAACATGTATACCATGCGTGAACGAAACGAAAAAGTTGAAGAGCTGCTTGCAAGAGTAGGGCTTCACCCGTCGTTTGCCAGCCGTTATCCCCATGAGTTTTCAGGCGGCCAGCGTCAGCGGATCGGCATTGCCAGAGCACTCACTTTGAATCCAGAGCTGATCATTGCAGATGAGCCGGTTTCCGCACTTGATGTATCCATTCAGGCCCAAGTGATTAACTTGATGGAGGAATTACAGGAAGAATTTAATCTTACGTATCTATTTATCTCTCATGATCTGAGTGTCGTACGCCATATCAGCGACAGAGTCGGAGTAATGTATCTTGGCAAAATGATGGAGCTGACCGGCAAGCATGAGCTTTATGACAACCCGCTTCACCCATATACCCAAGCGCTTTTATCCTCCGTTCCAGTTACAAGAAAAAGAGGATCTGTCAAACGTGAACGCATTGTCCTGAAGGGAGAACTGCCTAGTCCGGCCAACCCGCCAAAAGGCTGCGTATTCCACACAAGATGTCCTGTTGCAAAACCGATATGCAAGGAACAAATACCAGAATTTAAAGAAGCTGCTCCCAGCCACTTTGTGGCTTGTCACCTTTATAGCTAATGTTGCCCGCACAGCTTTGAGAGGGGGTATGCACACTACATAAACAACAGCTGAGAAGAACGAACATTTCAAGAGGGGGAATATCTAATGAAAAGACGGAAAACCGCACTGATGATGCTAAGTGTATTGATGGTTCTGGCCATCTTTTTATCAGCCTGCTCGGGATCAAAATCAAGCAACAGCAGCGAGAAAAAATCAGCAGGCAAACCGCAGCAAGGCGGGGATTTGGTTGTTGGTTCAATCGGAGAACCCACACTTTTTAACTCTCTGTATTCTACGGATGACGCAAGTACGGATATTGAAAATATGCTGTACAGCTTTTTAACGAAAACGGATGAAAAACTAAATGTGAAATTGTCACTCGCTGAAAGCATTAAAGAATTAGACGGCGGCCTTGCATATGATGTGAAAATTAAAAAAGGCGTTAAGTTTCATGACGGAAAAGAACTGACTGCAGACGACGTCGTATTTACGTACAGTGTCCCTTTAAGCAAAGATTACAAGGGAGAACGCGGTTCAACATATGAAATGCTGAAATCCGTAGAAAAAAAAGGCGATTACGAAGTCTTGTTTAAGCTGAAATATAAAGACGGTAATTTCTACAACAATGCGTTAGACAGCACAGCTATTCTGCCGAAACATATTCTCGGTAATGTTCCGATTGCCGATTTAGAAGAAAATGAGTTTAACAGAAAGAAACCAATCGGTTCAGGACCATTTAAGTTTAAGGAATGGAAGCAGGGCCAATATATTAAGCTCGAAGCGAATGATGATTACTTTGAAGGAAGACCGTATTTAGATACTGTGACGTATAAAGTCATTCCTGACGCAAATGCTGCCGTTGCTCAGCTGCAGGCAGGCGATATTAATTTCTTTAATGTGCCCGCCACTGACTACAAAACGGCTGAAAAATTCAACAACCTAAAAATCGTTACTGATTTGGCATTAAGTTATGTGTACATCGGGTGGAATGAAAAAAATGAATTATTCAAGGATAAAGAGGTTCGTCAAGCGCTGACAACCGCTCTTGACCGCGAGTCAATCGTCAGCCAAGTATTAGATGGAGACGGCGAGGTAGCTTACATTCCGGAAAGCCCTTTATCTTGGAACTATCCTAAAGATATAGATGTTCCGAAATTTGAGTACAACGAGAAAAAAGCGAAACAGATGCTTGCAGAAGCCGGCTGGAAAGATACGAACGGTGACGGCATTCTGGATAAAGACGGAAAGAAATTCTCGTTTACCCTTAAAACGAACCAAGGAAACAAAGTCCGTGAAGACATCGCTGTCGTCGTTCAGGAACAGCTGAAAAAAATCGGCATTGAAGTGAAAACCCAGATCGTTGAATGGAGCGCTCTCGTTGAACAAATGAATCCTCCGAATTGGGATTTTGATGCAATGGTCATGGGATGGAGTTTATCCACATTCCCGGATCAATATGATATTTTCCATTCAAGCCAGATTAAAAAGGGTTTGAACTACGTTTGGTATAAAAATGCCGAAGCGGATAAACTCATGAAAGATGCAAAATCAATCAGTGACAGAAAGCAGTATTCAAAAGAATATGAGCAAATCTATCAAAAAATTGCGGAAGATCAGCCATATACGTTCTTGTATTATCCTAACAACCATATGGCAATGCCGGAAAATCTTGAAGGATACAAATATCATCCGAAACGTGATTTGTATAATATTGAAAAATGGTGGCTTGCAAAATAAATTTCCCTTAAAGGGGAGGGAGAGCGTTTTCTCCCTCTTCTGTTTTTAATAAGGAAAGTAAAGGGGGACAAGTATATGGCTGCATATATTATCAGAAGAACCTTAATGTCTATCCCGATTTTATTGGGAATTACGATTTTATCATTTGTTATCATGAAAGCCGCGCCCGGAGATCCGATGACATTAATGATGGACCCGAAAATCAGCCAGGCTGACAGAGAGCAGTTTATTGAAAAATACGGTCTGAATGATCCTCAGTACGTTCAATATTTAAAGTGGCTAGGCAACATGGTGCAGGGTGATTTCGGAACGTCTATTGTCAGAAAAGGAACGCCTGTTTCAGAATTGATTATGGCAAGACTACCCAATACGCTCCTGCTGATGCTGGTTTCAACGATTTTGGCTCTTATGATTTCTATTCCGTTCGGTGTCCTGTCGGCAAAGCGGCCGTATTCAAAAATCGACTATGGCATTACATTTACCTCGTTTATAGGCCTGGCTATTCCAAACTTTTGGTTTGGATTAATTTTGATTATGGTGTTATCTGTAAATCTCGGCTGGTTTCCAACCGGGGGTGTCGAGACGCTGAATACCGAATTCAATATATTTGACCGGATTCATCATTTAATTCTGCCTGCATTCGTTCTAGCTACAGCTGACATGGCCGGACTGACGAGATACACGAGATCCAATATGCTTGATGTATTAAATCAAGATTATATTCGCACAGCAAGAGCAAAAGGATTTAAAGAGAACAGAGTGCTATTTAAACATGGATTGAGGAATGCATTATTACCCGTCATTACAATTTTCGGTTTGATGATTCCTTCATTTATCGGCGGATCTGTCGTTGTCGAACAAATTTTCACTTGGCCGGGATTAGGAAAGCTGTTTGTCGATTCAGCATTCCAGCGCGATTATCCGGTTATCATGGCAATGACTGTGATCTCGGCGGTTCTTGTCGTTGTCGGAAACCTCATTGCAGACATCCTTTACTCGATTGTTGATCCGCGGATCGAATATTAAAAGGAGGGAAACAGAGATGTCAGAGCTGCAAACAACTCCCTCGCCGGAGATCAGGCTGAAAGAAAATATTTCGAAAAAGCCAGAAACAATGACAAAGATTTTCTGGGAAAAATTCTCGAAAAACAAACTGGCCATTTTAGGTGCCGTTATTCTTTTTATCATTATTATGTCTGCTGTTTTCGCCCCTTTAATTGCACCTTATCCCCAAGAGCAGCAAAGCCTGCTTGATAAATATAAGGCGCCGGGCCTTGAACATCTGATGGGAACGGATAAATTTGGACGTGATATTTTCAGCCGGATCCTATATGGAGCGCGTGTCTCTTTATTGGTTGGATTTGCGTCCGTAGTCGGTTCGATTTTGATCGGAACTGTTTTAGGAGCATTAGCCGGATATTTCAGAGGAATAGTGGATGCTGTCATTATGCGTGTAGTTGACATTGTGTTATCCATTCCTGATATTTTCTTGTTGATCACGCTGGTCACCATCTTCAAGCCGGGTGTGGACAAACTGATTTTAATTTTCTGTCTCACAGGATGGACCACAACAGCACGATTAGTAAGGGGAGAATTCTTGTCGCTCCGTTCAAGGGAATATGTTCTTGCTGCTAAAACAATTGGAACAAAAACGCACAAAATTATTTTTTCTCATATCCTGCCCAATGCGTTAGGACCGATTATTGTGTCAGCTACGCTGAAAGTAGGGTCTGTTATTCTAGCTGAATCGGCGCTAAGCTACTTGGGCTTTGGAATCCAGCCGCCAATCGCTAGCTGGGGGAACATGCTTCAAGACGCACAGAATTTCACAGTAATGGTTCAAGCATGGTGGTACCCGTTATTTCCCGGGCTATTTATTTTAATGACCGTTTTATGCTTCAACTTTGTCGGTGATGGCCTGCGGGATGCGCTTGACCCGAAAAATATTAAATAAAAATGAATATCATATCTGTGATAAAATATCACCAAATCAGAAAAAAAGCAGGTCTCCTTTTGTTAGAAAATATACAAAGAGATCTGCTTTTTGCGATTCTTACATAAAACTAGTGATTCCAGATTTCCTCAATCTCTTTGGAATAATTTCTCTATCCCTTGCCTATACTGTGGACAACAGTTTTTATAAAAGTGAGGGGTTAGAGATGTTATTTCTTCATGATGTGTGGGTCAATTGGTTTGAAGGGGAAGAAAATGGCTACAATGTATGCCACTTTCACGAATGGCGCAAGGAAGATACGGTTGAGCTTTTGGATCAGGTGCCGCTGTTAAGGGTGCCGTCAGTACTGTTTCATTACATAGAAAACGATTTGTCAGAGCTTCCGAAAGGTTTGCTTGAAGACGTACATCAGAAATCGTACATTCGGAAAAATCATGAGCGGACAAAGCTTGAGTATTGTTTTGTCGTAACAGACGGAATCGGCATTTTAGCTGTCGACACGATCGGCTACACGATCCCTGTCAGAAAAAGCCGTCTGATCCCAAGACAGGAGCAGCTCGTTTATGAAATGGTAAAAGATGTAGAGCCTGAAACATATGAATTTGAGCCAAAGAAGCTGGAATCCTCCAAGGAATATCACATCTTATCATTAGCACCAGAACATGTCAGAGGACTGACAAGAAAAGAACGGCAAATTAAGCAGCTGATGTTTATGGCGCTTGACCAATTAAAAGGGCTGAAAAACCGGGCGGAAATTGGCTACTGGTACACAGAGTGGAATCCGCATATGTATGAACAAATCAAAAGGATGAGCTTTGAAGAGATTTGGGACATGCTGTATAACGAAACAATTGAAGGCTGGTCGGACAAACACCTAGCTTTTTGCGAAAACCTAATAAAAGGACAGCCTTTTTTCGAAAAGTTATGGGAAATGGAAAACGAATCAAAGGTCAACTGAAAAAAACCGCTCTTTGCAAAGAGCGGTTTTTTGATTAGCGTCTTTTTCTTCCAAGACCCATGGCATTCTCCATTTTTTTCAGCATTTTGTTTGCTGTCCGATTCGCTCGTTCCGCGCCTTCATCAAGAATCCGGTCTAATTCTTCAGATTCTACCAGCTCGTAATAGCGGTCCTGGATCGGTTTTAATGCGTTCACCACGACTTCTGCCAAATCACCTTTAAACTCGCCGTAGCCTTTTCCTTCGTATTTTGCTTCAAGCTCTTCAATTGTCGTATTGCCGAGGATTGAATAAATTGTAAGAAGGTTGGAAACGCCCGGTTTGTTTTCCTTATCAAATTTCACAATGCCTTCAGAATCTGTCACAGCGCTTTTGATTTTCTTTTCAAGAAGCTTCGGTTCATCCAGCAGGGTAATATAAGCTTTCTGATTCGGATCAGATTTGCTCATTTTCTTCAGCGGATCATTCAGAGACATGATACGTGCACCGACTTTTGGAATTTTCACTTCCGGAATCGTAAAGATGTCGTTGTATTTTTTGTTGAAGCGTTCTGCAAGATTCCGCGTCAGCTCAAGGTGCTGCTTTTGATCCTCGCCGACAGGTACAAGATCCGTTCCGTACAGCAGAATATCAGCGGCCATCAGCGGCGGATACGTTAACAGGCCGGAGACGACAGCTTCATTGCCTTTGGATTTGTCCTTAAATTGAGTCATCCGCTCAAGCTCGCCGATATATGCGACACACTGCATCATCCATCCGGCCTGCGCATGCGCGGGGACCTCTGACTGAATAAACAATGTTGCTTTTTCTGGATCAAGTCCGACAGCTAAGTAAAGCGCCGCGAGATTGCGGATATTCTTTCTAAGCTCAAGCCGGTCTTGAGGAACGGTTATCGCATGCTGATCGACGATGCAAAAATAGCTGTTATAATCATGCTGCAGCTCGACAAACTGCTTCATTGCACCGATATAGTTGCCGAGCGTCACTGAGCCGCTTGGCTGAATGCCTGAAAAAATCGTTTGTTTCATGAAAACATCAACCTCATTTCTTAAAACATAATAAAAAAGGCTCATTCTTCCCCTGTAAAAAAGGGACGAATGAACCGTGGTACCACCCTGATTATTCCATTAAAATGAAATCACTCTGACGTTTGTAACGGAGACTGCTCCGGCTGAGCCTACTTTTTTCCAGTTCGGTCAGCTGCTCCAAAGTCCATTCCACATTGCCCGTTATCTGCTCTCAGCACCGCAGACTCTCTTCAAACAGGTGAAATGTGTACTACTCTTTTTCATAGCAAGCTTTTCTTTTGATTGCTTCATTATAAATCAATTATAACCAATTGTCATCATGAAAAAACATTCTTTTTTCCAGTAAAATTGTAATAATATAAATAACACGGGTGCTGTAAAATCCTTAAATGATAACTGCTATCATCGTAAAAACAGGCAGATATTATATGTAAAAAGCAATATGGGCAGAAAACACATGAAAAAGTTTTTAATCAATTTATGCTTTAAATGGTAGAAGGATATTATGTTCATGGAAGAAAAACTAACGAAGTTTAAATATTTTAAATTGATAAAATAATATTGCAATAAATTATTTGTTTCATTATAATGAACTTGTTCACTCTATTGTTACAGCTTTTTTACAAAAATAATCAGAAAAGACGGAACAGAATAAAAGTTGTGGAAACTCAGGTTCATTTGTCTGATATTTCTGAGGATTTAGCCGTAAGGAGCTGAAAATTATTATTAGGGGGTTTGCGAATATGAAAAAACGTTGGTCGATTGTCACGTTGATGCTCATTTTCACTCTCGTGCTGAGCGCGTGCGGCTTTAGCGGCAGCGGATCAAACGGTGAGGGGAAAAAGGACAGTAAAGGAAAGACGACACTTAACATTAATATTAAAACTGAGCCGTTTTCCTTACATCCGGGATTGGCAAATGATTCAGTATCAGGCGGTGTCATCCGTCAGACTTTTGAAGGATTGACACGTATCAATGCAGATGGTGAGCCTGAAGAAGGCATGGCTTCTAAAATTGAAACGAGCAAGGACGGAAAGACATATACATTTACCATTCGTGATGGTGTGAAATGGTCTAATGGAGACCCTGTAACAGCACAAGATTTTGAATATGCTTGGAAATGGGCGCTTGATCCTAATAACGAATCGCAATACGCTTACCAGCTCTACTACATAAAAGGTGCTGAAGCGGCGAATACCGGCAAAGGCAGCCTAGATGATGTGGCAGTAAAAGCTGTGAATGACAAAACGCTGAAGGTTGAATTAAATAACCCGACGCCATATTTCACTGAATTAACTGCGTTCTATACGTATATGCCGATCAACAAGAAAATTGCAGAGAAAAATAAAAAGTGGAATACAAATGCCGGAGATGATTATGTATCAAACGGGCCGTTCAAAATGACGGCATGGAAACACAGCGGCTCTATTACTCTCGAAAAAAATGACCAGTATTGGGATAAAGACAAAGTCAAACTGAAGAAAATTGATATGGTTATGATCAACAATAACAATACGGAACTGAAAAAATTCCAAGCTGGCGAACTTGATTGGGCCGGTATGCCGCTCGGACAGCTTCCGACAGAATCCCTGCCGACCCTGAAAAAAGACGGTTCTTTACATGTTGAGCCGATTGCAGGTGTGTATTGGTACAAATTCAACACTGAAGCTAAGCCATTAGACAACGTAAATATCCGTAAAGCTTTAACATATTCGCTTGACCGTCAGTCGATTGTTAAAAACGTTACGCAAGGAGAACAAATCCCGGCAATGGCTGCAGTGCCGCCTACAATGAAGGGATTTGAGGATAACAAAGAAGGATACTTCAAAGACAATGATGTCAAAACAGCAAAAGAATACCTTGATAAAGGCCTAAAAGAAATGGGCTTAAGCAAGGCATCTGATTTGCCAAAAATCAAATTGTCTTACAACACTGATGACGCACACGCGAAAATCGCTCAAGCAGTACAAGAAATGTGGAAGAAAAATTTAGGCGTTGATGTTGAGCTTGATAACTCAGAGTGGAATGTCTATATTGATAAGCTCCACAGCCAAGATTATCAAATCGGCCGTATGGGCTGGCTCGGCGACTTCAATGATCCTATCAACTTCCTTGAATTGTTCCGCGACAAAAACGGAGGAAATAACGATACAGGCTGGGAAAATCCAGAATTCAAAAAGCTTCTGAATCAGTCACAAACTGAAACAGATAAAACAAAACGTGCAGAGCTGCTGAAAAAAGCAGAAGGTATTTTCATTGATGAAATGCCGGTTGCCCCAATCTATTTCTATACTGATACTTGGGTACAGGATGAAAACCTAAAAGGTGTTATCATGCCAGGTACTGGTGAGGTTTATTTCAGAAACGCATATTTTAAATAAAGCTACGTCTGAAAATAAAAGACCTCAAGGTATATGGGGAGAAAAGCCCCATATACCTTTCTTACTGATGGAGTATAAAAATGTAAAAACCATGGAGGTGTTCCCCCTTGCTAAAATATATCGGAAGACGTTTAGTCTATATGATTATCACACTATTTGTGATTGTAACTGTGACATTCTTCTTAATGCAAGCAGCACCGGGCGGGCCATTTTCAGGTGAGAAAAAGCTTCCGCCTGAAATTGAAGCAAATTTAAATGCGCATTATGGCTTGGACAAGCCGCTGTTTGTACAATATGTCAGTTATTTGAAATCAGTTGCAATGTGGGATTTCGGACCGTCATTTAAATATAAAGGTCAGAGTGTTAACGACCTGATCAGTTCAGGTTTCCCCGTTTCATTTACTCTTGGAGCAGAAGCTATTCTCCTCGCTTTAGCGTTAGGTGTATTGTTTGGGGTCATTGCAGCCCTTTACCATAATAAGTGGCAGGATTATACCGTCGCGATTTTAACGATATTTGGTATTTCGGTTCCGAGCTTTATCATGGCGGCTGTTCTGCAATATGTGTTCTCCATGAAGCTTGGGCTGTTTCCGGTCGCGGGGTGGGATTCCTGGGCATACACCTTTTTGCCTTCAATCGCACTTGCTTCCATGCCGATGGCGTTTATTGCCAGACTTTCCCGTTCAAGCATGATCGAAGTGTTAAACAGTGATTATATCCGCACAGCGAAAGCGAAAGGGCTGTCCCGCCCAGCGGTTACAGTGCGGCACGCCATTCGAAACGCGCTTTTGCCGGTTGTTACATATATGGGCCCGATGGCCGCACAGGTCTTAACGGGGAGCTTCATTATTGAAACCATTTTTGGGATTCCGGGGCTTGGTGCACACTTCGTCAACAGTATTACAAACCGTGATTATACGGTCATTATGGGTGTAACGGTGTTCTTCAGTGTCATCTTGCTATTGTGTGTATTAATCGTAGATGTGTTATACGGCATTATTGATCCAAGAATCAAGCTTTCCAAAGCAAAGAAAGGAGCCTAGGCCATGCAGAACATTCCAAAAAACATGTTTGAACCAGCCGCAGCGAATGCCGGCGATGCAGAAAAAATAAGTAAAAAGAGCCTTTCCCTCTGGAAAGATGCGATGCTTCGCTTCCGCAGCAATAAGCTTGCAATGGTCGGGCTTATCATTATCGTACTTATTATCCTTATGGCAATTTTTGCGCCGATGTTCTCAAGGTATGATTATTCAACTACTAATCTCTTAAATGCGGATAAGCCGCCTTCAAAAGATCACTGGTTCGGAACAGATGATCTTGGACGAGACATTTTCGTCCGTACATGGGTAGGGGCTCGAATCTCAATCTTTATCGGTGTTGCAGCTGCTATTCTCGATTTGCTGATCGGCGTCATTTGGGGGAGCATTTCAGGCTTCCGCGGAGGCAGAACGGACGAAATCATGATGCGTATCGCTGATATCCTTTGGGCAGTTCCTTCATTATTAATGGTTATCTTACTGATGGTTGTTCTTCCGAAAGGTCTATTTACGATTATTATTGCCATGACGATTACAGGCTGGATTAATATGGCCAGAATCGTGCGCGGACAAGTGCTGCAGCTGAAGAATCAGGAGTATGTGCTTGCTTCACAGACACTGGGTGCAAAAACATCCCGTCTTCTGTTTAAACATATCGTGCCAAACGCGATGGGTTCTATTTTGGTCACGATGACACTGACAGTTCCTACTGCGATTTTCACAGAAGCCTTTTTAAGCTATTTGGGACTTGGTGTTCCGGCTCCGCTGGCAAGCTGGGGAACGATGGCTTCTGACGGATTGCCTGCATTGACCTATTATCCGTGGCGTTTATTCTTCCCTGCCGGATTTATCTGCATTACAATGTTTGGTTTCAACGTTGTCGGCGACGGATTAAGAGACGCATTGGATCCTAAGTTACGTAAATAAGGGAGTGATACGGGTGACACGCCTATTAGAAGTAAAAGATTTAGCAATTTCATTTAAAACATATGGCGGAGAGGTCCAGGCGATCCGCGGAGTGAATTTCCATCTGGATAAAGGGGAGACGCTGGCCATTGTTGGAGAATCAGGTTCCGGAAAAAGTGTAACCTCTCAGGCAATTATGAAGCTGATTCCAATGCCTCCGGGTTATTTCAAACGCGGTGAGATCCTGTTTGAAGGAAAGGATCTGGTGCCGCTGTCCGAAAAAGAAATGCAAAATGTCCGGGGAAAAGAGATCGGCATGATATTCCAAGATCCGATGACCTCTTTAAATCCAACGATGAAGGTCGGTAAACAAATTACGGAAGTGCTTTTTAAACACGAAAAGATCTCGAAGGAAGCGGCTAAAAAACGCGCGGTTGAACTGCTGGAATTAGTCGGTATCCCAATGCCGGAAAAGCGGGTGAACCAATTTCCGCACGAATTTTCAGGCGGGATGAGACAGAGGGTTGTCATTGCCATGGCGCTTGCAGCGAATCCGAAGCTTCTGATCGCCGATGAGCCGACAACTGCTCTTGATGTAACGATTCAAGCGCAAATTTTGGAATTAATGAAGGATTTGCAAAAGAAAATTGACACGTCCATCATCTTTATCACACACGATCTTGGTGTTGTGGCTAACGTTGCTGACCGGGTCGCTGTCATGTACGCGGGACAGATTGTAGAAACCGGTACGGTAGACGAAATCTTCTACGATCCGAGACATCCGTACACTTGGGGGCTTCTTGCATCCATGCCGACACTGGAAAGTTCAGGAGAGGAAGAGCTGACTGCCATTCCGGGCACACCGCCTGATTTGACAAACCCGCCAAAAGGAGATGCTTTTGCCCTGCGGAGCCCTTATGCGATGAAAATCGATTTTGAACAGGAGCCGCCAATGTTTAAGGTATCTGATACTCATTATGTCAAATCGTGGCTGCTTCATCCCGACGCGCCAAAGGTAGAGCCGCCAGAAGCGGTAAAAGCGAAAATGCGTAAACTGGCAAACACGTTTGAAAAACCTGTCTTAGTGAGAGAAGGTGAATGAATTGACTGAAAAACTATTAGAAATCAAACATTTAAAACAGCACTTTGTCACGCCGAGGGGAACGGTTAAGGCTGTAGATGATTTATCATTTGATATCTATAAAGGTGAAACATTAGGGCTGGTTGGTGAATCTGGCTGCGGTAAATCGACAACAGGCCGAAGCATTATCCGGCTGTACGAAGCAACCGATGGTGAGGTGCTGTTTAACGGTGAAAATGTGCACGGGAGAAAATCGCGGAAAAAGCTGCTGGAATTCAACCGCAAAATGCAGATGATTTTCCAAGACCCCTATGCATCCCTAAATCCGAGAATGACAGTTGCTGATATTATTGCTGAAGGCCTTGATATTCATAAGCTGGCGAAAACGAAAAAAGAGCGGATGCAGCGAGTTCATGAACTATTGGAAACAGTTGGTTTAAACAAGGAACACGCGAACCGCTATCCGCATGAATTTTCCGGCGGCCAGCGCCAAAGAATCGGGATTGCCAGAGCTCTTGCTGTTGATCCGGAATTCATTATCGCGGATGAGCCGATTTCCGCTTTGGATGTATCCATTCAAGCGCAGGTCGTGAATTTAATGAAAGAACTGCAAAAAGAAAAAGGGCTCACATACCTGTTTATTGCCCACGATTTATCGATGGTCAAATACATCAGTGACCGCATTGGCGTCATGTATTTCGGGAAACTGGTTGAGCTTGCGCCGGCAGATGAGCTGTATGAGAATCCGCTTCACCCGTATACAAAATCATTGCTTTCTGCGATTCCGCTTCCTGATCCGGACTATGAGAGAAATCGCGTTCGCCAGAAATATGATCCGTCTGTCCATCAATTAAAGGATGGGGAAACGATGGAATTCCGTGAAGTCAAACCGGGACATTTTGTGATGTGCACGGAAGCCGAATTTAAAGCTTTTTCATGATTTATCAATCCTTCAAGAGAAATCTCTTGAAGGATTTTTTTACGGCATCATAGAAAGTGAGAATGATGACATTTACAATTAGAGGAAAAAAGCGGAGGCGAAATACAATTCAATTTCTGCATAACAAAAATGTTTTTGCGCTATTGCTGTCTCAATCTCTTCAATCTTTAGCAGGAGTCCTCGTCACAATCGTTTTAATGGTCCGGGTCTATCAAATGACTGACTCCGTTTTTTTAGCAAGCCTTATTTTATCGTTCATGTCGTTTGCGAGTATAGCAGCAAGCTTTTGCGTCTCTCCGGTGCTTCGCATTCTCGGTTTTAAAAAGGTGCTTGCGGGAGCGAATCTGCTGAGAGCGGTCTTTACAATCCTGATGGCATACAGCGTCACTCATCACGGACAGGCATTCTTTTGGATTACGCTGCTGTTTGTGTTCTGTTTTTCCTTCGCGGGCGCTTTTTTTCAGCCGGCAAGATTTGCGCTGCTGCCGATTATTGTTCCAAAGAAGCAATATGTAAAAGCGAATGGTGTAATCTCCCTCTCGAATCAATTGTTCTTAACAGCAGGCTGGGGCCTTGGAGGCCTTCTGACGTACGCCGTCCCTTTTGAACCCGTTGTCGGCGCTGCCATTTGCCTGTTTGTTCTATCGGGAGCTTCCATCAGTGTGCTGCATGTAAATGAAGAAGAGGCTGTAGGAACTGCTGAAACAGCATCTGCCAGAAGTATATGGAAGGATTTAATGATCATCCCTATTGTAAGAGACATTACTGTAATGGACATGATAGAAGCTTTGGCGGGTTCCGTATGGTCATCTGCTATTCTCCTCGCATTTACTGCGGCTGTTTTGCACGAAACAGAGGTGTGGTGGGGGATGTTTAACGCTTCCTATTTTATAGGCGCAATTGTCGGCAGTGTGGTTGCCATTCGTTTTTCTTCTTTTTTTGAGCGGAATATGGGCTATGCCATTATGTTCAGCTCGCTTGTAATGTCGGCGCTGACCCTTTTGTTTTCATTTTCTCCAGTCCCATTTTTATGCGCTCTGGCTTGTGCTGCAATGGGGCCTTTTTATCAGGTGCGTGATATTTGCCAGGAAACCATGCTGCAGGAGGTTATTCCCGAGCAGAAACGAATCGGAATCATGGCTGCAAAAAATGCGATTTTGACTCCTTGGTCAGGCGTCACCTACTCCATTATGGGGCTAGTGGCTGATGCTGCTGGTGCGAAAATAGCTTTTATCGCGGCTGCTGCATTATATATCATGACATTTCTGATTGCACTGGCGCAGCCCCGCCTGGTTCATTACAGGCGGGAAAATCGAGTTCAATGAGAAACAATTCAAAATGAACGGAGCAGATGGCTCGGTTTTTGCTGAAAAAAAATGAAACCATGGAGGAAGTTCGCACGTCTTTATAGATGTAAGGCTGTTTAAACAAGAAGAAATGGGGTATATCTAAAAGTATGAAGACAACGAACTCATAAGGAGCAAATCAATGAACTGGTATGAAAAGCTTAGCGAGTACTTTCCAATTGAAGAAATGAAATCAAAAGCGCATATGGAAGCTCTTCTGAAAGAGCGAAGCGATATTTATCATAAAGATGAAGGCAAACATCATATTTTAATGTTTGCGGAATTCGATTCTTTTATCTTCGTTGATTATCTGTATGTGTCTAAGGATGCAAGAGGGCAGGGGCTTGGCGGCAAATTGATCGCGAAGCTGAAAAAGAAAAATAAGCCCATATTGCTCGAGGTGGAACCTGTGGATGAAGATGATACTGATACAGAAAAACGCCTGAGGTTTTATCAAAGAGAGCATTTCAAGCATGCTCAGTCAATTGGGTACCGGCGCCGGTCATTGGCTACGAATGAAGTAAACAAGATGGAGATTCTGTACTGGTCACCAAAAACAGAATCAGAAGAAGAAATTCTTGAAGCCATGAAACAGACATATGAAAACATTCATACTTATAAAGACGAGAAATGGTACGGGGAATCGTACGAAAAAACGGATGAAGTCCTGAAACTCATTGATGAAGAAAAACAAAAAAATATTTTCGATCAGTTAAGCTAATTGAGAATTAGAACATATCATGAACATTAAAAATTTGCTGGATTGACACATTTTTTTCTTAGGATACTGTTCACACTTACTTTTTTATAGTATAATACCTGTAAAGATTCCTTTTTTAGAGTAATTTCAATTTAAGAATAAAATAGATGTTCATCCTACTAATTAGAGGAGTGAAGATGAATGGTTACACTATACACATCACCAAGCTGTACTTCATGCAGAAAGGCGAGAGCGTGGCTCGAGGAGCACGATATTCCATTTGTAGAAAGAAATATTTTCTCTGAACCTTTATCAATTGATGAAATAAAACAAATTCTTCGAATGACTGAGGATGGTACAGATGAAATCATCTCAACCCGTTCAAAAGTATTCCAAAAACTGAATGTGAACGTTGAATCTATGCCGCTGCAAGATTTGTACCGCTTGATCAACGAGCATCCAGGGTTGCTTCGCCGTCCGATCATCATTGACGAAAAACGTTTGCAGGTCGGATATAACGAAGACGAAATCAGACGTTTCCTGCCAAGAAAAGTTCGCTCTTTCCAATTAAGAGAAGCACAGCGTTTGGCAAACTAATAGATCGTATCATCAAAAGAAGGCTGAGTCATCAGCCTTCTTTTTTAGATAGTTGACAAAATCCTAAAACGGTTTTTTGTTTTAGGATTTTGTTACCTTTTCAGTTCAGCGTGATTGAAAACCTTTGAAGTCTAGGAAGGCCGAGCATTGGAGCACAACGAATATGTTTATTCGTGAGCACCGACGCGCAGGTCTGACAAGGAATGCAAAGGTTTGTCGACACGCTGAAAGAAGGCTGAGTCATCAGCCTTCTTTTATTTTTCAACCTGCTGGTAATAAATGCTCGCAAGGATGACAAACGCAACCGTCAAAATGGGGAGGAGCGTTTCAACTGTGCCGTGCTGCGCCATAAAAAGAGACAGCTTTTTGTCTCTGACAATCATTTCTCCGCCAGTATAAGCAAGCAGCCCGCTTCCCGCGTAAATCAGAAGCGGTATTTTCTCTAGTGCAATATGGATGAGTTTGCTGCCCCAAATAATAACCGGAACCGATACACACAAACCTATAACAACGAGAGAAAACTCACCGTGTGAAGCTCCCGCAACTGCGATGACGTTGTCCAGCGACATAAAGAGATCTGCAAGCACAATCGTTCGTATCGCTCTCCACAGGGAGGTGCTGCTTTTAATGTGTTTCGTGTCTTTTTTTTCAATCAGCAGCTGATATCCTAAATACAGCAGGAAAATTCCGCCGGCGCACTGCAAGAACGGAATGTTCAAAAGATATACAGCTGCACTTGTTAATCCGATTCTCATGGCAACGGCAATAAATGTTCCGAGAATAATGGCTTGCTGTCTTTGCTTGTCCGGCAAATGTCTGCTGGCCATGGCAATGACAACCGCATTATCTCCGCCGAGGATCAGGTCAATCCCAACAATGACAAGCAGAGAAATCAGATAGTCATGCTCCATGAAGCGGCACCTCGCTTTCAGTCCTTCGCTTGTACTACTACTATATGAGACAGGTCGTATTTTATGATATCAGCCGCCTGAACTGCCGTTTTTTAGGCAAAGGTGCATTTTTATTTCTTTTGTGACTGTTTTATCATAAAATAGAAATACAAAGGAATTCACACTGGCCTTGGTTAAGGTTAAGATGTGGACGGAATGGGTAAAGTGTAGTAAAGTACAATTAATCGGGAGCTTAGATGTCCCTTCAACATCTTATATAGAAGGGAAGGTTGGCAAATGGAAATTGAAAGAATTAACGAGCATACAGTAAAATTTTATATGTCTTACGGAGATATTGAAGATCGCGGTTTTGACAGAGAAGAAATTTGGTATAACCGTGAGCGCAGTGAAGAACTATTCTGGGAAGTCATGGATGAAGTTCATGAAGAAGAGGAATTCGCTGTGGAAGGCCCACTTTGGATTCAAGTTCAGGCACTGGACAAAGGATTAGAAATCATCGTCACAAAAGCCCAGCTTTCCAAAGACGGACAAAAGCTCGAACTGCCGATTCCTGAGGATAAAAAGCAAGAACCAGCATCTGAGGATCTTGACGCCTTGCTGGATGATTTCCAGAAAGAAGAGCAAGCCGTCAATCAGGAAGAGAAGGAGCAAAAGCTTCAATTTGTCTTGCGATTTGGCGATTTTGAGGATGTTATTTCTCTATCTAAATTGAACGTTAACGGAAGCAAAACGACTTTATATTCGTTTGAGAACCGATATTATTTATATGTAGATTTTTGCAATATGACTGATGAAGAGGTTGAAAATCAGCTAAGCATCCTGCTGGAGTACGCAACTGAATCCTCAATCAGCATACACCGTCTTGAAGAGTACGGCAAGCTGATTATTTCAGAGCATGCTCTAGAAACGATAAAAAAACACTTTGCATCATAGCAAACCGATTTCCTTCCGGAAATCGGTTTTTTTTATGCACGAAAATGCCATTTTAGAGATGTGAAAAATCAAAAACATATAGACAAGCAGAAAATACAGCGAACAGGAGTTGATCATCTTTTCCAGAAAGTATACTTCATCTGGAAAGGAGAGATGACAATTGTTTAGTGCTGTGACTGAAGACGGCCAACTGTTTCACCTTCTAGGCGCTCAGCAAAACCAGAAATTAAAGCGGAGACGGTTCTTCTGTCCGGTATGCGGGGGAGAGCTAGCTGTGAAGCTCGGACTTCAAAAAGCGCCGCATTTTGCCCATAAACAGAACAAGTCCTGCTCCATAGACATCGAACCGGAAAGCGCCTACCACTTAGAAGGAAAAAGACAGCTGTATGTATGGCTGAAAACACAACGGGCTTCACCAATATTGGAGCCGTATATAAGGACAATCAACCAAAGACCGGACGTCATGGCAAGGATCAAGGAGCATATGCTTGCTGTTGAATATCAATGCGCCACTATCGCTCCAGATGTCTTTCAAAAGCGGACAGAGGGCTTCAAACAAGAAGGAATCATCCCGCAGTGGATTATGGGATACAGCCGCTTAAAACGGACTGCTTCGTCCTTTTATCAGCTTTCAGCTTTTCATTGGCAGTTTATCAATGCAAGTCCATACAGAGAGCTGATATGTTATTGTCCTGAAAGGCGTTCTTTTCTCCGGCTCAGCCACATCATTCCATTCTACACAAACCATTCTTATTCCTCAGTCCAAACGATCCCTATCCATCGGGCAGGTGCAGACGATCTTTTTTTCACTGAACCGAAACCCTCAATTCAATATTCAGGCTGGACGAAAGCGATTCACCGTTTTCGCCATAAACCCCATCGGTTTAACTCAAAGGAAACAAATCGCCTTAGGCTGCTGTTTTATGAGAAGCGGCAGACGCCTTTTTCTTTTCTGCCGACTGAAGTGTTTGTTCCTGTTAGAAAAGGGGCAGTTTTTAAGAGTCCGGTTTTTGTGTGGCAGGGGTTTCTTTATTTGTTTATGACGGATCTTGGAGATAAACGTGCGCCAATTCGTTTTTCAGCCGTTTTGCAGCAGTGCAAACTGCACATTCATAATAAGAACATTGCACTCAGGTTCGAATGCAGCGAAGAGTGTCTTTCAGAAGCGGTTAAACAGTATATTGATTTTTTGTGCAAGAAGGGATTTTTAAGGGAGACTCAGAAAGAAGTATATGTACTGAATCAGCCTGAAGGCGGCATACACTCAATGCAGGATCTCATAGAAAGAGACCGCAGCTGTTTTATAGAATGAGTTTGTCTTATTTGGCTCACCCTAAGACAAAGGTGGTGGGCAGGCTGTGAAAGGCACAAAAGGAAAGGTTTTTCGTGTTTTTACTGCTTTTTTGGCATTCGTTCTCTTCATTACTGCATATGATTTGACAAAAGGCAGTGAAAAACCGGAAGATATTCACAACACAAGTTTATTGAGAAACAGCTGTTTTTTCAATTGGCTTGAATCAAAGAAGACGAGGGGGATCACCATGGCTGAGGAAAAAAAAGCAAACCAACTGCCTGACAGAAGTGAGGTAAAGGCAGAAGACACATGGAGACTTGAGGATATTTTTCCTAGTGATGAGGCCTGGAATAAAGAATTTCAAGCTGTAAAAGAATTAATTCCGAATTTATCTAAGTATAAAGGAAAGCTGGCAGATTCAGCTGATCATTTATACGAGGCTCTTACGTATCAAGATAAAGTGATGGAGCGGCTGGGTAGGCTGTACACATATGCGCATATGCGCTCTGACCAGGATACTGGGAACTCCTTTTACCAGGGGCTGAATGACAAGGCGGGAAACCTGTATACACAGGCCGCAAGCGCGACAGCTTATTTGGTTCCGGAGATTTTATCCATAGAAGAAGACAAACTGCAGCAGTTCATTCTTGAAAAAGAAGAATTGAAGCTGTACTCTCATGCGATTGAGGAGATTACAAAGGAACGTCCGCATGTGCTGAGCGAGAAGGAAGAAGCGCTGCTTGCTGAAGCCTCCGAGGTACTGGGGTCATCTTCAAATACATTCAGCGTGTTAAATAACGCAGATATTACGTTTCCGTCCATTAAAGACGAAGATGGGAATGAGAAACAGATCACTCACGGCAACTTTATTAATTTCTTGGAAAGTGAAAACCGTGAAGTCCGCAAAAATGCGTTTGACGCAGTGTATAAAACGTACGGACAATATAAAAACACAATGGCCACGACGCTTAGCGGCACTGTGAAAAAGGACAACTTCTACGCGAGAGTGAAAAAGTACAAGTCCGCGCGTGAGGCTGCGCTTTCTAACAACAGTATTCCTGAGGAAGTATACGATAACCTTGTTAAGACGATTAATAAGCATTTGCCGCTCCTGCACCGCTATATTGCGCTAAGAAAGAAAGTGCTTGAGCTTGATGAAGTGCATATCTATGACCTGTATACACCGCTTGTGAAAGATGCTGGGATGAAGGTGACATACGAGGAAGCCAAAGATTACATGCTGAAAGGCCTCGCACCATTAGGGGAAGAATATGCCTCTATCCTAAAAGAAGGCCTGGAAAACCGCTGGGTGGACGTTTACGAAAATAAAGGCAAACGCAATGGGGCTTATTCATCAGGAGCTTACGGCACGAATCCGTATATTTTGATGAACTGGCATAATAACGTGAATAATCTCTTTACGCTCGTGCACGAGTTTGGACATTCCGTACACAGCTACTATACGAGAAAGCACCAGCCTTATCCATACGGCAATTACAGCATCTTTGTCGCGGAAGTTGCCTCTACGACAAATGAAGCGCTCCTTGGCGAATATTTGCTGAACAATTTAGAGGATGAAAAACAGCGCTTATATATTCTCAACCATATGCTTGAGGGCTTCAGGGGAACGGTCTTCAGACAAACGATGTTCGCTGAATTTGAACATCTGATCCATACAAAGGCGCAAGAAGGCGAGCCGCTTACACCTGAGCTTCTGACAAATGTCTATTACGACCTGAATAAAAAGTATTTTGGAGACGGCATGGTGATTGATAAGGAAATCGGCCTTGAATGGTCGCGTATTCCGCACTTCTATTACAATTACTATGTGTATCAGTATGCGACAGGGTACAGCGCTGCCCAAGCATTAAGCAGCCAGATTTTGAAGGAAGGAAAGCCGGCGGTTGACCGTTATATTGACTTCCTGAAAGCGGGAAGCTCACAATACCCGATTGATGTCCTGAAAAAAGCGGGTGTTGATATGACGTCTCCAGAGCCAATCGAAGCCGCGTGCAAAATGTTTGAAGAAAAACTTGATGAAATGGAAGAGCTGCTGATGAAAGTCAAGCAGTCTTAAAAAAGTAAGCCTGTGCGGAAATGACGCACAGGCTTTTTTAAAACCCTTTAAAGGTTTTCCGGTGATTCAAGCGGTAGAGGGTAAACAAAATAGACAGAAACAGCAGAGGAGAGGTAATATAAAGCGGCAGCATATGCATCATGCCTAAGATATTCAGACAGAAAAAAACGGCAATGCACACAATTGAGATCAAAGTAGACATCATGGCGATCCTCCTCGTCCTTTTTCCTTATAAGGATATGAGTGAATGCACTTCGTTATGTTTTGTGACAAAAATATGAACATTAAGCATAGAGGTTGTCAAAAGTCGACATCTTTTGTTATCATAAGGATGTGAAATTGATCACAAACAAACATTACCCCTTTGTTTGACCGTGAAAAATTTCTCCCATCCCCTTTGTTGTCGTTAAGACATATGAAACCGCGCTTATCCCGGCGCGGTTTCTTTAGCGTTAAAATTAGAACGTATGTTTGGTTCAGGGCGTAAAAAAACAGCCTCAAGCATATGCACGCCTGCGGCTATTTTTCACATGATTGATATTCATCAGAATAAGTGCTGAGAGACTTCCAAAACATTCCGTGTTTGGCTTCCACTTTGGCAACCTTTTTAGCAAACGCCAGTTTTTTCATTTCTTTTTCTACCTCTTCCAAGCTCAGGTCATATACAAGAGCAATTTCCTTCGAGGCAACGAAGCGGAAATATTCAATAAAACATTCTAAAGGCGGTGTTTCCGACGGCTTCGGCTCGTCGCCAAGCATCTCAAATAAAATTTCTTCATATACATCATATGAGTAGCTGCCAGGAACTTTAAGCCCTTCATCCTCATGCTGCGTATTAAAAAACGTCAGTGTCGGATTAACAGAAACATCCATCTCAGCAGCAATTTTCATGTCACATTGAAGCGCCTTGACCGCGCTTTGAGAATGCAGATCTTTTTTGAATTCTTCAAGATCGAGACTTGTATTTTCAGCAATCTCCAAAAGCACGTTTTCATCCGTAATATTTTTCTTTGAAACAAATAGGCTCTCCTGCATATTTCTGAGAAATTGCATGCCGGCTTTTCGTCCTTGCAATTCGGCTGCTTTAAAAGCGAGAGCAGCCATATAAGGCGATGAAAGCGGCTGTTCCTGTTCGAACCAGACATTGCCGTCACATGACATGCCAGAGCGGCTCGCGATCTTTTCCCATGCTTCTGCGAGAAGATGCTTTTTTCGCTTTTTATTTAAAGCGGTAAGGCTTGCGGAAGCGATAATGCGTAAGGTGAAAAAACGTCCGTATCTGATTTTCAGCTTTTTGATGACGGGCTCTAAGGACCAGCATTCAGGACATAAAGGGTCTACAAACATATAAATTTCAAGCGGTTTTTTTGGATGACCGTGGCAATGGGCGAAGTATAGCTCATGCTGATAGTTTGTCAAGATGATCGATCCTCCGCTTCCGTTTGATTCACCATATGCCTTGCTGTCAACTCCAGCCGGCCAAACAAAAACTCACGAATTTCGCCCTCCAGCCCTACATGGTCCATTGCGTCCTTCATACAGCTGAGCCACGCATCAGCTCTCTCGTTTGTAATTGGAAAGGGAAGATGCCTTGCTCTGAGCATAGGATGGCCGTGTTCCTCAGTATAAAGAGGAGGCCCGCCTAAATACTGAGTTAAGAATTGCTTCTGTTTCCTGGCGGTTTCTGTCAAATCGCTTGGAAAAATCGGCTTCAGCAAAGGATGAGACGCGACACGCTCATAAAAAGTATCAACAAGTTGCGATAGAAGTTCCTCTCCAATCGCTTCATAAGGTGCGTTAAACGATTGTCCCATGTTGACTACTCCTTTAAATATGGCTAATAGGAATCATAAATCCTATTGCAAAAAGTAATTTTCTGTATTTCATTGTTTCATCTAGGTTTATTTTAGCAACAAGGCATCATTTCTACAAACAAACTGCCTTTTTTGCGTATGATGACTCATTTCGGCTGACAGCCGGGGTTTGTATTTCATATCATATCACATAAAAATCAGGAATGCGTAAGATTTCACTTCGCAAAAAAACCAGAGGGGAAGCCCTCTGGTTACGCGTAATAAGCTGAAGTTATTTTTTTTACATAGTTTTGCGTTTCTTGAAAAGGAGGAATGCCTCCGTATCGGTCAACATTCCCCGGTCCGGCGTTGTAAGCCGCTAATGCCATAGACACATTGCCGTCGTATTTATCCAGCATTTGTTTTAAATATTTCGTTCCGCCTTCCACATTTTGTTGTGGATCAAGCGGATTGGAAACGCCAAGTGAGCTTGCTGTTGACGGCATCAGCTGCATGAGGCCCATCGCACCTGCTCCGCTGACCGCTTTTGCATTAAAGCCTGATTCTTGTTTGATGACGGCACGGATCAGTTTTTCATCAACGCCATATTTATCAGCGGCTTTTTTAATCGCACTGTCAATAGAGAAGTTACCCGAACTAATCTGATTTGCTTCGTGTTTGTTTGAAGCTGAATCTGCAGCAGCTGTTTTAGTGCTTTCTGCCGCTTTTGTGATTGAACCTGAATTGCTGCTCGTATATGAGTTAAGCCCATACGCTGAAAGCAGTGACGGCGCTGTTGTATTCGCGTTGTTCAGCATGCTGAGCGGGCTTGGCGATGAAGAAGGTGCTGATTGCTGAGATGCCAGACCGTTTGTATATTGGCTGAGCAAAGAACTGAAACTTGAAAGCGGGCTTTCCGTATTCTGAGTGTCCGAGCTGCTGCGTGCATTAGATATGGACTGTAATGCCTGAAGCTGAAGTAATGCTGCCCAATTCGTTACATTCACGATGTCATTCCACCTTATATAGACTTTCGTTTTTCTTCATAAAAACGCAGAATTTTATTTTTGGTTTCGCGCTGAGGAATGCTGAATTGCTGAAGCAGCTTTTCGAAGGCTTGTCTGCCCTCATGCCAATCCGCCGCCTCAAATTCAATTTCATAGTCCTCTTTATTTAAATATCGGCTGTGGTCTAAAACTATTAAGCCTTTTTCTGTTTCTTTTTCCGCACGGTTTGTTGCTAAAGATCCAAAGTATTGAATGGCATCCGTATCGATCTGAAGCTTGTGCAGCTGGTCCTTCACAGGGCCCTCGGGAACTGAAAATCCAGCGAGATCTGATACCTCTGAAAGCTGCTGGTGCGTTTCCAGAAGCCCCACATCAGCCGGCTCCTTTAATGTAAGGACATACTTTCCGTTTTTTCTGCGGATACGAAGCGCAGCATGTTTTTGTTTCAGCGCGAAGCTGTCTGTATCAAAATAATGATTCTTTTGATCTGTAAAATCTTTTTCTGTCAGCTGGAGTGCCGCTGCTATGTTTTTGAATTCTTGTTTGGTCAGCATGTTTTTAAATTCGATTTCAATTTCTTGGCTCATGATGCTCTTCCTTTCCGCCCTGTAAATCTTATTTTTACTATTATCTCTTTAGATGTTAGGTTTATCAATATCGAGCTCGATATGATAAAATGAATCTGTACTTTGTTTAAAAAAGGAGAGCATTATGCAAAACAGAATCGAAATTTTGAATGCAACATTATCGGATGATCAGCTTCGCCTTGCCTGTCAGACAGAAGGAAACGAAGCGGAACGCAAGCCGTCAGGTCAAATGCTTGTTGATTCTGACCACTTTGCTTTTGTATACATACTTGAATTAGCTGATTCTTTTGAATATGTCATTATAAAGGAACATGTATGGCCGGAACTGAAGCAGGCCCATGCACAAAAAATACCGGTTGTTTTAGAGGCAGGAAACCAAACAATTGAACTGGCAGGCCTGCATGAGGAGCTGGAATATCTTTTAGAAAATATAAAAGATAATGCAAACTATGGAGAAGAAATGGAAGAAAAAGTGAAACGCGTGTTTTTATAGAAACTGGTTCGGAATTGGGGGATGTATGATGGATGACAAACAATGGGAGCGTTTTTTAGTGCCGTACCGCCAGGCTGTCGAAGAGTTGAAAGTGAAGCTCAAGGGGATCCGCACACTATATGAATACGAGGACGACCATTCACCGATCGAATTTGTGACCGGACGCGTCAAGCCTGTGGCGAGCATACTTGAAAAAGCGAGACGGAAAAGCATACCGCTGCATGAAATTGAAACCATGCAGGACATTGCTGGCCTTAGAATCATGTGCCAATTTGTCGATGACATCCAAATCGTAAAAGAGATGCTTTTTGCCAGAAAAGATTTCACCGTTGTGGATCAGAGGGATTATATTGCGGAACATAAAGAGAGCGGATACCGGTCATACCATCTAGTTGTGCTGTACCCTTTGCAGACGGTATCCGGAGAAAAGCATGTTCTCGTGGAAATACAGATCCGTACACTGGCGATGAATTTTTGGGCGACCATTGAACATTCATTGAATTATAAATACAGCGGAAACATTCCTGAAAAAGTAAAACTAAGGCTTCAGCGCGCTTCTGAAGCGGCTTCCCGGCTTGATGAAGAGATGTCGGAGATCAGGGGTGAAGTACAGGAAGCTCAAGCTGCCTTTTCAAGAAAGAAAAAAGGAAGCGAGCAACAATAGGTAAAGGGGGAGAAGAGCATGAAATTTGCCGTATCATCAAAAGGAGATCAAGTTTCTGATACGCTGAAAAGCAAAATACAGGCGTATTTATTGGATTTTGATATGGAACTGGATGAAAATGAACCGGAAATCGTTATTTCAGTCGGAGGCGACGGAACGCTTTTGTATGCTTTTCACAGATACAGCGACCGCTTGGACAAAACAGCATTTGTCGGCGTTCACACAGGTCATCTGGGTTTTTATGCCGACTGGGTTCCTCATGAAATTGAAAAACTTGTTCTTGCCATCGCGAAAACGCCGTATCATACAGTCGAATATCCGCTTCTCGAAGTCATTGTGACCTATCACGAAAACGAGCGGGAAGAAAGATACTTAGCTTTGAATGAATGTACGATTAAAAGCATCGAAGGAAGCCTTGTTGCTGATGTGGAAATCAAAGGGCAGCTCTTTGAAACCTTCCGGGGCGACGGCCTCTGCCTGTCAACTCCATCAGGCAGCACAGCCTACAATAAGGCGCTGGGCGGAGCGATTATCCATCCGTCTATCAGGGCGATCCAGCTTGCGGAAATGGCTTCTATTAATAACCGCGTGTTCCGTACGGTCGGGTCACCTCTGCTTCTCCCATCCCATCATGATTGCATGATTAAGCCGAGAAACGAAGTTGACTTTCAAGTGACGATTGACCATTTAACCCTTCTCCATAAAGATGTAAAGTCGATCCGCTGCCAGGTTGCATCCGAAAAAGTGCGGTTTGCGAGATTCCGTCCGTTTCCATTTTGGAAAAGAGTCCAGGATTCGTTTATTGGAAAAGGTGAATAGAAAGAGGACATATCGTGGAGCATTTTTTTATCAGAAAGAACATTACTTCCGCTGAGGACGGGATGACTGTAAAAGAATATGCCGGTGAACTGGGAATTTCGAAACGTCTGCTGACCGATATTAAGTTTGGCGGGGGCGACCTGCAGATTAACGGTGAGCATGTGACGGTCAAATACGTTTTGAAAGAGGGAGATCTTCTTATCGTGAAGTTTCCTGAGGAGCAGGTGAGCGAGACGCTGTTGGCAGAGCCTGTTCCGCTCGATATCCTTTATGAGGATGAACATGTGCTTGTGATAAACAAGCAGCCGTATGTGTCATCAATCCCTTCGAGAGAGCACCCCTCCGGCAGCATTGCTAATGGAATTATTGATCATTATCAAACAACCGGAGTGAGGGCGACAGTTCATCTTGTCACCCGGTTAGACCGGGATACATCAGGTGTCATGCTTGTTGCCAAGCATCGATTTGCCCACTCCATTTTATCGTCTGCGCAAAAAAACGGCCTTGTGAAACGCCGGTATGCGGCAGTGGTTCACGGGCGGATGGCACAGATGGAGGGAACAGTCGATGCTCCGATTGGCAGACATCCTGACAGTATAATTGAACGGACGGTAACGCCAGACGGCCAGAAGGCTGTTACGCATTTTTACGTCACATGTGCAAATGACGATATGACCTCGGTGACGTTGCAGCTTGAGACTGGACGAACCCATCAAATTCGTGTTCATATGAGTTATCTCGGGCACCCGTTGTGCGGCGATACACTGTACGGCGGAACGAGACAGGAAATTGGCCGGCAGGCTCTGCACAGCGAGCATCTTTCGTTTATCCATCCGCTGACACAGGAGAACATGACGTTTCATGCTCCACTGCCTCAGGATATGAGAAAACTGATAAAAGGAGAGAATCATTGATTCTCTCCTTTTTTATATGGGGCGAAATCTTGATTCGTCGTAAGGCAGGGAGCTTGGAACAGAGACGGTTTCTATTTCTGGAAAGCGAAAGCCTGTCAGTTGATTTCCGAACACGCAGCCTGTATCAATGTTGATGGTGCGATTGACCTTCCGAGGCTCTTTCACAGGTGTATGACCGTATACCACCCAAGCCTTTCCGTTATAGGCTGCCGCCCAATCACGTCTGACGGGTCTGCCGTCCGGATATGTTTCACCCGTCACGTCACCGTAAAGCACAAAGTCCTTCACTCTCCGGGTATATTTGCCGATATCGTCAGCTCTTATGCCAGCATGGGCGACAACTAATTCTCCATTATGTAAGATGTCGTAAAGCGGCGCTGTTTCGTACAGCTTCATAAACTGTTCGCTGACTGATTTTCTCTCATCTTTAGAAAGTTCCTCAAGCTCTGCCGCTGTTGTTTCGAGACCATGCATCACTTTTACCGGATTTCCTTTTAAGTAACGATATAATTTATTGCAATGGTTTCCCGGGACATAACGCACAGCGCCTTTTTCGTAAGCGCCGGCTACAAATCGGATGACCTCTATCGATTTGGGCCCTCTGTCAGTTAAATCTCCGGCAAAAACAAGCACCCTGCCTTCTTCATGGACAGGTACTCCATTTTTGATTGTATAGCCAAGCTTTTGGATTAATGCAGTCATTTCGTCATAGCAGCCATGAATATCGCTGATGATATCGTAAGCCATGCGGTATCCTCCTTACCGATTGTTTTATTTATTATGAAGCAAAGTGTTGTGAGTCATCACAAGCTTTTATGTGCAAATTATAGAAGAAGAATCATTTTCTAAACAGGATTAAGACCTTATCACTTTATTTTTCATCATCACCCTTGTTAAAATCGCGTTATGTTTTTTAAAAATGAGGTTTTGTTCTCTGAGTGAGAACTAGCATAACCCTGACTTAAAAAGGAGGTTCTGATTATGGCGCATACATCTGTCGCATCATTAGTTGTTGTACTTATCGTTGCATTTTTGACACCCATCCTTTTGCATCGGTTTAAACTCAGCATCCCGGTTGTTGTTGCTGAAATCATTATGGGGCTGATTATTGGGAAAAGCGGCCTTAATTTAGTTGTGGAGGGTGACACCTGGCTCCAAACACTCTCTATGCTCGGATTTATCTTTTTGATGTTTTTAAGCGGGCTTGAAATTGATTTTTCGTCGTTTGAGAAAGGAAAGAAAAAGCAGTTCCTGCCGAATGGCAAGGAAGCGCCGAATACGTTTGCTGCGGCATCTGTTATTTTCGTCGGTATTTTTATTTTATCATTGCTCTTGTCCTATGGGTTCGTCTTGGCCGGATTTATCCAAAATGCATTTTTGATGACCCTGATTATTTCAACGATTTCATTAGGCGTTGTCGTTCCAACATTAAAAGAAGAACGGATCATGAATTCGAATATCGGGCAGATTATTTTGCTTGTTGCTGTTATTGCTGATTTGGCCACGATGATTCTTCTTGCTGTTTTTTCTTCTTTATACGGAGAGGACAGCGGAAACATGTGGCTCCTGATGATTCTGTTTGCAGCCGGAGTGGTGCTTTACTTTTTCGGCCGGGTCTTTAAACATCGCTCTTTTGTGCAGTCCATGTCAAAAGGGACGATCCAGATCGGGACGCGTGCCATTTTTACGTTAATTATTGTACTCGTTGCCCTGTCTGAATCACTTGGGGCGGAAAATATTCTCGGCGCTTTCTTAGCGGGGGTTCTCGTTTCCCTGCTTTCGCCAAACAAAGAACTTGTTCAGCAGCTGGATTCATTTGGTTATGGGTTCTTAATACCGATTTTCTTCGTGATGGTCGGTGTGAAGCTGGATATTTGGACTCTTTTCCAGGATAAAACAATTTTAATCATGATTCCGCTCCTGCTGCTGGCGCTGTTAGTCAGCAAAATCATTCCTGTCATGTACCTAAAGAAGTGGTATGATAACCGAACCATTTTCGCGTCTGGCTTCTTGCTGACATCTACGCTTTCGCTCGTGATTGCCGCTGCAACAATCGGCCAGCAGCTTCACGTGATCAGCGCAAATATGTCAGGAGCGCTCATTTTAGTAGCCGTCATTGCAAGTATTTTTACGCCGATCTGTTTTAAAAAATTATACAAACGGGAAGAGCAGCCGGAGGAGAAAAAGACGATTACGTTCATTGGCGCCAATCAAATGACTTTGCCTGTTACACTCGAATTGCCAGAGGAAGAGTATGACGTGCGTGTTGTACACGTCTATCAAGAGAATGCGGAGGAAAAGCTGTCAGAATCAGTGTTTGCTGTTGAAACAATTTCTGACTATGAACACGAGACGCTTGAATCACTCGGCATTTTTGAAACGGATATCCTCGTTGTGGCGACAGGAAATGAAGATATGAATGCAGACATTGCTTTACTTGCAAAAGAAAAAGGCACAGAAAGAGTCATTGCAAGCGTAGGATCACCGGAGCATGAAGCAGTTCTGAAGGAGCAGGGAATCAGCATCTTTTCTATTCTGCTGTCGACAAAAACGCTGCTTCGCGCACTGATTGAAGCCCCTGGCGTCATGAAGCTGCTCACGAACCAGGAGTCTTCGCTGTATCAAATTAATATGGAGAACAGTAAATACGACGGTGTGATTTTACGGGAATTCCCTTTAACAGGTGACGTCATCTTTGTCAGGATCTTCAGAGGTGTGGACAGCATCGTTCCTCATGGGGATACAAGGCTGAAACTTGGAGACCGTTTAATTGTCACCGGATCTCGGGGATACGTAACGGATCTTAAGAAAACATTGGAAGGATAAATCTTGACCAAATAAGGATTCGTGTTAATATAGAGGTGCAGAACAATTCAATATGTATTCGTTTAACCACTAGGGGTGTCCTTCATAAGGGCTGAGATAAAAGTGTGACTTTTAGACCCTCATAACTTGAACAGGTTCAGACCTGCGTAGGGAAGTGGAGCGGTATTTGTGTTATTTTACTATGCCAATTCCAAACCACTTTTCCTTGCGGGAAAGTGGTTTTTTTATTTTCAGAGGGGGAATGATTTGTGAAGTTTTCAGAAGAATGCCGCAGCGCAGCCGCAGAATGGTGGGAGGGGAGCTTTGTCCATCCGTTCGTTCAAGGAATCGGTGACGGAACGCTTCCGATTGACCGTTTTAAATACTACGTACTTCAAGATTCCTATTATTTAACGCATTTTGCAAAGGTGCAGTCATTTGGCGCAGCTTATGCGAAGGACCTTTTTACAACGGGGCGGATGGCAAGCCATGCCCAAGGTACATATGAGGCGGAAATGGCGCTTCATCGCGAGTTTGCCGAGCTGTTGGAAATCAGCGAGGAAGAGCGTAAGGCGTTTAAGCCGTCTCCTACAGCGTACTCTTATACATCCCATATGTACCGTTCGGTTTTGAGCGGGAATTTCGCAGAAATCTTAGCGGCCCTGCTGCCATGCTACTGGCTTTATTACGAGGTTGGTGAGAAATTGCTGCATTGCGATCCTGGGCATCCGATTTATCAAAAGTGGATTGGGACGTACGGCGGTGACTGGTTTAGACAACAGGTCGAGGAGCAAATCAACCGCTTTGATGAGCTGGCGGAAAACAGCACGGAGGAAGTACGTGCCAAGATGAAAGAGAATTTTGTCATCTCCAGCTACTATGAATATCAATTTTGGGGAATGGCCTATCGAAAAGAAGGCTGGTCTGACAGCGCCATAAAAGAGGTGGAGGAATGTGGAGCTTCACGCCATAACGGATGACAGCAAGCCGGTAGAAGAGCTAGCGAGAATCATCATTACGATTCAGAATGAAGTTGATTTTATTCATATTCGGGAACGTTCAAAATCGGCGGCGGATATTTTGAAACTGCTCGAGCTTATTTTTGAAGGCGGTATAGATAAACGAAAACTGGTGATGAACGGGCGCGTGGATATTGCGCTTTTCTCTACTATTCACCGCGTGCAGCTGCCAAGCGGCAGCTTTTCACCGAAGCAGGTCAGAGCCAGATTTCCACACCTTCATATCGGGAGATCGGTGCATTCACTGGAGGAAGCGGTTCAAGCAGAAAAGGAAGACGCGGACTACGTGCTGTTCGGCCATGTGTTTGAAACGGATTGCAAAAAGGGTCTTGAAGGCAGAGGAGTATCTTTGCTGTCAGATATCAAACAGCGGATTTCCATCCCGGTTATAGCCATCGGGGGGATGACGCCGGACAGGTTAAGAGACGTAAAACAAGCAGGGGCAGACGGCATTGCTGTTATGTCAGGAATTTTCTCTTCCGCTGAACCTTTGGAAGCAGCCAGACGATATTCCCGCAAGCTAAAGGAGATGCGCTATGAAAAGGCATTATGAAGCAGTGGTGATTGGAGGCGGAATTATCGGTTCCGCAATTGCTTATTATTTGGCAAAGGAAAACAAAAACACCGCATTGTTTGAAAGCGGAACAATGGGCGGCAGAACGACAAGTGCCGCTGCCGGAATGCTGGGCGCCCATGCCGAATGCGAGGAACGTGACGCGTTTTTTGATTTCGCCATGCACAGCCAGCGTCTGTACAAAGGTCTTGGAGAAGAGCTTTATGCATTATCCGGTGTGGATATCAGGCAGCATAACGGCGGTATGTTTAAGCTTGCATTTTCTGAAGAAGATGTGCTGCAGCTGAGACAGATGGACGATTTGGACTCTGTCAGCTGGTATTCAAAAGAAGAGGTGTTAGAAAAAGAGCCGTATGCGTCTGGTGACATCTTTGGTGCATCTTTTATTCAGGATGATGTGCATGTGGAGCCTTATTTTGTTTGCAAGGCATATGTGAAAGCAGCAAAAATGCTTGGGGCGGAGATTTTTGAGCATACGCCCGTCCTGCATGTCGAACGTGACGGTGAAGCCCTGTCCATCAAGACCCCTAGCGGAGACGTATGGGCTAATCATGTTGTCGTTGCCAGCGGGGTGTGGAGCGGAATGTTTTTTAAACAGCTTGGACTGAACAATGCTTTTCTCCCTGTAAAAGGGGAGTGCCTGTCCGTTTGGAATGATGATATCCCGCTGACAAAAACGCTTTACCATGATCACTGCTATATCGTACCGAGAAAAAGCGGCAAACTGGTTGTCGGCGCGACAATGAAGCCGGGGGACTGGAGTGAAACACCGGATCTTGGCGGATTGGAATCCGTTATGAAAAAAGCAAAAACGATGCTGCCGGCTATACAGAATATGAAGGTGGATCGTTTTTGGGCGGGACTCCGTCCGGGAACAAAGGATGGAAAACCGTACATCGGCAGACATCCTGAGGACAGCCGTATTTTATTTGCGGCTGGCCATTTCAGAAATGGGATCCTGCTTGCTCCCGCAACGGGCGCTTTGATCAGTGATCTCATCATGAATAAAGAGGTCAACCAAGACTGGCTGCACGCATTCCGAATTGATCGCAAGGAGGCGGTTCAGATATGATGCTACAGCTGAACGGTAAAGACGTGAAGTGGGAAAAAGACACAGGTACAATTCAAGACCTGCTGGCGTCGTATCAGCTTGAAAATAAAATCGTTATCGTGGAAAGAAATAAAGAAATAATCGGGAAAGAACGCTATCACGAGGTTGAGCTTTGTGATCGTGATGTCATTGAAATTGTCCATTTTGTAGGAGGCGGATGAGCATGTTAACAATTGGCGGAAAATCATTTCAATCAAGATTGCTGCTGGGCACGGGGAAATACCCATCGTTTGACATTCAAAAGGAAGCAGTAGCTGTTTCTGAGTCTGATATTTTAACATTTGCTGTAAGGAGAATGAACATCTTTGAAGCATCTCAGCCAAATTTTCTGGAACAGCTTGATTTATCCAAATATACGCTTTTGCCGAATACAGCGGGCGCCAGCACTGCTGAAGAAGCGGTTCGGATTGCAAGGCTGGCGAAAGCGTCAGGCCTTTGTGACATGATTAAAGTTGAAGTCATCGGATGCAGCCGTTCCTTGCTGCCTGACCCTGTTGAGACATTAAAAGCGTCTGAACAGCTTCTTGAAGAAGGCTTTATTGTGCTCCCGTACACGTCGGATGACGTTGTGCTGGCGAGAAAGCTGGAAGAGCTCGGCGTTCATGCCATCATGCCGGGTGCATCTCCGATTGGATCAGGACAAGGAATCTTAAATCCTTTGAATCTGTCGTTTATTATTGAACAGGCGAAAGTGCCGGTCATCGTGGATGCTGGAATCGGCTCGCCTAAAGATGCGGCATACGCAATGGAGCTTGGAGCAGATGGCGTACTGCTCAATACGGCTGTATCGGGAGCTGACGATCCTGTGAAAATGGCTCGTGCCATGAAGCTCGCGGTGGAAGCAGGACGCCTTTCTTATGAGGCGGGCCGAATCCCGCTTAAGCAATACGGAACGGCAAGCAGTCCGGGAGAAGGTCTTCCTGTATGACGGGCAGGTATTCAAGGCAGGAGCTGTTTGCTCCGATCGGCCCATCCGGCCAGAAAAAATTGAAAGAAGCGCGCGCCGTGATTATCGGCGCCGGCGCGCTCGGAACAGCCAGTGCAGAAATGCTGGTGAGAGCGGGAGTCGGCTCTCTGAAAATTGCCGACAGAGATTATGTTGAATGGAGCAACCTCCAGCGCCAGCAGCTTTATACAGAAGATGATGTCAAAAAAGAAATGCCGAAAGCAGCCGCTGCGGAGCGCCGTCTCCGTTCGATTAACAGCGATGTTGATGTGACCGGCCTTGTCATGGATGTGACAGCAGAAAATATCTTCGAGCTGATTAGGGATGCATCGATTATTGTGGATGCGGCTGATAATTTTGAAACCCGCCTGATCGTAAATGATGCTGCGGTAAAGGAAGAGATTCCTTTTCTTTACGGTGCCTGTGTAGGGAGCTACGGCCTCACCTTTACCGTGGTGCCGGGTTCTACTCCTTGCCTGCATTGCTTGCTCGATACACTTCCGATTGGCGGAGCAACATGTGACACAGCCGGCATCATCAGTCCGGCTGTTTTGCAGGTAGCAGTCTTTCAGGTAACAGATGCACTGAAGCTGCTGACGGGAGAGGAGTGCGAGCCGATGCTGCGCTCCTTTGATTTATGGAAAAATGAGCGGTCAGAAGTGAGAGCAGCCAGTCTCAAACATGACGCATGCCCAAGCTGCGGCACAAAGGATTTTCCGTTTTTGTCATATGAAAATCAAACAAAAGCGGCTGTATTGTGCGGCAGGAACACGGTGCAGATCAGATCATCTATTACGAAAGAAGCGGATCTTGAAGCGCTTGCCGCTCAGCTGAGGCAGGCCGGGCTTGAAGTAGCTGCGAACCCGTATTTAATTTCCTGCCGCTCGGATGATATGAAAATGGTGTTGTTCCGGGACGGCAGAGCTTTGATCCATGGAACAAATGATATTGCCCGGGCAAAATCCATTTATCATAAATGGATTGGGTAATAAAAGGAGTGTAGTGTAATGAGTATATATAAAGCATTGACAATCGCCGGATCAGATTCAGGCGGCGGCGCAGGGATACAGGCTGATATTAAAACCTTTCAAGAGCTTGATGTATTCGGAATGTCTGCGATTACGGCGGTAACCGCTCAAAATACGCTTGGCGTTCATGGGGTGCATCCGCTGACTGTAGAGACGTTGAGACAGCAAATTGACGCTGTTGCTGAGGATTTGAGACCGGATGCAGTTAAGACGGGAATGCTCTGGAATGCCGACATGATTGAAGAAGTGGCAAGAAAAATTGACGAGTACGGATTCAATCGTGTAATTGTTGATCCGGTTATGATCGCAAAGGGCGGGGCATCCTTGCTGCGTGATGAGTCAGTTGCCACCTTAAAGGAGTTGCTCATTCCAAGAAGCTACGCGATTACGCCGAATGTCCCGGAAGCAGAAACGCTGACAGGAATGACAATCAGCTCGCTGGATGACCGGAAAAAAGCAGCAGAGCAGCTCGTCAAGATGGGTGCGCAGCATGTCATTATCAAAGGCGGGCACCAGCCTGAGGACAATCACATTACTGACCTTCTTTTTGATGGCAGCATGTTTATGCAAATCACCCATCCTTATATCAATACGAAGCATACGCATGGCACAGGCTGCACCTTTGCTGCGGCTTTAACGGCCCAAACGGCTAAAGGAGACAGCATCCATCAGGCATTTGAGGTTGCGGCCAACTTTGTCCGTGAAGCGGTGGAAAATACGCTCGGCATCGGATCGGGACACGGGCCGACAAACCATTTCGCTTTTAAACGAAACAGCTTAAATACAAGCCGATGAGATCACCAGCTGATGGTGATCTCTTTTGCGTTTGCTACGGTATGCGCTTTTCATCTGGACAAGGTTATGATATGATAGGAATTAAGATCAGGTACTAATACTATGTCTTTATTAAATATAGGAGGCTTTATACATATGAATTTTTCACTTGAAGGCCGCAACATTGTTGTGATGGGGGTAGCCAACAAACGCAGCATCGCCTGGGGCATTGCGCGTTCTTTACATGAAGCGGGTGCACGTTTGATTTTCACATACGCTGGTGAACGCCTGGAGAAATCCGTTCACGAGCTTGCCGGAACATTAGACCGCAACGATTCCATCATCCTCCCTTGCGATGTTACAAACGACGCAGAAATCGAAACTTGCTTCGCAAGCATTAAGGAGCAGGTCGGTGTAATCCACGGTATCGCGCATTGTATCGCGTTTGCCAACAAAGAAGAGCTTGTCGGCGAATACTTAAACACAAATCGTGACGGCTTCCTTTTGGCTCATAACATCAGCTCATATTCTCTGACTGCTGTTGTCAAAGCGGCACGTCCGATGATGACTGAAGGCGGAAGCATTGTCACTTTGACGTACCTTGGCGGAGAGCTTGTGATGCCAAACTACAACGTCATGGGTGTAGCAAAAGCTTCTCTTGATGCAAGTGTGAAATATTTAGCTGCTGACTTAGGAAAAGAAAATATCCGCGTCAACAGCATTTCTGCCGGCCCGATCAGAACATTATCTGCTAAAGGCATCAGCGATTTCAACTCTATCTTAAAAGACATCGAAGAGCGTGCACCGCTTCGCCGCACGACAACACCTGAAGAAGTGGGCGATACAGCTGCGTTCTTGTTCAGCGATATGTCCCGCGGGATTACAGGTGAAAATCTTCACGTTGATTCAGGTTTCCATATCACTGCCCGCTAAGCAGGATCTATATCAAGCAATCCCGAATAGGGATTGCTTTTTTATTTCTTCTGATTTTCAGCTTTCTGTCATATAGATAGAATATGACACAATCGGAGGGATGAAGATGTCTAATAAGAAAAGAAACGCGGATAAAAAACCGCTCATGTATATTGTTCAGCCGGATTATGCAGAAACTACAAGGTCATCCATGCAGGAGATTGTCATCAAAAGAAAGGCCGACAAACCCGCTCCGCCAAAAGCTGAGGAAAAGCCGGCTTACCATGAGAAGCAGCAGGAGGAAGCCGTGGCACAGGATGTCCTGCAAGAAGACCAAAAGCCTGCAGCCGAACCAGTGAGTCAGCAAATACAAGAGGTGAGAGAGCCAGAGAACATAAAAAGCCAAGAGGAACAGAAAGCAGAGCCGCAGGCCGTAGAAGAAACCGTTGAACACGAGCCCCCGAAAGCAGAAAAAAAGGAAGAGCCTGCACTTGAGGCCCGGAAGCCTGAGAAAGAACCGGAAGCTGTCCATAGTGCCGATAAAGCGGAGGAAAAAGCACCTCCGGCACGAAAAGTGAAAAAACCGATGAGCAAGATGACGATCCACGAAAAAATTGATTTTTTAACAAAGCTGCCTCATAACATGCCGAGAGCGCTTTGTTTGATTGAAGCCAATGGAAGAACGTACAGGGGCGTAATTGTCGGAAGAAGAAATGATTCCGTCCTGCTTCGAACAACAGGAAACGGAGCCCCAACCGAACTGGCAATCGATGATATTACCTCTTTGCACCCGCTCGGTTTTTAACGAAAAAGAAAAAAGCTGCCCGGCTGATGTTGCCGGACAGCTTTTTTACATAGAGAAAAGCCTGCAGGCCTGCAAGCTTTTCCAGCTTATGATTAATGATGATGTGTACGATTGATTAATCGAGGATTTAAGCAGTTGATTGCGCAGAAGCAGTCTAAGTCAACTTCAATACAGTAGTTCGTTTTTTCGAGTCGGAACACTTCACACACCGTATCTTTATCGGTGAAGTCCAAAATGTGTTTGTGTTCGTCAAATGCGATTAATAATGACAGTGTTGCGCAGCTTCCATGCACTCTTTCAACCCTGAAAAATACTGTATTAAAGCAAGGGCCGTTATCGAGTTCGCCGACATTTCCGAAGGCGACTAATGGCGTTGATTTTGATGTAAATATTGCAAAAGGCACTGTGTCGCCTAACGAATGGCTTACAGATAAAAGCTTAGAGTGGCAGCCGGTCGGGCAGTCTTCTTCAACAGCGTTTTGCAGATCTTCAATATTTTCTACAGCTTCACGCACGCAGCTTGATGTTTTCTGGCTCATATTATCCCTCCTGCCTTATAAATTTGAGACTGGCGAAATGATGGAGAGTCAGCTGCCTCACGCTGGAAGCAGCTGAATGATTTGCACCTGTAATAGAGTTTGGAAGGGGATTCCTCTTTACAAGTGTTTATCCATTGTGATGATGCTTTTTATCTTTATGAGGCGATGTTCTGTCAACTAGCTCTGGTGACAGGCACTGAATCGCGCAGAAGCATCCGAGATCGACTTCAATGCAGAAATCTGTTTTTTCTAGCCCGAAGAAATCCGGGTCGCAAGGGTGGCAAACACTTAAGGTATCGCCTTTGACATCGACCGGGCGTAAAATAGAAAGTGTTGCACAGCAATCGCATAATTTTTCGACGCGGAAGAAAATGGATTCAAAGCATTGCATATCATCCACAAATCCCCCTACGTTTCCGAATGTGGAGAACAATCCGCCTTTTTTATCAAAAACGAGAAACGGAATTGTGTCTTTTCCAGCAATCGTAGGGTTTAAAAGGTTGGTATAGCAGCCAGTCGGACACTGTTCTTCAACTGCCTCCTGCTCTGCTAAAATCTTTTCCACTGCATCGCATACACAGTTCTCATGCCGGCCATGGGTTTTTCCGCAGCTCATTGATTTCAGCTCCTTCTTTATAGGGTATTTGACTTTAGTCCTTAACAACATATGTACCCGTGCCCCACTTGGTGTGGGTGAACGTCTATATATTCATCATATGCTTGGAAAATAAGAAAAAGCAGAGCGTTTTTAGCTCTGCTTTTAGGTTCTAGAGGACAAGAGTGATAACTAGGATGGCTACGAGTGTATTTGTTGCTGTAGAGATAAGGGTTGCGATATCGGCATCTACTGTTGTGACGTTTACGCCGCGGGAACATTCGATGAGAAGTTTTTGGCGATTTACTTGTTTGTTGGCTGTAAGCTGTAACAAATCTTGTGCGACTAATTCGGCAATTACGCCGTCTGCAATTGATGTCAGAGTTGCCGTTACGACAGCGGCATTAAGTGCTGTTACAACTGATGTTACGGCTTGAACGTCTGTAGATGTAACATTGATGTCACAAGAATCTCTAATAATAATCGTTTCATCTGATACTTGTTTGTTGAGATTTGCTTGAGCTAGATCTTGGTCGATGAAGGCGTTGTCGTTGCCAAAAAAACCATTGCCATTACAGCAAACGTCGCAATGACATTTTCTTTCGTGTTTTTCTTTATCTTTCTCTTTGTCATCTAACGGATGGTCACAGTCAGGATCAAGTGCAACCCAAGAATATGGTCTGCTTTCCATATCTATTCCTCCTTTTCTTTTACTGTTATTAAATGAGCGAGCCTCTTATTTTGACTGAGTCATATATCCTGATGAAGAACCCTATTTTTTTTTATGATTGGCTAATTGTTATCGTTTTTCCGTCTTTGTCTGATCTGTTCAATGAGCTGCTCTCTGCGGCTTAGCGGTTTTGTGTTTTGCTCTTGCACGGCTGCTTCTTCTTTTTTCTTCTTTTGGTTTTCTATTAGCGCTTGTGATTTAGCTTGTAAGTCTTTTACAAGATTTAAGAGCATTTCTTTTTCTTCGTCTGATACTTTTTTCATTTTGTCTTTCGTGACACCATGTTTAGAAAATATATTTTGGACCAGCATTTTCGTCATTGGATCAACTTCTGGAAGCTTTGCAAGCTCTTCTTTGAATTTATCGTTATCTGACATTTGTTTTCACCTCGTCTTTTAAGTTTGTGAAAAAGAAAGGGTTAAAGGACGTCAAGTTCACTAAGAATGCTGTTTAACACCTGAAGCAAGATTTGTACAAAGGTTATTATCTCGTCGGCAGACAAAGTAATTTTGATGTTGCGGCTGTTGATAATTTTAATGATGGTTCTTTTTTTGATTTGTGAGCTATCGAGAATAAGAATTTCACTTGCCACTGCGTCAGCCAAATCCTCGTCGGCGATGACGAGCTGAGTCGCCACGATAATCATGGTTGTCACAAAGGCTTGTATAGAAAGGGCAGCTGTTATATGTGACGTGTCAATTGTGATATTTTCGCAATCAATCACTTCGATCTGCTGTTCGAATTCGCTTGATAATTGCTCAAATATTGCAGGGTGCAGGGATTCGACTTTTTCTTCAAATGACATAACCTTCACTCCTTTCTTATCCATACTCTATATAATGCAAATGGGGTGCAGAGCGGAATAATAAAAATAACCAATTTTCTGCCGGACAAGATACAATTCATGAAGAATAGGGTTTTCGCATATATGTGAAGGGATCATGATTGGCAAAGGAGTGAACGAGTGGTTATAAATGGGCTGACAATAGTTCTTCTATCGCTTGCGGTCTTTCGGCTCGCCCGCCTGCTTGTGTTTGACACGATTATGGCGCCGCTTCGCAGTCTGTTTCATGAAGAGAAGGAAGAAAAGGATGCGGACGGGAATATTCAAACCTATATCGTGATTAAAGGAACCGGTGTCAGGGCGTTTATTGGTGAATTGCTGAGCTGCTATTGGTGCACAGGCGTGTGGTGCGCCGGCTTTTTGATTTTATGCCAGGCGTTGATCCCGCAAGCGGCGCAGTGGCTGATTTTACTTTTGGCGATCGCCGGCCTTGCCGGCATCATAGAAACGCTCGTATCAAAATGGCTGCAAGAATAAGGCGTTACCACCAGCAACTTTCTGTCAGAATACGCATAAAGTAGCATATATGACATAAGGAAAGGAAGGGGACAAAAATGAATCAACATAATAAACCTTCCCAAAAATCTCCATATACAGATTCATCGTATCAATCAAAAAAGATAAAAAAGAAAGGCTGCGGGTGCGGAAATAAAAAGAAAAAGCCTCAATAGCCTGGCAAAGAAACCGGAGAACTCCGGTTTTTTGTTTTTTTAACGGGGCGGCCTCGCTCAGCATATATCATAAGCGGGGGGATAAAAGTGAATGAGTTTGAAAAATGGATAGAAGGAAGATATGAACCACACGAACAAAAGCAAAAAGAGTATGAAGACACGATGGGCCGTATCAGAAAAGACTTGGATGCATTTGATAAAGCCGGTCTGGAATTTGAAGATGAGATTGAAGAGCTGGCTGAAAAAACGGAGGCCTTACTTAAAAAACATCAAGCTCAATATGATCAATCGTAAATCCGCAAACGCCCTATGCGAATATCCAAGCCGATCCAAGCAGCTCACATAGTGTATAGAGAGTAAAGGAGGTGCTTATCTATGGGCTTTGGATACGGATTCGGCGGCGGCTACGGCGGCGGCTGTTATGGCGGTTATGCTGGCGGTTACGGCGGCGGCTATGGTTCAACATTTGTTTTGTTGGTCGTATTATTCATTCTCCTCATCATCGTAGGTGCATCTTTCTTTTAAGATGTATTGAGGAAGTACGGGTTATAACCCGTGCTTCCTTGCCTTGTGTTTATTTTTAAAAATGTTGGAAAAGCACATTGTATTATGTGCATTCATACAATACCGTATTACTCCGCCAAAAGGAGGCGCATTATGGATAATCAATTTTTTAAGAACATCGAAAAGAAAACAGGTGTGAAGATGCAGGATGTAATGAATCTTGCCGGATCACTCCAAAACGCTAATTTTAAAGATGAAAATACAGTGCGCAGTGTGATTAACCGCGTAGCGCAGATGGCAAACAGACGCGTGCCAAAAGAATTAGAAGATAAAATTGTGGAATCTATTACAAGCGGAAAAGAAAAGCTTGATTTTGGCACGATTTCTAAAATGATGGATAATAAATAAGTGGATGGCCTGGCTGACTCACTGCAGCGGGCCTTTTTTTACAGTAAAAACCCGGCAGTAATCTGCCGGGCTGTTAATGATGCAAGGGCTGTCTTGCTTTCTGTAGCAGGGGATACAAAAATCTTGAGCGGTTGGCTGTTTTGCCGCGCCTGTTAGCGGGGCAAGACAAATATAAATGCTGTTTCGCCCGGGTCATGGCTACATATAAAAGGCGTCTTTCCTCCTCAAGAGCGGCTTCGTCTCCTTTTCTTGCCGTTTCTAATGAGAAATCGTGCGGAATCGAGCCGTCTACAGTGCCTAACACGTAGACTGTTTTGAATTCAAGGCCTTTTGACCGGTGAATGGTCATCAGCTGAACGCCATGTTCATCCGTTCTGTTTTTCTCAGCGGCCCTCATATGGTCTACGTGGGCAAGAAAGTCAGGAATCGTTTTGAACTTCTTGGCGACAACCTTGATGTCGCGCAGGTCATCGGAACCTTTTTCCAGCTTGTTGCCCTCATTGCCCCGCTTTTTTAAATACTCGGAGAAGCCCATTTTTCCTTCTGCAAAGGTGATGGCTTCTACGGGTTTCATTGTGCGGAGGCTTGCGAAAAACGGTACGATTTTCTTGATTTTGTCCAGCTGGAATGGCTTCAGATCAGGCAATTTGGCCAGCGCTTTGATCATGGTACAGTCCTCTGTAATCGAGAGCGCCTTCAGCGTATTCAAAGCGGACTGTTTTAAAAACAAGGCGGGAAGCAAGTGTTTAATCGCCTCGGTGTCATCCTCATTTTGGCTGGCATACAAGTAGGCGAGAATCTGGCGGACGATCCGTCTGCTATAAAACGATTGGACGCCGCGGTCAGCTGTATACGGAATTGATGATTGATGAAGCCTTTCATAAATAGCACGGCCTCCGCTGTTTGTGCGGTAAAGAACCGCAAAGTCATCTGGACTGGCTCCATTTTGAATTTTTTCTTTGATATCGGAAACGACCATTGTGGCTTCTTCCTCTTCATCATAAGGATAAAACAGCACAGGGACCTGAATGTCATCGCGGGCCGCTTCAAGCGTTTTGGCATATCTGTTTTTGTTCTTTTTCACGACGATATCAGCACTAGAGACGATCGGGTGCGTAGACCTGTAGTTCGCAGTTAAATAGATCGTCTTCGCTCCCGGATAATCCTTTTGAAAATCAAGAATGAAAGACGGATTGCTTCCGCGAAACGCGTAGATGGACTGGTCATCGTCTCCGACACAGCACAGGTTTTGCTCCGGGCTGGCGAGCATTTGCATGATTTTGTATTGAACCGGGTTAATGTCCTGAAACTCATCAATTAAGATATACGTAAACCGAGATTGATATTGTTCCAGAAGGTCAGGCCGCTCGATAAACAATTCATAGCAGGCTGAAGCCATGTCATCAAAATCAAATTGGCTGTGTTCTTTTTTCTGGCGTTCATAATGTTCATATAAACGATAAACTTGTTTTTCCCACTCATCTTTTAGAGGGATGCGTTCATTTGGGACATAAGTGTTTTTCCAAAAACCGATCTGCTGCAGGGCTTGGTCAACTGGGAATTCTTTCTCATCGATGCCCTCTTCATAGAGTGCTTTTTTGATATATTGTTCCCGCTGCCACTCCATTTTCAGCAGATGCTCACCGTTCCATTTAGCAGAATTAGAGTGATACAAGATCTTATAAAACAGACTGTGGAATGTTCCTGTCACAAGTCTTCTGACTTTTGCCGGCTGTAATCCGTACTGGTTGGCCATACGCTCTTTCATTTCAGCGACAGCTTTTGTTGTAAAGGTGACAAGCAGCATATTTTCAGGCGGTATGCCTAAGTGTTCGATCATGTGGGCGGCACGGGCTGTCAGCACCCGTGTTTTTCCGCTCCCCGCACCTGCAAGCACAAGCAGCGGGCCCTCTGTTTCCGTGACAGCTTTCAGCTGATCCGTGTTTAAACCGACAGACGGAAAAAGGCTCGTATCGGGTTTTATTGTTTTTGGCACAAATGGTGTTCCTGGTTTAATGCTTCTAGGACGGTGCCATTCCGTAACAGCTGGGGACGGGTCAGCGGCGATCGCTTTTCCCTTGGGTAAACGAATGACACCAGATTCCTGATCGTCTTCTTTTTTTTCCTCTTTAGAGGGCTTCGGTTCGCACGCCTCCTCACATGCCGGAAAATCGCCTGGCTGGCGATGGATAAACTCTGGCGGATCGGCGATGTTAAGCCGTAACAAAACGGGCTTTCCGCAATGAGAACAAAATAAATGTCCTTTTATTCCCTCTTCAAAGAGGAATTGATAATGTTCTCTCGAATATGTATGTAAATGTATGATTCTATCATTCAGTCGGGCGCATTTCAAAAAGGGGTCCTCCCAATCAAAAGGTGTTCATTACAGACAATGACTATCATATCAAAAGAAATGTGTTTCAAAAAGTAAGTTTAAGGGAAAAGAGACAGCAGAGGGGTGGGTATTGTATGATATATGCAGGTCAAATTCAGAACCAGCAATACGCTCAATATGCTAATAGAACGATTGGACATAAGCAGGATTATGCCGGAACCGAAAAAATCAGCTATGTCCCGTTTCAGCGGGTATACAAAGAACTGGAAAAGCAGCAGGAGAATCAAACGGCCGCTGAAAGAAAAGTAAACGAGATGAAACGTAAGCGCTCTCTTTATAAGAGGTTGCGAGAAAAAGGAATGGGCACATATATTAATCGATATGTATAAAAAACCGTTCATACCAGAGAACGGTTTTTTATATGCGAAAAAAATCCGGATCTCAAAAGATCCGGATGCGTTCAGTCCTTCATCATTTGTAAGTGCGGAATGCCGGCATCGAGGAATTCTTTTTCAGAAAGCATGCGATACCCGTGTTTCTTGTAAAACGGCACAGCCTGTGTTTGCGCGTTTAAAATGAAACCGGAAGCGCCTCCGTCTGCCGCGGCTTTTTCGAGCGCTTTCATAATGATGCCGCCGACACCGGCTGAGCGGTGGCTTTTCAGTACGCAAATCCGCTCTAACTTGCCGTAGCCGTCCTTCATGCGCCATCTTCCGGCACCGACAGGCTTTTCACCGTCATACACGACGATATGCTCTGACTCATTTTCAAGTTCGTCAATTTCTTCTTCAGCAGGCACGTTTTGTTCTTTGACAAAGACTTCTTCTCTTACATAGAATGCATCTTTCAATTGTTCTTCATTTTTTGCGATAACTGCTTTCAAACATTATTCTCCTCTGCCTAGCAAGAAGGTTTCATATACTGTCCACGATCCGTTTTCCAGCTGGTAAAGCAAGTGGAAACGGTCAACGATTTCTTCATGCGACACTTCCTGCATTTTTAATTGTCCCAGCACATCTGAATGCTCATCGTCGGAAAGATTTTGGCCGACCGTCACATGCGGAACGAAATTATATTCCTGTTCTCCTGCCAACACACCGGTGTATAGCTTTTCATTGAGTGTTTTTAACTCTTCCGTCGGTTCTGCTTTGATGTAAATGACATTATTGACAGGCGCAAATGAGCTGTATTTTGTCATTTTGAGAACGAGTGGGTGGGACTCTTTTGCGATGTTTCTTAAATGTGATACGAGCTGATCCGCTTTCTCCTCCGCGCATTCAAAGGATGCTCTCAGCGTCAAATGGGGCGGGATCAGAGAGTAGCTTGGGTCATAGCGCTTTCTGTAAGAGTTTGCAAGGTCTTGGAGCTTTTTTGATGGAAATAAAACGATTCCGTATTTCATATTATGTCCCTCCTGGAAATAAAGTATGATAGAGTGTTAAAGCATTTTTTTCAGCGCCGGGGTGATGAGCGGCTGCCAGTATGTCCATTTGTGGTCTCCGTCAAATGGCTCAAAATAATAATCGGAAAGCTTCTTCTCCAGCAGCTGTTTCAGCTCCTGGTTCGGTTCTGTAAAGTCCAGAATGTTCCCGTCTGTCGTGTGGACGTCAGTTTCTTTTGTTCCAATTTGGTGATAAATAGAGAGGTGTTTGATATCATCTGACTGATTCACGGCTTCTAGTATATGTTTGTCAACATAGGGAGACTGCATGATGATGTTGCCAAACATATTCGGATAATCAAGCGCTGTCATAAGTGATACGGTCGCTCCGAGCGAATCACCGATCAGGGTTCGGCCATAACCGATCTGATAGGTTGGATACTCATCATCTGCAAAAGGAACGAGCTCATGGGCGATGAACCGTTTATACGCCGAAAATTTTGAACCCTCCGGATGATAGGTGTTTCTGCGCTCTTTTACATCCTTATAGGGAACACCGATAATAATGCACCGGTCTATTTCGTGTTTCGACAGCAATTCCTCAACCTGTCTGCCGATTCTCCCCAGCCTGAAATAATCGTGGCCGTCCTGCGCGATAATGACATGGTATTTATAAAGCGGGGAGTAGTTGGACGGCAGATAAACAAGCAAGGTCATTTCCTCGTTAAGCTCTTTTGAAAAGAATTTCTTTTCTTGCACTGTGCCGTTTTTCGGTGCCATAAAAACATTCCTCCAGGACATCACTATACTTTCTTGCATTTTCAATTATTGTACCATGAATTATTAGAAATTTCTCTCTTTAAACGGTTCGGAACACGAAGAAAAAAGTGTTGAAATAAACTGTGAATTGCGCTAATATAAAACAATCAGAAAATTGAAATCGATATTTCTTATCGTGAGAGGTGGAGGGACTGGCCCTTAGAAACCTCAGCAACCGGCTTGTTTTGCATGTGCAAAGCGCCAAGGTGCTAAATCCAGCAAGCGTTTTTTATGCTTGGAAGATAAGAAGAAGCGTTAAACCCCTTCTTCTTATGAAGAAGGGGTTTTTATTTTGAAAAGGGAAGGTGTCAGCTATATGTCACAGCACGTTGAAACGAAATTAGCCCAAATTGGGAACCGTAGCGATGAAGTCACGGGAACAGTGAGTGCTCCTATTTATTTATCAACAGCATACCGCCACAGAGGGATCGGAGAATCTACCGGATTTGATTATGTCCGCACAAAAAATCCGACACGCCAGCTTGTTGAGGACGCCATCGCTAACTTAGAAAACGGCGCGAGAGGGCTTGCCTTTAGTTCGGGAATGGCTGCTATCCAAACGATTATGGCGCTGTTTAAAAGCGGAGATGAATTGATCGTTTCATCGGACCTATATGGCGGCACGTACCGTTTATTTGAAAATGAATGGAAAAAATACGGATTGACTTTTCATTATGATGATTTCAGCGATGAGGACTGTTTACGCTCTAAGATTACGCCGAATACAAAAGCGGTGTTTGTGGAAACGCCGACAAACCCCCTCATGCAGGAGGCGGACATTGAACATATTGCCCGGATTACAAAGGAGCACGGTCTTCTGCTGATCGTAGATAATACATTTTATACACCGGTCTTGCAGCGGCCGCTTGAGCTGGGAGCTGACATTGTCATTCACAGCGCAACCAAGTATTTAGGCGGGCATAACGATCTGCTTGCTGGACTTGTCGTGGTGAAGGATGAGCAGCTTGGAGAGGAAATGTTTCAGCATCAAAATGCGATCGGCGCCGTCCTGCCGCCATTTGATTCGTGGCTTCTGATGAGAGGAATGAAGACGCTGAGCCTCAGAATGCGTCAGCATCAGGCAAACGCGCAGGAGCTTGCGGCGTTTTTAGAAGAGCAGGAAGAAATTTCGGATGTGCTGTATCCCGGAAAAGGCGGCATGCTGTCCTTCCGTCTGCAAAAAGAAGAATGGGTCAATCCGTTTTTAAAAGCACTGAAGACCATTTGTTTTGCAGAAAGCCTCGGCGGGGTGGAAAGCTTTATTACATACCCTGCGACCCAGACGCACATGGATATTCCTGAAGAGATCCGCATCGCAAACGGGGTGTGCAATCGGTTGCTGCGCTTTTCTGTCGGAATTGAATATGCGGAAGATTTAAAAGAGGATCTAAAACAGGCATTATGTCAGGTCAAAGAGGGAGCTGTTTCATTTGAGTAAACATAATTGGACGCTGGAAACCCAGCTCGTGCACAATCCATTTAAAACAGACGGCGGAACCGGGGCGGTCAGTGTACCGATTCAGCACGCCTCGACTTTTCACCAATCTTCATTTGAAGAGTTCGGGGCATATGATTACAGCCGCTCTGGCACGCCGACAAGAACAGCTCTTGAAGAAACAATTGCCGCACTGGAAGGCGGAACAAGAGGATTTGCTTTCAGTTCAGGCATGGCTGCCATCTCAACAGCATTTTTACTGCTGTCACAGGGTGATCACGTTCTTGTGACAGAAGATGTATACGGCGGAACCTTCCGTATGGTGACAGAGGTGCTGACTCGGTTTGGCATTGAGCATACGTTTGTCGACATGACGGATCGTAGTGAAGTGGCGCGGAGCATCAAGCCGAACACAAAGGTCATTTATATGGAGACGCCATCAAATCCGACACTTGGGATTACGGATATTAAAGCAGTTGTTCAGCTTGCAAAAGAAAACGGCTGCCTGACCTTTCTGGACAATACATTCATGACGCCGGCACTGCAGCGTCCGCTTGATCTCGGCGTGGATATTGTACTTCACAGCGCGACAAAATTCTTAAGCGGACACAGCGATGTGCTCTCAGGTTTAGCTGCTGTCAAAGATGAAGAGCTTGGGAAGCAGCTGTATAAGCTGCAAAACGCGTTCGGCGCCGTCCTTGGCGTGCAAGATTGCTGGCTCGTGCTGCGCGGCTTAAAAACGTTGCAGGTCCGTTTAGAAAAAGCGAGCCAAACAGCGCAGCGGCTTGCGGAATTTTTCCAGAAGCATCCGGCGGTCAAGCGCGTGTATTATCCGGGACTGGCTGATCATCCCGGCGCTGAAACCCATAAAAGCCAGTCAACGGGAGCGGGCGCCGTGCTATCTTTTGAGCTTGAAAGCAAAGAGGCCGTTAAGAAGTTAGTCGAGAATGTGTCACTGCCGGTCTTCGCTGTCAGCCTTGGCGCCGTGGAATCGATTTTGTCCTATCCGGCAACGATGTCTCACGCGGCAATGCCTAAGGAAGAGCGTGAAAAACGCGGTATCACTGATGGCCTGCTCCGTCTGAGTGTGGGCGTCGAACATGCAGACGATTTAGAACACGATTTCGAACAAGCGCTGAAAGAAATTGCTCCAGTTGCGGTTCGTTAAAAAAGAAGCCGGGGATGGCCCGGCTTCTTTTATTATTGTTCGTCATCAGGATTCAGAATCGCGAGGACTTGATGATCCTCCCAAACGCCATTAATTTTCACATTTTTTCGGGCGATGCCTTCTTTATGAAATCCCGCTTTTTCTAAAACACGCATGGACCCGAGATTACGGGGCATCACACCGGCTTCAATCCGATGCAGTTTCAATTCGTGGAACGCATAATCAACAACCAATCTGACTGCCTCTGTCATAATGCCCTTTCCATTATGGGCTTTGTCTAAAAAATACCCGATGAACGCAGTTTGCAGCGCGCCACGGATGATTTGAAAGAGCGAAACCGTCCCGATTAATCTATCGTCTGACGCTGTAAAGATGCCAAAATGATATTCTTCATCTTTCTCAAGTCTTTCCTGATACTCGGTTATTCGTTTTCTTTGCCCCTCAACCGTATAGTAATCGTCTGCGCGTATCATAGAAAACTGTTCGAAAAAATCCCGATTTTCGCTTTGCAGCCGCAAATTTTCTTCGGCATCCTTTCCTTCTAAAGGTCTAACATAAATGGTTTTTCCTTTTAACATACAGTGATCTCTCCGTTCTCATGTCAGCATTCCTCTTACATTATTCTCAGGGAAATACAAATATCCTTTTTATAAGAAGGAAGAAAACCAATTTCCAATAAAAGTGCCAACATAGTTGCCGATTAAGTAGCCGAGCGTACCGACAAGCATGATCGGGGCGACAAGCTCCCGCCATCCCTTGGCAATTGCCATCGCAGCCGCAGTCGTCGGTCCCCCGACAGTAGCGTTGACGGCGAGCAGAATTTCTTCAAGCCGCACGCGGAACAATTTTCCGGCAGCTAAGGAAACTGCTAAATTGCTGATCGCAATGATAAACACGAATAATAGAATAAGAGGCGCATTCGTGACGATTAAGCGGAGATCTGCAGGAATGCCGATCACCACAAAAAACAAATAAATCAAAAAGGTTCCAAGTTCCTGAGATCCATTGAGCCTTTCAAAAAAACGCGGGAAAAGAAAAATGATAAGAACAGTTAAAGACGTAAGCACCAGGTACTGATCGCCAAGCGTACCGGTCAGCAGGGGATGAGAAAAAATGCTTTTAAAATAACCGGAAACCTTCATACTAACCGCAACAAGTGCGAAAGCGGCACCGGCATTAAAAGCGATATCCTTTAAGGAAATATCCTTCCGTTTCCAATAGCTTTCAGCACTGTTTCCGCTGTTTTCATCGGCTTTTACCTTCTCTTCAAACGGCATGGCATAATGCCGCTGAAACCATTTGAGTGCAGGAATGCTGATTAAAATAAAAAACAAAAGCGCCATCATAAAATTATCAGCCACAACGGTAGCCGACACATATTCACCAGGCGTCTCAAATTTTGCCGCCATCGCCGCAAAGTTGACCCCGCCGCCGATATAAGAGGCGCTGATCATCCCGCCGATTTTATCGAGATAAGGAATATGCTGTTTGAGAAGAAAAAAAGCTAGAATGCTCCCAAGGACAGTGCCAGCGGAGCTAATCAGAAAAATAAACAGCAAACGCCTGCTTTCCTTAAAAATTTGCCGAACATTGATCTGAAACAATAAAAGTGGTATCGCCAGCGGCACCACATAAGACCACACAGTATCATACACAGGCGACTCAACAGGAAGCACTCCTACATTTGTAAACACCATAGCACCTGCCAGCGCGATAATAGCACCCGACACAGCGGACGCCCACTTAAAGCGCTGCTCCAGCCCGATGCTCACTGCCGCCCACACCGCAATAAACCCCCACAATACCCATGCATCATCAGAAGAAATCAAAGAATGCAAAACCCCATCACCTCTATTGTTAGAAAATTAAGACATATTATAATAGCCGGGGAACGGAACAGCAAGTCCAAAAAAAGTTTTTCTAAAAAAGCAGTTGACGAATAGAAGGGAAGGATATATAATAGAACTTGTCAGAAAGACAACAACATACCCAGCAACACATACATATCATGATTCCGTAGCTCAGCTGGGAGAGCGCTACCTTGACAGGGTAGAGGTCGCTGGTTCGAGCCCAGTCGGAATCATAGCTTAAACCCTTGCGTAGCAAGGGTTTTTTACTTTGCTTATTTATTGATTTTGTCATCATTCATCGAGTTGGGGACGAATTGGGGACGAAATTAATTTTTTGAGCTGATTTTGAAGGGGAATTCAAAATCAACTCTGTTTTTGTGTTAGGTTTCTAGGATCAAACTGGTTAAAGTGTTTTACTGTGCTATTTTCGAGTTTCTCGATAACGTGACCATAAATATCACTAGTTGTTCGAGCACTGGCATGTCCAGCTCTTCTTGAATAGCACTGAGACTTTCGCCAGCTTCCATAAGGAGCGCCACCATAGTATGCCGCAAGTCATGAAGACGAACATCTTTTAGGCCGTACTATTTTTTAATTTTAGTCCATTTTGCGGTAGGGGTTGTATAGTAGTAAGGTTTTCCTTTACCACTGTGAAATACATATTGATGTTCTCCGCCTTCCCAGGCATCGCCAAGCAACAATTTTTCCACTTGTTTCCTAAAAAGACAATCAAGCGCTTAAGTAATTATATCTTCAATATCCAATTATCTATTCTATCGTCTCTTTCCATATTAAAATCAACTCTAAAAACTCATCAGTTTCTATAATACTTTCAAAAGGCTCATCAACCCGGCAATGATGCTCAGCTATTGTCATGTTTTTCTTAATTATTATACTTGTAGCATTCAACGTAATTTCAAAGTCTTCATAATCTCCTGTTAAAACCTTCTTAACGTATCCAATATACTCGTCTGCTTCCTCTTTTGTTGAAATATCCTCAAAAACGTCCGAGAAAACAGTTAATTTTTCCGGTAGTATTATTCTTGTGATACCAAATGGATCTTTTTTAAATTCATATGAATATCTCATCTTGTTTTTCACCTTCTATGCTATTTATTATACAAAGGATAAGCAGTGGCTATTGAACCATCCTTATTTAAGAACATTTCTATTTTAATTCCTGTTGAATTTTCACCTATAAACTTATTAGCACCTATCTTTTTTTTATTTTGATACGCTTCATCAATAGCCTTTAACACATCTACACGATTCCATTCCTTCGGAAAAAAACTAGATTTGGCTATTTTTCTCTTCCCACTGATTTCAACATTGGCTTCATAGACACCATTTTTATTGGTGTTTTCTCGGATCCAGGTATAATTTTTCCACCCATCATACTTTCATGATGATATCCAACCGCTTTACCGCGTCTATTAATTCACCATGGTAAATGTGTTTTATCGTTCCCGTATTATATTTACCCGTATCCTTATTGTTAGAACGTTCAGATCTTCTGAGAACACTCTCTTTTTTATCTTCTGCAATGCTTTTTAGCAGCGGAATATTTTTCACGTTAATGGTTTTCTCAGCATCTTGAAGGATTCCTTCTAATGCAGGAGTATATCGGTTAACAGGAGATTTGACAAACTGTTTTACGGACTGACCACCTTTCAATAACAGAAGACTTCCGCCCAAATAAGTAACATAGTGCAGCCGTGTGTATGCATCCCCGTGTATCATTTTTGTATTCCAATTATCCTTCAATGTGTCAACCATACTTTGAAAGGCAGCTTGATAGTCGTATTCCAAAACGGTATCCAGCACTTTTTGAGGATCCTTGTTTAAGTTATCAATTGTCCAACTGATATTCCATCCGAATTGAATAGCTCCTTCACCGGTATCCTTAGCAAGATCGTATAAACCAACAATCGCACCTTTAGCGCTATCACCTATGATTTGCAACACTTCTTTTCCGTTATTCATGAAAGCTTTACGCTGTTCAAGGAATAAAACAAATTCAAGCTGTTCAGGGGTAAGATTCTCATATCCGACTTTCTTGGCAATTTTTAAGTATTCGTCCGGATCCGTCACTCCGTCAGCTAGCTTCTTCTTTAGCTCTTTGATTTCTCGTTCTTTCGCTTCATCTTTCTTGATCTTCAAATAAGCTTCAGTCTGTTTCTCGATATCGCCTTTTTTCTTATGTATATCACTTTCTCGATAAGCTTTGGTATTGTAATGGATTGGTGTAGCATTCTTGCCTTTGCCTGTGGATTCCTCAAGTTTTTGGAAGTCTTTCTTGATGAATTGCTCGTTTGGCTCTGACTGGGCATATTCAGTAACAAGTGCTTCGTCCACACTACCTAGTTTGTCGACTGTTTTTTTGCGTTTGTCCTCTGCATCTGCAAGTTCGTCTTTAAAGTCTTCAGTTGAAAACAGATCAAGCGGAAGGATATCGTCGATATTATGTAAGATATCTTTCATGGCTTTCTTTTGTTCAGACATAATAGATTTTGATTTTGTGTAGGCGTTAGCCAGCTCGTGTTCTAAGAAGGATTCTTCTATATAAGCATCAGATAAGCTGGCGTCCTCTAGAGTGCCTGAAATGCTTGTCAAGAAAGCAATTTTCATATCAAGTAAGTCAATCCAATTGTCAGCTACACCTGCATGGTCTTGATAAAATGCTTTAATGTTGTCGGCGCCTTTGCCGGAAAACTCACTGTCATCTAAATCAGCTACAGCTTTAAAAGCCTTTTTTAGATTGACCATCTGACTTCTTAATTCTTTGTATTCCTTTGCACGTCTATCTGCTTCTGAAAGCAGTGATTTGGCTTCAAATACTTTCATGATCATATCCTTTCGTTTGAATAGCTCCAACAAGATTTTACCATGGGAAAATGAAGAAATAGACAGCGATATAATTCAAAAGTGTGGAATGAATAATTTGATCTGTGTCAATTTACCTATTCGGATTATTTGTTTGGAAACTAATGACGCAGTAAGACGATTCCAGTTGATGAATGGTTTAAATCCTAATGGCATTTATGGCCCGAAAACTAAAGCGAAGCTCGAATCCCTTCTTAAATAAAAAAGCCCTTCCCGATTGGGAGGGCTTTTTCTCTTATTTAATAGATACGTGATGTGTATACCAGTTTCCGGTTGCAGTGAATCGTAATTCCATATGGCCGTGGCGGTTACCTCCATACTTTACAAACGTGTAATCAGAATTGGCGATTGCATCCTTAGCCGTTTTGTCAATGTTTGCAATTTTTTTGGAAGTAATTTTACCATTCCAGCCAGCAAAACCTGAAGCGGATGCACTTGGCGGACTTTCCCACTTTGTTATTTTCTTTCCATATTCGTATGAATAGTTGTCACTTACTCGAATATCATATAATTTTATCCCTGTAAACTTTACAGCGTAATATCCACTTGCAGTTTTATTTTGGGTGGCCTGTGTTGTTATCTTTTCCAATCCCATATCTGTACTGACGCCCATTTCCACAGTGAAACCATTACCGAGATCAATTTCTTGATATGGATGATCTTTGCTGACATGCATACTGTTTAAAGCCTTATTCACTTCTTTAACAGTTGGGATTTTCTCAGATGAAAGGGTTCTCAAGTTTTTTTGTTTTGTTACCTCGTAAAAGGTCGCCTTATCAATAATCAGATCAGAATTCTTGTCCACTTTTTCGGCAGCATTTGCGCTTTGGAGACTAAACAGAGATGAAAAACTCAAAGCTAGGGCAAAAACCACACCCACAAGTAACTTTTTCATTTTATCCCTCCTTAATGTTTTCGTCCCCATCTTATCCCGGTGTATAATATTGGTAAAAGAGACAAAAGTAACAAATGATGCTATTGATTAAAGTATTAGGCTTGGAAGGAAAGGGAAGATCGAAAAGTAAATGAATGGTTTTACCCATTTAAACAACCATATATCAGGTGTATATTGGATTGTAGGGGAGGGATATCATGGTCAAGATTATATTGGCATTTGTTTATCTATTTGGCTTCGTTGTGTTGAGCAATTGGGCTTTCGACGGAATATTTTCAGAGAGCTATTTCTCGCCGATCGGTTTCCTTTGGTCTATTTTATTTACATTTTTCACAGGGGTTTATACCGGCTTGCCTTTAATCTACAAAAAGTTTACTCAATCAAGCCGTTTGACTTTGAAAAGTAAAAAGCCAATTTATTTCACTATCGGTACAGCTGTTATTCTCTTTGGGCTTTATTTTCTCAAAAACGAAATCGCCCCCTATTTTATGCTATGTGGCTATTTTTTAACTCTGGCATCAGGTATAGCCCTGACCATCTTATTACAGCCCAAAACCAACAACTGTAAAACAGTATAACCAACAAGAATTAATTAAAAGCCCGTCGTTTTTTAGGCGGGCTTTATACAAATTTAATCAAAAAGGAATATTTTTAATCAGAAACTTATGTAAGAAAACCCTATAAAATAGGGTTTGGGAATAAAACGTCTGTTCGTGTCAGAACATAATCTCTACCTTGTGACAGGGTAGAGATCCCTGGTTCGAGCCCAGTCGGAATCATAGCTTAAACCCTTGCTGCGCAAGGGTTTTTTACTTTTTATAGGGGCTGTCGGTTTATTAATGCAGTATATGATTTAAATGAAAACTCAGGAATAATATTGAGTTGAGAAGATAAAATAAAAACCCCATTTCTAAAGTCCAAAATGGGGTTATTTCTTAATATCATATTAAGTTGCTGCTCTATCTGCGACCTTATAAGTGGACTGCTCAGAAAGAGCGTATGAAGCGCTGGATACTCCAACAATGCCAAGCAAGAGCGCTAAACAAATTGCAATTTTACATTTTTTCATTTAAATGTTTCCCCCTTTGAATTTGTTTACGTGCTTCAATTGCCATTTGATAAAAATCGACCGCATCATGTCTGTCTTCTTTGTTGGTCAAAAAATCAGCAACAGCAACAGCGTATTCTTCCATATCACCATAAAGGTTTTTCTCTTTGAAGAACTTGAACACTTCTCTAAGTGTTTGTAAGTCAAATGATAAATAAAGACCTTTAACCAGTTTTAATTTCTCGGTTACTTCCTGGTTGTTGTGTCGGGCAGCAACCTTCTGACCTTCCTGGTATAATTCTAACGCAGCCTTTAAATCATTCTTCTTTGCTTTGACATACGCCAGATTAAAAATCGCTTTGGACTCATAAATGTGCTTTCGATTCTTATGAATTTCATAGGCGATTTGAAAATGTTTCTCAGCATTGTCAAGTTCTTCAAGATTATTATAACATAATCCCACATTAAAATGAGCTGAACCAATTAAATGTTGTTCCCCTATTTTTATAGCATCATTTAAGGCTTTTTCAGCTGTTTCTAAAGCGTCCTCATAACACATTTTATCTAGCCAGTTCCCAAAGATAACAAACTGACATTGAACCATTTCCTTGCCATATGTAAGGTTCCCCTGAGCATCTTTTTGCTCTTTAAATATAGAGTATGCTCGCTGGGCATAATTCATTGAAAAATGAGTCTCTTTCATATAGTAATAGACTTCTGACATTTTGAAATAGAACTCTGCCTTATCTGTATTTGCGTTCTTATCTAATAAATCAAGATATTTTTCGGCTTCGCGATAATATGTTAAAGCAATAACTAAATCTCTCGTTCTAAAATGATACATGCCGGTAAAAAAATGATAAAAGAACTCTATTGTATTGGTGAGGGATGCACTCGAAGTCGTCTAATGATTTATAAATGGCATCTATCTTTTTCAAGAAAATGTTATAATGAAAAGCCATAAAATGATAGGAGGGGGAATTTCGATGCATTACATAACGGCATGTTTAAAAATCATCAGTGATAAAGACCTTAATGAGATAATGAAGGAATTCAAAAAACTTGAGGAAGAAACGAACAAAGAAGAGGGGTGTATTACATTCCATGCTTATCCGCTTGAGCCATCAGAACGTAAAATAATGCTTTGGGAGATTTGGGAAAACGAAGAAGCTGTGAAAACCCATTTCACGAAAAAACACACAATAGACGTTCAAAAACAAGAATTAACGGAAGTAGAATGGTTAATGAAAAGCAATGTGAATGATTGAAAGGCTCTTTAAAAAAAAGACATTCAATGACTTAGAATCAGCCACTTGTGATTAAGTAGTAAATTGTTGTCCAACTCTTATTTTTTTCTATTTAATATTTTTTGAGACGAAAATGTTTTTTTGAGCTGATTTTGAAATGTATTCAAAGTCAGCTCTGTTTGATTTAAAGGATTATATTCTTTGGATAACTTGTTACCATCATAATGGAGATACTCCGTATAAATTGGAGGTTAAAATAATGAGTCATTCTCAAGAAAAAATTGCACTAATTACAGGAGCAAGCAGTCAAGGGGATATTGGTACGGCTATTTGTCGTAAGTTAGCCTCACAGGGTATACATATCTTCTTTACTCACTGGAATTCTGATACGGCCTGGATAGAAGAATTTCAACAAGAAATTTTACGTATGGGTGTCCGCTGTGAGGCAATGAAAATTGATTTATCAGATGCACATGCTGCATTCACAATACATGAAAAAATTTCAGATAAATTAGGATATCCTTCCATCCTTATTAATAATGCAGCTCATTCCGCAAGTGATAATTATGTATCGTTAGATGCTAAATCACTTGATGAGCATTATGCGGTTAATATGAGATCGAATTTTCTTCTTTGTGTTGAATTCGCCCGTCGGTTTAAAAAATCTAATTTAATATCAGGAAGAATCATCAATATGACATCAGGGCAGGATTTAGGTCCTTTGCCTGGGGAGTTAGCGTATGCAGCTACTAAAGGAGCTATTTCTGCCTTTACTAGGTCGTTATCACAAGAACTTGCACCATTGGGCATCACTGTTAACGCCGTAAACCCAGGTCCAACAGATTCTACATGGATGACAGATGAAATAAGAAATTTTCTTTCACCTAAATTTCCAATGGGGCGTATTGGCACACCAGATGATGCAGCACGAATGATTGCTTTTCTTGCAAGTGATGAGGCTGAATGGATAACTGGACAAATTATTCATTCAGAAGGTGGATTTATTCGGGGCTAAGCTACTGAAACACAATATACACCAATGTATGATGTATTCCCAAAACTAAATCTAAACTTGAAGCGCAATTGAAATAAAATAAGGTCCCTTCTCTTTTTAGAGGGGGACCTTATTTTATTCATGCATGTTTTGCATCCAGAAAATCTGGCGGATAAGAGATTAATAAACCGTTACATATACTTTTCCGAATACTGCAGTACCTTTAAACAAAGTAATCGTGGCTTTCCCTTTTGATTTAGCCGTCACTAAACCATTTTGATCGACTTCAGCAACTTTTTGGTTATCAGTCCAATAACGAGTAGCTGAATTATTTTTAACAGAATAGGTTTCTCCAACTTTTAGAGGTAAATTATAGTCTTGAATCTTGATAACATGTGTAGGTGAAATAGAAATGTTCTTTACTTCAGTAGGTGTGGAGTTTATTTCATGAGCTGAAGCTACCCCGCTGACCGACAGAGCTAACGCAGAAATCGATAAAGCAGAAACAACAGTTTTTTTGAAATTCATTTTGAAACACTCCTTTAAAGTTTTTTGTCTTGCACTATAACAATTCAATAAAAGTAATTATTTTCCTTGTAAATAAATGTTAATAATATGTGAACGATCAATTGATTTGAGCTAAGAATATTGTGTGCGCTGCACAGAGTTTGTATTTATGATTGAAAATTGCTGAGAGAGAATGGCCATCCTTAAAATGTTAATAGCACACATTTGAAGGGTATTAGTTTGTTGAGCGTGTGGGAATTTTGTTACCTGCACTTTATCCCCGAAGATACCAAATCATTTTTCTTCATCATGTTCTTACTTTCGTACTCATACATTAGAAAATCTTCGTTCTAAATAGGTGAAGAATTGGAGTATTTTTATGAATTTCTGCTGAATATACATTACATAGCAAACTCAAAGAGTATAAAAATCGCTTTTTTCCGGAAGCTTCGGTAAAAAACAAAACTTTTGTCTCTATGATTTTATTTTATAATGTAAACGGTTTCTTATATATTATACTTATACTATCAATTTGCTCAAGTAGATACTGACAGGAAGGATAGAAAAACAGATGGAATACATAAATACAAGACAAAAAGAGATTTTGTATCTGTTGTTATCTGAACCTGATGACTATTTAGTTGTGCAAGATTTCGCAGATAGGGTACAGTGTTCTGAAAAAACAATCCGGAATGATTTGAAAGTGATCGAGGATTATCTCAATGAGCATTCTCATGCACAGCTTATTCGAAAACCAGGGTTGGGCGTTTATTTACATATAGAAGAACAGGAGAGGACCTGGCTAAGCCAACAATTACATACTGATCATTTTTCTTCTAGGCAGCGGACCGATGAAGAAAGAATGCTGCACATTGCTTATGATTTATTAATGAATCCGAAGCCTGTTTCCGCAAAAGAAATTGCCGCTCGGCATTTTGTCAATCGATCTTCCATTAAAAAGGATTTATACGCAGTAGAAGAGTGGCTGAAGCGTTTTGATCTCACGCTCGTTTCTAGGCAGCGGCTTGGATTAAAGGTTGAAGGGAACGAAAGAAATAAAAGAAAGGCATTGGCAAGAATATCTGATTTGATTCACAATACAGAGTTTACGAGCCAATTTATTAAAAGTAAGTTTTTACATTATGAAGTAGATTTTGTGACGAGAGAAATCAAATCATTACAAAAAAAGCATTCTCTCTATTTCACAGATGAATCGTTTGAGAGTTTGCTGCTGCATACATTATTAATGGTCCGCCGGATCAAAATGAAGCAGCCGATCTCGTTGTCCCCGAAAGAAATGGCGGCAGTAAAAAAGAAGAAAGAATATCAATGGACATTTGCTTGTTTGCAACGGCTCGAACCGGTTTTTGCAATCCGTTTTCCAGAAGAAGAAGCCGTGTATTTAACATTACATATATTGGGCGGTAAAGTTCGTTATCCATTACAGAAAGAAGAAAACTTTGAAAATGCTGTGCTTCCTAAGGTTGTAGAGCATTTAATCAATCGTGTTTCAGAGCTGAAAATGATGGATTTTCATAAAGACCTGGATTTGATCAATGGTTTGAACATTCATCTCAATACAGTGTTACAGCGGCTGAGCTACGATCTTTCAGTATCAAATCCTATGCTGAATGATATTAAAAAGATGTATCCTTATTTGTTTCATCTTATCATTGACGTTTTGGAAGACATCAATCAAACATTTGATCTTCATATTCCTGAGGAAGAGGCAGCATATTTGACACTGCATTTTCAAGCAGCCATCGAACGGATGCAGTGCAGCAGCGAGGCACATAAAAAGGCGATCGTCGTCTGCCACATGGGAATTGGGATGTCCCAATTGCTGCGGACGAAAATTGAACGGAAATATCACCAAATCGCTGTAATGGCTTGTATTGCAAAGGCCGATTTAAAGGATTATATCAAAAAGCATGAGGATATCGATCTTGTCATATCCACCATTGCGCTGGAGAATATAACGGCCCCCCATATTGTTGTGTCTCCGCTGTTAGAGCCTGGCGAAGAGAAGAAATTAAGTGCATTTATACGTCAGCTGGGCGAACCACACCGCCAAAAACAAAAAACGTTTCAGATGCTGAACAATACGACTCCTTTTTTGGTTTTTTTGCAGCAGGAGGCGGAGCATCGCTACAAGTTAATTGAACAGCTGGCGACAGCTTTGTTTGAGAAAGGCTATGTTGAAAAGGACTATGCGGTTCATGCGGTGATGAGGGAAAAAATGTCGGCGACAAATATTGGGTCAGGCATTGCCATTCCTCATGCGAACGCTAAATTTATTAAACAATCAGCAATCGCGATTGCCACATTAAAGGAGCCGCTTGAATGGGGAAATGAAAAAGTTTCGCTTGTCTTTATGCTGGCTGTCAAACACGAGGATCAAACCATGACAAAGCAGCTGTTTAGCGAGCTCTCATATCTTAGCGAGCAGCCGGCCTTTGTCCAAAAGCTGACGAAAGAAACCAATGTCATGTCATTTTTATCTCATTTGGATTATTAAAAAGCAGGGATTATTCCTTGCTTTTTTTTGTTATAGGGAAAAATGCCTTTATTTCCGGAACCTATGGTAAAAAAAGCGATTTTTAAGTGCTGATTTCGGTATACAGTTGAGACAAGATCTGATTATTCACACTTTAAAGGAGGTTTCCTATGAAACTGTTAGCGATTACTTCTTGTCCGAACGGAATCGCCCATACGTATATGGCAGCGGAAAATCTGCAAAAAGCTGCTGACAGAATGGGCGTCAGCATCAAAGTTGAGACCCAGGGGGGAATTGGTGTCGAAAATAAGCTAACCGAAGAGGAAATTCGCGAAGCGGACGCAATCATTATTGCTGCAGACCGCTCGGTAAACAAAGACCGGTTTATAGGCAAAAAACTGCTATCTGTCGGGGTACAGGACGGCATCCGCAAACCGGAAGAATTGATTCAAACCGCTCTTAACGGGGATATGCCGGTCTATCGTTCCGCTGCAAAATCGGAATCTGGCAATCACCAGGAGAAGAAGCAAAATCCTATTTACCGTCATTTAATGAACGGCGTTTCATTTATGGTTCCTTTCATTGTCGTCGGTGGATTATTGATAGCGGTTGCATTAACGCTTGGAGGGGAGAAAACACCTAAAGGCTTAGTTATTCCGGATGACTCCTTCTGGAAAACGATTGAACAGATCGGCAGTGCTTCATTTTCATTTATGATTCCGATTTTAGCCGGCTATATCGCCTATAGCATCGCTGATAAACCGGGGCTTGTGCCAGGGATGATCGGCGGTTATATTGCGGCGACTGGAAGTTTTTATGACAGCGCAAGCGGCGCCGGATTCCTCGGGGGGATTATTGCCGGGTTTTTGGCCGGATATGCTGCACTTTGGATAAAAAAATTAAAAGTTCCAAAAGCAATCCAGCCAATTATGCCGATTATTATTATTCCGGTGTTTGCATCACTGATTGTAGGTTTAGCGTTTGTGTTTTTGATCGGCGCGCCTGTAGCTCAAATTTTCGCCTCTTTAACAGTTTGGCTGGCGGGGATGAAAGGCTCGAGCTCGATCCTTCTGGCATTGATTTTAGGTGCGATGATCTCATTTGATATGGGCGGTCCCGTAAATAAGGTCGCATTTCTGTTTGGATCGGCAATGATTGGAGAAGGAAATTATGAAATTATGGGACCAATTGCTGTCGCCATTTGTATCCCGCCGATTGGCCTTGGTGTTGCAACGTTTTTAGGAAAAAGAAAATTCGAGACATCCCAAAGAGAAATGGGGAAAGCGGCATTTACGATGGGACTCTTCGGTATTACTGAAGGAGCGATTCCATTTGCGGCGCAGGACCCTCTGCGCGTCATTCCAAGTATTATGGCAGGCTCAATGACAGGTTCTGTGATAGCCATGATTGGCAATGTGGGAGACAGAGTGGCGCACGGCGGACCTATCGTTGCAGTGCTTGGCGCAGTTGATCATGTCTTGATGTTTTTTATTGCTGTGATTGCAGGATCTCTTGTCACTGCTCTGTTCGTCAATGTACTAAAAAAGGATATTACGGCGTCTCCTGTGCTCAGTGAAACTGCACCGCCCTCCGCGCCAAGTGAAGCTGCGGCAGCAAATGAAATAAAGCAGCCAATCCAAAGCCAAAAAGCTGAGATGTCGGAATTTAAAAAACTGACAGACATTATCAGCCCGGAATTAATTGAACCAAATTTATCGGGGGAAACGAGGGATGACATCATAGATGAATTGATTCAGAAATTGTCCCGAAGAGGTGCGCTGCTTTCAGAGAGCGGGTTTAAACAAGCCATTTTGAATCGTGAACAACAGGGAACAACGGCGATTGGCATGAATATCGCGATTCCGCACGGAAAGTCTGAGGCGGTCAGGGAGCCGAGTGTTGCCTTTGGGATCAAACGATCAGGCGTTGATTGGAATAGCCTGGATGGATCAGAAGCTAAATTAATCTTTATGATTGCTGTACCGAAAGAGAGCGGGGGAAACCAGCATCTCAAAATACTGCAGATGCTATCTCGAAAGCTAATGGATGACAATTATAGGGAGCGGCTGCTCTCCGTGCAAACAACAGAAGAAGCCTACAAGCTGCTAGAAGAAATCGAATAAAGCGGGGGATTTTCATGACGACTGAACCGTTATTTTTCAAGCCTGTTTTCAAAGAAAGAATTTGGGGCGGGACCGCTTTAGCTGATTTTGGCTATACCATTCCATCACAACGAACAGGAGAGTGCTGGGCTTTTGCCGCGCATCAAAATGGTCAAAGCGTTGTTCAAAACGGAATGTATAAGGGGTTCACGCTCAGCGAATTATGGGAACATCACAGACATTTATTCGGACAGCTTGAAGGGGACCGTTTCCCTCTGCTTACAAAAATATTAGATGCTGACCAGGACTTATCTGTTCAGGTGCATCCGAATGATGAATATGCCAACATACATGAAAACGGTGAGCTTGGAAAAACAGAATGCTGGTACATTATTGATTGCCAAAAAGATGCCGAGATTATTTATGGCCACAATGCAACAACAAAGGAAGAACTAACTACCATGATAGAGCGTGGAGAATGGGATGAGCTCTTGCGCCGTGTAAAGGTAAAGCCGGGGGATTTTTTCTATGTGCCAAGCGGTACTGTTCATGCGATTGGAAAAGGAATTCTTGCTTTGGAGACGCAGCAGAATTCAGACACAACCTACAGATTATATGATTATGACCGAAAAGATGCAGAAGGCAAGCTACGCGAGCTTCATCTGAAAAAGAGTATCGAAGTGATAGAGGTCCCGTCTATTCCAGAGCGGCAAACAGTTCACCATGAACAAATTGAGGATTTGCTTACAACGACATTAGTTGAATGCGCTTACTTTTCGGTGGGGAAATGGAACTTATCAGGATCAGCAAGCTTAAAGCAGCAAAAACCATTCCTTCTTATCAGTGTGATTGAAGGGGAGGGCCGTATGATCTCTGGTGAGTATGTCTATCCCTTCAAAAAAGGAGATCATATGTTTCTGCCTCACGGTCTTGGAGAATTTAAACTCAAAGGATATGCAGAATGTATCGTCTCCCATCTGTAACATGGCAGGGCTTGAGAAATAAATTTGCGAGTGAAGACGCCTATTCTCCAGCAATGATCTAACTAAAATAAGAGTTTAATAGTTGGAGAAGAAATGTTACACTCTTTTCTGTATATGGTAAAGAATGAAAAAACACGATTCGGTTGGTAGTCCGGATGCATGATTGATCATGTCAGTAACCTTCCCCTCCTCGGGATGTCCATCATTCTTTAATATCTTTTATGAGGAGGGAATCGTTATGAAATTAACGGTTTACTATGATGGTCAGTTTTGGGTAGGCGTTGTTGAAGTTGTGAACAATGGAAAGCTAAGAGCCTTTCGTCATCTTTTTGGCACAGAGCCGAGGGATTCTGAAGTATTAGAGTTTGTTCATAACCAACTCCTGAATATGTTGGCCCAAGCTGAGCAGGAAGGAGTTTGTTTACAAGGCAGACGTCAAAAAAAGATCAATCCAAAAAGATTGCAGCGCCAGGTTTCAAAAGAGTTGAAAAACGCCGGAGTAGCTTCTAAAGCTCAAGAGGCGATAAAGCTAGAGCTTGAAGCAAGAAAGCAAGAGAAAAAACAAATAATGAAAGAACAACGAGAACATGTAAAAGAGCAAAGGTATATGCTCAAAAAGCAAAAAGCGAAAAAGAAGCACAGAGGTAAATAATCCAAACAAAAGCAGGCGCAGTGCCTGCTTTTGTAATTAAGGACTCTACTTCGTAACATATATCCAATGTTTATAATCCGCTGATTTATGATCCAATATAAACCCTAACTTCTCCAAGGTTTTTTGTGAGCCTAGATTATCATGTTCACATCTTGCGGTGATCCGGGATACTGTTTCTTGGCTTAATGCCCAGTTTATTAGTTTTTGGGCGGCTTCCACACAATAACCTTTGCGGCGATGACTTTTATTTGTTGCAAAACCGATTTCAATCATGCCATTTTCGTCTGGGTCACCTAAAAATCCAGTTCCCCCAACAATTTCATGACTGTCCTTCTTTACAATAATCCATGAATCAAATCCTTTTGTTCCATTGTTTTTGACTAAAATCTCGCGGAAATAAGGTATCGCTTCAAAAAAATCAGAATTTGGCCATTCACCATTTGTTTCATAACCTAAGTCTTTGATAGCCTGATGATCTTGTTTAGACGCGGCGTCAAGAAGGGGAATATCAATCGTTTTTAAACGTAATCGATTCGTTTCAAGGAGAACCATATATCTAATCCTCTTTTCTTTTTACTGGGAATAATGATAACATATAACAATTTTCTCTGATACCTTGGCAGTAGAGAAAGATGAAAAAATTGAGGGGGATTGAAAGAGTGACAGGTGAGAGTTTGCCCAGCCCAAAAACGGGTAGGAAAATGCTGATGTTAATGTGTCCCTACCCGTTTTTCTGTTCCTGAATGCAGGGTTTCTGATAACATGTTGTGCTACCTTTTCGCAATCAAATAAAGCGATATGGCTCTTTGGGTTTGCACAGGATTATGAATGATAATGACCCATTGGTTTCTTCGTCTTGGAAAGCTTGCTACCGCATACAATGGAGCAGTATCGCGCGGAGTGAACCCACCATTTATCACGTTGATATCTCTTCCTTCTAGATGACAAACTAAGTATTCACCTGGATTGATGACCTGTTGGTTCGTCCATGCGTAAGAATAAAAGCCGTCTCTAAGATCTTCGGTGGAAGATGGGGGGACAAAGCCATCCACAGTCAATGTGATTTCTCTTCTTCGCTGTCTTTCTGAAAAGTCTGGACTTCTTTGAGGGTTATGAGTATGTGAAAAGTAAGGAATTAACGCAGGGCCATAAAAGTAATGATACAAAGCAACCACTCCTTTATTTTCCATTCATACAAATTGTATGTGGGAGTTATTTGTTCATTCCTGTTTTGTTCCATGTAGACTAATAATGGGCTATAGGTGTCCAAGGTAATCAATTTGTCCTTTCGTTGTTCAATGCTAGTAACCTTGAAAATGCAGGTTAGGATGATAGAATTTACATATTACTGCAAGAAGTTAGACATACATCATTTTGATAGTGGGTGAAAACGATGGCGAAAAAAATGGCAAAAACAAATGCGGTTCGTCTGATAGAACAGCAGAACATCTCTTATGAGTTATTAGGGTATAAAACAGACGGCCAGCCTGTAGATGGCATCTCTGTTTCGGAAAAAATCGGTTATCCTGTGAAATATGTATATAAAACGTTGGTTGCAGCAGCAGGAACAAATCATTATTATGTCTTTGTTGTACCCGTTGCAGAAGAGTTAGATGTAAAAAAGGCAGCAAAGGTGACAGGGGAAAAGAAAATAGAAATGATTGCAATGAAGGAGCTATTAGCGGTAACAGGCTATCTTCGCGGCGGCTGCTCGCCAATTGGCATGAAAAAATTGTTCCCGACCTATATTGATGCATCTGCAGAAACGCTTGATTTTATCATTGTCAGTGCAGGGAAAATCGGTATGCAGCTAAAGTTGGCGCCACAAGATTTAGCCAAATCATGTGATGCCGCATTTGCAAAAATTGTATAGATGCAGATATAGGGGAAACGAAAAAGCTTAGTCATATCGATTAAGCTTTTTCCGTATCTCTTTCAAATATGATTTCAAAATAAGCAGCTGCCCCATACCCATCTATACTGGGAGCGAAAATCTGAACGAATCTCCAGCCTCTTTTCGCATAATCATGGATGATTTGCTGGTAGTCTTCTTTAGGCCTTCTTCTCATCGTGCTCAGCTCAACTCTTACGAATTCATATTCTTTCATTGTTTGATCCCTCCTATTAAGGTATACGCATAATTGAGCAAGAAGTTCCGAAAACCTAGGTTAAGGTCCGAAAGTATATTTCGCTCACTAAACAAATACATTTATGCCAGATGCCTGCATGCATCTGGGAAGAGTTAAGGGGCTATAAAAACGAATTTTACCGGGTCAGCAGTTCAAATAAATCTCTTGCTTATTGCATTTGACTGAGTATATAAGTAAAAAAAGAGCGGCCAGAACATATAAGAAGGAGATGATCATTAACGCACTCATAACAGGGTAGTGTTTAGCGGAGTAGATGAAAAAATCAAGCTGTGAAATTTGTTTGGGGCTGCTGACGGCATCAATTCCATTTAGCAGTTTTGAGAGTTTAGCAGTATAGTTCCAATCAAATCGATCTGAAACAAGCTCGCTTCCTTGATACCAATTAACAGCAGCTAAAAACAGAAATATCATAATAGAAAATCCAAGCTGAACAACTAAAAATATTCCCTTCACTTTTATATGACCTCCAAATCTATGAATATGGGAAAATCAAACAATATATTACCACCGTATGGGTTATTCTTGCAATTTCACTTTCATACAACTCAAACGCAAGTCTATTTTTTTGTTTGTTTTTGGCTTATAATACCTGATGATGGAAAAAGAATGCGGGTTTATAGATTAGAGAAACAAATGTATTTCTTAGCATTTTTTATTTGTGGAGAGAGTATAGAAGCATTCGATTAGATCTGCTTTTTCACAGAAACGGTTTTCATCTGTTTGCCTGAGCTTTACAATTGGCTGGCAGAAAAACAATGATTTCTTTCAATCAAAACATGCAACGATGCGACACATTTTATATCTTGATGACTTATCTCATTGCCTTTAAGTCATCCTATCGAGAAAGCGATGGTATTTTATGAACAAAGAAACCCTAAAAAACATACTCATGATTTTTTCAATATGCGCAACCCTCCGAGAAACCGATGGTATGCGCATAGCTGATAGCTGGATTTTGAGTGAGATTATACGATTTTTGATTTGCATGGCTGTGTTTTTTGCCGTGACATTTCTATTAGATGCTGTTTTTCCAAACAAAAAAGAGTCACATTAATGTGTGGCTCTTTTTGCATCATCTGATCAGAAACATCATAAATGAATCGATCATCATGATGAAGAACAGCAAGCAAAAATAAATAAGCGAGTAGACAAACATATCCTTTGCCCACTTCACGTCATCGTCTGTTTTGAATCCCTTGATGCTTTTTTTGATCCATATGCCTCCGAGAACCAAGGCGGCTAAGAAATAAAATGGGCTTATATGGCCGGTGCCGAGAGAGAAAGGGAATAATAGCGTGACCGGCACCAGGACGGCAATATATTGCATCATTTTTATTTTTGTTACATGGTTGCCTTTGACTACTGGCAAGAGCGGAACGCCAGCGGCACGATATTCTTCTTTGCGTCTTATCCCAATCGCCCAAAAATGCGGCGGCTGCCACAGAAACATAATCGTGTACAACAGCACTGCTGTCATACTGAAGTCACCGGTTACGGCACAATACCCCATCAATGGCGGCGCAGCTCCTGGGAAGCTCCCGACAAATGTGCTCCACACAGACGTTCGTTTCACCCATACCGTATAGATGATCGCATAAAAAATAAAGGCGGCCAGTCCGAGAAAGGCCGTTAATGGATTGAGGGAATAAAGCATGGCAAGACCTGTGATTCCTAAAACAGATCCATATGTTAAGATCATGGCTGGCGGCATTTTCCCTGTGACCGAGGCCCTGCTGCGAGTGCGTGCCATTTTTGCGTCCATATGCCGATCAAAATAGTTGTTATAGACAGTGCCGGAAGCCATCACAAACGCGGTTCCCAACATTGCTGTCACCATTGTCATCAAAAAAGCCATTCCGGTTAACGTTTTTTCTGCGCTTGCAAACGCGATCCAAAACCCGCCGAAGGCTGCTATCGAGTTTGATATGATAATGCCGGGTTTTGCAAGTTTGATAAAATCGTAAATGGTTACCCGGTTCGAAGCTTTTATGTATTTTGTTTCAGATATGGCTGCAGAATCCCTTGTATTCTCCAAAAATAGACGCCTCCCCCAAAACTGCATGCTTTTGTTATCGTAACAAGAGGGAGACGGAATCACAATTATTTCCTATATTTGTCATGATATTGTCATTTTTAAAATAAAAAAATGGGGAGCTGGACTGCCCCCATTTTGATATGCGGCGACTAGTAACCGTAACCTCCGCCATATCCTCCGCCATAACCGCCGCCGTAACCGTACCAAGGGTAGTAAGGCGGTCTCGGGCGCGGGTAGTAATAAGGCGGGCGCGGATAAAACGGGTAGAACGGATAATACGGTCTTGGATAATAAGGCGGATAAAATGGCGGTCTCGGACGCGGATAATAATAAGGCTGTCTTTCATCATAAGGGGTAATTTGTTCAAATGGCTGTTCATTCAAAGGGTAATCCAAGAGGAAAACCTCCCTAGCTTTTTTTATTCCTTTTACTATATTCTTGATGCTTAAGTTGGGTGTATGTACATTCATGAAACTCGGTTTTTTTTATGATGAAATTCCTTAAAAAGGATTGACATGAACTTCTAAATCTCATAGTATTACAAATGTGAAATAAATGTTACTACAATGTTACAAAATCATTTCTAAATAGATACAGTTCCAACTGATGAAGAGTAAATCGAAATGGCTACGAAAGAAGGAGTTTTTGTTGTTGGCAAAAAGAATCAAATGGTTTCATGTATTAATAGCAGTTGTATGTGTGGTGGGCCTTATCGGCTTTTTCCATAATCATTCATTGAAAAAAGAAACGGTCATGAATAAAGTAAGAACTGATTCTCAATATGGGAATGTTGAGATCGCAACGCTTGTGAATGACGGGAAAACTTTTAATTACGCGGTTAACTATCCCGTTTTCAAAAATGAAAAAATGGATTCGGCATTAAAAAGATTCGCAGAAAAAGAGGTTCGTCAATTTCAAAAGGAAACAAAAGACGTTGACCAAGAGCATACGACAAAACGCAACGAATTAAATGTTGATTATAAAATTGTCCATTATGCCAAACAGACAGTGGCGATTGTATTTAATGAATATAAATACATCGGCGGGGCACACGGGCAAACCGTGAAAAAAACGTTTAACTATGATTTTAGTAAACAAGCGTTTCTTTCCATTGATGATATTTTCAAAGAGGACGCTGACTACTTACATAAGCTTTCGTTAATCGCTTATCACGAACTGAAAAAGAATAAGGACATTGCAGCGGACGATGCACTGTTAAAGGAAGGGACGGCTCCGAAAAAAGAAAATTTCAGCCGCTTTGCCATCAAGGAGGATTATATCGAACTTTACTTTGACACATATCAGGTTGCAGCAGGCTATCTTGGAGAGCAATCGATTGCCATTAAGAAAAGTCTTTTGAAAGACATTCTGAAAGAACAATATATTGATAAAGCAAAAAATAAAAATAAAATCAAAGAACAAAAGCCGAAGCATGAAGTGATTTCTTTACCCAAAGAGGAAACGGTTGATCCAAATCAAAAAGTCATTGCGCTTACTTTCGACGACGGCCCGAATCCTGCGACAACAAATCAGATTCTAGACTCCTTGAAGAAATATAAGGGTCATGCCACGTTTTTTGTTTTGGGGAGCAGGGTTCAATATTATCCGGAAACGCTAATAAGAATGCTGAAAGAAGGAAATGAGGTGGGGAACCATTCATGGAGCCATCCGCTTCTCACAAGGCTTTCAGTGAAAGAAGCGTTAAAGCAGATCAATGATACGCAAGACATCATTGAAAAAATAAGCGGATACCGTCCGACGCTTGTAAGACCCCCATACGGCGGCATTAATGATGAACTGCGGAGTCAAATGAAAATGGATGTTGCGTTATGGGATGTTGACCCGGAAGATTGGAAAGACCGTAACAAAAAAACAATTGTTGACCGTGTCATGAATCAGGCGGGAGATGGAAGAACCATTTTGATTCACGATATTTACCGCACCTCTGCTGATGCGGCCGATGAAATTATGAAAAAGCTCACCGATCAAGGCTATCAATTGGTGACAGTTTCTCAGCTTGAAGAGGTTAAAAAACAAAGAGAAGCGAAATAAATTAAAAAAGGCTGTCCGTACGGACAGCCTTTTTTCTATTTAATAAGAGCCTGTGGTGGCCCAAACATTTAAGTTTGGCCCTGAATACTTGCCGAAAGCGTAAGAAGTCCTTGGATCTAAATCATATACCATCGGTGTATAGCAAGACTTTTGGCCGGCCACCGCTTTTCCATTGCCGCCTGCAGAATCACAATTATATCTCTTGCCGTCCGTGTTTCGGGTAATCTCCGCATTTGCTTCAAAGCCAGACGTCAATGTATTATTCATCGTGATTTTTGCCCAAGCCGTTTTACATGTACTGCTGAATTTAAGCTCGACTACTCCGATGACTTGATTGCTTGCATTCACTAAGTTTGAGGATTTTTTTGTAGAGCCGCTGGACGCACAATCATTGTAATAAGGGCTTTTTCCATCGTAGGCATGGGTTTCCGCATTGGCGGGTACACCTTTGACGGCAAAAACAAATACTACTGCGAATAACACCAATGAAGCCTTCGTAAACAGTCTTTTCATATCCTTTATGACCTCCTTAATATGGCAAACAATAAATCATACGGAGGAACAATCAAAACATGCATGCTTTTTTGTGAACAATAAAGGCGGCCGGGAGGATGGAGTTATTGGCCGCCTTTGGTGTGAGGTTAAGCTTTTACATCAATGGTTTGTCCGAGAGTCGGATGCTGAATCATCTTTAAGGTTTGATCGGCATTTTGCTGGGCGGTGTCCAGCATTTTTTTCGTTAAAGCGATATTAACATTCTGGGCAAGGGATGCTTGATGCATTGCAACTGATAAAGCAGGAATATCCATCGTTCCACCTCCTATGTCTTACCTATCGGCGGCTTTGTATCATTTTACAGTGAAAAATGGCTTAATTTCTCCTGTTGACCCTTACGCTAGAGCATACCGTATGTTTTTGACAAGGAGGGATCAGGATGAATCTTGTAATGGAAAAGACCTTTGAGCAATACGAAAAGCTGTTTTCAATGGAAGAACAGAAAAGAGAAGATGAATTTCGGTATACGATGATGAGGCCGTTTGAAAAGATGTGGACCGCCATCCAAGTTCCGCTGAAAGCGAAGGAGCCAAACGGCTATGATGTGATCATGGCTGCGAAAATGCTGGGCTATTTGGATGTCCGTGATGCTGAAAGCGGGCAGAAAGCACTGCAAATACTGAAAGAATCACATGTTTCAGAGACAGCTGAGTCTGCACTTCGGCAATGCATATTTTTTGCTGAGCGCGAACAGCTGCGGGTGAATGCAGAGGAGATCAAATTCGGCCTTTATATCGCTGATCCAAATAAACTTCAGCTGCAAAAAGGCTACTGCGGGTTTGGCGGGATACCGGGCTTTATTCATGTATGGATTGATCCGAACCGTTATAACCTGCCAAGGATTCCTTCAATTATTGCTCATGAGTTTCATCATAATGTGCGGTTTTCGTATATAGATTTTCATCATGGCTCTGTAAGTGTCGGGGATTATCTTGTGATTGAAGGATTGGCGGAATCATTCGCCAGAGAGCTGTTTGGCACGGAACGATTGGGCCCTTGGGTAACTCGTTTTGATCATGAGGATTTGCAATATTCCATTGATGTGATTAATGAGGTGCTGGATGTGAAAGGATTTTCGGAAGTCAGCCGTTATATGTTTGGTGATCCAATTGCTAACGACCAAGGCTTTAAGCCTGCAGGTTTATCGGCTTTTGCGGGTTATGCAGTTGGCTATCATGCCGTTCAGTCATTTATGAATCAACATCATATCACGATAAGCGAGGCCACGCGTTTGGATGCGAAGACCATTCTTTCTCAGTGCGGATTGTTTTCCAAATGAAAAAAAGCGTCACATACAGCGGCGCTTTTTGATTCCCAAAACCAGCAGTTCTATGGCGGCACAGGCGGCAATTCCGATTGTATATGCTTCGATATCGCTCCATAAAAAACCGTACCCCAGTACAAGTCCGCCAAGAGAAGTATCCCTAATCTGATCGATCCATTCGGCATGATAGAGCTGGCTGAATTCAATGACAAAACAGAAAGAAAGACTGATAATGCCCGTTATCATTGTCTTCAGCTTCCGAAATAGAAATCCGCATCCCGTAAAGATCATGGCGGCCCACAACGAGTCCCCAAGATAAGTATTGAGGGTATCAGGAAGAACCCTGGAGTATGCTCTGGATCCAAGCCCCAGCCCAATGATCAGTAAGGTGAAAACTGCATATATCCAACGATTTCGCTTCATTGCGAATTGATACCCCGTCTCTGCTTCATCTCCCTGTATTGTAAGGAATATAGCTTTTATTTGTCCACTAAAAAAGCGGCTGAATAGCCGCATAGGGTGTTTATTTTGCTTTTAGGTTTACATGGTCGGCTGTCTGATCCGTGCCTATTACAAAATGGAGTTCATAGCGGCCTGTATCATATACATAATCGATTTCATCGGTAAACGGGACGGTTAACACCCGATTTGCTGGCCCTAATTGCTTCTGCAGCACTTCCGGCGTAACTCCGCCTAAATTCAGCTGCCGTTCCACACCGGTTCCAAAGTAGCGGATTTCTGAAATTGTCATGTCTTTATGATAGGAAAATCCGTAGCCCGGCTGTCCCATATTCCAGTGATATAAATCAAATCGATTGTCTCCCCCGACTGGTCTTTCCGGTTCCCCAAACGCAGCGTGGACATCCCCTTTTGTGCTTTTGTTAATGGTAAGGCCTTGCGCCTGCTGAGGCATTTCCCCTTTGTAGGCGGTGTTGTAAAGGTTTTTGACGAGCTCAGTGGCTGATTGGTTTGTATTTTCATAGAGTGTATTTGTTTGAGCTGCGGCCTTTGCCGGTGCTGAAAAGGACGCAGCCCCAAAGCCGGTAAAACAGCTTGTTACTGCTGCCGCAGCGGTAATAGCAGACATTGTCTTTTTCATGTTGATCCCTCCTTATTGATCTACCATCCCGTTTCCCGGTGTTAGTGCAATAAAACATGTGAGTGCGCTTTGTATGTTTTATTGAGTTGTTGTAAGGGAACTGAAATAGGTAATTCGGTATATAAAGCAAGAAAGGGGAATGGAGATGCCTGGCAAGAAAAAAATCACAATAAACGGCGTTGAAATGGAAGCGTCCGAGGAACAGACGGTGCTGCAGCTTTTGAATAACAGCTCGATTGAAGTGCCGCAAGTTTGCTATCATCCAAGCTTAGGGCCGATTGAAACATGTGATACGTGCATCGTCAGCATCAATGGTGAGCTGAAGAGGTCGTGCTCCGCTGAATTAAAGGATGGGGATATCATTGATACGCTCTCACCTGACGTGAAAAAAGCGCAGGTCATCGGGATGGACAAGATTTTATATAATCATGAGCTTTATTGTACAGTTTGCGATTACAACAATGGGGGATGCGAAATACATAATACGGTGAAGGAAATGAAAATCAATCACCAAAGCATTCCGTTTGATCACAAGCCATACCATAAGGATGAATCCCATCCGTTTTATCGGTATGATCCAGATCAATGTATATTGTGCGGACGCTGTGTTGAAGCATGCCAGGACGTTCAGGTAACTGAAACGCTGACCATTGACTGGGAGCGGAAACGCCCGCGCGTCATTTGGGATAACGACGTGCCGATCAATGAGTCGTCATGTGTGTCATGCGGCCATTGTTCAACGGTCTGTCCGTGCAACGCGATGATGGAAAAAGGAATGGAAGGGGAAGCCGGATATTTAACAGGCATCAATAACGAAACGCTGCGACCGATGATCGAGATCACGAAAGGCGTAGAGACAGGCTACGGCTCGATTCTCGCGATTTCTGATATGGAATCTGCTATGTTCGATGAACGAATCAAAAAAACGAAAACCGTCTGCACGTATTGCGGCGTCGGCTGCAGCTTTGATGTCTGGACAAAGGGCAGAGACATTCTGAAAGTAGAGCCACAGGAGGAAGCGCCAGCCAACGGCATTTCTACTTGTGTGAAAGGCAAGTTCGGCTGGGATTTCGTTAACAGCGAAGAACGCCTGACAAAGCCGCTGATCCGTGAAGGTGACCATTTCCGTGAAGCAGAGTGGGAGGAGGCGTTATCGCTGATCGCCAGCAAGTTCACGGAATTAAAAGAGGCGTTTGGCCCGGATTCTCTCGCTTTTATTACATCTTCTAAATGTACAAATGAAGAATCCTATCTTATGCAAAAGCTGGCCAGAGGGGTCATTGGCACAAATAATGTGGACAACTGCTCTCGCTATTGCCAATCTCCTGCGACTGCCGGCCTGTTCCGGACAGTCGGCTATGGCGGTGATTCAGGATCAATTACAGATATCGCGCAAGCGGACCTTGTTTTGATTATCGGTTCGAACACGTCTGAGTCGCATCCAGTCTTATCCACTCGCATTAAACGGGCTCATAAGCTAAGAGGGCAGAAAGTGATCGTCGCCGATATCAGAAAACACGAAATGGCAGAACGCTCCGATTTATTTGTCCAGCCGCGTGCCGGATCGGATATCGTCTGGCTGAATGCGATCGCCAAATATTTAATAGAAAACGGCAAGGCCGATGAACGATTTTTGAGAGAAAGAGTGAACGGACGAAATGAATATGTAAAAAGCCTCGCGCCGTACACACTTGAATATGCTGAGGAGAAAACCGGGATTGATCGAGAAACCCTTATCCAAATGGCAGAGATGATCGGGCAAGCTGACAGTGTGTGCGCATTGTGGGCGATGGGCGTGACACAGCACATTGGAGGAAGCGACACGAGCACGGCGATCTCTAATCTGCTGCTTGTGACAGGAAACTACGGAAAACCGGGAGCAGGTTCTTACCCATTGCGCGGCCATAATAACGTGCAGGGAGCAAGTGACTTCGGAAGCATGCCTGACAGAATGCCGGGCTATGAAAAAGTGACGGACGAACAAGTCCGCCAAAAATACGAGCGGGCGTGGGGCGTGCCGCTGCCGAAGGAGCCGGGTATGACCAACCACGAAATGATTGAAAAAATCCATTCCGGACAGCTGAAAGCGATGTATGTAAAAGGTGAAGAAATGGGCCTGGTGGATTCCAACATCAATCATGTACACACCGCATATGAAAAGCTTGATTTCTTTGTGGTGCAGGACATTTTCCTTTCACGTACAGCGGAGTTTGCTGATGTGGTTCTTCCTGCGAGCCCAAGCCTTGAAAAAGAAGGAACCTTTACAAACACAGAACGCCGGATTCAACGTTTGTATCAGGTGTTTGAACCGCTGGGCGAATCAAAGCCGGATTGGCAGATTATTATGGAGGTTGCCAATAAGCTTGGCGCCGGCTGGCACTATGAGCATCCTGCAGACATTATGGAGAAAGCAGCCAAGCTGTCGCCGTTTTATGCCGGTGTCACCTATGAACGTCTTGAGGGCTATAATTCCCTGCAATGGCCTGTAAACGCTGATGGAAAGGATTCGCCTTTACTCTTTACAGAGCGCTTCCCTTTCCCGGACGGCAAGGCCATTCTCTACCCTGTCCAGTGGACAGAGCCTAAGGAATTCGGTGAGGAATATGATATCCATGTCAACAATGGGCGGCTCTTGGAGCACTTCCACGAAGGGAACCTGACTTACAAATCAAAAGGGATTTCGGAGAAAACACCGGAAGTGTTCTTAGAAATTTCTCCTGAGCTTGCGGCAGAACGAGGGATTCAGGGCGGAACCCTCGTCAGACTCACATCGCCTTTCGGAAATGTCAAAGTGAAGTGCCTGATTACTGATCGAGTCAAAGGGAAGGAAGTATATCTGCCAATGAACGATTCAGGGGAAGCGGCGATCAACCTGTTAACAGGCAGCCATGCCGATAAGGATACCGATACGCCTGCTTACAAAGAAACATCGGCCAAGATGGAAATTTTGAAGCACGACGGAATCAGCCCGCTGCCTAAGATCAACCACCGCAACGGCAATCCGCAGCCGCAAATCGGTGTGCAGGTTCAAAAGAAATGGGCGCGGAAGGATTATATTTTCCCTGGTGACGCCGTGAAAAGGGGGATGGGCCATAATGGCTAAAGCGATTAAACAAATCCAGAAAATCGAGGTAACCGAGGAGGATCAGCGAAAGCGTGATTTACGGGAAATTGAAGATGCTCTAGTTGATCACAAAGAAGCGATTCTCGAAACCTTGCATATGCTGGGCCATATGAACGAGCGCGGTGTCCTGCCGTTGCTCCGCGGCCTTTTTGGCCAAGGGGATAAAGTTCTTGATATCCTGGTGAAAAAGGCAGATACAGAGGAAACAGCCAATACGCTGAAAAATCTGCTTCTTCTGTTTGGAACACTCGGCATGCTGGACGTGAAGGAGCTGGAGCCTCTCATTTTGAAAGTGAATGCGGGTGTGGCAAGCGCTGTAGAGCAGAAAAACAGCGAAGAAAAGACAGGTTATTTTGATATTATCCGCTCGCTAAAAGACCCGGAAATCAATAAATCAATTACACTGCTCTTTTCCTTTTTAAAAGGAATGGGACAAGATACAAAGGAGCTGGAACGCACGACGCAGCCTCCGGAACACCAAAAACATCATCAGGAACCCCGAGAGAAAAGAGGAATGAACAAGCGAGATTGACCTCCCACCCGAGCCGGCTTCAGCCAGCTCGGGTTTTTTTATGAGGTGAGTCTTAGGAACTAGGATGAAATATCTAATTCAGAAACAAGACAAAGTAGCTTTGATTTTGGAAAAATGAAATGACAGCATAGGCCCGTCCAGTATTTTTTCAGTAGAGGATAGATATCTATATCATTGGCTGACCTATAATATGACTGGAAATGATAGAGTAATTTGTTACTTTGTTCTCTGTTAAGAAAAGGAAAAGCGTGATTATAATAGAAAACGATTACTTTAGATGGAGGAACAGCAATGAAAAAAGCATTATTCATTTTGTTTGTGCTAGCGATTGGCTTTGCGCTTTCTGCGTGCAGCAAGTCAAGTGATGCGTCAGCTGAGCAAAAGACAGCAAAGAAAGAAGCAACAGCAACGGAAAAGAAAACAGAGGAAAAAAACGAAACCAAAACGGACGAAAAGGTGCATAAAGTAGGCGAAACTTTTAAAGCTTCCAGCACAAATTTCTCGGTCAATAAAGTATATACGACGGCAGAACAAGGTGAATATAAGGCGAAAATAGGAGATAAAGAAAAAACAATAAATCAAAAGGAAGAATTTTTAATAGCTGAGGTATCGATCGAAAATACAAGTGACAAGCCTTTCAATTATACGAGTGGCGGTTTTGAATTGAAAGACAGCAAGGATGAATCGATCAGAGCAAACATAGTATCTACTGCTGACCTGAAAACAAGCCTAAAATCAGGGAAGTTAGCCTCGGGTAAAAAGGTATCAGGCACAGTCAGTTTTGTGATTCCAAAAGGAGAAAAAAACCTTACTCTATCATATAATCCATCATTTTTAAATTTTGAAACAGAGGATATTACATATTTGGTAAAATTGAATTAAGGTATCTTTTGAGCATGTCACCGGAAGATCGGAACATGCTTTTTTTATTTCAAAGAGACTTATGGTATAAAATGGTAGTGAGGTGATCGATTATGCAAACCAAATGGCTGGAACGGGCACAGCGGATTCGGGCGATCGCCCAGGCGGGGCTTGCTTTTTCCAAGGATGTGTACGACAGGGAGAGGTACGAAGAGCTAATGAAGCTTAGCGCGGAAATGATGGCGGATTACTCACAGACGGACATTGAAGTTATCACTGATTTATGGAAAAGGGAGAGCGGCTATCCGACACCGAAAGCGGATGTTCGCGGCGCAGTATTCCGAGAGAATCAGATTTTGCTTGTCCGGGAGAAGCATGATGAGCTGTGGTCGCTGCCGGGTGGATTTTGCGAGATTGGTTTATCGCCAGCTGAAAACGTCGTCAAGGAAATCAAAGAAGAGTCGGGGTACGATACAGAGCCGTCTCGATTGCTGGCCGTGCTAGACAGCCATAAACACTCTCATCCCCCTCAGCCTTATCACTATTATAAAATCTTCATCGCATGCAGCATGACGGGCGGGCAGGGGGAAACAGGGATCGAGACGAATCATGCCGCTTTTTTTCCGGAAGACAGACTCCCGCCGCTTTCTCCTAAACGAAACACCCCCTCACAGCTTAGCATGCTGTTTGACTTTTTGCGCCATCCGGACAAGAAAACGATATTTGACTAAAAAATAAAGAGCCTATGGGCTCTTTATTTTTTATAATGTAATGTGTTTTTCGTTGGCGAGTTTCAGAAGGGTCAAAATAGAATCGGCTTGTTTATGGCCGAGTTTTTGCTTTAATTTGTTTTCTTCAACTAATCGGCTGCCATAAATTTTGACAGAGGCTTTGTCGACGACAGTATGCCAGTTTTCCTGTTTTTTTCCCTCAACAAGCGGTTTTTCATGTCTCTCAGAAAAAGAGAATACAAACAGTACGAATGCAAGTGAAAGTAGGATGCCGACAACTTGTTTTTTGTAATCAGTCTGTGCTGCCACGTTGTTCTCTCCTTCACCTTTTACCTTCTATTTAATCATAGAATCAGCTTATTTTACATAATGGGAAAGTCATTTTTGGAGTTAGTGCATTTGGTTGAAAACAGAGGCGTTTTTTGAGCGGAGCGGTGCAATTGAATCCATATTGGATTTGCGTGCTTATGCCTAAGGTCACGTTGTGAGCCAAAACAGCAGTGCAGAATAGAAAAAAATTGAAAGATTATGGTAAGATGAACGAAATTCGAGGGGGAATATATGATGCCTGCATCGAACATCGTGATAGCCTGCCTGCTGTTATCAATTTGCTTATATGTGGTAGTCCCTCTCTTTTTCGAAAGCGGGAGGTGAAGTGGAACATTCATTGCTGAATTCTTTCAAGGGAGTGACCATAATGAGTGTGTTAAACCGCCGGCAAGCCTTGCAGCGAGCGCTGCTCAATGGGAAAAACAAACAGGATGCGTATCATCCGTTTCCATGGTACGAATCGATGAGAAAGGATGCGCCTGTTTCCTTCGATGAAGAAAACCAAGTGTGGAGCGTTTTTCTTTATGATGATGTCAAAAAAGTTGTTGGGGATAAAGAGCTGTTTTCCAGTTACATGCCGCAGCAGACAAGCTCTATTGGAAATTCCATCATTAACATGGACCCGCCGAAGCATACAAAAATCCGTTCAGTCGTGAATAAAGCCTTCACTCCGCGCGTGATGAAGCAATGGGAACCGAGAATTCAAGAAATCACAGATGAACTGATTCAAAAATGTCAGGGGCGCAGTGAGTTTGACCTTGTTCACGATTTTTCATACCCGCTTCCGGTTATTGTGATATCTGAGCTGCTGGGAGTGCCTTCAGCGCATATGGATCAGTTTAAAGCATGGTCTGATCTTCTGGTCAGTACACCGAAGGATAAAAGTGAAGAAGCTGAAAAAGCCTTTTTGGAAGAACGAGATAAGTGTGAGGAAGAACTGGCTGCGTTTTTTGCCGGCATCATAGAAGAAAAGCGAAACAAACCGGCACAGGATATTATTTCTATTTTAGTGGAAGCGGAAGAAACAGGCGAGAAGCTGTCCGGTGAAGAGCTGATTCCGTTTTGCACGCTGCTGCTGGTGGCCGGAAATGAAACCACTACAAACCTGATTTCAAATGCGATGTACAGCATATTAGAAACGCCAGGCGTTTACGAGGAACTGCGCAGCCATCCTGAACTGATGCCTCAGGCAGTGGAGGAAGCCTTGCGTTTCAGAGCGCCCGCCCCGGTTTTGAGGCGCATTGCCAAGCGGGATACGGAGATCGGGGGGCACCTGATTAAAGAAGGTGATATGGTTTTGGCGTTTGTGGCATCGGCAAATCGTGATGAAGCGAAGTTTGACAGGCCGCACATGTTTGATATCCGCCGCCATCCCAACCCGCATATTGCGTTTGGCCATGGCATCCATTTTTGCCTTGGGGCTCCGCTTGCCCGTCTTGAAGCAAATATCGCGTTAACGTCTTTGATTTCTGCTTTTCCTCATATGGAGTGCGTCAGTATCACTCCGATTGAAAACAGTGTGATATACGGATTAAAGAGCTTCCGTGTGAAAATGTAATAGATAAGGAGACTGGAGATTCATGAAAAAGTACCATATTTCGATGATCAATATCCCGGCATACGGACATGTCAATCCTACGCTTGCTTTAGTAGAGAAGCTTTGTGAGAAAGGGCACCGTGTCACGTACGCGACGACTGAGGAGTTTGCGCCCGCTGTTCAGCAAGCCGGTGGAGAAGCATTGCTCTATCATACATCCTTGAATATTGATCCTAAGCAAATCAGGGAGATGATGGAAAAGAATGACGCGCCCCTCAGCCTTTTGAAAGAATCACTCAGCATTCTGCCGCAGCTTGAGGAGTTATATAAGGGTGATCAGCCTGATCTGATCATCTATGACTTTGTTGCGCTGGCTGGTAAATTGTTTGCTGAAAAGCTTAATGTTCCGGTCATTAAGCTCTGTTCGTCATATGCCCAAAATGAATCCTTTCAGTTAGGAAATGAAGACATGCTGAAAAAAATAAGAGAAGCAGAGGCTGAATTTAAAGCCTACTTGGAGCAAGAGAAGTTGCCGGCTGTTTCATTTGAACAGTTAGCTGTGCCGGAAGCATTAAATATTGTCTTTATGCCGAAGTCTTTTCAGATTCAGCATGAGACGTTCGATGACCGTTTCTGTTTTGTCGGCCCCTCTCTCGGAGAACGGAAGGAAAAAGAAAGCTTGTTGATTGACAAGGATGATCGCCCGCTTATGCTGATTTCTTTGGGTACGGCGTTTAACGCATGGCCGGAATTTTACAAGATGTGCATCAAGGCATTTCGGGATTCTTCATGGCAAGTGATCATGTCGGTTGGGAAAACGATTGATCCAGAAAGCTTGGAGGATATTCCTGCTAACTTTACCATTCGCCAAAGTGTGCCGCAGCTTGAGGTGTTAGAGAAAGCTGATTTGTTCATCTCTCATGGCGGGATGAACAGTACGATGGAAGCGATGAACGCAGGTGTGCCGCTTGTCGTCATTCCGCAAATGTACGAGCAAGAGCTCACTGCAAATCGGGTTGATGAATTAGGCCTTGGCGTTTATTTGCCGAAAGAGGAAGTGAATGTTTCCAGCCTGCAGGAAGCGGTTCAGGCTGTATCCAGTGATCAAGAGTTGCTCAGCCGCGTCAAGAATATGCAAAAGGATGTAAAAGAAGCTGGCGGAGCGGAGCGTGCGGCAGCTGAGATTGAAGCGTTTATGAAAAAATCCGCTGTCCCGCAGTAAAAACATAAAAACCGAAATCAATTTGATTTCGGTTTTCTGTTTAAATATTTTTTTTCATCCCGCATCTCCGGCATTCTCTAAGAAATTTTCCGCCTTTTACAGAGCTTTTGAACAGTGTGTAATCACAGTTGTCGCAGCGCCCGCTGCGGGCGTCCGGATATTCATTGAATTCGTAAACAATCGATGTATCGTAGCCTTTTGTTTCATATTCTTCTTTTTTTGTTTCCATGTCGATCCTCCGTTACAAGACGTGTCTGCTGTTTATCTTACAGCAAGCTTCCGGCGTATTCAATGGATTTTAGGAGTTTGGGTTTATCTTGATTTCTCCCTTGGTTTGCGCCAAAATAGCTTTAATAAGCTTGTATACATAAAAAGCCTATGCAAAGAGGAGAGGAAACGGGTATGGGAAAAGGGTTACTTGGAAAACGCGTGGCAATCGGTGGCTCACGAAAAACGGAAGAAATCAGTACAATCATTGAAAAACAGGGCGGAATACCTGTCATCCGGCCTCTCCAAGGTACAGTTTACTTAGCAGAGAAGCAGGTGGAGCCGGATTTGCGGACGTTTGCGGAAGAAAAAGCTGACTGGGTCATTTTCACGACAGGCATCGGGCTGGAGACTCTTGTCGATATGGCAGAGAAAATTGGACTGAAAGATGAGTTTCTGCAGGCCATTTGCCAAGCGAAAGCGGCATGCCGGGGATACAAAACGCTGTCTGCGCTGAAAAAGCTTGGAATCACACCGGAAGCTTCGGATGAAGACGGGACAACAAGAGGCTTAATCCGTTCTTTGGAGCCTCACGACTTTTCAGGAAAAACAGTCCTGGTGCAGCTTCATGGCGAAAAAGCGTCGGCTCTCATGGCATTTCTTGAAGAAAAAGGCGCGTCTGTCCTGCCGATTCTGCCTTATCAGCACATCCCGCCGGAGGAGGAAACGGTGGAGCGATTATGCCGAGAGCTGATGAACGGTGAGATCGATGCCGTTTGTTTTACAACGGCCATTCAGGTTCGTTCCCTGTTTGATTTTGCTAAGGGGCGAGGTTATATCAATGAAGTGAAGAAGGTATTCGAAGAACGCGCCATCGCAGCTGCTGTCGGAAAAGTGACTGCTGAAGCACTGCGGGAAGAGGGCATTACGAGACTGCTTGCGCCAGAGATTGAGCGGATGGGTGCAATGATTGTTGAGCTGGCCAAGTATTATGAAGAAAAGGAATAACAAGTACAAAAAGCCGCTTTTCCCTCGGAAAGCGGCTTTTGTCTGTCATTCATTCTGCTTCAGCTGCTGATGAACGGTGAATAATGATGGGTATGTCAGCACGCTTAAGATTACACAAGTCAGCGCGGCTGAGGCCATCGTTGTAAACACGATTAAGAGCTGAAAGCGTACTGCCTGAATCGGGTCCGCGCCGGCTAGAATCTGGCCAGTCATCATGCCGGGAAGCTGGACAAGACCCAGTGTTTTCTGGCTTTCGAGCGTCGGGATCATACTCATTTTCATCGCTGAGGTAAGAATGCGCTGTATGGATTGCTTCGGTGTGCCGCCAAGTGACAATATTAATTGAATTTCTTCTTTGCGAACGCCGACTTCTGAGTTAAGCCGGTTTAGAAACAAACTTGAGAGCACCATCGAATTTCCGATGACCATCCCGCTGATCGGAATGACATATCGTGCCGTAAGCGGAATGATATGAAGAGACAGCAGAATTCCCTGCGTCACAATTTCTACGATTGCTAACGCGGCAAACACCCTCCAAAACGAACCGATAGTATTTTTCTTTCGCTTGATGACATTTTGCGCCGCCACCGCGAGCATTAACAGCACCATCAGCAGGATAAAAACAGGGTGGTCTCCGCGAAAAATCAGCGACAAAACATAACCGATGATAAGCAGCTGCACCGCGGCCCGGATGGTGGCGATGATCATGTCTTTTTCTACACCGGCTTTAAAGGATTTTGATAAAAACAAGGCGATCAAAACAAAGATCATCGTTAAAGAGAGAGAAAGGTAATCCATTACCGAGTGCCTCCCTTCAAAAATTCTTTCGCTGCTTCATGCTGCGGAGCGGAGAAAAATGTTTCGGTTTCAGCGATTTCAAGCAGCCGGCCATCTGCCATAAACCAAATGGTATCGGCTATTCGTTTTGCCTGCTCCATATTATGAGTGACCCACATGACTGTCCATTTTTTCTCTTGATGCTGACGTTTGATCAGTTCTTCAATCTCAAGAGCAGAAACCGGGTCCAAGGCCGATGTGATTTCGTCCAACAATAGAATGGAGGAAGGATTTGAGAGCGTTCTGGCCAGTGACAGTCTTTGCCGCTGCCCGCCCGATAAGTCTCTGGCGCTTCTGTCTAACAGCTCTGGCGGCAGCCCTGCAAGAGAAGCCAGCTTTTCAGGAGAGTACAGCTGGGATTGATGCAGCCTTTGTACAAGACTTAAATTGTCACGCACTGTCCCGTCGAGCACGGGAGCCGATTGAAACGCGAGGGCTGCCGTTCGCCTCAGCTCATTGACATTCCATTCTCTGACTTCCTTTCCATATATGTTGACTTCGCCGCTGTCAGGCGTTCTCATTAAATTACACATAGAAAGGAGGGTGCTTTTGCCTGAGCCGGAAGGGCCTAAAACGGCTACGATTGCGCCCTGTTGAATGTCTCCGGTGACATCCTGCAGCACATCATAGGTTTGTCCATCTTGTTTATAGCTTTTTCTGACTGATCTGAAGGAGATGGCTGGTATGTTTTGTGTTTGATCGTTTGCTTCCATTACAATAATCACCTTTCAATATAAGTAGGCTGACATTATATTTAACTATAACGTGAAACAGATTCCTTTTGGTAGCACAAATAAAGGAGAACAGGCTTTCACCCATTCTCCTGCAGATGCTACGCAGTCAGATTTGACTGTGCTTTCTTTTTCGGTTTTCTCGGCTGTGAAGCGAAGGTATGTAACATCATCCCTGCTATTATAATGAATAAACCGGCAAATGATAAAAGAGATGGGAAAACGCCTGACAGCAGAACAATTTCACCAAGCAGCGCGAAAATCACTTCACCGGATTGAGTGGCTTCAACAGCTGCGAGTTTTTGAGGATTGTCTCTTACCATATCAGTGGCCCAGAAAAATAAAATCGTCGCAATGATGCCTGAGCTGATGGCAACGATAAGGATTGAACGGTTTGACTTGCTGTGGAAGGCCATCTGACCACCAGCCGTAAGCTGCTAATATAAGCCAGAATGGAAGGCTTGCCAATGTCATTCCAAGCACGCGCTGAAATGTATCAAGCCGGCCTCCGTATTCTTCGAGCATTCTCCTGTTTCCTAACGGATAGGCAAAAGCCGCAATGACAACCGGCAGCACACTGAAAAGAAGAGTGAAGCCAATATTCCGATAACGATAGCTTTCATGATATCCCTCATTCTGGCATTATTTTTTTATACTATACAATTCGGTATCATGCAGATCAATGGAATCATGAGAAAAACATCATGTTTTGAGAACCGCTATGTGTGGAAGACAAAAAAGGGAGGTGAAATTGATGGAAAAAGAGACACAGACATACTTCTTTCCGGATGACGGCAGGATTCCGAATCACCCTGATTTTCCGCTCGTGGTGTATCAAAACGCGCTTAAGGACACCGGACTGGCAGAGCGGATCGTCATCCGGCATGGCTGGTCAAACAGCTGGTCAGGGAGTGTTTTTCCATACCATCATTATCACAGCAATACGCATGAAGTCCTGATTGCCCTTAGGGGAGAGGCTGTGATTCAGTTTGGGGGAGAAAAAGGGGCTGCCATCCCTTTCAAATCAGGCGACGCAGTCGTGATTCCAGCCGGAGTCGGACATAAAAAGCTCAGCTCAAGCCCCGATTTTACTGTCCTTGGCGCCTATCCCGGTGGCGTTCAGTATGATATGAAGACGGGGAAACCGAATGAGCGGGAGGAAGCGCTCAAACAGATTAAGCAGGCGGCGTTGCCGGCGAATGATCCGATCACAGGAAAAAGAGAGCCTCTATTGGAAATATGGGTAAAGTGAAGGGGAGAAATTGCTGGATTGTCAATAACTAGTGCCGCAGAAACGATATGACATGAGCTCCATATAAATTAATTTCATAATCGAAGCAATTCACGTTCAAATTTTGTTCAAAAAGTGTTATCATATAGAAGGTAATCGAATTGGAGTTTTTTGTGTTTGCTATTTTCAGAGAGAGTAAAGGATTTTGACTTATTCAATTGTTTATTTTTAGATAAAAATAATACTGAATATGGCAAGATGAAAAACTGGGTAGTAAACATTTATTTTTGTAAATGATTGTGCACGAATTCACAATCCTTATTCTTATGCCTTAAAAGCGTGAGACAGGGAGAGGCACTACCCTTTCCAAAAAAATCAGCAAACTGCTTATAGTAAAGGAGAATTGGATATGCCAGAAACAATCGATCAAACAAATGCGTCTGTCAGCCAAAGCCAGCAAGATCTTATTGATCAGCTATTAAAGCCAGAAGTTCAAGAATCATTGACTGTTTTAGTTGACCAGCTTCCGAAGCTGACTGAGTTAGTGAATATTTTAACGAAGTCTTATGATTTCGCTCAGTCTGTAGCGACTGACGAAGTGTTAAAGAGCGACACAGTCGGTGCGATCACTGAAATTCTCGAGCCTGTAAAAGAAACAGCGAAAGAAGTAGCTGCGACTGCGATCGAAGCAAAAGACCGCGCGGAAGCAAGCAACGAAACAATTGGACTTTTCGGCCTTCTTCGCATGCTGAAAGATCCTCAAGCTCAAAAGCTGTTCCGTTTTGCTAACAGCTACCTTGAAGTCATGAACGAACGCGAAAACCAAAAATAATCTCAGATTCAAATTGATATAAAGGACGGAGGATATACGATGTCAAAACATATTGTCATTCTAGGCGCTGGTTATGGCGGAGTTCTTTCTGCTCTAACAGTTCGCAAACATTACACAAAAGAACAAGCACGCGTGACAGTGGTAAACAAATACCCTACTCACCAAATCATTACGGAATTACACCGCCTTGCTGCAGGCAACGTGTCTGAAAAAGCGGTTGCAATGCCATTAGAAAAACTTTTCAAAGGCAAAGACATTGATCTTAAAATTGCGGAAGTAAGCTCTTTCTCTGTTGATAAAAAAGAAGTTGTGCTTGCTGACGGTTCTACATTAACTTACGATGCGCTTGTTGTAGGTCTTGGTTCTGTAACGGCTTACTTCGGCATCCCAGGTCTTGAAGAAAACAGCATGGTATTGAAATCTGCTGCTGATGCGAACAAAGTCTTTCAACATGTTGAAGATCGTGTGCGCGAGTACTCTAAAACGAAAAACGAAGCAGATGCAACAATCCTTATCGGCGGCGGCGGCTTAACAGGTGTTGAGCTTGTTGGTGAGCTTGCTGACATCATGCCGAACCTTGCGAAAAAATACGGCGTGGACCATAAAGAAATCAAATTGAAACTTGTTGAAGCAGGTCCGAAAATCCTTCCTGTTCTTCCGGATGATCTTATCGAGCGTGCGACTGCAAGCCTTGAAAAACGCGGCGTTGAGTTCTTAACAGGTCTTCCTGTTACAAATGTAGAAGGAAACGTAATTGATCTGAAAGACGGATCTAAAGTTGTTGCCAACACATTTGTTTGGACTGGCGGCGTACAAGGTAACCCATTAGTCGGTGAATCAGGTCTAGAAGTGAACCGCGGACGCGCGACTGTAAATGACTTCCTGCAATCTACATCTCATGAAGATGTATTCGTTGCTGGAGACAGCGCAGTTTACTTCGGTGCAGACGGCCGTCCATACCCGCCAACTGCACAAATCGCATGGCAAATGGGTGAGCTGATCGGTTACAACCTATTCGCTTACCTGGAAGGCAAAACGCTTGAAACATTCAAGCCAGTAAACTCTGGTACACTTGCAAGCCTTGGACGCAAAGACGCGGTTGCCATCATTGGTGCAAATTCTACACCGCTTAAAGGTCTTCCTGCTTCCTTGATGAAAGAAGCAAGTAACGTACGCTACTTAACACACATTAAAGGACTTTTCAGCCTGGCTTACTAATCCTTTTTATGAATTTGACATTGCCAAAAGCGTTCCTTTCCGGGTGCTTTCTGGCAATGTCTTTTTTTGTTTATATGCTAACGTTAACATTTCATTTTCAAAAAAGAGATTGATCCCAGAGGAATATAAAGGTAAAATAGATACAAATCAAAATGTTAACGTTAACATTTTGAAATAGAATGAAAGACGGTGAGGACATGGAACCCTTCATGGGCGAAAACTTTTTATTGAAAAATGAAACCGCTGTCAGCCTCTATCATAATTATGCGAAAGACATGCCAATTATTGATTACCACTGCCACTTAAGTCCGAAAGAAATCTATGAAAATAAGACATTTCAAAACATCACGGAAGCCTGGCTGTATGGTGACCATTATAAATGGCGCATCATGAGAGCCAATGGAATTGAGGAGACATACATCACCGGAGATGCGCCTGATGAGGAGAAATTTATGGCTTGGGCGAAAACCGTGCCGATGGCGATTGGCAATCCACTCTACAATTGGACTCACTTAGAATTGCAGCGTTTTTTTGGCATTTATGAGATTTTAAACGAGAAGTCCGGGCCGGCTATATGGAAACGGACAAATGAACTGCTCAAAGGGGAGGGCTTCGGGGCAAGGGATTTAATCGTGAAATCAAATGTAAAGGTTGTGTGCACCACGGATGACCCTGTCGATTCTCTTGAATACCATCTATTATTAAGAGAAGACAAAGACTTTCCTGTCAGCGTGCTGCCTGGATTTCGGCCGGATAAAGGACTTGAGATCAATCGTGAAGGCTTTACTGAGTGGGTGCAGGCGCTTGAAGATGCCGCCGCCATATCCATTACAACCTATGGTGAGTTTTTAAAGGCGTTGGAAAAACGAGTGCGATTCTTCCACTCAGCCGGCGGCAGAGTTTCTGATCACGCGATAGATTCAATGGTATTTGCCGAAACAACAAAAGAAGAAGCTGGACGGATTTTTTCTGACAGATTACAAGGAACAGAGGTTTCTTATGAAGATGAGAAGAAATTTAAGACATATACGCTTCAGTTTCTTTGCGGTTTGTATGCGGAGCTCGATTGGGCGATGCAGTTTCATATCAACGCTTTAAGAAACACAAATACAAAAATGATGAAAAGGCTCGGACCTGATACAGGCTATGATTCAATGAACGATGAAGAAATTGCCAAGCCTTTATACAAGCTGCTGAACTCAGTTGAGATGAAGAACCAGCTGCCGAAAACGATTTTATATTCACTGAATCCAAATGATAACTATGTCATCGCCAGCTTGATCAACAGTTTTCAGGACAGTATTACCCCGGGAAAAATACAATTCGGCACAGCCTGGTGGTTTAACGATACTAAAGACGGGATGCTCGATCAAATGAAAGCGTTATCAAATGTTGGCCTTTTCAGCCGTTTTATCGGCATGCTCACCGATTCCAGAAGCTTTCTTTCGTATACGCGTCACGAATATTTCAGGCGGATCGTCTGCAATTTGATTGGAGAATGGGTGGAAAACGGCGAAGTGCCGCGCGATATGGAACTTCTGGGAAGCATCGTTCAGGGGATTTGCTATGACAATGCGAAACACTACTTTCAATTTCAAGAAGAGAAAGCAAACGTGTAACAAAGTATCCGCTCAGTATCCCTGAGCGGATCACTATCCGAAAATTCTTAAGACACAGAGGTGGAACATGCGAACTGAACTGGCAAATAAGGTTGTGTCGGTCGAAACGGAAAAAAGGCTTTCATTGAAAGAGAAAATGTCCTATGGTTTTGGTGATTTTGGCAATGGTTTTATGTTTGATCTCGGCCAGATTTATTTATTGAAGTATTTCACTGATGTAGCGGGAATCCCCGCTGCGATGGCCGGCGGCATTTTTTTAGTCAGTAAGCTGTTTGCAGCGATAACAGATCCAATTGTCGGCTCATCAATCGATTATCGCAAAAACATCGGCAAACGGGGGAAATTCAGGCCTTATCTATTAATCGGCAGCATCGTGCTTGCGGTGCTTACTGTTCTTATTTTTCTGTCTCCCAATGTATCAACGACCGGAAAACTGATTTATGCATATGCATCCTATATGATTTGGGGCATCGGCTATTCGTTTGTGAATATTCCGTACGGCTCATTAGGGGCAGCGATGACTCAAAATTCTGAGGACCGGACCTCCATTTCGACGTTCCGCCAAATCGGATCACTTGGCGCCTTGTTTATCACAAGTGTTGCCGTGATGCCGCTGCTCATCAAGTTTGATAATCCGAAGGTCGGCTACCCGGTGGTCATGGGCTTGTTCGCTGCACTCGGTGTGCTTTGGTTTTATATTTGCTACCGCAACTGCAAAGAGCGCATTGTCATATCGGAAGCACCCAAAGAAAAATTAACACTCTCATCTGTCGTCAAAACATTTATTACAAATAAACCGCTGTTAACCCTTGTCCTGATGACGGTTTTTTCAATTTCCGCATACAACATTAAATCCGCCATGCTCGTCTATTTCGCACAATATAACCTGGGCAATGTTGAATTAATGGCTTATATGAACTTCATAATTATCGGTTCTTCCTTTTTGGGCGTCGTATTCCTTCCAAAGCTCGTCAAGATGTTTGGAAAGAAACGAACGGCAATGATCGGCTTCGGCATCAGTGTGGCCGCGGATCTGATCAACTTTATGCTTCCATCTAACGTTTATGTGTTTACAATTCTCGCCAGTATCGCCTTTATTGGAATCAGTATCCCAAATGGCATCACGTGGGCTCTTGTCTCCGATATTATCGACTATGGCGAATGGAAATCCGGTGAACGGAAGGAAGCAACGACATATTCACTTTTCAATTTCTCCAGAAAGCTTGCTCAATCTTTGTCTGGCTTTCTCTCGGGGATCGGTTTGGGGATTATCGGCTATGTTCCGAATGCAGTCCAGACAGCACAGGCGCTGATTGGCATCAAAGCGCTGCTTCTTCTGTATCCGGCCATTGCTTTGGCATTAGCGATGATCATTATCGGCTTTCTTTATAAACTCACAGACCAGCAGCATGCTCAGATCGTTCAGGATCTTCATCAAAAGTACTGACAATATAATATAAAGAATATTTAAAATAATTTGTAAATAAAATGTGTTTGTAGGGGTTTCGCTAGGGGAGTGCCCAAAAAACTGAAAAGGAAGGAGGCACTTGTTTGAAAACGATAACAATTGCAGCTGAAGAAGCAAAGGGACTCGTTCGACAAAAGCTGGCCGGTGCCGGTTTGAATGAACGAGATGCTGAAAAAGTAGCAGATGTTCTCGTGCACGCTGATTTGCGCAATGTACATTCGCATGGCGTGCTGCGCACAGAACACTATGTGAACAGGCTTTTAGCGGGAGGGATCAATCCTGGGGCACAGCCTGTTTTTAAAGAAACGGGGCCTGTGACCGGGGTGCTTGACGGAGACGATGGTTTCGGTCATGTGAATTGCGACATGGCGATGGACCATGCAATTGACATGGCGAAGAAAAAAGGAGTCGGCATGGTCACGGCCGTAAACAGCAGCCATTGCGGAGCGCTAAGCTATTTTGTGCAAAAAGCGGCTGACGAAAAGCTGCTCGGAATGGCAATGACGCATACAGACAGTATCGTTGTCCCGTTTGGGGGGAGGACTCCTTTTTTAGGGACAAACCCGATTGCTTACGGTGTTCCGGCTAAGCATAAAAAACCGTTTATCCTAGATATGGCGACATCCAAAGTGGCTTTTGGGAAGATTCTGCAGGCCCGTGAAGAGGGCAAAGAAATTCCTGAAGGATGGGGAGTCGATGAAAACGGAGAAGCAGTAACTGATCCTGACAAGGTCGTCTCACTTTCAACATTCGGCGGCCCGAAAGGCTATGGACTATCGATTGTGGTGGATGTATTTTCAGGATTGCTGGCGGGCGCGGCTTTTGGCCCTCATATTGCCAAAATGTACAGCGGCCTTGATCAAAAAAGAAAGCTGGGGCATTACGTTTGCGCGATCAATCCAGCCTTTTTTACTGACTGGGATACGTTTTTAGAGCAGATGGATGCCATGATTGATGAACTGCAGCAATCACCGCCGGCTGTTGGATTCGAAAGAGTGTATGTGCCCGGCGAGATCGAGCAGCTGCATGAAGTAAGAAATAAGAAAAACGGAATTTCTATCGCCCGGAGCGTGTATGAATTCTTAAAAAGCAGGTGAGTAAAATGAAAGCGGTTCAAGTGCGAAAAGCGTATGATCTGGTGACAGCGGAGGTGAAGAAGCCAGTTCTTTCAAAGGATGATGAAGTGCTCGTGAAAGTCAAGCGAGTCGGCATTTGCGGTTCAGACATGCACATTTATCATGGAACGAATCCGCTCGCTACCCTCCCGAGAGTTATCGGACACGAGGTAACTGGACAAGTGGAGGCAGTTGGTGCGAATGTACAGAGCCTAAAACCCGGTGATCATGTGGTGATTGAGCCGATTTCTTATTGCGGATCGTGCTATGCCTGCCGCAAAGGGCGGCCGAATGTTTGCGCCAAGCTTTCTGTATTTGGCGTACATGAGGACGGAGGCATGCGGGAATATATTGTGCTTCCGGAAAGGCAGCTTCACGCGGTCTCAAAGGACTTGCCTTGGGAGGAAGCAGTCATGGCCGAGCCTTATACGATAGGCGCCCAGGCAGTGTGGAGAGGCCAGGTGGAAAAAGGTGATACCGTCTTGATCCAGGGAGCGGGGCCCATCGGGATCTGTGTGTTAAAAATGGCAAAGCTGGCGGGCGCTGCTGTCATGATGACTGACTTGAACAACGAGCGGCTGGCATTTGCGAAAGAAAACGGCGCCGATGCTGTTGTAAATGTCCAAGCAGAAAATGTTGCCGAGCGGGTCCTTGAATGGACTGGGAATGAAGGAGCAAACGTGGTCATTGATGCTGTTTGCCTGCCGGAGACATTTGCGCTTTCAATTGAGGCCGTATCACCGGCGGGACATGTGGTTGTGCTTGGATTTGATGAAAGAGCGGCTCAGATTTCTCAGCTGCCGATTACAAAAAAAGAAGTCACGATAACCGGATCCCGATTGCAGACCAATCAGTTTCCAAAAGTAGTAGAGCTTTTGAATAGAGGCCAGTTAGTGCATAACGGGCTGGTGACCCATACATTTTCAGTTGATGACGTTCATCATGCATTTCAGTTTATTAAGGAGCATCCAGATCAGGTGCGGAAAGCCGTCATCACGTTTGATTAAATGACTGAATCCGGAGGTGCGAGCATGAATATGACATTCCGATGGTATGGACGAGGCAACGATACAGTCACACTTGAACACGTGAAGCAAATTCCCGGTGTCAAAGGCATCGTTTGGGCTCTCCATCAAAAGCCCGTCGGCGACGTGTGGGAAAAAGAAGAAATCAGAGCCGAGACTGAATATATTCAATCCTATGGTTTTCATGCTGAAGTTGTAGAAAGCGTGAATGTTCACGAAGCGATTAAACTTGGGAACGAAGAACGCGGCCGGTATATTGAAAACTACAAGCAAACGATCCGCAACCTTGCCGGATTTGGCGTGAAAGTGATCTGCTATAATTTTATGCCGGTTTTTGACTGGACACGCACGGACATGTTCAAGCCGCTAGAAGATGGATCGACCGCTCTGTTTTTTGAAAAGGCCAAGGTGGAAAGCCTTGATCCTCAAGAGCTGATTCGGACGGTGGAGGAAGCATCCGACATGACGCTGCCGGGGTGGGAGCCCGAAAAATTGGCTCGGATCAAAGAGCTTTTTGCTGCCTACAGAACGGTCGATGAAGAAAAGTTATGGGACAATTTATCATTCTTTTTGCAGGAAATTCTTCCTGTTGCTGAGGCCTATGGTGTTCAAATGGCCATTCATCCGGATGACCCGCCGTGGTCGATTTTCGGACTGCCGCGCATTATCACAGGAGAGGCAAGCTATAAGAAGCTGCGGGCGATATCAGATTCACCGTCTAATTGTATCACCCTTTGTACAGGTTCAATGGGAGCCAATCCCGCTAACGACATGGTGGAGATCGCTAAAACGTATGCCGGCATCGCTCCATTTTCACATATTCGCAATGTGAAAATTTATGAGAATGGCGATTTTATTGAAACATCTCATTTAACAAAGGATGGTTCGATCAACATTCAAGGCGTGATGGAAGAACTGCATAAGCAGGATTACGAAGGATATGTCAGACCGGATCATGGGCGCCATCTTTGGGGCGAGCAATGCCGCCCGGGATATGGCTTATACGATCGGGCACTTGGCATCATGTATTTGAACGGGCTGTGGGACGCCTATGGAGTAATGGCAAAAAAAGAGGTGGGCGTATGATCCCGCTGCATGAGAACCTGGCTGGTAAAACGGCTGTCATCACTGGCGGCAGCGGCGTGCTTTGCTCTGCGATGGCCCGGGAGCTAGCCCGTCATGGCATGAAGGTGGCGATATTGAATCGGACGGCTGAAAAAGGCCAAGCGGTCGTGAAGGAGATAACGGCGGCTGGCGGCACAGCGTGCGCTGTTGCTACGGATGTGCTGGACAGGATGTCACTGGAACGGGCAAAGGAAGACATCCTTGGCCAATTTGGCGCTGTTGATCTGTTAATTAACGGGGCTGGCGGCAATCATCCTGACGCGATAACCGATGTGGAGACATATGAAGAAGCGGGAGAAGGCCAATCTTTTTTTGATATGGATGAGAGGGGCTTTCTAACTGTATTCTCCACCAATTTCACCGGTGCGTTTCTGGCCTCGCAAGTGTTTGGAAAAGAGCTGCTGAAAGCCGATTCACCGGCGATCATCAACCTTTCTTCCATGAGTGCTTATTCACCTATGACGAAGGTTCCGGCATACAGTGCCGCGAAAGCATCCATCAATAATTTTACGATGTGGATGGCTGTTCATTTTGCTGAAACCGGGCTGCGGGTCAATGCGATTGCCCCAGGCTTCTTTCTGACAAAACAAAATCATGATCTGCTGATCAACCAAGACGGAACGTTCACCAGCCGATCTCACAAAATTATTGCGGGAACACCGATGAAGCGCTTCGGAAAACCCGAGGATTTGCTCGGTACGCTTCTTTGGCTGGCGGATGAATCCTATTCCGGTTTTGTCACTGGGATCACCGTTCCTGTCGATGGAGGATTTATGGCTTATTCAGGTGTGTAACGAAAGCGGTGCAACAGAAACTGAACCAACATAGGGGTGAGGTTGAGATGTTTTCAAAAGATAAGCTTCCCGTTATCCTTTTTTTGTTCCTGGCAGGGGTGATTAATTACCTGGATCGCTCGGCGCTTTCCATTGCAGCTCCTTTTATTCAGGATGATCTCACATTGTCTGCCACGCAAATGGGCTTGATTTTCAGCAGTTTTTCGATTGGTTATGCGATTTTTAACTTTCTTGGGGGCGTGGCATCCGACCGCTATGGGGCAAAGCTGACCTTGTTTGTCGCGATGGTTGTTTGGTCGCTGTTTAGCGGAGCAGTCGCCCTCGCTTTTGGCTTTGTCAGCCTGCTGATTATACGCATTCTCTTCGGAATGGGAGAAGGCCCGCTTTCGGCGACCATCAACAAAATGGTGAACAACTGGTTCCCGCCGACCCAGCGGGCGTCTGTTATCGGTGTAACCAACAGCGGCACGCCGCTCGGGGGAGCCATTTCCGGCCCGATAGTCGGCATGATCGCAGTGGCGTTCAGCTGGAAGGTATCCTTCGTTCTCATTATGATTATTGGATTGATATGGGCAGTGCTCTGGTTCAAGTTTGTCAAAGAAAAGCCGCAAGAGACGATCAAGGAAGCACCGGCAATAAAAGCAGAAACGTCTCCCGGAGAAAAAATTCCGCTCACCTTTTACCTGAAGCAAAAAACGGTCCTGTTCACGGCGTTCGCTTTTTTCGCTTACAACTACATCCTCTTCTTCTTTTTGACGTGGTTTCCGAGCTATCTTGTCGACGAGCGGGGATTAAGTGTTGAATCGATGAGTGTCATCACGGTCATACCGTGGATTTTAGGATTTATCGGGCTGGCTGCAGGGGGATTTGTTTCTGACTATGTGTACAAAAAAACGGCCCGAAAAGGTGTGCTGTTCTCGCGCAAGGTTGTGCTTGTCACGTGTTTGTTTTCATCAGCTGTCCTGATTGGTTTTGCCGGGCTTGTGGCAACGACTGCGGGGGCTGTCACTCTTGTCGCTCTGTCAGTGTTCTTTCTTTATTTGACCGGTGCTATCTATTGGGCTGTCATTCAAGATGTGGTTGATCAAAACAATGTCGGTTCTGTTGGCGGCTTCATGCATTTCCTCGCCAACACGGCAGGAATTATCGGCCCGGCTTTAACCGGATTTATTGTTGACCAAACAGGCACGTTTTCTGGAGCATTTTTGCTTGCCGGAGGGCTGGCTGTCTTCGCTTCACTTGCTGTGATTCGTTTTGTCCGTCCAATCATCGGCAAGACAGCGGGAACAGAAGCGGAAAACCCTGTGTCTTATTAATCTGGAAATACAGTGGGAGAGGCGGTATGTTTGATGATACAATATACAGTAAATAATCGCAGCCGGTATGATAAGGAAGGGAATTAGATGGTAACCATAAAAGATATCGCAAAACTCGCAAACGTATCCCACACAACCGTTTCCAGAGCACTCAACAACAGCCCTTACATCAAAGAACATACGAAGAAAAAAATATTAGAGCTAGCAGAGCAGCTCAACTATACACCAAATGTAAATGCGAAAAGTCTGGCGATGCAAAAGTCGCATACGATCGGGCTTTTCTTTACAAGCATTACAAACGGAACCTCACACAGCTTCTTTGCAGACACAATCAAAGGCGTCAATCAAGCCATAAGTGAGGATTACAATCTGTATGTGCGCGGCATTGATGATCTGAAAAACTATGACTCCGTTACACCGATGAGATATGACGGCATCATTTTAATGAGCCAAAGTGACATTGATAATTCTTTTATTTACCATATTCGCGAAAAAAACATTCCGCTTGTCGTGCTGAATCGTGATATTGATGATCGCACCATCACGAATATTTTGTCCAATGACAAGGAAGGCTCTCAAGAAGCTGTAGAATACTTCATTCAGTCCGGACATCAAGACATCGCCATCATCGAGGGGATCGAAGGCTTTAAATCCTCTCAGCAGCGAAAGGAAGGCTACTTATCTGCACTGATTCAACATCATATTCCGATCAAGCATGAATACAGTGTCAAAGGACAGTACGATATGGAAAGCGGCTTTCAAGCGATGGAGCGGCTGCTGGCACTGCCGAATCCTCCAACCGCTGTTTTTTGTTCGAATGATGACATGGCAATCGGAGCGATGAATGCGATATTCGCAAAGGGCCTGCGCGTCCCTGATGATATTTCGGTGATCGGGTTTGATGATATTGGGTTTTCACAGTACATCACGCCAAGGCTTTCAACAGTAAAGCGCCCAGTGGAGAAAATCAGCGTGCTTGGCGCGCAAAAACTCTTGTCTCTGATCAGCAAGCCCGAAACAAAAGCAGAAAAAATCTTGGAAAACACAGAATTTATGGTGCGTGATTCAGTCAGACGATTGACGACGTGATGTCCCGTTTTTCAGCGGGCATTCTTTATACAGAAAAATGTTAACGTGTGCATAAAAAGAGGGAGGCAATAAGGGTGCAGAAGCTGAATAAAAATGTGTACGATCACTATACTCAGTATCCAGAAAAAATTCTCCAATTCGGAGAAGGAAACTTTCTTCGGGGATTTATCGATTGGCAGATTGATCAATTGAATCAACACACTGATTTTAATGGGAGTGTGGCGGTTGTTCAGCCAAGGGGTTCAGAAAAAATCAAACGATTAAATGAGCAAGATGGATTATATACGCTTTTTTTACAAGGAATGAAAGATGGAGAAGCGGTAAACGAGCATATGATTATCAACTCAATCAGCCGGGGAATTGACCTGTTTTCTGATTATGAAGCATACAAAGAATTGGCATCAAGCGAAGAGCTTCGGTTTATCATCTCCAACACCACTGAGGCTGGGATTGTATGTGATGAAAAAGATCGTTTAGAGGATAGGCCGCAAAAAACATTCCCTGGGAAATTAACTGCATTTCTCTACTTCCGCTATCAGGCTTTTAAAGGAGATCAGACAAAAGGGTGTGTCCTAATCCCATGTGAGCTGATCGAGAAGAACGGTGAAAAGCTGAAGGAAACGGTTATTCATTATGCAGGTCTGTGGAAGCTTGAGGAAGGATTTACACAGTGGATTCATGAGGCCAATACGTTTTGTAATAGTTTAGTAGACCGGATTGTTCCGGGTTTTCCCGTCGACAGCATTGATGAGATCACGGCAGATCTTGGCTATCAGGATGATTTGATAGTTGTGGGAGAGCAATATTATTTATGGGTTATCGAGGGGCCTGATTGGATTGGAAAAGAACTTCCCTTTGCGGCTGCAGGGCTGCATACAAAGATCGTCAGCGACCTCACCCCATACCGGACTAAAAAAGTAAGAATTTTAAATGGCGCTCATACAGCAATGACGCCAGTGGCTTTATTATACGGCTTGAAGACTGTTAGGGATGCAGTGGAGCATCCGGAAGTGGGGCGATTTATAAGAGAGCTGATTGATGACGAAATTCTTCCTGTTTTAAAAATGGAAGGTCTTTCTCAGTATGCTGACGATGTGCTGAACCGTTTTAAAAACCCGTATATTAAGCATTACCTGGAAAGCATTGCATTGAACGCCATTTCCAAATTCAAAACGAGAAACCTGCCGACTCTTAAGGAATATGCTGAACAAAAGGGACAGCTTCCTGAACGCTTGGTGTTTTCTTTCAGCGCTCTTCTGTATTTTTATCATAATAATGAGACATTGCAGGATGATCCGGCAGTGCTTCAATTTTTCAAAGAGGTTTGGTGTCAGGAGGATGACGACATGCTTCGGATTGCATCAAGAGTGTTAGGCGAACAGCGGCTGTGGGGGGCAGATCTCAATGAGATACCGAAGCTGACTGATAGAGTCGCTGTTTACTTGAATCATATTCATGAGCTGGGCATGCAGAGGGCTCTTGAACAATACTGCATACAAGGGGGAGAGGTACGTTGAAGTCGTTTATAAAGATTCATAAGCAAGATAATGTCCTTCTCGCTCTGCGGGATATTCAAAAGGGAGAGAGGCTGTATGCGGACGGCGTGTCGCTTGAAGTAAAGGATGATATAAAAAGAGGCCACAAGATTGCATTGCAGCCTATTAAAGAAAATGACAGCATCATCAAGTACGGGTTTCCAATTGGGCATGCAACACAAGATATCTCGATCGGAGAGCATATTCATGTCCATAATACGAAAACAAACCTGTCTGATATCCAATCATACAGCTATACACCGAGATTTGATGAAAATCCGTATTCTAATGAGAACCGGACGTTTAAAGGTTTTAGAAGAGAAAACGGAGATGCGGGTGTACGGAATGAATTGTGGATTGTCCCAACTGTCGGCTGTGTCAATGGAATAGCAGAAAAAATGCTGCAGCGTTTTGTCAGAGAAACAGGGGATATCACTCCATTTGATAACGTACTGGTGTTAAAGCATCAATACGGATGCTCGCAGCTTGGCGACGATCATGAAAATACGAAGCAAATCCTGCTGAATGCTATTCGCCATCCAAATGCCGGCGGCGTCTTGGTGTTAGGGCTTGGCTGTGAAAACAATGAGCTGGCAAGAATGAAGGAAGCACTGCAAGATGTGAACTTGAAGCGGGTGAAGTTTCTGGAATCCCAGTCGGTGACCGACGAAATGGAGGCAGGCGTTGCTTTGCTGAAGGAAATTCATGAAGCGGCCAAAGGAGATAAGAGAGAAGACATTCCGCTGTCTGAACTGAAGATCGGGCTGAAATGCGGAGGTTCGGACGGTTTTTCCGGCATAACCGCAAACCCGCTGCTTGGACGTTTTTCAGATTATCTCATTGCACAGGGAGGGAGTACTGTGCTGACGGAAGTACCGGAAATGTTCGGAGCAGAAACCATCCTGATGCAGCGGTCTGCCAATGAAGAAGTGTTTCATAAGATAGTCGATTTAATCAATGATTTCAAACAATACTTTATTAAACATGATCAGCCGGTGTACGAAAATCCCTCACCGGGCAACAAAGCGGGCGGCATTTCTACACTTGAGGATAAATCGCTGGGCTGTACGCAAAAAGCGGGGATTTCTCCTGTCACGGATGTCTTGAAATACGGTGAAGTGCTCAAGACAAAAGGACTGACGCTTTTGAGCGCGCCAGGCAATGATTTGATCGCCTCCTCCGCATTGGCTGCTGCCGGCTGTCAAATTGTCCTCTTTACAACGGGAAGAGGCACGCCGTTTGGCACCTTTGTCCCGACGGTGAAAGTAGCGACAAACACCGAGCTGTATGAGGCGAAGCCGCATTGGATTGATTTTAACGCAGGCCTTTTAGCAGAGGATGATGTTCATGAGGAATATGTGCTGCGTGAGTTTATCCACTATATGATTGAGGTGGCAAGCGGCCAGCTTGTGAACCATGAAAAAAATGATTTCAGAGAACTCGCCATTTTTAAATCGGGTGTGACGCTATAATAAGAAAAGGCTATCCTTCAAGCGGATAGCCTTCTTCATTAAATCAATTTTAAACCGCTGACTAAAATAATGGACGCCATAATAAATTGCAGTGGACGCGGGGAGAATCGAGGCGAAAGATGGCTTCCGATCAGCACGCCGGGAATTGAACCAATGAGCAGATTAGCTGCCAGCATGTAATCCACGCTTCCGAAGCTTGCGTTCAAAATGCCTGCTGCCGTAACAAGAAGAAATGCATGCGCGATATCGGTTCCGACAATCTGTGACGCTTTCATGTTAAATAAGTAAATCATGGCGATTGCAAATAATGAGCCGGAACCGATTGATGTTAATCCGACGATAAACCCAAACACAACACCAATAAGAATTGTCAGCGCCCTCTTATTTTCAAGCGGCATCAGCTGCCAGCGGTTGGGGCGAAGTTTTCTGTCCAAAAACAAACGAACGATGATTGAAATGGCAACCAGCGTTAACACATATCCTAGAGCGTGCTTAATAATTTCTTCCTGATGCTGGTGAAAGGCGGGGAACAAATGCAATATGCCAATGGCTAGCGAAGCACTCGGAATACTGCCGATGGCCAAGTATTTTACCAATTTAAAGTTAATCGTTTTCTGCCGCCAATGGGAGGCAACGCCAAACAGCTTTGTGATCGAGTTATATACAAGATCTGTACCGACCGCGATGGAAGGATTAATTCCAAGCACAATTAAAAGGGGAGTTAATAAGGCCGCTCCACCTACTCCCGTCAATCCGACTAAGGCTCCGACAAACAAACCCATCAATATGATGCTTACACTCATGATAAAGGCCTCCTGAAAACCCGACTATTTTTATCAGATTATATATGATTAGGACGCGTTAATCAATTAAATTTTTTGAATTTTTGCACGTCAGCTGCTTGGAATTTTGGTATGCTCAATATCTCTATTCATTTGCCCTATAATGAGTGTCTGGACGAAATCGAGAAGTACTAAAGGCGCAAAAAAAAGATACCTCTTAACAGGTATCTTTTTTCTTGTTTACGCTACATGCGCTGCTGATAGAAAGGAAGCTCAGTGTGGCCCATTTCCCGCACATACACGAACAGGTTGCCTTTATGGTGAATTTCATGCTCCATTGCAAGCTGAAGCAGCGCGCGGCCTGTGACTTTTCTGCCGAAAGCGGATGTCAGATCAATTTCTCTGTCCAGCTGCTCTTCAGTCAGCTGTTCAAGGATAGCGGCCGTTTTTTCTGTATATGTTTTTGCCAGAACATTGAGATCTGTTTCTGTTTCTTCCTGCTTGTTTTGAAATGGTGAGGCATTGCCTTCCTTAATGACATTTGCGAACAAGTGGAAAGACGTAAGAATGTGTTTGACCAGCTCTTCTGCTGACATTGATGTTTCTGCCGGTTTGTAGCTGTAATGGTCTTTGCTGATTTTTTCGGCAAGCTCATTGGTCACGTTTCGATGGGATAAAAAATGGCTGACAATTTGATTGGATTGGCTCATTATGATCTCCTCCATATGTAAAAATAAATGGTGCAATGAAATCCTATATCAACGGTTATGAATTCACAAGTAATATGCTGTGGGATGAAACAAAATGCTATGTCAATCGTATATATAACGTTCACAAAACATGAAATGGAGTATAAACATGACTAATATACCTTTCATTTATCAGTACGAAGAAAAAGAGAATGAAAGAGCTGCGGCGGGCTACGGCACTTTCGGTTACCTTATCACACGGATTGAAGAAACGCTTTATGATCAATACGGTGTATTCTATGAGCTCTATGCCAGTGATGATCCAAATACGGAATACTGGGAGCTTCTTGTAGAAGATGTCCGCAGCGGTTCATTGGAGCCTGAGCATGTGGCATATATATTTGAAAAGCTTGAAAAGAAAACCTTTGCTTACGATGAAGATGAGAAAGAACCGGATTATACCGTCCATAAGTCTATAAGAAACAGTGTATACGCATATCCTGAAAAGGGAGTTGCTTTTGCCAGAATTCCATATTTTCAAGATGGGAGCATTATGAGTTTTGATTGTCTGTTTGCGGTTAACGATGAAAAGATGCGTGCATTTCTGGAGGGAGTCAGACCGCGTCTTTGGGAAAAAAGCAAGCGAAAAGTGACCGTGTTTACGGATGGAGATGGAGGGACTTCAAGAGAGCAGGAAGCCATTGTCAGAGAGGTTCAGCGGAGTCAAGTCATCATGAATCCGCTATTGAAAAAGGAGATATACAGATCAATTGATCAGTTTTTTCATAGTGATAAATCGTTTTATCAAACATATGACATCCCTTACAAGCGCGGCATTCTGTTATATGGACCTCCTGGAAACGGAAAGACGACGTTAGTGAAGTCGATCGCAGGCAGTATCGATGCACCTGTTGCTTATTGGCAAATTACTGAATTTACGTCGAGCGAGACAATAGAAGAAGTCTTTCAGGCAGCGAGACGCCTCGCTCCTGCAGTTCTGGTCATCGAGGATATAGATTCGATGCCGGAAGATGTGCGGTCCTTTTTTCTCAATACGCTGGACGGCGCGACATCAAAAGAGGGGCTATTTCTCATCGGTACGACAAACTATCCCGAAGAGATCGATCCAGGTTTGATGAATCGTGCAGGGCGATTTGACCGTGCCTATGAAATCGGGCTTCCGGATGAAGAGCTGCGGCTGGAATATATGAAAATGAGAGGCTTTGGCATCTTTTTGAGTGAAGGAGAAATAAAAAACGCCGCAAAACTTACAGAAGGCTTTTCCTTTGCACAGCTGGGAGAATTATATGTATCTTCAGCCCTTCAATGGCACCAAGAAGGGAATCATCATATTGAAACCATGGTGAAAGACATGACAGGAGAGCAAAGAAAAAGCCAGCGGGGAAGCTGGATGGAAAGAAACAAAGTCGGTTTTCACTAAAAGAAAGCACGGGTGTTTGAAAAACCCGTGCTTTTTTGTTGCGGTTAGCCGAAATTCGACAATTGCGGTTATTTTGCGTTCTTCTTTTTCTTGCAAATATGATAAAATATGACATATCTCGGGTAATTCAAAAAGGGGGGATTAATTGAGGATGAAGCAGACGATTCCGTCCTCTTATGTCGGGCTTAAAATTAATGAATGGTATACTCATATCCGGCAGTTCCACGTCGCTGAAGCCGAACGGGTCAAGCTCGAAGTAGAAAGAGAAATTGAGGATATGGAAGAAGACCAAGATTTGCTGCTGTATTATTCTTTAATGGAGTTCAGGCATCGTGTCATGCTGGATTACATTAAGCCTTTTGGAGAGGACACGTCGCAGCTAGAGTTTTCAGAATTATTAGAAGACATCGAAGGGAATCAGTACAAGCTGACAGGGCTTCTCGAATATTACTTTAATTTTTTTCGAGGAATGTATGAATTTAAGCAGAAAATGTTTGTCAGTGCCATGATGTACTATAAACGGGCAGAAAAGAATCTTGCCCTCGTCTCGGATGATATTGAGAAAGCCGAGTTTGCTTTTAAAATGGCCGAGATTTTTTACAATTTAAAACAAACCTATGTTTCGATGAGCTACGCCGTTCAGGCATTAGAAACATACCAAATGTATGAAACGTACACCGTCCGCAGAATCCAATGTGAATTCGTTATTGCAGGTAATTATGATGATATGCAGTATCCAGAAAGAGCATTGCCCCACTTAGAACTGGCTTTAGATCTTGCAAAGAAAGAAGGCAATCCCCGCCTGATCAGTTCCGCCCTATATAATCTCGGAAACTGCTATGAGAAAATGGGTGAACTGCAAAAGGCAGCCGAATACTTTGAGAAATCTGTTTCTATTTGCAAGTCGGAAAAGTTCGATAATCTTCCGCATTCTATCTACTCTTTAACACAAGTTCTGTATAAACAAAAAAATGACGCCGAAGCGCAAAAAAAGTATCGTGAAGGATTGGAAATCGCCCGTCAATACAGTGATGAATTATTTGTGGAGCTTTTTCAATTTTTACATGCGTTATACGGAAAAAACATTGACACAGAATCGGTCTCACACACCTTTCAATTTCTTGAAGAACATATGCTGTATCCTTATATTGAAGAGCTGGCGCATGATGCTGCCCAATTCTATATAGAAAACGGACAGCCCGAAAAAGCACTTTCATTTTATGAGAAAATGGTGCACGCACAAAAACAAATCCAGAGAGGAGATTGTTTATATGAAATCTAAATGGATGTCAGGTTTGTTGCTCGTTGCGGTCGGGTTCAGCTTTACTCAGGTGATGGTTCATGCAGGTGAAACAGCAAACACAGAAGGGAAAACATTTCATATTGCGGCACGCAATCAAACATGATGCATAAAAAAGACCCTTAAGGGTCTTTTTTATTTCTTCAGCTTCCATTCTTTTATCGTCAGCTCAGGAGATCCACTTGCCACCAGCGGATCCGCATGCCCGATTTCCGCTGCCTCTTCCAGTGAACCTGCTTCGATGACATACGCTCCGCCTGTGGCGTCGCTGAATGGTCCAAACATTTTTAAACGCTTTTCTGCCTGTAAACGATCCAGAAATTCATAGTGCCCAGCCACATGCTCCTGATTAAATTTCTCCGTTCTCATTGTCAGCATTAAATATGTATACATATTCAGACCCTCCATGAACTTCAGTTTAACACATTTATCCATATTACGGTGATAGATGATATGAGCTTTTCGTCCTACGAATGCCACCTATTTATGAAAAAAGAAAAGGAGAGATGATAGGTGAGCATTCCAGTAAAGAAAAATTTGGTTTCTGAGGCGAAATACGCGTTGAAGTGTCCGAATGCAATGTCCGCTGAATACATTACCATTCACAACACGGCAAACGATGCGTCAGCGGCCAATGAAATCAGCTATATGATCGGGAACACAAGCTCGACAAGCTTTCATTTTGCGGTCGATGATCAAGAGGTGATTCAAGGTCTGCCGCTTAACCGAAACGCCTGGCACACAGGTGACGGCACAAACGGTCCGGGAAACCGCAAATCAATTGGCGTTGAGATTTGCTACAGCAAATCGGGAGGCCCGAAGTATGAGGCAGCTGAAGCCTTGGCGATTTCATTTGTAGCACAGCTTTTGAAGGAGCGCGGCTGGGGCATCGATCGGGTGAGAAAGCACCAGGACTGGAACGGAAAGTATTGCCCGCACCGCATTTTATCAGAGGGGCGCTGGGATCAAGTGAAGGCGGCAATTGAAAAGGAATTAAACGGGGGCGTATCAGCTAAAAAAGCTGCAGTCTCTTCTTCAGCGTCTGAATATCATGTGAAAAAAGGCGACACATTGTCAGGGATTGCCGCATCACACGGAGTCAGTGTGAAAACGCTGCAAAGCATCAATCATATCACTGACCCGAACCACATCAAAATCGGACAGGTGATCAAACTGCCTCAGACGGCATCTGCTTCTAAAAGCCATGCCGCATCCTCATATCCGCTCCCATCCGGCGTGATCAAAGTGACAAGCCCGCTGACGCAAGGGACAAAAGTAAAGCAGGTGCAGACTGCTTTAGCCGCTCTTTATTTTTATCCTGATAAAGGAGCGAAAAATCACGGCGTTGACGGCGTTTATGGCCCGAAAACAGCTAATGCAGTGAAACGTTTTCAGTCTGTCAGCGGTTTAACGGCTGATGGGATTTACGGTCCGAAAACGAAAGCGAAGATGGAGGAAAAGCTGTAAATGAAAAGACGGAAGCTGTGAAGCTTCCGTCTTTTCGCCTTACATACAAACTGCGGCAAGCACCTTTTGAATATCATAAATGCTTTCATCTTTTTTAAACTGCTTTGAGACAGCGGGAAGTTCCGCGCCGGAGATCCAAATTTTCAGCTCTGAATCAAGGTCAAAGCGGCCGGCAGTTTCCACGCTGAATCTGGAAATGCTTTTGTACGGAATCGATTGAAATTCCGTTTTCTTGCCTGTAATTCCCTGTTTATCTACAAGGATAAGCCGCTTGTCAGTAAAGACAATCAAATCGCGAACCAGCTTAAACGCGGCTTCAACCTTCTCACCCTCAAGTAAAATATGGGCAAGCTCTTCTTTCACAGCTGCCGTTGACAGTGTTGATGCATTGCCGAGTAATCCATCAATAAACCCCATCATATACCTCCTCTGCGTATTCTATCAAATCATACTATAAAAAAGGTTTTCATTCATAGATGAGTAGAGTAAACTGGTGCTGACTGGTAAAGGGGGGCGTTCAAGATGGAAGATATGTATGACAGCTTTGCGGCCCTTTCTGCTTCTGAGTCGGAGTACCGGATTATTTATGAGGAGAAAAACGGAAGTGAGCTTATCGTCCTCGGTCCTCACGGCGGCAGAATTGAGCCTGGCGTCAGTGAACTGGTGCGGGCATTTTCGGATCGATGTTCCATCTATTTGTTTGAGGGTCTAAAGCAGCGAAACAACCGTTCCTTGCATCTCACTAGCATTCGTTTTGATGAGCCGCTGGCTTTAGAAAAAGTGAATGACCACCATTACGCATTAGCGTTTCACGGGTATTATGATCCGAAAATCCCGCATACATTGGTCGGCGGGGCGGATCGTAAAAAAGCCAAGCTCATTTGTGAGCGTCTGAATGAAGCGGGTTTCAGCGCCGAGCTCACTAATGAGAAAGACCGCCTGGCAGGTGTACACCCAAGCAATATTGTCAATCGGACGAAAAGAGAAATGGGACTGCAATTGGAGGTAAGCACGGCACAGCGAAACGCGCTATTCCGCAATTTTGGGTGCCGTGATAAAAGCTACATACAAAACGATTTGTTTGATCGATATGTGGAAGCCGTCAAGCTTGGCTTTTATAAATAAAACTAGACGGGACCTGCACGGTGGGCCTATTCCTTCATACGCTGGGGTTGTGCGAAAGTGTGGGGAGGAATGATTCATGTTTTATCATATAAAAGAGCTTCAATATCAAGCAAAGCCAGCTCATCCTGATCCGGTTTATGCGAAAAAACTTCAAGAGGTGCTCGGCGGCCAATTCGGTGAAATTAGCGTCATGATGCAGTATTTGTTTCAAGGGTTTAACTGCAGGGCGGATGCTAAGTATAAAGATTTGTTATATGATGTGGGGACCGAAGAGATTGGGCACGTAGAAATGCTGGCAACGATGATTTCCAGACTTCTGGACAATGCACCCGCGGATGTACAGGAGGATGCTTATAAAAGCAATCCCGCTATTGCAGCAGTCATGTCAGGTATGAATCCTCAGCACGCGATTGTGTCCGGATTGGGGGCGATGGCATCAGATAGTGAGGGCTATCCGTGGAATGCAAAATACATTATCTCAAGCGGAAACCTGCTGGCCGATTTTCGCGCTAACTTAAATGCGGAGGCCCAAGGACGCCTTCAGGTGACACGGCTTTATGCCATGACCGATGATCCAGGGGTAAGAGATATGCTGTCATTTTTGATTGCAAGGGATACCTATCATCAAAATATGTGGTACGCGGCCATTAAAGAGCTGGAGGAAAGAGAACGGGATATTGTCGTCCCGACGACGTTTCCGCGTGAGCTCGAAAAGCAGGAAGTCTCCTATGACCTGTTTAACTTTTCCAGGGGAGATGAAAGCTCGCAAGGAAGATGGGCACATGGGGAAGCCTTTGACGGCCGGGGTGAATTCAGGTATATCCCGGCTCCGATTGCGTTCGCATCTGCGCCTCATCTTAAACCGGCGCCCATGTGGCTGCATAATACAGTTCCCCCAATGTCGAAATGTTAGGTTCTCTTCTGGGCTGAGGAATATATCCTCAGCCCTTATTTGATCAGATGTTTTTACCAATATGATATAACGCTTTTTCCTCAGCGACCTGCAAGTGCTGCTGATCGCCTTCCTCGTACGCATGTGGCCGCTTGTGAGATAATAAATAAGCGAGCCGCTTCTGAAATTGAATACCTGCTTTACGCCGTTCAAACATGTCAAGCCTTTTATCAGCAAATTCCTTTGTTACCCGGAATACCGCCGCAATTGTGGCGAGTGCCTGGCTTCTCCATTGCGGCAGTTCCATCTGCAACAGCATAAAGGTTGGCACACAGAAGTGGTACATAAATTGATTTGCCTGGAATTCCTGAAGCTCTCTGAAGAGCTTGTTCATCTGAAAATGATTGCCTGCATGCTTTAACACGTGGCACAGCTCATGGCCAAAATCCTCCCATTGCTCTTCCCGTGACTTTTTTTGGTTCAATACGATACTGTACATGCCGTCGTATTTCACCATCATGCTCCCCATATCCTCAAAATGCACCCAAATATCCAGATCCTTTGCGATTTTCAGCATGTCAATGTGATGAGGGGATGTGATGCCCAGCCGGCCGTATAAATTTTTAACGTATTCCTCCAGATGTGATAAGTAATCGCCCAATTGAATACTCCCTTTCGAACATTTGTTCTGTTTTTAGCGAGAAAGAAAAGCCCGTATAGGACTGGAAAGTAGTGTAGAAATCTTTCCCTTTTCTTTAAAAAATAAACACTTTTTTCTTTATATCGGTCTACTTTTTATATGTTTTAGAGAACAGAGAACGATTTATTTATTTTTCGGTTTGCGGTTTTTCTCTTTTTCTTTTAAATAGTTGATAAATTCGATGGCCTGCTGTTTGCTTTCTGGGGAAAAATCCTGCATATCGCGGTATGCAAGCTGCAGGTCCGGATCTGAGAACACATCGTCATCGGATTTTTTGTCTTTTCCCGTTAATAAGTAATCAGTCGTTACTTGAAAGTAATCAGCCAGCTTTTGGAGTGTGTCGTAATCAGGTTCGCTTCGCCCATTTTCATAGTGGGAATATCGTGCCCGTGACACACCGATGTGTGATGCGATTTCTTCCTGTGTCCTTTTCCCTCTGAGACTCTTCAATCTGCCGCCTATCATACTATGACCTCTCTTTTTTAAACTCCCTAAGTTACTTATGATTATAGATACAATATGTATCAAAATAAAGTTATGATAAAAAAAGTATCAAAAATAACTTGATGATACAGAACGTATCGTTTATACTTGGTAACAGCTGATACAAAATGTATCAAAAAAAGATCAGGAGAGTGATCACATGTATCCGATCCAAATCGTTTTTAGTGAAAATCCCATAGATCAGCGCCATCTCGGACAATCCGGCGGCACCATTTCGTTTACCGCATGCGGCCTTCCGGTGTTTCACTTTGAAACGCAGGAACAGTTTCAAGCATACATGATGTTAAAAGGAGAAGCGGCGTCCAATGAAAAACGATAAAAGCTATCCTTTTCCGACGTATTCAGGGTTATTGAATTCAGAACATTATGACAAAATTGGCCCGGCGCTATGGCTGTTTCTCTGGTTTATCAGCTCAACAACAAAAGAAATCGAAAAAGACGGCGTAAGCTGGGGCATCGTACTCGGCCATAAGCCGTTAAAAGCGAGAGAAATGGCGGCAGTCTTCGGCGTAAGTGAAAAAACCGTCAGAAGATGGCTGGAGCTTCTCGAAAACCATGATTACATAAAGGCCGTCCGTGCGCCATACGGACTGATGATTTCGCTCAAGCATTCCAAAAAATTCAGCTTCAGATCGGACAATACTGTACACGGGAGTCTAAAAGAACGGCCATTTTCGCCGCAGACACCGGACACAAACGACCGTACAGATATAGATAAAACAAACAAATATACTGCTGCTGATGATGCAGTGGATCACATTGCGAAGCGGTTTACACAATTACGGTCGGCTCAAGAAGGACGCACCGTGTATCCTTCCTCAAGAGATTATCAAGCCATCGCCCGCATTGTTGCCATCGGCGTTCCTGTCACGCAAACAATCAAATGGCTTGAAGAATGCTTTCAGGCTTTTGAAAACCGGCGGACCGCCGCTTCTGAAACAATCAAGGCTTTTCGCTACTGCTCGAAATTCATTGAAGATCGATTTTTCGCGCAGCAAGCCAAAAAGACTGCTGCAATTCAGCATGAGAGGATGAAAAAACATGACAAAACGAACAATCGAACAGATTTTGGACGAGCTGAGAAGAGGGAGACGTCCATTACTGGCGGACAAACCGGCCGAATCAGACGCAAGCAGGTATGATTGCCTGCGCTGCAAGGATCAGGGAGGTTATCTCGTCAGGCAGAATGGCCTGGAAGTCTGGACGATGTGCAGCTGCATAGCAGAACGGAAAGTGAAGAGGCTGCTGGGTGCAAGTGAGATTACCCACGCTTTCAGACAGCTCGGCTTCAAGGAATTCCGCACGGAGGGAAAGCCGCAGGCCATAAAAGACGCATTTGAGTGTACAAAAGAGTATGTTGCCGATTATGAACAAATCAAGGATTGCCGAAAAAACAGCATTGCTCTTTTAGGACAGCCTGGATCAGGGAAAACACACCTTTTGACTGCCGCTGCCAACGAATTAATGAGAACATGCTATGTGCCTGTCATTTATTTTCCGTTTGTGGAGGGCTTTACTGATCTGAAAAATGATTTTGCCCTATTAGAAGCGAAGCTGAACCGGATGAAGCAGGCGGATGTGCTGTTCATAGATGACCTGTTTAAACCGGTTAACGGCAAACCCCGCGCTACAGATTGGCAATTAGAGCAAATGTATTCGGTACTCAACTATCGCTACTTAAATCATAAACCGATTTTGCTTTCGAGCGAGCTGACAATTGAAGCACTTGTACGGGTCGATGAAGCGCTCGGCACGAGAATCTATGAGATGTGCAGTGACTATTTAGTGATTATCAAAGGAGCAGCCTACGAGCTTAACCATAGATTGGAGGGCGTCAGATAATGTGCAAGCTTTGTCAAACAAAGAAAGTCATTGTGGAACATACCGGTATTGGAGTCGTTTTTCATCCATGTCCGAACTGCCGGTCCGGCACTGACTTAACGCCTGTCATTCAAAAGCTGGAGCAAATGCTGACAGCGGGAAAAGCGAGGCTGAATATCTATGATTAAACAGCTGACTGCACTAATCGCTTTGCTGTTTCGGGCAAAGCGAACAGAAAAAAACATTGAACAATGGTATAAGGACGACGGGAAGTGAAAGTGTTGGCAAAGACAAAACAGGCAGAGAAAAGCCCTGCGCCGTGGCGTGCTGTCCCGTGCGGGGATACGAAACCGATCTATATTTATTCAGCTTACAGTGAAGAAGAAAAAGAAAGATTCCCATATTCAAACGGACGGCTGATTGCCGCTGTATTTGACCTTAGCTCTTATTCGCAAAAAAGCAATGCCGCTTTGATGGCCGCTGCGCCTGAATTGCTGGAAGCGTCTAAAGCAGCACTTGATTTTCTGAAAGGGAATTCTGTTCATTCAAAGGAGCGCATCATTCAGCTATTAGAAAAAGCTGAAGCAAGCGCTGCACCGAAAAGGGGAGGAAATAAAACATGATTCATCCTAAAAAACTGCTGCATATCGATTCCGTCACGCTTAAGAGCCAGCTGGAGGACGGGAAAATCCGTGTCATTATTGTGGATGGCATCAAGCAAGAAGCATGGATCACAGAAGCGCCCGAGCATGGAAAAACGCTCGTCGAAACAAGAAAGGGCGACCTTGCCCGAGTGGAATTTGAAATCGGCTACAAATTAAATTAAAGCGAAAACAGAATACGTCCAAGACGGAAAGCCTGCGGACACTGATCAACTGCACAGCATTTGTGCGTTGATTGGTGTCCGTTTTTTATTTGCCAAAAATGAGGAGGATCATAGAATGCAAGACTTACTATTTGAATATAAACGAACGCTCAAACAAACAAGAAACCAATATAAACCGCTCGCTGAGACAGATGAATCCGTGCTCTCAGCTGAAGAGCTGAAGGATAAAAAAATCATTAGAAATATGATTACTGATCTTGAATATGTAACAGAATGGCTTGAAAAAGGAAGGCAGCCCGGCATCAGACGGGCGATTGACCGGCGTGATGCTTACCAGCGGCTGATGATCAAGGACCCGAGAATCATCGAATCATTTTCCAGCGCTATGATGTTTGAGCCGGACGGACAGGTATCAGAAGAAGACAGAGATAGAATTCGAGAAGCATTAGCCCTGTTAACGGACAGAGAAAAGGAAATGTTTTTGCTGCATAAGGTAGAATGTTTTTCTTATGAACGGATCGCCGATCTTCTCGGCGTGAAAAAATCGACAGTGCAAACGACGATCAAACGGGCAATCGTAAAGATGCAAAGACAGCAGGAAGACATGAATCGATCACTTGCATGAAAGCTTGTCATACGTTTGCCACCTATAAGTGAATAGCATGACACATAAGCGGCTGGCTGATCAGCCGCTTTTATGAATAGACAACCATGCTGGAGGTGGCGGTGATGCCGTAGCATGAAAACACAACTTCGCGAACAAGCATTAGCAATCTATCAACAACATCAAGGAAAGATCACAAATCGGGCGATTGCGGACACAATCGGTGTTTCCGCGAAAACAATCGGCATCTGGAAAAAACAAGACAAATGGAAAGAGGCGCTGTTTTCTGCGTCCAAAAACGAACAAAAACAGCGCCCTATAGACAACGATGAATTAAATGAACGCCAGCGGCTGTTTTGCCTGTATTACGTCAAAAGCTTCAATGCCACACAGTCAGCAATCAAAGCGGGCTATTCTCCTGACAGCGCTCATGTGACGGGCAGCCGGCTCTTAAAAAACGAAAAGGTTGCTGCTGAAATCAGACGCATTAAAAAAGAAATGGTCAATGAAATGTTTATTGAAGCGATGGACGTGCTGCAGGTTTATATCAAGATCGCGTTTGCGGATATTACGGACTATGTGACCTTCGGAAAAAAAGAGGTTCAGGCTGTCGGGAAATCAGGTCCGCTGTTTGATGAAGATGATAACCCGATTATGAAGGAAATCAGCTTTGTCGATGTCAAAGACTCCGGGCTCGTTGATGGCACCATTGTAACGGAAGCAAAGCTTGGCAAAGAAGGCATTGCCATCAAGCTTGCAGATAAAATGAAGGCGCTTGAGAAGCTATCCTTATATTTTGATTTGTTTCCAGATCAATTTAAACAAAAAATAGAAAATGAGAAATTGAAGCTTGCCAAACAAAAAGCGGAGAAAACAGATGACAGCCAAGAGCCGATTGAAATTATGATCAAACGAAAAGAGCGCAAGTCATGATTGTAAAAGAAATCAACCCACATTTCGAAGATTACGTGTTCAATTGGGAGCAGACGTACCAGTTTCTTGTCGGCGGCTACGGCTCATCCAAAAGCTATCATACCGCATTGAAAATCGTGCTAAAGCTGCTGAAGGAAAAACGGACGGCCCTTGTGATCCGGGAGGTGTTCGATACCCATCGGGATTCGACCTTCGCCTTGTTTCAAGAGGTGATCGAAGAGCTCGGTCTCACAAAGGCCGTGGCATCTCTTTCTTCCCCGCTGCAGCTGCGATTTCACAATGGCAGCCGGATCATGTTCAAAGGAATGGACAATCCGGCAAAATTAAAATCGGTTCATAACATTTCATTAATATGGATTGAAGAGTGCTCAGAGGTGAAGTATGAGGGGTTCAAGGAGTTAATCGGACGTCTTCGCCATCCTGAGCTAAAGCTTCATATGATCTGTACCACCAATCCCGTCGGCACCTCCAATTGGACGTATAGGCATTTTTTTCGGGATGAACGCAAGAAACGGTTTGTGCTGGATGACAGCGAACTTTACGAAAAGCGGACGATTGTAAAGGGAGATACGTATTACCATCATTCCACCGCTAACGACAATCTTTTTCTCCCGGAAAGCTATCTGAAACAGCTTGACGGACTCAAAGAGTATGATCCCGACCTGTACCGGATTGCCCGCAAAGGACGATTCGGCGTCAACGGGATCAGGGTGCTGCCGCAGTTCGAGGTACTCCCGCATGATCAAGTGAAAAAATGTATCGCAGCCATCAGCAAGCCAATCTTTCGTACAGGCATGGATTTTGGATTCGAGGAATCCTATAATGCCGTCGTCCGGCTTGCTGTAGATCCTGAAAAAAAATACCTCTACATTTATTGGGAGTATTATCAAAATAAAATGACAGATGATAGGACGGCTGAGGAGCTGCGTGAGTTTATTGAGACACAGGAATTGATCAAAGCCGACTCGGCTGAGCCGAAAAGCATCCAATATTTCCGCCAGCAGGGCTTTCGGATGGTTGGAGCCAGAAAGTTTCCCGGCTCCAGGCTTCAATATACCAAAAAGGTAAAACGGTTCAAAAAAATCTTCTGTTCGGACCGCTGTGAAAATGTCATCTATGAGCTCAAGACACTTACGTATGCCAAAGATAAAAACGGAGCTCTGATTGAGGATGAATTCACAATTGACCCGCATACGCTTTCTGCCATTTGGTATGCGCTTGATGATTATGAGGTTGCTGATATGAAAGAGACAGCACACAAACGAATCCGGCCGAACCGAGAAAGGAGGAGGTCATAAATCATGCACAATCAAACAGTCAGAGCAACTGTATTTAAAGCCAATGCCGCCGCTCCTCAGACAAAGCAAATCTATGAAGATGACTTTTCTGAGCTGTACGGAGAGGACATTATCGCTCCGCCCTACAATATCATCGAGCTCAAAACCATTGCCGAATACTCGACCATTCTTCAGCAATGCATTGATGCGTACAGAGTGAATATTACAGGCTTTGGATTCGATGTTGAGTACACATTTGATGTCAACGCAAGTGATGTCGATCAGGCAAAAAAGAAAAGAGCGGAAAAAGACTGGGCCAGACTCGAAGCCTTTTATAAATGTCTTCACTTTGATGAATCAGCTGAAATGATTTTAGGCTATGCCATCGAAGACAGAGAAAAAACAGGCAACGGATTTATGGAAGTGCTTCGCGACGGGGCGGGAAAACCTGCCGGCATCGAATATTTAGATGTGAAATATATGCGTGTATGCGGAGCTGGCGAGCCTGTTGAGGTCTCATTTATATATGAAGAAAACGGGAAAATGAAAAGGATCAAAAGGCAAAAACGCTTCCGAAAATATGTGCAGATGATTAATGGAAAGAAAGTATTTTTTAAAGAATACGGCGATCCGCGAAAAATGGATATGCGTACAGGTGAATATGTAAACACATTGGCAGAGAAGTATCAAGCAAATGAAGCCATTCACCTCAAAATCGGAAGCGGCGTATACGGTGTACCCCGCTGGATCGGCAATATTGTCAATTTATACGGAGCCCGAAAAGCAGAAGAGCTCAATTTTATGTATTTTAAGCAGGGGCGTCACGTCCCCGCTGCGATTACAGTGGAAAACGGGATGCTGTCTGAAGCTTCTTACCGGGAGCTGCAGGAATACATGAATGATCTTGAAGGCGTGGAAAACGCCCATAAATTTCTCCTGATCGAAGCGGAAGGAATCGCAAAAGAAAAGGATCTCCACGGAGGCGAGGATATTACGCCGGTTTCCGTGGAAATCAAATCCTTGGCGGAAATTCTCCAAAACGACGCCTTGTTTCTTGAATACGATGAAAAAAGCAGAAATAAGCTGCGTTCCGCGTTCCGCCTCCCGCCGCTGTATACAGGCGAGGCCCAGGAATACAACCGGGCGACAGCGGATACCGCTAGAAAAATTACGGAGGAGCAGGTCTTTCAGCCGGAGCGAAAAACGCTCGTGAATAAACTGAACACGCTGCTTTTGCCGGAGCTGAATATCCATGACGTCAGGCTGACATTAAAAGGACCGGACTTTCGTGATCCGCTTGAGATTGCGAAGGTGCTCGGTCCCTTTATTACAGCCGGAGCAGTCTCGCCGAATGATTTACGCGACCTTGCCGGACGGGTGCTTGGCAAAACACTTGAGGAGTGGCCGGAGGACATTTATAAACGGCCTGCAGGACAGGATGCGGAAAAGACAAACCTGACTGCGCTCATGCAGGAGCTGAAAGAAAGCATCGAAGATATCAAAACGTCCTGAAGGGAGGTGAATCAAGCAGGTGGCGCGAGAATTAAGAAATGCCAAAATCAGCTTTGTCAGTTATGTGGACAAGGCGGCTAACCAGACAGAATTTTTCTTTACGAAGTCAGCCGAACCTCCGTCATTTGAAAAAAAGGTTCGGCTGTTTACAAAAAGTGAGCAGGATGAACAAAAGCTCGTGTACGGAATCGTGTATGAGCCTGATGTTCCTGATGCCCACGGCGATTTTATGACCGCCGAGGAAATTGAAAAAGCAGCGCACGGTTTTCTCGCGGAGGCACGGGAAATTGATATCAATCACAGCTTTGAGGGCGGAACCGGCGTCGTGGTCGAGTCCTATGTGGCGCCCGATGATTTTATGATCGGGTCAAAGCGGATTACAAAGGGCTCATGGGTGCTCGTGACAAGAGCGTCTGACGAGGTGTGGGAACAGATTAAGGCTGGAATCATCACCGGCTACAGCATGGCGGGCACTGCAGATGTGTATGAAGAAGAACCGGTCGAAAAAGCAGGGTTCTTCAGTGTATTCAAGCAAATGCTTGCTGACAAAACAGGGAAGGAGACTGAAGAAATGAGAAAAGAAGACATGAGAGAATCATTCGAGCATGCGCTTTACCCTCTGCTCAAACGGCTTGAGCGGATTGAAAAAAACACAGACACGGAGGAAAAGCCGGAGCAGACGGGTGATGACGAGCGTCTGAAAAAGCTCGTTGAAGACATGCTTGCCCCGCTGATCGAACGCATCGAGGCTTTGGAAAAAGCGCGAGGCGCGTCTAAGCAGACAGCGGACGATACGGGCGGCAATACAGAGCAAGTCAAAAAATCAATCTGGAGCGGACTGCTGTAAAACCAGTCAAGGAGGAGGAAATCAATTGAGAAATCAAGAGATCATTCGGAAAGCGGAAATGTCGCTTTCTGCTTTAAAAAGCGGCGGGCTTATGAACCCTTCGCAAGCATCGGCTTTTATCCGCATGGTGCAAAACACGCCGACCATTTTCAGTGAATCCCGCGTGATTCAAATGGAAAACGATTCGCAAAAATTTGAAAAAATCGGCTTCGGCCAGCGTATTCTGCGGGCTGCGCAAGAAGGAAAAGCACTGTCAAACGACGAGCTGACAGTTCCAACGACAAGCACGGTCCAATTGAACACGAAGGAAGTCATTGCGGAAATTAACATTACGTATGACACACTCGAAAACAATATTGAAAAAGACGGCCTGCAGCAGACGATCATGCAGATTTTAGCAGAGCGCGCAGCAGTTGATATTGAAGAGCTGATTGTAAACGGCGATACAGCATCAGCTGATCCGTATCTGGCGCAGCTGGACGGTATCCGCAAACAAGCGGTGTCCCACATCGTTGACATGAATGGTGAAGAACTGTCCAGAGCGACATTCAAGAAAGGCTTAAAGGCTGTTCCGCCAAAATATTTGCGCATCCCTCAGGAATTCAGATTCTATACGTCGCACGGCTTAGAAGTTGAATGGAAGGACCGCGTGGCGGACCGCCAGACAAACCTTGGGGACCAGGCTGTTCAGGGCGGTTTGTCCACAGCATTCGGCGTGCCGGTCAAAGGGGTATCCAATATTCAGCCGTACACAGTCGGTGAGGGAGACGCGCAATATGACGCTTCTGATATCATTCTCACACATCCGAAAAATATCATTCTCGGCTTCTCCCGCAATATCCGAATTGAAGTCGACAAAGACATCCGCTCCCGTAAATTCATTATTGTCTTAACGGCCAAGCTGGACAGCAAGTTCGAGGAAGAGGATGCCTGCGCGAAATTAATTAACGTAAAAGAATAATAGAAACGAGGTGGTCAGCTCATGCTCATTGAACCGACTGACGTAGCCTCCTATTCGGTCTATGATCGGGTGAAAAACAGGCCGGAAGAGCTGCTGGCGCAGGATATCATCGAGGCGGAGGCAGAAGCGGTTCTCATCACGGGCCACCGCTTTGAAGACAGCTTGTATGATCCGCTGCCCGGCAAGGTGAAGTTGGCTTTGCTTAAGCTTGCCCAGTATTTTGCGCTTGTCAACAGCGATGAATCTGCCTCATCAAGCTATCAGTCTGAGAAAATGGGGGATTATTCCTACACGGTTTCCGGAGAAGGCGGGATTCAGCGGCCTGAGGTGTATCATTTGCTCGAAGAGTTTATCAAGCCGGGCTACGTCCCTGAATCCTCCAGACTGAAGGTGAGATCTTTATGAGCTACAAGCAGATGCTCATTCACCGTTGCGACATTTATCATGAAGCAGCGCAAGCGCCGTCTGCAGGCCGATTTGGGATTCCGGCAGACAGGCTGCAGCCGGTGATTTCATATCCGGAGACACCCGATGAACAAGATGTCCCTTGTTATTTTACCGAAAAAACGCAGCAGCTGATTCAGGAGGAGCCGGATCAAACTGTATATCATAGCTTTCTCGTCCATTTTCCGTTGTCAGCGGACATCCGCGTGAACGATAAAATCATTTGGGAGAATCATAAATATATACTAAAGCTGCCGAAAAGGATCAGACATCATCATTGGGAGGTCATCGCAGTCAGGGATGAAAGCTTATGAAAATAGCGGGATTGAAACAGCTGAACACGGCATTAAAAGAAGCGGCTTCAGGCGGTTTTTCCAGACAGGCGTCCCGGTGGCTTGAGGAGTGCGGGCAAGATTTTCTGGAGATCGTCCAATCTGAACTCATCAGCGCACAAACGATTGATACAGAAAAACTGCTCAGTTCCTTTGAGAAAGGCGCAGAGGACAATCTCTGGATTGTGCAAAGCGGCGGGCTTTCGCTTGAGGTGGGGACACAGCTTGATTACGCCTCATTTCTTAATGACGGCCATTGGACGTCAAAACAAGATGTGAGATGGGTGCCGGGGCGTTTTCAAGGCTCACGGTTTATTTATGATCCAGCGGCTTCAACGGGAATGGCGCTCAAGAGAAAATGGATACCGGGCACGAGCTACTGGGATCATGCACTGCTTTTATATGAACAGCTGTTTGAAAAATCGCTGGAAAGCAAACTGCGCCAGTGGCTGAAGAAGCTGTAAAGGAGGAGCAGGATGAACAGTGAAACAGGATCGATCATGGCGTTTTTGTACAGCCGGTGGTCTGTTCCCATTTATGAACGCGAGCTTCCTGATCACTTTCAGGTGCCGTCGTTATACGTCCCGCCACCATCTGTTTTCGAGGAAACAGATACGGTCTCCACATTTAAAAAAACCTACAGTCTCAATGTAAAACTGTTTCATCTGGACTCCGTTCAGGCGCTGGATGAAGCGGACAGGCTCGCGGATGCCATAAGAGAAGCGAGAAATATGATTCCGCTGCTGAGTGAATCCGGCGAGAAGACGGGGGATATGGTTCGCATCTCCCAAATCGAGACAAGAGTAGGAGACAGGGGCGAGGCGGCCATGGTGATCAGGTGGAGCAGCCGATATTATTATCACAAAATAGAACAGCCTGTCTTACAGGATATCGACATGAACAGCGGGGTGAAATAAACGGTGTCAAAGGACAAACAACAGAAGAAGGCTGTACATACAAAGAGCCGGGAAGCTCTATTTGATACAGCGGATTTGATTAAGCACGCGAAGGAACTGTTCGGCGTTAAGCCGGATATTCTTCAGGGGGCTTTATTTGGCGTGGATCAACCACGTATGACGAAATCAGAAGCCAACCAATTGATTCAAACATTTCTAACCAAGGAGGTCATGTCATCATGAATGGCGGAACATTTACAACAGGCAAAGAAAAAGAACGTGCAGGCATTTATTTTAACTTTAAAACGACGGCACAGGAGCGGGTATCACTCAGTGAACGGGGAACAGTCGCACTTCCGGTCGCATCAAGCTGGGGCGAAGCGAAAACGTTCGTCTCCATTTCCAGCGTTGAAGACCTGAACAAAAAAGTGGGTCTCAGCATTGATGACCCGTCTTTATTGCTGCTGCGTGAAGCGAAGAAAAATGCGAAAACGGTATTGATGTACCGTCTAACCGAAGGTGTCCGAGCGTCTGCTGATATTGCTGAAGGCGTCAAAGCAACTGCAGTATATGGCGGAACAAAAGGAAATGACATTATCATCCGCATCAATCAAAATGTGCTGGATGCTAATTCTTTCGATGTGACAACATATATGGACGAATCAGAGGTTGATAAACAGACTGTCAAAAAGGCTGAAGAATTAACAGCTAACGGCTATGTCACTTTTACCGGAACAGGCGATCTTTCTTCAACGATTCCTCTCACTGGATCAGAAGGAGACACTGCAGCTGAGACGCTGAATGCATCCGCGGGAATCCGTTTATCTGGCGGTACGGATAAAGCCCCTGTCAACTCTGACTATACAGATTTCTTAGCCGCGGCTGAAACGGAGAGCTTTGATGTGATTGCATTGCCTGTTGCAGAAGGTGACCAGTTGAAGGCGACGTTTGCTGCTTTCATTAAACGCCTTCGCGACGGCCAAGGACAAAAAGTGCAAGGCGTCACAGCCAATTATGCTGGTGATTATGAAGGCATAATCAACGTAACAGAGGGTGTGCTGCTTGAAGATGGCACGGAAGTTACACCGGACAAAGCAACAGCTTGGGTAGCTGGAGCGAGTGCAGGAGCAACCTTTAACCAATCACTCACATTTGTAGAGTACGAAGGCGCCGTTGATGTGTTACACCGCCTCGACCACGATACGATTGTTGAACGTCTGGGCAAAGGTGAATTTTTATTCACATTCGACGCCCGCGATAAATCCGTCAGTGTAGAAAAGGACATTAACTCACTCGTGACGTTCACAGCTGAGAAAAACAAGAAATTTGCGAAAAACAAAATCGTTCGTGTCCTGGATGCTGTGAATAATGATTTAACACGCGAGCTGAAAGCCTTAATTAAATCAAGAAAAGGCAGCGGAAGCGATATCCCGGCATCTGAAGACGGACTGCAGTATGTAAAAACGATGATCACGCAATACATGACAACACTTCAGGATGCAGGCGGCATCACTGGCTTTGATTCCGATGAAGATATCACAATTTCAATGAATGAAGATCGTGACGGCTTCTTGATTGACCTGGCTGTACAGCCTGTCGATGCAGCAGAAAAATTCTACTTTAATGTGGAGGTAAACTAATATGGCATTAAAAGCACAAAACACAATCTCAGGAAAAGAAGGCCGCTTATTTCTCGATGGTGAGGAAATGGCGCACATCAAAACATTTGAAGCAAACGTTGAGAAAAACAAATCCGAAGTCAACATTATGGGCCGCCGCATGACAGGCCATAAAACAACAGGGGCAAACGGAACTGGAACAGCAACGTTTTATAAAGTCACATCAAAATTCGTGATCCTGATGATGGACTATGTCAAAAAAGGCAGCGACCCATACTTCACACTCCAAGCCGTGCTGGATGATCAATCCTCAGGCCGGGGCACAGAGCGAGTCACGCTGTACGACGTCAACTTTGACTCTGCCAAAATCGCAAGCCTTGATGTCGATTCAGAAGCGTTAGAGGAAGAAGTTCCATTTACATTCGAAGACTTCGACGTCCCTGAAAAGCTGTCTGACACGTTTTAATAAAAGGCGCATACGCAGACCTTTCTCAGAAAGGTCTGTTTTTTTACAGGATCAAACTAAACAATAGACAAGGGAGTTTTTTACATGAGCGAGAAGAACGAAAACGTATATGATCTTTCCTTTTTTATGCCGGGAAAAACAATTGAAGCTGAGGAAATCAAAGTGCCAATCTCAAAGCGTTTTGTTGATAAAAAAGGGAACATCGTGCCATTTATTTTTAAAGCGATCACGACGGAGCGCATTGATGAATTGGAGAAAGAAACAACAACGTATAAAAATGTCAAAGGCAGAGGCCGTGTAAAAGATTTAGACAGCCAACGCTTTTATGCCCGAATCGCAGTTGAATCAACCGTTTATCCGGACTTCCGTTCAAAAGAGCTTCGAGAAGCTTACAAAACGGCTGACCCGGTAGAAGTTGCGAAACGCGTGCTCTCAGTTGGAGGCGAGTATGCGAACTGGTTAAACAAAGCGATTGAGATTAATGGATTTGAAGATGAATTAGAGGATCTGGAAGAAGAAGCAAAAAACTAATCAAGGATGGGCATAAAGAAGCCGTGTATCTCTACTATGCGATGCACGAGCTTCACTATTCCCCATCAGATTTATTGGCGCTCTACGAAGCGCCCAGAAACTATAAAGCGCTGTTGTATGGAATGATCGGATATAAGCTCGATCTCCTTGAAAAACAAGCAAAGAAAGGAGGGGCATCGTAATTGGCAAAGCTGACAGCAAGGTTTGAAATGGAAGACCGTGTAAGTAAAAAGTTAAGAAAGATCCAGAATGAGTTTAGAGCACTTGAAAAGTATAGAAAAATGGTGCAGCGAAAAAGCGCTATTGATGTTCGAAAAGAAAGCAAAACTGTATTAAGGACAATTGATCGCATACAAAAATCATTAAAGAAAAAGCTTGGCGCCCAAATGATCTCCATTTCAACTGAGGATAAAGCCAGCAGTGTCATTCAGCAGGTTAATGTTCAATTGCAGAGATTGCCGTCATCTGTATCTATAAAAATAGATGCTAGTGACCAAGCAACCGAAAAGTTTGAACGATTAAGAGAGCTCGTGGCAGGTTTTAAAGGCTTTACGATTATGCTGAGTGCAGAAGATCAAGTGTTGCCGGCTGTGCAAAAAATACAGCGCTATATGGAAACTGCACTTAAAAATGGTTACTCTGTTACGATACGCGTGATTGATCACGTCATGAAAACAGTCGGTCGTATTTCTGCTGGTATTGATGCCTTAACAGGAAAAGACAACAAACTTGAGCTCGCTATTAATGACAGGGTGTCAAATAAGCTGGATTCATTGCAGAAAAGAATTGACAGCATGGGAAGCTCAGGTCCCTCCGAGAAAGGAGCGCCTTCATCAGGAGGAAATACAGGAGATATTGCGAGCATGTTTGATCCAGAAACGATTTTGACAGCACTGGACAAATTTGCTGCTTCTTTCATGGAAAAGGTGGATGAAATCGCCACAAAGTTCAGCCCGGAAACAATCTTAACAGAGCTGGATAAATTTACGACATCGTTCATGAATAAGGTGGATGAAGTCGCCACAAAGTTTAGTCCAGAGACAATTTTGTCGCAGCTGGATAAGTTCACAACATCGTTCATGAGTAAAGTGGACGCAATTGCAACGAAGTTCAGTCCAGAAACGATTCTGGCACAGTTGGATAAGTTTACAACATCGTTCATGAGTAAAGTGGACGGAATTGCGACGAAATTCAGTCCAGAAACGATTTTGTCACAGCTGGATAAATTTACAACATCGTTCATGAATAAAGTGGACGCAATTGCAACGAAGTTCAGTCCAGAAACGATTCTGGCACAGTTGGATAAGTTTACAACATCGTTCATGAGTAAAGTGGACGGAATTGCGACGAAATTCAGTCCAGAAACGATTTTGTCACAGCTGGATAAATTCACAACATCGTTCATGAGTAAAGTGGATGCAATCGCAAGTAAATTCAGTCCAGAAACGATTTTGTCGCAGCTGGATAAATTCACAACATCGTTCATGAGTAAAGTGGACGCAATTGCGACGAAATTCAGTCCAGAAACGATTTTGTCCCAGCTGGATAAATTCACAACATCGTTCATGAGTAAAGTGGATGCAATCGCAAGTAAATTCAGTCCAGAAACGATTTTTAAGCAGCTTGACAAGTTTACAGATTCCTTTATGAAAAAAGTGGATGCAACCGCAAGTAAATTCAGTCCAGAAGCGATTTTTAAGCAGCTTGACAAGTTTACAGATTCCTTTATGAAAAAAGTGGATGAAATCGCAAGCAAATTCAGTCCAGAAGCGATTTTTAAGCAGCTTGATAAGTTTACAGATTCCTTCATGAAAAAAGTGGATGATATCGTAAGTAAATTCAGCCCGGAAACAATCTTTAACGAGCTTGACAAGTTTACAGATTCCTTCATGAAAAAAGTGGACGATGTCGTAAGTAAATTCAGCCCGGAAACGATTTTAAACGAGCTTGACAAGTTTACAGATTCCTTTATGAAAAAAGCAGATGATGTCGCCAGCAAATTCAGTCCAGACGCCATTATTACTAAAGCGGAAGACTTTGTAACAAATATTGTTGACAAAATTTTAGAGAAATTTAATTTCCTGAACCCGGATAAAATCGCTAATAAAGCAGAAAAGTTTGTTGATAACATTGTTTCAAAAATCGCCAAGAAATTCGAGAAATTCAGCCCTGATAAAATTATTGAAAAAGTGGGAGAGTTTTTTGAAAAAATTATAAAAGGCATTGCTGAGAAGCTGGGGAATCTGGATATTGGCGGGTTGTTTGGCGGCAAATCCAGCGGAAGCAAAGGCAAACAAAAAGCTTCAAAAGCCAATACAAAGAACTCAACTTCTAACAATTCAAACCGCACTAAAAAACCTTCTATGAACCAAAAATCTTCAGGTTCAAAATCGAAAAAGTCAGGCGGCAAATGGGGCGGGGCTTGTGGTTGCTGCTGTGCCGGAATCAGTACAGGCAAAAGCAAAAAAGTCAAAAATAGAAACGGTTCATCAACAAAAGGGAATAAAACAAATCCTGTGAATACACCTAAATCTGCTAAAGGAGCAGCAGGCAAAGGTTTTTCAGGCCTTCTGAAAACATTGGGTGAATCAAAAGGCTTAAAAGGCGGACTAAAGGGCTTAAAAGGAGCTGCAAAAGGAATACCGGGATTAGGCGAAATACTGTCCCTTACTGACTTAGCCGGTATCAATAAGAATAATGCTGGTGAAAAAGTAGGTTCAGCCGGCGGAGGTTTAGCAGGAGCCGCTGCAGGAGCGGCTATTGGAAGCGTTGTGCCGGGAGTCGGGACTGCTATTGGCGGTGTTGTAGGAGGAATTGCCGGTACTTTCGGCGGTGAAAGTTTAGGTAAGGCAATTGATGCCGGCGCTCTAGAAGATACATGGAACAGCATTACAGAGGGTGCGCAAAATGCCTGGTCAGCCATTCAGGATACTTGGGGAACTGTATCAACATGGTTTATGGATAATGTCTGGACGCCAGTGTCAACCGCAGTTGTGGGTGTAGCAACAAGCATATGGTCCAACATCGTGAATGCTTGGACAACGATCCAAACGATATTCAGTACTGTATCAACATGGTTTATGGACAATGTCTGGACGCCGGTTTCATCAGCAGTTGTGGGTGTAGCAACAGCAATATGGTCTAAAATCGTAAATGCATGGACGACAATTAAAAATGTGTTCAGTACAGTTGCTTCATGGTTTATGAGTAATGTGTGGGGGCCAGTCAAATCAGCTGTAATAGGAGCGGCAACTACAATCTGGGATAAAATGACCGGTGCTTGGAATAAGATTAAGAGTGTTTTCAGTACGGTATCGGGATGGTTCATGGATACAGTTTGGAACCCGGTCAAAAATACAGTCTCAGATGTAGGTAAGGGAATCTCAGATGCTTTCAAAAAAGCGATAGACACCGTTAAGAACATTTGGAAAGGCCTGAGCGGCTGGTTTAAAAAGAATATTCAAGAACCTCTTACAAAGGTGGGAGAAGCGATTTCAGATGCTTTTTCTAAAGCGTTCGGCTGGGTGAAGCAAATCTGGGATAAAGCTGGCGGCGTAGCTAGTAAAGTAATTAATTTTGTAACCGGCGGCGGTGATCCGAATAAAGGTAAGGATCCGGATAAAAATGCCACAGGCGGCTACATCACCAAACCAACCATCTCGTGGATCGGTGAAGCCGGCAAGGAATTCGTTATCCCGGTTGATAACAACCGAGGCCGGGGGAAGATGCTTCTTTCACAAGCGGCGTCTAAGCTGGGTATGCAAGTTGTAGACGACATGGGAGCAGCTTCGTCTTCTGGCGGAAGTCCAGCATCTGTTTCAGGAGGAGCAGCTGTCAGTCCTCTATCAGGCTCAGCCTCCCCAGCAATGAACACTGCAAATCTTACAGGCCAAGCGTCCACACTCGGACAGCAATTTTCAGAAGGCTTTGGTAAAGGCATCAGCGATCAGCCGGTCAAAATGGAAGACTGGAAAAAGAAAAACATCAATACGCCATTTACACAAATGATTTCTGCTTCACCAAATTACGGTAAACAAATGGTAAGCGGGTATGCCAAGGGTCAAAACGGCACTGCAACCGGAACGGACGGCTTTTTGCAATCAAAAGTTAAAACGCCGTACCAAGCCACTGTGAACAAATCGTCTTCATGGGGCACAGGAACGGTCAAAGGCTTTGCGCAAGGACAAAACTCAACCCAAACAGGGACTGCACAGTATGTGAGTACACATGTTGACAAACCGTTCCTGCGTTCAAAAGACACATCGAACAGCTGGGGTTCAGGCATGATCGGAAACTTTGTGACAGGCATGAATTCTAAATCCAGTGAAGTAAAACAAGCGGCAAAGGATATGGCCAAGAGAGTGGAGCAGGCTTTCCGTGAGGAATTAGATATCCATTCACCTTCCCGTGTCATGATGAGCTTGGGGCGTTTTGCTTCAATTGGTGTTGTCAAAGGCCTTGGCTCAGTAGATGTAAAGAAATATGCTGAAAAACAAGCCGGATCACTGGCGGCTGCCTATTCCGGAATGGGAGCCATGGGCGGGAACGTAAAACAGTGGATTATGGCCGCTCTCATGGCCACCAAGACACCAATGAGCTGGCTTCCGGGTCTCTTGACGATTGCGCAGCATGAATCCGGAGGCAATCCGAACGCAATCAACCTGTGGGACAGCAACGCAAAAGCGGGGCATCCGTCACAAGGGCTGATGCAGACGATCCCAAGCACTTTTAATGACCATAAAGCACCGGGTATGGGTAACATTAAAAACCCGATTCACAACGCAGCTGCTGCGATCGGCTACATTAAAAGCAGATATGGATCAATCAACAATGTGCCGGGTATTAAAAGCCTGAATCATGGCGGACCGTATGTCGGTTACGCAAACGGCGGGCTGATTACAAAAGAACAAATTGCCCGTGTCGGAGAAGGAAACAAGCGGGAATGGATCATTCCGGAGGAGCGAGGCATCCGCGGCCGCTACCTCCTTCAGAGAGCTGCGCAAGCTCTTGGTATGGAAGTGACAGATCCGTCTCAATCCCAGCAGTCTGAGCTTTCTTCAGGACAAGTTTCAGCAGTTACATCCGGTACACGGCAAACGATACAAACAGCCGGAACGAAAGAAATAAAGATTGAGTTTAACGGCGATCAGCATTTCCATAATGGACAGGATGCTGATGGCCTGGTTGCGAAAATCAAGCAGGCATTACTTGATGAATTACAAAATGACATTAACACCGGAACAAAGGGGGTCGTGGCTTTTGACTAAGTCTATCTATGAATTTTGGATATCACAGGGGAAAGAAAAGCTGCGATTCCCTGTTCTTCCTGAAGCGATTGATATAGCGAATAGTGTACAAAATGACTCAGTAAAGATAACGGGATTGGGTGAACTAACGTTTATTGAAGAACCCGGAGCAAAAGAAATTTCATTTTCTTCTTTTTTTCCAAAAAAGTATACGCCGATAGCTGAATATCAAAATCTCCCGTCTCCGGAAAATGCCATTGCGAAAATTGAAAAATGGATGAAGGCAAAAAAGCCTGTTCAATTTTTAATTACGGGAACAAAAATCAATATGACATGCAGTATTGAAAGCCTTAAATATAGTGAGGGAGACAATGAAATAGGAGATCGGGATTTTGATATTGTATTAAAAGAATACAAAACCGCTTCCCCGCGGAAAATCAAGCAGAAGAAAAAAACAAAGGCAAAACGTCCGTCGAAGGCTGCGCCGAAGACGTACACAGTGAAAAAGGGAGACACGCTATGGGACATTGCAGGCAGATTTTACGGGAACAGTACTCAATGGCGCAAAATTTGGAACGCCAATAAAACAGCAATGATCAAACGAAGCAAACGGAACATCAGGCAGCCGGGCCACTGGATTTTTCCCGGCCAAAAATTAAAGATACCGCAATGAAACAGGTGATGTATGATGATAGAACTGTTCGTCATTAAAGACACAGAGTGGCTTGAGCTGGTTGCAGAAAGCGTATCGCTTGAAGGCCATCGTTATCAGGCGCCGCGCTCCATTGAAGCGACCATCGTCACCAAACAGGGCGACCAGACGTATTACAGTGTCTCAGAAGGAGATACGGTCTTGTTTAAATGGAAGGGAAAAGAGCTTTTTCGGGGCATTGTTTTTGCAAGAACCCCGGACGAGCATACGCTTGCCTTCAGCGCTTATGACATGCTTCAATACCTGGTCAAAAACCAGGATATGTACGTGTTTTCCAATCAGCGGGCCGACCAGATCATCAGAAGGATTGCTAGTGACTTCCAGATACCGACAACCTCGATCGCAAACACAGGCCATACGATCAAAAGTCTTGTCATTAAAAATGATACGACATTGTATGACATCATATTAAAAGCGCTGAAACAGACGAAAAGCCAGACAGGACGACATTACCAGCTGTATTCGGAAAAAGGAAAGCTCGGTCTGCGCGCTTGGCCAGATCCGTCAGAGGTATGGGTGCTTGAAACGGGCGTCAATATCACGGGCTACCAATACAGCACTTCTATAAACGACACTGCTACTCGGGTGGTGCTTCGCCGGCAGAAGGACAATAAGACATATAAAGCCTCTGCCAAGGACAGTTCAGGCTTAAATAAATACGGTGTGCTTCAATATACGGAAACGGTCACAGATGACATCAACCAGGCACAGCTTCAGCAGCGGGCAGATGTACGGCTTGCTGAAAAAAAGGGCGTGAAAAAAGAACTGAAAAATATTCAGGCAGTGGGCATCCCGGAAGTGCAGAGCGGCTTGCCTGTCTATATTTCTATTCCGGAGGCCGGCATCAAGAAAACCTATTGGGTAGATACGGACCGGCACGAATTTAAAGGAACGAAACATACGATGACGATCGATGTTGTCGAAAAGAATACGATGCCGGAAGGAGTTTCCTGATGAGATTAAGTGAGGCTATAAAACATTTGGCAGTCGGCGCAGTTGACGCTGAGTCTCCGGTAGAACTGCTCCCGGCTGAAGTCGTTTCGGTTTCTCCTGTGGAAATCAAATTAAAAGAAAACAGCAAACTGATCATACCGGAAGACGCCATCATTATCCCAAAACGAATGCAGTCCGGAGGAGACGATGCACTCGAGCCGGGGGATCGCCTCATGACCGCGGCTCTGACTGGCGGGCAATCGTTTTTTATTTTAGATAAGGTATAGACAAAACCGCTTCAGTACGAAGGGGTTTTTATTTAGCATGTAAAAGGAGTGGGCATCATGGCCCTGACACCAGAAGTGGAGTTTGAAGATATTGAAGTTGAGAGCGAAGTCATTGAAACCTCGCAAACGTACAAAATAGATTTTGAAAACGGAAGAATTACGAATGAGCTGATTACCGGGCTTGAAGCGATCAGGCAGTTCGTGTATATCGCCTTACAGACAGAACGCTATGCATATTCCATATACAGCCATAATGTCGGAAACGAGCTTCAGGACGTGCTGACAGATCATGAGACGACTGATGCGTATAAAAAGATGGAGATTCCGAGACTGATAGAAGAGGCGCTGGTTTATGATGACCGGATATCGGCTGTAACAGATTTTGAGATTGAAAAACAAGGCGACGCGTTTCATGTGTCCTTCGTGGTGGAGACGGATGAAGGAACGCTTGAGATTGAGGAGGTGATTGGCGAAGATGTTTGAAGATCAGACTTTTGAAGCGATTATGGAGCGTATGCTGAACAGCATTTCCGCAGATATTGACACAAGAGAAGGCAGCGTCATTTATAATGCGTTAGCCCCGGCGGCGGCCGAGCTTGCGAAGTCTTATATATGGCTGGATACTGTACTTGAGCTCGTTTTTTCTGATACCGCACAAGGCGAATTTTTAGACAGGCGTGCAGCGGAAGCGGGAATTGAACGGACAGCCGCGACAAAGGCGGTCAGAGCGGGAGAGTTTACATCTGGAGTTACTATTCCTGTCGGCTCCCGCTTTTACGTGGATAATCTTTATTTTCAATATACGGCAGACGGGACGCTCATCTGTGAAACACCTGGTGAAGCGGGAAACGCCAATCTGACCGGACGCAATTTACTGTCATTGGATACCATTCCCGGTTTAGAAACGGCCATTGTCAAAGAAATCCTGATTCCGGGGCGCGAGGAAGAGGGAGATGACAGCTTGCGAGAACGGTATTTTACAAGGGTTCGGCGTGAGGCCGTCAGTGCCAATAAAATGCATTATAAAGAGTGGGCTGAGGAAGTGGACGGTGTGGGAAAGGCAAAGATCTTCCCGCTTTGGAACGGTGAAGGCACGGTCAAAATTGTCGTCACCAATGCGAATCTTGAGCCCGCTTCTCCTATTTTAATTCAAAAAGTGAAAGATTATATCGACCCTGAACCAGGACAGGGAGAGGGACAGGCGCCAATCGGAGCCGTTGTCACGGTGGAAAGCGCGGTCTGGAAGGAAGTTGAGATTTCTGCCGAAGTGCTGCCGGAGATCAATCACTCAATTGATGAAGTGAAGTCGGAAATTGAGGAAGGCGTTTTAAACCTCTTTAAAAAAATGGCGTTTGAAGACAACGTTATCCGCCTTTCTCAAATTAACAATATCGTCTATAATTCACCATCAGTCAGTGACTACTCCAATATTCAAATCAACGGCACGTCTGAAAATCTGGTGCTGAGCAACGTGGAAATTCCTAAGCTTGGGCAGGTGAAGATCATTGAGCAAACAAGATGACATGCGAGCTTATCTGCCGCCGTTTCTCACCAGCCTTAAAGAAATGGCCGAGCTGCTGAAAGCGGAAGCGCCTGAGTTTGATAAACAAAATGACAGCATATTTGATCTGACGGATCAGTTATTCGTACCGACGGCGACTTGGGGGCTCAGCCGCTGGGAAAAAATTTTAAACGTCCCGCGGGAATCAGGCGACACTGATGAGATCAGACGATTGCGGCTCATTTCCAAAATGTCGAACATCCCGCCAATCACATACAGGGCCATTGAGCAGGCGGTAAACCGTTTCTTGAAAAACCCGTCTGCACAGGTCCGCCTGCTTCCCGGCGAATACCGATTTAACGTCGATATCAATGTTGATGACCTCCAGCACATGAATGAGCTGATCGAAGCGATAGAAAACATGAAACCCGCTCATTTGGCGTATACGCTCAGAGGCGGATTGAATGAGACGCTGCAAATCAAAGATACAGTCATCCTGAATCACCGCAGATACCGAACGGCCAGTGAGCTCAAGGTCGGTTATTCTGTCACTCTTAACAACAATGAGGTGGTTTTAACTTGATTTCAACCATATACAGAGAACGCACAGCGGCTGATCTAAAAAGCAGAATCGATCACGTGCTGCTCAACGGCCAAAAAACAGAAATAGTAGAGCTCGCCATTGACGGTGCGACCGTCACCGTTCTGACAAAACGTGAGGAAGACATTAAGCATATCGAAACGGTACAAATTTTTGACGAGCTGGGCAACATCATCACAGAGAGAAAGACTGACCTGGACGTCAGCGAAAACAGAACACTTGATTTCAGATTTACTTTTGAGGTGGTGTAAACATGACATACGAAGAAAAAACAGACTGGCTTCCGGACGACCCCATCAACGAAGATGACGTCAACCGCTGGGAAAAAGGCATAAAAGACGCCCACACAGACATGGCTGCCCACAAAAACGACATGAACAACCCCCACAACACAACAAAGGCGCAAATCGGGCTGGGGAATGTGGATAATGTGCAGCAGGCGGCGAAGAAGGATTTTGACAAGCATGAGCAAGATCAGGTGCGGCATGTTACAGAGGAAGAGCGAGAGAAATGGAATGGGGGTCAGTTATCGAAGATTACAAAAGATGATGGCTCAGTCTTTATCAACATAGACAATGGACAAGATTTTAACAAAGCAGCTGCTGAGCAAAGGAAGTCATTTACTTTTCACACAGAAAATACAGGAGTGAATACACCTCCACAATCAACGAAAGGCATTTATTTATACTTTTCCGAAAACGACGGGGAAGCGATTGCTATGACAAATGACGGGGGAATTTGGAGAAAAACATTAACGAGCGGAGTGTGGTCCGAATGGGTATCATTCGAGACAGAAGCAGGATCTAAGAGTAAGTCTGAACAGGCTGAGGAAAATGCTAAAAATTATATAGACAAACATATTGGTAATAGCAACATTCATATCACTAATGATGAACGTGTGAAATGGAATGGTGCTCAACTCAAAAAATTGACCAAAGATAATGGTAGAAGAACTAGGGTACCTGATGGGACAGATATTCTATCATTATCAACCGGTTTTTATTATGCATTAGGTAAAAATATAGTAAACAACCCAGTTGAAGGAGATAATGCTTGGTATAACTATGATGTCATAGAGGGGGAGAGCAGCAGAAAAACAATTGTTGCTTACCAAAGCTATGAAGTGACCATGTGGATCGGAATGGTTCATACTGACGGTGAGTTCAGAGGATGGAAGCGGCTGATTACTTCAGAAGAATTAAAAAGTGAAAATATCAATAAAATTGCTGATGAGTCACTGTATCAAGATGCAGCATATTCAGGTAACAATTATCCAATCGGTATTACCACCGTCAGTATTCTCCAAGGGTCTACAGGTTATCCCTATGAATTTGGTGAAGTGCTGAATATAAAATCGAGCATATATCGATTTGCACAGTTTTTCTTTTATGCCGGAAACGCAGGTCAAAAGAAAATATTTATTCGTCACTGGTATGATAGCACAGGCTGGACTGAGTTTATTACGATCCCTTCATCAGATGAACTAGAAACTGTTTTAAATACAGCAAAGCTTTATACGGACAGTCATGCTAATAACACGGAAATCCATGTCACGCAGAACGATAAAACTAAGTGGAATAACAGTCAGATTTTCAAATTGACTCAAGATGATGGAACGTTGGGAAAATTCTACAATGAAGATTTAAATAATATAATTAAAACAGGATTTTATTATATTTATTCTTCTACGACTGAATTAAATGCTCCTATTAATAGAAATGGGTATTTGCTTGTATATAATGTTGGTACCTATCCGTATCAAGAATTTACTACTTATTCGGGAGAAACAGCTTCTATTCCAGACAATAGAAGAAAATTTATCCGAAATAAAAAGCAAGATTCAGAAGAATGGACTCCGTGGATGGAGATTGAAAATTCACAAGGAGCACAGGCAAAAGCAGACAAAGCTTTAGCTGATGCTAAAACCTATGTAGATACAAATTATACAAATCAAAAATTAACCAAACTTTCAGGCTCTGATGCAATAACAGATGCTAGAACTGGAGGGGATGAGTATCCTCAGGGATTAACTTTAATAGATATTGGTCAAGGAAATAATACCGGTTACCCGCTTCGTTACGGCTTCGTGAAAAATGAGAAACACAGTGATTTTAGATTTGTTCAATATTTTTATGGCACTGGAAATGAATCTGGCAGTTACATTGATAGTACTGGTACATGGATAAGGCATTGGTGGAGTGGGTCAGGCTGGACAGCTTGGCATAAAATTTCTGGATTTGCTCATGCAAATATAGGAACTACAGGCATACAGTATTTGGATAAAAAAGCCCACACAAAAATTCAATTTAACCGCAAAAGAAAAGATAGTCACAATGCATTTGATACAAAAAATAGTAGATTCGTTGCTCCTAATGATGGAATGTTTTTAGTAGGAGTGGGGCTGTATATGATAAATACACCGGCTTACATCAATTTTCATCTGAAACTCTATCTAAATGGATCATTGTATAAACCAATTGACCATAAGAGAGGGGACTTTGTTGATAAGCAAAATGAAATGTACCTTGGATTAAATGGTAATGTAACCGTTCCTATGAACAAAGGTGACTATATAGAGATCTATTGTTATTGCAATTATAGCGGTGATGATAGAAGAGGTGTATCCGATTTTAACGAACTATACAACTATATAGACGTCCAAGAACTTGGAGGACTTAACTATCCTACAGTATAAGATAGGAGGCAAAATGATGATCGCAGAAGCAATCATGTTTAAATACCCCAGTGCAGACCCAACAAGAGATTTTATCGTTCAGAATGACGGGGAAGGGTCTTATATAGCTGAATGGAATCTGCGCTCGCCCATCCCAACACAAAAAGAACTCGAAACCTGGTGGGAAGAGCTGCAAAAAAATCCGCCGTACGAGCCGCCTGATCAGGTGGAGCTTCTCGCTCAAGAATTGTCACAAGAAAAGCTGGCACGCAAGCAGCTTGAAGAGCTGAACAAAACTTTGGGAAGCGAGTTGTCAGATATAAAGCTATCATTACTTTCCTTGAAAGGAGATCTTGCCGAATGAATTATTGGGTGCTAGCCCTTTATTATGAGTGGGCGACAGCAGATATGGTAAAACAAGCATTAGCATATAAAGACTGTTCAATTGAGGAGCTGGCAGAGGGTGTGAACAAAAAGCTGATCACAGCTGACCAGTATAAAGAAATTACCGGTAAAGCCATGTAAGGCTTTTTTATTTTGCCTGTTTTTAGATCAAAGGAGGATGAAGATGGTGAAGTATCAATATGAATTTCCTCTCGATAAGGCTGGAAAAGCCGGCGCTGTAAAGCCCTATCGAGGAGGAAAAAATGATTTTGTGACACCTGTTTCGAATTTGTCAGGCGTAGCGGAGATTTTAACAAATGCTGCTTTAAAGGCGACTGAGGCATACAGTCAGCTCGGGCAGGACAGGCTTGGCGCAGTTCTGATTTCGAAAGTGAAGGGCTGGGCGTATGCAGATCGTGAAGGTACGCTCTTTATAGAAGAAAGCGACAACAACAATGTTTGGACAACGACAGCAGCAGTTAATGTCGCAGCAGGCGTCCTGACAGCGACGGACTGGGTATATCTTTCTAAACGCTATTACCGTTTCCGCTATGTGAACGGGAATCTTCAGCAATCTGAGTTTGTATTATACCAATCAGTCGGTGCGGGTGAGATGGATGTGCGTGTCAATGAAAAAACGCCTTTACAGATTGACTTTGCGGAGAATCAAACACACGATGGACGGCTGAAAGTCGAGGCTCGCAAAACATTTGACTTTGTCTTTCATGAAAATGCAGAGTCCGCCGGCGAGGGGGCTGCTTTACCTGTTGACGGTGCCGCGCATTTACTCGTTGAAGTCTACGGCACAGCAGAAATGAGCGAAGTCAAATTTTGGGGCAAATCGGTGTCAGGACAGAAACTGCCGATCAGAGGCGTGAAAACTGATGATGCTACCACTGCCTCCAGTACATTAGGAAAAGCTGAGGCATGGGCCTTTGATATTAAAGGGTTTAAGGAGATCATCATGGAGATTATCAGTATCACCGGCGGTACTCTTTCGGTAAAAGGGACCGCGGTTTCATAATAGTCTCGGCCCTCGGAAGGGAGGTGATCTGCATGTGAAGGAGGAGTGAGAGATGCAGCAAGAGGCAGACGTGAATGTGTTTCAGCAGGATTTAGCAGACATGAAAGGCGAGCACAAAGCACTTGAGCAGAGGGTTTCCGCATTAGAACGCGTGTCTGACCGGCAAGACCAGCAAATCATGACGCTGAACGAAAAATTAAACAAAATTGAAGAAAACACCACGTGGATTAAACGCACCATCACAGGTGCCATCATTACAGCAGTGTCTACAGGCATCATTGGCGGAGCCATCGCCATTATGTACAGCCTGCTGCAGCATTAAAGGGGGATTTTTATGAACACGTTTGACAAGGGCACGGTCATCAGGACGGTGCTTCTTTTAATTGCTTTAATCAACCAGACCATGCTGATGCTCGGCAAATCACCATTGGACATTCAGGAGGAGCAGGTCAATCAGCTCGCTGACGCTCTTTATTCAGCCGGTTCCATCGCATTTACAATTGGAACGACACTTGCCGCTTGGTTTAAAAACAACTATGTAACAGAAAAAGGGAAAAAACAGCGCGACTTGTTAAGGGACAATAATCTGACGAAATAAGGAGAGATGAAAATGGTTAACATTATTCAAGACTTTATTCCGGTTGGCGCAAATAACCGTCCAGGCTACGCAATGACGCCGCTTTACATTACGGTGCACAATACAGCGAATACTGCAGTAGGAGCGGATGCTGCGGCCCATGCCCGCTATTTGAAAAATCCTGATACGACGACAAGCTGGCATTTTACAGTTGATGATACAGAAATTTATCAGCATCTGCCTTTGAATGAAAACGGCTGGCATGCGGGAGACGGAAATGGCAGCGGCAACCGGGCTTCTATCGGAATTGAAATTTGCGAAAATGCTGATGGAGATTTTGCAAAAGCAACAGCAAATGCCCAGTGGCTCATCAAAACATTAATGGCTGAACATAATATCAGTCTCGCCAATGTCGTCCCTCATAAGTATTGGTCAGGGAAGGAATGTCCGCGAAAATTATTAGATACGTGGGATTCGTTCAAAGCAGGAATTGGGGGAGGCGGCAGCCAAACTTACGTCGTGAAACAGGGCGACACACTTACATCCATAGCGAGAGCATTTGGTGTTACGGTTGCTCAGCTGCAAGAGTGGAACAATATCGAAGACCCGAATCTTATTCGCGTTGGTCAAGTATTAATTGTAAGTGCTCCATCGTCCGCTGAAGAACCCGAGCTCTATCCGCTCCCTGATGGTATCATTCAATTGACAACACCTTATACCTCAGGAGAACACGTCTTTCAGGTGCAACGAGCACTTGCGGCTCTGTATTTTTACCCTGATAAAGGCGCTGTTAACAACGGAATTGACGGCGTTTACGGACCGAAAACAGCTGACGCAGTTGCCCGTTTTCAGTCTGTTAACGGTTTAACTGCTGACGGTATCTACGGGCCTCCGACGAAAGCGAAGATCGCAGCGCAATTAAGCTGATCAAAGACCATAAAAATCCCGGAGCCGCTCCGGGATTTATTTTTTCTTCTTCAACTTTTTAATAATTCCAGCACTGCGCTCCCTCACCCGAAGCGAGTACCCGGAAAGCCCAAACCTTCCGTAATCAACAAACTTCACACGCCTCACCAATTTTTTCACTGTATCACCTGACATTATCCTCTGTTTGTATTTATTATATGTAATCCTTTAAGAAAAGGAATAAGGACAAGAGCTTTTTCCCTTGTCCTTTTAGTGTGATCATGCTTTTTTTCGTTTATACTCGTCAATCAGCCGTTCGTTTTCTTTGAAGATTCTTGCTGTATGCGGACTGACTTGATAGCTTGCGACACTGGTGGTTGAACGTTTTTTCAGGATTTTAAACGGCTTCGCCGCTCTGGGCTCGCATCTGTTTTGAAACGCACGTTCCATTATCCTTCACCTTCCTCCTCAATTGGCAGCACCAAATCATATATGCTCGTTAATGACGTAAATAGCAAATAATCAAATTCCGTGACAATGCTGTCAGACGTCAGCTTGATGACATAGTTCTGTGTCTCGATGGTAAAAGGGATGAGAACCACTTTTCCGTATTGGTCGTAATAAACATCCTTTCGATCGAGCCGTGTTTGTACATCTGCCGGATCATCCATATGCTCGGTTAACCGGTCTTTATCAGCCTGTGTCGAATAGTGGCAAAGAGAAGCCGTTAAGTTCATTTTATCAGCATAGGTTTTCAGCAGCTTATCAATACCTTCAGCATAAGCATCTATACTTCCATAATAAACATGGATCGGTTCGTTTTTCAATAGGTATTGGTATGTTTTCAGCCGATTGAGATACATGTGGAGCATTTCGTTGTTTTCTTCAAGAATTTCTCTTGTGTCTGTTTCAAGCTCGCTGCCGGCCAGTTTTTTGACGTATGCACTTAAGAAGATAAAAGCATCAATCAAAGCAAAACTGACTGCGACAATGAGATACCGTTCCCAGTGGGTAAATAGGGAAGTGGGCTCATATGTCCAGTATACCATAGCACCCAGAACAAACAGCAAATACCAAGTTTTCCGGATGGCGGACATTTTTTCTTTGACCTTCGCTTCGAAACGCCACGTGGCATACACGTATAACCCCAGTCCGGCCACGATGCACCAGACCATGATCTGAAAGAATAAAACCATATTCGAATCCCTCACATCTGAAATAGGTTCTGCTTATTGTATTCGAGAGATCCGGATGGTTTTCCTGTTCCATCAAAAAAACCGCTCCTTTGACAGAAGCGGTGTGACATTAAAATATCATATTTAAAATAAAGTAGGCGATGGCACCAAGTGTCGCTGAAATCGGAAGCGTGATGACCCATGTAATGAGCATTCGCTTGGCCGTACCCCAGTTTACGCCTTTTACCCGGTGTGACGCACCGACGCCAAGAATTGATGAAGAAATGACGTGGGTTGTACTGACCGGCAAATGAATAAATGTGGCGCCGAAAATAATGGCTGCTCCGGTTAAGTCAGCGGAAACACCGTTTACCGGGCGGATTTTCATGATCTTTCCGCCAACGGTTTTGATGATTTTCCAGCCGCCGATTGATGTTCCGAGACCCATGGCTGTCGCGCAGGCGAATTGCACCCAGGTAGGAATATCATTAGCAGAAGTATGTAAATTCGCTGTGATGAGAGCCATTGTGATAATTCCCATTGCTTTTTGCGCATCGTTTGTTCCGTGTGTATACGATTGCAGGGCAGCTGTTACAATCTGCACTCTGCGGAATTGCTTATTCGTTTTCGCCAAGTTGCTGTCTTTGAAAATCAGCTTAACGATGCTATAAAGAATAAAACCAAGGACAAAGGCAATAATTGGTGATAGAATCAGTGCTTCAATGATTTTAATGAAGCCCTTATAGTTTAACGCTGCAAATCCGGCTGCCGCAATGGCTGCACCGGCAATAGCGCCGATGATGGCATGGGATGAGCTGCTTGGGATACCGTAGTACCATGTGATAAGGTTCCAGGCAATTGCAGCGAGTAGCGCAGCCAAAATGACAACAGAGCCATTTTCCAGCGTATAAGGATCTACGATGTCTTTCGTAATGGTTTTGGCAACACCTGTAAACGTCATTGCTCCGACAAAGTTCATCACAGCAGCCAATATAATGGCATGGCGTGGTTTTAACGCTTTTGTTGATACCGAAGTCGCAATTGCGTTTGCCGTATCATGAAACCCGTTGATGAAATCAAACGCCAGAGCACAAATGACTATTAGTATCGTTAATATTAATAGAATATCCATTTTTACCCCTCGTTACGCGTTTTTCATAATGATGGTTTCAAGATTATTGGCAACACTTTGACAAGAGTCGGCGATTTCTTCAAGCGTTTCGTATATTTCACGATATTGAATGACTTTGATTGGATCTGTTTCATTTCCGAAAAGATTCTTTAATGATTTTCTGTGCAAGTTGTCACAACTGTGCTCATATTCTTTAATTTTGATTGCGTGAGGCTGAATATCTTTTAAGCGATTTTCTGCCAGCAGCTCGATCGTAATCAAAATCTCTTTCGCACATTCTCTGATATATCCGCTGAATTTATCAATATGCTCGTCTGATGAAGTAATTGAGAAAATCTCCATCATGGCAGAGAAATGTTCGATTCCGTCAAGCACATCATCCAAGCTGTTTGTCAGCTGAAGGATATCTTCGCGCTCAATAGGAGTGATGAACGCTTTGTTAAGCTCTTTAATCATGACATGAACATGATTGTCACCTTTTGTTTCATATTCCTTTAACGTATCTGCAAATTCTTTAAGAGTCGTTTGGTTAGTGACCTTAAAATTCACAAAATATTCTGCAGTTTCGTCTATGTTCTTTGCAATTTCTGTTAAAAGGAGTGAGAACTTATCTTTTTTTCTTCTTATCATTAAAAACCCTCCATAGTTTGAATGAACAATGCACACATCAAATTATTATATAGCCTTTTGTCGAAAAAAAACAGGTAAAGTCGAAAAAAACGTATCTTGACTTTTTTGATAAATCGTGTCTCCTTATTTTGACCTACTTCGCTTTAAAAAAACGACCCAAGTTTGCAAAAACTTTCTGCTTAACGTAAAAAGTATATCAAAAGTTGTGTTTTTCCTGTCAACTTTTATCTTCTGTTTCACCAAAAAACGGTTCCCTAAACAAGGGAACCGTTTTATCAGCTTGCTTTTCGTTTTTTCATCCCGTAATAGACAGGCAGTCCGGCAAGGCCGATGAGGATGGATAATCCGCAGCTCATTGTATCTGTAATGAGTGTGCTGCCTAACACAAAGAAGGAGCCCGCGATTGCCAGAATTGGCATAAATGGATAAAGCGGAACACTGTAGGCGCGCTTTTCTCCCTTTGCTCGCTTGCGGAGAATAAACACTGCAAAAAAGGCCATCACATAAAAAATGTAGATCATGAAAATGGAGATTTCTGAGAGCTTATCAGGGTTGCTGATCAGCATCATAATCAAAGCCAAAGCAATTTGAAAAGAAATCGCAATCCATGGTGTGCGGAACGACGGGTGTACATGTGACAGTTTTTCAGCAAATGGAAGCTGTTTGCGTTCCGCCATTGCAAATGAAACACGCGGGAAAGAAAGCACCTTTCCATTTAAGCACCCAAAGATGCTGACGATAATCCCTACACTGATCAGCTTTCCGCCAATTGAACCGAACAGCATGGTTGCAGCGGTGCTTGTCGCATTTTCACCAAGCGTGACAATTTCGTTCGCTGACAGGATGTGAAGCAATGCAAAATTAATGAAAATATAGATCGCCGTTACAATTAATAATCCGCCCGTCATAGCGCGTGGCAGCAGCTTTTCGGGATTTTTCATTTCTCCGCCGAGAGCGGCAAGGAGAATCCATCCGTCATAAGCAAACAACGTAGCTAAAATAGCCGCCCCGAAGTTCATATCAGAAATGCTTTCGTTTACTGCTGTGAAGATGTGCTGATCGCCTTTCCAAAGGCCAAAGATGATGATGCAGGCAATCGGAATCAGTTTTCCGATCGTTGTCAGCGTTTGGACAAAACCGCCGTATTTTGTACCGATAATATTAATGACGCATAAAAAGAGAACTGCTATAATTCCAATGACTTTTGATAGTCCAGATCCCCAGCCGAAAAGATTCGCCATTAAAGATCCAAAATATAAACCCAGCGCGCCGATAATCGCCGGGCCGTAAATGATAATCTGCACCCAGCCGCACAAAAATCCCCAAAACTCGCCGTACACTTCTTCAAGGTACGTATAAAGCCCGCCGGTTTTTGGAATCTGCGTTCCGATTTCCGCGATTGTCAAACCGCCCGCCAGTGTTAAAATACCGCCTAACAGCCAGGCGAAAAGCGCCGTTTTTGAATCACCTGAATAAGCAAGCACAGCGCCGGGCTTCATAAAAACACCAGAACCGATAATGGTTCCGATGACAAGAGTAAGGGCAAACAAGAGGCCTATCTCTTTTTTCAAACCGTTGTCTTCAGTATGCATGTCCTTAACCTCCTATGATGTTGAAGCTTCATGTTGAAGAATCTATTTTTTCATATTGTAAACCCTATTTTAGAAAAGTGAAATAAAATAAATTTTCTGATTTTCGAAATTTGCTTTGTGTACAGCAAATAAAACTGTAAAAACGCCTGTTTTAACAATCTATAAACGAATAAACTTCGTGATTTTTATTTATAAAGTTCGTGTTTTATGTATTAGGATTTTAGCCGGTACAGAGGGGAGGTGAGAATTCAGAAAATGAACGAACCTTCGGTGAAGCTGATATGTTGACTTTCTCATGCGAATAAAATACTTTGTTATTAGAACAATAAATATACAATTATGATATGATATCTCGAAATCGAGATAAAATAACCTGGAGGGACACATATGAAAGTTAACGGCATTCACCACGTATCGGCATTAACGGCCGACGCACAAAAAAACTTGGATTTCTATAAGAAAGTATTAGGATTAAAGCTCGTGAAAAAATCCGTCAATCAGGATGAACCGACAATGTACCATCTGTTCTACGGAGATGAAGTGGCAAACCCGGGAACTGAGCTGACGTTTTTCGAGATTCCCCGCATTGCACCGTTTCATGCGGGAACAAACAGTATTTCTTCTATTGGATTGCGCGTTCCAAGCACAGAAGCCCTGCATTACTGGAAAGAACGTTTTGAAGAGCAGCAAGTAACGCACAGCGGTATATCCAAAAGAGCTGGACGTGACATATTGGCATTTCAAGATCATGAAGGGCAGCGACTTGTGCTGACTGCTGATGAGGAAGGAAAAGGATATGGCCTGCCTGTTAAACAGAGCGGCATTCCGGAAGAATTTTCGTTTCGCGGGTTAGGGCCGATTGAACTGACTGTGCCATATGCTGAACCAACCTTACACGTATTAACGAATATTCTTGGATTTACAGAAATCAGCCGTGAACCAGTCGAAGGGCAAGGAACCGCCGTTATTCTGGAATCAGGAGAAGGCGGTGCTGCAACGGAAATCCATTTAATAGAAAGAAACGATCTTCCGCGCGAGCGTCAAGGCAAAGGAAGTGTTCACCACGTCGCATTTCGGGTAAGAGATGAAGAAGAACTTGCCGGGTGGCACCGGATCATTAGCCGGGAAGGCTTTAGCAATTCCGGCATTGTGGAGCGCTACTATTTCAAGGCGCTGTATTTCAGAGAACCGAACGGCATTTTGTTCGAGTTATCAACAGACGGACCGGGCTTTATGGTAGATGAGAATCTTGATGAGCTTGGCCAAACGATCGCTCTTCCGCCGTATCTTGAGCATCGAAGAGCTGAAATTGAAGCGAAATTGAAACCGATCCAATAAATTGTGATTCATTTGCCTTCCGGCGCGGCCGGAGGGCTTTTTTTATTACCATAATTAATTTTGACCTAAACAGCATGCCTTATTAGGGAGGAAATATCAGATGCTGATTGGGAGAAATGGCTTGAAACCCTTTGCAAATATGGGTGATTGGTATGGAATGGCCTCGGCAAAAATATTGTCTTTGTTTATTAATAGTTTATTCATATTTGCTTGTTACACTATTTCCAAGTTAGACAAAAAGGAGTGAAAAATAAGTGGAAAAGAAAAAACGCGAGCTGGATATTTTCCTCATCCTCATTTTGCTCGCATCTGCATTCTTAAATATCTATAACATCTGGAATGATGATACGGTGAATCCTTATTACACCGCTGCAGTCACAAGTATGATGCAAAGCTTTCATAATTTTTTCTATGCCTCATTCGACGCGGCGGGGTTTATAACGGTTGATAAACCGCCCATTACGTTCCAGATACAAACCATCAGCGCACTTATATTCGGTATGCACGGCTGGAGCGTCATCCTGCCTCAGGCACTTGCTGGTGTAGGTTCTGTCCTTTTAATGTATCTGTTAATAAAACCGACATTCGGTAAGACAGCAGCAAGAATTGCCTCTTTCATCATGGCATGTACACCGATTGCTGTAGCTGTAGCACGTACAAACAATGTTGATGCATTACTGGTATTTTTCTTATTGCTTGCTACATGGCTTCTCTTTAAAGCGATCAGAAAAGGAAAGCTGATCTGGCTGTTAGCAGCATTTTTCGTTGTTGGAGTAGGTTTCAATACAAAAATGCTGCAGGCTTACATGATTTTACCGGCTTTCTTATTGTTCTATCTGATTGCGGCAAACGCCACAATCAAGAAAAAAATCGTTTCATTGGTAAGTGCGTTAGCCGTATTAGCAGCCGTTTCGTTATCGTGGCCGCTCATTGTCGACAATATCCCTGCAAGCAAGCGGCCTTATATCGGAAGCAGCCAAACCAACTCTGTTTTGGAATTGGCTTTCGGCTATAACGGAATCCAGCGGCTGACAGGCCAAAATTCAGGCGGCGGCCAGGGTGCGCCAAACAAAGACGCTTCAAAAGAAATGTCTTCTTCTGATAACACTCAAGCACCGCCTAATCAGTCATCAAGCAGCAGCTCATCAAATGATGACAAATCTTCAAATGGCAATATGGCGGCGCCTCCATCCAATGGCCAAATGCCAAGCGGCGGTCAAGGAGGCCCTCCAAGCGGCGGAGATGGCGGCCAAGGCGGACCTGGCGGAGACGGAGGGAAAGGCGGTACAGGAACCGGTTCGAAAATGCAATCAGGTTCAGGGATGTTTGGAACGGGAACACCTGGTCCACTGCGGCTTTTCCAAACAGAGTTATCTGATCAAATCAGCTGGCTTCTGCCATTTGCGATATTTGGAATCGCAGGCTTACTGATCGCAGGCGCGAGAGAAAGAAGAAGATTATCTATAGAGCAGAAGGAAACGGTGTTCTGGGTTGCGTGGCTTGTACCGATTGCCGGATTCTTCAGTGTCGCAGAATTTTTCCATCATTATTATCTCATCATGCTGGCACCGCCGATTGCGGCTCTTGTCGGTGCGGGGTGGGTTGCTCTTGTTCATCTGTACCGCAATCAGACAGGCTGGAAAGCATGGCTTCTGCCGGGAGCAATTATTGCGACAACTGGATTTGAATTGTTTATTCTCAGAAACTACAACGATCAAATCGGTGTTGGATGGAGTATCGGGGTAGGTGTTATCGGCGCGTTGTCAGCGATTGCTTTGCTGCTGTTTAAACAGCGCCAAAAACCGTTCAGTTATTATGTTTCACTTGCAGCTCTCCTCGCATTGCTGGTGATGCCGATTTATTGGGCAAGTACGCCACTTCTGTACGGAGGCAACAGCTCACTGCCTGAAACAGGCCCTCAGCTCGCATCAATGAGCGGAAAAGGCATGGGAATGTCTGATGCGACTGTAAATGAAAAACTGATCAAATATCTAGAGGAGAATAACTCCGGAGCTGAATACCTATTCGCCACAACCGATTCGAACACAGCGGCACCATATATCATTAAAACGAAAAAAGCTGTCATGGCTATTGGCGGATACAGCGGTTCTGACCCGGCAATCACACTGACTCAATTCAAAAAACTTGTAAAAGAAGGAAAAGTGAAATACTTCTTGGCTTCTGGAATGGGAAGAGGCGGAAACAATGACATTGTTGAATGGGTTGAGAAAAATGGAAAAGAAGTAGCATCAGAAAAATGGCAATCAAGTTCTGATCAAAAAACAGGAAATACTGATTCGACTGATACATCAAGCAGCAAGGCTTCAGGTGAAAACGGCAAAATGGGCGGACCTGGCGGAATGAATCAGTCAGCAACATTATACGAACTACATGCTGATGAATAGGAGGCAAAAACATGAGCAGACATATTCAATATTCAATTGTTGTACCTGTGTATAACGAAGAGCTTGTCATTCATGAAACCTATCAGCGCTTAAAAGAGGTCATGGATCAAACGAAGGAAAACTACGAGCTGCTTTTTGTCAACGATGGCAGCAAAGACCGCAGTATTGAGATTTTAAGAGAGCACAGCCTGATCGATCCGAGAGTGAAAATTATTGATTTTTCAAGGAATTTTGGACACCAGATCGCCATTACGGCGGGTATGGATTATGCACAGGGGAATGCAATCGTCGTCATTGACGCCGATTTGCAGGACCCTCCTGAACTGATTTTAGATATGATTGAAAAGTGGAAGGAAGGCTATGAGGTCGTGTACGCCGTGCGGACTAAACGAAAAGGGGAAACCTTTTTCAAAAAACAAACCGCGGCTATGTTTTACCGGCTTCTCAGCGGTATGACAGATATTGATATCCCGATTGATACGGGGGATTTTCGTCTCATGGACAGAAAAGTCTGTGATGAAATGAAGAGATTAAAAGAAAAAAATCCATTTGTCAGAGGGCTAGTCAGCTGGGTGGGCTTTAAACAGACAGCGGTCGAGTATGTACGTGATGAAAGGCTTGCCGGAGAAACAAAGTACCCGCTCAAGAAAATGCTGAAGCTGTCAATGGACGGCATCACGACATTTTCACATAAACCGCTGAAGCTGGCAAGCTATGCGGGGATTTTAATGTCAGGTGCTGGATTTCTGTATATGTTTATCGTGCTGTATCTGAAGCTATTCACAGACAGCACGATTACCGGCTGGTCATCACTTATTGTGATCCAGCTCCTGTTCAGCGGCATTGTCCTTCTGATTTTGGGCGTGATCGGCGAATATATCGGCAGAATCTACGATGAAGCCAAAGACAGGCCGCTTTACATCGTCCAAAAATCGTATGGAATTGAAAATAAAAGACTCTATAGAGACCAGCATATGTCATAACCTCAAACCCCCTGTCCGTAATGGACAGGGGGTTTTTATGCTCTGAGCACGATCTAAAGCAAAAGATGCTGATAGATATATGGAAATTGGGTAAAGAAGAGATTGTGAGCTTGTACTGCGGTTCAGTCATGCTGAAATAAAAACAGAAAAACTTAAAGATTTCGTCCTCGGCTTTGCTGCATGTCAGCTGTTATATTGGAGGGCTTTTAAGAAACGCATGATTAGAGCCGTACCAGTTATGTTTAATAGAATACTGGTACCCAATACAATTCCCCACGTCAACGTCGATTCAGAGAGAAGAAAGCTCAGCAAAAGAAAAGCCAATCCTGCGCAGATCATACCCAGTCCCCACGGTTTGCATGTTCATGCCTCCTAGCAAACGATGTTTCTAGCATCTGATGTGAATGATGTCAATCTGTATGATATACGGATATCTCGTCAGAAAGTTTCATAGAACAATTAGGTCTTTTATCTAATAAAAAGCCTCAGACCGCTTTTACGGCCTGAGGCATTATGTCTTACGAAGTTTTCTCTTCTTTTTGATCCAGTTTAATTTTTTTCGTCATTTCTTTGCCGTTTCGGAGAATTTTCACTTCAACGGTATCACCGATCTTTGCGTCTTTATATAAGATATTGCGCAATTCACTGCCTGTATCAATTTCTTTACCTTTTAGGCCGATGATAATATCCTCCGCTTTTAATCCGGCCTTTTCAGCAGGAGAGCCTGAAGCGACCTCACGGATGTAAACACCTTTATTCAGCTGGCTGCCGAACAGGCCGAGTGTGCCTTCTTGGTAATTTTGCGGCACTTGCTCTAGATCAAGCATGCTGACACCGATATATGGACGTTCAATTTGTCCTTTAGACAGCAATTCTTCAGCAATCGGTTTTACGTCATTGCTTGGAATGGCGAATCCGATACCCTCAACATCATCCTCACTGATTTTCATACTGTTAATGCCGACAATTTTGCCGTCTGTATTTAACAAAGGACCGCCGCTGTTACCTGGATTAATTGCTGCGTCTGTCTGAATGACGTTAATGCTCGTTTCGCCGGCTGATGTAGACATTGAAACCGTTCTGTCCACGCCGCTTACAATTCCTTGTGTTACTGTGCGGGACAGATCTTTTCCAAGCGGATCCCCAATCGCAATAACGGTCTCGCCTGTTCTGAGATCAGATGAATCACCGAAGTTTGCCACTTTTGTGACGTGGTCATCACTGATTTGGAGGACGGCTAAATCAGTTAACGAGTCACTGCCTACCAGCTTTGCAGTAACCTCAGTGCCGTCATATAAAGATACCTTCAGTGATGATGCCCCTTCTACGACGTGGTTATTTGTAATGATATAAGCCTTGCCATTCTCTTTTTTGAAAATGACACCTGACCCTGAACCGCTTTCTGTATCTTCGCTGGAATCAGAAGAACTAGAGCCGAACAAAGAGCTGTTTGATTGTGCCTGAAGATTTGTAATACCGACAATCGCTGGTGAAAGGTCTTCTACCATATCTGAGATTTTAGAAGAGTCCTCGCTCTTGAATGCAGATGAGCTGCTTGAGCTTGATGAGCTTTTTTTAGATTCAGAGGAGGTGCTTGTTGCTGTAACAGATTGCGTTTGCTGCTGGCTGGATGATTGTTTTGCAGTGTCCTGAGAATCATGGTCGCCAAGCGGTGTAAACGTGTAAATGCCAAGGGCGAGACTGCCGCCGATCACTCCGCCAAGCAACGGTCTGAACCATCCGAATCCTCGTTTTTTCTTCTCCTGATCATGAATGACATTGCGGGCCGAGTAGGAGGCGCTCTGATTGTTCTCTTTCGTTAAAAAGACCTCATTCTCATTACCTTTCGTTCTGTTTTCATCACGATAGTTATCCATCATGTTCACTCCGTTTCTCTATTTTCACATGTCTATTTATATTGATAGGTTTATGACTTGAGTTTATCATAAACAAAAACTGTGGGATAAAAATGAAAAGATTATGGGAAATTGTGAAAAAGTGCGGAAAACGGTACACTTCATATTGTATATGAAAGGACTGAGTCGATGGAACAGATTGGATTGATTGGATATGGCAGCATGGCGGATATGATCGCCAGACAGCTGTTGAAACATGAACAAATAAAAGAGAATGAGCTATTTATTGAGACGAGAACGAAGGGGGAGCGGCTGCGGGCACTCATGTCAGATTATCCAAACGTATCGGCTGATCCGTTGGAGAATTGGGCAAATACGTGCCAATTGATTTTGATATGCGTCCCGCCGCTCCATGTCATCGAAACAATGCGCCGTCTGCACCCATATGTGAACAGAAATACTCACATCGTATCCATAGCTGCCGGTGTGCCGCTGCGTCTTTTGGAGGCAGAAACAGAAGCCGGTGTATCACGTGTTATTCCTGCCATTACGTCCGAAGCAGAAGCTGGCATCTCACTTGTCGTTCACAGTGAAGCACTGGCTGCGGAGAAGAAAGAGCATCTGAATGAATTGTTATCGGTTTTCAGCCGTGTTCGAGAAATTAAAGAATCGAATGTTGATGCGGCCAGCAATTTAACGAGCTCGGCACCGGGATTCATAGCTGCAATCTTTGAAGAGCTGGCACTGTCTGCCGTCAGAAACAGCAGCCTGTCCAAAGAAGAAGCCTTTGATTTTCTGATTCATTCGCTATACGGAACTGGCAAGGTGCTGATCGAAAAAAATATGTCTTTCGAGGAGACGCTGGAACGTGTCGCAACCAAAGGCGGAATAACGGGAGAGGGAGCTGAGGTGATACGCGCCTCTGTGCCGGACGTTTTTGATGAGGTGTTTGAAAGAACCCTGAAAAAATATGAACTGCTTACAGAACAGGTTGGTAAACAGACATGAATCCTTGAAAGAGGATTCTTTTTTTATCACTGAATGATTGAGATTTTTCCCAGTTATATTGCATTTTTCCTCTTTTTTTAATATAATCTGTTAGAATATTCATAATTTAGTAAAAAAGGAGGAGCGTTATGAAATTGTACATGTCAGTAGATATGGAAGGTATTTCGGGTCTTCCGGACGATACCTTTGTGGATTCCGGCAAGCGGAATTATGAACGCGGACGGCTTATCATGACTGAAGAAGCAAACTACTGTATTGCTGAAGCGTTTAACAGCGGGTGTACCGAGGTGCTGGTCAATGACAGTCATTCGAAGATGAATAATCTGATGGTTGAAAAGCTTCACCCTGAAGCAGACTTGATTTCTGGTGACGTCAAACCATTTTCAATGGTGGAGGGACTGGATGATACGTTTACAGGCGCTTTGTTTCTCGGTTATCATGCGAGAGCCTCGACTCCTGGTGTCATGTCACACAGCATGATTTTCGGCGTCCGTCATTTTTACATAAACGATCGGCCTGTCGGTGAGCTTGGATTAAATGCATACGTTGCCGGTTATTATGATGTCCCGGTATTAATGGTAGCCGGGGATGACCGGGCGGCGAAGGAAGCAGAAGAGCTTATCCCGAACGTGACGACAGCCGCAGTCAAACAAACCATTTCAAGATCCGCAGTGAAGTGCTTGTCGCCTGCGAAAGCCGGACGGCTGTTGACAGAAAAAACCGCATTTGCCCTGCAAAACAAGGACAAAGTCAAGCCGCTCACACCGCCTGACAGGCCAGTTCTGAGCATTGAATTCGCCAATTATGGCCAAGCAGAATGGGCGAATCTGATGCCGGGAACGGAAATCAAGACGGGAACTACAACCGTTCAATTTCAGGCGAAGGACATGCTTGAAGCCTATCAGGCGATGCTTGTCATGACTGAGCTTGCGATGCGGACATCATTCTGCTAAAGGGGTGTTTTAGGCTTTGGCGCGATACATGATAAAGCGTTTTTGGGCAATGGCAGCTACGATTTTGGTGATTACCACCCTGACTTTTGTTCTCATGAAGGTCATTCCCGGATCTCCTTTTAACGAGGAGAGAGGCACAAATGAAGCCGTTCAAAAAAATCTCGAAGCCTACTATCACTTAGACGATCCTCTCATTTTCCAATACATTTTCTACTTAAAATCCATCATTACATTCGATTTCGGACCTTCAATTAAAAAACCGTCGGACAGCGTAAATGATATGCTGGAACGCGGATTTCCCGTTTCCTTTGAGCTTGGGATGACAGCGATTGTCATTGCTGTGATTTCTGGGCTGGTGCTGGGCGTAATCGCTGCACTCCGCCGCAATGGGTTTTTGGACTACGCCGCGATGAGTCTTGCAGTACTCGGCATCTCCATCCCGAATTTTATTCTGGCAACATTGCTCATTCAGCAATTTGCTGTCAATCTCAAACTATTTCCCGCTGCGACATGGACGAGTCCGATTCATATGGTGCTTCCGACCGCAGCGCTTGCTGTAGGGCCAATGGCGATCATTGCCAGGCTGACACGGTCGAGCATGGTCGAAGTTCTGACACAGGATTATATCCGCACAGCAAAAGCAAAAGGGCTTTCTCCGTTCAAAATTATCGTAAAACACGCACTCAGAAATGCACTCATGCCCGTCATTACCGTCCTGGGCACACTCGTCGCCAGCATCTTAACAGGAAGCTTTGTCATTGAAAAAATCTTTGCCATTCCGGGAATGGGAAAATATTTTGTTGAAAGCATTAATCAGCGGGACTACCCCGTGATTATGGGAACGACCGTTTTTTACAGCGTCATTCTGATTATCATGCTGTTTTTGGTCGATTTGGCCTACGGTCTCTTAGACCCGCGCATTAAACTGCATAAGAAAGGGTGAAGCGTGTGAATCTCCCTGTACAAACGGATGAACGCCAGCCAGAACAGCACAATCAGGTGCCTGATGAGTGGTTTGTCTCGAATCAGGAAAAAAATCGGGAAGCCGATTCGGTCAAGCGGCCGAGTTTGTCATACACGCAGGATGCCTGGAGGAGGCTGAAAAAAAATAAATTAGCGATGGCCGGACTCTTTATTCTTTTATTTCTTTTTGTCATGGCAGTTATCGGGCCCTTTTTATCGCCCCATAGTGTCGTACGCCAATCGCTGACAGAACAAAATCTTCCGCCCTCAGCCGATCATTGGTTCGGCACCGATGAACTCGGCCGGGATGTGTTTACCCGAACATGGTATGGCGCGAGAATCTCGTTGTTTGTCGGCGTGATGGCAGCACTGATTGATTTTTTGATCGGTGTCATTTACGGAGGCGTTGCCGGCTATAAAGGCGGCAGGATTGACAGCATTATGATGCGGATTATCGAAGTGCTGTACGGGCTGCCGTACCTGCTTGTTGTCATTTTGCTGATGGTGCTCATGGGGCCGGGACTGGGCACTATTATTGTGGCGCTTACTGTGACCGGGTGGGTCGGCATGGCGAGAATTGTAAGAGGCCAGGTGCTTCAGATTAAAAATTATGAATATGTACTCGCCTCGAAAACCTTTGGCGCGAAAACCTTTCGCATCATCCGGAAGAATTTGCTGCCGAATACTATGGGAGCGATCATCGTACAAATGACATTAACCGTACCTGCCGCCATATTCGCAGAATCATTTTTAAGCTTTCTCGGCCTCGGCATACAGGCTCCGTTTGCAAGTTGGGGCGTGATGGCGAATGACGGCCTGCCTACGATTTTATCTGGGCATTGGTGGCGCCTGTTTTTTCCGGCCTTTTTCATATCTCTGACGATGTACGCGTTTAATGTGCTGGGGGACGGATTGCAGGATGCGCTTGACCCTAAGCTGAGGAGGTAGCTGTATGAAAAAAGTTCTGTCAGTCCAAAATCTGCACGTGTCTTTTACGACTTACGGCGGGACGGTTCAGGCGGTCAGAGGGGTGAGCTTTGATTTGTATAAAGGAGAAACCTTTGCGATCGTCGGCGAATCCGGCTGCGGCAAAAGCGTTACCTCCCAAAGCATCATGGGCCTGCTTCCGCCTTATTCGGCGAAGGTGACAGACGGCAGCATTCTATTTAAAAACAAAGACCTTTGCCGTCTCTCTGACAAAGAAATGAGAGGTATAAGGGGAGCCGACATTTCTATGATTTTTCAAGACCCGATGACGGCGTTAAACCCTACGCTGACTGTCGGCGACCAGCTGGGGGAAGCGCTATTGCGCCACAAAAAAATGAGCAAAAAAGCGGCACGGAAAGAGGTGCTTTCCATGCTGTCATTGGTTGGTATTCCAGATCCCGAAGAGCGCCTAAAGCAATATCCCCACCAATTCAGCGGCGGTATGAGACAGCGGATTGTCATTGCGATGGCGCTGATTTGCGAGCCTGATATCTTAATTGCGGATGAACCGACCACCGCCCTGGATGTAACCATTCAGGCACAGATTTTAGAGCTGTTTAAAGAGATTCAGAGAAAAACGAATGTGTCTGTCATTCTGATTACGCACGATTTAGGGGTTGTTGCCCAGGTAGCTGACAGAGTCGCAGTCATGTATGCCGGGAAAATGGCGGAAATCGGCACAAGAAAAGATATTTTTTATCAGCCGCAGCACCCATATACAAAAGGCCTGCTGGGCTCTGTCCCGCGGCTGGATTTAGATGGCGCTGAGCTGACCCCGATTGACGGAACGCCGCCGGATTTATTTTCGCCTCCGCCGGGCTGCCCGTTTGCCGCTCGGTGTCCGAACAGGATGGTTGTGTGTGACAGGGTGTACCCGGGCCAGACGATCAGATCTGACTCGCACACCGTCAACTGCTGGCTGCAGGATCAACGAGCAGAGCATGCGGTGCTGTCAGGAGATGCGAAGGATTGAACATGAAAAGGGGGAAGAGGATGAAACGAGTGAAAAAGCTATGGGGCATGGGTCTTGCATTAGGACTTTCGTTTGCGCTGATGGGGTGCACAGCTAATGAACAGGCCGGAAAAGAAGGCAGTCATGATAAGGCAAAAACCAGCGGAGAAAAGGTGCTGTATGTAAATAATGAAAATGAACCGACTTCATTCGATCCGCCGATCGGCTTTAATAATGTGTCATGGCAGCCGTTAAATAACATCATGGAGGGGCTGACGCGTCTTGGCAAAGATCATGAGCCCGAGCCGGCAATGGCGGAGAAATGGTCTATTTCGAAAGATAATAAAACTTACACATTTACGATTCGGGAAAATGCGAAATGGACAAACGGAGATCCTGTAACAGCCGGAGACTTCGAATACGCGTGGAAGCGGATGCTTGATCCGAAAAAAGGCGCTTCATCGGCATTCCTAGGTTATTTTATTGAAGGCGGCGAAGCATATAACAGCGGGAAAGGGAAAAAAGACGATGTGAAGGTGACGGCAAAGGATGATCGAACCCTTGAAGTTACACTGGAAGCACCGCAAAAATATTTCCTGAGCGTTGTGTCCAATCCCGCGTATTTTCCGGTAAATGAAAAGGTCGATAAAGACAATCCAAAGTGGTTTGCTGAGGCAGATACATTTGTCGGAAACGGCCCGTTTAAGCTGACGGAATGGAAGCATGATGACAGCATCACAATGGAGAAAAGCGACACGTATTGGGATAAAGATACAGTGAAGCTTGATAAGGTGAAATGGGCGATGGTCAGTGACAGAAATACAGATTACCAGATGTTTCAATCAGGGGAACTTGATACCGCTTATGTCCCTGCTGAGCTGAGTGATCAGCTGCTTGATCAGGATAACGTCAATATTGTTGACCAGGCGGGTCTCTATTTCTATCGATTTAATGTCACCATGAAGCCGTTTCAAAATGAAAACATCAGAAAAGCCTTTGCGATGGCTGTGGATCAAGAGGAAATTGTAAAGTACGTCACGAAAAATAATGAAAAACCGGCGCGCGCCTTTGTATCGCCTGGATTTACACAGCCTGACGGCAAAGATTTCCGTGAAGCAGGCGGAGACCTGATCAAGCCTAACGAAAGCAAAGCGAAGCAGCTGCTCGAAAAGGGCATGAAGGAAGAAAACTATAATAAGCTTCCTGCGATCACGCTTACTTACAGCACAAAGCCGGAGCATAAAAAGATTGCCGAAGCTATTCAGCAAAAATTGAAAAATAGCCTTGGAGTCGATGTGAAGCTGGCCAATATGGAATGGAACGTATTTTTAGAGGATCAAAAAGCGCTGAAATTCCAATTCTCTCAAAGCTCATTTTTGCCTGATTATGCGGACCCTATCAGTTTTCTGGAAGCCTTCCAAGCGGGAAATTCGATGAACCGCACAGGCTGGGCCAATAAAGAATACGATCAGCTGATCAAAAAGGCAAAAAATGAAGCCGATGAAAAAACACGGTTCTCTCTTATGCATCAAGCTGAAAAGCTACTCATCGATGAAGCGCCGATCATTCCGGTTTATTTTTATAATCAGGTTCACCTGCAAAATGAACAAGTGAAGGGAATTGTCCGTCACCCTGTCGGCTATATCGATTTAAAATGGGCAGATAAAAACTGATGGAGGTGATTGAGGAAATACTGCTTCTTTATGCGAAGGAGCGGTATTTTTTCTCTTTCTTGCACGTATACGTAGGGTGCAGAGCAAATGAAAGGAGTGTTTTCGTTGAATTACAAGCCGAAAGCGCTGAAAAAGGGTGATACAGTCGGAGTGATCGCGCCTGCAAGTCCGCCGGATCCAAAAAAGCTTGACACCGCGCTTTTATTTTTAGAAGAGCTCGGTCTTCAGGTTAAGTTGGGCAAGGCACTGAAAAACCAGCACGGCTATTTAGCGGGACAGGATGATGAGCGGCTGGCGGATCTCCATGAGATGTTCAGAGACGATGAGGTAAAAGCAGTGTTGTGCGCATGCGGGGGTTTTGGGACAGGACGTATCGCCGCGGGCATTGATTTCAGCTTGATCCGCAAACACCCTAAAATCTTTTGGGGATACAGCGATATTACGTTTTTACATACTGCCATTCATCAAAACACAGGTCTTGTCACTTTCCATGGCCCGATGCTCAGCACGGATATTGGCCTTGACGACGTTCACCCGCTGACAAAAGCGTCATATAAGCAGCTCTTCCAGGAGACGGAATTCACCTATGCAGAAGAGCTTTCTCCGCTGACCGAGCTTGTTCCTGGAAAAGCGGAAGGCGAGCTTGTCGGGGGAAATCTGTCTTTGCTGACGTCTACACTGGGCACGCCATTTGAAATTGATACGAGAGGAAAGCTTTTGTTTATTGAAGATATTGACGAGGAGCCTTATCAAATCGACCGAATGCTGAATCAGTTGAAAATGGCGGGGAAGCTGACGGACGCGGCCGGAATTCTAGTTTGTGATTTTCACAATTGTATCCCGGTGAAGCGAGAGAAGTCTCTCTCGCTTGAGCAGGTGCTGGAAGACTATATTATTTCTGCGGGCAGGCCTGCTCTGAGAGGATTTAAAATCGGCCACTGCTCGCCAAGTATTGCCGTTCCGATCGGTGCGAAAGCTGCTATGAATACAGCAGAAAAAACAGTCGTAATAGAGGCGGGCGTTTCAGAAGGGGCGCTGAAGACATGAAAATCATTCGAATCGAAACAAGCCGAATCGCCGTTCCGCTGACAAAGCCATTTAAAACCGCGCTTCGCACTGTGTATACGGCTGAATCAGTCATAGTAAGGATTACTTATGACAGCGGTGCAGTCGGATGGGGAGAGGCACCCCCGACGTTAGTGATTACAGGAGACAGCATGGATAGCATTGAAAGTGCCATTCACAATGTTTTGAAACCGGCATTGCTTGGAAAAAGCCTGTCCGGCTGTGAGGCCGTTCTGCACGACATCCAGCATCTTCTTACAGGAAATATGAGCGCGAAGGCTGCTGTAGAAATGGCGCTATACGACGGCTGGGCGCAGATGTGCGGGCTGCCGCTTTATCAAATGCTTGGCGGATATCGAGATACGCTGGAAACAGATTATACCGTCAGTGTCAACTCACCTGAAGAGATGGCAGCTGATGCCGAGAATTATCTCAAACAAGGCTTTCAAACGCTGAAAATAAAGGTCGGAAAAGATGATATTGCAACAGATATCGCCCGTATCCAGGAAATCAGAAAACGTGTCGGATCAGCTGTGAAACTGCGTTTAGACGCTAATCAGGGGTGGAGGCCGAAGGAAGCGGTAACTGCCATTCGGAAAATGGAGGATGCGGGTCTAGGCATTGAGCTTGTCGAGCAGCCTGTCCATAAAGATGATCTCGCTGGGCTTAAAAAGGTGACAGATGCAACAGATACGCCGATTATGGCTGATGAAAGTGTTTTTACACCGCGGCAGGCGTTCGAAGTTCTGCAAACCCGGAGCGCAGACTTGATCAATATTAAATTGATGAAAGCGGGCGGCATCAGCGGAGCAGAGAAAATTAATGCCATGGCGGAAGCCTGCGGGGTGGAGTGTATGGTCGGCAGCATGATCGAAACGAAGCTGGGCATTACGGCCGCGGCGCATTTTGCGGCAAGCAAGAGAAACATCACGCGCTTTGATTTTGACGCGCCGCTGATGCTGAAAACAGATGTATTCAAAGGCGGCATAACATATCGCGGCAGCACGATTTCGATGCCTGGCAAACCGGGCCTCGGAATCATCGGGGCTGCGCTTTTGAAAGGGGAAAAAGAGCAATGATGCACACTGTCATATCAGCAGTGGCCAACATCTGGACAGCGCCTGATTCACCTCGTCCGTCTGATCAATTCATGCTTCAACCGACTGTAATGATCAGAGACTGGCTCGAGCGCATGACGTATGATGAACGGCTTGGATTATGTACAGACAATGTAATCCAAACTCAGGTTCTCTTTGGCGAAAAGGTACTTGTGACGGCGGAACAGGGGGAATGGGTTTCTGTGATCGTGCCTAGCCAGCCATCCCGAAAGGATCCGCGCGGATACCCGGGCTGGATGAAAAAGTACCAGCTGGAAAAAACAAAGCCCATCCATACACAACACGATGTGATGATCAGCAAACCTGCTGCCTTTTTGTACAGAAGCAATGGGGAAAAGGAGATCGAATTAAGCTTTTTGACGGTTCTCCACCTCATTGCAAAAGAAAACGGATATTTTAAGGTTTCGACCGTTTTTGGGGAAAGGTTTGTGAGGCAAAGTGATGCAGTGCCTGTCAGCCAACAGAAAGGGACTGCTGAAGACATCATTCAAACGGGTGCGTTTTTTCTTGGCCTTCCCTACCTGTGGGGAGGGATCAGCGGGTTTGGGTTTGATTGCTCCGGGTTTATGTACAGTATATTTAAGGCCAATGGATACCGCATCCCCCGTGATGCGGGAGATCAGGCTAAGGCGGGGAAGGATGTCCCGCTTGATGATATGAAGGCTGGTGACCTGCTGTTTTTTGCTTATGAGGAAGGAAAAGGAGCGATTCATCACGTCGGTCTCTCTGTTGGCGGCGGGAAAATGCTTCATTCTCCAAAGACGGGAAAATCAATCGAAATCCTTACATTAAAAGAAACAATCTATGAAAAAGAACTTTGTGCGGTGCGCCGCTGTTTTTCAGAATAAGGAGGGAGACAAATGACGCCACTGCCTTTGTTAGAGGTCAGCAAGCTAAAAATGCATTTTGACGCAGGGAAAAAGCGGACAGTCAAAGCCGTCGACGGGGTTACCTTTCAGATTCGTGAAGGAGAAACGTTCGGGCTAGTCGGGGAATCAGGGTGCGGGAAATCAACCTTGGGGAGAGTGCTGATGCGCCTCTATCAGCCTACAGAAGGAAGTGTGGTATACCGCGGCACAAATCTTCATGTACTAAGTGAAAAAGAGCAGTTTGCCTTCAACCGCAAACTGCAGATGATTTTTCAGGACCCCTATGCTTCATTGAACCCGCGCATGACCGTTCGAGAAATTATTTTGGAGCCGATGGAGATTCACAATCTCTACAATACCCATAAAGCGCGGCTTCTCGTCGTGGACGAGCTCCTTGAGGCAGTTGGGCTTCACTCCGATTTTGGCAGCCGTTATCCGCATGAATTCAGCGGCGGGCAAAGACAGAGAATCGGGATTGCGAGAGCACTGTCGCTGAATCCTGAATTTATCGTGGCGGACGAACCGATTTCTGCTCTTGATGTCTCGGTTCAAGCGCAGGTGGTCAATCTGCTGAAGCGGCTTCAAAAAGAAAAAGGGCTCACATTTTTATTTATTGCCCACGATCTTTCGATGGTGAAGCATATCAGTGACAGGATCGGTGTCATGTACTTAGGGCACATGATGGAAATTACAGAGAGCGGCACTTTGTATCGTGAGCCGCTACATCCCTATACAAAGGCGCTTTTATCCTCGATTCCGATTCCGGATCCCGAATTGGAGGACAAGCGTGAGCGTATTCTCTTGAAAGGGGAGCTGCCGAGCCCAGTCAATCCGCCGAGCGGCTGCGTGTTTCGGACCCGTTGCCCGGAGGCGATGCCTGAATGCGGGGAATCCCGTCCCCAGCTTCAAGAAATCGAACCCGGCCGCTTTGTCGCTTGCCATTTGTATCGAACTGCTGAAACGAAGGAAAAAGTGAGATAAATAAAAAGAGTGGCTCCTTTTTACTAGAGCCACTCCATTTGATTATACTTGATGTAAAAACTTTACACAAACCGGGTAAGGGACAGAAACCGTTGATGGGAGGAGTGTCAATCGGCCGGTTTCTTTGTCTCTTTCAAACAAGACAAGGTTGCCTGTTTCTTCATTTGAAGCAACGAGGAACCCTTCCGTTGGGTCAAATACAAAGTCACGAGGCCAGTTTCCTTCTGTCGACACTCTTTCTACGAAGGCCAGCTCTCCTGAATATTGATTCACTTCAAATACGGCGATACTGTCATGGCCGCGGTTTGCGACATAAACAAAACGTCCGTCCTGCGTGACATGAATTGCGCTTCCCTGGCTGTTATCTGTAAAATCATCAGGGATGGCAGAAACGACTTGGATTTCTCTAAATTCGCCGGCTGTCGGGTTGTATTCAAGCGCAATCACTTCATTGCTTAATTCTGTCATGACATAAGCGTATTTTTCTTTCGGATGAAAAGCGATATGGCGAGGTCCTGCACCGGGAGCGAAGGAATGGCTTCCGGATTCAGTCAATACGCCGTCTTTCATCTTATAGGTGTACAGCTTATCTATACCTAAATCAACCGCTACCACATAATTGTGTTCAGGTGTGAACCCCGCGTAGTGTGTATGCGGTTTTTCTTGTCTTTCGTGCGGCCCTCTTCCTGTGTGAGCGGCCTCTGAAACAGGTGATTGCAAACTGCCGTCTTCCTGAACCGGAAAAACGTGTACCTTCCCGCTGTGATAATTGGCAGTCAGTACGAATTGATTTTGATCATCAACGCTTACGTGGCATGGCGAAGGGCCATCAATTAACTGATGATTCAGAAATGTCAATTCGCCGCTGTTTTTATCGATTTGATAGGCAGCAACTCCGCCTTGGCCGTCTGCTTTTTCGATGGAGTAAAGGATGGTGTTGTTTTTATTCGGCGCCACATATGTCGGGTTGCCCAGCTTAGCGGCCAGCTTTGGCTCGCTCAATGCTTTTTTCTCAGTATCAAGCTCAAATGAATAAATTCCTTCGCTTCCGCCTTTTGTATATGTTCCCACATATCCTATGTATTTTGTCATGCGATTTCCCCCTTAAAAATGATGTCACCTCTATATTAACGTATCTTGCTAAAATAAGCTGTTCAAAACATGAAAAAGGGGAAGATTCTTCAATCGCCTCGAATCAGCGGCATTGTGCAGCACCTGAAGGAGCCGCCCGATTTAATAATTTCTGACAGGTCAATTTCGATAATGTGATAGCCTCTTTTCGATAGCTGTTGATTGACATGGCGGTTGCCAGGGAGACTGATGATCGTTTTTTTTTCGATTGAAAGGACGTTGGTGCCAAGCGTAAATTGTTCGTCCTCGGGCACCTCAATAAGATCATAACGTTTTGCCAGCATATCGGCTGCCTTTGGCTCAATGGCTTGTGGATAAATTAACGCTTCGCTTTCAGATACAATGTTAAATACGCAGTCCAAATGCAAAAATTTTTCATGCAGCTTCACTGGAACGATCGTGTATTCAGGAAGTGCCTCTTCCAGCTGGCCGATAGCTGAAATGTCGGTGCGCTGGCTGATTCCGACATAGACAATGTCATCATCGATAATGACGTCTCCGCCTTCAATACTCGTATCAAGCATGCGGGTGTAAGAGATACCTTGGCTGTGAAAAAAATCTTTTATAACGGCTTCTTCTCCTTGGCGAATCGGTTCAGTCATGCTCGACAGAAAGGCTTTTTCTCCGATGACAAACCCTATATCCCTAGTAAAAACCTGTTCTGGGAGTCCGTCGCGAACGGGCAAAAGGACGACCTCAACGTTGTGTGACCTAAGTGCCTCCACTAAACGGCTGTGCTGGTCGTTGGCGGTTTTTACATGAATATTGTCATCTTCAAAATGTTTTTGTGTTTCGTTTATAACATCTTTTATGGTCATGTGCTCAGGTTTGCATAAGATCACTTTCTGAAGTGTGCCGTATTCCGTTCGGCATACTGTTTTGTGCTGAGTTTTCGGGATGGATACGTCCATTTGTTTTTCCTCCTAAAGTGTGAAGAATACATTTATTATTCCCTCATCATGAAAATCATTAAACCATTTTAAATTTTAGACAAATGGAAGAGAATATTGTTTAATAGGAGAATATAAGTGCATTTAGCTAAAAGATCAGACATCAAAGGGGAGAAAGGTATGGAAACACCGGAAACAAGATTTTGTAAAGAGTCAAAGGTTGTAAAAACCAGCAGGGTGTTCCCGCTTGACACGAACAACCATAATACGCTGTTTGGCGGAAAATTAATGAGCTACATCGATGACATTGCCTCTATTTCCGCGGCGCGCCATTGCAGACGTGAAACCGTAACGGCTTCAATGGATTCTGTAGATTTTTTAAAGCCGATCGGGCAAAAGGATTCTGTCTGCCTAGAGTCATATGTGACATGGGTCGGCACATCTTCTATGGAAGTATTTGTGAAAGTCATTAAGGAGCATTTGATGACTGGCGAACGGGAACTCGCTGCCACATCCTTTTTGACATTTGTCGCATTAGATTCAAATGGCAAGCCGGTGCCTGTGCCGAGAGTTGTACCGGAAACAGAAGAAGAAATCATGCTTCATAATACAGCAGTACAGCGCGCTAATGAACGAAAGAACCGCAAGAAACACAGCCAGGCGCTTGCAAATGCGCTCGGAACTGATAAACCTTGGTGACGTTAAACCCAAAACATAAGTTGTTTTGGGTTTTTTTGTACTTTTCAATGGTGATTATTACAATGGTTAGTCCGTTTTTGCTAGGGGATTCTATAAAAAAGTAACAAATGTCATGTTAAATTGATAATTTTGTGACAACTTTATTAAAGATTCATTTTAGATATATCTTTTATTCCTAAGATCATGTATTTTAAAGATATATTCTAAATACATCTTTTCGAAAGGATTGTTTATACAATGTTAGATAACAAAACAATCGAAATTATTAAAAGCACTGTACCCGTATTGCAACAGCATGGAGAAACAATCACTGGCCGTTTTTACGATCGGATGTTTCAAGACCATCCAGAGCTTTTGAACATTTTTAATCAAACAAACCAAAAGAAAAAAACACAGCGAACTGCACTGGCAAATGCCGTTATTGCAGCTGCGGCAAACATTGACCAATTAGGAAACATCATTCCGGTTGTCAAACAAATCGGCCACAAGCACCGCAGTATCGGAATTAAGCCTGAGCACTACCCAATCGTCGGTAAATATTTACTGATTGCGATTAAAGATGTATTGGGAGACGCTGCAACCCCTGACATTATGCAGGCATGGGAAAAAGCGTATGGAGTCATTGCTGACGCGTTCATCGGAATTGAAAAAGACATGTATGAACAGGCTGAAGAGCAAGCCGGCGGCTGGAAAGAGTATAAGCCATTCGTAATCGCAAAAAAAGAGCGGGAAAGCAAAGAAATTACATCCTTCTATTTGAAAACGGAAGACGGCAAGCCGTTACCTGAATTCCAAGCAGGGCAATATATCAGCATCAAAGTGCGGATTCCTGATTCTGAATATACGCATATCCGCCAGTACAGCCTGTCTGATATGCCGGGAAAAGACTATTATCGAATTTCCGTGAAGAAGGATGGTGTCGTGTCTTCCTACTTACACGATGGGCTGCAGGAGGGAGATTCAATAGAGATCAGCGCACCGGCAGGGGACTTTATTTTAGATCCTGCATCACAAAAAGATCTCGTTTTGATCAGTGCCGGAGTTGGCATTACACCAATGATCAGCATGCTGAAAACATCTGTTTCCAAACAGCCTGAACGGCAAATTCTGTTCATTCATGCGGCGAAAAACAGTGAATATCATGCATTGCGCCATGAGGTAGAAGAAGCAGCAAAACATTCTGCTGTTAAAACAGCATTTGTGTATCGCGAGCCGACAGAGGAAGACCGTGCAGGTGATCTGCATTTTCATGAAGGACAGATTGATCAGCAATTCCTCAAAGAACTGATTGCCAACACAGATGCGGATTACTATATTTGCGGTTCACCGTCGTTTATTACGGCAATGCATAAGCTTGTATCAGAGCTCGGATCAGCGCCGGAGTCTATCCATTACGAGCTATTCGGTCCGCAATTAAGTTTGGCGCAGTCCGTTTGAACACATACATGAAACTCTTCTCCTTTCAGAGAAGAGTTTTTTATTGAGATATAAGTAGGTAGACAAACGCCGGTTTCTACATCCGGACAATCACAGACCCGCCGCCATTTGTGCATACACGGTTTTGCTGTTCTTGCATTGTTCTCAGCAATTCATTGTTTACCTCAATCGCTCTAATTAGTTGCTCCATCCTTAGCTCCAAACCGGCCAGCCTGTCGATTGTTTGCTGCTGGTAGCCCGTGGGTTGGGAAGCCAATGGCAGCTCAAAGGGCCAAAGGGTATTCGACTTCTGATTTTTCATATTGCGTATTGCGCCTCCAATCGGTGTCACTTTCTATTATGTTATGTTCAGGCGAGGTGCACGTTCGCCTATTTAGACACTGATGCATAGAGGGCCTGCCAAGGGGCACAATAGGCTCAATATGACCAGCGGATGGAGGTAAAGATCGGTGTTATGGATGATATGGGTATTTTTACTGAAGCCAGTTATCGTATTTTCGATTGCATATATTTTATTTCGGCTTGCCGGTAAAAAAGCTGTGTCACAAATGAACAATTTTGATCTGCTTTTGACCTTCGCAATCGGAACCATTATCAGTGAGCCGATCCTTACATCCAAGCTGCCGATGTCAATTTATTATGCGGGTGCTTTTTTGGTGCTTTATCTTATCATGAGCAAGCTCTCTTTATCTAATAAATGGCGATGGCTCCTAGTCGTGAGCCCGACTGTCCTTATCCGGAACGGGGATATTGATGAACGCGGCCTTCGTAAAGAAAGGCTGACTGTTAATGAACTGCTCGGAAAGCTGAGGGAAAAGGGCTATGCCGACCCGGCTGACATTGATCTTGCTATCATTGAAGAAACGGGAGAAGTAAGCGTCATCCCGAAAGAGGAAGCGAGAGCGGTACAGGTGCGGGATTTGAATATGGAAGCTGAACGGAATTTTATCCCGATTCCGCTCATACTGGATGGCGAAATCCTTGATCATAATTTGAAATATCTCCAAAAAAACCGATCCTGGCTGTTTGAGAAGCTTGAGGAAAAAGGGTACAGCCCCAAACTGCTGTCTTCGATCACCTTAGGCACGATGAATGCGCGAGGTGATATATCCCTTGATTTAAATACCTCTAATGACCCGCAGCATGATCCTTACTTATATAAACCGGGAAATAACAATTAAGATGGCTCTCTCTTGTAATGAGAGCTTTTTTCTTTTTTAAAGGGAATTTTTGTTTGGTGTCAAATGTACCTAGTTAGGAGGGGAACTGAACATGAAGGACTTATCCATAAGAAACGACATGGCGCCAACGGTTAGTCTGCTGTATTCCGCAGTGGAAGAAAATAGTCTCCGTCTGGCTTCTATCGTAAGCCATATGACACACAGTGAACTTTACTATAAGGGGCGCTGCCAAACAAAAAACAGCACGGCTCAGCTTTTGCACCATATCACAAATGTTGATATCAGATGGGTCTGGCGTATCAAGGAAAATCGGATACCTAACCATATTGAACAGGCATACGGCCCCATGACAGATGAAAGCGGACGGCTGCCTGAACCGGTGAATCAGCCAGACTTAGATGAACTCCTGAAAAGACATCAGCATGTAGTAGACGAGCTGAAATCGGTATGCTTCACTTTAACTGAAAATGCTTTGAACCAGCCGCTTTCTTTCGAAGGTGACACCGCGACGATACGATGGGGAATTTGGCATATGGCAGATCATAACCGCTATCATCAGGCACATATTGAAGCTCTCAAAAAAGAATGGAAGCAGGATGTGGCGAAGTATGAACGCTAAAACGAAGCTTGTGACCGATCGAATTCGTTTGCGCTGTATGGAAGATCGGGATCAAGCCAATTTGTTTAGGCTGCTTTTTAATGATCCTGACGTCATGAAATATTATTCCGATTTAAAAGATAAGAGGCAAACCCGCGAGTGGATCAATTGGAACCAACGAAATGAAAAAGGGTACGGCGTTAGTCTGTGGATCGCCGAAGATAACCGGACAGGGGAGTTTTTGGGGCAATGCGGCATCGTTCCCCAGCAGATCGAAAATCAAACCGTAATGGAAATTGGCTATATGTTTGCCCGCCGCCACTGGGGGAACGGCTATGCGCAAGAAGCGGCTCGGGCCTGTCTGGACTATGGCTTTAACGAGCGGCAGTTCGGCAAAATGGCAGCTTTGATTGATCCGGGTAACAAAGCGTCCATACGGGTAGCGGAGAAAATCGGCATGCATTACAGCAAAACGACCAGAAAATGGAATAAACCGATCGCGGTATATGAAAGAAAATCTTACAATTGAAAGATAGAGCTGAGTTTAGTATCATGATATCATGTAAAGTTTTCTAGGGTTCCGCATGTCAATTGACATGGACTGGTCCGAGAGAAAACACGTACGCGTAAATAGAAGCGCGTATGCACACGGAGGGAAAAAAGCCCGGGAGAGTCAATCTCATGTGAGACGACTGTCCGGGGTTTTTTTGTTTTCGGAGAATCCTAATAGATAGAAAGGAATGACTCAAAATGAAATGGGGATTGGTCGTGCTTGCCGCTGTTTTCGAGGTTGTTTGGGTGATAGGCTTAAAGCACGCTGACTCAGCCTTAACATGGAGCGGCACTGCCATCGGCATCATATTCAGCTTTTACCTTCTAATAAAGGCGACTCACATTCTGCCTGTTGGTACCGTGTATGCCGTCTTTACCGGGCTCGGCACAGCGGGAACAGTACTTAGTGAAATCGTTCTGTTTCATGAACCGATTGGATGGCCGAAGCTATTGTTAATTGGCGTGCTCTTAATCGGTGTAATCGGGTTGAAGCTTGTGACACAGGATGAGACAGAGGAAAAAGGAGGCGAGGCATAATGCTGCACTGGATCAGTTTACTGTGCGCGGGCTGTTTAGAAATGGCCGGCGTGGCCCTTATGAATCAATATGCGAAAGAAAAAAGCGTGAAATGGGTGCTGTTGATCATTGTTGGTTTTGCCGCTTCATTTTCCTTGCTGTCGTACGCAATGGAAACCATTCCGATGGGAACGGCTTACGCGGTCTGGACAGGAATTGGCACCGCTGGCGGGGCGCTTGTCGGCATCCTCTTTTACAAGGAGCAGAAAGACGCCAAACGGATCTTCTTTATCGCGTTGATTTTATGCTCAGCGGTTGGTTTAAAAATTCTGTCATAAATTGATTTTTATCAAATCTTCAGTATAATGGATAAATAGTTTAGACTTACAAAGATAAGAGGGATTATTCATGAAATCATATATGACTCAGCGGTTGGACGAATACCGTGACGGAAATGAGGATAAAGGGCGGCTCTTGGTCAGCTGCCCCGATCAGCCGGGTATCGTCTCTGCAGTTTCTGCGTTTTTATTTGAACACGATGCCAATATTATAGAATCAAATCAATATACGACAGACCCTGAAGGCGGCCGGTTCTTCCTGAGAATCGAATTCGACTGCGCGGGCATTCGTGAGAAAAAAGCATCTCTTCAGGCGGCGTTTGCCTCTGTAGCGGAAAAATTCGACATGACATGGAGCTTAACTTTGGCAAGTGAATTGAAGCGTGTCGCCATTTTTGTTTCAAAGGAGCTTCATTGCCTGCATGAGCTGATTTGGGAATGGCAAACCGGCAACCTGATGGCGGAGATCGCTGTTGTCATCAGTAACCATGAGGAAGCGAGAGAGCTGGTTGAGCGCCTGAACATTCCATTCCACTATATGAAAGCGAACAAAGACATCAGAGCGGAAGTCGAAAAGAAGCAGCTTGAACTGCTGGAGCAGTACGATGTTGATGTCATCGTGCTTGCACGCTATATGCAGATTCTAACTCCTGATTTTGTTTCGGCTCATCCGAATCGCATCATCAATATCCACCATTCATTTCTGCCTGCTTTTATCGGTGCGAATCCGTACAAACGGGCTTACGAGCGCGGCGTGAAACTGATCGGTGCGACATCTCACTATGTGACAAACGATCTTGATGAAGGACCGATCATTGAACAGGATATTGAGCGTGTGGACCACCGCGATAATGCGGAAGCGCTGAAAAACATCGGAAGAACAATTGAGCGCAGCGTGCTTGCCCGTGCTGTGAAATGGCATTTGGAAGACCGTGTCATCGTTCATGAAAATAAAACAATCGTCTTTAACTAGACTGAAAGAGGCCCGCGCAAAGCGGGCTATTTTTGATGACAAAAAACCTTGACAAGTGTCTTTTTTCTTTGCATAATATAAAAAAATCATTGAGCGTTGAAGAGGATTAGTAAGCAGATCTTTCTGTGACAGAGAGCAAAATGAATCGCTGAAACATTTTGCCGCATGAAACCTGCCGAACCTGCCTTGGAGTCCTAGGGGGAAAACCTAGGCGCATAACCTGGCGTTACAGGAGAGCGGAGCGTGCACAAGCGCGTTCAATCAAGGTGGTACCACGGAAACCCATTTCGTCCTTATGAATCAGGATGAAATGGGTTTTTTTATTGTAGAAGAGCCGCGGAGGAGAATAAATGAAAAAACAAAGAATAGTAGTGAAAATAGGAAGCAGTTCGCTCACAAATAGCAAAGGAAGCATTGATGAGGCAAAAATCAGAGAGCATGTTCAGGCGATTTCCGTGTTAAAAAAAGCGGGGCATGAAATGATTCTGATTACCTCGGGTGCCGTAGCGGCGGGGTTTTCCAGCCTCGGATATCCGTCCCGTCCCGTTACCATCAAAGGAAAACAGGCGGCGGCCGCGGTCGGACAAACACTGTTAATGCAGCAATATATGAATCAATTTAAACAATACTCACTGACTCCGGGACAAATCCTTTTAACGAGAAATGATTTTTCGAAAAGAGAACGGTATCGAAACGCGTATGCTACGATAATGGAATTATTGGAACGCGGCGTCATTCCGATTATCAACGAGAACGATTCTACATCTGTTGAAGAATTGACATTCGGAGATAATGATATGCTTTCTGCGTTAGTCAGCGGATTGATTCACGCGGACCAGCTCATGATTCTCACCGACATTAACGGACTGTATGATGCCAATCCAAATGAAAATCCTGAGGCGAAACGATTTGATTATTTGCCGGAGATCACGCCTGAATTGCTTGGATATGCAGGTTCAGCCGGATCAAAGGTCGGAACCGGCGGAATGAAATCAAAGCTGTTAGCCGCACAAACCGCGCTGTCTCTGGGAGTGAAAGTATTCATTGGAACTGGCAGCGGAGAGCAAAAACTTGCGGACATTTTGGACGGCAGGGGAGACGGCACTTATATCGGAGACAAAGAACTATCTTCGGTTAACAACACAAGGCAGTGGATTCAGTTCCACTCGCCGATATCGGGAGAAATTATCATTGATGCGGGTGCCGAGGAGGCGATAATCCATAATGGAAGCAGCCTTTTGCCCGCTGGCGTTGTGGGTGTGAACGGAAGCTTTCCGAAAGGGGCGGTTGTGGAAGTCAGGGGACCGGGCGGCGTGATCGGCAAAGGCCAAACCCATTACTCCTCTGAGGAGATTATGGAAGCCAAAGGCAAACGCAGTGACGAACTTGATTTTGAGAAAACGTTTGAGGTTATTCATAGGAATGACTGGGTCAATGTAAACGACTAGGAGGCGGAAAAATGAGTGAAGTTTCTGTAAAAGCGAAGCTGGCGAAAGAAGCAGCAGCCGAAATGATCATGAAAACAACAGCCGAGAAGGATGAGGCGCTCAGCCTCATTGCAAACGGACTCCGCAAAGAACTTGATTTTCTCTTGGCGGAGAATGCAAAAGACATTGAGAACGGAAAAGAGAATGGTTTAACACCGGACATCATTGACCGTCTCACATTGGATGAGAAACGGATACGCGATATCGCGGACGCGGTGGAGCTCTTAATCGACTTAGCGGACCCGGTCGGCGACTCTCTTGAAACGATTGAAAAAGAAAACGGCCTGTTTATTGAAAAAATCCGTGTGCCGCTCGGTGTCGTAGGAATGATTTATGAGGCGAGGCCAAACGTCACAGTTGATGCAGCTACCCTTTGCCTGAAGACAGGGAACGCGGTTGTTCTGCGGGGAAGCTCCTCAGCCATCCATAGCAACAAAGCGCTCGTCAGTGTCATTCACAGAGCACTTGAGCAATCAGCGCTTCCGATTCACGCTGTGCAGCTGATTGAGGATACGAGCAGAGAGACAGCAAAAGAGCTCTTTACGTTAAATGATGGTTTAGACGTATTGATTCCGCGCGGAGGCAAGAAACTGATTGATCTCGTTGTGAGAGAATCAACAGTTCCTGTACTAGAAACGGGAGCAGGAAACTGCCACATATTCATTGACAAAACAGCCAAACCGCAAATGGCAGAAAAGGTTGTCGTAAATGCCAAAACGCAGCGCCCTTCTGTATGCAACGCGATTGAATCATTGCTGATTCACAAGGCTTGGGCGAGACAGCACGGGAAAGAATTGCTGGACCAGCTGGAAAACGCGGGAGTTGAAATTCGCGGTGATGAATTGGTATGTGAACTTCATCCTTCAAGCAAACAAGCATCAAAAGAAGATTGGGAAACCGAATTTTTAGCGCCTGTCCTCAGCGTAAAGACGGTTGAAAACGTCCGAGAAGCTGTAAAGCATATCCAACAATACGGCACCAATCATTCTGAAGCGATTTTAACTGAAAATGACAAAAACGCGGCATATTTTCAAACGGCTGTCGATGCTGCCGCTGTCTATCATAACGCGTCAACCCGCTTTACCGACGGCTTTGAATTCGGCTACGGAGCCGAAATCGGCATCAGCACGCAAAAGCTTCATGCAAGAGGACCGATGGGGCTTCCTGCACTGACTTCTACAAAATACATCATTAAAGGAACTGGGCAAATCCGTGAATAGCGGGGCAATGTTCAATGAAAAAGCTTATCTCGTAATGAGATAAGCTTTTTTATACGTGAAAAATTGACATACCAAAATTAATTGTGTACAATTTAATTGTATAAAATATATTGGGGGAATGAAAAATGAGTCAGCCATTATTTACAGCAACTGTTTCAGCGGTAGGAGGAAGAGAAGGAAAGGTCATTTCATCAGACCGCGTTCTTGAGCTTGATGTCGCAATGCCGGGGACACCGAGAGCCAAGAAATTAGAAAAAGCGACAAATCCAGAGCAGCTGTTTGCAGCAGGTTATGCAGCTTGCTTTGACAGCGCATTGCAGCTTGTCGCAAGAACAGAACGGGTAAAAGTAGAGACAGAGGTTACAGCGAATGTAAGCCTGTTAAAGGATGAAGCGGACCAGGGCTACAAGCTGGGTGTGACACTGCAGGTAAAAGGAGAAGGAGTCAGTGCATCAGAATTGGAGGCGCTTGTGAAAAAAGCGCACGGCGTCTGCCCGTATTCAAAAGCAACCTCCGGAAATATAGATGTGACACTTGAGGTTACTGAATAAATAAAAAGAGGATGCCTTGTACAAGGCATCCTCAATTTTTTTGATGAAGTGTTTCCAGCAATGTATATAGAGCGGACTTTAACTGTTTGAGATCCTCCCCAGACTGCTTTGAGAGCCCCAGAATTGTCTCTGGAATGTCAACCGCTTTTTCTTTTAATAACGCTCCGTCCTCTGTCAGGCTGATCAACACGGACCGCTCATCCTCTTCAGATCTTTTTCTCGTAATCAAACCCTGTTGTTCCATTCGTTTAAGCATCGGAGTGAGCGTCCCTGAATCTAAATACAGCTGTTCGCCCATTTTTTTGACAGTAAGCGTTTCATGTTCCCATAACAATAACAAAGCCAAATATTGGGGGTATGTTATATTCAGCTTATCAAGCAGCGGCTTGTATTGCTTTGTCATTTCCCGCGAACTCGCATATAGCAAAAAACAAAGCTGATTCTCCAATTTCATATGATCAAATTTATTTTCCATTTTGTTCACCAACTCTTTTTGTCATTCGATTCTATTGTATCTGAAAAACCTCACTTTTCCTATTCTCGGCAAACATAGCATGTTTAAAAAGATCAGAAAGGGAAATATAACAACTAGATACAAATAAGGAGGTTGGGAAATATGGCACTATTTACAGCAAAAGTAACCGCGCGAGGCGGACGGGCAGGACATATTACATCAGATGACGGTGTTCTTGATTTTGATATTGTCATGCCAAATGCCAAAAAAGAAGGACAAACCGGCACAAATCCGGAACAGCTCTTTGCGGCAGGGTATGCTGCATGCTTTGGCGGCGCGCTCGAACACGTAGCCAAAGAGCAGAATATCGAAATTGATTCGGAGATTGAAGGGCAGGTCAGCCTCATGAAGGATGAGAGCGACGGCGGCTTTAAAATCGGTGTCACACTTGTTGTGAACACGAAAGATTTAGATCGGGAAAAGGCACAAGAGCTTGTCAACGCCGCTCATGAATTCTGTCCTTACTCAAAAGCAACCAGAGGAAATGTTGATGTAAAACTAGAATTAAAATAATGACCGGCATCCTGAGTGTTCTCAGGATGTTTTTTGGTGTCGGAGCGGGTGTGATCTTTTCGAAGTCTGAGACATTTCTTATAAATGGATTTAGACTTATATCCATTATGAATTGACGCGGAACGGGGTAGGGGTGGGCACAGAAATTGATAAAACGTCAGAGAAGCGATCACAGCGTTTAAAGCCTGCAAAAGTTACAGATGAAGGGGGCGGCTGGCTCGGTGTCTGCCAAGCTGAATTCCGGCGCGCATAATTGCTGTTTTGTATTTGCACAGGGCATAGCGCTACTTGGAGAAATAACAAGGACCAGGCCGCGCATGCCTGATCCTTTTAATATTCTTTCTTATTGGCGAAGTTCCGCCATGCTTGAAAAGGGGATAAATGCTCTGTTAGTGTCACTTGATAAAAGGGGATCGTTCTTTCTTCATCAGGTTTATCAATTTCTTTATAAATGAATGAATCATCAAACCCGGCTTCGGCAGCGTCTGTGTGCTCAGCTGCATAGAAAACGGCTTTAGGCCGGGCCCAGTAGATAGCGCCCAAGCACATTGGGCATGGTTCACAGCTCGTATACAAAATGCAGTCATCAAGCTGGTATGCTCCTAGCACCTTACAGGCTTTTCGAATAGCTGTGACTTCCGCGTGGGCAGTCGGATCATTGCTTGTTGTGACGTTGTTCTGTCCCTCTGCAATAATGGCTCCGTCTTTCACGATAACGGCTCCAAAAGGCCCGCCGATTCCTGCATTCACTCCTTCACATGCGAGAGTGACAGCCCGTTTTAAGAACGTTTCATGATTCATCCCAATCCCTCCTGTCAATAGAGTGTTATTAGTATAGCCGAAAAAAATGCAAAGAACATTCTTAAAAAAGTGCAAAATAAACAAAGTAATTGGGGGATTTGCTAAAATAAGAAACTATTGTGGCTGTATTATAGAAAAAAACCATCTGCCAAATGCAGATGGTTTTTTCAAATTATACTAGCTGTGTCTGCTGTGCTCTTGCCTGTTTTGCAGCTTCAACCATGTTTTTCAATGCTGCAACCGTTTCTTCCTGCTGTCTTGTTTTCAATCCGCAGTCTGGATTTACCCAGAAGCGGTCAGTCGGACAGACGGCAAGCGCATCAACGATAATATTGTACATTTCTTCAGTTGACGGCACACGAGGGCTGTGAATGTCATATACACCAAGGCCAAGCCCTTTCAAATACGGGTGGTTTTTTAAGTAATCTAAAAATCCTCCGTGGCTTCTGCTATGTTCGATTGTAATCACATCGGCATCAAGATCATTGATTGTATCAACGATATCTTCGAAGTTGCTGTAGCACATATGTGTATGAATTTGTGTCTCGTTTTTCACGGAAGAAGTGGTTAATCTGAAAGCTTCTGCCGCCCAAGTCAAATACTCATCCCAATCGCGGGTTTTCAATGGAAGGCCTTCACGCAACGCTGGTTCATCGACTTGAATGATTTGAATGCCTGCGTCTTCAAGCGCTTTAACTTCTTTGCGAAGGGCAAGCCCGATTTGGAAGGCGATTTCTTTCCTCGAGATGTCGTTTCGAGGGAAAGACCAGTTTAAGATTGTAACCGGGCCCGTCAGCATTCCTTTTACATGCTTGGAAGTCAATGACTGTGCGTAGACTGTGTCTTTCACTGTCATCGGTTCAATAAATTCAACATCTCCGTAAATGACTGGCGGGCGGACACAGCGTGAGCCGTATGATTGAACCCAGGCATATTTAGTGAAGGCGAAACCGGCCAGCTTTTCACCGAAGTATTCGACCATGTCTGTCCGTTCAAATTCGCCGTGAACAAGGACATCAAGCTCCAATTCTTCCTGAATATCAATCCATCTTTTTGTTTCCGCATTGATAAAGTTTTGATACTGTTCATCGGACCACTCAGCTTTCCGCCATTTTTGGCGTGCGCTCCGCACTTCAGCAGACTGCGGGAAGCTGCCGATCGTTGTCGTCGGCAAAAGCGGAAGGCCGAGAGATTCATTTTGCAGGGCTAAACGTTCTTCAAACGGAATCGGGCGCTTGAAGTCTTTATCAGTTAATTGCTCAAGCTCTTTCTTTTGTTCAGAATTGGCGCCTGTTGCAAACTGTTTAAGCGCCTGGATATCAGCCTTAGCCTGCTGAATCTCTTCGCTGATCGCCGCTTTTCCTGATACTAAGCCTTCTTTCAAAGCTGTCAGCTCGGCCAGCTTTTCTTTTGCGTAGGATAATCCGTTCAATAGGTCTTTTTCCAAATGCTCATCAGGGTGTTTCGCTACCGGAACATGCAGCAGGCTGCTGGAAGGCTGAATCCACAGTTCATCAACTTTTGCAATGCTGAGAATATCAAGAACGGCATCGAGACGCTCTTCAAGGTCCGCTTTCCAAATGTTGCGTCCGTCGATAACACCGGCTGCCAGCACTTTGTCTGTCGGAAAGCCATGTGTTTTAAGCTGTTCCAGGTTTCTGCCTTTGTCGTGAACGAAATCAAGGCCAATACCCTGAACCGGGTAAGAGATCAGCTCTTCATAAGCATCAACAGAATCAAAATACGTCTGCAAAAGCACATTCAAGGATGAAAGCTCACTTGTAATGCTTTCAAATAATTCTTTTGCACCGCGGACATCTTCACTAGAGGCGGTAACGAGCGCCGGCTCATCGATTTGAACCCATTTTACGCCTTCTTCTTCAAGCTCTTTCAAAAGCTGTACATATAATGGCACAAGGCGTTTTTGGATCGCTTTTGCTTCAGACGGTTCATAGCCTTTAGCAAGCGTAACGAACGTATAAGGGCCGACAATCACAGGCTTTGTTTCCACACCGTATTCCTGTTTGATCCGGCGATAATCTTCGAGTTGTTTGTTTCTTGTCAGACGGAACTCAATGCTCTCGTCATATTCCGGAACGATGTAATGGTAATTTGTATTAAACCATTTTGTCATTTCACTAGATACGGCGTCTTTGATTCCGCGGGCGATAGCGAAGTATGTATCGGTAGCGTCAGTCAAATGTCTAAAACGTTTCGGAATCCAGTTGAAGCTGACTGCTGTGTCGAGTACATGGTCATACTGTGTGAAATCAGAAACAGGCACAACATCAATCTGCTGGTCAATTTGTGTTTTTACTGCGGATAAAAATAGTTCGTCGATTTGCTTCAAAAACGTATCTTTATCAGTACTGCTTTTCCAATACGCTTCAAGTGCTTTTTTCCATTCCCGGTTCAGTCCGATTCTCGGAAATCCTAAATTCGATGTTTTGATGGTTGTCATTGTTTCTCCTCCTTTATATGTAAAACACTCTCTTTAACCCGCGGATACAGGCTGCTAAGAGGTTTTCTCACAACAAAAAGCCTCTTTCCCATGAGAGAAAGAGGCTTTTCTACGTAAAACACTGCCTCTCTCATCTCTCAGACACAATCTGATGGAATTAGCACCGTGCCTTATGAGACATCAGTCTCGGCGCGAAAAGCAGTGCGCCCCATTTCACAATGGTATTACGGTCGGTTGCTGTTGGGGTCAAAAGGCCAATCCCTCGCCCAACTCTCGATAAGAGAAAATGTTATTAATTTTTTGAAAAGTTGAATCATTTGTTGGTAATCTTAACAGTAATTCAAATTCATTGTCAACATAGAATTTGAAATTTTTATTTATATGATGTGGTGTATATTATATAAGAAAAATAATCTTATAGGGTCAACAAATGTGATTGCTCTGCTTTTTCTGCGAGCTCATCAGGAGCTGTTAAATACAGGAATCCATTGCCTGCCAGCGTTTTTGCAATTTCAAGAGGAAGTGTCCTGCGGATTAGCTGTGCGAAAACTTCAGATTCAGAAAGCTTTCTTTGAAATGATTCTTCTTCATAGCTTTTGATTAAAGCAAGCGCTCCGCTGACATGAGGGGCAGCCATTGAAGTGCCGGTCAGCTTACCGTACTTCTTGTTGGGAAGGGTGGATAAGATATTTTCTCCTGGTGCCACAAGGTCAATCTCTTTATTCGCGTTAGAAAATTCTGATAATTCTCGCGCTACTGAAACAGATCCAACTGCAATGACTTCGTTATAAGCTGCGGGGTAGGAAAGCTCTTCTGTGCGTTCGTCGCCGTCACCCTCATTTCCCGCTGCACAAACGACAAGCACTCCGTTTTTGACTGCGTTTTTCACTGCTTCTTCCAGCTCTGGCACATCGCTTGGCCCTCCAAGGGACATTGAGATGATGTCGACTTTCTGTTCCACCGCGTAGTTGATGCCGTTGATTATCCATTCGTATTGTCCGCTGCCGTTCTCGCCGCCAAGAACCTTCACAATCAATAGGCTTGCCTCAGGCGCGACTCCGGCAATGCCTCCGTTTGAATCATTAGCTGCAATCGTTCCGGCGACGTGTGTGCCGTGTCCGTTGTAGTCGGAAATCGCATCTTCCTTGCCGCCGTCGTCATCCGTGAAGTTCTTTCCGCCGATGATTTGATTTTTTAAATCAGGGTGGCTTGTGTCGCAGCCCGTGTCTAATACAGCAACTTTAATATTTTTGCCTTTTACCCCTTTTGCCCACATTTCTGGCGCCTTAATCACTTTAATGCCCTCAGGAAGCTCGTTTACATCCATGATCTTCTCATTCGTCACATACGGGATCAAGCGGATTTCACCATTCATAAAAAAGCCCTCCTTTTTTATGCTTTCAAGTGGATTCAAGGGTGTTGCCTCATATTATATGAAAAAAGCAAGCGCTCGGACAGAGCCATTTGAAGCATTTTGAAAAAATAGGATACACACCAAAGAATTAGTAATCTTCAAAATATTGGATGGCTTCGGCGTGTATGACTGGGATTCAACTGTAAGTCAAGTTATAATAGTGTTGGGGAAAGGAGCAGTGTCATGAAACTGAATGAAAAATTATATGCATTTTTTTCAGAGCATGTGGAACAAATGGCCGAGGAATGGATTGAAACGATGGAGGAAAGTGATCCGAATTCGCTTTACGCCCTACATAATGCAACAGTAACGGAAGAATTGAAAGAGCAGGACAGAGAATTTTACCGGCATCTGAATTACATGTATGTTTTACCGGAAAAACAATTTCTCGAAGAGTTTCAAGAGTGGGTCATTGAGCTGACCAACGATCAAAAACATCTTGACACACCGGTTCAGTATGTCATTCGGGAGTTTATGAGAAACAGGAGATTATATACGAAGTATTTTGAGAAGTTCGCAGAAGAAAATGAGTCAGCGTTTGAACCGGGAGAGAAGCAAAAATGGGCAGATTTGATTGTAAAAGTATTTGATTTCACCATTTATACATTCGTTGATCACGCTGAAATGAATACCAAGCAGCAATTAAACGCCCAAAGAGAAATGATATTGGAATTAAGCTCACCTGTCATTACCCTGAGCAAATCAACAGCTCTGCTGCCGCTTGTCGGTGACATTGATACCGAACGGGCGAAGTTTATTCTGGAAAACACGCTTCAAGCTTGTGCGAAAAGACGTGTGGAGCATCTGTTAATCGATCTGTCAGGTGTTGTTGTGGTGGATACGATGGTGGCGCACCAGATCTTTAAATTGATTGAGGCGCTTAATCTGATCGGTGTCCGGTCAACCCTGTCAGGAATCAGGCCTGAAATTGCGCAAACTGCTGTACAGCTGGGGATTGACTTTTCGAATATTACCATTAAAACCAACCTTGCCCAAGCATTAAACTATCATCAATAAAAAAATCCGCTATCTGTGATAGCGGATTTTTTATGATGCGAAACATAAAGATACGAGAAAGGATCCCGCAAATAATAAGAGGACGAGGCAAAAGAACACCCAGTCGTGCCGGTTCACGCTCAATGTCCTGTAATATGTCCGGTTTCTGCTTCCAGTAAAACCTTTCGATTCCATCGCAAGCGCTGTCCGTTCCGCTTTTCTGATGGCGCTTGCCAATAGCGGTATGGTATATCGTTTTAACGCACTGATTTTCTTAATGATGCCGCTCTCCGCCGCTCCTCCTCTGATTTTATGAGCCTGCTGAATCAGCTGGATCTCATCCTTTAACAGCGGAAGAAAGCGAAAGCCTGCAATGACACCGTACGCGAGCTTTGGTGAGAGCCTGCACTGCTGGACAAGGCTCAGCATAAATAAAATCGGATCGGTTGTAAAAACAAACATCATCGATAAGGCGGAAAAGCATAAAATACGAAACCCAAGGGAGATGCCGACAGACACATTATCGCTGTTAATTGAGATAGGGCCTGCTTGAAACAAAAAATTATCCGGTGTTGTCGGCACCTTTCCAAAAACTGCGGCTGTCCACACGCACCCGAATGCTAAAATCAAAAACGGAATCGTAAACAACAACCATTTTTTCAATGGGATTCCGGCCGCCAGTAGAACGCCCGCAACGATGATGATATAAAAACATGCCGGAGTGTAAGGGTTGTAAATAAACGACAGCATGACGACACAACAAAAAACCGCCGCCGCTTTCACAGTCGGATTAATGAGATGTAACGGCTGCTTCATCACGCACCTCCTCTTGATATGCCATCCATTCATATAGAAGAGGAAGGGTGAGCTTTGCTTTTTGGACAAGCCCTGTTTCTTGAGAAAACAACTGCGCTGGAGATCCGTCAAAGGCCAGGCCCGTATCGTGAAGCACAAGCACGCTGTCAGCATACGAAGAGACTAGCTCCATATCGTGTGTAATCATAAGGACAGCGGTTCCCTCTGCCTTGATACGCTGAATCATTTCCATACATTCAGCCGCCGTGCGGGCATCCTGGCCAAAGGTTGGTTCGTCTAATAATAAAACCTTTACGTCATGCATGAGCATAGTAGCTACGCTCAGTCGCCGTTTTTGTCCTTGGCTGATCGCAAACGGATGATGATCAGCCAAATGCGCAAGACCAAAACGCTGCAGCAGGTGTTGCGCTTTTTTCTCAGTTTCAGCATTTGCTTTCTGGCCGAACAGAAGCTCATCATACACCGTATCGGTGACGAATTGATGCTCAGGGTTTTGAAAAACAAATCCCATCCGTTTACGCAATTCTTTTTCTTTATATTTCTGCAGCGGCTGGTCATAAAGAAGGATTTTGCCGCTTTGCGGTTTCATGAGACGGGCCAGAACTGATAAGAGCGTCGATTTTCCAGTGCCGTTCGGACCGACAAGCGCCGTTAAAGAGCCTCCGCGCAACGAAAAGCTGATGTCTTTGAAAATCGTCTGCTGTCCTCTCGCGAACGAAAGGCTGCTGACTTCAAGCACACTCTCCCCAGAAGGAGCTTCCTTCTTTTTGGCATGCCCGGCAGGAATAGGCTCTTTGAATAGCATTTCTTTTGATAAAGTAAACGGCATACTCAGCTTTTCCTGCAGATGACAGACCTTTGGAATGGCGATGCCCAATTTCTTTAGTGTCTCCGCTTCATGCTGAAATAGATTTTTCGTCAGGCCATCCAGCGCCTTTTTGCCTGATTTGTCGAGTACGATCGTTCTCTCAATCCAAGGCGCCCATTCATCAAGCTGGTGCTCAATGACGAGGAGGCTGAAACCTTTTTCCCGCTGAAGATCCTTCATCAGATGAACGAACTCCCGCGCTGAGAAAGGGTCTAAAAGAGAGGTCGGCTCATCTAAAATAATAAGCTCAGGCTCCATCGCCAAAATACAGGCGAGAGCCACTTTCTGCTTTTGTCCTCCTGAAAGGGTTGAGATCGTTTTTTCTTTTAAATGGGTAATGCGTAATTTTTCTAATACGGCGTTGATTTTCTCTGTCATTGCTTCTTTTGGAATTTGCAGATTTTCCAGCCCGAACGCAATTTCATCCTCTACCGTCAGCATGCAGAACTGCTGATCAGGATCCTGAAAAACGACCCCGGCATGCTGAGCAATCGTTTCGGAGGTTTCAGCATCTGTGACCGGCTTTTGAAATAGAAAGACATGTCCGGACTGAATGCCGTCGCAAGCCTCCGGATATAGACCGTTTAAACAAAGGGCGAGCGAGCTTTTACCGCATCCGCTCGGTCCTAATAATAAAACACATTCTCCTTTTTGAAGCTCAAACGAAATGTCTTGAAAAACCGGTTTCTCGTCTTCTTCATAAGAGAAGCTGAGCTGCTCAACCGTCAGAAGCTCATCAAAGGCTTGCATGTTCTGACGCCCGCTTCCGTTTCTTTTTCAGTTCCTTTCCGAGTGCCATTCCGTTTAACACACCTGTATAAGCGAGAGAATCGCTGACAGCTTTTCCGAGAAGCCCCGCCAAAAGCGCGCCGGAAATGAGGCGGATCACAAGCATAATGAGCAGATAACCTGGTGAATAGGCTGCATAGCCAGAAACAAAGAGATCATAGATAAAGCTGGCTACTGAAGACCCCATACCGGCCAGCATAAGGACAGGGAGAGAGTATGCTTTCCAGCGTGTTGCAAGAAATACAGCCTCAGCCCCGAGCCCTTGAACAATGCCAATGACGATGACCATCGGGCCAGACGGATTTCCCAGCAGGCACTCAACGAGAGCGGCAATGATTTCAGAAACGAGCGCCGCACCCGGTTTTTGAATCATGTACGCGGCGATCACAGAAACGATAAACCAAATGCCGTAAATCGGTTCATAGGCGATTGGCCCAAACATACCTGCAAGCACGTTTCCGAAATGTGTAAATAATAAATAAACAACGGCAAATACGATACTGATAACGGACATGATGACAATTTCTTTTACTTTCCAGCTTTTCATTTTATCCCTGCTTTCTGTTTTTTCTTGATGGACTGTTAGCCGAAAGATTCACAGTCATGGTGATGTGGTTTGTTTGCTGCTCAGCCATGCGGAAAACGGCTTCCAATGTGCTGAATACGTCATGCGCATCCCCGTCAAGCTCGCTCGCGTAATGGACACCCTGTACGAAAGTGCCTTGGGCTTTTGCAATGTCGACAGCCTTCATAATCAATCCCATATAATCCGGCTCGTTCATTGGATAAAGGGCAAATTGGCACGGCGCTTCCGCCTTCAAGCCTCGGACAGCATCTTCATTGACACGCTTATCACCTTTGGAAAGATATGTATCCCCCTGTGTGTCACCCGGGCATCCAATGGAAAACGTGCCGTTCATGACGATGTGTTGTTCGCTGTTTGCTGCATGAAGGTAAATGGCTTTTGCAGCATCGAATACATGATCAATCGATCCGCGTAACACCGTGCTGATATGGTCGGTTTTCGTCCATACCTTGGATGTATCTGTTTTTTTCAGCGCAGACTTGATCACACTGATAAAATCATCCGTCATCGGATATAAAGAGAAGCGAAAACCGGCGATTCTGCTTGTACCGCAAATATGCTCCATTTCTCCGACCTCCTGTTTTTTTGGTAAAATAAAAAACTGCATATCCTAAGGGAATATGCAGTCATAGATCGATTAAGCGCACAAAAAAATACACCATTCGGTCAACCTGCACTTCCCCACGCTGGTATTATCCAGATCGGGTCATAAGGGATCAAAGCGCGTTTCTTCCGCGCTTTATCTCAGCCAAAACAGCACCCCTAGTGCTTTCCGTATACAATTTTTTATTTTGACATCATAATAGATGATAAGAATCATTTTGTAAACAACGAAATCATTTTTTTCATATAGGGACGGGAGAGGATGATCAAATTTGGAAAAAGGACACATATTAATTGTGGAAGATGAAGAAAAAATCGCCAGGGTTCTTCAGCTTGAATTGGAATATGAAGGATACAGCGTCACCATCAAACACAATGGCACAGAAGGTCTGGATGCGGCAGCGAAAGGCGGGCATTCCTTGGTGCTTCTTGATGTCATGCTTCCGGGGCTTAGCGGACTGGAAGTGCTGCGCCGCTTGAGAAAAACGGATCCGCAGACACCGGTCATATTATTAACGGCGCGAGACAGTATTCCTGATAAGGTAACAGGTCTGGACATCGGTGCGAATGACTATGTCACCAAGCCGTTTGAAATCGAGGAATTGCTTGCGAGAATCAGGGCGGCGCTGCGGCAAAATGGAACAAAAACGGAAGATATCGGCACCTTTCTTACATATGACGATTTGCGGGTGAACGAAAAAACCCGTGAAGTGAGACGCGGAGACAAAGAGGTGGAATTAACGCCGCGGGAATTTGATCTACTCGTCTATATGCTAAAGCATCCGCAGCAAGTGCTGACACGGGAGCAAATTCTAAGCTCGGTATGGGGATTTGATTATATCGGTGATACAAATGTCGTGGACGTCTACATAAGATACATCAGAAAAAAACTGGACTATCCTTACGAAAAACAGCTGATCCATACGATTCGCGGGGTCGGCTATGCCATTAAGGGGTAAACGATGAAGCTGAAGACCAAGATTCATCTATACACATCAATATCACTGTTGATTTTATTAATTTTGGTGCATACCGCAGTCTATCTCATTTTTTCGTCTGCGCTGACATCAAAGGATGCATCCCGGCTTGCTGATGAGACGGATAACATTGCCGAAGCGCTGCGTGCCGCTGAAACAGAAGGAGTGGCTTTGCAGGATATGCTGCAGGCCTATCTTCCGGCAAATGGCATGGTGCGTGTAGTGAATGGTGATCAAAAAGCCGTTATGACGATCACAAAAGAAAAAGCCTATAAAGATTTTCCTCTCTCTTTTCATAGCGGAGAAACGGCAGATGTGAGGAAACATGACGGCAAGCTGTTTGCCGAGGCTGCTGTTCCGGTAATTTGGACCGATGGACAAGTGGTTTCTCTTCAGCTGGTTGAAAGGCTTGAGAACACAGAAGAGAGTCTGTTTCTGCTGAAAATCATCTTAATCGCTGCAAGTGCTGCTGTCTGCATTGCTTCTTTTTTTGCAGGCAGCTTGCTAGCCCGCCGAATCATCAATCCGATCAGACGATTAATGATCACAATGAAAGACATACAGCGAGACAAAAAATTTAAAACGATTTCTTTAGAAGGACAGTCCAACGATGAATTGTATCAAATGGGGCTGACATTTAATGAAATGGCAATGATGCTGAAGGAGCACTATGATAAACAGCAGCAATTTGTTCAAGATGCTTCACACGAATTGAAAACGCCGCTCACCATTATAGAAAGCTACAGCAGCCTGATGAAGCGGTGGGGGGCAAAAAAGCCGGAGGTGCTTGAGGAGTCGATAGAAGCCATTCACTCAGAAGCGGTGCATATGAAAAAACTGACCAATCAGCTTTTGGCGCTGGCCAAAAGTCATCAAGAGCTTGATCTTGATCTGAAAACAATCGATCTGATTGAAGCGGCGCGCGCGGTTATGCAAACGCTCCAGTCCGTTTATCAGCGTGACATATTTCTTGAAACAGATAAAGAGAGCCTGCTTGTAAAGGCTGATGAAGAACGCATCAAGCAGCTGTTGACCATTTTGCTTGATAATGCAATAAAGTATAGTGAAAAGCCTATTGAGATGTCAGCTGGAACGAGGAATGGACGGCCATTTTTATCAGTGAGGGATGAAGGCATCGGAATACCTGAGGAGCATATCCCGCATTTGTTCGAACGGTTCTACCGGGCAGATGAAGCACGAAACAGAAAAACAGGCGGAACGGGTTTAGGCCTTTCCATTGCCAAGCAAATCGCCGATGAGCATGGCATTGAGCTGTCTGTCAAAAGCAAGCCGGGACAAGGAACAGCTGTCACCATGCAATTCAGCGAACAGAATGGGGGAGGCCGATGACTAAAACAATAAAAACAGTATCTTTTGCCGCAGCAGCCATTTTAGTTGTCATCATCTGTACGTTTCTCATCATTCGGCAAACCCATGAGAACGTATTGTCAAAGGAGACTGTCGTAAAAAAAGTCGAATCCTCTTATGAAGGCAAGGTCACGAAAGCAACACAATCAAAGGATAAAAAAACATATGATATAACGCTTGAAAATCAAAAGGGAACTTACTTTGTAAAAGCAGACGCAATATCGGCTGACATTCTTTCAATGAATAGAGTAAAAGCAGTGAATCCATCTGCCATGACAGAAAAAGAAGCCGAGCATCTCGCGCTTGAGCGGGTGCCGGGAACCGTCAAAAAACAAACACGGCAAAGTCGAGTTGCCACTTATACCATACAAAAAGAAGATGGGAAAACATACGAAGTGAAGGTAGACATGCAGGCAAAAACAGTCTTGTCTGCCGATCAAATCAGCAGCAAAGATCAACAAAAAACGCCGATTACGAAAAAAGAAGCCAAAACAATTGCTGAGCGAGAAACGGGAGGAACAGCGGATGACGCAGATCTCGAAGAAAGTGAGGGCACTCTCATCTTTGAAGTGGACGTTGATCTTCCTGATAGCAAGGAAGCGACAGTGAAAATCAATGCCTACACAGGAAAGGTAGCTAACATTGTGTATGAAGACTGACGGTTTCTCATCAAATTCTCATCTTGCTCTCGTTTTCCTTTCATGTTGAGTGTGTAAACTGTACTCATACAAAACAAAGGAGGACTCACAAATGCTCAAGAAAAAATGGATGGTCGGTCTTTTAGCAGGGTGCCTAGCGGCCGGAGGATTCAGCTACAACGCGTTTGCCAAAGAAAACAATGAAAACAGACAGGCTTCTTCTAAGACGGATGCACTCACTGAACAAGAAGCAGAAGCAATTGCTAAAACAGTTGTTGACGGCACAGTAGAAGACATTGACAGAGACCTTTACAACGGCAAAGAAGTCTATGAAGTGGAGATTGAAAAAGAAGGTGAAGACTACGACGTTTATGTAGATATTCATACAAAACAAGCGCTTAATGACCCGTTAAAGGAGAAAGCAGAACAAGTCGCCATAACCAAAGAAGAAGCTGAAGAAATTGCTTTAAAGCAAACAGGTGGAACCGTAACAGAAAGTAAGCTTGACGAAGATGACGGTGCTTACATCTATGAAATGGAAATCCAAACGAAGCAAGGAACTGAGACAGAATTTGAAATTTCCGCAAAAGATGGACGCATTATCAAACAGGAGATAGATGACTAATCAAAACCCCCGCTGCAGCGGGGGTTTTTCATGATAAGAAACCTTCTTTTGGACAATCTAAGTAGAAAAGGAGGCGAAACGCATGGAAAAGAAAGAGGAGCAATACATCAATCAGGCTGAATATGTCCCTCATCCGACGAAGGAAGGAGAGTACGCCTTATTTCTTCATGAAACGTATCATTTGCTTTCTGAAGATGACGAGACACAAACAACAGAATAAGGGCTTTGGCCCTTGTTTTGTTCCGTAATTGTGATGTAAGCGCATTTATTACTTTTTTGAGTTGACACAGCTTGTTTTTTTCTGTAATCTCAGTGTGTCAATTCAATTAGGAACTTCGTTAGGTGAGGCTCCTGTATGGAGATACGCTGCTGCCCAAAAATGTCCAAAGACGCCAATGGGTCAACAGAAATCATCGACATAAGGTGATTTTTAATGCAGCTGGATGCTTGTCCTATGCCATACAGTGCTAAAGCTCTACGATTGAAGGCGCCCGCACGCTTTTTTTGCCGTGCTTCTTTCACCTTCAATCCCGAAGGCTTTTTTTATGCCTTTAAAACGAAACCAATCAAAGGAGGTGCGGAGTATGGATTCTCCCCATTCGAGTCAATCTGAAGAAGTACCCATATACTATGACAGCAAGACAATTGATTACACGATGAGGAGACGAACTGCCGCACCTTCTGGCGAGGCCGGCACGTCTCCGTAGAGGAGGTACGAGTCCCGATGGTTCAAAACATGACCTATGACGAACTCATTTTACGCATCATTATTTTACTGCGAGACGGGAAAATCAGGGATTTCAGAAGTGTTATTGATGAGCTTCAGCCCTATGACATGGCATTTATTTTTAAAGAAATGCCGGAAAAACACCGCGCCCGCTATTTATCTTATTTAACTGTAGACGATATCACTGATATGATCGGGGAGCTGGAACGCGAATTTCAGCTTGTCGTCTTAAATAAAGTCGGAAAAACAAAAGCAACACTGGCGATGAATAAAATGGACAACGATGACCTCGCTCAATTGCTTGAAGAAATGGACGAAGAACTGAAGGAACAGCTTTTGTCCAGCATGGAAGCGTCAGAATCAAAAGCTGTACAGCTCTTGATGAATTACCCGGCTGATTCAGCGGGACGCATGATGACAAACCGGTATGTGTGGATTCCTCAGCATTACACGGTAAAAGACGCGGTCGTCAAACTGAAAAGCTTCGCTGAAATAGCTGAATCGATCAACTACTTATATGTTATTAATGAAAGCAAACAGCTGGTTGGGGTTCTTTCCTACCGCGATTTGATTCTGGGTGAACCTGAAGAAAAGGTGCAGGATTTAATGTTTACCCGCGTCATATCAGCAGATGCTCTTCAGGACCAGGAAGAAGTTGCCCGCCTGATTGAACGTTACGATTTTTTGGCAATACCGGTTGTAGAAGAAAACAACGTGCTTGTCGGCATTGTGACGGTCGATGATATTATCGACGTCGTTATTCGGGAAGCTGATGAGGATTACGAAAAATTTGCCGCTTCCGGTAAAGACATCACCTTTGACACAAAAGCTTACGTGGCGGCATACCGGCGCCTGCCATGGCTGATTTTACTCTTGTTTATCGGACTGATTTCAGGAAGCATTATCAGCTATTTTGAAGACGCGCTGAAGCAGGTTGTCGCGCTTGCGTTTTTCATGCCGATGGTATCAGGGATGACAGGAAATACGGGAACACAATCTCTCGCGGTTGTCATCAGAGGTTTGTCTAAAGAAGAAATGAACAAAAAAACGATTGTGCGCCTGATCTTCCGGGAGTTCAGAACAAGCATTTTTATCGGAGCGGTTTGTTCTGTGCTGATTGCGATTGTCTCCATCATATGGCAGGGGAATGCGCTTTTGGGATTTGTTGTCGCCTCTTCACTGTTCTTAACCTTAATCATCGGCACGATGTCAGGAACGATTATCCCTATTATTTTACACAAACTGAAAGTAGACCCGGCAATTGCTTCTGGACCGCTGATTACAACGTTAAACGATATTTTATCTTTATTAATCTACTTTGGCATTGCCACTGCATTCATTCACTCTTTATAAACGTAAAAAGTCCGTCTCAACTGCGAGCCGGACTTTTATTATTTAACGGTTTTTGTACCGAAAGTGAGCATTAAGCTGCCCCTCCAGCATTTTTTTCCGCACTTGCGGATCGTTTTTTAACATCTGTTCTTTTTTGCGCATATCCTTTAAAATCTCTGCCGTCTGTACGCCGTCTTCACGTTTATTGGCGATATCCATCAGCCGCTCTACATCAGCAAAGGAGTATTTTCTTGTCCCCCTTGAAGAACGCTGCGGGTAAATGAGCTTTCGTTCCTCATAATACCTGATCTGTCTTACGGACAATCCTGTCAATTCACTCACAATTCCGATTGAAATCACTTTTTTGTCTTTATAAGAATGATCTTCTGTGGTCATTTTTCCACCCCTGGATGTCTTTTGATAATAGTATATAAAAAACAAAGAGAAAAAACCTGACGCTTGTCATATTTTCTAACATCAAATAGAAGATTTTTGAAAAAATACGGAAGAAAAATTAACAAGAATAATGCGTAACACCCAAGCGCGTTTTATCCTTTATGTAACGAATCAAACGAGGAGGAAGGATAATCATGGAGGAAGAAAAAGCGGTCTCACTGGCAAAAGAAATTATAGAGTTGGATATCAAGCGTGATGAAATGCTGGAGACGTTTATGCAGCTTGCCGGAGAACAGGCTTTTCAATTATTAAGATCGGTTCAAAACGGACAATACCGAAAATCTTCGTAAACATAAATTCTTTACATTAGATTCATACCACGTTCATTTAAAAAGAGTATCTTTTGTATAGGATACCTCAAAATGAAGGAGGACGCTATGAGTAATTTATTGAAATCCGCTTTAGAAAAAGAACGACGCCATTATTCTGAAAAACTCTATCAGATTGGGGTTTATAATAAAGAGGTCATGAACAAAATGACGATTTCTGAGCTTCGGAAAGAATACGCTTATTTCTTTCGAAGCATTACAAATCATAAAAATTATCCTTATACAAGATAATGTATAAGGATTTTTTTGCTTTTAGAAGGAATTTCTCGAATTATAGCGAATACGTATAGTAAGGGACTGAACTCTTATTATATGTAAGGGTTTTCATTATTTTTTTATAAAAATCCTATATACGAGGTAGATATGATGAGATTATCGTTTAACGAAGAAGAAGTTGAGCGTGCGATGAATTTGTACAGAGTTTTTGCAAGGGCTTTCAAAAGTGTGTCCGAACATAGTATCCGTGATAGCAAAGAGCACGGTTTTAATCCCACTGAATTTGCTGTACTGGAGCTCCTGTACACAAGAGGCCCGCAAAAATTACAGCAAATTGGGTCGAGACTTCTGCTTGTAAGCGGAAACGTCACATATGTTATTGACAAACTAGAAAGAAACGGGTTTTTAGTAAGGGAGCAGGACCCAAAAGATAAACGCTCTGTTTACGCACATTTAACTGACAAGGGAAATGAGTATTTGGATAAAATTTATCCGATTCATGCACTGCGTATTGCGAGAGCGTTTTCAGGTCTTTCGCCTGATGAACAGGACCAGCTGATCGTCCTGCTCAAGAAAGCAGGCATACACAGCCAGCATTTGCTGTTTCGTTAACTATTCTACACTCTCTATTTCAGGAGAGTGTTTTTTTGTTTCCATATGACTCTTTTTAAAACATCTTCAATCTTCCTATCAGACATTTCGCCAAGGTATCCATTGACGTGTTTTTTATACTCCTTCATCTGTTCGTTCGATTGAAAAAATACCGCGATATACTCTTCTGCTTTCTGCATGTCCCAGTTTCTCATATCTGTTACGAGCTTCCTTTCATGTAGAAGGTTTAAATTCATTTCCTCCTGTCCCGGCAGTGCATGATAAATAAATACCGGAAGCCGTTACTGTAAGCATTCACTGATGGTCACGCCTCCGGGTTTAGTCATGATGCCTGTCGCCTGTTCGTACAAACGGTTCATCTCTGCTTTGCTGTGAAGGTAAGGAATCGCCTCAATCAAGGGGTGGTGTAAACTTTTGACATAGGAGTAGAGCTTTTCGTTTCTGCCGCATAATATTTTGTATAAGATCTTTCCGCCTGGCGACAGTTCCTGCACCCATTTTAAAATCCCACCGACCCCCATACTGCCCCCTGTGATGATGATGGTATATGGCGGGTGGTGCTGCAAGGTATCTGCTGATTCCATTTCAAAATTTCGGTGAACTGGAATGCCGGTCAAGTATATGTTGTTCTGATCGATCCCCTCTGATATTAGCTGCTTCTTTACTTCCGTGCTCGGAACAAAATGGTAATCAATGTTCTTCCGTCCCCATAATTGATTCACGAAAAAATCAGTGTATACATTCACTACCGTCAGATTCGGATATTCAGGCTTTAGTCGGTTCAGCAGATAAGAAGGCAGCGCATGTGTGCAGAAGGCGATATCAGGCTGTTTTTCTTGGAGGATGTGCCTCATTTGCTGTGTGAACAGCCATTCGTACATGAAATAGCGTTTGTCATGCTGAAATTCTCCGCAGGCGAGGAGCCTGTAAATGCCGCTGTACGTTTTCGGGAAATATTGAATCCATTTTAAATAAGCCACGGAGGACAATTTTTCTAAACGGCTATACGCATGTGAAAAGATATCAATCTTTTCAGCTGCCAGCCCTTGAGACTCTAATTCAGCCTGCAATGCATCAGCCACATGATGATGGCCGGTGGAAATGCTTAAAAAAGGAAAAATGAGAATGTTTTTCATGACAGTCCTCCTAAAAAAATATGGCAACTATATTTTGAGGAGAACGTTCACAAAATATAAGGGTGTTTTTGATCATAAGGAAGGTGAAAAGATGAAAACTTGTTTCCTTTCCATATGGAGAGTGGTTGACCCGATTTATTTCTTTTTTTCAAGGCTAAGCTTGATTGACAACGATCAAAAAAGCGTTTTTCGAGTCAGGCTGACGAAGTATAAAGGACATCATGTCGTACTGAGCGATGGAACGCATATTAGAAAAAATGATGTGCTCGTTAAAATTCATCTGCACAATATTAAGCTGATAAGAGAACTGCAAAGCATTGAGAGCGCGGTCAGAAAAGGAATCATTATTTATCAGAAAGTATATCAATCGATGCCGCTTCTTCTTGACTATATCAACAATCATAAAAAAAGCGAGAAAATTAAAGGAATCATTGGGATTACAATGCTTGACAAAGGTGTGGAAAGGCTCGGCTTTGATGTGATCACCCCGGTGAACCCTTTTTACAGATGCTTTAAAAAAGTGTCCCATGTGCCGATTTTATATTTGACTTCAAAGCCTGTGAGCTTGCGGCATTTACCGAATTCATCCTATTTGTTTATCTCAAAAGAAAAGCTGCAGAAAACCTATCAAAAAAAAGACTGATGCCTCGGTCAGCACAGTCTTTTTTGATTAAATCTGATGAAATGTTACTTCAGGGCGGCTTCCGACACGGATATTTACGCCGGTTTGTCCCAAGCCCTCGCTGATATAAAATGGTTTATCGTAATGATAATGAAGGCCTTTAATCATGTTCATTCGCACGAGCTTGCCCATTTTCACCAAATGATACGGTTTTGGCCAGTGAATTTGCCCGCCGTGAAAATGCCCTGACAGCAGGTAATCATAATGAACATCTTTCATATCCAGAATAATATTTGGGTCATGTGTTAAGACAAGATGATAGCCATTTTCCAGACTTTGATAAGAGCCGGTGATATTACTCCGATTCGTACTGTAATCATCAATGCCGATAATATTGACTGGCCCTGCAGCCGTCTCGATTCGAACATGTTCATTTTGCAGCGTAATACAGCCGTTTTCCTCTAAAACTCGCTTTAATCTCCGAAAGTCCTCTTCTTTCAATACATAATCGTGGTTACCGAACACCGCGTACATTCCATATGCAGGCTTCAGCTTTTGCAAGGCGTTCAAGTAACCTGCCAGCTTCGGAATATTACGTTTCCGATCAAGAAAATCCCCGGTAAGAGCAATGATGTCCACAGGCTGATCTTTTGTTAAATGATACAGCTCCTCAGGTGAGACAGAAATGTTTTCCAAGTGAAGATCTGATAAATGAAGGATATTTAATTTTTTTCTGGCTGGAAGGCCGTCTTTTTGGTCGATTGAAATGGTGTTGACTTTCACATCTTTTGTATTGCGGTTCGCTTTATATAGAAATGGCACAAATACGAGTATGGCCAATGAAAGTAAGATTGTAAACAAAATATATCCCCTCCCTTCTATCAGTATAGTAAGTGATCAAGCCCTATGGATAGCGGGAATTAATGGGTAGAGACAGGCTGAAAAACGGATTGTCATATGATGAATGATTTGGAAGGGAAAAGGGATAATAAATTTTGACACATGAGGCAGAACATGCCGATGGAGTCAGAATAACAAATGGATGTGTAAGCAATGTTACGATTGATGAGACAACAAAAAAAAGAAACATATTATCTCTGGATCGCATTATTTCTTCTTTTATTGTATGTATCCCCGCTTTTTATTTTAAAGGAAGATGCCCATATCCGGGTCCACGATAATTTAGATTCCAACATCGCTTGGTACAAGGTTCTGGCCGATAGCGGAGAAATCGTCGGCAAGGTTGACGCTGCCATTCCCCAAATCATTAACGGGCTGCCCCGGGATGCCTTTGGCACCGAGTGGAGCGGAATTGTTTGGCTCCATGCTTTCTTTTCTTCCATGACCGCCTATGCAATAAGCCAGACGGTTACAAGAGTTGTCGCTTTTTTTGGAATGTATGTGCTGCTGAAGAAACATATAATCCCGGAACCAAAAGCGGCTTTCATCCGAATTGGCGTATCGCTTGCATTTGCCTTAACACCGTTCTGGCCTTCGGGAATGCTGAGTACGCTTGGGTACCCTTTGGCACTGTGGGCTTTTTTAAATATCCGAAAAGGGGATATCTCATGGAGAGAGTGGCTGACGCTGGGCTTGCTTCCTCTATACTCAAGCTTTGTTCTAGGCTTCTTCTTTTTCCTGACAGGGATGGCGTGTTTTTGGCTGTATGATGCCATTACAAATAGAAGATGGAATTTGATGTTCTTAGGCAGTATTGCATTTATGACGAGTATTTATCTTTTCGTTGAATATCGGCTTGTCTATTCGATGCTGTTTGAACACGCACCGATGCATCGTATCGAATTTATCTCATCCAGGCATGACGTTTGGCAGTCTCTTCGGCTATCCGTAAAAAACTTTGTCTATGGCCATAATCATGTGATGACCGTTCATACCGTTGTCATCCTCCCGATCCTGCTGGTCGTATTTGCTGCTCTGCTGTTCAAACGAAATCGGACAAAGCCAGAAAATGTTTATCTGTTTTTATGTGTGCTTAATTACGGGTTGTCATTATGGTATGCGTTTTGGTTCAACAAAATTTGGGCTGTTCCAAAGCAGAAATTTGCTTTTTTAGCAGAATTTAATTTTGCCCGTTTTCATTTTCTTCGGCCGCTTGTTATATACGTGAGCTTTGCGCTTGCTTTATATCTCATTTGGCGGATGGGGAAAGGATGGAAATGGCTTGTGTACGCCGCAGTCGCTGCACAGCTGATGGTGTTGGCGCCTTTTAATGAAGAATATACGTATGGCGTTCATTACAACGCGCCGACATTCAAGGAGTTTTATGCATCGGAACAATTCAAAGAGATTAAGGAATATATCGGACGTCCGCAAGATTCGTACAGGGTGGCGAGCATCGGACTGCATCCGTCTATCGCCCAATATAACGGGTTTTATACGTTAGATACGTATAACAATCTGTATCCGCTCTCATATAAATATGAATTTAGGAAAATCATCGAAAAAGAGCTGGAAAAAAATTCTCGGCTGAAACAATACTTTGATGAATGGGGCAGCCGCTGCTACCTTTTTGTCGATGAACTCGGTAAACGATATGATTTCAAAAAGAACTCGAAGAAAACGATCAACAACCTTCAATTAAATACAGATGTATTTAAAAAAATGGGCGGACGGTACATTTTTTCTTCAGTTCCGATCATGAATGCTGAACAAAACCATCTCGCGCTCGTAAAGACGTTTGACCATAAAGATTCCGCCTGGCGCATTTATTTATATGAAACAAGATAAGGAGGATATCGATTGAAACAGTCACAGCCAGTATTAACCATCGTCGTCCCGTGTTTCAATGAAGAGGAAGTGTTTCAAGAAACAAGCCGTCAGCTGACAGAGGTTGTAGATGATTTAATTGAAGAAAAATTAATTGCTGAAGACAGTAAAATTCTGTTTGTCGATGATGGCAGCAAAGACCGCACTTGGGCTTTGATTGCTATGGAGAGCATAAGAAACAAGAAGGTTACCGGCTTAAAATTAGCCTGCAATGTCGGCCACCAAAAAGCGCTTTTAGCCGGACTGCATAAAGCGAAGAATAGGTCAGACTGCGTCATTTCGATCGATGCTGATCTTCAGGACGACATCTCTGTGATCCGGGATTTTATGCTGAAATATCATGAGGGCTGCGAGATCGTTTACGGTGTACGCCGGAGCAGAAAAACCGATACCTTTTTCAAGCGCACGACCGCGTTAGGGTTTTATCGTCTCATGAATAAGCTTGGGATTAAATTAATTTATAATCATGCTGATTTTCGTTTAATGAATAAAAGGTCCCTCGAAGAGCTTGAGCGTTATCCGGAAGCGAATCTGTTTTTAAGAGGTATTGTCCCTATGATCGGCTTTAAATCGGCCGAAGTTTTGTATGACCGCAAGGAACGCTTTGCTGGCAAAACGAAATATCCGCTGAAAAAGATGCTATCCTTCGCTTTTAACGGGATTACTTCATTCAGTGTCGCACCAATTCGATTCTTTACGCTTTTAGGGTTTGTTTTGTTTTTCCTCAGCGCTGTGGCAGGGATTGGCGCGTTTATTCAAAAGCTGCTCGGCCATACGAATGCAGGCTGGGCGTCTCTCATCATATCCATTTGGTTTTTGGGCGGGTTGCAATTGATGGGAATTGGCATCATCGGAGAGTATATTGGAACGATTTTTTCTGAAGTGAAAAGACGGCCGAAATACGCGATTGATATTGATTTGTATAATGAGCAGCTGAGCCCGCTCCAGCGCCAGGAAAAAGAGCGGTTAGAAAAAAAGTACAGTTAAACGGAAAGAGCTGACTTCATTAGTCAGCTCTTTTTCTTTAACTGATGCAATATGGCGCTAAGCGGTTCGTCTTGCGGGTTGCGGTAAAAATCAAAAAATGGGCAGCCCTGCTTCTTAATTCGATCGATGACCGTATCAATTGTAAACAGAGCGGGTGTTAAAGATGATTGCACCTCATGCCAGTAGAGCGGGGCTGCGACAGTCCCAAGCTCATTTCCTCTCGTCGAATAGGGACAGATAATCGTTTTTCCTTCTGCGTGCTGCAAATAATCAAGATACAATTTGCCGTGTCTGTTTTTAATCAAGCGTTCAGTGGTAAAGAGCTCGGGAAATGCATTGGTGCAGTACTCTGCGATCAGCTGTGTAAATTGGCGTGTTTCTTCATACGTAAATGCCTCGGGAGACAAGGGAATATAAAGCTGGATGCCTTTGTTGCCGGACAGCTTCGGGTACGATGTGATGCCAAAGGAATCCAACAGCCGCTTCAGTTCATTTGCGGCCTGCACGGCCATAAGAAAGTCATCTCGCGAAGGAGGGTCTAAATCAATGACAATCTCAGCCGGACGCCTGCTTTTAATGGTTTGAAAAGGAACGTGAAACTCCAAAGCAAGCTGGTTGCAAAGCCATAGCAATGTAGACATATCCTCACAGACAATATGTTCATGGCTTCCATCATAGAAAGATTGAACAAAATCCGGCGCATAGTCCGGCTTGTTTTTTTGGAAAAATGATTCGCTCCTAGATCCATGCGGATAGCGGATGACGGTGACAGCCCGGTTTTTCAGAAATGGGAGCAGATAGTCACTGACTTCAATCATATACTGAATAAAATCTTCTTTTGTTTTTTTATTCTTTTCAAATATGATTTTATCTAGGCTTGTGAACTGGAGCTTTGGGTGAACCGGTTTGGAGTGTCGTATGACTTGCGCATACGTGCATTCGGTCCAGTCCATTTGGAATTCGAAACCGATAAACGATACCTCTCTTAATGTGCCTTGGAGAATTGTTAAGTATTGAACAGATGCACAAATCGAAGGTTCAAGACTAAATTCGCCTGAGGGTGTTTGATGTCCGTGCTGTTCCATAATCTCGCGTATAGCGCTTTTTTCCTCATCGCGCATTCCGTGCGAGACAGAGGCAATCGGTGTCATTATTCCGTTTTTTAACACAGATACCGTCAGAAACCCGTTGTTAGGGTTGAACCCTGTTATGCAAACATAAGCTTGTTTAAAGTTTTTATATTTGAGCCAATCGGACGACCGCTTCTTTTCAAGCCATTTGCTGTTTGTTTTCTTCGCTACAATTCCTTCTCCGTCATATTTTATTACCATCTCCCAGAGTTGATCAAAATGATCATAACAGGGAATGGATTGAATGGTTTCTTTTGCGTAAGGATCTGGAGATGCAGGAAGCTTTGCTGCGGATATGAGTTCACGCAGCGATTTTTTGCGGTCTAAATACGAAAGAAGCGTTACATCTTCTCCGCTTCGCTCTAACAAATCAAAGGCGAGAAAGCAGCACGGCCGCGCGTGTGCCGATTCCTGAATCTTGTCTGGCCTTTTCAAACGCCCCCGCACTTGAAGGTGTTCAAAATCTGCACGACAGGGATTCACCAAACATACGATTTCACCGTCAAGTGTCAGCGGAAGCTCTTTTTCTAGGTGCTGAAAGGCAGTTTTGGCGAATTGTGTGATTTCAGGGAAGGTGCTGCTGAGCTCCACACCATTTCTGCTGGTTAAGGTCACACCTGAAGAATAGATGCGGAGAATACAGCGGTACCCATCATATTTTACTTCGTAACGCCATTCTGCTCCGATTGGCGGTGACGAAGTTAAGACCGGCTGCATGGTAAACGCCATGCGCTATGATGTGCCGGAGGCTTTTTTTCTAGTTGTTTTTTGTTTTTTATCTCCGGCTCCTTTCGGTTCAGCGGCTTGTGCAGGTGCGGCAGCCGGTGTCTCCCGGTTCGGCCTTCTGGTTCTGTCGATGCTGGCTTGCAGAGCGCTTACCAGGTCAATGACATCTTCACGAGGTGGCGCTTTATCAGGAGTCACAGCCGTTTCTTTATTTTCTAGCTTGTCGTTGACTCTTTGCAGCAGCGCCTGTCGGTACGTGTCTTCATATTTCTCAGGCTCAAACTCAGCAGTCAGTTCATCTATTAATGTGATAGCAGTTTGCAGTTCCTTATCGTTTACATTCGATTGATCAGGTACACCTGGGACATGAGCGGCGCTTCTGACCTCATCGGGATAATGGATAGACTCCATGACGATACAATTTTCATAAACACGGAGAATCGCCAGCTGCTGCTTTGACCTGATTGTCATATTGGCGATACCGATCTTTCCGGTTGAGCGCAGCGCCTCACGCAGCAGGGTATAGGCCTTCGTCCCATTATCCCCGGGGCCGACAAAGTAGGAGCGGTTAAAATAAATCGGATCAATTTCCTGAAGCTGAACAAAGTCAACAATCTCAACTGCTTTCTCCTCATGCTCCTGTTTTAAGCTTTTTAAATCTTCGTCCGTCAGCACTACATATTTTCCTTTTACATATTCATATCCCTTCACAATTTCATCAGGACTAAGAGTTTTTTCGCAATTTGTGCAAACTTTCTCGTATTTGATTGGTGCGTGATCCTCTTTATGGAGGCTGCGCAGTTTAATATCTTTATCTTCTGTGGCCGCATATAGCTTGATGGGGATGTTTACTAATCCGAAGCTGATCGATCCCTTCCACATTGTATGCATATCGATAAACCCCTTTTTTTCTTTAGTGTGAAGAGAAGGATTACGATTCATGTGTAGTAACTTATGGGTGAAAAAAAGCCGGCGCTGTTATTGCGACGGCTGTTCAATAATGAATTGTTCGAATTGTTCCGGAGGTATTGGCCTGCTGAAAAAGAAGCCCTGTAAATGGTCGCAGCCTTTTTCAAAAAGAAGCTGCTTTTGAGCTGCATTTTCCACACCTTCGGCAATCACCTGCAAAGACAGCTGATGCCCCATGGCAATAATAGCTCCGGTAATTTGCTCTGATTTAGGATGGGTCTGAATATCGTCAATAAATGATTTGTCAATCTTCAGCCTGTGAATCGGGAAGTCCTTCAAATAGCTAAGAGAGCTGTGACCAGTACCGAAATCGTCAATACTGATTCTGATTCCTAATTCTGTTAGGGATGATAAAACCTTTTTGGAGTGATCGAGATTGTCCATTGTCATGCTTTCCGTCACCTCCACTTCAAGAAGCTGCGGGGGAAGCTGGTATTTATTAAGCGTATCCTTGATGAGGGGAATCAGATCTTTGGATTGGAACTGTCTGGCGGAAATATTAATGGCGACAGAAAGATCATAGCCTTTGTCATGCCAAATCCTTGCCTGCTTGCATGCTTCATCTATAATCCACTTTCCGATATCAATAATAAGTCCCGTTTCTTCTGCAACACCAATGAATTCTCCGGGCGGACGCAGCTGCCCGTCTGGTGTCACAAGGCGTATCAGTGCTTCTGCTCCTGTCATTTTTTGTTTTTTTACACTGAATTGCGGCTGATAATGCAACACAAATCTATCGTTTTCGATTGCTTCTCTGAGTACCATCTCTTGGTTAAGCTTGACGGTTTCTTTGTTGCCGATTGAAAAAGAATAGTATCTGTATTTGCTTTTGTTTCGTTCTTTAGCCGCATACATTGCCATATCAGCCTTTTTCATCAATTCAAGTCCATCCGTCCCGTCTTTTGGAGATATCGCAATCCCGATACTGACAGATGTGACAAGGATGTGATCTTGAATTTTGAAAGGTTTTTTGAATTTTTGGATAATTTTTCTTGCCAAAACATCTGCTTCGCCTGTTCCTGTATTGGCGTCTGTTAATATAATAATAAATTCATCACCGCCAAGACGGGCGATAAATCCGTTATCAGGGACTACAGATGACAGGCGTTTAGCTGCAAACTGAAGCAGTTGATCACCGACATTATGCCCTAATGCATCGTTAATCACTTTAAACCGGTTTAAGTCGAGAAAGAATACAACGGTGTTATAATGCAAGGAATGCTCGCGATTCAGCACCTTTGTTAGATGAGAGATGGCATGCCTTCTGTTAGGTAAGTCTGTAAGTGAATCATAATGAGCCATTCTATGGATTTCTTTTTCTGCTTTGTACTGCTTCGTCATGTCTTTGCAAATGACATAAATGCTGTCTAGTTCCTGATTGACCTCAACAGGTATAAGCGTAATATTTAAGTGGAACTGGCCTTTTTCAGTGATAAGATCGCTATCGCTGTTCATCGCTTGTTTATCTTTTTTAACTTGCTCAAAAAGGCGCTTAATCTTCTGTGATGTATAATTCCTCCAGTCATGCATGCTGAAGCCAAATTTGCTGATCATTTCCTCACCAGCGTGATTGGAAGATATTATGTCTCCTTCTAATGATAAAATAAAGATTGCATCAATATTGTGGACAATTAAAGACTGAAATCGTTGTTCGTTATCCTTTATGCGTTCGCTCTGTTTAATAAATTTTCGATCTGCATGGGAACTGAATAACAATAACGTTTGGATACAAAAAATAATTAAAGTAACAAAAATTGACCAATGAAACGTTTGCACCTCCATATGGCTTCCGGGCGGAGCCATGTTCTTATGGAAAGTTGCCGCAAGCATCCCTGTGTAGTGCATGCCCGAAATCCCAATACCCATTACAATTGAACTGACGACTTTATAGATTATAAGATGCTCAGAATGTTTTTTCACGGCCAAGTCAAAGAATATTTTTAACGAGACGAAAGAGGCTGCGATCGCAATGATAATTGAAACTGTAAATAAAATCGGTTCGTAAATAATCATTACCCGGGAAATGGCAGACATTCCGATATAGTGCATAGAAGCAATAGATGCGCCAAGCACAACTGATCCGATAAGCAGTCTGTAATATGTAAGAATGTGCCGGCTGACAAAATATAATGACACAAATGATCCCGAAACAGATGCGCCAATGGCTGCCATTAAAGGCATGAATTCATATTCCATCGGCATTTCCATATGGACGGCCATCATCCCTACAAAATGCATTGACCAAATACCGAATCCCATAATAAGTGAGCCGCCGATCAGCCAAATTTTACTTTTTAAGCCTGTGTTGATGGTGACTTTCCTGGAAAGTTCAAGGGAAATATACGAGGCGGTACAGGCAATTAGAATAGATAAACATATGAGCGTCGTATTATATGTAACGTGTATTTCCAAATGGAGATTCCCCCCGTATCGTGTGTTCCAGTCTTGTTGACTCTCTTTATTATCGGCTGCTTAACCGCAGAGTTTCAGCCTTCAAAACGATAGAAATACGAGGGAGATCTATTTTTAGTTCAACTGACCGTGAAAAATGTGTTAAAATCATCTTGACGTTTTCCGAAAAAACAAAAATGTATGATACATAAACATGAGACAAGGGAGTTGGTGGCTATCGAAGAGCTGGTTATGTCATGGATAGAAGCATTTAAAAGCTTATCTTATTTTGGAATATTTCTAGCGCTCAGCATTGAGTTTATTCCAGCCGAAGTCGTCTTGCCGCTTGCGGGCTATTGGGTATCTAAAGGCGATATGACACTTGCCGGCGTTGTTTTGGCAGGATCGCTTGGAGGAGTGGCCGGTCCGCTTACGCTGTATTGGATAGGCCGGTACGGAGGAAGGCCGTTTCTTGAACGTTTTGGGAAGTATCTCTTTATTAAACCTGAAGCGCTTGATAAGTCAGATAATTTTTTCAAAAAACATGGGGGCTTTGTCGCCTTCAGCGGCCGTTTCTTGCCTGGCATCAGGACATTGATTTCCATACCGTGCGGAATTGCAAAAATGAATGTTTGGGTGTTTTCGCTTTATACATTCATTGCTATGCTTCCGATTACATTTGTATATGTTTATCTCGGTGTGAAGCTCGGTGAAAATTGGAAGGAAGTCGGCTCTATTCTTGATCAATATATGCTTCCGATCGGGATAGCGATTTTGGCGCTGTTCCTGCTCTACTTACTGATGAAAAAGAGGAAGAAACGCACGCATTCCGAACAATTATCTGTATTTTTAAAAAATAAGCGTTGACAAATCATTGCGCTGCGCATATCATTGACGTATAAAATCATATTTCTTGAAATCCCAAAGGGGAGTAGCGTCCGGAATGTATTCCGGAAACAAAGTCGTCATTTCATGGATTGTATCCATCGGCTTTGTTGGCATGCCTGAATTCATGTCTAGCAAGACCTTTGCCTTATGTCGGCAAAGGTCTTTTTTGCATGGTCCGGCCGGCATAAGATCGGATGAAGAGAAAGAAAACAACTTTTTTGGGAGGGTATCGTTTATGGATGCAGCATTATTATTAGAGTATGGTTGGGTTCTTCTCGTCTTGATCGGGCTGGAAGGGATTTTAGCCGCCGATAACGCGCTGGTTATGGCGGTAATGGTAAAACATTTGCCGGAGGAAAAAAGAAAAAAAGCGTTATTTTATGGATTGGCAGGGGCTTTTGTTCTGCGATTTGGCTCTTTATTCGCCATTTCATTTTTGGTCAACGTATGGCAGGTTCAAGCGATTGGCGCGATCTATTTGCTGTATATCTCAGCAAGCCACTTATTGAAAAGATATGTATTTAAGAAAGAAGATACACATAAAGAGACGAAGCAAAGCGGTTTTTGGCCGACTGTTTTAAAAGTTGAACTGGCAGATATCGCGTTTGCTGTTGATTCCATCTTAGCAGCAGTAGCGCTGGCGGTTACACTTCCTGGGACATCACTCCCGAAGATCGGCGGACTTGACGGAGGACAATTTCTCGTCATTTTGGCCGGCGGTATCATCGGACTGGTGATCATGCGGTTTGCGGCTTCCATGTTTGTGAAGTTATTAAAGGAACGTCCAAGCCTAGAAACAGCAGCCTTTGTGATTGTCGGCTGGGTCGGAGTGAAGCTTGCTTTATATACGCTTGCCCATCGCGACATAGCGGTTGTTTCTGAGCACTTTATTCATTCTGGAACATGGAAGCTGATATTCTGGGGTGTCTTAGCAGCAATCGCGGTTTGCGGCTGGTTTATGTCAGGTGGGAAAAAACAGCCGGAGGGCGCACAAAACGAGCAAAAAAACAGCACCCGTGAACGGGCGTAATCTGAAAGACTCTGCTTAAAAGCAGAGTCTTTTTGTGTTTGAAGCGTTTTCATAAGCGAAATAAAATAACATTTTTATAACATCTTTGTTACAAAAAACACGCATAAAACCCCCTTAATTCTTTAGAAAGGCACGAAATCATGTATAGGACGTCAGAATGGTTTGTCATAATTGAGACATTGGAAATCAATATTTCTTTTTCTCCTTTGCGAATCCCTATCAAATTAGCTATCATTAATGAGTAGTTATAGGGAGGAACTGAGGTGAAACCAGTGCTTAGCCTTTTGTTTAAATTGGGAAAAAAGAAGCAAACACTTGAAAAAGCTGTTGAGAGTATACAAAAAGGCAATAAAGATCTGCAAAATGAATTAATACAGCAATATAAGCCATTTATCGCAAAGACGGTTTCATCCGTTTGTAAACGATATATAGATGAAAAAGACGATGAGTTCAGTATTGGACTGATCGCGTTTAATGAAGCTATAGAAAAATATTCACCTGAAAAAGGAAATTCTCTGCTCGCATTTGCTGAGCTTATTATAAAAAGAAAAGTCATTGATTACATTAGAAAAGAAGCCAGAAGCGCACAAAATATAAATATTGATTTACAGGAAGGAGACGATCAGGAGTCATCACAAAGCCTGATTGAAGCCGAGCTTTCCATTGATGAATACCGCCGTCAGATTGAACAGGAGCAGAGGCGGGAGGAAATCCTCTATTTTCAAAAGCAGCTCAAGGATTATGGTTTATCGTTTAAAGAACTGCTTGAAAATTCTCCAAAGCACACGGATGCAAGGCAAAACGCCATAAAGGTGGCAATGACGCTTGTTGAACATGAAGAATTGGCCGCTATCCTGTATACAAAGAAGCAGCTTCCGGTCAAACAGCTTGAACAGCTTGTCTCTGTAAGCCGAAAAACGATTGAGAGAAACAGAAAATATATTATTGCGATGTGTATTATCATTACGGGTGATTATATTTATTTAAAAGATTATCTTAAAGGGGTGCTGCACTCATGAGAAGAGGGATTATAGTAGAGAAAAATAAAAAATTCGTCACGTTGCTGACCCCTGACGGACAATTTTTAAAAGCCAAAAATGATCGACACAGCTATGAAATCGGTGAAGAAATCATGCTTCCGAGTGAAACACGCATGGGCAGAAGGGCCAGCTTTTTTGATTTTTTTAAACTGCGCCCTTTCAAAATGGGGATTTTTACGATGACTGCTATTATGCTTTTTATTTTTATAGTTCTCCCCGTTTTTTCTAATAATAAGGCCTATGCGTATATGACAATCGATATCAATCCAAGCGTCGAAATGGCGTTAAACAGCGATTATGAAGTGATTGAACTGACACCTCTAAACGATGAGGGACAGAAAGTCGTGAATGATATAGATGATTGGGAGAAGACTGATTTTAAAAAGGTGATTGACGATATTATAACCGACTGCAGTGAACACGGGTATGTAAAGAAGTCGAAAGAAATATTGATTTCCACTGTTTATGAAAACACAGAAGACAATACATATAAAAAGGCTGTGAAAAAACAGCTGAATGATGTGACTGAAAAATATAAAACGACATACCGCATGGAATCTCTCGAGTCAGATATGCAAACGAGGGAAAAAGCGAAGAAAGAAGGCGTCTCAACAGGCAGCTACATCAAATCAAATGAAAAGAATGACAATAAAGATTTAAAAGATGACTCCAGCAAACCATCCGGGGAAGAGGATCAAAAGAGTGATGAAAATGAGGCTGAAAACACCGATCAAACTGACACCCAGGACAGCAAGCAAGGAGATAATGAACAGCTGAATGATGCGGATTCCGGAGACCAGAAAGAAGATAAAGCGGATGACCAGATTGATGATAGTGACAAAGATAAAAAAATAAAGGAATCAGATGAAAACACAAATACCGAAAAAGATGGGGACCATGAGCAAACCCCAATACAAGATCCTCAAGATAAAGGAAATGAAAATAACGGCGCTGACAAGGGCCAAAGCCAATATCACAGAGACTGGAACAATGGTGAACAAGGCAAGAACCGTTCTTCGTCCAGAAGGGATAACGCTTCAGACCGACGTAATCCAAACGGCTACAGCAGTGATAATAATTCAGCTCAAAATGAAGATTCGCCGAGTGCCCCCGGCGAATAAAGACCTGAATTTATTTAGTTGTGCCATTTAATTGTGATTGTGCTTGCTGTACCAGCCGCTTTGTCATTTCTCCGCCTACAGAGCCGTTAGCGCGTGCGACTGTATCAGAACCAAGGTTCACACCGAATTCTTGAGCCACTTCGAGTTTAAATTGGTCTAGTGCCTGCTCCACCCCTGGAACAACGAGTTTATTTCTGCTCGCCATCTTTTTCATCTCCTTTTTCGATAAAGAAATTCTTAACGCGTATTTAGTTTGAAATATACGGGGTTTATTTATGCTGGCAATTGTTGTGGAGAAAAATAAAACCCCGGCCTCTGAGCCGGGGTGGCGCAGACTATAGAATGTCTGCTGTCATTTTATGTGCGGTTGCCTGAATATGGAATGTCAAAATGGAGAGGACTGTAATGGCGATAATCTGTCTGATTTTAAGCCATTGGCTGTCATTCAGTTCTTCAAAACGGTGACGGAGACGCTCTGTCTCCTGTTCGGCGATCTCCTGCAGATTTGATTCTTTCATGGAAGGAGTATCTTGGTGATGGATGGCATCAAGCACATATGCGCAGCTTTCATAATAAGCAATCGGGCTGATGACATCATCAGATCTGTCTGAGATTGTGTTAAAGGCCACTTTTAAAATAGCCCGTATGTGTTCAAAGTCATAAATGGATTTTAAATCACGTACAATTAAAAGAATAACTGCCTGTTCAATTGAGTATTTTTTGCCCAGCTCAGGGTGTCCGATCAGATCTTTGATATCACGCTTTACCCAGTTTTGAATCGCGGTTGACTTTAACGAAGTCAGCTCGCATAAGTTGCCAAGCTCTACGATTTCATTTGTAGACAGACCGTATTCTTTTTTCTGTTTTTTTCGTTCGTATCTTGTAAGAAATTCAGGAATTTCTAGATGATTGGCTGCTTTTTCTGCTGACATGTTCGCTGATTGGACGAGAATGTCGAGCGGGCTATGTTCTCCTTGTCCTTTTAGGGAATAGAGCAGCCGCACCATATCGGTTCGAGAGAGTTTAAAAATGTTCATTGTTCACCTCTTTAAACAATTTGACGCGGATATAGGTCTATGTATAAGTTCAAAATTCAAGCGTCAGCAAATTACATTAACATCATACGTCGAATTCCTTGCATTTTCAAATGGATGTTTTATAATTTAAATATACGAGTTCTTTTGAACTTAAAATAACGGAGGTTGTTATGGCGAAAAGAATTTTTCTGTTTATTCTAACGAATATTTTGGTGCTTACAACAATCGGGATCGTTTTGTCTGTTTTAAGCTCTGTTACAGGAGTCGGGACGTACTTTACAGCTGATGGCGGTATCGATCCAATGGCGCTTCTTGTGTTCAGTTTAGTCGTTGGATTTGTCGGTTCCTTTACGTCTTTTGCGATGTCCAGATGGATGGCAAAGACGATGATGGGCGTCAGAGTGCTGAATCCGAAAAAACACTCGCTCAGCTATGAGGAACAGCAATTGGTTGATCGTGTTCACAGATTAAGCCGCTCTGCCGGTTTAACGAAAATGCCGGAAGTCGGGATTTACCGTTCACCTGAAGTAAACGCGTTTGCGACTGGACCGTCAAAACGCCGTTCACTTGTCGCAGTATCGTCAGGGCTGCTGGATCAGATGGATGACGCAGCGGTTGAAGGTGTGCTTGCCCACGAGGTCGCGCATATCACAAATGGTGATATGGTAACAATGACGCTTTTACAAGGTATCGTGAATACCTTTGTCGTCTTTTTATCGCGTATCGCCGCTTGGATAGCAAGCCGTTTTGTCAAAGAAGATCTAGCGCCGATCGTTCATTTTATTGCAATGATTATTTTTCAGATTGTCTTTTCGATACTTGGCAGCCTGGTTGTGTTTGCGTATTCACGCCATCGTGAATTCCATGCTGACAGAGGAGGAGCGGATCTTGCCGGCAAGGACAAGATGATTCATGCGCTACGGACGCTTAAAAGCTATTCTTCCCGGATTATGGAAGACGATCAGACAGCTGTCCAAACGTTAAAGATTAATGGCAAGAAGCGCTCTTCACTTTTCTCTACTCACCCTGATTTAGATGAGCGAATCAGACGGCTGGAAGCTAAATAATACAAACACATTGTTCCTCTGAGAGAATTCTCAGAGGTTTTTTATTTTATCCATTGACTAAAATCATAAAAAAATAAGCAAGTTAAGAAAATGTTTCGTAAAAGCCTTTAAAAATGGACCTAATATCTTTAGAATAATTACCGTACTTAAAAAGAGAGGCAGAAGGATTTTACATGAGATTAAAGTTTGGAAAATTGATACAGGCCTTGTCACCGGCCCAGCTGATCGCATTATATTATTTTCTTGCTGTTACTGTGGCCGTTATATTGCTGAGTTTGCCGGCGGCCCATAAACCGGGGGCGGATTGGGCGTTTATTGATGCGCTTTTTACAGCTGTCAGTTCAGTCAGTGTAACGGGGCTGACGGTTGTTGATACAGCTGATACATTCAGCACAATAGGGATTTTTATATTAGCATTTGTTCTGCAATTTGGCGGAATCGGAATTATGACGCTCGGAACGTTCATTTGGCTGATCATGGGAAAACGAATCGGGCTGAAAGAACGGAAACTGATTATGGTTGATCAAAACCAATCCCAGTTTTCAGGAATTGTCAATCTGATGAAGCAAGTACTGTTTCTGATCTTGTGGATTGAATTTTTTGGCGGGCTGATACTCGGCACATATTTCTTAACCTACTATGACTCCTATCAGGAAGCTTATTTACACGGATTTTTTGCCAGTATCAGTGCAACGACAAACGGCGGATTTGATATTACCGGTAATTCGATGATTCCATTTCGCCACGATTATTTTGTGCAGTTTATTACAATGCTTTTAATTATATTTGGAGCGATTGGATTTCCCGTGCTTGTTGAAGTAAAGGATTTCCTGTTTTCAAAGCATCGGCGTTATCCATTTACGCTTTTTACAAAGATCACGACGATTACATTCGGCTCACTTGTCTTGTTTGGAGCCATTGGCATCTTTGCCCTGGAAGCAAACCATGCGTTCGCAGGAAAATCATGGCATGATATTTTGTTTTTGTCCCTGTTTCAATCAACGGCAACCCGAAGCGGGGGACTGGCAACAATCGATATCAGCCAATTATCAGATTCCACACTCTTTTTTATTTGTGCGCTGATGTTTATCGGAGCATCGCCAAGCTCAGTTGGGGGAGGCATACGGACAACGACTTTTGCTTTGAACCTTCTTGCGCTGTTTCATTTTGCCCGCGGCAATAAGGCCGTAAAGGTATTCAAACGGGAGCTTCACCCTGCTGACTTGATGAAGTCGCTTGTTGTCACGATGATGGCGATCCTGCTCGTTTTTGGCGCGACCCTCATTCTGACCATTACAGAAAAGCATTCCCTGCTGGAGCTTTTGTTTGAAGTGTGCTCGGCATTCGGTACAACCGGCCTGTCGCTTGGAATTACGGCAGATTTGAGCAGTGTTGGAAAATGTGTCATTATGATTGTCATGTTTATCGGGCGAATCGGCATCCTGACCTTCCTGTATCTGATCGGAAGAAAGGAAATTGAAGCGAATTATCACTATCCAAAGGAAAGAGTGATTATCGGATAGGCAAAACACCGCATATTTTGCGGTGTTTTTTGATTGCCAAAAAAAAGATGTGTGCCTCCTGTTCAGTTGGAGAACCTAACTTCGACAGGTGCAATTAACGCTCCTGCATCTTGAAGTGAGTAAAATGTCTGAAAACTGGCGAGGAGGATTCGTATGAAGCGTAAAGCTGAAGTGAATGAAGCCATTAAAAATAACAATACACCTACCGAGAGCATGGACCCCAATTCATATAAGACACAATATCATGACGACCCCAATTTTAGAGGGGCAAACCGCAATTCCAAACAGGGCCAGCAGGGAGGCATGTAATTGTGAAGAAAAACCGTCATAGCAGAGACATGCAAAATCATAAAAAGCCTATGAATAAAAAGGTGCTGGAGGAAGAATTCTCAAGTGAACTTGGGGATTACAATGCCGGAAAGATCATCGAAACGCTGGAAGTCACTAAGCCTGAAAAGAAAAAAGAAAAAAACAAAAATAAAAAACAACAATAAAAAAGACCTCTTAGGCGGCGTCCGCTTAAGAGGTGCTTTTCTATTTTAAATAAGCATTTTTGCCCGTTCCTCTGACAAATTGCAATAAGCTGGTCATCCTCAGCTCAATGAAGGGCTGAGCGACTGTCTTAACAAAGTTGCTGGAGAGGACTGATGTAAGGGCTGCTGTTAAAAGCAAGAGGATCACTAAGCTTTGATAGTCAGTAAGCCAATCCTCAAGCCCGACCTGCCGTAATGTTTTAATAATAAACCCGTGAAGCAGATACACGTAAAATGTCCGGGTTCCCCATCTGGTAAAGAAATACCGTTTTTGCGGAACAAGCGCTAAAAAGCTGAAGGTTGCCCCAAAGGCGAGTACATACCAGCCGATTCGGGATAGTCCGCTTACAAGGGTAACGTCTCCAAATGAAGAATACGGTTTTGAACCAAACAGAAAAGAATAGTCAAAATCGATGCCCCAGCAGATGACGAATACTGCGGAAAGCACTCCGAGCGCAATTTGTTTGCCGCGTTTTGATCTCAATAGATCAAAATGATGTTTATTTAAATAAAAACCGACAAGGAACATCGGTAAGAATACGAATGTCCGTGACAAGCTCAGCGTGCTGCTGACAAAGTCCAGATAACCGATCAGCACGGCGATTCCGCAGCTGACAAACAGCGCCCACTGCTTTGAAAGCTTTGAAAAAGGATATAGGAGCAGGTTCCAAAAGAATAAGCTTACAAGAAACCATAACGACCATTGCGGATCAATCGGGTTCACATTTGCCATGCTTTCATCTTGCATAATGTAATAAAAGACGGAATAAATGATTTGGAAAATCAAATACGGAATAATCAGCTTGACCGCCAGCTTTTTTACATATCCCGCCCGTTTAAAGCCTTTCGCGAAATAACCGGATACAAGAATAAATGCAGGCATATGGAATGTGTAAATGAACTTGTAGAGGTAGAGCATAAAATGATTATCATTAATAAAGGAACGAAGGATATGACCGAATACAACAAGGAATATCAATAAAAATTTTGCGTTATCGAAATAACTGTCCCGCGATTTACTCATAGCATCACCTTCTCTTTCATCAGTCACTAAGAGATTATTCCCTGCTGGTACATATTTTAAAATAAAAGATGAAAAAGGAATCTAAAAAAATGCTGATTGTTAGGTCGATGTAAAGTGACGGTAAGGATCGTAGAAAATGTCTTCGTAATGTAATGGCGCTGAAATTTTCTGAAATTTATAGGGCAAATGAAGGAAGTTCCCGCATTTTGTAGAAATATTGAGGGATAGGTTTTGAAGAAGGAGTGTACATGCATGGAAACTCTTGGTGTCCAGACAAACTCGGAGCTGCGAGAGGAACTGAATCGCCTCAAAGAAGAAAACGCGCGACTGAAAAAGGAATTGAATCAGCATCAAGTGATTGTCAACAATACGCTCGATGCTATTTTTATTTGTGATAACGAAATGCGGATTGTTCAGGCAAATGAAGCAACAGAAAGGATGCTTCAAGTTGACTCGGAAGATTTGAAAAAGCGTTCTGTTTTGGATTTTTTGTTTTCAATCCCAAAGGATGAACTGAATCTTTCCGTAAAGAAGTTTTTTAAAAAAGGCTTTCTGTGGAAGGAGGTTCCGGTCAGGCTTGATTGCGGGGCAACAAAATACATAGAGTTTCTGGCCAAAAGAGGCATTGGTGAGGATTTCTTTTTTGTTGTCATGAGGGACATATCTTCTAAGAAGATTCTGGAGCGGGAATTCTCTATGAATGAACAGCTTTTTAAGGACTTGTTTGACAGAGCAGTTGACGGAATCGTCCTGTTTGATAAAGATGGCGGTTTTATTGATGCCAATTTGTCCTTTTGTAAAAGCTTTGAAATCAATCATAATGAGCTGTCTCATTTATCGTTGTATGAGTTCATAGACAGCGGCTCACGAAAAGATTTCGACAATATCTGGAAGGCGCTCAACCGCAAGGGAAAAGCGAAGGGGGAGCTGCCTGTCAAGCTTCGTTCAGGAGTTCAAAAACTATTTGAATTCACGATTACATCAAACATCATCAGCGGTTTTTATATGTCCATTATGAGGGATATCACAGAGAAGCGGTCTATGGAGCTGCAGCTCTTTAAAAGTGAGGAGCGCTTCAGAGAAATCTTTGAAAATGCAATGGACGCCATCATCATCTGGTCGAATGACGGAAGAATCGTAAAAGCGAATCAATCAGCCTGTAAAATTTTTGAGCTGCCGATGAATTTGCTGTTGAAAAGAAAGCTGTGTGATTTTCTCGTTGACTCGCAGCAGAAATACAGCATAACGAAAAGGAAATACGCAAAATACGGAGAGATCAGAGAAGAGCTGCTGTTTCAAATGGGGAACGGGCAATTCAAAGAGCTTGAATTTACTTCAAAACGGACAATCCTTGAAAATCAGCATTTGACGATCTTAAGAAATGTAAGCGACAGAAAGCGGATGGAAAAGGAGCTTCGGGAAAGCGAGCTGAAATTCAGAAAAGTGTTCAACGGCTCAATGGACGGCAATGTATTGTTCGACAATCAATACAGGATCATCGACGCCAACCCATTAGCAAGCCATATTTTGGGACTGTCACATGAAGAGATCAAACAGCACAGCCTGTTAGATATTATTTCTGCTTATGAAATAGAAAATCTGGCATCACCAGCAAGGCAGATTAATTTTGATGAAATGGACAACGAAATTCCATTTTTGCTGAGCAGCGGTGATAACAGAAAACTCGAATTCTCATTTAAACGGAATATTATTCAAAATATGAACTTGGCTATCTTTAAAGACGTAACAGAGCGAAAAGAATTGGAGGAACGCCTGCGCAAATCAGATACCCTTCATGTTGTCGGCGAACTTGCAGCCGGCATTGCTCATGAAATCAGAAATCCGATGACTGCTCTTAAAGGCTTCATTCAGCTTCTGAAAGGGAGTGTCGAGGGAGACTACGCCCTTTACTTCAACGTGATCACCTCAGAACTAAAGCGCATCGAATCCATCATCACCGAATTCTTGATTTTAGCTAAGCCCCAGGCCATTATGTATGAGGAAAAACATGTTACCCAAATTATGAGGGACACGATAGACCTTCTAAATGCGCAAGCCAATCTCAGCAATGTACAAATGCAACTTGATTTAATTGACGACATTCCCCCGATTTACTGTGAACCGAATCAGCTGAAACAGGTTTTTATCAATATATTAAAAAACGCCATCGAAGTGATGCCTGACGGCGGAAATATTTTTGTAACGATAAAGGCATTGGATCAAGATCATGTTCTTATCTCCTTAAAAGACGAGGGAATCGGAATGACAGAAGATAAATTAAAGCGACTTGGTGAACCGTTTTATACGACAAAGGAACGGGGAACTGGACTCGGGCTTATGGTAAGCTATAAAATTATTGAAGAACATCAAGGCGAGATTATGGTAGAAAGTGAAGAAGGGAAGGGCACCGTTTTCCATATTACGCTTCCTGTCAGACAGAATGCTGAAGAAAGAAGGAATGATGAATGAACTACTATACGACAGCCGAAACGCCGCTCGGTGAACTTATCATTGCCGAAGAGGAGGACCGGATCACTCGTCTATTTCTCAGTCAGGAAGATTGGGTGGATTGGAAAGAAACGGTTCAGAATACTGAGCACAAGGAAACACCTAATCTTGCAGAAGCGAAACAACAGCTTCAAGAATATTTCGTAGGCGAAAGGAAGACATTCTCCCTGCCGCTCAGCCAAAAGGGCACTCCTTTTCAGCAAAAAGTGTGGCAGGCGCTGGAGAGGATTCCATATGGCGAATCCCGAAGCTATGCGGATATTGCCGCTGCGGTCGGCAGTCCGAAAGCGGTGCGCGCTGTCGGACAGGCTAATAAACGTAACGACCTGCCGATTTTTGTCCCGTGCCACAGAGTGATCGGCAAAAACCGTGCGTTAACAGGATACGCCGGAAGCAAAACGGAGATCAAAGCATTTTTGCTAAACATCGAGCGAATCTCCTATAAAGAAAAATAAAACATATGGCACGTTCCCTTTTTTTCACGGCCGACATATCATTTTATTAAGTTAAAAAAGTTGGTCTGATGAAAAAGGAGGACAAAGCAATTGAAGCCGAGCCGCTCTGAGAAACTTGCCGTTTTTGCCGAACTGTTTGTGAAACTGCATATCTTATCAAGCGCTCAAAAAGATGAAATCATCAATGTTAACAAAAAGAAACAAAAAAACCGCTGACTCGGCTCCAAATGAGCAAAGTCCGGCGGTTTTTTAATGCACCTTTTCTCCTCTAAACAGCTGTTCAATCTCTTCTTCATAGTTTCCGGTCATAATCCCTTTTTCTGTGATGATTCCTGAAATGAGATCATGAGGTGTAATGTCGAAAGCGGGATTAAAGACAGGCACATTGGATGGAGCGGTCCGAACTCCGGAAATCTGCCTGACTTCCTCGGGATCCCGTTCCTCTATCGGGATATCAGCGCCGCATTTGACCTTTGTATCAAATGTAGATAAAGGTGCGGCGACAAAAAACGGAATATCAAAGGCGTTTGCTAAAATAGCAAGACCGTATGTGCCGATTTTATTTGCCGTATCACCGTTCTTTGCAATTCGGTCGGCTCCGACGATAACAGCGGAAATTTGTTTTTCCTTCATCGTATGGGCGGCCATGCTGTCTGTGATCAGAGTGACATCAATGCCCCCCTGCATCAGCTCCCAAGCAGTAAGGCGTGAACCTTGCAGGACAGGCCTTGTTTCACAGGCATAAATGTGCAATCCCAAATCTTTTTGTTTGGCCAAGTAAAACGGAGCTAGCGCCGTTCCATAGCGGCTTGTCGCGATTGAGCCGGCATTGCAGATTGTCATGATCCTGTCGCCTTTTTTGAAAAGCTGCAGGGCGTTTTGGCCGATCAACCGGCACGTTTCCTCATCCTCGACCTGAATCTGAATGGCTTCATGGACAAGGTTTGTTTTTGCTTCATTTACGGAAATCGCGTTTTCGACCGAATGACTCAGTCTCTCAAGCGCCCATGACAAATTAATGGCGGTAGGCCGTGAACTGTTTAAATATTGTTTGATGTCTTCCAGTCTGCGGCGGAATTCCGTGACATTATCTGTTTCAATGTTTTTGGCAGCAAGCGCCAGTCCGAAGGCAGCCGTAATGCCGATCGCCGGAGCGCCCCTTACTTTGAGCGTGACAATCGCATCAAATACATCCTCTTTCGTCGTCAGCTCCAAATATTCCGTCTCATCAGGAAGCTTTTGCTGATTTAAAATGGTAATAGCTGTTTCTTTCCATTCAACAGAACGTGGAACAGCAAATGAATGGGTCATGAATGGATCATTCCTTTACAAGTAACTTAAATAATTCAATAACATCTGTTATCGTTTTGAATTCCGAACGTTTTTCGATAAAGGCTGTGCCGGTTTCGAGCGCCAGGCGTTTTCTGCCGATTCGTTTATCAAACGGCACGATCGTATCCAGGTCAGCTACATGGGCAAGGCCGATCGTGCGTCGTATCAGCTCACAGCCCGCAAATCCGATTGCTTCTTCAAAAATATGGCTGAGCGTATCAGTGAGGTAACCGTCGATGTTGGCGTAAACATCCAGACTGTCATTCTGCCAGGCTTCACTAAACGTCTCTTCAAACGTTTCCCAGACCTGGTTGACATGTTCATATAACGGCTCTCTGTCAGCCCCGTCACGGCTGAGTGCGTTCAAAAATAAGTTGGCGATAAATTGCCCTACATCAAAGCCGATCGGTCCGTAAAAAGCAAACTCAGGATCAATCACCTTTGTTTCGTGCTCACTTGCGAAAATGCTTCCTGTATGCAAATCACCATGAATCAACGTTTCTGCAGACGTTAAAAATGACTTTTTCAGCTTAGCGGCTTCGATTTTAACGCTGTCATTATTCCAAAGCTTTTCGACAAAAGGACGAAGCTCTTCTTCAAAATCATTTGTGTCATGGTCGAAGAAAGGATCTGTAAAAACAAGTCTTTCCGTAATGTCGCATAGCTCTGGATTTGTAAACTGTTTAACAAGCTGTTTTTTCACCTTAGGTTCAAGCGCGTAATCTGATGAGTAGAAAAGTGTTTTTCCTAAAAATTCACCGATGTGCTGCGACAGATGAGGATAGTTTTCACCCTCAATGAGTCCTTTTCTTGCGATCTTGAGGTGAGAGAGATCCTCCATGACGGTAACCGCCATTTCCGTATCAGAATAAAAAACTCTTGGAACCAGGTGAGGCACATGCTCGCCCTGACGGATGAGAGCGCTGCTTTCGATTCTTGCACGGTCGATTGTCAGCGGCCAGCTTTCTCCCACCACTTTTGCATACGGAACCGCCTGTTTAATGATCAATGCTCTGTCATGTTCTTGATCATAAATATGAAAAACGTAATTTAAGTTGCCGTCTCCGATCTCCTGGCATGTCAGCGTGCTTTTGCTTGGAAATAGGCCAAGCTTCACCGCCAACGCCACAGCGGAGCTTTCATTTAATGTTTCGTATAAAGGTGTTTTTGTGACTCCCATCATCATAACCTCCAATTATGTAATCACTTAATATGTGGCCGTAAAAAAGCCTCCTTCTCAGAGAGAAGGAGGCTTAACATCTATGTCCGCCTCTCTTATCTCTCAGATCAGATCTGAATGGAATTAGCACCGTGCCTTAAGAGACCAGCGTCTCGGCGCGAAAAAGATGCGCCCCATTTCACAATGGAATTACGGTCGGTTGCTGTTGGGGTCAAAAGGCCAAATCCCTCGCCCAACTCTCGATAAGAGAATATATTCACTTGTTTGACAATTCTAATTTATCAGTTGATGAACATGGTAACAGGTAATTTAGTTAGTTGTCAATATATTTTTTAATATAAATCTTTTCTGATATCATCGAAAACAGGAATGCTCTCCCGAACTTCTGCGCTTTCTTGAAGGTCGATTTCCGCTCGGACTATGCCTTCTTCCCGGCTGCCTTCAGCAAGTACACGCCCCCATGGATCAATAATTAGGCTATGTCCTGCAAATTCATTATCCGGATTTGAACCGGTACAATTGCAGGCTGCGACAAAGCATTGGTTTTCAATGGCCCGCGCAATAAGCAGGCTTTTCCAATGATCAAGGCGGGGAAGAGGCCATTCCGCAGAAATAAACAGCACGTTGGCGCCTTTTGTCGTATGTTTTCTGATCCATTCCGGAAAACGGATATCGTAACAGATCAATCCTGAGCTTTTGACGCCGTCAAGCTCAAAGTATCCGTCTTCGGAACCGGCTGATAAATACAGATGCTCATCCATCAGCTGAAAAAGATGGGCTTTTCTGTACTCTTTAATGATTTGCCCTTCCTTATCCGCGATGTACATTGTATTATAAACATCAGAATTCTTCCTGACAGCGACCGATCCGGCGACAATATGAACACCATGTTTTTTTGCCGTTTTCTTCAGCCAGCTCTGAGCGGAGCGGCCGTCTTCATCAGCGAGTTCATCAAGATTGGCCAGGTCATATCCGGTCGTCCATAATTCAGGCAGAACAAGAACATCAGCATGTTTGCTTTCTTTTTCGATGAAAAATTCAGCCTTTTTTATATTTTCCGAAGGTTTTCCGTATGAAATATCAAATTGAAGACAAGATATCGTCCATTTCATCTTTTTAACACCCCAAATTTTTCTTTACTTTTTTCATTTAACCATATATGATGATGGACTATCATTTCAAGATTTTTTTAGAAGGTGAGAATAGATGAAATTTGAACAGTCTCATGTATTGAAGGAATTGCCTAAACAATTCTTCGCTTCTCTGGTGCAGAAAGTGAACCGAAAGCTCGCAGAAGGACATGACGTTATCAATCTAGGACAGGGAAATCCAGATCAGCCGACTCCTGAACATATTGTCGAGGAGATGAAACGAGCTGTTGCTGATCCTGAGAATCATAAATATTCGTCTTTTCGCGGCTCATACCGTCTGAAGTCAGCGGCTGCTGCATTTTACAAAAGAGAGTACGGCATTGATCTGGATCCGGAAACCGAAGTCGCTGTATTATTCGGCGGAAAAGCCGGTCTTGTCGAGCTCCCGCAATGCTTGTTGAATCCCGGTGATACGATCTTAGTTCCCGATCCGGGTTATCCAGATTACTGGTCGGGTGTCACACTTGCAAAAGCAAAGATGGAAATGATGCCGCTCGTAAAGGACAGGGCGTTTCTCCCTGATTACAGCAGCATAACCGCTGAAGTAAGGGAACAGGCGAAATTGATGTATTTGAATTATCCGAATAATCCGACCGGAGCTGTTGCTACTTCCGAGTTCTTTGAAGATACCGTGCGTTTTGCGGCTGAAAACGGAATCTGCGTCGTTCATGATTTTGCTTACGGTGCTGTAGGATTTGACGGCTGCAAGCCTTTAAGCTTTTTGCAGACTGAAGGTGCGAAGGATATCGGCATTGAAATTTACACGCTGTCAAAAACGTATAATATGGCAGGATGGCGGGTTGGCTTTGCCGTCGGAAACGCTTCGGTCATTGAAGCGATCAATCTTTATCAAGACCATATGTTTGTCAGTCTTTTCAGAGCGACTCAGGAGGCTGCAGCAGAGGCACTGTTAGCCGATCAGACGTGTGTGGTAGAGCAAAATGCCAGGTATGAGAGCAGGAGAAACGCTTGGATCACGGCATGCCGGGAAATCGGCTGGGATGTAACAGCTCCCGCAGGTTCTTTTTTTGCATGGCTGCCTGTGCCTGAAGGCTATACTTCTGAGCAGTTCTCAGATCTTTTGCTGGAAAAAGCGAATGTGGCAGTTGCGGCTGGAAACGGCTTCGGTAAATATGGCGAGGGCTACGTCAGAGTCGGACTTTTAACAAGTGAAGAAAGACTTAAGGAAGCCGCTTATCGAATTGGCAAACTGAACCTGTTTACCCAAAAAAGCATTGACAAGACCCTATAACGATGGGATAATTCAAAATAATTTATAAAATCTATATTTTCTTATCAAGAGCAGGCAGAGGGACGAGCCCGATGAAGCCCGGCAACCGACTTATGAAGCACGGTGCTAATTCTTGCAGCTAGCGGCTGAGAGATAAGATTCGGACGAGAAACGAAACCTCTTTAGACGCGATTGCAGTTTGAAGAGGTTTTTTGATATGGATGAAAATGAAAGGAGCTCTGGCATGAGTGAGTTATTAGCGACATATCTCCTGACCGAACCGGGAGCCGATACAGAGAAGAAAGCAGAACAAATCGCAACAGGATTGACAGTAGGCTCCTGGACTGATCTGCCCCTTGTAAAACAGGAGCAAATGCAAAAGCATAAGGGGCGGGTGATAAAAGTTGAGGAGAGAGAGGGAACTGCTGCATCAGAAAAACAAGCGGTCATCACAATTGCCTATCCTGAAATCAATTTCTCTCAGGATATTCCGGCTTTGCTGACAACAGTGTTTGGCAAGCTGTCGCTGGACGGAAAAATCAAATTGATCGATCTTCACTTCTCTGAAGCATTTAAGCGTGCACTGCCGGGACCGAAGTTTGGCGTATACGGCATCCGGAAGCTGCTGGGAGAGTTTGAGAGACCGCTGTTAATGAGCATATTTAAAGGCGTAATCGGAAGGGACCTGAGTGATATTAAAGAACAGCTCCGGCAGCAGGCGCTTGGCGGAGTTGACTTGATTAAAGACGATGAAATTTTCTTTGAGACAGGTCTAGCGCCTTTTGAAACAAGAATTGCAGAAGGAAAGCAAATATTGAAAGAAACGTATGAGCAAACCGGACATAAAACGCTGTATGCGGTGAATTTGACCGGACGTACGGCTGATCTGAAAGACAAAGCTAGACGCGCCGCCGAGCTGGGAGCGGATGCGCTTTTGTTTAATGTCTTCGCTTACGGCTTGGACGTTATGCAAGGCCTTGCAGAAGATCCTGAAATCCCAGTTCCGATTATGGCGCATCCAGCAGTCAGCGGAGCGTTTACGTCTTCTCCGTTTTACGGTTTTTCTCACGCTCTTTTACTCGGAAAATTAAACCGATATTGCGGTGCTGACTTCAGCCTCTTTCCGTCTCCATATGGTTCGGTTGCGCTTCCAAGAGCAGACGCACTGGCGATTCATGAAGAATGTGTGAGAGAGGATGCTTTTAACCAAACATTTGCGGTTCCGTCAGCAGGCATTCATCCCGGCATGGTTCCGCTATTAATGCGTGATTTCGGCATAGACCACATTATTAACGCCGGAGGAGGCGTACATGGACATCCGAACGGTGCCCAAGGCGGAGGGCGAGCGTTCAGAGCCATTATTGATGCGGTCCTAGAGGCCCAGCCGATTGATGAAAAAGCCGAACAATGCAAGGATCTTAAGCTTGCGCTAGATAAATGGGGAAAGGTTGAAGCCGTATGACGACTCGAAAACCTTTTATTATTTGTGATTTTGACGGAACTATCACGATGAACGACAACATTATAAATATCATGAAAACATTTGCTCCCCCAGAGTGGGTGGCATTAAAAGACGGCGTACTTTCCAAAACGCTGTCGATCAAGGAAGGTGTCGGGCGGATGTTCGGCCTTCTGCCCAGCCGTTTAAAAGAAGAGATTACAAGTTTTGTATTAGAAGATGCAAAAATCAGGGAAGGCTTTCGGGAATTTGTAGCATTTATCAATGAGCACGAGATTCCGTTTTATGTTATAAGCGGTGGAATGGACTTCTTTGTATATCCTTTGCTTGAAGGCATTGTGGAGAAAGACCGCATTTATTGCAACCATGCTTCATTTGACAATGACTATATCCATATTGACTGGCCTCATTCCTGCAAGGGCACATGCAGCAATCAATGCGGGTGCTGTAAGCCGTCGGTCATCCATGAACTTTCTGAACCGAACCAATATATCATCATGATCGGTGATTCGGTTACAGATGTGGAGGCAGCAAAGCTGTCTGACCTATGCTTTGCAAGGGATTATTTATTAAACGAATGCCGGGAGCAAAACCTCAATCATCTTCCGTATCAAGATTTTTATGAGATCAGAAAGGAAATTGAGAATGTAAAGGAGGTACAGGAATGGCTGCAAAACAAGAACGCTGGCGAGAGCTCGCTGAAGTAAAAAGGGAATTGGCAGAGAGAGATTGGTTTCCGGCGACTAGCGGCAATCTGTCAATTAAGGTTACAGATGATCCTTTAACATTTCTCGTCACTGCAAGCGGAAAAGATAAACGCAAAGAGACGGTTGAAGATTTTCTGCTGGTTGATCAAAACGGAGAGCCTGCTGAAAGCGGGCATTCTCTGAAACCGTCAGCAGAAACGCTTTTGCATACACATTTGTACAATAAAACCAATGCCGGATGCTGCCTGCATGTCCATACGGTAAACAATAATGTGATTTCAGAGTTATACGGAGACCAAAAGAAAATCACATTCAAAGGCCAGGAAATTATAAAAGCACTCGGCTTGTGGGAAGAGAACGCAGAAGTGACCATTCCGATTATAGAAAATCCGGCACATATCCCGACGCTTGCGGCACTGTTTGCGGAAGAGATTTCAGAAGATTCAGGAGCTGTTCTGATCCGAAATCATGGTATTACGGCTTGGGGGAAAACAGCATTTGAGGCAAAAAGAGTGCTTGAAGCGTATGAATTTTTGTTCAGCTACCATTTGAAATTGAAAACACTCCAGCATCAGCTGGTTAAATAAAAGGAGGAATTGAAATGGCTACAATTCGAATTCATGATGAGGCAAATACAACGATTGAAAATCAAGAGGAAGTGGCAAGCTTTCTGGACAGTCAAGAGGTTATTTATGAGCAATGGGATATCACGAAGCTTCCGGAACATCTCTCAGAGAAATATGACCTGACAGAAGAAGAAAAACAGCAAATTCTTGATACCTTCGAAACTGAAATTAAAGATATCTCAACCCGCCGCGGCTATAAAGCCCAGGATGTTATTTCATTGTCAGACAGCAATCCGAAACTTGATGAACTGCTTGAAAACTTTAAAAGAGAGCATCACCATACAGACGATGAGGTTCGTTTTATTGTAAGCGGTCACGGTATTTTTGTCATTCAAGGCAAGGGCGGCACGTTTTTTGATGTCCGTTTAAACCCTGGAGATTTAATCTCTGTGCCTGAGAATATCCGCCATTACTTCACGCTTCAGGAGGACCGCAAAGTTGTCGCGGTGAGAATTTTTGTCACAACTGAAGGCTGGGTTCCGATTTATGAAAAAGACAGCGTGAATCAATAAGCATGAGAAAGCCCCGTTCATCGAACGGGGCTTTTTATATTTATTGCAAACGCCACTTTTCATACTGTGACAGTTCTTTTTTAATCAGTGTCCAAATCAAACTTAAAACAGCTGCATCGTCAATGAACCCAAGACCGAGGATTACGTCTGGAATGATATCGAGCGGCATGACGATATACAGGATTGCGGCAGTTAACAGCAAAAGTGTTTTAACCTGTGAACGAGGGTAGTCGCCATTTCGCCAATCGCGAAGCATCTGAAAAAAAGTAGTGATGTGCTGAATACATTTTTTTCGGTTTTTCCTTTTCAAAATTGCTTTTCCGCCTGCCGCTCCGAGCATAATTGCTTTCTTTTTCTTCATTGGGCATACCTCCTGCCTGGCGGCGTGTTTAAGATATTCTTCACCTGGGTATTGTTCTTCTAATCCTATCAATATATCTATTATACCTGAAAAATTAACTTATTTAATGAAAATATGTTTACAAATAAAGTATAATCTGTAATAATGCACAATAACCCAATCAAACTTGTTTCCTATTTCTTAGCGGCGAGGGGTGAAGTGAATGGGCGGTTCTTCTGAACAAGAAAGATTGTTGGTGTCTATTGATGAAAAAAGAAAGTTAATGATAGATGCCGCTAGAAAGCAGGGATTTACAGGGCATGACACGATCAGGCACAGTCAGGAGCTGGATTGTTTAATAAATGAATATCACCAGCTTATGCACGAAAACGAACATTCCCAAGGGATTCAAGGCCTTGTAAAGAAATTAGGCTTGTGGCCCCGCAGAGATGTTATGCCAGCATATGATGCAAATAAATAGCGGCCTATCAGATGCATATATAAAGAGAGAGCTTTTCGGAAGCGCTCTTTTTTTCTGGAAAAAATTCATATGAAAGAGGGAACTAATGAAAGAACTGGCGATTCTCATTACCGAAATGGTCAATCAATTTCATGATGCTTTTATTTCCTTATGCGGAATATTTGGCATTCATTTAACTGACAAAGAAATGCATTTTTGGGTGATCGGCATTTTTGGCATATTCTTTTTCGGCGTCACTCACGCTGTGTTTACATGGCTTTCTAAATGGAGTATGACAGCCTTGTCCTTTATCTATACCGTTACAGTCATCATTGTCATCGTATTTGCGATTGAGATTCAGCAAAAGGTGACGGGGAGAGGGAATATGGAGTTTTTAGATGCCACGGAAGGTATAAAGGGTTTTTTAGTATTTTTTATGTTTTTTTTGCTTTTGAAAATGCTGTTGCGTTTCATCAAAGTCCTTTTTTCTGGAAGACCAGCAAGCAAATCGAATGGCAATGCCCGATCACGAAGATAAAAAACCCTCCTGACATGGTCAGGGGGGCTATGAAGCGGATACGGGGAGGGTGATTGTCACCTCTGTGCCTCTTCGCACTTCACTTTCAATATGAATAGAGCCTCCGTACATCAGCACGATCCGTTTACAAACAACAAGGCCGAGCCCGGTTCCTTTTTCTTTAGAAGTAACAAAGGGAAGGAAGATGTGATCCAGCATTTCCTGAGAAATCCCTTCACCGTTATCCACAACTTTGATTATGGCTTTTTTATCTAAAGCTCCCAGGGAAATCGTTAGTTTGCCTCCTTCAGGCATTGACTCGAGGCCATTTTTTGCTACATTTAAAATCACTTGTTTAATATGATCTTTTGTACATTTTACGAGTAAGGGCTGCTCGGTTAAATACTGTAATTCGACTTCAACATTGTATAGATTGCCCTCAGAATAAATGATCGGCATAATCTCTCCGATAATGTCCTGAAGTGAGTTCAGCTCCCATTTTTCAGCTGTCGGCTTGCCGAGAACGAGAAACTCACTCACTATTTGATTGATGCGCTTTATCTCCTGTTCGATAATGGAGAAGTAAAGCTGATCTTCCTCACCTTTATATTTCTTTTGCAACAGCTGAATAAAGCCGCTTATCCCGGTGAGGGGGTTACGGATTTCATGGGCTGTGCTGGCAGCAAGCGTCCCGATCAGCTCTAATTTTTGCGCCTCGTTTTCTGAGCGCTCCAGCTGGGTCTGCCGCTTCAGCAAATAATACAGCACGAGAATAAAAAGGATATTCAGCAGAACAATAATACATGAAAGCGGAAGCACTAGGCTTTTCGTCAGTTCTTCTATTGTGACCGGGTTCGGATAGACTTTCATATTCCAGCTGATATCATCCAGATATCCGCTGACAGGTTTCTGATCCTCTGCATGAGAGGCTTGTCCGCTCGCAAAAATCATTTTCCCGTCTTGGTTTACAACTTCAATATAAACATCAGGGCTTAGTAAGTTAATGAGATTTTTCAAATAATCAATTTGAATAGCTGCGACAAGATAATCTGTCACATTACGTTTTGAGTCCAAAACAGGGACACAAATTGTGAAAATTGGCTGACCAGTAATTCTGCTCGAATAACTATCTGAAATGACTGTCTTTTTAGTTTCCTTTGCTTTTGTAAAAAAAGATCTGTCGGCCAGGTTTACTTTCGTTTTTAATTCGGTTGTGCTTGCGGTGACGTCTCCTTTGGCATTGAGAAAATAGAGACCGGAAAATCTCGGCTCTGAATCAAAGGTCTTTTCCAAAATTGACTGCATTTTCTTTATATCAACCGGTCTGTCGATGGCGATGGACAAGGAGGTCATTCTCGCCATTGTTTCTCCGATTAAATAATTGATTTTGTTGCGGTGAAGGTTTAGCAGGACACTTGCTTCTTGTTTATGTTCTGCAGCTATTGTATCTTTTTCTTTTTCATATACGAAAAAGCTGATGACGATTGCCGGAATCACGACCAGTATGATATAAAGTTTGACTCTCCCGCAGGCGCCTTTTAGTATTTTCAATTTGCATCGCTCCAACATACACCTGATTAGAGGTATTATATCATTGTTTCTTCTTCTTTAATAAGAAAAAATAACCAAAAAAATTAGAAAAAGATGTTGGCAAGCTTACATTTTAAAAAAGAAGAGAAATATTGGAAAGATTTTTATTGACATTTTGGTCTTTGTTTATTAATGTTTCTCTGTAACGGTTTCTAAAAGGATGATTGAGACATGACAGAAAAATCACTGAAGTTATTTATCGTGCTGTCGCGCGCGTATCGGTCTATTAACGATCATATGAATAAGCATATTCATAAGCATGGGCTGAATCCGACTGAATTTGCTGTGCTAGAGCTTTTGTACCATAAAGGCGATCAGCCGCTGCAGCAGATAGGAGATAAAATTCTCTTGGCTAGCGGGAGCATCACATACGTTGTAGATAAGCTGGAGCAAAAAGAACTTCTCATTCGGAAAGCGTCTCCTACAGACAGACGAGTGACATTTGCGCAAATTACTGAAAAAGGCATCGGTCTTTTGAACGATATTTTCCCTGATCACGCTGCTGAAATTGATGAAATGATCAGCGTATTAAGCGAAGAAGAGGTAGAGATGTGCACCGAAATGTTAAAAAGAGTAGGATTAAACGCAAAACAGTTTCATAATAAGTAAAAAAAGGAAGCCTGATATGTCACAAGGCTTCCTTTTTTGCTATTTTTCATTTGTTTCCGCTGCGCCTCTCGGCAAAATGAGAACTTCAACCCGCCGGTTTTTGCTTCGGCCTTCCGCAGTTTTATTGGAAGCCACCGGTTTATACTCGCCATAACCCTTGGCGCTGAACACTTTTGCATCGAGCTTGGGGTTTTCAATCAGGAGCCCCATAAAGTTTACCGCTCTCATGACGCTTAAATGCCAGTTTGATTGGAATTCAGAATTTTTAATTGGCATATTATCAGTATGTCCGCTGATAATGATATTTCTTGGCGGGTTAATCACAAGAAGATTTGAAATCTCTTTTGCAAGCGGCACATCTTCCTTACGGATGGTCGCTTTTCCAGAATCAAAGAAGATGCTGTCTTTAATCGTAATCAGAAGGCCTTCACTAGTCATCTTCGTCTCCAGCTGATGTTCCAGCTTTTTATCTTTGATGAACTTTTCCACCTGGCTCTTCACATTTTCAAGTTCTTCTTGATCAGCTGCTTTTTCTTTTTCTTTCTTGTTTTTCTCTTTCTCTTCTTTTTCCTTTTTCACTTCATCGATGCCGTCTGACTCGTTTTCAGGAGGAGTGACACTGGAGTAGTCCAGTACACCGGTGCCGCCTGTAAAAACTTCATTAAATGATTTTGAGAGCATTTGAAACTTAGCTGCGTCAATCGAGCTGCTCGCGTACAGCACAATAAACAATGCCAGGAGAAGAGTAAGGATGTCGGCGTAAGGAACGAGCCATGATTCATCAACGTGCTCGTCCTCATGCTTCTTCTTCTTTTTTCTCGCCATTTTGCGCCTCTCCTTGTTCTGCAAATTTCAAGCGGTCCTTCGCAGGAAGATACATTAAAAGCTTTTGTTCGATGACTTTCGGTGCTTGTCCTTCTAAAACGGATAAAACACCCTCAATCATGACCTCACGCAGTTTTACTTCTTGTTTTGATTTTCGTTTTAATTTATTTGCGAAAGGATGCCATAACACATACCCTGTAAAGATACCGAGAAGTGTGGCAACAAAGGCGGCACTGATGGCGTGTCCAAGCTCATCTGTATTGTCCATATGAGAGAGAGCGGCAATCAGCCCGATTACAGCGCCGAGTACTCCAAGTGTCGGGGCGTACGTTCCCGCTTGTGTAAAAATAGCGGCTCCGGCTTGGTGCCTGTCCTCCATTGCTTCGACTTCCTCTGTCATAATATCTCTGATAAATTCCGCGCTTTGCCCGTCAACAGCCATGCTGAGCCCGTTTTTCAAGAAAGCATCATCTACATCCTCAATGCTTGCTTCTAAAGCAAGCAGACCTTCGCGGCGTGCAAGCTGAGCCCATTCAGAGAACATAGGAATGAGTTCCTCTATTGTGAGCTGTTTATTTTCCTTAAATAACACTCGAAACAGCGCAGGCACTTTTTTAATTTCTTTTGTTGGGAACGCAATAACGACTGCTGAGATTGTCCCGGCGATAATAATTAAAATGGCAGCGGGGTTTGCAAGGGCGCTGAAACTGACGCCTTTCAGAACCATCCCGACGCTCAATGCTACAAAAGCAAGAATAATACCGATTAACGAAGTTTTATCCATAGTTTTCACCAAATCCTTTTTTACTAGCTTGTCTATGGTTAATATCGGTTTTGGTGCCCGGAACTTTAGGGACATTGTGAATTTGTTCATGAAATATTCAAGGAAGAGGCATAGAAGGGAGAAATAAACAAAAACGGGCTCTCCAAAATTGAAAAGCCCGGGGGTCTACTGAAATTGGCAGCTTTCTTGCAAGCTGTCCTTCAGATGGTATTCGTATAATAGTAGAAATACATATTCACTGTATATAAACATGTTCCATCCCTCCTTAAAAAAAGTGTAAAGGATGAAGGGAAGTAGCGCTTCAGGGAAAGGGACCGTATTTTCTAAGTCAAGAGTATGAAAGCATAAAAAAAGCGGCTTCCTTTAAGGAAACCGCTGATTGTTATTTCGCTCGCACTTTGATTTTATCATCTTCTAAAATCACGTGAAAACTTGTGATCTCGCCATTATCAAGCAGCAGATCGGTCATTTCATCCTCAACCCATTCTTGGATGGTTCTTCTAAGCGGACGTGCACCGAATGAAGGGTGGTAGCCCAGCTCAGCGATTTTTTCTTTCGCTTCATCTGTCACATTCAAGCTAATGCCCCGTTCAGCCAATGTTTCTTCAAGTTCTCCAAGAAGAAGGCTGACGATTTTGACAAGATGTTCTTTTTCCAATGAGCGGAACTCAATAATGCTGTCAAAACGGTTGAGGAACTCAGGTTTAAAGAACATGCTCAGTGAATCAATTAATGTTTGTTCTTCGATGACACTGTCATCTGATTGGAAACCGACTTTCGTTTGTTTCTCACCAGCACCCGCATTACTTGTCATGATGATCACTGTGTCTTTGAAGCTTACGGTTCTGCCTTGGCTGTCTGTCAGACGGCCATCCTCCATAATTTGCAGGAACATATGCTGAACGTCTGGGTGTGCTTTTTCAATCTCATCCAGCAACACAATGCTGTAAGGATTGCGGCGCACTTTCTCAGTTAATTGTCCAGCTTCCTCATGGCCGACATATCCAGGCGGTGAACCGATAATTTTAGATACGGCGTGTTTCTCCATGTATTCGCTCATATCGAGTCGGATAATAGCGTCTTTTGTGCCGAATAATTCATCTGCCAGTGTTTTAGAAAGCTCTGTTTTCCCTACGCCGGTAGGACCTACGAAGAGGAAGGAGCCGACTGGTCTGTTTTTGGATTTTAATCCGGCGCGGCTTCGTCTTACCGCTTTTGCCACTTTTTGAACAGCGGCTTCTTGTCCGATCACGCGTTCATGAAGTTTTGCTTCAAGCTCTTTCATTTTCGTTTGTTCGTCTGCCTGCAGTTTGCCGACAGGGATGCCTGTTTTTTGTTCAATAATTTCCTGAATGTGCTCAGCTTCCACAGTGACAGCGGTATGAGCGGAGGAGCTGTTCAGTTTTTTCTCCAATGCGAGTTCTTCATCACGGAGTTTTGCCGCCAGTTCGTAATTTTCTTCTTCCAGGGCTTTTGTTTTTTCGGCTTCAATTGCAGTTAAGCGTTCAGCGGCATCCTCATCATTCAGTTCATCAATTAACAGGTTGGCTTTTGAACCTGCTTCATCTAATAAATCAATTGCTTTATCCGGCAGGTGTCTGTCCTGAATGTAGCGGGATGATAAAGTGACACACGCTTTGATTGCTTCATCACTGAATGTTACGCTATGGTATGCCTCGTATTTGTCTTTAATCCCTTGCAGAATGAGGATAGCCTGTTCAATTGAAGGCTCCTGCACCATGACAGGCTGAAAACGTCTTTCCAGCGCGGCATCTTTTTCGATTTGACGATATTCTTTCAGTGTTGTCGCGCCAATGACTTGCAGTTCGCCTCTGGCTAGGGCCGGTTTGAGAATGTTGCCGGCGTCCATTGATCCTTCTGCAGAGCCTGCGCCGACGAGAAGGTGAATTTCATCAATGAACAGAATGACATTTTTTCGTTCCTTCAGCTCAGTGATCAGCTGTTTCATTCTCTCCTCAAATTGGCCTCTGATCCCTGTGTTTGCAACAAGGGATGCAACATCAAGCAAATATAGCTCTTTGTTTTTCAGTTTGTTTGGAACATCACCTTCAGCAATTTTTAAAGCGAGCCCTTCAGCGATGGCAGTTTTCCCTACACCCGGCTCACCAATAAGAACCGGATTGTTTTTGTTCCGGCGGTTTAGAATTTCGATCACTCGCGCCACTTCATCATCACGGCCGATGACGGGGTCAATGAGACCGGCTTTTGCACCGTTTGTAATATTTTGAGCCAGCTCATCAAGCAACCCTTTTTTTTCGCTTTGTTTTGCTGCGCTCTGTTCTTTCGGCTGGAATGCCTGTTCAAACGGAAATCCGAAAGATTGAGGACCCATACTCATTGAAGGTTTACGGGTCAGTTCGTTATAGCAAGTTTCACAAAGAACCATCTGTTTATGAACGGAATTTATTTGCATGTTAAGGCGAATCGTCGCCTCGTTTTGATGACAATGTTGACAACGCATTTGCCAAAACCTCCTTAATAATTTGATCATCTTTGACCAATGAAAGTGAATAAAAAGGTCTATTGGATTTGACCTTCTTTGACTATTAGTATACGGCAAACTTAACGGCATTCAAACCAATATGCTCAAAGCAGACTGAATATTTGACTATCTTTGACCAATTGATTTTTAAAAAAGGCCGGTTTGTTTGACCAACTTTGATTAATAGTATACTCTGACTATCTTTGACTTTCAAGTCTTATGCACAAAAATTTTTGATTTGTTACAAAGTAAAACATGTTTTCTTCGTCTTTTCAAGGAACTTGTCTCATAGGTTATAAAAAGGCATATATGGACAAAACTGCGGTTCGTTCGGAGGGAAGAAATGGAACAATCAAAAGGGTCTGCAAGTCAGCTTGCTTTTGTGTATGTCGGCACAGTAGTCGGAGCTGGATTTGCGACTGGGAGGGAAATTGTTGAGTTTTTTCTGAAGTTCGGCTGGTTCGGTTTATTCGGCATTCTCGTCAGCGGCGGAATGTTTACGTTACTGGGGGCCAAGCTGATGATCATTTCAAAGCGAATCAATGCCAAGTCATATCAAGAAATGAACATATTTTTGTTCGGGGCGACGGCTGGGCGGATTATCAATGTATTTATGCTGTTTGTTCTCCTTGGAGTTACATCTGTTATGCTTTCAGGGGCAGGGGCGCTTTTTGAGGAACAGCTGGGGATGTCCGCTCAGATTGGGATGCTCATTACAATCGGTCTGAGCTTAATTGTGATGACTAGAGGAGTAAAGGGCATTTTCGGTGTCAATGTGTTTGTTGTTCCTCTTTTAATCATCTTTTCAATGATTGTGGTGGCCGACTCTTTTATATTCAGCGAATCACGTAACGCAGCTCAGTGGGTCTGGCCACATCGCTGGGATTGGCTGTTATCAGCAGTTTCTTACGGGGCTTTAAATTTATCGCTTGCCCAAGCTGTTTTGGTTCCGCTGGCGAATGAAATGTCATCGGAGAAAGTGATAAAAAAAGGCGCTTTAATCGGAGGCACGATGCTGACGATTGTGCTGTCCGCGAGTTTTCTGTCTTTGTCGACTCTTCCGGATGTATTTTTGTATGATATACCGATGGCGCAAGTGGTTTATCTCTTTGCACGATCTGTCCATTTGATTTACTTACTCATTATTTTCGGAGAAGTGTTTACATCAGTTATCGGTAATCTATATGGATTAGAAAAACAAGTGCAAAGCTTTCTTCCAGTGAAAAGCAAATATATCTTTGCAGCCATTATGATCACGGCTTATATTACGAGCCAAATAGGGTACGGCAGGCTTATTTCAACGATTTATCCCTTGTTTGGCTATGTGAGCCTGGCCTTCATAGGCGCTTTGCTTTGCAAAAAAGCTCCTCGGCGGCGCAGTTTATAAATATATATAATGAAACGAACCGTCACTATAGAGCGATAATTGATCTAGGAACCGGGGACTGACTTTTTTATTGTCAAGAAAAACAACATTATGGTAAGATAGCAGAAGTGAAAAAATTGAAGAAAATCCGTGCGATATGCGGGAGAGGTTCTAGCTACACCCTCTATAAAAAACTAAGGACGAGCTGTATCCTTGGATACGGCCTTTTTTATGTTTTTCTAGAGCACCTTCCGAAAAAAGGTGTTTTTTTGCGTGAATTAGCTGTAGCGATATCTCTCGCCGACGTTTTTATTGCGGAGAAGGAGAGGAATCATGAAAAAAGAAAAAGCAATTGTCGTATTTAGCGGCGGTCAAGACAGCACAACATGCTTACTGTGGGCCTTAAAAGAATTCGAAGAAGTCGAAACGGTGACTTTTCATTATAATCAGCGACATTCGCAGGAAATTGAAGTGGCAAAATCCATTGCGGAAAAGCTTGGTGTGAAAAATCATTTGCTTGATATGTCACTTTTAAATCAGCTTGCACCGAATGCCCTGACTAGAAATGATATTGAGATAGAAGTAAAAGACGGAGAACTGCCATCCACATTCGTTCCAGGCCGCAATTTGGTTTTCTTATCCTTTGCGTCTATCCTGGCTTACCAAATTGGCGCGCGCCACATTATTACAGGAGTTTGCGAGACAGACTTCAGCGGTTATCCTGACTGCCGTGACGAATTCGTGAAATCTTGCAATGTCACGGTAAATCTGGCAATGGAGAAGCCGTTTGTGATCCACACGCCTCTCATGTGGCTCAATAAGGCGGAAACGTGGAAGCTTGCAGATGAGCTTGGCGCGCTGGATTTTGTGAAAAACAACACGCTGACATGCTATAACGGCATCATCGCAGACGGCTGCGGCGAATGTCCGGCATGTCACCTTCGTTCAAAAGGTTATGAAGAATATATGATGATGAAAGGAGAGCGTGCATAAATTGTTATCTCAAATTTATCCGCAGGCCCAGCATCCATATTCGTTTGAACTGAATAAGGACATGCATATCTCAGCCGCTCATTTTATCCCTCGGGAAAGTGCGGGAGCGTGCAGCAGGGTTCACGGGCATACGTATACCGTAAATATAACCGTTGCCGGCGACGAACTTGACGATTCAGGCTTTCTTGTCAATTTCAGCGTACTCAAAAAACTGGTGCACGGAAACTATGATCATACGCTATTAAATGATCATGAAGATTTTTCTCAGGATGACCGGTATTCGCTGCCGACAACTGAAGTCGTGGCGAAAACGATTTATGACAAGGTGCAGGCTTATTTAGACACTTTGGAGAATAAGCCGACCTGTGTACAGGTGTTTGTCCGTGAAACACCGACAAGCTACTGTGTCTACCGTCCGAAAAAGGGTGGTTTGAATGGCTAAAGGAATTCCTGTATTAGAAATTTTCGGCCCGACGATTCAAGGAGAAGGCATGGTGATTGGACAGAAAACGATGTTCGTCCGGACAGCCGGCTGCGATTATTCCTGCAGCTGGTGTGACTCCGCCTTCACTTGGGACGGGTCTGCTAAAAAAGATATTCGCTGGATGACGGCGGAGGAGATTTTTGCGGAGCTTAAGGACATTGGGGGAGACGCGTTTTCTCATGTAACGATCTCAGGCGGCAACCCGGCCCTGTTAAAACAGCTGGATGCTTTTATTGAACTGCTGAAGGAAAATAACATCCGTGCAGCGCTTGAAACTCAAGGGACCGTTTATCAGGATTGGTTTACGCTGATTGATGACCTGACAATTTCTCCAAAACCGCCAAGCTCAAAAATGGTAACGAACTTTCAAAAGCTTGACCACATTTTAACTTCACTTCAAGAGAATGATAGACAGCATGCTGTCAGCTTGAAGGTTGTCATCTTTAATGATGAAGATCTGGAATTTGCTAAAACTGTGCACAAGCGGTATCCGGGAATCCCGTTTTATTTACAAGTCGGAAATGATGACGTGCATACGACAGATGATCAGTCACTGATTGCACATTTGCTTGGAAAATATGAAGCGCTTGTTGATAAGGTAGCTGTCGATGCGGAGCTGAATCTCGTCAGAGTGCTCCCGCAGCTGCACACCCTGTTATGGGGCAACAAACGCGGAGTATAATAGAAAGGAAGATGAACATGACGACAAGAAAAGAATCAGAATTAGAAGGTGTAACATTGCTAGGCAATCAAGGTACAAATTATTTGTTCGAATATGCACCGGACGTGCTGGAATCCTTCCCGAATAAACATGTAAACCGTGATTACTTTGTAAAATTCAATTGCCCGGAATTCACATCTTTATGTCCTAAAACAGGCCAGCCTGACTTTGCGACAATCTACATCAGCTACATTCCTGATGAAAAAATGGTTGAAAGCAAATCATTAAAGCTGTATCTATTCAGCTTCAGAAACCATGGTGACTTCCACGAGGACTGCATGAATATCATCATGAATGACTTGATTGAATTAATGGACCCGCGCTACATCGAAGTATGGGGCAAATTCACGCCAAGAGGCGGAATTTCCATCGATCCGTACACAAACTACGGAAAACCTGGCACGAAATATGAGAAAATGGCCGAGTACCGCATGATGAATCATGATTTGTATCCGGAGACGATTGATAATCGTTAATTATTCCGTTGTGTGATACGGAGTGTGAAACGAAGTGGAGTCACAGTAAAATCCGAACATTCAGTGCTAATTTTCAGCGGAATTGTGACCGAGTCACAGCGAATTGTGACCGGAGTGTGACCCGCACTAAGCTCAATAAAAGTGGGAAAAGTCAAACCTGAAAATGGCTCTACTCATGGAAATTGTATTAAAAAGTGTCACCTGAGGTGCAACCTGAACTGTGACTTTTATGCAGTGAAAAATTGATAGTACAGAAGCAGATTAAGGCGTACAATTTGTACGTCTTTTCTTTTTTATCCGAATGAAAAAATGCCTATCTAGAGATCATAGGCATTAAATATTATTATCAATATCTTCATTTATTTTTTGGCTAAGTTTCTGAACCTTCTCTTTAACATTTGAAACAGCTCTTTTTTGAATTTCATCAAAGTTCTCCTGAATATAGTCGATGACACTTCTTATTAGAACTTCACTTTCAAAATTGAATATCTCATTTATTTCTGACTGTTCTTCATCTGTTAGGTGATGGTATTGAAGTTGTTTAGCATTTACTTCAGCAGCTACATCAATACTAACTTAGTTGTTCTGGTTGTACAATTTCATATTCACCTTCTGTATACTCTTGCTCTGCATAATGGCTTCCCCATTGACAGAGCTCCTGCAAGATAGGTTTAAGAGATTCTCCAAGTTCAGTGGATGAATATTCAACCTTCGGCGGTACTTGATTATACATCTTTCTGCTCACAAGTCCACTGGCTTCAAGCTCTCTAAGTGTTTGAATCAGCATTTTCTGAGTTATATTTGGGATAATGCGCTTTAATTCACTCGTTCTCTTTGGTCCATTCATTAAAAAGTATAATACAAGGCCTTTCCATTTTCCGCCAATAACTTCCTTTGTCACTTCAAACCCACAACTAAATTTTTTCATTGTCTAAAGCTCTCCATTCCACATTTATTACTTTTTAGTTACTATATCACAAAAAAGTGGGTACTTCCGATAATGTGCTTACTGAAGGATACTATATCTTGTAAGTTGTTCTTCAAGTACTTAAAGGTACTAGACATAAAATAAAATTAATTCTAAAGGAGTGTTAAGTATGGGTAAATTTGAAGGTAAAATAGCACTTGTAACGGGTGGAACAAGTGGGATTGGTCTTGCTACAGCACAAAAATTTGTAAACGAAGGTGCATATGTTTATATCACGGGACGTAGACAAAACGAACTTGATAAAGCTGTTAACCAAATTGGCAAGAACGTAACCGGTGTTCAAGGTGATATTTCTAAGCTTGAAGACTTAGACAAACTATATGACATTATAAAGCAGGAAAAAGGTAAGTTGGACATTCTTTTTGCTAATGCAGGCATCGGCAACTTCCTTCCATTAGGTGAAATTACTGAAGAGCAGGTTGATAGAACGTTCGACATTAACGTTAAAGGAACCATCTTTACTGTTCAAAAAGCGTTATCACTATTCCCGAACAAAGTAGGTTCTATTATTGTAACGGGCTCTACTGCTGGATCAATTGGCAACCCAGCGTTTAGTGTATATGGAGCATCTAAAGCAGCATTAAGAGCACTGGTTCGCAACTGGATTCTTGACCTAAAAGGTACTGAAATCCGTGTAAATGTGGTTAGTCCAGGAGGTATTCTTACACCTGCCTACGATGAGCTTTTTGGTGATGCACTTGAAGAAGTAATGGAAAATAGCAGAAATACTGTTCCAGCTGGAAAAGTTGGGACACCTGAAGAAGTAGCAAACGCTGTATCTTTCCTTGCTTCAGACGAAAGCAGTTACTTGACGGGTGTTGAATTGTTCGTAGATGGCGGGCTAGCACAGGTATAATTTCACTGCACAGAGATTACAAATAGTCCCCAAAAAAGGTTAATGGGGATTTACTTGAAGAAGTCGCATAAAAAAGTCGTTTTCCTTAAAGGACAGGGAATTCGACTTTTTTATGTTTGAATTTGATTAACGTTGTAAATTCGCATTTTCCTGGGGCTACCACTAAATGACCTGTAAAAAAGATTACTTTGTGAATAAATGTACTTAAAGTAACGGGGGCTCTTGACTTTTAATAAAAAATAATATCCCTGTCCTTGTATTCTAATACTTTTGAAAATATTTAAAGGAATCCTTATGTCCTGAATAACCACATAGGAAAATATGTTGTAGGTTGCTTTCTTTTTTTGGGGGGCATCCCACACAAGCTATCACGTGATCTCACACCTGAACGTTTTTTTATAGACTAGTACCGCGACAAGTTATATTACATATACATACCAATAAAGTAGACATTAAAAAGTGAAAGAGAGGATGGAAATGTGTGAAAATTCTTTTCCTTGAGAGTCATCCCATGTGGCTCTATGGTTTACCGAATGGGTTTAGGGAAGCAGGACATACCGTAATGATTTCCGGTCCTGTAAGTCGGGAAAATATCACTGAAATGATAGACGAATTTAAACCAGATCTAATAGTATCTATGGGATGGACACCAGAGCATTCAAGGGAAAAGCAGGCCTGGATTCGCAGCGCTACTAAAAAGGTGAATATCCCTCTCGTTTATTGGGCAACTGAAGACCCGCTGCACACTCAAAACTTTACTATCCCGTTAATTAAAAAGATGAAACCGGATTTTGTTTTCACGGTTACGCCTTCTCTGTGTAAAACTTATGAAAGCATGGGGATTAAAGCAGCTCACTTAGACTTTGCATTTCACGAAAGTATACATCACCAGATTAAACCATTAGCAAAATACAGTTGTGATATAGCGGTGGTGGCTAATGCTTACCCTAATTTTCTTGAAGAACATCCGGATGTGTTCCGTTCGTCCTCTTTAAAAACGCTTATTCGTCCTCTTATACGGAAAGGTATTCGTATTGATTTTTGGGGGAGAAACTGGGAAAAAATGAGTAAATATATAGGAAGAGAAATTCCCCGCAATTGGATCCATGGATACCTTGATTATACTGAAGCATATAAAGTTTACAGTTCAGCAAAAATCATTATCGGTTTGCAAAACTGTGAAAGCCAACTTACGCAACGCACCTATGAGATTCTTGGTTCCGGGGGGTTTTTATTGACATCGGCTACACCAGCAGTTCGAGGTAAATTCAAACCTGGCCGCGATCTCATCGTTTCTTCCTCCCCAAAAGAAACATTGGAAAAGGTTAAATACTATTTGAATCATGATAGCGAGAGAAAAAAGATTCAGATAAACGGTAAAAAGGCTGTAAAGAATGATTCCTATCGGCATAGAGCCGAGAGAATGCTTGAGGTGCTAAAAAGCAGAGGAATTATAAGAAACTTAGGGGAAACCATTCATTATGTAGATGTTCTCAAAGAAAAATACGTGATCCATCATGTTACTCCCGGTGAAACATTATCAATAATTTCCAGGAAGTATAACGTTTCCCTGCAGCAACTCATGGAGCTTAATCATTTCAAATCAGATCAAATATATGCTGGACAAATCATTAAGATTAGAGAGAAACTGTTTAGAAATATTAATAACAAATTTTTCTAAAGGAGAGTAATATGAATGAAGGGGAAAATACCAAAAATAAGAAATCAAGCGAATAAAGTAAAAAGAACGCCTCGTTATATGGAATTTCCAGTGACATACGAAGTATATCATGTGGAATCCGGCGATACATTATGGACGATTGCCAAATCCTTTAAAATTCCAGTACAACAACTTATGAATCTTAATAAGCTTTCTTCAGATAGAATTTATCCTGGACAAATTATAAAGATAAGAGAAAGATAATCTTTGAGGTTTCGGAAACGAATCAAATTGAAATGACAATCCTCATTTTTTTATTTGTGGGGAACTTGATATTTTTGGGGATGAAGGGGTTATGAGATGTTTCAAATGAGCTATTTCTATTCTGGATTAGGATGGGATTTTATTCAACACGTTGATCAAACGAACGGAGTATTAAATGTTGTGTCTCCTGATTTTTTCTATATCAGAAAAGATGGATCATTACTTCTCCGTTCAGCTAATCCCGATGTGATTAAAGCTCTTCATAGAAGAAAATTAAAAGTAGTTCCTTTTCTAAGCAATCATTGGGATCAGGATTTGGGACGATTTGCATTAATGAACCGAGTTCTTTTAGCTAAACAAATTTCTCATGCAATAGAAGAACTGGATTTGGACGGAGTTAATATCGATATAGAAAACCTTACAGAAAAAGATCGGAATCTATTTACAGATTTTATTAGATTAGTAAGGAAAAGTATTCCTAGACATAAAGAAGTATCAGTTGCAGTGGCGGCAAATCCTTTTGGCTGGACGAAGGGCTGGCACGGATCATATGATTACGAGTATTTAGCTAAATATGCAGATTATCTTATGGTTATGGCCTATGATGAAAGCCGTCTTGCTGGGCCTACCGCAAGTGTAGGATGGGTGGAAAAGTCCATTCAATATGTTCTGACCCAAAAAATCTCTCCTCAAAAACTAGTTTTAGGATTGCCATTCTATGGCCGCTGCTGGATGGAAGGCCAATCTGCCTCTCAAGCCATTCCCCTTTACCTTGTTGACTCCTTAGTAAAAAGGCATAGCGGGACAATTATTTTTGACACCAAGAGTCAATCTCCAAAAGCTATTTTTACTGTCAATCACAATAACAAGGGGCCGTTGCCTTCGGGAACATATACATTATGGTTTGAAAATGAACAGTCACTCAGAGCAAAAATAAAACTCGCTCAAAAATATAATCTGAAAGGTCTTGGCAGCTGGAGTCTTGGACAAGAAGATGTGTCAGTCTGGAATACAGTGTTTAAAAATATATAATGATTTATAGTTCAGAAAAAAATTCGAAGATAATTGCAATGAATCTCTAAATGGACATACTGAAAGGAGTTTATTACGGGTGCGGGTAAAACAGTGAGGGCATTCCATAGGCCCTTCTCCCGAAATGTTCTATACGAGGCATTACATTGGGCTTGAAATACACATTCAAACTTATGTTATAGTACGCATTTCAAGTAATTACGGATGTGTTGAATTTATTCTGCTTCCATGATTCAAGTCATACACATGCTACCTTGATAGCAGGATTATTGCGTTTCATTCAGAATTGTTCAGGATCGATATGGAAGCGCACGAATAACTAGAACTTTAAAAGCATACACTCATATACTTCCTGAATGGATGCTGGTTTATCTAAAAAACATGATGAGAATTGATTGACCGCTCTCATTAAAGGATGGGGAAATCCAAGGCGCCAAGGTACGCATGGTGAAACATGACTTGTTGATAATCGACCATATAGTTTCTCCTTAGAAATGAGGCGGTTTTTACATAAAAAAGACGAGCGAATCCGGGGGGGAATTCCACTCGCCGCTTTCTAATGAAAAGACGGGATGCTGGATGGCAGCTCGTCTGTTTTATTATAATTTAACGAACGTATGTTTGTAAAGATGTCTTTTCGAATGAATTGGTTCATATAACCGTTAAGAACAGATTCATTGTAAACATTCGCTAAGGTATGCTAAGATGCATGGACTATAAAGGAGTGATATGAAGTGAAGACATTGCGGTTAAACAATGTAACGTTAGAAATGGCTGCATATCAAGAGGAGAGCGAGCCGAAGCGAAAAATTGCATTTACCTTAAACGTTACGAGTGAGACTTACCATGATATCGCTGTCCTGTTGTATGAAAAAACGTTTAATGTCGAGGTTCCGGAACGCGATCTTGCCTTCCGGGGGGAAATGACAAATTATTCAACATCATTGACCAACCTGTACGAACCAGGGGCCGTCAGCGAGTTCTATATAGAAATAACGGAAATAGACAAAAACGCCGATTCATGATCGGTGTTTTTTATGTAAAAAAGCTGCCGGCCGGCAGCTTTTGAGAAAGCGAATTTCATATGTAAGGTGTTAAATTGTCCGTCTTGCAGTTTTTTGAATAAATGTGGAAATAAGGAGGTTTTAATAGGAGTCTCTGATGATCTTATAATTTTTATGATTAACAACTGTCAATGAATCTAACTCAAGATCCCGATAGTTATCCATGATCGTCACATCAACGATAACAGAATTCTCATTTACTTTTTCAACAACACCGGTTAATCCGTTTTTAAATTCAATGACATTCCCAACCTTAGCGATTTTCACAAGCTTCCTCTCCTTTAAACATAATAATGCCTTTTGAAAGTATTTTGCAGTATTTTCATTGAGAAGTAAAGCGATAAGGAGTTTTATCTCCCTTATGAATTGTTCTGTCGCTATAAAGATGATATATTGATTTTCGTCAATAGAAAGAAAAGGGGGGAATTTTTGTTGCGACCCGAAGAAATAACAGAAATGATTGAACAGCTGCGCACCGGCGCCATAAACGAACTGAGAGTCCAGAAAGAGCATTTTCTTGATTTCAGGGCCGTGTTATCTAAACAAGATGATTTTAAACATTTCCGAGGAATTGCCCAGCAAGGCGGAGATGTTATTTTTCAATACTTAGAACAGCCAAGAAGCTGAAGGTTTCTCATACGTGAGAAGCCTTTTTATCATATATGACAGAATACAAGCCTTTTATTACAGCTGTCTGTAACAGGTGTAAATAAAATGTAAAGTGTCAAAGATGGATAAACATGTTTTAATTTTACAATATTTATAGAATTTCAGACTGTTTTTTTGCCATTAAGCAGTGAGTCATCCTCTTTATTCCATCCTGATACCTCCTTGGGAGAGTTGGAAAATCTTTTTCCGTGAAAATGAATGGATCTCTTGTTAAGGTTATGAAGTGTTTTTTGGAGCACTTTAAGGAGGAAACTGTATGACAACGAAATTCACTGCTCTGGCTGTTTTTCTTCTTTGTTTCATGCCTGCAGCCAAAATTGAGCATACACAAGCTTCACTACTGAGCGCAAAGAAGACAAAACATGAAGAAGCGAAATGGCTTACACATATAGATCGAAATACGAATGAATCTTTCCCTTCACTGTCTGCTGATAAAGACAAGAAAATAAAACCGATTAAGCTATCAGCACACACTGAAAAGAAAGAGAAAGATAAACCGAACAAAACAAATGATGAGAAAGAAACATATACACAGTCTGAAAAAGAGTTGCTGTCCCGTCTCGTTCACGCAGAGGCCAAAGGAGAATCATATAAAGGCAAGGTCGCTGTAGCAAGCGTTGTACTGAACAGGACGGAGAAAAAAGGTTTTCCTGATACGATAAGAGGAGTTATTTATCAGAAAAACGCCTTTGAACCGGTCGCAAACGGGAGCATTAACCAAAAGCCTGATAAAGAATCGATTGAAGCTGCCGAAGAAGCGCTGTCCTCAAAAAATAGAGAAACAGATGCCATATTCTTTTATAATCCGAAAACAGCGTCAGATAATTGGATTCGTTCAAGAAAAATCGTAGAAAAAATCGGCAGACACGTTTTTGCCGTCTAAGCATAGAAGAGACAATTTGTCTCAGCTGTGCTTTTTTTCATATAAAGAGTAAAAATAAAATAATTTTTGAACTTGTCTCATATGATGTTGGTAGTACAAGAGACAAGGAGAGACATCATGAATCGATTTGTGAAAGGGATCATTCTTTTATCCATTGCCGCCTTTTTCGCTGAATGCCTTGAATTTGTCGTCAATATGATTTTGGCGCGGGAGCTTGGCGAGCATGGGATGGGGCTTTACATGAGTATTTTGCCCACGATCTTTTTAATTATTGTCATCGCGAGCCTGGAACTGCCGATATCCATTTCTAAATTCATTGCCGAGTCAAATCCTAAGCTTCATGAAAGCATGCTGAGGCACGCTTTCAGAATGACAGCCATTTTTACTGCTTTTTCTACTGCTGCCGCTAGTATTGCGCTTCCGTTTATTCCGGTATTTGATACATACCACCCGTTTATTAAAGGGATTGTCATCGGCTTAATTCCTGTTGTCGCCTTTACTTCAATCGCCAGGGGCTACTTTATGGGTGTGCAGAAAATGGGGAAGATCGCAATTGCCAATGTGCTGAAAAAAATCATCCAGCTCTTGTGCTTATTCCTCTTTTTTCAATGGTACTCATTTGAATTGGACATGGCCGTGCTGATTTCCTTGTTTGTTCTGGTCGTGAGTGATGTGGTCGTGCTTGTTTATTTATATTCACAATTTATCATGGCAAGGCGGGCGTTATCCGGCCAGCAGCACATTCATTTGCGCGGAAAGGATGTAAGGAAAAGACTGCTTGCTGTTTCAATTCCTACAACAGGACTGCGTATTTTTCATGCGGTTGTCAATGCAATTGAACCCTTTTTAGTAAAAGGAGCTCTTTTGGCTGCGGGTGTTGCCGGGACAGCGGCGATCGATCAATACGGAATGCTGGCAGGAGTGGCTGTGACGATAGGGTCGTTCCCTGCTTTTATTGCCCATTCGTTAATGGTCGTCATGATACCGAGTATTTCGGAAGCTTATGCACTTTCTCAGTATGACATCGTGTTAAAAAGGCTGAAGCAGTCGATTTTCATTACATTAGGTTACGGTATACCTGCCGTCTGGGTCATGTTCCAGTTTGCGGGACCTCTCACGCATTTGTTTTTTCACTCTCCTGAAGCGCAGTATTATTTGCAGCTGTTGTGGCCTTACTTTCTCTTTCATCTGTTTGTCATGCCGCTGCAGGCGTGCTTAATCGGGATGGGTTTTGTGAAAGAGGCTTTTTATCACAATGTATGGAGCCATATCGTTGCGCTAAGTATGATGTATGTACTGGGATCAATGGAGAATCTGCAAATGCTCGGGATTATCCTTGGAATGAACACTGGCATGATTCTTTTGACGAGCCTGCACTATGCCACGATCTGCAAAGCATTGAAGGTATCCGTATTCCTTACGGGAGGGACCAGAACGCCGCGAATTGAAGGATGATATAGGAACTGCAGGGGCAAGCTAATTGAAAAGCATGAAAGGAAGATTCCATGTTGACGAAGCGCTTGCTTACTATATACATTATGTTATTAGGGTTGATTGCATGGTTTCCAGGTGCGGCACAAGCTGAGGAAAAACAGCCTGCTGTTCCCGCTGTTTTTCTTATGAAAACGATAGAAGGGGAGGACATTTCGATTCCGAATAAAGGGCAAAAAACAATTCTCCATTTTTGGACGTCATGGTGTCCGCCCTGCAAAAAGGAGCTTCCCCAGTTTCAATCGTTTTATGATGCCCATCCATCTGACAGTGTAAAGCTGGTAACGGTGAATTTAGTGAATTCGGAACAAAATCAGCAAGTCGTTGAAGACTTTATTAAAGCAAACAAGCTGACGTTCCCGATTGTCCTTGACTCAAAAGGGGAATTGATGAAGGAGTATCATATCATTACGATCCCAACATCATTTTTGCTGAATGAAAAGGGAGAAATTGAAAAAACAAAAATTGGCCCGATGACGGCGGAACAACTGAAGGAATGGACGGAAGAATAGCTGAGAGCATAGACTCTCAGCTTTTTTCATATAGAGAAGAAGTGAATAAACATTAATGATAATTATTATCAAAAAGAAATTAAAATAATTATAATTGAAATTCTCTTCGTGCGTGCTATAATAAAGGAAGACATCAAGAAATAACTGACGATAAAGCTGCCTTTTGGGCAGCGATTTTGTTTTTATAAGAGAAATGAAGATGATTTACGTTCTCAATTAGAGAGGAGAATTCGATATGAATGAACAAGTTATCGTTCAACGCGACCCGCATGAGCCATTGAAAACAGACAAGAGGGAAAAAAACTGGGCACAGCACGCGGAGCTTATTGCAGCACTTGTATCAGGCGCTCTTATTTTGGCAGGCTGGCTCTTATCCGGATATCAGGTATTATCCATAATACTTTTCTTGCTGGCTTTTGTGATCGGCGGATTTGCTAAAGCAAAGGAAGGAATCGAAGAAACACTCGAATCCAAAACGCTGAATGTAGAACTTTTAATGATTTTCGCTGCCGTTGGTTCCGCCTTGATCGGATACTGGGCAGAGGGTGCTATTTTAATATTTATTTTTTCCTTAAGCGGAGCTTTAGAAACATACACGATGAATAAAAGCAGCAGAGATTTAACGTCTTTAATGCAGCTTGAGCCTGAAGAAGCGACATTGATGGTCAATGGTGAAACCAAAAGAGTTCCGGTTTCAGACTTGCAGGCCGGTGATATGATCGTGATCAAACCTGGAGAACGCGTAGCGGCAGACGGTATCATTGAATCGGGCTCGACAAGTCTTGACGAGTCGGCTTTAACAGGTGAATCAATGCCTGTAGAAAAAAACACAGGCGACACTGTATTCACAGGAACGGTGAATCGCAATGGCTCCTTGACTGTCCGTGTCACGAAAGCAAATGAAGATTCGTTATTCAGAAAAATTATCAAACTGGTTGAATCAGCGCAAAATAGTGTTTCACCCGCTCAGGCTTTCATCGAACGATTTGAAAATGCTTATGTGAAAGGTGTGCTAATTGCGGTGGCGCTCCTTTTATTCGTCCCGCACTTTGCGCTGGGCTGGAGCTGGAGTGAAACCTTCTACCGCGCAATGGTGTTTATGGTTGTCGCGTCACCTTGTGCGCTTGTCGCCTCTATTATGCCGGCGGCGCTGTCCCTGATTTCAAATGGCGCCCGCAACGGTATGCTTGTGAAAGGAAGCGTCTTTCTTGAACAGCTGGGCTCAGTGCAAATGATCGCCTTTGATAAAACCGGAACTGTAACAAAAGGCCAGCCTGCCGTAGAGACGATCAGAATAGCAGAAGGATTCAGTGAAGCGGAAGTTCTTGAGGCTGTCTATGCCATCGAAACGCAATCAAGCCATCCGCTCGCCCAAGCCATAACGGCGTACGCTGAAAGCCGCGGCGTGAATCAGTCCGGCTACATATCTATAGAAGAAACCTCAGGGTTTGGCGTTATGGCAGAAGTGTCGGGTGCGAAATGGAAGGTCGGTAAAGCAGGTTTTATCGGCGAGGAAATGGCAGCACAATTTATGAAACAAACAGCATCAGATGTCATTCAAAGCGGTCATACAATTGTATTTGTGAAAAAGGATGATCAAATAGCAGGCTGTATCGCACTGAAGGACCAAATCAGGCCTGAAGCAAAAGAGGTCATGGAAGAACTGAACCGACTTGGGATTAAAACGGCCATGCTGACAGGAGATCACGAAGACACGGCTCAAGCGATTGCCAAGGAAGCCGGCATGACAACTGTCGTGGCAGAATGCCTGCCTGACCAAAAAGTGAATGAAATCAAACGGTTAAAAGAAGAATTCGGAACGATTGCAATGGTGGGTGACGGAATCAATGATGCGCCGGCACTCAAAGCGGCGGATGTCGGCATTGCGATGGGCGGCGGAACAGATGTAGCACTTGAGACCGCTGATATGGTCCTCATGAAAAACGATTTGAAAAAGCTCGTAAACATGTGCCGCTTGTCTCGGAAAATGAACAGGATCATCAAACAAAATATCGTGTTTTCTCTAGCTGTAATCTGCCTGCTGATTTGTGCAAACTTTTTGCAGGCGATGGAATTGCCATTTGGCGTGATTGGTCATGAGGGCAGCACGATTTTAGTCATACTAAACGGTTTAAGACTCCTAAAATAAAACCAGCAGCCTAATCAGGCTGCTGGCTTTTTATGTATCAAGCTTTCCCTTCATTTTTGTCTTTATCAGATCTTTTCATAACTAGGATGAGAGCGAGGATGCAGCAAAGGAAACCCGCTGCACAGCCTATGATAGAGCTGTAATAATAAAAGCCCACCATCTTCATCCCGATAAAAGGAGCGGAAATTCCCAAAACCGTTAAGAGCATAACTGCTTTTCGTCTGAAAAAATTCATCAGCAAACGGAACAACCCCCCTGCGATTGAACGTTACTGTCAGTATACAGGAAGAGGAGCAGGAAATAAAATGCATTAGAAAATGAAGGCGTCGTGAAAGGCAAACACCGGTAAAACCTGTTACAATGGAAGACAGAACAATGCATTGCAAATGGCAGGGAGGAACAAGAAGTGAATAGAATACAACGCGTCTCTTCATGGCTGAAGGAAGCGGGGCATACTGCCGCATTTATTCATACGAAAGAAAATGTTTTTTACTTAACCGGTTTTTACACAGAGCCGCATGAAAGATTAATGGGGTTATTTATTTTTCAAGAAGAGGAGCCTTTCTTTGTTTGTCCAGGAATGGAAGCAGGACAGGCCCGCAACGCAGGCTGGAATCATGAAATCATTGGCTATGCGGATCACGAAAATCCGTGGGAGCTGATAGAGAAGGCTTTGAAAAAGCGAAATATCAGCATACATATGCTTGCGGTAGAAAAGGATTCAATCTCGCTGTCACGTGCAGAACAGCTGAAGCATGCGACGGGCGGGGCTCAATTTGTTTCAGCAGAAGAAACACTCAATCAATTTCGACTGATTAAAGATGACAATGAGATTCGTTTGCTGAAAGAGGCGGCAAAGCTTGCAGATTACGGTGTTGAAGTCGGCACAGCCGCTTTGCGTGAAGGCATCAGTGAAGTGGAAGTGCTCGCTCAAATTGAGTATGAGCTGAAGAAAAAAGGAATTCAGGGCATGTCTTTCTCTACAATGGTTTTATTCGGAGAAAAATCTGGCCAGCCTCATGGAAATCCTGGTACAGCCACGTTGAAAAAAGGTGATTTTGTTTTATTTGATCTCGGTGTTATTCTTGATGGCTATTGCTCTGATATTACAAGAACGTTTGCATACAAAACCATCAATCCGAAGCAGGAGGCCATTTACGAGACTGTGCTTCAAGCGGAAAAAGCCGCGATTGAGGCAAGCAAACCCGGTGTGAGAATCGGAGATCTGGATTTAACTGCCCGCGGAATCATTGAAAAAGCGGGATACGGTGATTATTTTCCTCACCGGCTTGGGCATGGACTCGGAATTTCTGTCCATGAGTATCCATCAATGAGCCAGGCCAACGATACACTGCTGCAGGAAGGCATGGTCTACACGATCGAACCGGGGATTTATGTGCCTGAGATCGGCGGCGTGCGCATTGAGGATGACGTTCACGTAACAAAGGACGGAGCAGTTGCTCTGACCCAATATCCAAAGGAATTAATCATACTGCCGTAATAGAAATAAAAAAGGACTTTGTTCTCGACATCGTCCTTTTTTATCTGCATTAAATAAAAAAATCATCAAATGTTCGAAAGGGTTTAATTTCATGTTTTTGGTTGAGAGGTTTTACAGCAAGACAGCTGCCACCGAGAACAGTGAGACATAACCCAATTAAAATGAAGAAACCCATGTGATCTTCTCCTTTCAGCTTAAAACACAAAAAGATATCTGGTACGTCCATATCATATTGTATGAAACGCATTCCAGATCAAGGGGATTTAGAAAGAAGGGAATCTATGGCTAATATTAAAGACATTGCAGAAAAAGCCGGTGTCTCTGTTACAACGGTTTCCCGAGTCATAAACAATCATCCATACGTCAGTGAAGACAAACGAAAAAGAGTGTTTGAGGCAATGGAATCATTGGAGTACACGAGAAATATTCACGCTGTACATTTGTCGAGAGGATTTTCAAACATGATTGGTGTTGTCTTGCCGACGGTTAATCTGCCATATTTTGCAGAGCTGATTGCAGGAATAGCCGACGCAGCCGCGGAATCCGGGGTTCACCTCTCTTTATTCCAAACAAACTATGAGGTACAAAAAGAAATCTTTGCGCTGTCCCAATTAAAGCAGCGCCAGGTTGACGGCCTGATTTTTTGCTCAAAGGCGCTTGCTGATGAGAAACTCATGGAATGGGAGGGCCCGATTTTGCTTTGCCAGAATTCAGATAATGCCCGCTTCCCAACCATCAGCATTCCTCATCGAGAAGCATTTCGGAACGGCTTGGACTATTTAATTGCCAAAGGGCACAAAAAAATAGCCATCTGTTTGGCAAGAAAAAAAGGCATGAACAGTCATTTTCGAATCAAAGCCTACAAAGAGGCATTGGAAGAGATCGGCGAGGCATTTCGTGAAGACTGGGTAATTGAGAAAGCGATTACAATCAATGATGGGAAGGCGCTTTTTCATAAATGGAATACGTGGAAGGAAAAGCCGACGGCTATTTTTGTTGCCAATGACCAAGTCTCAGCAGGGCTTTTTCTTGAAGCAAAGAACCAGCGGGTGTCAGTACCGGATGAGCTTGCAATCTTAAGCGTTGATAACCACGAAATCAGCCAAGCGCTTGGGATCACAACGATCGATATTCAGACAAGGGAAATGGGAAAGCAGGCATTTGCCATACTGGAAAAAAGAATTCAAGGACAGCCGATTGAAAGGAAAGTTCTGGATTACCGTCTCGTCGAAAGATCGACTGTTTAGTGAATGCATTGAAAAAAGGTTTGACGTGCATTCTGTTCGTTATGTACGATATGAGGTATTGAATGACAAAGGAGCTGAGGATCGTGAATGGGTCCTTCACAGTGAAAAAGGTACTGAATAATAACGTATTAATTGCTTCTCATCATAAATACAGCGAAGTCGTTTTAATCGGAAAAGGTATTGGTTTCGGAAAAAAACAAGATGATGTCATTGAAGATAAAGGCTACGATAAAATGTTCATTTTAAAAGACGAGAAGGAACAAAAGCAGTTTAAAAAGCTCCTTGACTATGTTGATGAAAAGCTCGTTGATATTTCAAACGATGTCATCTATCACATAAGCAATAGGACTAATCACTCATTAAATGAACATATTCACATTGCGTTGACAGACCATATCGCATTTGCGATCAAAAGGCAGCAGCAGGGATTTGATATGAAAAATCCATTTCTAATGGAGACTCAGTCACTATATCCTGAGGAGTACCAAATTGCCAAAGAAGTCATAGATATGATCAATGAAAAAGCGGGAATCTGCCTTCCGGAAGGGGAGATTGGTTTTATCGCTCTGCATATCCATTCAGCGTTGACAAACCGTCCGCTGTCCGAGGTCAATCAGCACTCTCAGCTCATGGCGCAGCTTGTCGAGGTGATTGAAGACTCATTTCAAATGAAAGTAAATAAGGAAAGTGTCAACTATTTGCGGCTGATCCGACATATCAGATTTACAATAGAAAGAATTAAAAAAGAAGAACCGACTAAAGAACCAGAAAAATTAATGTTGTTATTGAAAAATGAATATCCGCTATGCTACAATACAGCTTGGAAATTGATTAAAATCTTGCAGCAAACATTGAAGAAACCAGTTCATGAGGCGGAAGCGGTTTACCTAACGCTTCATCTGTACCGATTAACCAATAAAATTTCATAAATTCAGTTTATCCTTATAACGTGTTACTGATTCGATCAGGCATGAGTGATTGAGGGAAAAAAACGGGAAGTTCATTCTCGTTCTTTTGCGCACCCAATTTTGCTCATGCCTTTTTGTTGTGTAAAAGGGCAAATGTAAACGGTTAAACTGGAAGGCTTACGCCTGTGAATTCGTTGTCATGATTTTTAGCTGTAAGGTCAGACTAGTAAAAAGAGGAGGTCAATTCTTATGTTTAAAGCATTATTCGGCGTTCTTCAAAAAATTGGGCGTGCGCTTATGCTTCCAGTTGCGATCCTTCCGGCTGCGGGGATTTTGCTTGCGATCGGGAATGCGATGCAAAATAAGGACATGATTCAGGTCCTGCATTTCTTGAGCAATGACAATGTTCAGCTTGTAGCAGGTGTGATGGAAAGCGCTGGGCAGATTGTTTTCGATAACCTTCCGCTTCTTTTCGCAGTAGGTGTAGCCATCGGGCTTGCCAACGGTGATGGAGTTGCAGGGATTGCAGCAATTATCGGTTATCTTGTAATGAATGTATCCATGAGTGCGGTTCTTCTTGCAAACGGAACCATTCCTTCGGATTCAGTTGAAAGAGCCAAGTTCTTTACGGAAAACCATCCTGCATATGTAAACATGCTTGGTATACCTACCCTGGCGACAGGGGTGTTCGGCGGTATTATCGTCGGTGTGTTAGCTGCATTATTGTTTAACAGATTTTACACAATTGAACTGCCGCAATACCTTGGTTTCTTTGCGGGTAAACGTTTCGTTCCAATTGTTACGTCAATTTCTGCACTGATTCTGGGTCTTATTATGTTAGTGATCTGGCCTCCGATCCAGCATGGATTGAATGCCTTTTCAACAGGATTAGTGGAAGCGAATCCAACCCTTGCTGCATTTATCTTCGGGGTGATTGAACGTTCGCTTATCCCATTCGGATTGCACCACATTTTCTATTCGCCGTTCTGGTATGAATTCTTCAGCTATAAGAGTGCAGCAGGAGAAATCATCCGCGGGGATCAGCGTATCTTTATGGCGCAGATTAAAGACGGCGTACAGTTAACGGCAGGTACGTTCATGACAGGTAAATATCCATTTATGATGTTCGGTCTGCCTGCTGCGGCGCTTGCCATTTATCATGAAGCAAAACCGCAAAACAAAAAACTCGTTGCAGGTATTATGGGTTCAGCGGCCTTGACATCCTTCTTAACGGGGATCACAGAGCCATTGGAATTTTCTTTCTTATTCGTTGCTCCAGTCCTGTTTGCGATTCACTGTTTGTTTGCGGGACTTTCATTCATGGTCATGCAGCTGTTGAATGTTAAGATTGGTATGACATTCTCCGGCGGTTTAATTGACTACTTCCTATTCGGTATTTTACCGAACCGGACGGCATGGTGGCTTGTCATCCCTGTCGGCTTAGGGTTAGCGGTCATTTACTACTTCGGATTCCGATTTGCCATCCGCAAATTTAATCTGAAAACACCTGGACGCGAGGATGCTGCGGAAGAAACAGCAGCACCTGGGAAAACAGGTGAAGCAGGGGATCTTCCTTATGAGATTCTGCAGGCAATGGGTGACCAGGAAAACATCAAACACCTTGATGCTTGTATCACTCGTCTGCGTGTGACTGTAAACGATCAGAAAAAGGTTGATAAAGACCGTCTGAAACAGCTTGGCGCTTCCGGAGTGCTGGAAGTCGGCAACAACATTCAGGCTATTTTCGGACCGCGTTCTGACGGGTTAAAAACACAAATGCAAGACATTATTGCGGGACGCAAGCCTAGACCTGAACCGAAAACATCTGCTCAAGAGGAAGTAGGCCAGCAGGTTGAGGAAGTGATTGCAGAACCGCTGCAAAATGAAATCGGCGAGGAAGTTTTCGTTTCTCCGATTACCGGGGAAATTCACCCGATTACGGATGTTCCTGACCAAGTCTTCTCAGGAAAAATGATGGGTGACGGTTTTGCGATTCTCCCTTCTGAAGGAATTGTCGTATCACCGGTTCGCGGAAAAATTCTCAATGTGTTCCCGACGAAACATGCGATCGGCCTGCAATCCGACGGCGGAAGAGAAATTTTAATCCACTTTGGTATTGATACCGTCAGCCTGAAGGGCGAAGGATTTACGTCTTTCGTATCAGAAGGAGACCGCGTTGAGCCTGGACAAAAACTTCTTGAAGTTGATCTGGATGCAGTCAAACCGAATGTCCCATCTCTCATGACACCGATTGTATTTACAAACCTTGCTGAAGGAGAAACAGTCAGCATTAAAGCAAGCGGTTCAGTCAGCAGAGAACAAGAAGATATTGTGAAGATTGAAAAATAAGGGTGTTAGTACGCCGTGCTTGTCAGATGACAAGTACGGTTGTATGATATAATATTGTGAAGTAATTAAGCTTTAAGTTAAAAGGAGAATGATAAAAATGGCACAAAAAACATTTAAAGTAACTGCAGATTCTGGAATCCATGCTCGTCCTGCGACAGTTCTTGTACAAACTGCTAGCAAATACGACGCTGACGTTAATTTAGAATATAACGGCAAAACAGTTAACCTTAAATCTATTATGGGTGTTATGTCTTTAGGTATCGCTAAAGGCGCTGAGATCACAATCTCTGCTTCCGGAGCTGACGAAAACGATGCTCTTAACGCTTTAGAAGAAACAATGAAAAGCGAAGGACTCGGCGAGTAATGCAAGAATTAAAAGGGATTGGCGCTTCAGCCGGCATCGCGATTGCAAAAGCATACCGGCTTGAAGAGCCAGATTTAACGGTTGAAAAGAAAAACATCTCTGATTCTGAAGCGGAAGTAAGCCGTTTTGATGAAGCGATTGCACGTTCAAAAGAAGAGCTCGAAAAAATCAAAGAGCACGCTTTGAAAGAACTGGGTCAGGATAAAGCTGATATTTTTTCTGCTCACCTTTTAGTTCTCAGTGACCCTGAGCTTCTGAACCCTGTGAAAGAAAAAATCAGCACTGATTCAGTGAACGCTGAATTCGCTTTAAAAGAAACGTCTTCTATGTTCGTTACCATGTTTGAATCTATGGACAACGAATATATGAAAGAGCGTGCGGCAGATATCCGCGATGTAACAAAACGCGTAACCGGCCACCTGCTTGGCGTCGAAATTCCAAACCCAAGCATGATCTCAGAAGAGGTTATTATTGTAGCTGAAGACTTAACACCGTCTGACACAGCTCAATTAAACCGTGAGTTTGTAAAAGGATTCACTACTGATATCGGCGGACGCACATCTCACTCTGCCATCATGGCACGTTCTCTTGAGATTCCAGCAGTTGTTGGAACGAAAGCGGCTACAGGCACGATCCAAAACGGCGTGACTGTTATCGTTGACGGTATCAATGGCGATGTCATTATTGACCCATCTGCGGAAACTGTAAAAGAGTATGAAGAAAAACATAATGCTTATTTGGCTCAAAAAGCTGAGTGGGCGAAGCTTGTCAATGAACCGACTGTCTCAAAAGACGGACATCATGTAGAGCTTGCAGCGAACATCGGTACCCCTGATGATGTAAAAGGTGTTCTTGAAAACGGCGGAGAAGCAGTTGGCCTTTACCGTACAGAATTCCTTTACATGGGAAGAGATCAGCTGCCTACAGAAGATGAGCAGTTTGATGCTTACAAAACGGTTCTTGAGCGTATGGAAGGAAAATCAGTCGTCGTGCGGACACTTGATATCGGCGGAGACAAAGAGCTTCCTTACCTGCAGCTTCCTAAAGAAATGAACCCGTTCCTGGGATATAGAGCGATTCGTCTTTGCCTTGAAGAGCAAGAAATCTTCAGAACACAGCTTCGCGCGCTGCTTCGTGCAAGTACATACGGAAACTTGAAAATCATGTTCCCTATGATTGCGACAGTTAACGAATTCAAAGAAGCAAAAGCGATCCTTCTTGAAGAGAAAGAAAAGCTCGTAAAAGCGGGACAGGCTGTATCTGACGATATTGAAGTCGGAATGATGGTTGAGATTCCGTCAACTGCAGTCATCGCTGATCAGTTTGCTAAAGAGGTTGATTTCTTCAGTATCGGAACAAACGATTTGATCCAATACACAATGGCAGCTGACCGTATGAATGAACGTGTATCTTACCTGTATCAGCCATACAACCCGGCAATCCTTCGCTTAATTACACTGGTAATTGAAGCAGCACACAAAGAAGGAAAATGGGTTGGCATGTGCGGAGAAATGGCAGGAGACGAGATTGCGATTCCGATCCTTCTCGGCTTAGGCTTAGATGAGTTCTCAATGAGCGCAACGTCTATCCTTCCGGCAAGAACACAAATCAGCAAATTGTCTAAACAAGAAGCTGAGTCATTCAAAGAGAAAATCTTATCTATGAGCACGACAGAAGAAGTTGTCGCGTTCGTAAAAGAAACATTCAAGTAATGTACAAAAACCAGACGGCCTCCGGCCTGTCTGGTTTTTTTCATAAGTAAGGGTATAGAAGGACACAATAACATGGCTAGGAGGGATAGTATGTCAAACCAATTTAACGCAGGAGATACTGTTTATGTGATCTACAGAAATCCGCACGCCGCCAATGTAGCCCACATAAAGGAAGCCGAAATTGTGCACCATCCATACCATGAAGGCGAGCTTTCCCTGTTTATTTATGAAACCTATCATCCGTTCGCAGAGGACGATGCTGTGTTTGCAAGCTATGAAGAAGCTAAATCGCTTTACAAAGAACTCTTTGATATTGATCCGTATGAGTAACAAGGAAATCATTACAACTCATATCCTTTCCGCCTAGTGAGAAAAGTAACGTTAGTAAAGGAAAAGGATGTGGCATCATGCAGAACCCATTTGTTCCGCAGCTTGTATATATAGAACCGAGGGCGCTGGAATATCCACTAGGCCAAGAATTACAAGATAAATTTGAGAATATGGGCATTGAAATCAGAGAAACAACATCCCACAATCAGGTGCGTAATATTCCTGGGAAAAATCATCTTCAGCAATATCGCAATGCGAAATCAACTTTAGTTATCGGTGTCCGGAAAACATTAAAGTTTGATTCATCCAAACCCTCGGCCGAATATGCCATTCCGTTTGCAACAGGCTGCATGGGGCATTGTCATTACTGCTACCTGCAAACAACCATGGGATCAAAGCCGTATATCAGAACTTATGTAAACGTCGAAGAGATTTTGGATCAGGCAGATAAGTATATGAAGGAGCGCGCACCAGAGTTCACAAGGTTCGAAGCATCATGTACGTCAGACATTGTAGGAATTGATCATCTGACACACACGCTGAAGCGCGCCATTGAACATTTTGGCCAAAGTGATCTCGGAAAGCTCCGATTTGTAACGAAATTTCATCATGTCGATCACCTATTAGACGCAAAGCATAACGGGAAAACGAGATTCAGATTCAGTATTAATGCCGACTATGTGATTAAAAACTTTGAGCCGGGAACTTCACCTCTTGATAAGCGGATAGAAGCGGCAGTAAAAGTTGCAAAAGCAGGCTACCCGTTAGGCTTTATTGTTGCTCCGATATATATTCATGAAGGCTGGGAAGAAGGATACAGACATCTGTTTGAAAAGCTTGATGCTGCTTTGCCGCAGGACGTTAGACATGACATAACGTTTGAATTAATTCAACACCGTTTTACAAAACCGGCCAAACGAGTGATAGAGAAAAATTATCCGAAGACGAAGCTCGAATTAGATGAAGAAAAGCGCCGTTATAAATGGGGCCGTTACGGGATCGGAAAATATATTTATCAGAAAGATGAAGAGCATGCACTTCGAGAAGCACTTGAATCCTATATTGATACCTTTTTCCCTAACGCGAAAATTGAATATTTCACTTAAACGGGCTGTTGTGATCAACAGCTCTCTTTTTATAAAAAGGATTTTTCCATTCCATCAAAACGCCGTAATTCAATGATTCTTTATCCTCTACATAATTGCTGACTACACGAATAGGTGAACGCCCGCAACGGAGGAGAAAGGACAGCACAGGGTCGTTTTTCCTGCCTTCCATCACATCTTCAACGTACTGAACAGCGCTGATCTCGTGTGCGTATTTATGATATAAAGGAATGCGGCCGCCGCCGAGAAGGCGCTCCAGTCTCTTATCAACAGTCAGCTCATACATCGTATTCATCAGCCATTTTCCGATTCCAAGCTTTCGATAATGAGGAGAAACAGAAATATCCACTACATATAAAGTATTTCCATGAGGTTCATGGTTTTTAATCGATCCGTTGTCTGTTGCTTGTGCCCATGTATGATCAGGAGATTCAGGCTCAAATTGTACAATAAGAGCAGTCATGGAACCGATAATTCTGCCATTGATGAGCGCGCATAAAGCGCCTTCTGGAAAGGTTTTGATATAGCTGGCAAGCTGGTCCTCTGACCACAGCAATTCCTGGGGAAACGGAGGAGGGAAACATTCTTTTTGAAGAGAAATCAGCCTCTCGATGTCAGTCTCAGTGTAGTTTCTGATGGTCAGAGCCTCAAATTTTCTGCCGTCGTGCACATACATTTGTTTTAGTATGATCATCACTCTCCTTATGTTGTTTCATTATAACGAAGATTGAATTTTCAGTAAATATATTCCGGTTTTCTTATAATTTATTTTTTGATTATTCATTTTTCAAACGAAAGGGCCGATATAGAAATTAGGAGGGGATTGGTTTGTTTAAAAAACTTCACATGAAGATTGCTGTTTTTGTTTCGATTATGTTAATCGTCACAGTTGTTCTTTTAATGCTGTCTTCTTATTTGACGCTAAAACCGATGATTACAGAGGATGGGAAAAATACAACTCAAAACGTGACGCAGTCACTTGAACAAAATATTGCATTGCAATTAAAGAGTTATGCCATTTCGTTATCAAGATTGGCTAATGGGGAATTAACGCATACATTTATAACGAAACCAAGTAAAGAAGCTTCTCGGCTGTTTCACGATGACATTAAGCAAATCAAAGAAAACGATGATTATGTTGCGATGGCTTACATAGGCACCGCAAAAAAAGAAATGTTTACATATCCAAAAGCGGATTTCGCTGAGGATTATGATCCAACATCAAGACCATGGTATAAGCTTGCAGCTGAAACCCCGGATCAAGTTGTTTGGACGGAACCTTATAAAGATGTCGTGACAGGAGACATGATTGTTACTGCATCGAAAGCGATCTTAGACGGGCAAAAAGTGATAGGGGTTGCCAGCTATGACTTGAAACTCTCTGCTATCCAGAGTATGGTCAATAAACAAAAGGTGCCTTACAATGGATTTGCCTTTTTAGCTGATACGAGCGGCAATCTTTTAGCCCATCCGTCAAATCAAGGAAAAAATATATCAAAGGATCAAACACTGCAAACCATCGCATCCGAGAAACAAGGGATACAAGATGTGAATGGAAAAATGGTTGTGTACCAAACGATTGGCGAAACGGACTGGAAGGTCGGAACGCAATTTGATACCGATCAATTAATGTGGATTTCAGATAAAATGAATCGGGCAAATCTTTGGATATCATTGCTTGCGCTTATCATAACAATTATTCTCAGCTACTTCCTGGCCAAAACGATAACCGGTCCGATACAGCAGTTGATCGCAAAAACGAAAGCTGTTTCCGCAGGCGATTTAACAGTGCGCGCGGAATCAAAATCTAAGGATGAAGTCGGTATTTTAACAAGAGATTTCAATCTGATGGTTGAAAATATGAAGGAAATGGTTGAGCAAGTGAGACTCTCTTCAGGGAAAGTATCTGACACCTCTGAACAACTAACGGCTGTCTCTGCCGAAACAAATGAAACAAGCGGACAAATTGCAAAAGCGATTGAAGAAGTAGCCGCAGGGGCATCGGAACAGGCTTCTGAAGTTGAAACCATTAATGAAAAATCGGAAAGCTTGTCAACGAAAATCAGGCAAATCGCTGAGGAGGCAGGCGGAATTAAAGAACGCTCTAAATCGTCCGAGGATGCAAGCTATAAAGGACTTGACGCGCTCGGCCAGCTGCTGATGAAATCAAACGAAGCCAATATGGAAACGAAAAAGGTTGAAACGATGCTGCTGGATTTGGAAAATCAAACTAAGAATATTGAAGAAGTCGTTACAGCGATTTCAAACATATCTGATCAAACCAACTTGCTTGCCTTAAATGCCAGTATTGAGGCAGCCAGAGCCGGAGAAAGCGGGCGCGGTTTTGCCGTCGTAGCCGATGAAGTGCGGAAGTTAGCTGAGCAATCAGCCCTTTCTACAAAGCATATCAGCGAGACTGTGAAGCTTATCCAGCTTGAGACAAAAGAGGCCTCTCACGCAATGGTTGAGGCAAGCAGAATGAATGATGAACAAAATAGTGCCATTCACGAAACTGGAGAGGTATTAAATACGATAACTGCAGAAATGCAGTCACTGGTACAAGGTATTGATCACATTTACGCGGAAATTCAAAGAATGAGTGAAGAACAGCTTGCGATATCTGAAGCTATTCAAAGCATTTCAGCCATATCACAGGAATCAGCTGCCGCAGCAGAGGAAGTGAACGCATCAACCGATGAACAGCTTGTCACCCTTGATAAAGTCAAACACTCAACGGAAACACTAAAACATGCAAGCCAAGAGCTTATGAACACAATTGCAAAATTCACATTGTAATCCAATTACATCCCCAAACATCATTTGTTTTGGGGATTTTTTATTTTATAAGATGAATAGATATGGTAGTCTAGAAAATGAAGGAAAAATGATAAATTTTAACTAAAATCTAAACGAAACATCTGGGAGGAATGACCTTGAAAAAAACAATTGGTTTTATCGGTCTTGGAGTAATGGGAAAGAGCATGGCATCACATATTCTGAATGACGGCCACCCTGTTTTGGTGTACACCCGGACAAAAGAAAAAGCAGAAAGCATACTTCAAAAAGGCGCGATCTGGAAAGATACGGTCAAAGATCTTTCGAAAGAAGCGGATGTTATCATCACAATGGTCGGCTATCCCAGTGATGTTGAAGAAGTGTATTTCGGAAGCAATGGAATTATTGAAAACGCAAAAGAAGGCGCATATCTTATTGATATGACGACATCTAAGCCTTCGCTTGCGAAGAAGATTGCTGAAGCGGCCAAAGAAAAAGCATTGTTCGCTTTAGACGCTCCTGTTTCCGGTGGAGACGTCGGTGCACAAAACGGAACACTCGCGATTATGGTCGGTGGAGAAAAAGAAGCTTTTGAAGCCTGCATGCCGATTTTCTCTTTAATGGGAGAGAATATTCAGTATCAAGGACCGGCTGGAAGCGGACAGCATACCAAGATGTGCAATCAGATTGCAATTGCAGCCGGTATGATCGGTGTTGCTGAAGCGATGGCTTATGCTCAAAAATCAGGCCTAGAGCCGGAAAATGTTCTGAAAAGCATCACAACGGGCGCAGCCGGAAGCTGGTCATTGTCAAATCTTGCTCCCCGTATGCTGCAAGGCAACTTTGAACCGGGATTTTATGTGAAGCATTTTATTAAGGATATGGGAATTGCACTAGAGGAAGCAGAATTAATGGGGGAAGAAATGCCAGGCTTGTCGCTCGCAAAATCCTTATATGACAAGCTAGCTGCTCAAGGTGAAGAAAACAGCGGAACACAGAGTATATATAAGCTTTGGGTGAAATAAAAAGACTGCTTGTATCCTGCAGGCAACCATCAGGCTGTCGTGAAAATCTCGACAGCCTTTTTTTGGACTATAAGTGCGTAAAAGAGAAAAATACCACTTGTTTTAAATAATTGACAAAAAGGAGACAGTATTTTACTGTTGCCTTAACGAAAAACGAAAGGGTGAAAATAAGAACATGATTCTATAATTCTAGCTTTAAGAAAGAATCAATAGCTTAACCTATACATTCAACATCAGTGACTATTTTTCTGATGATCTGAATGGCTTATTTGTTTTGTTTATTGATTTATTCTCTGAGATAGGATTATGGGGTAATGTTCTTATTACTAAAGCGGCTTTGGAGTGAAGTCGATTTAGCATTGCCTCCTATCTCAGAAAAGTGAGTATAGGAGGCTTTTTTTGTAGATTATTATTGATGGGAGTATTGATATGAAGCTTGAACAGCAAGAAATAAATATTTTACATTCTGATTCTGGTCCATATGGGATAGCCATTTCACCCGAAGGAAAGGTATGGTTTACTCAACATAAAGCTAACAAGATCAGCTGTCTTGATAAGACGGGCCAAATTCAAGAGTATATTGTTCCGACACCTGATGCTGGAGTCATGTGTTTAACGGTGTCTTCAGAAGGTGATATTTGGTTTACAGAAAATAGGGCTAATAAGATAGGGAAACTGACAGCAAAACGGCAATTTATAGAATATCCATTGCCGCATCAACATTCAGCCCCATATGGGATTACGGAAGGTCCAGGCGGAGATACCTGGTTTACTGAGATGAATGGAAATCGTATAGGTAAATTGACATCAGAGGGCAAAATTCATGAATACGAACTGCCTAATGAAGGATCGTACCCTTCTTTTATTACGTTGGGTTCAGATCACTCACTTTGGTTCACTGAAAACCAGAATAATGCTATCGGCAAAATAACTGAATCAGGTGAGTTAACGGAGTTTCCAATTCCTACACCAGCAGCAGGACCAGTAGGCATTACAAAAGGGCATGATGATGCACTTTGGTTTGTAGAGATAATGGGTAATAAGATAGGTAAGATTACGGTTTCCGGTGAAATAACTGAATATGATATCCCTACACCAAATGCACGACCTCACGCTATCGCTGCAGGTGTAAAATCTGATTTATGGTTTACCGAATGGGGGGGAAATAAAATCGGAAGGCTGACAAGTGATCAAACAATTGAGGAATATACAATCAACACACCTCATGCTGAGCCTCATGGAATAGGATGCGATAATGATGGCACAGTTTGGTTTGCATTAGAATGTAACAAAATAGGGAAATTAAAATTAACTAAATAATGGGAAATGAGCTCCTTTGCACCTCATGCGAAACCCTAAGTTGCTCAACCTGACTCAAAAATTTCTCCTTTATTATAAAAAGTCAAATCTATCAATGGCATAAATCTATTGCAGCAGCTTTGCTATTGAAGGTGAAAGAAAAACGGATTTAGTGAACAAGTTCCCCTCACAGCCGGGTGAAGAAGACTGCCTTAACTTAACCTTGCTTGGCTGGGGGTCTGGCAGCTTTTTTCTGTTTCTCCATACATTTAGATGAATACAACAAAAAAGCTTGTAGAAAAAACATGGTTTTCTCTACAAGCTGAAGATTACCTGTATCGTACAGGGAATTTTTTTTGTTATTTTCCGATGAATTGTTGTGTCCAGATGCTTCCAGACTCAACGTAGCCAACACCGATGTGAGTAAAGTTAGGGTTTAGAATGTTTTTTCTGTGTCCTTCACTGTTCATCCAAGCTTTTACTACTTCTTCTGGTGTCTTTTGGCCCTTCGCAATGTTTTCACCTGCTGTTTTGTAGCTGATTCCGAAAGATTTCATCATATCAAACGGTGAGCCGTATGTTGGGCTTTGGTGATCAAAGTAGTTTTTGTCCTTCATATCCTGAGATTTTGCGCGTGCAGATTTGCTTAACGTTTCATCAATTTGAAGCGGCTTTAATCCTTGTTTTTGTCTTTCTGCATTTGTAAGTTCAACAACTTTTTTCTCATATGCACTTACAGATGAAGGTGCAGATGTTGTTGTGTTTGTTTTTTCAGCAGTTGCAGGTGCTTTAGAAGCAGTGTTTTGATCAGCAGCTGCTTTTTCAGTAGTCTTTTGTGCAGGTTTTGCCGTTTCTGTCTTTTGAACATCCTGAACTTTCACGTTAGATTGCTTCGCATGTTTTTGAAGAAGCTGCTTAATCTCTTTTTCGTTTGCAGCGTTTAACGTTTTGATATTTGTGTTAATATGCAGTTTTTTCACTGCATCGTTAAGTGACATGTTTTGTACTGTGTTCCCCGTTTTTACTGTAACCACAGGCTGGCAGGAGAGTTCTTTCGCTGATGCTTGCTGTACGCCCCCGAATGTGAATAAGCCAACCGCAGCGGCAGCAGATAAAATAAATGCTTTCTTCATTAGTTCGTAACCTCCTAGAGTTGTTTGTTTCTACAGAAAAATCATAACATAGCTTTTTTGTCATAAAGGTTCCAGCACTTTCCTTTGACAAATAGAGATTGTCATTTTCGTAAAGTAAATCCGTTGAATCACTAAGAATAAGGGAATCAGCGGTATATATGATTTTATCGTACCGTTACATATCTTCCTTTTTTTTGAACCGTTAGTTATATTTTAATGTGTTTTTATATTGACAGCTTTTTTTACTCCTTTTCGCTGTAACAACTATTACAAAGGTGTTACAATTAATCTCAGTATATGTAAATATATTGAATGATTTGAGAGGGGTAACCAGAAGTGACTGAAATAGGACGTGAACCAAAGAAAAAGAGCAAAGGAAACAGAGCAATCAGAATGAACCTTTTTTTCCTAGCTGTCTTTGTTCTATTCACTGCATTAATTTTTAAGCTCGGGGTTGTTCAAATTGTTGAAGGCGAACAGCATGAAGAAGACGCTGAGAAATCAAATGCAAAAACAGCTTACTATCCTGCGCCTCGCGGGAAGATGTACGACAGAAACCAGAAAGTTGCTGTCGACAACCAGAGCGTTCCAGAAATTGTGTATGTATCAACATCTAGCACAAAAACAGAAGATAAAATCAAAACAGCGAAGCGGCTTGCTTCTTTCATTCATATTGATACTGAATTTTTGAAGGAAAGGGATCTTCGTGATTACTGGATCGCAGCTCATCCGAAAAAAGCCGCCGCTCTGCTTAAGGAATCAGAAAGCAATCTGAAAGGAGACCAGGCTTACAAGCTTCAAATAGAGCGTGTTCCGGATCAAGAATTAAAGGCTATTCAGCAAGATGACGAAGAAATGGAAACTGCTGCGATATATACAAGGTTTTCAAGCGGAAATGCTTACGAACCTCAAATCGTAAAGGCAATGAATCCAAATAAGAGCAATAGCAATGGAAAAAACGGAGCGCTGCTTGATGAGAAGAAAAACTCCTCGCAAAGACCAAAAAATGACTTAACATATGATGAAATTTCCATTGTTTCTGAGCATTTAGAAGAACTTCCGGGAATCGATATCGTAAACGATTGGACACGAAAATATCCTTATGACAAAACCCTTTATTCTGTTTTCGGGGGCGTCACGACACCTGATCAGGGCCTGCTGAGCGACCGGAAAGATTTCTACTTAACAAGAGGCTATGCGAATAATGACAGGGTGGGAAAAAGTTATTTAGAGTATCAATATGAAGAATATTTAAATTCGCATAAAGAAAAAGTGGAATACGTAGAAGATAATAAAGGAAATGTCGTCAGCCAAAAAACCATTGATAAAGGCAGCAGGGGATACGATCTTCAGCTTGCTTTTGACATGGAGCTTCAGGCAAAGGTAGAAAAGATCATTGAAGAAGAAGTAAGAAACAGCCGTGCACGCGGAAATTACATGCTTGACAGAGCCTTTGCCGTGATGATGGACCCGAATAACGGCGATATTTTATCGATGGCAGGGAAAAAGATAGATTTAAAAACCAACAAAATTGAAGATTATGCGATAGGGGCATTTACCACCCAATATGAAATGGGATCAGCAGTAAAGGGGGCCACCGTGCTAGCCGGCTATCAGGACGGGATCCCGCATTATAAATATTTTGTTGATACACCTCTTTATTTAGCAGGATACGGTAACAAACCGAAGAAATCCTACATGAACATGGGAACCATCAATGAATTAACCGCTCTGCAAAAAAGTTCAAACGTATATATGTTTAATGTTGCCATGCACATTGCCGGTGTCACATACAAGCCGTATGGACCTCTTCCTGCTGACCAGAAGGATTTAAACAAAATGAGAAATTACTACAGCCAATTTGGCCTGGGAGTAAAGACAGGTATTGATCTTCCGCAGGAATCAGCCGGAATGCAAACTACACCTGATGCGGTAGGGGGGTTAATTTTAGACTTGGCCATTGGACAATACGATACATATACACCGCTTCAAATGGCACAGTACATCTCATCAATTGCCAATGGGGGCTACCGTGTTCAGCCAAGAATTGTTACAAGTATCCATGAGCCCAGCAAAAAAGAAGGCCTTGGGAAGACCATTGAACAAAGAAAGCCAAACATTCTCAACAAAATTAACAACTCAGAAAGTGACATTCAGCAGGTGAAGACCGGAATGAAGCTAGTTACCACTTCAGGGACAGCAAAAAATACGTTTACAGAAGATGTATCAGGGAAAACGGGAACAGCGGAAACATTTTACTACGGCACGAATCGCAACTGGTGGGGGGAAAAAACATACAATCTGACTTTTGTCGGCTATTACCCATCGAAAAATCCAAAAGTGGCTTTTAGTGTTGTTGTTCCATCAGTAAATGATGATGATAAGATCAATAAAATTATTGCCAAAAGAGCTATACACGCCTACGCAGAGCTCGAAAAAAAACACAGTAAAAAATAAAAAACAGGGTGCACAACGAAAAGATTGTGTGCCCTTTCTTTTATTCAAAAATTGACGTTCACCATAAGAATAGAAGGAGAATACTCATTTTCTAGCGAATCATACTAGGTAAAAGTCAATCTGTATATGTCGAAACACGATGATCATGCAAAGGAGGGATTCTGTGGAACAGGATACGCAGCATGTTAAACCACTTCAAACAAAAACCGATATTCATGCAGTCTTGGCCTCTAATGGACGCATCATTTATATATCTGCCAACTCCAAACTGCATTTGGGCTATCTCCAAGGAGAGATGATCGGATCATTCCTCAAAACGTTTCTGCATGAGGAAGACCAATTTTTGGTTGAAAGCTATTTTTATAATGAACATCATCTGATGCCGTGCACCTTTCGTTTTATTAAAAAAGATCATACGATTGTGTGGGTGGAGGCTGCGGTAGAAATTGTTACGACAAGAGCTGAGCGGACAGAACGGGAAATCATTTTGAAAATGAAGGTTCTTGAAGAAGAAACAGGCCATCAATCCCTAAACTGCGAAAAACATGAAATCGAACCTGCAAGCCCGGAATCGACTACATATATAACGGATGATTATGAACGGTTGGTTGAAAATCTCCCGAGTCCGCTATGCATCAGTGTCAAAGGCAAGATCGTCTATGTAAACAGCGCGATGCTTTCAATGCTGGGAGCAAAAAGCAAGGATGCTATTATTGGAAAATGGTCCTATGAATTTATTGAAGAAGAATATCATGATATCGTGAAAAACAGGATTATACGAATGCAAAAAGGAATGGAAGTCGGAATGATTGAACAGACGTGGAAAAGGCTTGATGGCACACCTGTTCATTTAGAAGTGAAAGCATCCCCGACCGTCTACAAAAACCAGCAGGCTGAGCTGCTGCTGCTGATCGATATCTCTTCAAGGAAAAAATTCCAAACCATCCTGCAAAAAAGCCGTGAACGATATCAGCTGCTGATTCAAAATTCCATTGATACCATTGCGGTGATTCACAATGGAAAATGGGTGTTTATGAATGAATCGGGAATTTCCCTGTTTGAAGCGGCTACCTATGAGGACTTAATTGGCAAAAACATATACGATCAGCTGCATCCTTGCGATCACGAGGATGTAAAAGAGAGAATCCAAAATATCGCCGAGCAAAAAACAGAATCTGAAATTGTCAAGCAATCCTGGTTCACCTTTCAGAACAGGGTCATCTATACGGAGATGGTCTGCATTCCGACGACCTTTTTTGGTGAAGCGGCCGTCCAGGTCATTCTTCGGGACATTTCAGAGAGAAAACAAACAGAAGAATTGATGCTGAAATCGGAAAAATTATCAATCGCAGGGCAGCTCGCGGCGGGAATCGCCCATGAGATCCGCAACCCTCTTACAGCGATCAAAGGATTTTTACAGCTGATGAAACCGACAATGGAAGGCAACGAACATTACTTTGATATTGTGTTTTCTGAACTCAGCCGTATCGAATTAATACTCAGTGAACTGCTCATGCTGGCGAAACCTCAGCAAAATGCTGTCAAAGAATATTTGAACTTGAAAAAATTAATTGGTGAGGTTTCAGCCCTGTTAGAAACGCAGGCGAATTTAAATGGCATTTTTATCAGAACAAGTTATGAAAAAGACAGCATTTATATAAACGGGGATCAAAACCAATTAAAGCAGGTATTCATTAATTTAATCAAAAATGCAGTTGAATCAATGCCTGATGGGGGAACAGTAGACATAATCATAACCGAAGATGAGCATTCTGTTCATGTTACTGTCAAAGACGAAGGGGAAGGTATACCTGAAAAGGTACTAAACCGGATTGGAGAGCCATTTTTAACAACAAAAGAAAAAGGTACGGGGCTTGGATTAATGGTGACATTTAATATCATTGAAAACCATCAGGGAGTTATACATGTGGACAGCCATCCTGAAAAAGGCACAGCGTTTAAAATTTCATTTCCAAAAAAATAAAACAACGGCTTAAACGCCGTTGTTTATCGTCTGCATGGCTTCACGTTTTTTTAATACAAATAATTCTAAACGGTCCAGGCCTTCTCTCAGCGTGTCCAGCGAGTACGCAAAAGACAATCTTACATATCCTTCACCATATGTTGAGAACGAGCTGCCCGGCACGAGTGCCACACCAGCGTCTTCCAAAAGAGCCATACTAAAATCAAATGAAGTCATTCCAAATGATTTAATAGAAGGGAAGATATAAAACGCACCGGACGGTTTAACTACGTCAAGTCCCATGGAAACAAGACGGTCATAAACATAGTCCAGACGTTTTTTGTATTGTTCTCTCATAATCAATGCGTCGTCAAAGCCGTTTGTGACAGCTTCAAGCGCGGCTTTTTGAGAAATGGATGAGGCGCACGACACATTGTATTGATGAACCTTTAAAATGTGCTTTGCAATGTCTTTCGGTGCGAATAAAAATCCAATTCTCCAACCGGTCATGCTGTGTGATTTTGACAAGCCGTTAATGACAATTGTTTGATCCCGCAAATGGTTTGCGATGGAGTAATGCGGTCTGTCATATGTTAATTCACTGTATATTTCATCAGACAATACGAAGACATTTCTGCCTTTTAAAAGGGCTGCGATGCTTTTCAGTTCTTCTTCAGATAAAGTCACGCCGGTAGGATTTGACGGATAAGGAAGCACGACACACTTGGTGTTGGGTGTCAGAGCATCTTCAATCAGCCGGGCGGTAAGCTTAAAGCCGTGTGACGTAGTATCAACAATGACAGGCTTGGCCCCGCACAAATTGATAATAGGTTCATAGCCCGGATAAATAGGCCCTGGCATAATGACTTCATCACCGGGAGATAAAATCGTCCGGAATGCAGCATCAATGGCTTGGCTTGCGCCTGTTGTGATGATAATTTCAGATTCAGCATCATAGTTGAAATCCGCTTTTTTCTTCATATAAAGCTGCACAGCTTGTCTCAGCTCCAGGTAGCCGGCATTCGGAGTATATGACGTCACGTTTTCATCAATGGCTTTTTTTGCGGCAGCTTTCACATGATGCGGTGTGAAAAAATCAGGCTGGCCGATTGTAAGTGAAATGACGTCTTCGTGTTGGGCTACAAGATTCGAGAATTTGCGTATTCCTGAAATTTCGATCTCTCTTGCTTTCGGATTCAGCAAATGTTCCATAATTCATCACCTTAACAAATATAATGAGTTTATCCTATTTTACCACTAGCTGATCATTTGTCACCTTTTTAACTGATATATTTCGATTGTATGCGCCTTTTTTCTAAACATACCTTTCTTTTCAGAAAAAAAGAAGACAACCAGCGATTTGATTGTCTTTATTGTATCATGTTCTATTATTGTTTATATGTGCCAATTTCATTAATAGCCATAATCAAAATGAAGGTCTTCGTGCCAAATCAGATACGGAGGATGCTCTTCTTGAAGGTCAGCTGATTCTTTCTTCATATTCAGGTAAGTTTCTTCACTGATATCCTCTAAAACAGTCATTTCGTTTTCTTTAAATATTACTAAGGTACCCATTATTTACACCCTTCTTTGGAAAAATCCTTGACTATTTTATCACTGTTAGTTGGAAAGTCAATGGTTATTAGGAAAAAAGTTTCTTTTTTGAGGAACGCGGCTTGTTGCCTTCGGAATTCGATTTTGAAGAGCTGCCATTCACTTTTTACAAATTACGCCGATATATACAGTACAATACTGAATGCGAATAGCGAGGGATTGAATTGTCGTTACAACAATACGAAATTTTATTGGATTCTGGTACAAATGAATTAGAAATTGTGAAGTTTGGCGTGGGTGAAAATGCTTTCGGAATTAACGTCATGAAGGTAAGAGAAATTATTCAGCCTGTCGAGGTGACATCAGTGCCTCACTCCCATCAGCATGTAGAAGGAATGATTAAACTCAGAGGAGAAATCCTCCCTGTGATCAGTCTCTTCTCATTTTTTGGAGTAGAGCCTGAAGGATCAAAAGATGAGAAATATATCGTGACTGAATTTAATAAACGGAAAATTGTTTTTCATGTCGGCTCTGTTTCTCAAATTCACAGAGTATCCTGGGAAGCGATTGAAAAGCCGACATCGTTAAATCAAGGAATGGAGCGGCACCTTACCGGGATTATTAAGCTCGAAGACCTGATGATCTTTTTGCCTGACTATGAAAAAATTATTTATGACATTGAATCAGATTCAGGTGTTGACACGTATAATATGCACACCGAGGGCTTCGATGAAAGAAGAACTGATAAAAAGCTAATCATTGTAGAGGACTCACCGCTTTTGATGCGCCTCTTGCAGGATGAATTAAAAGAAGCAGGGTACAACAATATCGCTTCGTTTGAAAATGGAAAAGAGGCATATGAATACATTATGAACCTTGCTGAAAACGAAACTGATTTATCAGAACAGATTGATATGATCATCACTGATATTGAAATGCCAAAAATGGACGGACACAGGCTCACAAAGCTGCTGAAGGAAAATCCGAAAAGCTCAGATGTGCCGGTTATGATTTTCTCATCGTTAATTACGGATGATCTGCGTCACCGCGGCGAAGTTGTAGGCGCAGATGAGCAAATCAGCAAGCCTGAGATCAGTGATTTGATTAAAAAAGTGGATACGTATGTTATTGAATAAATAAAAACAGCCGTTGCCAGAAAGAGGCACGGCTGTTTTTATTTTAAAAGTAACTCTCGCCAAGTTTTTTAAAGACCGGTTTATGGTAAGCTGGCTGCTGGCGATTTGGCACTAGCGGCTTTTCTTTCATGCCGACATATTCTTGCAATAGGTGTTTCGCTTTTGTTAAAGACATTTGAGCTTTAGGATTTCGGTACGATTGATTAAGTGTACCTAAATGCGGAAGATGTTCGAAGTCTTCTTTAGTTGGAGGCATGTGAAAATAGTAGTCTCCGATTGAGATAAGCACGTCCGATTGCTGTTGGCTGAACCTTGGATTTTTTGAAAAATGAAGCCCTATTTTCTTTCCTTTACCTTCTTTGACAAGCTTTTGCAAAGCCCGTTTTTTCAGCAGATATAGGTATTTAGGGTTGGGGGCGGTTTTTGCATGGCGGTTCACAGTGTAAACTGCTTTTGAAAGATTTTCTACGGTTGGCTGCAGATCTTTCGCATATGCATGGTCGTCCATTATTTCTCTCCTTTGCTCTTATCAATTTCTATATGTTTAGATTATACTTTTTTAAAGTTGAAATGCAAATATTGAATGTAAAAATGCGCTTTTTTCTAAGAAAAAAAGCGCATTTTTAACCTGCATTATACAGATCTTGCCTTCTTTTTCGGCTGTTCTTGAAATGCTTCCTGAACATTTACTTCCACAGCCTGAGCACTGTATTTTGGCAGTGCAATAAAATAAAAAATAAAAACGAGCAGGATAATAACACCCATGCCGTAATAAAGATAATCAATGTTTGAAACAAACTTAGGGAATAACAGTGCGACTAAGCCAAGTGTCAAAGACTGTGCAAACATCATAAAAGGGTCCTGCATGCCGCTTACACGTCCCATCAGTTTTGGATGAACAATTTTGGGCATCCACCCTCCGATTGCAATGTTGATCGGTCCGATGCACATTCCCAGTGCAAAAGCTGCCGCGTAATACACCCATAAAATATTGGTGTAGCCGAGGACGAAGATCAGCAAACCTGCAATGAAAATCGGTATCGACATTAAAAAGTGCGGCTTCACTTTTTTAGAGATGATCGTGCCGATTACGCTGCCCGCCAGCAGCCCAAACCCGAGTGCGATCGTAAATACAGACGTATGCCACTCATAACGGTCAGGCGCCAATCCATATTTCATTGTAAACATCGGCAATACGGCGAATCCTCCATTGACAAATCCAAAAATGAAGAAGCCAAAAATAAGAGATGCCAGCAATTTGTTTTTTAAAATATAGAGGATGCCTTCTCTAAAGTCATTTATTGAATCCTTAACAGAAGTCTTTCTCCAGCTGAATGCACCGTTTGGCTGTCGGGCTTCTTTTGGAATCCTGCAGCTGCGGATCAGCAGCCCGGAAATGATAAAGCTGACAAAATCAAGAATAATGGCGCCTTCAATACCGATGGTGTTGTACATAAACGCGCCTATACCGACTCCAAACACCATAAAAATGCTAAAAAGCATCTGATTAAGCCCTGCCGCTTTCGCATAATGCTCCTTCGGCAGAATGGCTTGTACCAAACTGTTTTCTGCCGGAAAGAAAAACTTTGTTACAGCGCTTCTGATAAATAAGATACAAAAAACAAGAGGAATATTGCCGGTAAATAAAGTGAAAAAAAGCACGACAGTCAGGCCTGCTCTGATCCAATCACAATTTTCTGCCACCTTTTTTCTGTCAAACCGGTCCGCGACGACTCCCACGATCAGAAATACAAATATGGTCGGAAGAGAATACATCAGCTCCGCCAAGGTCGTATATGAAGGCTGGCTGCTGAATCGGTCCAGCAAAAAAAAAGCAAAGGCCATGTTGCCTACTGTCGTGCCCATTTGAGAAGCGAGTGCTGCGAAAAATAGACGAACAAAATTACGATTTTTAAATATATCCATAAAAACGCTCCTTACCCTAAAGGTCCCACTTTATCATATTATAAACCGCCTGTTTTTGAAACAAATAAGAAAACATTACCGGTTAATCGTGACTCTTGTTCCGTTTGGCACAATTGAAGCAAGTTCGATCACGTCTTTGTTATGCATGCGAATGCAGCCTTTAGAAACAGCCTTACCAATCGAAGCGGGATTATTCGTCCCATGTATTCCGTAGTGCTGCTTTGAAAGGCTCAGCCAATAAGCGCCAAATGGGCCGCCGGGATTGCGCTGGCGGTTAATAATGTAAAACTCGCCAGTAGGCGTTTGCGTTAGTATTTTACCAACGGCGATGGGATAGGTTTTCATTACCCGATTATTTAGGAACAGCGTAAGGGTCTTCGCTCCGATTGAGACTGCGATATGATACGGAATTGTATAAGGGTCCGGCAGTCCGGGGATGACTATGGACTGTCCCGCAGTGAGCCCTGCCTGCAGTGACGGATTAGCCTGGAGTAATGCAGCCGTGCTGATTCTGAAATCAGCCGCGATGCTGTTCAGTGTATCACCTTGCTTCACCTGGTACGTAAGCAGTTTCCTCATCCTCCTTTTTTACTTATAAGTATTGATGAGGAGCCCATCCTGCTACATTAATTTGTGCTTTTTAAGGTGAAGACAGTGATTTCAGGCTTGGCCAGAAACCGCAAAGGCAGCCTGGTCATCCCGAGGCCTCGGTTTACGTAAATATGAGTGCTGCCCATTTGATACATTCCCTCTGTGTAGACTTTTCCATATGGAGGCGTAATAATCGGTCCGTAAAAAGGCAGCTGAATCTGGCCGCCGTGTGTATGACCGGAAAGCTGAAGGTTCACGGGATAATCTGTTGTTTTCAAGGCTGCATCAGGTTCATGGACGAGAAGAATGGAAAAAAGCCTGTCGCTCAGCCTTGAAAGGGTGCCTTCATAATCTGGGTTTCCCAGCATTAAGTCATCAAGCGAAGCAATCTCGATTTTGCTGCCATCTGCGAGTGACAATGTTTGATAGCCATTGCGATATACCGTGAAACCTCCGGCCGTCATCAGGCTTTTGTAAACGGCAGTTCCATAGCCTCCGTGATCATGATTGCCGTAAATACAAAGCTTGCCGAATGGAGCATTAAGCTTTCTCAATAATGGAATGACTGCCTGGTGGTGCTGGTACGTATCAGGATTATCAATAATATCACCTGTAAAAACAATGAGATCAGGTTTAGATTCATTAATTGTAAGAATGACAGTTTTTAAATCTTCGAGAGTAAAGTAATCACTCAAGTGTGCATCGCTGAACTGCACGATTTTAAAACCGTCAAATCCGTGCGGGATGAGAGAGCTTTTTATTGTGTGTTCGGTTGTCTCGATCATATGCGGCTCGAGATACCTGGCATAGCCATATCCCCCGCCGGCCGTTAAAGCCCCGGCAGCAAGAGCGCCGAACATTCCTTTTAGAAATTGTCTTCTGGACATCTTTTTCATTTCAAACCAACCTTTAATAGAGTTTTTCTATTATATCATCTGTATCTGATAAAAATCTCATATGAGCATGTGCTGACAGAGGCAGGGATATAATGATAGAATATTATTGAATGAATACTCATTCACAATTGGAGGGATAAACATGGAAAAAAAGGCTGTAATTATTACCGGCGGGTCAAGCGGCATGGGAAAAGCGATGGCAAAAAAACAGGCTGAATTAGGGTGGCACGTTATGGTGACAGGGAGGAACCATGAGGCACTTGAGGAAACAAAAAAAGAAATTCAGACCTTTGAGGGACAGGTCGCTTGTTTTCAAATGGATGTCCGTTCCGATTCCGCCGCTTCAGACATGATTAAAGAAGCGATAAAAGCCTTTGGCCGGCTTGACGCGCTGATTAACAACGCAGCCGGAAACTTTATTTGTCCGGCAGAAAAGCTGACGCCCAATGGATGGAAAGCCGTTATTGAGATTGTTTTAAACGGCACATTTTTTTGCAGCCAGGCAGCGGCAAGGCATTGGATTGACCAGAAGCAGCAGGGTGTCATTTTAAATATGGCAGCCACGTACGCTTGGGGAGCGGGAGCGGGGGTCGTTCATTCCGCTGCAGCCAAAGCGGGGGTATTGTCATTGACAAGAACGCTGGCCGTTGAATGGGGGAGCAAATACGGCATTCGCACAAACGCGATAGCCCCCGGACCGATTGAACGAACAGGTGGTGCGGAGAAGCTATTTGAATCGGAAAAAGCGATGGCCCGCACGATGAACAGTGTGCCGCTCGGCCGATTGGGCACACCGGAGGAAATCGCCGCTTTGGCAGCGTTTTTGCTTTCTGATGAAGCATCCTATATAAACGGGGATTGTATCACAATGGACGGAGGGCAATGGCTGAATCCTTATCCGTTTTAAAGAATATTAATCTTTGGATTCAATGTGGTATAATCAGACAAAGATAGAGAAGCAGGTGATAACATGTTGGATCCACTTGATATTTTAACGAACATTGATGATGTCCTTCCATATTACCAGGCGATTTTCAGTGCCGAGGAACAGAAGGTTGTCGGATATGAGGTGCTTGGACGAATTTTGGCAGATTCAGAAATCCAAAGTCTCGGACCCTTCTTTTTAGATGCAGGGATACCCGAAGAATATAAATTAGAGGTTGATAACAGAATTATCCGCCAGGCTCTTGACCGCTTTTTAGAGGCGGATTCTGATCTGCTGATTTTTATGAATCAGGATGCCAATCTGCTGATGTTGGATCATGGTGAAAGCTTTCTGGAGCTTCTGAAAGAATATGAAGCGAAGGGAATCGAACTCCACCGTTTTGTTCTTGAAATTACAGAGCACAATTTTGAAGGGGATATTGAGCAGCTCTACCATATGCTTGCATACTATCGTACATACGGAATTAAAATCGCAGTTGACAACATCGGAAAAGAAAGCAGCAACTTGGACCGAATCGCGCTGCTCTCACCAGATCTGTTAAAAATCGATTTGCAGGCGCTGAAAGTGTCACAGCCGTCACCGTCATATGAGCATGTGCTGTACAGCATATCTTTATTAGCAAGAAAAATCGGTGCGGCGCTGCTGTATGAAGACATTGAGGCGAACTTCCAGCTTCAGTACGCCTGGAGAAACGGAGGCCGCTATTTTCAGGGCTATTACTTAGTGTCTCCATCTGAAACGTTTCTAGAGAGAGATGTATTGAAACAAAGACTTAAAACTGAATTTCACCAATTTATCACACATGAGAAAAAGAAACTGGAGACCGTCTATGAGCACTCTGAACAGTTTTACAAACGAGTGCATCAGGCTGTGACCTCTTTGAGAAAAAACAATCTGTCTTCTGATGATGACTTTATTAAAAAGCTGGCGGAAGAGCTGACAGATTGCAGCTTCAGGATTTACATGTGTGATGAAGAAGGCGATCAGCTGACGGGAAATGTGTTTAAGCAAGACGGAGAATGGATTTATCAGCCGGAATATGCTGAAAAGAACTGGAGCTGGCGCCCTTATTTTCTGGAGAACATTATGAGAATGAGAAATCTCAGAAAAGGTTTTTTCAGTGATCTGTACAGTGATTTGGAAACAGGTGAAATGATCAGAACGTTTTCATATCCGATGGATGATCAGATGTATTTATTTATAGACTTGCCTTATTCTTATTTATATGAGCAGGACGGACTGATTTAACGGCTGAAAGGCCGTTTTTTTATGAAATGAAAAAAATATCAAAAAACGATTGACATTGATACTGAGAATCATTATCATTTAATTATAGAGAGAAGCTACTCTCTGTTCCCCAACCCCTCTATCAGATCAAGATCCGAAAAAACTTGGCGCTACCCCCGCCAAGTTTTTTATTTGTCAAAGCATAGGACAATCCAATGAAACAATAAACCTAACTAGTGGTAAATGTTTAACACGGGGAGAAACATTCAGTGCTGAACACCCCTGACACTGCTGCACGGGTAAGGAGGAAAATTCGTTCTGAAATGATTATTTATTTCAGTTCCGTTGTTTACCTCTATCCAGCATGACTCCCATTGATTATGGCCACGCGGGACTTCACCATAAAATTCAAAAGAAGGTTTTGACAAAATTGCAAAAAGGCATTCTTAATGCTGCCAAAGATTCGAAAAAAATTATAATTGTGTGCATGACATTCAAAAAAAGCCTCAAACTAAAGAAAAATAGTTTTTTTCACTTTTTTTCTTTGCTTAAATTCAGCAGTGAAAATGCCATCCTGTCCGACTTTATGGTATGATGCTCAATAGAACTTGTATTATAATAAATACTTGTTGATTTGAAGTTGCTTTTTGAAAGGAGTCTTTTTTTAGAATGTCACAATTAATGGGTATCATCACACGGCTGCAAAGTCTGCAAGAAACAGCGGAAGCGGCTAACGAGCCAATGCAGCGTTATTTCGAAGTGAATGGTGAGAAAATATGCAGTGTTAAATATTTCGAAAAAAATCAAACGTTTGAACTGACGGTTTTCCAAAAAGGTGAAAAACCTAACACATATCCGTTTGATAATATCGACATGGTTTCCATCGAAATCTTTGAACTTCTTCAGTAAGATTCCTGAAATAGGGGGAACAAGCTTCCGCCTTTGCAAAAGTAATCGAAATAAACGGTAAGGAACATACTTGTTTCATGGTTGTAAATCCTTGAAAAGGAGTGTCGTGATGGCTGATTCTTTTCTGTTTTATAATCTTTCAGAAGCACAGATGACCTTTCAAGATGTGATGGAACGGCTTAAAGCCTTTGTTCAAAAGGACCCCCGTTCTTCTTATGTGTTATCGATCGGAACCGATTCACAGGTTTACCGCGATTACACAAAGTTTATTACCGCATTGCATTTGCATCGTACAGGCAAGGGAGCTTGGGGCTGCTTGAAAAATCATACAGTCGACAGACCCATACATAGCCTTCGGGAGAAGATTTCGTTAGAAACGGCGTACAGCCAAGAAACGGCCGCTCATATTCTTGATGGACACTTAATGGATATTACCGATCTGCTCCTGCCCTTTACCGGTGAGGGGGCGGATCTTACCTTTGAAGTTCACTTGGATATTGGGAAAAAAGGGCTTACAAAAGATCTGATCCAAGAAATGACTGGACGTATTACCTCCATGGGGATTGAGGCCAAAATAAAGCCGGATTCATACACTGCCTTCAGCTATGCAAATCGTTTCACAAAATAATTTGGCTGAAAAAGCCAAGGTAAATGTCGAATTATGCGGTTGACGTTTGTTATCTGATTACTTATTCTAGCGGTAGAGCTGAAAGTAAGTTGTCTTGCTTTCAGAGGTATTCAGTATAAAACAGGGGGCCTGATTGCGAATGAGTCTTATCGGTGAACGATTTACAGAAGAAGAACAAAAACTTCTGCTGAATATCCTGATCAACCATGAGTATGCCATCGAGCTATTAAGCAGTGAGATCAACGATATAGAGACAGGGACCAAAAACGTTGACGGAACCACCTACAAAAAACTTGTAACGCTATACGACCGATTTCGATTTGAAAATTAATGGGACACCCTATAATTGATACTCCACAAAGAGTATCTTTTTTATTGAAAGGAAACTTTTCGACAAATACTGATAAAGTTTATATTATTGCAATATAGGGAATGTATTGATGATGAAAATGAAAAGGGGTCGAAAACATGATAAGCTTACAATCAGATCAACTTCTTGAGGCAACAGTCGGACAATTTATGATTGAGGCGGACAAAGTAGCGCACGTGCAAGTCGGAAATAACCTTGAGCACGCATTATTAGTATTGACAAAAACCGGATACACAGCCATCCCGGTTCTGGATCCTTCCTATCGTTTACATGGCTTAATCGGGACAAATATGATCATGAACAGTATTTTTGGACTTGAGCGAATTGAGTTTGAAAAGCTTGACCAAATCACTGTTGAGGAAGTCATGCTGACCGACATTCCGCGCCTTCATATCAATGATCCGATTATGAAGGGATTCGGCATGGTCATTAATAACGGATTTGTCTGTGTTGAAAATGACGAGCAGGTATTTGAAGGGATTTTTACGAGAAGAGTCGTTTTAAAGGAATTGAATAAGCATATACGCTCGTTGAATAAGTAGGCTGTACGGCCTATTTTTATTATATAGCCAGAGCGAAAAAAAGAAAGCGCATACATAATTTAAACGAGAATAGGGCTTGAATAAGAAACTAAGATTTTATTAGAATGGGAGATAAGAAAAACTTATTGATAACAAAAAGGAGGACGACATGCAGCTTCAAGAGCTTCATATGCTCGTAGTTTTAGCTGAGGAATTAAATATGAGAAAGGCGGCAGAACGGCTTTTTGTATCTCAGCCGGCTTTATCTCAGCGCTTACAAACCATTGAAAAGGCGTGGGGAACAAAAATCTTTTTAAGATCACAAAAAGGATTAACGGTAACGCCCGCCGGTGAGAAAATCATTCAGTTTGCGAATGATGTGACATTAGAGCAGGAAAGAATAAGAGAAAATATTGACGAGCTTGAAGGTGAAATTCACGGCACATTGAAGCTTGCCGTCGCCTCCATAATCGGTCAGCATTGGCTCCCTAAAGTCCTGAAGACGTATGTGGAAAAGTATCCGAATGCAAAGATCTCGCTCATAACCGGGTGGAGCAGCGAAATGCTGAAAAGCTTGTATGAGGATCAGGTTCATATCGGCATTATAAGAGGCAACCCTGAGTGGAAGGGGCGCAAAGATTACTTAATGACAGATCATCTGTATTTAGTGGATACTGAAATTTCCTGCATCGAAGATATTGCCCATACAGAACGGCCGTTTATCCAGTTTAAAAGTGACAGCACTTATTTTCAGGAAATTCAGCACTGGTGGCATCAAAAATTTAAAACGTCGCCGAAACAGACGATATTGGTTGATCAGATTGAAACGTGCAAACAGATGGCGCTGCACGGAATCGGTTATGCTATTTTGCCGTCTGTTACCCTTCAAAATGAAGATAAAGTGAATAAAATGCCTCTTTTAGACATGAAAGGGCATCCGATCGGTCGGGATACATGGTTATTAGGCTATGAGCCTGCCTTTGAACTGAAACAAGTTCAAGCTTTTGTACAAGTGATAAAGGATATGCTGGATCAGGAAAATCCATTTTAAAGACAGCGAGGTGCTGTCTTTTTTTTATTTATCTGTTGACAATGAAAATCATTATCATTTAAAGTGATACATATGATATTGAAAATCATTATCAATTAATGGGGTGATAACATGGCTAAAGCCTTGATTACATATGCCAGCATGTCAGGAAATACAGAAGACATTGCCTTCATAATAAAAGATACGCTTCAGGAATATGCGTTGGATATCGATTGTGTCGAGATAGACGATGCGGATGCGTCTTGTTTAACCTCCTATGATTATGTACTGATTGGCACCTATACGTGGGGGGACGGCGATTTGCCCTACGAAGCGGAGGATTTTTTCGAAGAGGTCAAACAGCTTCAGCTTAATGGTTTAAAAACAGCCTGCTTCGGGTCTGGCGATTATTCTTATCCAAAGTTTTGCGAAGCGGTGAATTTGTTCAATGCCATGCTGCAAGAGGCGGGAGCTGCTGTTTACCAGGAAACACTAAAAATTGAATTAGCGCCTGAAACAGATGAAGATGTGGAAAGCTGCCGAGCGTTTGCGAGAGGTTTTCTTGCATGGGCAGATTATATGAACAAGGAAAAAAGCCATGTTTCATAAAGGAGCAACTGCTGTTACGGCATCGGCGTTTTCTGGATATTTTGTGGCGGTACAAAGAGAAGGCATTTTTCATTATTCTTTGGAGCAGGGCTGGAGAAAGCTTTTTCGTTTGAAAAGTAAGATACACTGTATCAGCTACATAGGGCCTTACTTATTTGGCGTTGGTGAAAAGGGAACAGTCATTCGTTCGGCTGATGAAGGGAAAACCTGGACGATGTCGAGCTTTCCGACAAATGCAACAGTGTGGGCGATTACCGGCAGAAACAACGGGTTTGTCTGCGCCCACGGTAAGCATTGTATTTATGTATCGGATGATTTTGGTGTCTCATGGCGCGTAGCCAAACCTTTTGCCGAATTTCATAATCCCCCTGTTATCCGGTCGCTATGTCTTCACGGGGGCAATCTTTTTATTGGCACGCAAATACACGAATATTTTGGCGGCATTTGGGCTTACGACATTAAGCGTGACAATGTCCAAATTGTCAAAAAAGAAAAAAACCGGATGACGGCATCCATGCTCGTGTTCAATGAAAATTGGCTGGTGGCGGCGATGGGTTCTGTGAAAGGAAAGCACGGTGCTGTCACTGTACGGAATCTTTTGAATGGTGAAGAATTCATCATTCAATCCAGCATGATCAGAATAGAAGAATCATTTCTTGATCTTTCAGAGGATGATGGCATTATATATGTCACTACAACACAAGATGAAAATGGTTTTTCAAGAATTTACCAGGTTGATCTCGAAGCCCGATCGTTAAAATGGTTCGATACCATTAAGGGGCATGGATGGAGAGTGGCCAATCAGAAAGAGAATTTCTTTTGCGCAGGCTTGTATGAATGTAAATTTGTCCAGCCGTACGAAGTTTCAGCAATGATTCATTAGAGGAGGAACAAGGAATTGGCGAAGATTTTGCTCGTTTATGCAACAATGTCAGGCAACACTGAAGCAATGGCAGATTTGATTGAAAAGGGGCTTCAGGAGGCGGAAGCAGAAGTAGACCGTTTCGAAGCAATGGATATTGATGATGCCCAGCTGTTTACCGATTATGACCATATCATAATGGGAACCTACACATGGGGAGACGGAGATCTGCCTGATGAATTTTTAGATCTGGCTGAAGACATGGGGGAGATTGATTTTTCCGGAAAAACTTGCGCTGTATTCGGTTCCGGTGATACAGCATATGAATTTTTCTGCAGAGCGGTTGATACGCTAGAGGCAAAAATAAAAGAACGCGGTGGAGACATTGTGCTGCCTTCGGTAAAAATCGAAAATAATCCAGAAGGTGAAGAAGAGGAAGAATTAATAAACTTCGGGAGACAATTCGCAAAGAAAAGCGGGTGCGCTGTCTGATCACTAACTGGGAACTGCTAAAACGGCTGTTCCTTTTTTTCTTGTCTTTGTATCTTTCCTTTGATACAGTAATGAGGTAGAAAATCAGGAGGAGGACTATACATATGAAAATGATGGACGCAAATGAAATTATTTCATTTATTCAAAATAGTACAAAATCTACACCTGTAAAGGTTTACGTGAAAGGTGAGCTGGAAGGAATCAATTTCGGCGAATCTGCGAAAGCTTTTATCAACGGAAACACTGGTGTCGTTTTCGGTGAGTGGAGCGAAATCCAAACAGCAATCGAAGAAAACCAAAGCAAAATCGAAGACTATGTGGTTGAAAATGACCGCCGCAATTCTGCGATCCCAATGCTTGATCTTAAAAACATCAAAGCGCGTATCGAACCGGGCGCGATCATCCGCGACCAAGTTGAAATTGGTGATAACGCAGTCATCATGATGGGTGCTTCTATTAATATCGGTTCAGTCATCGGCGAAGGCACAATGATTGATATGAACGTTGTGCTTGGCGGACGAGCTACTGTCGGAAAAAACTGCCATATCGGCGCGGGTTCTGTACTTGCGGGCGTTATTGAGCCGCCATCCGCTAAACCGGTTGTGATTGAAGACGACGTCGTAATCGGCGCAAATGCTGTTGTGCTTGAAGGCGTAACAGTAGGTAAAGGAGCTGTTGTTGCTGCGGGAGCGATCGTGGTAAACGACGTTGAGCCATACACTGTCGTTGCAGGCACACCAGCTAAAAAAATCAAAGACATTGATGAAAAAACAAAAGGCAAAACTGAAATCAAGCAGGAATTACGCCAGCTGTAAGGAAAAGTTTGATAAAAAAGGCGTGGATAATATATCCACGCCTTATTCGTATAGGCAGGAGGAATAGAAATGAAGAAAGAGGAGCTCATCGCAATTCGCAGAGATCTGCATCGTATACCGGAGCTTGGATTTCAGGAGTTCAAAACCCAGCAGTATTTATTAAATGTCTTGGAACAATATCCGCAAGACAGAATTGAAATTGAGAAATGGCGAACAGGGCTTTTTGTAAAAGTGAACGGGACGGCGCCGGAAAAAATGCTGGCGTACAGAGCGGATATCGATGCGCTTTCTATAGAAGAGCAAACCGGTCTTCCATTCGCATCAGAGCATCACGGCAACATGCACGCCTGCGGTCACGATTTGCATATGACGATTGCACTCGGCATTATTGATCATTTTGTTCACCACCCAGTCAAACATGATTTGCTTTTTCTGTTTCAGCCGGCAGAGGAAGGGCCTGGCGGTGCGGAACCAATGCTTGAGAGCGATGTATTAAAAAAGTGGCAGCCTGATTTCATCACTGCGCTTCATATTGCTCCAGAGCTTCCGGTAGGCACCATTGCGACAAAAAGCGGCCTTCTATTTGCGAATACATCAGAGCTAGTCATCGATCTGGAAGGCAGAGGGGGACATGCGGCATATCCGCATTTGGCTGAGGATATGGTTGTAGCGGCAAGTACACTTGTCACTCAGCTGCAAACGATTATCTCTAGAAACACAGATCCGCTAGACAGTGCTGTTATTACAGTTGGTACCATTACCGGAGGCTCGGCACAAAATATCATTGCGGAAACGGCCCACCTGGAAGGCACAATCCGCACGCTTTCTGAAAAATCGATGAAACAGGTAAAGGAACGGATTGAAGATGTGGTGAAAGGAATCGAAATCGGATTCCGCTGCAAAGGAAAAGTGACATATCCGTCTGTCTATCACCAAGTTTACAATACGAGCGGATTAACAGAAGAATTTATGTCTTTTGTTGCTGAACATCAACTGGCGACAGTAATTGAAGCAAAAGAAGCAATGACTGGGGAGGATTTTGGCTATATGCTGAAAAAATATCCCGGCTTCATGTTCTGGCTCGGCGCTGATTCTGAACATGGGCTTCATCACGCTAAGCTGAATCCCGATGAAAATGCGATAGAAACAGCGGTTAATGTCATGACAGGTTATTTTTCTGTTTATGCCAATTAAGTACAAATGAAAGAATAAAATTCCATAAAATGAGCACTCTAGTAAACGGAGGTGTTCAAAAATGGCTAAAAAAATTGGAATTGAACAATCGTTATCAGATGTAGAAGCTGCTTTAAAAGAAAAAGGATATGACGTTGTAATGATGAAAAGCCCTGCTGACGCTCAAGGCTGTGACTGCTGTGTCGTAACAGGTCTTGATAATAATGTGCAAGGGATAGCCGATACGGTAACACAAGCACCTGTCATTACAGCTTCCGGGATGACGGCTGAAGAAATTTGCAGCGAAGTTGAAAGCAGAATTCAGTAATAAAAAAACCGAAGCAAAAAGCTTCGGTTCTTTTATTTATTCTGTTTCTTTAGGGAAAGCGCGGTCGAACGCGTTCTTTATTTCTTTTCTCAACACTCGTTCGACTCGCCACTGTTCCATATTTTCTGTTTTGGCAATGACCCTGATCACAATTTCAGAAGTCCCCAGTTCTTGAATCCCGATGACATTTGGGCCTTCTTTTATTTGTGGAAGAGCCGCTGCCGTCTCATCACAAACCTGCTGTAAAATATGAATCATTTCATCAATGTTTCTTTCAGCCGGCACTTTAATATCAACAAGAGCCTGCATGGTACCACGAGAATGATTACTCACGTTTGTGATGTTTCTGTTGGGGATGTAATGCAATGTTCCGTCAAAGCTGCGGATTTGAGTTGTTCTTAAGCCAACCTGCTCGACAATTCCGTCAAAGGTGGAAACGGTAATATAGTCTCCGACATCCAATTGTTTCTCAAGCAAAATAAAAAAACCTGTCACGATGTCACTGACAAGCCCTTGGGCGCCAAATCCGACAGCCAGGCCGACGATTCCTGCCCCCGCTAAAAGAGCGCTTGGATCATAATGAAACAAATCTAGAACCATGACGAAGAATATAAAAATCAAAGTATAAGCAAATATGTTAAGAGTCAGGCTTCGGAGCGTATGTGCACGTCCTATAGACAAGCTATTCTGCTCCTCGAATTTTGCAAACAGATGTTTAATGATTTTCATGCCTAATGATCGAACGATAAAATAGAGCAATATCATAATGGCGAGTTTAATGAGCAGAACACCGGCATTTGTAATCAGTCCCGCCCAATCATATTGTTTAATAAAGTCCATGTTGAGCTCCTTTTCTAATTGATGGCTGCACATTGAGGCTAGTTACCCTGTACATGACCATGTTAAACGTTTTATTCAAAAATGTCGAAGCCAAAGACATGCATGATTTGTTAAAAATTGACTCAGGAAATCTGCTTTTATATAATGGCATTGCAATATAACTAAAAATGGTTAATAACCCTTTATTTTCAAGCTATTTCGACTTTTAAGCCAAACAATAAATTGGAGGGATACATATGGCAGAACGTATGGTAGGTAAACAAGCTCCTCGTTTTGAAATGGAAGCAGTCCTTGCAAGCAAAGAATTCGGCAAAGTAAGTCTTGAGGAAAACATGAAAAACGACAAATGGACAGTGCTGTTCTTCTATCCAATGGACTTTACTTTTGTTTGTCCGACAGAAATTACAGCAATGTCCGACCGCTATGACGAGTTCGAAGATCTTGATGCAGAAGTCATCGGGGTTTCAACTGATACCATCCATACTCATTTAGCTTGGATCAATACAGACCGCAAAGAAAACGGTCTTGGCCAGCTGAAATACCCGCTTGCTGCTGATACAAACCATGAGGTATCCCGGGAATATGGCGTTTTAATCGAAGAAGAAGGTGTGGCTTTGCGCGGATTGTTTATTATTAATCCTGAAGGGGAGCTCCAATACCAAACTGTTTTCCATAACAACATTGGACGTGATGTTGATGAAACGCTTCGTGTTCTCCAGGCGCTGCAAACTGGCGGACTCTGTCCGGCTAACTGGAAACCAGGCCAAAAAACACTTTAATTCTTTCCAAGAACGAAAAGCGGTCTAGCATATTCGTTAGGCCTTTCTGTTAAATAGGAGGGAAAAGCAATGAAATTACGTCAGCCCATGCCGGAATTGACGGGAGAAAAAGCTTGGTTAAATGGTGAAGTGACGAGAGAGCAATTGATTGGGGAAAAGCCGACGCTTATTCATTTCTGGTCCATCAGCTGCCACTTGTGCAAAGAAGCGATGCCGCAAGTGAATGAATTTCGTGATAAATATAAAGATCAGCTGAATGTTGTAGCTGTGCATATGCCTCGTTCCGAAGATGATCTTGACCTTGGTAAAATTAAAGAAACAGCCGCTGAACACGATATCACTCAGCCGATTTTTGTTGACAGTGACCATGCTTTAACCGATGCATTTGAAAATGAATACGTACCTGCGTATTATGTGTTTGATAAAACAGGACAGCTCCGTCACTTCCAAGCCGGCGGGAGCGGTATGAAAATGCTTGAAAAACGTGTGAACCGCGTTCTGGCTGAAACGGAATAGGTATCTGACTAAATAGTATTTCCTAAAAACCTGATCACATCAGGTTTTTTATTTGTGCAAAAAGCAATGGAAGAAGAGTAAGAAGCTTATTTTTCCAAATTTGGGTATAGGAATTGATGATTTGTTTGATTGATACGCTAAAAAACACAGCTAATTTTTGATGTTTTTCCTCAATTTTAGATAAATCTCATATCTCGTAACTCGAAAATTGTAGATATTACACTAAATTTCTTTAAAGAAGTAAGTAAAATATATATTTTCAACATTATACCAAATAAACTAGAAAGACCCTTGACCCCTTGAGAACAAAGGACTCTTTTGAAAAATAAAACTTTTTCAGAAAATAAGGAATTTTTCATAGAGTAAATATAATAGTAAAATGCTAAAATAATAGTTGATAAAATTACTTTTGTAATCTAATATCTTAATTAAAGATGTTAATTTTGATAGGGGGTACATTGAGGAATGTTTAATGAAAGAGAAGCTTTGCGCTTGCGGTTAGAACAATTAAATGAAGCTGAAGTGAAAGTCATTCGTGAATATCAAATTGAACGTGATAAAATATACGCAAAATTAAGAGAGCTGGACAGAAATGGAAGCCCTTCCGAAATCAAAAAGGATTTCCGTTCTGAAAAAAAACCTGACTCTCTGCCGGTTCTCGCTGAGCTTGCGGCTCAGGAAATCAGAAGCTATCAGCCGCAATCACAGCAGCAGTCTGTTCAGCCTCAGCTTCAATCTATTTCCTCTCTTCCTGCCGGTATACCAGACGGAACAACACGAAGAAGAAGAGGAACGGCAAGACCGGGATCAAAAGCAGCTAAGCTGCGTGAAGCTGCTATTAAAACATTAAAACGCCACAACGCGGCGATTAAGAGCTCGGAGCTTCAAAAAGAGATTGAAAAAGAAAGCGGTCTTGAAATCCCTAATATGACAACGTTTATGCAAAGCTTAATTAAAATGTACCCGGAAGTGAAAAAGCCATATCGCGGGCAGTACATTTTAGAGGGTGAAATCGAATCTGCAGAATCAGCAAACGAGTAAATATAAAGAAAAACTGCTTGGCATCGCTCAAGCAGTTTTTTTATTGAGGTTTTTTCTGTGAAGGTTTGTTTTCTTTTTCAAGATTAAGCTTATACACCCACTTTTGATAAGGCTTTTCTTCAGCGGCTCTGTTTTTCAGCTCTTCGATTGTATGGCTCTTGGCCTGGTCTGATGATTGGGCGTGGGCAAGCTGTTTTTGAAGCACATGTATCTGTTTGGTGACATCTTCAAGGATGGTCTCTACATGATTTGGCTGCGCGTATACCGCTGGAGCTTCTTCTTCCGTTTTTTCTTTTTGTTTTGTGCCGCCATCAATATCGGCAAAATGAGAAGCAATCCAGGCATCGCTTTCATCAAGCTGCCGTTTATACGATATAATAGTTTCGTGAAATAATTTTTCTTTCGTTTTTTCTATGTCTAGCAGTCTTTCTTTCGTTTCTATGATTCGATCTTTCATATGATCAACTTCTATTTTAATATGTTTTAGCTGATATTCTTTTTCTACCATTTGCTCTTTTAGACGCCCGTTTTCGGCTTTTATCAATTCGGCTTGCTGTTTTGCCTGAAGCAGTGCATTTTGTTCCTGCTCAATTGAGGCTTGAAGTTCGCTGATCCGTTTATGAAGATTTTTATTTTCTTCTTCGATTTTGACTTTAGCAATATGAAGTTTATGTTTTTCTTCGATTTCGGCTCTGCGTTTATAGGTTTCAGCAGATAGAAGCTCCTGCAAAACAACGATTTTATCAAGCAGTTCAGCTCTTATTTGGTGCAGGGTTTGGCTGGTGTGGGAGGCATGTTTTTCTTTTGTTGACATATGTGTTAATTCGGCAGACAGCTGCTGGAGCTTTTCTTTCATATCGTTATTTTCTTTGAGCAGTTTGTTATTTTTCTGATGAAAGTAGCTTGCTTCAAGTTCAGAAATCAGCTTATGGCACCTTGAAAGCTCGGATTTTAAATAAAGGTTCTCCTGAGACACGTCGTGGAAAAAAGGACCTGATCTTTTCATTCGAACCATCTCCCTCATGATGTTAACACTACAATATGCAAATACTGAACAGCTATTCCTCTTTAATAAACAGACAAGCAGTAGCGTTGAGCCTTTGCTTTTGCTATGCTTTTAACGAAACTAGAGGTGAGATGATATGAAGGATGTAAACGTACTGCTGGCAGGGGGAGCCTCGCGGCGATTTGGAGAACCGAAGGCGTTTGTCAAATGGAAGGGCAGGATGCTTTACGAATGCGCTAAAGAGGCACTTGGAGAACAAACGGTTATCATCAGCCGTCCCGAATTTATTGATAGATTTCAAGAAAACGGTGAAAATGAAGTGTATCAAGATGCTAAGCCATTTCAAGGCATGGGGCCATTGGCTGGTATATATACCGCTTTTAAAAAGACAAACGGTGATCTTTATACTGTTCTTTCCTGTGACACACCGCTGATACAAAGAAGGACGATGCTGGAGCTCAAACGTCTGATGACTGCCGGTGCGGACGCGGTAGTCCCAATTTCAGACGGACAAGTGCAGCCATTGATTGCGATTTACCACAAACGTATCATGCCAGTTCTATACGATCAGCTTTCTGAGAAGAGGTTGAGAATATCAGATTTATTAGGCAGAATTTCGGTTTGTTACGTACAGGCTGAAAATATCGGAGCAAACCCGGCAGAGTTTATCAACATTAATACACGTGATGATTTTAGCTGTTTGGAAGAAAAATCGAACTCCCTCAAGCGGGACTGACGGGGCAATAACATGATAAGATGACATAAAAGATAAGGAGAACAGGTTTGATGGAGGAACGTTATTCACGGCAAATCAGATTTAAGCAAATTGGGGAAGAGGGCCAGAAAAGACTGGCAGACAGCCATGTGCTGATTGTCGGAGCGGGAGCGCTCGGCACTGCAGGAGCTGAAGGGCTTTCGAGAGCGGGAGTCGGTACGATTACCATTATTGACCGTGACTATGTGGAGTGGAGCAATCTTCAAAGGCAGCAGCTTTATACAGAAAGCGATGCCAAACTCCGCATGCCGAAAGCCATGGCTGCCAAAGAGCATCTATCAGCGATTAACAGCGAGATACATATTGAGGCGTATGTTACCGAAGGAACAGCCGAAACGCTTGAGCCGCTGATTGAAAAAGCAGATGTCGTGATTGACGCGACAGATAATTTTGAAACCCGCATGCTGATAAACGATCTTGCCCAGAAAACAAAGACACCTTGGGTCTATGGCGCCTGTGTAAGCAGCCAGGGAATGTTCATGACTGTCATTCCCGGAGAAACCCCTTGTCTGTCTTGTTTGTTTGATCAAATTCCTGTTGGCGGGGCGACGTGTGATACTGCCGGCATTATTCCGCCTGCTGTGCATATCGTTTCAGCATATCAGCAGGCTGAGGCATTTAAGCTGTTAACCGGCCAAATAGAAGCAATACAGCGGGGTTTTGTGACATTTGATGTCTGGAACAATTCGCATATGAAGATTAACGTTAATCATGTACGCCGTGAGGATTGCCCATCTTGCGGAGCAAATGCGGTATATCCTTATCTTCAGGATTGGAATACACCAAAAGCTGCTGTATTATGCGGCCGTGATACAGTGCAGGTAAGGTCAGAATCATTAAAAAGAATCCCGAAACAGGAACTCATTAAGCGGCTGAAAACAATCGGCAAGGTCGAGGCTAATGCGTTTTTGCTGCATATTTTTTACGAGGATTTCAGAATTGTCATTTTCAATGACGGACGGGCACTGGTGCATGGAACAAATGATGTGAAAGAAGCCAACTCCGTGTTGGCAAGAGTGATTGGACTGTAACAACAGGAGGGGTCAGAATGCTGGAGAAAAGAACACCGATACCGGTAGACGAGGCAGTTCGGCGTGTCTGCCATTTTCAAAAACAAGGTGAAACAGAATGGGTGGCGCTTGAAGACAGCCTTCATCGGTTTTTAGCCGAAGATATAACTGCGGATCACCACGTCCCTGCGTTTGACCGTTCGCCATACGATGGTTTTGCTGTCAGAGCGTGCGATACGGCATATGCATCACGTGAAAACCCAGTTCGGTTTGAAGTTATTGACCATATTGGAGCTGGGGCAGTATCTGAAAAAGAACTTGGCCCGTTTCAGGCCGTGCGGATTATGACTGGCGCGCAAATCCCTGAAGGGGCAGATGCAGTCGTCATGATTGAACTGACTCAAACCTTTGAGGAGAATGGGAAGTCATTTATGTCTTTAAAACGCCGCTTTCAGACGGGGGATAATATTTCAAAAACAGGTGAGGACGCTCAAAAAGGGAGTGTTTTACTGACAAAGGGTACCCGGGTGACACCAGGAGTGACGGCTCTTTTGGCAACATTCGGATACGCATCTGTGCCTGTCGTGAGAAAGCCTGTAGTCGGGATTATCGCAACCGGTACCGAATTGCTGAATGTCAGTGATCCGCTGGAACCGGGAAAAATCCGCAACAGCAATGCGAGTATGGTATATGCGCAAGCGATAGAAGCAGGCGCAACACCGCTTTATTTAGGGAAAATCTCTGATGAACTGGATAAAAGCTTTGCTGCAGTTAAAGAAGCGATGAAAAAGGTGGACTTCCTGATCACAACTGGCGGTGTGTCAGTCGGTGACTTTGACTTTTTGCCTGCGATCTATGAAAAACTCGGAGCGGACGTGCTGTTTAATAAAGTTGCCATGCGCCCGGGCAGCGTGACAACGGTGGCGCATGCAAACGATATGCTGCTGTTTGGCCTTTCAGGTAATCCTTCGGCATGCTATGTCGGTTTTGAACTGTTTGTCAAACCGATAATCCAGACATGGCTGCTCAATGAAACACCGCATTCGATTTGTGCGGAAGCTGTTTTGACCAAGGATTTTCCGAAGCCGAACCCATTTACCCGATTTGTTCGTGCGCTCGTGCACCATCAGGAAGGGAAGCTGTTGGCGACACCCGTCGGATTAGATAAGTCGAGCTCCGTCACATCACTTGCAGATGCCAATGCATTTATTATCCTGCCGGGCGGCACGCGAGGCTACGAAACTGGCAGAACGGTTCAAGTGCTGCTCATCAGAGAAGAGAATGGAAGTGAATGGCCTTGGTCCGTCCTTTCCCGATCGTCCAAGTTGTAGGATTTCAAAACAGCGGGAAAACAACGTTTATTGAGCGCATTCTTGAAAAAGCCTCTGAACAGGGAGTCTATTTGGGCTGCCTGAAGCATCATGGTCACGGCGGTGAACCGCAAGCGCTCACGGAAGGAAAAGACACGGACCGTTACAAGGCGGCAGGTGCTGATGTAACAGCGGTAGAAGGTGCTGGTGTGTTACAGCTGACTGCCCGCCGCAATTGGGATTTGGCACGGCTGATCGAGTTATACCAATTTCTCGAAACAGACTGTCTTCTGATTGAAGGCTTTAAAAAAGCCCCTTATCCTAAAGTGGTAATTCTAAGTGAAAAGGAAGATCTGGAAGCGCTGCAAGCAGTAAATATAATCGCCATCATCTATAGAAAAAAAGAGCATATGACAGAGCATCAGGGATTACCCGTTTTTCATGCGGATGATCCGGTTGCCGTGGATTTTGTGCTTTCACAGCTGAAGGAGGAATCTGCATAATGGAACGGTTTGAGATTACGAAAACACCCATTAATACTGAAGACATCATCAAAAAAGTGGAGAAACGGGAAGCAGGAGCCATTACGACATTTATTGGTACGGTTCGGGAATGGACAAACGGAAAAAGAACGGTTCGGCTTGAATATGAGGCATATGAACCGATGGCCGTGCAAATGCTTGCTCAAATCGGCGCTGAAATCGAAGAAAAATGGGAAGGTGCCTCAGCTGCGATCACGCACCGTATAGGTGTGCTCGATATCGGTGAAGCAGCGGTGGTGATTGCTGTATCTTCTCCCCATCGAAAAGCCGCATATGAAGCCAATGAGTATGCGATTGAACGCATTAAACAGATTGTGCCGATTTGGAAAAAAGAAATTTGGGAAGACGGTGAGCAATGGATCGGCGACCAGCTAGAAACAACAGCTTATCCGAACGGAAAACCAGACCTAAGCGAGGGAGAGCAGCATGATTAAAATTCTTTTATTTGCAGGGCTTGCTGAACAGGCCGGTACACAAGCAATAGAAATAGATATGGAACAAGCAACCACAGATGAAATAAAAGCGAGTCTAAAAGAACAATACGGTCTTGAATCTATTGATACGGCTATGATTGCCGTTAACGAAAGCTATGTAAAAGAAAATACCTCTGTATCTTCAGGTGACACGGTAGCCATCATATCGCCGGTCAGCGGGGGATGAAAACCGGACGGCATTTCAGCCGTCCGGTTTTTCTGTATTTCATTGGCATATCCCCAAGTATCCCCAGCATACAATGATTTTCTGTAAGCGTTTATTCTACATATGGTACTCCCTATAAAGTAAGAGACTCATTCCATAATTAGACTGAAATTTTGAAAAATAATAGAAATTTATTTCGGGTATCGATATAGTAAAGATGATAAATGTTGGAAAGGTGCTGGATATGGAGACATTTAAAAGATTAAAAATGTATTATTGGCCGTATAGAAAAGTGTTTATGTGGTCGCTTCTAGCCATGCTTTTGATGACTGCAATTACTGTCGTTTATCCGATTATCCTGCAAATTACGATTGATGAGATCGTGCTGGGACGGCAGTATCAGCTTGCGGCGTGGGTCAGCTTAGGATTTATTGCGGTAATGGTTTTGAAAGGAACGGCTACCTTTTTTCATCAGTATTTAGGTGATATGTTCGGGATCAAATCCGTTTATCGGCTGAGAAATGGTCTGTATGAAAAACTGCAGCGGCTTTCTTTTTCTTACTATGATAACGCGAAAACAGGAGATTTGATGTCCAGGCTGACTGCTGATGTTGAAGGGCTTCGTTTTTTCTTATCATACGGTCTCGCTGAGCTCATTCGATTCGGCCTGCTGGTAGCCATCAGCCTGTCGGTTATGTTTTACTATTCTGTTCCTCTCACGCTTGTGACAATAGCTGTTCTGCCATTTCTCGCGGTTGCGGTATACCGGTTTGACAAAAGAGTCCATCCCGCCTTCAGAGGCATCCGCAAATCGTTTGCGAAACTCAATACAAAAGTCCAGGAAAATATCAGCGGCATTAATACGGTTAAATCTCTTTCCAGGGAAGATTTTCAGATCAGCACTTTCAATAAAGCCAATGCAGAATACAGGGCGCAGTATTTACAAACATCATCCATCTGGTCTGCGTATTTCCCTTTAATGGAGTTCATTGGTAACATTTGTATTGTAGCTCTTCTCTCATACGGCGGTTACTTGGTTATGCAAAATCAGCTCAATCCCGGCGAGCTTGTTGCTTTCTTCAGCCTTGTCAATTATATGATGTGGCCCATTATGAACTTAGGTTTTGTCATCAATATGTTCTCTCAAGCAAAAGCGTCAGGGGAACGCCTGCTCGACATTCTGGAAAAAGAAGAAGACATTACAGATCATCCTCATGCTTTGCATAAACAAAAATTAACCGGAGATGTCCATTTCAAAAATGTTTCTCTTGCATACGGGAAAGAACAAACAAACGCGCTGTGCAATGTAAGCTTTGAGGCAAACAGCGGGAAGGTAATCGGACTGTTGGGCCCGACAGGTTCAGGCAAAAGCTCAGTGACACAGCTTCTCACCAGATTTTACAGTCCTGTTAGCGGAATGATTACCATTGATCACAAACCCATCACAGAGTATTCGTTAAAAACCCTTCGTTCCAATATCGGGGTCGTACTTCAAGAATCCTTCCTGTTTTCATCTACGATTAGATCAAATATTTCGTATGGGCGGCCGGATGCCTCAATGGAAGACGTCATCGAAGCGGCAAAAAGGGCGCAGGCTCATAACTTTATTATGGAGCTTCCTGATGGGTATGACACCATGCTGGGAGAGAGGGGAATGGGGCTTTCCGGCGGGCAGAAACAGCGAATTGCCATTGCGAGAGCCATTTGCTTGAACCCGAGCATTTTAATATTGGATGATGCCACAAGTGCAGTAGATATGCAAACGGAGCACAGCATACAGCTTGCCTTAAAAGAAGTCATGAAAAACCGCACAACCTTTATCGTCGCTCACCGCATTTCTTCACTGAAACACGCCGATGAAATTCTCGTTTTTAATAAAGGACGCATTCGTGAAAGGGGAACACATCATGAGCTTCTTGAAAAAGGCGGCTACTATAAAAAGATTTACGATTTGCAATACCGTGATGTCAAAATGATTAATGAGCCGCATGAGGTCGGATAGGGAGGGGCCAAATGAAACAAGCGAAAAAACAGGGGATTTTAGAGCGTTTCTATTACTCTTCAGATGAAATTATTGAAAAGCCGTTTAACTGGGCTCAAATGTGGCGGCTGCTGAGCTATGTCAAACCATATCGAAAAACAATTTTGCCGCTTTCTTTTCTCACCGTATTGATTGGCACTGCTGTGAAGCTTGTGATCCCCATTCTGATCGGCGTTTATGTTCTTGATCAAGCGATTACAGGGAGAAACTCGGAGCTGCTGATTCAGCTCATTTTTATTATTAGCGGTTTATATGTCCTCAATTACGCCGCCAATGTGTTAAGAATCAGGTGGATGAATCAGCTTGGCCAGCATGTCATTTACGATTTGCGACAGCATTTATTTACCCATGTGCAGCGCTTATCCCATCGATTTTTTGATCAGCGGTCGGCGGGATCGATCTTAGTCAGGATCATGAATGATATTAACTCTCTTCAGGAGCTCTTTACAAGCGGAGTCATCAATTTGTTGACCGACTTGCTGCTTCTGGCCGGCGTGATTATCATTTTGTTTACGCTGAGCCCTGAGCTGACTATAGCCATCATGGTGACATTGCCGATTATGTTTTTTATTTCAACAAGTCTCAGAAAAAAAATACGCCGATCCTGGCAAACGGTACGGCTGAAGCAATCGAAGCTCAACTCTCATCTAAATGAAAGCATTCAGGGCATCCGGGTCACACAGGCATTTACGCAGGAAGAAGAAAACATGGCGTATTTTGACGGTGTCAATCAGGAGAACTACGAATCATGGCGGGAAGCAACTAGAAAAAATGCCATGTTCCGTCCGCTGGTAGAAATGACGAATGCGATTGGGACGGCTGTCTTGATTTGGTATGGAGCCACACTCATCATGAATGAAACCATTACGATTGGCGTCTTCGTTTCTTTTGCTTTCTATCTGGGAATGTTTTGGGAACCAATTTCGAGACTGGGTCAGGTCTATAATCAGCTGTTAATGGGGATGGCATCATCAGAACGGATTTTTGAGTTTCTGGACGAACAGCCAAATGTCAAGGAGAAGCCGAATGCCATTCATAAGGAAAAGATAAATGGGGAGATCAGTTTTGAAGAGGTTGAATTTTCGTATGATGAAAAACGAAAAGCCCTTCACGCCGTTTCTTTCTCTATTCCTGCAGGCTCGACGCTTGCGCTTGTCGGGCATACAGGGAGCGGGAAGACGACGATTGCCAATTTAATCAGCCGATTTTATGATGCGACCGGAGGCACCATTAAAATAGACGGTATACCGATTAAGGATCTTTCCCTTGCCAGTCTGCGCTCTCAAATCAGCATTGTCCTGCAAGATACATTTATTTTCTCTGGGACCATCATGGAAAATATTCGTTTTGGAAGGCCAAATGCTTCGGATGAAGAGGTGATGAAAGCGTCCCAAGCGGTCGGAGCGGATGAGTTTATTTCCGATTTAGCGGAAGGATACGCAACAGAGGTGGAGGAAAGGGGCAGCGTACTGTCTGCCGGTCAGCGTCAGCTCATTTCCTTTGCAAGAGCATTGCTCGCCGATCCGGCTATTATCATCCTTGACGAAGCAACGGCAAGCATTGATACAGAGACAGAAGTGAAAATTCAGCAGGCCCTAAAAACGCTTCTGAAAGGGCGTACAGCAGTGATGATTGCTCACAGATTGTCTACGATCCGCGATGCCGACCGCATCATTGTTCTTGATCACGGCAAGAAAATAGAAGAAGGAAACCATGAGCAGCTGCTCGCTAAAGAAGGCGTTTATGCCGGACTTGTGAAAGCGCAATACAGCACAGCGATAGAATAATATGAAAAGCCTTCAGTATAAATTGAAGGTTTTTGGAAATTTATTAGAAAAACATGAAACTTTTTAATATCCTTCCCGTACTATTGGTTAGATATTCTCAAGGAGGTTTTGAAATGGAAACGAATGTAGAAAAAAACAGTGGAACGGCGGCTGAAAAGCCTTCACTTTTCGGAGTGATCACAAGTCCATCCGTTCAATTTGAAAGAATTAGAGAAAGGCCGGCTGTATGGGGACCGCTTTTGATTGTCGCAGCAATTATCATCGTCGGTGCTGTGCTGCAATCACTCGGTACGGATTATAGTGAGCTTTTGAAAAGCCAGGATACGCAAGGGCTATCAGCTGAACAAAAGGAGGCTGTCGCAACAATAACCAAATTTGGCGGAATGGCAGGCGCTATTATCGGCGGTATCGCAGCATTATTTATTGCCCCTCTTATTTATTGGCTCTGTGTAAAAGCATCAGGCGGTGTTACGACATATAAAAAAATGCTTTCTCTCGGTCTGTTTGTCTCTTTGATTAGCAGTCTCGGATTATTGGTTAATGGAATCGTTGCTTTTACGACTGACGTGAATCCTCTTTACAGCACGACGTCACTGGCAGGGATTATCCCATCTGACGGGGCTCTTGCCAGCGTGTTAAATACCTTTGAAATTTTCAGCATCTGGAGCTTTGTATTATTAGCAATCGGACTTCACAAAACGGGAGGCATCTCCAAAAAAGCCGGGTGGATTTCAGCAATCATTCTATTCGGAATTTTAGTTGTATTTTCGCTCTTTTCAGGTTTAATCAATTCTGTGGCGGGTGCATAGGCTCATGAAAAAAGTCTGGATCGGAATTGGAATCGCAGTTATAGTCGCTCTTTTTGTTGGAATCAATATATACCGGTCTGCCGCTCCAACAAGCGGCAGCGCCGGCAAGGAGATACAGACGGGGAGCGTTGAAGAAAATGAAATCTCATCAACGGTTATGGTTCCTGGCACGCTAAAATTTTCAAATGAACAGTATGTTTTTTATGAAGCGGATAAAGGGACATTAGAAGACATTAAAGTAAAGGAAGGTGATAAAGTTAAAAAGGGCACGCCTTTAGTCACCTATACAAATGAGCAGCTGAGCCTGGAAAAAGAACAGAACCAGTTAACGTCTGAATCCAACCGGCTTCAAATTGACCAAATTCAAGAAAAGTTAAAAGCCTTAGACAGCAAAGAAAGAGAACTGGAAAAACAGGTAGGAAAGAAAGAAGCAGAAAAACAAATCGAATCTGAACGAACAGAGCTTCAAATGCAGAAAAAAACAGCGGAGATCGAATTAAAACAAACCGAGCTTCAGCGACAGTCACTTGCCAACCGGGTATCAGATTTAGAAGTGAAAAGCGAAATTGAAGGCACCGTTATTTCTGTCAACCAAGAAGCGGCATCCAAAAAGTCAGATATTCAAGAGCCTGTCATACATATCGGCAACCCAAAAGACCTTGTCGTCTCAGGGAAATTGTCTGAATACGATACATTGAAAGTCAAAAAAGGCCAGAAGGTCACACTCACTTCAGATGTAATACAGGGTAAAACATGGAAAGGCACGGTTTCCGCAGTCGGGCTTGTTCCGGATCAGCAGGAGAGCGCTGCGGCACAAGGAACAGAACAGGCGGTCCAATACCCGCTTCAAGTGAAAATAAAAGGAAATCTTCCAGAAGGAAAGCCAGGCTTTAAATTTATCATGAATATTGAAACAGATAAACGGAAAGCAAATACGCTTCCTTCAAAGGCAGTCAAAAAAGAAGATGACCAATATTATGTGTATACAGTAAAAGACGGAAAAGCAAAGCGAGTTGATGTCAAAATCGGCGAAGTGACAGATGACCTGACAGAAATTAAAGAGGGGCTTTCCCAAGATGATCAAGTCATTTTGAATCCATCTGATCAGGTGACTGACGGAATGGAAGTGAAATCTTAAATGATTCAGCTTTCTAATGTGCGAAAAAGCTACCAGATCGGAAAGGAAACGTTTGATGTTCTCCATTCTATTGATTTGGACATTCATCAAGGTGAATATGTCTCGATTATGGGGCCGTCAGGATCAGGGAAATCGACGATCATGAATATTATCGGCTGTCTTGATCGGCCGACTTCCGGTACATATCAATTGGACGGCGAAGACATTTCTTCATATAAAGATAAAGAACTGGCGGCAGTCCGTAACCGGTCCATCGGTTTTGTATTTCAGCAATTTCAGCTTCTTCCGCGGCTGAACGCAAAAAAAAATGTCGAGCTGCCGATGATTTATTCCGGGATAGGCAAAAAAGAACGTCAAGAGCGGGCTGAGAGAGCATTGGAAAAGGTCGGGTTAGCCAATCGAATGCTCCACATGCCCAACGAGCTGTCGGGTGGGCAGAAGCAGCGGGTGGCGATTGCGAGGGCGATCGTGAATGAGCCGAAATTGATTTTAGCTGATGAACCGACCGGTGCGCTGGATACGAAAACAAGCGAGGCGATTATGGATCAGTTTACAGCATTAAATGCCGAGGGAACGACAATCGTTCTGGTTACTCACGAGCCTGAAGTAGCTGATTGCACGAATCGGATCGTCATGGTGCGTGACGGAAACATTGTTCCTGCCAGCTCCGGACAAAGGAGTGTGGGAGAATGAGCCTGTTAGAAAACATCAGAATGGCTCTAAGCTCTGTCCTTGCCCATAAAATGCGTTCGATCTTAACGATGCTCGGCATTATCATTGGTGTAGGCTCTGTCATTGTTGTCGTTGCGGTAGGACAGGGCGGCGAGCAAATGCTGAAGCAGTCGATCAGCGGCCCAGGAAATACTGTGGAGCTGTACTATATGCCTAGCGACGAGGAGCTTGCAAGCAACCCGAACGCCGCAGCTGAATCTACGTTTACAGAAAACGATATTAAAGGTTTAAAAGGAATAGAAGGTATTAAACAAGTCGTTGCTTCGACTTCTGAAAGTATGACAGCGCGTTATCACGAAGAAGAAACCGATGCTACGGTTAACGGAATGAATGATGGATACATGAATGTCAATTCTTTAGAAATCGAAAGCGGCAGAACATTTACCGACAATGACTTTCTCGCGGGGAATAGAGCCGGAATCATCTCTCAAAAGATGGCTGAAGAACTGTTCGATAAAACCTCCCCTTTAGGTGAAGTTGTCTGGATAAACGGACAGCCCGTTGAAATTATCGGCGTGCTGAAAAAAGAAACAGGCTTGCTTTCTTTCGATTTAAGTGAAATGTATGTGCCATTTAATATGATGAAATCCTCTTTTGGCACAAGTGATTTCAGTAACGTATCATTGCAGGTCGAATCAGCAGACGACATAAAATCGGCTGGAAAAGAAGCGGCACAGCTGGTAAATGACAATCATGGCACAGAGGATTCGTATCAAGTGATGAACATGGAAGAGATTGCGGCCGGAATTGGCAAGGTAACGGCAATTATGACGACGATTATCGGCTCAATTGCAGGTATTTCCCTTTTGGTCGGCGGAATCGGTGTCATGAATATTATGCTCGTATCAGTCACAGAACGGACGCGGGAAATCGGAATCAGAAAATCACTTGGTGCGACGAGAGGACAGATTCTGACTCAGTTTTTAATTGAATCAGTCGTATTGACGCTGATTGGCGGACTGATCGGGATTGGTATTGGATACGGAGGGGCCGCGCTTGTTTCAGCCATTGCGGGCTGGCCGTCACTCATATCCTGGCAGGTTGTATGCGGGGGCGTGCTGTTCAGTATGCTCATTGGTGTTATTTTCGGCATGCTTCCTGCAAATAAAGCCGCAAAGCTTGATCCCATTGAAGCGCTGCGTTATGAGTAGCCTCATGCAACATGCATGAGGTTTTTTTATGTTTAGTGATTTCTACTATGAATATAAAAGACTTTTTTCATTAAAATAAGAAGAAAATGTCGTACAATTGTCCTTATTTTTGTCGAATTTACAGTTTACAAACCCTATAGACATACGTTAATATGGAGAAACGTGAAAGATTTTGATAGTTATTGAATGAATTTGAATGATTTTAGTTGCCTAAACCGAAAATAGCGTTTACAATGAAATTGTATTCAAAATGAATACGTTTTCATTAGGAGGTGAAGCATGCTAACTCCTGAACGGCATCAATTGATTATTGATCAAATAGAAAAGCATGATGTGGTAAAGATTCAAGAGCTTATAAATCTGACTAATGCTTCTGAATCAACAATCAGAAGAGATTTATCGACACTTGAAGAACGCGGTTTTTTAAAGCGCGTTCATGGTGGAGCGGCCAAGCTTTCCGATATCAGACTTGAACCCGATATGCTTGAAAAATCATCCAAAAACCTTCACGATAAACTGAAGATTGCTGAAAAAGCAGCTTCTCTTTTAGAAGAAGGGGATTGCATTTACCTTGATGCAGGCACGACGACATTGCACATGATTGATTTTATGGATAAAACCAAAGATATTGTCGTTGTCACAAACGGGGTAATGCATATCGATGCATTAATAAGGAAAGAAATTTCTTTTTATCTGCTTGGAGGATACGTAAAGCACAGAACGGGCGCGATTATTGGAGGCGCTTCACTGATTGCCATGGACCAGTACAGATTTGACAAGAGTTTTCTGGGGACAAACGGTGTCCATACAGAGGCTGGATTCACAACGCCGGACCCTGATGAGGCCCTTTTAAAACAGAAAGCGATCAAACAGGCAAAACACGCTTACGTCTTAGCAGACCCTTCGAAGTTCGGAGAAATTTCATTTTCGGCATTCGCCGGAATAGGCGACGCAACAATCATTACGACTGACGCTGAAGAGCTTACATTCGATAATTACCAAGAAAAAACTGTCGTAAAGGTAGTGAAACCATGATTTACACTGTAACACTTAATCCATCTGTCGATTATATTGTTCACGTTGAAGATTTTACTGTAGGAGGCCTGAACCGTTCTTCGTATGATACCAAGTATCCAGGGGGCAAAGGCATCAACGTATCGAGACTGCTGAAAAGACACCATGTGGCGTCTAAAGCGCTCGGATTCGTCGGCGGATTTACCGGAGAATATATCAAAACATTTTTACGGGAAGAAAACCTGGAAACAGCTTTTTCTGAAGTAAAAGGGGATACCCGTATCAATGTAAAGCTGAAAACTGGTGATGAAACTGAAATTAACGGGCAGGGACCGACAATTTCGGATGAAGATTTCAAAGCCTTTTTAGAACAGTTCCAATCTTTGCAAGAGGGAGATATCGTTGTTCTTGCAGGAAGCATTCCATCTTCACTCCCTCACGATACTTATGAAAAAATCGCAGAGGCCTGCAAACAGCAGAACGCACGAGTTGTTCTGGATATCTCAGGCGAGGCTCTTTTGAAAGCAACAGAAATGAAACCATTTTTGATGAAGCCAAATCACCATGAGCTTGGAGAAATGTTCGGCACGACCATTACATCTGTTGAGGAAGCCGTTCCTTATGGGAAAAAGCTTGTAGAACAAGGCGCTGAACATGTAATCGTATCAATGGCCGGAGACGGAGCGCTTCTGTTTACGAACAAAGCTGTTTATTTTGCTAACGTGCCAAAGGGGAAATTGGTAAACTCAGTCGGAGCAGGGGATTCCGTTGTTGCAGGTTTCCTTGCCGGAATTTCCAAACAGCTGCCGCTTGAAGAAGCATTCCGCTTAGGAGTTACTTCAGGCAGTGCTACCGCGTTCTCTGAAGAACTTGGAACAGAAGAATTTGTCCAGCAGCTTCTTCCTGAAGTTAAGGTCACACGTCTATAGAGGAGGAAACACAAGTGAAAATAACTGAGCTTTTAACGAAGCATACGATAAAGCTTAATATTGAGAGCAAAGAAAAAGAAAATGTTATTGACGAAATGGTCACTGTTCTTGATAAGGCTGGAAAGTTAAATGACCGACAAGCCTATAAAGAAGCCATTTTAAATCGCGAAAGCCAAAGCTCCACGGGTATCGGTGAAGGAATCGCTATCCCCCATGCGAAAACGGCAAGCGTTATCAACCCGGCGATCGCGTTCGGACGTTCAAAAGACGGCGTCGATTATGAATCATTAGACGGCCAGCCGGCTCACTTAGTGTTCATGATCGCGGCAACTGAAGGCGCAAACAACACTCACCTTGAAGCATTGTCAAGACTTTCAACGCTGTTAATGCGTGAAGAAATCCGTAAGCAGCTCCTTGAAGCTGAGTCTGAAGATGCCATCATCGACATTATTAATCAGCACGATAAAGATGATGACGAAGAGGAAGAAGAAGAAGCGGCACCAGCACCTGCCGGAAAAGGGAAAATTTTAGCGGTTACTGCATGCCCGACAGGTATTGCCCATACATTCATGGCTGCGGATGCCCTTAAAGAAAAAGCGAAAGAGCTTGGTGTGGAAATTAAGGTCGAAACAAATGGGTCAAGCGGCATTAAGCACAAGCTCACTGCCCAAGAAATCGAAGATGCACCTGCAATCATTGTCGCAGCGGACAAGCAGGTTGAAATGGAACGTTTTAAAGGCAAGCGCGTACTTCAAGTTCCTGTAACGGCGGGTATCAGACGTCCGCAAGAGCTTATCGAAAAAGCGATGAATCAAGATGCGCCGATTTATCAAGGCAGCGGCGGCGGTTCTGCAGATTCAAACGACGATGAAGAAGCGAGAGGCAAGTCTGGAAGCAGTATCGGAAACGCGTTTTATAAGCACCTGATGAGCGGTGTCAGCAACATGCTTCCGTTCGTAGTCGGCGGCGGTATTCTCGTTGCGATTTCATTCTTCTGGGGAATTCACTCTGCTGATCCGAATGATCCTAGCTACAACACGTTTGCAGCAGCATTAAACTTTATCGGCGGCGACAATGCATTAAAACTGATTGTTGCAGTTCTGGCCGGTTTCATTGCGATGAGTATTGCAGATCGTCCTGGTTTTGCGCCTGGTATGGTCGGAGGATTTATGGCAACTCAAGCGAATGCTGGATTCTTAGGCGGCTTAATTGCCGGATTCCTTGCCGGTTATGTCGTGATTTTACTGAAAAAAGTATTTACGTTTATCCCTCAGTCACTTGATGGATTAAAACCTGTTTTGATTTACCCGCTGTTCGGTATTTTTATCACTGGCGTATTAATGCAATTTGTCGTTAATACACCTGTAGCGGCATTTATGAATTTCTTAACAAACTGGCTTGAAAGCCTTGGTACTGGAAACCTTGTGTTAATGGGTATTATCTTGGGCGGCATGATGGCGATCGATATGGGCGGCCCGCTTAATAAAGCAGCCTTTACGTTCGGTATCGCCATGATCGATGCAGGCAACTATGCGCCTCATGCAGCAATCATGGCCGGCGGTATGGTTCCTCCGCTTGGTATCGCACTTGCAACAACCATTTTCAGAAACAAATTCACTCAGCGTGACCGTGAAGCTGGTATTACATGCTATTTCATGGGAGCTGCTTTCGTAACAGAGGGAGCGATCCCATTTGCTGCGGCTGATCCGCTTCGCGTCATACCAGCTGCTGTAGTCGGTGCAGCTGTTGCCGGCGGATTAACTGAATTCTTCCGAGTAACGCTTCCGGCGCCTCATGGAGGAGTATTCGTAGCTTTCATTACAAACCATCCGATGCTTTACCTTTTAAGTATCGTGATCGGTGCTGTCGTGATGGCAATTATCCTCGGTATCGTCAAAAAACCTGTTACAGAAAAATAAGAAAAAAAGCGTCCTTGGTTCGAAAGGACGCTTTTTCTTATCCGGCCGGCAGGGAGCGCGGTTAAGTTATGTATTTTATTCTTTTTTATGATAAAGTAAAAGAAGAGAAACAACTGACATAGCAATTGTCTAGGAGGAAACACTTTGACCGAGGAAAAAAATACGAATACTGAGAAAACGGCGAAGAAAAAAACCAATACGTACCTGGAATGGGGTAAAGCGATTGTCATCGCTGTTCTGCTGGCTCTCCTGATCCGTCACTTTTTGTTTGAACCGTATTTAGTTGAAGGTTCATCTATGTATCCCACATTACATGACGGAGAAAGGCTGTTTGTGAATAAAACAGTCAACTATATCGGCGAGCTGAAGCGCGGAGATATCGTTATTATCAACGGTGAAACTTCTAAAATCCATTATGTAAAAAGATTGATCGGAAAGCCTGGAGAAACCGTTCAAATGAAGGATGACACGCTTTATATAAACGGTAAAAAAGTAGCCGAGCCTTACTTGTCTAAAAACAAGAAGGAAGCAGAAAAACTTGGTGTCAGTCTGACAGGAGACTTTGGACCGGTTAAGGTTCCGAAAGGCAAATACTTTGTCATGGGAGATAACCGGCTGAATTCTATGGACAGCCGAAACGGGCTGGGACTGATCGCGGAAGATCGAATTGTCGGCACATCGAAGTTTGTCTTTTTCCCGTTTAACGAAATGCGTCAAACAAAATAAAAACGCCTTGCTGGCCTTTGGACAGCAGGCGTTTTTATTTTGAAAAAGAAGCGACTAATGCAATGCATAAAACCGTGATGAACACTGAACCGATAATAGCTAGCACACTGAAGAAAAGGTGAACCTGTTTGTTCTCTTTTCCGCGCTTTTCTAAAAGCCGTTTAGAAAAAATGTGCGAAAATATGTAAATAAGGGCTATGCCTATATATAAGCCGATATCTTTGGCGGTAAAGCCTGTTACGGCAAGGTAAAAGCCCGTAAAAAAGATCAGTAAGCAATATTCAGTAAGTGTTAAAAGCCTCAACGTGTTCCTCCATGAGAGTGTGTAATTTTCCAGGCGGATGCATTCTCTCTCTTTAATTGTAACACAGCTGGCTGGTTTGGGTGTATAAGTGTTTTCTCTCTGTTTTATCAGGGAATCATTTCTCTTGCCCTGCATTCATGGTATACTTTTATTGATGATAGACATGATGGAGGATAATAAATGATTGCTGTAAATAATGTAAGCTTGCGGTTTGCGGATCGCAAGTTATTTGAAGATGTTAATATTAAATTTACCCCAGGCAACTGCTATGGGTTAATTGGTGCAAACGGTGCCGGTAAATCAACGTTTCTAAAGGTGCTGTCAGGCGAAATCGAGCCTCAGACAGGCGACGTGCATATGAGTCCTGGCGAGCGTCTTGCCGTCTTGAAGCAGAACCATTTTGAGTACGAAGAGTATGAAGTGCTGAAAGTGGTTATTATGGGCCACAAACGCCTGTATGAAGTCATGCAGGAGAAAGACGCTATTTACATGAAGCCTGATTTCTCAGATGAGGATGGGATTCGTGCTGCTGAGCTAGAAGGTGAATTTGCGGAACTGAACGGTTGGGAAGCGGAAAGTGAAGCTGCGATCCTGTTAAAAGGTCTTGGTATCTCAGAAGATCTGCACACAAAAAAGATGGCAGACCTCGGCGGTTCGGAGAAGGTAAAAGTTCTCTTGGCACAGGCATTATTCGGCAAGCCGGATGTTCTGCTGCTCGATGAGCCGACGAACCACCTGGACCTTCAGGCAATCCAGTGGCTTGAAGAGTTTCTGATTAACTTTGAAAACACAGTTATTGTCGTATCCCATGACCGTCACTTCTTAAATAAAGTATGTACGCACATTGCCGACCTTGATTTTAACAAAATTCAAATCTATGTCGGAAACTATGATTTCTGGTACGAGTCAAGCCAACTGGCGTTAAAGCTTTCTCAAGAAGCGAACAAGAAAAAAGAAGAGCAGATTAAACAGCTTCAAGAGTTTGTCGCTAGATTCAGCGCCAATGCGTCTAAATCTAAGCAGGCTACATCAAGAAAGAAACTTCTCGAAAAAATCACGCTGGATGATATTAAACCGTCTTCCCGCCGCTATCCTTATGTTAACTTCACGCCGGAACGGGAAATCGGAAATGATGTTCTTCGCGTGGAAGGCTTAACAAAAACAATCGATGGCGTAAAGGTGCTTGACAATGTCAGCTTTATTATGAATCGAGAAGATAAAATTGCTTTCACTGGCCGAAACGAACTTGCTGTTACTACGCTGTTTAAAATCATTTCCGGGGAAATGGAAGCTGACAGCGGAACGTTTAAATGGGGTGTTACCACATCTCAGGCGTATTTTCCAAAAGACAACAGCGAATATTTCGAAGGCAGTGATCTGAACCTTGTAGACTGGCTTCGCCAATATTCTCCACACGACCAAAGTGAGAGCTTTTTACGCGGTTTCTTAGGACGCATGCTGTTCTCTGGAGAGGAAGTCCACAAAAAAGCAAACGTACTCTCCGGGGGAGAAAAGGTCCGCTGTATGCTGTCGAAAGCGATGCTTTCTGGCGCCAATATTTTAATTTTGGATGAGCCGACCAACCATTTAGACCTAGAGTCCATTACAGCGCTCAATAACGGCTTAATCAGCTTTAAAGGCGCTATGCTGTTTACTTCCCATGACCATCAGTTTGTTCAGACCATTGCCAACAGAATTATAGAAATTACACCTAACGGCATCGTCGATAAGCAAATGAGCTATGACGAGTTCCTTGAAAATGCTGATGTGCAGAAAAAATTGACTGAACTATACGCGGAATAAAAAAGCAGAGATTTCTCTGCTTTTTTTGATACCTAAATATGAAAGGAGATCACAACATGAAATTTTTGGTTGTCGGAGCAGGTGGAGTAGGCGGGTATATTGGCGCACGGCTTTCGGAGAAAGGAAATGATGTGACATTTCTTGTGCGCCAAAAAAGAGCTGAGCAGCTGAAAGAAACCGGGCTTGCCATCCATAGTGAAAAAGGGAATGTATCATTTCAGCCTGAACTAATCAGTGCCGGAGAAACAGGGCAATTTGATGTCGTTATCATTGCTTCTAAAGCATACTCGCTTGGTCAAGTGATAGACGATGTCAAACCATTTATCCATCAGGAATCTGTCATTATCCCTTTCTTAAACGGGTACCGCCACTATGAGCAGCTATTTACGGCATTTTCAAAAGAACAGGTGCTGGGCGGCCTGTGTTTTATAGAAAGTGCTTTAGACAACAAAGGAGAAATTCATCATACGAGCGCATCACATCGTTTTGTATTTGGAGAATGGAACGGCGAGCGTACGGAGCGAATAAGAGCGCTTGAAGAGGCATTTTCAGGTGTGAAGGCTGAAGTCATCATTAGCGGGCATATCGAGAAGGACATTTGGAAAAAGTATCTCTTTATTGCAGCGCAAGCGGGGATCACAACGTTATTTCAACGACCGCTTGGCCCAATCCTCGCCACAGAAGCCGGACGTCACACGGCCCAAACTCTTATTGGGGAAATTTGCGCTGTTTTACGAAAAGAAGGTGTTCCGGCTGATCCGGCTCTTGAGGAAGAGAGCTTTCGTACGATGACCAGCATGTCTTACCATATGAAGTCCTCCATGCTTCGGGATATGGAAAACGGCCAAACGACAGAAGGCGACCACCTGCATGGATTTTTGCTTGAAAAAGCAAAACGTTTATCTCTCGCAGCACCAGTATTAGAAACCGTTTATGCGAATCTGCAAATGTATGAAGCAGAAAAATAAAAAAAGGAGGCGAAAAAGCCTCCTTTTATTTACTTAAAAAGCCCAATTTCCGTTTCTGAAGATAGGCTCTCTTTTCCCGTCTGCCGTAATTCCGTCAATATTCATATCCTTAGAACCGATCATAAAGTCCACGTGTGTAATGCTTTCATTTAGGCCTTCTTTGACAAGCTCTTCACGAGACATCTGCTTTCCGCCTTCAATATTAAAGGCATAGGCGCTTCCGATCGCCAAATGATTTGACGCGTTTTCATCAAACAGCGTGTTATAGAAAAGAATGTTTGATTGTGATATAGGCGAATCGTAAGGAACAAGTGCCACTTCACCTAAATAGTGAGAACCTTCATCTGTTTCCACCAGTTCTTTTAAAATATCCTCACCTTTTTCAGCTTTAATGTCGACTATACGGCCATTTTCAAATGTCAGGGTGAAATTTTCAATAATATTTCCGCCGTAGCTTAATGGTTTTGTGCTTGATACCACTCCGTCAACCCCGTCTTTTTGCGGCAGCGTGAACACTTCTTCTGTCGGCATATTGGCCATAAACTCATGGCCGTTTTCATTCACACTTCCCGCACCTGCCCAAACATGCTTCCTAGGCAGCTTAATTGTTAAATCAGTTCCTTCAGCTTGATAATGTAAGGCAGCGTAATGTCTCTCGTTCAAATGGTCAACTTTTTCATGAAGATTTTGGTCATGATTGATCCACGCCTGAACCGGGTTGTCTTCATTTACGCGCGTCGCTTTAAAAATTTCTTCCCACAGAAGGTGGATCGCTTCCTCCTCTGATTTGCCAGGAAACACCTTGTGAGCCCAGCCTGCTGATGCCGCACCTACGACAGTCCAGCTGACTTTGTCTGATTGAATATATTGTCTGTATGTATGTAATGCTTTGCCTGCTGCTTTTTGGAATGCCGCAATCCGTTTGGAATCTATACCTTTTAGCAAGTCTGGGTTTGACGACACAACTGAAATGAAAGCAGCTCCATTTTTGGCAAGCTCTTCTCTGCCTTTTGCTTCCCATTCAGGATATTCTTCAAATGCTTCAAACGGCGCTAATTCGTATTTTAATTTGGCGACTTCGTCATCCTGCCAATTCACGGAGACGTTTTTTGCGCCCTTTTCATATGCGTGTTTTACAATTAAACGAACAAAATCCCGGACGTCTGTTGAAGCATTGACGACTACATACTGGCCTTTTTGGACATTAACGCCGACTTCTACCGCCAGCTGTGCATATGTATTTAATTTCTGTGAAAATGAATCCATGAATCATTCCTCCAAGCTTTTTTCTCATCATATCAAATATGATCCTATAAAGGAAAGAAGGAGCCCAAAGTGAAAAACCCAAAACGACACGTCTTGGGTTTTTTCAATATTATGGATGATTCAGTTTTACAGTGCCGCCTGCAGGCGAATGGGGCATATTTGCCAAAGAAATGCTCATGCCTCCAAGAATAATTCCGCTTAAAATGGCTGCGATCGCTACTCTTCTTCCTAAATCTCTTAGCATCTGTTTCCTCCTTAACGTTTCTCCATTTCCCACAATATGAAGGAAGTGAGGAAAAAAGAAGCAAGAAATTTGCCGCGTGTGAGAATTTTGCGGGTAAAGACTATTTAATTGCCTTTTGCAGCTTATCAATCACTTCTAAAGAACGGCCCGTGCCGATTGCTACAGATTCAAGCGGGTTTTGCGCCACGTGTACAGGCACGACAATCTCTTCTGTGAGCCATTCTTTAATTCCATTAAGGAGCGCGCCGCCGCCTGTTAAAATAACGCCGCGATCAACAATATCTCCGCTCAATTCAGGCGGGCAGTCCTCAAGTGTCGCTCTGATGGCTTCAAGGATATGCAGAAGGGATTCACGCATTGCATCTTGAATTTCGTTGGATTGAAGCATAATGGTTTTTGGAAGACCTGTCACGAGGTCGCGTCCCCGAATTTCCATTGCCTCTGGTATATGTTCAATCAGAGCATGGCCAATTTCCATTTTTACCTGCTCAGCTGTGCGTTCGCCGATCAGCAAATTGTATTTTTTACGGACGAAAGAAACGATATCCTCATCAAGCTGGTCTCCGCCGATCCTGATAGAATGGCAGGAAACAACGCCACCGAAGGAAATAATAGCGACCTCTGTCGTCCCTCCGCCGATATCTACTACCACATTGGCAACCGGCTCATCAACCGGTAAATCCGCTCCGATGGCAGCTGCGACTGGCTCTTCGATTAAATGAACGTTTTTCGCGCCGCAATTTTTCACTGCGTCACTGATGGCGCGGCGTTCTACTGCTGTTGAGCCTGACGGTGTGCAAACGACTACGTTCGGTTTTCTGAACGACATGCCGATGCTTTTTGCGGCTTTTTTCATAATGTGCTTTAGCAGATCAGTTGTCATATCATAGTCTGCGATCACGCCATCTTTCATCGGTCTGACAGCGACAATTTTTCCCGGTGTTTTACCGATCATGTTTTTCGCGTCAGCTCCGATTGCAAGCACTGATTTTGTCGTCGTATCCACTGCGACAACAGATGGTTCATTTAGGATAATCCCTTTATTTTTGCTGTAAACAAGTATATTAGCTGTTCCTAAGTCAATCCCGATTTCAGTTGATTGAAACATGTTTTCACCCAATCTCTATCCTAATTTAATATGATTCTACATTTAAAGTTTCTCAGAAATACTGCGATTTTTGGGGGTGTGCGTCGGTAAAGAAATGTTTTTGTAAAAAATCAAGGAACTGTGTAACAGAAGTAATACATTTTTCGGTTTTATGGAAAAAATATCTTGTAATTCTTATAGAAAGCGGGAAACTTTTTCAAAGTTTCATTCGTCTACGATATATTGAGGTACATCCTTAAAACATTACATGAGAAAAGAAACATTTAAAGGAAGAAGGGTTTTTATGAAATCAATAGGTGTTGTGAGAAAAGTAGATGAATTAGGCCGCATTGTCATGCCGATTGAGTTGAGACGGGCATTGGATATTGCCATAAAAGACAGCATTGAGTTTTTTGTTGACGGAGATAAAATTATCTTGAAAAAGTACAAACCTCATGGCGTTTGTTTAATGACTGGAGAAATCACTTCAGAAAATAAAGAATACGGCAACGGTAAAATTACGCTAAGCCCTGAGGGTGCACAGCTGCTTCTCGAAGAAATTCAAGCCGCTTTAAAAGAATAAAATTATGCTAAAAAAGGCGGAGCGATATCATCTCCGCCTTTTTTGCGTATCAATTTTTGATTACCGCCGCCTAAGATAAGACATCAAGATATTTGGTAATGAATGATTTGGGATACTTTACATATTTTACTCAATTATTTGTCGAAGAATGGTACAATAAGTAGAGAAACACAAGCGGCAGGTGGTCATATGAGAAAATATCAAGCTCGTATCATTTCCATCATTTTGGCAATGATTTTTATAATGTTTTGGGATTATTTATTTTATTTTATAGGCAAAAACCCGATTAATTGGCCTGTTGATATTGTGTATACTGCAGTCACGCTGGTAAGTGTCTGGATGTTGGCTTATTATATTGATGAGAAACAGCAGCTGGTTAAGAAAATGAAGGATAACGAATGGAAGTATAAACAGCTTTCTGAAGAAAAAAACCGCATCATGGATAATTTGCAGGAAATCGTATTTCAAACAAATGCAAAAGGTGAAATTACATATTTAAACCAAGCGTGGGCATCTATAACCGGCTTTTCAATCAGTGAATGTATGGGAACAATGTATAACGATTACTTCATAAAAGAAAAGCACGTAGCCGACCACATTAACACCCAAATCCAAAACAAAGCGTCTTCTGGCATGTTTACGGCAAAATACGTGACAAAGAACGGCACGATTTTTTGGGGAGAAGTTCATTATAAACTTTACTATGACCGGGATGACCAATTTACAGGCAGCCTGGGTACAATGTCAGATATCACTGAGCGGAAAGAGGCTGAAGATGAGCTCATTGAGATTAATGAACGGCTGGCGAGGGAATCCCAGAAACTATCAATCACAAGTGAACTTGCCGCAGGTATTGCTCATGAGGTCAGAAACCCTTTAACATCTGTCAGCGGTTTCCTCCAGATTATGAAAACACAATATCCGGACAGAAAAGACTATTTTGACATCATCTTTTCAGAGATTAAAAGAATCGATTTAGTGCTCAGCGAGTTGCTGCTGCTTGCAAAACCGCAGGCAATCACATTTAAAACACACCAGCTTAATGAGATCTTGAAACAAGTCACGACATTGCTTGATACCAATGCCATTCTGTCCAATATCGTCATAGAGAAAAATTTCAAAGAGACAGATGGCTGTATGATTAATGGAGACGAAAATCAGCTGAAGCAGGTCTTTATCAACATCATTAAAAACGGAATTGAGGCAATGCCAAAGGGCGGTGTCGTAACCATTTCAACTGCTAAAACCGCCTCTCATGCAGTGATAAGCGTAAAGGATGAAGGAAACGGCATGCCGCAGGAAAAGCTGAAGCAGATTGGCAAACCTTTTTATTCAACAAAAGAAAAGGGCACTGGACTGGGGCTTCCCATTTGTTTGAGAATCCTGAAGGAACATGACGGGGAATTGAAAATCGAAAGTGAAGCTGGAAAAGGCAGCGTCTTTCAAGTGGTTTTGCCTTTAAAATCAGACAGCTGAGAGGAGAAAAATAAAGTGAACTCGCTTCTGTTTGTATACGGGACATTAAGAAAGCATGAAAAAAACCATCATTTGCTGGCACAATCGGCATGTATCAATGAGCAGGCGAGAACAAAGGGAAGTTTGTTTGCTGCAAAAGAGGGGCCCACAGTTGTTTTCAATGATGAAGATGAAGGCTATATATATGGCGAAGTATATGAAGCAGATGAATTGTGTATACATAAGCTCGATCAATTTTTTCAAGGATATCATAAACAAACGGTGTTTGTAGAAACGGATGTCGGGATTAAAATTGCGCTTATTTATTTTATGAACAAAGACGGGTGTGCCGGTTTTACGAAAATAAGCAGCGGCGACTGGAAAGAACATCAGATGATCAGCAAATCGAAAAATCCCATTTATTATTTTGCCTATGGATCATGCATGGATAATGCCCGCTTTCAAAAAGCGGGAGTCGATCACTATTTTCAAGATCCAGTAGGAAGAGCTGTTTTAAAAGGATACACAACCCGCTTCACGCTAAAAAGGGAAGACGGTTCAAGAGCGGACATGTTGGAAGACGGAGGAACAACAGAAGGCGTTTTATACCGTATCCCTTATTCTGCTCTCTCCTATCTATATAAAAGGGAGGGCGTCGAATCTCTTACGTATCGGCCGGCATTTGTAGACGTTGAAGCTGGCGGAAGGCACTACAAAGACTGTTTAACCTTTCTCGTCCTCCAAAAAGAAGCGGAAATTGCCCCGCCTCAGCACTATCAGATTGAAATCGAACGCGGAGCGGAGCTGTATTTGTCGCCTGAGTTTACTGAAAAGCTCAAGCGGCATATGAATTCGCTGCCAAAAGGATAACACTGTAACAAAAGAATATGATAAAATTTGATCAATATCATGTCATATAAAGGAGCACCACGATGAAAAAAGAATTTGCGGTAATTGGGCTGGGCCGTTTTGGTGGCAGTATTTGCAAAGCATTAAGCGAAGAAGGCGTCGAGGTTATGGCAATGGATATCGATGAAGATAAAGTCAACGAGTATGCCAAGATTGCATCTCACGCAGTTATCGGTGATTCGACAGACGAATCTGTCCTGAAAAATTTAGGCCTGCGAAATTTTGACCACGTTATTGTAGCAATCGGGGAAAATATTCAAGCGAGTATTTTAACGACACTCATTCTGAAAGAACTTGGCGTCCATACGATTACAGTTAAAGCGCAGAACGATTATCACGAAAAAGTGCTGTCTAAAATTGGTGCGGATCACATCGTCCACCCGGAACGCGATATGGCAAAACGAATTGCGCATAATATCGTGTCCAACAATGTACTTGACTATTTGGAGCTGTCTGAAGAGCATAGTCTTGTTGAAATCGTAGCTAACAGCCGCCTGGCTGGAAATACGCTTCTCGATTTAGATATTCGCGCAAAATACGGTATTAACATCGTAGCCATAAAAAGGGGCAAGGAAGTCATCGTATCACCGCTTGCAACCGAAGTCATCCACCAAGAAGATATACTCATTGTTATTGGATCAGTTACAGACATCTCCCGTTTCGAAAAAAGAGTTCTTCATACAAAATAGCAGGCAAATAAGCCGTCCTCAAAGGGCGGTTTTTCATATTATCAGAATATAACAACTTTAATGAACTGAGCGTCAATTTCTTAAAATTTCATTGACTAAGCACAGGCGTTCCGATAGCATATTGTACCATATAATAAAAAAAGGAGGGGCCTATTTGAATAAAGAAGCGCTAGTCAATAGGCTGAATGCTTCAGCCAAAAGACAAAAAGCTGATATCGTCATTAAAAACGGAAAAATCATGGACGTATATAATCAAGAATGGATATATGAAGATATTGCGATTACAGATGGAGTTATTGTAGGCCTCGGTGAGTATGAAGGCGAAAATATCATTGATGCAGAGGGACAAATGATTGTTCCGGGTTTTATTGATGGACATGTACATATTGAGTCGTCAATGGTTACACCGATTGAGTTCGCTAAAGCAGTGTTGCCTCATGGCGTGACGACGGTTGTTACAGATCCGCATGAGATCGCGAATGTGTCTGGTGAAAAAGGGATTGAGTTTATGCTTGAACAAGCTCGGCATACACCGCTGAATATCCATTTTATGCTTCCTTCCAGTGTGCCTGCCGCAAGTTTTGAGCGATCAGGCGCAATTCTCAAAGCTGCCGATCTCAAGCCTTTTTATGAAGAAGAAGAAGTATTAGGGCTGGCTGAAGTTATGGATTATGTGTCGGTTCAGCAGGCTGAAGAAGACATGGTTCAGAAACTGCTTGATGCCCGTGTGGCAGGAAAAAGGATAGACGGTCATTTAGCTGGTTTATCAACAGACCTCATTAACATTTACAGAACCGCATTTGTCTTAAACGACCATGAAGTAACATCGAAGGAAGAAGCCCTTGATCGTATCAGAAGGGGCATGTATGTCATGATGCGTGAAGGATCAGTCGCCAAAAACACGCTCAATGTGCTGCCGGCGGTGAATGAAAAGAACGCACGCCGGTTCTTTTTCTGTACGGATGATAAGCATGTGGATGATTTATTGTCAGAGGGAAGTGTAAACCATCAGGTGAAAATGGCGATTCAAGCCGGACTTAATCCGTTTTTAGCCTATCAGCTAGGAAGCCTCAATGCAGCCGAATGCTACGGATTAGATACAAAGGGAGCGATTGCCCCGGGTTTTGACGCTGATTTGCTTTTTGTATCTGATCTGGAAAATGTCACTGTCACAATGACGATGGTAAAAGGGCAGACTGTTGCTGAAGACAGCAAAGCGGTCTATCAGGATCATGCTTCAACTGCAGCACCAGATCAGGCACTGCTTGATTCTGTTAAGCTTGCTGCTCCTCTTCACAAACAGGATTTTCATATGCCAATCGATTCAGAGCAGCAGATCAATGTCATTCAAATCATACCAAATCAGCTTGAAACACGATTAGTACAAGTTCCGGCTCCTGTTGCCCGCGAATTTGAGCCTGACACTGAGCTTGATTTGTTAAAGATTGCAGTTGTCGAGCGGCATAAAGGATTAAAAGAAACCGGACTTGGTGTTGTGAAAGGTTTTGGATTCAAGAGCGGAGCGATTGCCACAACCATTTCACACGACTCCCATAATATTATTGCCGTCGGAACGAATGATGAGGATATCGCGGCGGCAGTTAATAAGCTGCAGGAAATTGGCGGAGGATTAACAATTATAAAAAATGGGGAAGAGCTCCATTCAGTACCGCTGCCGATTGCAGGGTTATTATCCGACCAATCTGCAGAGCAAGTGAATCAAAGCTTGCTGACGCTTCATGATAAATTGCCGTTAATCGGTTTCACAGGCGGATTTAATCCATTTTTGACATTGTCGTTTTTAGCTTTGCCTGTCATTCCTGATATTAAAATGACGACTACGGGATTATTCGATGTAAAATCATTTCAACACATATCACTGCAATAAAAAGAGGCACTCCCTTAGGGAGTGCCTCTTTTTTTTAAACCTCCATAATGATCGGCAGGATCATTGGACGGCGCTTTGTTTTTTCGTACAAGAAAGGTGCAAGAGTGTCTGTAATCTCGTTTTTGATTTCAGACCATTGAGTCGTTTTTCGTTCCATTACTTTTTGTAAGTGATTTGAAATGAGCTCTTGAGCATCGTTGATCAAGTCGCCAGATTCTCTCATGTACACAAATCCTCTGGAAATCAAATCAGGACCCGCTGAAATCTTGAAGTCGTCCATGTCAATGCTGACAACAACAATGACAAGTCCTTCTTCAGAGAGAATTCTGCGATCACGAAGTACGATATTGCCAATATCACCGATACCGCTTCCGTCAATGTACACTGAACCGGACGGGATTTTTCCTGCAACTGAAGCCTCATCGCCTTTAAGCGCTAATACTTCACCATTATCCATGATAAAGCAGTTTTCCTCTGGGATGCCACAATCTGTTGCAAGTTTGACATGCATCTTTTGCATTCTGTACTCACCGTGAATCGGCATGAAGAATTTAGGCTTGATTAAACGAAGCATCAGCTTCTGTTCCTCCTGTCCGCCGTGACCGGATGTATGGATATCGTTAAGAGGGCCGTGAATAACCTCAGCACCCGCACGATACAGCTGGTTGATTGTTCGACTCACGCTGATTGTGTTGCCTGGGATAGGGGATGAAGAAAATACGACTGTATCCCCAGGATTGATTGAAATTTGGCGGTGTGTGCCGTTTGCAATTCTTGATAACGCCGCCATTGGTTCCCCTTGGCTTCCTGTACATAAAATTGTTACTTTATTAGCAGGCATACGATTGATTTCGTTATGCTCAATAAACGTATTTTTAGGACAGTTAATATAACCGAGTGTCTGTCCAATTTCGATAGCCGATTCCATACTGCGTCCAAATACGGCAACTTTTCTTCCATTTTGTACAGCAGCTTCAATTACCTGCTGCAAGCGGTGAATATTCGACGCAAATGTGGCGAAGATAATTCGGCCGTCCACCTTGCGGAAAATGTCATGAATGCTTTCTCCTACACGGCGCTCAGACATGGTAAACTCCGGATTTTCACTGTTTGTGCTGTCTGAAAGAAGGCACAAAACGCCTTCTTTACCGATTTCGGCCATTTTCGTTAAGTTTGCCGGCTCGCCGACTGGAGTAAAGTCGAATTTGAAATCCCCAGTATGTACGATGTTTCCGGGCGGCGTTTTTACAACAATGCCGTAGGAATCCGGAATACTGTGTGTTGTTCTAAAGAATGACACAGCCGTTTTGCGGAACTTTACAATATCATCCTCGCCGATAATGTTCAGTTTCGTCTGTCTCAATAATCCATGCTCTTCAAGTTTATTCCGAAGTAAGCCGATCGCGAGTTTTCCGCCGTATACAGGAATATTCACTTGTCTGAGCAGGTATGGAATACCGCCGATGTGGTCTTCGTGCCCGTGGGTGATAAAAAGCCCTTTAATTTTATCTTCGTTTTTGACTAAATACGTATAATCAGGGATGACGTAGTCAATTCCGAGCAGTTCGTCCTCGGGAAACTTGATCCCCGCATCAATCAGTACAATTTCATCCTGGAATTGCACCGCGTACGTATTTTTACCGATTTCGCCCAAACCTCCGAGGGCGAAAACAGCAGTCTGATCATTTTTTACAAATTTCATACCGCTCATAACTCCAATACTTTAAAATTTTCGCTCTGTTGTTCATATTCTAAGAATGCACCATCAACAGGTGTAATAAACTCAATATTAAATTTCTTTTCTTTCAGCTTTGTTCTGACGTCACGCTCAGATACGCCTTCAATATAAAGTGAATCTGTCTTTTCCCGAACAGGTACTTCGTCAGCCTTCTCTTGATAAAATACCTTATAAATCATTCCAAATCTCTCCTTAAATGCCGTATGTTAGACTCGCTCATTCTATTATATTCGAAAACGGAATATAAGGAAAGCCTTGAGCAAAATAAGGATCTCTCAAAAAGTGAAAGATCCCTTGTCAGGCAATTGCTTTCTTACGGAGCATTCCGTTCCATTGTCTTCTGAGTTTCTTTCTTAATTTACGCAGCATTAGCCAGTCCCTCCTTTAATGAAAAATTTGTCCCAGAGTTCTTTTATACAAATAGTATACGGAGATTGAGGAAGACTTTTCGTGGTTATTAATGGAATTTAATATGATTTTTGAACGAAATTGTTTGCTGAATGACAATCTTTTTGTATGATGAGGGTGGGAATTGCAGACCAAGACGATAAAGGGGAAGTTGCGATGGATTCTAAATTAATCTTTTTTGATATTGACGGCACAATATATGATCATGATAAGAATATACCGGAAAGTACGAGAAAAACCGTGGCGGAGCTGCAGCGCCAAGGGCATCATGTGTTTATTGCCAGCGGCCGGTCTCCATTTTTGGTTAAGCCGATTTTGGAGGAGCTGGGCATCCACTCATTTATTTCCTACAATGGACAGTTTGTTGTCTTTGAAAATCAAGTGATTTATAAAAATCCGCTGCCTGAAGATGCAATCAGGCGATTATTAAAGCAGGCGGATGAAGGCAAGCATCCTGTTGTGTTTATGGCTGAGGACACGATGAAAGCGACTGTTGCGGATCACCCTCATGTTCTCGAGGGAATCGGCAGCCTTAAAACCGATTACCCAGAGACCGATGACCTTTTTTATGAAGGAAAAGAAATTTTTCAGCTTCTTTTATTTTGTCAGGATGAAGAAGAAAAAGCTTATGCCGCTTTTCCTGAGTTTGATCTAGTTCGCTGGCATGAGCTATCGACTGATGTTCTGCCGCACGGAGGTTCGAAGGCAGAAGGAATCAAAAAAGTGATTGAGCGTCTTCCGTTTGATATCGGCGATACATATGCTTTCGGCGACGGATTAAATGATCTGCAAATGATTGAATATGTAGGGACAGGCGTTGCTATGGGAAATGCTGTTCCCGAACTGAAAGAAATCGCGGACTTTGTAACAAAGCCGGTGGACGAGGATGGAATTGCATACGCTGTCAAAGAATTGGGCCTTTTAAAATAAAGAAATGGCTGGCATTGTGCCAGCCGTTTTCTCTTTTAGCGCTCAATTGCGATTGCATTTTCAGGTTCTTTGAAAGGATTTTCCTTGTCAATATGATCATAGAACATAACGCCGTTCAAATGATCGATCTCATGCTGAAACACAATAGCCGGAAATCCTTTTAAACGAATATCAATATTTTCGCCTTCTAGTGTTGTTCCTTTTACTCTGATGCGAGCATAGCGGGGAACATAACCGGGAATCGCTTCATCCACAGAGAGGCAGCCCTCGCCGCTTGTTAAGTAGCTTTTTTCAACTGAATGGCTGACGATCTTAGGATTAAACAGAGCATAGCTGTATAATTTACCGGAAGCATCTTCCGCATGAACGGCGATCATTCGTTTTTTGATATTAATTTGAGGAGCTGCGAGTCCTACGCCAGGGCGCAGCTTGTATTTTTCGGCTAATTCCGGATTTTGGCTGTTTTTAACAAATTCGATCATGTCGGCCAGCTGCTGTTTTTCTGCATCAGTTGGAGGCAGCTCAACAGGTTCGGCAGTCTCTCTGAGGGCTGGATGGCCGTCACGTACGATGTTTTCCATAGTAATCAAGAAACTTCACTCCTAAAGCTTAATATGTAAATTATATCGGATTTCTTCACAAAGGTGCAACGAAACGAATGACCAGCCGTATATGGCTGGTCAATTTCATGCTGTGTGGTTAGCAACAGCCTCCGCCTAAATAAGCAGCTCCGACAATGATTAACAGAATGAATAAAACAACGATTAGCGCAAAGGTGCGGCCGTAGCCATATCCGCAGCCACCATATCCGTAACCACCATAACTGCAGCAGCCTCCGCCGTAACCATATCCATACATATTACATAACCTCCTCTTTTAATTACGCCAGAGCCTTTATAAGTAGGCATAGCGTCTAATATAACCTATGTAAAAACAAAAAAGTTGTATGGTCATCTGTCCTGATTTTTCACTTTTTTGATTTAATTTCAGTATTGCATTTATACAGCACGGCTATTGCCAAATGTCCCCATGGATTCTATAGTAGAAATTGTCAAGATTGGGGGATTTAACGTGAAAGACGCAATAAAACGGCGGCCTGGAATGAAGATCGGAGCTTTTTGTGCCATGGCACTGATATTAACAGGATGCATGGGACAGGACCCGGTTGATTCACTTCATCATTCATTAGAAAAAGCCGCGGAATCGGAAAAGCCGTTTCAAGAAGAACAAAACACACTCAAAGAATTAGAGGCCAAAGAAAATCAGCTTTACGATAGTGTTATGAAGCTCAATATGGATGATTATAAAAAAATTGTTGCTTTATCTAATAAGGCGCTTGAAAATGTCAGCAAGCGCGAAGAACACCTAAAGCGTGAAAATGACAGCATGAAAAAATCGGAAACAGAATTTGAGGAAGCAAAAACGTCAGCGGAACATATTAAGGAAAAAGACATAAAAGAAAAGGCCGATGCCGCAGCAAACCATATGGAGAAAAGATATACATCATATGGCACCATGTATAAAGAGTATAAAAAAGCGCTTGAGCTTAATAAAAAACTGTATATGCAGCTGAAAGACAAAGACTTGACAAGAGATGATCTGGATCAGCAGATCGATAAAGTCAATGCTTCTTATGAAAAGATCCTTAAATATAGCGGAGAATTTAATGAACAAACCGAAAAATATAATAAAGCCCGGGAAGATTTATATGATGCTGCAGGCTATCGTGTGAAAAAGAGCTGACTCGATCAGCTCTTTTTTTGAATATATGCGATACAGATTTCGTTCAAAATTTTCATTTCTATTGTAGTACAGCATAGTAAGGTATACTAGTACAGTTTTGGGTGCGGTTGGCATCTGTTTTTTTGCTGAAAATGTAAAGCGAATACATTTATTGAAAATCAGCGATGAAAACGATTGACGGTTCTTCTTTATTTGGTGTAAACTAATCCATGTTAAGCGGTGTTGTATTAGTTTTTTACAACTTCGAAATAATACAGTTCAAAGCAGAGTGTAACTATCCTACTAAAAGGTTTTGGCAAACTGGGGATCGGCTAAAATATAATACGACTTACTGCTGATACTTTAGGGTACCCTAAGTTTGTATGTATAAAAGGAATGCACGTCTAATGACTGTTTAAAAGAAAGGAAGAGGTGACTTAGTATGGCTGCAAAAACGAAAAAAGCTATCGTTGACAGTAAGAAGCAATTTGATGCCATTAAAAAGCAGTTCGAAACGTTCCAAATTTTAAATGAAAAGGGAGAAGTCGTGAATGAAGCGGCGATGCCTGATTTAACTGATGATCAATTAAAAGAGCTAATGCGCCGCATGGTATTTACGCGTGTGCTTGACCAACGCTCTATCTCATTAAACCGTCAAGGACGTCTCGGATTTTACGCTCCTACTGCGGGTCAAGAAGCTTCTCAGATTGCAACGCATTTCGCGCTTGAAAAAGAAGACTTTGTTCTTCCTGGATACCGTGATGTGCCTCAGTTAATTTGGCACGGCCTTCCATTATATCAAGCGTTTCTTTTCTCTCGCGGACATTTCAGAGGAAACCAAATGCCTGATGATGTGAATGCCCTTTCTCCACAAATCATTATCGGTGCTCAATACATTCAAACTGCCGGTGTTGCGCTAGGTCTTAAAAAACGCGGTAAGAAAGCTGTCGCAATCACTTACACTGGTGATGGCGGAGCTTCTCAAGGGGACTTCTACGAAGGAATTAACTTTGCTGGAGCTTATAAAGCACCTGCAATCTTCGTGGTGCAAAACAACCGTTACGCGATTTCAACTCCTGTTGAAAAACAATCTGCAGCTGAAACAATTGCACAAAAAGCTGTAGCTGCCGGTATTGTCGGCGTACAAGTAGACGGAATGGATCCGCTTGCTGTATACGCAGCAACTGCTGAAGCACGCGAGCGCGCAATCAACGGCGAAGGTCCAACACTAATTGAAACACTTACATTCCGTTATGGCCCGCACACAATGGCTGGTGACGATCCTACTAAATATCGTACAAAAGAAATCGAAAATGAGTGGGAACAAAAAGATCCGCTTGTACGTTTCCGTGCGTTCCTTGAAAACAAAGGCTTATGGTCTGAAGAAGAAGAAGCAAAAGTAATTGAGGATGCGAAAGAAGAAATTAAGCAAGCGATCAAAAAAGCTGATGCTGAACCGAAGCAAAAAGTAACTGATTTAATGAAAATCATGTACGAAAAAATGCCTCACAACCTTGAGGAGCAATTTGAAATTTATACACAGAAGGAGTCGAAGTAAGCCATGGCGCAAATGACAATGATTCAAGCAATCACGGATGCGTTACGCACAGAACTGAAAAATGACGAAAATGTCTTAGTTTTCGGAGAAGACGTTGGTGTAAACGGCGGCGTATTCCGTGCGACAGAAGGATTGCAAAAAGAATTCGGTGAAGACCGTGTGTTTGACACGCCACTTGCTGAATCTGGTATCGGCGGTCTTGCCCTTGGTTTAGGCTTAAACGGCTTCCGTCCGGTAATGGAAATCCAATTCTTCGGATTTGTTTATGAAGTAATGGATTCAGTTTCTGGCCAAATGGCTCGTATGCGCTACCGTTCTGGCGGACGCTGGACTTCACCTGTAACAATTCGTTCTCCATTCGGCGGCGGTGTTCATACTCCTGAACTTCACGCTGACAGCTTGGAAGGTCTTGTTGCACAACAGCCTGGTATCAAAGTTGTTATTCCATCAACTCCTTACGATGCCAAAGGACTTTTAATTTCTGCGATCAGAGACAATGATCCTGTTGTCTTCTTAGAGCATATGAAGCTTTACCGTTCTTTCCGTCAGGAAGTTCCTGAAGAAGAATACACAATTGAGCTTGGAAAAGCTGACGTGAAACGTGAAGGTACTGATCTTTCAATCATCACTTACGGCGCAATGGTTCATGAATCATTAAAAGCTGCTGAGGAGCTTGAAAAAGACGGCATTTCTGCTGAAGTTGTCGACCTTCGTACAGTAAGCCCACTTGATATCGATACAATTATCGCTTCTGTAGAAAAAACAGGACGCGCGATTGTCGTTCAAGAGGCACAAAAACAAGCCGGTATTGCTGCAAACGTAGTTGCAGAAATTAATGACCGTGCGATCCTGAGCTTGGAAGCACCTGTACTTCGCGTTGCAGCGCCAGATACAGTATTTCCTTTCTCTCAAGCGGAGAGCGTATGGCTTCCAAACCATAAAGACGTTCTTGAAACAGCAAGAAAAGTGCTTGAATTTTAATCAAACTGCATAATCGAGAGGGAAGATGAACTTTTCCCTCTATTATATATCTGTTTTCAATGCTTACGATGTAAACTTTAAAATTGCTTAATCAAACTAGGAGGTCGAGAACTGTGGCATTTGAATTTAAACTTCCAGATATCGGGGAAGGTATCCACGAAGGCGAAATCGTAAAATGGTTTGTCAAGCCTAACGACGAGGTAGACGAAGATGATGTACTGGCTGAAGTCCAAAATGATAAAGCAGTAGTAGAAATTCCTTCACCTGTTAAAGGAAAAGTATTAGAATTAAAAGTTGAAGAGGGAACGGTTGCAACTGTTGGACAAACGATTATTACGTTTGATGCACCTGGTTACGAAGATCTTCAATTTAAAGGCAGCGACGAGTCTGACGATGCGAAAACTGAAGCACAAGTTCAGTCAACTGCAGAAGCTGGACAAGACGTTGCGAAAGAAGAGCAAGCTCAAGAGCCTGCAAAAGCTACTGGCGCAGGACAGCAGGATCAAGCTGAAGTTGACCCGAACAAACGCGTGATCGCTATGCCTTCCGTACGTAAATATGCTCGTGAAAAAGGCGTAGACATCCGTAAGGTTACTGGTTCAGGCAACAACGGACGTGTTGTAAAAGAAGATATCGACAGCTTTGTAAACGGAGGAGCGCAAGAAGCTGCACCGCAAGAAACAGCTGCACCACAAGAAACAGCTGCTAAACCGGCTGCTGCACCAGCTCCAGAGGGCGAATTCCCAGAAACACGCGAAAAAATGAGCGGTATCCGTAAAGCAATTGCAAAAGCGATGGTTAACTCTAAACACACTGCTCCTCACGTAACGTTAATGGACGAAGTGGACGTAACAAACCTTGTTGCACATCGTAAACAGTTCAAACAGGTTGCTGCTGATCAAGGAATCAAGCTGACTTACTTGCCTTACGTTGTAAAAGCTCTTACATCTGCACTGAAAAAATTCCCTGTTTTAAACACGTCAATTGACGATAAAACAGATGAAGTCATCCAAAAACATTACTTCAACATCGGTATCGCTGCTGACACTGAAAAAGGCTTGCTTGTACCGGTTGTGAAAAATGCAGATCGTAAATCTGTCTTTGAAATTTCTGATGAAATCAATGGCCTTGCAACAAAAGCTCGTGAAGGCAAGCTTGCTCCAGCTGAAATGAAAGGCGCATCTTGCACAATTACAAACATCGGTTCTGCCGGCGGACAATGGTTCACTCCGGTTATCAACCATCCAGAAGTTGCGATTCTTGGTATCGGACGCATTGCAGAAAAAGCGATTGTTCGTGATGGCGAAATCGTAGCAGCTCCAGTCTTAGCTCTTTCTCTCAGCTTCGACCACCGTATGATCGACGGAGCAACTGCGCAAAATGCATTAAATCACATCAAGCGTTTACTGAACGATCCACAATTAATTTTAATGGAGGCGTAATGTTATGGTAGTAGGAGATTTCCCTATTGAAACAGATACTCTTGTAATTGGTGCGGGACCTGGCGGCTATGTAGCTGCCATCCGCGCTGCACAGCTTGGACAAAAAGTAACAGTCGTTGAAAAAGCAACTCTTGGAGGCGTTTGTCTGAACGTTGGATGTATCCCTTCAAAAGCGCTGATCAATGCAGGTCACCGTTATGAGAATGCAAAACATTCTGATGACATGGGAATCACTGCTGAGAATGTAACAGTTGATTTCACAAAAGTTCAAGAATGGAAAGCTTCTGTTGTCAACAAGCTTACTGGCGGTGTAGCAGGTCTTCTTAAAGGCAACAAAGTAGATGTTGTAAAAGGTGAAGCTTACTTTGTAGACAGCAATTCAGTTCGTGTGATGGATGAGAACTCTGCTCAAACATACACGTTCAAAAACGCAATCATCGCTACTGGATCTCGTCCTATCGAATTGCCAAACTTCAAATATAGTGAGCGTGTCCTGAATTCAACTGGCGCTTTGGCTCTTAAAGAAATTCCTAAAAAGCTCGTTGTTATCGGCGGCGGATACATCGGAACTGAACTTGGAACTGCGTATGCTAACTTCGGTACTGAACTTGTTATTCTTGAAGGCGGAGATGAAATTCTTCCTGGCTTCGAAAAACAAATGAGTTCTCTTGTTACACGCAGACTGAAGAAAAAAGGCAACGTTGAAATCCATACAAACGCGATGGCTAAAGGCGTTGAAGAAAGACCAGACGGCGTAACAGTTACTTTCGAAGTAAAAGGCGAAGAAAAAACTGTTGATGCTGATTACGTATTGATTACAGTAGGACGCCGTCCAAACACTGATGAGCTTGGTCTTGAGCAAGTCGGTATCGAAATGACGGACCGCGGTATCGTGAAAACTGACAAACAGTGCCGCACAAACGTACCTAACATTTATGCAATCGGTGATATCATCGAAGGACCGCCGCTTGCTCATAAAGCATCTTATGAAGGTAAAATCGCTGCAGAAGCTATCGCTGGAGAGCCTGCAGAAATCGATTACCTTGGTATTCCTGCGGTTGTTTTCTCTGAGCCTGAACTTGCATCAGTTGGTTACACTGAAGCACAGGCGAAAGAAGAAGGTCTTGACATTGTTGCTGCTAAATTCCCATTTGCAGCAAACGGCCGCGCGCTTTCTCTTAACGAAACAGACGGCTTCATGAAGCTGATCACTCGTAAAGAGGACGGTCTTGTGATCGGTGCACAAATCGCCGGAGCAAGTGCTTCTGATATGATTTCTGAATTAAGCTTAGCGATTGAAGGCGGCATGACTGCTGAAGATATCGCGATGACAATTCACGCTCACCCAACATTGGGCGAAATCACAATGGAAGCTGCTGAAGTTGCAATCGGAAGTCCGATTCACATCGTAAAATAATTTTCATATCAAAAACAGCCCTCGCTCAAAGCGGGGCTGTTTTTTTATTTTGACAGCACATGCTGTAATGGTTTAATGATGTCTTCTTTCTTTTTCACACATCCCTCGATTTTAACCACGACATGGCGCTGATCAACAACCATAAGGGTAGGGACAGTTTCAATCTCATCTTCCCAGCCTTCTTTTTTATCATAGACCTTCATTTTATCTATTTGCTCGGGATAATCTTTTTCTAAATCAAGCAGTGCATCGTAATAAGGCGCTTCCTGGTCTATTTGGTTCTCATCAGAAAAAAACAGGATTTGTGTATGATGAATGTTGTCAATCCGGCTTTTTTTCATCGGATTGATGGTGGAAAGCGTACAGCCCGATAAAGCAAATACTATTATCAGCATGGGGAATACCGCGCGATATCGCATCTATCTTCTCCTCTGTATAAACAGTAGTTAACTAGCTTTAGTTTATCACGAGAGGCGGCTTGATCTGCTTCTTGTTACCTAATTGTTATATAATTGAAACCGTTTTTAAAGTGAGATTACATATTATATCAATCGTTTAAAATAGCAACCTGGGGTATATTGAATTTTTTGCTGCATTCTTGGATGAAAGTTCAAGAAAACGTGAAATTACATTATGTGCTGTGGCATATATATCGAGTAAAGCTTCTGTATGAAGAAGATATTGTATGATGGAAAATGGAAAAACAAGGTGAATATGATGAGATAAAATAAAATGTGTTATACAGTTTGTTGTTGACATTTTAAATGTGACATATTAATATAATAACAACAAAAGAAATTAAGCGTTTTCAAATTTCAAAGAAATGGGGAATAAGAGATGGGTACGATTGTTTGCCAAGATTGCAACGAAGCCATTCATTACTTTGAAGATGAGAAAGTGACAACATTATACGGAACATGCTGCGGACAATGTCAATGTCCTGTTGATGAAGAGTAAAAAAAGCATGCGGCTTTAAGCCGCATGCTTTTTATTTTTTATTGAATTGCTTTTTGTTCTTTGATGACTCGGATCATATGTAAAGTCGAGTCCTCAGGTCCTTGAACAGGGAGGCCTGCGTCAAGGTTTTTAAAAATGTAGCTGATGTTTTCTTCTGTAATAATTTCTCCTGGAATGAAGATTGGAATACCAGGCGGATATACCATGACAAATTCAGCGATAATCCGTCCGGATGCTTCTTTTAATGGGATGACTTCCGTATTTGCATAAAAAGCATCACGCGGAGTCATTGCCAATAAAGGTATTTCTGGAAGCAGAACCTCAGTTTGCTGATGTGTTACATCTTGTTCTGACATTTGCTGTGCGATCTCAGTTAAAGCCTCTACAAGCCGGTCTGCATCATTTTGGCTGTCACCAGGAGTGAAAATACACAAAATATTGTACAGATCAGAAAGCTCAACCTCAATATTAAAGGATTCACGAAGCCATTTTTCCACGTCATGTCCTGTCAGGCCAAGACTTTTCACAGAGATAATCAATTTTGTCGGATCATAGCTGTAAGCTGCTTTCGACCCAAGAATCTCAGAACCGACACAATAAATGCCTTCAATCTGATTGAGGCGATCTCTCGTCTGATTGGCAAGCTTGAGTGTTTCCTCAGCAAGCTGGTGGCCTTCTGTTGCAAGGCGTTTTCTGGCAACATCCAAAGAAGCGAGAAGCAAGTAAGAAGTTGACGTAGTTGTCAGCATGCTCAGGATGGATTGCACTCTGTCTTTAGATACAAGGCCTTCTCTCATGTTTAAAATAGAGCTTTGTGTCAGTGATCCGCCCAGTTTGTGGACACTTGTCGCTGCTATGTCCGCTCCTGCCTGCATAGCCGATAGCGGCAATTCGTCGTGAAAATGAATGTGAACGCCGTGTGCTTCATCCACAAGCACTGGCACATCAAACGAATGAGCGAGTTCTACGATGCTTTTTAAGTCGGCTGCAACACCGAAATATGTCGGGTTGATGACGAGAAGCCCTTTTGCATCCGGATGTTCGGTAAGCGCCCGTTTAGCAGATTCAAGTGTAATGCCGTGGGAGATGCCCAACTCATTGTCAATTTCAGGATGAATAAAAATTGGAACCGCTCCGGAAAATACAATAGCTGTCATAATTGATTTATGAACATTTCTTGGAATAATAATTTTATCGCCAGGTCCGCAAACAGCCATTACCATTGTCATAATGGCGCCGCTTGTTCCTTGAACAGAAAAAAATGTGTGATCCGCGCCAAATGCTTCAGCAGCCAGATCTTGTGCTTGTTTAATAATGCCTTTTGGCGCGTGCAGATCGTCTAATGGTTCAATATTAATCAAATCTATGCTTAACGCGTTTTCACCGATAAATTGTCTGAATTCTGGGTCCATTCCTGCCCCTTTTTTATGGCCGGGAATGTGGAATTGAACAGGCTGTCTGCTTGCATGCTTTTTCAGTCCTGTGTATAAGGGTGTTTCATGTTGCGACAATTGTTTTCCCACCTTTGTAATCATACCTATGCATAATAGTGTGTATTAAAATCAGTTTCTCAACCGTTTTTTAGACGTAAAACAAATGAATTATATTATGAACTTGAAAGAATGTAAAGAACAATTTATGATCAAATGAAGATGCTTTCTCTTAAGGGAAGTAAATCTACAAGGAGTGAAGAAAATGGAGTATCAATATCCGATGAATGAAGATTGGACAACCGAAGAAGCAGTGGATGTGATTGCATTTTTCCAGCAGGTTGAGCTTGCATATGAAAAAGGGGCGGATCGTGAACAACTGCTTAAAGCTTACCGCCGTTTCAAGGAAATTGTACCGGGGAAGGCCGAGGAAAAAAAGCTATGTGGCGAGTTTGAGGAACAAAGTACATATTCTCCTTATCGCACGGTCAAACAGGCGAAAGAATCTGATCAGGCGAAGATTAAGATGTAGGAAAAAGAGCCGGGGATGTCCCGGCTCTTTTTTATGCTTGTGATACTTTTTGGGTAAGACGGTACAGAAAAGCAAGCTGCTTAAAGGCATCGTCGATACGCTGAAGGAATTCCTGGTTATTCATATTCAGCACTTCTTCTTTTTGGAGCTGGATGCCGCATAACAGCTCGGCTTTCTTTACAGTCTGCAAACGCTCAAACAGTGTCTTCAGCTGTTCCTTGTCCATTTCAGACTGTTTATGTACTCCCGGTTTTGTGTGATCTGCAGACCAAACGAAGCTGTCAGGGATATTTTTCGTAATGGTTTCTTGGTTCACTTCAAGCAATTTGCCGTATTCTTCTTTGATAGGGGATTCATAAATAATCGCGAACCATACAAAGACGTGGCTTTCCCATAAACCAATTTGGAAATGCGGCAGTTTTTTATAGCCTCTTTTGCTGTTTGCGAACGCCACCCAGCTGTCAGCCGGGGGATTGACGGATCTTCTTGCGTGCTTCGCCACATGCGGAAACATTTCATCTCCGGTTAAAGCTGATAAAGTTGGGGCAAAATGTTCGCCTAGAGCTGTAAGCTTCGGACGGACCGTCTCTTTTAATACTTCCATGCGCGCGTCTAAGCCTTCTATTGTAAATGTGTTAAAGTCTTCTTCAGTGAAACGCATTTGTGTCATGATTTTCCTCCTTCATGCTAAGTATACATATTTTATCACAGTTCATACGAGCTTCAAAAAGATTGAGCGCGTTTGAAGTAAGGGGAAATGTGGTAATAAACGAGTAGGTAAACACACAATTTTCAGAATCATGTTGCGCGTAAATAGAACAATCATACGATATAAGAAGTAATCATTGTTGAATGGCAAAATGGGATGCTTTTTTACAAACAAATGATCTCTGGAAGGGGCGAAAGACAATGAGGCAAGTTGTAAAAGAGGGATTTAAGGAAGAGAAAAACAATCGTGTTGCTGTCTGGAGACTAGAGGTTGATTATGAATTGGCAACCCTATATGAAGCAATGCAGAAAGAAAATGAAGAGCAGATTGAACAAAGCAAAAACAAACTTGAGCGACTTAGAAAAGAATGGATTCGTCTTAACGGGTAAAAAAGCGATAGTGAAAACGAACCGCATGAATGGTTCGTTTTTACGTGAGAAGGGATATTTTTCATTTTCCTTGCTTTTTCATTGCCGTTATCAGTATCCTATAAAATAAAAGGTCTACATAGAAGAGAGGTACGAACGAATGACAAATTGGACGGAAATTGATGAGATTGCAAAGAAATGGATAAGAGAAGCAGGCGCGAGAATTAAACAATCCATGCATGAAAGCCTGACAATTGAAACGAAATCAAATCCGAATGATTTAGTCACCAATATTGACAAAGAAACCGAAAAGTTTTTCATTGATCGAATTCAAGAAACATTTCCGGGACATCGGATACTCGGTGAAGAGGGGCAAGGAGACAAAATCCACTCACTTGAGGGAGTCGTATGGATTATTGATCCGATTGATGGGACGATGAATTTTGTGCACCAGCAAAGAAATTTTGCGATTTCCATTGGGATTTTTGAAAACGGTGAAGGGAAAATCGGTTTAATTTATGATGTGGTGCACGATGAGTTGTATCACGCATTTAGCGGCAGAGGAGCTTATATGAATGAAACGAAGCTGGCTCCATTAAAAGAAACCGTCATTGAAGAAGCGATACTTGCCATTAATGCAACATGGGTAACGGAAAACAGAAGAATTGATCAAAGTGTGTTAGCGCCACTTGTGAAAAGAGTCAGAGGCACACGCTCCTACGGTTCTGCCGCTTTAGAGCTGGCAAATGTCGCGGCAGGAAGAATAGATGCTTACATCACGATGCGGCTTGCGCCATGGGACTACGCAGCCGGCTGTGTGCTGTTAAATGAAGTAGGAGGCACCTATACGACCATTGAAGGAGAGCCGTTTACCTTTTTAGAAAACCACAGTGTGCTAGCCGGAAACCCATCTATACATAAAACGATATTTGAAGAGTATCTTCATGCTCGGAAGTAGGCCATTTGAGCAGGATGATCTCAGCTTGTTAGAAAAGCTCGCGGAGGCTCATCCTGTATGGAAAGAGGAGGAGTTTGGAGATAAAGATGCAGAAGACTATATCATTTCCTACTCCATGTACAACGGTTCATGGCTTGTATGGGAAAAAGACGGTATGCCTGTTGCCGTCAGCTACCATCTCGAGTGGTCTCCTTCAAACGGTAAGCCGTGGCTCGGAACGGTCCTGATTGACCCGGTTGAAGAAAAAAAGGGGCATGCGAAGATGATCATTGAACAGATCAGCAAATTGCTTAGAGCGAAACATAAAGCGATGTTTGCGGGAGTTCCCATTGAGCGCAGGGAATGGATACTGTTTTTAAGCCAATGCGGCTTTGAACAGCTGAAAACGGAAAAAGATGAGAAAGGCAAATCATTTATGATCCTGGTGAAGCCTTTAGCAGAAGCTGCCATATGATAATGGCAGCTTATTTGCTGCATGCGGGTTCAATAAAAAGCCTCTCAAACATTGAGAGGCTTCTGATAATTTGAAAATTATTTTTTTACCGCATGAATATAATGAATCGTTTCAAACGCTGACAAATTGTCTTTTCGATTACTAAAGAAAAGGTCATTAATGTCGTCTGGTGATAGATGTTCATAGATCAGTAAACCAGATGACTCTAACAGATGTTCAATCTCTTGATAAGTGAAACATGATTTCATCGGTTCCCCGCTTGCGGCAGCCATCTTCACCATATGTTCAACTCGATTTGACGTCCCTTTTGCTGTAAAAAGTGTTTCGTCCGCATAATCAAAAACAATAGAGCTTCCAGGCGGGACATGAGAAAATAAATTACTGATCAAGCTTGCATTTTCTTCCCGTGTTACATAATAAGACACTCCGAGAAGGCTGAAGAATGTTTTTGTGTTTTTAAATCCTTCTTCTAAGAGAGGATCATACGAAAACGTTTTGGTGAAATCCATAGGAACAAAATGAAGATGACCCGGAATTGTCAGATTTGCATCCTTCAGCTTATTTTTTTTGAATTGCTGTGTAGCCGGATGATCAACCTCGAAAACCTGTAAGCTGTTTTCTAATTCTGGATGCCGAAAGCAGAAAGTATCCAGACCCGCTCCAAGAATGACATACTGTTTTGCCCCCAGGATTAATTCGTTGTGCAAGACTTTTTCACAATAAGAAGCACGTGCTAGGGGCGTGGGAGACAGCTGGATTTGTGCAACCCATTTTAATATTTTTTCAGGATCATTTTGAAGACGTTCGGCGATCTCTTTGTTGAAAAACGATATTCCTTGAATCATATTTTTACTGATGTCGATAAACTCTTTTTCGTTAATGAGATCTTTTGCGATAAAATCATCAAAAATAAGAGGTGTGTCATATCGGCTGTGATATGCACGGGCAAAAGCTGAAATTAGAGACGTTAAGCTGGGCTCATTTTTCCTCATGAAATGATCCTCCACAAAAAATAAGATTCCCCTGGCCAGGAGAATCTTATTATACATACAAATATATTAATAGTAAATTTTAGCATAAATAAATTTTTTTGTCAATGTTTTTGCTCTTAACTGGACGCGCGATCCTTCACATAGCCACGTGACCTGTAGCAGAATTCGTCTATCAATTATGTGGACTGAATCATTAGCTTTTATAAAATGCGCACTTGTGGCTGCATCCCTCTTTTGCAAATCAGGAGCGGTTTCTGTCTCATGGCAGCATCTTTTCGTCGTTTCTGCTGAGAGAGAAATCAAGATATGTAACAAAAAAAGCCTGAGGGATCTCAGGCTTTTTCTAATATTACAATCCAACAGCATTCCAGGCTGCTTCAACTTTAGCGGCATCAGTTGAGCCGTAGAGGTCACGGGCAGACTGAATGAGAGCTGCCTTGGCATCTTTGAACGTGGAAGAAGGCGTGAGGTACGTTGTTAACGCACGGTAATAGATTTGCTGTGATTTAGATACACCAAGTTTTGTGATGGTGTTGTAAGCGGCTTTGTTTGGAATTCCGCTGTTTGTGTGTACACCGCCATAATCGCCTTCATCTGTGTTTGGAAGGTTTCTGTAATTGGCGTAATTGTCAGGCTGGTTGTATTTTGTAGGGTTGGACAGGCTGCGAAGAGCAGGCTGGCTGACCGTAATGTCTTCACCGATGTCCCAGTCTTCTGTATCGTTAAAATACCCGAATACGTCAGAGAAAGACTCGTTTAATGCACCTGGCTGATTTTCATAAATCAAGTTGGCTGTTTCTTGGGTGACGCCATGTGTCATTTCATGCGCTGTCACATCTAATGAGCCGGAAAGCGGAGAGAAGAATGAACCGTCGCCATCACCGTAAATCATCTGGTCTCCTGTCCATGCAGCGTTATTGTATTGAGTGCCATAGTGAACGGAAGAAACGATTTTACTGCCTTTGTTATCATAGCTGTTTCGTTTAAAGTTTGAATAAAAATAATCGTACACTTTACCGAGGTTATAGTGTGCGTCAACGGCTGCCCGCTGTGATGAAGATGTAAATGTTTTCGTTGTGCTTGAGACAAGCGTTCCCGGAAGGCGGCTTTGTCTGTTTTGCAAGTCATATGTGATGATTTGGGTGCCAGTTGGTTTTGAAAGATCTCTTAGAACATATTTTCCGCCTTCATAAGAGATGTTCAATGGAACAGTTGCGCCCTTTAGAGTTGTTCCGCTTCCAGTGGCGGCGGCATGTTCTACTTTATTTTGCTGTTTTAAAATGCTGCCTGTTTCGGCGTCAACTAAGACTTCCCAGTTTGCAGGTTCAGGCTCGACATAGCGAATCGTCACGTCGTAAGCAAGACGATAGCTGCCGTCTTTTGTTTCTATCGCTTTCAATTCGGCTTTATTGCTGTTTTTGGCCGCTCCGTTAGAAACAGCGTCTGGTGATTTGCCGATAGCTTTGAAAGCGAGTGCCAGCGCTTTTTCAGAAGAGACTTTTTGGCTGTTATCTGTTTTTGCAGCAGATTGATTGTGTAATTCACCATTGACCGCATAGACATTATCGGATTTATCGACGTGAACGATCACTTGCGAATCTTTAATTGGCACTCCGTTAACGACAGGCGCATATCGAAAGTGCTTGTACCCAAGGGCATCAGTCGTGCTTTCAACAAGCTTCAGCCTTTTGGAAGGATCACCTTTAAAAATGTTGCTGTTCTTTTTCAAAAACTGCTTGACAGCCTTGTCATTTGGTGCAGAGAGTTCTGATTGCGCAATCGCATTTTTGGAGAGGAAATTTGTTTGATTCTCTTTAAGCTGATGACCTTCAGCAGCCTGAACACCTGGCAGGCTGATTGATAAACTCATAAACGAAGCAGCGACAGCAACAGACAATTTCTTACCTAAACCCACAATAAATCCCCCTTTTTGAAAATACTGAAAACTTTATATTGTTATATTAAACTAGCATTCTGGAATACTCAACAAAAACTAACATAACTAGACAAAATTGATAGTATTGTCCTGTGTTTGTTTTTGTTGAATAATATCAAGATGAGTCAAGTGTCATGTGGTGGTTCATTCAAGAGTTATGTTTTTTGCATATCAAGGGGAAGATGAGATATTTTTGTTTCATCTTGAAACTTTTTGAAAAGTCCGCTGTCTAACCGAATGAGGCCTTAATAAGAAGTAAAGGATTGTTGTTCGTGTTGGAGTTATTCAGTCATTATGTATTGCATTTCGAACGTTATTTTATATTAAGCAGACAAAGCACCCTGCTGATTCAATGGTCAATTGTTGTTCTGGCGGGCTTATATCTTTTGGTGCATCATCCCAAAATGAACCGGCAGCGCACAATGTTCTTGGCGGGTGTTATATTGCGGATTGTGCTGCTGGCGGGAGTGTCTGTTGAACTTATTCACCAGGTGCAATCAACAAACTTCACCAGCGCTTACTTAAGAGAGGACGGAAAAGAACTGCTGCCGCTGCTGCATTTTTTGTTATACGGATTTGTGCTGCTGACGGCTTTTCACTATATGCTGATGCCGCGTGATCATGGCGGAAAGGGTATGTTTTATACGTTCGACCTCGCCGTTGTCAGTTTGCCGATCGTACAAATGATTTTTAGTTTCTTTTCGTATTGGAAGGAATACCCGGATGGGATGGAGCCGATTGCATTCGTGTTTCTGTTTTTCATCATCACTCTTCCCATTGCGTTGAATGTAGTGTTTTTCAAGCTGTATTGGAGAACGGATAAGATCTTACTAGGCTTATTTTATACGCTGATTATCGGACTGCTTGTCTTGCTGCTTGCGCCATATCCCAATCAAATCTCAAAAAATTATGGTGCAGTAATGCCATATACGATTTATTTGGCAATGGCGGGATTTTTGATGAGCTATCATCTGTTCCAAAAGTCAGGAAAGGTTTATGTGCGTGTGAATAAGTGGGTGACGATGGCTGTTCTGGTGTTTTTTGTCCTGCTGTTAAATCCGATATATAACATAGGAACGGCTGCTTTCGCTGTATCAAAGCCAGCAAATGTCCATGATTCATTCAATTTTGTCGGGGAGCACATTTCATCAGAAAAAGCGGAACAGATACTAAAGTCATTTTTTCCTACGGATGAAACACTTTATTTGCACGATACAAACATGGATGTGCATTATTTCTACTCATTTGAAAGCAAAGGTTATAAAGCTGAGGTAGATGAAGTATCGCAACTGATTCGTAATTATGAATACTTACAAAAAGCACATGGGAAAAAGCTAACGAATCAGGAGTACAAGCGAAAGTCCATCGCTTTCCTTGAGCGACACGGACGTGTGTTACATAAGGATCATATCGAAACAAAGGTATCTCAAGAAGACGGCCAGACAGTCGTACGTATTTACCTGAAAAATCAACTTCATAAAAAAGATCCTGCTGATGATGGCACGGTATTTTATTGGGAAAAGGAAACCTTAATGGGGTTTAGTGAAGATCCTTCGATTTATCAGCTTGACTCTCTTCTGCATGTTCATATAACAGAACAAGACATTCATGACAAAGTGGAACAAATGTTTACAGCACTGAACATCTCAAAACAGCCTTATCAGATCACTGATATTGAAAGCAATAGCCTGCTCGGAAGCATGGTGAGAGTGGAAACAAAAGGTGGAATTGTTTTGGAATTTGAGGGCGAATCCGGTTGTTTACATAGTCTTTCGCTTCCGATGAAAAAGAATATCTCAATGGCTAACAGCCGGCTGCAGCATCAGATATTATCGATCTTCGATGCTCGTGGATCAGAAAAGAAGAAAAAAAGCAGTCAGGGTGACATGGTGATGTATACTGATTCTTCTAAAACATATGAGTTTTTTGAAGATCAAGGTCAGCTAAACGTTTATGTATACAGCGATACACCTGATCAGTCATTCCCCTATACATATCGTAATGGAACATTGGCTTACGAAAAAGTAGCTTCTCTATATCAGGATGTCATTTACAAAAAGCGTATGCGCCCGATTATCGTTCAAAGAGGGGATGAACGGCATTATGCATGGCTGATCATTATTCAGCCGTTTGGTTCAAATCGCCATGATGCCTATGTAGTGGATGGAGAAACACAAGAGGTGAAAAGTCTTTATGAATCATAAAGAAAAAGAGTCTGTTTTTGTAGACCTATACGACCTGTATAAAGAAGGAGAGCTAGAGGATGAATCAATGGAATGGATGAAACAGCATGAATCCCAATTCCAAAAGAATGCGGAAGACTTAAAGAGTAAAACTTGTTTAAAGAGAAGTCCCGGTGCTGAAGAAGAAAGCCAAATCAGATATATGAAAGTATACCTGTCTTCCATGTATATCTGTTTCATTTTATTGGCCATTTGGATGACGGTGTGGTTTTACTTTTAATGAAGCATAGGGATTCCATTGAGGAGTTGTATCGACAGTATTATCAAGAAATTTTAAATTATTTATTCAGAAGGACTCATCATCTTGAAACAGCCAAGGACTTAGCGCAGGACACGTTTGTGAAAGCTCTTAACGGTCTGGCTTCGTTTAGGGGGCATTCTTCCATCAGAACATGGCTCTACACCATTGCGCATCATACCTTTATCAATTGGTACCGCAGGGATGTCAAATACCAATTTACTGATATCAGCAAAAATGAAGGGTTAACGCAAACAACTTATGAGCAGCCTGAACAGTATCTGTCACGGACGGTGAAAAGCGAAACACTGCGGCAGGAGCTCCTGAAGTTAAAAAATCAGCATCAATCCGTTTTGATTTTAAGAGAATTCCAAGAGCTTTCTTATGAAGAAATCGCTGAGATATTAGGTTGGAGTCTTTCTAAGGTGAAAACCACATTGCACCGGGCTAGATTAGAGCTAAAGAAAAACATGACGAAAAGTAGAGAGGAGGAGCGGATATGACCTGCTTTCTAGTAAGAGACCTGCTTCCTCTGTATCTTGAAGGTGATTGTAAAAGAGAAACGGAACACGTTATAGAAGAGCATTTAAAAATGTGCAGCAGCTGCAGAGACATGTATGACACGATGGCTGAGCCATTTGAATTGGAAAGCGAACAGGCCGTTGAGGAGGCTTTTCTGCCGGAAGAAGAACTGCGTTTTAAACAGAGGTACTATGGATTACTGATTATGAAAGCCGCCTGCTGGTTTGGAGCGGCGGTTGCCGTGATGCTGATCATCAAACTGCTGATATAAAAAAAAGCGCTTGTCCGATTCCGGCAAGCGCTTTTTCACATTAAGCCTGGGGATGAATCATATCGTAAATAGCGGCAAGCTGTTCTTGTGACAGGGCACTGAAGAGTTTTTCATAAACGTCAGCTTGCAGTGGCGTTGCACCTGCTTGTAGCGCTGCGTCTTTATCATAGCTGTACACATCATCTTGTAGCACAATGGCTGCTTGAAGAATGTGAATCTTGAGAGAAACAGCGGAGAAAAATTGTTCAAGTGCAAGTGCTTCTTTTTCTGTGAAGCCAAGTTCAACTGCTTTTTCTGTATCAAATTTGTAATTTCCATCCTCGAGATACACACATTGTGAAACAATGCTGAAAAATTCTGATGTCGATTCCCAGAGTGTAGCAATTACCTGAGCCTCTTCTTTTGTCATTCCTAACTCGACAGCTTTTTCGCTGTCAAAATAATATACACCGTCTTGTTCGTATATACATTGATTTAATATATCAATGAATGTATTGAGATCTTCATTAGTGCTCGCCTGATGCTGGAGTTGAACAGCAGTGTTATCAACCAGTGTTTTTGCGCTGGCTGCATCAGGACCGAACGTTAATAGAGCAGCTGAGGTTATTGCGGCAGTCGTTAACATAGCTTTTTTTACAAATGTTTTCTTCATGTTTCTTCTCTCCCTTTTGTGAATTGTGCTACAAATTCCATTATAGGGAGTAGTTTCCGGTGGAGGAATAGGCGCTATGGTATTTTATGCGTATCGTTGCCGAACTACTTTTTGAAGGCTGCACGTGTGACCGTTAGAACGATTGTCTATGTATGTAGGCTGTTTTGCATCTTCCTGACTAAGAAACAGGGGAGATAAGGCTTAAAGAAATGAAAAACACCGCTTTCTTTGCGGTGTTTTTTGATTACAATGTCGCCGGCGGGGCAATGCTTTTAATCAAGCAAGCCTTGTTCGCGCATTTTCTTTTTTAATGTAAATCCGCCGCCCATGACAGCGCAAACAAGTACAATGCTGGCGATAATGCCTGCAGGGCTTTTTTCAGCGATAAAGACGCCGATCAGCATAATGCTGAAAACCGCTGCAAATGCAAATAATAGTAAAAGCCAATTCATTTTTTTCATAATTTCCATCCCCTTTTACGTCTTATATTAAGTTTACAGAAAAACGTGACGCTTTTAAAGAGGATGTGTGATATAATATGAAAGTTATCTAATTTTTTTAGGAGATGAAAAAGTGAAACTTCGAAATGATCTTCGCAACATCGCGATTATTGCCCACGTTGACCATGGGAAAACGACTCTAGTCGATCAGCTTTTACATCAGGCTGGTACGTTCCGTGCCAACGAACAGGTTGCTGAACGCGCAATGGACTCTAATGATCTTGAACGCGAACGCGGCATTACAATATTGGCGAAAAATACTGCGATTAACTATAAAGATACACGTATCAATATTTTGGACACCCCTGGACACGCAGACTTTGGGGGAGAAGTAGAACGGATTATGAAAATGGTTGACGGCGTAGTGCTTGTCGTTGACGCATATGAAGGCTGTATGCCTCAAACTCGTTTTGTTCTGAAAAAAGCTCTTGAGCAAAACCTGAACCCTGTTGTTGTTGTAAACAAAATTGACCGTGACTTTGCTCGTCCAGAGGAAGTTATCGATGAAGTTCTGGATCTGTTCATTGAGCTTGATGCTAATGAAGAGCAGCTCGAGTTCCCAGTGGTATATGCTTCCGCGATTAATGGAACAGCGAGTCTTGATCCGAAACAACAGGATGAAAACATGGAAGCTTTATATGAAACCATTATTAAGCATGTTCCGGCACCTGTTGATAATGCAGAGGAGCCGCTTCAATTCCAAGTTGCCCTTCTTGACTACAACGACTATGTAGGCCGTATCGGAATTGGACGCGTATTCCGCGGCACAATGAAAGTCGGACAGCAGGTTTCTCTTATGAAGCTTGACGGAACGGCAAAGTCATTCCGTGTTACAAAGATTTTTGGTTTCCAAGGCTTAAAGCGTGTGGAAATTGAAGAAGCAAAAGCGGGAGACCTCGTTGCGGTTTCCGGGATGGAAGATATCAACGTTGGTGAAACGGTATGTCCTGTAGACCATCAAGATCCGCTTCCGGTGCTTCGCATTGATGAGCCGACACTTCAAATGACATTTGTCGTGAATAACAGTCCGTTTGCAGGCCGTGAAGGCAAATATGTAACGGCCCGCAAAATCGAAGAGCGTCTTCAATCACAGCTTCAGACGGATGTGAGCTTGCGTGTTGAGCCAACAGCTTCTCCTGATGCTTGGGTTGTTTCAGGACGCGGTGAGCTGCACTTGTCAATTTTAATTGAAAATATGCGTCGTGAGGGCTATGAGCTTCAAGTGTCAAAACCTGAAGTTATTATCAAAGAAATCGACGGCGTACGCTGTGAGCCTGTTGAACGTGTGCAAATTGATGTTCCTGAAGAGCATACTGGCTCTGTCATGGAATCAATGGGTGCCCGCAAAGGCGAAATGGTTGATATGATCAACAACGGAAACGGCCAAGTCCGTCTCATCTTTACAGTCCCTTCCCGCGGATTGATCGGTTACTCTACAGAATTCCTATCATTAACACGCGGATTCGGTATTTTGAACCATACGTTTGACAGCTACCAGCCGATGCAGGCAGGCCAAGTCGGCGGACGCCGTCAAGGTGTACTTGTGTCAATGGAAAACGGAAAAGCAACATCATACGGTATTCAAGGAATTGAAGACCGCGGTGTCATCTTCGTTGAGCCGGGTACTGAAGTATACGAAGGAATGATCGTTGGAGAGCATAACCGTGACAACGACCTTGTTGTTAACGTCAGCAAAATGAAACAGCAAACAAACGTCCGTTCTGCAACAAAGGATCAGACAACTACAATTAAAAAAGCGCGCATCATGTCTCTTGAGGAGTCTCTAGAGTACTTAAACGAAGATGAATATTGTGAAGTAACACCTGAATCCATCCGTTTAAGAAAGAAGATCCTCAATAAGAACGAACGTGAAAAAGCAGCTAAAAAGAAAAAAACAGCAGGATTGTCTTAATCTCGTGCAGAATTTGAAAAGATAGAACCCGTACGTTTACAGGGGAGGGAATCTTTTTGAATGACGTAAGCGAACGCCTGTCGTTCTTCGCCGCTCTATATCAAGTAGACCGGCAGCCTGCGGCAGGCATGTGGCTGCTGTACGGCACGATTTTTGTGTTGGCCGTTATTGTATTTAAGCTTGGATTTGCTAAACGGCTTCCTGTATTAAAATCTGCAGTGGTGTATGTATTTTTGGCTTTGGGCTGCACTGTTTTGACTTTTTTAGGGGTGTTTTTGCCCGTGGCAGAAGGATTGGTCGTCGCTGCGCTGATTTTAATCATTTACAAAATCCGGCTGTATCAGTCGAAAAAAGGACAGTCTGCAAAATCATAAAAGACTCAGCTGAAAGCTGAGTCTTTTTTGTGTTCTGTATGGTTAAGCGGCCGCTTTATTTTTTGACTTTTTCTTTTTTCTGCTGTCCCGGGTGAAAAGTAAATTTTCCCGTTTTCAGCCGTTCCTCTGTTTTTTTGGCAATCCGATCGTGGCATTCCTGGCACATATATGTATGGATCGGGCGGTTTCGAAGCCGTTTCGCGATCAGGGTATCATCATCAATTGTTTCAATTTTATCGCAAATAGAACATTTGACCCTCATCATATCACCTCTTTCACTAACATGTATTATACCACGGATCAGAAGCTGTCCAAAATAAGAAAAAGCTAAAGCGCAAGGCTATAGCTTAGTCATTGTTGTTCTTTTTCATATGATGATCAGATTGATCGTTTTGCTCCTTCTCCATTTCCTGTTGATGTTTTCTATTTAATTGGTCATTTTGCTGCTTTGTTTGCGGTTCGTCTTCATTGTCAATCACATCGTTAGGCACTTCGGGAAGCACTCGGCCGACAATTGCAGCTAATTCATCCAGTATACCTGTTACCGGATGGCCCTCGCTGATTTCTCTGCTCATTTCGCGAAGGCGGCTGACCGTATCGGGATCAGCAATGACTACTGCGTTGGCGCCATATCGATCATTCTTTAGCGCCTGAGCTACAGAATATTTAATGGTTTCCACTTTGCTTCTGTCCAAAGTATCATCGACATCAATCCCAACAACAGCATAGCCTCCCAGCACAACGGCTGTTGCATCCTTGACGTCGGGGTTTTTTTCAGCAACGCTGACAAGATGCTTGGCAATATCCGTTCTTGTTCCATTGTCTTTTGTTTCTTGAGTTGTGTCCTTTACGTGAATCGGTTTAGTCTCCTGCTGTCTTGTTGATTCTTTTTCAACATTCTGGCCCTGTTTTCCTTGTTGATAGGCACAAGCGGACAGGATAAGTGTCAGCTGTATGATAATGAAAAGAATTCGCACTTGCGGGTTCCCTCCTTGAAATGCTTTCATTAATTTTATTGTTGAATTAACCTTCTATCTTTATGCACAAAAACATATATTTTAGCAGGCATTCACCTTTTTCATCAAAAGAGAAGCAGGAAGAACTTTGACCCTTATATCAGGAGGCTGAGACTTGAGTAAAATTTATGTGTTAGATACGAATGTGTTATTACAGGATCCTAACGCGATATTTTCTTTTGAAGAAAATGAGGTTGTCATCCCTGCTGTCGTTTTAGAAGAGGTTGATTCAAAAAAACGGTATATGGACGAAGTTGGGAGGAATGCAAGGCACGTATCTAAGCTAATCGATGCGCTAAGACAAAAGGGCAGGCTGCATGAGCATGTACCGCTTGACACCGGCGGCACACTGAGAATTGAACTGAATCATCGTTCGTTTCACCAGCTGCAAGAGATCTTTATTGAAAAGACGAACGATAATCGCATATTAGCCGTTGCGAAAAACTTAAGCCTCGAGGAAGAAACCAAGGAAAATGGCAGGCCGGTTATCCTCGTCAGTAAGGATGTACTGGTCAGGGTTAAAGCCGACGCAATCGGACTGCTTGCTGAAGATTTCTTGAATGACCGGGTTGTGGACAATGATGAAATGTACAGCGGCTATAAAGATTTATATATCAGCCAGCAGCTGTTCAGCTCTTTTTACGGGAAAAATCAAATTTCAGTAAACGATGTGAAACAGCATGCGTTTTATCCGAATCAGTTTGCTTTAATGAAGGATGAGCTAGGAGGATCCTCCTCGGCAATCGGAATTGCAGATAAAACCGGAACGGTATTAAAAAGACTCGTATTTGATGATGAACATATATGGGGAATCAGGCCGAAAAATGTACAGCAGACAATGGCATTAGAGCTTTTGCTGCGGGAAGATATTCCGCTTGTCACCCTGATCGGCAAAGCGGGAACCGGCAAAACGCTCTTAGCTTTGGCGGCAGGGCTATTACAGACAGAAGACTTGGGAATATATAAAAAGCTGGTTGTCGCAAGGCCGATTGTTCCTGTTGGCAAGGACATCGGGTATTTGCCAGGCGAAAAAGAGGAAAAGCTAAAGCCTTGGATGCAGCCGATTTTTGACAACTTAGAGTTTCTGTTTAATGCGAAAAAACCAGGGGAGCTTGATGCTATTTTGGCGGGAATTGGCTCAATTCAGGTAGAGGCGCTGACTTATATCAGAGGGAGAAGCATTCCAGATCAATTTATTATCATTGATGAAGCGCAAAATTTGACCAGGCATGAGGTGAAAACTTTGCTGACGAGAGTCGGTGAGGGCAGTAAAATTGTCTTAATGGGTGACCCTGAACAAATTGATCACCCATATTTAGACAGTCTGAACAATGGTTTAGCCTATGTGGTTGAGCGGTTTAAAGGACAACCCATCTCAGGCAGCGTGAAGCTGTTAAAAGGTGAGAGATCAGGTCTCGCCCAGCTCGCAGCTGATTTGCTGTAACATTAAATAATTTCGATCTCTTTTACGTCGGTAATCGGCTGTTTGTGATGAATCGGGTCTTCAAAGTAAATATGCACGGGGCCGCCTTCTTGAATCGGCTTGCCTGCCTCACTGAAATGGACAATACTGTTCAGAGCGGTTTCCAGAGAAACGGCGGCCTTTCCCGAACTTGTGACAAATACACATTGTGTCGCAGAGCTGTTCGGCTCAGCATTTTTCAGGACAGTCCCAAGTCTCATTGCGAAACTGCCGTTCATCAGTTTTTGCTTCTCATATTGTTTTTCCGTCTTTAATGTAGGCGGCGCAATTCGCCCCTCTCTGATGACGCGTTCCGGATCAAGGTCGGATTCATCCCCGGCTGATTGTAAATATGTGTCTTGACTGTCCCCTTTGCGGTCAAACGAAAATTTGCGATCATCAAAAATCCATACGCTTGGATCAATGGTAATTGGATATGTAACATTGCCTTTTACTTGGATAACGCTCATGATATGACCCCCTTCTCTCAAAATTATAAAAGTTTTCGCATGAATTGTCACTTTGTGTACAAATTATGTGTATTGAAATGCTGAGGGAACGAGGGTGTTTGCATGGTATGCCGGCATAATGATGAGCTTGAAGCCTTAGTGAAAAAGGCGAAAAAAGTAACGGACAAGGGGGAGGTAGCCAGCTATATTCCCGCCTTGGCAAAAGCTGATAAACACGACCTGTCAGTGGCGATTTATTATTCCAATAATGTTTGTCTGTCAGCAGGTGACGTAGAAAAAACATTTACGCTTCAAAGTATATCGAAAGTCCTTTCCCTTGCTTTGGTGTTAATGGAATACGGCAAAGATAAGGTCTTCAGTTATGTTGGACAGGAGCCGACCGGTGATCCGTTTAATTCAATTATCAAGCTCGAAACAGTGAATCCGAGCAAGCCGTTAAACCCTATGATTAATGCCGGGGCATTGGTAGTGACAAGTCTGATAAGAGGAAGAACGGTGAAAGAGAGACTTGATTATTTGCTTTCTTTTATCAGAAGGCTGACAAACAACCAAGAGATTACATACTGCCGGGAAGTGGCTGAATCTGAATACAGCACTTCAATGATTAATCGGGCGATGTGTTATTATATGAAGCAGTACGGCATTTTTGAAGATGATGTAGAAGCAGTAATGGATTTATATACGAAGCAATGCGCGATTGAGATGAACAGCTTGGATTTAGCGAAAATCGGATCTGTATTTGCATTGAACGGCAGACATCCAGAGACTGGGGAGCAAGTCATCTCAAAAGATGTCGCTAGAATTTGCAAAACGTTTATGGTGACGTGCGGAATGTACAATGCAAGCGGGGAATTCGCAATTAAGGTCGGAATTCCTGCGAAAAGCGGCGTATCCGGCGGGATTATGGGCATTTCGCCTTACGATTTCGGGATCGGCATATTCGGCCCCGCATTAGACGAAAAAGGGAACAGCATTGCAGGTGTAAAGCTTTTGGAAATAATGTCTGAGATGTACAGGCTGAGTATTTTTTAATTTATGTCATATGCTTAAATCCTCTTGCATTTTCTGTTGATACCCTTTATGATAAATAGAAGAATTAGGTACTCGCCTGGGGAACGGAGGGATACTTTTGGCTTCAGAGATGATAGTTGACCATCGGCAAAAAGCTTTTGAACTCTTAAAAGTGGACGCTGAGAAGATTTTGAAGCTGATCCGAGTACAAATGGATAACTTAACGATGCCTCAATGTCCTCTATATGAAGAGGTTTTAGATACTCAAATGTTCGGGCTTTCGAGGGAAATCGATTTTGCTGTCCGCCTGGGATTGGTTGATGAAAAAGACGGTAAAGACCTTTTATACACATTGGAACGCGAATTGTCTGCTTTACATGACGCGTTTACAGCTAAATAAATGATAAAACTCAAACTTATTAACAGTTTGGGTTTTTTTATAACCGCTATTTTTCTCTCATCTCATAAAAGACGGTCTTTTTTTACACATTCCTTCCGAATCGTATAGAGATTCTTCGTCTCGTTTGATAAATTGTAGTAAAATAAAAAAGATAAATACATAAAAACCATAGATAATGGAAGTTAGAAGCAGGGAAGAGGATGTTATGTTAAAAAAAATGCTAAAATCTTATGATTACTCACTGATATTCGCAATCGTTTTATTATGCGGATTCGGTTTAGTGATGGTATACAGCTCAAGCATGATTACGGCTGTCTCCCGGTATGGAGTAAGCAGTAATTTTTTCTTCATGCGGCAGCTGTTTGCTTTAATTGCGGGTGGCGCTCTATTTATTCTCATGGCGTTGTTTCCTTATAAAGCACTGGCCCATCAAAGGTTTCAGAAGGGGATACTGCTTGTATCTGTTCTTGCGCTTATCTCACTGTTTGTATTCGGGCATGTTGCCGGAAACGCGCAAAGCTGGTTTAAAATCGGCGGAATGAGTATTCAGCCGGGGGAGTTTGTGAAACTGGTCGTGATTTTATACCTCGCAGCCGTATATGCAAAAAAACAAAGCTATATTGACCATCTATTAACGGGTGTAGCTCCTCCCGTAGTCATGACGCTTGTGATTTGCGGGTTAATTGCCATGCAGCCTGATTTCGGTACAGCCATGATTATAGGGCTGATTGCGACGTGCATGATCTTGTGCTCCGGCTTCAGCGGAAAGACGCTGGTGAGGCTGCTTTTGCTCGGCGGAATTGTTTTCATTTTAGTCAGCCCGATTCTCTATTTAAATCAGGATCAAATTTTAACTAAAGGCCGTTTGGCGCGTTTTGAGAGTCTTGAAGACCCATTTAAGTATGCAAATTCATCAGGTTTGCAAGTGATCAATTCTTATTATGCGATCAGCTCAGGCGGCATTTTCGGCCTGGGGCTCGGTGAAAGTATCCAAAAATACGGATATCTGCCTGAATCACACACTGACTTTATTATGGCTGTCATTGCTGAAGAGCTCGGCATTTTTGGGGTTTTGTTTGTGATTTTCCTATTGGGTTTTGTCGTCATTAAAGGTTTTTATATAGCCAGAAAGTGCGAGGACCCGTTTGGAAGTCTTCTGGCGATCGGCATTTCAAGTATGATTGCCATCCAGTCGTTTATTAACCTTGGCGGTGTCAGCGGATTAATTCCGATTACAGGGGTTACGCTGCCATTTATCAGTTACGGGGGCTCTTCTTTGGTGCTGCTGCTGGGGAGTATGGGGATATTAGCGAATATCAGCATGTTTGTGAAATATTCAGAGAATAAGAAAAAGAAAGAGCCCTTGGCGCCGAAGGGAATGAAAAAGAAACAGCTCAAAAAAACTGTTTATCAGTAAAAAACAAGTGTGTACAGGGGAAGGATATTCCGCTATGATAGATTATATTCCATTCGGGTAAGGGGGAGAAAAGTTTGTCTCAGCAATCGATACAAAAAGTATTAGTAGCAAACAGGGGAGAAATTGCAATCCGAATATTCCGGGCGTGTACCGAGTTGAATATTCGTACAGTTGCGGTCTATTCAAAAGAAGATTCCGGTTCCTACCATCGGTACAAAGCGGATGAAGCATACTTGGTCGGTGAAGGGAAAAAACCGATTGATGCTTACCTGGATATTGAAGGTATCATTGATATTGCGAAAAGAAACAAAGTCGATGCAATTCATCCGGGATACGGTTTCTTATCTGAAAATATTCATTTTGCGAGACGATGTGAAGAAGAAGGCATCGTATTCATAGGGCCAAAATCCGAGCATCTCGATATGTTTGGTGACAAGGTAAAAGCGCGTGAGCAGGCAGAAAAAGCGGGAATCCCCGTGATTCCGGGAAGCGACGGTCCTGCCGAAACGCTTGAAGCCGTCGAACAATTTGGACAAGCTAACGGTTATCCGATCATCATTAAAGCCTCGCTTGGCGGCGGCGGCCGCGGTATGCGGATTGTCAGATCTGAAAGTGAAGTCAAAGAAGCATATGAGCGTGCTAAATCAGAGGCGAAAGCAGCCTTTGGCAATGATGAAGTTTATGTAGAAAAATTAATTGAGAATCCAAAACATATTGAGGTTCAGGTCATTGGAGACAAGCAGGGCAATGTCGTCCATCTTTTTGAGAGGGATTGTTCCGTTCAAAGACGCCATCAAAAGGTCATTGAAGTGGCGCCGAGTGTCTCGCTGTCACCTGAATTAAGGGACCAAATTTGTGAGGCGGCAGTTGCGCTTGCCAAAAATGTAAACTATATAAATGCGGGGACGGTCGAATTCCTTGTTGCAAACAACGAGTTTTACTTTATTGAAGTAAACCCTCGCGTACAAGTTGAACACACGATAACAGAAATGATTACTGGTGTCGATATTGTTCAGACTCAGATCCTTGTTGCCCAAGGGCACAGCCTTCACAGCAAAAAAGTAAATATTCCTGAGCAAAAGGACATTTTTACAATCGGCTATGCCATTCAGTCACGGGTTACGACTGAGGATCCGCAAAATGATTTCATGCCTGATACAGGAAAAATCATGGCTTACCGCTCAGGCGGCGGTTTTGGTGTCCGTCTTGATACCGGAAACAGCTTCCAGGGTGCCGTGATCACACCATACTATGATTCACTTCTCGTTAAGCTTTCAACTTGGGCTTTAACGTTTGAACAGGCAGCTGCCAAAATGGTGCGAAACCTTCAGGAGTTCAGAATCAGAGGCATAAAAACGAACATTCCGTTCCTTGAGAACGTTGCAAAACATGAGAAGTTCCTGACAGGGCAATATGATACGTCTTTCATTGATACAACGCCTGAATTATTTAATTTCCCTAAACAAAAAGACCGCGGAACGAAAATGCTCACTTACATCGGCAATGTGACAGTAAACGGCTTCCCCGGAATCGGGAAAAAAGAAAAACCGGCGTTTGACAAACCGTTAAGCGTAAAGGTAGACGTTGATCAGCAGCCTGCCAAAGGAACAAAGCAAATTCTCGATGAAAAAGGTGCAGAAGGGCTTGCAAATTGGGTTAAGGAGCAGAAATCTGTCCTTTTAACTGATACGACATTCAGGGATGCCCACCAATCGTTATTGGCAACTAGAATCAGATCGCATGATTTGAAAAAAATCGCAAATCCGACGGCTGCGTTATGGCCTGAACTATTCAGTATGGAAATGTGGGGAGGCGCGACCTTCGATGTAGCCTACCGATTCCTGAAAGAAGATCCGTGGAAGCGTTTGGAAGATCTTCGCAAAGAAGTGCCGAATACCTTATTCCAGATGCTGCTTCGCTCATCAAATGCGGTCGGCTATACGAATTATCCGGACAATGTGATTAAAGAATTTGTGAAGCAATCAGCTCAATCCGGTATTGATGTGTTTCGTATTTTCGACAGCTTAAACTGGGTAAAAGGGATGACGTTAGCCATTGATGCCGTTCGGGATACCGGCAAAGTGGCAGAAGCTGCGATTTGTTATACGGGAGATATCCTTGACAAGAACCGGACGAAGTACGATCTTGCTTATTATACATCGATGGCGAAGGAGCTTGAGGCGGCCGGAGCCCATATTCTCGGGATTAAAGATATGGCAGGGCTGTTAAAACCGCAGGCTGCATATGAACTTGTTTCTGCGTTGAAAGAAACGATCGACATTCCGGTTCACCTTCATACGCATGATACGAGCGGAAACGGTATTTATATGTATGCGAAAGCTGTTGAAGCCGGCGTTGATATCATAGACGTGGCGGTCAGCTCAATGGCGGGATTAACGTCACAGCCTAGCGCGAGCGGATTTTATCATGCGATGGAAGGCAACGACCGCCGTCCGGAAATGAATGTCCAAGGCGTTGAATTGCTGTCCCAATATTGGGAGTCGGTGCGTAAATATTATAGTGAATTTGAAAGCGGAATGAAGTCTCCGCATACTGAAATTTATGAGCACGAAATGCCAGGGGGCCAATACAGCAACCTGCAGCAGCAAGCCAAGGGAGTAGGCCTTGGCGACCGCTGGAACGAAGTCAAGGAAATGTACAGACGCGTGAACGATATGTTCGGTGACATCGTCAAGGTAACGCCTTCCTCAAAAGTAGTCGGAGATATGGCACTCTACATGGTGCAAAACAATCTGACTGAAAAAGACGTTTACGAAAAAGGCGAATCTTTAGATTTCCCTGATTCTGTCGTGGAGCTTTTCAAAGGAAATATCGGCCAGCCTCATGGCGGATTCCCGGAAAAACTGCAAAAGCTGATCTTAAAAGGGCAGGAGCCGATTACAGTCAGACCGGGCGAACTGCTTGAGCCGGTGTCATTTGAAGCGATCAAACAGGAATTTAAAGAGCAGCATAACTTGGAAATTTCAGATCAGGATGCTGTGGCGTATGCCCTTTATCCTAAAGTCTTCACTGATTATGTGAAAACGACAGAAAGCTACGGAGACATTTCGGTATTAGATACACCGACATTCTTCTACGGTATGACATTAGGTGAAGAGATAGAAGTTGAAATTGAGCGCGGCAAAACGCTGATCGTTAAGCTGATTTCAATCGGTGAGCCTCAGCCTGACGCCACTCGCGTCGTTTATTTCGAACTGAACGGGCAGCCGCGTGAAGTAGTCATTAAAGATGAAAGCATTAAGTCTTCCGTTCAGGAAAGGCTGAAAGCAGACCGGACAAATCCAAGCCACATCGCAGCTTCCATGCCTGGAACCGTTATTAAGGTATTGGCTGAAGCAGGCACAAAAGTCAATAAAGGTGATCATTTGATGATTAATGAAGCGATGAAAATGGAAACAACGGTTCAGGCGCCTTTCTCAGGAACAATCAAGCAGGTTCATGTGAAAAATGGCGAGCCGATCCAAACGGGAGATCTGCTTCTCGAAATTGAAAAAGCATAAAAAAAACAAGAGTGTATATCAATGATATACACTCTTGTTTTTTATATAGAAAATGTGGAGTGAAACAGATGGTTAGAAGAGATATAAGGGGACTTCAGAGATTATAGAGTACTGTCACAAGCCCAAAATAAAAAGAGGCTTATATACCACCAATTTTTTAGATGCTTTGTAGTAGTCCATGCATATTTCTTTAAGCACTATCTGATTTTCCAATGGCCAAAAGGCTTTAATACTTATGTTCGCGGACTACATATGAAATTTCTATAATACGATGAGAAAGGGACAGACTGAAGTGAGCCGCTCACTGATCATCAAGTTCAGCGAAGGCTGGCCATTGAAACAATAAAGCGCCAAAACAAGACATGAAAAAAGACCAAAGCCGCCTAAGGCTTTGGTCTTGAGTCCTTATGATTGCCTGGATTCATAACGGAAACGAGCAATCAATAATAAGAAGTAGCATAGAACGCCAAACAGACAGGCAATAAAGAACGAGTGGGCAAGTGCAAAGCCCAGAGCCAGTTCAGAGTATACGATCATAATACCGGACAGTGCCTGTAATGTAATGAAAATAAGACATGAGATCCATCCCCAAAAGATCTGTTTTTGATCTTTATAGGAAGTAATAGCATGAACAGCGGCAACAATAATCCATACAAATAACAGTAAGGCTGCTGCTCTGTGGCCCATTTGCACCCATTCATGGAATTGGGTCGGAAGTCCATTGTTCAGCGGGCTGCACAGCGGCACATCAGGACATGCCAGACTTGATTCAGTGTGTCTTACATATGCGCCTGTATACACAACGATATAGGAATATATCAAAATTCCTATCATGTGAAATTGCATCTTTTTGCCGATTTGAAGCGGCTTAACCAGTGTTCTGACTGATTTATCAGCTTCAAATATGAGCAATGTTAAAATAAGCACTGAAGCAAAAGAAATTAATGAGATGCCGAAGTGAAGTGCCATAATCAGCGCGTTCGAACCGAATACGACAGCCAATGCGCCAAGCAATGCCTGAAGAAATAAAAAGATAATTGACATGATCGCGAGAAACGTTGTTTCACGAAAAATCGGCGTGATTTTTCTCCATGACCAAAACGCAAGGCTTAGCACAAGGATAATAGAGATTCCGCTTGCGAATCGGTGGCTCCATTCAATAATTGAAGCCGGATTCAGTTCAGGGAAAAAACGGCCGTGACACAGCGGCCACTGTCTGCCGCATCCTTGGCCGGAACCTGTTTTTGTAACGAGGGCACCCCCGATTAAAACAATTAGCATGACAAATGTCGTCAGAACACCGAGAGCTTTTAATGCTTTATTCATACAATATTCACCTTCTTAACATACTGCTGCAATTTTATATACGTTCCAAGTGTAAGCGAATATGTGTTTTGTGGCAATTCCCAGAGCCTTTTGTTCACAAAAATATAATAGAATGACGGCTTCTGGAAAATGTACACTTGATTATTCATGCCGGGTCTGATAGAAATAAGGTAAACGCAATGCCGATTTGGAGATTGCCTTCATCTTTGGTAAAATTCATAAAAAGTTCACAAATAAATTCCTGTTTGTCGTTTAATATTTAATAGGATGTTTTTTTACAAGATGTTATCTTGTATGATAGAGTTGCAGGTTATTTTATTCTCCTGCGTTAGGTTTGTAAGGGAGGTTTACGTTATGGCTAACTCCAGAATCTTAAATGATACAGCTATAGACGGACAAATTGAAGAAACAACGGCATGGAAAGATTTTCTGTCCCTTATTAAAATAGGGATCGTCAATTCTAACCTCATCACGACTTTCACTGGAATGTGGCTTGCACTGCATATATCCGGTTTAAGTTTTTTAGGCAATATAAACACCGTTCTTCTTACGTTAATCGGGTCTTCACTGATTATTGCGGGCTCCTGCGCGATCAATAACTGGTATGACCGGGACATTGATCATCTTATGGAGCGTACGAAAGTAAGACCGACGGTTACGGGTAAAATTCAGCCGAGTCAGGCGTTATGGTCTGGAATTTTGCTGGTTGCTTTAGGATTGATCATGCTGCTGATGACAACTGTCATGGCTGCTGTTATCGGTTTTATCGGAGTCTTTACGTATGTTGTATTGTACACAATGTGGACGAAACGCCGCTATACGATTAACACAGTAGTAGGAAGCGTTTCCGGTGCAGTGCCGCCGCTTATTGGATGGACGGCAGTGGAAGGGAATATCGGTGTCGTAGCATGGGTGTTATTCATGATTTTATTTATTTGGCAGATTCCTCACTTCTTAGCATTGGCTATTAAGAAAACTGAGGATTACAGAGCTGCAAATATTCCGATGCTTCCTGTCGTATACGGATTTGAAGTGACAAAAAGACAAATTATTGTGTGGGTTGCGTGCCTGATGCCGCTTCCGTTTTTCCTTGGTAGTCTGGGTCTTCCGATTGTCATTCTCGGCTTGCTGTTAAATATCGGCTGGCTGATTCTTGGCTTAATGGGATTCCGCTCCAAGAATATCATGAAGTGGGCAACGCAGATGTTCGTTTACTCGCTTAACTACATGACAATCTATTTCGTTGCCATGGTTGTCTTGACGCTTTTCTAAAAAATAGATATGATGCTTGTTTTATCGCTTCAAAATAAACGATGACAACTAGTAAATGCCGCCTTGACCTCTTGTTTAATCAGGCGGCTTTACTTTTATACATAGATGGCATTTTGAGTAAAAAAACTCATAATTTAAGAGAAGAGGAAATGTAAGTGCTTTATTGGTGATAGGTTGGATGGCGATAGATTTCGATCCGCTTTCCGCCTTTGTATTGACCAGAAAAGGGGTTGGGTGAAATGGTAAAGCATTGGCGTCTTATTTTATTATTAGCCTTAGTGCCGCTTCTATTAAGCGGATGTGGAAAACCTTTTTTATCCACGCTCAAGCCTGCTGGCGAGGTGGCTGATAAACAGTATGACCTGACAGTGCTCAGCACATTGATTATGGTGGTTGTTGTTGCAGTAGTATCTGTTATCTTCTTTTATGTGATTGTGAGATTCAGAAGATCACGGGTCGGTGAGAACACGATACCGAAACAGGTAGAGGGGAATAAATTTTTAGAAATCACATGGACCGTGATCCCGATTTTGCTGCTCATTATTCTTGTGATTCCTGTTGTATTATATACGCTGGAGCTAGCGGACACATCACCAATGGATAAAAAAGGCCGCAAAGCTGAGGATGCTCTTGTAGTCAATGTTAGGGCAAATTTATACTGGTGGGAGTTTGAGTACCCTGATTACGGCATTATCACAAGCCAGGAGCTGATTGTACCGACAGATCAGCGTGTATATTTTAATTTAAAAGCCTCTGATGTAAAACATTCCTTCTGGATTCCTTCAGTTGGAGGAAAACTTGATACGAATACGGATAATGAAAATAAGTTCTTCCTGACATTTGATTCAAAACGAAGCAAAGAGGCAGGAGATATGTTTTTTGGGAAGTGTGCAGAGCTTTGCGGCCCTTCACATGCGCTGATGGATTTTAAGGTGAAGACGATGTCTGCAAAAGAATTTCAGGGCTGGACAAAAGAAATGAAGAACTATAAGTCTACAGCAGAGAGCGATTTGGCTAAGCAGGGTGAAGAACTGTTTAAAGAGAAAAACTGCCTGAGCTGCCATGCGGTAGAGCCGAATGATAAGCGTGCAGAAGCCGCTAGAACGGCACCTAACTTGGCGACCTTCGGTGAAAGGACAAAAGTGGCAGGGGTGAAAGAGGCCAACAAAGAAAATGTGAAGGCTTGGCTGAAGGACCCTGACAGCATAAAGCCGGGGAACAAAATGACAGGCACATATCCAAAGCTCTCAGACAGCGAAACAGATGCGCTTTATGAATACTTAAAAGGCTTAAAAGCGGAAAGCAAGTAGGGAAGAAAGGGAGATATTGGGGGAGGTCACATATGTTGAATGCGCTTACAGAAAAGCGGACGCGCGGATCTATGCTTTGGGATTATTTGACGACGGTGGACCATAAAAAAATCGCGATTCTTTATTTAGTGGCAGGGGGATTCTTCTTTCTTGTCGGGGGAATTGAAGCGATGTTTATCAGAATTCAGCTTGCAAAGCCGGAAAATGCGTTTCTCAGTGCTCAAGCGTACAATGAAGTAATGACTATGCACGGAACGACGATGATCTTTCTTGCTGCGATGCCGCTCTTATTTGCCTTGATGAATGCGGTTGTGCCTTTGCAGATCGGGGCTCGGGACGTTTCGTTTCCATTTTTAAACGCGCTTGGTTTTTGGCTCTTCTTTTTCGGGGGCATTTTCTTAAATCTAAGCTGGTTTTTGGGCGGAGCGCCAGATGCGGGCTGGACGTCATATGCCTCACTTTCGCTTCATTCTAAAGGGCACGGCATAGACTTTTTCGTCCTCGGACTCCAAATATCGGGGCTCGGGACGCTGATAGCCGGGATTAACTTTTTGGCCACGATTATCAACATGAGGGCTCCGGGCATGACGTATATGAGGCTGCCTTTGTTTACATGGACGACATTTGTGGCCTCGGCATTGATTTTGTTTGCGTTTCCGCCGCTTACGGTCGGATTGGCTCTCATGATGCTGGATCGGCTGTTCGGAACCAATTTCTTTAATCCGGAGCTTGGCGGAAATACGGTCATTTGGGAACATTTATTTTGGATCTTCGGCCACCCGGAGGTTTATATCCTAATTTTGCCTGCATTCGGTATTTTTTCTGAGGTCATCCCTGTGTTCGCCAGAAAGCGTTTGTTTGGCTATTCTTCAATGGTTTTTGCAATCGTGCTCATTGGCTTTCTGGGCTTTATGGTTTGGGTGCACCACATGTTCACGACTGGTCTCGGCTCGATTGCAAATGCGATTTTTGCGGTTGCAACAATGGCTATCGCGATTCCGACCGGGATTAAGATTTTTAACTGGCTGTTGACGATTTGGGGAGGAAATGTGAAGTATACAACCGCTATGCTGTATGCTGTCTCATTTATTCCATCCTTTGTGCTCGGCGGTGTGACGGGAGTCATGCTGGCAGCTGCTGCGGCTGATTATCAGTTTCATGATACGTATTTTGTGGTTGCGCACTTCCACTACGTCATTATTGGCGGCGTTGTATTCGGCCTTTTAGCCGGTGTTCATTTCTGGTGGCCGAAAATGTTCGGTAAAATTCTGCATGAAACGATGGGGAAAATTTCATTTGTATTGTTTTTTATCGGCTTTCACCTCACGTTTTTCATTCAGCATTTTGTCGGCTTAATGGGGATGCCGCGCCGGGTTTATACGTTTTTGCCAGGACAGGGTCTGGAAACCGGCAACTTGATCAGTACAATCGGGGCGTTTTTTATGGCGGCAGCTGTTATTCTTCTGCTGGTCAATGTCATATGGACATCGGTAAAAGGTGAATATGTAGGTGCTGATCCATGGCATGACGGACGTACGCTGGAATGGACCGTTTCTTCACCGCCGCCGGAGTATAACTTTAAACAGCTTCCTTTTGTCAGAGGACTTGATCCGCTTTGGATCGAGAAGCAGGCAGGGCACAAATCAATGACGCCGGCGGAACCGGTTGATGATATTCATATGCCAAACGGCTCAATCCTGCCGCTCATCATTTCCTTCGGCCTTTTTGTCGCAGCGTTCGGGCTGCTGTACAGAAGTGATTACGCTTGGGGTCTGCCGGTGATCTTTATCGGGCTCGGCATCACATTTATTACGATGCTGCTTCGTTCAGTAATTGATGATCACGGCTATCATATTCATAAAGAGGAACTGCCGAACGATGATAAAGGGGTGAAGGCATAATGCAAGTTCAAGAAAAATTCACCGCAGAAACCTTTCCAGCTTCTCCTGAAAAAGTAACCCTGGAAGGGAAAAATAAATTTTTAGGCTTTTGGCTTTTTCTTGGCGGAGAGACTGTTCTGTTTGCGTCTCTCTTCGCCACGTTTCTTGCGCTTCGGAATTCAAATGCCGGTGATCCGCCTACGACGGAAATGTTCGATGTGACACTTGTATTCATTGCCACAATGCTTCTATTAACGAGCAGTTTAACGAGTGTGTACGCGATGTACCACATGAAGAACTTTTCCTTCGGAAAGATGCAGCTTTGGCTGGGAATTACGATTTTATTGGGGGCGGGCTTTTTAGGACTGGAAATCTATGAGTTCAAGCATTACACCCATGAATTTGGCTTTACTATCACAAGCTCTGCCCTTGGTTCTGCGTTTTACACGCTTGTCGGTACACACGGCGCCCACGTGGCATTTGGGCTTATGTGGATCAGCACGCTTATGATCCGCAATGCCAAGAGAGGGCTGAATCTGTATACGGCGCCTAAGTTTTACGTTGCCAGCCTTTATTGGCACTTTATTGATGTCGTGTGGGTCTTCATCTTTACCGTTGTATATTTAATGGGGATGGTGGGATAAACATGGTCGATAAAAAAAGCAGAGGGCATATCAATAGCGACCTTGAATTTAAGAAAAAAAAGCATGCCCGGGAGATGAAATATCAAGTTCTGTCTTTTGGTTTAATGATCGGTCTTACGATTGTTGCATTTCTGACTGTGGCCACGGACGGTGTCGGCAGCTGGTTTACGATTCCTTTCATTATTTTGCTAGCTGCAATTCAAGTCATCTTTCAGCTGTATTATTTCATGCATATGAATCAGAAAGGGCATGAGGCGCCGGCACTGTTTTTGTATTCAGGGGTGTTTGTCGCGTTTATCACTGTGCTTGCGTTTGTGACAATTATATGGTGGTAATTTGAACAGCCGCCGGAGGTGAAGAAATGAATCAGTTGGAGATATTTGGGTTTCGCGCGATGTGGAGCCCTTATCTTTTTTGTATCCTGTTAGGCATTACGGCGCTTTATCTCTATTTTTACAGGCGAATGTCTTCAAAGCCGAATCGAATAACTGGTAAAGAGATGGTGTGCTTTCTGTCGGCGATGCTGTTTTTATATGCAGCCGAGGGAAGCCCGGTTGATCTGCTCGGACATATTATGTTCAGTGCGCATATGGTGCAGATGGCCGTCCTGTATTTGGTTGTCCCGCCGCTTTTGATCGCGGGAATTCCTGCATGGCTCTGGGAAAAAATCATTTTCAGGCCTTCAATCAAACCGGTTTTTTCCTTTTTTACGACGCCTTTAATTGCTTTGCTTTTGTTTAACGGCATTTTTTCTTTATATCATGTACCGCTTATATTTGATACTGTCAAAACCGATCCGTTTTACCATACATTAATCACTTGGCTTATCTTTGTGCTTGCGTTCTTCATGTGGTGGCCGCTTGTTCATAAGGTTGAGCGTCTACGGCAGCTCAGCGGCTTGATGAAGCTGGGTTATATTATGGCGGACGGTATGCTGCTCACACCTGCTTGCGCCTTGATCATGTTCAGCGGTGCACCGTTATACGCTACCTATACAGATCCGGCTGTATGGGCTGAGGCAATGAGGCTTTGCGTGCCAGCGGATATGATGGGGCAGGTCCCATTAACAGGGCCAGAGATGTTGAATACACTGCCTTTGTTAGAGGATCAGCAGCTCGGAGCAGTCATGATGAAAATCATTCAGGAAATTGTGTACGGTACTTTTTTGGCCATTATTTTTTTCCAATGGGTGAAGAAAGAAAGGGAAAAGGATGGGCAGGAGGAGCCGCCGTATATTCAGCAGACGATATCATAAAAGGTACAGCGAAATATGCTGTACCTTTTCGTTACATTTGAACTGTTTTTAACATGTTGGCTATGTCCTGAATCAGTGCCTTGCTTTTTGTCACAACCTGTACGGGAAACTCTTCCGTTTCTCCATATTCTACTCCATGAGGGTAGTAATGCTTTCCTAGGAGAGGGGACATTAATTGAATCACGGCGCGCCCGCTTCCGACATCGCCTTCTGCCGCAATACCTTGTATCCGCAGGTAAAACGTACCCTCAATCGTCGAAAACTTCTTGTCATAGGTGACTCTCTCGTAATCCCATTGACCCGCTCTGATAAGACCTTTGCTTTCCATTAAGTCGTCTAGCCAGCTGAGCTCAGCCTTAACCCCTTCAAGTCCGCTTTCAGTAAACTTCAACACTGACCCCTCCTTATAAAAATTACCTTTCCTGACAATCATAGTATGAAAGCGTTAAACTTTCAATGAATCTTCTTCTTTTGAAAGTATGCAAAAATTAAATTTTGACGACAATAGCACTAGACTAAAGGAGGTTAAACGGATGACAAAAATAAAAGATCTGATGACAGCCGACTTGCAATATTGCACGGTATTAGATAATGTATATGAAGCTGCAGTAAAGATGAAGGACGCAAATGTAGGAGCGATTCCGGTAGTTGATGAGGACGGGGAAACATTGGTCGGCATCGTAACCGACCGCGATCTCGTATTAAGAGGAATCGCCATCAAAAAACCGAACTCGCAAAAAATCACTGACGCGATGACTGAAAAACCTGTCAGTGTGGAGGAAGATGCTTCAGTCGATGAGGTTCTTCATTTGATGGCATCGCATCAGCTCAGAAGGATACCAGTTACAAAAAATAAAAAACTGACTGGAATTGTCACGCTTGGTGATCTTTCTTTATCTGAGCAAACGAATGAACGTGCCGGCAGCGCCTTATCGGATATTTCCGAAGGCGATAATAGAGAAGAAGGCTTTTTTCATTAACACATAAATCTTTGACATGTTAAATAGGCTGTATTGTAATGGGATGTAAACAAGAGATTGTGAATCGCCACGGGGGTGATAGATTGAAAAATATATTGAGAGCAATGGTTATCCTCTTGATTATTTGCGGAACTTATGTTCTGTTTATTCAATATGGATCTGTTCCTGAAAAGAAATCAAATGACAGCGAGCCTCAGGTGTCAAATGAGGAAGCGCAAAGCGGCAAACGAATACATATGCCGACCTCAGGATTATTGTCCTTCATGGGCAAGTCCGCCGATGAAGTAACGAAAAAGCTTGGGGAACCTGAACGCATTGACCCTTCAGCTTATGATTACGATTGGTGGGTATACAATCAAGGTAAGGACCAATATATCCAGATCGGGGTATTAAACAATAAAGTGGTCACATTATTCGCTGCTGGGAATGATATTAACGCCAAGCCTTTCAAAATTGGAGAATCAACTGGCGAAGTATTCAAGACCACCCAGGTGGCACCATTTGTGAATGTAGAGTATAAAGGAAATTCCTATCGGTTTGAATTTTCTGAAGAAGATATCAATACAAGACCGACTGTAAAGGTAGGAAAGATGTATGTCCAGCTGTATATGGACAAATTTGAGGGGAAGCTATCCAGCATCAGGGCGTTTGATGCGCAAACCTTTGTAAAGCAAAGACCTTATGAGGTAGTGTACCGCGGGGAATTAATTAAACCGAAAGCCGTTTCAGATGAGAAATGGAAAAAGATCCAAACAACGAGCGAAAAGCAAATCCTTGATTTGACGAATGTCATACGCTTTAAACATGGACTTGCGAAGCTTGAGTGGGATCAGCCAACGGCGGAGGTGGCATTTGGACATAGTGAGGATATGAAGGAAAATAATTATTTCTCCCATGTCTCTAAAAAATACGGCTCGCTGAAAGACCGCTTAGAAGAAGGGCATGTTGACTTTCAGCAAGCGGGAGAAAATATCGCATACAATTATGTGGACGGTCCGGCTGCTGTAGAAGGCTGGCTGAATAGCGAAGGCCATCGAAAAGCGCTTCTGAATTCAGATTATACGCATCTTGGTGTCGGAGTAGACCGGAAATATTACACCCAAAATTTTATTAAGCGATGGTAATGAAAGCCGCGGACGAATGGTCCCGGCTTTTTCTATTTCCATACAAACTGGTCTGAATGAATGTGCTGATAGCTTACAGATAAGGCCGTTTCTCATTCCTTCAGTCAGGCTTTTTCACCAGTGTATAGGGATATCGGTTAAAATTCATTTGGGAATGAATATAGGCGAACACAATGCCCGACAAAACGATACATTGTAGTAGGTAACGATTTTCGGAGGGGGTGAGGATTGTGGCGAATCAACATGCCAATCATTCAATCAATGACTTTAAACAATTCGTCAAAAAGCATCCCAAGCTGATAAAAGAAGTGCGCAAAGAACAAAGAAGCTGGCAGGACGTATATGAAAATTGGGTCCTCTTCGGGGAGAGCGACCCGATTTGGGATCCGTATCGGGAACCGGAAGCAGCTGCTGAAGCTGTGCCTGAAACACCGCAAAAAAATGATTTTATCTCGAAAATGGTGACAGCGGTGAAAAAGATGGATGTCAATCAAATGAACGAACAAATCAATAAAATGAGCCAGTCGATCTCATCGTTGCAAAGCCTTCTTAATACATTTTCCGGAAGCGGACAGAAGCATTCTCAGCCAGGTTCTGGACAGCATCCTTTTTCTTTTCGAAAGGATTAAAAAAGGGGAGCTCATATGCGCAAAGAGGTTCAGGAATATATTTTAGCAAACGAAGAACGGAAACGATTCATCAGAGAACAGCCGATATGGTACCGCAGGCTTTCAAGAAAACCGGATGATCTGTCCTCCTTTCAGCTTGAAATGATGAATTTTTATGAAAAAACCATTCCGCATCGGGTGAATCAGTTTACGAACGGGATTCAAATGGCGCAAATGATGATGCAAATGTTTCAAGCGATGCGGACAAAAGATTAAAAGACCCTGAAAAAGGGTCTTTTTTCATGCGGTCATAAGGTTTTGTTGGCGGCTGCGGTTAAGCATTTTCCAATTGGCTGGTTTCATGGTAAACTAACAACTGGAGGTGCATGTTATGTATGCGACGATGGAATCCGTGCGGCTTCAAAGTGAAGCTCAGCAGCTTGCCGAGATGATTCTGCAGTCGGAGACGGCTGAGAACTACCGCAATTGTTACAAGCGTCTCCAGGAAGATGAAGAGGCAGGTCGGATTATTCGTTCTTTTATCAAAATAAAAGAGCAGTATGAGGATGTACAGCGTTTTGGCAAATATCATCCTGACTATAGAGAAATATCCCGGAAAATGAGGGAGATCAAACGTGAGCTGGACCTGAACGACAAGGTGGCTGACTTCAAGAGAGCTGAAAATGAGCTCCAGTCCATTCTTGATGAGGTCAGCGTTGAGATTGGGACAGCTGTTTCGGAGCATGTGAAAGTTCCGACTGGGAACCCTTATTTTGACGGTTTGTCTTCATGCGGAGGCGGCTGCGGTTCAGGCGGAAGCTGCGGATGTAAAGTGTCCTGACGAGACTGGCCGTCTCGTCTTTTACATATAAGAGAAAACAGGCAGGTGATTGTATTGGAGAATAGGCGCCAGGGCATGGTTGTGTATCTGCACTCCCTAAAGCAGAGCAAAATGCTGAGGAAGTTCGGGAATGTGCACTATGTATCAAAACGATTAAAATATGTCGTACTGTACTGTGATATGAACCAAATTGAAAAAACAATGGACAAGATTGCATCTTACTCATTTGTGAAAAAAGTGGAGCCTTCTTATAAACCGTTTTTAAAATTGGAATTCGAGTCAAAGCTTGATAAGGCAAAAGAATACGATTATAAAATCGGCATATAGCTATAAAAAAATCCCCGCAGGCATCTGCGGGGTCCTTCTATTCCTTAATATGTTAAGGAGAAGGCAAAGGGAGAGGAGAAACCGGAGGAAGAACTTATGGGGAAACGTAAGTCTTCTCCGCGGTTGGCAACAACATCCTCTAGATGCTGTTGCTTATAGTATGGACAAGGATGATTCTGCTTATACACCTGTTTATCAAGATTAGCGTTCATTGTTTGGAAGAATGCTTTATGTTAAGATAGGATTGATTTTTTTCTATGTACATAGCGGCGTCCGGCCGAATAAAGAAACAAAATAGCTTTTAGAAAAAGTGGTGTGGAACATGAGAGTAATTTCTGGATCAAAAAAAGGCCGTTCACTAAAGGCTGTACCCGGAACATCAACAAGACCGACAACCGACAAAGTGAAGGAATCCATTTTCAATATGATTGGCCCTTATTTTGACGGGGGCAGGGGACTTGACTTATTCGCAGGGAGCGGAGGACTTGGAATCGAAGCGCTTTCACGCGGGTTTGAGCATTGTATATTCGTTGACCGTGATTTTAAAGCGATTCAAACGGTAAAATCTAATTTGAAAACGCTGGAGCTTACAAAACATGCGCAGGTATACCGCAATGATGCGGAACGTGCTTTGCACGCTGCTGCTAAAAGAGAAACCGGCTTTCGCGGCATTTTTCTCGATCCGCCGTATAAGGAACAAAAGCTGAAAGCACTTTTAACGATGATTGACGAATATCAAATGCTGGAAGAAGACGGCTTTATCGTCGCTGAGCATGACAGAGAGGTCGAGCTTCCCGAAACCGTAGGAGATCTTGTGATGACAAGAAAAGAAACCTATGGGTTAACAGGTGTGTCGATTTATAAAAAGAGGGGGTAGTGAGGTGGCGAGTATAGCTGTCTGTCCCGGCAGTTTTGATCCGGTGACCTACGGGCATCTGGACATCATCAAACGCGGGGCGCATATTTTTGAACAAGTGTATGTATGTGTGCTGAATAATTCTTCAAAAAAGCCTTTGTTCAGTGTGGAAGAACGGTGTGAGCTTCTGAGAGAAGTGACAAAAGACATTCCGAACATAACAGTTGAAACATCGCAAGGCCTGTTAATCGATTATGCAAAAAGAAAAAATGCGAAAGCGATTTTAAGAGGCTTGAGAGCTGTATCTGATTTTGAATACGAGATGCAGGGGACATCAGTAAACCGTGTGCTTGATGAATCTATTGAGACATTTTTTATGATGACAAACAATCAATATTCGTTTCTAAGTTCAAGCATCGTAAAAGAAGTGGCAAGATACAACGGCTCGGTATCAGAGTTTGTACCGCCGGAAGTAGAGCTGGCGCTTCAGCAAAAATTCAGACAAGGATGAGGGTTTTGACTCATCCTTTTTTTGTTCCGTTTGTCAGTCTGTAAGAAAAAATGATAATGTACGTAAACAGCGCGCATAGTGTGACAGCAGGTCCGATCTGCACAAGCAGATTCCAGCCGTTTATAAAGGCAGTTGGCATGTCACTGCTGTTAAGAGATTTAAATACATACTGATACGGATCATGCCATGCCGTGTAAAGAGGTTTCCATAAAAGCATGACGAAGACAGCGGCATAAACGCCCTGCAGCAAACGTGCGATAAAGAATGGTTTAAATCTAATGTCGGTTTCCGATAAAATACCTGCCACCTGAGCTTGTACGGAAAAGCCGCTAAACCCGAGAATAAAGCTGACGATAATGGCTTTTTGCAGAAGAGAAACATCTGTCTCGCTGACAAGCTTGCTGCCTAATGTAATTTCAAACATCCCTGATAAAAGCGGAATGTCCAATTGAGTCGGAAGCTGAAACAAAGTCAGTGCTCCTTTTGTGAAAACAGACAAAACATCAGTCAACTGGACCACTGACAACAGCCGATTGAAGACAGAAAATAAAATAATAAAGCCGCCTACCATAAGAAGCGTTTGAACAGAAGACGTCACGGCGTCGCCTAAAATTTTACCCAAGGGCCGTTTTTCTGCAAGTCTGGCGGTATGAAGAGCGTGTAAAGCATCTTTGACTGAAGGGAAAGGTATCGTTTTCTTTCTTCTGAGATGCTGCTCTTCCTTGCGGCCATAGGAACGCATTGTTAAACCGACGGCAAGATTCCCCAAATAGTGTGCAGAAGCTAATAAAATGCCTAGTGATGCGTTTTGAAAGAAACCGACGGCAACAGCGCCGAAAATAAAGAGCGGGTTTGAAGAATTGGTAAACGACGCGAGCCGTTCTGCTTCTACTCTTGAAATCTGATTTTCCTGCCGCAGACGGGCAGTGAGTTTTGCGCCCGCTGGGTTTCCTGATGCCATTCCCATAGCAAGAACGAAGCCGCCGACACCCGGCACGCGAAAGATCGGCCGCATAAAAGGCTCAAGCAAAACACCGACAAACCGCACAATGCCAAAGCCGATTAAGAGTTCGGACAGAATAAAAAATGGCAGCAATGACGGAAACACAACCTCCCACCACATAGACAGCCCGGTTTTAGAGGCTTCGAATGAGGCCTGTGGATGTGAGATGACAGTCGCTGTTAAAAAAAGAAAAAACGAGGCAATCAAAAGTGTATTAATCTTCGACAAGTTCATTCTTACCTCCCCGATGCTAAAAATGCCCAATGACATGTATATCATGATAAAATAATGTATGATGTAAAACGGCCAAGCAGTACCTGTCCTCTTGATTCTTTGTACTAATATACGAGCATAGGGGTTCAGTTTAGACCATAGAATTCGGTATACAGGGAATTCAGGCAGGAGGTTAACGCTTTGGCCAAACCTAAAATCGGGTTAGCGTTAGGATCGGGAGGGGCCAGAGGGCTTGCTCATCTCGGTGTGCTTTCCAGTTTACATAAGCACCAAATTGAAGTGGATATGATTGCAGGAAGCAGCATGGGCGCTTTGGTGGGCAGTTTTTACGCCGCCGGACATGACGTGGCAACGATGAAAAAAGTAGCCAAAGCCTTTAAACGAAGGCTTTATGCTGATTATACGGTGCCGAAGCTCGGTTTTTTAAAAGGTGACCGCGTCAGACAGCTTGTGCATGCTTATACATTCGGAAAACCGATTGAAGAGCTCCAAATCCCGCTGGGCATTGTTGCGTGTGATCTACAGACGGGAGAAAAGATTGTGTTCCGAAAAGGATCAGTGTCAGATGCAGTGAGGGCCAGCATCAGCATCCCGGGTATCTTTATTCCGCAGCGGCTGGACGGACGCCTTCTTGTAGACGGCGCGGTCGTCGATCGAATTCCGGTTTCTGTTGTGAAAGACATGGGAGCTGATATTATCATCGCTTCGGATGTTTCCAGGGTTCGAAAAACTGAAACAGCAGTGCATATTTTTGATGTGATTATGCAAAGTATGGATATACTGCAAAATGAATTAGTGCGGCATCAAACAATTGCCGCAGATATCATGATTCGCCCTTCCCTTGAAACATACAGCTCAAGCTCGTTTGCCAATATTGAAGAAATGATATCGGCAGGCGAAGAGGCGACAAACCGAATGATCAGCAAGATAAGAAAAGAAATAGAGAATTGGGAGGGCTCATAATTTGCTACGTAAAAAACATTTTAGCTGGATGCTCGTCATCCTCATACTGATCGCCGTTTTATCATTTATAAAACTTCCATACTATATTACAAAACCGGGAGAAGCGACAGAGCTTGCTTCATTGATAAAAGTGGAGGGAGGCTACCCGGAAAAAGGAAGCCTGTCCTTAATGACTGTTAAAGTGGGACCGGCTAATCCGTTTACATATGTGTGGGCAAAGATGCACCCTTATTATGAAATTGTTCCTGATGAGAGCATTAAGGAGGAAGGCGAATCAGATAAGGAGTATATGAAAAGACAGCTCCAAATGATGAAAAGCTCGCAAGAAAATGCGGTTATAGCCGCCTATCAAAAGGCAGGAAAAAAAGTCAGCTATTCCTTTAACGGCATATACGCAAGCTCAGTTGTAGAAAACATGCCGGCAAAAGAGAAAATAGAAGTCGGTGATAAAATCATCAGCGCAGACGGCAAAAACTATCAGTCTGCTGAAAAGCTGATTGATTATATCAGCAGCAAAAAAGCGGGAGATAAAGTCACGTTAAAGATCGAAAGAGAAGAAAAAGAAAAGCGTGTCACCCTTACGTTAAAACAATTTCCTGATGAGCCGGATCGGGCAGGAATCGGAGTTTCGCTTTATACAGACAGAAACGTGAAGGTAGAGCCTGATATTGATTTTGAAATCGAAAATATTGGCGGCCCGTCAGCAGGGTTAATGATGTCCCTTGAAATTTATAATCAGCTGACAAAACCAGACGAAACAAAAGGCTACGATATTGCGGGAACAGGTACCATTGATGTTGATGGAAAAGTAGGCCCGATCGGCGGCATTGATCAAAAAGTCGTCGCCGCAGACAAAGCCGGAAAAGACATTTTCTTCGCGCCAAATCAAAACGGCGCCAGCAATTCCGATTATAAGAACGCAGTAAAAACAGCAAAAGATATTGATTCAAATATGAAGATTGTGCCTGTTGATACCATGCAGGATGCGATTGATTATTTGAATAAGCTGAAAGCGAAAAGCACCTGATTCTCAGGTGCTTTTTCTATACATTTAAAAAGTGTTGTTCATCTTCGTCATATCGAATCGGTGCATGTCCGTATTCCTTCAGGTCAAACTCAGTTCTCAGCGGCTCTTCTATCGGCAGGCTGTAAATCCTGCTTGCTTTTACGTCCAGATCGAGAGCTGGATGGGAGAAAGAGGACAGTTTGCTGACAAGCGGAACAGACAGTGCTTTTTTCTTTTCGGATAAATAAGCCTGTCCTTTTTTCGTCATGCCGAGAAGCCTGATATACGGCACCTTATCGTTGTCAAGCAGCTTTTGCATATCCAGTTTTTTTGTTCTGGTTAAAATGTGTGTATTCATCCGCTGGAGCCTTGTCCACGTATAGCGTTTTGTTTTCAGCAGCTCCATAAATTCCTGATAGGAGCTGGATTTTCTGATCGAACGAAGAATTCTGTGCTCTAAACCTTCCTCCACCTCGTATACTTGCTGTAATTCCTGTGCTGTTACAGTTGAAAGGCTGTATTTTAAGTAAGAAAAGTAGCTCTCAGGTGTATGCCACAATCCGAAAGATTTGCGGTAAGCTGCTAATTCACGTGCAGATGCAGCAGGGATAAAACGAAGGCAAGCTTCGAGATTCTGGCCAGTCATCGCTTTTCTAATGCTTGTGGCGCTTGCGATATGGTTTTCGCCTTCAGGGAGATCGGCATCATGATAGTCCGAAGAGATTCGTGCCGTAGTATAAGGTTTCATAGGATATCCCCCGGTTAGAATCGAGGTCACATACTGGCATCCCAAAATGTTATTTGGTTTTGACAAGTCAAGTGCACTTTCAGTATGCAAAATGGAGCTGAAGGCGCTAGCCGCCGCTGCTGGGTAACTGGCCCCCTTTTTAAGTTCTTCTTTAATTCGGTCATTCAATATATGTTTATGCTCATCAATAAGCTGTGCTGTTTCTAAAAAAGGCTTGATATCCCCATTTTCACTCCCGAAAAACAGCGCCTCACATTCAAGTTCGTTCAGGATTGAAACACTGCCGCGTGCAAAAATGTCTGCTTTTTGCACGGCATAAAGATAAGGCAGCTCAATGACAAGATCAACTCCGCTTTGCAGCGCCATTTTTGTTCGGGCCCATTTTGATACAACAGCGGGCTCCCCGCGCTGTAAAAAATGCCCGCTCATGACCGCGACAGCCGTGTCACATCCGGTTTGCCGCTTTGCTGTTTGGGCATGATAAAGGTGACCGTTATGAAAGGGATTATATTCAACCACCAATCCGACAGCTTTCATATTTTTTCCGCCTTTCTTGCTATGTTTAAAAACGTATGGTACATTTGCAAATGAAAACTCTTACGCCTTATTTTTGTTTTAAGTGTATGCATAGCATATTCCGCTGTCAACGATACTTCAATGGCAGCATTATGCTGTAAAGAAAAAATATTGACAAAAACAATCTTAAAAGCTATAATCATGTTTGTTGCTTTCCTGAGGTGATACAAATGAAATGGACGATTTATCAGCTGCATCAAATGCCAAAACAAAGTTTTGAGTTTGATGAAACAGTTGAGTTAAATGAGCTGACAAAGCTGAATTCTGACATTCGCCGCATTTCTCCCGTCCGGGTGAAGGGCAGAGCGGATATCAAATCCAAACAGGTTTCGTTTGATTTTACAATTTCAGGCGAAATGATTTTGCCATGCTCAAGAACACTCGTTGATGTCCCGTATCCATTTGAAATTTCAACAAAAGAACTGTTTATATTTCATCACACGGATGATATAGAAGATGATGACGTTCACATTGTTGAGGACGATACTATCGACTTAACTCCGATCGTGAAAGAAGAAATTCTTTTAGAAATCCCTATGCAAATCTTTTGTGAATCTGAACAAGAAAAAGGAGCTGCTCCTCAAGAAGGAAAGGATTGGCAAGTTATTTCGGAAGAAGACAAGAAGAATCAAGTTGATCCGAGACTTGCAGCCCTTGAAAAGCTCTTAAAACAAGATGATGAATCTTAACTCTTTAAGGAGGTGGGAATAATGGCTGTACCTTTTAGAAGAACTTCTAAAATGAAGAAAAGATTGCGCCGTACACATTTCAAACTTAATGTACCTGGTATGACAGAATGTCCGTCATGCGGAGAGATGAAGTTGTCTCACCGTGTATGCAAAGCATGCGGATCATACAACGGCAAAGACATAAATGTAAAAAGTAACTAATAAGAAAAGCGCGGGGTGAAAGCCCTGCGCTTTTTCTTTTTCTCTTCCTGTCAGCTTGCGGAAAATTTGTGAGTGCAAATAGTCTATCTAATCTATTACCGGCATATGTATGAGATAAATAAGCTGACATGGAGGGAGATTGAATTTGACCATTACAAGACAAGATGCTTGGACTCAGGATGAGGATTTGCTGCTGGCAGAAGTGGTGCTTCGTCATATTCGAGAGGGAGGAACACAGCTTTCTGCCTTTGAGGAGGTTGGAAGGGCGCTGACCAGAACCGCGGCAGCCTGTGGGTTCAGGTGGAACTCGTATGTGAGAAAACAATACCAGTCAGGTATAGAGCTTGCAAAAAAGCAAAGGAAAGAACTGAGAAAGCAAATCGGCGTTCATTCGGTCAATATGCCGAATTCCATGAAGCAGACTGCCTCGGCATCGTCGGAAGGAAAACGAGATTTGTCCATTCAGGATGTCATTCAATTTCTCGAACAATTCAAAGAAGCACCGTCTGCACAAGAATTTCAGCTTGAAAGGGAAAAATTGAAGGAGCAAATCCAATCGCTGCAAAAAGAGCTTGAGGATTTGCGGAGTGAAAATCAGACATTGCGGAATCAGCTAGAGATGACAGAAGAGGATTACAAGGCACTGATCGATATCATGGATCGGGCCAGAAAAATGGTTGTTTCGAAGGAAGACGGAAGAATGAAAAAAGCGGCTCAAGAAACATAAAGAAACGCCTGAAATGAACCGGCCCTATAGTAAGAATAGGCCGGTTGTTTTTATTTCTATGCAGACTCTCCCGGTGTCATTTCGCGATCCATATCAGGATGCCAGATGAGCGGGTTTTCCCCTTTGTCCCGCGCCATATCATACTTAACAGTTTTAAAGTTCATTTTGTTCCAAAATTCCGCTGATTTCATTCTCGGATTTGTCCGGATCGGCATTTTGAATGATTTTGCAAATTCAACCAAGGCTCTCCCGTATCCCCTGTTCTGGTAGCCCGGAAGAACCTCAAGCTTCCACAGCTCCAAATAATCCTGGCGGTTGTCAAAATAGGGATTCGATTTGCCGTTAACTTGATACAGACTCATTCGTGCTACAAGTTTATCGCCAAAATAAATCCCGTAAAAAGGCGAGGTGCTGTCATTTTCAATAATATTATCCTGAAGTTCTTCAAGCATTGAAAGCTCCTGAATGCCGTATTCTTTGAATTTCTTGAATTCTTCCAGCGTTTTATAGTTGATAAGCAGACGTTCTACCTTTGTCAAACAAATCTCCCCCTTTGGTGTTTCTATATATATTGTAAACGCTTTATTTAAAAAATCCAAATATTTAAACTTTAATTTTAAGCACATGGGATCTTTGAGAAGTAATTTCTTCTTACTTCTGCTATGATAATACGTAAATGCTAAATTGGGTGTGACATCATGAAAATTGGAATTATCGGCGGAGGCTCCGTCGGTCTTTTATGCGCCTATTATTTGTCACTTTATCACGACGTGACTGTTGTGACGAGGCGGCAAGAACAGGCTGCGGCCATTCAGTCTGAAGGAATCCGGCTTTATAAAGGCGGGGAGGAATTCAGGGCTGATTGCAGTGCGGACACGAGTATCAATTCGGACTTTGACCTGCTTGTCGTGACAGTGAAGCAGCATCAGCTTCAATCTGTTTTTTCGTCGCTTGAACGGATCGATAAGACGAATATATTATTTTTGCAAAACGGCATGGGGCATATCCACGACCTAAAAGACTGGCACGTTGGCCATTCCATTTATGTTGGAATCGTTGAGCACGGAGCTGTAAGAAAATCGGATACAGCTGTTGATCATACAGGCCTAGGTGCGATAAAATGGAGCGCGTTCGACGATGCTGAACCAGACCGGCTGAACATCATGTTTCAGCATAACCATTCGGATTTTCCGATTTATTATGAGACGGATTGGTACCGTCTGCTGACGGGCAAGCTGATTGTAAATGCGTGTATTAATCCTTTAACTGCGTTATTGCAGGTGAAAAATGGAGAACTGCTGACAACGCCAGCTTATCTGGCTTTTATGAAGCTGGTATTTCAGGAGGCATGCCGCATTTTAAAACTTGAAAATGAAGAAAAGGCTTGGGAGCAGGTTCAGGCTGTTTGTGGGCAAACGAAAGAGAATCGTTCATCAATGCTGGTTGACGTCATTGGAGGCCGGCAGACGGAAGCTGACGCCATTATCGGATACTTATTGAAGGAAGCAAGTCTTCAAGGTCTTGATGCCGTCCACCTAGAGTTTTTATATGGCAGCATCAAAGCATTGGAGCGAAATACAAACAAAGTCTTTTGAGCTTTTTCGGTAACATGCTATACTCATTTCGGATCACTAACTATTTATTGGAGAAAGGAAGTTCTAGAAGATGCAGCTAACTGAACTTTCCATCAAAAATCAGAATGTGTTTGTACAGCACTATATAGATGGCAAAGAAGAAATGTCTTCTTTTTTTGATTACAGTATTCATCATAAGGACATGTGGCGCGAAAGACTGGAAGACTTATCTTCCCGGTTTTTCGCAAGAGAGGAATTGGCGGCGTACTTAACCTCTTACCATAATAAATTCGGTTCAAGTGCGATGCAGTCTGCTATTGAGAAGCTGAAGGACCCGTCAAGTGCCGCTGTAGTCGGCGGACAGCAGGCAGGACTTTTAACAGGACCGCTTTACACCATACATAAAATCATTTCAATCATTGTTTTAGCAAAGCAACAAGAAAAGGAACTGCAAATGCCTGTCATACCAATCTTCTGGGTGGCTGGAGAAGACCACGATTTGGATGAGATTAATTTTGTTCACACATCTGAAGAGAATGGGCCTGTGAAAAAAAAGCTGCCTCAGTCTTATTGGAAGAAATCATCAGCAGCGAGTACATCGCTTGATCAGGAAAAGTGTGCCGCGTGGATAGATGATGTTTTTGCCGCTTTTGAAGAAACAGACCATACGAATACACTTCTCGACAATGTGAAACGATGTTTAAGGGAATCTGTTACGTTTACTGACTTCTTTGAACTGCTGATCGCGGATTTGTTCCAAGAAGAGGGCTTAGTTTTATTAAATTCTGGAGATCCGGGGATTAAAAAGCTGGAAACGGCCATGTTCCAAAAGATTCTTCGAGAAAATGATGAACTCGCCCGGGCTGTATCAGATCAGCAGGCCTTCATGCGTCAAGCAGGCTACAAACCGATTATCGAGTCCGGAAAAGAGCAGGCGAATCTGTTTTATGAATACGAAGATGAGCGTTTTTTAATTGAAAAAGATAACGGCCGATTTGTCATCAAAGAGCTTGATCTAGGATGGACGATGGATGAACTTCATACACATATGGAAGAACATCCAGAGCGTTTCAGCAACAATGTTGTAACGAGACCGTTAATGCAGGAATTTCTCATTCCGACTTTAGCATTTATTGCAGGGCCTGGAGAAATCAATTATTGGGGCGAGCTCAAACAGGCTTTTGCGGTGATGGGCTTCAAAATGCCTCCTGTCATGCCAAGGCTGAACATTACGATACTTGAGCGGCATATTGAGAAAAAACTGGCTGAACGGAATATCTCGTTACAAGACGCGATTGAGCGCGGAACGGAGAATCAAAGAGAGACATACTTCGAGCGCCAGATTCCGGAAGAGTTTACGGCGGTGATGGATCAGGCGAAAAGCCAAATTGAAGCGATTCACAAAACGGTCCGGCAGGAGGCGTTAAAGGTTGATCAAAGCATGGAACCTTTACTCCTGAAAAATGCCGCTTTTATTCAGGATCAGCTTCAATTCTTAGAGCGCACGGTGACGAAGCGAATTGAAGAAAAAGAAGGCTACGTTTTGAAGGATTATGAAAGAATTCAAAATAGCATTAAGCCGCTTCTTGCGCCGCAGGAACGGATTTGGAATATTATGTATTATTTGAACAGGTACGGTCCAAAATTCTTCACGACATTCAAGAATCTGCCATTTTCTTTTCAAAATCAACATCAAGTTGTCAAACTTTGAAATAAAGTTTTAAAGAACCCTGAATAGTTCAGGGTTTTTTTTTATGGGTAAACAGTGTAAAATGAAGTTGTGGAGCGAAGTGGTGAATAGTGGTGAGTTAAGGAGAGAAAGTGGGGCAAGAGATCATGTTTATGGGTGAATATCAGCATACCATCGATGCGAAAGGCCGCATGATCGTACCCGCTAAATTCAGAGAAGGCCTGGGTGAGCAATTTGTGCTGACTAGAGGACTTGACCAATGTCTCTTCGGCTACCCTATGGACGAATGGAAACAAATTGAAGAAAAACTAAAAGCTCTTCCTCTCACAAAGAAAGATGCCCGCGCGTTTACCCGTTTCTTCTTTTCAGGGGCGACTGAATGCGAACTGGACAAGCAAGGCAGGGTAAATATCGCATCATCTCTATTGAATTACGCCAAACTGGAAAAAGAATGTGTTGTTATCGGGGTTTCTAATCGAATTGAATTGTGGAGTAAAGTAATTTGGGAACAATACACAGAAGAGCAAGAAGATTCATTTGCTGAAATTGCTGAAAACATGATTGGGTTTGATATATAATGATTCTTCGTGTATAACACTCTAAAAACAATTTCAATTCATCCTGATAAAAGGTGGGACCAACACAATATGTTTCAACACAAGACAGTACTTCTTCGTGAAACCGTAGACGGACTCAATATTAAGCCGGACGGTACATATGTAGACTGCACACTCGGCGGAGCTGGGCACAGTACATACTTATTGCAGCAGTTATCCGAGAAGGGGCGTTTAATCGCTTTTGACCAAGATGATACGGCATTACAGCATGCTAAAGAAGTGTTGTCCGACTATAAAGGACAGCTCATTCTGATTAAAAGCAATTTCAGGTATTTAAAAGAATGTTTGAATGAACAAGGCATTACAGAAGTAGACGGTATTTTATTTGATTTAGGGGTGTCCTCTCCGCAGCTGGATACACCGGAGCGCGGATTCAGTTACCATCATGACGCACCGTTGGACATGAGGATGGACCAGTCGGCTACGCTTACGGCGAAAGAAGTCGTTAATGAGTGGCGCTATGAGGATCTCGTCCGTATTTTCTTTAAATACGGAGAAGAGAAGTTCAGTAAACAGATCGCCAGAAAAATTGAGGAGGCAAGAATGAAGTCTCCTATTCAAACTACGGGCCAACTGGTCGATCTAATAAAAGACGCGATTCCCGCTCCAGCGAGAAGGAGCGGCGGACATCCCGCTAAACGCGTGTTTCAGGCAATCAGAATTGCCGTAAACGATGAACTTAGGGTGTTTGAAGAAGCTTTGGAGCAGGCAATTGAGGTTCTGAAGCCAGGGGGCAGGGTATCAGTCATTACCTTCCACTCGCTAGAAGACAGAATTTGCAAAACCACTTTTAAAGAAAAGTCGTCGCTTCCGGAACTTCCTCCGGGACTTCCTGTTATACCGGAAGAGTTTGAACCGGAGCTGAAGCTCATCACACGAAAACCGATTACGGCATCTCAAGAAGAGCTTGAAGAGAACAACCGGGCTCGTTCTGCCAAGCTTCGGATTGCTGAAAAAAGAAAATAACGAAACGCGAACGCAAAATTAAAAGGAGGTCATCAGCCTATGAGCAATTTAGCTTACCAACCAGAGAAACAGCAGCGGCATGCGATCAGTCCTGAGAAAAAAGTGATTGTCAAGAAAAGGGCTTCCATTACTCTCGGAGAAAAAGTGCTTCTTGTCCTCTTTGCTGCGGCGGTGCTCAGCGTATCGCTTTTGATCGTATCGAAGGCGTATGCGGCATATCAAACCAATATTGAGGTGCAAAAGCTTGAGGAGCAAATTTCATCCGAAAATAAGCAAATTGGTGACCTCGAAAAAAGCGTTGCTGATTTAAGCAAACCGCAGCGCATTATGGACATTGCGAAAAAGAACGGCTTGAATTTAAAAGATAAAAAAGTGAAAAACATACAGGAATGATTCAAATGCCAAAAAAGAATAAATTTATGAATAGAGGAGCAGCGATTCTAAGTATTTGTTTCGCTCTCTTTTTCTTTGTCATCCTGGGGAGAATGGCATATATTCAAATAACCGGAAAAGCGAACGGCGAAGTGCTTGCGACAAAAGCGACAGAGCAGCATGAAAAGAAACGGACCATCGAAGCGAGCCGCGGCTCGATTTTAGACCGAAAAGGAAAAGTCATTGCAGAGGACACAGCGACGTATAAACTGATTGCGATTCTCGATAAAAAAATGACCACTGATGTCAAGCATCCTCAGCATGTTGTAAACAAAGAAAAAACGGCGGAAGCATTGTCTAAAGTGATAAACTTGGACAAGGCCGACATCCTTGATATCTTAAATAAAGATGCAAAACAAGTCGAGTTTGGCTCAGCTGGCCGGGATATTACGTATTCACAAAAGCAAAAAATCGAAAAAATGAAACTCCCGGGCATTTCATTTTTACGGGATACAAAACGCTACTATCCAAACGGAGTATTTGCATCTAATCTAATCGGCTATGCCGAGGTTGATGAAGAAACAAATGAAATTTCCGGCGCGATGGGATTAGAAAAAGTGCTGGATAAGTATTTGAAGGAGCGCGACGGATATGTGACATATGAAAGCGATAAATCCGGCTGGGAGCTCCCGAACAGCAAAAATAAAATTACAGCGCCAAAAAATGGTGACAATGTATATTTAACCATTGACCAGAAAATTCAAACCTTTTTGGAAGACAGTATGACAAAAGTGGCGCAAAAGTATAATCCGAAAAAAATCATGGCCGCAGTTGTTGATCCGAAAACAGGCAAAGTGCTTGCCATGGGACAGCGCCCAAGCTTTGATCCGAACAAGCGCGATGTGACAAACTACTATAATGATTTGATTTCATATGCGTATGAGCCCGGATCCACGATGAAGATTTTTACACTCGCTGCTGCGATGCAGGAAAACGTGTTTAATGCGAATGAACAATATAAATCAGGGACCTATAAAGTTGGCGGCGGAAAAGTATATGACCATAACGGGGGTGTGGGCTGGGGTCCCATATCTTTCAAAGACGGGGTGCTTAGATCCTCTAACGTTGCTTTTGCCAAATTAGCAAATGAAAAATTAGGTTTTGATCGTTATAATGAGTATTTGCATAAATTTGGTTTTTATCAAAAGACAGGAATCGATCTGCCGGGAGAAGCATCAAGTAAAATGAACTTTAAGTATGATTACGATAAAGCTTCAACTGCATACGGCCAAGCATCTGCAGTCACCCCGATTCAGCAACTAGAAGCAGCGACTGCCGTCGCAAATGATGGCAAAATGATGAAGCCTTATGTCATTGATCATATTGTTGATCCTGATACGAAGAAAACCGTTTATCAAAATAAACCGGAATCTGCAGGAACACCGATCTCTGCCAGTACAGCTAAAAATGTGCGTGATATCCTGGGAGACGTCGTTTCATCAGACATTGGAACCGGACGCCCTTATAAAATTGAGGGCTTTGACGTGGCTGGGAAAACAGGTACAGCACAAATTGCAGGAACGAATGGTTATTTAAAGGGACGGGATAACTATATTTTCTCATTTATGGGAATGGCTCCTAAAGATAATCCTGAGTTGTTGATTTATGTTGCGGTACAGCAACCGCAATTAGAGGATGATGAAACTGGCTCTGATCCAGTATCAGAAATCTTCAATCCAACAATGAAAAATAGCCTGCACTACCTAAACATCGAACCAACTGAAAAATCTGACTCAGATAAGGAAGAAACAAAAGCGCAGACAATGCCTGATTTAACAGATCAAACGGTAGCTGCTGCTCAAAAGAAAGCAAAAGAGGAGAATCTCACACCAATTGTCATCGGCAGTGATGTCGCTGTAAAAGAACAGTATCCGAAAGCGGATGAGGAAGTTCTCACCAATCAAAAGGTCTTCCTGAAAACGGGCGGCAAAATCAAAATGCCTGATATGACAGGCTGGTCGAGAAGAGAGGTTCTGCAGTACGGCGAGCTCGCGGGAATTCATATTGAAGTAAGCGGACAAGGCTACGCTGTCAACCAAAGTGTTAAGAAAGACAAAGAAATCAAAGACAAAACCGTAATCAAGGTTAAGTTTAAAAATCCTGATTAAAAAGAAAGCCTGCGTTATGCAGGCTTTCTTTTTTTATGCCTTCAGAGGAGCATCGTTCTACCTGTCCAATTTCAGGCATAAAATGAAACAAGCCTAAATAAGGAGTGAACGGTCTCTTGCGCGTCTCGAATGTAACGGTTAGAAAACGTTTATTATTTGTTTTGCTTTTTGGCGTGATCGTGTTTCTGATCATTGATACAAGGCTGGGGTATGTTCAGTTTGTGATGGGCGAAAAACTGACTTCGCTAGCGAAAGATTCCTGGAGCCGGAACTTGCCGTTTGAGCCGGAGAGAGGCGAGATTCTGGATCGGAATGGTGTGAAGCTCGCAACAAATAAAAGTGCGCCGACCGTATTCGTCGTGCCGCGCCAAGTTCAGAATCCGATGAAAACGAGCAAGCAGCTTGCGGCGGTGCTCAATATGTCAGAAGAAAAAGTATATAAACATGTGACAAAAAAAGCGTCAATCGAAAAGATCACTCCTGAAGGGAGAAAAATTTCAAATGAGAAGGCGAAAGAAATCAAAGCGCTTGATTTAAAAGGTGTGTATGTTGCGGAGGACAGTATCCGTCATTACCCGTTCGGCAGCTTTTTATCTCATGTGCTTGGATTTGCAGGAATTGACAACCAAGGGCTCCTTGGACTTGAAGCCTATTACGACGATGATTTAAAAGGGGAAAAAGGTTCTGTTAAGTTTTATACAGATGCCAAGGGGAAGAAGATGCCTGATGAAGCGGATGACTATACGCCGCCTAAGGATGGGCTTGACATGAAGCTGACGGTTGATTCAAAGGTCCAGACGATAATGGAAAGAGAGCTTGATAACGCTGAGGCCAAATATCATCCGGACGGCATGATTGCCGTAGCCATGAATCCGAAAAACGGAGAAATTTTGGGGATGTCTAGCAGGCCTGACTTCGATCCTGCTGATTACCAATCTGTTGATCCGTCCGTCTACAATCGAAATCTGCCAGTATGGAGCACGTATGAACCGGGATCTACCTTTAAAATTATTACACTTGCAGCAGCCCTTGAAGAGCAAAAAGTAAATTTGAAACGGGATCAATTTTATGATAAAGGGCATGCGGAAGTGGACGGAGCGAGACTGCGGTGCTGGAAAAGAGGCGGGCACGGGCTGCAGACGTATCTGGAAGTTGTGCAGAACTCCTGCAACCCGGGGTTTGTTGAATTAGGCGAGCGCTTAGGAAAGAAAAAGCTTTTCAAATATATCAAAGACTTTGGTTTTGGACAAAAAACGGGGATTGATCTCCAAGGCGAGGGAACAGGCATCTTATTCCCGCTTGAGAGAGTGGGCCCGGTGGAGCAAGCAACTACGGCTTTCGGACAGGGAGTATCCGTCACGCCGATTCAGCAGGTTGCAGCAGTATCCGCCGCTGTAAACGGAGGAACGCTCTACACACCTTATATTGCAAAGGAATGGATCGATCCTGTTACGAAGAAAACGGTCAAAAAACAATCACCAATCGCAAAGAAACAAGTCATTTCTGAGGAAACATCCAAACAAATCCGCTATGCTCTAGAAAGCGTCGTCGCAGAAGGCACTGGCCGCAATGCATTTGTAGAAGGATATCGTGTCGGAGGAAAAACGGGAACTGCACAAAAGGTTAAAGATGGAAAATATCTTGAAAACAACCATATTGTATCATTTATTGGTTTCGCGCCCGCCGATGATCCGAGTCTAGTCGTCTACGTTGCGGTGGATAACCCGAAAGGCACGATTCAGTTTGGCGGAACGGTTGCAGCGCCTATTGTCGGAAATATTATGAGAGACAGTCTGCCGGAACTTGGTGTGAAGCCCCGGAAAAATCAAATCGAGAAAAAATACCAATGGAACGACACAAAAACAATAGAAGTTCCGAATGTTGTAGGGATGTCTGTCTCAGATCTTGAGTCACTATTGGTGAATCTCAATGTGGATGCTTCCGGGAAAGGGAGCAAAATCGTTAAACAATCGCCAGCTGCCGGAACGAAAGTAAAAGAAGGCTCAAAGATACGCGTGTATTTGACTGAAGAAGATGAAAAGGAGGCAGCCGATTGATTCGGACTGCCTATTCTTTTATTGCAGAAAAAATGCTGATATCTTTCAAGATTAGCTGGATGTATCCTTTTATTTACGCTAAAATATGAACTGTATGCTTAAAATCATTACCACATCATTTGATGTGACTTCAATGATAAAAAGAACGAATTAGAATGTTGAGAGGTTTGATACGATGAAACTTACAAAGCTGCTTACATACTTAACAACCGAACCTTCTGTAAACGACTCACAAGACCCTGAAATAACTTCAATTGAGATGGACTCCAGGGAAGTAAAGAAAGGGAGTCTTTTTGTATGTGTAAAAGGGTATACGGTGGATGGCCACGATTTTGCGCAAAAAGCAGTAGAAAACGGTGCAGCGGCTATTGTGGCAGAAAGAGAGGTCGATGTGAATGTTCCTGTTATTATTGTCCGGCAGTCACTTCGCGCGCTCAGCGTTTTGTCTGATGCGTTTTACGGACAGCCGACGAAGAAGCTTCAGCTGATTGGGATAACAGGGACAAACGGCAAAACATCAACGACCCACATGGTCGATGAGATTCTGAAAAAAGCGGGAAAACGCACAGGCTTGATCGGTACAATGTACATGAAAATCGGAGACGAAACACTTCCTGTTAAAAACACGACTCCGGAAAGCGTCACGCTGCAGAAAACGTTTAAGAAAATGAATGACAAGCACGTTGACACTGCTATCATGGAGGTTTCTTCCCACGCTTTGTCTTTAGGACGCGTCCATGGCTGTGATTATGATATTGCCGTGTTTACGAATTTAACACAGGACCATCTGGACTATCATAAAACGATGGATGAGTACCGGCATGCAAAAAGCTTGCTCTTTTCCCAACTTGGCGGGGCTTTCAACCATGAACATCCAAAGCGTGCCGTACTGAATGCTGACGATGAGGCGAGCGCTTATTTTGAAAAGGTAACAGCTGCGCATATCTCTACATACGGAATTAAAAACGATGCTGATGTGATGGCGAAGAACATCAGTATCACTGCACAGGGCACAAGCTTTGATCTCGTGACAAACAAAGGCACGAAGCACATCACGATGTCTCTCGTCGGACAATTTAATGTGTATAACGTGCTGGCCGCTGTTGCAACATGTATTGCAGCAGGCATACCGTTTGAAATCATCACTGAGGCTGTTGAAGAATTGCATGGTGTAAGAGGACGTTTTGAATTGGTCAATCAGCAGCAGGAGTTTCCTGTCATTGTAGACTACGCGCACACACCGGACAGCCTTGAAAATGTGCTGGAGACATGCAGAGACATGACGGAAGGAAAGCTATTTGTCGTTGTCGGCTGCGGAGGAGACAGAGATAAGACGAAGCGCCCGAAAATGGCTAAAATTGCTGTGGAGCTGGCTGACGAGCCGATTTTCACGTCAGATAACCCGAGAAGCGAAGATCCTCGCGCGATTTTAAGAGATATGGAAGCCGGAGTAGAGAACGCATACTATCACAGTATTGCAAACCGCGAGCAGGCGATCTTTTTCGCAATTGCCAATGCCAAAAAAGGCGACGTTGTCCTCATTGCCGGAAAAGGACATGAAACCTATCAGCAGATCGGAAATGAAACTTTCGATTTTGATGATGCTGAAGTAGCGGCGAGAGCCATTGTTGAACTCAATAAGAATAAGACGAATTCATAGGAAAGAGATGTTACTGAATAATGGAGCTTAAAAAGATTTTTCATATGGAAAAAAATCATGAATATGATAACTACGTATGTCGTTTGAAAGAAACAGGAGGAGAATAGGACAATGCTTGAGCAAGTCATTCTGTTTACAATTTTAATGGGGTTTTTAATTAGTGTTCTGCTCTCTCCGATTCTTATTCCGTTTTTAAGAAGATTAAAATTCGGCCAGAGTATTAGAGAAGAAGGACCGAAATCACATCAGAAAAAATCAGGGACACCGACAATGGGCGGGGTCATGATCATACTTTCTATCATAGTGACAACAATTGTTATGACACAGAAGTTTTCAGAAATAAGCCCCGAAATGGTGCTGCTTCTGTTTGTTACGCTAGGCTACGGTTTGCTTGGCTTTTTAGATGATTACATCAAGGTTGTCATGAAGCGCAATCTTGGGTTGACATCAAAGCAAAAGCTGATCGGACAAATTATTATTGCAGTTGTATTTTACGCTGTGTATCATTACTACAATTTTGCGACGGATATTCGCATTCCTGGAACTGACTTATCATTTGATCTTGGCTGGGCTTACTTTATCCTTGTGCTCTTTATGCTAGTCGGCGGATCAAACGCAGTTAACCTGACTGACGGCCTTGACGGGTTATTATCCGGTACTGCGGCGATTGCCTTTGGCGCCTTTGCCATTCTGGCATGGAATCAGTCTCAATATGACGTAGCGATTTTCTCAGTTGCCGTTGTCGGTGCAGTTCTGGGCTTCCTTGTATTTAATGCTCATCCGGCCAAAGTTTTTATGGGAGATACGGGATCGCTTGCATTGGGAGGAGCCATCGTTACCATTGCCATTTTAACGAAATTAGAGATCCTGCTGGTTATCATCGGCGGTGTATTCGTTATCGAGACATTATCCGTTATTTTGCAGGTCATCAGCTTTAAAACGACAGGTAAACGAATCTTTAAAATGAGTCCGCTTCATCACCATTATGAGCTTGTCGGCTGGTCTGAATGGAGAGTAGTCGTGACGTTTTGGGCTGCGGGACTTTTGCTTGCCGTTTTAGGAATTTACATCGAGGTGTGGTTATAAGTGGAAAATGATCAATTTTTACAGAAACAGCATTTTTTAATCCTTGGGCTTGCGAAAAGCGGATATGCGGCGGCCTCCATTCTTCATGAAAAAGGCATTTATGTTGCAGTCAATGATCAAAAGCCTTTTGAAGAAAATGAACCGGCACAAAAGCTTTCTGAAAAAGGAATCGAAGTTGTTTGCGGAGAGCATCCAGTTTCTCTGTTCGATCAGCATCAAATCACGATTCTGATCAAAAACCCGGGAATTCCTTATGAAAATATCATGGTTCAGGAAGCAGAGAAACGAGGCATTCCGGTTTGGACGGAAATTGAGCTCGCTTACTACCTGACCAGCGCCAAGTTTATCGGGATTACCGGATCGAACGGTAAAACGACCACGACAACGCTAATTTACGAAATGCTCAAGGCTGACTCGCAAAAAGCACTGATTGCCGGAAACATCGGCACAGTCGCAAGTGAGGTTGCCTATCATGCTGATGGAGATGAATGGATCGTTACCGAACTGTCTTCGTTTCAGCTGATGGGAACACACGCTTTCAGACCGGAAATCAGCCTGATTTTAAATGTATTTGACGCCCATCTGGATTATCACCATACGCGCGAAAACTATGAAAAAGCGAAACAGAAAGTGTACCTTCATCAGACTGCTTCAGATAAAGCCATTGTCAACCAGGATGATGAAACCGTCGTGCGTCTTGCTGAAGCCGGAAAAGCCGAAATCGTCCCATTTTCAGTCAGCAAAACGCTTGAACAGGGCGCATATGTAAAAGACAGTATGATTATGTTTAACGGCGAAGCCATTCTTCCTCTGGAAGAGGTTGTACTGCCCGGTGCTCATAACCTGGAGAACATTTTAGCAGCTATTGCAGTTGTGAAAACGGCAGGAGCATCCAATGAGGCGGTTAAAAAGGTGCTGACAAGCTTTACTGGTGTGAAGCACCGCCTCCAATATGTCACAACTGTGAATGGCCGCAAATTTTATAACGACAGTAAAGCAACAAACATTCTGGCGACAAGCAAGGCGCTTTCAGCTTTTGATAAGCCGGTCATTCTGCTTGCGGGCGGACTGGATCGCGGAAATGGTTTTGATGACTTGAAACCTTATATGAAGCATGTCAAAGCAGTGCTTACATTTGGCCAGACAGCGCCAAAACTCGAGAAACTCGGCAATGAACTGGGAATACAACATGTCAAACGTGTCGATAATGTTGAACAAGCAGTATCTGCGGCGTTTGCGATCTCAAATGAAGGAGATGTCATCCTGCTGTCACCCGCGTGTGCGAGCTGGGATCAATTCAAAACATTTGAAGAACGCGGTGACATGTTTATAGATGCCGTGCATATGCTTAAGTAAGGGCTTGTCTTGAAGTAAATCGGCAGCCCTAATGACTTTAAGCTTGGGGTGTCGATTGCTTTGACTACTAAAAAAACATCGCCTGATTTGTTATTGGTCATCATTACGTTATTATTATTAACAATCGGATTAATTATGGTGTACAGTGCGAGTGCGGTATGGGCGGATTATAAATTTGACGACTCATTCTTTTTCGCGAAACGGCAGCTTTTGTTTGCGGGAATCGGCGTCATTGCTATGTTTTTTATCATGAATGTCGATTATTGGACTTGGAGGACATGGTCCAAATTGCTGATGGTTATCTGCTTTTTCCTTCTGGTGCTTGTTTTGATACCAGGCGTCGGAATGGTGCGGAACGGTTCAAGAAGCTGGATCGGAGTCGGTGCATTCAGCATACAGCCTTCAGAGTTTATGAAGCTTGCGATGATTGCATTCCTTGCTAAATTTCTCTCTGAAAAACAAAAAAACATCACATCGTTCAGACGGGGGTTCGTCCCCGCACTTGGCATCGTGTTTTCAGCATTTTTGATTATCATGTGCCAGCCTGACCTCGGAACGGGGACAGTTATGGTCGGAACTTGTATTGTCATGATTTTTGTAGCCGGCGCACGGATCGCCCATTTCGTCTTTCTCGGGCTGATCGGCCTCAGCGGATTTGTCGGGCTCGTACTATCGGCTCCATATCGGATAAAGCGGATTACCTCATACTTAAATCCATGGGAAGACCCGCTCGGAAGCGGATTTCAGATCATTCAATCGCTTTATGCAGTGGGGCCCGGCGGGTTGTTCGGAATGGGGCTCGGACAAAGCAGACAGAAATTCTTTTATCTGCCTGAGCCGCAAACAGACTTTATTTTCGCCATCTTGTCAGAGGAGCTGGGCTTTATCGGGGGAACACTTATTTTGCTCCTCTTCAGCATCCTGCTGTGGAGAGGAATCAGAATTGCGCTTGGTGCGCCTGATCTGTACGGAAGCTTTGTCGCAGTCGGCATTATTTCAATGATTGCCATTCAAGTCATGATAAATATCGGCGTAGTCACGGGCCTGATTCCTGTAACAGGCATCACGCTCCCGTTTCTGAGCTACGGAGGCTCTTCATTGACTCTAATGCTGATGGCAGTTGGTGTGCTGCTGAATGTAAGCCGCTACTCGAGGTATTAACGAATGTATGTCCAAGCTTCCTGTCTAACATGAAGCTTGGAAACAATTGATGCGATAACCCTGTCCAACAAAACAGGGTTATCGTTATGTTATAGAGAAACTTAGACTGGGGGAAAAGAAATGCGAATTGCAATAAGCGGAGGCGGTACAGGGGGACATATTTATCCTGCGCTTGCTTTTATTAAAGAAGTGCAAAGACGTCATCCTAATGTGGAATTTTTATATATCGGAACAGAAAACGGGCTGGAGAAAAAAATTGTTGAGCGGGAGAATATACCGTTTCGTTCAATTGAAATTACAGGATTTAAAAGAAAATTGTCATTTGAAAATGTCAAGACTGTGATGCGTTTTCTGAAGGGCGTCAAAAAGAGTAAATCGTATTTAGCGGAATTTAAGCCCGATGCCGTAATTGGAACGGGCGGTTATGTATGCGGGCCAGTTGTCTATGCCGCTGCGAAAATGGGAATTCCGACTATTGTCCATGAACAAAACAGCCTGCCGGGTATCACGAATAAGTTTCTTTCAAAATATGTTAATAAAGTAGCGATTTGTTTTGAAGAAGCGAAATCACATTTTCCTAGCGAGAAAGTTGTATTTACGGGAAACCCGAGAGCCTCTGAAGTCGTCTCAATAAAGACGGGACGATCAATGGCTGAATTTGGGCTTTCTGAAGACAAAAAAACGGTCTTAATTTTCGGCGGAAGCCGAGGCGCTGCACCGATTAACCGCGCTGTCATTGACATGCAGGATGCGCTGAAAACAAGAGACTATCAAGTGCTGTATATCACCGGTGAAGTTCACTATGAAAAAGTAATGAATGAGCTGAAAAGCAAGGGTGCCGCTGATAATATGGTCACAAAGCCGTTTCTTCATCAAATGCCTGAGTATTTAAAGGCCATTGATGTCATTGTGGCCAGAGCCGGTGCGACAACGATTGCCGAAATTACTGCTCTCGGAATCCCAAGTGTTCTGATCCCGAGTCCATATGTGACAGCGAATCACCAGGAGGTCAATGCGAGATCTCTCGGCCAGCATGATGCGGCGATTGTACTGAAAGAAACAGAGCTCAGCGGGGAGAAGCTGATTGAAGCGCTAGACCGGATTGTACTGAATGAGCAAACGTTAAAGGAAATGAGCGAACGAACAAAGTCACTCGGTGTTCCTGACGCGGCTGCCCGTTTATACAGCGTACTCGAGGAATTAAAAAAATAGTAGAAAAGCAAATGGAATGCGGAGGTTTACGATGGAGAAAGTGATACAGGAATTAAAAGAACGCGAAGTCGGCAAGGTTCTTGCAAATGAACCGCTCGCGAATCATACAACGATGAAAATCGGCGGACCTGCGGATGTATTGGTCATTCCAAGCAGTGTAGATGCTGTTAAAGACATCATGGACGTGATTAAAAAATATGATGTGAAGTGGACAGTCATCGGCCGCGGATCAAATCTTCTTGTTTTAGATGAAGGAATTAGAGGCGTAGTAATCAAGCTGGGTGCGGGTCTTGACCATTTGGAGCTTGAAGGGGAGCAAGTAACAGTCGGAGGCGGTTATTCAGTGGTCCGCCTTGCTACATCATTGAGCAAAAAAGGCCTGTCCGGTTTGGAATTTGCTGCCGGCATTCCAGGATCAGTCGGCGGAGCGGTTTATATGAATGCCGGCGCTCACGGTTCTGATATGAGCGAGATCCTCGTCAAAGCGCATATTTTATTTGAAGACGGAACGATTGAGTGGCTGACAAATGAGCAGATGGATTTCAGCTATAGGACATCTGTACTGCAAAAGAAACGCCCGGGCGTTTGCCTTGAAGCTGTTTTACAGCTGGAGCAGAAGGATAAGGAATCAATCGTTCAGCAAATGCAAAGCAATAAAGACTATAGAAAAAATACACAGCCGTATTCAAGCCCTTGTGCGGGAAGCATATTCAGAAATCCGCTTCCGAATCATGCCGGGAACCTTGTAGAAAAAGCAGGCTTGAAAGGATATCAAATCGGCGGTGCAAAGATATCGGAGATGCACGGAAACTTCATCGTCAATGCGGGGGGAGCATCAGCAAAAGATGTGCTTGATCTCATTGACCATGTGAAAAAGACAATCCGTGAAAAATACGAGATTGATATGCACACAGAGGTTGAAATCATCGGCGGAAATCGCTGATTCAAGTTCTGACTGAAGCTGTTCATATGATATACTGTAAGCAAACGACAAACGGCATCATAGTATGCCGTTTGTTTTGGAATAGACAGACTTTTAACAGCTGTTTCATTTGAATGAGGTGAACAGGCAATGAACCCGGGTCAAGACCGAGAAAAAATCGTTAACATTGAAGAGCGGATCCCTAAAATTAAAGAGCAGAGGAAACAAAAGGCAAACCGCCGTCTCATTTCATTTATTATGCTCTTTTTTATTATGGTGCTGATCATTGTGTACCTGCAAACACCAATCAGTAAAGTATCAACAATCTCTGTTACAGGGAATGAAAATGTATCAAAAAAGGAAATTATCGACCTTTCCGATATTAATAGCGGAGATACTGAGTTTTGGAGTTTGGACAAGCAAAAAACAGAAAAGAAGATTCAGCAAAATAAATTAGTGAAAAAAGCGGAGATCAGCAAATCGCTTCCTAATAAAATCAACATTGCAATCGAAGAATATAAAGCGATTGCTTATTTAGAAAAAGACGATGTGTACTATGAAGTGCTTGAAAACGGCTCAGTTCTGCCAAACGAAGTAACGCCAGATGATGCCGGACCGATTTTAGTGAATTGGACAAACGCGAAGAAGCGGTCTCAAATGGCCAAGCAGCTCGATGCGTTGTCAAATTCGTTAAAACAGTCGATTTCAGAAATTTATTATACGCCTGTAAAAATGGATGAAAACCGTATTAAGTTGTACATGAACGACGGTTATGTTGTTACTGCATCTATTAAAACGTTTGCAGACCGAATGAAGACGTATCCTTCTATCATCTCACAGCTAAGCAGCAATAAAAAAGGAATCATTCATTTAGAAGTTGCCACCTATTTTGAAGAGTTTGGAAAAAACGATAAAGCTGCTAAAAAGGAAGATGAAAATTGAGGGGCAAATCAGCAGTCCTTCTTTCCTTGATTATGCTTATCGCAGGCTTTTTGATTTCATTTTCTTTTCAAATGACAAAAGAAAACAACAAAAGCGCGGCTGAGACGGAAGAGTGGAAAAAAGAATATGCGCTGAGAGATGAACTTCTGAAACAAGAGAAAGAAAATAAGAAGCTTGAAAAAGAATTATATCAAAAGCAAAACAAAGTCCGCCAGGCGGAAAATAAGCTGAAGAAAGAGAAGACGGAATACTATAATGTCCTCGAAGATACAGAAAAATACAGGATGTATATTGGGGAAGTCGGTGTGCAGGGAGAAGGCGTTGAGGTGACATTGGAAGATGCGTCATACATACCTGAAGGGGAGAATGTGAATAGTTACATCGTTCACGAAAGCCATATCTTCCAAGTAGTAAACGAACTGTATATCTCAGGAGCGGCGGCTGTCGCCGTTAATGGGCAGCGTTTGACGCATGATTCGTATATCAAATGCAATGGTCCTGTGGTAACGGTAGACGGGGTGCAGCATCCCGCTCCGTTTACGGTATCCGCTATTGGAGATCCAGATGTCCTGCTGCCCTCGTTAAATATCGCAGGAGGCCTAATTGATCAGCTGTCAATGGATCATATTTCTGTTTCGGCAGAAAAAGAGAAAAATGTACAAATGAAACCGATTCTGAAAACGAAGGAATGACTGAAAAAGCGGGTGAAATAGATTGAAAATAAAGCGTTCCTTCATAAGCATCAGTGTGCTTATGGTCATCTTCGGCCTGATGATATCTGTTCAGTTTAATTCGTTAAAACACCCCAAAGTCCGGGATACAAGAGATATGTGGGATATTAGGGAAGAGCTGACATCAGAGCAGAAGAAGCAGGAAAAGCTGCTGGCTGAAATAAACAAATATGACAAACTGCTGAATAGCTATTCGCAAACGAAAGAAATGACAAAAGAAACCGCGCTAAATAATACCTTGCAATCCTTAAAAAAAACAGCCGGCATGACCGATATAACAGGTAGCGGAATTGTCATTACGATTTCCCCGCTTTTTTCTGAAAGCTTAACAGGAGAGCCGATCGAAAATCCGCCTCCGGATTTGCTGAAAAAGCTGATTAATGAACTCAACTCCTACGGTGCAGAGCATATCTCGATTAACGAGCGAAGAGTTGTGAATCATACAGTCATCAGAGATATAAACGGCACTACAAAAATAGACGGATACGCCCTTGACGATTATCCTTTAACAGTAAAAGTGCTTGCCAAAGATCCGGACATGTTACACAGCAGAGTGAAGGGGTCAGGCCTTGAGGATCTTTTTGCATCTGAAAATTTAGCATTAAAAGCCGGTAAATCTGAAAGCAAACTAACATTAAAAGCATATGACAGACCACTGGACGTACAACAGCTGAAACTGCTTAAAGACTGAAAAGGAGGAGAATTGTCATGTGGCTGCCCGTGTTGGGACTGGTGCTCGGAATAGCGATTGGACTAATGACAAACTTAACGATACCGAGTGAATACTCAAACTATTTATCGCTTGCGGTGCTTGCCGCACTTGATACATTAATCGGTGGAATCAGGGCGCATTTACAAGGTACATATGATGAAATGGTATTTGTTTCCGGTTTCTTTTTTAATATTATATTGGCAATAAGTTTAGCTTTTCTGGGAGTCCATCTTGGTGTAGACTTGTATTTAGCAGGTATATTCGCATTTGGAGTCAGATTATTTCAGAATATAGCCGTTATCAGAAGAAATCTACTAACAAAGTGGACTCTTTCTAAAAAAAATAAAAAAAATGTGATATAAAAGAGGATATACATAGGATATAACGAATATTTTCAATAAACATAAAATGTGAAAAGCACATAAAAATATTCTGTTGTTATTTTTTGTTACACACTTGTAAAGCCACATTCATTGTATTGTTGTTCCGCAAATAATAGAATAGAAATGATCGAAATGTGAGGAGGTGCCATAGAATGAACAACAATGAACTTTACGTCAGTCTTGACATCGGTACGTCCAATACAAAAGTGATCGTCGGAGAAATGACAGATGATTCCCTTAATATTATCGGTGTGGGAAATGTACCGTCTGAAGGGTTGAAAAAAGGCTCAATCGTTGATATAGATGAGACCGTTCATTCTATAAGAAAAGCGTTTGACCAAGCTGAAAGAATGGTAGGTTTTCCGCTTAGAAAAGCTATTGTCGGCGTTAATGGAAATTATATCAATATTCAAGATACAAACGGTGTTGTAGCAGTTTCCAGTGAAAATAAAGAAATTCAGGTTGAAGACGTACGCCGTGTCATGGAGGCGGCACAGGTTGTTTCAGTACCGCACGAACAGCTGATTGTCGATGTCATTCCTAAACAGTTTATCGTAGATGGAAGAGATGAAATCACCGACCCGAAAAAAATGCTGGGGGTGCGTTTAGAAGTAGAGGGCACCTTGATCACCGGTTCAAAAACAATCTTACATAATTTACTCCGCTGCGTTGAAAGAGCTGGTATTGAAATAACTGATATTTGCCTTCAGCCGCTGGCAGCCGGTTCTGCTGCATTATCAAAGGACGAGAAAAACCTTGGTGTGGCTCTCATTGATATAGGGGGAGGGTCAACAACCATTGCCGTATTCCAGAACGGACATCTCACTTCTACCCGTGTCATTCCTCTCGGAGGCGAAAATATCACCAAAGATATCTCCATCGGATTGAGAACGTCAACAGAAGAAGCAGAACGCGTGAAAAAGCAATTTGGACATGCCTACTATGACGAAGCCTCGGAAGATGAAATATTTGAGGTAACCGTTATAGGCACCAATCAAAAACAAACATTTACACAGCAAGAAGCAGCGAATATCATTGAAGCGAGAGTAGAAGAAATTCTTGAAATTGTTTCAGAAGAGCTTCGCAGTATGGGAATTACCGATCTGCCGGGAGGCTTCGTGCTGACAGGAGGACAAGCAGCTATGCCGGGTGTCATGTCTTTGGCACAGGATGTGCTGCAAAACAATGTCAGAGTGGCAAGCCCGAATTATATCGGTGTAAGAGATCCTCAATATATGACGGGAGTGGGCCTGATCCAATTCGCCTGCCGGAATGCAAGAATCCAAGGCAGAAAAATAGGCTTTAAGATGCCTGAAGAAGCGATACAGGAAATCGCAGTCTCATCATCTGAGGAACAAGAGCAGCATCATCACCAAAATGAGGTGCAGCAGCGGCCAAAAGGAAAACAAAAAACACAAGCCGAACATAATAAACAGAGCAAAATGAAAAAACTATTAAGCATGTTTTGGGAATAGATAGATAGTCATTCGGCAGATTAGGAGGATTTAGCATGTTGGAGTTCGAAACAAACATAGACGGCTTAGCATCAATTAAAGTAATCGGAGTAGGAGGCGGCGGAAACAACGCCGTTAACCGAATGATTGAAAATGAAGTGCAAGGAGTAGAGTATATCGCGGTAAACACGGACGCTCAAGCTCTTAACCTGTCAAAAGCAGAAGTGAAAATGCAAATCGGCGCAAAGCTGACTAGAGGATTGGGAGCAGGTGCGAATCCGGAAGTCGGGAAAAAAGCCGCTGAAGAAAGCAAAGAGCAGATTGAAGAAGCACTTAAAGGTGCTGACATGGTATTCGTGACAGCTGGTATGGGCGGCGGAACAGGAACAGGTGCCGCACCGGTTATCGCACAAATCGCGAAAGACTTAGGCGCATTAACTGTCGGCGTTGTGACAAGACCGTTTACCTTCGAAGGACGCAAAAGACAGCTTCAGGCTGCAGGCGGAATCTCGGCAATGAAAGAAGCGGTGGATACACTGATCGTGATCCCGAACGACCGTATCCTTGAAATTGTTGATAAAAACACACCGATGCTTGAAGCATTCCGTGAAGCGGATAACGTACTTCGCCAAGGGGTTCAAGGTATTTCTGACTTGATTGCTACACCTGGTCTTATCAACCTTGACTTTGCTGATGTGAAAACAATCATGTCAAACAAAGGATCTGCTTTGATGGGTATCGGTATTGCTACTGGGGAAAATCGCGCGGCAGAGGCAGCAAAAAAAGCAATTTCCAGCCCGCTTCTTGAAGCGGCCATTGACGGTGCGCAAGGTGTCCTCATGAACATCACTGGGGGAACTAACCTCAGCCTATATGAGGTTCAGGAAGCAGCAGACATTGTCGCTTCGGCATCTGATCAAGACGTAAACATGATTTTCGGTTCTGTTATTAATGAAAATCTAAAAGATGAGATTGTGGTGACAGTGATTGCAACCGGCTTTATCGAACAAGAGAAGGACGTGACGAAGCCTCAGCGTCCAAGCTTAAATCAAAGCATCAAAACACACAACCAAAGTGTTCCGAAGCGTGAGCCAAAACGTGAGGAGCCTCAGCAGCAGAATACAGTAAGCCGTCATACTTCACAGCCGGCTGATGATACGCTTGACATCCCGACATTCTTAAGAAACCGTAATAAACGCGGCTAATGTAAAGGACAAAATCGTTTTCGATTTTGTCCTTTTTTGTTTTTCTCTTCACACTTTCCTTCTTATAAAGTCTTTTTCCCTATTGCTTCCTTCGCTTAGTAACAAAACAGATAATTAGACCTATTTATTTTTGTGACATTTTTATCATTTTCATATATATGGAAATTGAATGACATGAAACGACAATATCTGTAATTCAGATTGTCTACAGTTAATATACAGCGATGTTCTGACAAACCATTCATTATTAAAAGGAGGGACGACACTTTTTTTAAAAAGCATGTTGAAAAAGGGGGATGAAAATGAAGAAAAAAACGAAAAACAGACTCATCAGCTCTGTTTTAAGTACAGTTGTCATCAGTTCACTGCTGTTTCCGGGAGCAGCCGGGGCAAGCAGTAAAGTCACCTCACCTTCTGTTAAAAAGGAGCTTCAATCTGCGGAATCCATTCAAAACAAGATTTCGAGTTCATTAAAGAAAAGCTTTAAAAAGAAAGAAAAAACGACTTTTCTGATTAAATTTAAAGATCAGGCTAACACAGAAAAAGCGGCAAAAGCGGCTGTTAAAAAAGCGAAATCGAAGAAGCTGTCTGCCGCTAAGGCGGAATATCAAAAGCGTTCTGCTGTTGTGTCATCTTTAAAAGTCACAGCCGATGAATCCCAGCAAGATGTCCTAAAATACTTGAACACCCAGAAAGATAAAGGAAATGCAGACCAAATTCATTCTTATTATGTGGTGAACGGGATTGCTGTTCATGCCTCAAAAGAGGTTATGGAAAAAGTGGCGCAGTTTCCCGAAGTGGAAAAGGTGCTTCCTAATGAGAAACGGCAGCTTTTTAAGTCATCCTCCCCATTTAATATGAAAAAAGCACAGAAAGCTATTAAAGCAACTGACGGTGTGGAATGGAATGTAGACCAAATCGATGCCCCAAAAGCTTGGGCACTTGGATATGATGGAACTGGCACGGTTGTTGCGTCCATTGATACCGGGGTGGAATGGAATCATCCGGCATTAAAAGAGAAATATCGCGGATATAATCCGGAAAATCCTAATGAGCCTGAAAATGAAATGAACTGGTATGATGCCGTAGCAGGAGAAGCAAGCCCTTATGATGATTTGGCTCATGGAACCCATGTGACAGGCACGATGGTGGGCTCTGAACCTGATGGAACAAATCAAATCGGTGTAGCGCCTGGCGCAAAATGGATTGCTGTTAAAGCGTTCTCTGAAGATGGCGGCACTGATGCTGACATTTTGGAAGCTGGTGAATGGGTTTTAGCACCAAAGGACGCGGAAGGAAATCCCCACCCGGAAATGGCTCCTGATGTTGTCAATAACTCATGGGGAGGGGGCTCTGGACTTGATGAATGGTACAGAGACATGGTCAATGCCTGGCGTGCGGCCGATATTTTCCCAGAGTTTTCAGCGGGGAATACGGATCTCTTTATTCCCGGCGGGCCTGGTTCTATCGCAAATCCGGCAAACTATCCAGAATCGTTTGCAACTGGAGCGACTGATATCAATAAAAAGCTCGCTGACTTTTCTCTTCAAGGGCCATCTCCATATGATGAAACAAAGCCGGAAATATCTGCACCGGGCGTAAATATTCGTTCATCCGTTCCCGGTCAGACATATGAGGATGGATGGGACGGCACATCAATGGCAGGGCCGCATGTATCCGCTGTTGCTGCACTGCTAAAACAGGCGAATGCCTCACTTTCTGTTGATGAGATGGAGGATATATTAACCAGCACGGCTGAACCGCTCACGGATTCAACATTTCCTGATTCACCGAATAACGGATATGGCCATGGTCTGGTGAATGCTTTTGATGCTGTATCCGCTGTTACAGATGGTTTAGGGAAAGCGGAAGGACAAGTTTCTGTAGAGGGGGATGACCAAGAGCCTCCTGTCTATCAGCATGAGAAAGTAACTGAAGCCTATGAAGGCGGCAGCCTGCCATTGACATTGACAGCTGAAGACAATGTGAGTGTGACGTCTGTAAAGCTGTCCTACAAGCTTGATCAAGGTGAATGGACAGAAATAACGGCTAAACGAATCAGCGGTGATCATCTAAAAGGAACGTATCAGGCAGAGATCCCAGATATAAAAGGAACTAAACTAAGCTATAAGTGGATGATTCACGATTTTGGCGGTCATGTGGTTTCGTCTGACATATACGATGTAACAGTGAAACCAAGCATCACGGCGGGATATAAGCAGGACTTTGAAACTGCACCCGGCGGCTGGGTTGCGAGCGGAACAAATAATAACTGGGAATGGGGAGTTCCGTCAACTGGCCCAAATACAGCAGCATCCGGAGAAAAAGTATATGGAACGAATTTGACAGGAAATTATGCCAACTCAGCAAACATGAACCTTGTTATGCCTCCTGTTAAAGTACCTGATTCAGGAAGTTTGTTTCTTCAATTTAAAAGCTGGCACAATTTAGAGGATGATTTTGATTACGGCTACGTTTTTGTTCTTCCGGAAGGTGAAAAGAATTGGGAGCAGGCTGGTGTCTATAACGGAAAGACATCAAGCTGGACGGAAGAAGAAATTGATTTATCGGCTTATAAAGGCCAAAACATTCAAGTGATGTTTAACCTTCAATCAGATGAAAGCATTGCAAAAGAGGGCTGGTACATTGATGATGTAGTGCTTTCTGACAAATCAGCCGGAAAAACAGTCAAAAAGAATAAGCTGGGCGTCGAAAAGCCGTCTGGAAAGCAAAAGAAAAAGCCAGTAAATCCGAAAAAGGCTAAGCCATCTGCAAACACAGCGGTAAAACATCAGAACAAGGCTATACAGCCTCAAGTTTTGCCGCTCAGGGCACAAGTCAGTGTAGTGGAAACAGGAAAATCAACATATTCAGATCAATCCACAGGGCAGTACACGCTGAAGCACAAAGCGGGAGACTATACGCTTATGGCAGAAGCATATGGTTATCAGTCGAAAACACAAAAAGTGTCTTTAAAGACGGATCAGACGACACAAGCTAATTTTACGTTAGAAGAGATGAAGAAGGGCACATTAAAAGGCACGGTCATCAATAAAACGACAGGAGAGCCGGTAAAAGGCGCTTCCGTTTATGTTGTAGAGGATGCTGCGGTGGAACCGGCTATGACAAACGATAAAGGTGAATATACGCTGGAGGCCTATGAAGGCGCTTATACGATTAAAGTCGCTGCACCGGGTTATTACAGTGATGAATTTTCCGTTGAGTTAAAAGGTGATGTTACAAAAGAAACTGCATTGAAGCCTTTCGTCGGTTATCCGGGTGAAATTGCATATGATGACGGAACAGCGGAGAATGCCAATTCCTATTTTGCTGCCGGTAACGGATGGGCGGTAAAAATGACGCTGGCTGACGGCAAGGACAAAGGCATGCTTACAGGAGGGCTGTTCAGATTCTGGGATACAGAGTTCCCAGATCCAGGCGGTACAGAGTTTAAGGTTGAGGTATATGATGCTACAGGAAAAGACGGAGCACCGGGCAAGAAAATTGCCGGGCCATTTAACGCTGAAGCTCTTCGCAATGGCGAGTGGACTAAGGTAGATCTCAGTTCAAAAGGGATTATGGTCGATAAAGACTTTTATCTCGTATATATCCAGTCGAAACCTGACCCGTATTCACCTGGACTGGCAATGGATGAAACCGGCAAGAATTCCGGCCGCAACTGGCAGTATATAGGTGGACAATGGGAGCCGGGTGACGAAGCAGACGGCAACTATATGATTCGCGCATTAGTTAATTATGAAGCTGCTGTACCTGAGATTACTTCACCGACAGACAAATCATACACAAATAAGGATAGCGTCACTGTAAAAGGAAACGCTTCTCCTGGTACAACGGTACACATTTATAATGGAGAGAAAGAGGCAGGAGAAACGAAAGCTGCTGCGGATGGCACGTTCCATGCAGGCATCACACTCAACAAGGGTGAAAATGAGCTGACGGCAACTGCAGCAACTGACAACGGAACAACAGATGCCTCCAGCCCAATCACGGTCACGCTTGATCAAGAAAAGCCTGAGTTAACGCTGGACACTCCAAAGGATGGCGGGAAAACAAATAAAGAAACGCTGACTGTCAAAGGGGCTGTATCCGATGACAATCTGAAAGACGTCAAGGTGAATGGCAAAAAAGCAACAATAACCGATGGTTCATACTCAGCCCGGATTCTTTTGGAGAATGGAAGCAATGAAATCAAGGTGATTGCTACAGACTTAGCAGGCAACAAAACGACGAAAAAGGCTGTCATTGATGTCAATTTTGATAAGCCTGTCATTTCCGGCTTAATTCCGGGAGAGGATAAAAACTTAAAAGCCGGTGAATCTGTGAAAATCGCTTTCTCAAGCGCTGAGGATTTAGATGCAACGTTTATCATTCGTATGCCGCTGACCAATGCAAGAGCGAGTGTGCAAAATGCCACCGAACTCCCGTTAAGAGAAATTTCTCCGGGAAGATATGAAGGCTATTGGACAGCCACTTCTTCTATTAAAGCAAAAGGAGCAAAAGTAGAAGTGATCGTACGAGATGATTATGGAAATGAAACAAGAAAAACTGCGAATGGAAAACTTAATATCAACACAGAAAATTAAGTGGAAAAAAAGCTGCCGTCATTGGCAGCTTTTTTATATATCCTCTCATTACACTTCCTCGACAAATTAAGCAGATTTCCCTGAAAAATTGTATTTTCCTCTCAACATTAATTGACAGACTTTCCCACAGAGCTTGCTTTATACTTATGAAGCAAGAAGGGGAACAGCGTGAGGCAAGAAAGAAAGGAGTCAGATGTGAAAATCTATTTAGATGTCATTTGGCTGTTAAACTTTTGTTTTGATGCACTTTTGCTTTTGCTCACGGCATTTATTTTAAAAAGGCATGTAAAAAAAAGAAGACTGGTAGGCGGAGCGTTCATCGGTTCCAGTATTGTCCTTTTGATGTTTACTCCTTTTTCGCCGATTGTTGAACATCCGGCTGGGAAGCTAGCTTTTTCAGTTGTGATTGTGGTGGTGACATTTGGCTTTAAAAGATTTCGGTTTTTCTTTCAAAATTTGTTTTCCTTTTATTTTGCCACTTTTTTAATGGGGGGAGGAATTATAGGAGCCCATTCTTTGCTGCAGTCAAATTCTATTGTTCAAAACGGTGTCATGATTACCAATCAAACAGGGTTTGGAGACCCGATCAGCTGGCTGTTTATTGTTGGTGGCTTTCCAGCATTATGGTTTTTTTCTAAAAGAAGAATTGAAGATATTGAAACAAAAAACATTCAATATGAGGAACGAGTCAGCGTGCAGGCAGATTTGGGCAGCCAAACACTTCATGTCAGAGGCCTGATTGATTCCGGTAATCAGCTGTACGATCCTCTTACAAAAACACCGGTAATGATCATTTACATTGATAAACTGGAGCCGATTTTCGGAACAGCCGAAACGATGATCATTCGAAACACAGACCCATTGGAAGCCATCGAACAGCTCGATGATTCCTTTCGCTTTTTAGATAAAATGAGGTTGATTCCATACAGGGGAGTTGGTCAGCAAAATCAATTTTTATTATGCGTTAAACCGGATCACGTAACGATTATGACAAAAGAAGAAATGATCTCTGCAGATAAATGTTTAATCGGCATCAGCACAACAAAGCTGTCGGCAGATGGAGAGTTTGACGCGATTATTCATCCGAAAATGCTTTCGGGCAAGGCTGTCAAACACGTTTCATAATGTTCGCAAATGTCCGTTACTTATCATACTCAAACGGCGTGACATTTAGAAGGGAGAGGAAGATGAAAAAACTGAAATTACGGTTGACGCACCTCTGGTATAAGCTGCTGATGAAACTTGGGCTGAAAAGTGATGAAGTCTATTACATAGGCGGGAGTGAAGCCCTGCCGCCTCCATTATCTAAAGATGAGGAGCAGGTTTTGTTAATGAAGCTCCCAAACGGCGATCAGGCGGCGCGCGCCATTCTAATTGAACGCAATTTGCGTCTGGTCGTATATATCGCCCGTAAATTTGAAAATACGGGAATTAATATAGAGGATTTAATCAGCATCGGTACCATCGGTCTAATCAAAGCTGTGAATACATTCAATCCAGAAAAGAAAATCAAGCTTGCTACCTATGCCTCCCGGTGTATAGAAAATGAAATCCTGATGTATTTAAGAAGAAATAACAAAATCCGTTCAGAGGTTTCCTTTGATGAACCGCTTAATATTGATTGGGACGGCAATGAGCTTTTGCTTTCTGATGTGCTCGGCACTGACGATGACATCATCACTAAAGACATAGAAGCTAACGTCGATAAAAAGCTTTTGAAAAAAGCGCTTGAACAGCTTAATGAGAGAGAAAAGCAAATCATGGAGCTGCGGTTTGGGCTTGTCGGTGAAGAAGAAAAAACCCAAAAGGATGTAGCGGATATGATGGGGATTTCTCAGTCTTATATTTCGCGGCTTGAGAAAAGAATTATAAAAAGATTGAGAAAAGAGTTCAACAAAATGGTGTAAAAAAATTTATGGTTAGAACCCCTTGATTTTACAGGGATTTCCTGATTTCGACAGTTTTTCGGTCTGAGTGCAGTGCATATTTTTCCCACCCAAGGAGATACTTAACGTTGTACAGCAGCTCCTGTAGGGAGGGAAAAAAGTGTCGAGAAATAAAGTCGAAATCTGCGGGGTGGATACCTCCAAATTACCAGTACTCAAGAATGAAGAGATGAGAAAGCTGTTTAGACAGCTGCAGGATGAAGGCGATGATTCAGCAAGAGAAAAGCTTGTAAACGGGAACTTGCGTCTTGTCTTAAGTGTCATTCAACGATTTAATAACAGAGGGGAGTATGTTGATGACTTATTTCAAGTCGGCTGCATCGGACTAATGAAATCCATTGATAATTTTGACCTAAGCCACAATGTTAAGTTTTCAACATACGCTGTACCTATGATTATCGGAGAGATCCGCAGGTATTTACGCGATAATAACCCGATCCGTGTCTCAAGATCACTCCGGGACATCGCTTACAAGGCGCTTCAGGTAAGAGAGCGGTTAATCAGTGAGACAAGCAAGGAGCCGACTGCAGAAGACATCGCAAAAGTTCTTGAAGTACCGCATGAGGAAATTGTATTTGCGCTTGATGCCATCCAGGATCCGGTTTCTCTATTTGAACCGATCTATAACGACGGCGGAGACCCGATCTATGTGATGGACCAAATCAGTGATGAGCGTAATACAGATTCACAATGGATTGAAGAGCTGGCTTTAAAAGAGGGCATGAGAAGGCTGAACGATAGGGAAAAAATGATTTTGAGAAAGCGATTCTTCCAAGGGAAAACCCAAATGGAAGTCGCCGAGGAAATCGGAATTTCCCAGGCGCAGGTGTCCAGACTTGAAAAAGCGGCTATCAAACAAATGAATAAAAATATTCATCAATAATGAAAAGCCTTTAAAACGATGTTGTTTTAAAGGCTTTTCTATTGATTACGGATGGTTTACGTTTTGGAAAAAGTAAGGTATCCTAGTTCGTACAAAGTTTTATGAAAATTAAAACAATTATAAAAGGCAATAAAGAGGAGGACCACGATGATTTTGCAGCTTGACAATGTCTCACTAAAACGGAATGGGAAATGGATACTGAGAGATATTCATTGGAAGGTGGAAGAAAAGGAAAATTGGGTGCTTTACGGCCTAAATGGCGCCGGGAAGACAGCGCTGTTAAATATGCTTTGTTCATATTATTTTCCAACATCAGGCGAGATGCAGGTGCTTGGCCATGAATTTGGCAAAACAGAGCTTGGGGAAAAGCTCAGACGTAAAATTGGCCTCGTCTCAGCAGCTCTTCAGCAAAAATTGTATCCGGCAGATTCAGCCTTTGAAATTGCTTTGAGCGGAGCTTACGCTTCGATTGGGTTATATGAAACGCCAAGTAAGGAAACCAGGGAAAAAGCGATTGGTTTGTTAGAGGACTTGGGAGCAATTGAATATGCCGATCGCCGCTATGAAACCCTTTCTCAAGGGGAAAAACAAAGAGCGTTGATTGCTAGAGCACTAATGGCCGATCCGGAGTTGCTGATACTGGATGAACCAGTCACAGGGCTGGATTTTATTGCCCGGGAAAAGTTGTTAGATACGATTACATACATTGCAAACAAAGAAAATGCACCATCTATCCTTTATGTGACTCATCATGCTGAAGAAATTTTACCTGTCTTTGATAAAGCCCTTTTATTAAAACAGGGAGAGGTCTTTGGATCCGGAGAAATAAAGGAAATGCTTACTGATCAAATACTTTCCGCTTTTTTTGATATGCCAATCCATGTATTATGGAATCAGGATCGGCCGTTTTTAACAAGAGCTGAGCCGATAACGAATGCCTGACAAACATATATAGATTCATCCTAGGGGTGCTTTACGAAGCTGAGAGAGACTTTGTCTCAACCCTTTTGACCTGATCTGGATCATGCCAGCGGAGGGAAGCGGTGAAAAGCGGAGTACATCGGACTCCGTTTGTTTTTATTAAGCCGTTTCATCACATTTGAAACGGCTTTTTTGATTTTAAAGAATAGGAGCGGATTTACATTGGATCAACAAATAGACTCTTTGCAAAAAAAAGTGGAAGAACAAAAGGAGGAGCTTATTCAGCTTGCTAAAACACTGATTTCTTATCAAACACCCGCTCCGCCTGCAAGAAATACAGAGGGCATTCAGTCATGGATTGCGGGATTTTTAAATGAATTGGGATTCTCGATCGACAAATGGGATGTGTACCCTGGAGATCCCAATGTTGTCGGCAAGCTAAAGGGAACAGATTCAGCAGATTATTATAGCCTGATTATCAATGGTCATGTAGATGTGGCAGAGGTAAAAGAGGATGAAGAATGGAAGCACGATCCGTTTCATCCCATTGAAAAAAACGGTCTCTTAATCGGGCGAGGCGCTTCCGATATGAAGGGCGGAATGGCTTGTGTGCTGTTTGCTGTCAAATTATTTCGTGAAGCCGGCATTGAGCTTCCAGGTGATCTGATTCTGCAATCGGTTATTGGGGAGGAAGTTGGAGAGGCCGGCACACTTGAATGCTGCAAGAGGGGCTACCACGCTGATTTTGCAATTGTCGCGGATACGAGCGATATGCATATTCAAGGCCAAGGCGGTGTCATTACAGGCTGGATCGAAATCAAAAGCAGTCAAACATTTCATGATGGAACGAGACGGAATATGATTCATGCAGGCGGAGGAACATTCGGAGCAAGCGCAATTGAAAAAATGGCAAAAATCATTGCGGGGCTCGGTGAACTTGAGCGCCACTGGTCTATTATGAAAAGTTATCCCGGTTTTAAACCCGGCACAAATACGATTAACCCGGCAGTTATAGAAGGCGGCAGACATGCGGCTTTTATAGCGGACGGATGCCGGCTGTGGATCACAGTCCATTTTTATCCGAATGAAACCCATGACCAAGTGGCAGCGGAAATAGAAGATTACGTCAATCGGCTGAGTGACAGTGATATTTGGCTTAGGGAAAACCGCCCTGTATTCAAGTGGGGAGGCTCATCTATGATAGAAGACAGAGGAGAAATTTTTCCGGCATTGGAAGTTGACCCTGGCCACCCAGGCGTCTTAGCGCTAACTGCCTCTCATGAGAAAGTGAAACGGGAGTGTCCAATTATTGACGTTTCTCAATCAGTTACAGATGGCGGATGGCTGTATGATGCCGGTATTCCATGCGTAATATACGGTCCTGGAGATCTGCACAATGCACACTCTGTGAACGAGAAGGTATCGATTGAGCAGCTAGTAGAGTATACAAAAATTATACTCGATTTTATCATCAGCTGGTGCAGCCGGAAAAAAGAACAATGACATGAAAATTTCTTCTTGCTGACAAGGTTCAGCCTGCCCGTTCATATACTTGAACAAAAGGACGGAAAAAGGACGTGATGGAATGATCAGCATTTCAGAATTTCAGGTAAAGGATGTCGTCAATGTCTCAAACGGAAAAAAGCTGGGGAGTATTGGTGATATTGATATCAATGTGACTACTGGAAAAATTCAGGCGATCATACTCGGAGGAAATGGGAAAGTTCTCGGATTTTTTGGAAAAGAAGAGGAATTGGTCATTCCATGGCGAAATATAGTAAAAATCGGGGAAGATGTAATCTTAGTCCGATTAAGTGAACCGCATGCATAAACCTGCTTCTCTGCCGCAGATTGGCAAATGCCGGAAGTCTCGATTCTTCCGGCACATTTCATTTAGAAATATGCAAATCGGCGCTCAACGAATGCAGTAAGATGTGGTAAAATAAGTGGGAAATTCCGCTTTTTTAAATGTTTGTCGAAAGGTTGGATCATCATGAATACATATCACCCATTCAGTCTTACCACACCCTCGACACTCATGATACAAGACTGGGCTCAAACGAATCAAAACAACAAAGAGGTCATTGCCGGATTTACGACAAAAAACGGCGGTGTCAGCCAAAAGCCTTTTGAATCGTTAAATACAGGATTGCACGTTCATGACAAAGATGCAGATGTAGTTAAAAATCGTGAATATATTGCCGATATGTTTAATACTGATTTGCAGTCTTGGGTATTCGCTGATCAGACACATGATAATCGCGTTCAGAAAGTGACGCAGAGGGATAGGGGAAAAGGCACCCGTGAGTATCACACGGCTCTAAAAGCAACGGACGGGCTCTATACAAATGAAAAAAATGTATTTTTAGCATTATGCTTTGCTGATTGTGTGCCTCTTTTCTTTTATGATCCGGTTAAGTCGCTTGTCGGAGTCGCCCATGCCGGGTGGAAAGGCACCGTCAAACAGATTGGCAGAGAAATGGTGAAGCAATGGACTGAGAAGGAAGGTTCAAATCCCTCAGATATTTACGCTGTTATTGGCCCGTCTATCAGCGGAGCATGCTATACGGTAGACGACCGCGTCATGGATGCTGTTCGTGCATTGCCGGTTTCAGCAGACCTTGCCGCCAATCAGACGGCAAAGGCACAATATCAGCTTGATCTGAAAGAGCTGAACCGTCTTATACTGATGGACAGCGGTTTGGCAAGTGAACAAATTTCTGTCAGCGGTTTATGCACGGAAAGCGAGCCGTCTCTTTTCTATTCTCATCGCCGCGATCAGGGGAAAACTGGACGGATGATGTCCTTTATCGGAATGAAGGAGGCATAAAAGATCTTGCGTGTTGTTGATAATTTACGACATATAAACGAACGAATAAACGAAGCATGTAACAGATCGGGCCGCAGCTCCGATGAAGTTACGGTTATTGCAGTCACAAAATATGTATCACCTGAAAGAGCACAGGAGGCAGTAGATGCTGGCATCACCTGCCTCGGAGAGAATCGGGATGCGGAACTGCTCCGCAAACAGGAATTGATGAAAGGGAATCCGGAATGGCATTTTATCGGCAGTTTGCAATCAAGAAAAGCAAAATCTGTCGTCAATGCGGTTTCCTATATCCATTCCCTAGACCGGCTCTCATTAGCGAAAGAAATTGAAAAACGGGCTGAAGGTACTGTACGATGCTTTGTGCAGGTCAATACCTCTCTTGAGCCTTCTAAACACGGCATGAAAAAAGAAGAAGTCATTCCATTCATACAGGAGCTTTCCGGTTTCGAACATATCCTTGTTGCCGGACTGATGACAATGGCTCCGCTGACTGATGATCAAGATCAGATCAGAAGCTGTTTCAGGTCGCTGAGAGAACTCCGTGACCAGGTTCAGAAGCTGAACCAGCCGAACGCTCCGTGTACTGAACTGTCGATGGGCATGTCAAATGATTTTGAAATTGCAATTGAAGAAGGAGCTACTTATATTAGAATCGGCTCATCGTTAGTCGGAAATGAAACAGGGGGTGTACAGCAATGAGTATGAAAAATAAACTGAAAAACTTTTTCTCAATGGAAGATGAAGAATACGAATATGAATATATTGAGACAGAGCGGGAATCTCATGAGGAGCATGAGCAAAAAGAAAAGCCGGCTTATACGGGGAATAAACCTTCGGGCAAACAGAATGTAGTGAGCTTGCAAAGTGTTCAGAAATCCTCTAAAGTGGTGTTGAGTGAGCCGCGCGTTTATGCGGAGGCGCAGGAAATAGCCGACCATTTGAAGAACCGGCGGGCAGTTGTCGTCAATCTTCAGCGGATACAGCATGACCAGGCGAAGCGGATTGTTGACTTTTTAAGCGGAACCGTTTATGCCATCGGCGGCGATATTCAAAGAATCGGCTCAGATATTTTCCTCTGCACGCCTGACAACGTAGATGTATCAGGCACAATTTCTGAGCTCATATCTGAAGACGAACATCAGAGGTGGTAAAGCGAGATGATCCTTTATCAAGTTTTTTCGGTTTTAAGCTTATTAATCACAATATACTCATTTGCCCTGATCATATATATTTTTATGTCATGGGTGCCGAGTACGAGGGAAACAGCAGTCGGGCGTTTTTTGGCTTCGATTTGTGAACCATATCTCGAACCATTCAGAAAAATCATCCCTCCGATTGCAATGCTGGATATTTCACCAATCGTAGCAATACTTGTGCTTCGGTTTGCGACAACCGGCTTGTGGGGACTTTATCGCATGATTGCGTTTTAATGTGACAGTTTGATAGTGGCTTGGCAGCAGCCAAGCCTCTTTACATAGAAGGGAAAGACGATGAGCGATATATATCAGCACTTCAGAAAAGACGAGCGGGCCTTTATTGATCAGGCGCTCGAATGGAAAAGAATTGTCCAGGAGCAGTACCGGATGAAGCTGACCGACTTTTTAGACCCCCGAGAGCAGGTCATCCTCTCTGCTGTTACGGGACAGGCAGATGTCGGGCTTGCTTTTTCCGGCGGTTATGACAGAGCGGAGCGGAAACGGGCGATTCTGTTTCCAGAGTACATTACTCCGGAAGAATCAGATTTTGAACTGCAGGCGTTTAACGTCCGTTATGCTGACAAGTTTGTCTCAGTAGATCATCGTTCTCTGCTTGGTGCATTAATGGGCATAGGATTAAAGCGGCAAAAATTCGGTGACATCGTGTTTTCTGAGACAGCAGTGCAATTGATTGTCTCAGCCGATACCGCTGATTTTGTGGCTGCACAGCTGATCCAAGCAGGCAAAGCGGCGGTCAGCCTAGAGAAAATTGACTTGTCAGACCTTAACATTCCAGCAGTTGATGTCGAAATAAGAGATGACACGGTTTCTTCTTTAAGGCTTGACGCCGTCTGCGCCTCTATGAGCAGGCAATCCCGCCAGAAATCACAGACGCTTGTGAAAAACGGCCTTGTGAAAGTGAACTGGAAGGTGGTTGAAGATCCTTCATACATAGTCGCGGAAGGGGACATGCTGTCAATCAGAGGTTTTGGCCGGTGCAGCTTAACAAAAATCGAAGGAAAAACCAAAAAAGACAAATGGAGAGTTACGTTTGAACGACAAAAATAGTCGGTTTTTCAGTTTTTTTCTCCATCTGTGCGAAATTTGTTTTATAATGTGAACTAGATAACCGTACTGAAATGTAAAAATGGAGGTGGCATCATGCCATTAACGCCAAATGATATTCACAACAAGACGTTTACAAAAAGTTTTCGCGGATATGATGAAGATGAAGTAAATGAATTCCTAGCCCAAGTCAGAAAAGATTACGAAATTGTTCTCCGCAAGAAAACTGAGCTTGAAGCGAAAGTCAATGAGCTTGATGAAAGAATCGGACACTTTGCCAATATTGAGGAGACATTGAATAAATCAATTTTAGTTGCTCAAGAAGCGGCTGAAGACGTAAAACGCAATTCTCAAAAAGAAGCAAAGCTGATCGTTCGGGAAGCGGAGAAAAACGCTGATCGCATTATCAACGAATCGTTATCAAAATCAAGAAAAATTGCAATGGAAATTGAAGAGCTGAAAAAACAGTCTAAAGTGTTCAGAACACGTTTCCAAATGCTGATTGAAGCTCAGCTTGATCTTCTGAAAAATGACGATTGGGATCATCTCCTTGAGTATGAAGTCGACGCTGTATTTGAGGAAAAGGAATAAATTCTCTGATTATCTTGACATTTTCTTAGCTTGTCGAATATAATACGTTCATAAATTCAGATGAAAAAACGGTTGAAAGGGACAGTCATGTTTCCTTCAGGCCTTCATAGCGACCCGGAGATGGTGAGAGTCCGGGATGGCCGGAATCATGTAGATCAGCCCTTTAGTTTCCTTGCTGAACTCACAGTAGGTTAGGACGTTCATCACGTTACGATGCTCAAGAGGAAAAAGTGTATGCTTGCTTTTTCTAAAAGGGTGGTACCGCGAGATAAGCTTTCTCGTCCCTTATGGGATGAGAGGGCTTTTTTTATTTTCTGAAAAAATGCAGTGGAGGAATGAAAATGGATTTTAAAGACACGCTCTTAATGCCGAAAACAGATTTCCCGATGCGTGGAAATTTGCCAAACCGTGAGCCTGACATTCAAAAAAAATGGGAGGAAGAAGATATCTACCGTCTTGTTCAGGAACGGACGAAAGACCGCCCGAAATTTGTTTTACATGACGGACCTCCGTATGCAAACGGCGACATCCATATGGGCCATGCACTTAACAAGATTTTGAAAGACTTCATTGTCCGCTATAAATCAATGAGCGGCTACAACGCACCGTATGTGCCGGGCTGGGATACACACGGATTGCCAATTGAAACAGCTCTGACAAAAAACAAAAAGGTCAACCGCAAAGAAATGTCAGTAGCGGAATTCCGCAAACTGTGCGAAGAGTACGCTTGGAAGCAAATCGAGGGACAGCGTGAGCAATTCAAACGTCTTGGTGTCCGCGGTGACTGGGAAAACCCATATGTGACATTAAAACCGGAATACGAAGCGCAGCAAATCCGCGTATTTGGTGAAATGGCAAAACGAGGCTACATTTACAAAGGCCTTAAACCGGTTAACTGGTCACCTTCAAGTGAGTCTGCTCTGGCTGAAGCCGAGATCGAATATCAAGACAAACGTTCAGCATCTATTTACGTCGCTTTTGGTGTAAAAGACGGAAAAGGCGTTCTTGAAAATGGCGAGCGCATCATTATTTGGACAACAACGCCTTGGACAATTCCGGCGAACCTCGGAATTTCAGTGCACCCTGATCTTGAGTACAGCGTGATTGCAGTAGGTGAAGACCGCTTTGTCGTAGCAAGTGCCTTAGTCGAAAATGTTGCATTGGCATGCGGATTTGATCAGTATGAAGTGACAAGAACGGTCAAAGGAAAAGACCTTGAGAACATTATCGCTGAACACCCGCTATATGGCAGAGACTCTCTCGTTATGCTTGGTGAACACGTAACAACTGATGCCGGAACAGGCTGTGTTCATACAGCGCCTGGACATGGGGAAGATGACTTTATCATCGGCCAAAAATACGGTTTAGATGTGCTTTGCCCGGTCGATGAAAAAGGTGTAATGACAAGCGAAGCCCCTGGCTTTGAAGGTATGTTCTATGATGATGCAAACAAAGCGATCACACAGCAGCTTGATGAAAAAGGCGCACTTGTGAAGCTTGAATTCATTACTCACTCTTATCCGCATGATTGGAGAACAAAAAAACCAACCATTTTCAGAGCGACAGCGCAATGGTTTGCGTCTATTAAAGATTTCAGATCAGACCTGCTGGATGCCATTAAAGAAACCAAATGGGTTCCTGAATGGGGCGAGCAGCGTTTGCACAACATGGTTCGGGACCGCGGAGACTGGTGTATTTCCAGACAGCGTGCGTGGGGTGTGCCGATTCCGGTATTTTACGCTGAAAACGGAGAACCGATTATTACAGATGAAACCATTGAACATGTTTCTGAATTGTTCAGACAGCACGGATCAAACATTTGGTTTGAAAAAGAAGCAAAGGATCTTCTTCCGGAAGGCTTTACGCATCCTGGCAGCCCGAACGGCACATTTACAAAAGAACAGGATATCATGGATGTTTGGTTTGATTCAGGCTCTTCACATCAAGCAGTGCTTGAAGAACGTGATGACCTCGTTCGCCCGGCTGATTTATACTTAGAGGGATCTGACCAATATCGCGGCTGGTTTAACTCTTCTCTTTCTACAGCAGTAGCCGTAACAGGGAAAGCGCCGTATAAAGGTGTGCTCAGCCATGGGTTCGCACTGGATGGAGAAGGACGCAAGATGAGTAAATCAATCGGTAACGTTGTTGTTCCGGCTAAAGTTATGAAACAGCTTGGTGCCGACATCTTAAGATTATGGGTATCTTCAGTGGATTATCAGGCGGACGTTCGCGTGTCTGACGCCATTCTGAAGCAGGTTGCGGAAGTATATCGTAAAATCCGCAACACGTTCCGTTTCCTTCACGGCAACCTTTTCGATTTTGATCCAAAAACAAATGCGGTGGCTGTCGAAGATCTTCGCGAAGTGGATCAGTATATGCTGATTAAGCTGAACAAGCTGATTGATAAAGTGAAAAAAGCGTATGATGAGTACGAATTTGCGGTTGTGTATCACAGCATTCATAATTTCTGCACAATCGAATTGAGCTCATTCTACCTTGATTTTGCAAAAGATATTGTCTACATCGAGCATGCGGATCATCCGGATAGACGCAGCATGCAGACAGTATTCTACGAAACGCTTCTTGCATTAGTGAAGCTTTCAGCGCCTATCCTTCCACATACGGCAGACGAATTGTGGTCTCATTTAACATTTGTTGAAGAGCAGAGCGTTCAGCTGACCGATATGCCGGAAACAATCGCGGTTCCAAACAGTGAAGCGACTGAAGAAAAATTTGACCGCTTTATGGCTCTTCGTGATGACGTGTTAAAAGCATTAGAAACTGCGCGAAATGAAAAAATTATCGGTAAATCTTTGGAAGCAAACCTGAAATTGTATCCAAACAAAGAAAACAAGGAGCTCTTGGCTTCCATAAAAGAAAACCTTTCTCAGCTGTTTATTGTGTCTGAACTGACAATCAGCGAAGAAAATGAAGCGCCGAACGATGCGCAAAGCTTTGCGACAGGTAAAATCGCTGTCGAGAAAGCTGAAGGCGAAATGTGTGAGAGATCTCGTGTGATTTCAAAAGATGTAGGGGCAAATCCGAAATATCCTACACTTTCATTACGCAACGCTGAAATCGTTGAAAAATACTATCAAAAATAATGCAAAAGAGCCCGGCTTAAAAGCCGGGCTTTTTTTGTGCCAAGAGTGACATCCTTTAGAACGACAGGAAAAATCTTATGGGCTTTAGATCATCATTCGCAGGCAACAATAAAGATACTACGTTAAGAGCAGGAGTTGTGAAGAATGAATGATCAACTGACCGCAATTTATACGGAACTTCTTCTGATGAAAGAAGAATTACAGTCCAGATTATTTGAGTATTCTTGCTTTCAGGTTTCTACAAGCCCGCAAGCAGCAATCAATCAAAAACAAAAAGCAACTCTGATCTATCATATTAAAGAAGAACTTCAAGACGTTCTCCTTGCATTGTCCAAAATCGAAAACGGCACATTCGGATACTGTGAAGAAACCGGGGCTCCCATTCCTCTTGCAAAGCTGGCAGTGCTGCCGACGGCCCGAACAGCAAACGATTTTCTTTATTCTGTCCAATTTGAGAAAAAAACGCTTCCGATATGGAAATCAACGGATATCGAATATGGTCAGGCACTGTATGAATAACAGTGTCTGGCCGGTTATTATGCCTGATATTTCTTTACTCCAGTGCTTTTTATTGATAAAATGCATAATGGATTAAAGTAACCGTAAACTGGAGGAACGTTTGTGCTGTATTATATGATTGCACTACTTATTATTGCAGCCGATCAATTGACAAAATGGCTAGTTGTTAAGAACATGGAACTTGGCCAAAGCATTCCGATCATTGATCAGGTATTCTATATCACCTCCCATCGCAATACGGGTGCTGCATGGGGGATATTAGCGGGTCAGATGTGGTTTTTCTACCTCATAACAACCGCTGTTATTATTGGTATTGTTTATTACATACAGCGTTATACAAAAGGACAAAGGCTTCTTGGTGTTGCCCTCGGACTTATGCTTGGCGGTGCCATCGGCAACTTTATCGATCGGGCTGTCAGACAGGAAGTTGTGGATTTTATCCATGTTATTATTGTCAATTACAATTACCCGATATTTAACATCGCGGACTCTTCACTATGTGTCGGCGTAATGCTTTTATTTATACAAATGCTGTTGGACAGCGGGAAAAAGAAAAAGGAGCAATAGCATGAATCAAATTGATATAACCGCTTCAGAAGAACAAAAAAGTGAGCGGATTGATAAATTTTTGGCATCGACTGAGAATGATTGGTCAAGAACCCAGGTTCAGCAATGGGTAAAAGACGGACAGGTTATCGTGAACGGAAGCGCGGTGAAAGCGAATTATAAAATTCAGCCGGGTGATCAGGTGACCGTCACTGTACCTGAACCGGAAGCGCTCGACGTCCTGGCAGAGCCTATGGATCTGGATATTTATTATGAGGACCAGGATGTGCTGGTCGTCAACAAACCTCGCGGAATGGTTGTTCACCCAGCACCCGGGCATCTTACGGGCACACTTGTAAACGGCCTTATGGCTCATTGCACAGACCTTTCCGGAATAAATGGCGTGATGCGTCCGGGTATTGTTCACAGAATCGATAAGGACACGTCCGGTTTATTAATGGTGGCGAAAAATGATATGGCGCACGAGTCACTTGTAAACCAATTGGTCAACAAAACGGTCACGCGGAAATATACGGCAGTTGTCCACGGGCTTATTTCTCACGATGATGGCACAATTGACGCGCCGATCGGACGAGATAAGAAAGACCGTCAAAGCATGACTGTGACACGTGATGGCAAAAACGCTGTCACTCATTTTCATGTACTAGAGCGTTTTCAGGATTTTACGTTAGTGGAATGCCAGCTTGAAACAGGGAGAACCCATCAAATTCGTGTTCATATGAAATATATCGGATTCCCATTAGCAGGCGATCCGAAATACGGCCCAAGAAAAACAATCGACTTTAATGGCCAAGCGCTTCACGCGGGAGTTTTAGGTTTTGACCATCCACGAACAGGAGAATATGTCGAATTTGAAGCGCCGCTTCCCGAGGATATGGCAGAATTAATCGAAAACCTTAGAAAAAACGGTTGACAGAGGGTTTCTTTTCTGAAATAATAAACGAAGCTGAATAGATTCTTTAAAACAGTCCAGAGAGGCTGAGAAGGATAACGGATAGACGGGATGCGTGTACAGGCGCGCACCTTGTCCTAAAACCCCTCTATGCTCTGGCAGGAGGGGTTTTTTCTTCTATATGAACTGTGAGGTGTCACACATTGAATCAAAAAGCTGTCATTCTCGACGAACAGGCAATCAGACGGGCGCTGACCAGGATTGCTCACGAAATGATCGAACGCAATAAAGGAATGAATAACTGCATTCTTGTCGGCATTAAGACAAGAGGGATTTACCTGGCAAAACGCCTTGCGGAACGCATTGAACAGATTGAGGGAAATCCTGTTACAGTCGGTGAAATTGATATTACTCTTTACAGAGACGATCTTTCTAAAAAAACGAGCAACGATGAACCGCTTGTAAAAGGTGCAGATATTCCGGTAGATATTACAGATCAAAAAGTCATTCTCGTTGATGATGTTCTGTATACCGGAAGAACAGTCAGAGCAGGAATGGATGCGCTTGTTGATGTAGGCAGACCTTCCTCCATTCAGCTTGCAGTGCTTGTGGACAGAGGACACCGGGAGCTGCCGATCCGAGCGGATTATATCGGGAAAAACATCCCGACATCAAAGTCTGAAAAGGTTATGGTTCAGCTTGATGAGGTAGACCAAAACGATCTCGTCGCCATTTATGAAAACGAATAATAGATCACCTTTTTAAGGGCAATCCAGAGAGGTTGCAAAGAGGTGCACAACAAAGGCCCAAAAAGTATTCGGCAGGTCTTTGTATGCCTCTTTGCGTAAAAAAGCAAAGAGGTTTTTTTATACAGTCATTGAGTCATCCTAAAATGAAAGTCAACAATCAGGGGGAAATCATCATGAGTAAGAAAAAAGTAAATTTAGGGGTCAGGGATGTCCCGACACCTTTCTCTTGGGTTTCATTCAGCCTTCAGCATTTGTTTGCCATGTTTGGCTCAACCATTTTGGTTCCGAAGCTCGTCGGAATGAGTCCTGCTGTGGCGTTGGTGACAAGCGGCATCGGAACACTGGCGTACCTTCTTATTACGAAAGGGCAAATTCCGGCGTATCTCGGTTCATCCTTCGCCTTTATTTCTCCGATCATTCTGGTAAAAGCGACCGGCGGGCCGGGAGCGGCAATGGTTGGAGCGTTTCTTGCAGGGCTGGTGTACGGGCTGATTGCCTTATTGATCAGGCAGCTTGGAACAGGATGGCTGATGAAGATTCTCCCGCCTGTAGTCGTAGGGCCTGTTATTATCGTCATCGGGCTGGGACTGGCAAGCACTGCGGTAAACATGGCGATGTATGCTGATCCAAACGCGAGTGAGTTGGTCTACAGCTTAAAGCACTTTAGTGTCGCAGGAGTTACGCTGGCAATCACGATTATTTGTGCGATTTTCTTACGAGGATTTTTAAGCCTGATTCCGGTTCTGATCGGAATCATCGGCGGATACCTGTTCGCCCTTACTCAAGGGATTGTCAACTTCCAGCCGGTGCTTGATGCGAAATGGTTTGCAGTGCCTGAATTTATCATTCCGTTCAAAGATTATTCACCGTCAGTTACACTCGGCATCGCAGCCGCAATGGTTCCTGTCGCATTTGTCACCATGTCAGAGCATATCGGCCACCAAATGGTGCTGAGCAAGGTTGTCGGACAAGATTTCATTAAAAAGCCAGGTCTTCATCGCTCTATTATGGGTGACAGTGTGGCGACAATCCTCGCTTCCCTGATCGGCGGTCCGCCGACAACGACTTACGGAGAAAACATTGGCGTGCTGGCCATCACAAGAGTATTCAGCGTCTTTGTCATCGGAGGAGCGGCAGTGATTGCCTGTTGCTTCGGCTTTATCGGCAAAATTTCAGCGCTGATCAGTTCAGTGCCGTCAGCGGTCATGGGAGGCGTCTCCTTCCTGCTGTTCGGAATCATTGCTTCAAGCGGCCTGAGAATGCTGATTGACAACAAAATTGATTATGAAAACAACAGAAACCTCATTATTACATCAGTTATCCTTGTCATCGGTGTAGGAGGCGCTTTTATCCAAGTATCTCAAGGCGGATTCCAAGTGTCAGGAATGGCGCTTGCCGCAATTGTCGGTGTCATCTTAAACCTGATTCTTCCGCAGGCGAAGGAAGAGCAGACAGACACATCTGAACAACATCATATCTAAAACCTTTTAATGAAAGTCCAGAGAGGCTTGGAAGGGTTATGAAGAGAAGGAAGCTTCAATGCTGCCCTCTATTTAACCATACCCCGAGTCTATCTTAGACCGGGGTTTTTTTCAGCCTTAAGTTGAAAAGAGAGGGGAAAGAACATGAAGCATTTAACGACGATGAGTGAACTCGGCACTGAGGAAATCAAAGATTTGCTTCAAACAGCACAAGACCTTAAAAGCGGAAAAACAGACAATCAGCTTACAGGAAAGTTTGCCGCAAACCTGTTTTTCGAACCGAGCACGAGAACGCGGTTCAGCTTTGAGGTCGCAGAAAAAAAGCTGGGCATGAATGTGCTTAACCTTGATGGAACAAGCACAAGCGTGCAAAAAGGCGAAACCTTATATGACACGATCCGGACGCTCGAATCAATCGGTGTGGACGTCTGCGTCATCAGGCACAGTGAGGATGAGTATTATGAAGAGCTTGTCAGCCAGGTGAACATTCCGATTCTGAATGCGGGAGACGGGTGCGGCCAGCATCCAACACAATCACTGCTTGATTTAATGACGATTTATGAAGAGTTCAATACGTTCAAAGGGCTTACCGTCTCCATTCACGGCGACATCAAGCATAGCAGAGTGGCAAGGTCAAATGCGGAAGTGTTGACAAGATTAGGTGCCCGGGTCCTATTTTCCGGCCCTTCGGAATGGCAGGATGAAGAAAATACATTCGGCACGTATGTCTCAATAGATGAAGCAGTTGAGTCTTCCGATGTCGTCATGCTGCTGCGCATTCAAAATGAACGACATCAGTCCGCTGTCAGCCAGGAAGGCTATTTAAACAAATACGGCTTGACCGTAGAACGGGCTGAGCGTATGAAGCGGCATGCGATCATCATGCATCCTGCTCCGGTAAACAGAGGAGTGGAGATTGATGACAGCTTAGTAGAAAGCGAAAAATCAAGAATCTTCAAGCAAATGCAAAATGGCGTATTTATCAGAATGGCAGTGATACAGCGTGCCTTACAAACCAATGTGAAAAGAGGAGAAGCAGCATATGTCATATCTCATTAAAAACGGCTGGATACTAAACGAAAATGGTGAAAAAACAGAAGCGGATATCCGAGTGACTGGAGAAACCATCACCGCAATCGGCAAGCTTGATGCAACGGATAATGAAACGGTAATTGATGCAAAAGGTTTGCTCGTTTCACCTGGGTTTGTTGATCTCCACGTGCATTTCAGAGAGCCGGGTGGAGAGAAAAAAGAAACTATTGAAACCGGGGCCAAAGCGGCGGCACGCGGCGGCTACACTACAGTAGCAGCAATGCCGAATACGCGGCCGGTTCCTGATACAAAGGAGCAGATGGAATGGGTGCAAAACAGAATTAAAGAAACATCATGCGTCAGAGTTCTTCCATATGCATCCATTACGATCAGACAAATCGGCGATGAAATGACAAACTTTGAAGCGTTAAAAGAAGCCGGGTCATTTGCTTTTACAGATGACGGCGTTGGTATACAGACAGCAGGAATGATGTATGAAGCGATGAAACGGGCAGCCGCAATTGACAAAGCGATTGTTGCACATTGCGAGGACAACTCCTTAATTTACGGAGGAAGCGTACATGAGGGGACATTCTCCAAAGCGAACGGGCTCAACGGCATACCTTCTGTGTGTGAATCGGTTCATATTGCCCGCGATGTGCTGCTGGCTGAGGCGGCAAACTGCCATTATCATGTATGCCATATCAGCACGAAAGAATCTGTCAGGGTTGTACGCGATGCGAAAAAAGCGGGAATCAGAGTGACAGCAGAAGTGTCGCCGCATCATTTGCTGCTTTGTGATGAGGACATCCCGGGGCTGGATACAAACTATAAAATGAATCCTCCGCTCCGCAGTGCAGAAGACAGAGCTGCTTTAATTGAAGGTCTTTTAGACGGAACAATTGATTTTATCGCAACAGACCATGCACCGCATACGGAAGAAGAGAAAAACACAGAAATGAAACTGGCGCCATTCGGAATTGTCGGCTTAGAAACAGCATTTCCGCTTCTTTACACACACTTTGTCAAAAATGGCAGCTGGTCGCTAAAGCAGCTGATTGACTACATGACAATCAAGCCATGCGAAGCGTTCGGTCTCCCATATGGAACATTACAAACGGGGCAAGCTGCGGACATTACGTTAATCGATTTAGAAAAAGAAGCAGTTATAGACAAAGACACGTTTTTATCAAAAGGAAAAAATACACCATTCAACGGCATCAGCTGCACCGGCTGGCCGGTCGCTACAATTGCGGCAGGGAAGCTTGCTTATGAAGAGGGGAGACTTGTCAAATGAAGAGACGATTAGTACTGGAAAACGGAGCGGTATTCGAGGGGGAAGCCTTCGGAAGCTTAGAACACAACATGGGAGAAGTCGTTTTTAATACTGGGATGACAGGCTATCAGGAAATTTTATCTGACCCTTCTTACTGCGGACAGATCGTAACATTAACATACCCGCTTATCGGAAATTACGGCATTAACCGTGATGATTTTGAATCTATTACCCCTTTTGTGAAAGGGCTGATCATCAAAGAATTATGTGAGCTGCCTTCCAACTGGCGTTCAGCATACACCTTAGACGAGTATTTAAAAATGAAAAACATTCCCGGACTCCAGGGGATTGATACAAGGAAGCTGACAAGAATGATCCGCACGGCAGGCGCGCTAAAAGGAACATTCGCTTCATCTGATGAAGATATCGAAGCAGTTCTGAAAAGACTGAACGAAACGGAATTGCCAAGAAATCAAGTATCCCAAGTATCAGCAAAAACAGCATATCCGAGCCCGGGAAGAGGCAAACGCATCGTCTTGGTTGACTTCGGCATGAAACACGGAATTCTAAGAGAGCTGAACAAACGGAAATGTGACGTCATCGTTGTGCCTTACAACATTACAGCGGAAGAGGTGCTTCAGCTGAAACCGGACGGTATCATGCTTTCTAACGGACCTGGAGACCCGAAGGATGTGCCTGAAGCGATTGAAATGATTAAAGGTGTTCTTGGAAAAGTGCCATTATTCGGAATATGTCTTGGCCACCAATTATTCGCGCTGGCGTGCGGGGCGAATACTGAAAAAATGAAATTCGGACACAGGGGCTCAAACCACCCGGTAAAAGAGCTGGCTACAGGAAAAGTTGCCTTAACATCTCAAAACCATGGATACACAGTTTCGTCTATCAGTAAAACAGAACTGGAAGTGACGCATATCGCAATTAACGACGATACGATTGAAGGGCTGAAGCATAAAACATTGCCGGCATTTACGGTTCAATATCATCCCGAAGCCTCACCTGGTCCTGAGGATGCCAACCACCTATTTGACAGATTCATCGAAATGATCGAAACAACAGAGAAAGAAGGGGAAGCGGTATGCCAAAACGCGTAGACATTAACAAAATTTTAGTAATCGGATCTGGACCGATCATCATCGGCCAAGCAGCAGAATTTGACTATGCGGGAACACAAGCCTGTCTTGCTTTGAAAGAAGAAGGTTATGAAGTCATCCTTGTCAACTCAAACCCTGCCACGATCATGACAGATACAGAAATGGCTGACCGGGTTTATATCGAACCGCTCACACCTGAATTCTTGACAAGAATCATCAGAAAAGAGCGACCAGATGCCATTCTTCCTACACTCGGAGGCCAAACCGGTTTGAATCTTGCGGTTGAGCTTTCTGAAAGAGGTGTTCTGGCAGAATGCGGCGTCGAAGTGCTTGGCACAAAACTGTCTGCGATTCAGCAAGCTGAAGACCGTGACTTGTTCAGAACATTAATGAATGAACTGAATGAACCGGTGCCTGAAAGTGAGATTATTCACTCCCTCGAAGAAGCGGAAAAATTCGTCAGTCACATTGGATTCCCTGTCATTGTCCGCCCGGCATATACATTAGGCGGAACAGGCGGAGGCATCTGCTCGAATGAGACAGAGTTAAAAGAAATCGTTGAGAACGGCTTGAAATTAAGCCCGGTACACCAATGTCTGCTTGAAAAAAGCATCGCCGGCTATAAAGAAATCGAGTATGAAGTCATGAGAGACAGCCAGGATCACGCCATTGTCGTTTGTAACATGGAAAACATTGATCCAGTTGGAATCCATACTGGAGACAGTATTGTTGTCGCGCCGAGCCAAACGCTCAGTGATCGCGAATATCAGCTCTTGCGGAATGTATCGTTAAAACTGATTCGCGCGCTTGGAATCGAAGGCGGATGTAACGTACAGCTCGCTTTAGATCCAGACAGCTTCCAATATTACATTATTGAAGTAAATCCGCGTGTCAGCCGTTCATCTGCCCTTGCATCAAAAGCAACGGGGTACCCGATTGCAAAGCTCGCTGCTAAAATTGCAGTCGGACTTTCATTAGATGAAATGATGAACCCGGTGACAGGAAAAACATATGCAGCATTTGAACCTGCTCTTGACTATGTCGTATCCAAAATTCCGCGCTGGCCGTTTGATAAGTTTGAATCAGCAAACAGAAAGCTTGGCACGCAAATGAAAGCGACAGGTGAGGTCATGGCGATCGGCCGCACGCTTGAAGAGTCATTGCTGAAGGCAGTGCGATCACTGGAAGCGGATGTGTATCATCTTGAATTGAAGGATGCCGCTGACATTTCAGATGAGCTTCTTGAAAAGCGAATTAAAAAGGCCGGTGATGAACGCTTATTCTACTTAGCTGAAGCGTACAGAAGAGGCTACACGGTAGAAGACCTCCATGAATTTTCCGCTATCGATGTTTTCTTCTTGCATAAGCTGTTCGGAATCGTACAGTTTGAAAAAGAATTGAAGGCGAATGCGGGCGATACAGATGTGCTGAGACGGGCAAAAGAACTCGGCTTCTCTGATCAGTACATCAGCCGCGAGTGGAAAATGAAAGAATCTGAGCTTTACAGCTTGAGAAAACAAGCGGGGATTGCGCCGGTATTCAAAATGGTAGATACATGTGCGGCGGAATTTGAGTCAGAAACGCCATACTTCTATAGCACATATGAAGAAGAAAATGAATCTGTCGTTACAGATAAGAAAAGTGTGATGGTGCTTGGTTCGGGTCCGATTCGAATCGGTCAGGGTGTCGAGTTCGACTATGCGACGGTTCACTCTGTATGGGCAATTAAACAAGCAGGCTATGAAGCCATTATTGTCAATAACAACCCGGAAACCGTTTCAACAGACTTCAGCATCTCAGACAAGCTGTATTTTGAACCGCTTACGATTGAAGATGTTATGCACATCATTGACCTCGAACAGCCAATGGGCGTTGTCGTACAATTTGGCGGACAGACTGCGATTAACCTTGCTGACGAGCTTTCTGCACGCGGAGTGAAAATCCTTGGAACTTCATTAGAAGATTTAGACCGTGCAGAAGACCGGGATAAATTTGAACAAGCGCTTGGAGAACTTGGTGTTCCTCAGCCGCTTGGCAAAACAGCGACATCAGTTGATCAGGCGGTAAGCATCGCGAGTGATATCGGTTATCCGGTACTGGTGCGTCCTTCCTATGTACTTGGCGGCCGGGCGATGGAGATTGTGTATCATGAAGAGGAGCTGCTTCATTACATGAAAAACGCAGTTAAAATCAATCCGCAGCACCCTGTATTAATTGACAGATACTTGACAGGAAAAGAAATTGAAGTCGATGCAGTATCCGACGGTGAAACAGTCGTCATTCCGGGAATTATGGAGCACATTGAACGTGCGGGCGTTCACTCCGGAGACTCAATCGCTGTTTATCCGCCTCAGTCTCTCACAGAGGACATTAAGAAAAAAATTGAACAATACACGATCGCATTGGCTAAAGGGCTGAATATTGTCGGTTTGCTCAATATTCAATTCGTCTTGTCGCAAGGTGAGGTGTACGTGCTAGAAGTGAATCCGAGATCAAGCAGAACCGTACCGTTTTTAAGCAAAATTACGGGTATCCCAATGGCGAATCTCGCAACAAAAATCATTCTTGGTCAAAAGCTGGCTGCGTTTGGCTATACAGAGGGCCTTCAGCCTGAACAGCAAGGTGTATTTGTAAAAGCGCCGGTCTTCTCCTTTGCCAAGCTGAGAAGAGTGGACATTACGTTAGGGCCTGAAATGAAATCAACAGGTGAAGTCATGGGGAAAGATTCGACACTTGAAAAGGCGCTCTACAAAGCCTTGATTGCTTCAGGTATTCAAATCCCGAACTACGGTTCCGTGCTCTTAACAGTAGCTGATAAGGACAAAGAAGAAGGGCTTGCGATTGCTAAGCGGTTCCACGCGATCGGCTACAACATTTTAGCGACGGAAGGAACGGCAGGCTACCTGAAAGAAGCTTCCATTCCAGCGAAGGTCGTCGGAAAAATCGGCCAGGATGGCCCGAACTTGCTTGATGTCATCAGAAACGGTGAAGCGCAGTTTGTCATCAATACGCTGACAAAAGGAAAGCAGCCGGCAAGAGACGGTTTTAGAATCAGACGTGAATCAGTAGAAAATGGTGTTGCCTGCCTAACATCTTTAGATACGGCAGAGGCGATATTACGAGTGCTGGAAAGCATGACATTCCGTGCTGATCAAATGCCGGCAGTCAACACAAATCAGGAGGCGGCAGTCACTATATGAAAAAAGCGTATTTGACAGTATGTTCTAACCAGCAAATTGCAGACCGGGTGTATCAAATGGTTCTGAAAGGGGAGCTTGTCCAAGGGTTTACAACCCCGGGACAGTTCCTTCATCTTAAAGTGAGCGAAGCGGTTACGCCTCTTTTGAGAAGGCCGATCAGCATCGCAGATGTCAACTTTGAAAAAAATGAAGTCACCATCATTTATCGGGTAGATGGGGAAGGGACAAGACTCTTGTCACTGAAGCAGCAGGGAGAACTTGTGGATGTCCTCGGGCCTTTGGGAAATGGCTTTCCTGTTAATGAAGTTCAACCCGGAAAGACGGCTTTGCTGGTAGGAGGCGGAGTAGGTGTGCCGCCTCTCCAAGAGCTGTCGAAACGCTTGAATGAAAAAGGGGTTAATGTCATCCACGTTTTAGGATTCCAATCGGCAAAGGATGTTTTTTACGAGGAAGAATGCAGGCAGTACGGAGACACGTATGTGGCAACAGCTGACGGAAGCTACGGGGAAACCGGATTTGTCACAGATGTGATTAAACGGAAAAATCTAGAGTTTGATATCCTCCTCAGCTGCGGGCCGACACCGATGCTCAAGGCGTTAAAACAGGAATATGCCCATAAAGAAGTATATCTGTCCATGGAGGAACGAATGGGCTGCGGAATCGGCGCATGCTTCGCGTGTGTGTGCCATACAAACGAAAGTGAGACATCCTATGTAAAAGTATGTCTCGACGGGCCTGTATTTAAAGCTCAGGAGGTGGCGCTGTAATGCTAGAGGTGAAATTGCCGGGACTTGATTTGAAAAATCCAATCATTCCTGCATCAGGCTGCTTCGGGTTTGGAAAAGAGTTTTCACGTTTTTATGATTTGTCTTGTCTTGGAGCTATCATGATTAAGGCTACGACAAAGGAGCCGCGCTTCGGGAATCCGACGCCGCGGGTAGCTGAGACTGGTGCTGGAATGCTCAATGCGATCGGTCTCCAAAATCCGGGGCTGGATAGCGTGTTGCATCATGAGCTGCCGTGGCTTGAGCAGTTTGATACGCCGATCATTGCCAATGTCGCAGGTTCTCAAGTCGAGGATTATGTTGAAGTCGCAGAGCATATCAGCAAAGCGCCTAATGTTCATGCTCTTGAATTGAATATTTCCTGCCCGAATGTGAAAACAGGCGGAATCGCTTTTGGCACGAATCCTGAAATGGCTGCCGATTTGACAAAAGCGGTGAAAGAGGTTTCGGATGTACCCGTTTATGTGAAGCTTTCCCCGAACGTGGCTAATATCACAGAAATTGCCTTAGCGATCGAGGAAGCGGGAGCGGACGGTCTTACGATGATCAACACACTAATCGGCATGAGACTCGATTTAAAAACCGGCAAACCGATATTAGCGAATAAAACAGGGGGACTTTCAGGCCCTGCTGTGAAGCCGGTTGCCATTCGCATGGTGTATGAAGTCAGCCAGGCGGTCAACATCCCGATTATCGGAATGGGAGGCGTGCAAACGGCTGAAGATGCCCTGGAATTTCTTCTCGCGGGAGCAAGCGCAGTCGCTGTCGGAACAGCAAACTTTGTGAATCCTTTTGCATGTCCAGAGATTATTGAACAGCTCCCATCTGTTTTGCTCCAATACGGCTATCAATCAATTGAAGAATGCATCGGAAGGAGCTGGAATCATGAAAAACAACCTGCCCATCATCGCGCTTGATTTTGCGTCAGCTGAAGAAACACTTGCGTTCTTAGCGCCTTTTCAGCAAGAACCGTTATTTGTAAAGGTTGGGATGGAGCTTTTTTATCAAGAAGGGCCATCTATCGTGAAACAACTAAAAGAAAGAAACTGCGAGCTATTTTTAGATCTAAAGCTTCATGACATCCCGACTACTGTAAACAAAGCGATGAAGCGCCTTGCCAGTCTTGGAGTAGACCTCGTCAATGTTCATGCTGCCGGGGGCAAAAAAATGATGCAGGCAGCTCTCGAAGGCTTAGAAGAAGGTACGCCGGCTGGAAAAAAACGTCCGTTACTTATCGCGGTAACCCAGCTGACAAGCACATCTGAACAAATTATGAAAGATGAACTGCTGATCGAAAAGTCTCTGATTGATACGGTTGTGCACTACAGCAAACAGGCGGAAGAAAGCGGACTGGATGGAGTGGTCTGCTCTGTTCATGAAGCAAAAGCCATTTACCAAGCGGTGTCGCCTTCATTTCTGACTGTCACTCCGGGGATCAGAATGTCAGAGGACGCTGCGAATGACCAAGTCCGCGTAGCGACGCCTGCCATTGCAAGAGAGAAAGGTTCATCAGCGATTGTAGTAGGACGCTCGATTACAAAAGCGGAAGACCCGGTAAAAGCCTATAAGGCTGTCAGACTTGAATGGGAGGGAATCAAATCTTGAAACAAATCATCGCAAAACATCTATTAGACATCCAAGCTGTATTTTTACGCCCGAACGAGCCGTTCACATGGGCAAGCGGCATTTTATCACCGATCTACTGTGACAACCGCCTTACGCTATCTTTCCCAGAGGTCAGAAACGATGTTGCTTCAGGTATCAGCAAGCTTGTCAAAGAGCATTTTCCTGAAGCTGAAATGATTGCGGGAACAGCAACTGCTGGTATTCCTCATGCTGCTCTTGCGGCTGACCGTTTGAATCTTCCGATGTGTTATGTGAGGAGCAAGCCGAAGGCGCACGGAAAAGGCAATCAGATTGAGGGAGCTGTGCAAGAAGGGCAAAAAACAGTTGTCATTGAAGACTTAATTTCCACAGGAGGCAGTGTGCTTGAAGCTTGTGCAGCTTTACAAGCGGCCGGCTGTGAAGTGCTTGGTGTCGTCTCAATCTTTACGTACGGACTTCCTAAAGCGGAGGAAGCCTTCGCAAAGGCAGAACTGCCATACTACTCATTAACTGATTATGATACGCTCACAGAGGTCGCGCTTGAAAACGGAAATATTCATTCAGATGATCTAAAAAAGCTGCAAACATGGAAACAAAATCCCGAGTCAAAAGATTGGTTTAAAAAATAAAAAATAAATTCAAATGATGTAAAGAGGCTTCAAAGCCTTGATGTACTTGAAAACAGGCTGTGAGGCCTGTTTTTTTATTAATCCTATAAAAAAAGTCGGGTTGACTTATGTTAGAATTGTGCTAAAATTTACTACAAATCTAAAAACTTATCAAGAGCGGCTGAGGGACTGGACCTATGAAGCCCGGCAACCTGCATAGTTTGTAAGGTGCTACTTCCAGCAAAATGAATTCCATTTTGAAAGATAAGGGCTACATGCTGTTCCTGTCTTTCTTTCCGCCGGATTGAAAGTTTTTTATTTTAAGAGGTAAAAAGGCTATCTGTATATCAGCAGCCGCGAATCACATTACATGGGAAAAGACAACCGGCAGAAAGCTACTGTTTGTTTGTCTCCGAAAGGAGGAAAGAAGAAATGTTAACGTATGATAATTGGGAAGAACCAACGATTACATTTCCGGAAGACGATCCTTATAAAGGAGCGCTGTCAGTTTTAAAATGGGCATACGGCCATTACGGCGATCAGCTTGTTTATGCCTGCAGTTTCGGAATTGAGGGAATCGTTCTGATTGACTTAATTTATAAAGTGAAAAAAGACGCAGAGATTGTGTTTCTTGATACAGGACTTCATTTTAAAGAAACCTATGAAACAATTGAACGAGTGAAAGAGCGTTATCCGGGTCTTAATATCATCCTGAAAAAACCAGACCTCACCCTTGAGGAACAAGCCGAAGAACATGGTGACAAACTATGGGAAAGAGAGCCGAATCAGTGCTGCTATCTTAGAAAGGTCGTTCCTTTAAGAGAGGCGCTTTCAGGACATCCAGCCTGGCTTTCCGGCCTGCGCCGTGATCAAGGGCCAAGCCGTGCCAATACGAATTTCTTAAACAAAGATGAAAAATTCAAGTCAGTAAAAGTTTGCCCGCTTATCCATTGGACTTGGAAAGACATTTGGAGATACACATCCCGGAATGAACTGGACTACAATCCGCTTCATGACCAAGGATATCCAAGTATTGGATGTGCGCCTTGCACTGCTCCCGCTTTTACAGCAGAGGATTTGCGCTCAGGCAGATGGAATGGTATGGCGAAAACAGAATGCGGACTGCATGAATAAGGAGCTGCAAAATGGAATTAGCCGCTATTTTATTTAGCTTGTTTTTCGCGATGAATATTGGTGCAAGCGGCGCTGCAGCTTCGATGGGGGTTGCTTACGGCTCCGGAGCCATCAAAAAGAAAACCTACGCTTTGATCCTATGCGCAGTCGGTGTCTTTACCGGGGCGGTCATTGGCGGAGGCGAGGTTGTAAAAACAATCAGCTCCGGCATTATTCCTGAGCAGACGATTACACTGACGATTGTTTGCATCATTATTGGAGCTGCTGCCCTGTCGCTCTTTACTGCTAACCTGCTCGGTATTCCTTTGTCGACAAGTGAAGTAACAGTCGGCGCGGTTGTCGGCGTGGGAGTGGCTTATAAAGTATTGTTTGTGAACAATCTTCTGATCATTGTGTCATTTTGGGTTTTTGTCCCGCTGTTCGCTTTCGGCTTCACCTATTTCGTATCTAAGCTGTTTCGTTATTTTAAGATTGAAGTAAAATCTTCTAAAAAGCAAAAAATCCTCGGCATTGTTTTGTTAGTTGCCGGATTTTTCGAAGCATTCTCTGCCGGCATGAATAACGTGGCGAATGCTGTTGGCCCGTTAGTAGCTGCCGATGTGCTTGATGTCGGAAAAGGAACCTTGTATGGAGGAGCTTTTGTTGCTCTTGGCGCACTGTTATTAGGCCGGCGAGTGCTAGAAACAAACGGGAAGAAAATTACGAGATTCTCCAAAGGGGAAGGCATTCTCTTATCCGGTACAGGAGCGGGACTGGTGATCATCAGTTCTGTATTTGGGATGCCGGTGCCCTTGGCGCAAGTCACGTCATCGTCTATTATCGGAATAGGCATGGCAAAAAACGGTCCGAACGTGTTCCATAAACAAGTTGTTCAAACGATGCTGAAGGTATGGATCGTATCGCCGTTTTTATCTTTATCGATTTCTTATCTGCTTGTATCCTTGTTTTTAAAAGCAGATTATTATTCGATCTTTATCATGGTAAGTGTGCTTTTAGCGGCGGGCGGTGCCGTCAGCCTGACAAAGGCCATTCGTAAAGAGAGACGCTCAGTCCACGAACAAGGCGGGGGAATCTGATCATTAATCTGAGTAAATTTATAAGTTAACTAGGAGGAGATGGATATTATGAGCTTAGCACCACACGGAGGAACATTAGTAAACAGAGTAGATGAATCATATGATGTGAGCGGCATTCAAAAAGAAATTGAACTTGATTTAATTTCTTTCGCGGATTTGGAATTGATCGGTATCGGTGCATACAGCCCGATTGAAGGTTTCTTTAATGAAAAAGATTACGTATCTGTTGTCGAAAACATGCGTCTTTCTTCCGGCGTTGTCTGGTCTCTTCCAATCACGCTTCCGGTCGATGCGCAAAAAGCAGCGGAACTGTCAGTTGGTGAAACGGTAAAATTAGCGTATGAAGGAGAAACATACGGCGTTATCCAAATCGAAGACCTGTACGTGCCTGACAAACAAAAAGAAGCTGTCAATGTGTACAAAACAGATGAACAGGAGCATCCTGGTGTTAAAAAGCTGTTCAGCCGCGGCAATACATATGTCGGCGGGCCGATTACGTTGATTAAAAAAGCTTCAAAACAGTTCCCTGAATTTACATTTGAACCGTCAGAAACGAGACGCCAGTTTGCGGAAAATGGCTGGGAAACCATTGTCGGTTTCCAAACAAGAAACCCTGTTCACAGAGCGCATGAATACATTCAAAAAACGGCTCTTGAAACAGTAGACGGCTTGTTCTTGAATCCGTTAGTAGGTGAAACAAAATCTGATGACATTCCAGCTGATGTACGGATGGAAAGCTACCAAGTGCTTCTTGATCATTACTACCCGAAAGATCGCGTTTTCCTTGGTGTCTTTTTAGCGGCGATGCGTTATGCAGGCCCGAGAGAAGCAATTTTCCACGCGCTTGTCAGAAAGAACTACGGCTGCACACATTTCATCGTCGGCCGTGATCATGCAGGTGTAGGTGACTATTACGGAACATACGAAGCACAGGAGCTGTTTGACACATTTAAACCTGAAGAACTCGGGATAACGCCGCTGAAATTCGAGCACAGCTTCTTCTGTAAAAAATGCGGAAATATGGGAACCGCGAAAACATGCCCTCATGGCAGAGAGCATCACGTCATTTTATCAGGCACTAAGGTAAGAGGCATGCTGAGAGACGGTGTGCTGCCGCCTGCTGAATTCAGTCGAAAAGAAGTCGTAGAAGTGTTAATCAAAGGGATGAAGAAAAAAGAAGAAGTAGGCGTATCTTAAGGAGGACTGACAGTGACAAATCGCGATATTGTATGGCATGAAGCCTCTATCACAAAAGAAGAGTATCAGCAAAAAAATAAGCATAAAAGCTCCATTCTCTGGCTGACAGGGTTAAGCGGCTCAGGCAAATCAACCATTGCCAACGCCGCTGCAAGAGAATTGTTTGAGCAAGGCTACCAAGTGATTGTGCTGGACGGGGATAATATCCGTCACGGCTTAAATAAGGATCTTGGTTTTTCTGATGAAGACCGAAAAGAAAACATCCGCCGAATCGGAGAGGTGGCAAAGCTTTTTGTTCAGCAGGGAACCATTGTGATTACTGCTTTTATCTCTCCTTTCCGCGAGGACAGACAACAGGTTCGCGAGCTTGTGGAAGCGGGCGAATTTAATGAAGTCTACATTAAATGCGACCTTGATATTTGTGAACAAAGAGATCCGAAAGGGCTTTACAAAAAAGCAAGAAACGGCGAGATTCCGTTTTTTACAGGAATTGATTCTCCTTATGAAGAACCGGAAGCTCCAGAGCTCGTTCTTGATTCAGGACAACATGACCGTGAAGCGTGTAAAAATCAGCTGATCGAGTTTGTTAAACAAAAATTGAGCTGAATATGATCTGCTGCGTTCTTCTCAGATGCCGGAATGCAAGCGAGAACATCATCACAGCGAATGCTCTGGAAGAACTCGAATAGATCGGGGGAAATACGATGGGGAAAGTATATATTGTAGGAGCGGGTCCTGGTGACCCTGATCTGCTGACAATTAAAGCGCTGAAAGCCATTGAAAAAGCTGATGTCATCTTATATGACAGATTAGTAAATAAAGAGATTTTACAATATGCCAAAGAGCAAGCAGACCTGATCTACTGCGGGAAGCTTCCAGATTTTCATACGATGAAGCAGGAAACCATCAATCGATTTCTTGTGAAGTATGCGCAAAAAGGGAAAATGGTTGTCAGACTGAAAGGCGGAGACCCTTTTGTGTTCGGCAGAGGAGGGGAAGAAGCGGAATGCCTCTCTGAAAATGGAATTCCGTTTGAAATCATCCCCGGCATTACGTCTGGAATCGCGGCAGCCGCTTATGCCGGGATTCCTGTTACTCATCGGGAGGCGGGCTCTAACGTCGCTTTTGTAACGGGTCATTATAAAAAAGAAGAAGATTTTGAGGAAAAGTGGAAAGCGCTGGCTACAGGAATTGATACACTTGTCATCTATATGGGTATCAAAAACGTGCAGCAGATAGAAAGAAAACTCCTTGAAAACGGCCGGGACGGTTCTACGCCGGCAGCCTTTATTCATTGGGGAACAACGGACAAGCAAAAATCTGTTTTTTGTACAGTTGACACCCTTTCAGAAACGGTGATAAAAGAAAACATTACAAATCCGAGTTTAATTGTCATTGGAAATGTTGTAAATTATCACTATAAGCTGGAATGGTTTGAATCTGAACTGAAAAAACAAGATTTAAGCGAGGCGTTGTAATAATGAAACAAGCAATTTTATATGTCGGCCACGGCAGCCGGGTCAAAAAAGCGCAGCAAGAAGCCGCAGCCTTTTTGGAAGGATGCAAGGCCCACATCTCTGTGCCAGTACAAGAAATCAGCTTTTTAGAGCTTCAGGAGCCGACAATTGAGACAGGATTTGAAGCATGTGTGAAGCAAGGCGCCACTCATATCGCAGTGGTGCCTCTGCTTCTTTTAACAGCTGCGCATGCAAAACATGATATTCCGGAAGAAATTGCGCGTGTTGCATCTCGATATCCGTCAATCCGCATTTCATACGGAAAGCCGATCGGGATTGACGAAGAAGTAGTCAAGGCTGTATATCACCGAATGAAAGACATAGGTGTTCCATATGAAAATGCCAGAGTGGTACTCATCGGAAGGGGAAGTTCAGATCCAGATGTCAAAAGAGACGTAACCGGTATTGCTAATCTTCTTCAGGAAATGATTCCAGTCAAGGAAGTCATTCCGTGCTTTTTGACAGCATGCGGCCCTAATTACAAAGAGGTTTTTTCAGAACTTAAAAAAGATGACGGCATAACAACCTTTATCGTTCCATATTTGCTCTTTACGGGAATGCTGATGAATGAAATCGAACGAGAGGTTCAGAAATTAAAAGCTCATAATCCGAACGTCTACCTCTCTTCCTATATCGGTTTTCATCCTCATGTGAAAAACGCATTTTTGAACCGTGTGAGAGAAACTGCGGCAAATCCTGAGGGGCAATTTGATTTTGATGGAGGTTCATATGCTTCCGCTGCACATTAGCCTGGAAAAGAAGAAGGTTGTGATTGCGGGGGGCGGCAGCATCGCTCTCAGAAGGCTGAAAACGGTGATTTCTGAGGGAGCTGATATAACGCTCGTCAGTCCGGATGTTGAACCGGAAATCAAGCAAATGGCAGAAGAGCGACGTATCAAATGGGAAAAACGGACAATTGAAAAAGAAGATTATCTCAATGCTTTCTTAATTATTGCTGCGACGGATAATGCGGCAGTGAACAAAGAAATTGCCCAATCCGCTTCGCCTTTTCAGCTTGTCAATTGTGTCAGTGACGCTGAGCTTGGCAATGTATATATGCCGAAAATCGTCAAAAGAGGGCATGTCACTGTGTCTGTTTCTACAAGCGGAGCCAGTCCAAAGCACACGAAAGAGCTTGCTGAAAACGTGGATAAGCTGATTGACGGCGATTTTGTTGCTGAAGTGAACAGGCTTTATCAGGTGAGAAGAAAGAAATAAGCCAGAGCATACAAATGCTCTGGCTTTTCTTTATGCGGCTCAGCTTTTTTTGAGCTTGATGACAGTATCAGCATCAGGCGTGACAAAGACGGTATGCTGGCTGTCATAGGTGACGAAACCGGGTTTCGCGCCGTTTGGTTTTTTGACATGCCTGATTTTTGTATAATCTACAGGCACTGAACTTGAATCTTTAGCTTTTGAAAAATAAGCTGCAATTGTCGCGGCTTCCATGATTGTTTGCTCATCCGGTTCGCTGCTTCTGATCACAACGTGGGAGCCTGGAATGTCCTTCGTGTGAAGCCAGATATCGTCTCTGGCCGCCACTCTTGTCGTTAAATATTCATTTTGACGATTGTTCTTACCCACTAAAATTGTCAGCCCTGAGGTGGATTCATATGTTTCTAACACCGGATTGTGCGGTTTTTGCTTTTTCTGGCCTTTTTGCTGCTTAGGGCGTAAATATTTGCCCTCTACGAGCTCTTCCCTGATTTCGCTGATATCCCGGGGAGAAGCGGACGAAAGCTGCTGAATCAGCTGATCAAAATATTCGATCTCTTCCTGTGCCAGCCTGATTTGCTCCTCGACAACTGCGACCGAATTTTTCGCTTTCTGATACTTCGTGAAATAGGCCTGTGCGTTTTCAGAAGGCGTTTTGTTCGGGTTTAAAGGAATCGTGATTGTCGGGCTTTCTTCATCATAATAATTGATGACCTCAGCCTGTTTATCACCTTTTTTCAGCATATATAAATTAGCGGTTAAAAGCTCCCCGTAAAGCTGAAATTCCTTCGCGTTTTCCGAATACTCCAAGGTTTTCTCTAATTTTTTAATTTTGTTGGCATTCTTCTTCCGTTCGTTCACAACAAAACGCTCAAGATCCTGAGCCTGCTGTTTGACCCGGTCTCGTTCAGCTTTTCCGAAATAAAAACGGTCGAGCAGTTCGCTTAATGAATCAAAACGGCGCGCTTCGCCCTTTAGATGAGTCAGCTCCAGCAGATAAAAATATTCCTTTCCGTTTACAGTCGTAATGTTGGGAATGAAACGGTGCTCTTTCACTTCGGCAAACAGTGCCAGCAACGCTTTTGGCAGTGTGACTTTGTTAGCAAGGCCTGCTCTGTGAACTGCTTCTTTGGCGAAAAGCGGAGACACGCCTGAAAAGTGGTCGACAATTTGTTTATCAAGCCTTCCTTCTTGAAAGCTGAGGTGACGCAAAATATCATCTTCTGACACCTCAAGAGGCGATATTTTGTCCTGAGCAGGCGGAAGCTTATAATCTTGGCCGGGCAGTACTGTACGGTAGCTGTTCATTGACGGTGATAAATGCTTAAGTCCGTCGATAATCACATTTTCTGCTGCGTCAGTCAAAATGATATTGCTGTGGCGGCCCATAATTTCTACATAAAGCTTTCGTACGGTTTCATCGCCAATTTCGTTTCGGCTTTTGATATGAAAAATCATGATGCGGTCTAAGCCCGCTTGTTCAATTTTCTCAATGAATCCGCCTTCGATATGCTTTCTCAGCAACATGCAAAACATTGGCGGTTCGCTTGGATTTTCATAAGCTTGTGCCGTGATATGCACCCGTGAATAGCTCGGATGTGCCGATAATAATAGTTTTTGGTTTTTTCCCTTGGCACGGATGTGGAAAATCACATCGTGCTTATATGGCTGATGGACTTTTGTAATTCGTCCGCCCATTATTTTTTCATTAAGTTCGTGTGTCATTCCGTATGTAAACATGCCATCAAACGACATATGCAATACACCCTCTCATTCTTCCTGCATTCGATAATTATAGCATGAAATGGGACGAGTCAGAATAAGCATGCTTATAGAGTGATATCTCTATAAGAGAGCAGGGGAGTGGACGAGCGGAATGAAGTTTCATGAAATGGGACAAACAGATTTACTAGAGGCAACCAATACGTCCATGAAACAAGGATTAACTGAAAAAGAGGTAAAAAAACGTCTTGACAAGCATGGACCAAACGAGCTGCAAGAAGGGAAAAAAACTTCAGCGCTTCTCTTGTTTTTCGCGCAGTTCAAAGATTTTATGGTGCTTGTTCTTCTGGCGGCAACGTTAATCTCAGGTTTTCTTGGTGAATATGTAGATGCGGTTGCGATTATTGCGATTGTGTTTGTGAATGGCATACTCGGTTTCTTTCAAGAAAGGCGTGCTGAGCAATCTCTTCAGGCTTTAAAAGAGCTTTCAACACCGCATGTCATGGCACTCAGGGAAGGAAGCTGGACAAAGATTCCTTCTAAGGAACTTGTGCCGGGGGATATTGTGAAATTTACGAGCGGGGACAGAATTGGCGCAGACGTTCGAATTGTTGAAGCGAGAAGCCTTGAAATAGAAGAATCAGCGCTGACCGGGGAATCAATCCCGGTTGTGAAGCATGCTGATAAATTGAAAAAACCGGATGTTTCACTTGGCGATATTACCAATATGGCATTTATGGGAACGATTGTGACCCGCGGCAGCGGTGTCGGGGTTGTCGTCGGGACAGGAATGAATACGGCTATGGGGAAAATTGCCGACATGCTTGAATCGGCAGGGACATTGTCAACCCCGCTGCAAAGAAGACTGGAGCAGCTCGGGAAGATTTTGATTGTTGTTGCATTGCTTCTGACCGTACTTGTCGTTGCTGTCGGTGTTATTCAGGGTCATGATCTGTACAGTATGTTTTTAGCAGGTGTCTCGTTAGCGGTAGCCGCTATTCCGGAGGGGCTGCCGGCGATTGTGACAGTGGCGCTTTCGCTTGGTGTACAGCGGATGATTAAACAAAAATCCATTGTTAGAAAGCTTCCTGCTGTTGAAACGCTTGGGTGTGCGTCTATCATTTGTTCAGATAAAACAGGGACAATGACCCAAAACAAAATGACGGTGACACATGTCTGGTCCGGAGGGAAAACATGGAGAGTGGCAGGGGCCGGCTATGAACCGAAAGGAAGCTTCACACTAAACGAAAAAGAGATCAGTGTCAATGAACATAAGCCGCTTCAGCAGATGCTTCTGTTCGGAGCGCTTTGTAACAACTCCAATATTGAGAAAAGAGACGGCGAATATGTGCTTGACGGAGATCCGACAGAGGGAGCGCTGCTCACCGCGGCAAGAAAAGGCGGTTTTTCAAAGGAGCTTGTTGAATCAAACTACCGGGTGATCGAAGAATTTCCGTTTGATTCTGCACGGAAAATGATGACTGTCATCGTAGAGGATCAAGACAGAAAGCGTTATATCATTACAAAAGGTGCACCGGATGTACTGATGCAGCGATCTTCCCGTATTTATTATGACGGCTCAGCGGCTCTTTTTTCAAATGAAAGAAAAGCAGAAACAGAGGCGGTATTAAGACATTTGGCATCACAGGCGCTCAGAACGATAGCGGTCGCCTACAGGCCAATAAAAGCAGGCGAAACACCGTCAATGGAACAGGCGGAAAAAGATCTGACCATGCTTGGCCTTTCAGGTATCATTGATCCCCCGCGGCCGGAAGTCAGACAGGCGATAAAAGAATGCCGTGAAGCAGGAATTAAGACCGTTATGATAACAGGTGATCATGTAGAAACCGCTAAAGCGATAGCGAAAGACTTGCGCCTCCTTCCGAAAAGCGGCAAAATCATGGACGGCAAGATGCTGAATGAACTTTCTCAAGAAGAGCTTTCTCATGTGGTGGAGGATGTATATGTATTTGCCCGCGTTTCCCCTGAACATAAACTAAAAATCGTAAAAGCCTATCAGGAGAACGGGCATATTGTGGCGATGACGGGAGACGGCGTCAATGATGCTCCTGCCATTAAACAAGCTGATATCGGCGTCTCTATGGGTATTACCGGGACAGATGTGGCCAAAGAAGCATCATCTCTTGTTCTCGTAGATGATAATTTTGCGACGATTAAATCAGCGATAAAAGAAGGCAGGAACATCTACGAAAATATCAGGAAGTTTATCAGATACCTGTTGGCGTCTAACGTCGGAGAAATCCTTGTCATGCTGTTTGCGATGCTGCTGGCCCTTCCTTTACCGCTCGTTCCGATTCAGATTTTGTGGGTCAACTTGGTGACGGACGGATTGCCGGCAATGGCGCTCGGCATGGATCAGCCGGAAGGAGACGTCATGAAGCGCAAGCCCCGTCATCCGAAAGAAGGGGTATTTGCCCGCAAGCTAGGATGGAAGGTCGTTTCCAGAGGATTTTTAATCGGAGTTGCCACTATTTTAGCGTTTATCATTGTGTACCACCGCAATCCGGAAAACTTGGCTTATGCCCAGACGATCGCGTTTGCCACATTGGTGCTCGCTCAGCTTATTCACGTGTTTGACTGCCGCAGCGAAACTTCTGTTTTCTCTAGAAATCCGTTTCAAAACCTGTATTTAATCGGCGCGGTATTGTCATCCATTTTGCTGATGCTTGTAGTAATCTACTATCCGCCGCTTCAGCCGATTTTCCATACTGTAGCCATCACGCCGGGGGACTGGATGCTCGTCATCGGTATGTCCGCCATCCCTACTTTTTTGCTGGCGGGGTCACTTTTAACAAGAAAAAAATAAATTCATATGATATAATCTTAGGGGTAATAGCGTGTCTATTGCCCTTTTATTATGAGAACAGGGAAGAATTGGGTGTTTTAAAATGATACGAAGTATGACAGGCTTCGGCAGTGCAAGCAAAACACAAGACGATCTCTCTGTAAGCGTTGAACTTAAATCTGTGAACTACAGATTTAAAGAAGTGAACGCTCGTTTGCCAAGGCCTTTGCTATATTTTGAAGATAAGCTGAAACAGACCATTCTGCAGCATATTCAGCGCGGAAGAATTGAGCTTTTCGTATCCGTTGACAGCGATATGCTTGTTGAGAAAAGGCTTGAAATTGATTGGCCGCTGCTCGATGAGTTTGTCGCAGCCGCGAGAGATATGAAGAAGCGGTATCAATTGTCTGCAGAGCCCGATGTAATGGATTTCTTTAAGCTTGATCATGTCGTCCAGGTTCATGAAGAACAGACGCAAAATGACAAGCTGGAGGCGTTGATCATCGATGCTGCAGAAGAAGCGGTAAAAGGTCTCTGTGAAATGCGTGAAAAAGAGGGGCTGCTCTTAGCGAAAGACTGCCTGATGCATATTGATCAGCTTGAAGAGCTGGTGAGAGAAACTGAATTGCTGGCTGCAGATGTCGTATCTCGTTATCGGGAACGGCTGTACGCCAGAATCAAAGAATGGACTGAAGACGTATTAGACGAGAGCCGGCTTGTAACAGAATGCGCTATTTTTGCAGACCGCTCTGATATCACTGAAGAGATTACAAGACTGAAGAGCCACTTCGCCCAGTTTCGTGATATATTAGCTAGTGGCGGAGCTGTCGGGCGCAAACTCGACTTTCTTGTTCAGGAGCTCAATCGGGAAGCAAATACGATTGGCTCAAAAGCAAATGATCATCAGATCACAAAGCTTGTCGTTGAAATGAAAAGTTCTATTGAAAAAATAAAAGAACAAGTGCAAAATATAGAATAGTGACTGTGCGTATTGTTTACAGACGGTCTTACTAGGCTAAACTAGAGACGTCTATTTTACAGGGGGAACGTAGAAGATGACGATTAAACTGATTAATATCGGATTTGGCAATATCATCTCCGCCAATCGGATGATTTCGATTGTCAGCCCGGAGTCTGCGCCAATCAAACGGATGATTCAGGATGCAAGAGACCGCGGAATGCTAATTGACGCTACATACGGACGAAGAACCCGTGCAGTTGTCGTCATGGATAGTGATCACATTATCTTATCTGCCGTCCAGCCTGAGACAGTTGCACACAGACTTTCTGTTAAAGAAGAAATTATGGATGAAGGGCAGGGGTAATTGCCGCATGAAAGAAAGAGGGTTATTAATCGTTCTCTCAGGTCCCTCAGGAGTTGGTAAAGGAACGGTTCGACAAGCAATCTTTTCGCAGGAAGACACAAAATTTGAATATTCGATTTCAGTAACCACAAGAAGTCCAAGAGAGGGCGAAGTGAACGGAGTCGATTATTTTTTCAAAACAAGAGACGAATTCGAACAAATGATTGCGGACAACAAGCTGCTTGAATGGGCAGAGTATGTCGGCAATTATTACGGCACGCCAGTCGATTATGTTGAACAGACGCTTCAAGATGGAAAAGACGTCTTTTTAGAAATTGAAGTTCAAGGGGCTCTTCAAGTGAGAAATGCTTTCCCGGAAGGCCTGTTTATTTTCCTTGCGCCTCCAAGCCTTTCTGAACTGAAAAACAGAATCGTGACACGAGGCACAGAAACAGACGCTCTGATTGAAAATCGAATGAAAGCCGCAAAAGCTGAGATCGAAATGATGGATGCTTATGACTATGTCGTTGAAAACGATAATGTCGAAACGGCTTGCGATAAAATCAAAGCAATCGTTCTTGCTGAACATTTGAAGCGTGAACGCGTTGCACCAAGATATAAGAAAATGCTGGAGGTTGAATAATCAATGTTAGATCCGTCAATTGATTCTTTAATGAATAAATTAGATTCAAAATATACGCTGGTGACTGTTTCTGCGAGACGCGCACGTGAAATGCAAATCAAAAAAGACCAAATGATTGAACATACGATTTCACACAAATATGTAGGCAAAGCTTTAGAAGAAATTGATGCAGGCCTGCTTTCGTTTGAAAAGGAAGACCGCGAATAGTAGCACAAGTAGCAACCTATATCATGTAGGTTGTTATTTTTTTCCGTGCGGTTTTGTAAAGTGCAGAGGGGGAGAATTCATTGCTAAACAATCGAAATGTGTTACTTTGCGTGAGCGGAGGCATCGCTGTTTATAAAGCCTGTGCGTTAACGAGCAAGCTGGTTCAGGCAGGAGCAAATGTCAAAGTGATTATGACTGAATCCGCTTGCCGATTCGTTTCACCGCTGACATTTCAGGCATTGAGCCGCCACGAAGTCTATACAGATACATTTAAAGAACAAAATCCAAGCGTTATTTCTCATATTGATGCCGCAGACTGGGCCGACTTGATTATCGTAGCGCCGGCTACAGCTAATGTGATTGGAAAACTGGCAAACGGCATCGCTGATGATATGCTGACGACAACATTGTTGGCAGCAACGGCTCCCGTTTGGATCGCGCCGGCAATGAACGTTCACATGTATGACCACCCGGCAGTCAAACGAAATATTTCTGTTCTTTATCAGGACGGTTATCGTTTTATTGAGCCAAGTGAGGGCTATTTAGCATGCGGTTATGTAGGAAAAGGCAGATTGGAAGAGCCGGAAAACATCGTAAAGCTGGCCGAAAAACATTTTGCTGAAGAAACATCCGCTCCTTTAGAAGGCAAGCATGTGGTCGTTACAGCCGGCCCAACGCGGGAAGCGGTTGATCCTGTCCGGTTTTTTACCAATAAATCGACGGGCAAAATGGGCTACGCATTAGCGGAGGCTGCTGTTCAGCTCGGCGCACGGGTAACCTTAATTTCTGGGCCTGTTTCACTTGATCAGCCTAAAGGCCTTGCTGAGTTTATCCCTGTTCAATCGGCTGCGGATATGCGCGAAGCTGTGCTCTCTGTGTATGACGCAAGCGATATAGTCATTAAAACAGCTGCGGTAGCCGATTTTACGCCGAAAACAGTATTTGACCATAAAATGAAAAAACAAGACGGCGGCATGACCTTAGAACTGAAAAGAACAGTCGACATTTTGAAAGAATTGGGCGAGAAAAAGAAAGAGCAGATTTTGGTCGGATTTGCCGCCGAAACACAAGACATTGAACACTATGCACGTAAAAAGCTCGCCGCTAAAAACCTTGATTTGATTGTGGCAAATGATGTGAAAGCAAATGGGGCCGGTTTTGGTGCTGATACGAATATCGTGACAATCTTTTTCAAAGACGGGCATAAACGCGAACTCCCGATCATGTCTAAGCTCGATGTTTCTTTTGAAATCCTTCAGGAGATCGCAGCCCTCTCAAAACAAACCGGAGAGCGCTCATGAATTTTGCAGAAGTCATCGTTGATGTCAGCACCAAAAATATAGACAGGCCTTTTGATTATAAAATCCCAGACCATCTCAAGGGCATGATCAAAACGGGGATGCGGGTCATTGTTCCATTTGGCCCCCGTAAGATTCAAGGGTTTGTGACAGCAGTCAAAGAAACATCTGACCTATCGGGGAAATCTGTCAAGGAAGTAGAGGATTTATTAGATCTTACACCTGTTCTGACAGAAGAGCTTATGGATCTGTCATCATGGCTGTCAGACAAAACGCTGTCTTTTAAAATAACGGCGCTTCAAGCAATGCTGCCTGCCGCCTTAAAGGCGAAATATGAAAAAGAATTAAAAATTGCACACGGCGCCGATCTTCCGCCGCAAGTGGAACGGCTGTTTTCTGAAACAAAGACGCTGCTGTATTCAGATATACCCGATCATGATACGCTGAAACTGATTCAAAGGCATGTTCAAAAAGGGGACATTGACGTGACGTATAAAGTCGCGCAAAAAACCAATAAAAAAATGGTCAGGCATATTCAGGCAAATGCGAGTAAAGAAGAGCTTGCTAAGCAGGCTGAGGGATTGTCTCGCCAAGCAGCAAAACAGCAGGCGATTCTTCACTTTCTCATCTCTGAGCCGGAAGGTGTGAAAATTCCTGCGGCGCAATTGTGCAAAAAAACGGACACGAGCTCTGCAACCATCAAAACCCTTATCCAAAAAGGGCTTTTGAAGGAAAGCTATGAAGAGGTTTATAGAGATCCCTATCAGGACAAAATGTTCAAAAAAACAGAGCCCCTGCCGCTGACAGACGAACAGAGGGCTGCCTTCGAGCCCATACGCGAGACATTGGACAGCGATGAGCATAAAGTGTTCCTCCTTCACGGCGTGACAGGAAGCGGAAAAACGGAAATTTATCTGCAATCAATTGAAAAAGTACTGGCGAAAGGAAAAGAAGCCATCGTCCTCGTACCCGAAATATCGCTGACGCCGCAAATGGTCAACCGCTTCAAGGGCCGCTTCGGCTCCCAGGTGGCAGTCATGCACAGTGGTTTATCCACAGGAGAAAAATATGACGAGTGGCGTAAAATCCACCGGAAGGAAGTACGGCTTGTCGTCGGTGCCAGATCCGCCATTTTTGCTCCGTTTGAAAATCTCGGAATGATAATCATCGATGAAGAACACGAGTCTTCCTATAAACAGGAAGAAATGCCGCGCTATCATGCGAAAGAGGTGGCAATCAAGCGGGCTGAGCATCACAGCTGCCCGGTTGTATTAGGGAGTGCTACGCCGACATTAGAATCATATGCAAGAGCGCAAAAGGGCGTATACGAGCTTCTTTCACTGAAGCACCGTGTTAACCATCGGGTGATGCCCGAGGTTTCGCTTGTCGATATGAGAGAGGAGCTTAGAAACGGCAATCGCTCGATGTTTTCGGTTGAATTGATGGAAAAGCTTGAAGAAACGATTGCAAAGGGTGAGCAGGCGGTGCTGTTTTTAAATAAGAGGGGCTATTCTTCCTTTGTGATGTGCAGGGATTGCGGCTATGTCCCGCAATGCCCGCACTGCGACATTTCCATGACGTATCATCGTTACGGCCAAAGGCTGAAATGCCATTATTGCGGACATGAAGAGCCTGTGCCGCACACTTGTCCTGAATGCGCAAGCGAGCATATCCGCTTTTTCGGAACGGGAACACAGCGAGTGGAGGAAGAGCTGACAAAAGTGCTGCCAAGTGCGAGAGTGATTCGGATGGATGTTGACACGACATCACGGAAAGGCGCCCATGAAAAATTACTGTCAGCTTTCGGAGAAGGAAAAGCGGATATTCTTCTCGGAACGCAAATGATCGCGAAAGGGCTTGATTTTCCGAATGTCACGCTTGTCGGAGTGTTAAGTGCTGATACAACACTTCATATTCCTGATTTCAGATCGGCTGAAAAAACATTTCAGCTGTTAACGCAAGTCAGCGGCCGGGCAGGCAGGCATGAAAAGCCCGGCCATGTCATCATTCAAACGTATACACCGTCTCATTACAGTATCCAGCTGACGAAAACACACGATTATGAAACGTTCTATCAGCATGAAATGGCGCACAGGAGAGAGCAATCCTATCCGCCATACTACTATTTGGCTCTTGTGACTGTTTCTCATGAGGAAGTGGCGAAAGCAGCGGTTACAGCTGAAAAAATCGCTCATTTTTTGAAAGCAAACTGCGGAGCTGACACGAAAATTCTCGGACCAAGCGCGTCGCCGATAGCCAGGATCAAAGATAGATATCGCTATCAATGCGTGATAAAATACAAACAGGAAACCCAGTTATCTGCTTTATTGAAGAAGATACTGGAACATTATAAACGCGAAATTGAACAAAAACATGTAATGATTTCAATTGATATGAATCCTTATATGATGATGTAAGATCTCACGTCTTGGAGGGTAACAAATTGGCAGTAAAAAAGGTCGTCACACATCCTGCGGAGGTTTTGGAAACACCTGCGGAAACCGTGACTGTTTTTGATAAAAAGCTAAAAAAACTGCTTGATGATATGTACGACACCATGCTTGAAATGGATGGTGTCGGACTGGCAGCGCCGCAAATCGGCATTTTAAAAAGAGCGGCCGTTGTAGATATCGGGGATGACAGAGGGAGAATTGATCTCGTTAATCCTGAAATTTTAGAAAGAAGCGGCGAGCAAACCGGAATTGAAGGATGCTTGAGCTTTCCTGGCGTCTATGGTGATGTCAAACGTGCCGATTATGTCAAAGTGCGTGCGTTTAACCGTCAGGGAAAACCGTTCATTCTGGAAGCGCGAGGCTTTTTAGCAAGAGCCGTGCAGCATGAAATGGACCACTTAGACGGTGTGCTGTTTACATCTAAAATAAGTAAATACTATACAGAAGATGAACTAGCGGATATGGAAGGATGATTTGATGACGAGAATCGTATTTATGGGAACGCCGGATTTTTCAGTTCCTGTTTTAAGAACCCTGATTGAGGACGGATATGAAGTAGTGGGGGTCGTCACACAGCCGGACCGTCCGAAGGGCAGAAAAAAAGTCATGACACCTCCTCCGGTCAAGGAAGAGGCATTGCGTCACGGCATCCCGGTTCTTCAGCCGGAAAAAGTCAGATTGACAGAAGAAATTGAGAAAGTGCTGGCATTAAAGCCTGACCTGATTGTAACGGCGGCATTCGGACAAATTTTGCCTAAAGAGCTTCTCGACAGTCCAAAGTACGGCTGCATTAACGTTCACGCATCCCTTTTGCCGGAACTGCGCGGCGGTGCTCCGATTCATTATTCCATTCTGCAGGGAAAGAAGAAAACCGGGGTTACCATTATGTATATGGTAGAAAAATTGGATGCGGGCGATATGATCTCAAAAGTGGAAGTGGACATTGAAGAAACCGACAATGTCGGAACACTGCACGATAAATTAAGCGCGGCTGGCGCGAAGCTATTGTCTGAAACGGTTCCAAACGTTATTGCCGGCAGCATTTCACCTGAAAAGCAGGATGAAGAGAAAGCGACATACGCGCCTAATATCAAAAGAGAGCAAGAGCTGCTCGACTGGTCCAGAACGGGCGAAGAGCTTTACAACCAGATCCGCGGCTTAAATCCATGGCCTGTTGCTTATACGACTCTAAACGGACAAAACTTGAAAATATGGGCGTCGAAAAAAATAGCGGCACCAACAACAGCTGAGCCCGGCACAGTCGTTGCAGTTGAAAAGGAAGGAATTATCGTTGCCACAGGTAATGATACGGCCCTGTTATTAACCGAACTTCAGCCGGCCGGCAAAAAACGAATGAAAGGCGAGGACTTTGTGCGAGGCGCTCATGTTGAAGCCGGTGATGTGTTAGGAGTAAACAATGAAAAAAACTAGTGTTCGTGACATCGCCCTTGAGGCGCTGATCAAATTAGAACAAAACCAGGCATATAGCAACCTGCTGCTGAAATCGGTCATTAAATCAAATGAACTGAGTGATCAGGACAGAGGGCTTTTGACTGAACTTGTCTATGGTACATTACAAAATAAGATCGCGCTTGATTATATGCTTAAACCGTTTATCAATAAGCCTCAAAAGGTAAAGGCGTGGGTGATTCAGCTACTTCGCCTATCCTTATATCAAATGGAGTATTTAGAGAAGATTCCAGACAGGGCAGCCATCCATGAAGCGGTTGAGATTGCTAAAATCCGCGGACACAAAGGCATTGCTTCATTTGTCAACGGCGTGCTCCGTTCTATTCAGCGCGAAGGTGTTCCATCCTTTGACGCGATCGAAGATCCTGTACGCCGGCTGGCGACAGAAACAAGCCATCCGGAATGGCTTGTGAAAGAGTGGGCGGATGCGTATGGATTTGAAGCTGCGGAAAAGATTTGCCGCATCCATCTCATTCCGCCGAAGCAGACGCTGCGTGTCAATGAAATGAAAGCAGACAGAGCTGAGCTGCTTGACCAAATGGCTGCTGAGGGAATCGAAGTTGAAAAAGGCGACCTCGCTGAAGATGCTGTGAAGCTCTTAAAGGGAACAATTGCCGGAACTCATTTCTTCCAAAACGGCGAAGTTTCCATCCAGGATGAGAGCTCCATGCTCGTCGCCCGCGCCCTTGACCCTAAGCCTGATGAAACAGTGCTTGACGCGTGTGCGGCGCCTGGCGGAAAGTCGGCTCATATCGCAGAATTAATGAAGAACAAGGGGAGCGTTACGTCGCTTGATCTTCACAAACATAAAGTGAAGCTAATCAAAGAAGCGGCAGATCGGCTTGGCCTGACAATCATTCATGCGGAAACAATGGATGCAAGAAAAGCAGGGGAAACGTTTGAAAACGAACAGTTTGACCGAATATTGGTCGATGCCCCGTGCTCAGGTTTCGGTGTTATCAGAAGAAAGCCGGACATGAAATACACGAAAAAGCCTGACGACAGCGCCCGTCTAGCTGAAATCCAGCTGTCGATCTTGAGGGAAATCGCACCATTAGTAAAAAAAGGTGGCACTCTTGTCTACAGTACGTGTACAATGGACCGGACAGAAAATGATGAAGTAATACATGCGTTTATACAAGAACATCCTGATTTTGAACCCGATTTGTCTCTTGAAAAGCGGCTGCCTGAAAAGGTGAGACCCTTTGTTCGGGATGGAAGGCTTCAAATCCTTCCTCATTATTTCGGAACAGATGGTTTCTTTATTTGCAGCATGAGAAAGAAGGGATAAGCAATGGCAGAACTTAATAAAACAAAAGTAAGAAAAGAATTGCGGACAGAGCGTCCGTCTATTTATTCTTTTGAATTAGATGAAATTAAACAATGGCTGACAGACAACGGAGAGAAACCGTTCCGTGCGGCTCAGATCTTTGAATGGCTATATGAAAAACGCGTATCTTCTTTTGAAGAAATGACAAACCTCTCAAAGGATCTGCGTGAGAAATTAAACACTCACTTTGTGTTAACAACGCTGAAAACGGCTGTTAAACAAACTTCTCAAGACGGTACGATGAAGTTTTTGTTTGAGCTTCATGACGGTTATACCATCGAAACCGTTTTAATGAGACACGAGTATGGCAATTCTGTATGTGTAACGACACAAGTCGGCTGCCGTATTGGCTGCACATTCTGCGCGTCAACGCTTGGAGGCTTAAAACGAAACCTTGAAGCAGGGGAAATTGTCGCTCAAGTAGTCAAAGTGCAAAAAGCTCTTGATGAAACGGATGAACGCGTCAGCTCTGTCGTGATCATGGGAATCGGCGAACCTTTTGATAACTTTAACGAAATGCTCGCTTTCTTGAAAATCATTAACCATGACAAGGGCCTGAATATCGGTGCTCGCCATATTACGGTCTCTACGAGTGGAATCATCCCGAAAATTTACGAATTTGCTGATCAGCAAATGCAGATTAACTTTGCAATTTCTCTGCACGCGCCGAACACAGAAATCAGAAGCCGTTTGATGCCGATTAACAGAGCATATAAACTGCCTGATCTAATGGAAGCCGTTAAATATTATATTAATAAAACGGGACGCCGCATCAGCTTTGAATACGGGCTGTTCGGAGGTGTAAACGACCAGGTGGAACACGCCGAAGAGCTTGCCGACTTGCTGGAAGGAGTCAAATGCCACGTGAACTTGATTCCGGTAAACTACGTGCCTGAACGGGACTATGTGCGCACACCGCGTGATCAGATTTTTGCTTTTGAAAAAACGCTGAAATCCCGCGGAGTAAATGTCACAATCCGAAGAGAGCAAGGACATGACATTGACGCAGCCTGCGGTCAGCTTCGCGCGAAGGAGCGTCAAGACGAGACGAGGTGATGAGGGTTGTTAACAGCCTTAAAAACAGATACAGGAAAAATCCGCCAGCATAATGAAGATGATGCGGGGATATTCAAGGGGAAAGATGAATTTATATTAGCGGTTGTCGCTGATGGCATGGGCGGCCATCTTGCTGGAGATGTTGCGAGCAAGATGGCTGTGAAAGCCATGGGGGAGAAATGGAATGAAGCAGAGACGATTCCAACTGCGCCCTCGGAATGTGAAAAATGGCTCATTGAACAGATTCTTTCGGTAAACAGCAAAATATACGATCACGCTCAAGCCCACGAAGAATGCCAAGGCATGGGGACGACGATTGTATGTGCGCTTTTTACGGGGAAAACGGTTTCTGTTGCCCATATCGGAGACAGCAGATGCTATTTGCTTCAGGACGATGATTTCGTTCAAGTGACAGAAGACCATTCGCTTGTAAATGAACTGGTTCGCACTGGAGAGATTTCCAGAGAAGACGCTGAACATCATCCGCGAAAAAATGTGTTGACGAAGGCGCTTGGAACAGACCAGTCAGTCAGCATTGACACCCGTTCCTTTGATATAGAACCCGGAGACAAACTGCTTCTATGTTCTGACGGACTGACGAATAAAGTGGAAGGCACTGAGTTAAAAGACATCCTGCAAAGCGATTCAGCTCCTCAGGAAAAAGTAAACCTGCTTGTGGACAAAGCCAATCAGAATGGCGGAGAAGACAACATAACAGCAGTTTTGCTTGAGCTTGCTTTACAAGTTGAAGAGGGTGAAGATCAGTGCTAATCGGCAAGCGGATCAGCGGGCGTTACCAAATTCTCCGCGTTATAGGTGGCGGGGGAATGGCCAACGTGTATTTAGCTGAGGATATCATTCTAGACCGTGAAGTCGCAATTAAAATCCTGCGGTTTGACTATGCAAATGACAATGAATTTATCAGACGTTTCCGCAGAGAAGCCCAATCCGCATCAAGCCTCGATCACCCGAATATTGTCAGCATTTACGATTTGGGCGAGGAAGATGATATTTATTATATTGTCATGGAATACGTTGAAGGCATGACGCTTAAAGAATACATAACAGCAAATGGGCCGCTTCACCCTAAAGAAGCGCTGAACATCATGGAGCAAATAGTCTCAGCCATCGCTCATGCCCATCAAAACCAGATTGTTCACAGAGACATCAAGCCGCATAACATTTTGATTGATCATATGGGAAATATCAAAGTAACGGATTTTGGAATTGCGACGGCACTAAGTTCGACCACAATCACCCATACCAATTCAGTTCTGGGCTCGGTCCATTACTTATCACCTGAACAGGCCCGGGGCGGCTTAGCCACAAAAAAATCGGATATTTATGCGCTTGGAATCGTTCTATTTGAGCTTTTAACCGGCCGTATTCCGTTTGATGGAGAGTCAGCAGTCAGCATCGCCTTGAAGCATCTTCAAGCGGAAACTCCTTCGGCAAAAAGGTGGAATCCATCGGTCCCCCAAAGCGTTGAAAACATCATACTCAAGGCAACTGCCAAAGATCCTTTTCATCGCTACGAAACGGCTGAAGACATGGAAGCAGACATAAAAACAGCTTTTGATGCCGACAGACTCAATGAAAAGAGATTTACGATTCAAGAAGATGAAGAAATGACAAAAGCGATACCTATCATTAAAGATGAAGAACTCGCTAAAGCTGCTGGCGAAAAAGAAGCTGAAGTGACAACCGCACAAGAAAACAAAACAAAGAAGAACGGCAAAAGAAAAAAGTGGCCGTGGGTTTTGCTCACGATATGCCTCGTTTTTATCACAGCTGGAATTCTTGCTGTCACTGTTTTTCCGTCGCTTTTCATGCCTAAGGATGTCAAAATACCTGATGTCTCCGGAATGGAATACGAAAAAGCCGCAGGGCTCTTGGAAAAAGAAGGTTTACAGGTTGATTCCGAGTTGTTGGAAATCTCAGATGAAAAAATTGAAGAGGGCCTGATGGTAAAAACGGATCCTAAAGCGGATACCACAGTCAAAGAAGGCGCCACGGTCACCCTTTATAAGAGCACCGGAAAAGCAAAAACGGAGATCGGTGATGTGACAGGCCAAACGGTCGACCAGGCAAAAAAAGCGTTGAAGGACCAAGGGTTTAAACATGTAACAGTAAATGAAGTGAATGACGAGAAAAATGCGGGCACTGTCATTGACCAAAATCCTTCAGCAGGGACTGAGCTTGTCCCGAGTGAAGATCAAGTCAAACTTACAGTCAGTATCGGACCCGAAGACATTACGCTTAGAGACTTGAAAACCTACAGTAAAGAAGCAGCGTCTGGATATCTGGAGGACAACGGATTGAAGCTTGTAGAAAAAGAAGCATACTCAGATGATGTTCCAGAAGGACAGGTTGTCAAACAAAAACCAGCAGCAGGTACGGCAGTAAAGCCCGGAAACGAAGTTGAAGTGACATTCTCTCTCGGACCAGAGAAAAAACCTGCGAAAACAGTGAAAGAAAAGGTCAAGATCCCCTACGAACCAGAAAATGAAGGGGACGAGCTTCAAGTGCAAATCGCGGTTGACGATGCGGATCACAGCATCTCTGACACTTACGAAGAATTTAAGATAAAAGAGCCGACTGAACGAACGATCGAACTAAAGATTGAACCCGGCCAAAAAGGGTACTATCAAGTAATGGTAAACAATAAAGTTGTCAGCTACAAAACCATTGAGTATCCGAAAGATGAATAACAAGGAGGGAAAATATGCCTGAGGGCAAAATTATTAAGGCGCTAAGCGGCTTTTACTATGTACTGGATGAATCAGAGGATTCAGATAAAGTAATACAATGCAGAGGAAGAGGCATTTTCAGAAAAAACAAAATTACCCCTCTTGTCGGTGATTATGTTGTGTATCAAGCTGAAAATGACAAAGAAGGATATTTAATGGAAATTAAAGAAAGAACCAACGAGCTTATCAGGCCGCCAATTTGCAACGTTGATCAAGCGGTCCTTGTTTTCTCAGCGGTTCAGCCTTCTTTCAGCACGGCATTGCTCGACCGCTTCCTGGTTCTCGTTGAGGCCAATGATATTCAGCCGATTATATGCATTACTAAAATGGATCTGATTGAAGATCAAGATACAGAAGATACGATACAAGCCTATGCAGAAGACTATCGGAATATTGGTTATGACGTATACCTTACCTCCTCTAAGGACCAAGACAGTTTAACGGACATCATCCCGCATTTTCAGGATAAAACAACGGTATTTGCCGGTCAGTCCGGTGTTGGGAAATCCTCGCTTCTCAACGCGATCAGTCCGGAGCTCGGATTGAGAACCAACGAGATTTCCGAGCATTTGGGCCGCGGGAAACACACAACCCGCCACGTGGAGCTGATTCACACGTCCGGAGGTTTGGTTGCAGATACGCCGGGATTCAGCTCGCTTGAATTTACAGACATTGAGGAAGAAGAGCTGGGCTATACCTTCCCTGATATCAGAGAAAAAAGCGCTTCATGCAAATTTAGAGGCTGTTTACATCTGAAAGAGCCGAAATGCGCGGTGAAACAAGCTGTTGAAGACGGGGAATTAAAGCAGTATCGCTATGACCATTATGTTGAATTTATGACGGAGATTAAAGACAGAAAGCCGAGGTATTAGCATAATGATAAAGGTTGCACCATCTATTCTTTCCGCTGATTTTGCCGCTTTAGGCAATGAGATTAAAGATGTAGAAAGAGGCGGAGCCGATTGTATTCATATTGATGTTATGGACGGCCATTTTGTCCCGAATATCACAATCGGTCCGCTGATTGTAGAAGCGGTCCGACCGGTAACGGATCTGCCGCTTGATGTCCATTTAATGATAGAAGAGCCGGATCGTTATATCCCGGCTTTTGCGAAAGCAGGCGCAGATATCCTGTCTGTGCATGCTGAGGCATGTCCGCACCTGCACCGTACCATCCAGCTCATTAAAGAGCAAGGAGTGAAGGCCGGAGTAGTTCTAAACCCGCATACCCCTGTACAAGTCATCGAGCATGTTTTCGACGATCTCGATCTTGTTCTTTTAATGACGGTGAACCCGGGCTTCGGCGGGCAGAAATTTATTCATTCAGTCCTTCCTAAGATAAAAGAGGTTAAGCGAATGGCGGATGAAAAAGGAAAAAAAGATCTGTTAATTGAAGTAGACGGCGGCGTCAACAAAGAAACCGCTCCGCTCGTCATTGAAGCGGGCGCAAATTTACTCGTTGCCGGTTCAGCTGTTTATGGGCAGTCTGACCGCAAAAAAGCAATTTCTGAAATCAGAGGAAGCAAATAAGCAGCTTTAGAAAAGAGCTGGGCATACAATAGCCTAAGCTCTTTTTCCTGTATGCAGAGAAAGGAATCAGAGATGAAAACAATTAATATCGTTGCGGGAGGCCCGAAAAATCTCATTCCCGATCTAACCGGCTATACGGATGCACACACGCTTTGGATCGGTGTTGACAAAGGCAACGTCACTCTCTTAGATGCAGGGATCATACCTGTTGAAGCCTTCGGAGATTTTGACAGCATAACCGAGCAAGAACGCCGGCGAATAGAAAAAGCCGCTCCCGCCCTTCATGTGTATCAAGCAGAAAAAGATCAAACAGATTTAGACCTCGCCCTTGATTGGGCGCTGGAAAAGCAGCCGGATATTATTCAGATTTTCGGCATTACAGGCGGCAGAGCTGATCATTTTTTAGGAAACATTCAGCTTCTGTATAGAGGTGTAAAAACGAACATAAAAATTAGGCTGATAGACAAACAAAATCATATTCAAATGTTCCCTCCTGGTGAATATGATATTGAGAAGGATGAAAATAAGCGATATATCTCCTTCATACCGTTTTCCGAAGACATACATGAGCTGACCCTGACCGGTTTTAAATATCCTCTAAATAATTGTCATATTACGCTCGGTTCAACACTATGTATTAGTAACGAACTCATTCATTCACGAGGTACTTTTTCGTTTGCAAAAGGCATATTAATAATGATAAGAAGCACGGATTAAGCATGTGCTTTCATTCAATTGCTGAAAACAATGAACAAGGCGGTTACGGGACGTTATAGGAGGGGACAAAAATGAAATTTTACACCATTAAATTGCCGAAGTTTTTAGGAGGAATTGTCCGGGCGATGCTGGGCTCATTTAGAAAAGATTAAGGCCCAGGGGTTCAAAGCCCTCTTTCACCACATAAAAACGCCTGCCACATATCGGGGCAGGCGTTCATTTTGTTATACACGCTCAACTTTACCGGATTTCAAAGCTCGAGCAGATACATATACTTTTTTAGGTTTTCCGTTCACAAGGATACGAACCTTTTGAAGATTCGCGCCCCAAGTGCGCTTAGAAGCGTTCATTGCGTGAGAACGGTTATTCCCAGCTGTTGTTTTTTTACCTGTGATAACGCATTTACGTGCCATTTGTTTCCCTCCTCACTTGCACAAAACATCTACTTTTTAACATTCATATAATCTTAGATGCTTTCGATATGGATACTTTAAATAATTTACCACAGCTAAAAAACGTTTGCAACTATTGTTTCATCATCTTTCAAGAAAATTCACTTGACATCTTGCGGAAACAGCAGCGCTATAGTATATGTAGAGGTACGGCCAGCGATTATTGCCTGGTCTTTTCATAATGGAAACCATATAGTAGAATAGCTGTAACTCTATGCATTCGAAGGAGGAACTAGTGTGTCCATTGAATTAAGAACGAAGTACGGACAGATTGATATATCTAATGAAGTCATCGCGATGGTTGCAGGAGGCGCGGCGGTTGACTGTTACGGCATTGTCGGCATGGCCTCTAAAAACCAGATTAAAGACGGACTGACTGAAATCCTTCGGAAAGAGAATTTCAGCAGGGGTGTCCAAGTTCGCCAAGAAGGAGAACAGATACATATCGACATGTATATCATTGTCAGCTACGGCACGAAAATTTCTGAAGTGGCACATAATGTCCAAACAAAAGTAAAGTACACAGTAAATCAAACCATCGGACTGGCAGTGGATTCTGTCAATATTTATGTCCAAGGCGTACGAGTGACGAACCCGTAGTTAGGAGGAGTAGGATTGTCTATCAGAACATTAGACGGCAGAACCTTTGCCGAGATGATTCTTGCGGGAGCGCAGAATCTGTCTCAAAACGCCAGTGCAGTTGATGCACTGAACGTGTTTCCGGTGCCGGACGGTGATACGGGAACAAATATGAACCTGTCGATGACTTCCGGAGCAAGAGAAGTTGAACAAATGGATACGGATGATATCGGGAAGGTGGGCTCCGCGTTATCTAAAGGGCTGCTCATGGGAGCACGCGGAAATTCAGGAGTTATCCTATCCCAATTGTTCCGCGGATTTAGCAAAAACATTGAAACGAAAAAAGAAATTAATGCACTTGAGTTTGCCGCTGCGCTGCAAGCAGGTGTAGACATGGCGTATAAAGCTGTCATGAAACCTGTAGAGGGCACCATTTTAACAGTTGCAAAAGACGCTGCAAAAAAAGCAATGATCTTAGCAGAAAAAGAAACCGATATCACTGCGCTGATGACTGCAGTGACAGAAGAAGCAGAGGCGTCTTTAAACCGCACCCCTGAATTGCTACCTGTCCTAAAGGAAGTAGGAGTTGTCGATAGCGGGGGCAAAGGCCTGCTCTGTGTGTATGAAGGTTTTCTTGCTTCATTAAAAGGTGAAACTGTACCTCAGAAAGCAGTTCTTCCGTCACTTGACGACATGGTCAGCGCAGAGCATCACAAGAGCGCGCAAAGCATGATGAATACCGAAGATATTGAATTTGGATTCTGTACCGAAGTGATGGTTAGGCTTGATCAGACAAAAAGAGAGTTCGACGAAGGCACGTTCAGGCAAGACCTCAGCCAGTTCGGAGATTCTCTGCTTGTGATTGCGGATGAATCGCTGGCGAAGGTTCATATTCATGCTGAAGAGCCGGGAAACGTGTTAAACTACGCCCAGCATTACGGTGAATTGATCAAAATAAAAATAGAAAATATGAGAGAACAGCATACCTCTATCATCAGTCAAGAAAGCAAACCTGCAGACAACGAAACACCGCCGGCAAAACAGCCGTATGGCATTGTGACTGTAGCGATGGGAGAAGGAATTGCAGACCTATTTAAAAGCATTGGCGCTTCTGTTGTGATTGAAGGCGGCCAGACCATGAACCCAAGCACTGAGGATATTGTTGATGCCGTGAAGTCTGTAAATGCAGATACGGTATTTATCCTGCCTAACAACTCCAACATTATCATGGCTGCTAACCAAGCGGCCAGCGTAGTGGATGAACAGGTTTTTGTCATTCCTGCTAAAACGGTTCCGCAAGGGATGTCAGCCCTGCTGGCTTTTAACCCGGATCAAGCAGCTGAAGCGAACGAGGCCAATATGCTAAGCGCCATTCAGCAAGTAAAAAGCGGACAGGTGACGTTCTCAGTCAGAGATACTCATATTGATGGTAAAGATATTAAAAAAGGCGACTTTATGGGCATTCTGAATGGAACGATTATCGGCACTTCTGAAAATCAGCTGTCAGCCGCGAAAATGCTGCTGTCAGAAATGATCGGAGAAGATGATGAAATCGTGACCATTCTATATGGTGAGGATGCGTCTCAGGAAGAAGCTGAGCAGCTTGAAGCGTTTCTCAGTGAAAAGTACGAGGAGATTGAGGTTGAGATCCACAATGGGAAACAGCCTCTGTATTCGTATATAGTTTCTGCAGAATAGAAGGGCAAATTGCCCTTCTATTCTTATGTCTGCTTTTAAGTGCGGCAGCGCTGTAACGCGTCCGCTTGCCATTTTATATCTGATCAATTAGTCTAGAAGCAAAGCGCTAATAAGCTCTGGTTCATAAGGAGGAATAGCATGAAATACAGAAGCGTTTTTGATATTATCGGCCCGGTTATGATCGGTCCGTCCAGCTCTCATACAGCGGGAGCTGCTAGAATCGGGAGAGTGGCCAGAAGTTTATTTGGCAGAGAGCCTGAGCGCATCATTGTATCTTTTTACGGCTCGTTTGCGGAAACGTATAAGGGCCACGGCACAGATGTCGCGATTATCGGCGGATTGCTTGATTTTGATACATTCGATGAACGGATTAAAACCGCTATACAAATTGCAGAAACTAAAGGAATTGATATAGAGTTTCGGGTAGAAGACGCAGTCCCGGTCCATCCGAACACAGCAAAAATCACCATTTCTGATGAAAAGGGTGAGCTTGAACTGACGGGTATTTCGATTGGCGGAGGAAAGATTGAAATCACAGAATTGAATGGTTTTGAGCTCCGGCTGTCAGGAAATCATCCGGCCATATTAGTTGTTCATAATGACAAGTTTGGCACAATTGCCGGTGTTGCCAATGTTCTGGCGAAATTTTCAATCAACGTAGGACATATGGAAGTAGCCCGGAAAGATATCGGCCAGCTTGCGCTGATGACAATAGAGGTCGACCAAAATATTGACGACCACATTCTCGACGAGCTGTCGAAACTGCCGAATATTATTCAAGTGACAAAGATTGCTGACTAGCGAAAAGGGTCAGGAGGAGCCAGTTATGTTTCGTAATGTAAAAGAATTAATTGAGATTACTAAAGAAAAACAAATATTGATCTCTGATGTGATGATAGCTCAAGAGATGGAAGTAACAGAAAAAACAAAAGAGGACATTTTTCAGCAGATGGATCATAACCTGTCTGTTATGGAAGCGGCGGTTCAGAAAGGACTCGAGGGAGTTACGAGCCAAACGGGCTTAACAGGCGGAGATGCCGTTAAATTGCAGGCCTATATTCGATCAGGAAAAAGCCTGTCTGGCCCGCTGATTTTAGATGCTGTATCGAAAGCCGTTGCAACAAATGAAGTAAATGCAGCCATGGGAACCATCTGTGCGACACCGACTGCAGGTTCTGCCGGTGTGGTGCCCGGTACGTTATTTGCTGTAAAAGAAAAGCTGAATCCAACAAGAGAACAAATGATCCGCTTTTTGTTTACAGCCGGGGCTTTCGGATTTGTCGTGGCTAATAACGCAAGCATTTCCGGCGCCGCCGGAGGATGTCAGGCAGAGGTTGGATCAGCTTCAGGCATGGCGGCTGCGGCCATTGTTGAAATGGCAGGAGGAACACCCGAACAAAGCGCGGAAGCCATGGCCATTACATTAAAAAATATGCTAGGCCTCGTGTGCGACCCTGTTGCAGGGCTTGTTGAGGTGCCTTGCGTGAAACGGAATGCGATGGGCGCGTCAAATGCGATGATTGCCGCTGATATGGCATTGGCGGGCATTACAAGCCGTATTCCATGTGATGAGGTGATCGATGCCATGTATAAAATAGGCCAAACGATGCCAACTGCACTTAGAGAAACAGGCCAGGGCGGTTTAGCGGCAACACCGACAGGAAGAGAATTAGAGAAAAAAATTTTCGGAGGAGCGCTAGGTTCACGTGATACAACATCAGCAAACTAGTATAGCTAACATTAAGGGTATTGGGCCGGAAACAGAAAAAACATTGAATGAACTCGGTATTTATGACATTTCTGATCTTCTGAATTATTTCCCTTATCGCTATGATGACTACGAGCTGAGGGATTTAGAAGAAGTAAAGCATGATGAAAGAGTCACAGTCGAAGGGAAGGTTCATTCAGAGCCTTCTCTTACCTATTACGGAAAAAAACGAAACAGGCTGACATTCAGGCTTCTGGTCGGCCACTATTTAATTACAGCCGTATGTTTTAACCGGCCTTATTTGAAGAAGCAGCTTTCGCTCGGCTCTGTGGTGACGGTTTCAGGTAAATGGGACAAGCACCGCCAAACCATCTCTGTTCAGGAGTTGAAAAACGGGCCGCATCAAGAAGACAAAAGCATTGAACCAGTGTATTCTGTGAAAGAAAATGTTACCGTCAAAATGATGAGGCGCTTTATTCAGCAGGCGCTGACCCAATATGCAGACTCACTTCCTGATCCTCTTCCGGAAAAGCTAAGAAAAAGCTATAAACTGCCTGACTATTATCAAGCGTTAAAAGCAATGCACCAGCCTGAAACAAGGGAAGCATTAAAGCTTGCCAGACGGCGGTTTGTTTATGAAGAATTTTTGTTGTTTCAGTTGAAAATGCAGGCGTTCCGAAAGGCGGAAAGAGAGCAGACACAAGGGATACGGCAGCGTTTTTCAAACGAAGAACTCATGAGATTTATCAAAAGCCTCCCGTTTCCCCTCACAAACGCCCAGTCACGCGTTCTTCGCGAAATAACAGCAGACATGTCTTCTCCATACAGAATGAACCGTCTTCTTCAAGGGGACGTTGGATCAGGAAAAACAGCAGTCGCCGCCATTGCACTGTATGCCGCGATCCTATCCGGATACCAAGGAGCGCTCATGGTGCCGACAGAAATTCTGGCCGAGCAGCATGCTGATTCGCTCGTTTCGCTATTTGAAAAATGGGACGTCAGCGTTGCTCTTTTGACAAGCTCTGTTAAAGGAAAGCGGCGAAAAGAACTGCTTGAGCGTCTTGCGGCGGGTGAGATTGATATTCTTGTAGGAACCCACGCTTTAATCCAAGACGAGGTGGAGTTTAAGGCGCTGAGTCTCGTTATTACAGATGAACAGCACAGATTTGGAGTTGAGCAGCGCAAAAAGCTTCGGAACAAAGGGCAGGATCCCGATGTTCTCTTTATGACAGCCACTCCAATCCCAAGAACATTAGCGATCACAGTGTTCGGTGAAATGGATGTATCTGTCATTGATGAGATGCCGGCTGGACGAAAGCGAATCGAAACCTATTGGGTAAAACATGACATGCTGGATCGTATTTTGGCATTTGTCGAAAAAGAATTAAAGCAAGGCAGGCAGGCTTATATCATCTGTCCGCTGATTGAAGAATCAGACAAGCTTGATGTGCAAAACGCCATTGACGTGTACAATATGCTTTCTGATATTTTTCGGGGAAAATGGAAGGTCGGCCTTATGCATGGGAAGCTGCATTCCGATGAAAAAGACCAGGTCATGAGAGAATTCAGCGCAAATCACTGTCAAATTCTCGTATCAACCACTGTTGTGGAGGTTGGCGTGAATGTTCCGAATGCAACGATTATGGTGATTTATGACGCCGACCGTTTCGGACTATCACAGCTTCACCAGCTGCGCGGCCGTGTTGGACGGGGTGAGCATCAATCTTTCTGTATTCTGATGGCTGATCCAAAATCAGAAACAGGGAAAGAACGGATGAGGATCATGTCGGAGACCAATGACGGTTTCGAGCTGTCTGAAAAGGATCTGGAACTGAGAGGTCCCGGTGATTTCTTCGGAAAAAAACAAAGCGGAATGCCGGAATTTAAAGTGGCGGACATGGTTCATGATTACAGAGCGCTTGAAACGGCAAGGCAGGATGCTGCGAATCTTGTGGCTTCTGACGCGTTCTGGAAGGAGCCGGAATACGCTGTGTTAAGAGATGAATTGCTGAAGAGCGGAGTAATGGACGGGGAAAAATTAAGCTGAGTATCAGAAGTTTTTGGTGTTCAGCCAGAAACAATCGTTGCATTCCAATCTATGAAATTATATACTACTATTAGTACCTAGTCTTAATTGTCCGGATGGTGTTTAGATATGAGAAGAAATAAGAGAGAACGCCAGGAATTACTTCAGCAGACGATTCAAGCAACCCCCTTTATTACAGATGAAGAACTAGCGGGTAAATTCGGGGTGAGCATCCAGACGATACGTTTGGACCGCTTAGAGCTTTCCATACCTGAACTGAGAGAAAGAATTAAGAACGTGGCAGAGAAAACACTTGAGGACGAAGTGAAGTCCCTGTCACTTGATGAAGTTATCGGAGAAATTATTGACCTTGAGCTGGATGATCAGGCGATATCCATTTTAGAAATAAAACAGGAGCACGTGTTCAGCCGGAATCAGATTGCGAGAGGACACCATTTATTTGCACAGGCGAATTCTTTGGCCGTTGCAGTCATTGATGACGAGCTGGCGCTGACTGCAAGTGCAGACATCCGCTTTACAAGACAGGTAAAGCAGGGTGAACGTGTCGTAGCAAAAGCGAAAGTGACGGCTGTCGAAAAAGAAAAAGGAAGAACGGTTGTCGAAGTGAACAGCTACGTTGGCGAAGAAATTGTTTTTTCTGGACGCTTTGACATGTATCGTTCAAAACATTCATAAAGGTGGAGCATGCATGAGAATAGCTGTAGATGCAATGGGAGGAGACCACGCTCCCAAAGCTGTTATTGACGGAGTTATAAAAGGTATAGAGGCATTTGATGATCTCCATATCACACTTGTCGGTGACAAAACAACGATAGAATCACATTTAACAACTACATCAGATCGCATCACGGTGCTGCACGCAGATGAAGTGATTGAGCCTACGGATGAACCGGTCCGTGCCGTGCGAAGAAAAAAGAACTCATCTATGGTTCTTATGGCGCAGGAGGTTGCGGAAAACAGAGCTGACGCCTGCATTTCAGCGGGAAATACCGGTGCATTAATGACAGCCGGTCTCTTTATTGTCGGGAGAATTAAAGGAATTGACCGTCCGGCGCTTGCCCCGACACTTCCGACTGTTTCGGGAGACGGATTTCTTCTCCTTGATGTCGGCGCCAATGTTGATGCCAAACCGGAGCACCTCGTTCAATATGCCATCATGGGTTCTGTTTATTCTCAGCAAGTGCGCGGTGTCACTTCACCGAGAGTCGGACTTTTAAATGTCGGAACAGAAGATAAAAAAGGAAACGAACTGACGAAGCAGACGTTTCAAATTTTAAAAGAAACAGCAAACATCAATTTTATCGGAAACGTGGAAGCGCGAGACCTTTTAGATGATGTGGCGGACGTTGTAGTAACAGACGGCTTTACCGGGAATGTTACACTCAAAACGCTGGAAGGCTCTGCGTTGTCTATTTTTAAAATGATGAGAGACGTAATGACGTCTACTTTGACATCCAAGCTTGCAGCAGCTGTGCTGAAGCCAAAATTGAAAGAAATGAAAATGAAAATGGAGTATTCGAATTATGGCGGAGCAAGTCTTTTTGGCTTAAAAGCGCCTGTGATCAAGGCGCACGGCTCTTCAGATTCAAATGCTGTATTCCATGCGATTCGGCAAGCAAGAGAGATGGTCAGCCAAAATGTGGCTGCGCTCATTCAGGAAGAAGTGAAAGAAGAAAAAACAGATGAGTAGTCTGGAGGTTTTTACATCATGAGTAAGATTGCATTTTTATTCCCTGGTCAGGGATCACAATTTATCGGCATGGGAAAAGAGCTTTATGAGCAGGTGCCTGCTGCAAAGCGTCTGTTTGATGAAGCCGATGAAACGTTGGAAACAAAACTCAGCTCGCTTATTTTTGAGGGGGATGCTGAAGAATTAACACTTACATACAATGCGCAGCCTGCTTTGCTTACGACAAGCATCGCTGTTCTTGAGAAATTTAAAGAATCTGGCATTACACCTGATTTCACAGCAGGACACAGCCTTGGTGAATATTCTGCACTGGTTGCGGCTGGCGCTCTGTCTTTCAAAGATGCTGTTTATACCGTCAGAAAACGCGGAGAGTTTATGAATGAAGCGGTACCGGCTGGCGAAGGAGCAATGGCTGCGATTCTCGGCATGGATGCTGAAGCATTAAAGCAAGTAACCGATAAAGTCACAGAGGAAGGCAACCTTGTACAGCTTGCGAATCTCAACTGTCCTGGCCAAATCGTCATTTCCGGAACAGCTAAAGGGGTTGAGCTTGCATCTGAACTGGCAAAAGAGAACGGCGCAAAACGCGCAATTCCGCTTGAAGTAAGCGGTCCGTTCCATTCTGAACTGATGAAACCGGCTGCTGAAAAGCTGAAAGAGGTATTGGACGCCTGTGACATAAAAGACGCTGACATTCCGGTCATCTCAAATGTTTCTGCTGACGTGATGACTGAAAAAGCAGATATCAAAGAAAAACTTATTGAGCAGCTTTACTCTCCGGTTCGTTTTGAGGAAAGCATTAACAAGCTGATCGCAGAGGGTGTTACGACTTTTATTGAAATCGGTCCCGGAAAAGTGCTTTCAGGCCTTGTGAAAAAAGTAAATAGACGGTTAAAAACAATTGCTGTATCAGATCCGGAAACGATCGAGCTGGCAATTCAAACGCTTAAGGAGGAGAATGATAATGCTTAATGATAAAACGGCTATTGTCACTGGCGCATCCCGCGGAATCGGCCGCTCAATCGCCCTTGATCTGGCAAAAAGCGGAGCAAATGTTGTCGTGAACTACTCCGGCAATGAAGCGAAAGCAAATGAAGTGGTAGATGAAATCAAATCAATGGGCAGAAAAGCAATTGCTGTAAAAGCGGATGTATCAAATCCCGAAGATGTACAAAACATGATAAAAGAAACATTGTCTGTTTTTTCTACGATTGACATTCTGGTTAATAATGCGGGAATTACAAGAGACAATCTCATCATGAGAATGAAAGAAGACGAATGGGATGACGTCATTAACATTAACCTGAAGGGTGTTTTCAACTGCACAAAAGCTGTTACAAGACAAATGATGAAACAGCGTTCAGGCCGCATTATTAACGTATCGTCTATCGTCGGCGTCAGCGGAAACCCTGGACAGGCCAACTACGTGGCTGCAAAAGCCGGCGTCATCGGTTTAACCAAGTCTTCTGCTAAAGAGCTCGCCAGCCGAAATATTACGGTAAACGCAATAGCGCCAGGATTTATCTCAACTGATATGACAGATAAACTTGCAAAAGACGTTCAAGACGAAATGCTGAAACAAATTCCGCTCGCGCGCTTTGGTGATCCTAGCGATGTCAGCAGTGTTGTCACGTTCCTAGCTTCAGAGGGAGCTCGTTATATGACAGGCCAAACGCTTCATATTGACGGCGGAATGGTGATGTAAGTTTTTTCTCGAAAATTTCATCATAGTTTCTCTAGTTTTTTAAAAACGAATCCACTATAATACTTGAGGGGAGGTGAATTGCTATGGCAGACACATTAGAGCGTGTAACGAAAATCATCGTAGATCGCCTTGGCGTTGATGAAGCAGACGTCAAACTTGAAGCTTCTTTCAAGGAAGACTTAGGTGCTGATTCCCTAGATGTAGTTGAGCTTGTTATGGAACTTGAAGACGAGTTTGATATGGAGATTTCTGACGAAGATGCTGAAAAGATTGCAACAGTCGGCGACGCTGTGAACTACATACAAAACCAGCAATAAGCTGATGCTAAAAGTCCCGCCGAAACGCGGGGCTTTAGCCCTTTATTCGTGCAGTTATTACAGCATGCCGCTTTTACGCGCGCTGTATCCGGTTTAGTCAGAGAAGCGCGGTGAACCTGATGTGCCTATGGAGGTTACTATGTCAAAACACTCACATTATAAAGATAAAAAAAAGTTCTATAAAAAAGTAGAACAATTTAAAGAGTTTCAAGAACGGATTTCGGTTCACTTTCAAAATGAAAAGCTTTTGTATCAAGCATTTACACATTCATCTTATGTGAATGAGCATCGGAAAAAGCCGTATGAAGATAATGAAAGGCTTGAATTTTTAGGTGACGCTGTTTTGGAACTGACGATCTCCAGATTCTTATTTGCCAAATACCCGGCTATGAGTGAAGGAGATTTGACGAAATTGAGAGCCGCAATTGTTTGCGAACCGTCTCTCGTTTCATTGGCTCACGAGCTGTCATTCGGCGATCTTGTCCTGTTGGGTAAAGGCGAGGAAATGACAGGCGGAAGAAAGCGTCCTGCTCTATTGGCGGATGTTTTTGAGGCATTTATCGGAGCCTTGTATCTTGACCAAGGATTAGAGCCGGTCGAAAGTTTCTTAAAAGTTTATGTGTTCCCTAAAATTAACGATGGTGCTTTTTCTCATGTGATGGATTTCAAAAGCCAGCTGCAGGAATACGTGCAGCGGGACGGCAAAGGCTCTCTGGAGTACAAAATCTCCAACGAAAAAGGACCTGCGCACAACCGTGAATTTGAAGCCATCGTATCTCTAAAAGGTGAACCACTCGGAGTCGGAAACGGCCGTTCAAAGAAAGAAGCCGAACAGCACGCTGCTCAGGAAGCTTTAGCTAAATTGCAAAAACACCATACGAAACAATAAAATCCCCCTTATGACTCAGGGGGATTTCAGTATGTATGCCGTCTTATTTCACCAATGTTTATGATAGAATTGAAATACTTATTACATAAGGAGGATCGCTATGTTCCTCAAACGTTTAGACGTTATAGGATTTAAATCATTTGCAGAACGGATTTCCGTAGACTTCGTTAAAGGCGTGACAGCAGTTGTCGGGCCGAACGGAAGCGGAAAAAGCAACATCACGGATGCCATTCGCTGGGTTCTCGGCGAACAATCGGCACGCTCTCTTCGCGGCGGAAAAATGGAAGACATCATTTTTGCCGGGAGTGATTCAAGAAAGCGATTAAATCTAGCTGAAGTTACGCTTACTCTTGATAATGATGATCATTTCTTGCCAATTGACTTCCACGAGGTGAGTGTCACAAGACGTGTGTACAGATCAGGTGAGAGTGAGTTTCTGATTAACAATCAGCCGTGCCGGTTGAAGGATATTATTGATTTATTTATGGACTCTGGCCTTGGTAAAGAAGCATTTTCTATTATCAGCCAAGGGAAAGTGGAAGAGATCCTGAGCAGCAAAGCGGAGGATCGCCGCAGTATCTTTGAAGAAGCGGCCGGGGTGCTTAAATATAAAACGAGAAAGAAAAAAGCAGAAAATAAACTGTTTGAGACACAGGACAATCTAAATCGGGTAGAAGATATATTACATGAGCTTGAAGGACAGGTTGAACCTCTTAAAATTCAAGCTTCAATAGCGAAAGACTACCTTGAGAAAAAGAAAGAGCTGGAGCATGTTGAAATTGCGCTGACTGCCTATGATATCGAAGAGCTGCATGGTAAATGGTCGACTCTTAAAGAGAAAGTGCAGATGGCAAAAGAAGAAGAGCTTGCTGAATCGTCTGCTATTTCTGCGAAAGAAGCAAAGATTGAGGATACAAGGGACAAAATACAAGCGCTTGATGAGTCAGTAGATGAGCTCCAGCAAGTTTTACTGGTAACTAGTGAAGAGCTGGAAAAGCTTGAAGGCCGTAAAGAAGTCCTGAAAGAACGAAAGAAAAACGCTGTGCAAAACCAAGAACAGCTTGAAGAAGCCATCGTTCAGTTCCAGCAAAAAGAAACGGTTCTGAAAGAAGAGCTTTCGAAGCAGGAAGCTGTCTTCGAAACGCTTCAGGCTGAGGTGAAGCAGTTAAGGGCGCAAGTAAAAGAAAAACAGCAGGCTCTCAGTCTTCACAATGAAAATGTCGAAGAGAAAATCGAGCAGCTGAAAAGTGATTATTTTGAGCTGTTAAACAGCCAGGCTTCGATACGCAACGAACTCCAGCTTCTTGATGACCAGATGTCCCAATCCGCTGTCACATTGCAGAGACTCGCGGACAACAATGAAAAGCACCTGCAGGAACGGCGTGATATTTCTGCGCGTAAAGCCGCATGTGAAACGGAATTTGCCCGAATTGAGCAGGAGATTCACAGTCAAGTCGGTGCATATCGTGATATGCAGACAAAATATGAGCAGAAAAAGCGCCAATACGAAAAAAATGAATCCGCTCTGTATCAGGCATACCAATACGTTCAGCAAGCGAGAGCAAAAAAGGACATGCTTGAGACGATGCAGGGAGATTTCTCCGGCTTTTATCAAGGTGTTAAAGAAGTGCTGAAAGCGAAAGAGCGCCTTGGCGGAATTCGCGGAGCGGTTCTTGAGCTGATTTCTACAGAACAGAAGTATGAAACGGCCATTGAAATAGCGCTCGGCGCTTCTGCTCAACACGTCGTGACCGACGATGAACAGTCTGCCCGCAAAGCGATTCAATATTTAAAGCAGAATTCCTTCGGCCGGGCGACGTTTCTGCCTCTTTCTGTTATTAGAGACCGCCAGCTTCAAAGCCGTGACGCGGAAACAGCCGCCCGGCATTCATCATTTCTCGGGGTTGCCAGTGAACTTGTCACATTTGATCCTGCGTATCGAAGCGTCATCCAGAATCTTCTTGGAACCGTTCTGATCACAGAGGACTTAAAGGGTGCAAACGAGCTTGCGAAGCTTCTCGGGCACCGGTACCGCATCGTAACCCTTGAGGGAGATGTTGTGAACCCCGGTGGTTCAATGACGGGCGGCGCGGTTAAAAAGAAAAATAACTCCCTCCTTGGAAGAAGCCGGGAGCTAGAAGATGTGACGAAACGGCTCGCTGAAATGGAAGAGAAAACGGCACTGCTTGAACAAGAGGTCAAAACTCTTAAGCACTCCATTCAGGATATGGAGAAAAAACTGGCTGACTTAAGAGAAACCGGGGAAGGCTTAAGGTTAAAGCAGCAGGATGTGAAAGGCCAGCTGTACGAACTTCAAGTTGCCGAGAAAAATATCAATACCCATTTAGAGCTCTATGACCAAGAAAAATCTGCTCTGTCAGAAAGCGATGAAGAGAGAAAAGTGCGCAAACGCAAGCTTGAAGAAGAGCTCTCTGCCGTATCTGAAAAGATGAAACAGCTTGAAGAGGACATAGACAGACTGACAAAACAAAAACAAACGCAATCCTCAACGAAAGAGTCTCTCTCCAACGAGCTGACTGAGCTGAAGATCGCAGCGGCCAAAAAAGAGCAGGCTTGCAAGGGGGAAGAGGACAACCTTGCCAGATTAAAGAAAGAGCTCACTGAAACAGAGCTTGCGTTAAAAGAAGCAAAAGAAGACTTAAGCTTCTTAACGTCAGAGATGTCATCTAGCACCAGCGGCGAAGAAAAGCTGGAAGAAGCAGCAAAACATAAATTGAATGACAAAACGAAAACGATCGAACTGATTGCATTAAGGCGCGATCAGCGCATCAAGCTTCAGCATGGGCTTGATACGTATGAGCGTGAGCTGAAAGAAATGAAACGCCTGTATAAACAAAAAACAACGCTCTTAAAAGACGAAGAAGTCAAACTTGGACGAATGGAAGTCGAGCTTGATAATTTACTCCAATACTTACGGGAGGAATACAGCTTGTCCTTTGAGGGGGCAAAAGAGAAATATCAGCTTGAAACTGATCCAGAGGAAGCCAGAAAGCGCGTGAAGCTGATTAAACTCGCAATTGAAGAGCTGGGTACCGTGAACCTCGGAAGCATAGATGAGTTTGAGAGGGTCAACGAACGGTACAAGTTTCTGTCGGAACAAAAAGAAGATTTAACAGAAGCGAAAAATACCTTGTTCCAAGTGATTGAAGAAATGGATGAAGAAATGACGAAACGCTTTAACGACACATTCGTCCAAATCCGCTCACACTTTGATCAAGTTTTCCGCTCCTTATTCGGAGGAGGGCGAGCTGAACTGAGGCTCACTGATCCTAACGATCTGCTTCATTCAGGAGTCGAGATTATCGCTCAGCCGCCGGGGAAAAAGCTGCAAAACTTAAACCTCCTGTCAGGCGGAGAGCGTGCGCTTACTGCTATAGCGCTCTTATTCTCAATCCTAAAGGTTCGTCCTGTGCCGTTTTGCGTCCTTGACGAAGTAGAGGCTGCGCTCGACGAAGCGAATGTGTTCCGGTTTGCGCAGTATTTAAAAAAATACAGCAGTGATACCCAGTTTATTGTGATTACCCACAGAAAAGGAACGATGGAGGAAGCGGATGTGCTTTATGGCGTAACCATGCAGGAATCCGGTGTTTCCAAGGTAATCTCAGTTAAGCTGGAAGAAACAAAAGAATTCGTTCAGTAACGAGGAAAGAGGTTAAAAGATGAGCTTTTTTAAAAAATTAAAAGAGAAAATCACAAAACAGACAGATTCCGTATCTGAAAAGTTTAAGGACGGCCTTGAAAAAACAAGAAACTCCTTTCAAAACAAAGTGAATGATCTTGTATCCCGTTACCGTAAAGTGGATGAGGATTTCTTCGAAGAGCTTGAAGAGGTTCTTATCAGCGCTGATGTCGGTTTTACAACCGTTATGGAATTAATAGATGAGCTGAAAAAAGAAGTCAAACGCAGAAATATTCAAGATCCAAAGGAAGTCCAGTCAGTGATTTCTGAGAAACTGGTCGAGATTTATAACAGTGGAGATGAGCAAATTTCAGAACTGAACATCCAGGATGGGCGTTTAAACGTAATCCTTCTGGTAGGTGTAAACGGCGTCGGGAAAACAACAACGATCGGAAAGCTTGCTCATAAAATGAAACAAGAAGGAAAATCTGTCGTACTTGCCGCCGGAGACACTTTTAGAGCGGGGGCCATTGAACAGCTGGAAGTGTGGGGAGAGCGTACAGGAGTGCCTGTCATTAAGCAGACGGCCGGAAGCGATCCGGCGGCTGTCATCTACGATGCTGTTCATGCTGCGAAAGCAAGAAATGCCGATGTATTAATTTGTGATACGGCAGGTCGTCTCCAAAACAAAGTAAATCTCATGAAAGAGCTTGAAAAAGTGAAACGTGTTATCGAAAGAGAAGTTCCTGAAGCTCCGCATGAGGTGCTGCTTGCCCTTGATGCCACGACCGGCCAAAATGCAATGGCTCAGGCAAAAGAGTTCTCTAAAGCAACAAATGTTACCGGCATTGCTTTAACGAAGCTTGACGGTACGGCAAAAGGCGGTATCGTCCTTGCGATTCGCAACGAGCTTCACATCCCGGTTAAACTAGTCGGTTTAGGAGAAAAAGTTGATGATCTTCAGGAATTTGATCCAGAATCCTATGTGTACGGACTCTTTTCAGATTTAGTGGAAAAAGCCGACGATTAAGAAAAAGGCCCCAACATCTTGGGGCCTTTTCTTTTTTATCTTCTTACTTGATAGGCGAAATGATAAAGGCTGTTATCAGTGGATACCAGTCTTGATTCACCAGAAAAAACTCTGAATGGGATGATGTCATAGTAATGAACGGAAACAGATGTGTAATACGTATAGTAACCAGCAGCTGGCCCCAAATACATTGGAACCTCAAATGTTCCGTTTGCATCAGTGGTTCCTGAAGCAGTTTGTGTTGTGTTTCCGACCTTCGTGTCCGCTTCAAATCTTACGGGCGCGTTTGGCACTGGCTGTCCGTTTTGGTCGAGTAATTTGCCGCTTACTGTAATATTGTACTTGACTCGCCAATATTGACCTTGTCCGTAATTGATTTTACCGTAAACCCCTCCATCTGTGCTGATATTTGTGATCGAAGCCTTATAAGGTGCCTCAGCAGCGTCTGCTTGCTGTGCCGGAAAACCTATTGTAAACAGGGCTGCCAGACATAACATAAACAATAAACCGATTTTTTTCATAAAAATCCTCCTTTAAATAGGGTTCATATACAATATCGGAATAAATTGGATGATATTTAGCGTATTTTGGAAAAAGTTAATCACCGCTTTGACAAGATAAAAACTTGACAGTGTCAATAAAACCGTGTAAACTAAGTTATCGTAAAGGGATTTGACTTAACAAAGGGGAGAGCTCAAATGTCACTCGAAAAGACAACGAGAATGAATTATCTGTTTGATTTTTATCAGTCGTTGTTGACGTCAAAACAGAAGAGCTATATGTCGCTTTATTATTTGGACGATTTCTCCCTAGGCGAAATAGCCGAAGAATATGAGGTTTCAAGACAAGCTGTTTATGATAACATCAAACGAACAGAAGCAATGCTTGAACAATATGAAGAAAAGCTGCTCCTTTTGAAAAAGTTTCAGGAGCGTAAAGAGATGTTTAATAAGCTGAAGGAGCTTGCTTCCGGTTCAAAAGAAGAGGAAGAAATTACAGCTCTGATTGAAGCGCTTGAGAAATTAGATTAGGAGGCGGCAAACTATGGCATTTGAAGGATTAGCCGACCGACTGCAGCAGACGATTTCTAAAATCCGCGGAAAAGGGAAAGTCAGCGAACAAGATGTAAAAGATATGATGCGTGAGGTTCGCCTTGCGCTGCTTGAGGCTGACGTTAACTTTAAAGTAGTCAAAGATTTTGTCAAAAAAGTAAGTGAACGCGCTGTAGGCCAAGACGTCATGAAAAGTCTGACGCCCGGCCAGCAGGTCATTAAAGTTGTTCAAGAGGAACTGACTGAGCTGATGGGCGGCGAAGAGAGCAAAATCGCCGTCGCAAAAAGGCCGCCGACTGTTATTATGATGGTCGGTCTCCAAGGTGCCGGTAAAACGACAACAAGCGGTAAGCTTGCGAATCTGCTGCGCAAAAAGCATAATCGCAAACCGATGCTGGTTGCTGCCGATATTTACCGCCCAGCCGCAATTAAGCAGCTGGAAACACTCGGCAAACAGCTTGATATGCCTGTTTTCTCTCTTGGCGATCAGGTCAGTCCTGTAGAAATAGCTAAACAGGCTATTGAGAAAGCCAAGGAAGAACATTATGACTATGTCATTTTGGATACGGCAGGGCGCTTGCATATCGACCATGAACTGATGGATGAACTGACCAACGTCAAAGAAATCGCGAATCCGGAAGAAATTTTCCTGGTTGTCGATTCAATGACCGGTCAGGACGCTGTGAATGTTGCCAAAAGCTTTAATGAACAGCTCGGTTTAACCGGTGTTGTGTTAACTAAGCTGGATGGAGACACACGCGGCGGAGCTGCGCTTTCTATTCGCGCTGTCACAAACACGCCAATTAAGTTCGCAGGTTTGGGCGAAAAGCTTGATGCGTTAGAGCCGTTCCATCCTGAACGCATGGCATCAAGGATTCTCGGCATGGGCGACGTGCTGACATTGATTGAAAAAGCACAGGCCAGCGTTGATGAAGACAAAGCCAAAGAGCTGGAACAAAAAATGAGAACGATGAGCTTCACATTGGACGATTTTCTGGAGCAGCTCGGGCAAGTCAGAAACATGGGGCCGCTTGATGAGCTTCTGCAAATGATGCCGGGTGCAGGTAAAATGAAAGGTCTGAAAAACATCCAAGTTGATGAAAAACAGCTGAATCATGTGGAAGCAATCATCAAATCAATGACTGTTCTTGAAAAAGAACAGCCGGATATTATCAATGCCAGCCGGCGGAAGCGGATTGCAAAAGGAAGCGGGACATCCGTACAGGAAGTCAACCGTTTGCTTAAGCAGTTTGATGAAATGAAAAAAATGATGAAGCAGATGACAAACATGTCAAAAGGCAAGAAAAAAGGGTTTAAGCTACCTTTTATGTAATCGGTTATACATGATAAAACCGTTGTTAAGAAAAAACACTTTACAAACACTTTTATCATTGTTAATATACTATCTTGTTGAAATATTTTCGGAGGTGCTAGTAAAATGGCAGTAAAAATTCGTTTAAAACGTATGGGAGCAAAAAAATCTCCTTTCTATCGTATTGTTGTAGCAGATTCTCGTTCACCACGTGACGGCCGTTTCATCGAAACAGTCGGAACTTACAACCCGGTTGCAAAACCAGCGGAAGTAAAAATTGACGAAGAGCTTGCTCTTAAATGGCTTCAAACTGGAGCGAAACCATCTGATACAGTTCGCAACTTGTTCTCTAGCCAAGGAATCATGGAAAAATTCCACAACGCTAAACAAGGCAAGTAATGACTGATCAACACTTGGAAGATTTGATTGTCCACATTGTGACGCCGCTTGTTGATCATCCAGATGACATTCGCGTCATAAGAGAAGAAACCGATCAAAAGATTGCGCTGCGCTTATCTGTCCATAAGTCAGATACCGGTAAAGTTATCGGAAAGCAAGGCCGGACTGCAAAAGCGATTCGAACAGCTGTATTTGCAGCTGGCGCACAGTCTTCTAAGAAAGTTCAATTTGAAATATTTGACTAAAAGGGAGAGGGCCGGCACCTCCCCTTTTTTTACACGCAAAAAAAGGGTAAACTGATAGAAGCTTAGGCAAAATAGAAAAGCCTGGGCGAGAAAAAGTTTTAAAAGCGGGGAGCTTGGTGCGATGCAAATTATTCACCGTGTAGCCGTTATGCAAGTCTTAACCGAGCGCAGTAAAGAAAAGCTTTTAGCTTCTTTTGCCGAAAAGAAACAAATGCTTGAACGAGAATGCAGCCAGCTCTATTTTCAGCTTAGAAAACATGAGAAAGAACAGCAAAACCCTGATATGATTGAACAATTTAAAAAGGCAATAGGAAAGCGAAAAGATGATATAAAAATCATTGATTTTCAAATTGCTCAAGTACATACATTGCCGCTTGGCAGTGAGTTGAAAGAAAAGGAAGTCGATGCGCTGCTGACGATTGAAGCCGGGGATGACTGGCATGAGAAAACAGCAGCGAACACCATCGTCATAAAAGACGGAAAAGTAATTGAAATTCGCCAGAGGTGATCATATGACAAAGCGATGGTTTAATGTAGGCAAAATCGTAAATACCCACGGAATCAAAGGCGAAGTGCGGGTGATTTCAAAAACAGATTTTGCCGAAGAACGATACAAGCCGGGAAACACGCTGTATTTGTTTATGGACGGCCGTAACGAACCAGTGGAGGTAACGGTAAACACACATAGACTGCATAAGCAATTTCATCTCCTGCAGTTTAAAGAAAGACAAAACCTAAATGAAGTAGAAGAGCTGAAAAACGCAATCATTAAAGTTCCTGAAGAAGAATTAGGAGAGCTGAATGAGGGTGAATTTTATTTCCACGAAATTATTGGGTGTGAAGTATTTACTGAAGAAGGCGAACTCATCGGAAAGGTCAAAGAAATTTTGACGCCTGGAGCCAATGACGTTTGGGTCATCGGAAGAAAAGGAAAAAAAGACGCACTCATTCCTTACATTGAATCAGTGGTCAAACATATCGATGTCAAGGAAAAGAAAATTGAGATTGAACTCATGGAAGGGTTAATAGACGAATGAAAATCGACTTTTTGACGCTGTTTCCCGAAATGTTTGAAGGCGTGCTCGGCTCATCGATTCTTCAAAAAGCCCAGGAAAAAAATGCGGTGCAGTTTCAAGTCGTAAATTTCCGGGAGTACTCTGATAACAAGCACAATACTGTTGATGATTATCCTTATGGCGGCGGGGCAGGCATGGTTCTCAAGCCCCAGCCTGTTTTTGACGCGGTCGAGGACCTGACATCAAAGGCAGCCGCTGCTCCGCGTATTATCCTCGTATGCCCGCAAGGTGAGCGTTTTACCCAAAAAAAAGCTGAACAATTAGCAAAGGAAGAGCATTTGCTGTTCATTTGCGGCCATTATGAAGGCTATGATGAACGCATTCGCGAGCACTTGGTAACGGATGAAATATCAATTGGCGACTTTGTTCTGACGGGCGGTGAGCTCCCTGCAATGATGATCGCAGACAGTGTGGTCAGACTGCTTCCGGGTGTACTTGGTAAAGAGGCTTCCCATATTGAGGATTCATTCAGCACCGGACTCTTAGAGCACCCGCATTATACAAGACCGGCAGATTACAAAGGTTTAAAAGTGCCTGAAACACTCTTGTCAGGAAACCATGCAAAAATTGAAGAATGGCGGAATAAAGAATCGATCAGAAGGACCTACCTAAGACGTCCGGATCTGTTGAAAGACTACCCGCTTACAGAGCAGCAAAGAAAGTGGATTTCTGAATGGGAAAAAGAATAGATTTTATTGCATAGGCTATGAAATTGTGATAAGATACTACTTGTGGCTTAAGCGGGCTTATCCGCTGCAAGCTTGAAAACGATGTTCCGCTGTGCCGGTTTTTGTGGCCAAGAGCATCTGTTGGAAGGAGTTGAAAACGATGCAAAAACTAATTGAAGATATCACAAAAGAACAGCTTCGTACTGATCTTCCTGCGTTCCGTCCTGGTGACACTTTACGTGTACACGTTAAAGTTGTTGAGGGTAACCGTGAGCGTATCCAGATCTTTGAAGGTGTTGTGATTAAGCGTCGTGGTGGTGGAATCAGCGAAACGTTCACAGTTCGTAAGATTTCTTACGGTGTTGGCGTTGAACGTACTTTCCCAGTACACACACCAAAAATCGCGAAAATCGAAGTTGTACGTTACGGTAAAGTACGCCGTGCTAAACTTTACTACCTGCGTGAACTTCGCGGAAAAGCGGCTCGTATTAAAGAGATCAGACGATAATGATAACGAACGAAAAGAGCTTGTTACCTGTAACAAGCTCTTTTTTTATACAGAATTTGAAAATGCCGGACAGGCATCGTAAAATACATAAAGGACAACAATGAATCATGCATACTGAAGATAAAGGCGGTGTTCGTGTCACATGACAATTCAATGGTTCCCGGGCCATATGGCAAAAGCAAGAAGGGAAGTAACCGAAAAATTAAAATTAATCGATATCGTATATGAATTGGTAGATGCCAGAATTCCAATGTCATCAAGAAACCCAATGATTGAAGATATTCTAAAAAACAAGCCGCGAATTATGCTGTTAAACAAGGCTGACAAAGCAGATGCGGCAGTTACACAGCGGTGGAAAGAGCACTTTGAGAAGCAGGGGATCCGCTCTCTGTCTATTAATTCTGTAAATGGACAAGGGTTAAATCAAATTGTGCCTGCATCAAAAGAGATCCTCCAAGAAAAATTTGACCGGATGCGTGCGAAAGGTGTGAAACCGAGAGCGATTCGCGCTTTGATTATCGGCATTCCAAACGTCGGAAAATCAACGCTCATCAACCGGCTTGCAAAGAAAAACATAGCAAAAACGGGAGACAGACCTGGCATTACGACTTCTCAACAGTGGGTCAAAGTTGGGAAAGAATTAGAGCTATTAGATACACCGGGGATTTTGTGGCCTAAATTTGAGGATGAGCTTGTCGGTTTGAGACTTGCAGTCACTGGGGCTATTAAAGACTCGATTATCAATTTGCAGGACGTGGCCGTGTTTGGTCTTCGTTTTCTCGAAGAACATTACCCAGAACGGCTTAAAGAGCGTTATGGCCTTGAGGAGATCCCAGAGGACATTGCCGAGCTGTTTGATGCAATAGGTGAAAAGCGGGGCTGTCTCATGAGCGGTGGGCTCATTAACTACGATAAGACGACTGAAGTCATCATTCGAGATATTCGCACTGAAAAGTTCGGCAGGTTGTCATTTGAACAGCCGACGATGTAAAGGCGCGCAGAAATGCGGGTCTTTATTTCTTCTTGGCTGAACCGATACATACAGTAAGGGAGAAGAGAAAGTGAATACATTAACCGTAAAGGACATTAAAGACCGTTTGCAGGAAGTGAAGGATGCACAAGACCCATTTATTGCCCAATGCGAAAACGACCCGAGAAAAAGCGTTCAAACGCTTGTAGAGCAATGGCTTAAAAAGCAAGCGAAAGAAAAAGCGCTGAAAGAACAATGGGTGAATATGACTTCCTATGAAAGGCTGGCAAGAAACAAAGGATTTCGCTTGATTGCAGGTGTTGACGAGGTCGGCCGGGGGCCATTGGCAGGACCAGTTGTCGCCAGCGCAGTCATCCTTCCAGAGGAATGTGAAATACTTGGGCTGACAGACTCCAAAAAGCTTTCAGAGAAAAAACGCGAGGAATATTACGAGCTTATTATGAAGGAAGCACTGGCGGTCGGGATAGGAATTGTAGAAGCTACTGTGATTGATGAGATCAATATATATGAAGCTTCAAAAATGGCAATGGTGAAAGCGATACAGGATTTGTCGGATACACCTGATTATTTGCTTGTTGACGCAATGACACTTCCGCTTGATACGGCTCAGGCGTCAATTATAAAAGGCGATGCCAAAAGCGTGTCTATTGCGGCAGGTGCGTGTATCGCAAAAGTGACGAGGGACCGAATGATGAGCGCTTATGCCGAAACGTACCCCATGTACGGCTTTGAAAAAAATAAAGGCTATGGGACAAAAGAACATTTGGAAGCTCTCGCTGCATACGGCCCAACTGAATTGCACCGCAAAACTTTCGCTCCTGTTCAATCTTTCAGATAAATCACATGGACAAGGAGGCACCTTTTTAAAATGAACATACGAAATGATGTGCAAAAGGCGCTGCAGCACCTTTTTGGGCGTACAGCCGTCCCGCAGGAAACATCAAAAGTAAACGAAGCGCTAAACGGGGAGAAGCGTCTCCTCTTAGGAAAAGTGCTTCGCTTACTAGGAGATCAGCATGCCCTGATCCAAGTCGGCAATCAAACTGTTCAGGGAAAACTTGAAGCCCAGCTTCGTCCTCAGGCATACTATTGGTTTTCCTACGAAAAAAAAACGGCAGAACAAACAGGCCGTCTTCAGGTCGTTCAAAGCTTTGACCAAAATCCTAAAACCATTCAGGATGCAGCTGGCAAGCTTTTAAATGCCATATCAGTGAAGACGTCAAACGCAGCTCTCATGATGACAGGAGCGATGCTGAAGAGCAAAACACCCGTAACAGAAAATGATATCAAAACAGCCGTCCGCTGGATGGACACGCTGCCTTCGCAAGACACAAAAAAAGCAGTTGAAACGGTTCTCTTCGCTTTAAAGCGTGATCTTCCCATTCACTCCGAGATTTTGAATGGTGTTCACGCTGTGAAATCGCCTGTTCCGTTGCATCAGCACGTATCCCAGCTGCTTCAGGCAATCGACCAAAACCCTCAGCAGAGCCAAATGATGTCAAAGCTAAAGGAAGCAGTTACGGTGCTTTTAAATAGTGAAATCGATGTCCATGCAGAACGGCTGATTGATAAGCTTATTTCTTTAACCGACAATACGAAAGCACCTTCTCCGGCGAATACAGCTGGAAGCAGGGAGCTTAGCACACCAGTTGGCTCCCCCGGAAAAGCAAGCTTGCCGGTTGCAAATCACACAGCAGAACAGAGAAGCATACAAGAAGAGTCTGTTAAAACAGCAGCAGACATTCCAATTAAAGAAGCCCGCCAGCTGCTGATGAAGCTGACGGAATCTGCTGAAAAAAACAGTCTCCAAATTGTGAAAGAAGCAGCAAATTGGATTAAAGCGGCTGCTTCATCGGGTGATAGTAAGTCACTTGCAGCTTCAGCTGTTTTACAGGCAGCACAAGTCACAGACCAGGAAGCCGAAGTCTTTTTAAAGGCTGTTCAGCAGACAGCACCCCATTTGGCGGATAAGGCAGATGTTCTTTCTTTCTTATCCAAAGTGAAAACGGCAATCGGCGCAAGGGACGAGGTTGCGTTCATTAAAGCGTTTGAACAAGGAAGCGCAGTCACATCTGGCGAAATGCAATCCATCAAGCTGGCTCTTTCTGCCTTAAGAGCATCGCATGAGGTAGCCGAACCAGTCAAACAAGAAGCCGATCAGCTTTTTCATAAATTAAATGGCCAGCTTTTCATGCAGCATGACCATCCGTCATACAGCCAAATTGTAATGTCATTTCCGATGTTTTCGAAGTCAGGGGTTCAGGACATGACTGTTCTGTTTAAAGGAAAGAAAGGAGCGGATGGAAAGCTTGATACTTCCCATTGCCGCCTTTTGTTTTTGCTGCAGCTTGATACACTAAAAGAAACCGTCGTTGATTGCTTGGTACAGCAAAAAGTCATGACCATTACAATAGAGACTGATTTCGAGCTGCAGGCTGCGATCGATCCGATGGTGCCCGCGCTTAAACAGGGGCTAAAGGAAATGGGGTACAGCCTTTCAGGGGTAAACGCTAAAAAAAGGGTTCACACCGAAGAAAAGGCTTCAATCGATCAATATATAACAAGTATCAGTGATCAGGAAGTGGATGTGAAAATATGAAAGAGCAGACACCGATCAGAAAAGCTGTTGCTCTCCATTATGACGAACAAAAAGACAAGGCGCCGAGAGTGATTGCCACAGGAAAGGGCCATGTAGCTGACAACATTATCAAAGAAGCAAAAAAAGCAGGGGTCCCGATTCAAGAAGATCGGACTCTTGTCGAATTAATGCGCCATTTGACGGTAGATGATCAAATTCCTGAAGCTCTTTATGAAACGGTAGCCGAGATTTTTTCATTCATTTACAAATTGGACGAAAGCGTAAAAAACAAAAAATAGCTAAAATATTCCCCATCCTCCTTTGAAATTTATGTTTTTAATAAAGTAAAAGTTTGAATGTTTAGAAGGATTAAAAGATTTTGCATCGAACTGTAGACAATTCTTCCAGTAATATTATAGAATGAAAGCGCAGTCTATTTTAGTTTTGTTACATAAGTTAGGAGGATGGGAAATGAATATCCATGAGTACCAGGGAAAAGAAGTCCTCAGAAAATATGGGGTATCTGTTCCTGAAGGTAAAGTGGCTTTTACAGCAGAAGAAGCAGTTGAGAGTGCAAAGAGCTTATCCAGCTCGGTTTATGTCGTAAAGGCTCAAATTCATGCTGGCGGTCGAGGCAAAGCTGGTGGGGTAAAAATAGCAAAATCATTAGACGAAGTAAAAGCGTATGCCGAAGAACTATTAGGGAAGACCCTAGTTACACATCAGACGGGTCCGGACGGCCAAGTAATAAAACGCTTACTTATTGAAGAAGGCTGCGATATTAAAAAAGAATATTACATCGGTCTAGTGCTTGACCGCGCCACTTCAAGAATCGTTTTGATGGCTTCTGAAGAAGGCGGAACGGAAATTGAAGAAGTTGCGGAGAAAACACCGGAAAAAATCAAAAAAGCTGTCATTGATCCGGCTGTCGGCCTTCAAGGCTATCAAGCCAGAGAAATTGCATTCGCTATTAATATTCCAAAAGAGCTCGTGGGAAAAGCTGCTAAATTTATGCTTGGACTATATAAAGCGTTTGTTGAGAAAGACTGCTCAATCGCCGAAATCAATCCGCTTGTTGTTACCGGCGACGGAAATGTGATGGCGCTTGATGCAAAATTGAATTTTGACAGCAATGCGTTGTACCGACAAAAGGACATTATGGAATACAGAGATTTGGATGAAGAAGATCCGAAAGAAATTGAAGCGTCCAAATATGATCTAAGCTACATTTCCCTTGATGGAAATATCGGCTGTATGGTAAACGGCGCGGGGCTTGCAATGTCCACGATGGATATTATCAAGCATTATGGAGGAGAACCGGCCAACTTCCTTGATGTGGGCGGCGGTGCAACCGCGGAAAAAGTCACGGAAGCATTTAAAATCATTCTTTCTGATCAAAACGTTAAAGGGATTTTTGTCAACATTTTCGGCGGCATTATGAAATGTGATGTCATCGCAGAAGGGGTTGTTGAAGCGACTAGACAAGTTGGTTTGACATTGCCGCTTGTCGTCCGTCTTGAAGGCACAAACGTAGATCTAGGGAAGAAAATCCTTAGTGAATCAGGATTAAACATTACATCTGCGGAATCAATGGCTGACGGCGCGCAGAAAATCGTATCCTTAGTTTAAGAAAGAATGAAAGGCAGGGGACCAAATAATGAGTGTTTTCATTAATAAAGATACAAGAGTTATTGTGCAAGGGATTACAGGTTCTACCGCTTTATTTCATACGAAGCAGATGCTCGAATACGGCACAAATATCGTTGGCGGTGTAACACCTGGAAAAGGCGGAACAGAAGTGGAAGGTGTTCCTGTATTTAATACAGTGGCTGAAGCAGTTCAAACGACCGGCGCTAACGCGTCTGTTATATATGTGCCCGCACCGTTTGCAGCTGATGCGATTATGGAAGCGGTAGATGCGGAGCTTGATCTCGTGATTTGTATCACAGAACATATCCCGGTTTTGGATATGGTGAAGGTCAAACGCTTCATGGAAGGTAAGAAAACGAGACTGATAGGGCCGAACTGTCCTGGTGTCATTACGCCTGAAGAATGTAAAATCGGCATTATGCCCGGATACATCCATAAAAAGGGTCATGTAGGCGTTGTATCACGTTCAGGAACATTAACATACGAAGCAGTGCACCAGCTCTCAGAAGCGGGTGTAGGGCAATCTACAGCTGTTGGAATCGGCGGCGACCCTGTAAATGGAACAAACTTTATTGACGTTTTAAAAGCGTTTAACGAAGATCCTGACACACACGCAGTCATCATGATTGGCGAAATCGGCGGTACTGCCGAAGAGGAAGCGGCAGAGTGGGTAAAAGCCAACATGACAAAACCGGTAGTCGGTTTTATCGGCGGTAAAACAGCACCTCCTGGGAAGCGCATGGGGCATGCAGGCGCCATTATTTCCGGCGGAAAAGGGACAGCTGATGAAAAAATCAAAACCCTCAATGCATGCGGAATCGAAGTTGCAGAGACACCTTCTGTCATGGGTGAAACCTTAATTAAGGTGCTGAAAGAGAAGAACTTGTTCGAAACTTGTAAAACGCATTAATAAAAAAGGGACAGCCGTCAAGGCTGTTCCTGCTTTTTCTAACAAAAGGAGGTCAATCTATTGGATCAGGCCGCTGCCTGCCTAACGATTTGCAGAATCAATCAATTATTATCCCCATCCCTTCTATTAAAATGGTGGAAAGCCGATCCGTCTATGTCGCTGACATCACCCGTGTTACAAACGGTTACTCGTGATCAAATAAAAGCAGCTGCATTAAAAAACGAAATAGAACAACTTTATCCAAAGCTCCAGCGTGTACTTGCTGCTTATCGTGAGCAAGGCATTAACACCATCCCTATTTCTTCAAAGCAATATCCTTTCTGGCTTAAAAGCATTTATGATCCCCCCGCCGTACTGTTTGCAAAAGGTGATATGACTCTTCTTTCGAAAGGGAGAAAAATTGGAATTGTAGGGACAAGAAATCCAACAGCTTATGGGAAACAAGTTGTCAATCATCTTACAAAAGTGATCTGTCGTAAAGGTTGGGTGATTGTCAGCGGACTGGCGTCTGGGATAGACGGAATGTCCCATGCTGCAAGTATTAAGGCGAAGGGGCGGACAATTGGCGTCATTGCAGGCGGATTTCAGCACATTTATCCCCGAGAAAACCTTCAGTTAGCAGATCACATGGCTAAACACCATATCCTGCTGTCAGAGCACCCACCTGAAACTAAACCCCAAAAATGGCATTTCCCTATGAGAAACCGTATTATCAGCGGACTAAGTGAAGGCGTTATTGTCGTTCAGGGCAAAGAAAAAAGCGGTTCACTGATTACTGCCTATCAAGCATTGGAACAAGGGAGAGAGGTATTTGCCGTACCCGGTTCATTATTTGACCCTTACGCCGGAGGTCCTATAAAACTGATCCAGCAGGGGGCTAAAGCCATATGGTCAGCAGAGGATATTTTCGAGGAACTTCCTGAGAGAAACGTTCAATATACGGAACCCTTTTGAATTATCGTTTGACAAACGGTATTGTAATATTTAATAATAGTGAGGATTTAAAGTTGCATATTGTTTTCTATTTAATTAATGACGTTCATGATAAAGAATGAAATGTTGAAAGCCAAATAAAGACAGCTGCAAAAATAAAATTGAAATATCTTGAAAAGAGAGAGAACACCTCTTGAGGGGGATGAAAATGTCTGATTATCTAGTCATCGTGGAATCGCCCGCTAAGGCGAAAACGATTGAACGTTACTTAGGTAAAAAATATAAAGTAAAAGCATCAATGGGACATGTCCGGGATCTTCCAAAAAGTCAAATGGGAGTTGACATAGAACAGAATTTTGAACCGAAATATATTACCATTCGAGGTAAAGGCCCGGTATTAAAAGAGCTGAAAACGGCTGCGAAAAAAGCCAAAAAAGTGTATCTCGCAGCCGACCCCGACAGAGAAGGGGAAGCGATTGCATGGCATTTGGCACACAGTCTTGATTTAGATCTCAACTCAGACTGCCGTGTGGTGTTTAACGAAATTACAAAAGACGCTATTAAGGAATCGTTTAAGCATCCCCGCATGATCAATATGGATTTAGTGGATGCACAGCAAGCGAGACGTATTTTAGACAGACTTGTCGGATATAAAATCAGTCCAATCTTATGGAAAAAAGTCAAAAAAGGGCTTAGCGCAGGACGCGTGCAATCCGTTGCCCTCCGTTTGATTATTGACCGTGAAAAAGAGATTAACGACTTTAAGCCTGAGGAATATTGGACAATTGACGGTACGTTCTTAAAAGGTCAAGAAACCTTTGAAGCGAGCTTTTTCGGGAAAAACGGCAAAAAACTTCCTTTAAATAGTGAAGCCGATGTAAAAGAGATTCTTTCTCAGCTCAAAGGGAATCAATATACAGTTGAAAAAGTAACCAAAAAGGAACGCAAACGTAATCCTGCTTTGCCTTTTACCACTTCTACCCTGCAGCAGGAAGCGGCTCGCAAGCTCAATTTCAGAGCGAAGAAAACGATGATGATTGCACAGCAATTATATGAAGGAATTGATTTAGGAAGAGAAGGAACGGTTGGTCTGATCACGTATATGAGAACGGATTCAACCCGTATTTCAAATACGGCTGTTGATGAAGCAGCTGCATTTATTGATCAGACTTATGGAAAAGAGTTCCTAGGCGGAAAACGGAAGCCTGCGAAAAAGAATGAAAATGCCCAGGATGCCCACGAAGCAATTCGGCCGACATCAGTTCTTAGAAAACCAAGTGAATTAAAAGCAGTCCTCGGCAGAGACCAAATGAGACTGTATAAATTAATTTGGGAGCGTTTTGTTGCCAGCCAAATGGCACCGGCTGTTCTCGATACAATGAGTGTCGACCTGACAAACAACGGTTTGACATTTCGTGCAAATGGAAGTAAAGTCAAGTTTTCCGGGTTTATGAAGGTGTATGTTGAAGGAAAAGACGATCAAATGGAAGAAAAAGACCGGATGCTGCCTGACTTACAAGAAGGCGACACGGTATTATCAAAAGATATAGAACCTGAGCAGCATTTTACCCAGCCGCCTCCGCGATATACTGAGGCCCGGCTTGTTAAAACCCTTGAAGAACGCGGTATCGGCCGTCCATCCACATATGCTCCGACACTTGATACTATTCAGCGGCGCGGCTACGTGGCATTGGATAATAAACGTTTCGTTCCGACTGAATTAGGTCAGATCGTTCTTGACTTGATCATGGAGTTTTTCCCTGAGATCATTAACGTTGAGTTTACAGCTAAAATGGAGAGAGATCTTGATCATGTTGAAGAAGGAAATACCGAATGGGTCAAGATTATCGATAATTTCTACACCGATTTTGAAAAACGCGTCAAAAAAGCCGAATCGGAAATGAAGGAAGTTGAGATTGAACCAGAGTATGCTGGAGAGGATTGTGAATTGTGCAGTTCTCCAATGGTATATAAAATGGGACGATACGGTAAATTCTTAGCTTGCTCCAACTTCCCTGACTGCCGGAACACGAAACCGATTGTGAAACAAATCGGTGTGAAGTGCCCGAGCTGCGGAGAAGGAAACATTGTTGAGCGAAAATCGAAAAAGAAACGGGTGTTTTACGGCTGTGACCGTTATCCGGACTGTGAATTCGTATCATGGGACAAACCAATTGAACGAAAATGCCCTAAATGCGGAAAAATGCTCGTCGAGAAAAAACTCAAAAAAGGCATACAAGTCCAATGCGTGGAATGCGATTATAAGGAAGAACCACAGAAGTAGCGGTGAGCAGGGTCTTGCTCACCTTCTTTGTGTGTTAAAAGAAGGCCTTGAATAATAAACTAGGAGATGTGAAAGATGAACCAACAAACAGTGAATGTAATCGGAGCCGGACTCGCAGGAAGTGAAGCAGCATGGCAGCTTGCCAAACGGGGGATTCAAGTCAAATTGTATGAAATGCGGCCAGTTAAACAAACGCCTGCGCACCATACAGATAAATTTGCAGAGCTTGTCTGCAGCAATTCTCTTCGCTCTAATACACTTGCTAACGCTGTCGGTGTATTAAAGGAAGAAATGCGTGCGCTTGATTCAGCCATTATCGCTGCGGCTGACGAATGTTCGGTGCCTGCCGGGGGCGCTCTTGCAGTAGACCGTCATGAATTTGCCGCAAGTGTGACAAATCGGGTGAAAAATCATCCAAACGTAACCGTTATTAATGAAGAAGTGACTGAAATTCCTGAAGGCCCTACTATCATCGCAACGGGTCCGTTAACATCTGAATCGCTGTCTGCCCAGCTGAAGGAGTTGACTGGAGAGGACTATTTATATTTTTATGACGCAGCGGCGCCAATTGTAGAAAAAGACAGCCTTGATATGGATAAAGTGTACCTGAAATCCCGTTATGATAAAGGTGAAGCAGCATATTTGAACTGCCCGATGACAGAAGAAGAGTTTGACCGTTTTCATGAAGCATTAACATCAGCAGAAACAGTGCCGTTAAAAGAATTTGAAAAAGAGATTTTCTTTGAAGGCTGCATGCCGATTGAAGTCATGGCAAAACGGGGTAAGAAAACAATGCTTTTCGGTCCGATGAAACCGGTTGGTCTAGAGCATCCTGTTACAGGAAAACGCCCTTATGCCGTCGTTCAGCTCAGACAGGATGATGCTGCGGGAACACTTTATAATATTGTAGGATTCCAGACTCATTTAAAATGGGGAGACCAAAAGGAAGTTCTCAAGTTGATTCCAGGACTTGAAAATGTAGAAATCGTCAGATATGGCGTGATGCACAGAAACACATTTATTAACTCTCCAAGCCTGTTAAAGCCGACTTATCAATTTAAAAACCGCAGTGATCTGTTCTTTGCAGGCCAAATGACGGGAGTAGAAGGATATGTGGAATCAGCTGCCTCAGGACTTGTAGCAGGCATTAATGCGGCGAAGCTTGTATTGGGAGAAGAGCTTGTGATCTTCCCTCAGGAAACAGCAATTGGCAGTATGGCACATTATATTACAACAACAAACCAGAAGAACTTCCAGCCGATGAATGCAAACTTTGGGCTTTTAAAAGAATTGCCAGTTAAAATTAAAAATAAAAAAGAACGAAATGAACAATACGCGAACCGTGCGATTGAAACAATTCAAACAATTTCGAAAACAATATAGGTATTGATTGCAACCTGAGCGCGATTTGTGATACCATTTAAAAGCCCTTCCTGGGGAGGTATTAGGCATGGAGAATGTTAAGAATTTCGTAAAGTTATTCGTTGAATATTTACAAATTGAAAAAAATTATTCACAATATACTATTGTGAATTATGTGGATTCAATTGAAGAATTCGAGACTTTCCTGCGCGTTCAAGGTATAAATGGATTTGAAGAAGCTGCATATCAAGATACTAGGATTTTTTTGACAGAAGCCTATGAAAAAGGTTTATCGAGAAGAACAATAAGCAAAAAGATATCTGCATTAAGAAGCTTTTATAAGTTTCTGATACGGGAAAAGCTTATTGAAGAAAATCCGTTTCAGCTTGTTCATCTGCCAAAACAGGAGAAACGGATACCGAAGTTTCTATATCAAAAAGAGCTTGAGGAGCTGTTTGAAGTTTCAGATATAAGCCAGCCGGCCGGAATGAGGGATCAAGCGCTGTTAGAGCTGCTCTATGCCACCGGAATGAGGGTCAGTGAATGCTGTTCCATAACTATTAACGACGTTGATTTATTTATGGACACTGTGCTTGTTCACGGTAAAGGCAAGAAGCAGCGCTATATCCCCTTTGGGTCTTATGCCCGCGAAGCGTTGAAGGTATACATGAATAGCGGAAGACAGTGCTTGCTGATGAAGGCAAAAGAACCTCATGATCTATTATTCGTAAATCAAAGAGGCGGACCGCTTACAGCCCGTGGCATCAGACATATTTTAAGCGGGCTTGTTCAAAAAGCGTCAAGCACTTTACATATCCATCCGCATATGCTTCGACATACGTTCGCCACGCATCTGTTAAATGAAGGAGCGGATTTGAGAAGCGTTCAAGAACTGCTCGGGCATTCCAATCTGTCTTCTACACAGATATACACGCACGTTTCGAAGGAAATGTTGAGAAACACATATATGTCTCACCATCCAAGAGCATTTAAGAAAAATTAAAGGAGGCCCTTTATGTCATCTTTTCATGCGACCACAATATTTGCCGTACAGCATAAAGGACGAAGCGCTATGTCCGGAGACGGCCAAGTAACATTTGGTCAGGCTGTTGTCATGAAACACACGGCACGGAAAGTGAGAAAACTGTTTAACGGCAAAGTTCTTGCTGGCTTTGCGGGATCTGTTGCAGACGCTTTCACTTTATTCGAAAAGTTTGAAGCTAAGCTTGAAGAATATAACGGCAACTTAAAACGGGCGGCTGTTGAGCTTGCGAAGGAATGGCGCAGCGATAAAGTGCTAAGAAAGCTCGAAGCCATGCTGATTGTTATGAATCAGGATACTTTGCTTCTCGTATCGGGAACAGGCGAGGTGATCGAACCAGATGACGGCATTCTCGCGATTGGATCAGGAGGCAATTACGCTTTGGCAGCGGGAAGAGCATTGAAAAAGCATGCCGGTGAAAGCATGTCTGCAAGTGAGATTGCCAGAGCCGCGTTAGAAACAGCAGGCGAAATTTGTGTTTACACGAACGATCAAATCATACTGGAAGAGCTTGAATAGAAAGGACTTGAGGCGCATGGAAAAAAACCGTTAACTCCTAGACAGATTGTAGATCGGTTAGACCAATATATTGTCGGTCAGCAAAATGCGAAAAAAGCTGTCGCCGTGGCATTAAGAAACCGCTATAGAAGAAGTCTTCTGGATGAAAAGCTGAAGGACGAGGTCGTTCCGAAAAACATTTTAATGATGGGTCCTACCGGCGTCGGGAAAACTGAAATTGCCAGACGAATCGCTAAGCTTTCAGGTGCGCCATTTATCAAAATTGAAGCTACTAAATTTACCGAAGTCGGCTATGTAGGCAGAGATGTTGAATCAATGGTCAGAGATCTTGTGGAGACTTCTGTTCGGCTTATAAAAGAAGAGAAAATGAATGAAGTAAAGGAACAGGCAGAAGAAAATGCAAACAAACGCATTGTTCGTCTGTTAGTTCCCGGGAAGAAAAAACAATCTGGCGTTAAAAATCCGTTTGAAATGTTTTTTGGAGGCAGCCAGCCGAATGGTGAAGATGAGGCGGAGAGCCAGGAAGAAGCAAACATCGAAGAAAAAAGAAAACGAATGGCGCATCAGCTGGCTTTAGGAGAGCTCGAAGACTACTATGTAACAGTAGAAGTCGAAGAGCAGCAGCCTTCTATGTTTGACATGCTGCAGGGCTCGGGTATGGAGCAGATGGGTATGAACATGCAGGATGCGCTGAGCGGATTAATGCCAAAGAAAAAGAAACGGCGCAAAATGACAGTCAGAGAAGCCAGAAAAGTCCTGACGAATGAAGAAGCAAGCAAACTCATCGATATGGATGAAGTCGGCCAGGAAGCTGTTCAGAGAGCAGAAGAGAGCGGGATTATCTTTATTGATGAGATTGATAAAATCGCAAAGAACGGCGGTGCATCTTCTTCTGCCGATGTTTCAAGAGAAGGCGTTCAGCGGGATATCCTGCCGATTGTTGAGGGTTCAACCGTTGTTACAAAATATGGTTCTGTAAAAACAGACCATGTATTATTTATTGCAGCAGGAGCGTTTCATATGGCCAAACCGTCTGATTTGATTCCTGAGCTGCAGGGGCGTTTCCCAATTCGTGTAGAACTGAACAAACTCACGGTAGACGACTTCGTGAGAATTTTGGTTGAGCCGGATAATGCGCTGCTGAAACAATATCAGGCATTATTGCAGACAGAAGGTATATCTCTTGAATTTTCTGACGAAGCTATTCATAAGATTGCTGAAGTTGCTTATCATGTGAACCAGGACACAGATAATATCGGTGCGAGACGCCTTCATACAATACTTGAACGCCTATTAGAAGATTTGTCGTTTGAAGCTCCAGATGTAACGATGGAGAAAATAACGATTACACCACAGTATGTCGAAGAAAAGCTCGGAACGATAGCCAAAAACAAAGATTTAAGTCAATTTATATTGTGAAAAATTTAATATGAGGAATGTTTAGGAGGATTATTTATCATGGCTTTATTACAAAAAACAAGAATTATTAACTCCATGCTGCAAGCTGCGGCAGGGAAACCGGTAAACTTCAAGGAAATGGCGGAGACGCTGCGGGATGTAATTGATTCCAATATTTTCGTTGTAAGCCGCAGAGGGAAACTCCTTGGGTATTCTATTAACCAGCAAATTGAAAATGATCGTATGAAAAAAATGCTTGAGGATCGTCAATTCCCTGAAGAATATACGAAAAATCTGTTTAATGTCCCTGAAACATCTTCTAACTTGGATATTAATAGTGAATATACTGCTTTCCCTGTTGAGAACAGAGACCTGTTTCAAGCTGGTTTAACAACAATTGTGCCGATCATCGGAGGCGGGGAAAGATTAGGAACACTTATTCTTTCACGTTTACAAGATCAATTCAATGACGATGACTTAATTCTAGCTGAATACGGCGCAACAGTTGTCGGAATGGAAATCCTAAGAGAAAAAGCGGAAGAAATTGAAGAGGAAGCAAGAAGCAAAGCTGTCGTACAAATGGCTATCAGCTCGCTTTCTTACAGTGAGCTTGAAGCAATTGAGCACATTTTTGAGGAGCTTGACGGAAATGAAGGTCTTCTTGTTGCAAGTAAAATTGCTGACCGTGTCGGCATTACCCGTTCTGTTATTGTGAACGCACTCAGAAAGCTGGAGAGCGCCGGTGTTATCGAGTCTAGATCATTAGGAATGAAAGGTACTTATATCAAGGTACTAAACAACAAATTCCTAATTGAATTAGAAAATCTAAAATCTCATTAATCACAAAAAGAACCCTTTTTGAGGGTTCTTTTTTTATTTCAAATAAAGGAAATCAATAAGCTTTATTTCCTGGGTTGAAAGTCTTTCTATGTAATAATTTTAATAAATTTTGCATTTTTCTTCAAAAAGTTTCAAAAATGCCGAAAAGAAAGGAGAAAAAACAGAAATTCTGCTATTTTCAGGCTTATATCAAGGCGAGAAATGTAGTTCTAACAATCTAGGACTTTATACCCAGTTACAAAATAGATAATTGTGAGGACATTTTTTTACACGAACTTCATAGACTTTATGCCTGTTATTTCTTACAATAAGCATATAGTTTTACAATTCTCGACAAGGATATTGAGGGTGAAAAAAACTGAAATGGAGGTAAGTGGATTTGAGCTTATTTTCTGGAACGATACAAAATCTTGAAAATGCCTTGAGCAGAGCGGATATTAAGCAAAAAGTCATAACTAATAATATCGCCAATATAGATACACCGAACTATAAGGCAAAAAAAGTCTCTTTCCAAAATTTATTAGATCAAGAATCCTCGCGTCTTGAAGCGATAAAAACAGACTATCGTCATGTTGATTTTTCTGATACTGATTCGAATTATTCAATTGTTGCGAGCGGAGATACATCGTATCAGCAAAACGGAAACAATGTTGATGTTGACAAAGAGATGACAGAATTGGCGCAAAATCAAATCAACTATCAAGCTTTGGTTGAAAGAATGAACGGTAAATTTAATTCGCTGAAGACCGTATTAACAGGAGGAAAATGATGACAGCTTTTCATAGCTTAAATGTTTCAGCATCGGCTTTAACAGCTCAGCGAGTCAGAATGGACGTTGTATCATCTAACTTAGCAAATATGGATACGACAAGAGCTAAGCAGGTGAATGGAGAGTGGGTGCCTTACAGAAGAAAAATGGTCTCCCTTCAGTCAAAAGGTGAATCGTTCTCTTCCATTCTCAATTCTCAAATGAGCGGAAGCGGGAATGCTGGAAACGGTGTGAAGGTTTCAAAAATTACAGAGGATGATTCGGATTTTAATCTTGTCTATGATCCGACAGACCCTGATGCAAACGCTGATGGATATGTACAAAAGCCTAATGTTGATCCATTAAAGGAAATGGTTGATCTTGTCAGCAGCACCAGATCATATGAGGCGAATGTCACGGCGATGAATGCCACAAAGGGAATGCTGATGAAGGCGTTAGAAATCGGAAAGTAGGTGAATGAATGTGATTAATGCAATTTCTCCTTTTCAGGTTCAAAATACTCAAAACACTCAAAATGCAACAAATCAAGTAAACAATAGCCAAAAAACAGATTCTTCAAATCAAACAAGCTTTTCGGAGCTTTTAAAAAACTCTATTAGTTCGTTAAATGAGTCCCAAGTAGCTTCTGACAACATGACTAATGCCTTGGCTGCAGGAAAAGATGTAAATCTTGATGAGGTCATGATCGCTGCTCAAAAAGCTAGCATCTCTCTAACTGCAGCAACAGAGTTCCGCAATAAAGCTGTGGAAGCTTATCAGGAGATTATGAGAATGCAAATGTAGGGGGTCTGACGATTTAGAGAAAGAGTGGAATGACCGGGGGTTAACATGAATCGTACTCTAATGCAAATGAAAAACAAAACGAGTGAGTTTTGGAAAAATAGATCTAAATTACAAAAGATTTTAATGGTTAGTGCTTTAGCGGCAATTATTATTATTGGAATTATTATTAGTGTTTTTGCTTCAAATTCTAAAATGGCGCCGCTGTACAAAGATTTGTCTGCCGAAGAAGCAGGACAAATCAAAGAAGAATTGGATGCAAAAAAAGTGCCAAACGAACTTTCGAATGGCGGTACAGTGATTAGTGTTCCGGAGGATCAGGTTGATTCTTTGAAAGTGCAGATGGCTGCAGAAGGACTTCCTAAAACCGGATCAATTGATTATTCATTTTTTGGACAGAATGCCGGCTTTGGTTTGACAGACAATGAGTTTGATATGGTGAAAGTAAAAGCTACACAGACAGAACTGTCAAACTTGATCAATGAAATGGACGGTATTAAAAGTTCAAAAGTAATGATTAATCTCCCGAAAGACGCGGTGTTTATCGGTGAAGAGCAATCTGCAGCATCTGCATCAATCGTTTTGCAGATTCAACCGGGTTATACACTTGATCAAAGCCAGATCAACGGATTATATCATCTGGTATCTAAAAGCGTGCCGAACCTAAAAGAAGATAACATCGTCATCATGGATCAAAATTCTACATACTACGACAAATCAGACAGTGATGCAGGGTCCTACGCGGATAGTTATTCTTCTCAGCAAGGAATTAAGTCTCAAGTTGAAAAAGACATTCAAAAACATGTACAGTCACTTCTTGGTACGATGATGGGCCAAGATAAAGTCGTTGTCTCCGTTACAGCAGACATTGATTTCACAAAAGAAAATCGGACAGAAGACATTGTCGAACCTGTGGATAAAGAAAACATGGAAGGCATTGCAGTCAGCGCTGAAAAGGTATCTGAAACATATCAGGGCGACGGTGCAGCCAACGGCGGAACTGCCGGAACCGGCGAGGAAGATGTAACAAATTATAAGGCTGACGGTGAAAATACCGAAAGCGGGAACTACGAAAAAAACAGCAACAAAATCAATTACGAGGTTAACCGAATTCATAAAGAAATCGCTGAAAGTCCTTATAAGGTCAGAGATTTAGGGATTCAAGTAATGGTAGAGCCGCCTGATGCCAAAAACACAGCGTCGCTATCAACTGAAAGACAGGATGATATACAAAAAATCCTTTCAACTGTAGTCAGAACATCTTTGGATAAAGATGAAACGCAAAACCAGAATTTATCTGATGCTGATATCAATAATAAGATTGTTGTCTCCGTACAGCCATTCGACGGAAAAGTCAATTTGGATACAAATACGGAAAAATCCTCAGGTATCCCGCTGTGGGCATATATTGTAGGCGGTGTTTTAATCGCAGCGATCATTGTTCTGATCATTATGCTTATCAGAAAGAAACGGGCGCAAGAGGATGAATTTGAGGAATATGAGTATGAGGTTCCTCAAGAACCAATCAATTTGCCTGATATCAACGAAGAGGAAAATGAAACAGCGGAATCAGTCAGACGAAAACAGCTTGAAAAGATGGCGAAAGACAAGCCGGAAGATTTTGCAAAACTGCTGAGAAGCTGGCTGGCCGAGGATTAGGAGGAATTAGAAATGGCGAGACGTGATCAAGATAAGCTTACAGGAAAACAAAAAGCAGCCATTCTCATGATTTCCTTGGGGTTAGATGTGTCAGCTTCTGTCTATAAGCACTTAACCGATGAAGAAATTGAAAGGCTTACTCTGGAAATATCAGGTGTTCGAAGCGTCGATCATCAAAAAAAGGATGAAATCATAGAAGAATTTCATAATATAGCCATTGCGCAAGATTATATTTCTCAAGGCGGTTTAAGCTATGCAAGACAAGTTCTGGAAAAGGCGCTTGGAGAGGATAAGGCGGAGAACATTCTAAACAGGCTGACTTCTTCTTTGCAGGTTAAACCATTTGATTTTGCCAGAAAAGCGGAGCCAGAACAAATTTTGAATTTTATCCAGCAAGAGCATCCGCAGACGATGGCGTTAATCTTGTCTTATTTAGATCCAGTGCAGGCCGGGCAAATTTTATCCGAGCTGAACCCTGAAGTGCAGGCTGAGGTTGCGAGAAGAATCGCGGTCATGGATAGAACGTCTCCAGAAATAATTAACGAGGTAGAACGGATTCTGGAACAAAAATTATCTTCTGCATTTACTCAGGATTATACACAAACAGGCGGAATTGAAGCTGTTGTGGAAGTGTTAAACGGGGTAGACAGAGGGACAGAGAAGACGATCTTGGATTCATTGGAAATTCAGGATCCCGATCTTGCTGAAGAGATTAAAAAGCGGATGTTTGTCTTCGAAGATATTGTCACACTTGATAACCGTGCAATTCAGAGAGTCATTCGCGATGTTGAGAACGACGATTTGCTCCTTTCATTAAAGGTTGCAAGCGAGGAAGTCAAAGAAATTGTGTTCAACAATATGTCACAGCGTATGGTTGAAACCTTCAAAGAAGAAATGGAATTTATGGGCCCTGTACGCTTGAAAGATGTAGAAGAAGCACAATCGAGAATTGTAAGCATCGTCAGAAAGCTTGAAGAAGCCGGTGAAATTGTGATAGCAAGAGGCGGAGGGGATGATATTATTGTCTAATATCATTAAACAAGAATCATCTATTTCTCCACAAAAGGAAAAAAGAAAACTTTCTATACAAGAGGTGCGTATTGATCATTCTCACCTTTTGCAGGCTGAAGAGAACCCGGAGGCGCTTATGGCCCGAGTGAAAGAGGAAGCTGACCGGATTTCTGAGCAGGCAAACAGTCATATAGAAAATATTCGCCGTCAAATTGAGCAGGAGAAAAACGATTGGGCGGCTGAAAAACAGAAGCTTATTGAAGAAGCAAAAACCGAGGGCTTTGAACAAGGAGTAGCGCTGGGCAAAGCTGAGGCAATGAAACAGTATGCCGAACTGATCGGCCAAGCAAACAGTATAACTGAAATGTCCAGAAAAGCTGTTGAGGACAAGCTTGAAGACGCTAATGAAGAAATCGTTGAGCTTGCCGTTGCCCTAGCAAAAAAAGTTTGGCAGCAAAAGTCTGATGATAAAGAGGCTTTTCTCCTGCTTGTACAACAGGTTATAAACGAAGTGAAGGAATATGACGATATATCAATTTATGTTGATCCATATTACTATGAGACAATCTTTCAGCAAAAAGATGAAATCCAGCAGCTTCTTTATAAAGAATGCCGGCTTGGCATATATGCTGATGAAAAAGCTCAAAAAGGAACCTGTTATATTGAAACTCCTTTTGGCAGGGTAGATGCGAGTGTTGACACACAATTGATGCAATTGAAAGATAAACTTCTGACAGCGCTGGAAGCAGGTGCAGCTGAATGAAGACACAGAGTCTGATAGATTGTATAGAAATGACAGACTCGTATAAACGGTACGGAAAAGTCAAGCGGGTAATCGGCCTGATGATTGAATCAAAAGGGCCAGCAAGCTCAATTGGCGACGTGTGCCTGATTTATGCAAAAGGACAATCTGGGAAAGTCATTAAAGCTGAGGTAGTCGGCTTCCAGGAAGAAAATATTTTGCTTATGCCTTATTTAGAGGCTGCGAGCATTGCACCTGGCAGCATTGTAGAAGCTACTGGGGAATCACTTCGGGTTAAAGTTGGAACCGGACTGATCGGACAAGTCATCGATGCTTTTGGAGAACCCCTTGACGGAAAGCTTCTGCCGAAAGGGCTTTCGCCTGTATCAACGGAGCAATCACCGCCCAACCCGATGAAACGGCCGCCTATCCGTGAAAAGATGGGTGTTGGAGTCAGATCAATTGACAGCTTGCTGACAGTCGGTAAAGGCCAGCGGATTGGAATTTTTGCAGGAAGCGGTGTCGGAAAAAGCACCTTAATGGGGATGATCGCCAAGCAGACAGAGGCTGACTTAAACGTCATTGCACTTGTCGGAGAACGCGGACGAGAGGTTCGGGAGTTTATTGAAAAAGATCTGGGGAAAGAGGGGCTGAAACGATCGATTGTAGTCGTTGCCACCTCAGACCAGCCAGCATTAATGAGATTGAAAGCGGCATATACAGCGACTGCCATTGCCGAGTATTTCCGAGATAAAGGCCAAAATGTCATGTTTATGATGGATTCTGTTACAAGGGTGGCAATGGCGCAGCGAGAGATTGGACTGGCTGCTGGGGAGCCTCCGACGACAAAAGGCTATACACCTTCAGTGTTCGCTATTTTACCTCGTTTACTAGAACGAACGGGTGCAAACGAGCATGGAACCATTACGGCATTTTATACAGTGTTGGTAGACGGGGATGACATGAATGAGCCGATTGCCGATACCGTACGCGGAATTTTAGATGGACATATTGTGTTGGACAGGGCGCTTGCCAATAAAGGCCAGTTTCCTGCAGTTAACGTACTAAAAAGCATCAGCAGGGTGATGTCAAACATTTCAACAAAACAGCATCTGGATGCGGCAAATAAATTCCGTGAACTTTTATCGACATATCAAAATTCGGAAGATCTCATTAATATCGGAGCTTACAAAAGAGGATCATCCAGAGAAATTGATGAAGCGATACAATTTTATCCGCAGCTTATTCAATTTTTAAAGCAGGGAACAGACGAACCGGCTTTATTGGAAGAAAGCATTGCTGCATTAACTAGTTTGACAGGAAATGAGGAATAAACGTGGCTTATCAATTTAGATTCCAAAAGCTGCTGGAACTAAAAGAAAATGAAAAAGACCAATCCTTATCCGAGTATCAGCAATCAGTTTCTGAATTTGAAAACGTTGCTGAAAAATTATATGAGAATATGAGCAAAAAAGAATTGCTGGAACAAAATAAGGAAAAGAAATTAAAAAGCGGCATGAGTGTACAGGAAATGAGGCACTACCAACAATTTGTCTCAAATCTTGATAATACGATCTATCACTATCAAAAGCTTGTCATTATGAAAAGAAATCAAATGAATCAAAAACAAGAAATTTTGACAGAGAAAAACATTGAAGTGAAAAAGTTTGAAAAAATGCGTGAAAAACAGTTTAAAATGTTTGCTCTTGAAGATAAAGCTGCAGAAATGAAAGAAATGGACGATATTTCGATTAAGCAGTTTATGATTCAAGGCCATTAGGAGCGAATGTAATGTCCGGCAAAAAGAAAGAATCAGGTAAGTTCCGTTCGGTTTTGCTTATCATTATCCTCCCGCTGATGTTTCTATTAATCGCAGGGGGGATTGTTCTTTGGGCTGCTGGTATCAATGTCTTAAAGCCGATACAGGATGCTGCGGCAAAAACGCCGGTTCTTAAAGAATTGGTCCCTGAAACCGAAAATAAAAAAGGCGCAGCATCAAGTAAGGATAGCAGTAATACGGCAGCTCTGGAAAAGACCATTAAGGATCAAAAAAGTGAAATCAGTATATTGAATAAAGATTTAGAAACAAGCAAATCAGAAATCGACAGGCTCAATCAAAAGATCCGTTCACTTGAAAAGACGGCTGAGGATCAAAAAAAGTCATCAGAAGATCATACTGAAGGATCAGCAGACTCGAAAGCTTCTTCTGAAAATGACAAAGTGATCAGTGTGTACAAAAGCATGGACAGCGGAAAGGCTGCTAAAATTATTGCCCAATTAAAGGAGCAAGAAGCACTGAAAATATTGAATGGCCTAAGCAAAAAGCAGCTTGCTGACATATTGGCGAAAATGACTCCTGAGCAAGCAGCAACCTATACAGAAAAAATTGCTGCCAGCCAAGAATAGGGGGAATGAAAGGTGAAGCTGCTTGAATTAGCCGGACCTTTACTGCAAACCACAACGGGTTCTGCCGCTAAAAACATGAAAAGTAGCCAGGGAGTTTTTCAAAACTGGCTTATGTCTGAGACTGGATTGAAGGAACTTTCAGAACAAGGAAAGGGAACTTCTAATTCCGAAGATCAGCTTTTAGCAGATGCGCTTAAAAAGATCGGTGAATGGCTAAATGCAAGTCCTGAAGTTCAAGACAAACAAAATGCGGATCTTTTGCAAACATTAAGCAAACTGACAGGGAAGCAATTGGATGCGAATGCTCTGCAAATGTTGCAAAATCTTTTGCAAGCAGTTGAATCAAAAATGTCAGGCGGGACGGATCAATTGCTCACAGAAACGGAGAAAATTTTTTCAGAAGCTAAAACGGCTCTGAGTGCCAATGATTCTGCTTCTGACATTAATGGAGCACTGAAGTCTGATACAGAGCAATCAAATCAGGAAAATGAAGTATCCGAGGCTGCTAAAGAGCTCATCTATATCCAGATGTTCATTAGCCAGCTCGTAGAAGGGAATAAGCTGACTGATCGCGGGAATGGCAATGAAGCTCATGCCATTTACCAAAATGGAGATCAATTCCTTTCTGCATTAGAAAAGAAGGGTGTATCTCAACAACTAATTCAGGATCTTAAACAGCAAATATTCACTAAAGCTGAGTCAAGTTCAAAACTTCACTCGATGACAGCGTCAGAGCTGAAAAGCTTTCAAAGCTTAATGGATCAAATGTCTATGCTTCCTCAAAAAGGGACCAAAGAATGGAGTTTAGCTGAAAGCCAGCTGAAAGCCTTCTTGTTATCGAAATCATCCGAATCATCACAAGACTTTGGGAAGCGTGTTCTCACACCGCTCTCGCAGAGTTCATCCAGCACAAATGCATCGGATGTTTCTGGAAGTATTCAGCCTATAGATAGTAAATCAGGACTCCAAATGCTGTTTTCGGGGTATCGGAGCATAGGAGGAGTTCAAACACTTGATCTGCAGCAGATGTCATCTGATATACCAAATGCCGAAACAAAAACGGTGGCTGATCAAGTGATTAATGCGTGGAAGCAGATGAAATATACGCCTTTCGGCAGATCGACGGGAAGTTTCACTATTCGGCTGAACCCTGAACATTTAGGATTTGTCACAATCAAGCTGACAAATGAAAATGGAATGTTTCAGAGTAAAATCATAGCATCTAGCCAATCAGCAAAAGAATTGCTTGAACAGCATCTTCCTCAGCTGAAGCAATCATTGCCGAATATGGCCGTCCAAATTGACCGTTTTACTCTTCCGGTCCAAAGCGGGGATCAGCCGATATACGGCCAGCTTGCTGATGAACAGAAACAGCAGCAAGAGGGGCAGAGACAGCAAAGACAGAAAAAGCAATCAAATGATTTTGGCGATCTGCTCGATGAAGTGTCGATGGTTGAAATGGAGGAAGAAGAATGACTTCTATAAGTTCAGAATATAAACTGCCTGAAAAAACGAACACTGTGTCGACGAACAACAGCAGCTTGGGGAAAGACGAGTTTTTAAAAATATTAATGACTCAAGTTCAAAACCAAGATCCGCTTAACCCGGTTGACGATAAAGAATTTATCAGCCAGATGGCGACTTTTTCAAGCTTGGAGCAAATGATGAATCTGAATACGACAATGACTCAATTCGTTGAAAACCAAGATCCGTTTACAACGTATGTTGATTGGATGGGAAAAGAAGTATCTTGGACTGATGGCAAAAGTGCAACAGATAAAACAGGCACAGTAAGCTCTGTTAAACATTTTAAAGGAAATTATTATCTCGTTCTTGATGATGGGACCGAGATCAGTCCTGCGAATGTCATGTCTGTGGGACAATCATCTAAATAAAAACATCTGGGGGAATATATTATGTTACGTTCACTTTATTCTGGAATCAGCGGTATGAAAAACTTTCAAACAAAGCTTGACGTAATCGGCAATAACATTGCCAACGTAAATACAGTAGGATTCAAAAAGAGCCGGGTTACCTTTAAAGATATGGTAAGCCAAACGATTGCCGGCGGTTCTGCTGCTGGTGCAACAATCGGCGGAACAAACTCTAAGCAAATCGGTTTAGGTTCATCATCTGGCACAATTGATACAATTCATTCAACAAGCGCGACACAAAGCACAGGAAGAACACTTGATTTAGCAATTGACGGCGACGGTTACTTCCGAATTGATACAGGTGACGGGACAGCTTATACAAGAGCAGGGAACTTCTATTTAGATAATACCGGAACATTGGTTACAGGTGATGGCTACCATGTACTAAATATGAATGGCGGAACAATTAAAATTCCTACTGATGCACAAAGTTTCACTATCGGTTCTGATGGCAAGGTATCGATCGTTGATGCCGGTGGTCAATCACAAGACGGCGGACAAATCGGGATTGTGACTTTTGCCAACAGTGACGGATTGGATAAAATCGGGAGCAACTTATACCGTGAATCTTTAAACTCTGGTACGGCCAGTGCAGCGAACCAGCCCGGTGATGGCGGAACAGGTTCCCTTAAAGTAGGATTTCTCGAAATGTCTAACGTCGATTTAACTGACGAATTTACTGAAATGATCGTAGCCCAGCGCGGATTCCAATCAAACTCAAAAATTATTACAACATCTGATGAAATCCTTCAAGAACTGGTTAACCTTAAACGTTAAGGAGGGAGGGGAGGCGAGTAATCGCTTCTCCGCTGTTTTATGATTAAAGTAACCCGTTTGAACGGGCAGCCCTTTACACTGAATGCGCTATTTATTGAACAGATTGAATGTTTTCCGGATACTACAATTACTCTGTCAAATGGTAAGAAGTTTGTAGTAAAAGAAGATGAAGAAGCTGTTCTGGAAAAGATCGCAGCTTTCTACCGAAAAATACAAATATTTGCAATGGATCAAGGAATAGAGGAACCGGAATGAAGAAAAAGTTAATGATCATATTACTAATTATTCTTATCGTAATTGGTGCTCTCGGGGCGGCGGCTTATTTTGTTTTAGGCGGAAAGTCCGAAAAAAGTGAAGCGAAAAAAAGTATTGATGAAATCGTTGCGTCTTCTGTTGATGTAGAAGAGATCACAACAAATTTAAAGTCTGATAACATTATCCGTCTTGCTATTAAACTTGAAACTGATTCTGATAAATCAAAAGAAGAACTTGAGAAACGTGATTTCCAAGTGAAAGACGCTGTTATATCACTGCTGGCTGATACGAATGCTGATCAGATTGAGGGAGACAAGGGAAAAGAAACCTTTAAGAAGGAACTAAAAGATAAAATAAATAGCTACCTCCAAGAAGGAAAAGTAGAAAAAGTGTATATTACCTCCTTTAATCTGCAATAAAGCATAATTTGACAGAATACGGAGGTGAGGAAAATGTCAGGAGAAGTTCTCTCCCAAAATGAAATAGATGCACTGCTTTCTGCAATATCAACTGGTGAAATGGACGCTGAAGAGCTGAAAAAAGAAGAAAAAGAGAAGAAAGTCAAGGTTTATGATTTCAAACGTGCGCTGCGGTTTTCTAAGGATCAGATTCGCAGTTTAACGAGAATTCATGACAATTTTGCAAGACTTCTTACCACTCATTTTTCTGCTCAGCTCAGAACCTATATTCACATATCTGTCAGTTCTGTTGATCAGGTTCCGTATGAGGAATTTATCAGATCGATTCCAAACATGACGATTCTAAATCTATTTGATGTTCATCCGATGGAAGGAAGAATTATGATGGAGGTCAACCCCACGATAGCTTATACGATGATGGATCGAGTCATGGGCGGGATTGGAATCAGTCATAACAAGGTTGACAGTTTGACAGAAATTGAAACAAAAATCATTTCTAATTTATTTGAAAATGCACTGGGTAATTATAAAGAAGCTTGGCAGTCAATTGCTGATATTGAACCGGAAATGACTGAGTTTGAAGTGAATCCGCAATTTGTTCAGATGGTATCTCCTAATGAAACAGTCGTGGTGATCTCGCTCAATACTCAAATTGGTGAAATCAGCGGTGTCATTAATCTCTGTATCCCGCATATTGTACTCGAGCCGCTCATACCGAAGCTTTCAGTCCACTATTGGATGCAATCAGACCGAAATGAGCCAAAGCCTGAGGAAACAAAGTCGCTTGAAAAACGTATCATGACAGCACAAATACCTGTCGTGGCCGAGCTCGGCACATCTGAACTGACGATAGAAGAGTTTTTAAGTTTAGAAGTCGGAGACTGCATAACTTTGGACAAATCAGTCACGGATCCTCTTACTGTATTGGTCGGAGATAAGCCGAAATTTTTAGGACAAGCCGGCCGGGTGAATCGAAAACAGGCAGTGCAAATTTTAGATCACGACATAAGAGGTGAACAAGATGGAGAATAATAGATTATCTCAAGATGAGATTGACGCGCTTCTTAACGGTACTGGCAGCACGCTTGATGAGCCAGAGGTTCCGGAAGTAGATGACTTATCGGAAATGGAGCGTGATGCGATCGGTGAAATCGGTAATATTTCATTCGGCAGTTCTGCGACAGCACTGTCAACGCTTTTAAATCAAAAGGTCGATATTACGACTCCAAGCGTAACGGTCATTCCAAGAAGTAAAATCAGCGATGCGTTTCCTGAACCGTATGTAGCGATTGAAGTGAATTATACGGAGGGCTTCAGCGGAAGCAACCTGTTAGTCGTGGAACAAAGTGACGCGGCGATCATTGCTGACTTAATGATCGGGGGAGACGGAAAAGGTGCGGACCCTTCACTGGGTGAAATCCATTTAAGTGCGGTTCAAGAAGCAATGAACCAAATGATGGGATCGGCTGCCACATCAATGTCTACTGTATTCAGTAAAAAAATTGATATTTCACCTCCTCGGGTTGAATTGCTGGATGTTACTGAAGAAAAGGGTACAGACCGTATTCCTGATGATGAAATGCTGGTGAAAGTTTCTTTCAACTTAAAGGTGGGAGAATTAATAGATTCCAGCATTATGCAGCTTTACCCATTGACATTTGCGAAAGATTTAATTTCAAGCCTTATGAACTCAGAAAGTGCAGAGGAAGAAGAAACGGTGCAGCCTGAAGTTACATACGAACAGCCGAAAGAGCCTGTGACGCCAGAGCCGCGTATTGAACCGAAGCAACAGCAGCAGCCGCCAAAAAGGCAGGGAACAGCAAAAAAAGCAGCGCCAGTTCAGGTTTCACCGGTGGAATTTTCAGCGTTTGATCCAAACGAAGCTGTACAAGCCCCTATTCATAATCTGGATATGCTTTTGGATATCCCGCTTTCAATTACTGTTGAGCTTGGCAGAACGAAGAGAAGCGTAAAAGAGATTTTAGAGCTTTCTGCCGGAAGTATTATCGAGCTTGATAAATTAGCCGGTGAGCCTGTAGATATTTTAGTTAATCAGCGTATCGTTGCCAAAGGCGAGGTCGTTGTCATTGAAGAAAACTTCGGAGTAAGAGTCACTGACATTTTAAGCCAGGCAGAGCGCATTAATAATTTAAAATAACGAAACACAAGGAGAGAGATAGATTATGGCACATAGAATTTTAATTGTAGATGACGCAGCATTTATGCGAATGATGATTAAAGATATTTTGGTTAAAAATGGTTTTGAAGTTGTGGCGGAAGCTGAAAATGGAGCACAAGCGGTAGAGAAATATAAAGAGCATTCACCTGACCTTGTTACTATGGATATCACGATGCCAGAAATGGATGGTATTACAGCATTAAAAGAAATTAAACAAATTGATGCGCAGGCAAGAATCATCATGTGTTCTGCTATGGGACAGCAATCAATGGTTATTGATGCCATTCAGGCCGGCGCTAAGGATTTCATTGTGAAACCTTTCCAGGCTGACCGTGTGCTTGAAGCAATCAACAAAACATTAAGTTAAAGGGTGTACGACTGTTGAAAAAGAGTCAATATTTTATCGTTTTTATTTGTTTTTTCGTTTTATTCAGTGTACATCCGATTGCTGCTGCCGCGGCAGACTCTGATAATTCAACTGTAAACGAATGGTTTCAAAAGAAAGATGAAAAAACTGCGGATAAGTCAGAGCAAAAGAAAGAAAAAACAACAAAAACTGCTGATGAGACGGAGGGAGCGGCTGCTCCTTCTGTCTCAGCTTTTGATTTTGTAAAGATGATTTTCGCTTTACTGTTTGTTATCGTGCTGATTTACGGGCTGGTTAAGCTCATGAACAAAAGAAATCGGCTCCTAAAGCCTTTTCAATATGTTGAAAATATTGGCGGCACATCGGTCGGCCAGAACAGATCCATACAATTGATCAAGGTCGGGAAAAGTGTGCTCGTCGTCGGTGTAGGAGAGACGATCCAGCTGCTGAAAGAAATTGAGGATGAAAAAGAGATTGAAGTCATTCTCAGTCAGCATGAAGAGGCAATGTCAAGCAAAATAGAGTGGCAAAAGTTTGTGAAGCCGCATAAGAGTTCTGAACATCAGCCGCAGCAAAAACTGCCTTCATTTTCAAAAGCATTAAAAGAGCAACTTGAAGAGTTAAAACAAAACCGTTCTGAAGGAAAGAAGAAAGGCCCACGTCATCATGAATGAGTTTATAAATATTTTCAGTTCAAGCGATCCGGAAAACGTAAGTTCAACTGTTAAATTACTATTATTGTTAACTGTATTTTCAGTGGCGCCTGGAATATTGATTCTTATGACTTGTTTTACTCGCATCGTCATTGTTCTGTCATTTGTCAGAACTTCACTTGCGACGCAATCTATGCCCCCAAACCAGGTTCTTATCGGGCTTGCGCTGTTTTTAACATTTTTTATTATGGCTCCTACTTTTTCAGAAATTAATAAAGAAGCGCTGACCCCATTAATGGACAACAAAATCAGCTTGGATGAAGCGTATACGAAAGCTGAGGAACCGATTAAAGAATTTATGAGTAAACACACAAGGCAGAAGGATCTGGCGCTGTTTATGAATTACGCGAAAATGGATAAACCTGAATCATTAAAGGATATTCCGCTAACAACAATGGTTCCGGCTTTTGCCATATCGGAGCTTAAAACAGCATTTCAAATAGGTTTTATGATTTTTATCCCTTTTTTAATTATAGATATGGTAGTGGCGAGCGTCTTGATGTCAATGGGAATGATGATGCTGCCTCCAGTTATGATTTCTCTGCCCTTTAAAATATTACTTTTTGTTTTGGTAGACGGCTGGTATTTAATTGTGAAATCTTTGCTTCAGAGCTTTTAGGGTAGGTGCTAAACGTGAGTTCAGAATTTGTAATTTCTATGGCGGAAAAAGCCGTATACGTAACGCTGATGATCAGCGGGCCATTATTGGCTATTGCTTTACTGGTCGGTTTAATTGTCAGCATATTTCAGGCGACAACTCAAATCCAGGAACAGACTTTGGCGTTTATTCCGAAAATCGTGGCGGTTCTCCTGGCTCTCATTTTTTTTGGTCCGTGGATGCTGTCGACGATTCTTTCATTTACAACAGAGCTGTTTTCTAATTTAAATCGTTTTGCAGGGTAATGTAGAGATGAATTCAATTATTGACTTATTTCCTGCTTTTTTATTGGTTTTTATTAGAATCTCTGCTTTTTTTGTAACGATTCCGCTATTTGGACATCGGAATGTGCCAGCTGTTCATCGCATAGGATTTGCTTTTTTTCTTGCAGTCATTTGTTTCAGCACCATTGATAAACCGCCCTCTTTGGAGATAGATGAGCACTATATGCTCTTGGCGTTTAAAGAAGCTTTGGTCGGCCTATGTCTGGGTTTAATTGCTTATATGATGATTGCCGCAGTGCAGATTGCCGGCTCGTTTATTGATTTTCAAATGGGATTTTCAATAGCAAACGTTATTGATCCGCAAACCGGTGCACAAAGTCCGTTGATTGGCCAGTTTATCTATACGATGGCACTTTTGTTTATGCTGAGTGTCAATGCCCACCATTTGCTGCTAGACGGTATTTACTACAGCTTTCAGTATATTTCAGTTGATCAGGCATTTCCGAATTTCGGCGATGAAAAGTTTGCCTATTTTATCGCGAAAAGCTTTAATGCAATGTTTATTATCGCTTTTCAAATGTCAGCGCCGGTTGTGGCCAGTTTGTTTCTAGTTGATTTAGCATTAGGTATCGTGGCTCGAACTGTTCCGCAGTTAAATGTATTTGTGGTCGGTCTGCCTTTAAAGATCGCTGTCAGTTTCATCATGCTCATTGTATGTATGTCCGTTATCTTCGTCGTTGTCCGGAATGTTTTCAGTTTAACGATTGAAACGATGCGGAATCTTTTAGCATTGGTCGGTGTTTCTTAATGAAGCTTAGAGTTGACCTGCAGTTTTTTGCGGGAGAGAAGACAGAAAAAGCCACTCCGAAAAAACGGAAGGATACGCGAAAAAAAGGGCAAGTAGCCAAAAGCTCGGATGTCAATACCGCCGTTTCTTTACTGGTAATATTCCTTTCGCTTATTGCAATTGGTCCGTATATGAGAGACAGGCTGCTGTCATTCATAGAAACATTTTATACCGAATCTCTCACAATGAAGCTCTCAGAATCAAATGTGCATACATTGTTTGTCAGCTTATTAAAGGATATGGGCATGATACTCGCACCGATCTTGCTTGTTGCTCTTGTTGCAGGAGTCGTAAGCAACTATATGCAGGTTGGGTTCTTATTTTCTGCTGAAGTGATACAGCCTAAGCTTGAAAAACTGGATCCGATCAAAGGCTTTAAACGAATATACAGTATGAGGGCGATTGTAGAGCTGATTAAATCAATTTTGAAAATCGTAGTCGTCGGTTTTGCGGCTTTTGCTGTGCTTTGGCTGCATTATGGAGAAATTCTCCGGCTTCCTCTCCTGACACCCGAAGAGGCACTTTCTTTCGTTTCAAAACTCACTTTGTGGATGGGACTAAGCGGTGCAGGTGCATTGTTGATTCTTGCGGGTCTCGACTATTTATATCAGAGATTTGACTATGAGAAAAATATCAAAATGTCAAAACAAGATATAAAAGATGAGTACAAAAAATCTGAAGGAGACCCGATTATCAAGTCTAAAATTAAACAAAGACAGCGGGAAATGGCGATGAGGCGGATGATGCAGGAAGTTCCAAAAGCAGATGTCATTATCACAAACCCGACTCACTATGCGATTGCTTTGAAATATGATGAAGAAAAAATGGACGCACCTTATATTGTTGCAAAAGGCGTCGACCACCTTGCGTTAAAAATCAGGAAAATTGCTAAAGAGCATGATGTCATGATGGTAGAAAACAGACCGCTTGCCCGTGCGTTATATGATCAAGTGGAAATTGACCAGGCAGTGCCGGAAGAATTTTTTAAAGTTTTAGCAGAAATTCTGGCTTACGTATATAAAACAAAACAAAAAGTATATTGAATTTTTCGATTTAAAAGGAGAGAAAAAACAGCATGTCAACAAGAGATTTATCCGTTTTAATAAGTGTTGTCCTCATTGTGGCGATGCTGGTGATTCCATTTCCTCCATGGCTGTTAAGTATTTTGATCATTATTAATATTTCTCTTGCGTTGATCGTGCTTCTCACCACAATGAATATGCAGGAAGCGCTTCAGTTTTCGATTTTTCCGTCACTGTTGCTGCTTTTGACCCTATTTCGTTTGGGCTTGAACGTCTCAACTACCCGTTCAATTCTTTCACACGGTGAAGGAGGGAAAGTCGTCGAGACTTTCGGAAATTTCGTTGTCGGCGGAAATGTATTAGTTGGACTCGTTGTATTTATCATCCTTATTATTATTCAGTTTATCGTCATTACAAAAGGTGCTGAACGTGTTTCCGAGGTTGCAGCAAGGTTTACGCTGGACGCAATGCCGGGGAAGCAGATGAGCATTGATGCTGATTTAAACGCAGGGATGATTACCGAACAGGAAGCGAAGCATCGCCGCGAAAAAGTGGCAAGAGAAGCAGACTTTTATGGAGCAATGGACGGTGCCAGTAAATTTGTAAAAGGTGACGCCATTGCCGGAATCATCATTGTGATGATCAATATTATTTTCGGAATCGTGATCGGAATGCTTCAGCAGGGCATGTCCATTCAAGAGGCTGCTTCACACTTTACGATGCTGACTGTAGGGGATGGAATTGTTTCGCAAATCCCGGCACTGTTAATTTCTACGGCTACGGGTATTGTGGTCACAAGAGCTGCCTCTGAAGGAAACTTAGGGCATGACATTACAGGCCAGCTGTTTGCGTATCCAAAGCTTTTGTACGTCGCAGCAGCTACGATCATGCTTTTAGGTATTTTCACTCCGATCGGCATCCTTCTGACGGGGCCGCTTGCGGGATTGCTTGCTTTTGGCGCATATACACTATCTAAATCAGGTAAGGAAAAAGAAGAAGTGGATGAGATTCTTGAGGAAGAGGCTGAGGTGGACGAGCTTAAAAGCCCTGAAAGTGTTGTTCAGCTTCTACATATAGATCCGATAGAATTTGAGTTTGGATATGGCCTGATACCGCTTGCTGATGCCAATCAAGGCGGTGATTTATTAGACCGAATTGTTATGATACGCCGTCAGTTGGCTTTGGAACTCGGGCTTGTCATTCCTGTCGTGCGAATCAGAGATAATATAGCGTTGCAGCCTAATGAATACCGATTGAAAATTAAAGGAAACGAGGTAGCAAAAGGCGAGCTGTTGCTTGATCATTATTTAGCGATGTCGCCTACTCCTGAGGACGATCTCATTGAAGGGATTGAAACAGTGGAGCCTTCATTCGGACTGCCGGCTAAATGGATTAGCGAAGCGGTAAAGGATGAAGCCGACATGCTTGGTTATACAGTAGTTGATCCTGCATCAGTCGTTTCAACGCATATTACGGAGAAAATTAAGCAGCATGCCCACGAATTGATCGGAAGGCAGGAGACAAAACAGCTGATCGATCACTTGAAAGAATCGTATCCAGTCCTGGTTGAAGAGGTTACGCCGAATCCATTGTCTGTCGGTGAAATTCAGAAAGTGCTTGCTAAGCTTTTAAAAGAAAAAGTTTCAATTCGAAACTTAGTAACGATTTTTGAAACACTTGCTGACTATGGGAAATTAACAACAGATTCTGATCTCTTGACAGAGTATACAAGACAAGCGCTTGCTAAACAAATTACAGCCCAGTTTGCCAAAGAAAATGAAGTGTTGAAGGTTGTTACTTGTTCGGGCCGTGTAGAAAAAGCAATAGCAGACGGTGTGCAGCAGACGGAACACGGGAACTATTTATCACTTGAACCAGATATTTCAGAAAGTATAGTACGCTCTGTCGCCAAAGAAGCTGAACAGCTCTCATTACGTCAGGAAACCGCGATTCTTCTTTGCTCGCCGCCTGTCAGAATGTATGTGAAGCAGCTTCTGGAACGGTACTTCCCTGATCTTCCGGTACTCTCTTATAACGAACTTGAGGCGAATGTTGAGGTACAAAGCATTGGAGTGGTGGATATTTAATGAAAATAAAAAAATTTACTGCTGCTTCAATGCAAGAAGCGGCACTTCTCATCAGAAAAGAGTTAGGTAATGAAGCGGTCATATTAAATTCGAAAAAAATTAAAAAGCGAAAATGGTTTGGCCTCGTCAACAAGCCTGCTGTTGAAGTAATCGCCGTATTGGATCAGGACTTTCTTGAGAAAAAAACGCCTCAGAAGGCAGCTGAACCGAAACAAACATTAAAAACTCCGGTCAGCAGTCCGAAAATAGAGGAGAGAACATATCCCCCTCAAATTCCGGCGCAACAGGAGCTAGGTGATTTTTCAGCATATCAATCTGTACTTCCTGAGCCGCTGCGAAAAGCAGAAAAGCTTTTGCAAGAAACAGGGATCAAAGAGTCTACGAAAACGAACACTCTGAAAAAATTGCTTCGCTTCTCTGTTGAAGCAGGCGGCTTGACTGAAGAAAATGTTGTCGGCAAACTTCAGGAAATACTATGCGATATGCTGCCCGCAGCAGACAAGTGGCAGGAGCCAATTCATTCAAAATATATCGTTCTCTTTGGTTCAACAGGGGCTGGTAAAACAACTACACTTGCTAAACTCGCAGCCATATCTATGCTTGAAAAACATAAAAAAATCGCTTTTATTACAACAGATACGTATCGTATTGCAGCTGTTGAACAGTTGAAAACATACGCTGAACTGCTGCAGGCTCCTCTGGAAGTTTGCTATACAAAAGAAGAATTTCAGCAGGCGAAGGAGTTATTTTCTGAGTATGATCATGTGTTTGTTGATACAGCCGGAAGAAACTTCAAGGACCCACAATACATTGATGAACTAAAAGAAACGATTCCTTTTGAGAGCAGCATTCAGTCATTTCTTGTTTTATCCGCGACTGCAAAATATGAAGATATGAAGCATATTGTCAAACGGTTTTCATCCATCCCTGTTAATCAGTATATTTTTACGAAAATAGATGAAACGACTTCCTTAGGTTCTGTATTTAATATACTGGCAGAATCAAAAATAGGTGTCGGGTTTATGACAAACGGACAGAATGTGCCTGAGGATATACAGACTGTATCTCCACTTGGTTTTGTGAGGATGCTGTGCAGATGAACAGATATGACCAAGCAGCAACTTTACGGGCGAAAATGGAAAAACGTGAGCGCGTTCTGCCGATGATTTATTCACAAAAAGCGAAGACACTTGCTGTCATTAGCGGCAAGGGCGGTGTCGGAAAATCCAATATTACCTTAAATATGGCACTTGCGCTGCAGGATAAAGGTAAGAAGGTGCTGCTCATCGACCTTGATATCGGGATGGGAAACATTGATATATTAATGGGAAATTCATCGTCTGCCACGATAATCGATGTTTTAACCGATCGTAAGCCTTTGCTGCAGTCATTATCCGTTGGCCCAAAGGGTTTGCGGTATATATCAGGGGGAACCGGTCTTGATGTGATGTTTCAGCTCGATCAGAGAAAATGGACGTTTTTTGCCAATGAACTTTCTCATGCATTAAGCCAGTTCGATTATGTGCTGTTTGATATGGGAGCGGGCTTATCAAAAGATCAACTGCCTTTTATTTTATCAGCAGAAGATATTTTGATTATAACAACTCCCGAGCCGACGGCCATTATGGACGCATACAGCGCTGTCAAGCACTTGGTTTTGACAGAAAATAAGCTTTCAATGAAGGTGGCTGTCAATCGATGCCGTGACCAAAAGGAAGGGCTTGACGCTTTTGCCCGCCTCTCCCGTACAATTCATATGTTTTTGGATGTTCAGGTTCAGTTTGCCGGTTCCGTTTCTGACGATGTGATCGTGAGCAAAGCGGTTGTCGAACAGGTTCCTTTTTTCATAAAAAGCCCTCAGGCAAAAGCCAGCCGGTCAGTCCGTATTTTAGCGGACGCCTTGTTTGAAAGAGAAGAAACGAGACACAAAGAAGACAAACAGACATTTATTGAGAAATTATCTTCTTTTTTAATGAGGAGGGCTTAATTTGATTCGTGTGCTTGTAGTTGATGATTCAGCTTTTATGAGAAAAATGATAAGTGATTTTCTGACCGAGGAAAAGCAGATAGAAGTAATCGGAACTGCGAGAAACGGAGAAGAAGCGCTTAAGAAGATTGAATTATTAAAACCGGATGTTATTACTCTTGATGTTGAAATGCCGGTCATGAATGGGACAGATACGCTCCGCAAAATTATTGAGATTTATAACTTGCCGGTCATTATGGTGTCTAGCCAGACCGAGAAAGGTAAAGAATGCACAATTAATTGTTTGGAGATCGGTGCCTTTGACTTTATCACAAAGCCATCAGGCTCAATATCTCTGGATCTATACAAAATTAAAGAACAATTAGTTGAGCGTGTCGTCGCGGCAGGACTTTCCGGCAAGCAGAAACGTCCTGTTTCCCAGACAGTTCGGCCCGAACCTATTGTGCGTGCTGTCGTTAAGCCTGAATTAAGCAAACCGAAACCTGGCACGGGCAGACAAATTGTGTGTATCGGCACATCAACAGGCGGTCCACGGGCGTTACAAAAGGTGATACCGAAGCTCCCTAAGGATTTGAACGCACCAGTGGTTGTCGTTCAGCACATGCCTGAAGGGTTTACTGCTTCTTTGGCTGATCGGCTGAATCATTTATCTGACATTCAGGTAAAAGAAGCAAAAGATGGTGAAGCAGCTCTTAACGGCTGTGTTTACATAGCACCGGGCGGAAAAAACATATCCGTTATTAAAAACAGCGAAGGACTCCAGATTGTGCTTGATAACCATGACACACCAAGCCGTCATAAACCATCTGCTGATTATTTATTCCGTTCTGTCGGGAAACTGACAGATTATGAAAAAGTAGCGGTTATCATGACCGGAATGGGCAGTGACGGCACTGCTGGGCTAAAGGACATGCTAACAGCCGGCAATGTGAAAGCCATTGCGGAGTCTGAAGAATCTTGTGTCGTATACGGGATGCCAAAAGCTGCTGTTAAAGCGGGTCTCATTCATGAGATTAAACATGTGGAAGATATCGCAGCATCCATCACAAGCTGTGTGAAAAAAGAGAGGGTGTGATTCAAATGGATATGAATCAGTATTTAGATGTCTTTATTGATGAGAGTAAAGAACATTTACAAACATGTAATGAAAAGCTTCTCCTTTTAGAGAAAGACCCGACTGATCTTCAGCTCGTACATGATATATTCAGGGCTGCCCATACATTAAAAGGAATGAGCGCAACGATGGGCTACACGGATTTAGCACATCTAACCCATCTGCTTGAAAACGTGCTGGATGCAATCCGAAACGGAGACATGGCAGTCACCTCAGACTGGCTGGATATTTTGTTTGAAGCTCTGGATCACCTGGAAGCAATGGTTCAGTCTATTATTGATGGCGGGGATGGTAAAAGAGATATCTCAGAAGTGAGTGCCAAGCTTGATGTGAATGGTGCGCACGCTGAATCCGCCGCCTCCGCGGAACCTGCAGAAGCACAGAGTTCAGCATCTGATTGGGAATATGATGAATTTGAACGTACAGTTATACAAGAAGCGGAGGAGCAAGGCTTCAAACGTTATGAAATCAAGATTTCTCTGAACGAAAACTGTATGTTAAAAGCAGTTCGTGTCTATATGGTGTTTGAAAAACTAAATGAAGTCGGAGAAGTAGCCAAAACAATTCCAAGTGCTGAAGTGCTTGAAACAGAAGATTTTGGAACTGATTTTCAAGTTTGTTTCTTAACACATCAATCAGCGGAAGACATTGAACAATTAATCAATGGCGTGTCGGAAATTGAGCATGTTGAAGTCATTCAAGGGGCTCCTTTAACATCAGCTGAAAAGCCTGAAGAATCTAAGCAAGAAGATTCACCAGCAGCAGTTGTACCTGCGAAGCAGGAGAAACAAAAACAGCCTGCTAAAAACGATGAACAGGCGAAGCATTCAGCCGGCGGATCTAAAACAATTCGTGTCAACATTGACAGGCTTGATTCTTTAATGAACTTATTTGAAGAGCTTGTCATTGACCGCGGGCGTCTCGAGCAGATTGCAAAAGAGCTTGAGCACAATGAACTGACTGAAACGGTTGAACGAATGACGAGAATTTCCGGAGATTTGCAATCGATTATTCTGAATATGAGAATGGTCCCGGTTGAAACCGTTTTTAACAGATTCCCGAGAATGATTCGCCAGCTTCAGAAAGAGCTGAATAAAAAAATTGAACTCTCGATCATCGGTGCGGAAACTGAACTGGATCGTACAGTAATTGATGAAATCGGAGATCCACTCGTTCACTTGATCAGAAACAGTATTGACCATGGTATCGAGGCGCCGGAAACACGTTTGCAAAAGGGAAAACCGGAATCAGGAAAAGTTGTGCTTAAAGCTTATCACAGCGGCAACCATGTCTTTATCGAAGTAGAGGATGACGGCGCAGGCCTTAATCGCAATAAAATTCTGGAAAAAGCGCTTGAGCGCGGGGTCATAACGGAAAAAGAAGCTGAAACCTTAGAAGACAACCAAATTTACGAATTGATTTTTGCTCCGGGGTTCTCAACTGCTGACCAAATTTCTGATATTTCCGGCCGCGGTGTCGGACTTGACGTTGTAAAAAACAAACTGGAGTCTCTTGGCGGTTCAGTCAGTGTGAAATCAGCCGAGGGTCAAGGCTCTCTATTCAGCATCCAGCTGCCGCTTACCTTGTCTATTATTTCAGTTCTGCTGATTAAGTTGGAAGAAGAGACATTTGCCATTCCGATTTCTTCAATCATTGAGACAGCAGTTATTGACAGAAAAGACATTTTGCAAACGCATGACCGTGAAGTGATTGACTTTAGAGGGCATATTGTCCCTGTCGTTTATTTAAAAGAAGAGTTTAAAATAGAAGATACAAGAAAAGATGCGGAACAGCTCCATATCATTGTCGTGAAAAAAGGCGACAAACCTACTGCATTTGTGGTGGACTCCTTTATTGGCCAGCAGGAAGTTGTGCTGAAATCACTCGGAGATTATTTAACAAACGTCTTTGCAATTTCCGGAGCTACTATTTTAGGAGACGGAGAAGTAGCGCTCATTATTGATTGTAATGCACTGATTATTTAACCATTCGAGGAGGTGTCTCACATGACTGCAGAAATTAAAACAGGCGAAAAAATGATAGTCTTTATGGTAAATGGCAAAGAATATGCCATTTCCGTCACTCAGGTGAAATCAATTGAAAAATGGCAAAAGCCAACGAGGGTACCTGGCGTCGAACCATATATTTGCGGGGTAATCAATTTACGCGGGGTGGTGACTCCGGTTATTGATTTAAGAAAACGCCTGAATTTGCCAGAGTATGAAATTACCGATGAAACACGAATTATCATTATTGCTTATCGTGATATTGAAGTCGGCTGGATTGTGGATGAAGCGAATGATGTGATTACCGTACACGAAAGTGAAATAGAATCTGCTCCAGAAGGCGTTCAGAAAGATACGGATGTGTCGATCGAACAGATTGTGAAACAAGAGAACAGACTCTTAAATATTATTGATGCGAACGCGGTTTTGGATAAGGAATCATCTCAGTCCGCTGTGCCCGATCAAGCTTAATCTTAAAGGGGTTATGACATGAGTATTTTTAATGGAATCAAAGAAGAGCAGATGGACATTTTGCGGGAAGTCGGCAATATAGGCGCCGGCCACTCCGCCTCTGCAATGGCCCAGCTGTTAAATAGAAAGATAGATATGGAAGTCCCATTTGCAAAGCTGCTGTCTTTTGATGAGCTTGTTGATTTTTTCGGCGGTGCCGATGTCCCGGTTGCCAGTATCTTTTTAAGAATGGAAGGCGATTTAACGGGTTCAATGTTCTTTATAATGCCTTTTTTTCAGGCGGAGCAGTTTATCAGAGAACTGATTGGAAACCCCGACTTTGACATAGAGGACTTAGGTGAAGACCACATGAGCTCATCCGCTTTGCATGAACTGGGCAATATTTTAGCGGGGTCATATTTAACAGCTTTGGCGGATTTGACGAAACTCCAGCTCTATCCAAGTGTTCCTGAAGTCTCATTGGACATGTTCGGAGCTGTGATCAGCGAAGGGCTGATGGAGCTCAGTCAGGTTGGAGAACACGCCATTGTTGTCGACACGTCAATTTTTGACCAAAGCCATCAGCAGGAGCTGAAAGCGCATATGTTTATGCTGCCGGACTATGATTCATTTGAAAAGCTCTTTGTCGCCTTAGGTGCATCATTATGAGTACAACTGAGGCTGTTGTTATAAAGGTTGGGATTGCTGACGTGAAGATCGCCCGCTTCCCGGATACCATTCGGACCTCTGGGTTGGGCTCATGTGTGGGGCTGGTGCTTTATGATAAAGAAAAGCAAACGGCGGGTCTTGTTCATGTCATGCTTCCGGATTCGACGTTATCGAAAACTGCCGAGCTCAACCGGGCTAAGTACGCTGACACCGCCGTAAAGACCACGATTGATATGCTGATAGAAGCGGGATGCCGGAAATTTGCATTAAAAGCAAAGCTGGCCGGCGGATCAGAGATGTTTAAATTTAAATCGACAAATGATTTGATGAAGATCGGACCGAGAAATGTATTAGCGATAAAAGAACAGCTGTCTTTATTTAATATTCCTATTATTAGTGAAGATACGGGCGGCTCAAGCGGCCGGACGATAGAATTTGAACCGAAGTCCTGCATGCTGCATATTCGAACTGTTAAACAAGGTGAAAAAACGATTTAATTAAGGTATTAGGGGGATAACAATGCAATCCTTGAATTATGAAGATCAGGTGCTTTGGACGCGCTGGAAAGAGTGGAAAGATCCTAAAGCCGGTGACGACTTAATGCGCCGTTACATGCCGCTTGTCACATATCATGTAGGCAGAATTTCTGTCGGGCTGCCGAAATCAGTGCATAAAGACGATCTTATGAGCCTTGGTATGCTTGGTTTATATGATGCCCTTGAAAAATTTGACCCCAGCCGGGACTTAAAATTTGATACCTACGCCTCGTTTAGAATTCGCGGCGCAATCATAGACGGGCTTCGTAAAGAAGATTGGCTGCCCAGAACCTCACGCGAAAAAACAAAGAAGGTTGAAGCGGCAATTGAAAAGCTTGAACAGCGGTATCTTCGGAATGTATCGCCCGCGGAAATTGCAGAGGAACTCGGAATGACGGTACAGGATGTCGTGTCAACAATGAATGAAGGTTTTTTTGCAAATCTGCTGTCAATTGATGAAAAGCTCCATGATCAAGATGACGGGGAAAACATTCAAGTCATGATCAGAGATGACAAAAATGTTCCGCCTGAAGAAAAGATTATGAAGGATGAACTGATTGCACAGCTTGCGGAAAAAATTCACGAACTCTCTGAAAAAGAACAGCTGGTTGTCAGTTTGTTCTACAAAGAGGAGTTGACACTGACAGAAATCGGACAAGTATTAAATCTCTCTACGTCCCGCATATCTCAGATCCATTCAAAGGCATTATTTAAATTAAAGAATCTGCTGGAAAAAGTGATACAATAATGAATTTCATGGTTAGCGAGTGAAAAACATGTCAACACTATTATGGCTTTTAAGCTTTACGCTCCACGGCGTTCTTCTGTACGCTGTCATTATCCTGTATACGAGGCTCGCTGCAGTGAAAGAAACAGAAAAACAGCAAAAACAGATACTTGAAGAGACGGAAAACACCTTGGCGGCATTTCTGCTTGAATTAAAAGAAGAAAATGAGAAACTGATAGAAAATAAAGCTTCATCTGCAAGTCAATCAGATGAAGAATCCCAAAAACCAGGCATTCAGCACTCTGAAACATATCAAGAGCGGGATCCAGTTCAAGAGGCAGAGAATCTTCCTGAACATATTGAAGGTCTGATTACAGAGGTTGACCGTCGGGAAGAGATCGTAAACAGTGAGGTCCAATCATTTGAAGACCAGGTCATAGAATTATATGAACAGGGATATTCGGCAAGTCAGATTGCCCAGAAAATGAAGAGCGGAAAGACAGAAATCGAGCTATTTTTAAAATTTCGCTCCAAAGGTGTAAAGGATTCTTGATTGTCGGATAAAGCTGTGTTATATTATGTCTTGGTGTTAAATACACACGCTTAACGATTTATGCAGAGGGTGCTGCAGGCGGCAGTTCTGCACAAAAATGACCTAAGCGGAGGAAAAAAACCATTATATTAGGAGGAAATAACATGTCAGTCATTTCTATGAAGCAATTGCTTGAAGCTGGTGTTCACTTCGGTCACCAAACACGCCGTTGGAACCCAAAAATGAAGCGTTACATTTTCACGGAGCGTAACGGAATCTACATCATTGACCTTCAAAAAACAGTCAAAAAAGTAGAGGAAGCTTACAACTTCACTAAAAATCTTGCTGCTGAAGGCGGAAAAATCCTTTTCGTCGGAACAAAAAAACAAGCTCAAGATTCTGTTAAAGAAGAAGCTCAACGCTCTGGCATGTACTATGTCAACCAACGCTGGTTGGGCGGTACATTAACAAACTTTGAAACAATCCAAAAACGTATTAAACGTCTTAAAGACATTGAAAAAATGCAAGAAAACGGTACGTTTGATGTACTTCCTAAAAAAGAAGTCGTTCAATTGAAAAAAGAATTAGAGCGTCTTGAAAAATTCCTAGGCGGAATTAAAGATATGAAGGATCTTCCTGATGCATTATTCATCATCGATCCTCGCAAAGAGCGCATCGCTGTTGCGGAAGCTCGCAAATTAAACATCCCTATCATCGGTATCGTAGATACTAACTGTGATCCAGATGAAATCGATGTTGTTATCCCAGCGAACGATGACGCTATCCGCGCTGTTAAACTTCTAACTTCTAAAATGGCAGATGCAATCTTAGAAGCGAAGCAAGGCGAAGAAGAAGCGGAAGTTGCTGAAGAAACTGCACCAGAAACAGAAACAACAACTGCGTAACCTATTCAAAAGGTGATAAGAGGGACTGCCTTTTATCACCTTTTTTCAAGAAAAATGTGTAATATACATACTCTTGTTTAAACATATAAGGAGGAATACAAATGGCAATTACTGCACAGCAAGTAAAAGAACTGCGTGAAAAAACTGGCGCGGGCATGATGGATTGTAAAAAAGCGTTAACTGAAACTGACGGAGATATGGACAAAGCAATTGACCTTTTAAGAGAAAAAGGGATTGCAAAAGCAGCGAAAAAAGCTGACCGTATCGCAGCAGAAGGTTCTACTCTTATTAAAACTGACGGTAACAAAGGCGTTATCCTGGAAGTAAACTCTGAAACTGATTTCGTTGCGAAAAACGAAGGCTTCAAAGAGCTTCTTAACACTTTAGCTGACCACCTTCTTGCAAACACGCCAGCAGATGTTGAAGAAGCAATGGGTCAAAAAATGGAAAATGGCTCAACTGTTGAAGAGTACATCACAAGCGCAGTTGCTAAAATCGGTGAGAAAATCACTCTTCGTCGCTTTACAGTTCTTACAAAAGACGAAAGCTCTGCATTCGGTGCGTACCTTCACATGGGCGGCCGCATTGGTGTATTAACTGTTCTCAACGGTACAACTGATGAAGAAACTGCGAAAGATATCGCAATGCACGTTGCTGCAGTTAACCCTCGTTACATTTCTCGTGATCAAGTATCTGAAGAAGAAACAAATCATGAGCGTCAAATCTTAACTCAGCAAGCCCTCCAAGAAGGCAAACCTGAAAACATCGTAGCGAAAATGGTTGAAGGCCGTCTGAACAAATTCTTCGAAGAAATTTGTCTATTAGACCAAGCGTTCGTTAAAAACCCAGATGAAAAAGTGAAACAAGTTATTGCAGCGAAAAACGCTACTGTTCAAACTTTTGTCCGCTATGAAGTTGGAGAAGGCATCGAAAAACGTCAAGAAAACTTTGCTGAAGAAGTAATGAACCAAGTGAAAAAATAATGGTGAAAAGATTTCGCGGCTAAGTCGCGTCTTTTCAGGCAGTATAGGGGACACATTTTGTGTTCCCTATTTTTAAAACTATATTTACAAACCTTTTTTTCTCTTGCATAATAGAAAACGGCAATGTTTACACTTGGAGGTTATCATGGAAAAACCAAAATACAAACGTATCGTATTAAAGCTTAGCGGGGAAGCATTGGCAGGAGAACAGGGAAATGGAATTAACCCGACTGTCATTCAATCCATTGCAAAGCAAGTGAAGGAAATCGCTGAGCTTGAAGTCGAAGTGGCTGTTGTAGTAGGCGGCGGCAACTTATGGCGCGGAAAAACAGGAAGTGACCTGGGCATGGACCGCGCGACTGCTGACTATATGGGAATGCTGGCGACAGTAATGAATTCGCTTGCTCTTCAAGACAGCTTGGAAACACTCGGAATCCAGTCCAGAGTGCAAACATCCATTGAAATGAGACAAGTTGCTGAACCGTACATAAGAAGAAAAGCGATACGCCACTTAGAGAAAAAACGTGTCGTTATTTTCGCTGCGGGCACAGGAAACCCATATTTCTCAACTGATACGACAGCTGCACTGCGGGCTGCTGAAATTGAGGCAGACGTTATTTTAATGGCTAAAAATAACGTTGACGGTGTGTATAATGCTGATCCTAGAAAAGATGAATCAGCTGTTAAGTATGAATCACTTTCTTATCTTGACGTTCTTAAAGACGGCCTGGAAGTCATGGATTCAACAGCTTCCTCTTTATGTATGGACAATGACATTCCGCTTATCGTCTTTTCTATTATGGAAGAAGGAAATATCAAACGTGCCGTTATCGGTGAATCAATCGGAACGATCGTGAGGGGGAAATAACGTGTCAAAAGAAGTATTAACTCAAACAAAAGAAAAAATGGAAAAAGCAATTGCTGCTTATCAGCGCGAATTGGCTACTGTACGCGCAGGCCGTGCAAATCCATCATTATTAGATAAAGTAACGGTTGAATATTACGGAGCGCAGACACCTTTAAATCAGTTGTCTTCTATTAACGTGCCTGAAGCTCGTATGCTCGTTATCACGCCATACGACAAAACAGCAATCGGCGATATCGAAAAAGCAATTTTAAAAGCTGATTTAGGTCTTACACCAACAAGTGACGGCAATATGATTCGGATTGCAATTCCGGCACTAACAGAAGAGAGACGGAAAGAATTAGTGAAAGTTGTAAAAAAATATGCTGAAGAAGCAAAAGTAGCTGTTCGTAACGTTCGCCGTGATGCTAACGATGATCTCAAAAAACTTGAGAAAAACGGAGACATTACTGAGGATGAACTGCGTGCTTCCACTGAAGACGTTCAAAAACTGACAGATGAATATGTGTCAAAAATTGACAGTGTCACAAAAGACAAAGAAAAAGAAATCATGGAAGTTTAATGAAAAACTATGTACAATAGATAATAGTGAAAAGACCCTCTCATGTTTACAGGGGGTTTTTTTGTTAATACTGTTGATTACATTGATTATCAGCAGGGAATGTAACCTTTTTGGGTGACGGAGGAATCTCATGCTCAACATACTCAAAAATTGGAAGAATCAGCAAACTGCGGCTTCCAACTTAGAACGTTATACAAAAGAAGACATACTTAAGGGAGAAATTCCCGAACACATCGCCATTATCATGGATGGAAATGGCCGTTGGGCTAAAAAACGCTCTCTTCCCAGAATTGCAGGCCACCATGAAGGGATGAAGGTGGTAAAAAGGACCACGAAGCTCGCAAACGAATTAGGTGTCAAAGTACTGACATTGTATGCATTTTCAACAGAAAACTGGAAAAGACCGAAAATGGAAGTCGATTTTTTAATGAAGCTTCCGGAAGAATTTTTGAATACGTATCTTCCAGAGCTTGTTGAGGAAAATGTACAGGTTCGGATCATTGGGGATGAAACGGCTTTGCCGGCGCACACATTACGTGCGATTGAAAAAGCTGTACAGGACACGGCGCAAAACGACGGAATGATCCTTAATTTTGCTCTTAACTATGGAGGCCGTACTGAAATTGTCAGTGCTGCAAAATCACTCGCGGAAAAAGTGAAGGAAGGCTCTTTGAATATTGAAGACATTGATGAATCGCTTTTTTCTACTTATTTGATGACTGAATCTTTGCAGGATCCTGAACTTTTAATTCGAACGAGCGGCGAGATAAGGCTGAGTAATTTTATGCTATGGCAGGTTGCCTACAGTGAATTTGTCTTTACTGACGTCTTGTGGCCTGACTTTAAAGAAGACCACTTCTTGCAGGCGTTAGGAGAGTTTCAGCAGAGAGGCCGGAGGTTTGGCGGAATTTAGAGGATGGTGGACATGAAACAAAGAATTTTGACAGGTGTTCTGGCAGCAATTGTATTTTTATTTTTGGTTATTGTCGGGAAATTGCCGTTCACCATATTAATTTATGCTATGGGCAGTGTGGCGCTTTTTGAACTTTTACGGATGAAAAAGCTGAAGCTGGTTTCACTGCCGGGTTTGATCGGTCTTTTATTATTGTGGATGTTCTTATTGCCAAGCCAGTATTCGTTTTTTGAAGCGGACGGAATTTCCAAAATGGAAATCGCTTTATTTGCGGTATTGCTATTGCTGACTTACACAGTGTTGGTCAAGAACACCTTTACTTTTGATGAAGTCGGATTTATTACGCTTGCAGCAATTTACATCGGAATGTGTTTTCATTATTTTATCGAAATCAGAAATCTTGACCAATACGGATTAACATACATTTTTTATGCGTGTGTTGTCATTTGGTCCACCGATTCCGGTGCCTATTTTGTCGGTAAATCGCTTGGGAAGCGGAAACTGTGGCCTGAAATCAGTCCGAATAAAACAGTGGAAGGGTTTGCAGGCGGAATTGTCATCGCACTTGTATTGGCGACGATTTTTCAGCTTGTTGCACAACTTCCGATCCCGTATATCTATCTGCTGTTGATCACGCTGTTTTTGTCTGTTTTTGGACAACTGGGAGATTTAGTGGAATCCGCGTTGAAAAGACATTACGATGTAAAGGATTCTGGGAATATTCTTCCTGGGCATGGCGGTATATTAGACCGTTTTGACAGTTTCTTGTTTGTCATGCCTTTCTTGTACTTTCTGCTTGCCCTTTTTTCATAAAAAAGTCTAGTATGAATATGAGACTGATCATGCAGCAATAAGAATAGGAGTAGTGGCAACTTTGAAAAATATTTGTCTTTTAGGAGCAACAGGATCAATCGGCGAACAGACTCTTGATGTACTGCGTGCACATCAAGATCAATTTCAGCTGGTATCTATGTCGTTTGGCAGAAATATTGATAAGGCCGTTCCAATGATTGAGGTCTTTCAGCCGAAGTTTGTCTCTGTCGGTGATCTGGATACATATCATAAATTAAAACAAATGTCTTTTTCTTTTGAATGCCAAATCGGGCTGGGAGAAGAAGGACTGATAGAAGCAGCAGTGATGGAGGAGGTTGACATTGTTGTCAACGCTTTGCTTGGAAGCGTCGGCCTTATCCCGACGTTAAAGGCAATTGAACAGAAAAAAACAATTGCGCTTGCAAATAAGGAAACTCTTGTCACTGCAGGGCATATAGTAAAAGAACATGCTAAGAAATATGATGTTCCGCTGCTGCCTGTTGACAGTGAGCATTCAGCCATTTTTCAAGCTCTTCAAGGCGAACAGACTAAAAACATTGAACGCCTCATCATTACGGCATCCGGCGGAAGTTTTCGGGACAAGACGCGGGAGGAGCTCGAATCAGTAACAGTTGAAGATGCATTAAAACATCCAAACTGGTCAATGGGTGCAAAAATTACAATTGATTCGGCTACAATGATGAATAAGGGATTAGAGGTGATCGAGGCACACTGGCTTTTCGATATACCTTATGAACAAATTGATGTGGTTTTACATAAGGAGAGCATCATCCATTCAATGGTTGAGTTCCATGATAAAAGTGTGATCGCACAGCTCGGAACTCCGGATATGAGAGTCCCCATTCAATATGCGCTCACTTATCCTGACCGATTGCCATTACCAGATGCGAAAAGGCTTGAATTATGGGAAATCGGCAGCCTTCATTTTGAGAAAGCTGATTTTGACAGGTTCCGATGCTTACAATTTGCTTTTGAATCAGGTAAAATAGGAGGAACAATGCCGACAGTGCTAAATGCGGCAAATGAAGTAGCTGTCGCTGCCTTTTTAGCTGGCAAGATACCGTTTTTGGCTATTGAAGACTGTATCGAAAAGGCACTAACCCGCCATCAATTACTGAAAAAACCGAGCCTGGCGGACATTCAAGAAGTGGACAAAGATACCCGGGGATACGTCAATTCAATACTCACATAAGGTGGTATGTTCGTGAATACAGTTATAGCGTTTATCATTATTTTCGGAACGCTCGTTTTCTTCCATGAACTGGGCCATTTATTGCTAGCCCAAAGAGCGGGAATTCTCTGCCGTGAATTTGCGATCGGCTTCGGTCCAAAGATTTTTTCTTTCAAAAAAAATGAAACAGTTTATACGATCAGGCTGCTTCCGGTCGGCGGGTTTGTTCGTATGGCCGGCGAAGATCCGGAAATGATTGAGGTGAAACCCGGATACACGGTCGGGCTTCTCTTTAATAAAGAAGATCAAGTTGAGAAAGTCATCATCAATCAAAAGGAAAAATATCCGGATGCTTTAGTCATTGAAGTGGAAACAGCGGATCTAGAGCATGACATGAAGATCACAGGTTATGAACAGGGGAAAGAGGACGAACTTTCCAGCTTTACTGTCAGCGAAACATCCTTTTTTATTGTAGACGGAGAAGAAGTGCAGATTGCGCCGTATAATCGCCAATTTGGTTCCAAACCTGTGTGGCAGCGGATTAAAGCAATTGCTGCAGGGCCGATTATGAACTTTATTTTAGCTTACGTCATTTTAGTGATGCTTGGGCTGATTCAAGGCGTACCGTCAAATGAACCTATGCTCGGGCAGCTGACAGACAATGGACGGGCGGCTGAAGCAGGGCTAAAAGAAGGGGATTATATCCAAAGCATTAACGGAGAGAAAATGAGGTCTTGGACTGACATTGTCTCCGCTGTAAAAGAAAACCCGGATAAAGAAATGGACGTTGCAGTAAAAAGAGATAACAAAACGCTTCATATTTCAGTGACTCCGGAAGCTGTTAAAGATGAGAACAAAAAAACAATCGGACGTTTCGGTTCCTATGCGCCGACTGAAAAAGGCGTCCTCTCAGCAGTTGCTTACGGCGCGACATCAACAGTTGATGTCACTAAAGCGATTTTAACCAATCTGAGCAAATTAGTAACAGGCCAATTTAAACTCGATATGCTGTCAGGTCCTGTCGGCATATATGATATGACAGACCAAGTGGCGAAAACAGGGATCGTGAACTTATTTCAGTTTGCGGCGTTTTTAAGCATTAACCTTGGGATTGTCAATCTGCTTCCGATTCCGGCACTTGACGGAGGAAGACTGTTGTTTCTATTTATTGAAGCGATTCGGGGCAAACCGATTAACAGGGAAAAAGAAGCATTTGTTGTGTTTATCGGAGTAGCTTTCTTAATGCTTCTTATGCTGGTTGTCACATGGAACGATATCCAGCGGCTGTTTTTGTAAACGAAAAGTAAATCAATCAGAGGTGCGAAGAAATGAGACAAAGCTTGACGCTTATTCCTACGCTCCGTGAAGTTCCAGCTGATGCCGAAGCAAAAAGTCATCAGCTTCTTCTGAGAGCAGGATTTATCAGACAGAATACGAGCGGGGTATACAGCTATATGCCTCTGGCGTATAAGGTGATTCAAAACATTCAGCAGATTGTTCGAGAGGAAATGGAGAAAATTGATGCCGTAGAAATGCTCATGCCCGCATTGCAGCAGGCAGAGACATGGCAGGAATCAGGCAGATGGTATACGTATGGTCCCGAACTGATGAGGCTAAAAGACCGTCATGGCCGTGAATTTGCTTTAGGGGCAACGCATGAAGAGGTTATCACTTCGCTTGTTCGCGATGAGGTTAAATCTTATAAGCGTCTCCCTCTGACTCTTTATCAAATTCAGTCTAAGTTCAGAGATGAAAAACGTCCTCGCTTCGGTTTGTTAAGAGGCCGCGAATTTATTATGAAGGATGCGTACTCTTTCCATGCATCTGCAGAGAGTCTGGATGAAACGTATCAAAAAATGTACGAAGCCTATTCTAATATTTTTGCCCGCTGCGGCATTAATGTAAGACCTGTTATCGCTGATTCAGGCGCAATGGGAGGAAAGGATACGCACGAATTTATGGCACTTTCTGCGATCGGAGAGGATACGATTGCGTATTCTGATGAATCACAGTACGCGGCTAATATCGAGATGGCTGAAGTTCTTCACCAGGAAGTTCCTTCAGATGAAGAGCCTAAAGCTCTAGAGAAGGTTCATACGCCTAACGTGAAAACAATCGAAGAACTGACTGCGTTCTTGCAGGTTTCGGCTGAAGCGTGCATTAAGTCAGTATTGTTTAAAGCTGATGACCGTTTTGTCTTAGTGCTTGTAAGAGGGGATCATGAAGTTAACGATATTAAAGTGAAAAACTTGCTTCATGCAGAAGTTGTAGAGCTTGCCACACATGAAGAGGTCATTCAGCAGCTCGGAACAGAGCCAGGTTTTGTAGGCCCTGTCGGTATTCATCAGGATGTGGAAGTATATGCCGATCAAGCTGTGAAAGCAATGGTTAATGCTGTTGCCGGGGCAAATGAAGGAGATCATCATTATAAAAATGTCAATGTGAATCGTGACGCGCAAATTAAAGAATTTGCTGATCTTCGTTTTATTAAAGAAGGTGATCCTTCACCAGACGGCAAGGGAACGATCCGTTTTGCTGAGGGAATCGAAGTCGGACAAGTCTTTAAGCTCGGAACACGCTATTCAGAAGCGATGAATGCGACATATTTAGATGAAAACGGACGCGCGCAGCCAATGCTGATGGGCTGTTACGGAATCGGTGTGTCAAGAACGCTTTCTGCTATTGCTGAACAGCATCACGACGAAAAAGGCTTAATATGGCCAAAAAGCGTTGCGCCGTACGATCTTCATATTCTTGCATTGAACATGAAAAACGATGGGCAAAGAGAGCTTGCTGAAAAGCTGTATGCCGATTTAAAAGCGGAAGGCTATGAAGTGCTCTATGACGACCGTGCTGAGCGTGCCGGCGTAAAATTCGCTGATTCAGATCTAATCGGCCTTCCAATCCGCATCACTGTCGGAAAACGGGCTGACGAAGGAATCGTCGAAGTGAAAATTCGCCAAACTGGTGAGTCAACTGAGATTTCAGTAGACGAATTATCTGCGTTTATCAGCAAGCAGTAATCACCATAACGATTTATCAAAAAACATGTTAAAATAGAAATAATAGAAGGTACCTCATTGCCTGAGGTACCTTCACTTATGATGTTTTTAGGGAGGGATACTGTCTTAATGGAACAGTTATCAGTAAACAGAAGGCAGTTTCAAATTCTTCTGCAGCAGATTAATATGACAGATGATACCTTCATGACATACTTTGAACATGGCGAGATTAAAAAGCTGACAATTCACAAAGCTTCTAAGTCTTGGCATTTTCATTTTCAATTTAAATCTTTGCTGCCTTTTCAAATATATGACACATTAACAACGAGGCTGACGCAATCGTTTGCCCACATAGCAAAAGTGACATCTTCAATTGAAGTTCAGGATGCCGAGGTCAGTGAAAGTATCGTTCAAGACTACTGGTCACGCTGCATTGAAGAACTGCAGGGCATTTCGCCGCCGATTATCAGTCTTTTAAACCAGCAAAAACCGAAGCTGAAGGGCAATAAACTGATTGTCAAAACCAAAACGGATACAGAAGCGGCTGCGCTAAAAAACAAATACAGTTCCATGATTCAAGCAGGCTACCGTCAATTTGGCTTTCCGGATCTTCAGCTTGATGCTGAAATATTTGTATCCGAGCAGGAAGTTCAAAAGTTTCGGGAACAAAAGCTTGCGGAAGACCAAGAGCGGGCGATGCAGGCCTTGATTGAAATGGAGAAGAAAGATAAAGAAAGTGATGAAGACCAAGCACCATCTGGTCCTCTTGTTATCGGTTATCAAATTAAAGATAACGAGGAAATCCGGACACTTGACAGCATCATGGACGAAGAACGGAGAATTACGGTCCAAGGTTATGTGTTTGATGTGGAGACGCGCGAGCTGAAGAGCGGGCGCACGCTGTGTATCTTCAAAATTACAGACTATACAAATAGTATTTTGATCAAAATGTTTGCACGTGAAAAAGAAGATGCGGCACTGATGAAGTCTCTGAAAAAAGGAATGTGGGTAAAAGCACGCGGAAGCATTCAAAATGATACATTTGTCAGAGACCTTGTCATGATCGCAAATGACGTAAACGAAATAAAAGCAAAAACCCGTGAAGATTCAGCACCTGAAGGAGAAAAAAGAGTGGAATTGCATCTTCATTCCCCAATGAGCCAAATGGATGCTGTTACGGGTATCGGAAAGCTTGTCGAACAGGCGAAAAAATGGGGGCATGAGGCCATCGCTTTGACTGACCATGCTGTCGTTCAATCCTTCCCTGATGCGTATTCTGCGGCAAAAAAGCATGGAATTAAAATGATTTACGGGATGGAAGCGAATCTCGTGGATGATGGCGTGCCAATTGCTTATAATGCCGCACATCGTCTGCTCGAAGAAGAAACATATGTTGTTTTTGACGTTGAGACGACAGGATTGTCTGCTGTATACGATACCATTATTGAACTGGCTGCAGTAAAAGTAAAAGGCGGAGAAATTATTGATAAATTTGAGGCGTTTGCGAACCCGCATCGTCCGCTTTCCGCCACAATCATAGAGCTGACAGGGATCACTGATGATATGCTACAAGACGCTCCGGATGTCGTAGATGTAATAAGAGATTTCAGAGAATGGATTGGCGATGATATCCTTGTCGCTCATAATGCAAGCTTTGATATGGGATTCTTAAATGTAGCCTATAAAAAGCTTCTTGAAGTCGATAAAGCTAAAAACCCAGTCATTGATACGCTTGAACTTGGACGTTTTCTCTATCCGGAATTTAAGAACCACCGGTTGAACACACTTTGTAAAAAGTTTGATATCGAACTCACACAGCATCACCGTGCGATCTATGATACTGAGGCAACCGCTTATTTGCTTCTGAAAATGCTGAAAGACGCAGCTGAAAAAGGCATTCAGTACCATGATGAGTTGAATGAAAATATGGGTCAGTCCAATGCTTATCAAAGATCAAGACCGTATCATGCAACATTACTTGCCGTGAACAGCACGGGACTTAAAAATTTATTTAAGCTTGTGTCACTTTCTCATATTCATTATTTTTACAGAGTGCCGCGTATTCCGAGATCTCAGCTTGAGAAATACAGGGAAGGGCTGCTGATCGGTTCTGCCTGTGACAGGGGAGAGGTTTTTGAGGGAATGATGCAAAAATCGCCTGAAGAGGTGGAAGATATCGCGTCATTTTATGATTACCTTGAGGTTCAGCCGCCTGAAGTGTATCGTCACTTGCTGGAGCTTGAACTGGTCCGTGATGAAAAAGCGCTGAAAGAAATTATTGTGAATATCACGAAGCTGGGGGAAAAGCTTAATAAACCGGTTGTTGCGACGGGAAATGTCCATTACTTGAATGATGAGGATAAAATCTACAGAAAGATTTTAATATCCTCACAAGGCGGGGCAAATCCGCTGAACAGGCATGAACTGCCGAAAGTGCATTTCAGAACGACAGACGAAATGCTTGAAGCTTTTTCTTTCTTAGGTGAAGAAAAAGCGAAGGAGATCGTAGTCACCAATACCCAAAAGGTTGCTTCTTTAGTTGATGACATCAAGCCGATTAAAGATGATTTATATACGCCGAAAATCGAAGGCGCTGATGAAGAGATCAGAGAAATGAGCTATCAGCGTGCAAGAAGCATTTACGGGGAAGAGCTGCCTGAAATTGTCGAAGCGCGGATTGAAAAAGAGTTAAAGAGTATTATTGGCCACGGATTTGCTGTTATTTACTTGATCTCTCACAAACTTGTAAAACGTTCACTAGATGACGGGTATCTCGTTGGTTCCCGTGGTTCCGTAGGATCTTCATTAGTTGCGACACTTACTGAGATTACTGAGGTAAACCCGCTGCCGCCGCACTATGTTTGTCCTGAGTGCCAGCATTCTGAGTTCTTTAATGACGGTTCTGTCGGTTCTGGTTTTGACCTGCCTGACAAGACATGCCCTCATTGCGGAACGCCTTTGAAAAAAGACGGCCATGATATTCCATTTGAAACGTTCTTAGGATTTAAAGGGGACAAAGTACCTGATATCGATTTGAACTTCTCAGGGGAATATCAGCCGCAAGCACACAATTACACAAAAGTATTGTTCGGAGAAGACAATGTATATCGTGCGGGAACAATAGGCACGGTGGCAGAAAAAACAGCCTACGGTTATGTAAAAGGCTATGCCGGAGACAACAATCTTCATATGCGCGGTGCCGAAATAGATCGGCTCGTACAGGGATGCACAGGTGTAAAACGTACAACTGGACAACACCCTGGCGGTATTATTGTAGTTCCGGATTATATGGATATTTATGATTTTTCACCGATCCAGTTCCCGGCAGATGCCACAGGTTCAGAGTGGAAAACGACTCATTTTGATTTCCACTCCATCCATGACAACCTGTTAAAACTTGATATTCTCGGACACGATGACCCGACTGTTATTCGGATGCTTCAAGACTTAAGCGGAATAGATCCGAAAACAATTCCGACGGATGATCCTGAAGTGATGAAGATCTTCCAGGGAACCGAATCACTCGGTGTGACTGAAGAACAGATTGGCTGTAAAACGGGTACTCTTGGAATTCCTGAATTCGGAACCCGATTTGTCCGGCAGATGCTTGAAGATACAAAGCCGACCACTTTTTCTGAGCTCGTTCAGATTTCAGGCTTGTCTCACGGAACTGATGTATGGCTTGGCAATGCACAGGAGCTCATCCACAATAATATTTGTGAGCTGAGTGAGGTTATCGGCTGCCGTGATGACATTATGGTTTATTTAATCTATCAAGGCCTTGAACCGTCCCTTGCCTTTAAAATCATGGAATTCGTGCGTAAAGGAAAAGGATTAACGCCTGAATGGGAAGAAGAAATGAAAAATAACAATGTCCCAGACTGGTATATTGATTCCTGTAAAAAGATTAAATACATGTTCCCGAAAGCCCATGCCGCGGCATATGTCTTAATGGCAGTCCGCATTGCTTACTTTAAAGTGCATCATGCTCTTTTGTATTATGCGGCTTATTTTACCGTTCGTGCAGATGACTTTGATATCGATACAATGATCAAGGGCTCTACAGCAATCAGAGCGGTAATGGAGGATATAAACTCTAAAGGACTTGATGCTTCACCGAAGGAAAAGAACCTTCTGACTGTTTTAGAATTAGCGCTTGAGATGTGTGAGAGAGGCTATTCATTCCAAAAAGTCGATTTATATCGCTCCAGCGCTACAGAGTTTATTATTGACGGCAACAGTCTTATTCCGCCGTTTAACTCTATTCCAGGATTAGGGACGAACGCTGCTTTGAACATTGTAAAAGCTCGCGAAGAAGGCGAATTCCTCTCAAAAGAAGATTTGCAAAAGAGAGGGAAAGTATCAAAAACGATTTTAGAGTACTTAGATCGCCATGGCTGTCTGGAATCACTGCCTGATCAAAACCAATTGTCATTGTTCTAATATGGAAAGCAGAATTTCTCAGAAATTCTGCTTCTATGCATACATAAGCGCAAAAAGTGCCATCGTAATATTAGAGTTTCTGTACTTGCTTAGGTATGAAGGTAAGCGTATATCCATTTGCAATAAAAATATGGTTATGGTATAGTTTTATTGGAAATGCTAACGATTACCGAGGCAAAGAGTGGGGAAACCCGCTCTTTTGTATTGAACAGGAGAATTTTGTCTCGACATGTTCATCGTTTACTTTTTAGCCCCTGCTCTTTTGAAGCAGGGTTTTTATGCAGAGTGACGAGACGAATATGAGATCGACAGCACAAGGAGGAAGAACATGAGCAAAAAAGTGACTGACACCGTTCAAGAAATGGCTCAGCCAATCGTAGACAGCCTTCAGCTGGAACTCGTTGACATTGAATTTGTCAAAGAGGGCCAAAGCTGGTTCCTTCGCGTGTTTATTGATTCCGATGACGGTGTGGATATTGAGGAATGTGCCAAAGTAAGCGAAGCTTTAAGCGAAAAGCTTGATGAGGCAGACCCAATCAGCCAAAATTACTTTCTTGAAGTCTCATCTCCAGGAGCTGAGCGTCCGCTAAAGAAAAAAGCCGATTTCGAAAAATCACTAGGAAAAAACGTATACATTAAGACGTATGAGCCTATTGACGGCGTAAAAGTGTTTGAAGGTGAACTGGCTGAATTTGATGGACAAACAGTGACAGTTGAGATCACGATCAAAACAAGAAAGAAACGGATCAATATTCCGTATGAAAAGATAGCTAATGCAAGATTAGCTGTTACATTCTAATGAATACAAATGTTTTAAGGGGGGAGACCGTTAAATGAGCAGTGAATTATTAGATGCTCTCACGATTCTTGAAAAAGAAAAAGGCATCAGTAAAGAAATTATCATCGAAGCAATCGAAGCTGCGTTAATTTCTGCTTATAAGCGGAATTTTAATCAAGCGCAAAATGTACGGGTGGATCTAAACCGTGAAACTGGCTCCATCCGTGTATTTGCAAGAAAAGATGTCGTTGACGAAGTATACGACCAGAGATTAGAGATCTCAATTGAAGAGGCGCAGGGCATCCATCCGGAATATATGGTCGGCGATGTCGTCGAAATCGAAGTTACACCTAAGGATTTCGGGCGCATAGCTGCTCAAACAGCGAAGCAGGTCGTCACACAGCGTGTGCGCGAAGCTGAGCGCGGTGTGATTTATTCTGAATTTATCGACCGTGAAGAAGACATCATGACAGGGATCGTCCAGCGTCTGGACAATAAATTTATCTACGTGTCTTTAGGCAAAATAGAAGCCTTGCTGCCGGTTAATGAGCAAATGCCGAATGAAAGCTACAAGCCCCATGACCGCATTAAGGTATATATCACAAAAGTAGAAAAAACAACGAAGGGCCCGCAGATTTATGTGTCAAGAACACATCCAGGCCTGTTAAAGCGTTTGTTTGAAATTGAAGTGCCTGAAATTTATGATGGAACTGTCGAGCTAAAATCTGTTGCCAGAGAAGCCGGCGACCGTTCAAAAATTTCTGTTCGCACAGATGATCCTGACGTGGATCCTGTCGGTTCATGCGTAGGGCCTAAAGGCCAGCGTGTGCAAGCAATCGTCAATGAATTAAAAGGTGAAAAAATTGACATTGTCAACTGGTCCAGTGATCCTGTAGAATTTGTCGCGAATGCGCTCAGCCCTTCCAAAGTGCTTGATGTCATTGTTAATGAAGAAGAAAAAGCGACAACTGTTATTGTTCCTGATTACCAGCTGTCTCTGGCAATTGGCAAAAGAGGACAAAACGCACGCTTAGCTGCTAAACTGACAGGCTGGAAGATTGATATTAAGAGCGAAACGGACGCAAGAGAACTTGGAATCTATCCGAGAGAACTTGAAGAAGATGATGAGCCGCTCTTTACGGAGCCTGAAACTGCTGAATCGGATGAATAAGAGGTGACTTTAGGTGAATAAACACAAAAAGATCCCATTACGCAAATGTGTAGTGACTGGTGAAATGAAGCCTAAAAAGGAACTGATCCGAGTTGTACGGTCGAAAGAAGGCGAAATCTCAGTAGACCCGACCGGAAAAAAGAATGGGCGGGGTGCTTATTTAACGCTGGATAAAGAGTGCATCTTAGCAGCAAAAAAGAAAAACACTTTGCAAAATCAATTTCAATCACAAATCGATGACCAGATTTTCGATGAATTGCTGGAACTGGCGGAAAAGGTGAAAAAATAAAATGTCTGGAATGGAATGGTTTCCCTTGCTGGGTCTGGCCAATCGAGCTCGTAAGGTCGTGTCAGGCGAAGACTTGGTAATAAAAGAAATCAGGAATGCGCGTGCAAAGCTTGTCCTGCTTACAGAGGATGCATCATCTAACACAGCAAAAAAAGTAACTGACAAGTGCAATTATTATAAAGTCCCTTATAAAAAAGTCGAGAGTCGCGCGGTTCTTGGACGCTCTATCGGTAAAGAAGCCCGTGTCGTTGTCGCCGTCACTGACCAAGGTTTTGCGAATAAGCTGATCAGCTTGCTCGATTAATATTTTTGGGGGTGAACGAATGGCTAAAATGAGAGTATACGAATATGCAAAAGCGTTAAATGTTTCAAGTAAGGAAATTTTGACCGCACTGAAGAACATGGATTTAGAAGTGAATAATCACATGGCCATGCTTGAAGAAAAGGCCATTAAAAAGCTTGATGCCAAATATAAAAAAGGCGGCGCAGCTGCTAAATCTCAAAAGCCAGCAGAAACGAACAAAAACAAACAGCCACAAGGGGTTAATCAGCAATCAGCTGGAAATCAACCAAATAAAATTCGAGACGGAAAGAAGAATGACGTGCAGAATAATCAATTTAACAAAAACAAGAAGAATAACAACAACAAAAAAAATAAACGCAACAACAACAACAATAAAAACCAACATCAGCAAAAGCCTGTAAAGCCGAAAAAAGAGCTTCCTGAGAAAATTACATTCTCTGGCACTTTAACAGTTGGCGCACTTGCTGAAGAGCTTGGCAAAGAGCCTTCAGAACTCATTAAAAAGCTGATGCTTCTTGGCGTAATGGCTACCATTAACCAAGAGCTTGATAAAGACACAATCGAACTCATTGCATCAGAATATGGTGTTGAAACAGAAGAGGTCATTGTGCTTGAAGAAACAGAGCTGGAAAAATACGAAGAGCCTGATAATGAAGAGGATCTTGAAATTCGTCCTCCTGTCGTGACAATCATGGGCCACGTTGACCATGGGAAAACAACGCTTCTTGACAGCATCCGTAAAACAAAGGTTGTTGAAGGAGAAGCAGGCGGAATCACTCAGCATATCGGCGCTTATCAAATTGAAGAGAACGGCAAGAAAATCACGTTCTTGGATACACCGGGCCACGCCGCATTTACAACAATGCGTGCACGCGGTGCAGAAGTAACTGATATTACGATTCTTGTCGTAGCTGCCGATGACGGTGTCATGCCGCAAACAGTTGAAGCGATTAACCATGCAAAAGCAGCAGAGGTTCCAATCATCGTAGCTGTGAATAAAATAGATAAAGAATCCGCAAACCCTGACCGTGTGATGCAAGAACTGACGGAATACGGACTTGTCCCTGAAGCTTGGGGCGGAGAAACCATTTTTGTGCCGCTTTCTGCTTTAACTGGAAAAGGCATTGATGAGCTCGTTGAAATGATTTTGCTTGTCAGTGAGGTAGAGGAACTGAAAGCGAATCCGAACCGTCAGGCAAAAGGAACGGTTATTGAAGCTGAACTCGATAAAGGCAGAGGGTCAGTTGCGACGTTGCTCGTACAGACTGGAACACTGCATGTCGGTGATCCGATCGTAGTCGGCAATACATTTGGCCGTGTCCGTGCAATGGTCAACGACATTGGCCGCCGTGTGAAAACTGCCGGCCCATCAACTCCGGTTGAAATTACCGGTTTGAATGATGTCCCTCAAGCAGGAGACCAATTCCTTGTCTTTAAGGATGAAAAAACAGCTCGTTCTGTCGGTGAAGCCCGTGCTTCGAAACAGCTTGAAGAGCAGCGCAGCGATAAAGCGAAGCTCAGTCTTGATGATTTATTCGAGCAAATTAAGCAAGGTGATGTAAAAGACATCAACCTCATCGTAAAAGCTGACGTTCAAGGATCTGCTGAAGCTTTAACGGCTGCGCTTCAAAAAATTGAAGTAGAAGGCGTTAAAGTGAAAATCATCCATACAGGCGTTGGTGCGATTACTGAATCTGACATTATCTTGGCATCTGCTTCCAATGCAATTGTTATTGGGTTTAATGTGAGACCGGACGGAAATGCTAAGAGTACGGCTGAAGCTGAAAATGTAGATATTCGACTTCACCGTATCATTTACAAAGTAATCGACGAGATTGAAGCTGCCATGAAAGGTATGCTTGATCCTGAATATGAAGAAAAAGTAATTGGTCAAGTAGAAGTACGCCAAACATTCAAAGTATCTAAAATCGGTACAATTGCCGGCGGATATGTTACTGAAGGAACCATTACGCGCGACAGCGGCCTCCGTTTAATTCGTGACGGCGTCGTCATCTTTGAAGGCGAAGTAGATGTTCTGAAACGCTTTAAAGACGATGTGAAAGAAGTTTCACAAGGCTATGAATGTGGTATTACAATTAAGAAATACAATGACATTCGTGAAGGTGACATCCTAGAAGCGTTTGTCATGCAAGAAATTGAAAGAACGTGATCGGATTTGCGGAGTGTGAATGCATCATTTATGATGCAGGATCGCTAAAAGAAAAGCGTGCCGTTCTGAAGCGGATTTTAACCAGGGTTCAAAACAAGTTCAATGTTTCGATTTCGGAGATTGGCTATCAGGACACCTGGCAAAGAACCAGCTTCGGAATCGCCGCTGTTTCTTCCTCTCGCGTTCAAACAGAAAAAGAACTGCAGCGCGTCCTAGCGTTTATCGATTCTTTTCCTGAAATTGAACGGACGATCACTAGGACAGAGTGGTTTTAACTTAGAGGTGATTGAATTGAGTATGAGAGCAAACCGTGTCGGCGAGCAGATGAAAAAAGAACTCGGTGATATTATCAGCCGCAAGCTGAAAGACCCGAGAATTGGTTTTCTGACAGTAACGGATGTACGTGTATCAGGTGATTTGCAAATTGCAAAGGTGTATATCTCGGTTCTCGGTGACGAGAAAAAACGGGAAGAAGCGCTGAAAGGACTGGCAAAAGCGAAAGGATTTATCCGATCCGAAATCGGCAGCCGCATCAGACTTCGAAAAACGCCTGAAATTGAATTTGAGTTCGATGAATCAATCGATTACGGGAATCGGATCGAAACACTGATTCACGAATTACATTCAGAGAAACCATCTGAATAAAAAATGAGAGGATAGGCGTATATCGTCTGTCCTCTTTCTTCGTTTAAAAGAAAAAAGTTAAAAAAGAAGGAGTGAAAGGCAAATGGTTAACGGAGTTCTCCTTTTACATAAACCTGTTGGCATGACATCGCACGACTGTGTCATGAAGATCCGAAAGCTGTTAAAAACAAAAAAAGTAGGACATACAGGAACGCTCGATCCGGAAGTGTCAGGCGTGCTTCCGATTTGTGTAGGAAGAGCGACAAAAATAGTCGAATACTTAACTGAAAAATCTAAAACGTATGATGCAGAAATAACGCTTGGCTTTTCAACCACAACAGAGGATCAAACCGGAGAAACGGTGGAAACAAAGCCTGTCAATCACGACATTGATAAAGCGGATGTAGAAAAGGTTTTAAACAGTTTAAAGGGGAAACAAGAACAAATTCCGCCCATGTATTCCGCTGTAAAAGTAAACGGCAAAAAATTATACGAATACGCAAGAGCGGGGATTGAAGTAGAACGTCCGAAACGTATGATAACCATTGAAGACATTGCCCTGACGACAGAGATTAAACATCATGGAGAAACCGCAAGCTTCCGGTTTACAGTGACTTGCTCCAAAGGGACCTATGTAAGGACGCTGGCGGTCATGATCGGAGAAAAGCTCGGATATCCGGCTCATATGTCTCATTTAATCCGTACGGCATCCGGAGATTTTTCTCTCGACGAATGCTTTACTTTTGATGAGCTCGAAGCACAGGCCCAATCCGGAACCGTGGAAGAGCATACAGTTCCTATTGAACGTGCGCTCAATCATTTGCCGAAATGGATCATAAGTGATACATTAGCTAAGAAAGTAGAAAATGGGGCTTTGCTTGAGACGCCCGAGCAGTTTTCTGAAATGACAAGTGAAGACCGTATCGCCGTCTTTACTGAATCCGGAACCTGTTTGGCGATCTATTTCCCTCATCCTGCAAAAAAAGGGCTGTTAAAGCCGGCAAAAGTATTGATGCAAAAAAGCGAACAATAGAAAAAAGGTGACCGTTCTGTGAAGACGATACATATTACACATCCTCATCATTTAATAAAAGAGGAGCAGGCAAAATCAGTGATGGCGTTAGGATATTTTGACGGCGTTCATCTCGGGCATCAAAAGGTAATCTGCACAGCGAAGCAAATAGCCGAAGAAAAAGGTCTGACATTGGCTGTGATGACCTTTCATCCCCATCCTTCTCACGTGTTGGGCAGAGATAAGGAACCTAAGGATCTGATTACGCCTCTTGAAGACAAAATAAATCAAATTGAACAATTAGGTACAGAAGTTCTGTATGTCGTTAAATTTAATGAAGTGTTTGCTTCTCTTTCTCCTAAGCAGTTTATAGACCAGTATATTATCGGCCTTAATGTGCAGCACGCAGTGGCAGGCTTTGACTTTACGTACGGCAAATACGGCAAGGGAACAATGAAGACCATGCCGGATGATTTAGACGGAAAAGCTGGGTGCACAATGGTAGAAAAATTAACGGAGCAGGATAAAAAAATCAGTTCTTCGTATATCCGTACCGCGCTTCAAAACGGAGATGTTGAATTGGCGAATGTCTTGCTTGGACAACCTTATTTTATTAAAGGAATTGTCATTCATGGTGATAAAAGAGGGCGGACCATCGGGTTTCCGACAGCGAATGTCGGTTTAAATAACAGCTATATCGTCCCGCCCACAGGTGTATATGCCGTAAAAGCGGAAGTGAACGGCGAAGTTTACAATGGCGTTTGCAATATTGGCTATAAGCCGACGTTTTATGAAAAGCGCCCTGAGCAGCCTTCCATCGAGGTCAATCTGTTTGATTTCGATCAAGAGGTATATGGAGCCGCTATAAAAATCGAATGGTACAAACGGATTCGGAGCGAGCGGAAATTCAATGGCATCAAAGAATTAACAGAGCAAATTGAGAAAGATAAGCAGCAAGCCATCCGTTATTTCAGCAATTTACGGAAATAACTTGCAACGCACGCAAATTTTATTCTAAAATATTTGCATATAGGCACGATTTTTAGTATGATAGTTTTCGTAGTCTTAAAACCATTGCTTGGCAATCCGAAGTCACCGACGGTTGCTAGGTAACTGGGGCTAAATATGATTTGGAGGTGAAACAGGATGGCAATTACTCAAGAGCGTAAAAACCAACTCATCAATGAGTTCAAAACACACGAATCTGATACTGGATCTCCAGAAGTTCAGATCGCTATCCTAACTGACTCAATTAACAACTTGAACGAGCATTTACGTACTCACAAGAAAGACCACCACTCACGTCGCGGTCTTCTTAAAATGGTAGGTAAGCGTCGTAATCTTCTTACGTATCTGCGTAATAAAGACGTAACTCGTTACCGTGAGTTAATTAACAAACTAGGCTTACGTCGATAATCGTAAAAAGCGGGAGGATTCCCGCTTTTTTATCGTATTAAAGCGAAATTTCTTATAACAAATCATTGAAATCCTTTTACATACTACTTTGACATTGATATGTTCAATTCATTTCGTTCATAATAGGAGTAATTGATTATTTCACACAACGAAGAGAGGAGTTCGTAATTGTATGGGACAAGAAAAACATGTCTTTACCATAGATTGGGCCGGAAGAACGCTTACTGTTGAAACCGGCCAGCTTGCCAAACAGGCAAATGGTGCTGTGATGATCCGCTACGGTGATACAGCAGTACTTAGTACAGCAACCGCTTCAAAAGAACCTAAACCGCTTGATTTCTTCCCTCTTACTGTAAACTATGAAGAAAGATTATATGCGGTAGGGAAAATTCCGGGCGGATTTATTAAAAGAGAAGGACGTCCAAGTGAAAAAGCGGTTCTTGCCAGCCGTTTAATTGACCGTCCGATCCGTCCTTTGTTTGCCGATGGATTCCGTAATGAAGTTCAAGTCATCAGCATTGTCATGAGTGTTGACCAAAACTGCTCTTCAGAAATGGCTGCCATGTTCGGTTCATCTCTTGCACTTTCTGTATCGGATATTCCGTTTGAAGGACCGATTGCAGGGGTTACTGTCGGACGCATTGATGATCAATTTATCATTAACCCGACAGTCGATCAGCTTGAAAAAAGCGACATCAATCTTGTCGTTGCCGGCACGAAAGATGCGATTAACATGGTAGAAGCGGGAGCGGACGAAGTTCCTGAGGAAATCATGCTTGAAGCCATTATGTTCGGCCATGAAGAAATTAAACGCCTGATTGCATTCCAAGAAGAAATTGTTGCAGCAGTCGGCAAAGAGAAATCTGAAATTAAGCTCTTTGAAATTGATGAAGAGCTTAATGAAAAAGTAAAAGCTTTGGCAGAAGAGGATCTGCTGAAAGCCATCCAAGTTCATGAAAAGCATGCCCGTGAAGATGCCATTAACGAAGTGAAGAACGCAGTTGTGGCAAAATTCGAGGATGAAGAACATGATGAAGACACAATCAAGCAAGTGAAGCAGATTTTATCCAAGCTGGTGAAAAATGAAGTTCGCCGCCTGATTACTGAAGAGAAAGTAAGACCGGACGGCCGCGGTGTCGATCAAATCCGCCCGCTCTCTTCAGAGGTTGGCCTCTTGCCAAGAACGCACGGTTCAGGTCTATTTACAAGGGGACAAACTCAGGCCCTCAGCGTATGTACGCTAGGTGCTCTGGGAGATGTGCAAATCCTTGACGGCTTAGGTGTCGAAGAGTCGAAACGGTTTATGCATCATTACAACTTCCCGCAATTCAGCGTTGGGGAAACAGGACCGATGCGCGGACCGGGACGTCGTGAAATCGGACACGGAGCACTGGGTGAGCGTGCGCTTGAGCCAGTTATTCCGTCTGAAAAAGACTTCCCTTATACTGTCCGTCTTGTTTCAGAAGTGCTTGAATCAAACGGTTCTACATCTCAAGCAAGCATTTGCGCAAGCACACTTGCAATGATGGATGCCGGTGTACCGATTAAAGCGCCAGTTGCTGGTATTGCGATGGGTCTTGTCAAATCAGGCGAACATTACACTGTCTTGACTGACATCCAAGGCATGGAAGACGCGCTCGGAGATATGGACTTTAAAGTAGCGGGAACTGAAAAAGGCGTAACGGCCCTGCAAATGGACATTAAAATTGAAGGCCTTTCCAGAGAGATTCTTGAAGAAGCGCTTCAGCAGGCGAAAAAGGGCAGAATGGAAATCCTCAACAGCATGCTTGCAACATTAAGCGAATCAAGAAAAGAGCTTTCTCGATATGCGCCTAAGATCTTAACAATGACCATTAATCCTGATAAAATCCGCGATGTCATCGGACCAAGCGGAAAACAAATCAATAAGATCATCGAAGAAACCGGTGTTAAAATTGATATTGAGCAGGACGGCACAATCTTTATTTCCTCTACAGATGAAAGCGGCAACCAAAAAGCGAAAAAAATCATCGAAGACCTTGTTAGAGAGGTTGAAGTCGGCCAACTTTACCTAGGTAAAGTGAAACGGATTGAAAAATTCGGGGCTTTCGTTGAAATTTTCAGCGGAAAAGACGGCTTGGTGCACATTTCAGAGCTTGCGCTTGAACGCGTAGGGAAAGTTGAAGATGTTGTAAAAATCGGAGACGAGATTCTTGTCAAAGTCACTGAAATTGATAAACAAGGACGAGTGAATTTATCCCGCAAAGCGGTGCTCCGTGAAGAGAAAGAAAAAGAAGAACAACAATCTTAAATGAAAACATAAAAGGAGCCTGGGAGACCCGGCTTCTTTATTTTGAAGCTTTTCAAAAGCAGGCGGGTTCTACCTTGTCCTTCTCCTTCATAATGTGAGGTGAGGGGGGACAGAACATGTACAAAAAATTTGTACCGTTTGCCGTTTTTTTATTTCTTTTTTTTGTCTCATTTGAGATGATGGAAAATCCGCATGCACTTGATTATATAGGGGCAATGAAAAAAGATACGGTGACTGTCACGGCGTCAAAAGACCCGTTATATGAAGAATTGCTTCAAAAAGCGCCGGAGTACGAAGTTAAGCCCCAGAATGCAAGAATTGATAAAGTGTGGAAAAGCATTCCCGGCTACAATGGATTAAAGGTCAATATTGAACAATCATATAAAAAAATGAAAAAGCATGGTGAGTTTCGGGAAAAAGATTTGGTGTACAGTCAAGTAAAACCAAGTGTTCATCTTGAGTCACTTCAGCCTGAGCCTATTTATAAAGGAAATCCTGACAAACCGATGGTGGCTTTTTTAATCAATGTGGCATGGGGAAATGAGTATTTGGAAAAAATGCTCCCTATTCTGCAAAAGCACCAGGTTAAAGCTACGTTCTTTTTAGAAGGCAATTGGGTGAGAAACAATGTACAGCTCGCTAAGAAGATTGCAAAAGACGGACATGAAATCGGAAATCATTCATACAATCATCCGGATATGAGCAAACTGACTACAGGAAGAATTTCCGAGCAGCTCGACAAGACTAATGAACAAATAGAACAAACGATCGGTGTTAAGCCAAAGTGGTTCGCTCCGCCAAGCGGAAGTTTCAGAAAAGCGGTTATCGACATTGCAGCAGAGAAACAGATGGGAACAGTCATGTGGACAGTTGATACAATCGATTGGCAAAAGCCGGCTCCGTCTGTACTTCAGACGAGAGTGTTAAGCAAGATACATAATGGTGCCATGATTTTAATGCATCCGACTGACCCTACGGCGGAAAGTCTTGAAGCGCTGATTACACAGATAAAAGACAAAGGATATGCGCTTGGAACAGTCACTGAACTAATGGATGAAACAAGACTATTGAAGTAACAGATGAAGGCAGCTTGTCTTTGAATAGGAGGAACAAATTTGATTAAACGATATACGTGTCAAAATGGTGTAAGAATTGTGCTGGAAAATAACCCGACAGTCCGTTCTGTTGCGATCGGCGTATGGATCGGCACAGGTTCGAGACATGAAACGCCGGAGATAAACGGAATTTCTCACTTTTTAGAGCACATGTTCTTTAAAGGGACGAGCACAAAATCTGCACGCGAGATAGCAGAATCTTTTGATCGTATTGGCGGCCAGGTCAATGCGTTTACTTCAAAGGAATATACCTGCTACTATGCAAAGGTGCTTGACGAGCATGCGAATTACGCGCTGGACGTATTAGCAGATATGTTCTTTCATTCAACGTTTGATGAAAACGAGCTGAAAAAAGAGAAAAATGTAGTATATGAAGAAATTAAAATGTATGAAGATGCGCCGGACGACATTGTACATGATTTATTGAGCAAAGCCACTTACGGCAATCATTCTTTAGGCTACCCAATTCTAGGCACGGAAGAAACGCTTGCTTCCTTTAACGGTGACTCTCTCAGACAATACATGCATGATTATTATACGCCGGACCGAGTGGTGATTTCGGTAGCGGGCAATATATCTGACAGTTTTATCAAAGATGTAGAAAAATGGTTCGGGTCATACGAGGCGAAAGGTAAAGCGACAGGCCTTGAGAAGCCTGAGTTCCACACGGAAAAACTGACGAGAAAAAAAGAAACAGAGCAGGCTCATTTGTGCCTTGGATTTAAAGGCTTAGAGGTTGGCCATGAACGTATTTATGATTTAATCGTCCTCAACAATGTGCTCGGAGGCAGCATGAGCAGCCGGCTGTTCCAAGATGTGCGTGAAGATAAAGGACTTGCTTATTCTGTTTACAGCTATCACAGCTCATATGAGGACAGCGGAATGCTAACGATTTACGGCGGAACGGGTGCAAATCAGCTTCAGCAGCTGTCGGAAACAATTCAAGAAACCCTTGCCACATTAAAACGTGACGGCATTACCTCGAAAGAACTGGAAAACAGCAAAGAGCAAATGAAGGGAAGCTTAATGCTGAGCTTAGAAAGCACAAACAGCAAAATGAGCCGAAACGGAAAAAATGAACTGCTGCTCGGCAAACATAAAACATTAGATGAAATCATCAATGAATTAAACGCCGTGAACTTAGAGCGTGTTAACGGCCTTGCCAGACAATTGTTTACCGAAGACTATGCATTAGCACTTATCAGCCCTTCCGGCAATATGCCGTCTTAAAAAGGAAAGCCTGCTCCATAATGGAGCAGGCATTTTTTAATCCCTTTCATCATACATAGTACAAGGGGGTGACAGACATGCGGCTCAGTGAATTATCAGGAAAGGAAATTGTAGACATCAAAAGAGCTGAACGGCTCGGAGTGCTCGGCCAGACCGATTTGGAAATCAATGAACAGGATGGACAGATTACAGCACTCCTCATTCCCACAGTTAAGTGGTTTGGTTTGAGAAAGCAAGGTCATGACATTCGTGTCCCATGGCACCATATTCAAAAGATCGGTTCAGATATGATTATATTAGATGTACCTGAGGAAATGCCTCCTCGACAAGAGTAAATAGCCCAATTGACTGTGAAGCGGGCTCTAAAGAAAACATCTGAAACATCGGCTGCCGGAGCCGATGTTTTTTTATATGGAAAAAGCGCATCTTTTATATTCACCAGTATTTTCTTTTGATCATAAGATGAAGGGGAGCTTAACAACTAGAGATCCAGTATATACAAAGAAGGTGAACGTTTAGAATGTTAACCGGATTGAAAATTGCAGTTATCGGCGGTGACGCAAGACAGCTCGAAATTATAAGAAAGCTCACTGAACAGCAGGCTGACATCTATCTTGTCGGTTTTGACCAATTGGATCACGGTTTTACCGGGGCAGTAAAATGCAATATTGATGAAATTCCTTTTCAGCAAATAGACAGCATCATTCTTCCAGTATCCGCGACAACAGGAGAAGGTGTCGTATCAACTGTATTTTCTAATGAAGAAGTTGTGTTAAAACAGGACCATCTCGACAGAACGCCTGCACATTGTGTCATTTTCTCAGGCATTTCTAACGTCTATTTAGAAAACATTGCAGCTCAGACAAAAAGAAAACTTGTTAAACTGTTTGAGCGGGATGACATTGCGATATACAACTCTATTCCGACAGTAGAAGGAACGATCATGCTGGCTATTCAGCACACGGATTATACGATACACGGATCACAGGTGGCCGTTCTCGGTCTGGGGCGCACCGGGATGACGATTGCCCGTACATTTGCCGCGCTCGGGGCGAATGTAAAAGTGGGGGCAAGAAGTTCAGCGCATCTGGCACGTATCACTGAAATGGGGCTCGTTCCTTTTCATACCGATGAGCTGAAAGAGCATGTAAAAGATATAGATATTTGCATTAATACCATACCGAGTATGATTTTAAATCAAACGGTACTTTCTAGCATGACACCAAAAACCTTAATATTGGATCTGGCCTCACGTCCCGGGGGAACGGATTTTAAATATGCCGAGAAACAAGGGATTAAAGCACTTCTTGCTCCCGGGCTTCCAGGGATTGTCGCTCCTAAAACAGCTGGGCAAATCCTTGCAAACGTCTTGAGCAAGCTTTTGGCTGAAATACAAGCTGAGGAGGGGAAATAAGGATGTCGTCACTAAAAGGAAAAAGAATCGGGTTTGGGCTGACCGGGTCGCATTGCACATATGAAGCGGTTTTCCCGCAAATTGAGGCGTTGGTCAATGAAGGAGCTGAAGTCCGTCCGGTTGTCACATTTAATGTAAAATCCACAAATACCCGATTTGGAGAGGGCGCAGAATGGGTTAAAAAAATTGAAGACCTGACTGGATATGAGGCCATTGATTCGATTGTAAAGGCAGAACCTCTTGGGCCGAAGCTGCCCCTTGACTGCATGGTCATTGCGCCTTTAACAGGCAATTCAATGAGCAAGCTGGCAAATGCCATGACGGACAGCCCGGTGCTGATGGCGGCAAAAGCGACAATCCGGAACAATCGGCCTGTCGTTCTGGGTATCTCGACAAATGATGCTCTTGGTTTAAACGGAACAAATTTAATGAGGCTCATGTCAACAAAAAATATCTTTTTTATTCCATTCGGGCAAGATGATCCATTTAAAAAACCGAATTCAATGGTAGCCAAAATGGATCTGCTACCGCAAACGATTGAAAAGGCACTCATGCACCAGCAGCTTCAGCCGATTCTAGTTGAGAATTATCAGGGAAATGACTAAATTTACAGAAAATCTTTCCCAAACTAAAAAATTCGGTCATCACCCGCATATTCTATGGTAAAATAAAACGTAAAATCATAGTCAAATCAATTCAATGAAGCTGATTGGCGGAAGGAGTTTTACAGATGGGAAGAGGTTTACACGTAGCTGTTGTCGGAGCGACAGGGGCTGTGGGACAACAAATGCTTAAAACACTTGAAGACAGAAACTTTGAAATGGACACACTTACATTGCTATCTTCAAAACGCTCTGCGGGGACAAAAGTCACGTTTAAAGGCCAAGAACTGACTGTTCAGGAAGCTTCTCCTGAGAGCTTTGAAGGGGTAAATATTGCTTTGTTCAGCGCCGGCGGAAGCGTATCACAAGCATTGGCACCAGAAGCTGTAAAACGCGGCGCTATTGTTATAGATAATACGAGCGCGTTCCGCATGGATGAAAATACACCGCTTGTTGTGCCAGAAGTGAATGAGGCAGACTTGCATGAACACAACGGCATTATTGCCAATCCAAACTGCTCTACAATCCAAATGGTTGCGGCACTTGAACCGATCCGCAAAGCATATGGCTTAAACAAGGTCATCGTATCAACTTACCAGGCAGTATCAGGAGCGGGTAATGAAGCTGTAAAAGAGCTTTACAGCCAAACACAGGCGATTTTAAATAAAGAAGAAATAGAGCCTGAGATCATGCCTGTAAAAGGTGACAAAAAACACTATCAAATCGCCTTCAACGCGATTCCGCAAATCGATAAATTCCAAGATAACGGCTATACGTTTGAGGAAATGAAAATGATAAATGAAACGAAAAAAATCATGCACATGCCTGACCTTCAAGTTGCGGCTACATGTGTGAGACTGCCAATCCAAACTGGGCACTCAGAGTCCGTCTACATTGAGGTAGACCGTGATGACGCTACAGTTGAAGATATTAAAAATCTATTGAAAGAAGCTCCGGGCGTGACACTTCAGGATGATCCAAGCCAGCAGCTTTATCCGATGCCTGCTGATGCTGTCGGCAAAAACGATGTGTTTGTGGGCCGCATTCGCAAAGACTTGGACAGAGCAAACGGTTTTCATTTATGGGTTGTTTCTGATAACCTATTAAAAGGCGCGGCATGGAACTCTGTTCAAATTGCAGAAAGCCTGAAAAAACTAAACCTCGTATAAAAGAGAGAATTTTCTAAAGACGAATAGAAGAGAGTAAGGCGCTATCAGCCTGCTCTCTTCTGTTACGTCCGAATAATTTGGAGTGAAAACAGTGAAGATAATTGTTCAAAAGTTCGGCGGAACATCAGTAAAAGATGATAAAGGCCGCAAACTGGCTTTAGGGCATATTAAAGAAGCAATCAGTGAAGGATATAAGGTTGTCGTTGTCGTTTCAGCGATGGGCCGAAAAGGAGACCCGTATGCAACAGATTCTTTGCTCGGGCTGCTTTACGGCGATCAGTCAGCGATTTCTCCTAGGGAACAGGATTTGCTTTTATCTTGCGGAGAGACTATTTCCTCTGTCGTCTTTACAAGCATGCTGCTTGATAACGGTGTGAAAGCAGCTGCGCTGACAGGGGCTCAGGCTGGCTTTTTAACGAATGATCAGCATACCAATGCAAAAATCATTGAAATGAAACCGGAGCGTTTATTCAGTGTGCTCGCCAATCATGATGCGGTAGTCGTCGCAGGCTTCCAGGGCGCAACTGAAAAGGGTGATACAACAACAATCGGCAGAGGGGGCAGCGATACGTCTGCAGCCGCACTCGGAGCAGCTGTTGATGCGGAATACATCGATATTTTCACCGATGTAGAAGGCGTGATGACTGCTGACCCAAGAGTGGTGGAAAATGCAAAACCGCTTCCTGTTGTGACGTATACAGAAATCTGCAACCTGGCGTATCAGGGGGCCAAGGTCATTCATCCGCGTGCTGTGGAAATCGCAATGCAGGCCAAGGTTCCGATCCGCGTCCGTTCGACTTATTCGAATGATAAAGGTACATTGGTGACATCACATCACTCTTCCAAGGTCGGCAGTGATGTTTTTGAAAGGCTGATTACGGGAATCGCCCATGTCAAAGATGTCACGCAGTTCAAAGTGCCTGCGAAAATCGGCCAGTATAACGTTCAGACTGAAGTGTTCAAGGCTATGGCAAACGCTGGAATCAGTGTCGATTTCTTTAACATTACACCTAGTGAAATCGTCTATACGGTAGCCGGAAATAAAACAGAAACAGCTCAGCGTATTTTAATGGATATGGGCTATGATCCAATGGTGACGAGAAACTGCGCGAAGGTATCGGCGGTCGGCGCGGGCATTATGGGTGTTCCCGGTGTTACGTCCAAAATTGTATCGGCTCTTTCAGAAAAAGAAATTCCGATCCTTCAGTCGGCTGACAGCCATACGACGATATGGGTGCTCGTCCATGAAGCGGATATGGTTCCTGCTGTAAACGCTTTGCATGAAGTGTTTGAACTTTCGAAGTAAATGTGATTGAATCATGATGAGGTGAATAAAATGAATTTCGGAAATGTGTCTACAGCGATGATTACACCCTTTGACAATAAAGGGAACGTAGACTTTCAAAAACTGTCTACACTGATTGATTACTTGTTGAAAAACGGAACGGATTCTTTAGTAGTAGCGGGAACAACTGGAGAATCTCCGACCCTTTCAACTGAAGAAAAAATTGCGCTTTTTGAATATACGGTAAAAGAAGTAAACGGACGGGTGCCCGTTATCGCTGGTACTGGAAGCAACAACACGAAAGATTCCATTAAGCTGACAAAAAAAGCTGAGGAAGCGGGCGTGGACGCTGTTATGCTTGTTACCCCGTATTACAATAAACCTTCTCAAGAAGGAATGTACCAGCATTTTAAAGCAATTGCGGCAGAGACATCTCTTCCGGTTATGCTCTATAATGTTCCTGGCCGTACGGTTGCTTCTCTTGCTCCTGAAACGACGATCCGTTTGGCGGCGGACATTCCGAATGTGGTTGCGATTAAAGAAGCAAGCGGAGACCTCGAAGCGATTACAAAAATTATTGCTGAAACACCGGAAGACTTCTATGTCTATTCAGGGGATGACGCTCTGACGCTTCCTATTCTTTCAGTTGGAGGAAGAGGAGTTGTATCAGTGGCGAGCCATATTGCAGGCTCTGATATGCAGCAAATGATCAAAAATTATACGAATGGGCAAACAGCTAATGCGGCACTGATCCATCAGAAACTGCTGCCGATTATGAAGGAACTGTTTAAAGCGCCTAATCCTGCTCCAGTCAAAACAGCGCTTCAGCTGAGAGGTCTTGATGTCGGTTCTGTGCGTCTGCCTCTAGTCCCGTTAACTGAGGATGAACGTCTGAGCTTAAGCAGCACGATCAGCGAACTGTAAGAAAATTTCATACAGTGAAACAAACGCGGTCATTCTCACATTCAGCTGAGTTTGACCGTTTCTTTTACATATTGGTTTTCCCTAAACCTTCTGCTTTATCTTGTTTTCTAAATTTACTTTCAGTTATAATAGGAACAAGTGATGATGGACGGGTATGAGACTAGGAGGATATAGATTTTGAAAAAGAAAAATACAGAAAACGTTAGAATTATCGCCCTTGGCGGTGTCGGAGAGATTGGGAAGAACCTTTATGTCATTGAAATTGACTCAGACATATTTGTCGTTGATGCCGGCCTTATGCATCCAGAAAACGAAATGCTCGGTATTGATGTAGTGATTCCTGACATATCATATTTGATTGAACGGGCTGACCGCGTCAAGGCAATCTTTTTAACGCACGGGCACGATGAAAATATCGGCGGCGTTTTTTACTTATTAAACAAGCTGTCCGTTCCAGTGTACGGAACAAAACTGACGCTTGCACTGTTAAGAGAGAAATTAAAACAATACGGACATAACCGAAAAACTGATTTAAGAGAAATTCACTCAAAATCTGTCATTACATTTGAATCAACAAAAGTATCGTTCTTTAGAACGATTCACAGCATTCCTGATTCTGTAGGTGTGAGCTTTAAAACATCACTTGGATCTATTGTATGCACGGGAGACTTCAAATTTGACCAAACACCTGCACTTAATCAGACGTGCGACATTGGCGAGATCGCCAAGATCGGCAATAGCGGCGTGCTCGCTCTGCTTTCTGACAGTGCAAATGCGGAACGGCCGGGTTACACCCCTTCGGAAGCGGCTGTCAGCGGAGAAATTTCGGATGCGCTGTATAATTCACAGAACCGGGTGATTATTGCTGTTTTCGCATCCAATATTAACCGGATTCAGCAAGTCATTCATGCAGCGGCTCAAAATGGCAGAAAGATTGCCGTAGCCGGAAAAAATCTTCAATCTGTCCTGCAGCTGGCGAGAAAGTTAGGATACATTGAAGCAGATGATGAATTGTTTATTTCTGTACAGGATGTCAAAAAATATCCGAAGCGCGAAGTGGCCATTATTACAGCCGGAAGCCAAGGTGAACCATTAGCTGCTTTGACAAGAATGGCAAACAAAGCTCACAAACAGCTGAACATTGAAGAAGGGGATACGGTGGTCATTGCGTCAACTCCGATTCCCGGGCAGGAACTCATTTACTCTAAAACAGTAGATCTTCTTGCGAGAGCCGGTGCACAAGTCATCTTTGCCCAAAAGCGTGTTCATGTATCAGGCCACGGCTCACAAGAAGAGTTAAAGCTGATGATCAACCTGCTTAAACCAAAATATTTGATTCCTGTAAACGGCGAATACAGAATGCAAAAAGCTCATTCAAAAATCGCTGAAGAAACCGGCATGAAGCGCAGTGACATCTTCTTAATTGAAAAAGGCGACGTCGTTGAATTCCGCGGCCAAAACGTAAAAATTGGGGATAAAGTTCCTTACGGCAATATTTTAATTGATGGTTTAGGTGTCGGTGATATCGGCAATATCGTATTGAGAGACCGCCGCTTGCTTTCACAGGACGGAATTTTAATCGTTGTCATTACACTTGATAAACAAAAGAAACATCTTGTATCAGGACCAGAAATTATCACTCGCGGCTTTGTTTATGTAAGAGAGTCTGAAGGTCTTATCGTACAGGCTACTGAGCTTGTCCGGTCCATCGTGACAGAAGCGACTGAAACATCAAATGTCGAATGGTCAACGTTGAAGCAGGCAATGCGGGATGCTTTGAACCAATTCCTTTATGAAAAAACGAAACGTAAACCGATGATCATCCCAATTATTATGGAAGTATAATGACTGACTAAAGACCGGAGCTGCTCCGGTCTTTATTTTTTGTCCTTCAAGCCGGGATTGAATGAAGTATCTTTGTTCATAATACAAAGAGAAACTCGGAAAGGATGAAAGCGAGATGGATCATCGTATGGAAAACACAGAAGAAGAGCGTCCTGAAAAAAATGATGCGAAGGACAGCATTATGAATAAAATACAGCAGCTTGGTGAAACGACGCTTCCGCAGCTGCCCCAAGATACAAATATTCATTGTCTGACCATTATCGGACAAATTGAAGGCCATGTTCAGCTTCCTCCGCAAAACAAAACAACAAAATATGAACATGTCATCCCGCAGATTGTGGCAATTGAACAAAATCCTAAAATTGAAGGCTTGCTGATCATATTAAATACTGTCGGAGGAGATGTTGAAGCTGGTCTTGCAATAGCGGAAATGCTTGCATCTTTATCGAAACCGACCGTTTCTATCGTGCTTGGCGGGGGGCATTCAATCGGCGTTCCGATTGCTGTATCCTGTGATTACAGCTATATCGCCGAAACAGCAACGATGACGATTCATCCAGTTAGGCTCACCGGGCTGGTCATCGGGGTACCGCAAACGTTTGAATACCTGGATAAGATGCAAGAAAGAGTTGTTAAATTTGTGACAAGCCATTCCAATATAACCGAAGAGAAATTTAAAGAGCTAATGTTTTCAAAAGGAAACTTAACACGGGATATCGGAACAAATGTGGTCGGTAAGGACGCAGTTAAATACGGATTGATCGATCACGCAGGCGGTGTCGGACAGGCAATCAATAAACTGAATGAGCTCATCGACGAAGCAAGGAAAGAAGAAGGACGGATGATTCAATGATTCTTTATACCGTGATGCCGCAGGAAATTGTGTTTGCAGAACAGAACCAAGAGACAAGCGCACATGAGCAAATTGAATATAAAGGTGTACCGCTTCTAGTCGAAATGAAAGGGAATGAAGCGGAAGTCATTCAAATCATGAGCACCAATCCAATGCATTTTCTGCATCCGGACATTTCACCGGGACAAAAGCTGAAATTAAACGTATAAGAATCCAACCCTTTTTAAAGGGCAAAATATGCTATAATAGGGGAATCCTACAGAAAAAACGCAGCCTGTAAACGGCTGCTTTCTTCATTATGTATGAACTTACATTTTTTAACGCAGTAAGGTGATGAGTATGGCAAAGAAAAAACGAAAATTAAGAAAAAAACAGGCGAAACAGCTCAATATAAAATACGAGCTCAACGGATTGCTGTGTATAGCCATTTCAATTATCGCAATCTTGCAGCTGGGGGTAGTCGGGCAAACGTTTATCTATTTGTTCCGCTTTTTTGCTGGAGAGTGGTTTATTTTATGCTTGTTAGGTTTATTGGTGTTAGGAGTCTCACTGTTTTGGAAGAAAAAAACCCCAAGCCTTTTAACGAGACGAAAGGCCGGGTTGTACTGTATTATCGCAAGTATATTGCTGCTTTCTCACGTGCAGCTATTTAAAAATTTGACGCACAAAGGGTCTATTGAGTCTGCAAGCGTGGTGCGCAATACGTGGGAATTGTTTTTAATGGACATGAATGGCAGCTCTGCTTCACCTGATTTAGGCGGAGGAATGATCGGTGCGCTGCTGTTTGCGGCTTCACACTTTTTGTTTGCGTCGACTGGTTCTCAGATCATGGCAATTGTCATGATTTTGATCGGAATGATTTTAGTAACAGGACGCTCGCTACAAGAAACGCTAAAAAAGTGGATGAGCCCGATTGGACGTTTTATAAAAGAACAATGGTTAGCATTTATTGATGATATGAAATCCTTCAAATCAAATATGCAGTCATCGAAAAAAACGAAAGCGCCGAGCAAAAAACAAAAACCGGCCCGCAAAAAACAGCAAATGGAACCGGAGCCTCCTGATGAAGAGGGGGATTATGAAACAGTATCGCCTCTTATTCATTCAGAGCCGATTATCTCAAGCTTTTCTGATCGTAATGAAGAGGAAGAGTCTCCAGTTATAGAAAAGCGCGCCGAACCTGTGTCGAAGCCGCTTCAGGACATCCAACCGGAGACAGGTGATCATGAAACTGTTTCTGCTCCTCCTATGACCTTTACAGAGCTCGAAAATAAGGATTACGAGATGCCGTCACTGGATTTGCTGGCAGATCCGAAGCATACCGGCCAGCAGGCTGATAAAAAGAATATTTATGAAAATGCGAGAAAGCTTGAACGCACATTCCAAAGCTTTGGCGTAAAGGCGAAAGTCACACAGGTTCATCTCGGACCGGCCGTAACAAAATATGAAGTATATCCTGATGTCGGAGTGAAGGTTAGCAAAATTGTCAATTTAAGCGATGATTTAGCGCTTGCGCTTGCTGCGAAGGATATCAGGATCGAAGCGCCTATACCAGGCAAATCAGCAATCGGAATTGAAGTTCCAAACGCAGAAGTGGCAATGGTTTCGCTGAAGGAAGTGCTGGAGTCTAAATTGAATGACAGACCGGATGCGAAGCTGTTAATTGGACTCGGCCGCAATATTTCAGGTGAAGCTGTATTGGCTGAGTTAAACAAGATGCCCCACCTTTTGGTCGCAGGCGCAACCGGTAGCGGGAAAAGTGTCTGTGTCAACGGCATTATTACAAGTATTTTAATGCGCGCGAAACCGCATGAAGTGAAAATGATGATGATCGATCCTAAAATGGTAGAGCTCAATGTCTACAATGGGATTCCGCATTTGCTTGCTCCGGTTGTAACCGATCCGAAAAAAGCGTCGCAGGCTTTGAAAAAGGTTGTCAATGAAATGGAGCGGCGGTACGAATTATTTTCTCATACGGGTACAAGAAATATTGAAGGATACAATGATTATATAAAACGCGCCAACAATGAAGAAGGAGCGAAACAGCCAGAGCTGCCCTATATTGTTGTCATTGTGGACGAGCTTGCCGATCTCATGATGGTCGCTTCATCCGATGTGGAAGATTCGATTACGAGATTGTCCCAAATGGCGCGGGCTGCCGGCATCCATCTTATTATTGCGACACAGCGGCCATCGGTGGATGTTATCACAGGGGTGATCAAAGCGAACATTCCGTCACGAATCGCGTTCAGCGTATCTTCACAGACGGATTCAAGGACCATTCTTGACATGGGTGGCGCTGAGAAGCTTCTTGGCCGCGGCGATATGCTGTTTTTACCTGTAGGGGCTAACAAACCTGTCCGTGTGCAGGGAGCATTTTTGTCGGATGACGAAGTGGAGAAGGTCGTCGACCATGTGATTACGCAGCAAAAAGCGCAATATCAAGAAGAAATGATCCCTGAGGAGACAACGGAAACTCATTCCGAGGTTACTGATGAACTTTATGATGAAGCTGTTGAATTAATTGTCGGCATGCAGACGGCATCTGTTTCAATGCTGCAAAGAAGATTCAGAATCGGCTATACGAGAGCGGCGCGCCTGATTGACGCAATGGAGGAACGCGGTGTTGTCGGACCGTATGAAGGCAGCAAACCTAGGGAAGTATTATTATCAAAAGAGAAATATGATGAGCTCTCTTCTTAATGAAGGGAGTTCCGCTTTCTATAGTCGTCAATAATAACATTATGTAAACTGATCACCTTTCTATTTATTTTTTCGACAAAACATGATATAGTTGTCCCAATTGTTCAATAATTTTTATCGAAAGTGGTTTACGGAGGGGAAACATGTCTACAAAAGCTGATAATCGGCACTTGTATTTGAAAGTAATTGAACGAATTAAAGAGGATATAAAAAATGGGATCTACACTGAGAAGGAAAAGCTGCCTTCTGAATTTGAGCTTTCCAAAAAGCTTGGTGTCAGCAGAGCGACGCTAAGAGAAGCCTTGCGGATACTGGAAGAAGAGCATGTGATTATCAGAAGGCATGGTGTAGGCACTTTTGTCCATTCTAAGCCGTTATTTCTTTCGGGCATTGAACAGCTAAACAGTGTAACGAAGATGATAGAACAGGCGAATATGACCCCTGGCACGATTTTTCTATCATCACAAGTGCTTATGCCGTCTGAAGATGATACGAAGAGATTTCATTTGGCAGAAGGGCAAGAACTTTTTTACCTTGAACGAGTCAGGACAGCTGACGGACAGCCGATTGTGTATTGTATAGACAAAATTCCGATGAATATTTTGCCGAATTCTTTTTCTCATCAGCAAGAATCTATGTTTGACCTGCTTGAGAAAAATTCAGGCTCCGTAATCAGCTATGCAGTAACTGATATAGAACCGATCGGCTATCACGATACCATTTCTCCCGTACTTGAATGCGATCCGGAAACAGCTCTTTTGCTGTTAAAACAAACCCATTACGATCAGCACGATAAACCGGTGCTTTATTCTTTAAATTATTTTAGAGCGGATAAATTCAGATTTCATGTTTTGCGTAAACGATTCTAAAAACGGACGCCTGTATGTGTCTGTTTTTTTATTTGCACTGATTCATGTTTCTTTGTACATACTTTCATTCCGGTTAACGCAATATATAAGGGATGACAAGAAAGTGAATGGGTGAAAATGTTGAGAGAGAAAAATGGAATGAAAAATATTATTGCATTGTCTTCCGTCCCGCTTGTGATGACACTCGGGAACTCCATGCTGATTCCTGTTCTTCCGATGATGGAGAAAAAGCTGTCTGTGACTTCATTTCAAGTGTCTTTAATCATTACTGTATACTCAGTAGTAGCAATTATTTGCATTCCGATTGCCGGATATTTGTCGGATCGTTTCGGGAGAAAAAAAATATTGCTTCCATGCCTCCTCATTGCAGGATTGGGGGGAGCCGTAGCTGCTTTTGCCTCGACCTATATGAAAAATCCTTATGCTATGATCTTGGCGGGGCGGGTTCTTCAAGGCATTGGTTCTGCAGGTGCCGCTCCGATCGTCATGCCGTTTATCGGCGACTTGTTTAAAGGAGACGATGAAAAGGTCAGCGCTGGTCTTGGCGATATTGAAACCGCCAACACGTCAGGGAAGGTACTGAGTCCCATACTTGGAGCCTTGCTGGCTTCTTGGTATTGGTTTGTACCGTTTTGGTTTATTCCGTTTTTCTGTTTGATCAGCTTTTTGCTCGTATTGTTTTTGGTGGCCAAGCCTGAAGAAGATGAAGATGCGCCTGCTGTTTCTGAGTTTATTAAGAGTGTGAAGAAAATCTTTAAACAAGATGGTCGTTGGCTTTATACGGTCTTCATTATCGGGTGCGTCATTATGTTTTTGTTATTTGGCGTATTATTTTATTTATCAGATACGCTGGAGAACAAGTATGCCATTGACGGAGTAGCTAAAGGCGGATTACTGGCAATCCCACTTTTGTTTTTGTCAACCAGTTCTTTTATAGCTGGCAAAAAGATCGGTAAAGATAAAGGCCGAATGAAATTTTGCGTTGTTACAGGAATGATTCTGTTAACCCTTTCGTTTATTGCCTTGTGGTGGAACCACAGTTTTTATTTTTTATTTGTCTTTTTAAGCTTTGGCGGGATTGGGATTGGAATGGCTCTTCCTGCTTTAGATGCACTGATAACCGAAGGGATTGAAAGTGAACAATGCGGAACCATTTCCTCCTTCTACAATAGCATGCGCTTTATAGGAGTAGCTCTCGGTCCACCTGTTTTTGCTGCATTAATGTCTAATGCAAACTGGATTATTTTCATACTCTCGGCGTTTTGCAGCATCGTTTCTTTATTTTTAGTGCTCTTTACTGTAGATGCTAAAAAAAGTGAAGAAGAAGAAAAAAACTTAGGGACGGTCTAGCCAGCCGTCTTTTTTTGCGCTTTCTTGCACAGTTTACAACTGTACCTATACAGCATTCGGAGGTTATTGTTTCCTTATAAATCCTACAGTTGCTATAATTACATGAAAGAGTGTTTCTGCGAATGCTGAAAATTGGTCATAATACATACTAATTAAGAAATGAACGAAGGAGGTTCCATATGTCATATGTTAATGAACTCAAATCAAAGCACGGCGGTTTAACCGCACACATTGTAGAAACAGAAAAATTCAAAACCGTCTCGCTTATTTTTAAGATGCTGGCACCGCTGACAAAGGATCAAGTCACCAAAAGAGCGCTGCTTCCGCATGTGCTTCTTCGCGGAACGAAAAGCCATCCGAAAACCGCAGAATTGCGTTCATACCTGGATGAGCTGTACGGCACGTCAGTATCGGCTGATCTTACGAAAAAAGGAGAGCGGCACGTCATTACGTTCAGGCTTGAAATCCCGAATGAAAAATATTTAAAAGACCAAACGCCGCTACTTGAGAAAGGGCTCCAGCTTCTTGCAGAAATCGTCTTTTCACCTGCTTTAGAGGGAGACGCTTTTCAGTCACAATATGTGGCTCAAGAAAAACGGACGCTTAAGCAAAGAATCCAAGCCGTCTATGATGATAAAATGCGCTATTCGAATTTAAGGCTGATACAGGAAATGTGCAAAAATGAGCCTTATGCGCTTCATGTCAATGGTGAAATCGACGATGTCGATGACATTACGGCAGAGCAATTATACGAAACATACCAAAGCGCTATCCAAAAAGACCAGCTTGATCTATATGTTGTTGGCGATGTGGACAGTAACCAGGTACAATCGGCAATCGATAAGTATTTCAAAACAGAAGAGCGCACTCTTGGCACGATTGAAAACAATCACGCTGATGAAAAAGTTCAGCCAAAAGAAGTAATTGATGAAGAGGATGTCAAGCAAGGAAAGCTGAATATCGGCTACCGCACCAGTATCACTTATACAGATCAGGATTATCCTGCTTTACAAGTGTTTAACGGATTGTTCGGCGGATTCTCTCATTCTAAACTTTTCATTAATGTTCGGGAAAAAGCCAGTCTTGCTTACTACGCGGCTTCCCGTATAGAAAGTTTTAAAGGCTTGTTAATGGTGATGTCAGGCATTGAAGTGAAAAATTTTGAACAGGCTGTTTCGATTATTGCTGAGCAATTCCAGGCAATGAAAAACGGCGATTTCAGTGAGCAGGATATAGCACAGACAAAGGCCGTCATTCGAAATCAAGTGCTGGAAACGATTGATACAGCATACGGTTTATCTGAATTTTTATATCAGCAGGCCGCTGCTCAAGTCGAGATTCCTATCGAAGACTTTCTTGCCAATATTGAGAATGTCACAAAAGAGGATATCATTAAAGCCGGCGAAAAGATTCAGCTTGATACGACTTATTTCTTAAAAGGGACGGAGGGTGCATCTTGATCAAACCAATCGAATATGAACAGCTTCAGGAGACGCTGTATCATGAAAAAATGTCCAACGGCCTTGATGTTTACGTTTTGCCGAAAAAAGGCTTCAACAAGACATATGCGGTCTTTACAACAAAGTACGGCTCGATAGATAACCGGTTTGTCCCTTTAGGTAAAAATGAGATGGTTCACGTGCCGGACGGGATTGCTCACTTTCTTGAGCACAAGCTGTTTGAAAAAGCGGACGGAGACGTTTTTCAAGATTTCAGCAAACAGGGGGCTTCTGCCAATGCGTTTACGTCATTTACAAGAACAGCTTACCTTTTCTCAAGCACATCAAATGTTGAACGCAATTTAGAGACGCTTATCGATTTCGTACAGGACCCATATTTTACTGAAAAAACGGTTGAAAAGGAAAAAGGGATTATCGGGCAGGAGATTAATATGTACGACGATAACCCTGATTGGAGGCTTTACTTCGGGGTCATTGAAAACATGTACAAAGAGCATCCTGTCAGAATTGACATAGCGGGAACAGTGGAAAGCATTTCACATATTACAAAAGACCTTCTTTATGAATGCTATGAAACGTTTTATCACCCGAGTAACATGCTCCTTTTCATTGTCGGACCTGTAGATCCTGAAGCGATTATTACTCAGGTAAGAGAAAACCAGGAGAAAAAGCCGTATACCGATCAGCCGGAGATCAAACGGGAAGAAGTGAAAGAGCAAGAAGCGGTTTTCCGAAAAGAAAAAGAGATCAAAATGAACGTGCAGGGACCGAAATGCCTTGTCGGGCTGAAATCCAAAAAGCCGTTTAAATTAGGCAAAGAGCTCTTAAAGCATGAACTTTCAATGAACTTATTGCTTGAAGCTCTTTTTGGCAAAAGCTCTGCCCAGTATGAATCACTTTATGAAAAAGGATATATTGACGAAACGTTCAGCTTTGATTTTACTGCTGAATATGGGTTCGGTTTTGCGGCGATCGGCGGAGATACGCCTGAGCCTGATCAATTGGCTGAAGACATTTCAAGCATGCTTTTGCGCGCCGGTGAACTGATTACTGCTGAAAAGATTGAACTTGCCAGAAAGAAAAAGATCGGCACATTCTTAAAAGCGCTGAATTCCCCTGAATACATCGCCAATCAATTTACCCGTTATGCGTTCTTGGATATGAGCCTGTTTGACGTTGTAACCGTACTCGAGCAGATTACCCTCGAGGATGTCCAGAACGTAATACAAGAGGAAATTTCTGCAGACAGACTGACTGTCTGCAAGGTTGTTCCTAAATCATAAACAAAACATCCCTCCAGTGTGAGGGGTGTTTTTCTGCGGAAAGAAGGAAAGAGGATGAACAAAACAGCACTAATCACCGGAGCAAGCGGCGACATTGGCAAAAGCATCAGCGAAACCCTTGCAGCTAGAGGGTACAATCTGCTGCTGCATTACAATACAAATCAAAACGCGGCAGCGGAGCTTGCTGAAAAACTAAGTGAGATGTTTGGCGTAAATGCTGAGATATTACAAGCTGATCTGTCCGCGCAAGATGGGGCAGATAAGCTGACAAGTTCAATTGTTCAGCCGATTGATGCGATTGTTTTAAACAGCGGAAGAAGCCATTTTGGGCTGATTACGGATGTAGATAACGCAACGGTCCAGGAAATGGTTCAGCTTCATGTGGCGAGTCCGTATATGCTGACGAGAAACCTTCTGCCAGGCATGATTCGGAATAAATCGGGAGCGATTGTGGCTGTCAGCTCGATTTGGGGAGAGACTGGAGCATCCTGTGAAGTGCTGTACAGCATGGCAAAAGGAGCTCAGCATTCGTTTGTAAAAGGATTGGCTAAGGAGCTGGCGCCAAGCGGAATCAGAGTAAACGCCGTAGCGCCGGGCGCAGTTGATACAAATATGATGAATCAATTTTCCCCGGCTGAAAAAGAAGAGATCGCTGATGAGATTCCGATCGGCCGGCTGGCCCGGCCGCAAGAAATTGCGGATGCAACAGCTTTTCTCCTGTCTGAAAAAGCGTCATATATCACCGGCCAAATTCTGTCGGTCAATGGCGGCTGGCACTGCTGATCCGAAAATATTCGGTGTATAGTTTCTTTTGCGAAGGACACAATAATCTTGTAACTTCACATGAAATGGAGGAAACAAGCATGTCAGTATTAGAAAACTGGGATAGCTGGAAAAACTTCCTTGGCGACCGTCTGAACTATGCGCAAGATAAAGGTATGAGCCAGGATACGATTACAGATCTTGCGACAGAAATCGGCAGCTACTTGGCTAATGAAGTGGAATCTAAGAACGAGCAGGAAAAAGTGCTGGCAGATCTTTGGAGTGTAGCATCAAAAGATGAACAGCACGCCATTGCCAATATGATGGTTAAGCTTGTTGAAAATAACAGCACTCACTAGGAAGAGAGGGGATTTTTCCTCTCTTTTTTATGTTTTCCTCATCACAGCAACATTCTTCTTTCTAATTAGAGAAAAATGCTTTATGATAAAGGAAGGTAAAATTTTGCCACAATGAAGGGGGTATATCATTTGGCAAAGCTCGAATGGTATTTTGAATATGAAATTCAAGTGAACCGCCCCGGACTGCTCGGGGATATTTCGTCTCTTCTTGGGATGCTTTCTATCAACATCGTAACGATAAACGGCGTCGATCTTTCCAGAAGGGGAATGCTCCTCAGGTGCCGCCATATAGATCAAATTAAACGATTAGAATCAATCTTAAAAACGATGGAAACAATTAAAGTAACGAAGCTTAGAGAACCGAGGCTTCGCGACCGTCTTGCCGTACGCCACGGCCGTTATATTCAACGGGATGCCGATGACAAGAAAACGTTCCGCTTTGAACGGGACGAGCTTGGCTTATTAGTCGATTTTATGGCCGAATTGTTCAAAAAAGAAGGCCATAAATTAATCGGAATCAGAGGTATGCCGCGTGTCGGGAAAACGGAATCGATTGTAGCCTCTAGTGTGTGTGCCAGCAAAAGGTGGCTGTTTGTGTCATCAACCTTGCTGAAGCAGACGATAAGAAGCCAGCTGATTGCCGATGAATACAGCACTGAAAATGTCTTTATCGTTGACGGAATTGTGTCAACACGAAGAGGATCGGAACGCCATCTCCAGCTGGTCCGAGAAATCATGCGGCTTCCGGCAACAAAAGTGGTGGAGCATCCGGACATATTCGTTCAAAATACAGAGTATACACTAGATGACTTTGATTATATTATTGAACTGAGAAATGACCCTGATGAGGTTATTACATATGAACATGCCGAGGAACCCCAAATGTTTGATCAATCCGGGTTTTCAAGCTTTGATTTTTAAAATTGGAAGGTGTTTGTTGTGACTGAACTAGGAATCCGGCTCAAAGAAGCCAGAGAGGAAAAAGCAATGTCATTGGATGATCTCCAAGCGGCAACAAAGATTCAAAAAAGGTATTTAACCGCCTTGGAGGAAGGGAACTATGACATTATTCCGGGGAAGTTTTATGTTCGGGCATTCATCAAGCAATATGCAGAAGCCGTTGGGCTTGATGCGGATCAACTGTTTGAGGAGCATAAAAAAGATATCCCTAATACGTATCATGACGATGTGTCTGAAAAGATCTCCGGCATGAATCTTCAAAAGGAAATGCCAAAGCCAGCATCTAAGGCGCTGGAGCTGCTGCCAACGATACTTGTTATTCTCGGCGTGATTGTCGTGATTGCCATTGTGTACGCGATCATTCAGTTTGCGAATCACAAAAGCAGTGATGATCACAATGCGGCATCAGAAAAAGCAATTACGCAAAGTGAGAGCAAGTACGAAATCCCTAAAGATTCAACGCTGAAAGAGAATCAAAAGAACAGCTCTGAAAAAGAGACAGACACTAAAAAAGAAACGAAAGAAAACGAAAATAAGAAAGAAGAAAATGACAGTGATAAGCTGGAGATTAAAGCTGCTGGCACTGAAGGATCGTTAACGACTTATGAAGTATCCGGCGCTGATAAAATCGAGCTGGAACTGAAGGCATCAGACAGCTCCTGGATTCGAGTGCGCGATGAAAACAGCAGCTCTTTAAAAGAAGGAACGCTGAAAAAAGACGAAACCTATAAAAAAGACATAACTGATCAGAAACAAGTTGATATCCGCACTGGATATGCACCTAATCTGAAAATAAAAATCAACGGTAAGGTTCTTTCATATGAACTTGATCCGAAAAAAGTGATGGCACAAACCATAAAGATTGTAAATAAAAAGGAAGAAAAGTCATCTTAATTACCAGATGACTTTTCTTCACGTCCGAGTATGAAATTGGAGGGGCTTTATGTTTAACTTACCAAATAAAATCACACTAGCTAGAATCGCATTAATCCCAATCTTCATGATTATCATGCTGGCGCCGTTTGACTGGGGCAGGCTCGAAGTTGGAGACGAATCGATCCCGGTCGCACATTTGGCGGGGGCCATTCTATTTATTATTGCATCTACAACAGACTGGGTGGACGGGTATTATGCCCGAAAATTGAATCTCGTAACAAACTTCGGGAAATTTCTTGATCCGCTTGCGGACAAACTGCTCGTATCCGCAGCGTTAATTATCCTTGTTCAATTTGATCTCGCTCCAGCTTGGATGGTCATTGTGATTATCAGCAGGGAGTTTGCCGTGACAGGTTTAAGGCTTGTCTTAGCCGGAACAGGAGAAGTCGTAGCTGCTAACATGCTTGGTAAAATCAAAACCTGGGCACAGATTATTGCGGTATCCGCATTGCTTCTTCATAATCTTCCATTTGAACTTGTGTCATTCCCGTTTGCAGACTTGGCGCTGTGGGTAGCCGTCTTCTTTACTGTCGTCTCAGGCTGGGAATATTTCTCTAAAAATTGGGAAGCGTTAAAAACATCTAACTAAGAAAGAAGGACTTCGTCATGGAATTTCCAAAAAAAGCAGAAATAATTGCAGTCGGTTCAGAGTTGCTGCTTGGTCAAATCGCCAATACAAATGCTCAATTTATCAGCAAACAGCTCGCTGAAATCGGGGTCAACGTATTTTATCATACAGCGGTCGGAGATAACCCGGAGCGGCTGAAGCAGGTCATCAGCATTGCTGAAGAACGCTCTGACTTCATTATTTTTTCAGGAGGGCTTGGACCCACAAAAGATGATCTGACGAAAGAAACGATTGCAAATACGCTGGGACGTCCGCTTGTGTTAAATGATGAGGCATTCCAATCCATTGAGGACTATTTCAAACGAACAAAACGCACGATGTCACCTAATAACCGAAAACAGGCGCTTGTGATCGAAGGCTCTGACGTGCTGGCGAATCACTTTGGAATGGCCCCGGGAATGCTCACAGAGCATGAATCGCGCTATTATATGCTTCTTCCTGGACCGCCGAGCGAATTGCGTCCAATGTTTGAAAACGAGGCAAAGCCTCTTCTGCTGAAAAAGATGGGTTCAAATGAAAAAATTGTGTCAACCGTTCTTCGCTTTTTCGGTATCGGTGAATCTCAGCTTGAAGCCGATTTGGAAGATATTATTGATGCACAAACCAATCCGACAATTGCGCCTTTGGCGGCTGATGGAGAGGTGACTCTGCGTCTGACAGCCAAACACGCCGATGAAAAGGAAACAGAGCGTCTGTTAAAAGAAACAGAGGCCGTTATCTTAGAGCGTGTCGGTGAATTTTTCTATGGTTACGATGATACTTCTCTTGTAAAAGAGCTATCTATAGCGTGTAAGGAAAAAGGCATAACAATTTCTGCGGCAGAAAGCTTTACCGGAGGGCTGTTTTCTGAATGGCTGACGGATCATAGCGGTGCCTCAAAATTATTTGCCGGGGGCGTTGTTTGCTATACAAACGACGTGAAGCAGAATGTGCTTGGTGTCAAGAAGGAAACATTAGATCGTTTTGGGGCGGTCAGCAAGGAGTGCGCATCCGAACTGGCTAAGGGTGTTCAAAAACTCACTGGCAGCGATATCGGCATTAGCTTTACTGGTGTAGCAGGACCTGATGCTCAAGAAGGGCATGAGCCTGGGCATGTGTTTATCGGCATTTCCGCAAATGGTAAAGAAGAGGTTCACGAGTTTCACTTTGCGGGCTCCAGAACGGGGATCAGAAAACGCGGCGCTAAATACGGCTGCCATTTAATCTTAAAGCTTTTAGAGCAAAAATAATATTTTCAGCACATTATCCTCCTAAGAAAACATGATTTCTCTGATACATTATGATATTTTGATAGGAATCACGCCAAGAAAAAATCCGAATATGCGTTCGCTTTTTTCTTGGCAAATCCCTTCAAACAGGGTATAGTATATGTAGTGGTAACATAAAGGAGGAAAAAATAGAATGAGTGATCGTCAGGCAGCCTTAGATATGGCTCTTAAACAAATAGAAAAACAGTTCGGCAAAGGTTCCATTATGAAACTGGGAGAAAAGACAGATACAAGAATTTCTACTGTACCAAGCGGCTCCCTCGCTCTTGATACAGCACTGGGAATTGGCGGATATCCTCGCGGACGGATTATTGAAGTATACGGTCCTGAAAGCTCAGGTAAAACAACTGTGGCGCTTCATGCGATTGCTGAAGTTCAGCAGCAGGGCGGACAAGCCGCGTTTATCGATGCGGAGCATGCGTTAGATCCGGTATACGCGCAAAAGCTCGGTGTTAACATCGAAGAGCTTTTACTGTCTCAGCCTGACACAGGCGAGCAGGCGCTTGAAATTGCGGAAGCATTGGTTCGAAGCGGGGCAGTTGACATTGTCGTTGTCGACTCTGTAGCCGCTCTCGTTCCGAAAGCGGAAATTGAAGGCGACATGGGAGATTCGCATGTCGGTTTACAAGCACGCTTAATGTCTCAAGCGCTTCGTAAGCTTTCAGGGGCCATTAACAAATCGAAGACAATCGCGATTTTCATTAACCAAATTCGTGAAAAAGTCGGCGTTATGTTCGGGAACCCAGAAACAACTCCTGGCGGCCGTGCGTTGAAATTCTACTCTTCCGTGCGTCTTGAAGTGCGCCGTGCTGAACAGCTGAAACAAGGCAACGACGTAATGGGGAACAAAACGAAAATCAAAGTCGTGAAAAACAAGGTGGCTCCGCCGTTCCGTACAGCCGAGGTTGACATTATGTACGGAGAAGGCATTTCAAAAGAAGGCGAAATCATTGATCTAGGAACTGAACTTGATATCGTGCAAAAAAGCGGTTCATGGTACTCTTATGAAGAAGAGCGTCTTGGCCAAGGCCGTGAAAATGCAAAACAATTCCTGAAAGAAAATAAAGATATCATGCTGATGATCCAGGAGCAAATTCGCGAACATTACGGCTTAGATAATAACGGAGTAGTGCAGCAGCAAGCTGAAGAGACACAAGAAGAACTCGAATTTGAAGAATAAAAATAAAATAAGTTTCAAATGATACAAAAGGCTGAGTGAAAAACTCAGCTTTTTTGTATTTTGCAAAAAAATGATAAAAATATTGCTTTTTTTGACAACTTTTTTATGGCTTTATTCGTCTAACAAAACGTGTGCAAAATGGAATTTATTTTGGGAGGAAAAAATGAATGACAAGCCCAACCCGCAGAAGAACTGCGAAACGCAGACGGAGAAAACTAAATAAAAGAGGAAAACTGTTGCTTGGTCTTTTAGCAGTGATGGTTTGCATTACGATTTGGAATGCTCTTCATCGAAATAGTGAAGAAAACGAACCATCTCAAGAAACTGCAGCGGTTTCAAATACCGATCAGAAAAAAGAGGTCAAAAAGAAAACTGCCAAAAAATCAGAGGAACAAATCAAAACAGTGGATCGAAACCAAAAAATCAGCAATTATTTAGAAGAGATCGGTTTCAGCGGAACAGCCATGATTGTCAGAAATGGAGAAATTGTAACAAATAAAGGTTTTGGCTATGCTGACCGTAAACACTACATTCAAAATAATCCATTGACATCTTTTTATGTCGGTTCATCACAAAAAGCGCTGATTGCAACTGCTATTTTGCAGCTTGAGGAAAAGGGGAAACTTCAGACAAGTGATCCGGTAAGTACGTATTTACCTCATTTTCCTAACGGACAAACGATTACTTTGAAGAATCTGCTTACACATACATCGGGGATAAACGGACATATTGAAGGAAACGGCGCCATTACGCCGGACGATTTAATAAAAGACATAGAACTGCAGGGAATCAAACGTCAGCCGGGCGTATGGGACTACAAGGATTCCAACTATTCTGTTCTCGCTTATATTATTGCTGAAGTAAGCGGTGAGTCCTATGAACAGTACATAAAGAATCATATTTTTAAACCTGCGGGAATGACGCATGCAGGCTTTTACAAAACATATGAAAAAGAACCTTATCCTGCTGTCGGGTATAAGATGAAGGGCGGCAAAACAGTTACACCGTATATACCTGATCTATCTCAGCTGTATGGAGCCGGTGATATTTATATGAGCGCTATAGATATGTACAAATTTGACCAAGCGCTGATAGACGGAAAACTGTATTCGCAAAATAGCTATGAAAAGATGTTTACGCCAGGGAGCAGCTCCACATACGGCATGGGATTTTATGTTGCTCCCGGAAGCTATTCAAACCATGGTGTTATGCCGGGCTTCAATATCTTGAACAGCTTTAGCAAATCTGGGCAAACCATTGTTATTTTGTTCTCAAACATTCAAAATAATGCTAAATTGGGCCAAGTGAACAATAAAATATACCAGCTTCTGAATCAAGAATGATTGGCGTTCTTCTTTTGGATGAATTGCATTCGGAACGTGAAAAGACGACTGGCCTGCAAACGTTAAGATGGCAAGCTTGACAAGTATTTCCGACACATTTACAATGAAGTTGTAACATTTGTTTTTTTAACATGATTGTTAAACCATTTAAACTTGACAAGGGCGATGAACACACTCATTCCCTGTGAAGGTTCTGTATGTTGAGAAAACTAGACAATGTACATGCCGACACTTTTTAAGCAACAACCAAGTTCATAGCAAGAGGAGGTGAAAGTATGACCCCAATTATGATGGTTCTCATCTCCATTTTGCTGATTCTACTCGGTTTAGTTGTTGGCTACTTTGTTCGTAAAACCATTGCCGAAGCGAAAATTGCGGGCGCACGCGGTGCAGCCGAGCAAATTCTTGAAGATGCGAAGCGTGATGCTGAAGCACTGAAAAAAGAAGCTCTGCTTGAAGCAAAGGATGAAATCCACAAACTTCGAATAGATGCTGAACAGGAAGTTCGTGAAAGACGAAATGAGCTTCAAAAACAAGAAAACCGTTTACTCCAAAAGGAGGAAAACCTTGATCGCAAACATGAGGGAATTGATAAACGGGAAGCGATGTTGGAGAAGAAAGATCATTCTCTGAATGAACGACAACAACATATTGAAGAGATGGAAAGCAAAGTGGATGAGATGATTCGTATGCAGCAGTCAGAGTTGGAACGAATTTCGAGTCTGACTCGTGATGAAGCAAAACAAATCATTCTTGAGCGGGTTGAAAACGAGCTTTCACATGACATCGCCATCATGACAAAAGAAACTGAAAACCGTGCGAAAGAAGAGGCGGATAAGAAAGCGAAAAACATTCTTTCACTCGCCTTACAGCGCTGCGCAGCGGACCACGTTGCCGAAACAACGGTATCAGTTGTCAATCTTCCAAATGATGAGATGAAAGGACGTATCATCGGACGGGAAGGGCGTAACATTCGTACGCTTGAAACGCTGACAGGAATTGACCTGATTATTGATGATACGCCTGAAGCTGTCATTCTTTCCGGATTTGATCCGATCAGACGTGAGACAGCCAGAATTGCTCTTGATAAACTCGTTCAGGATGGCCGTATTCATCCGGCACGGATTGAAGAAATGGTTGAAAAATCTCGCCGCGAGGTCGATGACTATATTCGTGAGATGGGTGAGCAAACGACATTTGAGGTTGGCGTTCACGGCCTCCACCCAGATCTCATCAAGATCCTCGGCCGCTTAAAGTTCCGTACAAGCTACGGTCAAAATGTGCTTAAGCATTCCATGGAAGTCGCATTCTTGGCCGGTCTAATGGCATCGGAGCTTGGTGAAGACGCAAAGCTTGCTAAACGTGCGGGTCTTCTTCACGACATCGGGAAAGCAATTGACCATGAAGTAGAAGGAAGCCACGTTGAAATCGGGGTAGAGCTTGCGACCAAATATAAAGAGCACCCAGTCGTGATTAACAGTATTGCATCACACCACGGGGATGAGGAGCCGACTTCCATTATCGCTGTGCTGGTAGCTGCAGCAGATGCGCTTTCCGCTGCAAGACCTGGCGCAAGAAGTGAGACGCTCGAGAATTATATTCGAAGACTTGAAAAACTCGAAGAAATTTCTGAGTCCTACGAAGGTGTTGAAAAATCATTTGCCATTCAGGCTGGACGCGAAGTGCGTATTATGGTGAAGCCGGATTCAATTAATGATCTTGAGGCTCATCGACTGGCGCGAGATATCCGCAAGCGAATTGAGGACGAGCTCGATTATCCAGGTCATATTAAGGTGACAGTAATCAGAGAGACTCGAGCCGTAGAGTATGCAAAATAAAGTGATGCGCTAAGCATCACTTTATTTTTTTGACGACAAGGAATTTTCAAGAAGAAAGGATTTACAAAATGAGAATTTTATTTATCGGAGATGTTGTCGGTTCACCGGGCCGTGACATGGTCAAAGAATATGTACCAAAGCTAAAAACAAAATATAAGCCTCACTTTACCATTATTAATGGTGAAAACGCCGCACATGGAAAAGGCCTGACGGAAAAAATTTATCACAGCCTAATCCAGTCCGGCGCAGATGCAATCACAATGGGGAACCACACATGGGACAAAAAAGAAATATTTGATTTTATAGATGACGTTCCGAACTTGGTTCGCCCGGCAAACTTTCCTGAAGGAACACCGGGGAAAGGGATCACATATGTGAAAGCAAACGGCAAAGAACTAGCAGTCATTAATTTGCAGGGACGTACGTTTTTGCCGCCGCTTGATGACCCGTTTTTAAAAGCGGACGAATTGATCGCAGAAGCTGCGAAAAGAACACCGTACATTTTTATCGACTTTCATGCCGAAGCGACAAGTGAAAAGCTCGCACTTGGCTGGTACACGGATGGGAGGGCGTCGGCTGTAGTAGGAACTCATACACACGTGCAAACAGCGGATAACCGCATTTTGCCGAAGGGAACGGCATATATTACTGATGTGGGAATGACTGGCCCGTATGATGGTATACTGGGGATGGACAGAGAGACGATTATTAAGCGATTCAAAACGAACCTTCCAGTCCGGTTTACTGTCGCTGAAGGAAAAACAACGCTCAGCGGAGTTGTCATTGACATTGACGATCAAACGAAAAAAGCCGTGAAAATTGAGCGTATTTTAATCAACGATGATCACATGTTCTTTGAATAGTTGAACATATGGTTATTTTATAAAAATATTAAAAAGAAAAGCAGGAATATAGCAACTCCTTAGTGAATATAGTAAAAATGGAAGGTAGCCCGCTATTTTTGAAAAGCATTGTGGGGATGGCTTTTTGGATAGCAACATCTAATAATGATTGTTCTAATGAACACTCACTTATCCATTGTAAAACTAAGGGGGAGCAGAAATGGAAATCTTAAAAGTTTCAGCAAAATCGAGTCCAAATTCAGTGGCAGGTGCGCTTGCAGGCGTGTTGAGAGAGCGAGGAGCCGCCGAGATTCAAGCGATCGGAGCGGGTGCATTAAACCAGGCTGTAAAAGCTGTGGCGATTGCCAGGGGATTTGTGGCGCCTAGCGGCGTTGATTTGATTTGTATTCCGGCTTTTACAGATATTCAAATCGATGGGGAAGAAAGAACAGCGATTAAATTAATCGTGGAGCCTCGCTAAAAACAAATAAAGCATTCTCAACCTGTTTGCGTAATGCAAACAGGTTGTTTTTCATTTATTGTGATATTTTCTCCCAATAGTATTTTTAGCACATAAATGAGCGAATATACAAAATCAGAAATGAGCTAAAACGTTTCAAAAAAAATTCCGCTCATTTTTCAAGACAGATACTTTTGTCCTTCTGGAGAAGACAGTGCTGTTTACGCTTATTCCATATCATGGTACAATCCGAATATAACAAGAATTTTTCAAGGAGGATTGTACATGCAGAGTGGAAAGATGAAAGCTCTAATGAAAAAGGACGGGGCGTTCGGTGCTGTGCTGACTGAAGTTCCCATTCCTGAGATTGATAAACATGAAGTCCTCATAAAAGTGAAAGCCGCTTCCATATGCGGCACGGATGTCCACATTTATAATTGGGATCAATGGGCACGTCAGAGAATCAAAACACCCTATGTTTTCGGCCATGAGTTCAGCGGCATCGTAGAGGACGTGGGAGAGAATGTCAGCAGTGTAAAAGTGGGAGAGTATGTGTCTGCGGAAACACACATTGTCTGTGGTGAATGTGTCCCTTGCCTAACAGGAAAATCTCATGTGTGTACCAATACTGCTATAATCGGAGTGGACACGGCAGGCTGTTTTGCGGAGTATGTAAAAGTTCCAGCTGATAACATTTGGAGAAATCCCGCTGATATGGACCCGTCGATTGCTTCCATTCAAGAGCCTTTAGGAAATGCAGTTCATACCGTACTCGAGAGCCAGCCTGCAGGAGGAACGACTGCAGTCATTGGATGCGGACCGATTGGTCTTATGGCTGTTGCGGTTGCAAAAGCAGCAGGAGCTTCTCAGGTGATAGCAATTGATAAGAATGAATACAGGCTGAGGCTTGCAAAACAAATGGGAGCGACTTGTACTGTTTCTATTGAAAAAGAAGACCCGCTCAAAATTGTAAGCGCTTTAACGAGTGGGGAAGGAGCAGATCTTGTTTGTGAGATGTCGGGTCAGCCCTCAGCGATTGCCCAAGGTCTTGCGATGGCTGCGAATGGCGGAAGATTTCATATTCTCAGCTTGCCGGAACATCCGGTGACAATTGATTTGACGAACAAAGTGGTATTTAAAGGGCTTACCATCCAAGGAATAACAGGAAGAAAAATGTTTTCAACATGGCGCCAGGTGTCTCAGTTGATCAGTTCAAACGTGATCGATCTTGAACCTGTTATTACCCATCAGTTTCCGTTAGAGGAGTTTGAAAAAGGTTTCGAACTGATGAGAAGCGGCCAGTGCGGAAAAGTAATTTTAATTCCATAAAGGGGGATAAACATGACGAAGGAATTTGATTTTTTAAAAGCAGAGCTTGATAGTATGAAAGAAAACCATACATGGCAAGACATAAAACAGCTTGAATCTATGCAGGGTCCATCTGTCACAGTGAATCACCAAAAAGTCATTCAGCTATCTTCTAATAATTACCTCGGATTCACTTCACATCTTAGACTCATCAATGCCGCACAGGAGGCCGTTCAGCAGTATGGAGCCGGCACCGGATCAGTGAGAACGATTGCCGGTACATTTACAATGCATCAAGAGCTTGAGAAAAAGCTGGCAGCCTTTAAAAAAACGGAGGCGGCACTTGTATTCCAATCAGGCTTCACAACAAACCAAGGCGTACTTTCAAGTATTCTATCAAAAGAGGACATTGTCATCTCAGATGAATTGAACCATGCCTCTATTATTGACGGAATTCGACTGACAAAGGCGGATAAAAAGGTGTATCAGCACGTCAATATGAGTGATTTAGAGCGGGTGCTGAGAAAGTCAATGAATTATCGGATGCGTCTGATTGTGACAGACGGCGTATTTTCCATGGATGGCAACATAGCTCCTCTGCCTGATATTGTAGAGCTCGCTGAGAAATATGACGCATTTGTGATGGTGGATGACGCCCATGCATCCGGAGTACTTGGCGAAAACGGCAGGGGAACGGTGAATCACTTCGGCCTTGACGGCAGAGTTCATATTCAGGTCGGAACATTAAGCAAGGCAATCGGAGTGCTCGGCGGCTACGCTGCAGGTTCAAAGGTGCTGATCGATTATTTGCGCCATAAAGGCCGTCCATTTTTATTCAGCACATCTCATCCGCCGGCTGTCACTGCAGCTTGTATGGAAGCAATTGATGTCTTGCTTGAAGAGCCGGAGCATATGGAGCGCTTGTGGGAGAATACTGCCTATTTTAAAGCAATGCTTGTGAAAATGGGCCTGACTCTCACGAAGAGTGAAACGCCGATTCTTCCTATTTTAATAGGTGATGAAGGTGTGGCAAAGCAATTTTCAGATCAGCTCCTTTCTCACGGTGTTTTTGCCCAAAGTATCGTTTTCCCGACTGTAGCAAAGGGAAAAGCCAGAATTCGCACGATTATAACTGCAGAGCACACCAAAGATGAACTGGATCAGGCGCTTGATGTCATCGAAAAGACGGCAAAGGAGCTCCAGCTATTGTAACAAGAGGAAGAGTTTACTCTTCCTCTTTTGATTCCTTATTGATTATTATTCTCAATGAGTGTACAATGATAGGTTGCCAGTTGTGCAGAGCTTCAATAACCTTTATACTGAAGGGTGGAAGTTTGGTTTGAAAGGAGAAAATATGACATGAATGAAAAACAAAAATTAGAGAGCGGACAAGTTAATCCATCGGACAAAAAATCCGAGAAGGATTACAGCAAGTACTTTGAAGCTGTTTACATTCCGCCTTCTTTAAAAGACGCGAAAAAACGAGGCAAGGAAGCCGTTACTTATCATAATGACTTTAAAATTTCTGAACAATTTAAAGGATTGGGAGACGGAAGAAAGTTCTATATCCGTACGTACGGCTGCCAAATGAATGAACACGATACAGAGGTTATGGCAGGGATCTTTATGGCGCTCGGTTACGAAGCGACAAACTCTGTTGACGATGCCAATGTCATTTTGTTAAATACATGTGCAATCCGTGAAAATGCTGAAAACAAGGTGTTTGGTGAGCTCGGGCACTTAAAAGCACTGAAAAAAAACAATCCCGATCTGATTTTAGGCGTGTGCGGCTGTATGTCCCAAGAGGAATCAGTCGTGAACCGTATTTTGAAAAAACATCCGTTTGTCGATATGATTTTCGGAACGCATAACATTCATCGCCTGCCGGAGCTTTTGTCAGAAGCATACCTTTCAAAAGAAATGGTTGTAGAAGTTTGGTCTAAGGAAGGGGACGTTATTGAAAACCTTCCGAAAGTCCGAAATGGAAAAATTAAGGGCTGGGTCAATATCATGTACGGCTGTGACAAATTCTGTACGTATTGCATTGTGCCTTACACACGCGGAAAAGAAAGAAGCCGCCGCCCTGAGGATATCATTCAGGAAGTGAGAAGGCTTGCAAGTGAAGGCTATAAGGAAATTACACTGTTAGGCCAAAATGTAAACGCGTATGGAAAAGACTTTGAAGATATGACTTACGGACTTGGTGATTTGATGGATGAACTGAGAAAAATCGATATCCCGAGAATCCGTTTTACAACGAGTCATCCGCGCGACTTTGACGACCGCCTCATTGAAGTGCTGGCAAAAGGCGGAAATCTGCTTGATCACATTCATCTTCCGGTTCAATCAGGAAGCTCAGAAGTTCTCAAGCTGATGGCCCGCAAATATGACAGAGAGCGTTACATGGAGCTGGTGCGAAAAATTAAAGAAGCAATGCCAAACGCTTCATTGACAACGGACATTATCGTCGGATTTCCAAATGAAACGGACGAACAGTTTGAAGAAACGCTTTCTCTATACCGTGAAGTGGAGTTTGACAGCGCCTATACGTTCATTTACTCTCCGCGTGAGGGCACTCCGGCTGCTAAGATGAAAGATAATGTACCGATGCGTGTGAAAAAAGAACGCCTGCAGCGTCTGAACGCGCTGGTGAATGAAATTTCTGCTAAAAAAATGAAGGAATACGAAGGCAAGGTTGTCGAAGTATTAGTTGAAGGTGAAAGCAAAAATAACCCTGATATTCTTGCCGGCTATACTGAAAAAAGCAAGCTCGTCAATTTCAAAGGGCCGAAGGAAGCCATCGGCAAAATCGTCCGCGTGAAAATCCAGCAAGCGAAAACATGGTCGCTTGACGGAGAAATGGTAGGAGAAGCAATCGAGGTGAAATGAGATGACGCTCTACTCAAAAAAAGACATTGTGCAGCAGGCACGAAACCTTGCAAAAATGATCTCTGAAACAGAAGAGGTTGATTTTTTCAAACGGGCTGAAGCGCAAATCAATGAGAATGACAAAGTGTCCACAATCGTTAATCAGATTAAAGCCCTGCAAAAGCAGGCTGTCAATCTGAAGCATTATGAAAAGCATGAAGCGCTCAAACAAGTAGAAGCAAAAATTGACGCGCTGCAAGAAGAGCTTGAAGAGATTCCTGTTATCCAGGAATTCAGAGACTCGCAGATGGAGGTAAATGACCTACTGCAGCTCGTTGCACACACCATTTCCAACCAAGTCACAAATGAAATCATCACATCAACCGGAGGCGACCTGCTGAAAGGGGAAACCGGTTCAAAGGTGAAGCATTCAAATAACAGCTGTTCTCTCTAAACACGGTGCCTTTACAGGCCCGTGTTTTTTTATCATTTGTGCGGTTAAAAATGAACTAAATAATCTATGTACCAAATGTTCAATTGGTTTTTCTGTGCTCAGCCGCGTATAAACTTTATCGCACTTATAAGTAAAGTTTCTAGGCACCCCTGCATACAATGGAACAGAAACTTTGTATTTTTATATTTTATTTATAAAAATGCACACTAGACAAATGCCCAGCATAAGATAACACGAAGAAGAACAAGGAGGCATGCCGGAATGTCTGAATACAGGGAAATTATTACGAAGGCAGTAGTAGCGAAAGGCCGAAAATTCACCCAATGCACCAACACCATCTCGCCTGAGAAAAAACCGAGCAGCATTTTGGGTGGTTGGATTATTAACCACAAGTATGACGCTGAAAAAATTGGAAAAACGGTAGAAATTGAAGGGTATTATGATATAAACGTATGGTACTCTTACGCGGACAACACAAAGACAGAGGTTGTCACAGAACGGGTAAAATATGTAGATGTCATTAAACTCAGATACAGAGACAATAATTACTTAGATGATGAGCATGAAGTGATTGCCAAAGTGCTTCAGCAGCCAAACTGCCTTGAAGTGACCATTTCACCGAATGGAAATAAAATCGTTGTGCAGGCAGAAAGAGAATTTTTGGCGGAAGTGGTAGGGGAAACAAAGGTAGTTGTTGAGGTCAATCCTGACTGGGAAGAGGATGACGAGGAAGATTGGGAAGATGAGCTTGATGAAGAGCTTGAAGACATCAACCCGGAGTTTTTAGTGGGAGATCCTGAAGAATAAAAAAGGGACTAGGGGAGACAGTACCCCCCAAGTCTCTTTTTTATATTGATATATCATTCTTTTATCACTTTTTGTTTATGTTATAATGAAGGTTGGAAAATAGAAACGTTGATACATAGTGAGGGATTAAACAATGGCCGGTTATACGCCTATGATACAGCAATATTTAAAAATAAAGGCAGAGCACCAGGATGCCTTTTTATTTTTTCGCCTGGGTGATTTTTATGAAATGTTTTTTGAGGACGCCAAAAAAGCGTCACAAGAGCTGGAAATTACGTTAACGAGCAGAGACGGCGGTGCGGCTGAAAAAATACCGATGTGCGGTGTGCCGTATCATTCTGCTTCCGCGTATATCGAACAGCTTATTAAAAAAGGCTACAAAGTGGCGATCTGTGAACAGACGGAAGATCCGAAAGCCGCAAAGGGCGTTGTGAAAAGAGAAGTGGTTCAGCTTATTACGCCCGGAACTGTAATGGACGGCAAAGGCATCCATGAATCGGAAAATAACTTTATCGCATCTGTTTCAGCCTGCTCGAACGGATACGGACTTGCGCTGTCTGATTTAACAACGGGAGAAAATTTGGCTGTTTTGATTGAACGGCTTGAAGACGTCATATCAGAAATTTATTCCGTCGGCGCACGGGAAATCGTGGTTTCAGGAAGCTTGGATGCCGATACAGTGGCACAGCTGAGAGAGCGGTGCGGTGCAACGATTTCAATTGAAGACGGAGAAACAGACGAACACGTAACGATCATTGAGCACTTAAATAATGAAGATATAACAAAAACATTTCTGCGCTTATATACGTATTTGAAAAGAACCCAAAAGCGCAGCCTTGATCATCTTCAGCCCGTGCAGGTGTATGAGCTTGAGGAAGCGATGAAAATTGACTTGTACTCAAAGCGTAATCTGGAGCTGACCGAAACGATCCGTTCAAAAAATAAAAAAGGCTCCCTTTTGTGGCTGCTGGATGAAACAAAAACGGCAATGGGAGGCCGGCTGCTTAAACAGTGGATTGACCGGCCGCTTATCAGAGTCAATCAAATCGAAGAGCGCCAAGAAATGGTGGAAACATTGATGTCCCATTTCTTTGAACGGGAAGATCTGCGTGAACGTTTAAAAGAAGTATATGACTTAGAACGCCTTGCCGGACGCGTTGCATTCGGAAATGTCAATGCCCGGGATTTGATTCAGCTGAAGGAATCGTTAAAGCAAGTTCCTGGCATCAAACAGCTGGTTGCTTCACTGGCTCATGACAAGGCCAAGGAACGTGCAGAGCGCATTGATCCTTGCGGGGATGTACTTGAACTGCTGGAAGAAGCGCTGTACGAAAACCCTCCTTTATCTGTAAAAGAAGGGAACCTGATTAAAGATGGTTATAATCAAAAGCTTGATGAATATCGTGATGCAAGCAGAAACGGAAAAGACTGGATTGCCCGCCTGGAACAGCAGGAGCGGGAATACACAGGCATTCGCTCTTTAAAGGTCGGCTTTAATAAAGTTTTCGGTTATTACATTGAAGTGACTAAAGCAAACTTGCATTTGCTTGAGGAAGGGCGTTATGAGCGGAAGCAGACATTAACCAATGCAGAGCGCTACATTACCCCTGAATTAAAAGAAAAAGAAGCGCTCATTTTAGAGGCGGAAAATAACATCTGTGAGCTGGAGTACGAGCTGTTTACCGAGCTGCGCGAGAAAGTGAAGCAGTATATTCCGCGGCTACAGCAGCTTGCAAAACAGATGAGCGAGCTGGACGCACTGCAATGCTTTGCGACAATCAGTGAAAATCGTCACTACACGAAACCGGAGTTCTCTAAAGATGAAGTCGAAGTGATTGAAGGCAGACACCCGGTTGTTGAAAAAGTCATGGACAGCCAGGAATATGTCCCGAACAACTGTATGATGGGCGATAACAGACAAATGCTTCTCATTACAGGTCCAAACATGTCAGGGAAAAGCACGTATATGAGACAAATCGCGCTCATTTCCATTATGGCGCAAATCGGCTGCTTTGTACCCGCGAAAAAAGCGGTGCTTCCGATTTTTGATCAAATTTTTACACGAATCGGGGCTGCAGATGATTTGATTTCCGGACAAAGTACATTTATGGTAGAAATGCTTGAAGCGAAAAATGCGATTGTCAACGCGACGAAAAACAGCCTCATTCTGTTTGATGAAATCGGGCGGGGAACGTCCACTTATGACGGCATGGCGCTGGCACAGGCGATTATTGAATATGTTCACGATCATATCGGCGCCAAGACGCTGTTCAGCACACACTATCACGAGCTGACCGTTCTTGAGGACAAGCTGCCCCAGCTGAAAAACGTTCATGTTCGCGCTGAAGAATATAACGGAACGGTTGTCTTTCTTCATCAAATTAAAGAAGGTGCCGCTGATAAAAGCTATGGTATCCATGTAGCTCAGCTTGCCGAACTGCCGGGAGATCTGATTGCGCGCGCTCAAGATATTTTAAAAGAGCTTGAACATTCAGGAAACAAACCGGAAGTGCCGGTGCAGAAACCTCAGGTGAAAGAAGAGCCGGCACAGCTGTCCTTTTTTGACGAAGCGGAAAAGCCGGCTGAAACACCAAAGCTTTCAAAAAAAGAAAAGCAAGTGATCGATGCTTTCAAATCACTTAATATACTGGATATGACACCGCTTGAAGCGATGAATGAAATGTACAAGCTGCAAAAGAAATTACATTAAAACGGGGTGATGAATGTGGCAAAAGTCATCCAGCTGTCAGATGAGCTTTCAAATAAAATAGCGGCGGGCGAGGTTGTGGAACGGCCCGCCTCAGTCGTCAAAGAATTGGTGGAAAATGCGATCGACGCTGACAGCACAGTCATTGAAATCGATATTGAGGAAGCAGGCCTTGCATCCATTCGGGTCTTGGATAACGGCGAAGGAATGGAGAATGAAGATTGCAAGCGAGCTTTCCGCCGCCACGCAACGAGTAAAATAAAAGATGAAAATGATTTATTCAGGGTGAGAACGCTCGGTTTCAGGGGAGAAGCTCTGCCGAGTATCGCGTCAGTCTCTCATCTGGAGATTACAACAAGCACTGGTGAAGGAGCTGGGACGAAGCTCGTCCTCCAAGGAGGAAACATCATTTCCGAATCGCGTTCCTCAAGCAGGAAGGGAACTGAAATTGTCGTTTCCAACCTGTTTTTTAACACACCGGCCCGTTTGAAATATATGAAAACCGTTCATACAGAGCTTGGAAACATTACAGATGTGGTTAACCGTATTGCTCTGGCGCATCCAGAGGTATCGATCCGCCTGCGCCATCATGGGAAAAACCTGCTTCAAACGAACGGAAACGGAGATGTGCGCCATGTACTGGCAGCGATTTACGGCACGGCTGTCGCCAAAAAAATGCTTCCGCTGCATGTGAGCTCCTTGGATTTTGAAGTAAAGGGATATATCGCCCTCCCAGAGATTACACGGGCGTCGAGAAACTATATGTCGTCTGTGGTCAATGGCCGTTACATTAAAAATTTCCCGCTCGTCAAAGCGGTTCATGAAGGCTATCATACGCTTCTGCCGATCGGACGCCATCCGATTACTTTTATAGAAATTACGATGGACCCGATTTTAGTCGATGTCAACGTGCATCCATCGAAGCTTGAGGTCCGGCTCAGCAAGGAAACAGAGCTTCATGACTTAATACGTGACGGAATTAAAGATGTGTTTAAACAGCAGCAGCTGATTCCTAGTGCCCAGGTCCCGAAAAAATCAGCACCTGCCATCAAAAATGAGCAGCAGTTTATAACCTTTGATGAAAAGCCTCCGGAAAAAAAAGTTCCGGAAAAATCGACTGCGCCATCTTATTCACCAATGAAGCTCAGCTCAGTCGTGAAAGAGCTGGTTGATGTGGAGGAAGAATTGCCTCCTCTCCAATTTGATGCTCCACCTATCGTTGATCAGGAACAAACCCTTGAGGTGTCCGATGTTTCAGAAGAACAGCCTGAAACATTTGAGCAGGAATGCCATGAGGAACAGCAGCCAGCGTCTGAGCGGGTTCCAATTATGTACCCGATCGGCCAGATGCACGGGACTTATATATTGGCACAAAACGAAAACGGCCTATATATTATCGACCAGCACGCCGCCCAAGAACGTATTAAATATGAGTACTTTCGTGAAAAGGTGGGGGAGGTTGAGCCTGAGGTGCAGGAGATGATTGTACCGCTGACGTTCCACTACTCCACAAATGAGGCTTTGATTATTGAACAGCACAAACAAGAGCTCGAAAGCGTCGGTGTCTTTTTAGAGTCATTCGGCTCTAACAGTTACATCGTCCGCTGCCACCCGGCCTGGTTTCCAAAGGGAGAAGAAGCAGAGCTCATAGAAGAAATCATTCAGCAGGTGCTCGACTCCAAAAATATAGATATTAAAAAACTCCGTGAGGAAGCGGCGATTATGATGAGCTGCAAAGGCTCCATCAAAGCAAATCGCCACCTCAGAAACGACGAAATCAAAGCGCTTCTGGACGACCTCCGAAGCACATCAGACCCATTTACATGCCCGCACGGCCGCCCGATCATCATTCACCACTCGACATATGAGATGGAAAAGATGTTCAAACGCGTGATGTAGCGGGGGTGGTAGGCATTGATCCATTCTCTGAATGGATCAATGCTTTTTTTGTACTCCTTCGAGTGTCAGATTATAAGAAACGGTTGTAAACGTGTGAGCAGTGTTAATGCATTATACTTCATGGTCCCTCCGTATAACAAAATTTCCATTTACAGGCAATTGGAATTAATGTATATTTTGGATGAGGGGGTGGAAACACATGGCATGTGGTCCGAAGATCATTATCTTTTTGGATGAACTTGATGATCCGAATGTAAGAATCATTTTAGAATGCAGAATTTAAATTACAACATTGTGTTTTGCTCCCTGTTCGTGTGAACAGGGAGTTTTTTCGTTTATATAACTGGTGATGTCCAAATATAAGGTGTTATGAATTCTCCATATCTGCCATCGGCATTTTAAGCTGCTTCTCTATTAGGCTGGTCATCAAAAGCAAGTTCAGTGAAAGCCATCACTGCTGATATCACAACAAGCAAGATATCTGGAATATAAATAGACTGCATAAAGTAATCTGCAAAACAGATCGTTATAAGATTGCTGATAAAATACAGTATAAAAGCAAAAAGTGCAGTCTTTTTCAATGAAAGTGATTTTGCCAAAATGATAGAGATAATCTTTGTGAGTGGGTCTATGATTAAACCTACAGCAAAGCAGGCTAAAATAAATAAAGCTAATGTTTGATTAGAAGCGTATGTGATGCCCAGTATGGAGAATAAGCCTTTCATCCCGAAGAAAAAGCCGCCGAAGATGACTGCAAGCGCAATGGCCGCGATAAAAGTGATAGATACAATTCCGATTAATTTTGATCTGAGGTTAAAATCTTTAGAGTGCTCGTTCTGTTCTTTATGGTTCAAGTATGACACTCCCTTCACCTGCTTACTCATACAAACAGCACCCTTGAATCAGCCCAAAATATCTATAAGTCTGTTTTCTGACGAAAATAGTATAGCATATTTTAACAAAACCAAAAAAGGCCCTTTCCACTGGGGAAGGGCCTTTTTCATCATGTTAACTCCTGAGATTCGCCGAAGCTTTCTCTTTTTTTGGCCAAATAAAATAGCTGGCTGTAATGAGAAAGTCAATTCCTATAATGACAGTCCACAGTTTAAGAATGCCGCTCAATGCTTCGGTTCGGGCAGAGTCATTGATAAAATAGATCATCCCTGCCAATAGTCCCGCACCAATTAAGTAGGCCAGCACATGTCTTAGCCAGCCTTTCGCACCGTGCTTGGCATGGTCCATTCCAAAACGTTTCAGTGGTTTTGTTCCTTTTTTTGTCACATAATATTGAAACTTTTCATCTGCCCATTGAATCATTTGTTTCCCATAAGCGATCGATATACCGATGTAAACAGCTGCAATCCCATGGGCTGCGGTCGCTGAGGCTCCGCGGTAAAGGTCCACACCAGTTGCCGCTAACAAGATCAAATCGATAACTGGAGTTAAGGCAAGGAATAGCAGTCCTAATGTATGTCGTTTGAATACGTAGCGTACAGCAAGCCCCAAAACAATGACAACCCAAAACGCAATTTCACAGAAAACAATCATCCATGCGATACCGTTCAATCCATTCCCCTCTTTTCAATACAGTTGTATTATTTAAATAATATGTTACCATCTTTATTTTTGTAACACAACTGTATTATAAAAATTGCTCTCTCATTTTTTTCTTGTTACAATAAAGCTATGCCAAAACAAATTGACCATGAGAAAAGAAGAAAACAAATTGCAGAAGCAACGTGGCGCGTCATTTTAGAACGAGGGATGGAGGGAGCATCAGCCAGGAACATTGCAAAGGAAGCAGGATTGTCATTAGGTGCGCTGCGCCATTATTTCTCTACACAGGATGAATTGCTTGCTTTTGCAATGAAACTTGTCCAAGAAAAGGTGACTGACCGAATTAAGGACATTGCAGTGAGGGATTTGCTCCCTAAGGAAAAAGTGTTGCAAATTTTGCTTGAAATGGTCCCAACGAATGAAGAAACGATTAGAGAGATGGAGGTTTGGTTTGCTTTTACTGCTTACGCCAGACATAAAAAGGATATGTTTGATGCGAGTCATGACGGGATTTTCAGCGGCATGCGGAATTTGATTGCCTATTTAGATGAATCCGATTTACTGAAGCAGAATGCTGATAAAGACATTGAAGCTGAGAGACTTTACGCGCTTGTTGACGGCTTGGCTTTACATGCCATGCTTGACCCTGTGCGCGTGAATAAAGACCGAATCAAGCGGGTCATTATGCAGCATGTAGAGTCAATTTGCGTGGAAGATACACGTGAGACACAAAAACGACATCCTTAAGGCACTAGTGCGAAAAGCGATTCTTGTTGGGCATGCGTCCAAAAGAGTCGCTTTTTTATTTTCAAAGAACAAGGATCTCTGAAAAAAATGGAAAACAATCATGCTGTTTGGTAAAGTGGAATGAAAGACGGACTGAGGGGTGAACACTGGTCCATCGTTTAAGAACTTTACATGATAGGGATGGTATAAATGAATCTTACTTACAAGGTGCATCCAATTAAAACAAGGTATCAGGGCTGGACGAATTATTGCTATATCATTGAAGATATTGTAAGCAGATCTGCAATTGTTGTTGATCCCTCATGGGAATTGAGTAAGATAACCACTACACTTTCTGAACTCGAAGCGGAATTAAAGGCAGTCGCATTGACACACTCTCATTATGATCATGTAAATCTGGTAGACCCGCTGACGAAGATGTTTAACGCTCAAGTTTATATGTCAAAAAAAGAAATTGATTATTATCAATTCCGATGCAGAAATTTAATTAGCCTAGATGATCATCAGACAATCAGCATAGGAAACACAAGAGCACAATGCCTTCTCACACCGGGGCATACAGCCGGCGGAATGTGTTATTTGTTTTCTGAGAGTATTTTTACCGGAGATACGGTGTTTACAGAAGGGTGCGGCATATGTGAGGATGATGGCAGCTCTGCGGAAGAGATGTTTGATAGCATTCAAAGAATAAAGTCGGAGGTTTCACCCCATGTACGGGTGTATCCTGGTCACTCATTTGGCAAATCGCCCGGCCATTCGATAAAGGATCTTTATCAGCATAATATTTACTTTCAAATTGATAAAAAAGAATATTTTGTGAAATTTCGCACTCGTAAAAACCAAAAAGGTATTTTTGATTTTAAATAATCCTTCTGAATCTATTATCCTATTTTTCTTCGAATATCTAAATAATTTTTATTTTCGAAAATGATTACATAGAAGGTGTTATTTATTTTGAAAACTCATTTGAAAGAAAATGAAGCGCATTATCATGATATGGCGCCCTATACGTGATCCGGGTCTTTTTTCTTATGTTCTGTTATATCTCCTGATCCTTTATTCCTCAATGGAAAAAAGCAGAAAAACAATGGGGCAAACTGTAGGAAAAATTAACTTGACGGATAATATTTACAGAGGTTACCATCAACATGAACATGCTACTATTTATCCGGTCATCACTATTATAAAATCATACAGAAGTGAAACACATCTACTAATCGGAAGGGTGGCTTTGAGAGAATGATCACATATGTTTTTCCAGGTCAGGGTTCACAAAAACAGGGAATGGGCAGCGTCCTATTCGATGAATTTAAAGAACTGACGGATCAGGCAGATGAGATCTTAGGATATTCTATCAAACGTCTTTGCCTGGAAAATCCTTATTCCAATTTAAACAAAACGCAATTTACTCAGCCGGCATTATATGTGGTAAACGCACTAAGCTATCTGAAAAAAATCAAGGATGAAGAAGTTAAGCCTGACTTTGTCGCCGGGCACAGCTTGGGTGAATACAATGCGTTATTTGCAGCTGAAGCCTTTGATTTTGAGACAGGTTTACAGCTTGTCAGAAAAAGAGGCGAGCTGATGAGTCTGATAAGCAACGGCGGTATGGCAGCTGTTATGGGACTAAATGAAGAGCAGGTTGCAAAGGCTCTGAAAAAATATCATTTACATGATGTTGATATCGCTAATGTGAATGCCCCATATCAAATTGTAATTTCAGGAAAAAAAGATGAGATTGAAAAAGCCGCATCTCTTTTTGAAGCGATGACTGAAGTTACAATGGTACTCCCCTTAAACGTAAGCGGCGCGTTTCATTCCAGATACATGAATAAGGCAAAAGAAGAATTTGAGGAGTTCCTTCATGCCTTTTATTTTTCGCCTCCGTCTATCCCGGTTATTTCTAATGTGTATGCCAAACCGTATACATACGAATTCATGAAACAGACGCTGGCTGATCAAATTAATCATTCAGTGAAATGGACTGACAGCATAAGCTACTTAATGAAAAAAGGCCATATGGAGTTTGAGGAGGTAGGGCCTGGAAATGTTTTAACTGGGTTAATTCATCGCATAAAGAAAGATGCGGAAGCAATGCCCCGCTAAAGCATTTGCCCCTATGGCCATGTATCTCATCAATCAGGTCTAAACACAGATTTCCTTTCATTTAAGGTATAAAGTTTTAAAGATTCAATCGTTCGATTGACACTGTTTCTAATTGAATAACTTTATATACTGTTACATAAAGAGGCTCATAAATTAAGTTAGACATTTGAACTATGTCAGCCGGTCTGTCAAACCATCGCTCCCACATCTAGATGGTCCTTTTTTTAACCGCACCCACCAATCATAGAGTCGATGTTCTTTGCTGATCCTGTTATCATGTTACATCAATTTTGAGATATCAACATACATCTACGATCACGTCATAAATGAACCGCATCCAGAGCACCAATAGCAATCCTTCCAAGTTGAATCTCCTTTACTTTTTCACATATGTCTTTTCCATTTATTAATTTCATTTCAATCGCTGCTATGTGCTTTAACAACATGCATGGAAATGAGAAATCCAATAGCCGTCATAAATATAAAAAAAGAAGGTTATACACATGAATGAACCGCTTGTTTTTATGTTTTCCGGGCAAGGTTCCCAATACTATCACATGGGGAAAGAACTATTTAAGGAAAATACCGTGTTTCGCCAATCAATGCTTGAAATGGATGCCATTGCAGCACGGCGAATCGGCACATCCATTGTTGAAGAAATCTACCATCAAGGTAAACGTGTGTCAGATCCGTTTGACAGTATTCTTTTTTCCCACCCCGCCATTTTTATGATTGAGTATTCCTTATATAAGGTTTTGGAAGACAGGGGAATTTATCCTGATTACGTATTGGGATCAAGTCTGGGAGAATTCGCAGCAGCGGCAGTTTCTGGTGTGTCAGACGCAGAGGATATACTGGATTGCATACTTGAACAGGCTATTATCATCCAGAATTCCTGCGATAAAGGAAAAATGCTGGCCATTCTTGACAAACCGCAATTGCTGAATGATCATCCGCAACTGTTTGGAAATAGTGAACTCATTTCTATCAATTATGATTCGCACTTCGTCATTTCTGGTGAAGAAGATCATATAAGGAAGATTATGGAGGATTTAAAGGAGAAGCAGATTCTTTGCCAGCTGCTTCCTGTGTCCTATGCCTTTCATTCTTCGCTTATTGATCCGGCAGAGAGTGCCTATGCAGAATTTTTAAGATCAAAATCTTTTCAAAAACCGTCAATACCGATTGTATCGAGCTTAACGGGAAGCTGCCTTCACGTAATGGACGAGAATTTCTTTTGGAATGCGGTCAGAAAGCCAATGATGTTTCGTGAAGCGATTCGATATTTGGAAAGCCAGCATACATGCAAGTTTATCGATTTAGGGCCATCCGGCACCTTAGCTGCTTTTGTGAAACAGCTGATTCCGGGTGATTCAGCTGACCGTTGCTGCTCAATCATAACACCATTTCATCAGGAGCTGAAAAATCTGAATACGGTTGAGTATTTCCGTACACCAGAAAGGAAGTTTACAAGATGATTACATATGTCTTTCCAGGGCAAGGCTCCCAGCAAAAGGGGATGGGACAAGGGCTATTTGAACAGTATCAGCATTTGACAGATCAAGCAGATCAAATATTGGGCTATTCAATAGAGAAGCTATGTACCGAAAAATCATATCTGGATGTAAATCATACTGAATACACGCAGCCGGCTTTGTATGTTGTTAATGCACTCAGTTACTTGAAGAGAGTGGAGGAGACCGGCAGAAAACCTGATTTTGCGGCAGGACACAGCTTAGGAGAATACAATGCGCTGATGGCAGCCGGTGCATTTGATTTTGAAACCGGATTAAGGCTCGTCAAAAAAAGAGGAGAATTGATGGGACGAATTACAGGGGGCGGAATGGCTGCTGTGATCGGCCTGAGTAAGGAACAAGTTACAGCCGTTTTAGAAGAGCACCGTCTTTATGACATTGATGTGGCAAATGAAAATACGCCCTGGCAAATTGTGATTTCTGGCCCGAAAAAAGAGATTGAAAAAGCTCGGGCTGTTTTTGAAAACACCAAGGATGTAAAGCTGTTTCATCCATTAAATGTGAGCGGAGCTTTTCATTCCAGATATATGAATGAAGCCAAACAGGTATTTAAGCAATATATTGACTCATTCCAGTTTGCACCTTTGGCGATCCCGGTTATCTCCAATGTCTACGCAGAGCCATACCATCAAGACAGATTAAAAGATACATTATCTGAACAAATGGACAACACAGTGAAATGGACGGACAGCATTCGTTTCCTGATGGGAAGAGGAGAAATGGAGTTTGCAGAGATTGGGCCTGGAACTGTTTTAACCGGTCTCATTCATCGGATTAAAAATGAAGCTGAACCATTGACATATATACCGAAAAAGAACCCCGCGATCAGTGCGCATCTAAAGGAGCAACGCAATGTTCAAGCTGGGATTACGGCAGAATCTTTAGGAAGTGCTGAATTTAAACAAGATTATCATCTTACATATGCTTATCTTGCAGGAGGAATGTACCGCGGTATTGCTTCGAAAGAAATGGTAGTAAAGCTGTCAAGAGCGGGAATGATGGGGTTCTTTGGCACAGGAGGTCTGAGCCTGAAAGAGGTTGAAGATGCGATCCATGCTATACAAGGTGAATTAGGAAAAGGACAAGCCTACGGCATCAATCTGGTCCACAATATGAAACATACTGAATCAGAAGAAAAAATGATCGATCTTTTATTGAGGAATCAAGTGAGCATTGTGGAGGCTTCAGCATTTTTAAGTGTCACTCCTGCATTAGTAAGGTACCGCGCAAAAGGAGTGAAACGAAATCAAAATGGTGACGTTATATGCTCAAATCGTCTCATAGCAAAAATATCACGGCCGGAAGTTGCAGAATCATTTCTGAGTCCTGCGCCTGAGAATATGCTGCAAAAGCTTTTAGGAGAAAATAAAATCACTATGAACGAAGCTGAGTTGTTGCGGTGCATTCCGATGGCTGACGATATTTGTGTAGAAGCTGATTCAGGCGGTCATACAGATGGCGGTGTGGCATACAGCCTGATGCCGGCGATGACATCTTTAAGAGATGAAATGATGAAAAAATATCAATACCGGAAAAAAATAAGAGTTGGTGCAGCTGGAGGGATTGGAACACCTGAGGCAGCGATGGCGGCTTTTATGCTAGGGGCTGATTTTATTCTAACAGGCTCAATCAATCAATGTACGGTTGAGGCGGCAACAAGTGATAAAGTAAAGGATTTGCTTCAGCAGATGAATGTACAAGATACAGCCTATGCGCCTGCAGGTGATATGTTTGAATCGGGCAGTAAAGTGCAGGTGCTAAAGAAAGGCGTGTTCTTTCCCGCACGGGCAAACAAGTTATATGAACTGTATCAGCGGTATGGGTCTATACGTGAGCTGGATGCAAAGATGCTGGCCCAGCTTGAGGAGAAATACTTTAAACGCAGTATAGAAGACATATATAAAGATATTGCATTGCATTATCCCGCGGCAGACATTGAGAAGGCTGAACAAAACCCGAAGCATAAAATGGCTTTGATTTTCCGATGGTACTTCAGATACAGTTCAAAATTGGCAATCAGCGGAAGCGAACATTCGAAGGTCGATTATCAAATTCACTGCGGTCCCGCGCTGGGAGCCTTTAATCAATGGGTTAAAGGGTCGCAATTAGAAAATTGGCGAAACCGCCACGTGGATGAAATCGGGAAAAAATTAATGACAGAAACGGCAGTATTGCTTCATGAACGGATGCAATCGATGTATCAGCCGTCGCATGAAACAGACAACATAAAAATAAAAGTTTGAATATTATGAAAATATACCTATAAAAATCATTAAAATAATCCCTTGAAGGAGAGAGCGCATTATGGATAAACAGAGAATCTTTGAAGTACTAATCACCAATATTTGCGAGGTGCTTCCTGAATTAGACGGACACAGATTTGAGCCTGAAGATCAGTTAGTTGAGTTAGGAGCTGACTCTGTAGACAGAGCTGAAATTATCACGATGGTGCTAGAGGATTTATCGTTAAAAATCCCTCGCATTGAGCTATCCGGGGTGAAAAACATCGGTGAATTAGCTGAGGTGCTTTATGACAAAGTGCAATCTGCCTGAGGTGGTGGTGACCGGTGTAGGCGTCACGGCCTCTATCGGTCAAGGGAAAGAGGACTTTGCTTCCTCGCTGCTGTCCGGCAGACATGCCTTTGATGTCATGAAGCGTTCAGGCAGACAAAAAGACAGCCGGTTTATCGGAGCCGAAATTGCGTCATTGTCTTATCCTGACCGACTCTCCAAAAAAATGTTGCGAAAAGCATCATTCTCCAGCCGCGCTGCATTGGTAACTCTCACAGAGGCTTGGGAGGAGGCTGAATTGGACGATGCAGATTCCTCACGTATCGGACTGGTTGTTGGCGGATCAAATTTTCAGCAGAGAGAAACCTTTGAAGTTTATGAAAGGTATCAAGACCGCTCCGGTTTTATTTCGCCGGCGTATGGTCTGTCTTTCATGGATAGCGATCTTTGCGGGATATGTACAGATCAGTTTGGCATCACGGGATTAGCATATACGGTGGGAGGAGCCTCGGCCAGCGGCCAGTTAGCAGTCATTCATGCGATTCAGCAAGTCCTGTCAGGCGAAGTTGATACTTGCATAGCACTTGGTGCTTTAATGGATCTTTCTTATATGGAATGCGAGGCGCTAAGGGCTTTAGGCGCTATGGGGACGGACAAATATGCTGATGAACCTGAAAAAGCGTGCCGTCCCTTCGATCAAAACAGAGACGGGTTTATCTATGGAGAATCGTGCGGTGCATTGGTAATAGAACGAAAGGAGACGGCTTTACGAAGAGGTCTCAAACCTTATGCAGAATTGTCTGGCTGGTCAATCAAACTGGACGGAAACCGGAATCCTGATCCTTCATTAGAAGGAGAGGTTCATGTCATCCAGAAGGCACTGGAGCGTGCCAGGCTTTTACCAGAAGATATTGATTATATTAATCCTCATGGAACAGGCTCTTTTATTGGAGATGAAATAGAATTAAAGGCGCTCCGTGCATGCCGGCTTTCCCATGCTTATATCAATGCAACAAAATCGATAACCGGACACGGGCTTAGTGCGGCGGGCATCGTAGAGATTATTTCTGTTTTGCTGCAAATGAAAAAATCTGCCCTGCATCCGAGCAGGAATTTGGATCATCCAATCGATGATTCCTTTCATTGGGTAAATGAGAAATCGATTTCATACCGCATCAAAAATGCGCTGAGCTTAAGCATGGGGTTTGGCGGAATGAACACCGCGGTTTGTATACAAAACATTGAGAAATGTGGAGGCGAATCATAAATGGTTTCAGCCGGAATAGAAGCGATGAATGTCTTTGGCGGAACGGCATACCTTGATGTCATGGAGCTGGCCAAATACAGACACTTAGATACTGCGAGATTTGAAAACTTATTAATGAAAGAAAAAGCGGTAGCACTGCCTTATGAAGATCCCGTGACCTTCGGAGTCAATGCAGCTAAGCCGATTATTGATGCTTTATCTGAAGCAGAGAAGGACCGGATTGAATTGCTGATCACTTGCTCTGAATCCGGGATCGACTTTGGGAAATCGTTAAGTACATATATCCATGAATATTTAGGTCTCAACCGCAACTGCCGTTTGTTTGAGGTTAAACAGGCGTGTTATTCAGGGACAGCGGGATTTCAGATGGCGGTGAATTTTATATTATCCCAGACTTCTCCGGGTGCTAAAGCACTGGTTATCGCCAGTGATATTTCACGTTTTTTAATCGCTGAGGGCGGAGACGCTTTAAGCGAAGATTGGTCTTATGCGGAACCGAGCGCCGGAGCGGGAGCGGTGGCCGTTTTAGTTGGCGAAAATCCCGAGGTGTTTCAAATAGATCCCGGAGCAAATGGTTATTACGGCTATGAAGTGATGGACACGTGCCGCCCCATTCCCGACAGTGAAGCGGGAGATTCTGATCTGTCTTTAATGTCATATTTGGATTGCTGCGAACAGACCTTTCTGGAATATCAAAAGCGTGTACCGGGTGCCAATTATCAGGACACGTTTCAATATCTTGCTTACCATACGCCCTTTGGCGGGATGGTGAAAGGTGCGCACCGGACAATGATGCGTAAGGTGGCGAAGGTGAAAACATCCGGGATTGAGACGGATTTTTTAACTCGGGTAAAACCAGGTTTAAACTACTGTCAACGGGTTGGAAATATTATGGGGGCAGCCTTGTTTCTGGCATTGGCCAGCACGATAGACCAAGGGAGGTTTGATTCGCCTAAACGAATTGGCTGTTTTTCCTACGGATCCGGCTGCTGTTCTGAATTTTACAGCGGAATTACAACTCCGCAAGGCCAGGAGCGTCAGCGAACATTTGGTATTGAGAAGCATTTGGATCGCCGGTATCAGCTCTCCATGGAAGAGTATGAGCTATTGTTTAAGGGGAGCGGGATGGTGCGGTTTGGGACGCGCAATGTAAAGCTGGACTTTGAGATGATACCGGGCATCATGCAGTCCACTCAAGAGAAGCCGCGCTTGTTTTTAGAAGAAATTTCTGAGTTTCATCGGAAGTACAGGTGGATCTCGTGACCTATCAAACGATAAAGGTCCGCTTTCAAGCGTCGGTTTGCTATATTACCTTTCACCGTCCTGAAGCGAATAATACGATTAATGACACGCTGATAGAAGAATGCTTGCAAGTGTTAAACCAATGTGAAACATCAACGGTGACGGTTGTCGTTTTAGAGGGGCTTCCCGAGGTGTTTTGTTTCGGAGCTGATTTTCAAGAAATCTATCAGGAAATGAAAAGGGGCAGAGAACAGGCAAGCTCCCAAGAGCCTCTCTATGATTTGTGGCTGAAATTGCAGACCGGCCCTTATGTCACGATATCTCATGTCAGGGGAAAAGTGAATGCCGGCGGTCTTGGATTTGTATCTGCCACAGATATTGCCATTGCTGATCAGACGGCGTCATTCAGTCTCTCTGAGCTGCTATTCGGCTTGTACCCTGCTTGTGTTTTACCGTTTCTGATCCGCCGTATCGGCTGGCAGAAAGCGCATTATATGACGCTTATGACAAAGCCGATTTCCGTTCAGGAAGCCAGTGAATGGGGGTTAATAGATGCTTTTGATGCTGAAAGTGACGTGCTGCTGAGAAAGCATTTATTGCGTTTGCGGAGGCTGAATAAAAAAGGAATCGCACATTATAAACAGTTTATGAGCTCACTTGATCATCAAGTCAATCGTGCGAAAGCCACCGCGTTAACTGCAAATCAAAACATGTTTTCTGATCCTCAAAACCAAATGGGAATCATCAGATATGTTGAAACAGGGCAATTCCCATGGGAGGATCAGTAACCGTTTAAAAATGACAATCAGAACCGTTAGGAGGACATCATGACGCATTCTGTTGTAGAGCTTATCGAAATTGAATCCGCCATTATTCAGGTAAAGATGCAAGATCGCACTCATAAAAACGCGTTTTCACAAGAACTTACAGACGGTTTAATTCAAGCGTTTGAATACATACGGCAGAACCCAAAATACAAAGCGGTCATTTTGACAGGATATGATAATTATTTTGCTTCAGGAGGAACGCAAGAAGGACTGCTTCGAATTCAACAGGGATTGACCAAGTTCACAGATGACAATCTTTATTCTCTGGCGCTGGATTGTGAGATTCCAGTTATTGCGGCAATGCAGGGCCATGGAATTGGAGGCGGCTTTGTCATGGGGCTCTTCGCTGACATAGTCATTCTGAGCAGAGAAAGCGTGTATACGGCTAATTTTATGAAATACGGATTTACGCCTGGAATGGGCGCTACCTTTATCGTTCCTAAAAAACTGGGTTTCAGCCTGTCCCAGGAAATATTATTGAATGCGGGCAGCTACCGCGGAGCTGATCTTGAAAAAAGAGGGGTTCCTTTTAAGGTGCTGCCCCGTGCAGAAGTGTTAGATTATGCAGTGGAGCTGGCGCAAGAACTGGCGGAAAAGCCGAGAAACTCACTGGTTACACTGAAAGATCATTTGGTTGCCCCGCTTCGCGATCAGCTGCCGCGCGTCATTGAACAGGAATTGATGATGCATGAGAAAACATTTCATCATGAAGAAGTCAAAAGTAGAATCAAAGGTTTATATGGTAATTAACTGAAAATATATATATAAATTTTGCAGGTGAAATGGAGGCAGCGTGATGAGAAATAATGATAATATCCGCATATTAGCTAATCCTTCTGTCAGTCATGGTGAGCCTTTACATATATCTGAAAAGCAGCCGGCAACAATACCTGAAGTTTTATACAGAACGGCGGCAGAGCTTGGGGATACAAAGGGAATCATTTATTTGCAGCCGGATGGAACTGAAGTTTACCAATCATACAGACGATTATGGGATGATGGACTGCGCATTGCAAAAGGGCTTCGCCAATCAGGCCTGAAAGCAAAACAAAACGTGATTTTGCAGCTTGGTGACAATTCACAGCTTCTCCCTGCGTTCTGGGGGTGTGTGTTAACAGGGGTTGTTCCGGCTCCATTAGCCGTTCCGCCAACGTATGCTGAATCGAGCAGCGGCACTCAAAAGCTGAAAGACGCATGGACGCTTCTTGACAAGCCGGCGGTGATTACGGACCGGGGGATGCACCAGGAAATGCTCGATTGGGCAAAAGAACAAGGGCTTGAAGGGTTCAGGGCAATTATTGTAGAGGATCTGCTCAGCGCTGAAGCGGACACAGATTGGCATCAATCCAGTCCTGAAGACTTAGCGCTTTTATTGCTGACTTCAGGCAGTACGGGAACGCCCAAAGCAGTTATGCTTAATCATCGTAACATTATGAGCATGGTGAAAGGGATTATTCAAATGCAAGGCTTCACCAGAGAGGATATTACGTTTAACTGGATGCCGTTTGACCATGTCGGAGGGATCGGAATGCTGCATTTGCGGGATGTTTATCTTGGCTGTCAGGAAATTAACGTCTCAAGCGAAACAATCTTAATGGAGCCGTTGAAATGGCTGGATTGGATTGATCATTACCGAGCTTCTGTTACGTGGGCGCCGAATTTTGCGTTTGGTCTGGTTACTGATTTTGCAGAAGAAATAAAAGATAGGAAATGGGATCTGTCTTCAATGCGATACATGCTCAATGGCGGTGAAGCAATGGTAGCCAAGGTAGGGCGCAGAATACTTGAGCTTTTAGAACCACATGGACTGCCTGCTGACGCCATCCGACCTGCATGGGGAATGTCCGAAACTTCATCGGGCGTTATTTTTTCTCATGAATTTACCCGGGCTGGAACAAGTGATGATGATCATTTTGTTGAAATAGGCTCTCCAATCCCCGGCTTCTCTATGAGAATTGTGAATGACCGTAATGAATTGGTTGAAGAGGGCGAGATCGGCCGTTTTCAAGTCTCGGGTCTTTCTGTTACTAGCGGTTATTACCAGCGGCCTGATTTGAATGAGAGTGTGTTTACAGAAGACGGCTGGTTTGAAACCGGAGATCTTGGCTTTTTGCGAAACGGGCGCTTAACCATAACAGGCCGTACGAAAGATGCAATTATCATTAACGGCATTAATTATTACAGTCATGCAATTGAGTCTGCAGTTGAAGAATTATCTGAAATTGAAACTTCTTATACTGCTGCTTGCGCTGTCCGTCTGGGCCAGAATTCAACAGATCAGCTGGCTATCTTCTTTGTTACTTCCGCAAAATTAAATGATGAGCAGATGTCTCAGCTTCTTAGAAACATACAATCCCATGTCTCACAGGTGATCGGAGTCACCCCGGAATATTTGCTGCCTGTACAAAAAGAAGAGATTCCAAAAACGGCTATCGGAAAGATCCAGCGCACCCAGCTAAAAACTTCATTTGAAAATGGAGAGTTCGACCACTTGCTACATAAACCCAATCGGATGAACGATGCAGTCCAGGATGAGGAGATGCAGCAAGCAGACCAGGTGAAAAGAGTAAGGGAAGAAATACAGAAGCATCTGCTCACCTGTTTGACTGAGGAGCTGCACGTTTCCCGCGATTGGGTGGAGCCAAATGCAAATATCCAAAGTCTTGGTGTGAATTCTATCAAGATGATGAAGCTCATTCGATCGATCGAGAAAAACTACCATATCAAACTAACAGCCAGAGAGATACATCAATATCCTACAATTGAACGCTTAGCCAGCTATCTATCAGAACATGAAGACCTCAGCAGCTTGTCTGCTGACAAAAAGGGCACGGACACATATAAAACCGAACCGGAAAGGAGTCAGGCAACTTTTCAGCCTCTCTCTGAGGTTCAAAAAGGATTATGGACATTGCAAAAAATGTCACCCGAAAAAAGTGCATATCACGTACCCCTCTGTTTTAAATTTTCGTCAGGGCTTCACCATGAAACATTCCAGCAGGCTTTCGGCCTTGTATTGAATCAGCACCCAATCTTAAAGCACGTCATCCAAGAGAAAGACGGAGTGCCATTTCTTAAAAATGAGCCAGCACTTTCAATTGAAATCAAGACAGAAAATATCTCAAGTATGAAAGAGTCTGATATTCCTGCTTTTCTTAGAAAGAAAGTAAAGGAACCGTATGTAAAGGAAAACAGCCCGTTAGTGCGTGTCATGAGCTTTTCCAGATTTGAACAAGAGCATTTTTTATTAGTTGTCATTCACCATTTGATTTTTGACGGAGTTTCGTCTGTCACATTTATACGCAGTCTGTTTGATACCTATCAGCTTCTTTTAAAAGGACAGCAGCCGGAAATAGCTGTTTCTCCTGCCATTTATCATGATTTTGCGGCATGGGAGAAAAACATGCTTGCCGGCAAAGACGGTGTGAAGCATCGTACATATTGGCAGAAACAGCTATCGGGAACTTTGCCGAATCTTCAGCTGCCTAAGGTCAGCGCAAGTTCAGTCTCTGAGTTTAGAGAGGATACATACACCAGGCGGCTGTCCAGCGGCTTCATGAATCAGGTCAGAATGTTTGCGAAAGAGCATTCTGTAAATGTCACGACGGTATTCTTAAGCTGCTATATGCTGCTGCTTGGCCGTTACACCGGCCAAAAGGAACAGATCGTCGGCATGCCGGCCATGGTGAGGCCGGAAGAAAGATTTGATGATGCCATTGGACATTTTCTCAATATGCTCCCGATTCGGAGTGAGCTGAACCCGGCAGACACTTTTTCTAGCTTTATTTCAAAATTGCAATTAACGATATTGGATGGACTTGATCATGCAGCATATCCTTTTCCAAAAATGGTGAGGGATCTGAATATTCCTCGCAGTCAAGCAGGTTCACCGGTATTTCAAACCGCTTTTTTCTATCAGAATTTTCTTCAATCCGGAAGCTATCAAAGCTTGCTGAGCCGCTATGCTGACTTCTTTTCTGTCGATTTCGTTGAGTGTATTCACCAAGAGGGCGAATACGAATTAGTATTTGAACTGTGGGAAACAGAAGAAAAAATGGAGCTGAACATCAAGTACAATACTGGGCTGTTTGATGCGGCTTCTATATCCGCCATGTTCGACCATTTTGTTTATGTAACAGAGCAGGCGATGTTGAATCCATCTCAGCCTTTAAAAGAGTATTCTTTATTACCTGAGGCAGAGAAGCAGATGATTCTCAAAACATGGAACGCCACAGGAAAAACGTATCCATATATAACTTTTCATGAGTTGTTTGAGCAGCAGGCGAAAAAGACGCCTGATAGAACGGCTGTCAGCTATGAAGGTCAAACATTGACGTATCGGGAGCTTGATGAGAAAAGCACACAGCTGGCCATTTATTTGCAGGCGCATGGAGTGGGTCCTGACCGTCTGGCGGGAATCTATGTGGATCGATCGCTGGATATGCTAGTGGGTTTATTAGCGATCCTCAAGGCTGGGGGAGCGTATGTGCCGCTAGACCCGTCCTATCCGGCTGAACGATTAGAATACATGCTTGAGGACAGTGAAGTTTTCATTACACTGACGACATCGGAATTAGTAAATACGTTGAGTTGGAACGGTGTCACAACAGCTCTTTTAGATCAAGATTGGGATGAAATTGCTCAAACAGCCTCTGATCGAAAAGTGCTTACACGCACTGTCACGCCGGAGAACTTGGCATATGTCATTTATACATCCGGCAGCACAGGAAAGCCAAAAGGTGTCATGATACTGCATAAAGCTTTGACAAACTTTCTCGTTTCGATGGGGGAAACACCAGGTCTTACTGCAGAGGATAAAATGCTTGCTGTCACAACCTATTGTTTTGATATCGCAGTTCTGGAATTATTTTTGCCTTTAATAAAGGGCGCACACTGCTATATTTGTCAAACGGAGCATACAAAAGACGTTGAAAAACTGAAACGGGACATCCGCACGATCAAACCGACAGTGATGCAGGCAACCCCCGCTACGTGGAAGATGCTCTTTTATTCAGGCTGGGAAAATGAAGAGAGCGTGAAAATTTTATGCGGAGGCGAAGCATTGCCTGAGACATTAAAACGATATTTCTTAGATACGGGCAGCGAAGCCTGGAATATGTTCGGGCCAACCGAAACAACTATCTGGTCAGCGGTTCAGCGCATTAACGATGAATGCTCTCATGCCACGATAGGAAGGCCAATCGCCAATACACAAATCTATATTACGGATTCTCAGCTCGCGCCAGTGCCGGCAGGTGTCCCGGGTGAGCTGTGCATTGCAGGAGACGGTGTGGCGAAGGGCTACTACAAAAAGGAAGAATTAACGGACTCGAGATTCATTGACAACCCTTTTGAGCCTGGGTCTAAGCTTTATAGAACGGGAGACATGGCCCGCTGGCTTCCGGGAGGGCGAATTGAATATATAGGCCGCATCGATAATCAAGTAAAAATCCGCGGATTCCGTATTGAACTTGGTGATATTGAAAGCAGGCTTAGTGAGCATCCCGGCATTCTGGAATGCGTTGTGGTCGCAGATATGGATAACCTGGCTGCCTATTATACAGCTAAACATGCAAATGCTTCTCTCACAGCGAGAGAGCTGCGTCATTTTGTGAAAAACGCTTTGCCTGCCTTTATGGTGCCTTCTTATTTTATTCAGCTTGATCATATGCCGTTAACTCCGAACGGAAAGATAGATAGAAACAGCCTTAAGAATATCGATTTATCAGGGGAGCAGCTAAAGCAAAGGCAGACCTCTCCTAAGAACATTCAGGATACTGTTTTTACCATTTGGCAGGAAGTGCTGAAAACGAGTGACATTGAATGGGATGACGGATTTTTCGATGTGGGCGGGGATTCGCTTCTCGCGGTCACTGTGGCTGATCGTATCAAACATGAACTATCCTGTGAGTTTTCTGTCACAGACCTGTTTGAGTATTCAACGATTAAAAATATCAGCCAGTACATCACTGAACAGCGAATGGGCGATGCAAGTGACCATATGCCGACAGACCCGGCAGCTCATATAGAAGATCAGTCTACCGAGATGAGTGATCTCCCAGACTATTATGACGATAGTGTAGCGATTATTGGCATATCGTGTGAATTTCCAGGGGCAAAAAATCATGATGAATTTTGGGAGAACCTCAGAGACGGCAAGGAAAGCATAGCGTTTTTCAATAAAGAAGAGCTTCAGCGCTTTGGCATTTCAAAGGAGATAGCGGAGAATGCCGACTATGTCCCTGCTAAAGCTTCAATTGAGGGGAAAGACAGATTTGATCCAAGCTTCTTTCAAATCTCTCCTAAAGACGCTGAATTTATGGACCCTCAGCTTCGGATGCTGCTGACTCATTCATGGAAAGCAATAGAAGATGCCGGTTATGCTGCGAGACAGATTCCGCAAACCAGTGTTTTTATGTCGGCAAGCAATAATTCTTATCGCGCGCTGCTGCCGTCAGATACAACAGAGAGCCTGGAGACGCCGGACGGCTATGTTTCGTGGGTGCTTGCACAGAGCGGGACGATCCCGACAATGATTTCTCATAAGCTCGGGCTGAGAGGGCCAAGCTATTTCGTTCATGCCAACTGCTCATCATCTCTGATTGGATTGCATTCTGCCTATAAAAGCCTCCTGTCGGGTGAATCTGATTATGCTTTAGTTGGCGGTGCAACGCTGCATACCGAGTCAAATATCGGATATGTGCATCAGCCGGGGCTGAACTTTTCGAGTGATGGACATATTAAAGCTTTTGACGCTTCAGCTGACGGAATGATAGGCGGTGAGGGCGTTGCTGTTATATTGCTGAAAAAAGCAGCTGATGCAGTAAAGGACGGGGATCATATCTATGCCTTGCTGAGAGGCATTGGTGTAAATAACGACGGCGCTGACAAAGTCGGCTTTTATGCTCCAAGCGTTAAAGGCCAGGCTGACGTGGTCCAACAGGTCATGAATCAAACGAAGGTACAGCCTGAATCCATCTGCTATGTAGAAGCACACGGGACCGGAACGAAGCTGGGGGACCCGATCGAGCTGGCGGCTTTAACAAACGTTTACAGGCAATATACAAATAAAACGCAATTTTGCGGCATTGGGTCGGTGAAAACCAATATCGGACATTTAGATACAGCCGCCGGTCTTGCGGGCTGCATTAAGGTTGTGATGAGTCTTTATCATCAAGAGCTTGCACCGAGTATCAATTATAAGGAGCCGAATCCAAATACAGACTTAGCCAGCTCTCCTTTTTACGTCGTCGATCAAAAGAAAACGTTAAGCCGTGAGATCAAAACGCACAGGGCTGCACTTAGCTCGTTCGGGCTTGGCGGGACAAATACCCATGCCATTTTTGAACAATTCAAAAGGGATTCAGATAAGGGAAAGATAGACGGAACCTGCATCGTCCCGATCTCGGCGAAAAATAAAGAGAGGCTGCAAGAGTATGCAGAAGACATTCTGGCCTATTTAGAAAGAAGAGGGCTTGAGAACAGCCAGCTGCCTGATTTTGCGTATACCCTTCAGGTGGGGCGCGAAGCGATGGAGCATCGCGTTGTCTTTATTGCCGATCATGTAAATGAGTTAAAACAGAGGCTCACAGATTTTATCAATGGAAATACAGCGATTGAAGGCTGTTTTCAAGGAAGTAAGCACAATGCCAGAGAGGTTTCATGGCTGACGGAGGATGAGGACAGCGCTGAACTCATACGTAAGTGGATGGCCAAAGGAAAAGTAAACAAGCTTGCAGAAATGTGGAGCAAGGGAGCGCATATAGATTGGATGCAGCTTTACAAGGGAGAGCGCCCAAACAGAATGAGTCTGCCGACTTATCCATTTGCAAAGGAACGATACTGGCCGTCGCAGGATGACCGCAAACCGGTGGCGCAGATATCCGGAAATCAGACAGGGATCGGCTCTATTCATCCATTGCTTCATCAGAATACATCTGATTTTTCTGAACAGAAATTCAGTTCGGTTTTCACTGGTGACGAATTTTTCCTGAGAGACCATGTGGTAAGAGGAAAGCCTGTGCTTCCTGGTGTTGCGTACCTTGAAATGGCGTACGCGGCTATAAACCAGGCGGCAGGAAGTGAAATTGGCCAAGATGTCAGAATCAGATTGAATCATACAGTCTGGGTTCAGCCTGTTGTGGTTGACAGACATTCAGCTCAAGTGGATATCAGTCTCTTTCCTGAAGAAGATGGAAAAATCACCTTTGACATTTACAGTACACAGGAAGACGGGGACGACCCTGTTATTCATAGTCAAGGCAGTGCGGAGCTGGCATCTGCCGCCGAAACGCCAGTCGCAGATCTCACTGAAATTTCACGCCGCTGCGGCAAAGGAAAGATGTCGCCTGATCAATTTTACGAAGAAGGCAGAAGCAGAGGAATGTTCCATGGTCCGGCCTTTCAAGGAATTAAGAATGTGAATATAGGAAACAGAGAGGTTTTGGCGCAGCTGCAGCTTCCAGAAATCGTTTCTGGAACGAATGAACAGTTTGTGCTGCACCCAAGTATCATGGATTCCGCCTTGCAGACAGCAACAATATGTATCATGCAGGAATTGACGGATCAAAAGCTGATTTTGCCATTTGCGCTTGAGGAGCTTGAGGTGATCAAAGGGTGTTCTTCTTCTATGTGGGCTTATGCCCGCTTAAGTGACAGCGATCACTCCGGAGGGGTTGTTCAGAAAGCGGATATCGATGTCATTGACGAGAGTGGAAGCGTATGTGTCAGGATCAAAGGATTCTCAACGAGAGTATTAGAAGGGGAGGTTCATACTTCAAAGCCTTCAACACGGCACGAACGCTTAATGCTTGAACCGGTGTGGGAAAAACAGAATGAAGAACGAGAGGACGAAGATCCTTCGTACACGGAGCATATCATTGTTCTCTTCGAAACTGAACGAAGTGTCACAGACAGCATTGCCTCCCACATGAAAGATGCCCGTGTGATTACTCTAAACGAAGCTGTAGGACATATTGCTGAACGTTATCAATGTTACATGCAGAACATTTTTGAACTCCTGCAAAGCAAGGTCCATAAGCTTTCTGCAGGCCGTATCATCATTCAAGCGATTGTTCCGCTGGAAAAAGAGAAGCAATTGTTTGCCGGCGTTTCCGGTCTGTTTAAAACAGCAGAAATAGAGTTCAGCAAACTGACTGCTCAGGTCATCGAAATTGAGAAACCTGAAGAGATGATAGACCTTCACCTCAAGCTGAAAGACGACAGCCGGAGACCATTTGACAAACAGATTCGATATGAGGCTGGACACCGTTTTGTGAAAGGCTGGAGGGAAATGGTGCTTCCTTCAGCTGATACGCTTCACATGCCGTGGAGAGACGAAGGCGTTTATCTAATCACAGGCGGAGCAGGAAGCTTAGGCCTTCTGTTTGCAAAGGAAATTGCCAATCGAACTGGCCGGTCTACTATTGTGCTGACGGGACGATCTGTTTTAAGTGAGGATAAGGAAAACGAACTGGAGGCTCTTCGAAGCATCGGAGCGGAGGTTGTCTATCGAGAGGCTGATGTAAGTGATCAGCATGCGGTTCATCATCTTTTTGAGGAAATCAAAGAAAGATATGGCACTCTCAATGGAATTATTCACGGTGCAGGCAGCATTAAAGATCACTTCATCATTCATAAAACGAATGAAGAGTTTCAAGAAGTATTGCAGCCAAAAGTGAGCGGGTTGTTACATGTAGACGAATGCAGCAAGGATTTCCCATTGGACTTTTTCATTTTCTTCTCATCTGTTTCGGGATGTTTAGGAAACGCTGGACAAGCCGATTATGCGGCAGCCAATTCGTTTATGGATGCATTTGCTGAATACCGCCGTTCTCTTGCGGCATCAAAAAAGAGATTCGGCTCCACCATTTCCTTCAATTGGCCGTTATGGGAAGAAGGCGGTATGCAAGTCGGCGCTGAAGATGAAAAGAGAATGCTGAAAACGACGGGAATGGTCCCGATGCCGACAGATAGTGGCTTGAAAGCATTTTATCAAGGGATAGCATCTGATAAGCCGCAAGTTTTTGTGATGGAAGGACAGCTTCAGAAAATGAAACAAAAACTGCTTTCCGCAGGATCGAAAGCCAAGCGGAACGATCAGAGAAAGACGGATCAGGATCAAGGACAAACTAGAAAATTGGAAGCAGCCTTAATCCAAATGGTTGGCGCAATTTTGAAAGTAAACACTGACGATATCGATGTCAACACAGAGCTGAGTGAGTACGGATTCGACTCAGTTACATTCACTGTCTTTACAAACAAGATCAACGAAAAATTTCAGTTGGAGCTAACACCGACCATTTTCTTTGAATATGGCAGCGTCCAAAGCCTGGCCGAATATGTAGTTGCTGCGTATCAGGGCGAATGGAATCAAGATGCTACTGCTAAAGGCATAGATGAAAGAACAAACTCATTGCACAGTTTAAACAGCCTGGAGGCATCATTAAGCAACATGGTCAGTGCAATTTTAAAAGTAAATAGTGAAGATATTGATGTCAATACAGAGCTGAGTGAATACGGATTTGATTCCGTTACATTTACGGTCTTTACAAACAAGATTAACGAAGAATTTCAGTTGGAGCTAACGCCGACCATTTTCTTTGAATATGGAAGTATCCAAAGCCTGGCTGAGTATTTGACTGCTGAACATGAGGACACCCTGGTTCAGGAGCGCGAAAAACCAGAGGGGCAGGAAGAGTTACAGACAAAATCCCCTGAAGCGCCGAAAATCACATCACGTAGAAAGCGCCGCTTTACACAGCCTGTTATTGCAAAAGCAGAAAGAAACAAAAAGCAGGCTGCCGATTTTGAGCCGGTTGCAATTGTCGGCATCAGCGGCCGATTCCCTGGCGCTATGGATATAGATGAATTTTGGAAAAACCTAGAAGGAGGGAAAGACAGCATCACAGAAGTTCCAAAAGATCGATGGAATTGGCGGGAGCATTATGGAAACCCAGACACTGACGTCAATAAAACTGACATCAAATGGGGCGGGTTTATTGATGGTGTCGCAGAGTTTGATCCGTTGTTTTTTGGTATTTCGCCGCGAGAAGCTGATTATGTAGACCCTCAGCAGCGCTTGTTAATGACATACGTGTGGAAGGCACTGGAAGATGCGGGTTGCTCGCCGCAAAGCCTTTCGGGTACAGGGACCGGTATCTTTATCGGTACGGGAAACACCGGTTATAAAGATCTATTCCATAGAGCGAATCTTCCAATTGAAGGCCATGCTGCTACAGGTCATATGATTCCTTCGGTAGGCCCGAATAGAATGAGTTATTTTTTAAATATTCATGGTCCGAGCGAACCAGTAGAGACGGCCTGTTCCAGTTCTCTTGTAGCCATTCACCGTGCTGTGACTGCGATGCAAAACGGTGATTGTGAGATGGCGATCGCTGGAGGCGTGAATACGATCTTAACCGAGGAGGCGCATATTAGCTACAGCAAGGCGGGTATGCTCAGCAAAGACGGCAGGTGTAAAACCTTCTCCGCCGATGCGAATGGCTATGCCAGAGGCGAAGGGGTCGGAATGGTCATGTTGAAAAAGCTGGAAGATGCCGAGCGCGACGGAAATCATATTTATGGCGTTATTCGGGGCACGGCGGAAAATCACGGCGGAAGAGCCAATACCCTGACATCGCCTAATCCGAAAGCACAAGCTGATTTGTTGGTGCGTGCATATCGCCAAGCAGGCATAGATCCAAGCACTGTCACATATATCGAAGCACATGGAACAGGGACGGAATTGGGCGATCCGATTGAAATAAATGGGCTGAAAGCCGCGTTTAAGGAACTATCCAATATGAGAGGCGAGAGCCAGCCGGTTGTTCCGGATCACCGTTGCGGCATCGGCTCAGTTAAAAGCAATATCGGTCATTTAGAGCTAGCAGCCGGTATTTCCGGTTTGATCAAAGTGCTTTTGCAAATGAAGCATAAAACGTTAGTGAAAAGCCTGCATTGCGAGACGCTTAATCCTTATCTTCAGCTGACTGACAGTCCGTTTTACATCGTTCAGGAAAAACAGGAATGGAAGTCTGTCACAGATCGTGACGGAAACGAGCTTCCGCGCCGTGCCGGAATCAGTTCGTTTGGGATTGGCGGAGTGAACGCGCATATTGTGGTTGAAGAATATATGCCAAAAGCCAATTCAGAACACACGGCTACAGGACAGCCAAACGTGATTGTGCTGTCGGCTAAAAATAAAAGCAGGCTGATAGATCGTGCTTTGCAATTGCTTGAGGCGATTCGCAATAAAAAATATACAGATCAGGAGTTGCACCGCATCGCTTACACCCTGCAGGTCGGGCGCGAAGAAATGGATGAGCGTCTGGCGTGTGTTGCGGGGACAATGCAGGAACTTGAAGAGAAACTGCAGGCGTTTGTTGACGGTAAGGAAGAAACAGACGAATTTTTCCGGGGACAGTCTCATCGAAATAAAGAGACCCAGACTATTTTTACAGCAGATGAAGATATGGCGTTGGCACTTGATGCTTGGATCAGAAAAAGAAAATACGCCAAACTTGCTGATTTATGGGTCAAAGGGGTCTCAATCCAGTGGAACACATTATACGGAGAGACCAAACCGCGCCTGATCAGCCTCCCTTCATATCCGTTTGCGAAGGATCACTATTGGGTGCCGGCAAAGGAACGTTCAGAAAGAGACAAAAAAGAACTGGTTAATGCGATTGAAGATCGGGCTGCATGCTTTTTGACGAAACAATGGAGTTTGAGTCCAATTGGCTCAGCAGTGCCGGGGACAAGAACCGTTGCCATCCTGTGCAATCAAGAGACAGCAGATTTAGCAGCAGAATTGTCTTCGTATTTTCCGAATCATCTCTTATTAGATGTGAGCCGGATAGAAAATGATCAGTCAGACATTGATTGGAAAGAGTTTGACGGCCTAGTGGATGTCATCGGATGCGGTAGGGATGATGAGGGCCGGCTGGATTGGATTGAATGGGTGCAAAGACTGGTTGAATTCGGGCATAAAGAGGGGCTCAGGCTGCTTTGTGTGACGAAGGGGCTCGAATCGTTTCAAAACACATCTGTCCGGATGGCTGGCGCCTCACGGGCTGGGTTGTATCGAATGCTCCAATGCGAGTACAGCCATCTTATATCAAGGCATATGGATGCTGAGGAGGTTACTGATCATCGCCGTCTCGCGAAGTTGATCGCTGATGAGTTTTATTCCGATTCTCATGATGCCGAGGTTTGCTACAGAGATGGTTTACGGTACCAAGCTTTTCTAAAAGCTCATCCGGAAACAGGTAAGGCCACGGAACAAAGCACGGTCTTCCCGAAAGATCATGTACTTCTCATTACAGGCGGCACACGAGGCATCGGACTATTATGCGCCCGTCATTTTGCAGAGTGCTATGGAGTGAAAAAACTGGTGCTGACCGGACGAGAACAGCTTCCTCCGCGAGAGGAGTGGGCGCGTTTTAAGACATCAAACACATCATTGGCAGAGAAAATCCAGGCAGTGCGGGAGCTGGAAGCGAAGGGTGTACAGGTGGAGATGCTGTCGCTGACGTTATCTGATGATGCTCAGGTTGAGCAAACGCTGCAACATATCAAGCGAACATTAGGACCGATTGGCGGTGTCATTCATTGTGCAGGTCTGACGGATATGGATACGCTGGCATTTATCCGAAAAACTTCAGATGATATCCAGCGGGTGATGGAACCTAAGGTGTCAGGTCTTACAACGTTATATCGCCATGTGTGTAACGAGCCTTTACAGTTTTTTGTCTTATTTTCTTCTGTTTCAGCCATTATTCCGGAGCTTTCGGCGGGACAAGCTGACTATGCGATGGCCAATAGCTATATGGATTATTTTGCAGAAGCACATCAGAAACATGCGCCGATCATCAGTGTTCAGTGGCCGAACTGGAAAGAAACCGGTATGGGTGAAGTGACAAATCAAGCGTATCGGGAAAGCGGCTTGTTGAGCATTACGAATTCAGAAGGCTTACGTTTTCTAGATCAAATTGTATCGAAAATGTTCGGACCGGTTGTTCTCCCTGCGATGGCGAATCAAACAAACTGGGAGCCGGAACTGCTGATGAAGAGGAGGAAACCGCATGAGGGCGGTTTGCAGGAAGCTGCTTTACAGAGCCCGCCAGCCAGAGACATTGAAGAGGCCGATGAAGTTTCCAAATGTGATGGGTTATTATCTGAAACACAGTCCTGGCTAGTTGATCTGTTTACCGAAGAGCTGAGAATAGATCGTGAAGACTTCGAGATTGACGGGGTGTTTCAGGATTATGGCGTGGATTCGATCATTTTGGCACAAGTGCTCCAGCGTATAAACCGCAAATTAGAAGCAGCACTCGATCCATCGATTCTATATGAATACCCGACAATTCAAAGGTTCGCAGATTGGCTGATCGGTTCTTATTCCGAAAGGCTGTCCGCTTTATTCGGAGGCAGGATATCGGATGCATCAGCACCTTTGGAGAACAAAATAGAGGCGGAGGCATCTGTTCCTGCGGAGGATCGAGCTCTTACACCTCAGATTCAGGCGCCAGTGATTTTGTCACCGGACTCTCATGCAGAAGGTATTGCCGTTGTCGGACTCTCTTGCCGATTCCCTGGGGCAGATACATTGGAGTCATATTGGTCGTTACTATCCGAGGGGCGTTCGTCAATCGGCCCGATTCCGGCAGAGCGTTGGGGCTGTAAGACGCCATATTATGCCGGCACGATTGATGGCGTCAGCTATTTTGATCCTGATTTCTTTTTGCTTCACGAAGAAGACGTAAGGGCGATGGATCCGCAAGCACTGCTCGTGTTGGAAGAGTGTCTGAAACTCTTGTATCACGCCGGTTATACACCTGAGGAAATAAAGGGCAAGCCCGTCGGTGTTTATATCGGAGGCAGAAGCCAGCACAAACCTGATGAAGAGAGCCTTGATCATGCCAAGAATCCGATCGTGACAGTCGGTCAAAATTATTTAGCGGCTAATCTTTCACAATTTTTTGATGTCCGCGGCCCGAGTGTTGTAGTTGACACCGCATGCTCGTCAGCTTTGGTCGGCATGAATATGGCCATTCAGGCGCTGCGTGGCGGAGATATTCAATCCGCCATAGTCGGCGGTGTCAGCTTACTGAGCTCAGATGCCTCTCACAGGCTGTTTGACCGGCGCGGCATTTTAAGCAAGCATTCATGCTTCCATGTGTTTGATGAGCGTGCTGATGGAGTTGTGTTAGGTGAAGGCGTCGGAATGGTCATGTTAAAAACGGTAAAACAGGCACTGGAAGACGGAGATACCATATATGCTGTTGTGAAAGCGGCCTCGGTCAATAATGACGGAAGAACGGCGGGGCCTGCAACACCTAATCTGGAGGCGCAAAAGGAAGTCATGAAAGATGCGCTTTCCAAAAGCGGAAAAAAACCAGAGGACATCAGCTATCTTGAGGCAAACGGGTCAGGTTCAATCGTAACCGATCTCCTTGAGCTAAAAGCGATCCAATCAGTGTACCGTTCTGGGCACTCATCGCCTCTTTCTCTTGGCTCAATCAAGCCGAACATCGGGCATCCGCTATGTGCTGAAGGGATCGCCAGCTTCATTAAGGTTGTGCTTATGCTGAAAGAGCGCCGCTTTGTCCCATTTTTATCAGGTGAAAAAGAGATGGCGCATTTCGATCAACAGAAAGCGAACATCACGTTCAGCCGAGCCCTGGAAAAATGGACAGATTCGCAGCCTACTGCGGCTATTAACTGCTTTGCCGATGGGGGGACGAATGCCCATGTCATCGTAGAGGCGTGGGAAAAAGATGAAAAACACGCCATCAAGCGCAGTCCAATATCGCCTCCTCAATTAAAGAAACGAATGCTTTCGCCAGGCGAGACAAAGCTGGAAGCGGAGACTTCGAAAATGACTGCGGCAAACATATGGGATACTTATGAGGTGGAGGTCTAACGTGAAAAAGATAACGAAACAACTCACATTATCGTTAAAAAATCCGTTTATTTATCACCATGTGGTTTACGGACAAAATGTCCTGCCGGGATTGGCTTATATCGATATAATCTACCAGATATTCAGAGAACACGGCTTCTCCTGCTCAGAGCTTCAGCTGCGGAATTTATCTATCTATCAGCCATTGACGACGGAACAGGATGCAGTAATTGTTCTGAATATCCAATGCGCGGAGAAAAAAGAAGGAAAGTGGCAAATCACAGCCAAGGGAATTGAAAAACGTGACGGGAAAGAAGCTTCGGAAGAAAAGCTCTATATGAAGGCTGACATGCACGCAGACTCCCCAGCCATATTTGAAGAAACACTGGATTTCAGTCAAATCAAAGCATCTGCACAGAACGTTGTTCAGCTTGATGATGTATATGAACAATGCAGACGTCAGGAATTGGTGCACAGCGAATATATGAAAGCAAAAGGCTGCATCTATGAAGAGGAAGACGGCGTTCTTCTTGAGCTTTCTCTCGGTTCGGAAGCCATGCTTCACGCAGAAGGCTTTATGTTTCACCCGACTCTCATAGACGGGAGCGGGGTGGGTGCCAATCATTTGCTCACATCTTTGCTTAAAGGAGAACAGAGGCTGTATTTGCCTCTGTTCTATGAATCCTTTTCCGCTTCTGCACTTTTGCAGTCGGATTGCATGACAAGAATTAAGCGCTCCTCCGTCCGGCGGGAAAAAGAGCTGATTTATGTAACACTTGAATTTTTTAATGCGTCGGGAGAAAAAGTGGCTGAGTTGAAAAACTTTACAAGCAAATTGGTGCGAGAAGCGGAGCTGATTAGCGGAAAACATCAAGATGCACAGGAGACACAGATGACAAGAGCGGACACTGTTGAGCGTGATAAACCTGCTGACATGGTTTCTTCTCCCGTTGATTCCTACAGCGGGGCTGAACAGTTCGTAAGCCAATTAATTGCAGAGAAAATCAATAAGCCGGTAGAACAAGTTGAAAAACAGGTCGGTTATTACCAAATGGGACTGAATTCATCGGGCTTGCTTGAGGTGGTAGAAACGATCAGTGATAAGATCGGTGAGAGCCTTTCGCCGACTCTTCTGTTTGAGCATACCACCATAGCGGAGCTGTCAGCGTTTCTTGCCGAGGAATATGCTGAGCATTTTAGTGCCGCTGGTTCCCTTGGCCTTGGCCAGAATGAAAGAGCACGCGTTTCCGACACAATAAACGATCGTAAGACTGTTGAAGCTTCTCGTCCTGCACCTGTTGAGGCAGCAGGCGATATTGCGATTATCGGCTTGGCGGGCAGGTATCCGAAGGCAGCCAATATTCATGAATTTTGGAACAATCTGAAAGAGGGGAAGGACTGCGTTAGCGAGATTCCTGAGTCGCGCTGGGATTGGCAGCGACTTGAAGGAATCACATCTCCTTCGGGTAAGGACATTTCGAAATGGGGAGGATTTATTGATGATCCCGACTGCTTCGATCCCCAATTTTTCAGAATCACGCCAAGAGAAGCGGAGACAATGGACCCTCAAGAGCGGCTGTTTTTAGAAACATGCTGGGAAACGATTGAGGATGCGGGCTATACGCCAAAGACGTTGGCCAAGCCTAAAGGACGAAATAAAAGGCAGCATGTAGGAGTTTTTGCCGGTGTCATGCACAAGGATTATACATTAGTCGGAGCTGAAGAAGCATCAGCAGAAAACGTGTTTCCTCTCTCGCTCAACTATGCGCAAATCGCCAACCGTGTTTCTTACTTTTGTAATTTCCACGGTCCGAGTATGGCTGTCGATACGGTATGTTCATCCTCTTTGACCGCAGTGCACTTGGCGTTGGAAAGCATACGTCACGGTGAGTGCGATGTTGCGTTAGCAGGCGGAGTGAACCTGTCTTTGCACCCGAATAAATATATGACATACGGGGTCTGGGATATGTTTTCCACTGACGGGCACTGCCGTACGTTTGGAAAGGATGGGGACGGTTATGTGCCTGCCGAGGGTATAGGCGCGGTTTTATTAAAGCCTTTGCGCCAGGCGGAGAAAGACGGAGATCGCATTTATGCAGTTATTAAAGGAAGTGCTGTGAATCATGTGGGCACTGTAAGCGGCATTTCAGTGCCGAGCCCTGTTTCTCAAGCTGATCTGATTGAGACATGCTTGGAGAAAACGGGAATCGACCCGCGGACGATCAGTTATGTGGAAGCCCATGGAACCGGCACGTCCTTAGGAGATCCGATCGAAATACAGGGATTAGTGAAAGCGTTCCGCCAATATACGCAGGATCGGCAGTTCTGTTCAATCGGTTCTGTAAAGTCAAACATTGGGCACGCCGAATCCGCCGCGGGGATCAGCGGTTTAAGCAAGGTTGCCCTTCAGCTTCACCATCAAAAACTTGTGCCTTCTTTGCATTCGGAAGAACTGAATCCGTACGTTGATTTTGAAAAGTCTCCATTTTATGTACAGCATGAAACAGAAACGTGGAAGCAGCCTGTTATCAAGGAGAATGGGGAAGAGGTCCCTTATCCGCGGCGGGCGGGTATCAGTTCCTTCGGAGCAACTGGTTCAAACGCACATATTATCCTTGAGGAATATATTCCTCAAACAGCGGAGCAGGACGTTTCTTTGTCCTCAGATTCTGACATATCCGCAGTTATTCCGCTTTCTGCCCGTAATCAAGAACGTCTTCGTGTATATGCAAAACGTCTCTTGGATTTTCTTCATGATGGGATTCAGATTAGAGATTTGGCGTATACATTGCAGGTAGGCCGTGAACCGATGGAAGAACGGGTTTCTTTCTTAGCATCCGGAATTCAAGAATTGAGCGACCAATTGAAGGCTTTTATAGAAGGACGAAAAACCATTCAGCATTGCTGGAAGGGCCGCGTGTCAAGAGGAAGCGAACCATCGCGTCCCGGCGAATCGGTACATAAATTGCTGGAGCAAAGAAAACTCGATCAAATTGCGGAGCAGTGGGCGAACGGATCTGGTGTTGACTGGAAGCTGCTTTACGAGGGAAACAAACCAAAGCGGATCAGCCTGCCGACTTACCCATTTGAGAGGGTGCGTTATTGGGTGCCGAAAGCGGAGAAAAAGACTGATCGTTTAAAGGAGGAGCGACACATCCTGCATCCTCTTCTGCATCAAAATGTGTCCGACATATCGGGTGTCCGCTTCCGTTCAGCGTTTACAGGACGTGAATTTTTCTTGAAGGATCATGTCATAAAGGGCGAACACGTTTTACCTGGCGCAGCTTTATTGGAGATGGTTCGGGCAGCTGTGGAAAGGGCAGCTGCGGATCAGTTCCCGACAGGATTCCGGCTCCGGAATATCGTCTGGGTCCGGCCGTTCGCCGTCACAGAACAGCAGAAAGATATAGATGTACGTCTATATCCTGAGGACAATGGTGAGATTACATTTGAAATCTGCCGGGACCCTGAAAGCGCAGAGGAGTCGCCGATTGTATATGGGCAAGGGAGTGCAGTGCTTTGTGAGGCTGGTGAAAATCCGGTCATCAACATTGAAGAACTGAAGGCAAGCTATAATGGCCGGACGCTGTCACCTTTTGATTGCTACGAGGCTTATACAGAAATGGGTATTCATTATGGTGACAGCCACAGAGCGATCGACAGCCTATATGCCGGCGAAAACGGAGTTCTAGTGAAATTGACGATGCCTCCTGTAATCTCTGATACAGAAGACCATTATATTCTGCATCCGAGCATGATAGATTCGGCATTTCAAGCATCTATCGGTTTGAGGCTGGGAGGAGCTACGAGTTTAGAAGACAGAAAGGCAATGCTGCCTTTTGCCATACAGGATGTCCAAATCTTCAAAGGCTGCGAGGCATCTATGTGGGCGCGGATCACATATAGCGAGGGCAGTACAGCTGGGGATCGTATGCAGAAGCTTGATATCGATTTATGCAATGAAGAGGGGCAGGTTTGCGTGCGATTGACGGGCTATTCTGCAAGAGTGTTAGAAATAGATCAAGAAGGTCCTTCTGAAGCGACTGACACGCTATTGTTCGAACATATTTGGGAAGAACGTGCTACAGAGAGGCAAGAGCTCATAGAGTACGACACACATAAAGTCGTTGTCTGTGATGTTGGAGAACAAATGGAAAGCCTCCAAAATCATCTTGACTGTACAGTTCTGCAGCATGATACAGAGACAATTGATGAACGGTTTGAAGGTTATGCCATACAGTTATTTGAAGAAATCAAACAGCTAATGCACTCAAAAACAGGGGGACATACATTCATTCAAGTGGCGGTGCCTGCGTTGGACGAGCCTCAGCTATTAAGCGGCTTAACTGGATTGCTCAAAACGGCTGAACTGGAAAATCCAAAACTGACAGGACAGTTGATCGAAATAGAAACCGGGATGTCAGCTGGTGACCTATTCGAAATATTGGAGGAAAACAGACGCTATCCGCGTGACACGCATATCCGGCACTGGCAAGGGAAGCGATTTGTAAGCAAGTGGAAAGAAGTGTCTGGTGAGCACCTAAGTGCTGACATGCCATGGAAGGATAAAGGCGTGTATCTGATCACAGGCGGTGCGGGCGGTCTTGGATTCATCTTTGCAACTGAAATTGCAAACCAAACGAATGATGCGGTTGTGATCCTGACAGGACGCTCTCCGCTTGATGAAAGGAAGAAGAAGAAGCTTAAAGCCTTACAGAAACTTGGCATCCAAGCGATTTACAGACAAGCTGATCTGGCTGACAAACAAACGGTTGATGCCTTATTAAAAGAAACCCAAAACGTTTATGGAGACTTAGATGGCATCATTCACAGCGCCGGTTTAATAAAAGATAATTTCATTATGAAGAAAAAGAAAGAAGAGGTTCAAACCGTTCTTGCTCCAAAGGTAGCAGGACTGATTCACCTTGACGAAGCAACGAAAGATATTCCGCTCGATTTCTTTATCCTTTTTTCCTCAGGTGCCGGAGCAGTAGGAAGCGCGGGACAGGCTGATTACGCAATGGCCAATGCATTTATGAATGCATTCAGCGAATATCGCAATGGCCAAGCAGAGCTGCACAAGCGTTACGGAAAAACTCTTTCAGTGTGCTGGCCGCTGTGGAAAGACGGGGGCATGCAAATTGATGCGGAAACTGCAAGGATGCTGAAAAGAGAAACAGGCATGGTGGCCATGGAAACAGATCGTGGGATTCAGGCGCTATATCATGGCTGGACGTCAGGAAAGCCGCAAGTGTTAGTTGCTTCCGGTGTTACTGATCGGATTCGTGCATTTTTACATGAAACGGGACATGGCAAAGGCCAATCTCACGATATCAAAAAAAGCAGTCTCAATCAGGAGGCAGAAAAAGCAGACATGATCGGGGAAATTGATGAAGAAATACTAAGAGAAAAAGCGGAGAACTATTTTAAACAGGTGCTTTCTTCGGTGATTAAGCTGCCAGCCGGCCAGATTGATGCTGAAGCTCCTCTCGAGGATTACGGGATCGATTCTATCATGATCATGCATGTAACGGGTCAATTAGAAAAAGTATTCGGTTCTTTGTCCAAGACGTTGTTCTTTGAATATCAGGATATTCGCTCATTAACACGGTATTTTATTGGTTCCCGCAGAGAAAAACTGCTGGACATCTTGGGAATTGAAACAGGAAAACCTTCTGTTGAAAGAAAATCAGAACCTGAAAAACAAGAAATCCCAGTTACCCTAAGAAAGTCTGGATTTCTTCCTTTGCGAGATAAAGAGCAGAAGCAGTTAAGAGAGAAGGAAACGGAAGAAATCGCGATCATCGGTATCTCAGGTCGCTATCCACAGGCAGACAACATTGATGAATTGTGGGAAAACCTGAGAGACGGTCGAGACTGTATTACTGAAATTCCTGCAGACCGCTGGGATCACAGTCTTTATTATGATGAAGATAAAGACAAGCCTGGAAAAACCTACAGCAAGTGGGGAGGCTTCTTGAAGGATGTAGACAAGTTTGATCCTCAGTTTTTCCATATATCGCCGCGTGAGGCAAAATTTATGGACCCGCAAGAGCGTTTATTTTTGCAGTGCGTGTATGAAACGATGGAAGACGCAGGCTATACAAGAGAGCACCTCGGCCGTAAGCGTGATGCTGAGCTTGGCGGAAGCGTCGGTGTTTACGTCGGTGTCATGTACGAAGAATATCAGCTGTACGGGGCACAAGAGCAGGTGCGGGGAAGGTCTCTGGCTTTAACGGGAAATCCATCATCCATCGCGAACCGGGTATCTTATTATTTTGATTTTCACGGACCGAGTATTGCTTTAGACACCATGTGTTCTTCTTCTTTAACGGCTATCCACTTGGCCTGCCAAAGCCTGCAGCGCGGAGAGTGTGAGGCGGCATTCGCGGGCGGCGTGAATGTGTCAATCCATCCAAATAAATATTTGATGCTCGGGCAGAACAAATTTATGTCCAGCAAAGGCCGATGTGAAAGCTTCGGACAGGGCGGAGACGGCTATGTGCCGGGGGAAGGCGTTGGAGCAGTGCTTTTGAAGCCATTGTCTAAAGCAGTTGAAGATGGTGATCACATTTATGGAATCATTAAGGGGACAGCCATCAACCACGGGGGAAAAACAAACGGGTACTCAGTGCCCAATCCGAATGCCCAAGCAGATGTCATCAAAAAGGCGTTTGTGGAAGCGAAGGTTGATCCGCGGACAGTCAGTTACATCGAAGCCCACGGCACGGGAACCTCTCTCGGTGATCCTATTGAAATCACAGGGCTGTCCAAAGTGTTTACGCAAGAAACCGATGACAAACAATTTTGTGCAATAGGGTCAGCCAAATCAAATATCGGGCACTGTGAGAGTGCGGCAGGTATCGCAGGAGTAACGAAGGTATTGCTCCAAATGAAATACAGGCAGCTTGCGCCTTCCCTGCATTCAAACGTGCTGAACCCGAATATTGATTTCCTTAACTCGCCGTTTAAAGTACAGCAAGAGCTAGAAGAGTGGAAGAGGCCGATCATCAGTGTCAATGGCAAAGACATCGAATTACCGAGAATCGCAGGAGTCTCTTCATTTGGTGCCGGAGGTGTGAACGCCCATATTTTAATAGAAGAGTATGCTCCGGAACCTGTGGAGGAACGTTTACCAGCGAGGAAACAGCCGGCTGTCATTGTGCTCTCAGCAAAAAATGAGGAAAGACTTCAGAAACGCGCGGAGCGATTGCTGCATGCCATTCGTGAACAAACATATGTTGAAGCAGATTTACACCGAATTGCCTATACGCTGCAAGTCGGCCGGGAAGCGATGAACGAACGGCTGGCGTTCGTTGCGGAAACGATGCAGGAGCTTGAAGAAAAGCTGTATGAATGTATCTCCGGAACAGAAAATCGTGAATATGTCTATCGCGGACAAGTAAAGAGCAACAAAGAAGCCATTGCTGCTTTTGCTGCTGATGAGGATATGTCAAAAACAATTGAGGCATGGCTGCAAAAAGGAAAATATGCGAAGGTTTTAGACCTGTGGGTAAGAGGTTTGCGAATCGACTGGAGCACGCTATATCAGGATCAAAAACCGCGGCGCATCAGTTTACCTGCCTATCCTTTCTCAAGAGATCGCTATTGGATAGACGTACATGCAAAGGCTGAGGTAAAAAGAACGGAGGAGCCATTCGCTCCAGTACAGCCCGTTATTCCAAAGCCGTCTGTAGACAGAGAAGCCAGCGGCAAGCCTGCCAATATTACGTTACAGCCTTTAATGACCAATCAGGATCGTTTGGAGCGGACAGCATCTCTGGTTCCATCAGATACAGAAACAGAGACGATCACGGCGGAGACCTTGTGCGATGAACTGACAGCGAGCTTAGCGGAAGTGCTGTACATGGACCAAAACGAGATTGATCCAGACGAAGCATTCATAGATATCGGTATGGACTCGATTACCGGGCTCGAATGGATAAAAGCAATAAATAAACAGTATGGCACATCACTAAATGTCACAAAGGTATATGATTATCCGACCACACGTGATTTCGCTGTTTACTTAGCACACGAGTTAAGCACACAAGCTGGGGAGAAAAAACAAACGGAGACGTACACGCCGATCAGACAAAAAACAGCGGTACCTGCTGCTAAACCGGCTAATATATCTCTGCAGCCGTTAGAACATCATCAGCCAGTGCAAGAGGAAGCTGAAGAAACGATTCAATATGCAGCGGCAGAAATATCTGCATCAAGACAATATGCTGTAGCAATTGAAACGCTGCATGAAAACTTGAGGGAAAGCATAGCAGACGTGTTATACATGGAGCCATACGAGGTGGATATTGACGAAGCGTTCATAGATATCGGAATGGACTCGATTACCGGACTCGAATGGATAAAAGCGGTGAACAAGCAATACGGAACGTCTTTTACGGTAACCAGGGTATATGATTATCCAACGATACGTGATTTTGCTGAAATGCTAAAGTCCGAGCTTGGAACTCATCTTGATAGAAAGATAGAGCATACTGACTCTTTCGAAGCAGCCCAGCAAAAGCCAGCAGCACCATCTCATCCAAAGCTGGCAGAACGGCCCCTTCAGCCTGTTCAACATCCAATAAAGAAAGAACATGAGAAGAAAACGGTTCCTGTTCATCAAGACCGCCCGGAGGATGCGATAGCGATTGTCGGGATGTCGGGAAGATATCCGGGCGCTCGTAATGTAAGAGGGTACTGGGATAACCTGGTTCATGCGAGAAATGCCATTCGGGACATTCCAACATCACGGTGGGATGTTGACAAATACTATGATCCTGTCCTCAACAAAAAAGGGAAAGTCTATTGCAAATCAATGGGGATGCTTGATGATATTGAACATTTTGATCCGTTGTTTTTTAATATTCCGCCGTCAGAAGCTGAACTGATGGACCCGCAGCATCGAATCTTTTTGCAGGAAGGCTATAAAGCCTTTGAGGACGCTGGGTACAACGCCCGAACTTTAAATGAGAAAAAATGCGGTGTATATCTCGGCATTATGAGCAATGAATACGGGGTCATGCTGAACCGGCAGGCAAGAGCAAATGCCACCGGGAACAGCTTTGCGATCGCTGCGGCGCGTATTCCATATTTTCTTAATTTAAAAGGGCCTGCGATTCCTATTGACACCGCTTGTTCATCTTCATTGGTCGGCACACATTTAGCGCGGCAGGCACTTATAAACAAAGAAATTGATATGGCGCTGGTCGGCGGGGTCAGCTTATACCTGACGCCGGAATCTTACATCAGTATGTGTGAGGCCGGCATGCTTTCACCTGATGGACAATGTAAAGCATTTGACAATGGCGCGAATGGTTTTGTGCCCGGCGAGGGTGCGGGTGCGCTGGTTCTGAAAAGGCTGAAAGATGCGGAAGCGGACCGTGACCATATTTATGGCATCATCATTGGCTCGGGTATTAATCAGGACGGGAAAACAAACGGAATCACGGCACCGAGTGCGAAAAGCCAAATGGATCTGGAAAGAGACATATATGAAACATACGGCATACATCCTGAGAGTATCAGTTATGTCGAGATGCACGGCACAGGAACAAAACAAGGCGATCCAATTGAATTAGAAGCTCTGTCCACCGTATTTCAAGAAAAAACAGACAAAAAGCAGTTTTGTGCAATCGGTTCCGTCAAAAGCAATATTGGCCATACATCCGCGGCGGCAGGAGTAGCCGGGGTTCAAAAAGTGTTATTGTGCATGAATCATAAAACACTTGTGCCGACATTGAACTTCACGACACCGAATGAGCATTTTGAATTTGAGCATTCTCCTTTATACGTAAATACGGAGCTTAAGCCTTGGGAAACGACTGATGGAAAACCGCGGAGAGCATGTGTGAGCTCTTTCGGATATAGCGGAACGAATGCCCATATTGTGATAGAGGAATATCAGCCTGACAAGAGGAACGATCGATTAACAAAGCAGCACCGCTCAGCATTATTTGCACTCTCAGCGAAAAAAGAGAAGCAATTGAAGGCCTATGCGGAAGCAATGAAAGATTTCGTAACTTCCAATGAAGATATCGATCTGGAGGATATGGCATACACACTTCAGACGGGCCGGGAAGCAATGGATTATCGGCTTGCGTTTTTGACGGATTCGAGAGAAATGCTGATCAAAACTTTAGATGATTATTTGGCTGAGAAGCCGAACAGCAGCATATTTGCTGCTCACGTGAAAACGAAGAAGAGCGAAATCAAGCTGTTTGAAACGGATCATGATGCCAAAGCATTGCTGCAAACATGGATAGAGAAAAAAAGGCTGGAGAAAGTAGCAGAGCTATGGGTGAAAGGGCTGCAGATAGATTGGAACAAGCTTTATGGGGAATACACGCCTCGCCGAATCAGCCTGCCTGCTTATCCGTTCGCGGAAGAGTATTACTGGCTGCCAACTCAAGAAGGTGAACCCGAAACCATTGCTACAGCACTCCCTCATTCCGAACTGATGCCAAAGCGCTGCTTTCTGCGTAAACAGTGGCAGCCTTGTCCGATTGAACCGGCAGAAATGACGAATCAAACCGTCGCCATTTTGGCAAATGAGGAGACAATGGCATTAGCGGAAGAGCTTTCGACGTATTTCTCGACATACCGTATATTTGACATCCAAGAGCTGGAGCGGGTATCTGCTGCTGACTATGAACACGTTGCTGGAGCAATCGATCTGATCGGGTGCGGAACGAGCCATGAGCATTCTATGGGCTGGATAAACTGGCTCCAAAAGCTGATCGAGCAAGGACGTGCAAGCAAGCATCATTTGACGGTCTTGGGTGTAACAAAGGGGCTGGAGGCCTACGCAAATGAGGGTGTTCTTTTGTCTGGTGCTTCACGGGCCGGTTTATACCGCATGCTTCAAAGTGAGTACAGCCATCTTACTTCAAGACATGCAGATATGGAATGCGAAGCCTCTTTTGAGGAGCTGGCCAGACTGATTGCAGCGGAGTTTTATGCCAAGAGCACAGAAGCAGAAGTCTGTTATCGAAACGGACAGCGATATCGAGCATATTTGGCAGAGCAGCCAGCAGAAGCCGCTCTAAGTCATAAGCAAGTATCGTTTTCAACAGACAAAGTCCTGCTCATTACAGGCGGGACAAGAGGTCTCGGCTTGCTGTGTGCGCGGCATTTTGTGAAAACATACGGCGTTAAGCGGCTGGTCCTTATCGGCCGTGAAGAGCTTCCGCCGCGTGACCAGTGGAATTCGGTAAAAATTTCCTCGCTTGCCGAGAAAATAAAAGCCGTTCAAGAGCTAGAAGACATGGGTGCGCAAGTTCAGGTGCTGTCTCTGGATCTCACAGACAGGGTTGCTGTCGAACAGAGCCTGAAGACAATACACGAAACAATGGGGGCGATTGGCGGAGTCATCCATTGTGCCGGGATGGTGAACAAACAAAACCCGGCTTTTATCAGAAAATCACGAGAAGAGATCGGACAGGTGCTTGAACCGAAAGTCGAAGGTCTGCAAACGTTGTTTGACCTGCTTCAGGATGAACCATTGGCGTTTTTCACCTTGTTTTCATCAGTATCAGCGGCCATCCCTGCACTAGCAGCAGGACAAGCTGATTACGCGATGGCAAATGCTTTTATGGATTATTTTGCGGAGGCTCATCAAGATAAATGTCCCATTGTAAGCATTCAGTGGCCTAACTGGAAGGAGACCGGTTTAGGCGAGGTTCGAAGCAAAGCTTTAGAACAAACTGGATTGATCAGTTTGACAAACGACGAGGGATTACAGCTGCTTGACCAGATTCTATCAGACAGACAGTATGCTGTCGTGCTGCCGGCAGTACCAGATACAAACGTTTGGAAGCCGGATAAGCTGATGCAGCCGTCACTGCCTGTCGAAGCTCTCTCGCATCCTGAGACGAAAGAGCAAACCGGCACTCGCAACCTGTTCCCTGAAACAGTCGACTGGCTCGTAACTCTTTTTTCAGATGAACTGAAAATAGCTGCAGAAGACTTTGAAACGGATGAACCTTTCCAAGAATACGGAATCGACTCGATTATATTGGCCCAGCTGGTACAGCAGATGAACCAACAATTAAATGGAGATATTGATCCGTCAATTTTGTTTGAATACCCGACAATAGAATCCTTTGCACACTGGCTCATTTCGAAATATGACATATCAGCTGTTTTACAGCCATCTGTTTCTGAGAAACAGACACCTGTCAAGCCGCAATCAGCAATGAAACAGAAGCCGGTGCCAGAACAGCGGCCGCAACAGATAAGCCATGAAAAAACGGCACTTCTTGCTGAGGACATCGCTATCATCGGTCTTAGTTGCAGGTTCCCGGGAGCGGAAACCCTAGAGGAATACTGGGAACTAATACGTGATGGACGGTCTGCGATTGCGCCTGTTCCGCCTGAACGATTCGGGAACTCCAGCTCGAATTACGCGGGCCTCATTGATGAAATGAACCGATTTGATCATGATTTCTTCATGATGTCCGAAAGCGATGTCAGAGCGATGGACCCTCAAGCTTTGGCTGTATTGGAGGAAAGCTTGAAGCTGTGGTATCACGCGGGTTATACAGAGAAAGAAGTGAAAGGCATGAGGGCTGGTGTTTATATAGGAGGCCGCAGCCAGCACAAGCCTGATCCGGCCAGTCTTTCAAAAGCAAAAAATCCGATAGTCGCTGGCGGACAAAACTATTTAGCAGCTAACATCTCACAATTTTTTGACTTGAAGGGACCGAGTATTGTCCTGGATACCGCTTGTTCCTCTGCACTGGTGGGGCTGAATATGGCCATTCAGGCTCTGCGAAGCGGAGATATTGAGGCAGCGGTTGTAGGCGGCGTCAGTTTGCTTGATGCTGATGCGCATCGAATGTTTCATGAGCGCGGACTTTTATGTGACAAGCCGTCATTCCATATTTTTGATAAGCGGGCAGACGGTGTCATTTTAGGAGAAGGCGTGGGCATGGTTCTCGTCAAAACCGTCAGCCAAGCGCTTGAAGACGGAGATTCCATATATGCAGTCATTAAGGCTGCTGCGATTAATAATGATGGAAGAACGGCTGGCCCATCATCTCCGAATCTCGAGGCACAAAAGGACGTCATGCTGTCAGCGCTTGAAAAAAGCGGCAAAAAGACTGAAGAGATCAGCTATCTCGAAGCGAACGGCTCGGGGTCGGCAGTAACAGATTTACTTGAATTAAAGGCAATCCAGTCCATTTACCGTTCTGAATCAAAGGCTCCGTTAGGGCTGGGATCGGTGAAACCTAACATCGGCCATCCATTATGTGCAGAGGGGATTGCGAGCCTGATTAAAGTAGCTCTAATGCTGAAGCATAGACAATTGGTTCCGTTCCTGTCAGGTAATGAAAATATGCCGTATTTTGATATAGAAAAAACAGATTTGTATTTCAGCAGATCGCAAGCCGAGTGGAAGGAGACAACGCCGGCTGCGGCTATTAATTGTTTTGCAGATGGCGGAACGAACGCCCATCTCATTATAGAAGCCTGGAATGAATCGGTTGCTCGTCCAATTAGAAGAAAACCTCTGCCTTTGCCGGAATTAAATAGGCAGCCCGTTTTAATCAAACCATCAGCTCAAAACGTGCAGGAAAAAGTGCATTCAGACACAGGGGCTTCTAAAGATATGTTTTGGAAAACTTTCAAATAAGAGAGGAGTGGGAAAATGATAACTGAACAACTGCACATTTCATTAAATAATCCAATCATGTCCAACCACAAGGTATATGGACAAGCGTTATTACCCGGCCTTGCTTATATAGATTTAATCTACCAAGTATTCCAGGAACATGGTTATGCATACCAAGAGCTTGAATTAAAAAACCTGACCATTTTTTACCCTTTGATCGCAGATGAGTCATATGACATTGCCCTGACCATTCACGTGTCTGAAAGAAAGGAAGGGACATGGTCCATCATCATCGACGGACAAAAACAGCATGGAGAATCACTATCTGACAAGAGACAATATGTGACTGCTGACATGCATCGTAAAGAGCAAACCGCTTTTGCCGAATCAATAGACCTTAATCAGTGGAAAAGTACAGCTGACAGGATTCTGAATTTAGATGAAATCTATGAACAATGCCGATCTCAAGAGTTAGTGCATACCGGCATGATGAAGGCGGAAGGACAGATTTATGAAGCCAAAGAGGGGGCTTTAATTGATTTAGCAGTTGGACAGGAAGCGTTGCGTCATTCTGATGCTTTTCTGTTTCATCCGACGCTTATTGACGGCAGCGGCATAGGTTCAAGCTGCCTGATCTCAGATCAAACGATGTACCTGCCATTGTATTATGAATCGTTTTCTGCTTCAGAACGATTGCAAAAAGGATGTACAGCACGGATCCTCTCCTCATCTGTGCACCAAAAGAAAGAACTCACTTATATGACGATTGAATATTTTAATTCAGCAGGACAAAAAGTGGCCGAGCTGAAACAATTTGCAGGCAAATCTGTACGGAATGGGTCAGCCTTTCATTCCGCAAAAGAAATTCAAGAAGAAAGAGCTGCTGTCTCTCAGAACATCAGTCAGGACTATCCCGCATTTGAAATGTATTTGCGTCAGTTGCTTGCTAAGCAGCTTGAAAGGCCGGCAGAACAAATGGATATCCACGCTGGGTACTATGAGCTTGGTCTGGATTCTCCGTCATTGCTTACCGTGGTTCAGGAAATTGGAGATAAGGTTGGAGCGGATCTTGCTCCGACACTGCTGTTTGAATTTACAACAATTGCAGAACTAGCTGCTCATCTTGCTGCTCACTATTCAATTGGAGAGGCGGACGATGCTGTCCGCCAATCTCCTTCACCAATGAAGGATTCTCCTGATGGTGTTACCTCTTCACCAGAGATCGGGGAGGACATTGCCATTATCGGAATGGCGGGACGCTATCCTAAGGCAAAAACAATACAGGAATTTTGGGAACATCTTAAAGCGGGTACCGACTGCATCACAGAGATTCCAAACTCACGCTGGGAGTGGAAAGAAAACAATGGACTGGATTCACCTGCAGGCAAGCCACTCTCGAAATGGGGCGGGTTTATCGAGGAGGCTGATTGCTTTGATCCTCAATTTTTCAGAATCTCTCCGCGTGAAGCGGAAATGATGGACCCTCAGGAACGGTTATTTTTAGAGACATGCTGGGAAGCTATTGAAGATGCGGGTTATACACCAGAGAAAATTGCTTCACCGCAGGGAGAAAATAAAAGACAGCATGTCGGTGTGTTTGCCGGCGTAATGCATAAGGACTATTCCCTTATAGGGGCTGAAGCTCTATCAGAACACAATCCATTTCCTTTATCGCTGAATTATGCGCAAATCGCCAACAGGGTCTCTTACTATTGTAATTTCCACGGCCCAAGCATGGCGGTGGACACGGTCTGCTCTTCCTCATTAACTGCGGTTCATCTGGCAATAGAGAGCATCCGGAATGGAGAATGCGAGGCCGCGCTTGCCGGAGGCGTCAATTTGTCATTGCATCCGGCTAAATATATCAGCTATGGCAGTGTAGGAATGCACTCAAGTGACGGCTATTGCCATACTTTCGGCAAAGACGGAGATGGCTACGTATCTGGAGAAGGTGTCGGGACAGTATTGCTAAAACCGCTGCGAAAAGCTGAACAGGACGGTGACCGAATCTATGCTGTCATCAAAGGAAGTGCGATAAATCATGTAGGAAAAGTAAGCGGAATTACAGTACCGAGCCCGGTAGCTCAAGCTGATGTTATCGAAGCGTGTCTAGAAAAAACAGGAATTGATCCGCGCACCATCAGCTATGTTGAAGCCCATGGCACTGGCACCTCATTGGGAGATCCGATTGAAATACAGGGGTTAGTAAAAGCTTTCAGCCGCAATACGCAGGACAAGCAATTCTGTTCAATCGGTTCTGTTAAATCGAATATTGGCCATGCTGAAGCTGCAGCCGGCATTAGCGGCTTAACGAAGACTGTCCTGCAGCTGCATCATAAAACCTTGGTGCCGTCATTACATTCAGAAGAGCTGAATCCTTATTTGAAGCTTGATCAAACCCCATTTTTTGTCCAGCATGAAACAAAGGAATGGGAGCAGCCATCTTTTACAGAAAACGGGGTGGACGTCACATATCCCCGCCGTGCTGGTTTAAGTTCGTTTGGCGCTTCAGGATCAAATGCGCATCTTATTTTGGAAGAATATATTCCGGCCGAGAGCCATTCTGAAACGATTTTAACGAAAAATGAAGAAATAGTGATACCTTTGTCTGCGAGAAACAAAGATCGTCTGCAGGCTTACGCTCTTAAACTTCTTGATTTTCTTAGCGAGGACGTCAATCTTTTAGCGTTAGCTTATACTATGCAGGCAGGACGGGTTGAAATGGAGGAGCGTGCGGCCTTCATTGTAAAAGACATAAAAGATTTAACGGCTAAACTTCGGGCGTTTGCCAATGGAGAAGAAGAGATCGAGGGCTGCTGGACCGGACGAGCCAAGGAGAATCAGGAGGCGGCTGGGCTAGCATCGGTAAATGCGCTGAATAACAATTTGATAACAGACAGTGAAATGATGGAAATGGCGAAAGCATGGGTTCAAGGAAAGCGGGTCACCTGGGACGACCTATACGGCGATCGCAAGCCGCTTAAGATCAGTGTTCCGACCTATCCGTTTGCAAGGGAGCGCTACTGGATCCCGGTTCCTGAAATGAAAACCAGCACTGTGAATCATATCTTACATCCGCTGGTGCACCGCAATACATCAGACTTTACTGAGCAGCGCTTTAGCTCTGTATTTACAGGTGCGGAATTTTTCCTTTCTGATCATGTTGTACAGGGACAGAAGATTTTGCCGGGCGTTGCCTATTTAGAGATGGCAAGGGAAGCAGCGGAAAAAGCTGCAGGCGATCTGGACGGCGAACAAAGAGTGGTGTCGCTTAAAGACATTGTGTGGGTGCGTCCTATCACGATAGAAAGTGAACCAAAAGAAATACATATTGGCCTTTTTCCTGAGGATAACGGGGACATTTCCTTTGACATTTATAGCAGCTCTGAACATAAAGAAGAAGCCCTGACGATACACTGCCAAGGCCGCGCTGTCATTTCAGATGAAGCGGACACTTCCATTTTAAACCTTTCATCAATACAGACAGAATGCAGTTTGGACACAGTGACGTCAGAACAATGCTATGCAGCGTTTCGAAAGATTGGGCTTGACTATGGAGAGGGCTATCAAGGGATTGAAAAAGTCTATGTCGGCAAAGATCAATTGCTTGCAAAAATCTCGTTACCCGCTTTTCTAAAAAACGACAAGCAGCATTTTACGCTCCACCCGAGTTTGATGGATTCCGCGTTCCATGCCACAGTCGGTTTTATCGTTAACTCAGTCAATGCCGCTGGACAAGCTCAGACGCTGTCTCTTCCATTTGCGTTGCAGGAGGTTGATATTTTCAGCCCATGTCCAGAGAATATATGGTCTTATATTCGATATAGTTCAGACAGTAAAGCGGAGGACAAAGTCAGAAAGTATGATATTGATTTATGTGATGAGAACGGACACGTTTGTGTGCGAATGAAGGGTGCCTCGATGCGGGCACTTGATGGAGAGCAGCACTCAATGCCGCAACTATCAACTGATTCTCAGATGACCGGGCATACGATGATGATCCCTGTCTGGGAACCGGTTTCTTCAGATACGGAGGATAATGCTTCGTTTGCTGGTACACGAGCTGTTTTATGCGGTGCTGCTGAAGCTGATCGGGCATTCATAAAGCATCATTATCCGCAAGTTTCCTTTATCGATATCCGGCCTGCAGATGACATTGAGGGAATAGCGGTCAAACTGCAAGCGTACGGAAGCATTGACCATGTATTGTGGATTGCCCCGTCACATCGGGGAAGTATAGATAGTGATGGACAAGGAGAAGCTGTTCTTCACTTATTTAAGCTTGTGAAAGCTTGCCTGCAATTAGGCTATGGCGAGAAACAACTTGAATGGTCTCTTGTGACCGTCCAAGCGCAGCCGGTTACGCAACATGAGGCAGTACAACCCGCCCATGCAAGCATTCATGGGCTTGCCGGCACAATGGCAAAGGAATATCCACACTGGAAAATCCGTCTTCTCGATCTTGAAAAAGGCTGCACATGGCCGGTAAATCACATGTTTGCGCTCCCAGCTGACCGCCTTGGCCATGCTTGGGCCTATCGTAATCAGCAATGGCATCAGCAGCAATTGATCCCATATCGGCACTCACTGTCAGGCGACACGCTATATCGGAAAGGCGGAGTCTATGTGGTCATCGGAGGAGCCGGGTATATCGGAGAGGCGTGGAGTGAGTACATGATCCGCCGCTACCAGGCGCAAATCGTTTGGATTGGGCGAAGTCAACTTAATGCTGCCATCCAGTCAAAAATAGACCGACTTTCGGCGCTTGGCCCTGAGCCTTTCTACATTGCAGCCGATGCAGCCGATAAGCATTCATTGCAGCAGGCTTATGAACAAGTGAAAATGCGCCATCCTCATATTCACGGGATTGTTCACTCTGCGATGGTTTTATTTGAGCAAAGCCTGGAAAAAATGAAGCCGGAAGAATTCACCGCTGGACTGGCGGCGAAGATCGATGTCAGTATTCGGATGGCCCAAGTGTTCCGCCAGGAGAATGTAGATTTTGTTTTATTCTTCTCTTCGCTTGTAGCCCATATCAAAAATGTGAAGCAAAGCCATTATGCCTCTGGCTGTACATTTGCAGATGCTTTTGCTCACCAGCTTTCTCAGAGCTGGGCATGCCCTGTAAAAGTCATGAACTGGGGGTATTGGGGGAATAGTGAAGCGGCTGAGGATGAACATTATGTACAGCTCATGAATCAAATCGGCTTAGGTTTAATTGAGCCTGCGGAGGCTATGAAGGCGCTGGAAGCACTGCTTTCTGGGCCAGTCAGCCAAACAGCTTTCATTCATACGACAAAGCCTGTAGCAGTCGAAGGCGTGAATCAGAATGAATTCATCACTCTTTATCCAGAGCAACCTTCAGCAGATGCAGAGAGCCTGATGGAGCGTCTGCCGACTACGGGACGATTTCAAAGAGTGACACATGAAGAGCTTGATGATCTTCTTTACAGGCTGTTGTTAGGACAGCTGCAAACAGCCGGGCTGTTTGATGGTTATACATTATCGGTTGAACGTCTTCAACAATATAAGACTCGTGAATTTTATGGAAAATGGATTCGGCAAAGCAGCGAATTTCTCTTGCAGCATGGCTATCTTAAGAAAGTTGGAGATTCATTGGTGAGGAAGGACCAAGCAGAGGATATCGAGCTGCTTTGGCTAGAATGGAACGCGAAAAAAGAAAAGTGGCTTAAAGACAGCGAGACAAAGGCGATCGTTGTATTAGCAGAGGCCATGCTGAAAGCATTACCGGATATTTTGACAGGGAAAGTCCCTGCAACAGATATCATGTTCCCGCATTCCTCGATGGAACTTGTGGAAGGCATTTATAAGCATAACCAAGTGGCAGACTATTTTAATAAAGTGCTTGCCGATACATTAATAGCTTATCTGGATGAACGTCTGAAGCACGACCCTGAGGCATCGATTCGCATTATGGAAATAGGCGCAGGCACAGGCGGCACGAGTGCCGGAATCTTTGAAAAACTGAAACCATATCAAAAGCACATCAATGAATATTGCTATACAGATCTGTCTAAAGCATTTTTGCTGCATGCAGAAAAGGAATATGGGGCGGAAAATCCGTACCTGACATATCAGCTTTTTGATGTGGAAAAACCGATTGATCAGCAGGAATTTGAAGCGGGAGGCTATGATGTCGTCATTGCCGCTAATGTCCTTCACGCAACAAAAAATATCCGTCAAACACTGCGGCATACAAAAGCGGTAATGAAAAACAACGGAATGCTGCTGCTGAATGAAATGGCGGGAAACAGCCTGTTCCCTCACATCACCTTTGGTCTTTTGGAAGGCTGGTGGCTGTATGAAGATCCTGCAGTGCGGATTCCCGGCTGTCCAGGCTTACATCCTGACAGCTGGAAAGCGGCACTTGAAAGCGAAGGCTTTGAATCTGTCTTTTTCCCGGCTGAGGCGGCACATGATCTGAGTCACCAAATCGTCGCAGCCTCAAGCAACGGGCTGGTTCGCCGTATGATGAAAAATGTGATCTTGCCGGAGAAGGTTGTTTCACAAGCGTCTAATCAGGAGCCATCCTACATTCATACCATAGATTCAGAGGAAGCTGGACAATCAAAACATGCTCTCCTAAGAGAAAAAAGCACAGAATATATGAAAAAACTAATCGGGGAAACGTTGAAAATTCCTGCAAGCAAAATTGAGTCAGCTGAACCGCTTGAAAAGTACGGGATTGATTCTATCGTCGTTGTCCAGCTGACAAATACATTACGTAAAGAATTTGACCATGTAAGCAGCACTTTATTTTTCGAGTACCAGACCATTGACGCATTAGTTGATCATTTCATCAAAACAAAAACAGAAGCGCTGATGAAATTAACAGGTCTTGACCGTCAAGTTCAACAACAGACACCGGCCGAAAGCAGAACCCAATCCTCACAGAAACCTGATCAGGCCGCTAAAAGAACACGGCGCTATCGCAAGCTTGGCTTCAGCGGGGAGAAAGAAACACCGACAAACACTCTTGCAAGTCGTGACGTTGCCATTATCGGCATTTCTGGACGCTATCCTCAGGCGGAAACAGCAGAAGACTTTTGGAACAACCTAAAAGAAGGAAGAAATTGTATTGAGGAAATTCCGAAAGATCGCTGGGATTGGAAAGCTTATTACGATAAAGAAAAAGGAAAAGAAGGATCAATTTATACGAAATGGGGCGGATTTATCAAGGATATGGACAAGTTTGACCCATTATTCTTTCAGATTTCTCCGCTTGAGGCAGAAAGAATGGACCCTCAGGAGCGATTATTTCTGCAAACCGCTTATGCAAGTATTGAAGATGCGGGATACACGCCTGACTCGCTCTGTTCAAGCAGAAAAATCGGCGTCTTTGCCGGAGTCATGAACAAAAATTATCCGACCGGCTACGGCTATTGGTCTATCGCCAACAGAATATCCTATTTACTGAATTTCCAAGGCCCGAGTCTTGCAGTCGATACAGCCTGCTCATCCTCCCTGACAGCGATTCATTTAGCGCTGGAAAGCATCTATAGCGGATCGAGTGATTGTGCCATTGCCGGCGGTGTCAATTTAGTTGTCGACCCGGTTCACTATCAGAATTTATCTGTCATGAATATGCTCTCTGCTAGTGATACATGTAAATCATTCGGCGATGATGCAGATGGATTTGTCGACGGTGAAGGCGTAGGCGCCATTGTGTTAAAGCCGCTGCAGCAAGCAATAGCGGACGGTGACCATATTTACGGTGTGATAAAGGCAAGTGCCATTAATAGCGGAGGAAAAACAAATGGATACACGGTTCCAAATCCTCATGCACAGGCACAGGTGATTAAAGAAGCAATGGAGCGCGCCGACATTCCTGCCCGAACCATCAGTTATTTAGAGGCGCATGGAACAGGCACTGCATTAGGAGATCCGATTGAGATAGCGGGGTTAACAAAAGCATTCGAGAAAGATACGCAGGAGAAACAGTTTTGTGCGATCGGCTCCAGCAAATCAAATATCGGTCATTGTGAAAGTGCAGCCGGAATTGCAGGGCTGACAAAAATACTTTTTCAGTTTAAATATGGCCAAATTGCGCCATCATTGCATGCTCAGCGGTTGAATCCGAACATCGAGTTCAGCCATACTCCATTTGTCGTTCAGCAGCAACTTGGTGAATGGAAACGCCCGGTGATTGGCGGGCAAGAGGTGCCTAGGCGCGCTGGCTTGAGCAGTTTTGGCGCCGGAGGGTCCAATGCCCATATCATCCTGGAAGAATATATTCCAAGAACGGGGGCGCAAACGCCGAAAGAACATCCTCCAGCGCTGATTGTGCTGTCGGCCAAAAACATGGAACGCTTGCAAGAAAAAGCGGAACAGCTGCTTACAGCCATCAAACAAAAAAGGTACCGCGAAACAGACCTGATCAGGATTGCCTATACCTTGCAAACAGGCCGTGAAGCAATGGAGGAACGGCTGGCCTTTATAGCGGAATCACTAGAGGATCTTGAGAGAAAGCTGAACGATTTTATCGAAAACAAAGCAGACAGCCTGTATCTGGATCGCATCGATGATAACAAAAAAGCGTTAGCAGTTTTATCAGCGGATGAGGATACGGAAAAAATCATAGAAGCATGGATGAGAAAGGGGAAATACACGAAACTGCTGGATCTTTGGGTGAAAGGCTTGTCTTTCGACTGGGGCATGCTGTACGGCACCCAAACGCCTGTCCGGATCAGTCTTCCGGCATATCCATTTGCAAAAGAACGTTACTGGGCACCAGGCGCGGCAAAGGCTCCGGCGTCTATAGAACAGGATCATGATCAGCAAACAGAAGAACCTTTCAAGATTATGACTTTTCAAGAAGTGTGGAAAGAAGAGCCGGCGACTCTCACATCGAAACGTATCAAAACGCTCATCTGTTTTCTGACTGAAAGAGAAAAGCAAAACGCATTTGCTTCAGTCCTGAAAAACGTTGATCAAGACACCAAGGTCATTTTTATATCACAGGGCGAAGTGTACAGCAAACAGTCTGAATATAGTTACCAGATTGTGCGGCAAGAACCCGTTACTTTTGAAAAGGCCTTCCAGAGCATTAAAGAAGAACTTGGAGAGCCAGATGCAATCCTCTATATGTGGCCTATGGAAGACAAGCGCTGTATAAAGGACCATTCCTGTATTGTTTACCTATTACAAGGTATGTCCGCAGCAAAGCTTCATCCTTCACGACTGCTGCTGGCAGGATGTTTTGAAGATAGTCTTGACCGAAGTTATCTGGAATCATGGATTGGCTTCGAACGTTCACTCGGGCTTGTCCTTCCGCACACAAAAGTAACTGGAATCTTTCAGCCCGCGGAACAAGGATCGATGGATGATTGGACACGTAATATATGGGCAGAATTACAGGCTTCAGCTGAACAAACGGTTTTGTATCAGAATCTGAAACGATATGTAAATCATATTGAACAGACAACGATACAACCGGACAACAGCAAATTGAAGTCTGGCGGTACTTACCTGATTACAGGCGGTGTAGGAGGGCTTGGTTATTTATTTGCCAAGCATTTGGCCAAAAACTATGCCGCAAACCTGATTTTGACAGGGAGGTCGCCTTTTAATGATGAGAAGCAAAAGCAAATAAAAGAATTAAAGGATCTAGGCGGCGAAGCGATGTATGCAGAAGCAGATGTGTCTGATCCTATCGCAATGGGAGACTGCGTAAAAAGAGGGAAAGACCGATTCGGTGCCATCAACGGTGTTATTCATGCAGCCGGGATCGAGAGCGACTCTGCTATTTTTGACAAAAAGATCGAAAGCTTCCAGCGCATCATTGAACCGAAAATCAACGGCACGATAGCGCTTGATGAATGGCTTAAAAATGAAGACCTTGATTTTATGTGTTATTTTTCTTCTTCTTCTGCGGTTTTAGGGGATTTTGGATGTTGTGATTATGCGATTGGCAACAGGTTTCAGATGGCTTACGCACAATACAGAAATGAGCTGCATAACGGTAAAACGTTTGTCATCAACTGGCCTGTATGGAAGGATGGCGGAATGAAGATCGGTGATGAAGGAACAACTGGTATGTACCTGAAATCAAGCGGCCAACGCTTCCTAGAAGCCGAGGAAGGCATCCGTATGTTTGAGCACATCCTAGCTCAGCAGGATGCTCAGCATCTCGTGATAGCCGGTCAGCCCAGCCGTGTCAGCAGATTTTTAGGAATGACTGAACCAGCTATTCCAGAACCGGCCACTCAAGCCCCTCTAGCACAAGAAAACAAGGATAAGGTAAAAACACTAAGCATTGAAAAGCGTTTAGAACACGACTTGAAAGAGCATATTCACACATTGCTTAAGATTTCAAAGGACAAGCTGAATTTGAACAAAAATTGGGCCGACTTCGGATTTGATTCGATCTATTTGGCTAAATTCTCGAATGTGTTATCAAAGCATTTCAACATCGAAGTGACACCGGCTTTATTTTTCGGCTATTCGACTTTACAAGAATTGATCGGCTTTTTCTTAACCGATCATAAAGAGCTGATTGAAGCATTTTACCGGGATGATGCATCAGAGGCGCAAAAGCCCCCTGAAGCTTATGCAGCAATTCCTGTAGCTTTAGAACCGGAAACCAGTAAACAAAGCATTCGGCAGGTTCACGATGAGCCTATTGCCATTATCGGCATGAGCGGCAGGTTCCCTCAAGCTGATTCGGTCCATGAGCTGTGGGATAATCTGAAAAACGGTAAATCGTGTATCTCTGACATTCCGGGCGAACGCCGGGACTGGGGGAGAGCTAACAGAGATCCAGAAAAAGCAGTGCCAAGGTGGGGTGCATTTTTGAAGGACATAGACCGGTTTGATCCGCTGTTTTTTCAAATATCGCCTAAAGAAGCCGAAAGCATGGATCCGCGCCAGCGCATTTTTCTAGAGGAAGCATGGCACACGTTTGAAGACGCCGGCTATATGGGAGATCGGATAAAAGGAAAATCCTGCGGTGTTTATGTAGGTGTGGAAGAAGGGGAATATGCGCACCTAACCGGAGATTCGGATTACATTAACGGAACACAAAACGCCACATTGTCTGCGAGAATCGCATACGCATTGGATTTAAAAGGGCCTAATATGGCTTTGACAGCAGCATGTTCATCTGGACTTGTGGCGATTCACCAGGCATGTTCAGCTCTGCGTCAGGGGGATTGTGAAATGGCTTTAGCGGGCGGCGTCAGCTTGAATATTTCTCACATGTCTTTTGAGGCGCTGACAAGGGCCGAAATGCTGTCTCCGAACGGACAATGCAAAGTGTTTGACCAGGATGCCAATGGTCTTGTGCCAGGTGAAGCGGTGGCTGCTGTTCTCTTGAAACCATTATCAAAGGCAATTGAAGATAAAGATCATATTTATGGCTGCATCAAGGCCAGCGGCGTGAATTACGATGGCAAAACCAACGGCATTACTGCGCCAAATCCTTTTAGCCAGGCAGAATTGATCGAAAATATTTATGAAAAAAATGAAATCAATCCGCTCGATATTCAATATGTGATGGCGCACAGTACCGGCTCGAATCTTGGTGATCCGCTTGAGGTCCAAGCGTTAACGAGCGTGTTCGGCAAATATACGAAGCAGAAGCAATTCTGTATGATCAGCTCAATTAAACCTTTAATCGGACACACATTTGCAGCGTCAGGAACGGTTGCTTTAATCAGTATGCTGATGGCTATGAAAAACCAGATCATTCCGGCCACTCATCACTGTGAATCGGAAAACCAGTATATTCCGTTTAAAGAAAGCCCATTTGTGCTTTGCAAAGAAAACCGTTCGTGGATCAGAAAAAATCAGAAGCCGAGGATGGGAACGATCAGCACGACTGGAATCAGCGGCACCAATGCACATGCAGTCATTGAAGAATACATTCCGGAAGATCAGCCGCCCACACAGCGGCATCAAGGGTCACCGCAGGTCATCGTGCTTTCAGCCCAAAATGACGATCGGCTTCAGGATGCTGCCTGCCGCATGATTGCGTATCTGGAGCAGAATCATAACCTTTCTTTACCTGATGTGGCATATACGCTTCAGGTTGGGAGAAAAGCCATGGAAGCAAGGCTAGCGATCGTTGCAAACAATCAGGAGCAATTAGTGCGAAAATTGAAGGAATATGTGGAAGCAATGAAGAATGGTGGGATATCGGGCCAACAGAGATCCCTTTATACAGGATATACAGAAGGGATATTAGAAGAACAAGATGAAGCAGTTCTGCAGGCTCTCGCAAAAGAAAGAAATTTGGAAAACATCGCGGAATGCTGGGTGAAAGGATATCAGATTCCTTGGGAACTCCTTCATGATGGCGATCACGTTCGAATGGTTTCTTTACCTGGTTATCCATTTGCAAGGGAGCGGTATTGGGTTTCGTCAGGCACCCAGCAATCAGTGGCCGTTAAACAGCATTCACAAGATATGAAAACAGAGATTGACGAGCCGAATGGCAAAACCCATATTCAAAAGATCATTGTTCAATTTTTAGCACGAGAATTGGGCATATCTGAGGATCGAATCAATTTCAAAAGAAACTTTTTGGATTATGGGATGGATTCAATTCTTGGCCGAAAATTGATGCGGCATATCGAAAAAACCACGCAGCTGAAGATGGCCGGTCGGGAAATCCTTGAATGTCAGACAGTCCAAGCTCTATCTGACCATTTGGCCTTAAAAGCGGAAAAACAAAATCATAGCGCAGCAGCACATCACATAAAGGACACGTATACAGACGAGCAAATCATCGGATTAATGCAAGAGGTGGCGATAGGGAAATTGGATTTTAAGAGTGTGCAAAACATCATAGAAGGGAGTAAATCGTATGAATCATAAAGAAATTCTCGATGCCTTCAGATCAGGAGAATTAACCATTTCTGAGGTGGAAGAACATCTTAAAGGCATGAAGCGGCAGTTGAAAAGCCCGCTTTCAGAAGGGCAAAAAGGGCTGTGGATGCTTCAAAAAATGTCTCCTGGGATGAGTGCATATCATATTCCTTTATGCTTTCGCTTCAGCAAACCAATACATGCAGAGACGTTCAAGAAAGCCCTTCTGTTTGTACAGAGACAATATCCGGTCTTAGCCAGTGTGATTCAAGAAGAGAATGGCATTCCATTTCAATCGGTTCAGTTATCAAAGGATCTTTATTTTGTGGAAGAGGATATATCAGCAATGAAATCAGCAGATATTTTGCCTTTTCTAAAAGAAAAAGCAAAAGAACCTTTCCAGTTGGAAGCTGGTCCGTTATGGCGCACACATCTTTTTCAACGGTTAGAAGAAGAATGCATTGTTCTTCTAACAATTCACCATATCATATTTGATGGTGTGTCGATGCTGACATTGATATCGGCGCTATTTGAAGCGTATCGACAATTGCTGAATGGGATTGAGCCCTTGCAGCAGCCATTAACAGCTGATTATTACGATTTTGTCGATTGGGAAAAACGGATGCTGACTGGCAGAGAAGGGGAAGAGCATCTCGCTTACTGGAAAGAACAGTTGTCTGGGAGTCTGCCAGTTCTTGATTTGCCTGCTGACCGTCCGCGGTCTTCAGCACGAAAATTCAAGGGGCAAGCTTATAAAAGCTTGCTCCCTCATCACCTGAAAAATCAAATTAAATCGTTTGCCCGCACCAATCATGTGAATGAATCGGTTGTTTTTCTCTCCATTTACAAAGTGTTGCTGCATCATTATACAAAACAAAAGGATATCATTGTTGGCGTTCCGACAATGGGTCGGCAAGAAGACAGATTTGAAACCCTAATCGGTTATTTTATCAATATGATGGCTGTTCGGAGCAAGAATATCGGATCTCAGCCATTAACAGCATTTATTCGGGAACTTCAGCTGACAGTGGCTGACGGCCTGGATCATGCGGCGTTTCCGTTCCCTGCATTGGTAAGAGAGCTGAATGTAGACCGCTCGGCCCCGGATTCTCCGGTTTTTCAAACAGCTTTTCTGTACCAAAACTTTTTTCAGGCAACAGGCTTGCAAAAAGTGCTCGAACCGTATCAAACGCTTGGCATCGAATATATTGAAGACATTCGGCAAGAGGGTGAATTTGAGCTGGCGCTCGAAATATATGAGCAAGAAAATGAAACAGTGCTTCATCTTCTGTACAACCCTGATTTGTATGAACTGTCCTCCATTGAAAGCATGATGGAGAACTATATGAAGCTCGCGCAACACATGATGGATGACCCGTCTTTGCCGCTTGAAGCCTACTCTTTGCGATTAAATCAAGAACAAACTAATTTGGTGGAACAATGGAATGCGACAGGGACAAACATCGCAAATGACAAGTGTATACATGAGGTGTTTGAGGAAAAAGCGAAACAAACCCCCGATGCGGTTGCTGTGATGTTTGAAGACAGATCACTTACATATAAAGAAGTAGATGAAAAAAGCACATCTGTGGCAGTCTACCTTCAACATCAGGGTGTTAGACCTGAACAGCCCGTTGGCATTTGTGCAGAGCGTTCGTTTGATATGATCATCGGAATTTTAGGAATACTGAAAGCTGGCGGAGCGTATGTGCCGTTAGATCCAAGTTTTCCGCAAGAACGATTAGAGTACATGCTCAAAGACAGTCAGGCATCCATTGTCCTCACCCAACCTAACGTTCATGATAGGATCATCGGATTAACTGGCAGCCATGTAAAAGCGATCAATATCGAGTTAGCTTGCCGAAACGGTTATACAGACCAGCAAAGCAGCGGTTTAAAGCGGGAAGTAAAACCGGAACACCTCGCTTATATTATATATACATCGGGAAGCACCGGAGAGCCTAAAGGGGTTATGGTAGAGCATCGGAGCATTATGAATACCCTGAATTTTCTTGAATCTCACTATCCTGTAACGGCTGAGGATGCATATTTATTGAAGACGAACTATGTGTTTGATGTATCGATCTCAGAATTATTCGGATGGTTTATTGGAGATGGCCGTCTAGTGATTCTTCCGCCTAATGGGGAGAAATCACCGCAGCTTTGCATGGATTATATTGAAACATATAAAGTGACTCACATTAATTTTGTGCCGGCCATGCTGCATGTTTTTTTAGAAATGGCGAAAGACAACAAGCGATTCACAGAGGACGGTCCGCTGAAGTATATGATGGTTGCAGGTGAAGCCTTCCCTAAAGAATTAGTGAAAAAGGCGGTATCGCTCTTTAAAAACTGCCGTGTTGAAAATATATACGGACCGACGGAAGCCTCCATTTACGCTGCGTATTTCGGATGCGGAAAAGGAGATATCGCAAGTCACCATACACCGATTGGAAAGCCTGTTTCCAACACGAAAATTTATATTGTGGACCAGCATTTGAAACCTGTCCCGATCGGAAAGCCTGGTGAGCTTTGCATCGCTGGAGCCGGCTTAGCAAGAGGCTATTTTAAAAAGCCGGGGCTTACGGCTGAAAAATTTATTGATAATCCCTTTGAACCAGGGACGAAGCTATATAAATCGGGTGATTCAGCAAGGTGGCTTCCTGACGGCAACATAGAATACTTGGGACGGATTGACAGCCAAGTCAAAATACGCGGTTTTCGCGTCGAGCTGGGCGCAATAGAAACAAAGCTGAGTGAATTTCCGGGCATTTTAGATCAGGCGGTAGTGGTGAAGCAGCTGGAGGGCCATCAACAGCTCGCTGCTTATTATACAGAGGAAAGCGGACATGCCTCTGCCAATCCAAAAGATTTGCGCCTTCATCTAAAATCGAGTCTGCCTGAATATATGATACCTTCACACTTTATCCGCTTAGATGAGCTTCCATTATCGCCCAGCGGAAAAGTGAACCGTAAAGAATTAGAAAAACGCGAGATCGTGTTCAACAGAAGGAAACCAAATCACTTGCAATTAACGGAAATAGAGGATCAGGTGCTGCGCATTTGGGAGGAAACGCTCAAGGTCAGCGGATTTGGGCCGGAAGACGGATTTTTCGATGCGGGCGGCGATTCGCTTCTGGCTGTAGCTGTGGCTGAACGAATCAAAAAAGAATTCGATTGTGAGTTTCATGTTACTGAGCTGTTTGAGTTTTCCACGATCCGTGCAATCAGTGAATACATTTTGGAGATGAAAAACTCAGATCTAGCCGGGACACAAAATGAAGATCATTATGATATCAAAAAAGATAGAAAACACCTAGAACAGAAGATTCCCCCTTATTTTGATGACAGTGTTGCGATTGTGGGGATATCTTGCCAGTTCCCGGGTGCGAAAAATCATCATGACTTCTGGAACCACATCAAAGAAGGCAAAGAAAGCATACGATTCTTTTCTGAAGAAGAGCTTCGCGCAAATGGAGTTCCCGAAGAATTGATACAGCATCCTGACTATGTGCCTGTGCAATCTGTGATCGAAGGGAAAGACTTATTCGATCCCGGTTTCTTTCAAATCTCGCCAAAAGATGCTGAGTATATGGACCCTCAGCTCCGCCTCTTATTGCTGCACTCCTGGAAAGCGATTGAAGATGCAGGATATGTGGCTAAGGAGATTCCGGCAACAAGTGTATATATGTCTGCAAGCAGCAATTCATATAGAACGTTATTGCCGAAGGAGACAACAGAAGGACATGAATCACCGGATGGCTATGTCTCATGGGTTTTAGCCCAAAGCGGAACCATTCCCACAATGATCTCACATAAGCTCGGATTAAAAGGGCCAAGCTATTTTGTTCATTCTAACTGTTCTTCATCACTAGTCGGTTTATATCAAGCATACAAAAGCCTGACATCGGGCGAATCACAATATGCGCTTGTCGGAGGCGCAACATTGCACGCACAATCAGCGATCGGCTACGTGCACCAAAACGGGTTGAATTTTTCAAGCGACGGGCATGTAAAGGCGTTCGATGCTTCGGCGGACGGAATGGCCGGAGGTGAAGGCGTAGCAGTCATCCTGCTGAAAAAAGCTGTGGATGCCGTAAAAGACGGAGACCATATTTATGCCATTATGCGCGGAATAGGCATCAATAATGATGGGGCAGAGAAGGCAGGCTTCTATGCGCCTAGTGTAAAAGGCCAAACAGAAGTGATACAGCATGTATTGGATACAACCAAGATCCATCCTGAAACGGTCAGTTATATTGAAGCACACGGGACGGGAACGAAATTAGGCGATCCTATTGAAATGTCTGCTCTAAATAAAGTGTACAAGCAATACACCGACAAAACACAATTTTGCGGAATTGGTTCAGTGAAAACGAATATTGGCCATTTGGATACAGCTGCGGGGTTAGCCGGATGCATTAAAGTTGCGATGAGTTTATACCATAATGAACTTGCACCGACCATCAACTGTACGGAGCCGAATCCGGATATAAAGTTTGAAAGCTCTCCTTTTTATGTTGTCCGTGAACGAAAATCGTTAGAGAAACACGCAGGTGTCCATCGGGCGGCTCTGAGCTCATTCGGCCTTGGCGGAACTAACGCCCATGCAATATTTGAGCAATATGAAAACATTTCTGATGCAGGTACCGAAAACGAAGGCAATCAGCCTTACATCATTCCTATATCAGCAAAAAATAGTGAACGGCTCCAAGTATACGCGAAGGAAATGCTGTCCTATATCAGTCAAGACGAGCAAAGGCATTTCTCTTTAAGAGATATTGCATATACCTTCCAAGTCGGCCGTGAAGCAATGGATAACAGGATCGTTTTTATAGTGAACGATCTGGAAGAGTGGAAACATCAGCTGGAAGCTTTTGTGACTGGAAAGCCGCTCGCAGAAGGCTGTATTCAAGGAGAAAAAACGAGAATGACATCCGCTGAACAGCTGCTTGGAAATGCTGAAGCAGATGATATGGCTTCATCGCGGATATCAAAAGAAGAATTGAGAAAGCTTGCCGAGATGTGGGCAAATGGCTTTCACGTTGAATGGCGCAGGCTCTATCCAAATATAAAGCCACGCCGCATCAGCTTGCCGACATACCCTTTTGCCGAAGAACGATACTGGCCTGAAAGCAGCACCGGCGCTATCACAACAATTGAACCATCTCGTTTGCATCCTTTGGTGCACCATAATACATCGGTTCTGTCAGAGCAGCGTTTCAGCTCCATTTTCACAGGACAAGAGTATTTTATTGCCGAGCATATCATTAAAGGCATGGCGATTTTGCCGGCGGCGGTCACGCTTGAAATGGCAAGAGCCGCTATAGAACAAGGAATTGGCGGATTGGAGGATCATGAAACTGGAATCAGGCTGAAAAATGTCGTGTGGGTTCGCCCGGTTGTAGCAGGAAGTGAGCCGGTTCAGGTAAATATCGGACTTTACGATGAAGATGGCGGACACATTGCTTATCGGATGTATGGTGAGCCGGAATCCGCTGATGCAGAACCAGTTGTATATAACCAGGGTATAGCGGAATTGATTCAGTTAAAGCGAGAAAAAGCACTGGATCTTTCTAAGATCAAGAAACAATGTGATCAAAGCAGAATGGATGCTGCCTCGTTTTATGAAGGGATGATCGGCGCCGATTACGGTCCAGGTTACAAGAGTGTAGAGGCCGTATATAAAGGTGACGGCCAGCTGCTTGCAAAATTATCACTGCCAGAATCTGTTGCACATACGTTGGGCGATTATGTTCTTCATCCAAGTGTAATGGACGGGGCGTTACAGGCGGCTGAATATTTGCAAAATGTCGTCAGAGCGGAACTTTCAGACACTGAAGACTTTAAGGCAGCACTGCCATTTGCCCTGGAGGAACTTGAGGTCTTTCGTCAGTGCGTTTCTGATATGTGGGTTTATGTTCAATTCAACTCGAAAAACAAACCAGGAGATTTGATACAGAAAGTCGATATTCACCTATGCGATGAGCATGGCATGATCTGCGTGCGGCTGAAAGGATTTTCGACGAGGGTGATGGAGGCAGATATACAAACCGAACCATCAAAAATGAACGCTGAAACTTTATTGCTTCAGCCCGTTTGGCAAGAACAAAAGGCTGCTAACAGCTTAGCTGCAAAAAAATATGCAGAGCATCTCGTGTTCCTCTGTGAATATGACAATGAGACGAGAGAACAGATTGAAGCAGCCATCGAGGATGTCCATGTATACAGCCTGGAAGCAAGGCCTTCTTCAGTAGATGGGCGTTTCCATTCTTATACAGAACAAGTGTTTAAAAAGGTACAAGAGATCATTCGTACGAAACCGAAAGACGGCATTCTCGTTCAGATCGTGACCTCTGCCGAGGGAGAACAGCAATTGTTTTCAGGGTTGACAGGACTGCTGAAAACAGCTTGTCAGGAAAATGCCAAACTAACCGGCCAAATGATTGAAGTCAGCAGTGAAGAAAGTGGAGGAAGCATTGCTGGCAAACTGTTAGAAAATCAAATGAGCAGCGATTCATATGTCAAATATCAAAACGGGACACGGTATATTGCTGATTGGCGTGAAATCAAACAGGCAAAAGGAGACGGCAGCAAGCCGTGGAAAGACAATGGCGTTTATCTCATTACAGGAGGTGCCGGCGGACTAGGTCATATTTTTGCAAAGGAAATTGCGGAACAAACGAAAAATGCGACAGTCATTCTGGCGGGCCGCTCACCTCTTAGCGAAAGCAAAAGCAAAAAGCTGGAAGAGCTTCATAGCAAGGGGGCTGACATCACCTACCGGCAAACAGATGTTACCAATAAAATTGAAGTCTATCAGCTCATTGACGACATTCAAAAAAGATATGGCCGTCTGAACGGTATCCTTCATAGTGCCGGAATCATCAAGGACAGCTACCTGGTTAATAAACAGGCAAAAGATCTGCACGATGTACTGGCGCCTAAAGTAAAAGGGCTTGTTTATCTAGACGAAGCGAGCAAGGATTTGCCTTTAGACTTCTTTATTCTCTTTTCATCTCTTTCAGGAAGTTTAGGGAGCATTGGCCAGTCTGACTATGCGGCAGCCAATGTATTTATGGATATGTATGCAGGCTATCGAAATCGGCTTGCCGACCTCAGCCAGCGGCATGGAAAGACGCTTTCTGTAAACTGGCCTTTATGGAGAGATGGAGGCATGCAGGTCGATCAAGAAACTGAGAAAAGGCTTGTACAACTTGCCGGTATTGTTCCTATGAGGGCAGAAAAAGGAATTCAGGCATTATATCAAGCACTTCATTCAGAGGCAAACCAAGTAATGGTGATCGAAGGCGATGTGCAGAAAATAAAACAAAACACGCTGGCCAAAAACGCCTCAGCACCTATGGAAAAGAAGGAAGCAGAACACATGACTGAACAAATAAATAGCATTGATACAGACAGTTTGCTGGATAAAGTAAAGGCGATGTTAAAGCGAGAGATCGCCAAGCTGTTAAAGGTCAAGCTTGAAACGATTGATGATCATGCCGAGATGACGGTGTATGGTTTTGATTCTATCTCCATGACTGAATTCACCAACCATATCAATCGCGCCTATCAGTTAGAGCTGACGCCAACCGTATTTTTTGACCACCCGACGATTCATGCGTTTGGCAAGCATTTGTCAGAAGAATATCAATCGGTATTTGCGAAGACATTTGCTGTGCGCGCTGCATCGGCTCAGCTTCAGCCTGCTGCGAAACAGGAACAAGCCGTGCGTGCCAAAGCTAAAAGACGCAGAAAGCAGCAAGTCATGCTGCCAAACGCCATACAGAGTGATGCAGGGCCTGAGCCAATTGCCATTGTGGGCATAAGCGGGATTTTCCCTATGGCGAAAGATGTTGAGGCGTACTGGAACATCTTAAAAGAGGGCAAAGACTGCATGACGGAAATCCCGAAAGATCGCTGGGATTGGCGTAAATATGAAGGTGATCCGGCGAAGGAAGTCAATAAAACGAACGTGAAATGGGGCGGCTTTATTGACGGTATTGCAGATTTTGATCCATTATTCTTTGGCATTTCCCCGCGTGAAGCTGAACAAATGGAACCACAGCAGCGCTTACTGCTGACTTACGCCTGGAAAGCGATCGAAGATGCAGGATATTCGGCGAAAAGGTTGTCAGGCACAAAGACCGGCGTCTTCATCGGAACGGGAAATACAGGATACAGCTCTCTTCTATCTAAAGCGAACTCGGCAATAGAAGGATCAGCGGCAGCCAATACGAGCCCATCGGTCGGTCCGAACCGGGTCAGTTATTTCCTTAATCTGCACGGGCCGAGCGAACCGATTGATACAGCGTGCTCAAGTTCACTAGTGGCAATCCACCATGCCATCTCTTCAATTGAAGAAGGCACTTGTGACATGGCATTAGCCGGCGGTGTAAATACGATTATCCTTCCTGAGGTGTATATCAGCTTTGATAAGGCGGGAGCACTGAGCAAAGAAGGAAAATGCAAGACGTTTTCAAATCAAGCCGATGGTTTTGCGCATGGGGAAGGTGCCGGCATACTGTTCCTGAAAAAATTAAAAGCGGCTGAAGAAGCGGGAGACCACATTTACGGAGTCATAAAAGGCAGTGCAATCAATCACGGCGGCCGTGCAGCCTCTTTAACGACTCCCAATCCGAAGGCGCAGGCAGATGTTATTCAGTCGGCATATCAAAAAGCGGGAATCGATCCGAAAACCGTGACCTACATTGAAGCCCACGGAACCGGGACGGAGCTTGGAGACCCGGTTGAAATTAACGGTTTGAAATCAGCTTTTAAAGCATTGGGTGTAAATGAAGGAGACACATCAGTCAATCCTTACTGCGGTTTAGGTTCTGTAAAGACAAACATTGGCCACTTATCGCTGGCAGCCGGTGCAGCAGGAGTTATTAAAATATTATTGCAGCTTAAGCATAAAACCTTAGTGAAAAGTCTGCATTGCGAAACCGTGAATCCATACATTCAGCTGAAAAACAGTCCGTTCTATATCGTACGGGAAACGGAAGAATGGAAAGCGCTGAAAAATGAACGGGGAGAAGAGCTTCCTCGTCGGGCAGGTGTCAGTTCATTTGGAATCGGCGGGGTAAACGCCCACGTGATTATCGAGGAATATATTCCGGAAGCATCCGATGAGAATATACCATCCATCACGCCGGAACATCCGGGTATCTTCGTTTTATCGGCTAAAAATAAAGCGCGGCTAAAAGAACATGCACAGCAGCTGGCAGATGCGCTTGATAAGCAAACATATAGTGACGTAAATCTCGCCCGAATCGCTTATACACTGCAAGCCGGACGGGATGCGATGGAAGAACGTCTCGGGATTATTTCCGGTTCCATTGAGGATTTACAGCAAAAGTTAAAAGACTTTGCAGCGGAGAAAAGCGGTGTGGAGGATGTATTTAAAGGCAGGATTGATAAAGGCACACTCCAAATGCTGACAGAGGACGAAGAGATTCAAGAAGCCGTCGAGAAATGGATGGAACGGGGAAAGTATGCAAAATTGCTTGAATTATGGGTAAAAGGGCTTGATGTAGACTGGACGAAATTGTATGGCGAGAATCTGCCAAAGCGCATCAGCTTGCCGACGTATCCTTTCGCAAAAGACCGTTATTGGATCTCTGATCATATTGAAAAAAGCGGCAGCATTGATGCAAATCAAGCAGCCTCCCGCCTTGGCGGAGCCGTGCTGCATCCATTAATGCATCAAAACACATCGAATCTCTCGGAACAAAGGTTTAGCTCTATTTATACGGGAGAAGAGTTTTTCCTTGCTGATCATGTTGTGAAAGGCCAACGGATTTTGCCGGGAGTGGCTCATCTTGAATTGGCGCGGGCAGCTGTTGAGCAGGCCGCAGAGGTACAAGGTGTACCGTGTACCATGAAGCTAAAGAATGCGGTGTGGGTGCGGCCTATTGTTGTAGAGGATCAGCCGCAGCAAGTACACATTAGGCTTTTACCGGGAGAAAATGGTGAGATCTCTTATGAAATCTATGGTCATTCAGACGTTACTGGCGAACAGTCAATCGTCTACAGTCAAGGCAGCGCGATATTGAATCCTGCTGAAAATCTGCCGGCGGTTGATTTGCAATCTCTGCGGGAGCAGTGTCAGGAAAGCCATTTCAGCGTAAACGAAGTATACGACACCTATCGAATGATTGGATTTGAATATGGTCCTGCTTATCGCGGAGTGAAAAAAATCTATACAGCTGAACAATTTGTTTTGGCAAAATTGTCATTGCATCCGTCAGCTGCAGATACGCTCAGCCAATACAAAATGCACCCTGGGCTGATGGATTCTGCTTTGCAGGCGTCAAGCATTTTGACAGGCGCCGGGGATAACCAGCTGACACTGCCTTTTGCGGTCCAGGAGCTTGAAGTCTTCGGAGCATGTTCGTCAGAAATGTGGGTATACGCAAGATACAGCCAAGGCAGCAAGGCAACTGATAAGGTGCAAAAGCGCGATATTGATATTTTAGATGAGAGCGGCAATGTTTGCGTACGGATGAAAGGATTATCTTTCAGAGCAGCGGAAGGCGGCTCTGGATCGGCGGAATCTGATCAAACGCTGGAAACCCTGATGTTTGAAGAAAAATGGGTGCCTAAGGATTTTAAAAAAGAAAGTCCTGAGCCTCATTACGAACGGCACATTGTCATGCTTTGTGACATGAATGGCCTCTCAAAAGATCGCATTGAATCAAGATTGACAGGAGCGGAATGCATCGTTTTGGAGTCATTCCGCGAAGGACCTGCAGAGAGGTTCCAAGATTATGCCGAACAAGCGCTTGAGACGGTTCAGGGTCTTCTCAAAAGCAGACCTCAGGGCAATGTTCTGATCCAGCTGCTTACCTCTGCACAAAGAAAGCAGTACTCATTCTCAGGGCTATCGGCGCTCCTTAAAACTGCCGGCCTGGAGAATAAAAAACTAATCGGCCAGACGATTGAAATCGATTTACATGAAAATATTGAAAGTGTGATAGAAAAACTGAAAGAGAATAAAAGGCACACAGAAGATCAGCACATCAAATATGAAAAAGGCAAACGGTACATCAATGATCTGGATGAAATGCAAATAGATGATCGGGAAATAAGCATGCCGTGGAGAGATAAAGGTGTATACCTCATCACGGGTGGCGCAGGAGGACTTGGGTTTATTTTTGCAAAAGAGATTGCTCGTCAAGCCGAACAGCCTGTGCTCATTCTGACAGGCAGATCCGCGTTGAATGCGGATCAGCAGGCGGAGCTTAACGAACTTCAGCAATTAGGGGCTCGCGCAGAATACAGGCAGGTTGACGTGACACAAACCGAAGCAGCCTCCGAGCTTATCACAAGCATTACGTCTGATTACGAAGACTTGAATGGTGTCATTCACAGCGCTGGGCTGATTAAAGATAACTATCTTATGAGCAAAACCAATGAAGAGCTGACACAAGTTCTCGCTCCAAAGGTGAAAGGGCTTGTGAATGTGGATGAGGCAACCGAGCATCTTGCGTTAGATTTCTTTATCCTCTTTTCTTCAATATCAAGTGTTGCCGGCAGCGCGGGACAGGCCGATTATGCAATGGCTAATGCATTTATGGACAGTTATGCTGCTTATCGGAATGCGCTTGTAACCGCCATGTACAGGCACGGACAAACGTTGTCAATCAATTGGCCGCTCTGGAAAGAAGGCGGCATGCGCGCGAATAAAGAAATTGAAAACATGACGTTGAAAAACACAGGTGTGACTCCAATGCGGACCGAGATCGGCATTCAAGCGCTGTATAAAGCTTTGGCATTTGGCAAAGATCAAGTCATCGTCATGGAAGGAATCAAAGACATGATGAGGGAAAAGCTGACTCAAAAGCCGTCTTCTGATGATGTACCAATGAAAACAGTGCAAGTACCGGTGACATCTGAAGCAAGAATGGATCAAGGGAATATGTTCGACCACATTCAAGAAGTTTTAAAGCAAACAATCTCTCAATTGCTCAAAATCAAACCTGAAGAGATTGACCCGGACATGGAGTTTAATCAATATGGATTTGATTCGATTACGTTAACTGAATTCGCAAATACACTGAATGAGAAGTACAAGCTGGATCTTACGCCTACGATCTTCTTTGAGCACGCAACTGTTTATGCATTTGCAGGGTTTCTGTCAGAAGAATATCCAAATGCTTTTACAGCTCAAACGCCTGCCAAAGCTGAGGTGCTGATGCAGCCTGTCGAACAGAATATAAAAAACATGACGTTTTCGACTGAAAACCGCTTTGTAAAACCTTCGGTAACACCAATGCAAAAGGAAGCTGATCACAAGCCTGAGCCTATTGCGATTGTTGGGATGAGCGGCGTTTTCCCAAAGGCAAAAGACGTTGAGGAATATTGGAAGAACCTGTCATTGGGCACGGATTGTATTACAGAGGTTCCAAAAGACCGCTGGGATTGGCAGGAGTATTACGGAGACCCTCTGAAAGAAGCGAATAAAACAAACGTCAAATGGGGCGGTTTTATTGATGAAGTAGCTGACTTTGATCCATTGTTCTTCGGCATATCTCCGCTGGAGGCTGAGCAGATGGAGCCTCAGCAGCGCCTGTTAATGACCTATGCGTGGAAGGCGGTAGAAGAAGCGGGACACTCAGCTAGAAGCCTGGCAGGAACCAAAACGGGCATCTTCATCGGGACAGGAAACACAGGGTACAGTTCACTTCTGTCAAATGTAGACATCGAAGGCTCAGCGGCTGCGAATATGAGTCCTTCTGCAGGACCGAATAGAGTCAGTTATTTCCTGAACATTCATGGACCGAGTGAACCGATCGACACTGCGTGCTCAAGCTCTTTGGTCGCCATTCATCATGCGGTTTGCGCCATTGAAAATGGAAACTGTGAAATGGCGATTGCGGGAGGGGTCAACACGGTCGTAACTCCGCAAGGCCATATCGCCTATGATAAAGCCGGGGCGCTGAGCAAAGAAGGAAGATGCAAAACATTTTCTGACAAAGCCGATGGATTCGCAGTCAGTGAAGGTGCCGGCATTCTCTTTCTGAAAAAGCTGACAGCGGCTGAACGAGACGGTGATCATATTTACGGTGTCATTAAAGGAAGTGCGGTAAACCACGGTGGCCGCGCAAATTCTCTAACGACTCCTAATCCGAAAGCTCAGGCGGATGTCGTAAAAACAGCATATGAAAAAGCGGGAATTGATCCAAGAACCGTAACTTATATTGAAGCGCATGGGACTGGAACCGAGCTGGGCGATCCAGTAGAAATCAACGGCTTAAAAGCGGCATTTAAAGAGCTGTATGAAAAAACGGGGGACCCGGCTGTTCATGGCAGCCATTGCGGACTTGGGTCAGCGAAAACAAACATCGGTCACTTATCGCTGGCGGCCGGTGTGGCGGGTGTCATTAAAGTGTTATTGCAGCTCAAGCATAAAACACTTGTCAAAAGTCTGTACAGTGAAACTGTTAATCCATATATCAGACTGGATGACAGCCCGTTTTATATTGTGCAGGAATCGAGAGAGTGGCAGGCGCTTCGGGATGAAGCCGGCCGAGAGCTGCCGCGCCGCGCAGGCATCAGTTCGTTCGGGATAGGCGGCGTCAATGCCCACGTGGTCATTGAGGAATATATTCCGAAAGAAACAACCCATCCTGCAACAGCACCAGCTGTGACAGCACAGCACCCGGGCATCTTTATTTTGTCGGCAAAGGATGAAGATCGTCTGAAAGACCAAGCCCGGCAATTAGCAGACTTTATCAGCAAGCGATCTATCACTGCTCGTGACCTCACTGATATTGCTTATACACTCCAAGAGGGGCGTGATGCAATGGAGGAGAGATTAGGGATCATCGCTGTCTCGACTGGAGACTTGCTGGAAAAACTGAACCTCTTTATAGAAGGGGGCACCAATGCGAAGTACATGTACAGAGGCAGAGCAGAAAAAGGTATCGCACAAACATTGAGATCAGATGACGAAGTACAGAAAACGCTCAACAATAGCTGGGAGCCTCACATATATGAAAGACTGCTTGATTTATGGGTAAAAGGCATGGAAATAGGCTGGAGTAAACTGTATGACGGCAAACAGCCGAAACGCATCAGCCTCCCTACCTATCCATTTGCGAAAGAACGCTACTGGATAACGGATACGAAAGAGGAGGCAGCCGCCCATCAAACAGCTTTAAAAACAGTCGAATCAGCAGTTTTGCATCCATTGATACATGTCAACACATCTGATTTGTCAGAGCAGCGTTTCAGCTCGGCCTTTACAGGTGCTGAGTTCTTTTTCGCCGATCATAAGGTGAAGGGAAAACCGGTTATGCCGGGCGTGGCATATCTTGAGATGGTTCATGCTGCCGTTACAAGAGCAGTGAGAAGAACCGAAGATCAACAATCCGTTATTCACATCAAAAATGTTGTGTGGGTGCAGCCGATTGTGGCGGACGGCCAGCCTGTTCAAGTGGATATCAGTCTAAATCCCCAGCAGGACGGCGAGATTGCTTTTAACGTCTATACAGAGGCTGCACACAATGATCGAAAGATACATTGTCAAGGCAGTGCTTCAATCCGCGGGGCAGGAGACATTCCAGTCCAGGATATCAGCGTGCTTCAAGACCAATGCAGTTTAAGCACACTCTCACACGACCAATGTTATGAATTGTTTAAGGCGATCGGCATTGACTACGGACCTGGTTTTCAAGGGATAGCTCGGCTTTACATCGGCCGCAATCAAGCCTTGGCAGAGCTTTCTCTGCCTGCTGGTGTAACTCACACACTGAATGAATTCGTTCTTCATCCAAGTATGGCCGATTCTGCTTTACAAGCATCGATCGGGCTAAAGCTGAATTCCGGTGACGAGCAGCTTTCTCTGCCTTTTGCGCTGCAAGAGCTAGAAATATTCAGCCCGTGTACAAGTAAAATGTGGGTGTCTGTGACATCTCGTCCTAATGAGGACAAAATACAGAGACTGGATATTGATTTGTGTGATGAACAAGGCCGAGTGTGTGTAAGAATCAAGGGGATTACCTCAAGGCTGCTGGAAGAAGGCATACAACCGCCAGACGGGCCGACATCACTAGGAAACTCCAAAGCAACTCTTAACGGAGCGCCTCTTATGGCGCCGATATGGGATCGAGTGCAGCTGGAGAAGAGGATCATTTCGCCTGCTGATGAGCGTGTTGTCATCCTCGGAGGGGATGACAACAGCAGAAAAGCTGTTCAAAGGCAGATCCCATTTGCCAAGGAGCTGTACATTGAGCCGAACGCATCAATTCATAGAATTGCAGGACAGCTTGAAGCACTCGGATCGTTTGACCACATCGTGTGGATGTCTCCTTCTCGTGTGACAGAGTGCGAAGTCGGCGATGAAATGATTGAAGCCCAAGATCAAGGCGTCATTCAAATGTATAGGCTCATTAAGGCAATGCTTTCTTTAGGCTATGGACAGAAGGAGATAAGCTGGACGGTCGTGACGGTGAACACACAATATGTTGATCAGCATGATATTGTCGACCCGGTCGATGCCGGGGTGCACGGCCTGATCGGTTCAATGTCAAAAGAATATCCAAATTGGCAGACAAAGCTGTTCGATGTTAAAAAATACGAAGACCTGCCGTTATCTCAACTCCTTTCCTTGCCTGCCGATCAAGAAGGGAATACGTGGGCCTATCGAAACAAGATTTGGCATAAGCTTCGTCTAATTCCAGTACACAACAATCAACCGGTGCACACGAAGTATAAGCACGGAGGTGTTTATGTTGTCATAGGCGGAGCTGGTGGTATTGGTGAGGCGTGGAGTGAATATATGATCAGAACATATCAGGCGCAGATCGTTTGGATTGGCAGAAGGAAAAAGGATGCAGCCATTCAAAGCAAGCTGGACAGACTTGCACGTCTAGGGCCAGCCCCGTATTACATTCAAGCAGATGCGGCTAACCGAGAGGAATTAGAACGCGCGTATGAAACAATGAAACAAACGCATCGAGAAATCAACGGTGTCATTCATTCTGCGATTGTCTTACAAGACCGAAGCCTGATGAATATGAGTGAGGAATGTTTCAGAAACGTTCTTGCTGCAAAAGTTGATGTAAGCGTGCGAATGGCCCAAGTTTTCCGGCATGAACCACTGGATTTTGTTTTGTTTTTCTCTTCCGTACAATCGTTTGCAAGAGCTTCCGGACAAAGCAATTACGCTGCGGGCTGCAGTTTTAAGGATGCTTTTGCACAGCGGCTATCTCAAGTATGGCCTTGTACAGTGGCTGTGATGAATTGGAGTTATTGGGGGAGCATTGGTGTTGTTTCATCACCGGATTACCAGAAGAGAATGGCTCAGGCAGGCATTGGCTCAATTGAAGCCCCTGAAGCAATGGAAGCTTTGGAATTGCTGCTTGGGGGACCGCTAAAGCAGCTAGTGATGATGAAAATGGCAAACGAAACGAATGATGAAGCGGAACAGACAGACGAAACAATTGAAGTGTACCCGGAAACTCACGGCTCCGCCATTCAAAAGCTGCGAAGCTATCACCCGGGTGACAGCACAAAGATTCAACAACTGTTATAGGAGGGGAAGCGCCAATGCTGAACACAGAAGACATTCTCTGTAAAATGCTTTTCGCACAATTACAGTCCATAGGGTTTTTCACAGAAAGTAAATCCCAGCCGGTATTGGAGAATTTCTATGGCAGATGGTTCGAAGAAAGCCAATCAATTTTAGAACGGCAGCAATTTTTGAAGCGAACGGAGAACGGATATGTTCCAACACGCTCAATAGGCACCATGAGCGAGCTTTGGAAAGAATGGAATGAACAAAAATCTGACCTGCTTCAAGACAATAATATGAAAGCCATGGTGACATTGGTGGAGACAGCACTTAAAGCCTTGCCGGAGATTCTGACCGGCAAGGCGTCAGCCACCGATATCCTGTTTCCGAATTCATCTATGGATTTAGTAGAAGGGGTCTATAAAAACAATCAAGTCGCAGACTATTTTAATGATGTGCTTGCAGATACGTTAACAGCCTATCTGCAAGAACGTCTGAAGCAAGAGCCTGAGGCGAAGATTCGAATATTAGAAATCGGAGCTGGGACCGGCGGGACAAGCGCGGCTGTTTTTCAAAAATTGAAAGCATGGCAGACACATATAAAAGAATATTGTTATACAGATCTGTCTAAAGCTTTTTTAATGCATGCAGAAAATAAGTATGGTCCTGACAATCCATATTTGACATATAAACGATTTAATGTCGAGGAGCCGGCGTCTGAACAGCATATTGATGCGGGAGGCTACGACGCGGTCATCGCGGCAAATGTGCTTCATGCCACAAAAAATATCCGGCAAACATTGCGAAATGCAAAAGCAGTTTTGAAAAAGAACGGGCTGCTCCTTTTAAATGAAATAAGTAATCATAATATATATTCGCATTTGACGTTCGGCCTTTTAGAGGGCTGGTGGCTGTATGAGGACCCTGATCTCCGCATACCGGGCTGTCCGGGCCTGTATCCGGATACTTGGAAAACGGTGCTTGAGAGTGAAGGATTTCGCTATGTTTCCTTTATGGCTGAACAATCGCATCAGCTCGGCCAGCAGATCATTGCCGCTGAAAGTAACGGAGTCGTCCGTCAAAAGAAGAGAACGGGGGCAGAAGAAGATCCAAGCCATATACAAATGAATGCTGAAATCGATCATTCACAGGAAAGCGATTCTCTCATCGAACAAACGGCACAATTTGTGAAGCATACGCTGGCAAAATCAATCAAACTATCACCAGAACGTATTCACGAAGATACGACATTTGAGAAGTATGGAATTGATTCGATTTTGCAGGTGAATTTCATTCGTGAATTAGAAAAAGTGACGGGAGAGCTTCCAAAAACCATTTTATTTGAACATAACAACACAAAAGAACTCGTCGAATATTTAGTAAAGGGGCATGAAAATAAGCTCCGGACAGCATTGTTAAAGGAAAAAACGAAGCCTGCAAAAAATGAAGCTCCACTTCAAACAGAGCGTACAGATCCTAATAAGCCATTTACTTTTCATACACGCCGCTTTGTTACAGAGCAGGAAGTCACTGAAACTCAGCTAGCAAATACCGAACCACTAAAAAAAGAAAAGACAAGTAATTTGCAAGGAACACATTTTAATGATTCTAGTACAGAAGATATCGCAATAATCGGGGTAAGCGGGCGCTATCCGATGTCTAACAGTTTAGAAGAGCTTTGGGGGCATTTAATCGCCGGAGACAATTGTATTACAGAGGCACCGGAATCCAGATGGCGCACATCTTTATTGAAAACATTATCAAAAGATCCAAAAAAGCCGGCAAATAAGAAACGCTATGGCGGATTTTTACAAGATATAGAGGCATTTGACCATCAGCTTTTTGAGGTGGAGCAAAACCGGGTGATGGAAATGACACCGGAACTCCGTTTATGTTTAGAAACCGTCTGGGAAACGTTTGAGGACGGCGGCTATACGCGAACCCGGCTGGATAAATTGCGGGATGATGACGGAGTAGGTGTTTTTATAGGGAATATGTATAACCAGTATTTTTGGAATATCCCATCTTTAGAGCAGGCAGTCCTCAGCTCAAATGGGGGAGACTGGCACATTGCAAATCGCGTTTCCCACTTTTTTAACCTGACCGGACCGAGTATCGCTGTCAGCTCAGCATGCTCTAGTTCATTAAACGCCATACATCTTGCGTGTGAAAGCCTGAAATTGAAAAACTGCTCAATGGCGATTGCTGGAGGCGTCAATTTAACACTCGATCTCTCTAAATATGATTCTTTGGAGCGTGCCAATCTGCTGGGAAGCGGCAATCAAAGCAAAAGTTTTGGCACAGGAAACGGGCTTATTCCCGGGGAAGGCGTCGGAGCTGTCCTGTTAAAACCGCTTTCGAAGGCGATGGAAGATCAGGATCATATTTACGCTGTGATCAAAAGCAGTTTTGCTAACCATAGCGGCGGAAGACAGATGTATACAGCTCCAGATCCGAAGCAGCAAGCAAAGTTAATTGTCAAGTCGATTCAGCAGTCGGGCATTGATCCAGAGACTATCGGCTATATTGAATCGGCGGCAAATGGTTCGGCGCTGGGCGATCCTATTGAAGTAATTGCCTTAACAAACGCGTTTCAACAATATACAAACAAGAAACAGTTTTGTGCGATAGGCTCTGTCAAATCCAATCTGGGGCATTTAGAGGCGGCTTCCGGTATTTCTCAGCTGACAAAAGTGCTGCTGCAGATGAAGAAAGGGACGATGGTGCCGACAATTAACGCGATGCCTGTCAATCCAAATATTAAGTTGGAACACACGGCTTTCTATCTTCAGGAACAAACAGAGCCATGGCATCGCTTGAATGATCCTGAAACTGGAAAACAATTGCCACGCAGAAGCATGATCAATTCCTTCGGAGCGGGGGGAGCCTATGCCAATCTTATTATAGAAGAATATATGGAGACGGCCCCTGAGAAAGAACATATCGCTCCCCGCCAGCAGGAATTCACTGCCGTTTTTTCAGCCAAAACAAAATGGAGCCTGCTTAGCTATCTAGAAAATATGCAATTGTTTTTAGAGAAGGAAGCTTCTCTGGATATTGAACCCGTTGTACAGGCTTTACACAGGAGAAACCATAATTTAGAGCATAGGGCTGCATTTACAGTGACATCGACTCAAGAGCTGTTCGAAAAACTAAAGGTGTTCCGAACATCAAGAGAAAGCTCACTCCAGCAAGGCATCTATACATCATTCGATTTACAGCCATGTGCGGAATCAGCATCTAGGGATAGAGAAATAAACGCAGCAGAGCAATGGGTACAAGGGGCATCGATTGCTTTTAAAGAAGCTGATATAGGGAACCGAACAGGCTGGGTTCATCTGCCTCACTATGCATTTGACCATAATACATCATTTCATTTCGATGTATCGTCTATCAATGAGAAATCGTCAGATGTTGAAGACAATATTAATCAGCCGGTCATTCAAGATCAATTCACTTATGATGAGCCTTACGTTCAAGGACACGTCTTCAACAATGAACGGGTGCTTGTCGGTGCCACATATGGCAGTCTGGCCATTGAAGCATTTTTTAACCTGTTCCCTGAGGAAAACAGCGGCCGTATCAGCAAATTAAGTTATACCAGTCCAATTGTCATCAAACAAGGCGAGACCATTGAACTTCAGGCAAAGCCGCTGCAAAAAGATCAAGTCATAGAACTGCAAATCATGTATCGCGAGCCGTCCTCTGGTTTGTGGAAGCCTGCCGCAATCGGACAATGCGGAATCGGTTCTTTTGAGCCAAAAAAAGTCAATATCGAGAACGTTAAGCATTCATTAACTAAGCTTCATCACATCGATCAGATGTATAAAACCGGAAACGGTCCTGAATGGGGAGAGTTATTTAAGACAATTACTCATCTTTACAGAGACCACAAGTCTATACTGGCAAAAATTCGCCTGCCCCAAAGCGGGCTGGCAAACGGGCACCATTACACTGTAAGCCCATTGATGACAAACAGCGCGTACTTGGCTATCCTCAGTTTCTTGGAGCAGTTTGACATGACAGGCGGCTTCCTGCCGTTTGGAATCAATGATATCCAGTTTACAAAGCAAACGATAAAAGAGGATTGCTGGCTTTTGATTACATTGGTTAAGAATACAGGTGACATGCTGCTGTTTGATGTAGATGTGATCAATGAGTCGTCAGAAACAGTGCTGCACTACTCGGGCTACTCGCTTAAACAGCTTCGTATTTCGAATCAAAGAGGAAATCAAAATAAGGCCATCAAAGCCAGCAATCTGAAAGATCGTATCAGAAGCTATGTAACAGATAAACTGGCAGTAAACATGGCCGATCCGTCAAAATTGTCTCTTGCAAAAGCGCATATCATGGATTTTGGAATCGATTCTTCTCAATTGGTTTCATTGACAAGGGAGATGGAAGCAGAGACAAAGATCGAATTAAATCCGACTCTGTTTTTTGAGTATCCGACTATTCAAGAGCTAATCGACTTTTTTGCGGACAAACATGAAGCATCATTTGCTCAGCTGTTTGGTGAAGCTCATCAGCAGGAAGAACGCCCAGCTCAAATCGAAAACCAAATGAAACAGATTCCGGCATACGAGACGAACACGGATAAAACAATCGAACACGCAGCAGACGGCATAGCCATTATCGGCATGTCGGGACAGTTTCCGAAAGCAAACAGCGTAACGGAATTTTGGGATAACCTTATCCAAGGAAAGAACTGTGTCTCTGAAGTGCCGAAAGAACGCTGGGACTGGCGCAAATATGCCGCAGCCGATAAGGAAGGGCAATCAAGCCTTCAATGGGGCGGTTTTATAGAAGGAATAGGTGAGTTTGATCCCCTGTTTTTTGGCATATCGCCTAAAGAAGCGGCGAATATGGACCCACAGGAGTTTCTGCTCTTGATACATGCATGGAAGGCGATGGAAGATGCAGGCTTAACAGGGCAGGTTGTATCCAGCCGCCCGACAGGAGTATTTGTCGCAGCCGGCAATACGGATACAGCTGTGATTCCTTCCCTAATTCCAAACCGTATATCCTATGCACTTGATGTAAAAGGGCCAAGTGAATATTGTGAAGCTGCCTGTTCCTCAGCTCTAGTGGCTTTGCACAGAGCTATACAATCCATTCGAAACGGCGAATGTGAGCAAGCCATTGTCGGGGCTGTGAATTTGCTGCTTTCACCAAAAGGCTTTATTGGCTTCGACTCAATGGGCTATTTGAGTGAGAAAGGACAGGCCAAATCCTTTCAAGCAGATGCAAATGGCTTTGTCAGAAGTGAAGGAGCGGGAGTTCTCATCATTAAACCATTGCAAAAAGCCATTGAAGATTCTGATCATATTTATTCGGTTATTAAAGGTTCAGGTGTATCGCATGGCGGCAGGGGAATGTCACTTCACGCGCCAAATCCGGCCGGCATGAAGGATGCAATGCTGAAGGCTTATCAAGGAGCACAAATTGATCCCAAAACGGTGACCTATATAGAAGCGCATGGGATCGCCTCTCCATTGGCAGACGCGATAGAAATAGAGGCGTTAAAGTCTGGCTGCAGTCAGCTCGAATTGGAACTTCCACAGGAAGTACGGGAGGAAGCGCCATGTTATATCAGCAGCTTAAAGCCGAGCATCGGACACGGTGAACTCGTCTCAGGCATGGCTGCTCTTATGAAGGTCAGCATGGCGATGAAGCATCAAACAATACCAGGCCTATCCGGATTTTCGTCTTTGAATGACCAGGTGTCAATAAAGGGCACCCGTTTCCGAGTGACTGCCGAAAATCAGCAATGGGGGGATTTAAGTGACGATGCAGGCAAAAAAATTCCGCGCAGAGCGAGTATCAACAGCTATAGCTTTGGAGGCGTAAATGCGCACGTCATTTTAGAAGAATATATTCCTTTACCAAAACCACCGGTTAGTATGAGTGAGAATGGTGCCCACATTGTAGTTCTTTCTGCAAAGAATCAAGACAGGCTAAAAGCAATTGTTCAACAGCAGCTTGACTATGTGAATAAACAACAAGCACTGTCATTACAAGATTATGCTTATACACTCCAAACCGGCCGAGAGGAAATGGAAGATCGCCTAGCGCTCGTCGTCCGCAGTAAAGAAGAACTGGTAATCGGCTTGCAAGCCTGCTTAGCAGAAAAAGGCGATAAGCCGAAGAGTTCTGTACCTGTCTTTAGCGGAAATGCAGAAAATGGCTCGTCAGATATCGAAGCCTTGCTGGATGGTCCATTAAGAGAAATGGTGATCGAGACTTTGTTGTCTGAAAACAACCTTGAAAAGATCGCGTTTTGCTGGACAAAAGGGGTGCAAATCCCATGGGAGAAGCTTTATCAAGGAAAAGATGCCCGCAGAATACCGTTGCCAACCTATCCATTTGAAAAGAGAAGCTGCTGGAACGGCTTTCAAGCAGTAGAGAGTACGCCTTCTGTTTCACAGGATGAGCGTATCAACAACAGCAGCGATCATCACATATTAGCAACTGTACTAGGGATGGATCCGGATGAACTGCAGCCTCATAAGCCATTGCAGCAGTATGGATTTGATTCAATTTCTTGCATACAGTTATTACGGCAATTGCAATCAAAGGTGGACCCTCTCATTGCCTTGACGGAGCTTCAAGCATGCCATACTGTTCAGGACATGATGGACTTGATCGCAAAGAAACAGAAGGATACATCCTTACAAAATGATCAAGCTCGCACGTTTCCGGAATTGATACCGTTAAATGACGGCAAGCGGGGGCGCCCTGTCTTTTGGTTCCATGGCGGAGTAGGAGGAGTTGAAATCTATCAGCAATTTGCACAAAAGAGCCAGCGCCCTTTTTACGGCATTCAAGCCAGAGGATTCATGACTGATTATGCTCCTTTGCACGGAATTGAACAAATGGCTTCCTATTATATAGAGATCATTCGATCCATACAGCCTGAAGGTCCTTATGATGTAGGCGGATATTCCTTAGGCGGGATGATTGCATATGAAGTCACTCGCCAGCTGCAAAGCCAAGGCCTTGCTGTCAAAAGCATGGTGATGATTGACTCCCCATATCGTTCTGAGACAAAAGAGAATGAGGCATCTATGAAAACGTCAATGCTGCAAACAATTAATATGATGCTGGCATCGATTGCGAAACGGGAAAAGCTTACGGATGTTCTCATCAGCCGTGAAGAGGTGGACATAAGCTTAGAGGATGAAGAATTCCTGTCTGAGTTGATTGACTTGGCAAAAGAACGAGGGCTAAACAAACCAGATAAGCAAATACGTGCGCAGGCTCAGCAAATGATGAAAACACAGCGCGCCTATGATTTGGAGTCGTACACTGTTAAGTCTCTCCCTGATCCTGAGACGGTAAAATGTTATTATTTCCGCAACAAAAGCAGGTCTTTCTTTGGTGATTTAGACACTTATTTCACTTTATCAAATGAAAAAGAACCGTTTGATCAAGCTGCCTATTGGGAGGAATGGGAGCGGCAAATTCCCCATTTCCACCTGGTGGATGTCGATTCAAGCAACCACTTCATGATATTAACCGAACCGAAAGCGTCAACAGCCATGTTAGAATTTTGCGAAAAGCTCTATTCAAACAGGGGAGTAGTGAATGCGAATTTCCTTAAGGCTTTCCGGAAGAAACATGAAGCGAGGGAAGAAAAAGAAACAGATGAATTGGTGAAGCGCTAAAAACACAAACGCCCCCTCTTTTAAAAGGGGGCGTTTTGAATGTTATTTTGAAAGAGAAACAGGGAGACTTTCTAATCCTCTTAAAAAGACATTTTTTCTCCATTGAATGTCATCAGGCGCAACCGCAAGTTCAATATCAGGAAATCTCTTCAAAAGTGCGTTAAATGCAATGTGGCCTTCCAGCCTGGCAAGAGGCGCTCCTAAGCAGAAATGAATGCCAAAACCGAAAGAAATATGTCTGTTAGGCGACCGATTTATATTTAATATTTCGGGGTTCTCAAAAAAATTCGGGTCGCGATTGGCCGATCCGATCCCTATAAAAATCATGTCTCCTCTTTTGATCGAATGCCCCTTATATGTAAAGTCTTCGATGACCCACCGATTTGCCATCATAACGACAGGTGAGGTGTATCGCAGCAATTCTTCAACCGCTGTAGCGATCATTTCAGGATGCTGCTTGAGCTTCTCACATTCCTTCTTGTGCTGCAGCAATGCGAGGGTGCCTGAGCCGAGTAAGTTAACAGTCGTCTCAAGGCCTGCTACAACGAGCAAGAACAGCATCGAATAGAGCTCTTTTTCGCTTAACTTGCTGCCGTTTTCCTCAGCATGCACAAGTTTGCTGATTAAATCGTCTCTTGGCTTTATTCTTCTGTCATGGATCAGCTTGGAGATATAATCTTTAAATTCACGAAGAGCCTGATTTGTCAGCTCTCTGTTACCTTCAGAGGTATCAACCATCGCATTGGTCCAGATTTGAAACTGTGACCGATCTTCTTTTGGGATTCCCATCAATTCAGATATAACAATAAAAGGCAAAGGGGAAGCGAAGGATTTCATGATATCCGCTTTATTTTCTTTTTCCATTTCATCTAAAAGCTGTTCAGCAATTTGTTCAATGCTGCCGCGCAGATTTTCAATGGTTCGGGGAGTAAATGCTTGATGAACAAGTGATCTCAGGCGGGTATGGTCAGGTGTGTCTTTTGCCAGCATATGATCGGATACAAAATCGATATCTTCACTAACGTTGAGCATTTTGATTTGTTCTTGGTTCATCACATTTTTTACGTCTCTTGTAATTCGATTGTCTTTTAAAAAGGCCATACAATCATCGTATCGGGTAATTAACCAGGCCGGATATGTGGCTCCGAACCGTTTTAATTCAAATCGGTGAATGGGCTCTTCCTCTCTAAATCGTCCTAAAACTGAAAAAGGATTGTGATGAAACTCTTTACCATGCGGATGAAACATCAATTTTTCCATTTGCATTCTCCTCGCCTAATAGGGTAAATAGATGAATCAAATTGCTGAACTAGTTTACAAAAAACAGAATGATTTGAAATGTAATCCTGTCTCTAAAACTATATATCTATTTTAGGAGTCATTCAATAGGGTGAAGAACGAAAAAAGTGAAAAAACGGCTCGATATAAAGCAGCGCCTTTGAACGAAAGCTCAAAGGCGCTACGCTGTATTATTTTGATGAAAGTGGCTTTCAGCTGTGCTGGATATCAATTGTATATACTGCACGATCTGTTATGACCTTCAATCCTTCGTTTTCTTGGTGAATATGAATGTCACCTAATAAAGGAATCTCATAGGCATTTTGCGGAAGCGGTACGTTTCCGTCCTCAGTGAATGTTGTTCCTTCGCCTTCTAAAACGAGCTCTTCTTTCGCAACATAATCATCAGGATGATTCGTACTGCGTATAGCCACTTTTTGAAGGTGGAGAACAATCTGATCCAAGTCTGATATCTCTTCATCATGGGTCAATTCACCTTTTCTAATATCAAGCGTCTGGCCGACTTTTGATTCCAGCCATTGAGAAAGCTGTTTATTCGTGTGTGCCATCAATATTCCTCCTTTTGATCTACACGATACTATTCCCAATTGCTGCATCTTTTACACGGAAAAGAGCCGCCTCACTCTTTATGTATGAAACAATTCGCTGTTGAGAGCCTTGATATAGCGTACGGCAGAACGCTGGACCGCTTCGCCGGCATTTTCTTTGACAACTTTAGAAAAAGCATTGTAAAGCCGGTTGAATTGAAGCGGTTTTACTTTGGCTGCTATTTCTTCAACTTTGGAGGCGGGAAGGGGAATGAGATTTGGGTAGCTGTACATAAAGCTGACCCAGTTTCGGTCCGCCGCAACCGTAATGATATCTCCGGTCAATAGACAGCCTTTCCCTTCATTGCCCTTGCTCCAATGCAAAACAGCACCGCCTTTAAAATGTCCGCCCAGTCGGTAAAGGTCCAGTCCCGGCTTCACGTTGAGCGTTTCCCCTGACCAGAAGTGAATGTGATTGCTTGGCCTTGTCACCCATTCTTTATCATCCTCATGGATATAGATCGGCGCCTGAAACGCTTCAGCCCACTCAACTTGAGTAGAGTAATAATGTGGATGAGACAAGGCGATGGCTTGAATACCGCCTAATTCGTTGATTTGGTCAATTGTCTTTTGGTCAAGATATGTCATGCAATCCCACAGCACATTGAAGCCCTTATGCTGGATAAGATGAGCTGTTTGTCCGATCGCAAACTCTGGTTCAGTTTTGATGCTGTAAAGATGCTCTTCTTCCTTTTTGAGGATGTTTTGAAGGTTTCCTTTCTCACGCATGTCTTCAAGGGTTGTCCAACTTTGTCCATCGGGATGAATATACTGCCTTTCATCCTCGCAAATCAGACACGAGTTGGGCGGATCTACAGTCTGTGCATGTTGCACACCGCATGTGTTGCAGATATAATATGGCACTTTCTTCACTTCCTTCATCTATTTTCCATTATTTTACCTTATGATTATGAATATTCAAACAAAAAACCGGCAGTTCTGCTGAGAGAGAATTGCCGGCTTTTGATGATGTTTATTGGCCGGGAACGGAATTTTCTGCGTTGACAGCGCCCGCTCCGTACACATTTGGATCTTCATCTTTCCATTTGTCCGTGCCGTTTTTCAAAAGCTCTTTTACTTCATCAGGGGTAAGATCCGGGTTGTGCTGAAGAATTAAAGCTGCGATTCCTGCGCAAATCGGTGTTGCCATCGAGGTTCCTGACATTGTAAAGTACTGAGACCCTACACGGCTTGACTTTTGGAGCTTATCAATATAAGAATTCGGAGAGCGAAGGGAAATAATATTAACACCCGGCGCTAAAATATCGGGCTTTTCTTTCCCATATACTGTCGGGCCGCGGCTTGAGAAGGAAGCGACAGTATCATCATCGCTGCTTGCAGTATTGTTATCGTCAAGCGCACCTACTGTAATCACCTTTTCGCTCACGCCCGGGCTTGCAATGGTCTGCGAATCAGGGCCTGAGTTTCCGGCAGCGACACAGACGACAATCCCTGCGTTCCACGCTTCTTCAACCGCTCTGACTAACGGATCTTCCTGTTCATGATCATATCTAAGGGCATCGCCCCCGAGCGACATGCTAATAATATCAATCGGTTCATCGGGGTTGTCCTCATTGTATTGAATACACCACTCAACACCCTCTATAATATCTGCTAACGTTCCTGAACCCTGCTTGTTTAATACCTTTACGCCGATGAGATTGGCTTCCGGTGCAGGTCCGCGGTATTGGCCGGAAGAGGATGCGCCGCTGCTTGCAACATCACCTGCACAGTGTGTGCCATGACCATTATCATCGTACGGCTCTGTTTTTTGATTGACCATGTCCGCGAATCCGATAATTCTGCCTTCTAGATCAGGATGCGGGTAGATTCCTGTATCGACAACAGCGACAGTAACACCTTTTCCTGTCAGGGTTTGCCCGTTTCTGACGACTTCCTTCGCATGGCTTGCTTCGGTTGCCGTGTCTAAAAGCGCTTTGACTTCGCGGTTTAAATACACTTTACGGATATTGCTGCATTCAGAGAGAAGGGAATGTAATGCTGAAGGAGTAACCTCGGCGCTGCAGCAGTTGATTTTGTTGAAGCGGCTTTTTAGCTTGCTGCGTTTTTCTTTTTGCAGCACCTCTCCAGCCATTTGAAAGCCGGTCTCGTGACAGCCTTCCTCAAATTCGATAATGACTGACATTTTTTTTCTGTTTTGCAATTTGGTTTCGAAAAATTTATGCAAGAAGCAAGGAGTCCATTTGAAGGGCTTGTAAAGCTGCAATACGGTTTCCCGTAACGGCCAATCTAGCTTGTGAGCATTTGCTCTCACCATTTGTACCATAGAGTACCCAAACATGTATTTTCCTCCTATTATAAGGTTCTCTGTATACTCTATGAACAGATGATAGGTTTGGTAAGTTTGTTTGTCCTCTGTAAGAGACAGACAAGAGTTTGTTTTTCTGAATCTTTCGCATTAGATACGATAGATTCAGAAGCTGAGGAAATCATTGGGGATTGAAAAAGAACGTTTGTTCGTATTATAATGTGATCATATCAAACTGGGAAGGGGAGAGCAACCGTATGAATTTCTACTTGCACCGATCTTTGGAAAGCCAAATGCCAATCAGCATTATATATATGAAGAAAGACGGAACGATTAGTAAAAGAACGATTATTGTGAGACAGAAAAGCAAAACGAAAATCAAAGCATTTTGTTTTTCGAAACAACAGATCAGAACATTTTTATTGGACTCTATCCTCTCCTGTGATTTTGTGAGAACAAATAAGCAAAATCTCTATTCTGCAGGCCGGTAACAGCTGTCCGTCTCAGCAACCGGGCAGCCTGTTACTAAAACCCTCCTTAAACCTATATACATTTATTTGCCAAGTGAGGTTGTTCCTACCTTTTTTGTCTTTCCTCTCAACCTTTTTTCACTCTTATTTGAAATGAACCGCTAATAACCGTGACAATCAATTGATTTTTTGAAACCGGGAACTTTTTCACTGATGATATTGTGTATACAATGGTAAGATAAAACCTATTGGCTAAACCTCATATAATGAACCGCGCCATTCTTATGAAAGGAGTTAAACATGAGAAGATTTTTACTAAATGTCATATTAGTCTTAGCCATTGTCTTGTTCTTGAGATATGTTCATTACTCATTGGAACCTGAACCATCAAATCAGCCTGATACATATTCAAATTTCAGCAGCTTGGCAGAGAATGAGAGCCCAGCCGATTACGATATTTCATATAATGAGAAAAAAGGAAGCAAAGTCTTAATTATGTCTCCGCATGGCGGAAGAATTGAAGGCGGAGTAAGTGAGCTTGTGCGTTATTTCAATAATGAATACTCTACATACCTGTTTGAAGGGTTGAAGTCCCACGATAACCAAACGCTGCACATTACAAGCACCAACTTTGATGAGCCATTGGCTAAAAAGAAAATCAAGGAGCATCAATATGTGGTGGCTTTTCACGGATATAAAGGAGAGAACAAGAATACGCTTGTAGGGGGAACAGACCGAAAGCGAGCGAAAATGATTGTGAGAGCCCTTGAGCGGAGAGGGTTTTCCGCTGAGTTAGCGTCGTCTAAAAGCGGTCTTGCTGGATTGAATGCCGAAAACATTAATAACCAAGGGGAAACGGGGCTAAGTATCCAGCTGGAAATCAGCCGTGAGCAGAGAGAAGCATTTTTTGATGATTTTTATTATAAAAATAGAAAATACACAAAGAACAGTGAATTTTATGCTTATGTCAGTGCGATCAAAGGTGTCCTGGAAAAAGAGTATTCGTAACAAGCAGATCAGAAGACAAAATAAGAGAAGATCAGTAGACTGAAATAGGATAAAAAAGGAGGCAAAACAATGGCAGATCATCATTTTTATTTAAAAGCGAATTGGCCGGGTAACCGCAATGATGTCGGTACGATTGAAAGCGGAAACCTGATCACATCGATTTCCATTCCTAAAGAAATGGATGGCCCGGGAGAAGGGACCAACCCAGATGAAATGCTTCTCGGGGCGGCAGCGACCTGTTACATTATTACACTTGCAGCGATGATGGAGAGAAGCGGGCTGGAAAAAGAAGACTTACAGATGGAGTCAGAAGGCATTGTCGACGTCACAAAAGGAGTCTTTACATACAAAAAGATCATTCACCGTCCCTCTGTCGTGCTTAAACATGATGCTTCACAAGACGACGTCGCATTGGCGCACAAGCTTTGTAAAAAAGCGGAGTCGTCATGCATGATTTCGCGTGCAATTCAAGGAAATGTCGAGCTGCAGCTTGAAGCCTCTGTGAAACTGGGTGGAGAATAAAGAAAACAGACGGTCACTCACAGACCGTCTGTTTTTTATCTTCAGCGTGGGCTTTCGATTGATTTAGCACGACCACGCCTGCAATGACAAGCGTGAGACCGAATACACCTTTTAAACTGATGGTTTCGCCAAAAAGCAAAAACCCGACAATTGCTGTAAGCGCGGTACCAACGCCCGACCATGTTGCATACGCGCTTGATAAGTCAATTGTTTTTAAAGAAAAGCTTAGAAACGTAAAAGCAGAAAGAAATCCGACTATGACTCCGGCAATGGGCCAGGCTTGTGTAAATCCTTCTGAAAGCTTCAGCATCGTGCTCCCAAACACTTCAGATACAATGGCGAGAGCCAAATAAAGCAATCCTCTCATCTTCATCACTCCTTTACTGCCAATTAAGTAACACGACCCCTGATAGTAATAAAAGAATCCCGATAAGCCCTTTGGCATTCAGATCTTCCTTGAACCATTTTACTCCGATCACTGTCGTCAGCACCGTGCCCGCCCCGCTCCAAGTCGCATAGGAGAGGCTCAGGGGAATATGGTTTAAAGTCAGGGACAGCATATAAAAGGCGAGGGAATAGCCAATGACGACCAAAGCACTTGGCTTCCACTTTTTGAAGCCATCAGATACTTTCAGCATGGCTGCTCCTATCGATTCCGAACATATGGCAATCGTGAGGAATATATATCCTATCAACATCATAAATTCTCCTCACTATATTTTTAGATTAGAAAAAAACTTCAGCTAGAAAAATAGTAGTGTATGCCTATGTATGAGTCAAGAGATTCATTTTCACACACTTAAAAAGACCCCTTTTTAAGGGGCCTTTTGCGTTTAATAATAATAAGGGAACGGGGCATACGGATAATAGGGGTATCCGCCATAAAAATAAGGATTAAATAAAGCGCTTCCTATAAGCCCGCCTGCAAGGCCGCCGATAAACGGTCCTCCAAAAAATCCGAATGGCCGGCCAAACCCATAACCAAATCCGGGTCTTCCAAATCCGTAACCGAACCCGAACGGTCTTCCAAACCCAAATGGTCTCCCGAATCCGAACGGTCTTCCAAATATTCTTGTATCTTCAGGGCTGAAATGCTCTAACTCGTTCATGTTTTCTTTCCTCCTGTAATAAAGTGTAGATGATGCAGTGTATTCACCCTGCCCGGATTTGATTGGGCGAATCGAGGAAAAGGAGGATGTGAACACATTGGGCCTGTATCAGTCTGACTGGTCAAAAGCACCGCCCCACGCACATGCCTATCATGTCAAAACAACGAGAGAACAGGGCCATTATCATCTCATTGAAGGGTTTACTCAGCCGGCAAACGGATCAAATACCGATCAGCATACACATTACTATACAGGGATCACTTCATTTGAAAACGGCCATTTTCATCGGTATTACGGAATCTCAGGGCCGGCAATTCCCTTAGCAGATGGCACACATTATCATGAAATCGAAGAAACGACGTATCTGGCCTACAACGAGCCGATTGAGATCCAGTACGGAGGGGTTGTGTACGATCCCGGAGATGACAGAAGAAAAACGCATCGTCATACCCTGAAAGGAAAGACAAGGGAAATTGTCGGCAATGAGCCGCTTGGCTGGTAGAAGGATGTTTACCGATGCAAAAAAAGGGCAAAATGGATAGGTGGTTGTCCATGTTGAATGCTATAATGGGGGGAGATTTATAAAAGAGAGTGATACATATTGAATAATACGAAGCAGCCCGTTGTCATTTTAGTCGGACCGACGGCAGTGGGGAAAACCAATTTAAGTATTCAGCTAGCCAAATCCTTAAACGCGGAAATTATCAGCGGAGATTCGATGCAGATTTATAAAGGGATGGATATTGGAACAGCTAAAATTACCGAACAGGAGATGGAGGGAGTGCCCCATCATCTGATTGACATTTTAGATCCCCAAGACTCCTTCTCTACCGCCGATTATCAAAGCTTAGTAAGAAATAAAATCAGCGAGATTGCAAATAGAGGAAAGCTTCCGATGATTGTCGGCGGTACAGGGCTTTATATACAATCTGTGCTTTACGATTATACATTTACGGAAGAGGCAAATGATCCCGTGTTTCGAGAGAGCATGCAAATGGCTGCTGAGCGGGAAGGCGCTGACTTTCTTCATGCCAAACTTGCCGCAGCAGATCCCGAGGCAGCAGCTGCGATTCATCCGAATAATACAAGAAGAGTCATTCGCGCACTGGAAATTTTACATACGTCCGGAAAAACGATGTCCCAGCATTTGAAGGAACAAAAACGAGAACTTCTGTACAATGCAGTGTTAATTGGCCTGACAATGGATAGAGACACGCTTTACGAAAGAATTAATCGGCGGGTCGATATGATGATGGAGGCAGGCCTTCTTCCGGAAGTGAAGCGCTTATACGACAAGAACGTGAGAGACTGTCAATCAATACAGGCGATAGGCTATAAAGAGCTGTATGCATATTTTGACGGTTTTGTGACACTTTCTGATGCTGTCGAACAGCTAAAGCAGAACTCGAGGCGGTATGCGAAACGCCAGCTGACGTGGTTTCGCAACAAAATGCAGGTCACATGGTTCGATATGACACCGCCTGTTGATATGGAGCTGAAAAAAAAGGAAATTTTCACACATATAGCAGGAAAACTCGAACTTTAATCGAAACTGTATGATATAGAGAATCAAGGAGGACGAAACATGAAACCGATTAATATTCAGGATCAGTTTTTGAATCAAATCCGGAAAGAAAATACGTATGTCACTGTTTTTTTGCTGAACGGCTTTCAGTTGCGTGGCCAGGTGAAAGGCTTTGATAACTTTACCGTATTGTTGGAATCGGAAGGTAAGCAGCAGCTTATATATAAACATGCGATCTCAACGTTTGCGCCGCAAAAAAACGTCCAGCTTGAACTCGAATAGATCAAAAAATGCCATGTCAAGACATGAGGAAAGGCTGCCGGGGGTTCCCGGCGGCCATTTTTAACATGAATCCACTTTTGCTCCAAGCTTTTTGTGTAAGCTGACCATGCCAAGGCACGGTCTTTTTTTATGAGAACAACATACGGAAGTGAAAATGGTATATTATGTATAAAATGAATTTGGGAGTGATCGACCTTGTTTGAAAGTGAAGCAGAACTGAGACGAATCAGGATTGCACTTGTATGGATAGCTGTCTTTTTACTGTTCGGGGCGTGCGGGAATCAAGATACCATTATTGAAACAGACAGCGGCAATTCAGACTATGAAACGCCTCAGCCCACCTCGTTTCCACTTGAACATAACCATTTTGGCGTTATGGAGGACGGCTATATCAAAATTTATGAGTATAATGAGTCCCGCAATGAGGTAAAGCTGAAGAAAGAATACGCGGATGATGAGCTTGAATAAAATTCACAAGCATTCGAATTTACAAAGCGGATTCCAGCCGCTAAACTAAATACAGACACAGATCAAACAGAGGGTGAAAACATGAAGCATAAAGTGATCGTGAATCATTGGGAAGAAATTTGCGAAGATGATTCTTGCTATGAATACGGAACAAGTATCATTGTGAACGGAAAAGAATTAATCAGAGAAGCGTCAATTATCACTGCTTTGAAGGCGGTTTTAGAAGAGATCGGCGCGGATGTTGAAATAGAAGAAACAGTAGAGAGCGAAAAATGCTGTGATAGCTTAAGAAAAAAAAATCTAGACTACTAAGCAGTTTTTTTTCATGTTATGATAAACATCGGCTAAAAAACGACACCCCGAGTAGGACGAGAGATGATTCTCGTTCTGCTCTCTTTTTTGGGCCCTAATGAGTCTGCCCATTTGCCTGATTTGATCAAAATATGAATTTTTCATAAAAACGAATCTATATATTGTGTTTTTGCTAGAGGGTAGTATACTATATATAGTGTTAGTGATGAGAGATTCATATTTTTTGATAGGTCGTGATAAAACGTGGTACAAATCATATTTGATTCGAAAACAGGGAATGTTCAGCGGTTTGTGAATAAAACAGGTTTTCAGCAGATACGCAAGGTGGACGAAATGGACCACGTGGACACTCCGTTTGTTTTGGTCACCTACACGACAAACTTCGGCCAGGTACCGGCATCAACACAATCATTTCTCGAAAAATACGCCCATCTCTTATTAGGAGTCGCTGCGAGCGGCAACAAAGTATGGGGCGATAACTTTGCAAAAAGCGCCGATACCATTTCAAGACAATATCAGGTGCCGATCTTGCACAAATTTGAACTCAGCGGCACATCTAAAGACGTTGAATTGTTTACTCAGGAGGTAGAAAGAGTTGTCACAAAATCAAGTGCCAAAATGGATCCAGTTAAATAACGAAATCATGATCCAAAAAGATGGAAAATTCCAGTTTGATAAGGATAAAGAGGCTGTACATAGCTATTTTGTAGATTATATCAATCAAAACACAGTCTTCTTTCACGATTTAAAAGAGAAGCTGGATTATTTGGTTGAAAACCAATACTACGAAGAGGAATTCTTAAGCCTTTATTCTTTTGAAGACATTAAAGAAGTGTTTAAGACAGCTTACGCTAAGAAGTTTCGTTTTCCTTCCTTCATGAGTGCGTTTAAATTCTATAATGACTATGCTTTGAAAACGAATGACAAGAAAAAAATCCTCGAGCGTTATGAGGACCGGATCTCAATTGTTGCGCTGTTCTTCGCTAACGGCGACACTGAGAAAGCAAAAGAATATGTAAACCTGATGATCAATCAAGAATATCAGCCGAGCACACCGACATTTCTGAACGCCGGCAGAAAACGCCGCGGTGAACTTGTGAGCTGCTTCTTGCTGGAAGTCAATGATTCCTTAAACGACATTTCAAGAGCGATCGATATCTCCATGCAGCTTTCTAAGCTTGGCGGCGGGGTTTCTCTTAACCTGTCCAAGCTTCGCGCGAAAGGTGAAGCCATTAAAGATGTTGAGAATGCGACAAAAGGCGTTGTAGGCGTCATGAAGCTTCTTGATAACGCGTTCCGTTACGCTGACCAAATGGGACAAAGACAAGGATCCGGCGCAGCGTATTTAAACATTTTCCACCGCGATATCAATGATTTTCTTGATACGAAAAAGATTTCTGCGGATGAAGATGTGCGTGTCAAAACGCTTTCGATCGGTGTTGTCATTCCGGATAAGTTCGTTGAGCTTGCACGCGAGGACAAAGCGGCTTATGTATTCTACCCGCACACGATTTATAAAGAGTACGGCCAGCACATGGATGAGATGGACATGAACGAAATGTACGACAAGTTTGTCGACAACCCTCGGGTGAAAAAGGAAAAAATCAACCCGCGGAAACTGCTTGAAAAATTGGCGATGCTTCGTTCTGAATCAGGCTATCCATACATCATGTTCCAAGATAACGTCAATAAAGTGCATGCGAATAACCATATTTCCAAGGTCAAATTTTCTAACCTTTGCTCTGAAGTGCTGCAGGCATCTCAAGTTTCTTCATACACAGACTATGATGAAGAAGATGAAATCGGTCTGGATATTTCCTGCAACCTGGGTTCGCTTAACATTCTCAATGTCATGGAGCATAAATCAATCGAAAAGACAGTCAAGCTTGCGACAGACTCTTTAACACACGTTTCTGAAACAACTGACATCCGTAATGCGCCTGCTGTAAGACGGGCAAACAAAGCGATGAAATCAATCGGCCTCGGTGCTATGAACCTTCACGGCTACCTTGCGCAAAACGGCATTGCGTATGAAAGCCCGGAAGCGCGTGACTTTGCAAACACGTTCTTTATGATGGTGAACTTCTACTCCATCCAGCGTTCTGCGGAAATCGCAAAAGAGAAGGGCGAAACGTTTGATCAATATGAAGGCTCAACCTATGCGACAGGTGAATACTTTGACAAATACGTTTCTACTGATTTCTCACCGAAATACGAAAAAATCGCCAACCTGTTTGAGGGTATGCATATCCCGACGACAGAGGACTGGGAAAAGCTAAAAGCATTTGTCGCTGAACACGGCATGTATCACAGCTACAGATTATGCATTGCGCCGACAGGCTCTATCTCATACGTCCAATCAAGTACGGCGTCTGTTATGCCGATTATGGAACGCATTGAAGAACGAACATACGGCAACTCAAAAACGTACTACCCAATGCCTGGGCTTGCATCTAATAACTGGTTCTTCTATAAAGAAGCCTACGATATGGACATGTTCAAGGTTGTGGATATGATCGCCACTATCCAGCAGCACATTGATCAGGGAATCAGCTTTACATTGTTCTTAAAAGACACAATGACGACCCGTGATTTAAACCGAATCGATCTGTATGCACATCATAGAGGAATTAAAACCATTTACTATGCAAGAACGAAAGATACTGGGCAAGACAGCTGCCTTTCTTGTGTTGTTTGATTAAAGGAGAGTTTATAGTGACAAAAATTTATGACGCAGCAAACTGGTCAAAGCATGAAGACGATTTTACCCAAATGTTCTATAACCAAAACGTGAAACAGTTCTGGCTTCCGGAAGAGATTGCTTTAAACGGCGATCTCCTCACATGGAAGTACCTTGGGAAAAATGAGCAGGACACTTATATGAAGGTACTGGCCGGACTTACGCTTCTTGATACAGAGCAGGGGAATACGGGGATGCCGATCGTGGCTGAACACGTAGATGGCCACCAGCGGAAAGCGGTGCTGAACTTTATGGCGATGATGGAGAACGCTGTCCATGCGAAGTCGTACTCTAATATTTTCATGACCCTTGCACCGACTGAAACGATTAATGAAGTATTTGAATGGGTTAAACAAAATAAATATTTGCAGAAAAAAGCGCAAATGATTGTCGGGCTTTACAAAGCCATTCAAAAAGATGATGAAATTTCACTGTTCAAAGCGATGGTTGCTTCCGTCTATCTGGAAAGCTTCCTTTTCTACAGCGGTTTCTATTATCCGTTATATTTCTACGGACAAGGAAAACTGATGCAAAGCGGTGAGATCATTAACCTGATCCTTCGTGACGAAGCGATTCACGGCGTGTATGTCGGTCTCCTTGCTCAGGAAATTTATAATAAACAGACAGAAGAGAAAAAAGCAGAGCTTCGTGAATTTGCGATCGACCTTCTGAATCAGTTATATGAAAATGAGCTTGAGTATACAGAGGACTTGTACGATCAAGTCGGACTCTCACACGATGTAAAGAAATTCATCCGCTATAATGCGAATAAAGCGCTGATGAATCTTGGATTTGATCCATACTTCGAAGAGGAAGATATTAATCCGATCGTATTAAACGGATTAAACACAAAAACAAAATCACATGACTTCTTCTCTATGAAGGGGAATGGTTATAAAAAAGCGACAGTTGAGCCGCTCAAAGATGATGACTTTTATTTTGAAGATGAAAAAGAGCAGATATAATATCTGCTCTTTTCGGCTTGAAGGTTCAAATGAGGAGGACGCAGTACCCATGGGAAAAATGGACGAAATGATTTTAGTTGCCCCGCGCGATGATGTGTTTAAGAAAGAAAGCTTAACCTTCCAGGGCGTGTACAGTGAAGATAGCAGAGTAGCCGAAATCATGGCTCAGATTGAAGCGGCCTATCGTGAAATGAGAAGAGGGGACGCAGAAGAAGATCCGCGTTTCAAGCAGCCGATACCTTATGTCGTCATTAAGCGTGAAGATGAAGTTTTTCTTTACGAGCGGCTGGCTGGCGGCGGTGAATCACGACTGCACAACAAGCTTTCTCTCGGCTTTGGCGGTCATATGAACGCCATCGAAGGGGCAGCTTCATTTGCTGAAGTCTTAAAGCTGAACACAGACCGTGAGCTTGAGGAAGAACTGCAAATAAATGAAGAAGATAAACAGGCGATTGTCACACTGGGATTGATCAATGATGATGAAAACAGTGTTGGCAAAGTGCATATCGGTATTCTTTCTGCGCTTCAATTAAAGCCTGGCGCACAAGTGGAAGTGAAGGAGAAAGAACAAATTGCGGGTAAATGGATGAAAGTTTCTGAATTAAAACAGGATGACATCTATAACCGTCTGGAAACATGGTCACAGTTTGTTGTTGATATTCTTGAATAAAAAGACCCGGTTTCTCGCGATGAGGAGCCGGGTTTTTTTATGAGACGCTCGTCCCCGTCTCGGCTATTCTAGGATCACAATAGCGTCAAAGCCGGCATTTTTCGCTCTGGCAGCGAGGGTGTCTGCATTGTCTTTGGATGAAAATGCGCCAATCTGCACTTTGTATAATCCGTCCTTTAAAAGGACAATCGAGTCAAAACCTTTGGCTTCGGCTTTACTTGCGAGCGAGTCGGCATTCGCTTTGACTTTAAATGCGCCGATTTGAACCTTATATAACCCTGAGCTGGAAGTCTTTTTAAGGTTAAAGGCTTGCTCCAGCCCGTTTGCATGTCCTCTCGCTAAGCTTTGAATAAAACTGCTCGTTTTCAGCTTATTTGCATCGGCAACGGTATCAATGAAACCGTTCTCGGTCAAGAGGGCAGGCATTGCCGACTCCCTTAGGACGTGGAAATTCGCTGTTTTTTTGCCGCGATCGGCAAAGTCGACAGCTTGTATCACTTCAGAGTGAATTGTCGATTGATAAGTCGTCGTCGGGGCTCCTACATCTGGATAAATATAGCTTTCAAAACCTGTGCCTCCCCCGGAATTAACGTGAATGGACAAAAAGAAATCTGCTCCCCAGTTATTTGCGGCATTTGTCCGGTCGTTTAAGCTGACATATTGGTCGCTTGTCCGGCTCAGCAGCAGAGAAACGCCTTCATATTCATTAGTTAATATCGTACGTAAGGCTAAAGCGATTTGCAGGGTTAACGTTTTCTCCTGAAGGCCATTACCTGTTGCGCCTGGATCAGACCCGCCATGGCCAGGATCAATAAAAATTTTAACCATTTTTCATCACCTCATTACAGGATATGAAAAAACACGGCTTCTGCTTGTACGATTATCATTCAACTGAAAAATGAGGAAATAACCCTTTCAAATTCGGAAATTATTTCTCGGGAAAGCGCACAATTCAACATGAAGCGACAACAGATACGATCCGACATGAAATCTGTGCATACGCCATATGTTTGTATGTACTATGGGTTCGGTTAACCTGCACTGATTCCTGCTGGTTTTAAGCTTTGCGTTCATATTAAATCAAGCATTTGAAACGTTAATTGATGAGAAAAGCTCCTTTCATTAAAGATACCACTTTATAAATCGAAAAAAAGAAAAACACTTCAGGTATCTTACGGAGGGTAATACGCTTCATACAAAAAAACAGCCCGTTGCATGAAAAAAGGATTGGCGAATGGAGAAAATAATGAGAAAGAAGCTCACTATAATACTCTGACAAAATGATTAAAAACAAAATATCATGGTTTGTCCACCCCATGTCCGTGAATACAATAAGAAATAAAGTATTTCTCGGGAAAGCGCAGGATTCCTTATTGTTCCCGAAAGAAGCAATTGTTTCGACACATGATAGGCGTTTGTCACAATCGGCATCCGCTTGAATATCATATAGAGAGAACAGAGAGGTGAAGATGTTGGAGCGCGCTGTGACTTATAAAAACAACGGACAGATCAACATTATTCTGAACGGGCAAAAGCAGGTGCTGACGAATGCTGAGGCAGAGGCGGAATATCAGGCTGCATTGCAAAAAAACGAAGCAAAGCACGGCATTTTGAAGGAAATCGAAAAAGAGATGAGCGCCTTAGTTGGGATGGAGGAAATGAAACGCAACATCAAGGAAATATACGCCTGGATTTTTGTGAACCAAAAACGCGCGGAGCAAGGCTTGAAGGTTGGAAAGCAAGCGCTGCACATGATGTTTAAAGGAAATCCGGGAACGGGAAAAACGACGGTTGCACGGCTCATCGGCAAGCTGTTCTTTGAAATGAATGTCCTGTCAAAAGGCCACTTAATAGAAGCGGAGAGGGCTGACCTGGTCGGGGAGTATATCGGACACACCGCCCAAAAGACGAGAGATTTAATCAAAAAGTCATTAGGTGGCATTTTGTTTATAGACGAAGCCTACTCGCTGGCAAGAGGCGGCGAAAAGGACTTTGGGAAAGAAGCGATCGACACACTTGTAAAGCATATGGAAGACAAACAGCATGAGTTTATTTTGATACTCGCCGGATATTCACGGGAAATGGATCATTTTCTCTCGTTAAATCCCGGACTCCAATCAAGATTTCCCATCTCCATTGATTTTCCGGATTACTCTGTGACCCAGCTCATGGAGATTGCGAAACGAATGATCGATGAAAGGGAATACCAGCTCAGTCAAGAAGCTGAATGGAAATTGAAAGATTACTTAATGACAGTGAAAAGCACGACAAGTCCCATTAAATTCAGCAATGGACGTTTTGTCAGAAATGTGATCGAAAAATCGATCAGAGCACAAGCCATGAGGCTTTTAATGGGAGACCAATACTTAAAAAGTGACTTGATGACCATCAAAAGCCAAGATCTTTCCATTAAAGAAGAAGCATCTGGATCTGCATAGACCTCTCTGTTTTTGAGAGGTCTGTTTTTTGCTCGTATTTCCGCTTTTCAAAGCAATCGATTTGTGGTATACACATGCAGGGTTTGGTATGATAATACTACTGCCCAATATGCAAAAGAAAGGAACATCCATTTGAACGAACAAGAAACGATTCAGGAGAAAGCCATTTTAGTCGGATGTCAGCTGCCGCATATCACGGATGAGCATTTTGAAAATTCTATGGAAGAGCTAGCATCTCTGACAAAAACAGCAGACGGAAAAGTACTGACCAGCGTCACACAAAAACGGAACAGGGCTGACGCCGCTACATATATAGGAAAAGGGAAGGTAGAAGAGCTGAAGGCACTGGTGGAAGAGCTTGAAGCTGATCTCCTCATCTTTAATGATGAACTGTCGCCAAGTCAGCTGAAGTCATTGGCAACAGCAATTGAAGTGAAGATGATTGACCGCACGCAATTGATATTAGATATTTTTGCAAAGCGGGCGAGAACGAGAGAAGGCAAACTTCAAATTGAGCTGGCTCAGCTGCAATATGCACTGCCGCGTCTGACGGGACAAGGGATCAATCTCTCCCGGCAAGGCGGAGGAATTGGGGCAAGAGGTCCCGGGGAAACGAAACTGGAAACCGACCGCCGCCATATCAGAAATCGCATTCATGAAATCAACACGCAGCTTTCCACTGTCATTCGCCATAGAAGCCGATACCGTGAAAGAAGAAAGAAAAACGGTGTGCTTCAAATTGCGCTTGTCGGCTATACAAACGCAGGGAAATCAACATGGTTCAACCGCCTGACGAGTGCTGACAGCTATGAAGAAGATCTCCTGTTTGCCACGCTGGACCCGATGACCAGAAAAATGGTCCTGCCAAGCGGCTACAGTGTTCTTCTTTCAGATACAGTAGGATTTATTCAGGATCTTCCGACGACATTGATTGCTGCATTCCGCTCAACGCTTGAGGAAGTAAAAGAAGCGGATTTGATCCTGCATTTAATTGATTCTTCAAATGAGGATTATGCGGGACATGAAAAAACAGTGCTTGGGCTTCTCGAGGAGCTTGAAGCAGATGATATCCCGATGCTGACGGCTTACAATAAACGTGATCAAAAACTGCCTGATTTTATACCGTCCGCCGGAAGGGATCACATTATGGTCAGTGCGAAATTTGAGGACGACGCTGCAGCCTTTAAAGAAGCGATTCAGCGCTATTTGCGCCAAGAACTGCTAACGTCTTTTGAAGCACATGTGCCGGCAAGTGAAGGGAAGCTCCTTTCCAGAATCAAATCGGAAACGATGGTAGACCGCTTCTATTTTAATGAAGAAAATGAACAGTATGACATATCCGGCTATGTCCAAGAAGAGCAAAGTATCATCGGTGAATTAAAGAAGTATATGTAGGAAGGAAATATAAAGACATGTTTGACACATTAACACACGGAGAATTATTGAAGAAAACGGCAATGGAAGTGGAAGCGGACATTGCCGGCATTCATAAACAAATAGAAGAAATCAGCGAGCGAAATGAGTGGAGAGTGCTTCAAAGCTATAGAAAACACAAAGTAAGCGACACTCATTTCACGCCGTCTACTGGATACGGCTATGATGATATCGGAAGAGACACGCTTGAAAGCATATATGCGGATGTGTTTGGCGGAGAAGCGGGGCTTGTAAGGCCGCAAATCATTTCAGGCACACATGCCATCTCAATTGCTTTGTTCGGTGTCCTCAGACCGGGGGACGAGCTCCTTTATATCACGGGCAAGCCGTATGATACGCTAGAGGAAATTGTGGGCGTCAGGGGTGGAGAAAACGCTGGATCGTTAAAGGATTTTCAAATCGGCTATAATGCGGTTGATCTGACGAAAGACGGAAAGATAGACTATGATGCAGTCGCCGCTGCGATCAATCCGAAGACAAAAGTAATCGGCATTCAGCGCTCAAAAGGATATGCGAATCGCCCTTCTTTCTTAATTAGTGAAATAAAAGAAATGATCCGTTTTGTAAAAGAAATCAATGAAAATCTGATCGTCTTTGTGGACAACTGTTACGGAGAATTTGTGGAAGAGCTTGAGCCTTGCCATGTCGGAGCCGACCTGATGGCGGGATCTCTCATTAAAAATCCCGGCGGCGGCCTTGCGAAAACAGGCGGCTACCTCGTCGGAAAAGCGAAATGGATTGAAGCTTGCTCATACCGTATGACGTCACCCGGCATCGGCAGAGAAGCGGGGGCATCTCTTTACTCGCTCCAAGAAATGTACCAAGGCTTCTTTTTGGCGCCTCACGTTGTGTCTCAAAGTCTAAAGGGAGCGGTGTTTACAGCGAGATTCCTTGAAAAACTCGGCTTCACTTCAAACCCGAAATGGGATGCGAAAAGAACGGATTTAATACAATCCGTTGAGTTTTCTGACAGAGAAAAGATGATTGCTTTTTGCCAGGCTATTCAATTTGCATCGCCAATCAATGCTCATGTGACGCCTTATCCAGCCTACATGCCTGGATACGAGGATGATGTCATTATGGCAGCAGGGACGTTTATTCAAGGAGCAAGCATCGAATTATCAGCTGATGGCCCTATCCGCCCGCCGTATGTAGCGTATGTTCAGGGAGGATTAACCTATTCGCATGTGAAGAATGCCATATGCAGTGCAGTGGATTCATTGATGGAAAAGCAATTAATTTAAATTTTTTAAAAATTTCTCTGGATTTGATGTTAAGAATCCTTACATCGTATTGACACATAATATAACATCACCTATAATGAAACTAAGTTAAGAAAAGGAGGAAATTGAGATGAGTGATAATATTCGCCGCTCAATGCCTTTATTTCCAATAGGAATTGTCATGCAGTTAACTGAGTTATCAGCAAGACAAATTCGATATTATGAGGAAAATGGACTGATATTTCCAGCCAGAAGTGAAGGAAATAGACGATTATTTTCATTTCATGATGTAGATAAACTGTTAGAAATCAAGCACCTGATAGAACAAGGTGTAAACATGGCAGGAATTAAACAGATTCTGGCGAAAGCCGAAGCCGAGCCAGAACAAAAACAAAACGAGAAGACGAAAAAACCAATGAAACATGATCTGTCCGATGACGAACTGAGACAGCTCCTGAAAAACGAGCTCATGCAAGCCGGCCGTTTTCAAAGAGGGAATACATTCCGTCAAGGCGACATGTCCCGCTTCTTTCATTAATCCGTTAGCAACTGTTTTGCTATATACATTTACCTTTTAAGAGGAGGAATTTTACCAAATGGCAAAGTACACTAGAGAAGATATCGAAAAATTAGTAAAAGAAGAAAACGTGAAGTATATCCGTCTTCAATTTACTGACATTCTTGGAACAATCAAGAATGTTGAGATTCCTGTAAGCCAGCTTGGAAAAGCGCTTGATAATAAAGTCATGTTTGACGGTTCTTCTATTGAGGGATTCGTTCGTATTGAAGAGTCAGACATGTACCTGTATCCAGATCTAAATACATTTGTTATCTTCCCATGGACAGCTGAAAAAGGTAAAGTAGCACGTTTCATCTGTGATATTTATAATCCGGATGGCACACCTTTCGAAGGTGACCCGCGAAACAACTTAAAACGGATTCTGAAAGAAATGGAAGACCTCGGCTTCAGTGATTTTAACCTTGGACCTGAGCCTGAATTCTTCTTATTCAAATTGGACGAAAAAGGCGAGCCAACGCTTGAACTAAACGACAAAGGCGGATATTTTGACTTAGCTCCAACTGATTTAGGAGAAAACTGCCGCCGCGATATCGTACTTGAGCTTGAAGAGATGGGCTTTGAAATCGAAGCGTCTCACCACGAAGTAGCACCTGGTCAGCATGAAATCGACTTTAAATATGCTGGAGCAGTCCGCTCTTGTGATGACATCCAAACATTTAAACTAGTTGTCAAAACAATTGCCCGCAAACACGGCCTGCATGCGACATTTATGCCAAAACCATTGTTCGGTGTGAACGGTTCAGGTATGCACTGCAATCTATCACTCTTCAAAAATGGTGTTAACGCATTCTTTGACGAAAACGCAGATCTTCAGTTAAGTGAAACAGCGAAACACTTTATTGCAGGTATCGTGAAGCACGCAACAAGCTTTACAGCAGTAACAAACCCGACAGTAAACTCTTACAAACGTCTTGTTCCTGGCTATGAAGCACCTTGCTATGTAGCATGGAGCGCGCAAAACAGAAGCCCGCTTATCCGTATCCCGGCTTCTCGCGGCATCAGCACACGTGTTGAAGTACGCAGCGTTGACCCAGCTGCAAACCCATACCTTGCACTTAGCGTATTGCTTGCTGCAGGATTAGACGGAATCAAAAACAAACTGGAAGCGCCGGCTCCAATCGACCGCAACATCTATGTGATGAGCAAAGAAGAGCGCATGGAAAACGGAATCGTTGACCTTCCCGCAACACTTGCGGAAGCACTAGAAGAATTCAAATCAAACGAAGTCATGGTCAAAGCGCTGGGCGAGCACCTATTCGAACACTTCATCGAAGCAAAAGAAATCGAATGGGATATGTTCCGCACGCAAGTACATCCTTGGGAACGCGAACAGTATATGTCTCAATATTAATCTCTCAATCCCTTGGCACTATTGGTGTCAAGGGATTTTTTGATTTATTAAACAATTTAATAATTTAATATAGACCATGTAACACCAGACAAAAGGGCGAAGAAAAACGGCATTGCCGGCGTGTATGGTCCGAAAACAGCAAACGCGGTCCAACGGTTCCAGTCAGTATGTGGCCTTTCTGCTGACGGCATTTATGGACCTAAGACTAAAGCGAAAATTGAAGCGAAATTGAATTAATAAAAGAAGCCCTTCTTAAAAGAGGGCTCTTTTTCTAGCTATGTTGTTTTAAGGTGTTTTCTAATTTGTTCAGTGACTTGCTTAAGCCATTCCAAGGGTGTTATACCATCTTCAGGAAAGTATATACCATCCGCTGCTTCCTCTATAAATTCATTCTTGTCTTCTTCTGAATAATCACTATTTAAAAACTCAGTTAGTACTATTAAATCTCTTTCTTTTAGTTTTTGTGATGCTTCATTTAGATATTCATTAAGAGCATCTTCAGGAGATTCTATATCTTGGTGGAAATGTCAGCCGAGAAATCTAAATACAGGATCAGAAACTTTAATTTCAATCATTGCTTATATAGCCTCTTTTATTTCTATAATTACTTTTTTCAACCATTGTAAAGGAGTTAAATCGATTGCCGGAAAATAAATCTCCGTATATGATTTTATAAAACTTTCTTTCTCTTGATCAGATATGTTTTCATTTAAAAACTCTTCACAAAATTTTATTGTGAAAACTAAGCATTCTTTACTTGATTCAGCTATAAATTCTTTCAAAGCTTGTTCTGGTGAACCCATGTCCTGGTGAAATGTTCCTTCTAAAAAATCACTTAATTCTTCCAGAGTATCATAATTCTCGTACATTGTTATTCAGAACTCCTTTTATTTTGTAGGATAGCCAGTTAAAATAAATTCCCCATTTTTACTCTTTTTCAATACTATTGTAGCGTTGGTAGCATCCTTAGCAACATTTGAACCTTTTTCTACTCTTCTGCCGAGAACTTCTCCATCACCTTTGTATCTTAAAGGAAGAGTACGTCTACTGTTAGGATTAGAGAGCCATTTTTTTATTTTAGTAATGTTTTTTGGATCACTTAGAACTGAACTGGCGACTTTTTCTGCAGTAGCTCTATCTTTAAATGAAGAAGACCCAGAGATTTCTGTATCTTTTATTAAACGTTGAAATAATTCGCCATCAGTCTCCCCGACATGTCTTTCTATAAGATGCCCGCCTTTTGCTTCATGAGCAGCTAACCCGCCGCCAGGTGCGAGAGGGGTACTATCACCTTGTTTGACATTACCTATACCTATGTTGTTAGAAGTTTCAGATTTTCTGAGAACACTCTCTTTTTTATCTTCCGCAATACTTTTTAGCAACGGAGTATTTTTCACGTTAATGGTATTCTCAGCATCTTGAAGGATCCCTTCTAATGCAGGAGTATACCGATTTACAGGAGATTTGACAAACTGTTTTACAGATTTACCGCCTTTTTTAATTGTGCCACCAGTTGCTTTCCCAACTTTAGCAAGATCTTTCGAGCCTGTTGAGACAGAGGACTTTCCACCTTTCAACAACAGGAGACTTCCGCCCAAATAAGTAACATAGTGCAGCCGTGTGTATGCATCCCCGTGAATCATTTTTGTATCCCAATTATCCTTCAATGTGTCAACCATACTTTGAAAGGCAGCTTGATAGTCGTATTCCAAAACGGTATCCAGCACTTTTTTAGGATCCTTGTTTAAGTTATCAATCGTCCAACCGATATTCCATCCAAATTGAATGGCTCCTTCACCGGTATCCTTGGCAAGATCGTATATACCAACAATCGCCCCCTTGGCGCCATCACCTATGATTTTCAACACTTCTTTTCCGTTATCCATGAAAGCTTTACGCTGTTCAAGAAATGAAACAAATTCAAGCTGTTCAGGGGTAAGATTCTCATAGCCGACCTTCTTGGCAATTTCTAAGTATTCATCCGGATCCGTCACTCCGTCAGCTAGCTTCTTCTGTTTCTCGTTCTTTCGCTTCATCTTTCTTGATCTTCAAATAAGCTTCAGTCTGTTTCTCAATATCGCCTTTTTTCTTATGTATGTCACTTTCACGGTACGCCTTGGCGTTGTAGTGAATGGGCGTAGCGTTTTTCCCTTTTCCTGTGGACTCCTCAAGCTTTTGGAAGTCTTTCTTGATGAATTGTTCGTTTGGCTCAGACTGGGTGTATTCACGCTGCCTAATTTATCAACTGTTTTTTTACGTTTGTTTTCCGCATCAGCAAGTTCGTCTTTGAAGTTTTCTGTCGAGAACAAATCAAGCGGAAGAATATCGTCGATATCATGTAAGATATCTTTCATGGCTTTCTTTTGTTCAGACATAATTGATTTTGATTTTGTGTAGGCGTTAGCCAGCTCGTGTTCTAAGAAGGATTCTTCTATATATGCATCAGATAAGCTGGCGTCTTCTAAAGTGCCTGAAATGCTCGTCAAGAAAGCAATTTTCATATCAAGTAAGTCAATCCAATTGTCAGCCACACCTGCATGGTCTTGATAAAATGCTTTAATGTTGTCGGCGCCTTTGCCGGAAAACTCACTGTCATCTAGATCAGCTACAGCTTTAAAAGCCTTTTTTAGATTGACCATCTGACTTCTTAATTCTTTGTATTCCTTTGCACGTCTATCTGCTTCTGAAAGCAGTGATTTGGCTTCAAATACTTTCATGATCATATCCTTTCGTTTGAATATCTCCAACAAGATTTTACCATGGGAAAATGAAGAAATAGACAAGGATGTGATTCAAAAGTGAGAAATGATTAATTTGATCTGTGTCATTTTACCTATCTGAATTAATTGAAGACCGTTTACGCAGTCAGGCGGTTTCAGTCCATGCATGGATATCGCATAACAAAAATAGCCCTTTAGCACCTTACTTTTTTTGTTAAAATGATGAAAACAGCAAGGGGAGATAATATGGCATTACTACGCTTTATAAGTTTATATGGAATAGCCATCATTATACTGATGGTCATAGCGAATTTTGCTCCTTTTTTGGCGATGCCATTATACTATGTTGCCATGGCTACATTAGTCTTTCTGATTGTTTATCTGATATATCATTATTCCCAAAAGTTTAGAGGGGGGAAAAAGTAAACAAGCAAAAAGAATTCCAAATATTTTTTTGCGCAAATTTCGCACAAAAATATGGTTATAAATCCTATTAAATCAATTATTTAATAGGGGTGATAAACTCCCTCCTAGGTAGTAAGCATATTATTCATAAAACATGCTTTTGACCAAAATTAAGACCAAAATTTGACCAAAAAAATTAACTAATCATACTTAATGTAATACAAATCTCAACGAATGAATTTGCTGAAACGCTTGATAAGTAAGGGTTTTGATTGTTATAGATTAGCTATTTTATCTAAAGAATCATGTTCCGCACGCAAGTACATCCTTGGGAACGCGAACAGTATATGTCTCAGTATTAATCTTTCAATCCCTTGTCACTAAAGGTGTCAGGGGATTTTTTATGTTAATAGGTAATAAATTATGGAGCGGCACTGCTAAAAAGCAGGGTCACTTTTAGTCTATGTCACTAATAATTCTATGTACTAAATTTTCAATTAGGGAAATAATTCCACGCTTAAGGAAGCAATACGCATAAATAATTCGACAAATTCTGTGATAATTCCATTGTTCAATACTTCTACCAGCAATAATAAGATGAGTAAGGTAGATGTTTATCATTGACATCATAACCAAATGAATCCATAATTACGTTGAAATCTAAATCAATTTTCAAAAAGGAGATTTCTATGAAAAAATTGACTATCTTCTCCGGGGGATTAGGAGCGGTTTTTTCTGTACTGGCTCAACTGTTTGCGGTTATAGATGACTCTTACACTTTGGGGAATTTATGGTTTTTAGGTGCTTTGGCGGGAATTATAACCATGCTTGCTTCAATCCAGACAAATAATAAACCAGTCTTCAGCATATTATTAATTGCTAGTTCAGTAATAGGTCTACTTGGAACTGGTCTTGTATACATCATACCAACACTTTTCAATATAATAATAATTTATAAATTTTCAAAAGTAAGCCAATGGTAAAATAAAGGTTCTTTTTTTATTTAGTATCCCTTTGACAAGGTCGGTAATGAATCGCAGAATGTTGCAGCTAGGGCTTCCGTGGGCATGATTATCGAACGCCATGTTTCTAGGATACCGGAATTGAAACATTTGCTGAGACATTTCGTGAAGCTGATCACCAAATGACCATTTTCATAGAGGCACGTCTAAAGAAGCTATCATAGGAGGACAATACTGTGTGGAAAGCTTTAAGTCAATTACTCAAGAAACAGAAAAATCAAAGTCCAAGCGATGAAGATTATATACAGATTCCAGAATTAGAAGTAAAAGTTTTGGGGATGCTTCACAGTATCAATATAGACTTGGTTAATTTAATAGCTCAAGCAGAAAAGTCTAAGGAGTTTATAGGACAAATCGAAGGCATCTGGCATTCTATAGCAAATCAATTTTATTCACTCGCCCAAGGGTTTGAGAATGAGGATATCAATAAGCTTTCTGCGGATCTTGATCATGCTGCCGCCACTTGGGAAACTGTTGCTAATAAAGCAAAAGAGTTTGTAACAAATTCATACCATGGGTAAAAGAAAAATAAGGGCCTGAAAGGGCTCTTTTGCTTATAGTCATATTTCCCGTAAGTATTACTTTTTGGATGTATTAAATTTTAAAGCGTGTTTGTTTCACTGAATTCATAGTCAAAAGGGGAATGTTTTTATGCTTGGAATCAACGTTGAAAAATCAAATGAAAACTTAATTATCAATTGGCAGCTATCCAAAATTGAAATTCCAATCAAAGAAATCAATGATGTATTTCTTGATCCAAACTATGGGGGAGAGGAGAAAAGCGCAGTAAGGATTAGGTTTCCTTATGGCTCAACAGATAGGGTAGTAATTAAAACAGCATATAACACTTACATTTTGTTCACCACTAATCCTGCTTTAATTATGAGTAAAATTGTTTCTTAATAAACAGTTTATGTCCCTTTTAAATTTATCTTAATGTTCTGTGTGGTAAAATTTAGTGAGATGATTTAAGGAGGAGGAGCATTTATGGAAGAAGGAAAGTTAGTTCACATGACATTAGATGGTATTAAGAAAGCAGTTACTAAATATGGTACATTTCCTGTGTTCCATCATGGGGGTTATGTCTTGGAAGATGCTACTTTTCATTTCAAAAATCCAGCAACTCCTCAAGAAATTAGCGGCTTAGAAAAGAAATTAGGTGTTACTTTTCCTAATGACTTTAAAGAGTTTTTGTTACAACACAATGGGATGGAAATGTTTGATGGCATTGAAATACTTAGCTTAGAGGGAATCGTTGAATATAATGAGGTTCAAGATTTCCCAGAGGGATACTTATTAATAGGATATCATTTTGATGGAAGGTATGTCATAGACACAAACAAATCAAAAAAAGGATTAGGTTATATGTTATATCTAGACTCAATTGACGATATTGAAGATGCGATTAACTTAAATTCTAATTTCGAGATATGGTTTGATATGCTAGTGTCTTCTAATAGAACGAAATATTGGGAAGTAAATCCGAATCTCCAAGAGTATTATAAACTGGTTTCAGAATAACACTTCGGCAAAAGAAAAAATTATGACTAATTTCAACAACCAAAGATTCTGCTATTTGAGGGAAGTATAATGACAATTTACGAGCAAATTAAAGATGCTTTAAAAAATAAGATCAATGAGTTGCTTTCACCTCAAGAAGTAAAGAAAACCCTTCAAGAAAAATACGGAACTAACGGATAGCATTATTTTATCAGATTATTGTTATAACCGGTATAATAAGGGGATTTCTTTTAATAAGCACCTCTTTGAATATGTGAATAGAAGTTCTTACAAATACTTAGGTGAAAACTCTCTTTATACAGGACTTATTTTCAGAAAATCAAAAGGGGAAGATAAGGAAGTTATCGTAGGCGAATGGGTAAACGGTGTTAAATCACTCCGAGAAGTACCTATTACTAATAACCAAATACATGATCAAGCCGAAATCATTAGTAAAGAACAACTTGTAAACCTTTATAATGAATATAACCAAATCTTGAGATATGAAATGAATGTATTGAACTGTAAGCCCACAGAATTGAGGCATTTAATTGGCAGAATCGGTGAATTCATTTGTGCAATCCAAACCAACGGCACTCTGGCACGTCAAACTAATCAGCATGGATTTGATGTTGTGAGTGATGGCAGGCGGATTAGTGTAAAAACAACAGCTCAATCAAGTGGTTTTATTTTGATAAATAAAAATACATTTGATGATTTTGATGTTTTTTTTGTAGTTCAATACGTAAATGATGATTTTAAAGTTATTTTCTTCGGCTCAAAGGAAGAAGTGCAAAAAATAAGCAGAGTTTATGGAAGCCAATACGAAGTTGAAATTTCACTTCTTAAAAAGCTTAATAAGGAATACCAATTAAATTAAACAATCTTGTTGATAACAAACATTCTCTTACTTATTGTAAGGGGATGTTTGTTTAATCCTTATTTTATCTTCGCAATCTGGCTTACGAGTTGCATCCACAGTAAATGATCTTACTTCGTCTTTTCCCCGTGTTACTTTTTTCTATTGAGATAACCATTGATTTTAATGCCGCTCATTGGGTTTACCTCATAATCATCAGTGTAATCGTAATCAATTGATTCAATATCTTTATCGTTTGTTTTAATAAAGCCAAGCCAGTCATTAGCCAATGAATACAACTCTTCTTTTTGCAGAGCTACTTGGACTTCCATTTTTTGTTGTGTTGTTCCTTCATAATTGTCCCTCAGAGAAGGGTAAGGGAATTATTTTTGAGAATCATATTCCATTGCTTGTTCACAGTCAGAAATCCTTGAGTTGTTCTAGCAAGAGGCAATATTGTTGAATAAGGATAGTTTTAAAGAGGTTATTGTTGTCTTCATATTGAAATAAAGATTAAGTATATTAGAGGGGAGTTGCTTTAATGCACATAACAACAAAAAGGTTATTGATACGTGAATTTGAATTCAAAGATTGGCAGGCTGTATATGAGTATACATCTGATATTAATGTGATGAAGTATATACCTGAAGGGGTTTTTACTGAAGAAGATGCAAAGGCATTTGTAAATAAAAACAAAGGTGATAACGCTGAAAAATTCCCTGTCATACTAAGAGATGAAGACTGTCTTATAGGCCATATTGTTTTTTATAAGTATTTTGGTGAACATACATATGAAATTGGGTGGGTGTTTAATCCGAATTATCAAAATAAAGGGTATGCTTCTGAGGCAGCCCAAGCTATCTTGGAATATGGATTTAAAGAAATGAACTTACATAGGATTATAGCTACGTGTCAACCTGAGAATATTCCTTCATACCGAGTTATGGAGAAGATTGGAATGAAAAGAGAAGGATTTTTTAAAAAATGTATTCCAAAAGGCAATGAATGGTGGGATGAATATTATTACGCTATTTTAGAGGAAGAGTGGAATTGTAAGAGGGATAATGCAGGAAATTGAAACCATAACAGCTATAGAACGTATAGTGATAGTAGGGCTTATAGTGCTTAATATGAATGATGTGAGAGGGGTATCCAAATGCAAATTCATCTCACCAAAAGCGGAAAACAAGACAATCATCATAAATGGTTAGGAACTGTCTTGCTCAGTTGGGGAACATTCGTATTTGCTTTGTTTTTTGCTACTTTAGTTGGTTCAATGGCTAGCCAAGCAGGAGCTTCCAAGCTTTTGAAGCATGGCATCCAAGCTGGTTTAGTCACATTAATAACTGTCCCGTTGCTCTACATTCTTCTTAAACGGATGTCTAGTAGACCCTTTTATTCTATAGGACTGTCTGGGTGGCGGCAAGCTATTCCGAAAGCCATTATGGGAGCAATATATGTGATTGTATTATCCGGGTCTGGTTTCGCTATCGCCCATTTATTAGGCTGGATCAAAGTTACACAATTTCACTTCTCTGTCCATTTAGTGACAGCATTGCTCTTAAATATGATTATCGCTTTCTTTTATGAAGCTTTTCCAGAGGAATTAACTTTTCGGGGGACGGTGTACTATGCTCTAAATAAGCGTTGGAACTGTTTTATGGCCTTACTCCTACAGCCGATCCTGTTTGTGCTTGCACCAATAACTGTAAGTGGCTTGCAATATATAGCTGGAATTGAATCACCTGCTATCACATTAGATTACATCGTTTTATTGTTGACTTTTGGATGCATCCTTCAACTCCTCCGTATTGTAACAGGAAGCTTATGGACGTCTATCGCTTTTCATCTAGCCTTTCTTGAAAATTCTCGGTTCTTCGTCCTGCAGGGGGAGGAGCGCTTTATTACCTATGAAGAAATTGTTCCGGGAACAGGTTCGCTGTTTGTGATCTTTTTTATGTTGCTTATTGTCGGTACTCTACTATTAATACCTGTTGCAATAACTCGCCGAAATACTATTCAATGGCGGAAGAATGAGAAATGCGACCAAGATGTTTAATTTCTGAGTAGAACAGTAGTTTTAAAGTGATTTTAAGGAGGATCTAGACAATGTTGAAGAAGCATTCCTGATGAAAGATTAGTAGATTTTGATTCTCAAGGTGGAAACCTTATTAGTTTTTTTTTAGTTACTCACTGTGAGTTATCTGATCAATCGTATAAAAATGTATTAAGCTTTAATGATGATCTTTTGGGTATGAAGCATAACTGTTCGTATGCAATGGATATTCTAAGCGTTAAAGAGGAATTTGATTTCGATTTCCCATTTAATATGCTTGCAATAAAAAGCTACGTACAAGAATTAATAAAAATGTTAGGGATTGATATAACTCTGCCTGAAATGAAAGAAAGAGATTTTGACAAACTTTCTCAAGATTAAATAAAACTACGATTTTAAAGAGAACGGAGACTTGCTTTCAATATGAATGTTAAAAAAACTGCAGCTATTTTTTCAATCACGATTCCAATTATCTCAGCTATCCTAATTATTAATTTTTTTACGGGAGTTATGTCAATTCCATGGCAAGGAATGCCGGTGTTTTTTCCATTATTGCTTTCTCCTATAGGAATCATTTTAGCGTTCGTTTCAATGAAGACAAATAAACGGTGTGCTGTATATGGGATTGTCTTAAATGCAATTATGTTTCCATTTCCTTTTTTCTGGTTTATCGGAGGGGCTTTGTTATTTGGAGTTTAATCCATTAGGCATTACGCTTATACATTGGTATTTTCGAGCTTGTCAAAAGAAGGAATAAAAAATTTTCAGAATTGCTTGGCTTTACTTTATTTTGAAAGGGGTCGAGTAAGATGGATAGGAAAAAGGATGAAATACAAAGAAAATATAAGGAACAAATGAGGGAGAAGAAAGAACGAGAAAAAGAAGATGGCAGTTCACATACTTTTGAAATTGTTGTTGTGCTAGCCATTATCATTTTGATGTTTTTCTTTAATTCAGTTTTCAAGGCTTTTTAGATATTGTACAGATGACTTTCAGGATGTTTGAAAAATAACCCTTTGAGATATATACCACATGAAAGTATTGAAGGACTTATGAAAATTCAAGAGCCAGTTGAATCTTAATAATTAATCACCAAATAATGGGGATGTAAAATGAAATTGTATAATGAATTTATCAATATAGCTAAAACGTTTAATAAAGAGTTAGACATAATTCCATTATTATATGGATCTTTAGGTCTTGAAAAGGTAACTGGGTTAGACTTTTCCCCAGAAGATATTGATATCCTTATTCCTTTAATTTTTTTAGAGGAAAAGTGGGAAAAACTAAAAAAAGTGATGGAACTGCATGGATACAAAATGGTTGATTTACATGAGCATGAATTTAAGAAAACTAATACAAAAATAGGCATTGCTTACATTGAGGATTTAAAACCATTTGCAGATGTAGACTATAATAACCTAGAGGTTTTTGAAGATGGCGGAGCGAAATATCATTTGCTAACGATTGATGATTACCTCAAGGTTTATAAAAAGTCTTTATTAGATGGTTATAGAAGAAGGAAGAAGAATCATAAAGACCAAAGTAAAATTAACATATTGAATAAATTAATACGGAATTAATTTCTGTATTCTCTTTTGTTTCCAGTCTCAATTAAAATTTTTAAGATTAAAATAAGTTTGAAAGGATAAATCATAGTGTTTAACACAGCCATTAATCCTCAGACAGTCAAAAAGCCATTTCTACTCCGGTTGAAAGCTTCTCAATTTTTGCTTCTTATTTATCTTTCCTGTATTGATATATGTATGTAGGGTTGGACTTATAACATAAACTATTCTGCCATTCCTGTTCTTTCAATTCATGACCGGGCTTGCCATCAGCATAAATCTAGGATAACAGTCTCCATACATCCTGTGATCACCTTTATCAAACTCTTAAATGCAACTTACCACTAACCAATTCCTTATTTCGCATAGATCATCTTTGTCATGTGTTTACACAAGAATCTGTTTTGGACTAATCGTCGTTAACTGATACATGACATTCGCAAATATTTGAGACACTGAATATAACGAAACAGTCAAAAATCAATATTTAATTCATTCTGTTTAAACTTTCTGAAAAAGATGTTGAAAAAGTCGAGAGGATTTTATAATATTAAATCAAGTTAGTTTGTTCGATCGACAAACTAACAAGATGAACTTTCATTGTCCACAAGATAAGGTCTTACTGAATATGGATGGAAGGGGATAAGAGGGTCGATTTAATGGAGCTAAACAATATAAGAAACGAAAGAATGAGGCTTTTATCCTTTTCCAGGTATATAAGGTATGACGAAAAAAGATGAATTTTCTGCTTGCTGATCACCATATTTTTTTGCACTGTTTTGAAAGCGCTTTTATAAAAGTTTACTGACCGTAAATTCGAGAAATTGTTATACCGTTTCACACTGTTCCATATTAAAGGATCGAAAAGGGGAGAAATCATGCTCAGTGAAAATGTAAAGAAGATTAGCATGGTTGAAAAAGTTGGATATGCGTCTGGAGATTTTGCTTGTAATTTAATTTATGCAACAGTGTCTACTTATCTTTTGTTCTTCTATACAGATATTTTTGGTTTATCGGCAGCAGCAGCCGGTACTATGTTTTTAGTGGTTAGAATAATCGACGCTCTCGCTGATCCTTTTATCGGAACAATAGTTGACAGAACGAACAGCAGATTTGGACGCTTTAGACCGTATCTTTTATTCGGAGCTTTTCCATTTGTCATACTGGCAATACTCTGTTTTACAACACCAGACTTTTCGGATATGGGGAAATTAATATATGCCTATATAACCTATGTTGGCTTGTCGCTTACATACACAACGATAAACGTTCCATATGGCGCGTTAACTTCTGCAATGACTAGAAATAATCAAGAAGTGGTTAGTATAACTTCTGTTCGCATGTTATTTGCGAATCTTGGGGGACTTGTCGTTGCATTTTTTGTTCCCTTACTGGCTGCTTATTTAAGCGATACTTCCGGCAACGAGTCTCTTGGCTGGCAACTAACCATGGGTATTTTGGGAATGATAGGCGGGTGCCTTTTAATCTTTTGTTTTAAAAGCACAAAAGAGCGGGTCACTCTTCAAAAATCCGAAGAGAAAATTAAATTTACGGATATATTTGAGCAGTTTCGTGTTAATCGTCCACTTGTTGTATTAAGTATTTTCTTTATTATTATTTTTGGAGTGAATTCCATCAGTAATTCGGTTGGCATTTACTACGTAACGTATAACTTAGAAAGAGAGGATTTGGTGAAGTGGTACGGTTTGATAGGAAGCTTGCCCGCTTTGGTCATTTTACCGTTTATTCCAAGGCTTCATCAATTTTTGGGGAAAAAGAAATTACTAAACTATGCATTATTACTGAATATTATCGGCCTCTTAGCTTTACTGTTTGTTCCGCCAAGTAATGTTTACCTCATACTTGTCTGTCGATTAATCGCTGCTGCTGGAAGTCTCACTGCCGGGGGATATATGTGGGCGCTTATTCCTGAAACAATAGAATATGGAGAGTACAGGACTGGGAAAAGAATGGGTGGGCTCATTTACGCTATCATCGGATTTTTCTTTAAGTTTGGTATGGCCTTAGGAGGAGTTGTTCCGGGTCTGGTTCTTGATAAGTTTGGATATGTGGCAAATCAGGCACAAACCCCGGCGGCATTAATGGGGATTTTAATTACAACAACCATTATTCCCGTGTTCTTGCTGGTTCTAGCTTTAATTGATATTAATTTCTATAACTTAGATGAGAAAAAATATAAAAACATGGTTCGAGAATTAGAGAATAGAGACAAAGTTTATTTGGACCATATTGATGATTTCAAGGCTTAAAAAAGAAAATAAACTGAGGAGGAGTCCCAAATGAAGATTACCAATCCAGTACTCAAAGGATTCAATCCCGATCCAAGTATTTGTAGGGCAGGAGAGGATTATTATATCGCTGTATCTACATTTGAGTGGTTTCCGGGAGTCCAGATACACCACTCAAAAGATTTAGTAAATTGGCACTTAGTTGCACATCCATTACAGAGAGTTTCACAATTAGACATGAAAGGAAATCCAAATTCAGGTGGGGTTTGGGCACCATGTTTAAGCTATAGTGATGGGAAGTTTTGGCTGATCTATACGGATGTTAAGGTAGTAGATGGCGCATGGAAAGATTGTCACAATTATTTAGTTACTTGTGAAACGATTAATGGTGATTGGGGGGAGCCGATTACATTAAATAGCTCGGGGTTTGATGCTTCTTTGTTCCATGATACGGATGGAAAAAAATATTTATTAAATATGTTATGGGATCACCGTATTGATCGGCACTCATTTGGAGGAATTGTTATACAGGAATATTCTGATAAAGAGCAAAAATTAATCGGTAAACCAAAAGTTATATTTGAAGGAACTGATAGAAAACTGACAGAAGCTCCGCACCTTTATCATATCGGGAACTATTATTATTTATTAACTGCAGAAGGAGGAACACGGTACGAACATGCTGCTACAATTGCCCGTTCTGCAAATATTGAGGGACCATATGAAGTTCATCCCGATAATCCAATCTTAACGTCATGGCATGACCCAGGAAATCCATTGCAAAAATGTGGTCATGCATCCATTGTTCAAACACATACAGATGAGTGGTATTTAGCTCATTTAACGGGACGTCCTATTCATCCTGACGATGATTCAATTTTTCAGCAGAGAGGATACTGTCCTTTGGGCAGAGAAACAGCTATTCAAAAACTTTACTGGAAAGATGAATGGCCCTATGTAGTAGGTGGAAAAGAAGGAAGCTTGGAGGTAGATGCACCTTCTATACCCGAAACAATATTTAAAGCAACGTACCCGGAAGTTGATGAATTTGAGGATTCAACATTAAATATAAATTTTCAAACTTTAAGGATTCCATTCACGAATGAATTAGGTTCATTGACTCAAGCGCCAAATCATTTACGATTATTCGGTCATGAATCATTAACTTCGACATTTACTCAGGCATTTGTAGCCAGACGCTGGCAAAGTCTCCATTTTGAAGCGGAAACTGCTGTTGAGTTTTATCCGGAAAATTTTCAACAAGCCGCTGGATTGGTGAATTATTACAATACAGAGAACTGGACGGCTCTTCAAGTCACGCATGATGAAGAACTGGGCCGCATTCTTGAATTAACAATATGTGACAACTTTTCTTTTTCACAGCCATTAAATAATAAAATTGTTATTCCTCGTGAAGTAAAGTATGTATATTTAAAAGTAAATATTGAAAAGGACAAATATTATTATTTCTATTCTTTTAACAAAGAAGTTTGGCACAAAATTGACATTGCACTGGAATCGAAAAAATTATCAGATGATTACATCCGTGGGGGAGGATTCTTCACAGGGGCCTTTGTAGGGATGCAATGCCAAGATACCAGCGGTAATCATATACCGGCCGACTTTAGATATTTTCGTTATAAAGAAAAATAATTTGCACATGAAAAAGGAGATTTCTATTTTAGAACTCCTTTTTCATATGAGAAGGTGCCTATATCAATATTGCTTCAGAAATACTCCTAGAATAAAAAAGCTCATCTTTAAAGATGAGCTGTACATTCCATTAAAATTACATTGTAACCATGTCCAGAAAATGATCAATCACAATGGAGGACATTCCTAATGCCGGCGCATTCTGTCCTAAGGAAGATGGCAATAATTCATAGCTATTGCCTAAATGGGAATAAACCCTTGACGATACTTCACTTCTCATTGAATTTAAAACCATAGGATGCGATTCAATTATGCTATTTCTTAAAATTACGGCTTGTGGGTTGAAAGTATTTAGAATATTGGTAAGGCCTATTCCTAAATAGAATCCAAAATTTTGTAATGCATTTAAGGTTCCGATATCATTCAGATGGGCGAGGTTTATGATATCTTGATAGGACAGTTTTTTCTCTTTAGTCTGAAGAGATTTTAATAAAGCCTTCTCTGAAGCATACAATTCCCAGCAGCCTCGGTTTCCGCAACTGCATTTAGGACCATTAAAGTCTATTGTCATATGTCCCATTTCTCCAGAGAAGCCGCTTACTCCTCTATATAAATGATTGTTGATAATAACACCGATCCCTATCCCTGTGCTGATACTTACGTAAATAATGTTATCGTGATTTTTTGCAGCTCCAAATACTTTCTCTCCATATGCGCCAGCATTTGCCTCATTTTCAATAAAAACAGGCACATTGTACTTCTCTTGTATCGAAGATTTTAAGTCAATATCTCTCCAGTTGGAGTTCGGAGTGAAAACAATTTTTTGATCTTTATCAACGAGTCCAGGCACGCAAATACCTATACCAATAAGCCCGTACGGAGATTGGGGCATATGCGTCATAAAGTGATGAATCATATCAATCAAAATGTCTTTCGTTATTTCTGGAGAATTGGATTCCAAATGGCAGTATTGATCAAGAACGATCGTTCCTTCGAGGTCTGTTAAAATGCCATTGATATAATCCACACCAACATCTATTCCTACGGAGTATCCTGCCTTTTTATTAAAAACAAGCATGACAGGTCTTCTTCCGCCACTTGATTGTCCTTGACCTATTTCAAATACCAGATTTTCTTTCATTAACGTGTTTACCTGTGATGAAACAGTTGATTTATTTAATCCAGTCATTTCAGATAATTTTGCTCTTGAAATAGGTGAATTTTTAAGGATTTCTTTTAATAATAACTTTTGATTTACTTTTTTGACAAAGGTTTGATCAGCGATATCCACTTCATCCACTCCATTTGTTTAATCTTTAAATTAAGTATGAACATAGTACATAGCGAATCTTCCCTTTATTATATCTAATGTGTTCATAAAAAACTAAAAAAATATTGAAAATACTGATGAGGTTATATAAGATGAAAATAAGTTAGTTTGTTTAAACAACAAACTAATAGGTAACTTACAATATGAAATAAAATGCATTTGTATTTGAATGATCATGTTTTGAATTTATTTTTGAGGGGGAAATCACATGGCTCAATCTCATTCCAGTTCAATTAACTATTTTGGAAGCGTAAACAAAGTGGTTTACGAAGGGAAAGATTCGACTAATCCTTTAGCATTTAAATATTATAATCCTCAAGAAGTAATCGGCGGAAAAACGATGAAAGAGCATTTGCGATTTTCTATTGCCTATTGGCATACATTTACTGCTGATGGTACAGACGTTTTTGGAGCAGCTACGATGCAAAGACCATGGGATCACTATAAAGGCATGGATCTAGCGAAGATGAGAGTAGAAGCAGCATTTGAGATGTTTGAAAAACTAGATGCACCATTCTTTGCTTTTCATGACAGGGATATTGCACCAGAAGGCAGTACGCTAAAAGAGACAAACCAAAATTTAGATATGATCGTGGGCATGATTAAAGATTACATGAGAAATAGCGGCGTTAAACTATTATGGAATACCGCAAACATGTTTACGAATCCCCGTTTCGTCCATGGTGCCGCGACTTCTTGCAATGCAGATGTGTTTGCGTATGCTGCAGCACAAGTGAAAAAAGGGTTAGAAACAGCAAAAGAGCTTGGCGCTGAGAACTATGTATTTTGGGGCGGCCGTGAAGGATATGAAACATTGTTAAATACCGATTTAAAATTTGAGCTTGATAATTTGGCTAGATTTATGCATATGGCAGTGGATTATGCGAAGGAAATCGGGTACACAGGGCAGTTTTTGATTGAGCCAAAACCAAAAGAGCCGACCACCCATCAATACGATACAGATGCAGCAACAACCATTGCCTTTTTGAAGCAATATGGCTTAGACAATCATTTTAAATTAAATCTTGAAGCCAATCATGCCACATTAGCTGGGCATACATTCGAACATGAATTGCGCATGGCAAGAGTATATGGTCTGCTTGGCTCTGTTGACGCAAACCAGGGTCATCCTCTTTTAGGCTGGGATACGGATGAATTTCCGACGGATTTATATTCTACGACATTAGCAATGTACGAAATCCTGCAAAATGGCGGCCTAGGAAGCGGCGGATTAAACTTTGACGCGAAGGTCAGAAGATCTTCTTTTGAGCCTGATGATCTAATATATGCCCATATTGCAGGGATGGATGCATTTGCAAGAGGATTGAAAGTTGCCCACAAATTAATCGAAGATCGTGTGTTTGAAGATGTGATTCAACATCGTTACCGCAGCTTTACTGAAGGGATTGGTCTTGAAATTATAGAAGGAAGAGCTAATTTCCAAACACTTGAGCAATATGCGCTAAATCATAAATTAATTAAAAACGAATCTGGAAGACAGGAGCAATTAAAAGCGATATTGAACCAATACATTTTAGAAGTATAACAGGATAAGCTCCAGATCCTGCTATCAATACCAAGTCACTGAATTACCCGTCATGATTCCTTTCCTATTGCTTGTTGTTATGACGGGTAACTTCTATAATTAGGATTTATTTAGAGTGAATGGTTTTTTAAAAGGGCAAGGAGTGAAAAAATGAAGTATGTCATTGGAATAGATCTTGGAACGAGTGCTGTTAAAACCATTTTAGTTAATCAAAACGGCAAGGTTTGTGCAGAAACGTCCAAAAGGTACCCGCTCATCCAAGAAAAGGCGGGATATAGTGAGCAAAATCCTGAAGACTGGGTGCAGCAAACAATTGAAGCATTGGCTGAATTGGTTTCTATATCCAATGTTCAAGCCAAGGATATTGACGGGATAAGCTATTCGGGACAAATGCATGGATTAGTACTGCTTGATAAAGATTGTCAGGTGTTACGTAATGCAATTCTTTGGAATGATACCAGAACAACGCCTCAATGTATAAGGATGACCGAGAAATTTGGCGATCATCTTCTTGACATCACAAAAAACCGTGTTTTAGAAGGGTTTACATTACCTAAAATGTTATGGGTGAAGGAACATGAACCTGAACTTTTTAAAAAAACTGCTGTTTTTATGCTTCCGAAAGACTATGTGAGATTCCGTATGAGCGGTGCCATTCACACCGAATACTCCGATGCAGCAGGAACTTTACTTTTACATATTACTCGCAAGGAGTGGAGCAATGATATTTGCAATGAAATTGGTATTTCTGCAGATATTTGTCCTCCGCTTGTTGAATCTCATGATTGTGTAGGATCACTGCTTCCGCACGTTGCCGAGAAGACCGGACTATTAGAAAAAACAAAAGTGTACGCTGGGGGAGCAGATAATGCTTGCGGCGCTATTGGAGCAGGTATCCTTTCTTCCGGAAAAACTTTATGCAGTGTTGGGACCTCAGGGGTCATACTTTCCTACGAAGAAGAAAAAGAAAGAGACTTTAAAGGGAAAGTCCACTTTTTTAATCATGGAAAAAAGGATTCTTTTTATACGATGGGCGTCACGCTCGCTGCAGGTTACAGCTTGGACTGGTTTAAAAGAACGTTTGCACCAAACGAATCGTTTGAGCAATTATTGCAGGGGGTGGAAGCTATTCCGATAGGAGCCAATGGACTGCTATACACTCCTTATTTAGTTGGTGAAAGAACGCCGCATGCTGATTCTTCTATTCGGGGAAGCTTGATCGGAATGGATGGAGCTCACAATAGAAAGCACTTTTTGAGGGCAATAATGGAAGGTATCACATTCTCTTTACATGAATCAATTGAGCTATTCCGCGAAGCGGGAAAATCAGTTCATACTGTTGTTTCTATTGGTGGAGGAGCTAAAAATGATAAGTGGCTGCAAATGCAAGCTGATATTTTCAATGCGAGGGTGATTAAGTTAGAAAATGAACAAGGGCCAGCTATGGGAGCTGCAATGCTGGCTGCATTTGGAAGCGGTTGGTTTGAATCCCTTGAAGAATGTGCAGAGCAGTTCATTCGTGAGGCTGCTGCATTTTATCCAAAGGCACAAAATGTTCAAAAATATAAAACACTATTTGATTTGTATAAGAACATTTACACTCACACAAAGGATCTCAATACAGCTTTGAAGAGCTTTCGAAAAAACTAATGATGTTATTGTCTGGAGATCAACCGACGAACAATTAATGATCAATCATCATCAAAGGCCTTTGATGACATGGCTGCCTTCTTTTGAAAAGATGGTGAGAATAAGGTATCGCAACCTTTAAACAGTATTGGAGTGTCCAGCAGACAAAACGAACGAGCGGAACTGTATTCTGTCAGCGAACACTTCAAGAAGTGAGAAAGCTTAGGAATGCCAATGGGTAAGATGTATGAAACCGCGCTAACGACGGTAGAGGGATCTCTTGATTTATGATGAAATAGGAAGGATGTTTACACACAAATAACCCCCTCACATTGACGTGAAGGGGTGTTTTTTATTGTTACTATACAGCGGAAATTTTACAGGCTAGTTGCATGATTTTAGCTTGATAAGCAGAATGGAAACTAGACACGCCATCATCTCTTTCTCATTCTTTGGAAACTGCATTCTGCTAGGTTTGCTGCTTTTTTTAACAAACAGTGTTTTTCTATTTCACACAGCCATTAAATCCTCTGTTTGTCACATAACCGCTCTTACTCCAAATTGACAGTTTATCTGATTTTGCTTCTTGCTCATCTAGTCTGAATTGGTCTATGTATTTTGTGTTAGGCTCATATACATATGCTACTCTGGCCAATCCCTCTTTCAATAATGTCTCTTGAACAGATTTGCCGTCAACATAAACATATGCTAACAGTCTTCCATACTTATCTCTGCGATCGCCTTTATCAAATTCCAGCTGTAGCTTACCGCTGTTGACCAATTCTTTATTTCGTTTCGACGCATCCTCACCGTATGGTTGAACACAAGAATTTGGTTTCTTCGTCTCAGGTGTATCAACGAGCAAGTAGCGAACTGTGTCTTTCTTTCCGTTGTAAATAACCTTAATCGTATCTCCATCTATTGCTCTATCTAATGTAACATTGACCAATTTCTTCTGCTTTTTTGAATGAGGCGTGCCGGCCTTTTGTTCTGTCTGATTATATTCATTAGATTGAGTATCTTGAGAGACTTGCTCCGTCCCATTAGAATCTGAATGGTTTTTGGCTGCGTGATGTGATCCGCAAGCTGCCAAAGTAATACTTAAAACGATTGCGATCATACTGATCAAAATCTTCTTCATATTGATTCCCTCTTTATCATTTTCTCTTTTCGCGATTAAACATCATCATTATAACGATATGGACATTTTTTGTGAATGGAAAACTTCAAGGGAACTTATAACACTCAAATTGCCAATAGTTAACTTCACAACGAGATGATCAAAACATCACCATCACATAGCGGAAATAAATAATCCTGAAAATAATATTGATTGAAAATGCTTTTGGAATTATGATAATATGAGAAATGACAATAATGTGACAAAAATATTACTACAACATAACAACTAATAGCTTAGGTTTATTCTACTGTCTAAAAATGTAAACGGTTACAAATCCAGAGGCGAAAATCTAAGATAGAGATGACTTTAGTTTTGACTCAATATCCACACTGAAAGAGCTTATTAAGTATTCTTAATAAAGGCAGGGGAAATGGATATGAATGAACATCGAAATCGAAGGTTGAAATTAATAATGATTTCAGCAACTTTTGGAGGGCTTCTCTTTGGATATGACACCGGAGTTATAAATGGAGCTTTACCTTTTATGGCAAGGCCAGATCAGCTTGATTTAACACCGGTTACAGAAGGGCTTGTTACGAGTATTCTTTTATTAGGTGCCGCATTTGGAGCGTTGTTATGCGGAAGATTGGCTGATCGATATGGCCGACGTAAAATGATCCTTAATCTTTCCTTTTTATTTTTCCTGGCATCACTGGGAACAGCGTTAGCACCTAATGTTTTCATCATGGCGGCCTTTCGTTTTTTACTGGGGCTGGCTGTTGGAGGAGCCTCGGCGATGGTGCCGGCCTTTTTAGCAGAAATGGCACCGCATGAAAAGAGAGGGCGTATGGTAACCCAAAATGAACTAATGATTGTTGGCGGGCAATTTTTAGCATATGTTTTTAATGCGATCCTCGGTGTAACAATGGCAAATACGGGACATGTTTGGAGATACATGCTAGTCATTTGTGCTGTTCCGGCTATCATGTTATTTGCCAGTATGCTTAAGGTCCCAGAAAGCCCGCGATGGCTAATCTCCAAAGGCAAAAACAGTGAGGCGCTGCGAGTTCTTAAACAAATTCGAGAAGATAAACGTGCAGAAGCTGAATGTAGAGAAATTCAAGAAGCGGTAGAAAAAGATACAACACTAGAAAAGGCATCACTCAAGGACTTTTCTACACCATGGCTGCGCCGTCTTTTATGGATTGGAATCGGTGTTGCCATAGTGAATCAAATTACAGGTGTGAACTCGATTATGTATTATGGCACACAAATCCTTAAAGAATCTGGTTTTGGTACAAAAGCGGCTTTAATTGCTAATATTGGAAATGGGCTGATATCAGTTATTGCAGTTATATTTGGGATTTGGCTGGTAGGAAAAGTAAGACGGCGTCCAATATTATTGATTGGTTTGGCGGGGACGACTACAGCGCTCCTATTGATTGCGATTTTCTCAATTGTGCTTGATGGATCTATGGCACTTCCTTATGTAGTGCTTTCTTTGACCGTTTTATTTCTTGCCTTTATGCAAGGGTGTGTAGGACCTGTGACTTGGCTTGTCATAGCGGAAATCTTCCCTCAAAGGTTAAGAGGGCTTGGTTCTGGGATAAGTGTTTTTTTCCTTTGGATATTAAACTTTGTGATCGGTTTTGCTTTCCCGATCTTGCTTAGCTCTGTAGGTTTGTCTTTTACATTCTTTATATTTGTGGCTTTAGGTGTATTGGCAATCGGTTTTGTATACAAATTCATGCCGGAAACAAAGGGGCGTACACTTGAAGAGTTAGAAGAGCATTTTCGTTCTCGACACGATCATAATACTCCTGAACAATCAGTTATTGAGGTATAAATATGTTGAAAATCTCTCTTCTTATAGGAGGGATTTTTTTAGTTTCAGAAAAAACAAAATCCCCCTGGTAGAGGGATCTTGATTCAGCATTTTAAGATGTTCTACACGTATAATACTGGAGTTGATACTTTAAAAATCTCGCCATCTCTTATATAAAAACGAGGGATGCGGCGGCTTAATGTAGACACGACTTCATAGTTAATCGTATTGAGCATTTCAGCCACTTCATCAACGGAAATCTCGGCTCCTTTTTGCTTACCGTAAATCACGACTTCTTCTCCTTGTTTACCTTCACCGTTTTCTCCTAAACTGACCATGATCATATCCATTGTTACTCTTCCCGCCACTGGCACTCGTTTTCCGCGATGAAGAACAAACCCGCGATTGGAAAGAGCACGAGAATAGCCGTCAGCATAGCCAATCGGGAGTGTAGCAATTACTTCATTAGGTTCTGCGATGTATGTAGCACCATAGCTAACGGTTCGGGGTTCTGTCCGCATGGTTTTCACATAAGCGATGCGTGCCTTTAAACTTAACGCAGGTTCAAGCTTAACGAGATTTAGTTGTTTAATATAGGCTGAAGGATATAAACCATACAAGCCGATACCTAAACGGATCATATCAGCGCTAAATTCCGGAAATGCGATAGCTGCAGCAGTGTTGCACATATGCACGGTGGGCAGCTCAATCCCCTGTTTTTTTAAAAAGCTGAGAAAACTGATGAATTTTTCGTGCTGCAGCTTTGTGAGTGTTGTGTCCGGTTCATCAGCTGTCGAAAAATGTGTGAAAATCCCTGTCCATCTGAGGAATTTACTTGCCTTTAAGGCTTTCACTACTTCTAAAAGTTCTTCCTTTGTGCGTACACCTAATCGTCCCATGCCGGTATCCGCGTTAATATGAATGGCCAGCCGGTTAGCACTCGCTTCTTTTTCCAATATCTCGTTTGCTTCTTTCATCCAATCAACCTGGAATGCTGATAATGTTATATTCCAAGCTGCTGACTTCTTTACACAACTAAGGGATGTAAAACCAAGCACAAGGATAGGTGCTGTAATCCCAGCTTTTCGTAAAACGATTCCTTCCTCCACACTGGCAACAGCGAGCTCACTCGCCCCGTGTTCCAGTGCATGGCGTGCCACTTCGATAGACCCGTGACCATAACCGTTCGCTTTTACGACAGCCATAATTTTGCTCTTATGTGGAATATGACGGCGGATCGCTCGCAAATTCTTTTTAACGGCATCAAGATTGACTTCGATCCAAACTTCTCGGCAAAGCTTTATCATCAACGCTTCCTTCCTTCTTATGGATTATAAATACCACCTATTGCCGCAAGTAAATGTTAATTGTTGGATGATTCGATCTTATTTTATTCAACTTTATTTGAAATCATTCAACAGCAAATCCATGTGATACGAGAAGGTGCCTATCAATGTTCGAATAATAGCAAGTACGGGATACATGAGGCTTGTAAGTGGGGTGTTAATGGGTACGGCGACCGAGGATTACAAAAATGATTATTTGTTTCGGGACATTTTTTTCTAAGGGTAGATGATAACGAGAAATCTAATCAGGAAAAACTTACCGTTCATCAATACAAAGGATACAGGTTAGAATTAGTGATGTTTGCAGTATAGAAGCACAGAAAAAAGCAAGGAAGTAACAGCAAGCTTCCTTGCTCCATTGTATTCCTATTAGAGAGCACGCACTTTTGCAAAAGCTTTTATCTTAGCTCCATCATCATTTTGACAGCGAATATAATATGTTCCGGTTTTATAGTGTGATACGTCAAGAGTTAGAGTTACACTTTTGCCAGGTTTAACTGTATAGCCGGAAGCGATTGTTCCACCACCTGGTTTTACAATTTTGAATTCAAATGGATTGCTTCCTGTATTCTCAACAAAAACTCTGATTTCGCCATCTTCACTTCCATAATAATCAAAATAAAATTTTCCGTCACCTCTAAACGTTTCTTCCTCTTCCAGTATAATATCGGATTGTGCGGCTGCAAACGCAGAGGCTTTTTTAGGTGTGTGGTCAATTGATGCAGCTGAAGCATAAGTAGAGCTTAATCCTGTAATTGAACTAACTAAAATCGAACCTACCACAATTTTCTTAAACACTTTTCTTCATCTCCTATATAAGAAATAAATTACAAATTTATACATTCGGTAAAGAGTTGGAAAGACCTTTGGGAAATCCTATAATTCACAAGAAATACAAAAAGGGTATGTTTATTTCTGGTGAATATTTATGACGGAGTAAACATGTCATAATATGAGGATGATTAAAGCGTAATCAAGTACGGTCTGAGACAAGCAGGACACTACATATGAAGGCACTGACTGGCTAACTTTTCTCGACAAAGACAAGAGAACAAGAGGGCGTCTATTGTTATGAACATTGGAAGAACCTTTTAAATGAGAAGGGCTGAGGAAATTCTGTAAAAGATAATCGGTTGAAAAGGCAGTCGATTCCTTGTTCCATAAACCTAACATCAGAGTATATAATTAAACTCGTATTCACAAAAATCGTTTAAGTAAGGGGTATACATGAATAGGGGAGTTAGTTTTCAAATACCGAATGAATATGGAAATTTTCTATGGAGAATACTGCAGCCGGTAGAAATAGCTAATTATAGGTGGCAAACGAGTGGGGAATCTTATTTTGTTGTAGAAGGAGAGCTCGATAATGAGGAGCTTTTTCATGACTATGCAATTGTTGAAGGGGCAGTTTTTGAGCAACAATTAAAAACGAATCAGTACTATACCATTTTCGTTGAACTGAAAGCATTTCCATATGGAAAAATGGTTAATCAAGTCAATATATATGAAGAGTTTGCTGACAGTGATTGCGAACTTGTCCTTTTGATAGCAGATAATAGCTACGTTTCGATTTACTGTAAAAACAAAAAAATCATTGAAAAACTGTACTTCAATGCTTTACAGAATGATTTTGAAGACGTTCAATTTATAACTGATGAAAATGACACAAGAACAAGCCTTACTGTATGATAGTCAATAAAAATTAAAGGAGCTAGTACATGACAATGCAAATTAAAATCAAGTATCTAGATGAAACACAAACAAGAATCAGCAAAATTGAGCAGGGAGACTGGATTGATCTTCGGGCAGCTGAAGATGTAACAATCAAAAAAGATGAATTTAAGCTTGTCCCATTAGGTGTTGCAATGGAGCTGCCTGAAGGTTACGAAGCACATGTCGTCCCTCGTTCAAGTACATACAAGAACTTTGGCGTTATTCAAACAAATTCAATGGGTGTTATCGATGAGTCATATAAGGGAGACAACGATTTCTGGTTCTTTCCTGCTTATGCATTGCGTGATACTGAAATTAAGAAGGGTGATCGTATCTGCCAGTTTAGAATCATGAAGAAAATGCCGGCGGTTGAATTGGTTGAAGTCGAGCATTTGGGAAACGAGGATAGAGGAGGACTCGGTTCAACAGGTACGAAGTAAACAAAATAAATCCTTGGCTGTCTTCATGCTGTGTGATTGATCAATGGAGGTTTCAGCCAAGGTACATATAAATATTATGTATAAAATGAATATTTTAATACGAAGGATTTAATTAAAAACAAATTTTAAAAAGGGAAGTTTTGAAAAAGTGAAATAGTAATAACTAAAGTCGATAAAGAACCTAAAGATGTCAAAGAAACAATTTTTCTGGTGCTTTGCTTTTTTGAAGGTTTACTTAGCTCGTGGATAACTGCCCCCCATAAAAGCATGGATGCTAAAATTATAATACTTATATACATATAGATGCTCCTTTTATTATATTTACAGTTTTTACATTTTTATTGATTTTACCACTTTAGGATTGAGTTGTCGATGAAACAAGCATCTCTATAAAGAAATACTTTTATCTAAATTTTTATAAATAGGGGAAGGCAACTAAAAACTAGTAATGCCACTAATAATAAGCCAAGTTAAATGACTTGTGTTCATTAATAATTGAATTTTACAGCAGCCATGAGCACAAAAAAATCTGAGTTCGTCGATAAATATCATAAAAAAGCCCCCGGTATGTCGCCAGGGAATAAATAGACGTTTAAGAGATTTAGTGATGTTTTTTATATGATTCGACAAAATCATAATAATGATCATCGTCATCATAATACTTTTTTTCGTAATGATAATCGTGATCATCGTAATATTTTTTATCATGGTCATCATACTTTTTGTCGTAATCATAATGTTTTTTATCATGATCATAATACTTGTCGCAATCATAATGCTTCTTATCATTGTCGTAATACTTTTTGTAATATGTTTTTTTCCAAGTGTAATACTCTTCTTTATATTTTTTATAATAACCCAATTAAATTCCTCCTTTATGTTATTCGAATTTAATTTATGAAGTTTAAATGATATGGTATGGTCAAATGAAATAAGAATAGTAAAAAGAGGCTGTTTAAAACACTTTCTGAAAAACAAAACGGATAGCTGTTTATGAAAATAAGAGCGAGAGAGAGCACTCAATCACTGTAAAATAATAGTAAAGTGTATAGAGAAGATTAATATACGTAAAAAGGGACTTTCTCATTGAAGAATATTTGAACGTTATGGTCAAGATTCAAGAGCTCTATGATATGATTTTTAATACTGCTTTTGAAGGATTTAGAGTTAGACATCAAAAACAAACAGCAAAACCGGTTAGAAACAGATCATATAAGGAATGAACCGCTGCCAAATATCATAAAAAAGTTGTTAATGATCAAATGAATGAAATTAGAGAGAATTTATTTTAAAGAAAGCCCAATTGCACATGGACAAATGACAATTGATATTCAGGTAAAATACAATGCATTAAATCAGAAAAAGCTATTGGAGGATTTAATGTGTTTAGACAATTTCCAATTTGGTATACACAAACACCTAACTATTTGAATTTTTATGTGCCGCAATATCAAACCATTTCTTATAATCCTCAACAATGTTATCAACGGTGTATGTACCAAACTGGCGGTAACTATGAGCTATGTGACAGACTATGTTATGGAGAAATACAGGTGTAAAAGAGGGGGGATTAACTCCTCTTTAAACACACAGTGAGTGGAATAAGATCCTCACTTTATCTGCAAGTGCTTAGTATTTGCGATAATATTGCATTCGTAATAAATTATGCTTAGCAACTGAAAATGAAAGAAGGATATGAATAGTCATGACGCAATTCGATAAACAATACAATTCAATTATAAAGGATATTATCAATAATGGAATCTCAGACGAAGAGTTTGATGTAAGAACCAAGTGGGACTCAGATGGAACACCGGCACATACTCTAAGTGTAATCAGTAAGCAAATGAGATTCGACAACTCAGAGGTTCCGATTTTAACGACAAAAAAGGTTGCCTGGAAAACAGCCATTAAAGAGTTGCTCTGGATTTGGCAGCTGAAATCTAATGATGTTAATGATTTAAACAAGATGAGCGTACATATTTGGGATCAATGGAAACAAGAAGACGGCACCATCGGACATGCATATGGATTTCAGTTGGGGAAGAAAAACAGAAGTCTAAATGGAGAAAAAGTGGATCAGGTAGACTATCTTCTTCATCAATTGAAGAACAATCCATCTTCACGCAGACATATTACAATGCTGTGGAATCCTGATGAATTAGACGCAATGGCCTTAACGCCATGTGTATACGAGACACAATGGTACGTTAAACATGGGAAACTCCACCTTGAGGTAAGAGCACGGAGCAATGATATGGCATTGGGAAATCCATTCAATGTATTCCAGTATAATGTGTTGCAGCGCATGATTGCTCAAGTGACTGGTTATGAGCTTGGTGAATATATCTTTAACATTGGGGATTGCCATGTGTACACACGTCATATAGACAATTTGAAAATTCAAATGGAAAGAGAACAGTTTGAAGCACCTGAACTATGGATCAATCCTGAAGTGAAAGATTTTTATGACTTTACCATTGATGATTTCAAGTTAATCAACTATAAACATGGGGACAAGCTTTTATTTGAGGTAGCGGTTTAATGCTGCCTTTTTATTGTGCAGTGAATAGATAGCAGGTATCCTAATTTCATTAAGCAATCTGGAAGATGAATAAAAATTGAAGGACAAACACGTATAATACATAAAAAAGATTAACTCTACAGTTAATCTTTTTTATTCAGAAGAAAATATCCTAACTTTGAAACTAAATACAAAGTAAAAGCAATCATTACAGTTCTAGATATTACAATTCCATGAATAGCTAGATCATATCCAGCAGGTATCAACGCATTTGTATTACACATAAAATATATAGATATTAGAAGTGCTACAATAACTAAAATCATTCCAAAAAGACTTGTTTTTTCATATTTCATACCAATTTCCACCCTTATTAAAGTTAGGTTTAAACAAAAGAGCTGAAGAAACGAACTATGACCAGTATGCTCCAAGGAAAACCGCCAGACAATGCTGGCGGCTTTTTGCTGCTTCGTTTATTTATTAACAGAGATCGTAACGTTATTTCCTGCAACTGAAACCTTTGCGAAATCCTGTGTATCTACCACAGGAGTAACGGCTTTATTGTCGATAGTGATGTTGTTAAAAGAGGTCGAAAAGGTTGCTTTGATCGCATCACGCTGGCTTTCATACGAAACAGCCGCGGTAGCAAGGGTTTTCCATTTTGAAATCGTGCCGATGTTGGTTCCTTGAATTTCTGTGATAATCCGTCCAGTATAGCCGTCATTGTTCGTTCCCCAAAGGGTCATGCGCGTATTGCCGCTTAAATTTTTATAGATTGTCATTTGGACTGTGCTTCCAGGGCGGAAGCCTTTATTGTATGTGAATTTGTCTTTTCCTTCGATGTACGTTTCTTCATTTTTGGACCCAACCTTCATGAGGGGCTTCCAGACGTTGTATTGTTTGCTGTACTGAAGCCCGATATCGGCCTCAGTTCCGCTTGTTGCCCTAAATCCTGAATAAATATAAGGAGTAGAGACCGTATCATATTTTACAGTGTCAGGAAGATTGATTTTAGCTGTAAAAACGGCGCCTGTACTATTCAGATAGGCGCGGCCGCCGATTCCCTTAGGCAGCTGTGATGCTGCTTTTGCGACTTGAGCATCTGCCGCGGGCAAGCCTGGTATACCTGATGGAAGTGTTCCGAAAAGAATGGCTGTTCCTACTGCACTTGCAATCAATATTTTTTCACTCAAATTCCCCCTTTTGATAGTGATTTCGTCATTTATTATACCTTATTTTGGAACTGGATTGATGTATATAAATAAACAAAATATTTCATTTTGAGTGATGTAAGGGACGAAACGCTTCTCCAATCTGAAAGCTATGTAACTTTATCAGAGGAAAGAACGAGATCACAATCGTTTTAACCGATTTGAAATTTTCCCCAAAATAAAAGTACAAATGCTTAAAGAAACGATCATTAAAAGAATGCCCGCTATCGTTTCCCAGCCTGTAAAAAAGAGGTGACGTTTCATCAATGTCTGTCCTTGTAAAATGATAAAAGCACAGATACCGACTAAGAAAAGAAAACAAATACTTAGGATTGCTAACGCTTTACGTGAGTATGTTTTCATTTCATCTTTAAAATACAGCAATACGAAAACAAAGCAGATAACATTGGCTATTGTTCTTATCACCTCAAATCTTTTCATGACAACTGATATAAAAAGACAAAGTAAAATGAGATAAAATACGATGTTTCTATACAAAAAACCTCTCCTTTTATGTATGATCCTCAAAGAGTTTATAAAAGTTTCTTTGTAACTGCAATAAACTGAATGCGCTCATTTATGAACTAACTAAACTATGTACTAAATATTCATTATTCTTTTTTAGATTCAGTCACCAAGGTTTTCATAGAAAGGGAAGCTTCAGAAATATACATATAGTGCATAAACAAAAAAGACCCGGCAATAGCCGGGGGAAAGTAAAAACGAGGAGATGTGAATGGCGTTTAGTAGTGTTTTTTATGCTTTTTATACTCTACAACATAATCATAGTCTTTTTTATCGTGATCATAATATTTTTTATCATAATCATCATATTTTTTGTCGTAATCACAGTCATAATATTTTTTATCATATTCGTAATACTTCTTATAATACGTTTTTTTGACCGTATAATACTCTTCTTTGTATTTTTTGTAATAACCCATATTTACTCCTCCTTTATTTTTACTACGCTTTATTATACGGCGAGTAGATTTTGCGGCTTGGACAGTTAAAATCATAGAAGGAAAAAAGGGCTGTCCAAATGATAAAAAAAAGGCAGATGACACAGAAACAAATCAAAATAAAGAGCCGATTTTTCATCGGCCCAAACGATTTATCCTATATTTGTTTGTCTTCTTTGTTTTCTGAGTCACTTTTTCTGATATCCTGAGTCAGTCCGCTTGTTGCTTGTTTAAATTCTGATAAGGCTTTTCCTGCTGCACGGCCAAGCGCTGGCAGTTTATCAGGTCCAAATACTAAAAAACCTACAAACAAAATAACGAGTATTTTTGTGAAGCTTAATTCCATATCCTTTTCCCCCTGATTGAAGTACAACCTTTTAAACAAATTATAAGAGATAGCAGTACAAATGGGAATGCATTTATTTTTAACATTTTAAAACCAGCACAAAGACGGATTCATAAAACGGCTGCTGCTGAATATAATGTCCAATGCCACCTGCCTAAGAAGCAGGGAGGCAGGATGGATCAATTATGTAGCTCTGCCGGAAATGATACAAACGTATCTGCGGCTATCATTGAAATAGAGGAGTGGTGTAGCTGATGAGATTCACTAAGGTAGTTGGATTTTTGTCTGTTTTAGGGTTGGCTGTGGTTTTTCCATTAACGGTACAAGCAGAAAAAGCTGGAACTGCTGGGGCTGGAGAGTGGGATAAGTTGGGGACTTACACATATACTTACTCAAGTCCGACGGTATACTCAACCGGAGGAGATTTTAGAGTGTGCCTTTCAGGAAGCACTCCTTTTTCTGTCTCACTGCACTTATATGAGGATGATCCCGGTGACAATCCTGATGATTATGTAGGGGCAAACTATTTTTCACCCGGAGAATGCCACACATTTGGCAGTATTGGAAAATTTGTAGATGGGAGCAATAACAAGGCCGAGTTCTATGTTACCGATTACTCTGGTAAATCTAAAACTGTTACGTTTTATGATTGATGGACTCAAATTGTGAAGTATAACCCTTGGGAAAGAACAAAAAAGAGAGATACCTCTCTCTTTTTTATGCTTCGACAGCCTTACGAAGCCTTTCATTTACAATGCCAGTCCAGCCGCCATCCATCTTGCCGCGAACGACGGAGCTTTTCTCGTTTGCTTTGCCGATCACTTCATTCGGCTCTTTCCAGCCGCTGTGAATAAGGGTAAACCCTGTCTTTTCCCCCAAGTCTTCTAATTGAAAGGTAACGACCCATCCTTCTGTATCCCATTCAAAAGAAAGTTCAGTTGGAGCTTGAACAGCCAAAACTTTACAAGGGGACGGCCCAAACGGTGATTGTAAGTGAAATTCTTGTCCTTCTTTGAGCTGAAAGTCATTGGGCATAAACCACTTGGCAATGCCTTCCGAAGTAGAGACTGTCTCCCAGACTTTCTGAATGGGAGCCTCCAGGGTAATGCTTTTTGTAATATCCGGTAATGCATTTTCGTTGTTTTGAGCCATTTCGTTTACCTCTTGACATATGATGTTTTTTTCAATTCAATCATATAATAACTAATAAGATCATGTCCATAGCGTGCATTATTTATGCTAGAGCTGCTGTTGAACAGCGTGTCAGTCGCCAGTCTGATCTGTGAATGGGAGAATTCTGCATGCGCGAAAAAGAGAGAGGTGTATGTTGTCATTTCGTTCATTCTTGTTTGCTCGCCGCAACTGCTATGTTTGAACCGGAATTCCTGTTCAGGCAATTTATTTTGCGATTTTTGTTTTAATAGTAAATGTGCCATTTTCTAAAACAGGAGGTTTTTTATGCTTGGAAAAATCAAAGCAGCCATTGATAACAGTCCAGGGAAGCCGGCCAGAATTATAGTTAGTGAAAAAGTGTTTCAGCAATTAGAGGAAGAAATGCGCTTTGTTTACGTATCCAAACCGAAAACGATAATGGGGATTCCTGTGGAAGTTTCAGATCAGGCAGAAAGCTTCAAGCTGGAATTTTAGTTTATCCCAGACTGCTAAAAGGCTCATTTTGTGTTTAATAATGCAAAATGGTCAGGTTGATTTCTTTAAAAGCATGATGAAATGTTCATCATGCTTTTTTTATTGAGAAAAAAGACGAACATAAAAAATAGGTATACGGGAAAAATAATCCTATTAGAGAGAGGGGAACTGACAGATGGATAACATGATATCAACACTTACTGACTGGAATGTGTGGTTTCAAGCGTTAGTAGTATTTCTCGTTCCATATGCAATCTATAAAGTGTTTACTTGGATTCATGTATAAGAAGGTGCAATGATGAGGTGGCGGAGCAATCAGTACAAAACACAGAAGCAGCATAAATCAGATCATTCAACAGCTGAAAAGGATCAGGATGTGTTAACCGGTAACATCGGATACGATTTAGAACATGTAAAAAGAAAAATAGGACATAACGGGGACGTTCACTTCCGTGAGCTTGAAATCACTCATTTACATGTGAAAGCGGCATTGATCTTTGTTGAAGGACTGTCTGATCAGGATTTGATTAATAAAGGATTATCAGTGTTATTCATGAATCAACCTAATCAGGTAAGCGATGAAATTTCTCAATCCGGCAAAGGTATTTTAACTTCGAAACAGATAAAAAATCAAATCATATCAATCGGTGATGTCATAGAATCAGAGAAAATCAGTGATATCGTGTTGAATGTTTTCATGGGTTCGACAGCGCTTCTCATCGATGGAATACCGCAGGCCTTTCTTCTGGGAACTGTAAAAAAACAAAATCGAAGTATCGAGGAGCCGCTTTCAGAAGCGCTTGTCAGAGGGCCGCGCACAGGCTTTACAGAAGAGTTGAGTACGAATACAGCTCTTTTGAGACAGCAAGGAAAAAATGATCAATTAACATTGCAGAGATTTGAAGTAGGAACACGATTAAAAAAGGATTTAATTATCGCTTATATGAATGACATTGCAGATCCAAAAGTAGTCGAGGAAGTAAGAAAAAGAGTGAGAGGGATTGAGATCGATCATTTGCCGGAGTCAGGCTACGTTGAACAGTTAATTGAGGATAATTATTTGAGCCCGTTCCCGCAAGTACAGAGTACAGAACGTCCTGATCGCGTCATAAGCGGATTAATGGAAGGAAGAGTAGCCATTCTGCTTGACGGCACTCCGTTTGCTTTGATTGTTCCAGTCACTTTCAGCATGATGCTTCAATCGCCTGAAGATTATTATGAACGGTGGTTCCCGAGCTCGCTCATCAGATTGCTGAGGTTCATCGCAGCAATGATAACGTTATTCGCACCCGCTTTATATATATCATTTATTTCTTTTCATCCGGGGTTAATTCCGACCAAGCTGGCGATTTCAATTTCCGGGACGCGCCAGGGTGTTCCGTTCCCATCCCTCATTGAAGCCTTATTTATGGAAGTCGCGATCGAAATTTTAAGAGAAGCGGGGCTTCGTCTGCCAAAACCGATTGGACCCGCAATTGGCATAGTTGGCGGATTAATCATCGGGGAAGCAGCTGTGCAGGCGGGGATTGTCAGTCCAATCATGGTCATTGTTGTTGCGCTCACAGCAATTTCTTCATTTGCCATCCCGCATTATAGCACAGGTATAGCACTTCGGATGCTTCGGTTTGGCGCGATGTTTTGTGCGGCGGTGTTTGGATTGTTTGGAGTCATTATGTATTATCTGCTGCTAAGCAGCCATGTCGTAAAGCTAAAGAGCTTTGGTGTGCCATACGCAAGTCCGGCAGTGCCCTATCACTTAAAAGATTGGAAAGACTTTGTTATCAGAATGCCTCTTTTAGTCATGAAGCGCCGGCCTAAAATGATGAATACAGATAATACAAAACGGGTGAAGTGATGAACTCGACAGGATGGTGATAAAGTCTCATGTTCAGCCCAACCAGTAAAATCACAACCGCTCAGGCAACGATTATCATCATTAATTATATGCTTGCTGCCGGAGTTCTTACGCTCCCTCGGACAGTAACAGAACAAACACAATCTCCTGATGGATGGATTTCAATTTTATTAGGCGGGGTCCTAGCGGTAATAGCCGGGATGATTATAGTTAAATTAAGCCAGCAGTATCCTAAGGAGACCTTTTATGAATACTCCCGACATATTGTAGGAAAATGGCTCGGGCATCTGATCAGTATTGTTTTTATTGCTTATTTTCTGGCACTCGGTGCATTTGAAGTCAGAGTCATGTCCGAAATCGTGGATTTTTTTCTCCTCGAAGGGACACCGTCTTGGGCCATCATTATGACAGTTCTTTGGATTGGGCTTTATTCAATTACACAAGGCCTAGATCCGATTGCACGGCTTTTTGAAATGATTTTTCCGATTACGGTCATCATCTTTTTAACGATAGCCCTCATGAGTTTAGGCATATTTGAAATCAACAATTTGCGCCCTGTATTAGGAGATGGAATCATGCCGGTTCTCAGAGGAGTAAAGACAACGAACCTTTCATTTACATGTTCAGAAATTATGCTCATTTTAGTAGCATTTATGAAAAAGCCGAAAAATGCTCTGAAAGCGGTTGTGATTGGGACAGGCGTTGTGACCAGTTTTTATATGATTACGCTGATTATGGTCATCGGTGCACTATCAGTTGAGGGAGTTGTGACGAGAACATGGCCGGGGCTTGATCTGATGAGAAGTTTTGAAATACCTGGTTTAATATTTGAACGGTTTGAATCATTTCTGCTTGTGATTTGGATTATGCAGCTTTTTGCCACGTTTATTATCACTTTTTATGCAGCTTCCCTGGGAGTCTCACAGGTTTTTAAAAAGAAACCCCTTTCATGTATGTTTGGGCTGCTTCCTGTTATTTATATCCTCTCTTGCATGCCGAAAAATGAAAATGACGTCTTTATATTGGGCGATACGGTCAGTCATATCGCTTTGTATATATTTGGCGCTTTGCCGATTTTGCTGTTAGTCATTTCGAAATGGAGGAAAAGAGGTGAAAAGTAAACTAAAACGTCAAGTGCCTGCTATGGTCATAGTATGTCTGGTGATGGTTTGCGTAACAGGATGCTGGAGCAGCCGGGAAATAGAAGATCTGGGTCTCACATTCGCTATCGCAATTGATAAAGGAAAAGAAACGAACACTGAAAAAGAGTTAAAAGAAGAGGGCGGGAGCTATCCGAAAAAAGACAACATTACGCTGACCTATCAATTTGTTAATGAAAAAGCGGCAGGCGCGGGCACTGGCGGGGGAGGCGGTAGCGGACAAGGAGTGCAAAAAGCGTATATTAATATAAGTGAAACAGGGGATTCATTACAGCAGATCGGAAGTGAGGTTGCACTAAGACGGGACCGAGAAGTGTTTAGCCCGCATTTAAAAGTTGTTGTCATGAGTGAAGATGTGCTGCACACATTTCCTATCGACGAAATGCTGGATCAATTTTTTCGTGATAATGAAATCAGGCTAAGCTGTCTTGTTTTATCTGCTAAAGGGGAAGCAAAAGAAGCTCTCCAGCTGAAAGAGAACGGAGAAATTCCGGCTTTTCGACTGATTGGATTAGGTGAAAATGAACATAAGGTTTCCAAAATTCTTCCCCCTGTGACACTCGCGAAACTAATTGGAAAACTGCATTCTGGCAGCAGCTTTTTACTGCAAAATGTGGTTGCGGCGAATGGAGCGGTCAAGTATTCCGGAGCAGCTGTAATCAACGGAAAATCGAAAAAAATGATAGGCACTTTAAATGAATATGAAACTGAGGGGATTACATGGATTAGAGGAGAAGGGAAAGGCGGAGTTGTCAAAAGTCATGATAAAAAGAGCCAACAGACGTTAGCGTACGATATCAATAAAATCAAAAGCAAAATTCAGCCAATCGTAAAAGGGACGGATATTTCATTCCATGTCGATATTGAATCAGAAGGCGATTTGGTTGAAAACTGGAACACAAAAGAGGCGTTGGACACCCAGTTTATAGATCGTCTCGAAACGACTATTGAAAACGAGGTAAAGATAATAGTTGGTCAGGTATTAAAAAAAATTCAGCATGATTATAAAGCAGATGTTGCGGGTTTTGATGAATCTTTTAGACTTACATATCCTCACTTATGGAAAAGGGTGAAAAATAACTGGGATGACACCTTCAGTAAAGCCGACATCACATACAGTGTGAACGTCACAATTACTCATTTCGGCACGGTTAAAACTCAGTAATGAATCCCAAGGAAGAGAAGGAAACCTCTCTTCTCTTTTTTATGCATTTTTTAGGATAAAGATACATTTTTTGGAGAGATATACACTTTTCAAATCGACCAATATGCTAATATAGGAATTGCTTGAAATAGAAGGGAGAAGGGGCTGTGAGGCAGAAACCGATTTATGTAGAAATCGAAATGAAATCTGATCTGGATACACTCTGGGAATATACACAAAACCCATCACTGCATAAGGAATGGGATCTCCGGTTTTCAAATATTACGTATTTGAATAGTCAGCCATGCGAAAAACAGAAGTTTCTTTACGAAACAAGGGTAGGCTTTGGATTAAAGGTGTCAGGTACAGGAGAAACCGTCGGTGTTTTCAACAAATGTTCATCTGAAAGGTCTTCTTCACTGGCTTTTGGCTCTAATCATCCGTTATCTCTGATTCGGCATGGAAGCGGCTACTGGAAGTATATACAGAGAGAAAATGGGAAAATGACGTTTTTAACACAGTATCAATACAAAACAGCCTACGGACTGCCGGGAAGATGGATCGATCGTTTATTATTTCGGCCGCTGCTTGGCTGGGCGACTGCCTGGAGCTTTGATGCATTAAGGCTTTGGGTTGAGCAAAATAAACATCCGAAGCGCTTCATTCGATCTGCTATCATCTATGTGTTCATGTGTCTGTTTTTCAGCCTGTTTTGGTTCTATCAAGGCTTTGCAAGTGTTGAGACAAGCATATTGGCAGGAACAGCGGAGATAGGCTTAGCTATTTTGTGGCTGATTCCTTTAAAAAGAAAATGGATCATTCATGGTGTCCAGGCTTGTATCTTTGCGGGGTTTGCTTGTCTAGGTTCCGAAATATTCATGTGGGTTCTGTTGAGTGTGTTTTCCGCAGCAAGCGGCGCTCTTAGCCTGCAGCTCCCCAGTGCCAGGCGCACAAAACGAAAGAGAAAGAAGTGACATTGTGAGTTCGATTTATGAAAAATCAATTATTAACTATCATTTGCTGCATCCCAAGCTGCGGAAACGGTACCAATTAGACGGGTCTCAAACATTCAGCGGGACGGGAACGATGTCAGAAATAAGCGGAGGCTCTTTTCTGGTTAGAATGCTGTTAAAGCTGGGTGTTTTTTTCAGATGCTTCTTTTCAGAAAGAGGCAAAGACATTCCATTTACAATACAAAATAGAACTTGTCTTTTGAAATCGCAACATACAGGAATAGAATGGAATCGTACATTTTTCTTTAAAGGCAAAAAACGTTTCTTTGACGCGATAATGATATATGACGAGAAAGAAAATAGAATACTTGATTTCTTCGGCAAACCTCATCTGCTGCTGTCTGTTTTGACGTTCGAGGCATCTCATGACGGCTCTCTTACGATCACATCGGGAAAGCAATGGCTATTGATATGCGGAAAAAGAATCCCGCTGCCGAAATGGCTGACCGGTACATCCGAAGTTTGCGAAACGTTTGATGAAAAAAAGAATTGTTTCACCATTGAAGTGCATGTGCAAAATACAATTCTTGGCACTCTTTTCTTTTATAAAGGAACGTTTCAGGAGAAAGAGAGAGAATCATGAAACGAAATGGCATAGTCAGTGCGCTTTGTTTTATAGGATTTCTTGCAGCGGAAGCACCGGATATTTCAGTGGCAGAGGCACTCGTTTTGTTATCCATTCTATTTTTCGTGCCGGGAATTTTTCCTTTTGTTTTTCGTCAATCTCCGGTTCGTGCTGCTCAGTTTATGGAATATGGGCTAATCCAGTGCTACCCTGTAGCCGCATTCTTTGCAGTGTTGGCTCTTGTGACGGAGGTTGGGGGTTTCGCACTTATCTGGTGGATGTACACAGTTTTTATTGCATTGTATGCGATCTTCCGCCTTTGGGAAACAAAGATACATAGAATCGAAGAGACATCAGTTTTGTTCGGTCTTATTTATTTGGCGGGAGGAGGATTTTGGTTTTTTGCTTATGCTGCCCATTTGCAGATCATGCAATTTGGCCCTCTCATCATTTTGCTGACTGCTGTCCACTTTCACTATTCTGCTTTTCTGATCCCGATCTTCAACGGCTTACTCGGCAGAACCATTAGAAAACATCGGATGTTGTATAGTTGGATAACATGGGTGATTTTGCTTTCGCCCCTTCTTATCGCACTGGGCATCACATATTCAAAAACACTTGATGTCATTGCGGTTAGCATTTATATGGCGGCGATTTATCTTCATGCATTTTTGGTGTTCACGGCAGCTTTTCGCACCAAGACGGGGACATTTCTTATTCGGCTTTCTTCCGCTGTTTTAATGATAACGATTGCTTTCTCGATGATTTATTCATTTGGTGTATTTCGGCAAGAAGTTACATTGACCATCAATCAGATGATTTGGATTCACGGTTTTGTCAACGCGTTTGGTGTTATCTTGCCCGCTCTCATAGGGTGGAGAATAGAGGATCCGAAGCCTTTTGATGCAGACAGTGTAAAGACATTCAGCCGTATCTACGGAAAAAGAAAGATGGGAGAAGAATTTTTAGCTAACATTCAAGCTGAAAATAACGCTCGGTACAGCGGACTTGTGGATGATATGGGCAGCCTGCGTTCAAAAGATTTTTCACCAGAAAAACTGGCGCCGCTCATTCTTTCGTTTTATGAACAAACCATCGAATATAATATTAAAGCAAAAGTAACATGGAGCACGTGGTTTCGGCCGCTTGCAATTATTTACGAATGGTTCAGCAGAAGAATCGGCCAAATACATCTTTCGACGTACCCTGACTGGTACAGGATGTACAGCAAGATAAAAGGTGTTCATTCTAAAAAAGACGGAAGGGAAAGAGTACGTGCCTGGATTAGAACAAATGAAAAAAACGAAACCATTTTTACCGCTCTTTATTCAGTGTATCGTTCAAATGGAGAAGGGTATATGAATATTTCTTTACCGCTTCCATTCAGCAGCATGACAGGTATTTTAAAACCATATCATCATCAGGAGAAGCTGGTTTTAACAAGCAGGCGGAGAAAAAGCAGAGCGGGGGATGAGGGGATTTATCTGCAAACAAGAGCGGGAACTTGTCCGCTTCCTTTATCTGAAACCTTTCTGATAGAAGCTGTACATGACAACAAATTAACCGCTGTTCATCATATGTGGCTGTTTGGAATAAAATTTCTAACTGTTCATTACAGCATTACACATATTAACCAGCCTATTGAAAGAACCTAACACAAAGAAGAAGCTTCGTCTGCCAGTTGTAATGAGATGAACTGTTTTAAAATTCTGCACCGCATAAAGACAGGAAAGGAAGGGTTTATGGTGTTTTATATCAGTTTATTTCTGATTCTTTGGCTGGCTGCTGGGTTTGCAGTGGGAATGAAACAAGTGTATGTCGATCAGCTGTTTGATAAAGCTGTGATCGAAAGACTGGAAAAAGAAGCGAATGATCATGGACATGCTGACCGGATGATCAAACAGCGCGTCCTTTATATTGCAGCAGTGACAGTAAGCGGGTTTATTTCTGTTTATTATGAAATGAAAACAATCCCGCAAAGGCGAAACATAAGAAAAATTGAAAAAAACATCATGAAATTAAATCAAGCAAAAAAACGAAGAATGAAGAAAAAATAAAAAGTGCACAGGCCAAAGGGCAGGTGCATTTTTGTTTTGTATGGAAAATGGGGGAGGTGGTGCCAGCTTACTTTTCATAAATTCAAAAATGAGAAGAACAGCGCCCGGGCTAATGGTATATAATATTGTGAATTTAACAAAAATTTAACAAGGAGGACGAGAGAATTCGTGCTAAAGCCTCAAAGAGACCTACATTCTGTTGATTTGGACTTAGAGGCGGAGTAGATGAAACCGGCCAAAGTATCCCTGCTCCGCCGTTTGCTCCATTCCTTGAAGCATGTTGATTGTAACATAGCCAAACGTTTTCCATCAACTATTAAAATTGTAAAATTATTGTTGATTTTTATGGTGTTTACTCCGATTTCTTCAATTTATGCTGAAGATGTATATCAGAATTTTGAGGAATTAAAAAACAATGAAGATCCTTCTGATTACGGCGTTGTTACGAAAGAAACCGGAAGCTCTGTTCTTGTTTTAGCTATTCACGGAGGAGGTATTGAAGGCGGGACAAGTGAAGTAGCGAGAGAGCTCAGCAAAGAGTACTCGATGTATTTATTTGAAGGCTTAAAATCGACAGGAAACTCAGTCCTGCACATTACGAGCACACACTTTGATGAACCTCGGGCCCTTAAAATGACGGGAAATCATGAATATGTCATTTCATTACACGGGTACGCAGAAGAAGATCAGCAGATCGAAGTCGGCGGTACAGATCGCGTAAGAGCGGCAGATTTAGTTGAGAAATTGCAACATGCCGGTTTTCCTGCTGTATTGCTCAATATGGACCATCCGCATGCGGGCGTTAGTCCGAATAACATTGCAAATAAATCAAAAACAGGTTTAAGTATTCAGATAGAAATGAGCACAGGGTTTCGAAAGTCTTTGTTCGGCATCTTTTCTTTAAAAAGCAGAGCTGTTACTCAAAATGAGAGGTTTTATGAGTTTACAGAAGTGATGTTCCGTTTTCTCAAAAATAGCTACTGAAAAATAGGAGGCGATAAGACAGCCTCCTATTCCTTATGCTTCTCTTTCGTTTCGGGAAACAGCTCGTCCGCGGCTTCCGTTTGATACTGCAACGTGTTATCTCTCGCTGACAGTTCATTTCGGAAATTTTCATCAAGCACATTTTTCAGTAAATACCGATGAAAAAAGTATTCAAAAACAGTAAGACAGGCAGCGGAAAGGAGAGCTGCTCCAAATGGTGAGAAATCGTTTCTTGTTTGGGTTAAAACAAATACCCAAAGAATAACGAATGAAAGGCCAAAGTCAGCTAATGAAGCTGTAATATTGTTTGTTCTGGGTAAGACGAGCATGTCACCAGAAAGATAGGAAACAAAACCTAAGAAAAGTGCAATAAACATCACACTTAAAAAGGATGCGTGATAGACTCTGTCCAAAATCACATATAAAAGGGCGAGAGTGAAAGCAATCTTTGAAGCAAGCGCAATGATATGTTTCATTTGACCACCTAAATTGTTATTTTTTGAAGAAAATTCTTGGGCGTAAACAAACGATAAATAATGCAATTCAAAACCATTCATAATGGTCATGTTACTATTTTAAACAGTCCGTTTTTGTTTACACTGGTATTTTTTTTCAGCTGTATGAAACTTTCTTATGAAAAAGTCGTATATGTGGATGATCAGCTTTCAAGGGGGGAATGATTTGTGGAGATAAAAGGAATCAATCACTTGCTATTTTCAGTTTCGCATTTGGATACATCGATTGATTTTTATCAAAAAGTGTTTGGTGCAAAGCTTTTGGTAAAGGGAAGAACAACTGCATATTTTGACATGAACGGCATCTGGCTAGCTCTTAATGAAGAACCAGACATCCCGAGAAATGACATTAAGCTTTCTTATACCCATATTGCTTTTACAATTGAAGATCATGAATTTGAGGAGATGTCAGCTAAATTAAAAAGACTTCATGTCAATATTCTGCCTGGCAGAGAACGAGATGAACGCGATCGAAAATCAATTTATTTTACCGACCCTGACGGCCACAAATTTGAATTTCATACCGGAACCCTTCAAGACAGGCTTCGATATTACAAACAAGAAAAAACGCATATGCACTTTTATGATGAAACGGCCTTTTGATAGCACAACCATATTTCATATAAGGTTAAATTTAAAGAAGGGTGTTGGTGGAGACTTTATGTTTGGGGAAGGTTTCTACCCGACTTGTTCAACGATGCCATATATTTTGAACTGTACAAGTGATTGGGTGAAGGTGAAATTGAAATACACATTACATTTTATATGAAGAAAGCGAGCTGTTTTATCAGAATGTTGAACTAATTAAACTATGTACTAAATTTTCAGTATATTTCAATTGCTTCGCCCCTTAATAAATATGAAACCGTATCCTTCCACGACCTAAAAAATGAAACGTTTTTAAGAAGATGGCGTCTAATATTCTAAATGTTCATATTTTGATAAAAGTTTCCTAAAGGAAAGAAAATTTCTTGACTTCAACAATCTTTTGGTGGATAATTATGGTGTAAACATGATGTTCTTTTTCCTCCTATTCGGGCTCGCACCCAAAAGTCAGGGCGAGCCTGCTTTTTTTGAACAACAAACCCCCTCTCCGTAAAGGAAGAGGGGGTTATTTTATGCATCTGATAGATCAATAGATTAATGGACGGTTCTGAACACGCCAATCACTTTCCCTAGAATGCTGACATTCTGCAAAATGATAGGTTCCATCGTTGGGTTCTCAGGCTGCAAGCGAATGTGTGTATCCTCTTTATAGAATCGTTTTACAGTTGCTTCATCATCTTCTGTCATCGCAACTACAATTTCCCCATTGTTCGCTGTGTTTTGCTGTTTAACGATGACATAGTCCTTATCGAGAATACCAGCATCTATCATACTGTCTCCCATAATCTCCAGCATAAATACATGCTCGTCTGGAGGAACCATGCGGTCAGGGAGCGGAAAATATTCTTCAATATTTTCTACTGCTGTAATAGGAGATCCCGCCGTGACTTTCCCGATGACCGGTACATTAACGACCTGGCTTTGCGGAATGTCTACTTCTTCATCAAGAATTTCTATTGCTCTTGGTTTTGTCGGATCTCGTCTGATCAGCCCTTTTGTTTCCAAGCGGGCCAAATGGCCGTGGACAGTAGAACTGGACGCAAGCCCGACAGCCTCTCCGATCTCTCTCACGGAAGGCGGATATCCTTTTGATTTAACCTCTGCTTTAATAAAACGGAGGATATCAAGTTGCCTTTTTGATAGCTTCGTCATTTTTCGCACCTCAAAACGTCGATTTTAAGAAGATTATAGCATGATTTTCCTTACAGTACAAACATAGGTTCGAAAAAACAATTGACAGAAACGTTTGTTCGTATATACTGAAATTATAAAAATGCGAACAAACATTCCTGTTGGAGGTTATGATCATGAGTAAAGAATCTATTATTTTTGTCGGTCTGTTCACAGTGATTTTGAGCGCGGTTATCTTTATGCTGTCATATACAAGCAGCGGCCAGGAGCTTAATCAGTATGTTAAAATAGAAGTCCAGCAAGGCGACACACTTTGGTCAATTGCTGATCAGGTAGCAGATACAAAAAAGATAAACAAAAATGATTTTATTGAATGGGTAGCTGATAAAAATCAACTACAAACATCTGATATCCAGCCGGGTGATGAGTTAGTGATCCCATTGAAAAAGAAGCATCAGGATGCATATGAATTGGCAACTGTAAGATAGAGAGGAAAGAGAGATAAAATGAAAGCACTCATTTATGCCCGTGTAAGCACAAATAAAGAACAGCAGGAAACGTCATTAAAGCGGCAGGAAGAGGAGCTTACGGCCATTGCTGCGGAGAACGGCATGGAAGTCGTCAAAGTGATTTCAGAAAAAGCCAGCGGATATGAAATGGATCGGGATGGTGTATTTGAGCTGCTTGATGAGATTAAGATCGCTGGAATTGATGTCATTTTGGTTCAAGACGAGACAAGGCTCGGGCGGGGAAACGCAAAAATCGCACTGCTTCATTGTATTTACAGAGAAGGTGTGAAAGTCTATACAACGGCTCATAGAGGTGAACTGGAGTTATCGGAGGCTGACTCAATGGTCTTGGAAATCGTCAGCATTGTGGAAGAGTATCAGCGAAAGATTCACAACATGAAAATCAGACGGGGAATGAAGCGTGCAGTAAAAAACGGTTTTAAACCGCAAAAAAACTTAAAAAACCAACATGAGAACAGTGGAAAAGAAAAAATAGAGGTGCCAATCTCTGAGATCGTCCGCCTAAGAGCGAATAAACTAACGTTTGCTGAAATCGCGGCTACCCTAAGAGGGTTTGGCTATGATGTCTCTAAAGCAACCGTTCACCGGCGTTTTCAGGAATACATAGAGAAAGAAGAGACAGCAGAGTGAATCAGTTGTAAAACTTTTTTTGATCTAGTACTATATAGACAAAATGCAATAAAGGAGTTTAACATGATTTCAAACGCGAAAATTGCCAGAATTAATGAGCTTGCTGCCAAAGCTAAAGCTGGCGTTATTACAGAAGAAGAAAAAGCCGAACAGCAAAAGCTCCGTCAAGAGTACTTGAAAGGTTTTCGTTCTTCTATGAAGAACACGTTAAAAAGCGTGAAAATCATTGACCCAGAAGGCAATGATGTAACACCAGAAAAGCTAAAAAGAGAAAAAAGAAATAGCAAACTTCACTAATATAAGAGGAATACGGCAATATCGTATTCCTCTTTTGCATATACTATAATCAAAACTCTTATGTGACAAAATTCAACAAGTTTCTCTCAAATTTAAGCTGAAACAGTTGAGAAAAAGTCGTCAGACATTTATGATGTAAGGGTACAACACATAAGGAAGGGGATTTTTATGGATACAATTGAAAAGAAATCAGTTGCTACCATTCGCACACTGTCAATAGACGCTATTGAAAAAGCAAATTCTGGTCACCCAGGGATGCCGATGGGAGCCGCTCCAATGGCATACACGCTGTGGACAAAATTTATGAACGTAAGTCCGGCAAACCCTGGCTGGTTTAACCGTGACCGTTTTGTTTTATCTGCTGGACACGGGTCAGCACTATTATACAGCATGCTTCATTTAAGCGGGTTTGATCTTAGTATTGAAGATCTTAAGGGATTCCGCCAGTGGGGCAGCAAAACACCTGGACACCCGGAATTCGGACATACTGCCGGTGTTGATGCTACAACAGGTCCGCTTGGCCAAGGAATTGCCATGGCAGTCGGTATGGCAATTGCTGAACGCCATTTAGCGGAAACATACAACCGCGATTCATTTAACGTAGTCGATCATTATACATACAGTATTTGCGGTGATGGTGATTTAATGGAAGGTATTTCTTCTGAAGCCGCTTCACTCGCAGGCCATCTTCAGCTTGGCCGTCTGATCGTACTATACGATTCTAATGACATCTCTCTTGATGGAGACCTCGACCGTTCATTCTCTGAAAACGTGAAACAGCGTTTTGAGGCAATGAATTGGGAAGTTCTTTATGTTGAGGATGGAAACAATATTGAAGAATTAACAGCGGCTATCGAAAAAGCACGCCAAAATGAAAAGAAACCTACATTAATTGAAGTGAAAACGACAATCGGATTCGGTTCACCTAACCGTGCCGGTACATCCGGTGTTCACGGTGCACCGCTTGGTAAAGAGGAAAGCAAATTAACAAAAGAAGCTTACGCGTGGACGTATGAAGAAGACTTCTACGTTCCGTCAGAAGTTTATGAGCATTTCGCTGCAGCTGTTAAAGAATCAGGTGAGAAAAAAGAACAAGAATGGAATGCTCAATTCGCTAAATATAAAGAAGTTTATCCTGAACTTGCTGAACAGCTTGAACTGGCAATCAAAGGAGAGCTTCCGAAGGACTGGGATCAAGAGGTTCCTGTGTATGAAAAAGGAAGCAGCCTGGCATCCCGTGCATCTTCCGGTGAAGTTCTCAACGGACTTGCGAAAAAAGTTCCTTTCTTTGTCGGAGGTTCTGCTGACCTAGCGGGATCGAACAAAACGACAATTAAAAATGCCGGTGATTTTACAGCGGTTGATTACTCAGGCAAAAACTTCTGGTTTGGTGTACGTGAATTTGCGATGGGTGCAGCCTTAAACGGTATGGCGCTTCATGGCGGTCTTCGTGTATTCGGCGGAACTTTCTTTGTCTTCTCTGATTACCTGCGTCCTGCGATTCGCCTTGCAGCGTTAATGGGCCTTCCTGTGACATATGTCTTCACACATGACAGTATTGCGGTAGGTGAAGACGGTCCGACGCACGAGCCTGTTGAACAGCTTGCTTCACTCCGTGCGATGCCTAACCTTTCTTTGATCCGTCCAGCAGACGGAAATGAGACAGCAGCAGCATGGAAGCTTGCAGTGCAAAGCACTGACCACCCAACAGCGCTAGTGCTTACACGTCAAAACCTTCCTACCATCGATCAAACATCTGAAGAAGCATTGGCAGGAGTAGAAAAAGGTGCATATGTCGTTTCTAAATCTAAAAACGAAACACCTGACGCTCTTCTCATCGCTTCCGGATCAGAGGTAGGTCTTGCAATTGAAGCGCAGGCTGAATTGGCAAAAGAAAATATCGATGTTTCTGTTGTCAGCATGCCTTCAATGGACCGTTTTGAGAAACAATCTGATGAATACAAAAACGAAGTCCTTCCTGCAGATGTGAAAAAACGTCTTGCAATTGAAATGGGCTCATCATTTGGATGGGGCAAATACACGGGGCTTGAAGGTGACGTTCTCGGCATAGACCGATTCGGTGCATCTGCTCCAGGTGAAACCATCATTAACGAATACGGCTTCTCAGTTCCGAACGTAGTGAATCGAGTTAAGGCATTAATCAATAAGTAAGCTTTTGAAAGAGGATGAGTCAAATCATCCTCTTTTTCTTGTTTATCCGACAAAAATAGTATTGGCGGTTTAACAGTAATAGACAATTCTTTCTTTTCTTCTTTTGTATAATAGAGAGCAAATGAAATGCTGCTGGAAAAGGGGATGAAAAGATGGAACGTCACTACTATACGTACCTGATCAAAGAGGAATTTGCCAATCACTATTTCGGCCGGGAATCGGTTATGTTTGAGCTGTTTCAAGACTATCATTGGACAAGCCTTGAAAAGCAGCAGTATGAAATGACAGAGAAACAGATTCAATATATTACACAACCAATCCCGATTTTACATATGCATCAGCGGTTAAAAATGAATTTAAACAAGACGGATTACAGGCAGCTGGATTATATTTATAGAATAGCTTTGCCGAAAGCAAAAGGCCACGCGACGTTTATGATGAAGGAGCACATGATAGAAATTGTGGCTTCGGGAGATTACGAGGCAGAAACGATATTCTTTGAAGTGTTAAGAAAAGTTAGCCCTTGCTTTTTAGCAATGGATTTCAATTCGAAGCGTTACGGATGGCTAAATCCGGTGAAAGAAAGAAATTTTGTCTAAAACCGAAGAAAAAGAGATGTAAATGTTGTATAATAGCTTTTGGTTTAGTACACTTTAAACTAGACAACATGAAGGAGGAAATAAAATGACTTTATGGGTTGGCATCCTAGTGGGCGTTGTTGCATTGCTCATAGGTGTTGCACTCGGGTTTTTTATTGCTCGTAAATATATGATGAGCTACCTGAAAAAGAATCCGCCTATTAATGAACAAATGTTACGCATGATGATGATGCAAATGGGAATGAAACCTTCTCAAAAGAAAATCAATCAAATGATGAAAGCCATGAATAATCAAACGAAATAATACGTAAAGATTATGATATAGAGAAACATGGTTATAAAATAAAAAACCCTTATACGGGTTTTTTATTTTGCAATCATTCATCACCCGCTACTGCTCGAAGGCGCTGCTTTTGATATTGTATGAGAAGATGGTCAAGCTCCTGACTGAGCTCTATCGTAATATGAGATGTCATTCCGTTCGCCATGACAATTTGCAGCAGCTCTGCTCTTTTTTTTTCAATTTCTTTTAATAGATGCTCTCTAATCACAGGGATGTATCCTTTCATACATTAGATCTTCAAAGTGAATGTTTATATTATATCCATATTTATACTAATTTTCAAATGAGAAGGAGTATAATGTCTCAATGTCAAATTAAATTATATAAGTTTTTTCTGAAAATAGAAATCCTTCAAGTGAAAGTGTTAAAAAAATGAAATGATTTTGTCATAACTTGAAGGAATGTCAAATCATGAAGGGATGATGACATGGGAGACGTGAATTATTTTTTGACATTCGGAGCGGGGTTTTTATCCTTTATTTCGCCTTGCTGCCTGCCGCTTTACCCAGCTTTTTTGTCATATATTACAGGGGTCAGCATGGACGATGTAAAAACAGAAAAGCTGCTGCTGCAGAAAAGAAGCCTGTTTCATACTTTGTGTTTTTTGCTTGGCTTTTCAGTCATTTTTATTGCTTTAGGCTATGGAACATCTTTTATTGGCAGCCTGTTTAGGGATTATCATGATGCGATTCGGCAAATTGGCGCGTTGCTTATTATTTTGTTCGGTTTCATTACACTCGGTGTGTTTCGGCCTGAGGCTATGATGAAAGAGCGGAGAATCCATTTTAAGCATAAACCAAGCGGGTTTTTAGGGTCGGTCTTAATCGGAATGGCATTTGCAGCTGGATGGACACCATGTACCGGTCCGATATTAGGTGCTGTTATCACACTTGCAGGCACCAATCCGGGTTCAGCGGTGCCATACATGATGTTATATGTACTCGGTTTTGCGGTACCGTTTCTTTTATTGTCTTTTTTTATCACAAAGCTGAAGTGGATAAGGAAGAACCAGCTTTTCATTATGAAAGCTGGCGGCGTTTTGATGATTGTGATTGGTGTGCTGTTATTCTTTAATTGGATGAGCCTGATCATTATTTTGCTGTCAGATCTTTTTGGAGGCTTTACTGGTTTTTGACGGTAAATTACTTTCGTACTACTACTAATCCTTTTGTTTTTGGTACAATAAGACTATTATCTGAGGAAATCGATTGTTGGAGGGGAATATGACAAGAGTTTTAGTTGTAGACGACGCCAAGTTCATGAGAGTGAAAATCAGAGAGATCTTGGAAGATGCAAATTACATAATCGCAGGCGAAGCGGCGGACGGTGAACAAGCAGCGGACCTGTATAAAAAACTGCGACCGGACCTTGTGACAATGGATATTACAATGCCGGTGAAAAACGGCATAAAAGCGCTTCGTGATATCTTAACCTTTGATCCTAAAGCGAAGGTCATCATGTGCACCGCCATGCGCCAGCAAAGAATTGTAACGGAAGCAATTGAGCTGGGGGCAAAGGATTTTATTGTTAAGCCGTTTGAGGAAACAAAAGTGCTGGAAGCTGTAAGCCGCGTTATGGGACATTAAAGTCATTTCTTTTCAAAATGGTTTTTTTTATTGTTTTGGAGTATAGTATATAGTATCAACACTCCGAGAAACAAAGGAATGATAAGTATGATGATTATAGTTTCATCGATTATTGCTATGTTAATGGCTGTAGCTGTGATGGTGGTCAGAATAAAGTCCTCTGACAAGCCTGTTTCACCAAAAAAAATCATTCTTCCGCCGATTTTTATGAGTACGGGAGCGTTAATGTTTTTATTTCCGGTATTTTGGGTAACTGGTGCAGAGTTTTTGGAAGCATTCACTTTAGGTGTGATTTTCTCTATTTTTCTAATCAAAACTTCTAAGTTCGAAATTAAAAATAATGAAATTTACATGAAACGCTCTAAAGCATTTGTTTTTATATTAGTCGGTCTTTTGGTGATCAGAATCGTGATGAAATCCATCTTGAGCACATCAATCGATTATGGTGCACTGAGCGGAATGTTTTGGATTCTGGCTTTCGGTATGATTGTGCCTTGGAGAATCGCCATGTATTTATCATATCGAAAACTTCATAACGAGCTGCAGTCAGCTAATATTCAAATGAATTAAAAAACCTTTCCTCTTGTCAGGAAAGGTTTTTTATTTGAGAAGGGTCTGATAAGGTTCCAAATCGATTTTTTTGTCCCGCAGATGCCTTTTTAAGAAGGTATGGTCTCTTTTAGGAGTTGCGAGAATATAGCCTTTGATCATAAGTTGCTGATCAATCTTTGCTACCTTTTCTTTTAATGCAAGCTCACCGATTTTGCCTGCGATTTTAGCTTTTGCTGCATCTCTGAACAGTTCTGGCACCGGCGCAGTCAATTCATCTAGAAACTGTTTGTTTTCATCGTTCCATAAATGTCTGCTGTTTTCAATATAGTAATCCTGCCAATCAAGCTCTGATCTGCCGTCCTCTTTTGGTAAACGCTTTAAAAACTTTCGAAACATGAAAAAACCGCCGATTGATAATAAGACTACCATCATGATCACCCAAAACAGAATAAACCATAAAAACCATCCTTCCAGCATCAAGCATTCCCCCTTATTCTAACCATATTGTATACGAAGAGAGATTAGAAGAACACAGTAAAAAAAGAATAGAAAAAAGTGATAGACGTCTAGTCAAAAGAGATAGTAGATCATATTCTATTGTATAGTGAATCTGCTATTTGGCCATGGGAGAGTCACTAGAGGGTATTTGACGATAAATGGACGGAAAAAAAAAGTCACTTTCATAGTAGGGGATGAAAGTGACTTTTTATGTTTAGCTGAGAGGAAATTGAAGAGAAAAAGAAGAGCCATCTTCTGTTTCTTTATTGACGGCGACTGTGAGTATTTGATTTTCGCATTCGGCTTGAATGGTTTTGTCATTAAAATAAAAAGGAAGCATCATTTGTTTTTCAAAAGTCTGTCCTGACGATTTGACAGTTAAGATGAACTCGCATCCAGAAAGGGTAACTGTTACTTGTGTAGGCTGTAAAAAAGTCAGATCCGCTTCTATAATATACTGCTGACTAGTTTCATATAAATCAATAGGCAATGTTTCGTCGTACCAGGCGAAGGGGTCTTCAAAAAATTGCCGAAGCCATTCATCCATACTATCGAAATCATTTGCATCGTTGCGTTTTGAATGGTCCATGGAAGCATTCCTCCACATATCAACCTTGCTTTACATCATATGCGGTGGATTATAATGGGTGAACGCATAAAAAAACAGACACTAAGGTCTGCTTTTCTTACATATCATGGCTTGAGTTGTGCTTTTGTCTTGTATGGTTTCGGTTCTTTACTTTTTTGCTTCCGCTTAGAGGCTCAGGTTGGCCGGGATTGTGTCCTTTAGGGGCGTTTTTATGCATATCTTTACTTGTATTCTTATTGGTCATAAAATGAGAACCTCCTTAAAAGAGTTCTGTGTTATTGATTGGTTTTTCTTTTTTTGTTATTTTGGCGTTCTGCTTCAGTCAGTACAAGCTGGTCGTTTTCAATATAGCCGGCGCCTTTGCCTTGGCTTTTTGCGTCATTCATTCCGTTAATGACGTGATTCGCTTTTCTTTTGACCATCATTATCACCTCAATCATAATATGGCTCCTTTTATTGTGTTATATGAGAGAGCGTAAACAGTAAAAATTACCGGTACATTTTTCTCATAAGTCGAACTTATTGTATTTAATAAAAACATTGATATTTACTTATGTATGATTTTGTTTTAATATGAAATTGTGAGAAAATTGTGATGGAATGTAATGTTCATCTGAGAATGATCTGATCTGAAGGGGGATTTTGGAGAATGGCAAACGAGCAAAAAACTGCAGCAAAAGACGTTTTCCAAGCGAGAAAAACGTTTACTACAAATGGGAAAACATATCATTACTACTCTTTAAAAGCGTTAGAAGATTCAGGTATAGGAAAGGTTTCGAAGCTTCCTTATTCCATCAAAGTTCTTTTAGAATCAGTATTGCGTCAAGTTGACGGCTTCGTTATCAAAAAAGAACACGTGGAAAATTTGGCAAAATGGGGAACTGCCGAATTAAAGGATATCGACGTTCCGTTCAAACCGTCTCGTGTTATTTTACAAGACTTCACAGGGGTTCCGGCAGTAGTAGATCTGGCTTCACTGCGTAAAGCAATGGCAGCTGTCGGCGGAGATCCTGATAAAATCAACCCTGAAATTCCTGTTGATCTCGTTATCGACCACTCTGTACAGGTAGATAAAGCTGGTACAGAAGATGCATTAGCAGTAAATATGGACTTGGAATTCGAAAGAAATGCAGAGCGCTACAAATTTTTAAGCTGGGCAAAGAAAGCGTTTAACAATTATCAGGCAGTGCCGCCTGCAACAGGTATTGTGCACCAGGTCAACCTTGAGTTCTTGGCAAGTGTTGTCCATGCCATTGAAGAAGACGGCGAGCTTGTAACGTATCCTGATACGCTTGTCGGAACAGACTCACACACAACAATGATTAACGGTATCGGTGTTCTCGGCTGGGGTGTCGGTGGAATTGAAGCTGAAGCGGGAATGCTTGGACAGCCTTCTTACTTCCCAGTTCCAGAGGTAATCGGCGCGAAACTTGTCGGCAAGCTTCCAAACGGAACAACAGCTACTGACTTGGCGTTAAAAGTAACACAAGTGCTGCGTGAAAAAGGCGTTGTCGGTAAATTTGTTGAATTCTTCGGACCGGGAATTGCTGAACTGCCGCTTGCAGATCGCGCAACAATTGCGAATATGGCTCCGGAATACGGTGCTACATGCGGATTCTTCCCAGTAGATGAAGAAGCGCTTAACTACCTGCGCCTGACTGGCCGTGATCCTGAACATATTGATGTTGTTGAAGCATACTGCAGAAGCAATGGCTTGTTCTACACTCCAGATGCGGAAGACCCTCAATTTACTGATGTGGTTGAAATTGACCTGTCTCAAATTGAAGCAAACTTATCGGGTCCAAAGCGTCCTCAGGATTTGATCCCGCTATCTGCTATGCAGGAAACGTTTAAAAAGCACTTAGTCAGCCCTGCAGGTAACCAAGGATTCGGTTTAAATGCTGAGGAAGAAAATAAAGAAATTAAGTTTAAACTCCTTAACGGTGAAGAAACAGTTATGAAAACGGGTGCGATCGCCATTGCTGCGATTACAAGCTGTACAAATACATCAAACCCATACGTTCTGATCGGCGCCGGACTGGTAGCGAAAAAAGCGGTTGAGTTAGGGCTTAAGGTGCCTAATTACGTGAAAACGTCACTTGCACCGGGTTCTAAAGTTGTTACAGGATATCTTGTGAATTCAGGCCTTCTTCCATACATGAAAGAGCTTGGCTTTAACCTCGTTGGGTACGGCTGTACAACATGTATCGGGAACTCAGGTCCGCTTTCACCGGAAATTGAAGAAGCGGTTGCGAAAAATGATCTTCTGATTACGTCTGTCCTTTCCGGAAACCGTAACTTTGAAGGACGTATTCACCCGCTTGTTAAAGGCAACTATCTTGCTTCACCGCCGCTTGTTGTGGCATATGCGCTGGCTGGAACGGTAAACATTAACTTGAAAACCGATCCAATTGGTGTGGGCAAGGATGGTCAAAACGTATACTTTAATGATATTTGGCCGTCAATGGACGAAATCAATGCACTTGTTAAGCAAACTGTTACGCCAGAGCTATTCCGCAAAGAGTATGAAACAGTATTTGATGACAACAAGCGCTGGAACGAAATTGAAACAACAGATGAAGCTTTATATAAATGGGATAGCGAGTCAACTTACATTCAAAATCCGCCATTCTTCGAAGAAATGTCTGTTGAGCCAGGCAAGGTTGAACCATTAAAAGGTTTGCGTGTTGTCGGTAAATTCGGCGATTCAGTCACAACTGACCATATTTCTCCTGCGGGGGCAATCGGAAAAGATACGCCTGCCGGAAAGTACTTGCAAGAAAAAGGTGTTTCTCCTCGTGACTTTAACTCCTACGGTTCCCGCCGCGGAAACCATGAAGTCATGATGAGAGGAACATTTGCAAACATTCGCATCAAAAACCAAATTGCACCGGGTACAGAAGGCGGATTTACAACGTACTGGCCGACTGGTGAAGTAACATCCATCTATGATGCGTGCATGAAATACAAAGAAGATAAAACTGGTCTTGTTGTATTAGCAGGAAAAGACTATGGTATGGGATCTTCACGTGACTGGGCTGCAAAAGGAACAAACCTTCTCGGCATCAGAACGGTCATTGCAGAGAGCTTCGAAAGAATTCACAGAAGCAACCTTGTATTCATGGGTGTGCTGCCGCTTCAGTTTAAACAAGGTGAAAATGCGGATACACTCGGCTTAACGGGTAAAGAAGTCATTGAGGTAGATGTTGATGAAACAGTCCGTCCTCGTGACCTTGTGACTGTAAGAGCAATCAATGAAGACGGCAATGTAACAACTTTTGAAGCAGTCGTACGCTTTGATAGTGAAGTTGAAATTGATTACTACCGCCATGGCGGCATCCTTCAAATGGTGCTTCGTGAAAAAATGAAGCAGTCCTGATGAATCAATAGGAAGAGAAGGCATTTCGCTTTCTCTTCTTTTTATGACACAATGTGCTGCGGAGGTGGCATATGCTGAAAAAATGGCTCGCAGGGATCCTGCTTATCATGCTTGCTGGTTATACGGGATGGAATTTATATCAAACATACAGCAAAAAAGAAGTCGGAATTCAAGAGGGGAAACAAGCACCTGATTTTACTTTGAAAACGCTGTCAGGAGAGAAAAGCTCTTTACAGGATGCAAAAGGCAAAAAAGTGCTGCTCAATTTTTGGGCAACTTGGTGTAAGCCGTGCCGTCAGGAAATGCCTGCGATGGAAAAGCTGCAAAAAGAGTACGCCGACAAACTTGCGGTTGTTGCGGTAAATTTCACTTCAGCTGAGAAAAGTGAGAAACAGGTCAGAGCGTTTGCTGATACGTATGATTTAACGTTCCCCATTCTGATTGATAAAAAAGGGATCAATGCTGACTATAACGTGATGTCATATCCAACGACATATATCTTAGATGAAAAAGGTGTTATCCAAGACATACACGTTGGCACCATGACAAAAAAAGAAATGGAACGAAAACTGGATCTTGATTAGATTCAGTTTTTTTATGCTCAAATATGCTTACAAGTTTTCAGAATTGGAAAAAATAAAAGAATATGCGGAGGTGAGAAGCGTGAAGAAGATGAGAAAACGTTCTTTTCATGAGCTCGTCATGGAAAACAAAAAAGAGCTGATGACCAATACAGAGTATTTAAATCAGCTTGAGGAAAAGCTTGAACAGCGATTTAAGCAAAAATAACCTTTAATTTGTATTCATGTTTACCCCTCCTTTTGAGAAACCTATCTGTTGAGGAGGGATAAACATGGGAAACAACAAGAAAAACGGTCAGCCTCAATATGCTCCAAGCCACTTGGGTACAAAGCCTGTAAAATATAAAGCCAATAAAGGGGAAAAAATGCATGATACTTCAGGTCAGCGGCCGATCATCATGCAGACAAAAGGCGAGTAGCGAAAAATCGAGTTTATTTCTAGGAGGTACATCCGAATGACAAAGAACCAAAATCAATATCAGCAGCCTAATCCTGATGATCGCTCTGACAATGTGGAAAAATTGCAGGATATGGTTCAAAATACAATTGAAAATATAGAAGAAGCAGAAGCATCAATGGAGTTTGCTTCAGGAGAAGATAAACAGCGTATCAAAGAAAAAAATGCAAGGCGCGAACAGAGCATTGAAGCGTTTCGTAATGAAATACAGGACGAATCTGCAGCGAGACAAAACGGATACCGTTCTTAAAAAACCAGGGAAACCTGGTTTTTTTCTTTCTGATTTGATTATGGTAAAATGGGGCTAAATTGACGTTAAGGGAGCAGAGTAATCTTGCATGTATCAAAAAAAGAAATAGAAGTGCGTTATGCAGAAACAGATCAAATGGGAATTGTTTATCACGCAAATTATCTTGTGTGGATGGAGGTCGGCAGAACGGCCTTAATTAAGGACTTAGGCTTTTTATATAGTGATATGGAAAAAAGAGGCGTTCTGTCCCCAGTCGTTGATATCAACATTTCCTATAAAAAGCCGCTTCATTACGGAGAAACCGCGGTTGTACATACATGGATAGAGGAATATAACGGCTTTAAAACCGTCTATGGTTATCACATTTATAATCCGGCCGGTGAGCTTTCCATCAAAGCCACCTCATCTCATATTTGTGTGGATAAAGAAAGCTTTAAGCCAATTCAATTCCGCAAAGCTTTTCCTGATTGGCACACAGCATATGAAAAGGCCAAAAAATAGGGAAGTGAACGGGATATGGCGTTTGGTGTGAAACGGGAGGAACTTAACCGGTGGAAACAAGCAGTGAAAAGAGGAGAAATCGCTTTTTTAACACATTACTGGCTGGATGACCGATTTCCAGAAGCAAGGACTGTGACAAAAGCCGGCTGTGCAGACATTGATAAGCTGGTTCAGTGGGGAGCGGCGTACGGGTTAAAAAAAGAATGGCTCCATAAGAAAAGTGAATTTCCTCACTTCGATCTGCTGGGGGAAACACAAAAATATATTTTGGAACAAGAAAACCTAACCGATCATCTAATACGATTTCATTTGTAAAAAAAGAACGCACATGATGTGCGTTCTTTTTTATTGGTATTCAAAAACCGGTTCATCAGCGTCTTCTGAATAGCTGACGAGAAGGTCGTGGTTATCAAAGTACCATAAATCACTTTCTTCAATAAAGAAGGTAATGCCGTCAACTTCTGCAGTGACTCCAGCCTCTTGTGGCGCATCTTTCGCTACACCGAGAGAAAAACCCTTTTGAACGTTGCTGCAGCCTCCATAGCGGACGAAAAAGCGAACCTGGTCTCCGCTTTCCAAATCGAGTTCTTCTTTATACCAGTTCAATGCGTCTTCGTTAATTGTCATATTCATAACAGAACACCCCTTTGTTCTTCATTTGAATTTTCTCTATTATAAACGTATTAGGCTATTCTGTGTCAAAAGAGAAGTTTTTTAAGCTTATAACCATTTTACTTTAGGTTCTGTTTTATTGATAATTCGTTTAATGTTCGCTCGGTGTCTGTATATCACAAAAATAGTGAGCAGGGTAACGACAATCAATAAATACGTATCATGGACAAAGAAACTATATATAACAGTATAGATCCCTGTTAACATCGATGAGAGAGAAACAAATTTAGTCAAGTATAAAAAGATGAAGAATACCGCAACCATCGTGATAAATAACAGGGGTGCGTAAAATAGCAAAACGCCTCCTGATGTCGCCACGGCTTTACCGCCTTTAAATTTGGCGAAGATGGGAAACACGTGGCCTAAAACCGCAAAGACTCCTGCAAGAAGCGGGTGAATATCAACATGCATGAGAAAAGGCAATGCAGTTGCCAGTGTCCCTTTCAAAATATCTCCGGCTATGACGACCGAACCAGCTTTTACACCCAATGTACGGAATGCATTGGTAGCGCCTAAGTTGCCGCTTCCGTGCTCCCGAATATCAATTCCCTTGGCAAGCTTGCCCACAATTAAGCCAGATGGAATGCTGCCTATCAAGTAGGCCAAAATAATCAATAAAGCAATTAACATCTACATTTCTCCTTTTTCAAATTCCCTTCTTTTTATTTTAACATGAGATGTCATGATCTGATGATAAGTTTTTTTGTAAAGTTTGCTTACAAATCCAATCAAACATGCATCATATTTTGATTTCTCCTGTTTTGATCGTGTAAAATAAGTGGAAAAGGAGTGACACACGATGCAAAACCCTTCTAAAGCGGAAATTAAAGAGATTCTTCAAAGAAGCAAACGTATAGCCGTAGTAGGGCTTTCAGACCGTCCGGATAGAACATCACATATGGTTTCAAAAGCAATGCAGGACGCGGGTTATGAAATTATCCCTGTGAACCCGACAATTGATGAGGCGCTAGGTGTCAAAGCCGTTTCATCTTTAAAAGAGATAGACGGTCCGATTGACATCGTAAATGTATTCCGGCGCTCAGAACAGCTTCCTGGAGTGGCGGAAGAGTTTTTAGAGACAGATGCGCCAGTCTTTTGGGCACAGCAAGGGCTAGTTAATGAAGAAGCATACCAGATGCTAAAAGAAAAAGGCAGAACGGTTATCATGGATCTGTGCATAAAAGTGGCACACGCTGTAACAAAATAGGTGCAGAACTGCAAAAATCCTTGTAAATTCAAGGATTTTTGCTTTTTAATTTTAAGATATTGTTTGCGTATTACGGTGAAACAGATACAATAAAGCTTGAACAGCTTTTTTTGAATACCTTGTCCAGCTGGGTTTCGGCCGTTCGATTTGCGAAGGTCTGCTGCTTTATATATAATAAACAAACATACGTTCTCATGGTGTAAAAACAGCACTAGCCTATGTTTTGAGAAGAACTGATTCGTTAGCTCTATGTTGCGATTGCAAACATATTGGTTATAATGAGGAGTCCAAGGCAGTACTGGCTCGAGGCGAGGTTTATAAAAAATATCTTATATACAAATGATGTGTAACACTGAAAAAGAGAAAGACAATGTTAGTTTTTGAAAGGGGTTTGTACGTTTGGCTAGAAAACAGCAATTTGATTACAACGAAGATGCCATACAGGTGCTCGAAGGCCTTGAGGCTGTCAGGAAAAGGCCGGGTATGTATATTGGCTCTACTGACGCGCGGGGTTTGCACCACTTGGTTTATGAAATTGTAGATAACTCTGTCGACGAGGTGCTTGCCGGCCATGGAGATCACATAATCGTCAAAATACATAAAGACAATAGTATTTCTGTACAGGATAGAGGCCGCGGCATGCCGACCGGAATGCATAAGCTCGGCAAACCAACCCCTGAAGTGATTTTAACGGTGCTTCATGCCGGAGGGAAATTCGGCCAAGGCGGCTATAAGACAAGCGGCGGGCTCCACGGAGTTGGTGCATCAGTCGTGAATGCTTTATCTGAATGGCTGACGGTTACCATTGAGCGGGACGGTTTTGTCTATCAGCAGCGATTTGAAAATGGAGGAAAACCGGTTACATCTCTCGAAAAGATCGGCAAAACAAAAAAGACGGGAACTCTTACACACTTTAAGCCAGATCCAACGATGTTCAGCACAACCACTTATAATTTTGAAACGCTCTCTGAGCGCTTAAGAGAGTCTGCGTTTTTGTTAAAAGGACTGAAAATTGAGCTGATTGATGAACGCAATGACCAGCGTGAGGTCTTTTATTATGAAAACGGCATAGAAGCGTTTGTTGCTTACTTAAATGAAGAAAAAGACGTCTTGTCTGAAGTGGTCTCGTTTGAGGGTGAGCATCATTCTATAGAAGTGGACTTTGCGTTCCAGTTTAACGATGGTTATTCTGAAAATATTTTGTCGTTTGTCAACAATGTCAGAACAAAAGACGGCGGGACGCATGAGTCAGGTGCAAAAACTGCAATGACGCGTGCTTTTAATGAATATGCGCGAAAAGTGGCTTTGCTGAAAGAAAAGGATAAGAACCTTGAAGGCACCGATATAAGGGAAGGGCTTTCAGCCATTATTTCTGTCCGCATTCCTGAGGAGCTTCTTCAATTTGAGGGACAAACAAAAGGAAAGCTCGGTACCAGTGAAGCAAGATCAGCGGTGGATGCGATTGTTTCAGAGCAGCTTGCTTACTTTTTAGAGGAAAATCGGGACACCGCAACGCTTCTTGTCAAAAAAGCAATCAAGGCGAGCCAGGCGCGCGAAGCGGCACGCAAAGCCCGTGAAGAAGCAAGAAGCGGCAAAAAACGAAAAAAATCAGAAGCGACTTTAAGCGGAAAGCTGACGCCTGCGGGTTCAAGAAACCCGGCAAAAAATGAATTGTATCTCGTTGAGGGAGATTCAGCAGGCGGGTCAGCCAAGCAGGGACGAGACCGCAGATTCCAGGCGGTTCTGCCTTTACGCGGTAAAGTCATTAATACAGAAAAAGCTAAGCTTGCTGATATCTTTAAAAATGAAGAGATCAATACGATCATTCATGCGATCGGCGGGGGAGTCGGGGCAGATTTCTCAATCGATGACATCAACTACGACAAAATCATCATTATGACCGATGCCGATACTGACGGCGCCCATATTCAAGTGCTGCTTCTTACCTTTTTCTATCGCTATATGAAACCACTCATTGAGCATGGCAAGGTGTTCATTGCGCTGCCACCTTTATATAAGGTCAGTAAAGGAAGCGGGAAGAAGGAAATCATTGAATATGCATGGTCTGATGAAGAGATGGGTGATGTCCTGAAAAAAGTCGGCAAAGGCTATACCATTCAACGATATAAGGGTCTTGGAGAGATGAACGCAGACCAGCTGTGGGAAACGACGATGAATCCGGAGTCCCGCACACTTGTTAGGGTCAAAATTGACGATGCGGCACGTGTAGAGAGACGTGTGACGACGTTAATGGGAGACAAAGTAGAGCCGCGCAGAAAGTGGATTGAGAAAAACGTCGCTTTCGGCTTAGATGAAGAAAGCAATATTTTAGAAAATGAAAACTTATCGGTCGCTGAGGAGGTTTAATGATTGTCACAGCCAGAATTATTTCATGATTTACCATTAGAAGAGGTGATCGGCGACCGTTTTGGACGCTACAGTAAATATATTATTCAAGACAGGGCGCTGCCCGATGTGAGAGACGGATTAAAGCCGGTACAGCGCAGAATTCTGTATGCGATGCATACAGATGGAAACACGTTTGATAAAAACTTCAGAAAAGCGGCCAAAACGGTCGGTAACGTCATCGGTAACTATCATCCGCACGGTGACAGCTCGGTTTATGAAGCAATGGTGCGGATGAGCCAGGATTGGAAAGTTCGTAATGTGTTAATCGAAATGCATGGAAACAATGGAAGCATCGACGGAGATCCCCCGGCAGCCATGCGTTATACAGAGGCACGATTATCTCCGATTGCATCTGAGCTTCTTCGGGATATTGACAAAAACACGGTTGAATTTGTGCCGAACTTTGATGATACAAGCAAGGAGCCTGTCGTACTCCCGGCGATGTTTCCTAACCTATTGGTCAACGGATCTACCGGGATTTCAGCAGGATACGCGACCGACATTCCCCCTCATCATCTGGGAGAAGTCATTGATGCTGTCATTAAGCGTATTCAAATGCCATCTTGCTCTGTTGATGAACTCATGGAAGTCATTAAAGGGCCTGATTTTCCGACAGGCGGTATTATTCAGGGCGTTGACGGGATAAGAAAAGCTTACGAAACCGGAAAAGGAAAAATCATTATCCGCGGAAAGGCTGAAATTGAAACAATCAGAGGCGGACGAGAACAAATTGTCATTACTGAAATTCCATTTGAAGTAAATAAAGCAAACCTTGTAAAAAAAATGGACGAGTTCCGTATTGATAAAAAGGTTGAAGGCATCTCAGAGGTTCGTGATGAAACGGATCGAACAGGGCTGAGAGTGGTCATTGAACTGAAAAAAGAAGCTGATGCCAAAGGTATTTTGAATTTCTTATACAAAAACACTGATTTGCAGATCACATATAACTTCAATATGGTGGCTATCCATAACCGCCGTCCGATGCTGATGAGCCTGCCGTCTATTTTGGATGCATATATCGGACACCAAAAGGAAGTTGTCACAAACCGTTCCGTTTACGAGCTTCAAAAAGCAAAAGACAGACATCATATCGTAGAAGGGCTCATGAAAGCTTTGTCTATTTTGGATGAAGTGATTGCAACAATCCGTTCTTCTAGCGATAAACGTGACGCTAAAAACAATTTGATCGCGAAATATGAATTTACGGAGCCTCAGGCTGAAGCCATCGTGTCATTGCAGCTATATCGTTTAACCAATACCGATATCACAGCGCTTAAGGAAGAGGCAGAAGAGCTCGGTAAAAAAATTGAAGAGCTCGAATCTATTCTGAGCAATGATAAAAAACTGCTAAAAGTGATTACAAACAGCTTAAAAGCACTGAAAAAGAAATATGCAGATACGAGACGCTCCGTGATTGAAGAAAAAATTGAAGAAATTAAAATCAATCTCGAAGTCATGGTTGCATCTGAGGATGTATATGTAACCGTTACGAAGGATGGTTACCTAAAACGGACGAGCCAGCGCTCATTTGCCGCTTCCAACGGTCAGGATTTCGGAATGAAAGATACGGACAGGATGCTGCATCAGTTTGAAATGAATACGACAGACGTGCTGCTGCTCTTTACGAACAAAGGAAGCTACATCTATTGTCCTGTTCACCAGCTGCCTGATATCAGATGGAAGGACATGGGCCAGCATTTTTCAAATCTGATCACTATTGACCGTGATGAAACGATTGTAAAGGCCATACCGATAAAAGAATTTGATCCGTCGGCATATCTTCTATTCTTTACGAAAAACGGGATGGTGAAAAAGACAGAGCTCACCCATTATAAAGCACAGCGTTATTCTAAGGCGCTTGTGGCCTTAAATCTGAAGGGTGAAGATGAACTGATTGATGTACATGTAACAAATGGGGAAAGCCAGATCTTTATGGCCACTCACTTAGGGTACGGTCTATGGTTTGGAGAAGACGAAGTGAATGTAGTTGGCGCGCGTGCGGCAGGTGTCAAAGGGATTAACTTAAAAGAGGATGACTTTGTTGTCTCCGGTGAGATCCTTCAGCAATCTGATTCAATTGTCTTGTTCACACAGCGGGGAGCGGTAAAACGCATGAGTCTTTCTGAGTTCGAGAAGACATCCCGCGCAAAACGCGGTGTCGTAATGCTAAGGGAACTGAAAAAGAATCCTCACCGTGTTGTAGCACTGTTCGCTTGCGGTCTTGAACAGCGACTAATGGCAGAAACAGAAAAAGGCGACAGAAAAGAACTGCAGGCAAAAGAGTTGCGGACAAACGACAGATACAGCAATGGCTCTTTCTTTTTTGATGAAGAGGAATCAGGTAAGGTTACAGCTGTTTGGCGCCTTCATACAGAACAATAATAAAAAACCCGCTCATACTATATGAGCGGGTTTCGTTTGTTTTTTATCAGCTTTCATGGTTGGTGAATAGATCTGTTACAGCATGAATGACTTCAATCCCCTGCCATACAAATAAATTCAGCGCTGTGAAAGAAAATAAGCCTAAAATCACCATTCTTAAGATAAACAACATGTTTAACAGCCTCCTCATATTTTCGTTACATAATCGGGTGATGTTGAACATGAAGTTTGCCGAAATAAGACGATTGATAAAATTTGGCCAGTATAAAGCTTTTTTTCCGCTGACGTCTGCGGGAGTATCCCGTACTTTTGCTTTCAGCGGTCAGCAGCAGAACAGCCATTGCCCATAAAGCGGTCAGCGTAAATGCCCCTGTGATGGATTTCTTCTCATCATCAGCATTTTGGCCGGCTTTCATCTCATGCATTTCCTGCTGGTCGGCTACGGCTTTATAATGATGGCCGATATCAAAGGCGTGGGGAATTGAGAACAAATGAAAACTGGCAATCGCCAAGAATAAGATGGATGCTTTCAATATCGTTACTTTTTTCAAATGATCTCCCCCTCCTTTAATATTACTGAATATTTTTATAATAATACCCCGATCCATCCTAAAAGTAAACCTGATTTATTAAATTTAAAAATAAATTTAACCTTGTTAAGTATATATCTTTTTGCTTATTTTTGAAAGAGAAAACTTCTTTTATTAGCGTATGTATACCTGGTTTATGGTGTGAATAAAAACATATTTTAAATGATATGTTTGTTGTTTAGGGTTTATTACTTTATTTATGTGCTAAATCAAAGGGAAAGGCAAGAGAATGGGAAGAAATGATTACATTGTTAATAGGACACTCTTTTTTAAAAGCCAGCTTGCAAGGAATGTTTTTATTCGTAGGAAAATAATAGAGAAGGGGTCGACAGAGTAACATCTGGCTATGACAATATTCTTCTCGAAAAAACTTCCTAATTCGTCATATTGTGATATAATAAAACTCGTTATGTTAAAAAATCTAACATCAAAATCGAATTCGTGTTGAATTGATGAAAACGGGAGGTAAATATGGAGTCTTTTTTCAATAGTTTAATTAATATTCCAAGTGATTTCATCTGGAATTACCTATTTTATATTTTAATAGGGCTTGGATTATTTTTTACCATACGTTTTGGTTTTATCCAATTCCGTTATTTTATTGAAATGTTCAGAATAGTAGGGGAGAAGCCGGAAGGAAATAAAGGTGTTTCATCTATGCAGGCATTCTTTATTTCGGCCGCATCCCGAGTCGGCACAGGGAATTTGACTGGTGTAGCCTTAGCAATTGCGACAGGCGGACCAGGCGCTGTATTTTGGATGTGGGTAGTAGCTGCAGTAGGTATGGCTTCAAGCTTTGTTGAGAGTACATTAGCGCAGCTTTATAAGGTGAGAGACGGGGAGGATTTCCGCGGAGGCCCGGCTTACTACATTCAAAAGGGTCTTGGAGCGAGATGGCTTGGCATCGTTTTTGCTGTCTTAATTACCGTCTCATTCGGCTTGATTTTTAACGCTGTTCAAACAAATACAATTGCTGGAGCATTGGATGGCGCATTCCATGTGAATAAAATAGTTGTAGCCATAGTTCTGGCGGTTTTAACTGCGTTTATCATTTTCGGCGGTTTAAAACGTGTTGTCGCTGTTTCACAGCTAATTGTGCCGGTTATGGCAGGCATTTATATTCTTATCGCTTTATTTGTTGTCATCACGAATATTACGGCTTTCCCTGGCGTGATCGCTACAATTGTTAAAAATGCTTTAGGTTTTGAACAAGTCGTCGGCGGCGGAATAGGCGGCATCATCGTTATCGGTGCGCAGCGCGGACTTTTTTCAAACGAAGCAGGAATGGGGAGCGCACCAAACGCGGCTGCGACGGCTCATGTATCCCATCCGGCAAAGCAAGGCTTTATTCAAACATTAGGCGTATTTTTCGATACATTTATCATATGTACATCCACAGCATTTATTATTTTGCTGTACAGTGTAACACCAAAAGGCGACGGCATCCAAGTAACACAGGCTGCTCTTAACCATCACATTGGAGGCTGGGCGCCGACTTTCATCGCAGTCGCAATGTTCTTGTTTGCATTCAGTTCAGTTGTCGGCAACTATTATTATGGCGAGACAAACATTGAATTTATTAAAACAAGCAAAACATGGCTGAACATTTACCGTATCGCTGTTATTGCTATGGTTGTGTATGGATCTTTATCAGGCTTCCAAATCGTTTGGGATATGGCGGACCTCTTTATGGGTATCATGGCGCTGATCAACTTAATTGTGATTGCGCTGCTGTCAAACGTTGCTTACAAAGTGTATAAAGATTACGCGAAACAGCGTAAGCAAGGACTTGATCCTGTGTTTAAAGCGAAAAACATCCCAGGGCTGAAAAACGCTGAAACATGGGAAGATGAGAAACAAGAAGCATAATATAAATATAAAACAAAGCTGCATTCAATAGTTGAATGCAGCTTTTTCATTATTGGAAATAAATTTAATTTATCGACTCGAATGAAAAATGACGTGTAAAGTCCCAATTCAGTCCAGTTTTCTTTGTTCTATATGTGTCATGTGTGTCTTATTCAATGGAGATAGAGTAAATTGACAGGCTTTTAAACCTCCCAAAAACAAGAAATTAGGTTGATAGACAATCATGAGAAAGATTTTTACAATGAGTTCGTGCTCATAAGAAGTGAAGAGCCAAAATGATGCGAAGGAGGAAAAGATCAGATATGAAACGGTCAATCTCTATTTTTATTACGTGTTTATTGACTACGTTATTGACAATGGGCGGCATGATGGCTTCGCCGGCATCAGCAGCAGGGACAAAAACGCCAGTAGCCAAGAATGGCCAGCTTAGCATAAAAGGTACACAGCTCGTTAACCGAGACGGTAAAGCGGTACAGCTGAAGGGGATCAGTTCACACGGATTGCAATGGTATGGAGAATATGTCAATAAAGACAGCTTAAAATGGCTGAGGGACGATTGGGGTATCACCGTTTTCCGTGCAGCGATGTATACGTCAGATGGCGGTTATATTGACAACCCGTCCGTGAAAAATAAAGTAAAAGAAGCGGTTGAAGCGGCAAAAGAGCTTGGGATATATGTCATCATTGACTGGCATATCTTAAATGACGGTAATCCAAACCAAAATAAAGAGAAGGCAAAAGAATTCTTCAAGGAAATGTCAAGTCTTTACGGTAACACGCCAAACGTCATTTATGAAATTGCAAACGAACCAAACGGTGATGTGAACTGGAAGCGTGATATTAAACCGTATGCGGAAGAAGTGATTTCCGTTATCCGCAAAAATGATCCAGACAACATCATCATTGTCGGAACCGGTACATGGAGCCAGGATGTAAATGATGCTGCCGATGACCAGCTAAAAGATGCAAACGTTATGTACGCACTTCATTTTTATGCCGGCACACACGGCCAATTTTTACGGGATAAAGCAAACTATGCACTCAGCAAAGGAGCACCTATTTTTGTGACAGAATGGGGAACTAGCGACGCGTCTGGCAATGGCGGTGTATTCCTGGACCAGTCGCGGGAATGGCTGAAATATCTCGACAGCAAGACCATCAGCTGGGTGAACTGGAATCTTTCTGATAAGCAGGAATCATCCTCAGCTTTAAAGCCGGGGGCATCTAAAACAGGCGGCTGGCGGTTGTCAGATTTATCTGCTTCAGGAACATTCGTTAGAGAAAACATTCTCGGCACCAAAGATTCGACGAAGGACATTCCTGAAACGCCAGCAAAAGATAAACCCACACAGGAAAACGGTATTTCTGTACAATACAGAGCAGGGGATGGGAGTATGAACAGCAACCAAATCCGTCCGCAGCTTCAAATAAAAAATAACGGCAATACCACGGTTGATTTAAAAGATGTCACTGCCCGTTACTGGTATAAAGCGAAAAACAAAGGCCAAAACGTTGACTGTGACTACGCGCAGATTGGATGCGGCAATGTGACACACAAGTTTATGACGTTGCATAAACCAAAGCAAGGTGCGGATACCTATCTGGAACTTGGATTTAAAAACGGAACGCTGGCACCGGGAGCAAGCACAGGGAATATTCAGCTTCGTCTTCACAATGATGACTGGAGCAATTATGCACAAAGCGGCGATTATTCCTTTTTCAAATCAAATACGTTTAAAACAACGAAAAAAATCACATTATATGATCAAGGAAAACTGATTTGGGGAACAGAACCAAATTAGTTAAGCTTTTTTTGGCGGACATCAGTAACGATGTCCGTTTTTATCATCTAATAGGAGGTTTGCGTTGTGGATGAAATACTGAAACAGTATATGGTGCTGTACAAAAAAATGAGTAATATGATAAATGGTCCGGACTATCCAGGTAAGGAAAAAGACATCCAGCATCAAAAAGATCAGATCGAAGTTTACGAAAAACAGCTGCAGCAAGGATTTTCTACAGATTATGACTATGATGTGTTTGCTGATTCTGTTATCAAATGCGCATATGGCGATATGACGCTGGAGGATTTAGAAGCAGTTTATTATGGATTGACAACACCATTTTTTTGATTTGTCATTCAGCAGTAAAATTTCAAAATTTCAATTTCTGTCTCACTAACTTAAGTATACTTTGATATTGAGACAGAAATTTATTTATTTTAATTACTTCCTAGAATATATATTATGTAAACTAAAAAGCGGATTCTTTTAATAGTTATTAACTCTTGGCCTTCCACCTTTTCTTCCTCTAGCTCTAGCTGCTTTAAGCCCAGACAATGTTCGTTCACGAATAATGTTCCGTTCAAACTCGGCCAGAAACGATTACATACCAAAATGCTTTACCAGGCTGCGTACTTGTATCTAAAACATCTTGTATACTAATAAATTCGCCACAAATAGACAAGAGCTTGTATCACTTAGATACTAGCTCTTTTTGTACTAAAGCCCTCCTTAATTGAATTAACCGCGTGTTCTTATGTGACGTTGGATTCAACGGCTAACTCTTTGATATGCGTTTATCACAGCCTCTCGGTTATGTCACTTGTTGCTGGTCTTCTTGATCAAGTCCACGCCATCGTATGCCAGACTTTCCACACTTGCAGCCTTCTGCAGTAAGTAATGATCAAAAAAGCTTTTCGTGTAGTCTGTAACAAGATTTCGCATCTCCATAGCATCCCGTTTGCCTCTGAGTTCCTCATTAACACTGGTAAACACGATGTCGCAGTAATCTAAATGCGCAGCACGATCAACAGAGAAATAATAGGTTTCCATGCTATTGTTAGCGCCAATTATCGCACTCATGTTATAGTTAGGTTCACAAAACAGTAGCAAGAAGGGTTTCTTAAGGTCGCTGTCGAGAAGGCCGAACGCACCGCTATCCAAGCCTATCCCGCAGGCGAACCGTTCGTCGTCCCGGCAAACTATCGCCGTCGTAGGCCCTCCATAAGAATGTCCGACTATGCCCATGCCGATATTAAGCCATAATCTGCCCTTAAAGATGGAATTCAGTTCTCCAGAGTCCAGTTTGAAAAGATAATCGGCTACATACCTTATATCTTCTGCCTGTAATTCGCTATACTCTGTTAACTTGGCAAGTATCGGCAGTGTAAGCACATTTTGACACATCTCAATGGCCGTTTCATCGTCAGGCCGCATCTCCATCTTACCAGCCAACTCCACCATCTCCGGATCTTCAGAAAACGCCATAATGACATCCGAAAAATCCTTTGATACATTAAACAGGCGCCCATCTTTACGCTTATACATCGTGCTATTCTGATGGCCGATGCTTACCACTACATATCCCATGCTTGCCAAGTCTGTACAGATCACAGTACCCCATTCTGGAGAACCGCCCCCGCCGCAAACATAGAATAACACCGGATAGCGCTTTTCCTTCCCGGAGAGAGCAAGGTCGTCGTAACACTGGGTCTTGATATCGATAGAGTAAGCATCCTTCAACGCTGTGAGAAGCGGCTGCTCATTCAACATCTCGTAGACTTCAGGAAACATGTACGTTGATGTAGTCTTACCTTCGCTACTGTCGGACGGATAGTACACAAACGCCGTCAGTTCTCTTTTTGAGTGATCTGATGCCGTGTACTCAAAATCCATCTGGGTTCGACCGACAGTATAGCCGCCAATTGGTTCGGGAAATGCGTCATAAGTTATCACTTTCTTCTTCCCCCTTAATTAATAAAAGTGGCGAATGAAACTACATACATTGCGCTTTAAGCGCTTTTCAAAACTGTGAAACTATTACATCCATCTTCAGTGAATCATATCTACTCCTTGGCTATCTTGAGATCGTCAGAAAATTTATGATCTTCAAGCAGCCCATGACTCAAGCGTTCTACATTTCCCCTTCCATGAATATTCATAATATCTCAGTAATAGTGCACCAGTCGTGTTGATGCCCTCCTACATTTAAAAACCTTGAATCATGCGTCTTTAAAACGACGTACGACACGAAAAAAGCGATTTTCTGATCGGAAAATCGCTTTTTTCAGACTTCGACTTTTTTATTCCCGTGCAGGGTTTAGATTCGTATCCGCTCCAATGCGGTACCGCTTGTCTTGGTGTCCTTAACGATTTACAACAAATGTTGTCACGCTTTGAGCTGGAAGATGGGCCCAAAAATGATTGCCTGATACAGTGAGATTCGTTCCAGGTTGTAGATTGCTGCTGCTGCTCGTGATCCATCTAGATACGTTTGAAGCAGATCCATTCTGCAAAACAAAGTTTTGGTTGACTCCTGTGTTGCTTTTATTGATGGCAACAATAACGACCTTGTTGTCACCTTTATAGGCTGACACGTAAACGTTCGCATTAGGGTTTTTCGTTGCATCAATCCTTACATAGCCGGGACGCACAAACTTTGAGAAATGAGCCATATTGTAGCCGCGTTTGCTGATCGTGCCGTCTTCTTTCATAGGACCGTATGATCTTCGGATGTACCACCAAACATAAGCTTGAAAATCTCCCTCTACCATCGAACTGTGAATATGATGTGAAACATCCAATGCCTCAGGCCATCGATCCGCCGAGTTGTTATCACTGTTCGGATAGTATACTTCCGTCATCCAAAGGTCCTTTCCTGCTCCTTTTTGTTTGAAAAGAGGATAAGGGAATTGACTGACCTGAGTGCCGTACAGGTGAGTTCCGAGAATATCCATATTGCCAAGAGCCTGCGGATCGTTTAAAATTGGGTCCGACAAATTCTTCAAGTATTGAAATGACTCAGGCGCAATGACGCGGGCATTGATCGAGCCGGCGTTTTCTCTCATAAAGTGAAGTATTTCTTGCGGCGTCCACCACGTCCACTCGTGAGCGTAATCAGGCTCGTTTTGTACCGAAATCGCGTAAAGATTCACACCATTATTCTTCATGAAGGTAACAAAATCGTTAAGATGCTGCGCGTATGCTGCGTACTTGTTGTATTTCAGCCGTTTAGCCGATGTGTCACCATTACGATTAAAGGTCTCAACCATATCACTTGGAGGATTCCAAGGAGAAGCAAAAACGATTGCTCCATGTTTGACCGCACTCTTTGCAGTCTCCACCTCTTTATACCAATTATTTCGATTTTCATCTACATGAATTCTTAAGATTGAAAATCCTAACTGGTTCTGTCCATTGCCAAAAGCAGTTTCTCTTTGAGCTGCTGTAAGATCCCCAATCCAAGCCGGGTGATTCATCCCTCCAAAACCGCGAATCACTTGTTTCTCTGCAGATACATTAACTGTTACATCACTGGCTGCCAAAACTTCAGTAGCGCCTGGCCCTAACATGACTGGCAACATAGTGAAACATACTAATAATACACAAATTGTTTTTTTAATGCGTGGAATCATTTATTCCTCTCCTTCGTCATGTGTCTTTTACGGTATTAAAAATCTGCATGGCATATCGGGCTGTTCCGGTGCTGGCCCGTACTTCACCCGCCTCGTTTTTAAGCGGTCCCATTACGAGTACTATCTTTGCGTAAACTGCCAGTAATCAAAATTAAGCAAGTTTCCTGTACCTGTTCCGGTAAATACAAAGAATACTTTGTGCACACCGGTTGCCCCGCTTACTGGAGTTTCTATTTCTCTCCACGTTTGCGCTCCACCTGTGGAAGGTACATTTAGGGTTCCTACAAGTTTACCGTCTGCACTGTCGAGGCGCACTTCTATTTTCCCGCCTATAGTGGATGCTACATTTGCTTTAAATGTCCTGGCACCGCCCGCTCCGAAGTCTGCATTTCCTACAGCAATCCAGTCTCCATTTTGAATGCTTGTTACATGCTGATTATTTACTGGCCCGCCGGGTGCTGTCGATTTCTCTGTCAAAATGCGTCCATTCCAAGCAAACGTTTCAGCTTCTACCCGGTTATATGGGTTTAAATTGGAAAGCTGTGTTACACCTGCATAATTTGCCGCTACCTCTTGAATAGATCCATCTGCATTATGCACCAGCTTATTAATATGTGGAGAACGGTATCCTTTGCCGGCCCCGAACAAAGCGGAACTGACAGTTTGAGCATGGTACACTGCATACCACTCGTTTTTAAAATTGAAAACAGCATGATGGTTGTTTCCGCCGCCTCCGAAAAATGCACCCGGATTTTTCAGGAAATGCCCTCTATATGTAAAGGGGCCCATGGGACTTGAACTTGTCATGTAGCCGATCTCACCCGGGGGTTTATCGGCCGGATGCGTGCCGCCGAAATTGATGCAATAGGAGTAATAATATGTTCCGTTATACTTGTGCAATCCCGAATCTTCAAACATGAAAGGCGCATCAATTGTAGATGCACTTCCAACAACACTCGTCATATCAGATCCCAATTTTATGACTCTAGCCGTTTTAGGATTGGCCCATTGTGCCTGCGTTGGATTTGAACCGCCAGGAACGCCTCCGCCGGCATACAGGTAACCGGTTCCGTCATCATCTACAAATACTGCCGGATCAAAAAGCCATACAACACCAGACATTCCTGGCGTACTTGGCGTTACGAGCGGTTTTCCGATTGGGTCGGTCCATGGACCAATCGGGCTGTCTGCGGTGAGAACCCCGATACCTCCGCCGCTGTTTGCGAAATAAAGGAAGAATTTATCCTTGCCATTGATTTTTTTAACTGCGATTGACGGTGCCCATGACGCACCTGCCCATTTTGCAATTCCACGGCCTCCATTAGCTCCATTGACACCTGCTACCGGAATGGCTCCGTGGTCTGTCCAGTTCACCATATCCGCTGAAGATATGACGAATACTCTATTCAAATTGGCAAATGAATTATCTTTAATTGTTCCGTTGCTATTATATTCATAGTCATCACTTGACATATAGATGTAGACTCTTCCGTTATAGGTCAGCGCAACCGGATCCGCTCCCAAATGATGGTCGATAAGCGGGTTTGAATTCCCTATATGTTTTGCAATTGTAGTATTTGTGGCAGCATACGCAGACTTCCCAGCTAAGCAGCTCAAAAGTAAAGCAAGAACCCATAAACATACGCTATACTTTTTGCTCATCACTTCACATCCTCCCTTTTCCAAAATAGGGTATTTCCTTTTGAAATTTTGATGACAACAGGTCACGAAGAACGCACGCATAAAGTAGCCGGAAGCTGTTTAGCCTGGAAAATTAATTTTGCATACATGGATCGAATGTTCCCAGTTCCTGTTCTGAAAGCTCATCTTCATGTGTTTCCATTCTCTCCTTCCTTCGAGGAGATCGCACCACTCCTTCAAAATTGTTCAAAAAAATTTCCCCATTCCTAGCGACCATTGTCCAGAAAATAAAAAGACAGGATTGTTCATGGCCTCCCACTAATCACATTGAACGGAAATTACATCATTATCCAAGATATCCCTTTATCTAACATCCTACATCATTAAAAAAATTGTGTATAGAAACTTTTGGAGGAGTTAGTGTTCGATTCTACAAAGGAACTGGATACATTTATTCATTGATAAGATGGGGCTAACACTCCGTTTATATTTGTATGTAAAGATAGTTTTCAGACACAAAAAAACAGCCGTCAATGCGGCTGTTTTTTCAAGAGTATAAGAACTATTGAGCGGTATACCCGCTTTTTCATGTTTTGTTCATATTTTATTAATTGTTTATTCAACACTGTCCGCTATAGTAATCCATATCAACAAATATGACTGCCACTCGCATCTTTTATGAAGGGAGGTTCGTTACGCTGAAAGAAAAAATAAAGACATTAGGCCGTTTTTGCACCGTAGGCGTCGGCAATACGCTGATAGATTTTGGTGTCTTCTTTCTTCTTACCGCTTGTCACGTCTCTTATCTGCCGGCGCAGATCTGCTCCTATACTGCAGGTATCGTCAACAGCTATGTGTGGAACCGGAATTGGACGTTTTGTGTGAAAGGTAAGGCTGACGGGAAAGAGATCGTGCGTTTTCTCATGATTAATATTGCCGCGTCAGGGATCACCTTTTTGCTGCTTTATTTGTTTCAAAACTGTGGCTGTTCGCTATTGGTGAGCAAGCTCGCCGCCACTATCGGCGGAATGATGATGAATTTTATTGGAAACCGAATCTGGGTATTTGGAGATTCGCTGAAAAACATACAGGATCAGGAGTGAGGATGAATGAGAAAAAAAGTGAGAAAAGCGGTTATTCCCGCAGCGGGTTTAGGAACGAGATTTCTGCCGGCGACAAAGGCGCAGCCTAAAGAAATGCTCCCAATCGTCGACAAACCGGCGATCCAATATATTGTAGAAGAGGCCGCAGAGTCAGGAATTGAAGATATATTGATTATTACAGGGAGAAACAAACGCTCAATTGAAGATCATTTTGATCGGTCGGCGGAATTGGAATTCAATCTTCGGGAAAAAGGCAAGACGGAGACACTTAAGGAAATGCAGCAGATTGCCGATTTGGCCAACATTCATTACATCCGCCAGAAAGAACCGCTCGGATTAGGCCATGCGGTGCTGTGTGCGGAGCATTTTATCGGAGATGAGCCTTTTGCCGTTCTCTTAGGTGATGATATTATGGTGTCTGAAACACCGGCTCTTCGGCAATTAATGGATGTATATGACGTTTATGGCACAGAGGTTGTCGGTGTACAGTCAGTTCTCCCTGAGGATGTCAGCAAATATGGTATTATAAATACATCAGGGTCTCAAGGGCATGTATACGAAGTGAACGATTTAGTGGAAAAGCCTTCTCCTGAAGAAGCACCTTCGGAAATCGCAGTAATGGGACGTTATGTGCTGAATTCTTCGATCTTCTCCGTTTTGAAGACAATTGGCAGAGGCGCGGGCAACGAAATTCAGCTGACAGATGCGCTTCGTGAGGTTTGCCGTAAGGAGCCGATCCACGCCCGGCTGCTGGAAGGAAATCGATATGACATTGGCGATAAGCTAGGCTGTTTTAAAGCGAGCACCGAAATCGGCTTAATGCGTTCCGAAATGAGATCTCAGCTTTTGGCCTATTTAGAAGATGTGATCAAACGGGAAACGAAAGAAATGCTGCGGTAAAAAAATTGTAACCATCTTGCTCGTCAATCAGTCATATAATAGTGAAAAAGATTAGGACAGGTTGTGAAGAATGTGGGCAGTTTGATAAACGAAATTTTAACATGGCTGACGAACATGGGATATGCGGGTATTGCGATTGGGTTAATGATTGAAATCATTCCGAGTGAGATTGTATTAGCTTATGGCGGCTATATGGTATCGGAAGGCACGATTGGATTTATTGGCGCAATTATTGCGGGTGTTATTGGGGGTACCATTGCCCAGATCTTTATTTACTGGATCGGTCGCTATGGCGGCAGGCCATTTCTGGACAAATACGGGAAGTATTTATTGATTAAAAAGCATCATATCGACATGTCGGAAAACTGGTTTCAGAAATACGGCGCCGGAGTTGTCTTCTCGGCTCGTTTTATACCGGTTGTCAGACATGCCATATCCATTCCGGCAGGTATTGCCAGAATGCCTTTTCTCAAATTTGTGGTACTGACTGTGCTTGCTATCATTCCATGGTCTATTCTGTTTGTTTATTTAGGCATACAGCTAGGAAGCCAGTGGGATGATGTTGAGAATATAGCGGGCACTTATACAACACCGATTATGATATTGGCTGTTGTCGTGATAGCCCTTTATTTTGTGATTAAGAAACGTACAGCCATATTTAAACGATAGCTAGCGGATATGCATAGGGGTGACTGACGCTCCCCTATGCATATTTTTTTACTTCCGATGTTGATTTGCCAGCTTCAGATTCTCCGCTAAAAATGCGACAAACACTTCATCCCGCACGAGCGATGCGGCATAATTTCTCTTAATAAACCATTCTGCCTCTTCAAACGCTGCGAATGTTTCGTCTTGGGTTTCTCCGTTAATTTGAATATTCCATTCGTTGTCTATAGGGAAAAGAAAAAATCTCATTTGTGCGCGATTTTCATATAATGATCCATTCGCAGATCCCTTTAGATTATAGATGTTACGGAAGGCATCCGGCCGTACAGGATCAATACGGAAAGCTTCAGCTACAAACAACTCGTATACTTCATCGGTTATTGAACAGCCGGACGCTTTTGCATGCCCTCCGCCGCCATATCGGCCGGCGATTTCTGACACATCGATGTAATCATGAATGGTGCGGAGACTGACTCGTTTTGACCCCATGCTCAAAATCGCAATGTAATCGAGGTGCGGATTATCTTTCCCTAGCCTGTTCCCCAGCTCTGAATGGTACGATTCAGCGTGAACGATGCCTACACAGTGTTCGTGAACAAAGGTTTGTACCATTTCCCTTTTCTTTCTGCGGAGGTAGCGCTCGATTTTTTCGTCTTCTAAATCAAGCAGTTTTTCTTCAAAATCATCGAAGAAAAATTCGTCATGCGCGGAAAGGCGCTGGATCATTTTTGCTTCAAATTCATCGATTGACAGCAAAAAGAAAAGATCATTAAGCCGCTTCGCCTGTTTTTGATCGTACCGCTCCCACTCCCATGTATCGTATTGGCGGACGAGCTCTGTGAATTGATCTAAGGCATTTGTCGGTTTCATGAAGCCATTTTCAACGAGATAACCATATAAAAGCGATGTCGCGGATGTGAGCCTTCCATCATCGTATTCCACCTGGACAAATCCCCATTCATGCTCATTCAAATGAAGAGCTGTTTTATGATGGTCAATGAGCTTCACTTTGCCCCCTGCATGAACATACTCATTCAATCTCTCTTCGTTTTCTTCATTGACGGCGAGATCGGTGATGAATAACGCGTCCTGTCTGTTGCTCTCCTTCGCTTTTTCTAAAAAGTACTGCACCTGTGCGTTTAAGCCGTTGACAGAGTTATACCGGACCTCTACGTCTTTTCCGAACGCCAATTTTGCTACGATTCCGCATCCTACTCCGTCCAAGTCGTTATGTGAATATAAATGATACATAATGTAGGCCCCTTTTTATGATAAACTGACAATTGCCGCTAGAGGTGCGGCAGCCTTTATTTACTATTCTAAAAAACAAAGCGTTTTATGCAAAGGTAATTAGTTGACATAATGTTGTTATTGTAAATATATAAAGGAGCGCTTTTTTTGCGCTCCTAAGTTCTTGCTTTTACACTGGATAAACCGGATGCTTTCGATTGGTAAATGTCATTTCCTTTGTCATGTATGCCTTGAGCCGTTTGGCCAGCTCATCACGCAGCGAATTGGCTGGGATAACAGCATCAATGATCATTTCTGAAGCCAGACGGTAGATATTGATGTCCTCTTTGTATTCCTCCCGTTTGCTGCTGATAAATGCGGCTCTCTCTTCTTCTGGCAGCTCGGCGATTTTTTTAGCGTAGACAGCGTTTACAGCTGCCTCAGGGCCCATGACGGCGATTTGGGCGGTTGGGAGCGCTAGACAGCAATCCGGTTCAAATGCCGGCCCTGCCATTGCATACAACCCCGCCCCGTAAGCTTTTCGGACAATGACAGAGAGTTTTGGAACAGTTGCCTCTGACATCGCAGAAATCATTTTCGCTCCGTGTCTGATAATCCCAGCCTGTTCTACTTTTGTGCCAATCATAAAACCCGGGATATCGGCTAAGAACAGCAATGGGATATGAAAAGCGTCACATAAGGTAATAAACTTAGCCGCTTTGTCTGCTGAATCGTGGAATAAGACGCCTCCTTTTACCTTCGGCTGGTTTGCAACAATGCCGACAGGCTGTCCGTGGATTCGTGCGAGGCCCGTCAATAATTCCGGTGCAAATAAGGCTTTGATCTCAAAAAATGAGTCTTCATCTATGACCCGCTCAATCAGCTCATGCATATCAAATGGTGCGTTTTGATTTTGCGGAATGACGTCGGCAAGCGGAGTTTCGAAGTGTTTTGGCGGGCGTTTCTCATGAATAGGCGCTTTTTCTTGAAAATTTGTCGGAAAGTAGGACAAATAAGCCCGCGCCAGCTGTATGGCTTCTACTTCAGTTTCTGCAAGAATATCTCCGCAGCCGGAGATTGAGCAATGCATACGGGCGCCACCCATTTCTTCAAGAGACACTTTTTCGCCAATAACCATTTCCGCCATCCTTGGCGAGCCTAAATACATGGAGGCGTTACCGTCTACCATAACGACGATATCACAGAAGGCCGGAATATAAGCGCCACCTGCTGCAGATGGTCCGAAAAGCAGACAGATTTGCGGAATGCGTCCCGATAATTTGACTTGATTGTAAAAAATTCTTCCTGCACCGCGTCTCCCTGGAAAGACATTGATTTGGTCGGTAATTCGGGCGCCTGCCGAATCGACTAAATAAATGAGCGGACAGTTTAATTTTTCGGCGGTTTCTTGAATTCTGATGATTTTTTCAACTGTTTTAGCTCCCCATGACCCCGCTTTCACTGTTGAATCATTCGCCATGACGCAAACAGTTTGGCCGCCGATTTTGCCGATAGCGGTGACAACTCCGTCAGCGGGAAGCCCGTCTGACATACATTCCGCAAAAAAAGCGTCTTCTAGCTCAATGTCATCGTCAAAGAGAAGGGAAAGCCGCTCTCTGACAAAGAGCTTGCCTTTTTCCCGATTGCTTTGATGATACTTTTCCGCTCCGCCTTTTCGAATCCGTTCAGCCCGTTCTGTTCGTTCCTTTTCATAATCCATGAGCATTGCCTCCCTTTTATATTCCCTTGTATACGGCCCGTCTTTTTTCTTGAAAGGCCTGAAGCCCTTCTCTCCTGTCTTTTGTCGGGATGGTTTGTTCATACGCTTTTTGTTCAATCGCAAGGCCTGTAGCGAGATCTGTCTCCAATCCTCTATTGATTGCAAATTTAGCCTGACGGACAGCGATCGGCCCGTTGGCAGAAATGGCTGCGGCCAGTTCCTTTGCTTTTGGCATAAGGTCACAAGGAGCGGTGACATGCTCTACAAGGCCGATTTCTTTTGCTTCGTGTGCGGTCACGCGTCTGCCTGTATAAATGAATTCTTTTGCTTTTCCTCTGCCAATCAGCCGGGGCAGCCTTTGGGTCCCTCCAGCGCCCGGGATAATAGCTAACCCTGTTTCCGGAAGTCCCAGCACAGCTGATTCAGTTGCGATTCGAAGGTCGCATGCCAATGCCAATTCTAGTCCGCCGCCTAATGCGCTTCCATTTATCGCAGCTATGACCGGCTGCGGCAAGGCATCAAGTAAAGCCGCCGTTCTTTGAATGAGAGATACACTTTCCAGAACCTGATCTTCTTTCAGTTTTATCCGTTCCTTTAGGTCTGCCCCTGCACAAAACGCTTTTTCACCGGTGCCTGTGAGGATGACGCAACGGATGTTTGAGTTAAATTCAATTTCCTGGATAATCATTTGCAGGTTTCTAAGCATTTCCGCTGAAAGAGCATTTGCTGCCTGAGGCCTGTTTAAGGTGATCAACGCAATATGTTCATTTTTAACAGTAAAAAGAATAGAATCTCCCATTGTATGCGTCCTCCCTTTTATCAAGATGATTTAAACACCTGTAAATTTCTGCTCGGCAGCGGTTTGCCCATTTTTTCTTCAATCCATTTGGCCGCAGATAGCAGTTTTTCTAGCTTTACATTTGTTTTGATATCCATCTGTTCAAGCATGTACACGATATCCTCAGTTGCGGCGTTTCCTGATGAACCTGGCGCATATGGGCATCCCCCAAGCCCGCCTGCCGAGCCGTCGAACACCGTGATGCCCATTTGGAGTGCTGTGACCATGTTGGCCAGAGCGGTTCCTCTCGTATCATGAAAATGCAAGGCAATTTGATTAGCCGGGAATCGTGCCAAAAGAGCTTCAAGTACAGTTTCCACTTGGGCGGGATTAGCCGCTCCAATCGTATCTCCAAGCGAAAGTTCAGAAATCCCAAATTCAAATAGAGCTTCTGAAAGGCGAATGACTTGTTCAATGGGGACATCTTTTTCGTACGGACAGCCGAAAACAGTCGAGAGGTAGGCTCTTGTTGTGAGGTTTGCTTTTTGTGCGTCGTTGTTTACTTGTTTGAGTATATGAAGGGATTCAGAAGTGGATTTATTGATGTTTTTTCTGTTGTGCGTCTCGCTGGCGGACATAAAAACGCAAGCCTCGTTAATGCCTCCTTCAAGTGCATTCTCCAGTCCTCTTTGATTCGGGACAAGTGCCGCGTACGTTACCCCTTTTTCTCGGTCGATGCCTTTTGCTACATCGATAGCATCTCGAAGCGCCGGAATCCATTTCGGGTGAACGAAGGATGTGATTTCAATATAAGAAAGCCCTGTCCTGGAAAGCTGGTTGATCCAGGTTATTTTATCCTCTGTTGAGATCCATACGGGCTCGTTTTGTAAGCCGTCACGCGGGCCGACTTCTTTGATTGTCACTTTTTTAGGATATGTCATGGTCTTCCTCCAAATTATTGAGTGGAATCGCTCAGTTCGAGCAGTACGTCTCCTTCATTTACAAAGTCGCCTTCATTTTTTTTGACTTCTTTTACGATTCCGCTTCTATCTGCAACGATCGGGATTTCCATTTTCATCGATTCCAAAATGGCTACCTCCTGGCCCTTTTCGATTTGGTCGCCGGCTTTGACGTGGACTTTCCACAGGTTTCCTGCCATTTGTATGTTAACCGTCATGACAACTGCCTCCTTTATAGGTGTTGTTTCAAAAAGTCAGTCGTGACATCCCCTTCTTTAAATGCCTTTGTTGCCGCAGCCTGTATGAGAAGCGGAAGATTTGTTTTGATTCCCTCTACACGATAGTCGCGAAGCGCTGTCTCTAGTTTTTCAATTGCTTCTGTTCTGGTTTGGCCTTTGACAATCATCTTAGCGATCATCGGGTCATAAAAAGGGGTAACGGTGCTGTCTTTTGCTACCGCACATTCGTGTCTGACTCCTTTTTGGTCAGGAAGTGAAAACGCAGTGATCGTACCTGGTGACGGGAAGAAGGTCTTGGGATCTTCCGCGTATATTCGAACCTCTATCGCATGCCCGTTCCGTTGGATGTCTTTTTGGGAGAATGTGAGTGTATGGCCCGCAGCAATCCGCAGCTGCTGCTCAACTAAGTCCAGGCCTGTTATTTCTTCAGTCACGGGGTGTTCAACTTGCAGTCTCGTATTCATTTCGAGGAAATAAAAATTTTGCTTCTGGTCAACTATAAATTCGATGGTGCCTGCGTTCGTATAGCCGATTGCCTTCGCTGCTTTTACCGCTGTTTGCCCGATCTTCATTCTTAGTTCATCGTCTACAAATGGAGACGGTGCTTCTTCAATGACTTTTTGGTGGCGCCTCTGAACAGAGCAATCACGTTCAAACAGATGTACTGTATGGCCGTGTTGATCGGCCAAAAGCTGAACCTCGATGTGACGCGCATGTTCAATAACTTTTTCTATATACATCGACCCGTCACCGAAAAAATCTGCTGCGCGTTTTTTGTTTCCCTCGTACGCTTTTTTTAATGCTTCTTCATTTTCAACACGCTGCATTCCGATGCCGCCTCCGCCCGCTGAAGCTTTCAGCATGACAGGATAGCCGATTTGACTTGCGGTGCGGCAGGCTGCCTCTATATCTCCGAGGGATTCAGAAACGCCCGGCACCACAGGGACTCCTGCAGCCTCCATTGCTTTTCGCGCTTCAATTTTGCTGCCCATCTTTGCGATGATATCAGGGGAAGGCCCGATAAACACGATGTTTTCTTGCTTGCAGCGTTCAGCGAATCGGCTGTTTTCTGATAACAATCCATATCCAGGGTGGATCGCGTCGGCATTTGCTTTTTTCGCCGTTTTTATGATTCTCTCTATATTTAAATAACTTTCACTGACTCTCGATTCCCCGATCAAATAAGCCTCTGTAGCGGCTTTTGTATGGGGCGCGTCCTTGTCTGCTTCTGAATAAACCGCGACCGTTTTAATGCCGAGACGGCTGCATGTTCGGATAATTCTCATTGCAATTTCACCGCGGTTGGCGATCAGTACTTTTGTAAACATGATTTCACCTCATTGACTTGATGATAAGTTGAACATTTCAATCGTTTTTTCTCGCAGTTTATATTTTTGAATTTTGCCTGAGGCCGTCATCGGATAGTCATCCGTAAAAATAACATAACGCGGAATTTTGTGGCGGGCGATTTTCCCTTTGCAATAGGCTTTAAGCTCATCAGGTGAAACGCTTTTACCGTCTTTCAGTTTAATCCAGGCAGCAGCTTCCTCCCCGAATTTGGCGTCAGGCACACCAACGACCTGTACATCTAAAACAGCGGGATGCCGGTATAAAAATTCTTCAATTTCCCGCGGATAAATGTTCTCGCCGCCTCTGATGAGCATATCTTTTAATCTTCCGGTGATGCGGCAGTACCCGTCTTCATCCATGACAGCAAGATCTCCGGTAAACAGCCATTCGTCGTGATTGATTGCTTTTCTGGTCGCTTCTTTGTCTTTATAATAGCCTTTCATGACGTGATAGCCGCGGGTGCACAGTTCTCCCTGCATGCCTCTTTGAACTTCTTGACATGTCCCGGGTTCTACAATTTTCACTTCAGTATGTGGCAGGGCGCGGCCGGTTGTTTCGACTCTTCTTATGAAGGAATCATTTGCTCTCGTTTGCGTAATGACTGGCGAGGCTTCGGTTTGTCCATAGGCGATCGTAATGTCTTTCATGCCCATCCTTTCAATCACAGCTTTCATCACTTCACTTGGACAAGGAGAGCCGGCCATGATTCCTGTTCGGAGCGTCGATAGATCATATGCATCAAAATCCGGATGATGCAGCTCGGCGATAAACATGGTAGGCACACCATGGAGCGCCGTGCATTTCTCTTTTTCTACCGTTTTAAGGACGGTAACGGGATCAAATTCTTGCACGGGTATCATGGCTGCCCCGACGGATACACATGCTAAAACCCCAAGCACGCATCCAAAGCAGTGAAAAAACGGAACCGGGATGCACATGCGGTCTTGAGAGGTTAAAACCATACATTCAGCGATATTAGCAGCGTTATTGATGACATTGAAATGGGTCAGCATCACGCCTTTTGGAAACCCTGTCGTTCCTGATGTGTATTGCATATTAATCACATCGTCTTTATCCAGGCTGTTCATTCTCTCTTCAAGCTCAGCATCTGTCACTGTTTTCGCCAATATCTCTGTATCGTCCCAATGATACATGCCAGGCAACCGTTTATTGCCAATATAGATCAGCGTTTTTAAAAAGGGATAGCGTTCTGATTTCAGTTGGCCGGGCATTGCTTCTTGCAGTTCTGGTATTAAACTGTTCACGATGTCTGGATAAGAAGTGCCTCTGTATGAATCCATGATGATAAGTGCCGCGGCATCCGATTGCTTTAACAAGTAATCAAGCTCGTGTGCTTGATAATTGGTATTGACGGTTACGAGCACGGCTCCGATCTTTGCAGTTGCGAACTGGACGGCAAGCCATTCAGGGATATTAGAAGCCCATATGGCGACGTGATCTCCTTTTCCAATCCCCATCCGCATGAGACCTTTAGCGGTTTGACGGCAAAGATTGTCAAATTGGGCGTACGTATAGCGGATATTTAGGTCTGGATAAACAACCGCTTCTCGATCGGGATGCGCTTCAGCTGTTTGTTCCAGCAGCCTGCCGATTGTGGAATGGATGAGTTCAGCCATTGCTTGTTCCTCCTTTCTTAATGATGGGAAAGCGTTTACATTTTTATTTTAAAAGCTGTCTGGCGATCACGAGACGCTGAATTTCAGATGTGCCTTCACCGATTTCCATTAATTTTGCGTCCCGCAGCATCCGTTCCACCCCATACTCTTTCATATAGCCTGAACCTCCATGGATTTGAATGGCTTGATTGCAAGCTCTTGTCGCCATTTCAGATGCGAATAACTTGGCGTACGCCGCTTCTTTGGTGAACGGGCGGTTATGGTCTTTCAGCCAGGCGGCTTTTAACACCATTTGCCGTGCCAGATCAATTTCCATCGCCATGTCAGCAAGCTTAAATTGAATCGCTTGAAAGGAAGAAATCGGCTGTCCAAACTGCTTTCGTTCTTTCGCATATGCCAATGATGCGTCAAGGGCCGCTTGAGCAATGCCGACTGCAAGAGCAGCGATGGAGATTCGACCACCGTCCAGCGTATATAGAAACTGTTTAAACCCTTTTGTTGGATCGCCGAGTAAGTTGGCCGCAGGCACTCTTACATCCTCAAGCAAAATTTCCGCTGTATTCGAACCGCGGACGCCCATTTTATCGTACGGGCTCGTAATCGTAAGTCCTGGTGTGTCAGTTGGCACGATTAATGCGGAGATGATGTTTTTTCCATCTTTGTTTTTGCCTGTTACTGCAGTCACAATAACTGTGCGTGCGTAGCTTGCATTAGTGATCCAGCACTTTTCGCCGTTGATTACATATTCGTCACCATTTGAAATCGCTTTTGTTTGAGTGCCTCCTGCATCTGAGCCGGCATTTGGCTCCGTCAGGCCGAATGATCCGAGTGCTGTGCCTGAAGCCAGCGGCGTCAAATGCGTCCGTTTTTGCTCTTCTGTTCCGAAGTAGTATAGAGGGCTTGCGCCTAGCGAGACCGCTGCAGCATAGCTTAATCCAGTACTGCCGCAGGCTTTGCCGACTTCTTCAACCGCTAAAGCATATGAAATCGTATCACCGCCAGATCCGCCGTATTCTTCTGGAAATGGAATACCCATCAGACCGAGTTCACCCATTTTTTTAAATGTTTGCATCGGGAACTCGCCTGTTTGATCTACATGTTCAGCGTGAGGAGCAATTTCTTTTTTCGCAAAATCTTTTACCATTTCACGCACCATTTGTTGTTCTTTTGTCAGCTCAAAATTCACATCGTTTCCTCCTTCACATCTTTGTAACATCCTATTAGGCGAGTTCTATAATCATTCCCTGACAAGAAAAGTCTGAAAATTAAAACTGAATCATTTTTTATGTGATAATTTCAGCGGAATGAGCAAATACATGCAGTAGGCGCATACCATCCATATCGCAAACGCAATAACTTGGCCCTTTGATAAAGCCGGGAATATGAGGGGATGATTCCAAAGGGAAATCGTATCCATCAATAAACCGACCGCTGATCCCCATATACCTAGCTTGATCACCGCGAACTGTGATTGATCGAGTTTTTGATAGAGAAAGAACACAAAGCATAAAACAAGAGCGGTGCCCGCTCCCAAGAGAAGAAAGTTCGGCAAAAAGGCTTCTTCAGCCGGATCAGTCAAACAGCATCTCCGAACAGCACAAAAAATAATGTGGCACCTAACCAGACTAGAAATGAAAACGTAAGGACAAGTCTCAATTGATGAGTAAACATGTTCGATCTCCTTTCGTGTTACATCATGTTTTCAGTCAGCTTCACCAGCATCCATTCAAGCTCCTGGTAGACATCTTCCGTTGTAAAATCATCAGTGACGAGAGACTGGATGGCAAGCCCGTCAATTAAAGCATTCAGCATGATTCCCCATGTTGTTAAGGAAACGCCGTCAATTGGAGATGTGCCCCACAATCGAGTGAGCTCTTCTGTCAGATATTGATTTTCGGATTGTAACAGATGACTTAGCTGCTCTTTGATCCGTTCATTTTGAAATCCTGTAACGGTCAGCTTCTAAATTAGTTAGTTCAATAACTATAACTCTTGTAATTACAATAATATGGAATGGTCAAGAATGCCGTAGATTACTAAATCGACAACGCCCTTGCCAGACCAATATTGCCCGATGACGCCAATCATTTTATGTACTGTCTTTATGTTATGTTTTGGGATGATCCGGCAGTAATCGAATACTTTGCGATTATCATATATCGAAGAGAAACACGTCCTGTACGTGTTTCTCTTCGATTTTACTTAGTACTAGTTTCTCAGATTCCAATAATGGAAAATGTCCAAACACCGCCTACAGCGGCTTACTATCGTTTCCTGTCTCCAAAATCACTTTTAAAAAAAGACGACTTAGAAAGCCGTCCTTCTCATTTCTTATTTTGTTGTTCGTTTGGAAGCCTTGCTTTCGTTATGAAGCCGGTCTGCTGAAGTGACATAATACGTATATTTCTTGTTGGGATCTGCCGTGTTATCTAAGAAGGTTTGCTGCTCATGTGTTTTTCTTTGCGTTGCCAGCAATGTTCTCTGCTTTTTCCCTTCGGCTCTGTATATCGCATAATAGGCTGTTTCTTTCGTTTTTTGATTTGATGGGTGATCTTTAATCTGCAGAAGATTGCCGTTTTTGTCTTCGGTGACTTTCGTAAGCTTCGGTTTTTTTGGGGCGGTATTGTCAAGCCAAGGCATTTGCGGAACCAGTGCCGGCTTGCTGTAAAGATCGGTGCTGAGCCTGTCTTTGATGCCAAGCGGATTTTTGTTGAGGTCCTTGAGGCTGAAATGCATGCTTCCTTTCACCAGTTCAAGCTGGTAGTTCAAAGTGATTTGCCGCACATATTCCTCAGGATCGGACCAAGGCGGATCAAAATTGTTATTGATTTTATATGCTGCCTGGCCAATATATAAGTGAACAGGCCTATTTTTGACTTCATTGCTCCACCAATCAGCCAGCACGTCGTAAGCCGCTGCGTTAAAGCCGATACTCCAATAAATTTGCGGAGCAATATAATCGATGTCGCCTTCTTGGATCCAATGCCTTGTGTCTGCATATAGATCGTCATAATTTCTGACGCCTGCTTTTGTATTCGATCCGGTCGGGTCATCTGCGGCGTTTCTCCATACTCCAAAGGGACTGATGCCGAATTTGACATACGGTTTTGCAGCTTTAATTGTTTGGTTGATTTGTTTGACAAGCTGGTTCACATTGTCCCGCCGCCAGTCATCGATATTAGAAAAAGCGTCTTTTCCGTATTGTTCATACTGTGCTTGATCAGGAAATTCCTGTCCCGCTATTTTATAAGGGTAAAAATAATCATCCATATGAACAGCATCGATATCATAATGTTTTACGACTTCTTCAATGCCTTTGACGATAAAATCTCTCGCTTCTGGAATGCCTGGATGATAATACAGCTGGTTTCCGTAGGCGGCAACCCAATCTGGATGTTTTCTTGCCGGGTGATCCTCAGACAATTTATTAAGATCTGTATGATTCATTGTAATACGGTAAGGATTAAACCACGCGTGAAATTCCAAATTTCGTTTATGGGTTTCTTCAATTATAAATGCAAGAGGATCATAGCCCGGGTCCTTCCCTTGGACACCGGTTAAGTATTCTGACCAAGGCCCGTAAGCTGACGGATAAAAGGCATCAGCCGTCGGTTTAATCTGAACGATAACGGCATTCATTCCCATTTTTTGCACATCGTTCAGCAGTTTGATATACTCCTGTTTTTGCTCTTTCACAGATAACCCTTTTTTGGACGGCCAATCAATATTTAATACGGAAGCAATCCATACGGCTCTCAGCTCCCTGTCAGACTGCGCATTGGCCATAAACGGAACGGAAATGACAAACGTTCCGATGATCAAGCTGACAAGGAAACGGACAATCGACTTTTGGCAAACCTTCATTCTGTTTCTTCTCCCCCATTACATCACTTTCACTATTCGCTATTACGGTATTCCCGGGCTTTAAAAGGGTGATTAACAGAATGTCTATCTCACTAAATAAACGAAAAAAGTCCTAAAGCATGTTGTGAACCGCTTTTAGGACTTTTTATCATTCATCATGGTTTGCAGACTTTTTAACACATCAATAAGTTTTACGCCGACACCGACAGCCGTTTCAAGGATCGCTTGTGCTCCGGCAATGGCTAAAATAAAGATCAGCGGTATTGCAATACGAGGCAAAAAAAGATAGCCAAGTCCGATCAAGATGGCACACCAAACACCGGCACACCAGTAGCAATTGAGCATGTATCCAAAGTTAGAAGCCGGCACGCTTTTTTCATCTACATGCCCGTTTTGATCAACAATCCTTTTCTTTTTCATAAAAGGTTTTCGGATAAATTCTGTGATTTTGTCGAATACAATCAAATGTGTCAGCCTGTAACTGGCTAGAATCAGCATGATAAACGTAAGAAAAGATAAATGATCCATGACAAGCCTCCAAGAAAAAGGATGATGTTATCATTCCCTAGTGTCATCGATCCATTCTTTGATACAAAAAGAAGCGGACAGAGAATGCCTCTGTCCGCGAATCCGCTCTATTGTTTGTGCGGGATTGCTTTATTTGAAGTGATCTTTTCTAAAATGTCTAGGATGATGTCAGCATTCTTTTCAGCATATGTTCCTTCCAGCATGTCTTTATGAGCGCCAAAACCCGTGTACTCACTATAGTTTCCACAGGTGCCTTCCCATTTCGTTAAGCTTGTATGCCCGCTGGTTTCGGGGTGGATTCCAGCTTCGATGAAATGAATGCTTGCTTTGATGTGCCCTTCATTCAGCAATTGTGCCCAATATGCCTGATAGTTTCTTTTTTTCTTCATCACCTTTTCTCTGACTGCTTCAGGCAGATATGCTGCAGATTCGTCATTTCCGGTATCGATAGGCAAAGGCTGTTCTTTTAGATAAGCGTCCACGATAATGAAATCGCTGACTTCCAATCCTTTGCGCTCCATAGCCTGTGCCACTTCAAAAGCCAGGTTTCCGCCTGCAGAGTAGCCTAATAAAACGTATGGGCCCTCAGGCTGTATGTCCGTCATGCAATTAACATATTGTTCAATGCGGGTGTCTTGTTCAATAAAGTGAAACCCGTATACGGCTGCCTTCTCATTCAGCAATAAAGCAAGATCTTTAAAATAAATGCCAAATCCAGATATCGGCGGGAAGCAGAAAAGATTTTGCGCGCCGTGCTGGTTCAGTTTGATCACATGCTGTTCATCTGTCGCTCTCAGCTGTTTAGAATAAAGTTTTTCGGCAAGCTGAGCGATTGTCGGATGTTCGAACAAGAAATCAATCGGTATGTCAATGTTCTGCTGATGTTTTAGTGTATGTATGACTTGCAGTGCTTTTAGTGAATGTCCGCCAATAGCAAAGAAGTCATCATCAATACTGATTGTGTTAACACCGAGGACTTGCTTCCAAATGTTCGCCAATTCTTCTTCAACCAAGTTTCTTGGCAATATGATGTCCTGTCGTTTGGCAGACTTATTTTCTGGAATAGGCAGCGCGCTGCGGTCTATTTTTCCGTTTCCGGTAAGCGGCATCCGCTCCACACGCACCCAGTGCTGCGGGATCATATAGTCTGGAAGCACACGCGCCAAATCGGCGCGAAAATCCGTATCTGTTTTTTTGTGATCGCCGACGTAATGAGTGTACAGCTGCGCCTCTCCATCTTTTTCTCTCAATGTCACTGCTGCTTCTTGAACGCCTTCCATTTCTAACAGGCGCGCTTCTATTTCGGCAGGCTCAATTCGTTTTCCGCGGATTTTCATTTGCCTGTCAATTCTGCTGATGTATTCTAAGTTTCCATCAGGCAGCCAGCGCGCCAAATCACCGGTACGGTATATTCTTTCACCAGGCAAGAAAGGATGAGGAGAAAAAACAGCATTTGTCAGGTCATCTCTGTTCAAATAGCCTTTAGCGACACCATCACCGCCAACACAAAGCTCGCCGGGAACGCCTATTGGCAAAAGACGTCCTTTTGTATCTAAGATGTAAGCGGTGCTATTGCTGATTGGTTTTCCAATCGGAATCGGCCCCGCATAGTCTCTCTTCATTTCAAAAAAGGTTGAAAAAGTCGTGTTTTCCGTAGGCCCGTAAATATTATGAAGCGCGAGATCTGGACAGGCGTGCCTGACGGCATTCATCAGGGCAGGAGAGAGTGCTTCTCCTCCGACATATAACGTATGGAGTCCGCGAAACATGTCAGCTCGTACCTGTGCCAGCTGATTAAAAAGAGCCGTCGTTAAAAATAGCACTGTGATGTCATTTTCAAGCAAATACGCTCCAAACCGATCAGGTGACAGCATTGTCGATTTATCAATGATATGAAGGCTTGCGCCATTTAAAAGTGCCCCGAACATTTCAAAGGTGACGGCGTCAAAGCTGATAGATCCAGTAAGAATAAACCGGTCATCACCGGACGCAGACGTGTAATTGCTGTTGCTGACAAGGGACACGACATTGCGATTCGTGATCATGACCCCTTTCGGCCGGCCTGTTGATCCTGAGGTATACATGATATATGCAAGATCATCTGGACTGGAGCTGCTGTTGATAGGAAAATGATTCTCTTCCATCAATGCCTGCGCATCTGCAATCATACATGTTCCTGAGAACGCAGCATTTTGCTCCAATCCCTTTTGAACAATCAGCATTTTTGCTTGCGTTTCCTCAAGCATAAAGCTGACTCGTTCAGGCGGAAGCTCCGCATCAAGCGGGAGGTATGCTCCCCCTGCTTTTAATACGGCAAGCACACTGATCATGAATTCGGGAGAATGTGCAGCCAATATTCCGGCTGTCTCGTTTATCCGAAATCCCTTTTGAATTAACTCTCTGGCGAGCGCATTAGAGTGTTTATCAAGCTCTTTATACGAAATAGACATATTGCCATACACAAGTGCGGTATGGTCTGGCGTCTTTTCTGCTTGTTCGCGAAATAAATCCATAATTGTATGATTCTTTGGATACTCCGTTTTTGTATTGTTGAACTGTGTGACAATCTGCTCTTTTTCTGTTGCATCAAGAAAAGAAAAATCAGCAATTGGCATATGAGGGTGCTGTGCCGCTGTGCTAAGCGCTTGCGTAAATTGCCTCTTGATACAGCTGATCCAGGCAGCATCGTAAACAAACGCATTATAGCTGAACTTGATGACAAGCTCTTCACCGGGAGCAACGACAAGATTAAAATTATATCCTGATTGCTCGGATACTTGAACTTGATCGATTTGCAGCGGTGAATCGGTTTGATCAGCGGAATCGGCGATTTTCTGCTGTAACGGATAGTTTTCAAAGACGATAATGTGATCAATCAGTTCCTGTTTTAATGCGGTGTTTGCCTGAATATCAAATAAAGGTTGGCAGATAAACGGCTCAGCTTCCAGCATTTCTTTCTGGCAGCGTATGAGCAGCTCGTGAAACGTTTCGTCTTGATGTGTTTTAATTCGAATCGGTATGGTATTGATAAACAACCCTATCATTTGCTCCACGCCCGGGATTTCTGACGGTCTTCCTGATACAACTGCGCCAAACACAACGTCGTCTGTGCGGTTATATTGCTGCAGCATCACACCCCAGACCGTCTGAATAAGGGTAGCGAGCGTGACGCCATGTTGTTTGGCAGTCTCTTTGAGCTTGTCTGTCAGTGGTTTATTTAATGAAAATATCAAATCTTCACGGTGATAACCTTCTTTTGTTTCTTTATCAGACACACGAGGCAGAGGTGATGGAGTGCTGTAGTTTTTTAAATAGGTATCCCAGTAGGCCGCTGCTTTTTCTTTGTCTCGGTTTGTCAGCCAGGAAATATAGGTGCTGTACGGACGGACAGGGTCTAATGAAAGCGGCTTTCCTGCATGAATCGATTGATAAATTTGCATAAATTCCTGCATAACAATACCTAGGCACCATCCGTCCATTAAAATATGATGGTGACTCCAGATACAGACATGCTCATCTTTAGCTGTTTTGAATAGAGAAATCCGCATCAGCATGTCTTTTTGCAGATCAAAGCCTTTTTGCTTGTCCTTCTCCTTAAAGCGTTCAATATACTCATTCTGGTCGTTTGTTGGCAGATGAGAAATGTCTTCGCTGTACAAATGGAATTCACGTTCTGTCATCACGACTTGCCGAGGTCCCGACAAATGCGGGACGTGCGGCAAAAACACAGTTCTGAAAATATCATGGCGGTCGATAATGGCTTGAATGCTGCGCTGAAACCATTCATAGCTGAGGCTTCCTTTAATGGTGAAGAGCGACTGCTCAACGTAAGCCCCCTCCTCTTTACGGAGGAAGGAATGAAACAGCATCCCCTCCTGCATGTGACTCAGAGGATAAATGTTCTTGATTTTTTTAATGTTATCCATAGTGTCTGCACCTTTCTTCACGGATTCATTAGTGAAAACTGAGCATATCAGCGATCTCTTGCAGCGCGTCCTCGGTCAGTTCTTGATCATCATAATCACTGATCGTCTTTTCTGTTTCGCTTTTGTTCTGGCAGTGTTCGATCAGTTGTAATAAAAATTGACGGCATGTTTCGCTAAGCTGTTCGATGGTTTTGCGCTGAAAGCGGGCATTGTCATAAGTCATATTGACAGTCAATTTTCCTTCTGCAGCGATTGCGCTGATATCCAGCGACTGTTCACGGTTCCATGTTGTGCTGATATCACCTCCGGCACCCAGCGGAGAGAATGAGAAGGTGTCCTCCTCAGGTACTTCAGCTGTGCGGCCGCTTTCAAATTGACCAAGATAATTAAAGCTGATTTCTGGTGCACCTGTGAAATCGATGTCTTTTTTGCCAGGCGGAGTCAAATATTTGATGACACCGTAGCCGAATCCTTTGTCAGGTACACGTCTCAGTGTATCTTTTGTTGTTTTTAGCACATGAACCATGCCTTCTTCCGAATCTGGCAAGTCTGCGTTCAGTTTAATCAATAACGGATAAATGGCGGTAAACCATCCAATCGTCCGGCTCACATCTATTCCTTCTAATACATCCTCTCGCCCGTGGCCCTCTAATGATAGTTTGAAGGCGGATTGATTGGTCCAATGGCGCAGCGCAAGAATGACAGAAGCGAGCAGCATGTCCTGCGTATCAGTGTTGTATGCGTTGTTGGCGTCTTTTAAGAGTGCTGCTGTCTCTTTATCGTTTAAGGTAAACGAAATTGTGGACCGTTGTCCCTCGTGTGCTCTAGTTCCATCGATTTGATCAAAAGGCAATGCCTTTGTTTGATACTCTTCGGCTTCGCGCCAATACTTGAGCTGTTTCATTAGCTGCTGGCTTTCAGCGTAGTCAGAGAGCTTTTTCGCATACGCTTTAAACGAGCTTGTTTTAGGCGGCAGTTTGATATCCTCCCCGCCAGCAGCTTGGCGATACCCTAAAGCCAAATCTTCAAGCAGAACCCGCCATGAGATGCCGTCAACGACGAGGTGATGAGCAGATAAAAATAAGAAATCACCGTCAATTGTGTGGAAAAGACCGGCTTGCAGCAGCGGACCATTCTTCAAATCCATTTTCTGCTGAATATCAAGTACATGGCGTTTGATAATAGGCTCATACGCTCTATTTCCATCAGTGCATAAATCAATCATCTGAAGGCCGTACAACGCGTCGTCCGAATGACTGAGCGGCCGATTATATTGAGCCCACTTTCCTTGTTCATTCTGTGTAAACACCATTCGCAGCGCATCATGATGACACGTTATTGCTTTTAACGTTTTTCGCAGTGCGTCTTCTTGTACAGAGGTGCTTCGATGCAGCATTACGGACTGATTAAAATGGTGTTTTTCTTTTATATCTTGAGAAAGAAACCATTTTTGAACAGGCGACCATTGTACGTCTCCCTCAACCGCAGCTTGGCTGGAACTTGTATCTGAATCTCGGATATAAGCTGCCAATTCTTGAATGGTCGGATGGCTAAACAAATCTTTCACTGCCATTTGCTTGCCTATCCGGTGAAGCCGCGCAGATACCTGTAACGCTTTGATCGAATCTCCTCCAAGCTCAAAGAACGAATCAGCTGTTCCGATTTTTTCTGCACCCAGTACATCCTTCCATATATCCGCCAGTATTTGTTCCATTTTGCTGGCTGGCGGGAGGAATGGACGTTCACCTTCGCGATTGTGTACAGGTCTTGGAAGTGCTCCGCGATCCAGCTTGCCGTTTGGTGACAATGGAAGTGAGTCCAGTTTTTCAATAAACGCAGGGTGCATAAACACCGGCAGCTTGTTTTGTAATTCTGAACGTACAGCATTTGTGCTCAACTCTGGTTTTGTCACCACATAAGCACTTAATTCGGTTTGTCCTGACGCTGTTACATGAGCAACTACTGCGGCGTCTTTTACACCATTTATACATCGGATGACCGATTCAATTTCTTTCGTTTCTACACGGTATCCTCTGATTTTGACTTGATCATCGATTCTTCCGAGATATTCGAGTGTACCGTCGGCCATCCATCTGGCGGCGTCTCCTGTTCGATACATTCGTGCTTCGGGTTTAAATGGATTCTGCGTGAATGCTCTCTCTGTCAGTTCTGGAAGATTGACGTACCCTCTTGCAAGCCCTGTTCCTGCTATACAAAGCTCTCCCGCAACACCGATTGGCTGAAGCTGATGATTGCTATTTAAAATCAGCACTTGAGTCCCGTCAATCGGCTGGCCGATGCTTACGTATGCCTGCTTTTCCATATGTCTCATGACGGTAGTCGCCACGCTGTTTTCTGTCGGTCCATATTCGTTGGCGAGTTCGGTATGCGGACATATAGCTAAGCTGAGGTCGATCAATTCGCGGTCAGCCGCTTCTCCCGCCAGTGTGACGACTCTAAGCGTCTTTACATCTTCCGGCTGCACTACGTCCAAAAGCGCTCGATATAAAACAGGCACAATAATCATATGTGTAATCCGTTGACGAGACAGCTGATGCTTAATGGTCAGAATATCCTTCGCTTCCTCTTCATGAAGCAAAACGGCTTTTGCACCTGACAAAAGCGGTGTAAACATACTAGTTATAAAGCCGTCAAATGAGAAAGAAAAGAGCTGCAGAATGGTATCTGTCTCGTTGAATGCATAAGCGTTTCTCCGCCACTGAAGAGTGTTGGCAATACCTTTATGCTCGACCATTACCCCTTTTGGACGGCCCGTCGTTCCAGAAGTATAAATGATATAAGCCAAATGATGGGCAGACGACATTTGCGGCAGCGGCGATTTGTCGTCTTCCTCTACGCTTTCTATCGTCAAGATCTCTCCTTCAAAGTCAGCAATTACTCCCCGATCCGCTTCATTTATTGTCATCAGCAGTTTCGTTCCGCTGTCGCTGAGGATATAGCGTTTCCGTTCTGTCGGGTATTCAGGATCAATGGGAACGTAACAGCCTCCGGCTTTCCACACACCAAGTATGGATGCTATCATACTGAACGAACGATGCATCATGATGCCTACTGGTGTGTCCGGCTTAACACCTCGGCTGCGCAATGCACGTGCGATTCCATTGGACCACTCGTCCAACTCTTGATACGTCAGTGTTTTGTCTTCGCTGACAAGTGCAGAAGCTTTTGGTGTTCGTGCAGCTTGCTGCTCAAACAATTGACTGATTGTTTGAACTCCGTATTGATTCGCTTGCCCGGTGTTAAACTCATTAAGCAGCTGGTGCCGCTCTTCTTGGGTCAGGATGTCGATCTGGTTAAGTGTCACCTCCGGGTTTTTACCGATGATGCTAAGTACATTTGTTAAATGCGATGCCCAGCGTTCAATGGTGGTTTTCTCGAACAATGCGGTTGAATATTCAAAAAGGAAATGAATGTTTCCGTCGCCCTCAGATGCCTGTAGTGTCAAATCGAATTTAGAAACGAGATGAGAAACTTGTGCCGGCTTCATTTGCAAATCATGAAGATGCAATGGCTCGTAATCATTATTTTGAACAACTAACATCGCATCAAACACTGGATTTCGGCTCATATCCCGTGTCAATTCAAGCTTATCGACAAGTTCTTCGAACGGGTAATCCTGATGCTCAAAGGCTTCCAATGCTGTCTCACGCACTTCCTGCAAATACTGTACGAATGGCTTCCCGCCCTCCGGGCGCGTCCGAAGCGCCAGCGTGTTCACAAACATGCCGAGTATCGGCTCAAGATCCTTGTGCGGCCGGCCGGCAATTGGCGAGCCGACGATGATATCTTCCTGTCCGCTTAAGCGTGACAAGAACGCGGTGTAAGCCGCAAGGAGCACCATGTACAGTGTGCTTCCGTTTTCTCGTGCCAGCTTGTGAAGGCCTGATGCAACCTCTGGTTCCAGCGTAAATGAGACCTTGTCACCCGCGAAGCTTCGCACCGGTGGGCGGGCATGATCAGCCGGAAGATCCAGCACAGGCAGCTCGCCCTCGAGCTGCTTCAGCCAGTACGTCTCCTGCGTTTTGTACGCGTCTCCTGTTTTGAATTCTTCTTGCCATACGGCGTAGTCTTTATATTGAATGCGCAGCGCAGGAAGATTCCGATTATTGTACAGCTCGCCGAATTCCCGAATCAGAATGTTGACGGAAACACCGTCTGAAATGATGTGATGCATATCAACCAGCAACAGGTGCCGCTCATCTGATACCTTTACGATTTGGGCACGGAACAGCGGCGCTTGGCTGAGATCAAACGGTTTGATAAATGCGGCTGTGGCCTCCTGTTCGGTTCGTGCGCCGAGAACTGTAGTCTGTAGCGTAAACGGCGCCTCGTCATGGATGCGCTGCACCGGATCGCCTCCTGCGTCCTGTTCGAAGGAGGTCCGAAGCGACTCATGGCGCTTGATCAGCTCTTTGAAAGCTCTGTCCATCCTTTCAGGGTTGAGCTTCCCTTCGAGCTCTAACACAGCCGGCATATTGTAGCCTGTCCCTCCGTCCTCCAGCTGCTGAAGGACATAAATCCGCTTTTGGGCAGAGGAAACCGGATAGGTTTCCTGTTTTTCAGCGGGCTTAATCGCTTCATATGGACTGTCCGTTCCTTCACGGATAACGGTAGCCAGCCCTTCTACTGTCGGATGGGCAAACACCTCTTTTAGCGGCACCTGTACATCGAATTCTTTTGAGATCCGTGAGACAAGCGCCGTTGCTTTTAAGGAATGTCCCCCGCGGTCAAAAAAGTTGTCGTGAATCCCGACAGGGCCATTTTTCAGCACGTCCTCCCACAGCTGAGAAAGCTTCATCTCAGTCACGTTTCTCGGCGCTGTGTAGGTCTCCGCATCTGCCGCTCCGCCAGGAGCTGGCAGGGCGTTTCGGTCGAGCTTTCCGCTTGGCGTAACCGGCCACTGTTCCATCTCTATCATATAGGCTGGGACCATGTAGCCCGGCAACAGTCTCTCAAGCTGCGCTCGGATTTCGTTTCTTTGGAGCCCTTCTACATAAGCGCATAATTCCGGCTCGCCGCTGTCTGTCCGTACGGTAACGGCCGCCTCCCTTACGCCTTTTATGCTTCTTAGTGCCGCTTCAATTTCTCCCGGTTCAATCCGGTAGCCGCGGATTTTCACCTGATCATCCGTACGCCCGAGAAATTCAACATTCCCGTCAGGGAGCCAGCGCGCCACATCGCCGGTTTTGTACATGCGTTCCCCCGGGTAAAACGGGTCTTCAAGAAAACACTCCTCCGTTAATGCCGGCCGATTCAAATAACCTCTGGCAACACCCGCTCCGGCAATGTATAGTTCGCCGATACATCCAACAGGCAGCATCCGCTGATTCTGATTCAGGATATATAATCTGACATGATGAACAGGTTTTCCAATTGGAATCCGTTCAAGTTTTTCATGTGGCGGACAATCAAAGAATGCAGCTTCTACGGTTGCTTCCGTTGGCCCATAGGAATTGGTTATTGAAACATTTGGAAGCAACTCGTAAAATCGGGAGACAAGATGGGTCCCCAGCTGTTCTCCCCCAGAAAACACTCGCTTGAGTCTGTTTGTCTTAATCGGTACAGAGCGATATTTTATATGTTCTAAAAATGCATGGAGCATTGAAGGCACAAAATGCATAGCTGTGATCTTTTGTTCTTCTATGGCCTTCACGATCACTTCAGGTTCTTTTTCGCCTCCCTGAGGAAGCAGATAAACAGAAGCTCCGGCATAAGGCCACCAAAACAGCTCCCATATTGAAGCATCGAATGAATAGGATGTTTTGTGCATAATCATGTCTGAATGCTTTAGCTGATAGCGGGACTGTAGGGAATTCAAAAAATTCACCGCTGATCGATGTTCAATTTCAACACCCTTAGGCATCCCGGTAGAGCCGGATGTATAGATGACATAGGCTAAAGATTGCGGGAGAACGTTCACATTCGGATTGGACAAACGATGTGCCAGTCCGCTATTTGTCTGATTGAGATAGACAATCTCTCCTGTAAATGCCGGAATATGAAGGCTGGCAGACTGAAGCAGGAGAATGTTTGTACCGCTGTCCTCCAGCAGAAAGCTGATTCGTTCTTCCGGATAATCCGGGTCGATGGGCAGATAAGCGCCGCCAGCTTTAAGAATGCCATAAATGCCAAGCAGCATTTCAGGTGAACGCTTTCCTATAATGGCAACAGTCGTTTCGGGTTTTACCCCCCGTCCAATTAGCTCCCAGGCGATACGGTTAGCCCGTTCGTTCAATTCTTTATAGGTCATCACTCCATCTTCGAAGATAACGGCCGCCTGATCAGGCGTTTTTGCTGCCTGCTGTTCGAGTGCATAGTGGAGCGTTTGATTCATTGAATAGCCCGTCTCCTCATACGGATGGCATGATTCAATGAAATCTCTCTCTTCTTCTTTTGTTAAGATTGGAATATCGTCCAATTCTGTTTCAGGGCTGGCAGCTGTATGTTCCACAAGCGTGGTGAAAAGGCTGGCCCACCTTTGGATGGTTTCTTTCTCAAACAAAGCTGTACTGTATTCAAACTGACAGAAAAGCTCGGAATCATGCTCTGTAACGTATAGGGAAATATCAAATTTTGATATTGGGTGCTCCAAGTCGTTCCACTGAAGCTGTACATCATTCATTTTTAGCTTTTGCTGTTCCATATTCTGAAGGACTAGCGTTGTGTCAAACAAAGGATTCCGGCTCATTTCCCGCTGCACACCGAGTTTGTCCACAAGCTCTTCAAACGGGTAATCCTGATGCTCATACGCTTCTAGTGCCGTCTGTCTGACTTCTTTTAGAAATTCCTCAAATGTCTTATTACCCGCCGGGCGTGTGCGGAGAGCCAATGTATTGACGAACATCCCAAGAACAGCTTCAAGGTCGGCATGGGGCCGCCCGGCGATAGGTGAACCAATCACGATATCATCCTGACCGCTTAACCGAGACAAAAAGGCTGAATACAAAGCGAGAAGCGTCATATAAAGCGTGCTTCTGTTTTTATGGGCGAGCCGCTTTATGCGGGCCGTGATCTCTTTGTCCAATTGAAAGGTTACTTTTCCGCCTATGAATTGCCGTTCTGCCGGACGTCGTTTATCTGTTGGAAGCTCCAGTATAGGAAGGTCCCCGCTAAACTGCTGCTGCCAGTAAGTCTCCTGCTTTTGGTACGAGTCTCCCTTTTTAAATTTCTGTTGCCATACGGCGTAATCTTTATATTGGATCCGCAATGGCTTAAGCTGCCGGTTTGCATAAAGATCGGTAAATTCTCGGATTAGGAGCTGAACGGATACGCCATCTGAAATGATATGGTGCATATCCACCAGCAATACATGCTTCTCGTTTGACACTTCTATAAGGCCTGCTCTAAATAATGGCGCCTGGCTGAGATCAAAGGGACGGACAAATCCCTCGATAGTGGTCTCTTTACTTAACGTAAACGGCACTTCGGTGTGGATACGCTGAACCGGCTCGTCATCAGCTCCGGATACAAAGGAAGTTCGAAGCGGCTCATGCCGATTGATCAGTTCTTTACATACAGCAGACAGTTTGGCGACATCCAGTGCACCTTCCAGTTCTAAGACCGCAGGCATGTTATAGGCGACACCCTCATCAAGCTGTTGAAGCACATACATTCGTTTTTGGGCCGAAGATACAGGATATGTACCCCTTTCTTCTGCTGGTTCAATTGCTGCATACGGATTTTGTTCTGCCTCTCGAATGATTGAAGCTAATCCTTCAACAGTCGGATGAGCAAAGATGTCCTTAAGCGAAACTTGCACATGGAATTCCTTTGCGATCCGTGACATAAGCACTGTTGCTTTTAACGAGTGGCCGCCATGGTCAAAAAAGTTGTCTTGGATGCCTATATGGCCATTATTCAGTACATCTTCAAATAGTTGTGAAAGCTTTGCCTCTAACAGATTTCGAGGGGCAGTATATGGGTTTCCGCTGATTGAAGCATCTGGCCCCGGAAGTGCTGCGCGATCTACTTTTCCATTTGGGGTAAGAGGTATGCTGTCAACCCATATCCATTTCGCCGGAATCATGTATTCTGGGAGCTCACTAGCCATATAACTGCGTAAATCTATTGCGTTCAGCTTTTGTACACTGCAATAGTAAGCGCATAATTCATGTTCACCGTTTTGATCTTGCCAGATGAGAATGGCAGCCTCACTAATGTCCGGGTGATTCATTAACGTGACTTCGATTTCTTGCGGCTCAATTCGATAACCTCTGATTTTCACTTGATTGTCTGCCCGTCCGATATATTCGATGTTGCCGTCTTCAAGCCGTCTGGCCAAATCACCTGTCCGGTACATGATCACACCAGGCTTGAATGGATCGGATGAAAATTTGTCGCTTGTCAGTTTATCGTGATTGACATATCCTCTGGCAACACTTGCGCCGGAAATATAGAGTTCGCCTGGTACGCCGCATGGCTGAAGCTGTTTTTGATGATTCAAAATATATAGATCAGTACAGCCTATCGGTTTACCGATTGGCGGAAGCTCAGGAATAGGGTCTCCAGGATGAATGGTATACGTAGATACCACATGAGTTTCTGAAGGTCCGTAATGATTGTGCAGGTGTATGCCGCGTTCACGCAACACATCTTGGAAAAGGTCTGAAATCATTAATTGTTCCCCGGCTGCGATCAGGTGTTTGACGCCATCAGGAAACGAGTTCGCAAGTTCTCGCTCGCTGAAAATCATTTTGATAAAAGCAGTTGGGAGAAACACAATATTCGTCTGATGCTTGTTTATAAATGCAAACAGCTGAGGCACATCTCTTTTTATGGCTTCTGGCACGATGTGGAGTGTGCCGCCTTTCAGAAGCGCAGAAAATATTTCTTGATAGCAGACGTCGAAGGAAGGTGTAGCAAATTGCAGAACATCTGCTTCAAAGTCAATGCCGGAGTGAGTATATTCGAACTTCAGCAAGTTAGCCATGTTTCGATGCTCAAATTGAACACCCTTTGGTTTACCTGTTGTGCCTGATGTATAAATCATATACAGCAGATCGTCAGCATTGTTGACTGACTTTATGTTACTGCCGTCTACTTTGCTTTCGATATCTTCTGGATGAGTGATAATGTAATTGTCTTCTAACGATGAGGAAAGGTGCGCTTGTGAAACAACATGCGAACAGCCGCAATCATGCAGAATATAACGGATTCTGTCAGCCGGGTAATGCGGATCAACCGGAACAATGGCGCCGCCTGCCTTTAAGATTCCAAGAACGCCGGTGATAAACGCCGCAGAGCGTTCCATCATAATCGCAACGGGTTCCTGTCTCACAACGCCTTTCATTCGTAAATGCCGTGCCAATCTGTTAGCCGCTTTATTCAGTTCTCTGTATGTTAATGAGCAGGCTTGATCAATTACAGCATGAGCATCTGGTGTCTTTTCCGCTTGCTTTTCAAACATGGCATGGATGGTTTCGTAAACTGGTGTTCGATCTGTGATTTCTCCAATCAGCTGCCGCTTTTCAGTATCTGTCGTGATATCGATTTCTTCAGGTGGAAGATTCGGATTATTTAAGATTTGCGATACAGCATTCAGAAGATGCTCTTTGACAGAGAGCACAAAAGACCGATCGTGCTGCTCCGCATCATAGTTCATTTTGATATGAATTTCTTCCCCTGGCGCCACCATAAGATAAAAGCTGTAGTTGGTTTCATCTGCGACAGTGAAATTATGAATCTGAAAAAGATCAGAAGCATGTTCCTGTTTGTTCAGCATTTGAATCTCTTGCTGCACCGGATAGTTTTCAAATACGAGAATATGATCAATCAGCCCTTGTTTAACAGCTGAGCGGGATTGAATCTCATATAAAGGATGGTAGCTGTACGCTTCAGCGGCAAGACGGTCTTTTTGCATATCTTTTATAAGTTGAAGAAAAGGCGTTTTTGCCCCCTGCACCCGAACCGGCATCGTATTAATGAAAAGACCTACCATATGTTCAATGCCTTCGATTTCTGCGGGTCTTCCTGAAATGACAGAACCGAATACGGCGTCATCGTTATTATTATATTTTTGCAGCAGAATGCCCCAAATGGTATGAAAAATCGTACTGAGTGTCACTTCTTCTCTAGCAGCAAGCTCTGAAAGCCTGCTGCTTTCTTCCTTAGAGAATGAAAATGTAACGTGTTCCTGCCTGCTTTTTCCCTTTGTTTTTTTCTGCTTCGGGAGCACGGTTTGCTGTTCGTGGCCGGAAAGATAATGGTCCCAATAAGAAACCGCCTGCTCTTTGTCTTGCTCCATCAGCCATTTGATATACTTTCCGTATGGCTGGACCGGCTCCAATGTTATTGGGGATGCATTTACATAAGATGCGTAAATATGCAGAAACTCCTTTAGCACAATGCTGAGGCACCAACCGTCCATCATGATATGATGAAAGGTCCAAATGCAAGTGTACTGGCTCTCTCCTGTTTGAATAAGAGCGATGCGCATGAGCACATCCTTTTGCAAATGAAACCCCCGGTCCCGGTCTTTTTCTTTCCATTGCTCGATAAACTGTGATTGCTCCGCCTCGTTTAGATGAGTAATGTTTTCTTCCAGTACGATGACATTTCGTTGTCTCAGAACAACCTGCTGAGGAGAGGAAACATTTTGGCTGATAAAAATCGTTCTGAAAATATCATGTCTTTCTACAAGAGCGTTGATGCTGTTTTGAAAAAACTGCGGGTTGACTTTTCCTTCTATTGTAAAAGAAGCTTGCTCAACATACGCCTGTGAATCTTTTTGCAGGAGGGAATGGAAAAGCATCCCTTCCTGCATGTAAGACAGCGGATAAATATCCTGAATTGAATTCGCTTTTGTCATGTTCATGTCTCCCTGTCACGATTTTCTACAATTCTTCCACCAAGCTGGATATGCTGTCCAAGTCCTCTGCCGTTAATGATTGACTGCTGAAATCGCTCAGTGTCTTTTCTGCTTTCTGTTGACCGGCGCAGTGTTTCATAATGTCCAGCAAAAAGTGTTCAATCCTGTTAATAAGCTGCTCCATTGTGTTTCTGTGAAAGCGGGCTGGCGGATAACTAAGATTGAAATGGAGCTTTTTGTCTGCTGCCATTGCGCTCATCTCGATAATTTGCTCGCGCTTCCATGTATGAGTGATATCCTTTCCGCTACCAAGGCTTGATGGGCGGAAGGTGTCCTGTCTTTCGATGTCGTTGAACTGGCCCAAATAGTTAAAGCTGATTTCAGGTGTTTTTGAAAACGTAATGCTTTTATTTTCAGGGTGTGTAAGGTATTTCAGCATACCGTAACCTACCCCTTTGTTTGGTATCCGGCCCAGTGTATCTTTAACGGTTTTTACTGCGGTTCCGAGCTCATCCCTATGATTTTCAAAGCTTATGAGGGCCGGATACATGGATGTAAACCAGCCGACCGTCCTGCTGATATCTAACTCTGGCAGAATGTGTTCTCTCCCGTGTCCTTCCATAGCGATACGGAGCTTACTTCCTCCTGTCCATTCACAAATCGCCAAGGATGCTGCGGTTAACAGAATATCTTGTGTATCTGTGCCATAGGCGTAATTGACGTTTTGCAGCAAGACGGCGGTGTCTGCTTCAGTCAGTGAAAAGCTTAATGAGTCCCTTTTGCTGGAGTCGATGTTCAGATGATGCGGTATTTCATATGGCAGTTCTGCGGCTTGCTGTTCTTCTACACTTCGCCAATACGCCTCTTCGCGAATCAGCTTACTGCTTTGGGCATATTCCTGTATGCGTCTTGCGTATTCCTGATAGGAATCAGTTTTAGGCGGAAGCTGGATCGTCTGGCCAGCAGCAGCTTGTTGATATCCTGCTGACAAATCCTCCAGCAAAATCCGCCATGAGACACCATCAACGATAAGGTGATGGATCGCAAGGAACAAGTAATCTCCGGTCAGTGTTTTAAACAAAGCGGCGTGCAACAATGGTCCTTCCTGCAAATTGATGCTTTGCTGAAGATCTGCAACTTCTTGTTTGATTTGCGTCTCCCAGCCGCTTTCTGACTGTGAAAGATCAGAGGTTCTTAAGCTGTATAGCTGTGACTCATGAATGCCTTGGTTGATTTGAATCCATCGCCTGCCATCGTTGCGATAAACCATCCGAAGCGCATCATGATGCTCCGCCAGTTTTTTCAAGGCTGGTCTAAGGGCGTTTTCAGACAAACGTCCAGAATGGAATAGCATGACAGACTGATTGAAATGGTGTCTTTCTTCAATATCTTGTGAAAAAAACCATTGCTGAACAGGCGTCCAAGGAACGTCTCCCTGAACGGGTCCTTGCTCTATGATTCTCTCTGACTTACGGATAAATGGTGATAAGTCCTTTATCTTTGGATGACGGAATAAATCACTTACCTGCAAGCTTAGCCCATAGCGCCCAAGGCGTGCAGAAACTTGAAGCGCTTTGATTGAATCTCCGCCCAATTCAAAAAACGAATCCTCTATTCCGATCCTCTGGATGCCGAGAACCTCCTGCCAGATCAACACAAGTTGGTCTTCAAGGTCATTTCGAGGCGGAGCGTACGTTTGTTTAGATGTGAAATTTGGTTCAGGAAGTGCTTTTCGGTTCAATTTGCCGTTTGATGTGAGCGGAAGAGTCTCCATTTCAATAATGTACGCCGGGATCATATAGTTTGGCAGCGAACGCGCGAGAAGTGAACGCACTTGTTCAGCATTCGTGCCTGCTTTTACGCTGATATAGCCAAACAGCTCTTTGCTCCCGGTCTGGGCTGTACGTGCTAACACTGCGGCTTCTTTGACCCCGTCTATTTGACGAAGTGCTGATTCGATTTCACCCAGCTCCACCCGATAGCCTCTGACTTTTACTTGATCATCAATACGCCCAACGTACTCAATTGTGCCATCAGGAAGCCAGCGCGCCAGATCACCTGTGCGATACAGTCGATCGCCAGGTGCAAATGGATGTGGGACAAATTTCTCTTTCGTTAAATCAGGACGGCCCAAATATCCTCTGGCGACGCCATCTCCGCCGACACAAAGTTCACCGACAGCTCCGACCGGCTGCAGCACTCCCCATTGATTTAAGATAAAAGCGGTGGAATTACCAACCGGCCGCCCGATCGGAATGGAAAGTTCATATGTTTTTTGAATGTGAAGGCATGTCGAAAAAGTTGTATTTTCGGTAGGGCCATATCCATTCCATATAGATACTTCAGGGCAGACATTTCTGATTCGATTGACGTGGCTCGGCGACAAAGCTTCTCCGCCTATAATCAAATGTTTCAGCTGTGAAAATGTTTGTTCATTTTGTTCTGTCAAATGATTGAATAGAGAAGATGTCAGCCAAATCGTTGTGATTCCTTGATGTTCTATGTACCTCTTAAGCTGATGGGAATCGAGAAATGTTTGTTGATCGGACAGATGCAAAGCGGCACCATTTAGCAGCGGTCCGAAAATTTCAAATGACCCAACGTCGAAACCGATTGATGATGTCATAAGAAGGCGGTCTTCAGGTGTAAATGTAATATAATTGCTGTTTTTTACAAGACGAATTACACTTCGCTGCTCAATCATGACACCCTTTGGTTTACCGGTTGATCCAGAAGTATAAATGATATATGCGAGTGAATGTGGCCCTGCTGAAGAATCAACGTTCTTCGTTTTTCCTTGCTTTTGAATATCTTCGATTATGATTTGTTCACATTCAATGTCTAATAGTTGTTTTTCTGTTTTTTCAGATTGAAGGAGTAATGCCGCCCCGCTGTCTGACAGCATATAAGCTATTCGTTCAACAGGCAGATCAGAAGCAATAGGCAGATAGGCTCCCCCGGCTTTTAGAATGCCCAGCATTCCTGCAATGAGTTCTGGTGTTCTGCCTGTCAACAAGGCTACAACACTATCAGGCCCTACGCCCTTAATCTGTAGAACTGAGGCAATTTGATTTGCCCAGCTGTTCAGGTCCTCGTAAGTAAATACTTGGGTGTCGCTGACAATTGCTACAGCATTAGGCGTTTGTTCAGCCTGCATTTCAAAGAGTCTGCTGATGGTTTCATTTCTTGGATAATCTATTTTTGTACGATTGAGCTCGTGGATAAGGTAATGGGTCTCATCCTCATTCAGGATATTTATTGTTCCGAGAGCGGCTTTGTTGTCTTTGATGATGGAGAGTAACATATTGATGAAGTATTGAAGCCACTTTTCTATCGTTTTTTTCTTATATAAGTCAGTACTAAACTCCATTTGGAACGTCAGCAAACCGTGGAGCTGTTCCTGGGCATATAGGGTTAAATCAAATTTGGACGTTTGATGCCCATTGTTTGCTGCAGGTTTGAGACAAAGTTCATCCAGCTCCAACGATTCCTGATCCATGTTTTGAAGAACAAACATTACGTCAAACAGCGGATTTCTGCTCATATCCCGTGTCAATTCAAGCTTATCAACAAGCTCTTCGAACGGGTAATCCTGGTGCTCAAAGGCTTCCAATGCTGTCTCACGCACTTCCTGCAAATACTGTACGAATGGCTTCCCGCCCTCCGGGCGTGTCCGAAGCGCCAGCGTGTTCACAAACATGCCGAGTATCGGCTCAAGATCCTTGTGCGGACGGCCGGCAATTGGCGAGCCGACGATGATATCTTCCTGTCCGCTTAAGCGTGACAAGAACGCGGTGTAAGCCGCAAGGAGCACCATGTACAGTGTGCTTCCGTTTTCTCGTGCCAGCTTGTGAAGGCCTGATGTAACCTCTTGATCCAGCGTAAATGAGACCTTGTCACCCGTGAAGCTTCGCACAGGCGGGCGGGCATGATCAGCCGGAAGATCCAGCACAGGCAGCTCGCCCTCGAGCTGCTTCAGCCAGTACGCCCCCTGCGTTTTGTACGCGTGCCCTGTTTTAAATCCTTCTTGCCATACGGCATAATCTTTATATTGAATGCGCAGTGCCGGAAGCTTCCGATTATTGTACAGTTCGCCGAATTCCCGAATCAGAATGTTGACGGAAACACCGTCTGAAATGATGTGATGCATATCAACCAGCAATAGGTGCCGCTCATCTGATACCTTTACGATTTGGGCACGGAACAGCGGCGCTTGGCTGAGATCAAACGGTTTGATAAATGCGGCTGCGGCCTCCTGTTCGGTTCGTGCGCCGAGAACTGTAGTCTGTAACGTAAACGGCGCCTCGTCATGGATGCGCTGCACCGGATCGCCTCCTGCGTCCTGTTCGAAGGAGGTCCGAAGCGACTCGTGGCGCTTGATCAGCTCTTTGAAAGCTCTGTCCATCCTTTCAGGGTTGAGCTTCCCTTCGAGCTCTAACACAGCCGGCATATTGTAGCCTGTCCCTCCGTCCTCCAGCTGCTGAAGGACATAAATCCGCTTTTGGGCAGAGGAAACCGGATAGGTTTCCTGTTTTTCAGCGGGCTTAATCGCTTCATATGGACTGTCCGTTCCTTCACGGATAACGGTAGCCAGCCCTTCTACTGTCGGATGGGCAAACACCTCTTTTAGCGGCACCTGTACATCGAATTCTTTTGAGATCCGTGAGACAAGCGCCGTTGCTTTTAAGGAATGTCCCCCGCGGTCAAAAAAGTTGTCGTGAATCCCGACAGGGCCATTTTTCAGCACGTCCTCCCACAGCTGAGAAAGCTTCATCTCAGTCACGTTTCTCGGCGCTGTGTAGGTCTCCGCATCTGCCGCTCCGTCAGGAGCTGGCAGGGCGTTTCGGTCGAGCTTTCCGCTTGGCGTAACCGGCCACTGTTCCATCTCTATCATATAGGCTGGGACCATGTAGCCCGGCAACAGTCTCTCAAGCTGCGCTCGGATTTCGTTTCTTTGGAGCCCTTCTACATAAGCGCATAATTCCGGCTCGCCGCTGTCTGTCCGTACGGTAACGGCCGCCTCCCTTACGCCTTCTATGCTTCTTAGTGCCGCTTCAATCTCTCCCGGCTCAATCCGGTAGCCGCGAATTTTTACCTGATCATCCAACCGTCCCAGGAATTCAATATTCCCGTCAGGGAGCCAGCGCGCCACGTCTCCTGTTTTGTACATGCGTTCCCCCGGGTAAAACGGGTCTTCAAGAAAACGCTCCTCCGTTAATGCCGGCCGATTCAAATAACCTCTGGCAACACCCGCTCCGGCAATGTACAGTTCGCCGGCGACACCGGAAGGCTGTACGGCTAAATGCGGATCTAAAACATACAAACGCGCACCGGGTACGGGCTTCCCAATCGGAATCCGCAAGCGGTCCCTGTCCCGTTCTGGATCCAATACGTAAAATGCCGCGTCTACCGTTGCTTCTGTCGGCCCGTAGCCATGGATTAATGATACCTGCGGCAATACAGAAGCAAAACGGGCTGCCGTACGCGGCGCAAGCGGTTCACCTCCGGCGAATACACGCTTTAGGTTTGTCCCGTCACCGAGCGCTAACATTTCCGCTTGATCGAGAAAGCTGTTCAGCATAGCCGGAATAAAATGAGCCGTTGTCACTTTTTCCTGATGAATGGCTTGTACGATCAACGCGGGGTCTTTTTCCCAGCCGGGCGGAAGCAGATACGCCGAAGCACCGGAAAGAGCCCACCAAAACAGCTGCCACACAGACGCATCAAAGGAAAAAGAGGTTTTCACCATGACAATGTCATCTTCCGAAAGCGGAAACTGGTACTGCATGCCGGTCAGAAAGGAAACAGCCTGGCGGTGCTCAACGGCCACTCCTTTCGGCTGCCCGGTAGAGCCCGATGTATAGATGACATAGGCGAGAGATCCGTCGCTAACAGAAGCAGACACATGACGTTTTACTTCTTCACGATCAAGAGATGTCATGTCAACTTCAAGCGTCTCTCCAGAAAAGCTCGGTGCGGAGCATCCCGGCTGTGTCAGCAAGAGTGATGCCCCGCTGTCTTTCAACATGTAGCTCAGCCGCTCTTCCGGATACGCAGGATCAAGCGGTAAATAGGCCCCTCCAGCCTTCAAGACAGCAAGGACAGCGATCAGCATGTCAGGTGAGCGTTCGGACAGGACACCGACGATACTTTCGTTTGTGACGCCGCGTGCCGCAAGGTGCGCAGCCAGCCGGCTGGCGTACATATCAAGCTCAGCGTATGTCAGCGAACCGTCGGAAAATCGGATAGCCGGCCGCTCCGGTGTGACTGCCGCCTGTCGCTCAAACAGACCATGCAAGGTTGGGGCTTCAGGTGAAACAGATACTGTCCTGTTATTTTGAGAAACGATTTTCCGTGTTTTGTCCTCATCTAGCAATGTCATCTTTGACACAGGAAGAGATGGATCAGAGATGACGTCAGAGATCATGTGCTGTAAATAATCTTTTATTTCAGACATCATATTTGGTTGATAAGCGCCTGTATGAAAATGAATCCGAACGTACAAAGTACGCCCTGGGATCACTTTGACACTGCATCTATAATTAGTTACCTCTTCCATCTCAAAATCTTTCACGGAGAAATCAAATGATCCAGCTTGATTCAGCTCTTCAATCTCTTGTTGAGTAGGTGTATTTTCAAAGACGATAATATGATCAATCAGCTCTTGTTTAAGAGCGCTCTGCGCCTGAATGTCATATAAAGGGAAGTAACTATACGCTTCTGCTTCAGTCATGTCCTTTTGCATTCCACTGACTAGGTCAGAAAAAGACAGAAAATCACTTTGGACTCGAATAGGAATGGTATTGATAAAAAGTCCGACCATGTTTTCCACATCTTTTAGCTCAGAAGGTCTGCCTGATATAACTGATCCGAACACAGCATCGTCGCGGCGATTGAACTTTTGGAGCATGATTCCCCATAAAGCTTGGAAAACAGTGTTAAGTGTCGCACCACATGCTGCAGCGATTTTCTGTAATTCGGAGGTTTCTTTTTCAGGAATGGTAAACGTGATCTGTTGTAATGTCCCATCCGACATTTGATCTGTTCTTTTAGGCAGAGGCGAAGCTTTTTCGAAATGCTGAAGCCTCTTTTTCCAATACTCAGCTGCTTCTTCCCGGTCTTGCTGCATCAGCCATTTAATATACGTCCCGTACGGCTGTACGGGAGGCAAATTAGGAAACTGCCCTTTTCCAAGCGCTTGATAAATATGGAGAAAGTCTTTAATGACGATGCCTAAACACCAGCCATCCATTAAAATATGATGGTGGCTCCAGATACAGACATAATGATCAGGCGCCCATTTTAAAATAGATATTCTCATCAGTACATCCGTTTGGAGATCGAAGCCTTTGGATTTATCCTGCTCTTTGAATGCCTCTGTACAATGTTCTTTATCTTTTTCATTGAGATGAGAAATGTCTTCAACATGAACATGGCAATGACGTTGCTTGAGCACGACTTGGCGAGGTTTGGCTACATTTTTATAGATGAATGCTGTTCGAAAGATATCGTACCTGTCAAAAACAGCATCCATACTTTTCTGAAAACGCTCCAAGTCAAGCTGTCCATGGATCGTAAAAGAAGCCTGTTCAAAATAAGCTCTCGACTGTTCATCATACAGTGAGTGAAAAAGCATCCCTTCCTGCATAAATGACAAAGGGTATATATCCTGTATTTCGGGTTGCTGCGGCATCAGTGAATCTCCTCTCCCTATAGTTTGTTGACGGCTCCCATAATCTCACTCAATTCATCAAGCGTTAAGTCTTCATCAGTGAAATCAGATGCGCTCCATTCTCGGTTTTCTTTGCCCGTACAATGCTCAATGATGTTTTCCAGTGTCTGTTTAAAATGCCCGGCAAATGTTTGGATTGTTTTTTCTTCGAATTGCAGCCTGTTATAGATGATGTGCATGTTCAGGCACCCCGAAGAAACGGCGCCGCTGATATCCAGTGCATAAGGACGCTCCCAGTTCGGGCTGATCTCATTTCCTGGCTTGATGTCAGACACCTCAAAGGCATTTGATTGAATATCCTGATCAAACTGGCCTAAATAATTAAAGCTGATTTCTGGGCTGTTTTTCTCAGAGCCCCATCTTTTGCTGATATATTTCAGCACGCCGTAGCCCGCGCCTTTATGCGGTATACGGTGCAGCATATCTTTTGTCTGTTTAATAAGGTGGCCCAGCCGCTCTTCTTTGTCCTTATGATCGGAATCTCTCATATCAAGCCACACAGGATAAATGGAGGTGAACCAGCCAACAGTTCTGCTAATATCGATGTCCTCAAGATATGATTCCCTTCCATGGCCCTCCATGCTGATTTTAAATTGGTTATTTCCCGTCCATTTCTGCAAAGCAAAACCTAAAGCTGTCAGAAGGATATCATTCATCTCCGTGCTGTAAGCTTTATGTGCAGCCGTTAATAGTAATTCTGTGTGATGGCGAGATAGCTCAAAATCAATCACTTCTGTATCTATGAATGTGTTAGATGCTGCGTCATTGTCTTTTGGAACAGGCTGGATGTGACGGTTCTCGCACTCATCCCAGTACGCTGCTTCGCGCTGCATCTGGCGGCTTTTAGAGTAGTCAACTATTCTTTGAGAATACGTTAAATATGAATCTGTTTTTTGCGGCAGTTTAATAGATTCTCCTGAGACTGCCTGTTTGTAAGCAGCTGAAAAATCCTCGAACAAAATTCGCCAGGAAACCGCATCAACAACTAAGTGATGAATCGTCAGAAATAAATGGTCACCATTCTCGGTTCTAAACAATCCAGCATGAAGCAAGGGGCCGGTTTCCAAACGAATATGTTCTTGCATCCGGCTGGCTGCTTCCTCAATCGTGTACCGTGCTTCTGTTAGGCTATCCTTTACATCAAACAGTTCAAGTGCATATAGCTCCTCATCTGAAAGATCTATCCCTCTGTTTATCTGCACCTGCCTGCCATCTTCATGCCGGCATACGATTCTCAGTGCATCATGATGAGTCACAAGGCTTTTTAGTACTTTTCTAAGCGCAGCCTCATCAAATCGTTCAGCCCGGTAGATCATAACGGACTGGTTAAAATGATGGCTTTCCAGAGATTGCGAGAAAAACCACTGCTGGATAGGTGTCCAAGTAATCTCGCCTTCGACCGGGCCTTGGTCAATGGCGCGTACGTCTTTTCGAACCCGGGCGGACAGTTCACCAAGAGTCTGATATTCAAACATCTCACGTACTGTCGTTTCAAATCCGCGCTGCTTCAGTCTGGCACAAACCTGCAGCGCTTTAATAGAGTCTCCGCCAAGCTCAAAGAAATTGGCGCCTACACCCAACTCATTCACATTAAGAAGCTCCTCCCAAATTTCAGCCATCACCGTTTCAATCTCATTTCTAGGACTGATATCATCAGCTGTATAAGCGTGTTTTTCAGGTTCTGGCAGGGCTTTCTGATCGAGCTTTCCATTAACAGTCACCGGGATGCTGTCAATTTGTATCATACGGGCAGGCAGCATAAAGTCAGGCAAGGCGTTTTTTAGGTAAGCCCGGATGTCTGATATATTCGCAGCCTGTTGATCTCTTATCACCATATAAGCATATATAGCTGTTTGCCCTTGCTCGTCTGCTCTGGTAATGACAGCCGCCTCTTTAATCATTGGATACTGAAGAAGTGCCGCTTGGATTTCGCCTAACTCAATACGATGCCCTCTGACTTTCACCTGCTCATCAATGCGGCCTAAATATTCCAGCTCGCCATTTGACAGGCGCTTAGCAAGATCTCCTGTTCGGTATAATCTGTCTCCCGGAAGATAAGGATTGGATACAAAACGGTCAGCGGTCAGCTCATCTCTGTTGAGATATCCCCGTGCCACACCTTCGCCGCCTATATACAGCTCCCCTGGAACTCCGATAGGCTGCAGATTCATATGAGCATCCATCACATAAGCCTGCAGAGTTGAAAGCGGCCGGCCGATATTGCTTTTATTTTTTGCAATGTCTGCTGCGGACAATTTTTTGAATGTTACATGGACTGTTGTTTCTGTAATACCGTACATATTAATCAAATCAGTGTGAGGATATTTTTCATTCCAGCTTTGAAGCAATCCGGGCTGTAAGGCTTCGCCGCCAAAAATCACGTAGCGGATGCTTAAATGATCTGTATGATTTTGATCTTCAAGCATCAAGCCGTAAAAAGCAGTCGGGGTCTGATTGAGTACAGTGACGCGCTCTTTTTTTAACAATAAACGGAATGCATAGGGGTCACGGGCTGTTTCTTTAGAGACCACGACTAATGTACCTCCGTTCAATAACGCACCGAACATCTCCCATACAGAGAAATCAAAGCAATAAGAATGAAATAACGTCCAGATGTCTTCATGGTTAAATTCAAAAGGCAGGTTTTGATGCTTCAAGAGACTGATCACATTGCGGTGCTCGACAATGACTCCCTTTGGCTGACCAGTCGTTCCAGATGTGTATATCACGTATGCGGGCTGATCCGTTACTATTTCTTGAATGTTTACATCAGCCGGAATTGAGTCGTTTTCACATTCATCGATATGCATAATATGCCCGGTGTAGTCTGCAGGTTTGTTTTGACCGCGCTCTGTCAGCAGCAGTTTTGCTCCGCTGTCATTGAGCATAAAGCTAATACGCTCCTGAGGATATTCAGGATCAATCGGCAAATAGGCCCCGCCAGCTTTTAAAATCGATAAAATGCCAATGATCATATCAGGTGACCGATCGAGCATCAGACCGACGATATCGCCAGTTCTGACCCCTTGTTTGATCAGCATAGCAGCTGCCCGCTCGGCTTTTTCATTCAGGTCTCGATACGTAAGCTGAGAATGGCCGCACACCACTGCGATATGCTCCGGATACTGAGCGGCTTGCTTTTCAAATAAGCTTACTATGTTTTCATTTCTCGGATAAGCCGCATACTGCCCCATTTTTTCAAGGAGCAACCTACGCTCTGCAGCAGGAAGCAATTGCACGTCCGAAATTCTCATCTCGGTATCCGCCATTACCCCTTTCACCAATTCAATAAAATAGGATGCCCACCGCGTAATGGTTTCTTCTTCAAAAAGAGCAGTGCTGTATTCAAAACGGCAGCGTATTCCACTCGGGTGCTCTTCAGCGTGTAATGTTAAATCGAATTTGGATATATCATGTTTAGGAGTGACAGACGAAATCGACAGACCAGGCACTTCGAACCGGAAATCTTCACTGCTGTGAAGCACAAGCATCGCATCGAACAGCGGGTTGCGATTTACCTCTCGATTTGTATCGAGCTTATCTGCCAGCTCCTCAAAAGGATAATCCTGATGCTCGTAAGCGGTCAGAGCCAGGTGGCGAATGTCCTGCAAATAGGAGCTGAACGTTTTGTGGCCCTCGGGCTTGCTTCGCATCGCCAATGTATTGACGAACATCCCGATGACGCGCTCCAGATCAGCGTGCGGTCTTCCGGCAGCAGGCGAACCGACAACAATATCCTCTTGCCCGCTTAGCTTAGATAACAAAATAGAATAGACAGCCAGAAGAATCATATACAATGTTGTTCCCGTTTCAGCCATTAAACGGTGCAGCTCATCAGCCGTGTCTTTATCAATGTTGACTTCAATTGTTCCACCGCTGAAATCAGGGAGACGCGGCCTTGTTTTATCAAGCGGTAATTCTAGTGTAGGAAGACTCCCGCCAAGCTGACCGAGCCAGTAGGCCTCCTGTTTTTTGTATAGCTCTTTCGGGTACTTCTCTTGCTGCCAAACAGCAAAATCCTTATAATGCAGGTTTAAAGCTGGCAACTCTTTTCCGCAATATAAGTCAGTAAATTCTTGGACAAGAGTGCTCATCGAGACACCGTCGGCAATAATATGGTGCATATCGAGCAGCAAAAAGCCGCGGTGATTGCCGATTGTAATGACACATGCTCTAAAAAGCGGACCGGATGATAGATCAAACGGTTTGATAAAGGTCTCGATTGCAGACTCAAGCATTTGTTCTGATTCCATTTCAAGCTCTTTTAGATCAAAAGCTATCTCTGGATAAATGATCTGTACAGGCTCGTCTCTGTCAAGCACAAAAACAGTCCGTAATGCTTCATGCCGATTCACAAGTTCTGTGAGAACGCTTCTCAACCGCTGGCGATTCAGATTTCCGCGTAATTCAAGTACAGCTGGCATGTTATAACCTGTGCTGGCATCTGCCAGCTGATGAAGAGCATATAATCGTTTTTGCGAGAAAGACAGCGGATAGACATCTCTTTGATCCGCAGGTTCAATCTGTGTAAAAGCGTGTTCTTTTAAGCTCATCAATTTGACCGCCATGCTTTCAACCGTCGGATAAGAAAACACCTCACTGAGCGGCAGCTCGACATTAAGCTTTTTATGTATTCTTGATACCAGTGCGGCCGCTTTTAAGGACTGTCCGCCTAACTGAAAGAAATCATCACGAATGCCGATGTGCTGTTTATTCAGCACATCTTCCCAAATATGTGCGAGATCAGCTTCGATTAAGGTTCGGGGCGCCATATATGTGACACTCGTATTGTTTTCTGGTTCAGGAAGCGCAAACCTGTCAAGCTTGCCGCTGGATGTTAATGGCATCCGGCTGATGTTGATAATACTTGCTGGGATCATATAGGACGGCAATGTCCCGGCAAGATGCTGATACAAATCTGGGAGGCTGTTTCCCTTTTCGGGAACGATATAAGCAATGAGCTCCTTTTCCTCAGCAGAAACATCACGGGCCAGTACCGCGGCTTCCTTTACCCCCGGTGCTTGTCGAAGAACTGTTTCAATCTCTCTCAGTTCAATACGGTAACCCCTAATTTTTACTTGATCATCAAAACGTCCAATATATTCAATCGTTCCATCAGGCAAAAAGCGGCCTGCATCACCTGTTCGGTATAAACGCTCCCCTTCAAGGAATGGATGATCGGAGAATGCTTTCTGTGTCAGCTCTTGCTGTTTGTAGTATCCTCTCGCAAGACCCACGCCGGAAATACACAGTTCACCCGCCGCGCCGATCGGCTGCATTTGATTTCCGTGCAAAACAAATACTTTTGTGTTTCTGATCGGGTGTCCGATCGTGATCCTCTCTTTTTCATTCAGATGCCGCAATATTGTTGTTGCCACACTGTTTTCTGTGGGCCCGTATTCATTTGCCAGTTCAGCAGAAGGACAAATTATTTGACTCAACTCAAGCAGATCAGGCGTGACCGCTTCACCCGCAAATGTCACAATACGAAGACTTTTTGCATCGTCAGCAGTCATCACTTCCAATAACACCCGGTACAGGGAAGGAACAATGATCATGTGGCTGACCTTATAACGGGCTATTTTTCGCTTAAGGGCCAGCACATCCTTCGCTTCGTCATCTGTTGTCAGCAGTACGCACGCACCAGATAAAAGCGGAGTAAATAAGCTCGTTACACAGCCGTCAAACACGTACGAAAACAAATGGAGGGATATATCCTGTTCGGTCATGCCATACTCTTCCCGTCTCCATTGCAATGTATTGGCAATACCGTGATGATCAACTAAAACCCCTTTAGGGCGCCCCGTCGTTCCCGAGGTATAGATCAAGTAGGCTAGGTCACCTGGCGGCATATTTGGAGCTTCTGTTTGGTAACTTTCTGTATGTTCTATCATTATTGTATTTCCTTCATAGGACGGAGGGATCAAGGAAATAAGGTCTTCTTCTATCAGCAATTGAGCCGCTTGACTGTCCTTCAGCAGGAAAGAAAGACGTTCTGCTGGAAAATGTGGATCAAGCGGCATATAAGCGCCGCCTGCTTTCCAAATCCCAAGCAGAGCTGCAGGCATTTCCATTGACCGGCCCATCATTACAGCAACGATATCTCCAGATCCAACGCCTTTTTCTATCAGAGCGTGCGCAATCTGATTGGCTCTTACTTGTAACTGGCGATAGGTCCAGCATTCGTCTCCCATTTTCAATGCAGCAGCTTCAGGTGTTTTGTGAGCTTGTTCCTCGAACAATTGGGGTATCGTTTTGTTCACATAAGGACGCTCAGTTTCGTTAAACAATTGGATAACCTGTTGCTCCTCCGGCGGCACGATATTGATGTCACTGACGGCAACATCGGGATTTGTCAAAATGCAATCCAGTGCTTGCTTTAGATGCCCCTGAATCCTCAGCATCTCCTCCCGCTCGTAAACGTCTGCGTTGTAGCTGAATTTGATATAAAATGATTCTCCCGGAACGATAACGATATTAAAGTCGTAATTGGTTTGTTCCGACATTGAAATGTCACTCAGCTTCAGAGCGCCTTCATCATTTTCACTCTCCACGCTTAACGCCTGATGAAGCTGTACAGGGTAATTTTCAAAAACAAAAATATGATCGATCAACCCTTGCTTCAATGGACTATGGTTTTGAATCTCATAAAGCGGATAATACCCATGCTGTTCAGATGATAAAATATCCTCCTGCACGGCTTTGACCAGCGAAGAAAACGTTATGCCTTCCGCAGATCGGATTCGCACTGGAACAGTATTGATAAACAAGCCGACCATTGATTCAATCCCGTCAATCGCTGACGGGCGTCCCGAAATGACGGAGCCAAAAACGGCATCATCTGCAGCATTATATCGATGGAGCAGCACGCCCCAAATACTCATAAACAGCGTGTTTAATGTCACTCCCCAGTTTTGGGCAGCCTCTGTCAGTTTCTCAACCATATCCGGCGCTAATGAAAAGCTGACCTGGTCGGCTTTATAATTCCCGTCTGCCGTGCGGCGCTTTATTCGGGGAATAGAAGCAGTATTGCCGTACTCCTTCAAATATTCGCTCCAGTAGGCAGCAGTCTCTTCTTGATCTTGTTCTCCGAGCCATTCAATATAACGGCTGTACGGCACCGTGCTGCCAAGCTGTACAGGTGAGTTATTTTTGAGCGAATCATACATGCTGAAAAACTCTTTAAGAATAATGCCGAGACACCACCCATCCATGATGATATGGTGATGTGTCCAGACACATGTATATTGGCTGTCTCCTCTATCAAAAAGGGCAAGACGCATTAAAGGATCTTTTTGCAAATCAAATCCTTTTTCCCGATCCTTAGTCATAAAAGCATCAATCAGCGTCTGCTGTTCTTGATCAGCCAGGCGAGAAATATCTTCTCTATATACTGTCAATTCACGGTTTGATAGAACTACCTGCTGCGGACCTGTAAGATCTGGTACTTCTTTAATGAAAATCGTTCTGAAAATATCATATCTAGAAACAAGAAGGTTTAAGCTCTTTTGAAACGAGTCGACGCATAGATTCCCTGTGATCGTAAACGAGGTCTGTTCGATATATGCTTTCGAGCTGAAATCCATTAGTGAATGAAACAGCATTCCTTCCTGCATGTGCGATAACGGATAAATATCTTGAATTTGTGCCGATTGTGCCATCAATTCCACACACCTTTTCAAAAGTTAAAGATCTTTCACCAGATCTTCGATGCTAGATAATGCAGACAACGTTAATTCTTTATTGCTGAAATCGCTCAATGTTTTTTCGCGTGCTTTTTTCTGCGAACAATGCTCAATCGTCTCGATAAGATGCCTGTGAAAACGATCCATAAAGCACTCAATTGAGTGTTTGCTGAACACTTGGGTGTATACCGCTTTTACGTGAAGCCGTCCGTCCGTAATGAGAGCATTGATGTCCAGCTCATACTCTCGTTCTCTCTCACCCGCTATTTCGTAACGGGGCTGGTAATATGATAATTGAAACGTTTCAACTTCCTTCTCTTCGCTAAATTGACCGAGATAATTAAAGCTGACCTCAGGCTCTTTATGCCGCAGTTCTCCTATGTGTGTTAACAATCCGTATCCAGTTCCTTTGTTCGGTACTCTTCTCAGCATATCTTTTGTCGTCTTAATTCGGTATGCGAGCTGATCCTCGAAAGGCTCGGGAATACCCATGTCTAGCAGAATAGGATAAATGGAAGTAAACCATCCAACTGTCCTTGAAATATCAATGTTTGGCACATGCCCTTCTCTGCCGTGTCCCTCAGTGCTGATCACGATTTGGTCATGCCCAGTCCATTCAGAAAGCGCCATTCCTAAAGCCGTAAGCAAAAGTTCGTTGGCATCAGTACCATAGGCTTGCTGGGTTTCCAACAGCAATTTTTCAGTCCAGTCCCCGGATAGTACAAACGCTGCTGCGTCGCTATTCATTTGGAGTCTGTCTGGCACATTTTCTATGTCCTTAGGAAGAAAAGCAGTGTGAGCGTCTAAAATCGTTTGCCAATACGTTTTCTCTGAAAGCAATTGGTTACTTTCAGCTATTTGGGTAAGACCATCGGCGTAGGATAAATAAGAATCCGTTTTTGGCGGTAATTGGATTTCTTTCTTTTCTAAAGCCTGTTGATATGCTGCAGCTAAATCCTCAAGCAGAATTCTCCAAGAAACGCCATCTATCACAAGATGATGAAGTGCAATCAGCAAATGATCCCCTTCTGCCGTTTTAAACAAACCTGCTTGCAGCAAAGGCCCTTTTTCTACATTCATTTTGCTTTGAATGACGGTTTCCTCAGCGGCAAGTTTTTCATCAAGGTGAGTCCTTTCCAGCGATGCTTTTGTCCAATCTGAAATATAAAGGCCAAACAGTTCATGATCCTTGTGATTGATTCCGCGATTAAACTGAATGACATGGCCGTTTTGGTCACGTTGGAAAATCATGCGAATGCCATCATGATGCTCGGTTATTTTACGCAGCGCTAGATGAAGCGCGTTAGCATTGAATCCTTTTTCACTGAAAAGCATGACGGACTGGTTGTAATGATAGTGAAAAGCATATACCTGTCCGAAAAATCTTCGCTGAATCGGGGTGAGTTCAGCTTCACCTTCCGCAGGCCCCTGATCCGCTTGAGATGCCAATGGTGTGATATGTCCGCATAGTTCCTGAATCGTTGAATAACGGAATAAGTCGCGTATTGTCATGCTCCAGCCTTCAGCTGCCAGACGTGCTGCCACTTGTAATGCTTTAATTGAGTCTCCGCCAAGCTCAAAAAAGGAATCGTGAATGCCGACTCGTGGTATGCTCAGTACATCTTCCCATATATACGCCATCGTTTTTTGTATGTCGTTAACTGGTGCGGTATATGGACGCGATAACACATTATTTGGAGCCGGCAAGGCATTTCTGTCCAGCTTTCCGTTTAGGGTCAGCGGCATGTTTTCTAAAGGAATCAGATGTGCAGGAATCATATACGCTGGCAGCTCCTTTGTTAAAGCAGCACGGAGAGCATTCGTATTGACGTCTGAAGGCACAATATATGCAGCCAAACCAGCCTGTCCATTCTTATCATGCTGAACGGCAACAGCAGCTTCTCTGACAAGCCCAGTTTGAAGCAGAACACTTTCAATTTCTTCTGTTTCAATTCTGTATCCATTTATCTTTACTTGATAATCCATTCGGCCAAGAAGCCGGATCGTTCCGTTTGGAAGCCAGCATGCTCGATCACCGGTTCTGTACAGCCTTTCTCCAGAGACAAATGGATTTTCTGTAAATTTCATTTGCGTTAAGTCAGGTTTATGATGATAGCCTTTCGCAACACCTGCCCCGCCGATGCACAGCTCGCCGGCAACACCGATCGGCTGAATTTGATCAGTCTGGCTGAGTACGTACATGTGTACATTCGGCAGCGGGCTGCCGATTGGCACGTTATCTCCCGTACACTCTCCACCCACACTGGTTTCATAGAAGCTCGAATCAATGGTTGCCTCTGTGACACCATAGCTATTAATGATGCGCATGCTTTGGCCAAAGCGATCTGTCAATGTTTTGAAATCTTGAGCTTTCACCATGTCGGAACCAAGAATCAGTATGTCTAAGTCAGGAAGCTTGAACTGGTTACGGTATACATACTCCATCACCGGGATAATGAGAGCCGGTGTCGACTCCATCACCGTGATTCTCTGAGAGTTCATGATTTTATATATTTCAGCAGGTTCCAGCCGTGTTTCATCTGGGCAAACGATTAGAGTCCCGCCGTTGGTCAATGTTCTCGCCAAATCTCCTGAGAAGACATCGAATGAAAAGCTCGCGATTTGAAGCAGTCTGACAGGCTTCCGATCCAGCTCATATATTTGACGCCAAGCAAGAGCAGCATGAGTAAAGTTCCGATAGGTGACAATGACGCCTTTAGGCGCACCCGTCGTTCCTGACGTATAAATGATATATACCGGCTCTTCAGGAGCAGGAGATAAGTTAAGGTTGCAGTTACTTTCTTCATAAGTGCTTTCATCGTCAAGGCAGATATGAGACATCTCAGATTCAGGCAAGTTTGAAATCAAATGCTTCAACTCCTGCTGTAAAAGAAGAATATCTGCCCCGCTATCACGAAGAATGTATTCAATACGAGCTTTTGGATAATGTGAATCGATTGGGATATACACTCCGCCAGCTTTCATCACTGCCAGCACGCCAACAATTGCATCGATGGACCGCTTGGCTAAAACAGCCACAGTTGGCTTCGGTCCTTTTCTGTTTTGCAATGTTCGTGCCAGACGATTGGCTCTTTCATTTAGAAGCCGATAGCTAATCTCTGTTTCGTTATCAATAACAGCTATATGTTCTGGAATTTCTTCAGCTTTCGCTTCAAATATGTGATGAAAAGGAACATCTTTTTGAGCAAATTCAACCTGAGTTTTGTTAAATCCAAAGACTATTTTTTGTTTTTCTTTATCACTAAGTATGTTTATTTGTGCAAGGCTTGTTTCAGGAGTTGAAAGTGCCGCATGCAGAAATTCGGTAAAATGATCGGCCCAGCGTTCAATTGTAGCTTTCAGGAATACTTCTGTACTGAATTCCATTTCACAGCAAATAGATCCATTTATTTCCGTAGCTATTAATGTGATATCAAATAAGGAAATGTGATGTGCGAAATTGGCAGGCCGGACTTTTATTTCTCTCAGATCTATGTCTTGTTTTTCCACATTTTGAAGGATAAACATCGCATCAAACACTGGATTCCGGCTCATATCCCGTGTCAATTCAAGCTTATCGACAAGTTCTTCGAACGGATAATCCTGGTGCTCAAAGGCTTCCAATGCTGTCTCACGCACTTCCTGCAAATACTGTGCGAATGGCTTCCCGCCCTCCGGGCGTGTCCGAAGCGCCAGCGTGTTCACAAACATGCCGAGTATCGGCTCAAGATCCTTGTGCGGCCGGCCGGCAATTGGCGAGCCGACGATGATATCTTCCTGTCCGCTTAAGCGTGACAAGAACGCGGTGTAAGCCGCAAGAAGCACCATGTACAGTGTGCTTCCGTTTTCTCGTGCCAGCTTGTGAAGGCCTGATGTAACCTCTGGTTCCAGCGTAAATGAGACCTTGTCACCCGCGAAGCTTCGCACCGGCGGGCGGACATGATCAGCCGGAAGATCCAGCACAGGCAGCTCGCCCTCGAGCTGCTTCAGCCAGTACGCCTCCTGCGTTTTGTACGCGTCTCCTGTTTTGAATCCTTCTTGCCATACGGCATAGTCTTTATATTGAATGCGCAGTGCCGGAAGCTTCCGATTATTGTACAGCTCGCCGAATTCCCGAATCAGAATGTTGACGGAAACACCGTCTGAAATGATGTGATGCATATCAACCAGCAACAGGTGCCGCTCATCTGATACCTTTACGATTTGGGCACGGAACAGCGGCGCTTGGCTGAGATCAAACGGTTTGATAAATGCGGCTGCGGCCTCCTCTTCGGTTCGTGCGCCGAGAACTGTAGTCTGTAACGTAAACGGCGCCTCGTCATGGATGCGCTGCACCGGATCGCCTCCTGCGTCCTGTTCGAAGGAGGTCCGAAGCGACTCGTGGCGCTTGATCAGCTCTTTGAAAGCTCTGTCCATCCTTTCAGGGTTGAGCTTCCCTTCGAGCTCTAACACAGCCGGCATATTGTAGCCTGTCCCTCCGTCCTCCAGCTGCTGAAGGACATAAATCCGCTTTTGGGCAGAGGAAACCGGATAGGTTTCCTGTTTTTCAGCGGGCTTAATCGCTTCATATGGACTGTCCGTTCCTTCACGGATAACGGTAGCCAGCCCTTCTACTGTCGGATGGGCAAACACCTCTTTTAGCGGCACCTGTACATCGAATTCTTTTGAGATCCGTGAGACAAGCGCCGTTGCTTTTAAGGAATGTCCCCCGCGGTCAAAAAAGTTGTCGTGAATCCCGACAGGGCCATTTTTCAGCACGTCCTCCCACAGCTGAGAAAGCTTCATCTCAGTCACGTTTCTCGGCGCCGTGTAGGTCTCCGCATCTGCCGCTCCGTCAGGAGCTGGCAGGGCGTTTCGGTCGAGCTTTCCGCTTGGCGTAACCGGCCACTGTTCCATCTCTATCATATAGGCTGGGACCATGTAGCCCGGCAACAGTCTCTCAAGCTGTGCCCGCACTTCGTTTCTTTGGAGCCCTTCTACATAAGCGCATAATTCCGGCTCGCCGCTGTCTGTCCGTACGGTAACGGCCGCCTCCCTTACGCCTTTTATGCTTCTTAGTGCCGTTTCAATTTCTCCCGGCTCAATCCGGTAGCCGCGGATTTTCACCTGATCATCCAACCGCCCGAGGAATTCAATATTCCCGTCAGGGAGCCAGCGCGCAACGTCTCCTGTTTTGTACATGCGTTCCCCCGGGTAAAACGGGTCTTCAAGAAAACGCTCCTCCGTTAATGCCGGCCGATTCAAATAACCTCTGGCAACACCCGCTCCGGCAATGTACAGTTCGCCGGCGACACCGGAAGGCTGTACGGCTAAATGCGGATCTAAAACATACAAACGCGCACCGGGTACGGGCTTCCCAATCGGAATCCGCAAGCGGTCCCTGTCCCGTTCTGGATCCAATACGTAAAATGCCGCGTCTACCGTTGCTTCTGTCGGCCCGTAGCCATGGATTAATGAGACCTGCGGCAATACAGAAGCAAAATGGGCTGCCGTACGCGGCGCAAGCGGTTCACCTCCGGCGAAAACACGCTTCAGGCTTGTCTCGTCACCGAGCGCTAACATTTCCGCTTGATCGAGAAAGCTGTTCAGCATAGCCGGAATAAAATGAGCCGTTGTCACGTTTTCCTGATGAATGGCTTGTACGATCAACGCGGGGTCGTTTTCCCAGCCGGGCGGAAGCAGATACGCCGAAGCACCGGAAAGAGTCCACCAAAACAGCTGCCAGACAGACGCATCAAAGGAAAAAGAGGTTTTCACCATGACAATGTCATCTTCCGAAAGCGGAAACTGGTGCTGCATGCCGGTCAGAAAAGAAACAGCCTGGCGGTGCTCAACGGCCACTCCTTTCGGCTGCCCGGTGGATCCCGACGTATAAATGACATAGGCGAGAGACCCGTCGCTAACAGAAGCAGACACATAACGTTTTACTTCTTCACGCTCAAGAGATGTCATGTCCACTTCAAGCATTTCGCCAGAAAAGTTCGGTGCGGAGCATCCCGGCTGTGTCAGCAAGAGCGATGCCCCGCTGTCTTTCAGCATGTAGCTCAGCCGCTCCTTTGGATACGCAGGATCAAGCGGCAAATACGCCCCGCCGGCCTTCAAGACAGCAAGGACAGCGATCAGCATGTCAGGTGAGCGTTCAGACAGGACACCGACGATACTTTCGTTTGTGACGCCGCGTGCCGTAAGGTGCGCAGCCAGCCGGCTGGCGTACATATCAAGCTCAGCGTATGTCAGCGAACCGCCTGAAAAGCGAATGGCCAGCCGCTCCGGTGTGAAAGCTGCCTGTCGCTCAAACAGCCCATGCAGGGTGAAAGCTTTAGGCGAAACAGCTTCCGTCTTGTTAAACTCATACAACAATTTTTGCTTTTCTCTTGTATTCGTCATATCTAATTCTCTTATAAAGCTGTGCGGATGTTGAAGGGCGTTTTCCAGTATGGTAAGCAGATGAGATTGTATTCGTTTAATATCCTCAAGAGAAAACAAGGTATTTTGATAGTCGAAATTTAATTGAATGGTTCCATTGTCTATCCGTTCTTGTATTTGAACTGAAAGCTCGTTCGCGGTGTATCCGCTGAAATAAAGCGCTGTTTCATAGTCAAAATCATCTGCATTATGCCACTGAAGTGGCTGATACTGCATAGATATACCGATAAGGTTGTGTAAATCCTTCTGTTCATTTCTTAATTCATTTACAAGCAAATTATAAGGAAACCGTTGATGACGCATAACAGAAAGCTGTTCCCTGCCTATTGTGCGGACAAAGGAAAGAAAATCTGTGTCAGGATCAACCGTTATTCTGATTGGAAGAGAACTAACGAACATGCCGAGCATTTCTTTTTCAGCCTTTGACCCTCTGTTGCCATAGTAGGTGCCAATGGCAAGATCTTTTTTAGAAGTGATTCGGCTGATGCATATGTAAAATGAAGCCATAAATAAGGAAATGATATTGATCTTGTGTGCTTCGCAAAAGATTCGAATCGTTTGCTCTAGATCAGGTGAAAGAATGATGGTGTCTCTGGATGCAGATGTGCTCTGTTTTTGTAAGGACGTCTGGTCGGCTAACGAGTGGTATTCCAACGGGTGCTCAAAGGTTTGCGTCCAAAATAAACGGTCCTTTACAAACCGCGGAGATTGTAGATATTGACTCTCTTTTTCGATGTAGCTCAAGTAAGAAGGTTCCGGCTGATCAGGTAAAGGATCTTTCTTTTTCATTTTTTGATAAAGATCTATAATTTGATTTCCCATCACATTTAAAGAGATTCCATCCATTATGATATGATGGAATTTCGCAAATAGCCAAACTTCATGAGAGTCAATTCTAAGGAGGTAAAATTGATAAAGAGGCGAGTTGAACAGTTTAAATGGAATGCTCGCTTGATCCTGAATCCATTGCTCTATTTCTATCATTTCAACATTTGAAAAATCAATTATTCTAAGTGGATAATATTTATATTCAGTAAGGTGCAATCGCGGCTCAAGCTCTTCTCCTTCTAACAGCTGAAATCTAATGGCGTCGTTGCGGGAGATGGAATGATTCAGCGCTCCCTCCAGAGTATCAAGCTTAATATTGCCTTTGAATTTCACACAGGCTGTGAGATTGCAAATGCTGGTATCTGGCTCCAGCAGTTCGGTAAACCACACTCTCCTTTGGGCATGGGTTAAAGAATAAGTATGTTCGCTCAACGGATTCCCTCCAGTTCTCATAATAAGAGGATAAGAAAAAGTAGAAAAAAGCAGAAAAATGTCAATAAAAGAAATTATATGACTATATAATCCATATATGCACTATATTAACGGATATTTTTTAAAGTACAATAAAAAACATTAAATTTTTATAACATTTTTTTGAATATAGTATTATTTCTTTATTTTTCGTTTCTTTTTTTATCAAATTTCCGGATATAAAGTGATAAAAGTATTGTTTTACATAAGGTCTTATACACTACTTTTTAATCGAACTAATTTTCTTTTGTGCATCATTCTTCTAATTGTTGGAAGGTTCGACAAAGCGTTATTACAGACATAAAAAAACCTGTTTTCTCTTGGAAAACAGGTCTGCCGCTATTATTGATTTGCCAAAATGACAGCGATTTGATCCTCAATATCTTTTCCATCCTCTTCATCAATCAATCCATTTAGAAGAATAGAGAAAACAAGTTTTTTTCCGCTCTTTGTTTCTGCGTACCCCGATAGAGAGCTTACCGTACTGAGCGATCCGGTTTTTGCTCTTACTTTTCCTTGTGCAGGAGTGTCTTTCATGCGGTTTCTCAGCGTTCCGCCCACCATTCTGTCAGGATTGCCCGCAACAGGTAAAGAATTTAGATAAGCCGCGAACCAACTCTGATCCTGAATGTCATATAACAGCTGTGAAAGTTGATCTGAGGATACAGCATCAATATGTGAGATTCCTGATCCGTCCCTTAAGACGAGTGATTTAGAATCAACACCAAATTCCGGAAGCGTACTGTTTAACACTTCGAGCCCCTTTTCCCAGCTCCCTTCTCCTTTTTTTACTTTCCCCATCTCTTTTACGAGCACTTCGGCATGTCCGTTATTACTTAATTTCATGAACGGCACAAAAAGTTTCGATAAAGGCATTGAGCGATGAGAGAGCAGCACATCTGAAGAACTAGGTGCTTCACCCGTCTTGATGTTCCCTTTCACAGTAATTCCTTGTTTTTTTAGTGACTGCTTAAATAAATCTAAGGCATATCCGGCAGGCTCCCAGACAGAAATCCATTCCTTTGTCTTGTTTGCGTCAACCGGTACGCTCCCTTCAATTGTAATCGTGTTTGTTCCATGCTCTCTTTCGATTGTGAGGTCTTTATCTGAACCGGCAGCAGTCGTTTCAGCATCGTTCTTTATCGTTATATAATCGGTTTTCGGAGAGACAGACACGGCAGGCTCTTCCCCTTCTTTTTGATTTGGGGTGACTTCAACAATCACAGTGCCTGCATCATAGTCTTCGTTTGGAGACGCTGTTAGAGCGGAGATTGGCGCGCCATAATATGTGTATTCATCGCTCCAAGGCATATCAGGTGATAATCGCATGTCATCATGCCACGTATCATCACCGATCAGATTGCCTTTAATTACTTTTACGCCGGAATGTTTCAATTTCTCAGCCATTTTGTCAAAATCAGATGGTAAAAGTGTCGGATCGCCTTTCCCTTTCAAATAAAGGTTACCATTCAGCTTTTTCCCTTTCAGTGTTCCATCCGTCCGGACCTCGGTTGTAAAAGAATAGTTCTCGCCAAGGACAGAAAGTGCCGCGGCCGCTGTTAAAAGCTTTAGAGAAGAGGCAGGCCTCATTCGGGTGTCTCCTGAATGTTCATATAGAACAGCACCTGTTTCCGCAGAGCGAACGGTGATGCCGGCCATTGCGCCTTCGAGGGCAGGATGATCAGCTAAAATCTTATCGATCTGCCCGGAAAGTGCATCTTGTTTTTCAGCGGCAAGCGCAGCCTGATGCATATAAGGCACCGAAGCAACGACGAAAAGCAGTAAAACAGCAACATAAAGCTTTATGCTTTTTTTCATTAATTTCCCCGCCTCTCTGCGCTTCATCATTGGCTATTGATGATTCAGTTCAATGGTGATACTGCTTTTAGCTGTTGTTTCTTCTCCCGGCTCCAGCACTTGTAAACCAGTGAGTGACGAAGGTAAATCAAGATTCACTGCGTTTGTCACCCATGTGTAAGGTTCAGGGCATAAATACCCTTGTTTTCCGTCCGCATTGTATACAACCCAATGTTTAAACTGTTCATCTGCCTTATAAATAATGCTGATATGTGCATGCTGATGATAAATGACTGCCTGGTTTTCTCCGCCCCTCTTCTGATAAGAAGATAAAAAGACATCATCCAGCTGCTTGTGGCGCAAATCCATTCCTTCATGCAAAGCTTCTTTATTCGGTACATCCATCAGTTTCCCGGTCGGCAGCAGGCGTTCATCCAACTCCCATTGCTGATCTGCTGTCAGGGAGAATAACGAGCTTTCTGCCGGAAACACAAATGTAGTATGATAACCAATTCCCCAAGGAAACGCTTCCTTTCCTTTGTTCATGACCGTCGCATGTTTAAATAGAGTATTCCCCTTTACCGTGTATGTCATCCGAACGACGGCATGGTGAGGAAATTGCTTATACACATGGGGGAGCTCAGAAAGATCAATTTCTGTTTCAACAATCACTTCTTCATCAGTTTTCTTCGCGGTCACTACGTTCCACTTTTCATGGTAAAGAAACCCATGAAGATGGTTGTGTTTATCCTTCTCGTTGATATCAAAATGATACGTTCTGCCCCGGAAACTGAATGTACCGTCACTTATGCGGTTAGGCGGGAACAGGATTGGAATGCCATACAATGTTGGTGTGTCGTGAAAACTTTCTGCTGTTTCCGGTTCACGCAAAAGCTGAACTTTTGTTGTGTTGTCCACGAGAGAAATAACGTTGCTCCCCCACTCAGGGACAACAATCATTTCTAGATGTTCGTTGCCCGCTTTGATGGCCGGCGTTCCCAAATACGTGATTTTCTCAATAAAGTTTGCCATGTTTACTCAACCTCTCCTTGATTCATTGCTAGTATAAGAATTCAATGTACTGTACCATATTTCCTCCATTTTATATTTTCCCCTATCAAATAAAAAAACACCGTTCAAACTTATGAACGGTGTGATTCGAAGGCTATTGGATGAGACGTGTGATTTGTTTCTTTTTCCAGACGAATTGATAATACCCATAAATCAACAGCAAGCTGACGGCAAACGCAGCTGGATAACCAACCCAGACGCCGAGTATTTCAAGCTTTGTATAGTGAGAAAGGACGAAAGCGACAGGCACCTCTACTCCCCAGATTGCAAAAATACTGATGACGGTCGGCCATAAAACCGTTCCGCTTGCCCGCATCGTTGCAGAAATAATTTGGGCATTTCCAAACAGCAAATAGCTCCACAATGTAATCATCAAAAGACGGTGCGCAATGTAAAGCGTCTCTTGCTCGGTTAAAAATAACGATAAAATCTGATGTGAAAAAACATAGATCAGAATGATCAGTACGCCGCCAATGATATAATTCAGCCAAATCCCCACGCGAATGACCTGCTTTAAGCGGTCAAACTCGTTCGCTCCGATCGATTGCGCAGCGAAAATAGAAACCGCAATACCAAGGCTGACGGCCGGCATCTGTACATAGCTGGCCACCTGGTTGACCACTCCGTATGCAGCTGTTGCATTAGAGCCGTAATGATTGACGAATGAAATAACCGCTATCTCTGATAATGAGACAAGAATCATATTGATGCTTGCTGGAACCCCAAGACGCAGCAGGAGAACCAGCAGTTCCTTATCCATTTTCAAATAACGACGCACTGTTTTATCAAATTGCAGCGGGTGTTTTCGCTTTCGTAAATACACCATTAACACGAGAAAAGTCGCAATCGTGGAAATGACAGTTGCATATGCCGAGCCGTATATGCCCAGTTTCGGAAAACCAAACATGCCAAGGATTAAGACAGGCAAAAGCGCAATGTTGATAACCGTGCTCACAATCAGCGTATAAAACGGTGTCTTGGAATCTCCTGTTCCGCGCAAAAAGGTAGTATAAGCAAAATATAAAAACATAAATGGCATAGCATAAAATAAAATACGTGCATAGTTAGCGCTGACATGAATGACATTTTCAGGTGTTCCCATTAAACGAAGAATATCGAGGGTGAAAATACTGCCGATGACGGCTAACACAACGCCTAATAAAAATGTAAACGTGAGCGTCGTCCCGACAACAGCCTTTAGCCGTTCCTCATTTTTCGCTCCGTAAGCTTGTCCGATCAGAATCGAACTTCCTGAACCGATCCCAATCGTAAATGAGATTAAAAGAAAAAATAACGGGAAAAAGGATGATACAGCTGCCACTGCATCAACACCGAGCCATCTGCCTACAGCCATCATCCCGACTAGCTGGCCGACTGATTGCAGCACATTGCTCAGCAGAAGCGGCACTAAAAAGAGTGACATCGACCGCCAAACTGATGGTTTGCTTTTCTTTTGAGTTACAAGAGGTTCTTGTGATGTTTCCATATTAAAGGACTCCTTTATTTGAAATCGTTTTTAAACATGCCCTCATTTTTTGACAAAAACAGGATATGTAACATGTTATTATTCATCACTGCACATATGAAACCCTTCCCGATTCTTCTAATTTTACACATCTTTTTAGCTTATGAAGAATAAACTAGCAAGTAATGGCGTATTTTTTGTGAGTAAAAGAATAAAAAATAATTTATGCAAAAGTATTGTAATCTATCCGTAACTATTGTAACATTTGTAACATAAGAGAAAGAGATTTTGAAGGAGAGAGCGATAATGAAAAAATGTCTTCTATTTCTAACAACCATTGCACTTATTCTGTCATTAAGCACAAATGCATTTGCGAAAAATACATCAGGCGATTTATCACAAAAACAAGCATTACAGTTGGCATTATCCGCTAGAGAACATTTTTGGAACACCATGAGCGGCCACAATCCGAAGGTGAAAAAAGCAGTTTGCCCATCAGGCACATTCGAGTATCAAAATCTTCAATATGTATACATGTGCAGTGATCTAGGCACTAAAGCAAAAGCGGTGAATTACTTAACTCCTATTTTTACAAAAACAGCAATCGAAAAAGGCTTTAAAGATTATCATTTCACTGTTTCTAAAGGAAAACTTGCTGTTCCAATCGGTGACGGAGACAATCTTTTGAATTGGAAAAAATCAACTGCTAAACTGGTCTCTAAAAAAGGCGGCACAATCACATACGAATTTACCGTCCCTACATTAGACGGATCCCCTTCTGCAAAACGGAAAGTGACATTCGTGAAAGAAAATAAAAAATGGAAAGTCAATCAATTTGACGCAGTTATATAAGAAAAACGCCCGGTATAAGCGGGCGTTTTTTATTTGGTTTGCATAAAGAAAGACAACAGGCGAAAAGTGCCTGTTGTCTTTTTGTGAATATAACGCTCTAGGAGAGATTCGAACTCCCGACCTGCAGTTTAGGAAACTGCTGCACTATCCGCTGTGCTACTAGAGCTTTTGGTATTTATATAGTAGCTCTGATGATCAATATTTTCAAACGATTTGTATTAAAGCCCTCCAAAAACCTTATATGCGGCTCTTGTCGTATCTTCATCAATACCGATATACCGCATTGTAATTGATGGTGATGAATGATTCAGTATTCTCTGCAGCTCGGCGATGTCTTTCGTTCGCTGATAAAAATGATAGCCAAACGTTTTCCGGAGTGTATGCGTCCCTATCTCCTCAAGGCCGCACGCCGCAGCGGCCTCTCTTAAAATTCTGTAGGCCTGAATGCGGGAAATCGGCTTCCTGGTCCGCACTGATTTAAAAAGATATTCGTTTTCCTTCATGTCTTTCGTATACTCGTATATTTCCTGTTTCAGCGATTCTAAAATAAGAATCTTTCTTTTCTTTTTCGTTTTGCTTTCAGTCGCCCATAAATGATCTTTATTTTGAACGTCCTTCACTTGCAGCGGCAGAATATCAGAAATGCGGAGCGCGCTGTTGATGCCGAAAATAAACAGAAAATAATCCCGATTGTTTTTGTTAAGCAAATACTGTTTGACTTCTTGGATTTTCTCTAGACTGCGAATTGGCTGTACAATATGCATCAAAAAACTCCTTAAAAACCGTTATGTAACGTTTTGAGGTCTATGTTACTATTATAGCTGAAAAACGTTGAATGTCAAAGTGCGGCGGCATTTATGTAACATAATATACATAGTGTTACATAAGCTTTTAAAAAAGCTTCTTCAAACCTTCACCCTATAAAATAAGCTTTAAAGCCTCTTATAAAGCTTTTAACCTCTTGGATACTTATCCCCCTGCCAATCATAAAAAAACCTCTTAAAACGAAATCTGAAGCTCCCAATTTTCAGGAGCTTCCGCAAAAAAACATACAAAAAAAGACACAATTTCAAATTGTGTCCTAATCCTCATCCTTTACATCAATATCTTCCGGGATTGGTTCATTTAATATTTCCTGCACAAGTGCTTTGTAATTCTCCAGCTGTTCAAGATGCGTTTTGAACTGCTCCTTATAAATCAAAAATTGCTCCCCGTCATGAACGGCTCTGATTTTCCCTTCGAGCACCAAGCTTTTAATATAATCCTCTGAAAGATTTGTATATTCTGCTGTTTCTTCAATCGTTAAATACATATAGCAGTCCCTTCTTAATCCGTATGCTGATTCTAATATAGCACATGGCTCATATCAATATAATCAATTTTGCACAGAAAAACGGCTTTATGCACTATATAATATACCATTTGTCACTTGTGAAAACGCTGTAATTTTTTTACGCTAAGATTGTAACAATACAGCTTCATATAGGAGGGAGAACATGAAAAGAACGTGGAACGTCTGTTTAACAGCTCTGCTTAGTGTTCTGTTAGTCGCTGGAAGTGTCCCTTTTCACGCGGAAGCTAAAAAACCGCCCAAAAGCTACGATGAGTACAAACAAGTAGATGTTGGAAAAGACGGCATGGTTGCGACCGCACATCCTCTTGCTTCTGAAATCGGTGCTGATGTGCTGAAAAAAGGAGGAAATGCTATTGACGCAGCGGTTGCCATTCAATTTGCACTCAATGTAACAGAGCCGATGATGTCAGGTATTGGCGGCGGCGGTTTTATGATGGTGTATGACGGAAAAACGAAGGATACAACGATAATCGACAGCCGTGAGCGTGCTCCAGCAGGCGCAACTCCTGATATGTTTCTGGACGAAAACGGAAAAGCAATACCTTTCTCTGAACGTGTAACAAAAGGTACTGCCGTTGGTGTTCCAGGCACTCTGAAAGGGCTGGAAGAAGCCTTGGATAAATGGGGAACCCGTTCGATGAAGCAATTAATTACCCCTTCTATTAAACTCGCTGAAAAAGGCTTTCCGATTGATTCTGTGTTGGCAGATGCCATTTCTGATTATCAGGAAAAACTTTCACGGACTGCCGCAAAAGATGTATTTTTACCAAATGGCGAACCGCTTAAAGAAGGAGATACCCTTATTCAAAAGGATTTGGCTAAAACATTTAAGCTTATTCGCTCCAAAGGCACTAACGCTTTTTATAAAGGAAAATTCGCCAAGACGCTTTCTGACACTGTCCAGGATTTCGGCGGATCAATGACAGAAAAAGATTTAGAAAATTACGACATTACAATTGATGAACCGATTTGGGGAGACTATCAAGGCTATCAAATCGCTACTACTCCTCCTCCAAGCTCCGGCGGTATTTTCTTATTGCAAATGCTGAAAATCCTTGATGATTTTAACCTTTCACAATACGATGTCCGCTCATGGGAAAAATATCAGCTGCTTGCTGAAACGATGCATTTGTCTTATGCCGACCGTGCGTCTTACGCAGGTGATCCCGAATTTGTAAATGTTCCTCTCAAAGGCTTGCTTCACCCCGATTATATTAAAGAACGCCAGCAATTAATCAACCTAGATCAAGTGAATAAAAAACCGAAAGCCGGTGACCCTTGGAAATACCAAGAAGGATCAGCAAACTATAAACAAGTTGAACAGCCGAAAGACAAAGTAGAAGGCCAAACAACCCACTTTACAGTTGCTGACCGTTGGGGAAATGTTGTTTCCTATACAACAACAATCGAACAGCTGTTCGGAACGGGTATTATGGTCCCTGATTACGGTGTCATCCTAAACAATGAATTAACGGATTTTGATGCGATACCAGGCGGAGCTAACGAAGTACAGCCAAACAAACGGCCTTTAAGCAGCATGACCCCGACGATTTTATTTAAGGATGACAAGCCTGTCCTCACTGTTGGATCTCCTGGCGGGGCGACAATTATTTCATCCGTTTTGCAAACCATTCTCTACCACATTGAATATGGTATGGAATTAAAAGCAGCTGTTGAAGAGCCGAGAATTTACACAAACAGCATGAGCTCTTACCGTTACGAAGACGGAGTTCCTAAAGATGTCCTCAGTAAGCTAAACGGGATGGGCCACAAATTCGGCACAAGTCCGGTGGATATCGGAAACGTGCAAAGCATATCGATCGACCATGAAAACGGCACCTTTAAAGGTGTAGCTGATTCAAGCAGAAACGGCGCGGCGATCGGCATTAATTTAAAACGTAAATAAATAAAAAAACTGTACTCGCTTCAAATGAGTACAGTTTTTTTATACACATCTTTAAAATAAAAACTGACAAACGTCTTTATTCTGCTAATGCAGTGTATCAGACCAGAAATCCAACACGTCTATCTTCATCTTTTCATTTCGTTTATCTCATCAAGAAATGTCTGAAACGCACTCGTAATAAAAAAGTCTTTCCTGTGTATAAAGACGATCTCCAAGTCTTGATATGCTGGCGGCAGTTTATGAATCCATACATTTGTACGATGCTCGGAGCCGTCAACAGCGGACTTTGGGAGCAGCGCCGTACCCATCCCGGCGGAAACACCTTTTATAATGGCCTCCAATGTGCCAAACTCTATGATTTTTGGATTGTGTAGGCCTGCTTCCTCTAGTAATCTTTTGACCCTGTCACGATGAGAACAGCCAGCCCCAAAAAAGAGCATCGGCTGCTGAAGCATGTCTTCTGCCGTCTCTTCTCGTGATGAAATCAAAACTAATTCATCATGGGAAACATGGAGTTGTCTAACTGCAGCGTGTTCAACCGGCCCATATACAAAAGCGCCATCAACTTTATGATCAAGAACCTGTTGAATCAAATGATGCGTATCCGCTGTGTTCACTGATAAATCCACTTCAGGAAAACGCCTGAGGAAGGATGCTGCATGCTCAGGCAGATGCGTTACCGCCGTCGTTTCCAGTGATCCGATCCGCAAAGGCCCTTTTGGTTGCCTGCTCATTCGGGTCGATTTTTCAGCTTTGTCTAACAGCGATAATACTTGATCTGCATATTGTAGAAGATTTTCTCCTGCAGCAGTCAGCTTCATCCCCCGATTCGTTCAATGAAACAGCCTGATATTCAAATCTTCCTCAAGCTTATGTACTCTTGCTGTCACATTCGACTGAACATAATTCAGCATTTGGGCTGCTTTCGTTATGCTTCCTTCGCGGGCAACAGCCTGAAAAATCTTTAAATCTCCGCTTTCCACGCGCTCTCACCTGCTTGCTATGATGAAAAGTGATATTGGCTATCATATTTGTTCATTTTACTCGAAGAAAACCGCTATGTAAAATATGTAAAGATATGAAAATACAATTCAATGAGGAGGCAGACAGCATGAAAGCTGTAATTCACAACGGAAAAGCCGGCCTTCAGGGGTTATCAGTCGAGGACGTTTCATCAACAAAGCCTGGATACGGAGAGGTAAAGGTTAAATTAAAATCCGCGGGCCTGAATCATCGTGACTTGTTTCTTATGAAAAACAAATCGGAACAAGATCCTCACATGATACTGGGTTCTGACGGCGCGGGTATCATCGAAGAGATTGGTGAAGGCGTGAAAAATGTTACTGTTCAGACAGAAGTAGTCATTTTCCCGACATTGAACTGGGATTTAACAGAGAATGTACCACCTGTACCTGAGATTCTGGGAGGTCCTTCGGACGGAACACTTGCTGAATATGTGATCATTCCTTCACAAAATGCAATCAAAAAACCTGCTTATTTATCTTGGGAAGAAGCGGGCGTTTTACCTTTATCCGCTTTAACTGCATATCGGGCTCTGTTTACAAAGGGGCAATTAAAAAAAGGCGAGCATCTATTGATACCCGGCATCGGCAGCGGTGTGGCAACCTATGCTTTATTTATGGCTAAGGCGATTGGGGCAACAGTAAGCGTGACCTCCCGCAGTGAGGAGAAAAGAAAAAAGGCGCTGCAATTAGGTGCTGATTACGCATTTGACAGCTACAGCAATTGGGATGAGCAGTTGCAGGGAAAAAAGGCGGATGTTGTTCTTGACAGCATAGAACCTGCTCTCTTTTCGGAATACTTCCGCCATCTAAAACCAAATGGCCGTATTGTCAGCTTTGGGGCAAGCTCAGGGGATAATCTCAGTTTTCCGGTGCGTTCTCTATTCTTTCCTCAGGTCAATGTTTTGGGAACCTCGATGGGAAGCGGTGAGGAATTTCAAGCTATGCTCGCTTTCATTGACAAACATAAGCTGCGCCCTGTAATTGACCGGATATATCCTTTAGAAAAAGCATGTGAAGCATATAAAAGAATGCAGGAAGGCAGACAGTTTGGAAACATCGGGATCATAATGGAATAAAAAAAGAAACCGGCTGGCAACAAGACCGGTTTCTCTTATATGATAATCCCCTTTATTTACGGAAGAACTGAACTCCCCATCAAATATCGATCCACTTCACGCGCCACTTCACGGCCTTCATTAATCGCCCATACGATTAAGCTTTGGCCTCTTCTTGCATCCCCTGCGGCGAATACACCATCGATATTTGTTTGATAATCCCCATATGCTGCACTGATTTTGTTATTTACTGAATCAACACCGAACTGTTTCAACAGCGGCTGTTCTGTGCCTTCAAAGCCGATAGCGATAAAGACAAGCTGAGCAGGCCATACTTTTTCCGTTCCAGGCAGCTCGCGGAACTCGTATTTTCCATGCTCATTTTTCACTTTTTCCATTTGGATAGTATGAAGCTCTTTCAGCTTTCCGTTTTTATCCGCAACCATTTTTGTCGTTTGAATGGAGTATTCTCTCGGATCTCTTCCGAATTTTGCTTCTGCTTCCTCGTATGCATATTCAAGCGTAAAGACGTGTGGCTGTTCAGGCCACATATTGTCATTCGTGCGGGCTGGCGGAAGTTTCGGGTGTTTGCCGAATTGGTGCACGCTTTTGGCTTTTTGACGCAGAGCAGTAGCCACACAGTCAGCTCCTGTATCTCCGCCTCCGATTACGATGACATCCTTCCCTTTGGCATCAATGAATTGCTTGTCTTTAAAATTAGAATCTAAATAGCTTTTTGTTGCAAGTGTCAGGTAGTCCATCGCGTAATGGACTCCTTTTGAGTCGCGTCCTTCAATTAAGAGGTCCCGCTGTTTTTGAGCGCCTGTGCATAGGATCACAGCATCAAATTGCTCCTTTAGCTCATCAGCTGTAATGTCAACACCGATTTCTGTGTTCGTGACAAAATCAATTCCTTCTTGCGTCAGCAATTTAATTCGGCGTTCTACAATGCCCTTCTCAAGCTTCATGTTTGGAATGCCGTATGTTAAAAGGCCGCCCGCTCTGTCTGAGCGCTCAAAAACAGTGACGGAATGTCCCGCTTGATTCAGCTGGTCAGCACTCGCCAGTCCGGCTGGGCCCGACCCGACGATAGCCACTTTTTTGCCTGTTCGTTTTTTTGGAATTCTAGGTTGAATCCAACCGTTCTCAAATCCTTTATCGATAATGGTCCGCTCGATGTTTTTAATTGATACGGCCGGATCTGAAATCGCTAAAGTGCATGATCCTTCACAAGGAGCGGGACATACCCGCCCTGTGAATTCAGGAAAGTTGTTTGTTTTCAACAGACGTTCCAATGCTTCCTTCCATCTGCCCCGGTAGACAAGATCATTCCATTCAGGAATTAAGTTGTAAATCGGACAGCCGGATGTAAATCCGTTAATGTCCGCACCGATCTGGCAAAACGGTGTACCGCAATCCATGCACCGCGCCCCTTGCCGTTTCGATGCTTCTTCTGAAAAAGGAGCAGAATATTCTTTCCAATCCTTTAAGCGAGTGAGAGGGTCCCGCTCCGCAGGTTTTTCTCTTTTGATCTCCATAAATCCAGTTGGTTTCCCCATGTTCCTCTCCCCTTCCTTACTGTACTACCGCTTGTTTTTGTCCCGAAGCTGCTGTATTCTGCTTTGGCTTCGTGTTGGCCTCAAAAGCGAACATGATAGCTTCTTCATCTGATAAACCTGCAGCTTTTTGCTCTTCGATGCTTGCGAGCATTTGTTTATAGTTTTTCGGAATGACTTTGACGAATTTTTTCACACTGTCTTCCCATTGATCAAGCAGATCTTCTGCTTTTTGGCTGTTTGTATACGCAGTATGTCTTTCAAGCATTGCTTTGATTTGCTGGATTTCTTTCTCATCCTCTAATGATTCAAATAAAATCATCTCAAGGTTGCATTTGCGTTTAAACGCCTTGACATCTTCGGCCAGTACATAAGCGATGCCGCCGGACATACCTGCCGCAAAGTTTTTGCCTACATCACCGAGAACGACAACGCTGCCGCCAGTCATGTATTCACAGCCGTGGTCGCCAATACCTTCTACAACTACGTTCACACCGCTGTTTCGAACGGCAAAGCGTTCACCAGCACGTCCGTTAATATATGCTTCTCCGCTTGTTGCACCGTAAAAAGCCACGTTGCCGATAATGACATTGTCATCCGAAGCAGAGTTGAATCCTTCTGGTGACTTGACGATGATTTTTCCGCCAGAAAGCCCTTTTCCGACGTAATCATTTGAGTCTCCGTCCAAATAAAGCGTCATCCCTTTAGGAACGAAAGCTCCAAAGCTTTGGCCGGCTGATCCGGTAAAGTGCAGCTTGATTGTATCTTCAGGAAGACCTTCTTCTCCGTAACGCTTTGAGATTTCACTGCCGGTTATCGTTCCGGCTACACGATTTGTATTATTGATTTCAATCGAAATATCAGCTTCTTTTCCAGATTCGATGGCTTCTTGTACAGCCGGGAGAATTGTTGTGATATCAAGCGATTGATCAATTTTATGATTTTGCGGAGATTGGAATGTCCGCACTCCTTCAGGCTGATAAAGAAGTGTAGACAAATCAAGCTGGCCTGCTTTCCAGTGCCCCTTCGCCCGTTCACTTACATGAAGTACATCAGTGCGGCCGATCATTTCATCAAATGACTTGAAGCCTAACGCAGCCATGTACTCACGAACTTCTTCAGCAATGAACATCATATAATTCACAATATGATCAGGATCTCCCATGAACTTTTTGCGAAGCTCTGGATTTTGTGTCGCTACACCGACAGGGCATGTATCCAAATGGCAGGCACGCATCATGACACAGCCGAGTACAACTAACGGAGCTGTTGCAAAACCAAATTCTTCGGCGCCGAGCAAGGCAGCCATCACAACGTCGCGGCCCGTCATAAGCTTTCCATCTGTTTCTAATACAACACGGTCACGAAGTCCGTTCAGCATTAATGTTTGATGTGCTTCTGCAAGGCCAAGCTCCCATGGAAGCCCTGTATGTTTAATACTGGTTTTCGGAGAAGCGCCTGTACCCCCGTCGTACCCGCTGATCACAATGACATCTGCAGTCGCTTTGGCAACACCTGCAGCAATTGTTCCTACACCTGCTTTTGACACCAGCTTTACGCTGATTCTTGCGTCACGGTTGGCATTTTTCAAATCGTGGATCAGCTGGGCTAAATCCTCAATCGAATAAATGTCATGGTGTGGCGGAGGTGAGATTAATCCGACACCTGGCGTTGACCCGCGGACATCGGCAACCCATGGATATACCTTGTTGCCAGGAAGCTGCCCGCCTTCACCCGGCTTAGCACCTTGAGCCATTTTAATCTGCAGCTCGTCAGCATTGACGAGGTAATGGCTTTTGACACCAAACCGTCCGGATGCAATTTGTTTGATCGCACTTCTTCTATCATCGCCGTTCTCATCTGGAACAAAGCGTTTGGGATCTTCTCCGCCTTCACCGCTGTTGCTTTTTCCTCCAAGACGGTTCATTGCGATTGCTAAAGCTTCGTGCGCTTCCTTACTCAAGGACCCGAATGACATCGCACCCGTTTTAAAACGTTTGACAATCGATTCAGCGGATTCAACCTCCTCCAACTTCAAAGGCTTGCGGTTTCCGTCAAATGCGAACAAGTTCCGCAAAAATCCGATGCGTTCTTCATCAGCCGCTTTTGTATACTGTTTAAACAGATTGTAATCATTTCTGCGGCACGCCCATTGCAAAGTATGAATCGTTTTCGGATTAAACGCATGATGCTCTCCGCCATTTCTCCATTGGAAGTCACTTCCCGGTTCAAGCGTTTTGCTGTAATCATCCTGATACGCTTCCCGGTGGCGGCGCTGTGCCTCTTCTGCAATTGTTTGTAAATCGATGCCGCCTAGCTGTGATGCAGTACCTGTGAAATAGCGGTCGATTACATCGCGGCTGATTCCTACCGCCTCAAAGATTTGGGCGCCTCTGTAGCTTTGCACAGTTGAAATTCCCATCTTGGACATCACTTTTACGACGCCCTCAGTAATGCTTTTTCCATATTTGCTGACCGCTTCTTCATAGCTGATATCCAAACGGCCTTCATCAATTTCCTGCTTGTAGGTCGCATAAGCGAGATAAGGGTTAATCGCATCTGCGCCATAACCGATTAACGCTGCAAAGTGATGCACTTCACGTGCTTCTCCCGATTCCACAATGATGCTGACCTTCGTACGCAGCCCTTTGCGGATTAAGTGCTGGTGCAGTGCGCTTACTGCCAGAAGCGGCGGAATTGGTGTCAGTCGTTCGTTCATCTTTTTGTCTGATAAAATTAACAAACTTACGCCTTGGCTGATGGCTTTCTCTGCCTGTGTGAACATGTCCTTTAATCCGCGTTCAAGATCCTCTGAAAACAGCACATCAATTTTTTGGCTTTTTAAATCAGGATGAACAATCGTTTTCAATGCGTAAAACTGTTCATTGGATAAAACAGGTGTATACAGTTTAATCCGGCGAACATTTCGTTCACTTGGATGAAGAAGATCGCCTTCCGCACCGAGCCAAGTCATCGTTGAAGTGACAAGCTGCTCACGAATCGCGTCGATTGGCGGGTTCGTTACTTGTGCAAACAGCTGTTTAAAGTAGTTAAACAGTGATTGCGCTCGGTCAGAAAGTACAGCAAGCGGAGCGTCATTCCCCATTGAACCAAGGGGATCTTTGCCTTCTTTAATAACAGGAATTAGATACTTTTGGATATCCTCATATGTGTATCCGAATGCCTTCTGGCGAGTAAGAAGATCACTAAATTGTTCTTCTTCTCTTGACTCCGGATCAGGATTTACTTGTACAAGCTCTTCTTCAAGCCATTTTTGATACGGATACTCAGTTGCAATTTGTGTTTTGACTTCCTCATCGGAGATAATACGGCCTTCTTCCAGGTCGATTAAAAGCATTTTCCCAGGCTCAAGGCGGTTTTTATATAAAACGTTCTCCTGTTCAACTTCAATAACGCCTACTTCAGATGAGAAAATAATATAATCATCTTTTGTGACATAATAACGGGCCGGACGGAGACCGTTCCGGTCAAGGATCGCCCCGATTTGTTTACCGTCAGTAAATGAAATGGCTGTCGGTCCGTCCCAAGGCTCCATCAGGGAGCTATGGTACTCGTAGAACGCCCTTTTTTCCTTGGACATATGCGTATTTTCCGTCCAAGGCTCTGGAATGAGCATCATTGCCGTATGTGCCGGTTTGCGTCCAGCCATCACAAAAAACTCAAATGCATTATCCAAAATGGAAGAGTCACTGCCATCAGCATTGAGAATCGGCAAAATCTTGTTTAAGTCCTCACCGAAGCTTTCAGAAACAAATTGCTGCTCACGTGCTCTCATCCAGTTAATATTTCCGCGAAGGGTGTTAATTTCACCGTTGTGAACCAAATAGCGGTTAGGATGCGCTCTTTCCCATGTAGGGAATGTATTGGTACTGAAGCGTGAATGAACAAGCGCAAAAGCAGAAACGAATGCTTCGTCTTGCAGATCAGAATAAAATGCATCAACCTGTTCAGGTGTTAAAAGGCCTTTGTAAACAATGGTCTGGCTTGAAAGACTGGCAAAATAAAAATCAAGACCTTCCGTTACTCCCCAATTTTCAGCCTGTTTACGAATGACATACAATTTTCGTTCAAAAGATAAATTGTCCTTTAGATCAGAATTTGCGCCGATAAATACCTGACGGACAAACGGACAGCTTTTTTGCGCCACTGTTCCGATTTTTCCGACATTTACAGGTACAGTTCTCCATCCAAGAACGACTTGGCCTTCTTGTTCAATCAGTGCATTGATTTGCTTTTCAATTTTTTTTCTTTCATCTTCTTTCTGAGAGAAAAAGACCATTCCTACCCCGTAACGTTCTTTTTCTGGCAGATTGATGTCTTTGCACTCTTTTCTAAAGAAAGCATCAGGGATTTGAACCAGTAAGCCGGCTCCGTCTCCTGTATCCGGATCACTGCCTTGCCCTCCTCTATGGTCTAGCTGGCAAAGCATCTTAAGTCCTTGTTTGACAATGTCGTGAGTCTGCTTGCCCTTTAAGTGTGCATATAGGCCGATTCCGCATGCATCATGTTCAAATTCAGGACGGTAGAGACCTTGAGCTTTTGGCATTTGATTGTACGTCATAATTCCTCTCCCCCGATCAATTTCCGATAATACCGGTCATAAAATCTAACAACTCTATAATCATTGTAGGTTTTCAAAACGATATAAACAATATATAATTTAGATCAAAAGAATCTCAAAATGAGATAGATGGATGTGAGACAAACATGGAGCTGCGCCAACTGCGTTATTTTATGGAGGTGGCTGAAAGAGAACACGTTTCAGAAGCCGCTGATCATTTGCATGTGGCCCAATCAGCAATCAGCAGACAAATTGCCAATCTTGAAGAAGAATTAAATGTGACCTTATTTGAGCGTGAAGGGAGAAATATCAAACTCACGCCAATCGGAAAAGAATTTTTGATTCATGTGAAAACGGCGATGAAAGCCATTGATTATGCGAAAGAGCAAATTGATGAGTATCTTGACCCGCATCGCGGAACGGTAAAGATCGGCTTTCCTACAAGCCTCGCCAGCCAGCTTTTGCCGACTGTCATTTCAGCGTTTAAAGAAGAATATCCGCACGTCGAATTTTTGCTGCGCCAAGGCTCCTATAAGTTTCTGATTGAAGCTGTCAGAAACCGCGATATTGATCTGGCCTTATTAGGACCGGTGCCGACGAATTTCTCTGACATAACGGGAAAAATATTATTTACTGAAAAAATTTACGCGCTTGTTCCATTAAATCATCCGCTTGCTAAACAAAAAACGGTTCATTTAATCGATTTGCGCAACGACCAATTTGTATTGTTCCCGGAAGGATTTGTACTTAGAGAGATGGCAATCGATACTTGCAAACAAGCAGGCTTTGCTCCTCTCGTTTCCACGGAGGGTGAGGATTTGGATGCGATCAAAGGGTTAGTGTCCGCAGGAATGGGCGTTACCCTTCTGCCTGAAAGTACTTTTGCTGAAACAACACCTCGTTTTACTGTGAAAATTCCAATTGAGTTCCCTCAAGTAAAACGGACTGTCGGAATCATTAAACCGAAAAATAGAGAGCTTGCGCCTTCCGCGAATGATTTTTATGAGTTTGTCATTCAATTTTTCTCTAAGCTGGAGCAGTATCAATAAAAAAATGAACCCGAGCTTCTATATAGAAGCTTCGGGTTTTTTTCTGCAAATTAATTTACAGGTAAAGAAAAATCCACATGGCAAACAAATGCTTCTTGATCAATTAGAGCTCTATTTGTCAGTTCCTTTTTCTTTTCCGGTTCTTGAAGCTGTACAGAAGAGTAATTGACGATTCCAAGGCCGATTTCCGTCCCTTTTGAATCCATCAGCCGAACAACTGAACCGCTTTTGAATTTCCCTTTAATCTTCTGTACACCGTCTAAGTATAAACTCGATTGGCCGTTTGTTATTTTTCGTGAACAATCATCTGATAAAATCATTTCACCTTCCGGACCGGAATTAAAAGCGATCCATTGCTCCTTTTGATTCAACGGAAGCGTTCCTTCTGCTTCAAAATAGGTGCCTTCCGCCTGTTCATGAACGGCGTGGTATAAAATATCGCCGGCATCTGCCTGACCTAGGAAACCTTTAATGCCAGACGCCATTACGATTTTAAACGCATCAAGCTTAGAACGCATGCCGCCGGTGCCAACGATGCTTCCAGTGTCACCTGCGCATGCTTCGATGTCAGGTGTTATTTCACTTACCCGCTGTATCCTTTTCGCTTCTGGATTTGTGCGCGGATTGCCGTCATATAATCCGTCTATATCTGATAAAATCACAAGCATATCTGCATCAATCAAACCTGCGACTTTTGCCGCGAGCGTATCATTGTCGCCAAACTTGAGCCGATTGACAGTAACTGTGTCATTCTCGTTTATGATCGGGATAATGCCGCGCTCGAGCAGTACATTCATTGTATTCCTGACATTGTTGTATCGATATTCATCAGAAAAATCGCTTCTCGTAATTAAAATTTGGGATGCGACATAGCCGTGTGCCAAGAACAGCTTTGAATAAGCCTCCATCAGCAATCCCTGGCCGATTGAAGCTGATGCTTGTTTTTCTGGAAGCTTCTCGGGCCTTTGGATAAATCCGAGCTTCCGATATCCTGCCGCCACTGCGCCTGAGGAAACCAAAATCACTTCATAACCGGCGTCTTTGAGTTTGACGACCTGGTCGACCAACGCTTCTAATTTTCGAATGCTGATTTCTCCGTGAAGGCTTGTTAATGAACTGCTTCCAATCTTCACAACGACTCTTTTCATGCTTGTATCAGGCGTCACTTTATCACTCCTGATAGCGGCGCTGCAGTTTTTTCGATATCTTCGCTGATTTCCTTTGAACGCTTAGCCGCATGCTTTATCGCTTGAGAAATCGCTTCTCCGCCGCCGCTTTTTTTCAAGGCTTGCAGCCCCGCTGCTGTCGTTCCGTTCGGTGACGTGATATTATCTCTTAAGATCTCAGGATGTTCTCCTGTTTCCATGAGCATTTTTGCGGCACCTAAAAGTGTCTGTGCGCCGATGCTTCGAGATAACTGTTTATCGAGGCCCGCTTCCTCGCCTGTCTTTTCAATGAATTCCATTAAATAATAAAAATACGCGGGGCCGCTGCCTGCAATTCCGGTGAATATATCCATTTGATTTTCTTGGATTGTATAGACTTCGCCCATGCATCCGAGCAATGCTTCGGCCAGCTTCTTCAAGTCTTCCGACACATATTTGCCAAGGGCAATAGCTGTTGCAGAAGCGCCAATCATACTGGAAGTGTTGGGCATCACTCTGACAACAGGCTGTTCATTAAGCAATGATTGTTCAATAAAAGAGGTGGTTATGCCGGCAAGGACCGACAATATTAATTGATGGGGTTGAATACGTGATTTTAGTGATGACAGAGCGTTTTCGGCGTCTTTTGGCTTCATTGCCAAAATGAGTACATCCATGTCTTCAATACATAGCTGGTTCGGCAAGGCGCCTTTGATTCCATATTGAAGTTCAAGTTCAGTTAATCGCTCTGTATTGCTGCGGTTTGTAACGCAGATGTTTTGTTTCGGGATTTTGTTGGCACGAACGATACCTGATATCATTCCTTCCGCCATAGATCCTGCTCCTATAAAGGCTACTTTCTTTTGATCAAAGATCGGTAACATCTCCTTTGTTCGCTTTTTTGTTCGCATTTTCACACGTTTAAAATGTTACCACGTGAGGAAATGATGTCAAGTTTGAAGGTCATCATTGATTTGTATTGTTTCTTTTCGACAAATATGTATAATGAAAAGCAGAAAACACCCGGTTCACACTGCTGCGCCGGGTGTTTGTTTCTATTAAAAATTATCTGAGAGAGCTTTTTCAATCAGTTTTTTACAGCGATCCAGCTCTACCTTCAGCTGTTTTTTATATAGCTTGGCGGCTTCGTAATCTTTAAATTGATAGAGGACGACTTCCTGGAGCTTAGCCCCTTCTTTTTTTACTTTAATTTGTTTTAGTATCCCGTCATCAAGAAGCTCATGCAAAGACCGGTATACTTCTGTATGATTTGGTTTAAAACCAATCTCTTTAAATTCAGACCGAAGTACTTCAAGCAGCTTTAACCCATAGAGTCTCTCTTGCTCTGTCATCGTTATCATATAAAGCTTCAAAAATGCGCGCTGTTTCACTAAAAAGCCTGTTGAACTCCTTTTTTCTTCTTTCATCATATGCACTCCTTCTTCTGTCACTGACAACACTATGTACTAAATATTCAATTTTCTTTTATTGTTTTCCTTCTTTATATTAAAGACTGATAGTCCAGTCATTTCATGTTTACTGATTATAGGTGTAGCGGAAAAAATAAATTTCGACTGAACATTTGGTACATAGTTTTCTTAGTTCTATTATAGCCTGCATTCACTGCTATCTTCAATTTAAACGATTGCCAGGGTTTACATATCTCATTTTACCGGTACGGATTTCATTCAAATAAAAAAACCTGTCGAAAGACAGGTTTTCATTTTTAAGGATTTGTTGACCATAATCCCGCTGTTTTGATGAAAATACGAGGATCTAATTTCAATTGTGCCACCATGTACTCAGCAAGATCCTCAGGCTGCATAACTTTTTCAGGATTACCGTCTGTTAAGTTCAATTCGATAGACATATCACTAGCGACAGTGCTCGGCGTTAACGCGCTGACTCTGATATTATGTTTTCTCACTTCTTGCATAAGAGACTCTGTTAACCCGAGAACGGCAAATTTAGAAGCGCTGTAAGCACTTGTTACAGCAGCTCCTCTTTGACCCGCTGTAGACGAAATATTAATGATGTCTCCGGCTTTGCGTTCGATCATTTCCGGAAGCACCGCGCGCGTGACATGGTACACACCCATTAGGTTGACTTGAATAATATTTTCCCACTCATCGGCTGACAGATCTAAGAAACCGCCAAATTTGCTGATGCCGGCATTATTAATGAGAATATCGATATCACCGAGCTGTTCCTTCACTTGAGCTACAGCTTGGTTAACCTGATCGGCATCTTTTACATCTGCAGCAGCAAATGCAGCTTTTACACCAAGCGCTTTGACTTCTTCAGCCACTTTTTCTACATTAGCGGAAGTCCGGCCAATTAACCCGATATTCACGCCTTCTTTGGCAAGCGCCAAAGCAGTAGCGCGGCCAATTCCTCTGCCTCCGCCTGTGATTAGTGCAGTTTTATGTTGTAAATTTTGCAATTGAAGCACCCTTTCTTTGTTTACATATGTACGATATCACATTATAAGTACAATACATCCAATACGCAAATCAAACGAACTGTGTAAATATCATTTCTTCTGATTAAAAAAACGGATACAGGGTAATGACATAAGAAAAGGAGTGAACATATGATTATAGTTTATATCAGTCTTGCAGTATTAGCAGTTTCTATTATCTTCTTAGGAGTTACCGTGATTCAAAACAAGAAAAAAATGGACCCTGCACTAAAGGAGCTTTCCTCTGTTACGCAGGCTATGCAAAAACAAATCGAAGGATTAAAAACAGAAACAGAGCTGCTGACGCAAAAACAAAAGAAGATTCAGCAGGATGTCCAAATGAAAAAATCCGCGTTTCAGCAGACCGCAGCTGAAGTAAAAGAAGTTCCTAAAGCCGTTAAAGAGGTGTGGCAGGCTGGCCATTTAAATAGCAGGTCATGATGAATGATATCCCGTTGTTTCGATCAGAATGGACAATGGGATATCATTTTTTGAGGAGGCTTTCGCATGATTGTAAACCGCAGCTGCTTAAAGGAGTTCGCAGAAAAACTACATTCTCTTCCCTCTTCACTTACAAAGTCGGATTTACTTATTTCTCCATTTCATCTCCATCAAGAAAATGAACTTGACATCTACTATTCACCTCATAATGAATATATCAATCGGACTGCTACGATTGTGATTGCCGGGATCACGCCGGGTTTTTCCCAGATGAAAACAGCGTACGAAACAGCCGTCGAAAGTCTGCGGCAAGGCCGCACTCTTAAGCAAATGGCGGTAGATACAAAAATAGCAGCGGGTTTCTCCGGGTCGATGAGACATAACCTTATCACCATGCTGGATTTATGCGGGCTGCCGCAAGCTTTCGGCATTCAAAGCGCCGCAAAGCTTTTTGGAGAATTACGGCATATGCTCCATACAACTTCCGTTATTAAATATCCTGTCTTTATCCAGCAAAAAAACTATACCGGATACAAACCGGCTATCACTCATTCTCCTATCCTAAGCACTTATGCTTTTGGACACTTCCCTGCGGAGCTTAACCATGTGACGGGACCAGCTCTTCTCATTCCGTTAGGAAAAGCGGCCGAAACAGTATGTGAAACATTGATCAGACAGCACAGCCTCCAGAATTTGATTTGCCTTAACGGCTTTCCCCATCCATCAGGCGCGAACGGCCATCGTTTGAAACAATTCAGCAAAAACAAAGAGCAACTAGAAACACAAATTCGTTCCTTTGCTGCATTGGTTGATTTCGCTATAGAAAAGAGGAAATAAAAGGGATATGATAAACAAAAACACAAACGTGGGGAGTGGTTGAATGTTTCCTATATTAGAAACGGATCGGCTTATACTTAGGCAAATCACAGATCAGGATGCGGAAGCCATTTTTGCTTGTTTCTCAAACGATGAGGTGACACGCTATTATGGGCTTGAAAACATGGAATCTATAAAACAGGCCATTTCAATGATTCAAACGTTTGCTGCCCTCTATCAAGAAAAACGCGGTATACGGTGGGGAATTGAAAGACGGGACACGAAAGAACTGATCGGAACAATTGGCTTTCACGCTCTGGCCCAAAAGCATAGGCGCGCGGAAATCGGTTATGAAATCATCCCGGAGCATTGGCGAAACGGATTTGCATCAGAAGTGCTTTCAAAGGTCGTATCTTACGGATTTTCTGCCCTTGGACTGACGCGTATTGGCGCAGTTGTATTTACCGCTAATGAAGCATCAAATCGTCTGCTTCTAAAAATGGGGTATCAAAAAGAAGGTGTTTTAAGACAGTACATGTATCAAAATGGTACTCCATATGATACAAATGTGTACTCTATTGTAAAACCAAGAGAATGACGGCATTCTCTTGGTCTGTGCGCACATCCCCTTTCCTTTAAAAAGATAAAAAACGCCCTCAAACAGGGCGCTTTCTAATTAAGATGCATATTGAGGAGATGATTCCTCCTTAACTGCTTTTTCCTCAGGTATATGAATACATTTCGTCAAGACCGCACTTGCAAGGTAAAGGACCGCAAAGATCCAGACGACGCCTTGCGCGCCGACGAGACCGATGAACAGCCAAGCGAGTGCAGGGCCGACAAACGCTGATAAACCTGCAGCCAAATTCAATACAGACATGGCTGCCCCTTTATCTTTTCCTGCCACCGTCGGCACAATTGCACCAATCGGCACATAGCCTGCCAGCAAACCGCCCCAAATAAAGCCGATCACGCTGACAACCGCTAAGCTTCCGCCGGAGAAAACAGGTGCGTAGTATAATAAGAGGGTGAAAATGCCGCAGCCGACTCCGCCGAACCAAATAACAGTATTTTTCCAGCCGAATTTATCGCCGACAATACCAAAGATAAGGTTAAACACAATGTTCCCCAGAAAAATCGTTCCCCAAATTTGCAGCCACACATTGGTTGAGATTCCATGCTGGGCCATGTGCATCGGCAAAAAGACTGGAAAACCATATGTACCAATGCTGTTGATGATTCTGATGATTCCGCCTGTAAGCACGCGCGGATTTGTAAATAAAATCGTAACCCCTTTTAAAAGCTCCTCGGCTGTTTCTGATCTTTTTCTTTTCTTCTTTTCAAAACGGTCTTTATTGATAAACAATGCAAAGAATGCACCGAGACATACCCAGAAAATAGAGCTCCAAAGCGTATTCAAATAACCGAACGCTTTGATCGCGTAGCTTGAGTACCAAGCGCCGAACACAAACATGCCGAGGCAATATGCAATCCAAAACCAGCCGACAGCAGTGCTCAGTTTGCTTTGCGGTGTTCTGTAAATGACCCATGTCAAGAAAGAATAAGCAAAAAGCGGGTAACCTAACCCTTTTACGAAGTAAGTCACATACATCACTGGCAGGTTCAGCTGTTCAAATCCAAATACGATAAAAGCAGCTGTACCGATCACATAAAACAACAGCCCCATAAACATCGTTCGTTTTGCGCCAAATGCTTCGAGACATACACCCGAAAACCAGGAAGCTATGGCAAGCGCAATTCCGTATATACTAAAAATAGAAGCGGACTGCTGAACGGTGAGCCCGTTTTCGATCAAAAAAGGACTGAGCCAGCCTTGTTCAAGGCCATCTCCCATCATAAACAAAACAACCCCTAAAAATCCCCAGGCAAGCCGCTTCGGTATTCCTATTTTATCCAACATGTCTGTCTCCTCCTTAGATGCTCATATCAATCAATTACCGTATTACCTTATTAAAGTTGAAAATTAAATGATTCCTCAAAACAGCAGAAATGCCGCCTTAAATTAATACTTTGCTTTCTGAACCTGAAAAAAAGCGCTGTGTTTGCTTCCATTTCTCATATAAAGCCAATTCTGTCTGACAGTCCTTCGGTTCAATCACCTGGACATTTGCTGACATCTCCTCCGTTAATTGAAAGGTTTCATTGCAAATGACTGCAGCACCAACGACAGATGCCTGATGATATCCCTCTTGGACATAGACCTTTTTTTGAAGAAGATCCGCGATATATTGAGTGAGCACTTTGCTTTGGAATCCCCCTCCGCACACCCAAACATAGTCACGTTCAAACGGAGTAACCTCTGTTAAAATGTCAAAGTTCCATTTGATTGAAAATGCGATTTCTTCTAGCGCTGCACGTACAAAATGTGCCCTCTTTAAATGTGCTGACAGCGGGGCATCAAAAAGAAAACCGCCTCTCGTTAATGCATTCTTTTCAGCCGATAAATAAGAGCCGAGAGCCGCTACACATGCATGGTCTTCTTTTGCAAGTGCAGAAATCTCCTCCTCCATGACGTCGTACGTTTCATTCGGATAAAAAATCTGTTTTAATTTTTGATAATTCAAGCCGGTAATTCCCGGATTCGTTTCCACAAGCCAATGCCCTTGATCTGTATGACAGTTCAGCCAGGCTTTATGTTTTGTGTCGCCATGATCCGCACTAATTTTGGTTATTGGCGTTGTTGTCCCTGATACAATGACAATGTCCTCAAGTCCAGCTCCGGTGCTTTTGACAGCCAGCTGTGTATCCCCGCCCCCTGCTATAACCTTAGCATTTATTGAAAGGCCTAATTCGGATGCATATTCATTTGCTATCGTTCCAATTGCTGTTCCCGCTCTTACAAGAGGCGGAAGGATAGATGGAGAAAAGCCGAAAATGTCGCACATCTCTTCTGACCAAGTGTTTTGCTTCACATCAAATAGCAGGGTTTCTGTTGCCTGTGATGGTTCATATGTTAATATTCCGCTCAGTTGGTACGTCACCCAATCACTGATGCTTGTAAAGCTTGCAGTCTTTTCCCATAAAGAGGGCTGGCGCTGTTTTAATCCATAAAGCTTGAGCGCAGAAAAAAGTGCGGTTGGCAGGCGGCCTGTGCGGCTGTATATCTCTTCCCGATCGGGAATGCCCGCCTCCCACTCTCGGCCGCGATTATCGATGTTCGGCAGCCCGAGAAAAGGATTGCCGTTTTGATCAATCAAAACAATCCCCTGTCTTTGGCTCGTCGATGTCAAACCAATGATGTCAATATCACGCGAACGGGATAGCGCACGTTTTGCCAAATCCATCACCTGCTTCCACAGCACCTGAGGAGAAAAATAACGGCTGTCCGGGTAAAGCGTCTCTGTGGAATACTCGATGTCCTCCCGTTCAACTGTTAGAACACTGCCAGTTACACTCACGACCGCTACCCTCGCATTGCCTGTGCCAATATCAAAAACGAGATAGCCTTTTTGTTTTTTCATTCTCTTAGCCTCCTTTCTTATACCCCTGTTTTCAGTGCGTCCTTGTTATACATTGTCGGAATATTAAGAGTTTTTTCACCCTTCCACTTTTTGAGGGCGTTATTCAGTATCGTCACGTGATGATCCTCCACTTCAAATGTTGCTCCAGCGAGATGCGGTGTTGCCAGAACATTAGGCAATGAAATCAATTCATAATCTGATTCCTCTGGAGGTTCATGATAAAAAACGTCTAATATCGCACCTCTGACTTTATGTTCTTTTAATACAGATAAAAGATCTTCACGGTTTACAACAACTGCTCTTGAAGTATTGACGAAAATCGCACTCTGTTTCATCAGATCAAAATACTTCCGATCAATAAGTCCAAGTGTTTCCTCAGTACGAGGCAGATGTACAGAAACGATATCACTGTCTGAAAACACCGTTTTAAGAGATACTTTTTCATACAGCGGATGATCGTCTTGAATGTATGGATCGTAATACTTTATTTTACAGTCAAACGCAGTCAGCAGTTTTGCAATCCTTTGGCCAACCGCCCCGAACCCAATCATGCCAACCGTTTTTCCTGATAATTCATTTCCTTTAAATTTGACATAAGCCTGTAGGTAATCCCTGTCCCACTTTCCATCCTTCAGCCATTGATTCGAGACGCTGGTATGGCGGAGAAAGGTAATCACATTTCCAATAAACATTTCAGCAACGGCTTGTGCATTCCGCCCTGGTGTATAAAAAACAGGTATGCCTCTTTTTGAGGCAGCTGCCACATCCACATTGGAGGGCATTCCCCTGCAAACACCGACAAATGAAAGTTCGGGAACAGAAGCAAATACGCTGCCTGTTACCTGATCAAGCTCAGTAATCAAGCCTGTCGCATTTGTTGCTTTTAGCAGCTGAATGAGTTCATCTTCCCGATATGCCCGGCCTTGTTCCTTCCAAGATTGATAAGCAACTGAGCCAAACAAGTTTTCTAGCTCTTTTCGTCCTTCTTCGTTGTACGGTGCTGTAACCAAAACCGTCATGGTGCAAAACATCCTTTTCATCGTATTTTTCATAAAAAAAATCTCTTTCCGAAGATGGAAAGAGATTCATATATAGGCGCGCTCTGTTACAGGCAGACGCCGGTATAAACCTTGCTTTCCTATCTTTCAAGCTGACGCTTGCTGGAATTGGCACAATAATGTTGCCGAGGTTTCATAGGGCCAGTCCCTCCACCTCTCTGGATAGAAAATGTTGAGTATGTAATTTTCAGAATAAAGAATACGTTTATCATAAAGAAGTCTCAGATTGATGTCAATCTCTTTTTTCAGAATTGACGTTATGATCCGAAATGTTATAATTCTTACAAAATATCTAACTAGAGAGAGGAACTGGGCCATGAAATCTTTTGCCACACAACAAAACGGCATTTTCAAATCCGTTTGCTCGCTGGACTGCCCGGATCAGTGCGGATTGTTAATACATAAAAAAGACGGGAAGATCGTAAAAGTGCAAGGAGACCCTGATCATCCTGTCACAGCCGGAAACATATGCAACAAAGTCCGGAATATGACGGAGCGCATATATGATGAAAAGCGGCTGACTACACCGCTCAAACGAACAGGTGCTAAAGGCCAAGCGATATTTGAACCGATTTCTTGGGAAGAGGCAATCGATACGATCACCTCCCGCTGGAAACAGCTGATTGATGAAGAGGGAGCTGAAAGCATACTTCCTTACAGCTTTTACGGAAATATGGGGAAATTGACAGCTGAAGGAATGGACCGCCGCTTTTTTTACCGCATGGGGTCAAGCCAGCTTGAACGGACGATTTGCAGCAAAGCGGGATCTGAAGGCTATAAATATACAATGGGCATAAGCGCGGGAATCGATCCTGAGGAAACCATTCATACAAAACTATTTATTTTTTGGGGAATCAACGCGGTCAGCACAAATATGCACCAAATTACGATTGCCCAAAAAGCGCGAAAACAAGGTGCCAAAATTGTCGTGATCGATGTGCATAAAAATCAAACAGGACGTCTCGCAGATTGGTTTATTCCGATAAAGCCGGGAACCGACAGTGCACTTGCTCTTGGCATCATGCACATTTTATTTAAAGAAAACCTTCATGATGAAGCATTTCTGTCTGAGTACACGATTGGCTATGAAGAGCTCCGTGAACACGTGAAACAATATGATCCTGAAAAGGTATCGACGATCACCGGTATCAGTACCGAAGATATTTACCGACTGGCAAAAATGTACGGGGAAACCTCCCCTTCTTTTATCAGAATCGGAAACGGACCCCAGCATCACGATAACGGCGGGATGATTGTAAGGACGATTGCCTGTCTTCCGGCGATCACCGGCCAATGGCTGCACACAGGGGGCGGCGCAATTAAGCATAACAGCGGAATTTTAGAATATAACACAAATGCCTTGCAGCGGCCCGACTTATTGAAAGGGCGCACCCCGAGGTCGTTTAATATGAATCAGCTTGGCAAGGTGCTTTTGGAAACAGACCCGCCGATTCGCTCTCTATTTATTTACGGAACGAACCCTGCCGTCGTCGCACCCGAAGCAAACAAAGTCAGACAGGGCTTGCTGCGGGAAGACTTGTTTACTGTGGTTCATGATTTGTTTTTAACGGAAACGGCGGCATATGCGGACATTGTACTGCCTGCAACATCCGCTTTTGAAAATACTGATTTTTACACCTCCTACTGGCACCATTACATTCAGCTTCAGCAGCCGGTGATTGAGAGATATGGGGAAAGCAAGTCTAACACTGAGGTTTTCCGATTACTGGCTGAAGCCATGGGATTCACAGACCAGGAGCTTAAAGATTCAGATGAAGTATTAATCCGCCAGGCGCTTGACCATCCAGATAATCCGCATTTGGCAGAGATTGATTACGATGCACTCACTAAGCATTCATTTATGAAAGCAAAACGCGAAAAGCCGCTGTTTCCGGGCGAACTTCCAACGCCAAGCGGAAAAATAGAATTATATTCAGAAAAAATGAAACAAGACGGCTTCCCTGCTTTACCGACATATACACCTCTTGTAACCGATAATGAACATCCGTTTATGTATGTTCCGGGGCCAAACCATAATTTCTTAAACTCAACATTTTCCAATAATGAAAAACACATCAAGCTTGAAAAGACGCCAAAGCTCTTTATCAACACAAAAGATGCTGAAGAACACGGAATCGTTGATGGGGCACCTGTACGAATTTGGAACAGCCGAGGAGAATGCCAGCTGACCGCTGCAGTTGGAGAACAAGTGCTGCCAGGTGTCGTTGTCAGCCAAGGATTATGGGCGGATGAACAAGGAAAAAAACAGCTTGTAAACGCGCTAACCCCAGACCGATTGTCCGATATGGGCGGCGGCGCCACCTTTTTTTCAGGCCGTGTACAGATTGAAAAGGTTTGAAAAATAATGAAACCCGGAGTATGCCAAGCCCGTATAACATAACATTGACATAATGGAGGCATACACATGGACGTTTTTTTAGGAATTGGTATTGCTTTGGCAGGATATTTTATCGGTGAAGGCTTAAAGCAGATGAACCATACAAAAGGTAGTGAACAAAATGATATCTTGCTTATAAAAGAACGGGATATTTACTTTTACATCGGACTTTTTTTAGGAATAACAACGACTGAAGCAAAACAGTTAGCTGGAGACATGGCAGACCTGCCTTACATTGAAATAAACGGAAAAAAATATGTCCAGAAACATATGTTAAAAGATTGGACATTCACATTAGTTGAAAAACATCAGGGTGAATAAAACAAATCTGAGGAGAGCGAGATTCATTGTCACGCTCTCCTCTGTTTAGCTGTATGGATTGACCGCCACCAAAACTTTGTTCGATAAGCGCTGATAAAACGATAAACCACCATCTATGTTCTTTCCTCAAACAGCTCGAGATGCCCGTTCCACAACAATAGTTTGTATATTCCATTGATGACGTGATGATCTTGATGAACGTATGTATCGTAAAACACTTAGAAAACCTATTCGGTTTGAATGTGTGCTCTCATTATGTCCCCATACTGCGCCTTTATCCGCGGAGGGTTTTTAAAAAAATATGAAACCTAAAGCTTTTAGATTCAGGCAGCAATGTTAGTGCAATACCCTTTATTTTTATTGACCTCCATATATCTCCGATTGGTAAAACTACGTTAGCCTGATTTGCTTTATACGCCGGAAGCTGTTCGTTTATAAAGGATCAGAGAATCCCATAACCAGTAAATCACTGCAGCCGCAATACTTAACATATAATAAAAATACGATTGCAATGTCCATGCTATTGACGCAGGTTCATTGATAACAAAAAACAAGAAAGCTGCGATAAAAGCAACCACACTGTAAATCAATAGGTACATGACATTGAATGTTCTCGCTTTTTTCTGCAACTTCATTTGGAGCGGAACAGCAAAAAGGCCATACACCACAAAACCGTATAATAAAGCAATTGCAGCCGTAAACAATGCAATTATCATATCGCCATACATAACAAAAGAATAAAATCCTAAAAACAAACCAAATGTAAGGCTGGATAGCCCTAATGTCATTAAATAATATGATGCAATTTTTTTCATTTTTTCACCCCCTTGTTTGATTTATTCACAGTGCTGTTAGTATAAATTCACAACCTTTGTATTTCTTTTATCGAGATGTCTTCCCCAACGTGCTATACGCAATGCGCTGATAAAAGGTTTCAAAAATGACGTTCTTTTATTAGATAATACGCTGGCATGAAAACGCCTCTCCTGATTGGCGAAAGCGCGAATGAAAAAAGTGAATGAATACCTGATCAACAGACAAAATAAGAAGAGTTGATATTCAACACTTTTCGTAAAGGAGTGAAACCAATGAGTAAAAAGGGAATTCAAAATTCAAGTATTGAACAAATGAGAAATGACCATGAGACTGAAACAGCTTTTAAAGCAGATGATCCCAAAAAACATGGTTCTGATCCTAAAAGAACGAAATAAGTTCTTACCCCCACTAAAATATCAATAATCTGGAGGAAGTAAAGTGACTCAAAAAAACGGTGCAGACAGACCTGATGATTATAAAAGATTTTCTTCATTAGACAAGGAATATGATTTTCAGCAATCTATAAGCAGCAATACTAAGACAGAAAGTGTAAACACTGAAACACAAACTCATAACAAAGAAAACAAAAATGACACAACAGATGTTGCCGGGAAATACTTTGAGCCCTCAGATTATAAAGGAAGCACGCAATTAGAAAAAGGATTAGCTGAAACTCATGAACAGGTCAGTGATGACTATTTTGAAGGGACGATCGATCAAAATTTGGACTAGCCATACAAACAGAGCTAACTTAAAAGGTCAGTTAGCTCTGTTTTTAGAAACAACCACAGTAAAAGAGCCAACCCCCACCGAATAGGATGGGGGTTGCACGTAAGTAGCCTGTTTAATATTTAAAACGATTAATGACTTTTTGAAGTTCTTCTGCCAACTGAGATAGAGATTCTGCGGCATAGGAGATTTCCCCCATTGAATGAAGCTGTTCCTGTGATGAATTTGCAACCGCTTCTGTATTAGCAGACGTTTCTTTTGTTCCAGCGGCCAATGTATGAACTGTGTGCTGAATCACTTCAACGCCTGATGTAAGCTGTTGAGTTGCCGCTGCGACTTCTTGTATTTGAGAAGTGACCTGTTCCACAAGGTTCAGTATTTCATTGAAATTTCCTGTTGCCTCTTGAGAAAGAACAATACCTGAGCTCACATTTTCTTGAACAACCTTAATATTGTTTACCGTTTCTATCGATTCATTTTGGATGGTCGCTACCACCGATTGGATGTGGTTTGCAGATTTATTTGTTTCATCCGCCAACTTCCGAACTTCTTCTGCCACCACAGCAAATCCTTTTCCTTGCTCTCCGGCTCTGGCCGCCTCGATCGCTGCATTTAGTGCCAACAAATTTGTCTGCTCTGAAATCGTCGTGATAAGCGAAGAGATATCGCTGATTTCTGCTGTGCTCGCTACCAATGTTTGCAATCCATTGCCGGCTGAATCTACAGATTTATCAATGAATTTCATCTGATCTAACATCTTGTTGACGGACTTAGAGCCTATTTCAGCCTTGTCTCTCATCGAAGAAGAAAGATCCGCTATGTTCCCTGTATTTGAAGCGACTGATGATATACTGTCTAATAATTCAGTGATGGATTCTGCGCTCTTTTCTGTCATTGAGCTTTGCTTCACATTGCTGTCGGCAGCCATCTGCATGGCTCGGGAAATATGTTCAGATGTTGATTTCGATTCTTCCGCGCTTGCCGATAATTCTTCGGAGGAAGCGGCGACTTGTTCAGATGAGCTGCTGATCTGCTTCACAATTTGAGTTAATGAATGAGTAAAAGAATTAAACGATTGGGCAAGCTGGCCAAATTCATCTTTATTTTTCACAATGACTTTTTTGGTTAAATCAGCGTCGCCGTGTGCAATTTCATCCAGCTGCTTATTTATGCTTCTTAGGGGCACCATTATAGACTTTAACAGCATTATGCTTAAAACAACGCCTAATATAACTGATATCCCGGTGACAATGATGATGAGCCATTGACTCATTTTCCCATTGCCCTGTATTTCATCCTTTAGATCCTCTACCTCTTGATCCAGGCGATCAGACAGCTTATTGACAGCCGGATCTACGACTTCTTTTCTTAATGTTCTTTCTTCTCCAAAATGGATGGTTTCTGCTTTTTTAGGATTTGAAGAGTAGGCTGTTACTACCTGCTGATTCAAAGCTCTATACTGAGTAAAACTTGTCTTAATGTCTTCAATATTGGATTGATACTTCTCTTCATCAATCAAGTCATTAACCCGGTCAAGGCTCTTTAAGACATCGTCTGCTTTTTCCTTCATACCCTCGTCGTATTCTTTGTCTCCTCCGGTAATCAAGAAGCCTCTTTCATCATTTGATAACCCGGTCAATTCATATTGGATGTGTTTTATCTCTTTTTGGAATTCCATTTTGTCTTTAAGTTCTTCATTCTTTTTCACAGTAGAAGAAATCATAAATACTGAGGAGCCTCCAATTCCAATAATTGAAACAACTAATATTGATATAATCCCCAGCAATTTTGTTTTCACTTTCATGTGTCGTTTTCCCTTTCCGCACAATGTAATGGCTGAAATAAAATATGTTCAAGCGCGTTTAAATCCAATTCGCTTACGCCCATGTCCAAAATATCGACACGGGTTATCAAGTTTTATAGTGATATTCTCATATGAATAAGCAAATTCTTTACGTCTCTGAACTTACAGAAAAACGTAAGTCACTCTTTTCGTTTTTCTAAAAAAGGCTTTTCCCATCTCAAATTGGCTGAACAGGCTGTTTTCTCGAAAATATAATGACAATACGCAGCATACATTTAAGGAGCGATACACTAAAATGGGAATCATCAATGGTAAAGAATTCATTGACCGATTGAATAAACTAGAAAACGAAATATGGTATGATGGCGAAAAAATAAAGGGTAACATTTCTGAGCATCCTGCATTTAAAGGAATAATCAAAACAAAAAGCTCACTTTATGAATTGCAAACAAAGGATGAGTTAATACATGAAATGACTTATTGCCTTCCTGGAGATCATAATCGAATCGGCCTTTCCTATCTCCAGCCTAAAACCAAAAATGATTTGAAAAAAAGAAGGACCATGATTGAACATTGGGCTAGACATACTCACGGAATGATGGGGAGAAGTCCGGATTACATGAATACGGTTATGATGAGCTTTGCTTCGTCAGCGGAGCTTCTAAAAGATAAAGAGAATTGCTTTCCTGAACATATACTAGATATGTATGAACAAGCTGCTAAGCATGACCTTTCTTTTACCCATACATTCATTACTCCGCAAGTGAACCGGTCACAGTCCTATTTTGGGCTAAGTGAAAAACCGATATCTGCTAAAGTCATTGATAGAACCGAAAAAGGTTTAATGATTCATGGCGCACGACTGCTTGCAACACAAGGCGGGTTGACCGATGAAATCTTGGTTTTTTCAGCGCCTAAATATTTCTTTGAAACAGATGAAGCTTATGCTTTTTCAATCCCTTCTAATACAAAAGGCGTAAAATTCATCACAAGAGAATCATTTGTATTAAGCGACTCTTCCTTTAATCATCCCTTAAGCTCAAGGTATGAAGAAATGGATTCAATTGTGGTTTTTGATCATGTGTTAGTGCCGTGGAATCGTGTGTTTTTTTACGATAATGTGGAAGCAGCTAAAGATTTTATGACAAAAAGCTCCTTTCATGCCTTTACCTTTCACCAGGTTGTCATTAGGCAAATGATAAAAATTGAATTTCTATTAGGTGTTGCACAGCTTCTTGTCGACACCATTAATGTTTCCGAATATCAGCACATCCAAGAAAAGCTCTCAGAAATCATTGTGGGATTGGAAACAATCAAAGCGCTCATTGACAAATCAGAAAATGATGCTCAGTTAGATGAATTCGGCTATATGCGCCCCTGTTTAATTCCTCTTCAAGTCATCAGTACGATCATTCCTAAGCTATATCCTCGATTTACTGAAATCATACAATTAATTGGAGCTAGCGGAATGGTGACACTGCCTACCGAAAATGCATTTGACTCAGAGATACGGGAAGATCTTGACCAATATCTTCAAGCAACCAATACAAATGCTGAAGAACGTGTGAAAATTTTCCGTTTGGCATGGGATTTAACAATGAGTTCATTCGGAACTAGACAAACTCACTACGAAAGATATTTTTTCGGAGATCCTATTCGGATTTCAAGCAGGCTGTATACCAGTTATCCAAAGCAGGAGCAGTTGAACATGATTAAAACATTTTTACATGTAGATGCAGAACAATGAAAAAACAGCGGGAAAAGATCCGCTGTTTCGTATTTTTTATTCAGGAAACTGAACATGGCCCGGTACAGTATAGGCTTTGGACGTTCCGCTTTCAGGCAGCTTTGGAATGGTGTCTTTCACAACTTTTCCGCGGATGTCAGTCATTCTGACTTTGAGAGAGCCTGTCCCTAAATTCGTACTCACAAAATGGTTATAGTCCATTTTCTCCATGTTGATCCACTTACCATCCTTTTCATATTCCATTTTCATAACAGGATACTTGTGATTTCTGACTTGGATTGCTGCCCACCACCTGCTGCTGCCTTCTTTGATCCGGTAGGTGAAATTGCCGGTGATTGGGGCTTTGACAACACGCCATTTAATATTGATTTTTCCGTCTTTCATATTGCCGATTTTACGGAAGGCATTAGGTGACAGATCAAGAGCTCCCCGAGCGCCTTCGGGATAAAGATCAGTAACATATACGGTTGTTTTCCCTTTTGGCCCTTCAACTTCCAAATAAGAGCCGGCAAGTGCTGCTTTTACTCCTCCGTAATTGAGATCCGCCGGATTTATTGCAGTAATCTCCATATCGGAAGGAATGGGATCCAGCAGGAAAGCTCCTCCTGAATAACCTGACCCTGTATACGTTGCATAACCTTCATGCAGGTCGTCATATGCTGCCGAAGCTTGCGGGGAAAAACAGAAGATCGTCAACAAAACCATACCAACAAATGCACTCATGATCTTTTTCATATTTGGTCCTCCTCAAACCAGACTTCAAATGAGAATCATTATCATTATAAGACTCAATCCATCTGGTTTGAAAGAGGAAATAGATTCATAGATGATTTTAAGGCAAATTCACTATCATTCATATATCAAATGTAGGTACTTATGAAAAAGCCAATACAAATGAACGAATGTGCACTTCAGCCGAATGTCTTATTTTCCCCTCTCAAAATTCGCATTACAATAACGAAATGAAACAGGCTGTTGGCCTGATAACAGCTACACAGGAAAAGCTATTTTTCCCCGCTCAGTTTCAACTTAGCTGTCATCATAATGCCAAATATCAGCACAATCGGAACCCAAATAATGAAGTGATAAAAATCAGGCTCAGCCAGAGCAACAATAATAGCCCCCACACAATACAAAATAATAGCCAGTGCTCTTAACACAGTATCTCTTAAGAAAGTCTTCTTCTGCATCTTAAAAAACAATCGGCCGGATATATCCTCTAAAAGAGAAGCCAAAGTGCCGGTCAACACAGTTGAAGAAATACCTGCGATCCCCAGTTTTTTTGCTGCTGTAGTTTGAATCCCCATAGAAATGCTCATGAGTATAATTAGAATGTGCACAGGAACAAAAGCCCGGTAATAAGAAAGACAAGCAAAGACAAACAAAATGAATGCTTCAAGTGCGAGGGCTTTTGTCACAGCAGAAGGCCAAAGGGTATTTTCCGCCTTTCCGACCATCAATGTGGCAATGATCACGCCGCATATAAATCCGATTAGCGCAGTCAAGGAATTAAAAACAGTGACCTGAATGGATTTGCCGATAGCTAACCCCAATAATACAATGTTTCCAGTCATATTAGCTGTGAACACATGTCCCAGGCTTAAATACCCGATTACATCCACGATTCCAGCTGTTAAACATAAAAGTGATAGCAAGGTGTTTCGATAAGCTGCTGCAGTCAACGGTGTATCAATCCTTTCTTCTATTTTAATTGTTAGTATGTCTTTTGGCGCAATCTGTATTTTTTAAGTAACCCAACATTAATTAGGAAGATAGAACCTATCATTCCTTTCCATTAACTGTAATAATAATCCCCGCAAGGAAATGATTAAAATTGAAAGGAAGCATATTGTGATGAAACGACTTTGTTTATGGTTCACCGTCTTTAGTTTGTTTTTGGTTCTCTTGCCTGGAAAAGCATTAGGTGCAGCCGATTTTCCGAACACCTCAACAAATGGCCTTTTAGGTTTTGCCGGAAATGCCAAAAATGAAAAAGGCATTTCTAAAACGGGCACAACGGGTGGAAAAAACGGGCAGATTGTTTACATTCAAAGCGTAAATGATTTAAAAACCCACCTAGGAGGATCCACTCCGAAAATTTTAGTGCTTCAAAATGATCTTTCCGCATCTGCGAAAACAACAGTTACCATTGGCTCAAATAAAACACTCGTGGGCTCTTACGCGAAAAAAACGCTGAAAAATATTTATTTAACAACTTCATCAGCTTCTGGAAATGTCATTTTTCAAAATTTAACGTTTGAACACAGTCCGCAGATTAACGGAAATAATGATATCCAGCTTTATTTAGATTCCGGTATGAACTATTGGATTGATCACGTCACATTCTCAGGTCATAGCTATAGTGCAAGCGGAAGTGATTTGGACAAACTCCTGTATATCGGAAAATCCGCAGATTATATCACGATCAGCAACTCAAAATTTGCGAATCATAAATACGGTTTGATTTTAGGATACCCGGATGATTCTCAGCATCAATATGACGGCTACCCTCACATGACAATCGCCAATAATTATTTTGAGAACTTGTATGTTAGAGGCCCAGGTCTGATGAGATACGGTTACTTTCATGTTAAAAACAATTACAGCAACAATTTTAACCAGGCGATTACAATTGCTACAAAAGCAAAAATATATTCCGAATATAATTACTTTGGGAAAGGCAGTGAAAAAGGCGGCATCCTTGACGACAAGGGCACTGGTTATTTCAAAGACATAGGCAGCTATCCATCACTCAACAAGCAAACCTCTCCGCTGACTTCTTGGAACCCCGGGTCAAACTATAGCTATCGTGTCCAAACGCCGGAATATACAAAAGAATTTGTCACGAAATATGCCGGATCACAAAGTACAACTCTGGTATTTGGCTACTGATATAAAAGAGGCCCTGCGTTAAAAACGCTGTGCCTCATTTTATACTTATAGGCTATTTTTAAGCGATCCTTGTAACTCCTTCAAGATCCAGCGTCGGTCAAACTAAAAAGCATATGTTTTTTTCTACATAACTTCTTAAATGGCTTTCTTATTATACCAGTTTATCGCAAGTAAAAAGACATCATTGTTCTGAACCTGTATTAAATGAACGTTCGTCCCACAAACTATTCAAAAACCCCTAAAAAGGATGATGGATATGTGCGGCAGGTTTACTTTGTACTCTGCATTTGATGATATTATTGACCAGTTTGACATCGATCAATTTTTTCCTAAAGGTGAATACCAGCCAAGCTATAATGTCGCACCATCACAAAACATCCTTGCAATCATCAATGATGGATCAAATAATCGCTTAGGCAAGCTTAGATGGGGACTTATTCCACCTTGGGCAAAAGATGAAAAGATCGGTTATAAAATGATCAATGCTCGAGCCGAAACAATTACCGAGAAACCGGCCTTTCGAAGACCGCTTGTCAGCAAACGCTGCATCATACCAGCAGACAGTTTTTATGAATGGAAACGGCTTGATTCCAAAACCAAAATCCCAATGCGGATCAAATTGAAATCATCTGCTCTTTTTGCGTTTGCTGGCTTATATGAAAAGTGGAGCACACATCAAGGAGATCCTCTTTATACCTGCACCATCATAACAACTGAGCCTAATGAGTTCATGAAAGATATACACGACCGAATGCCGGTTATATTGGCCCATGATCATGAAAAGGAGTGGCTTAACCCCAAAAATACAAGCCCTGATTATCTGCAAAGTTTGCTGCTGCCTTATGATGCTGATGACATGGAAGCATACCAGGTTTCATCATTAGTAAATTCACCCAAAAATAATTCAGCTGAGCTTCTTGATGCAGAAAATCATATGTAGTGATTGAAATTCTCTAGCAAGAACTTGTCAAATAGCTTTGTTCCTTAGGTGCCAATCCCTCTAGTAATTATGAATATTTAGTACATAGATCAATTAGTTATTTTTAGCATCAGTTTGAAATAATTTTATTATGTAAACTTAAATAAGCAATGTTATCCCTTTCATATAAAATAGTTTACATTTTTATAAAATCGCTTCACTTTTCTATTTTGTCAGCAAAAAAACTGAACCACATTAAACTTATGAAACCTGCCGCACCTGTGATTGCAAATATGATATAAGCCCATAGAGGTAAATCCATACACTTTCCCTCCTAAGAATTAAATGAAATTTCTTTCATCTTACATGAAGGTCTTCTTTCTTTTGTTTATCCAGTGTAATACTTAATAATATGTTGATGAATGCAGCTGGAAAATATATAAATCCCACTCCAAGAATGCCTAGTATCGTACTTAAACTTACTATGTAATTCTTTGTCATCGTTTGACTGTCAATCAATATTAGAAGTGAAATCAATCCAGCTAAAACACCTATAAACCAAGCATCGCCAACAGCATAAGAATCATCCAGCATCCCTAACCATCGCCCCAATATAGAGCTCCCAATGGCAGTCAAACTGGATAAAAATATGAGTGCTTTCATTTCTTGTCCTCCTTTAAAGCCAATCAAACTGGTAGAAATCGGCCATTGAATTTCCATTAGCGGGTGGTTATCATTTCCACATTAACATTTTAAAGCTCATTACAATACGATTCAAGCAGAAAAACCCTACATAACGTATATATAGGGATTTGATAAAACACAGGCCAACACCCAGCTCTAGTTACTTTAAGACCACTGTATGATCGGTTCAGTCTTTACGTACCGGGATATTTCACAACAGGCACTTTCTTCTTACGCAGAGAATCAAGCATGACTGATCCAGCATTCAAGTTGCTTTGCACTAATTCTTTAGGCGTCAATGCCATCCACTGATTGAGTGACACATCTGCATAGCGGTCACTTTTGAACATTTCTAAAAACCATAATGTTTCTGTACCAGTGTTTTGTATATAGTGTCCAGCATTAGAAGGCACGTATCCAACGTCGCCTGCTCTATAATCAAATGTGCGGGCAGTCCCATTTCCGATAAATACCGTCATTCGTCCCTGTCCTGTTAGATAATATTGCCACTCATCGCTATTGGGATGCCAATGAAGCTCTCTCATCGCGCCAGGCTCAATCTGAACAAGTGCAGCGGCTATCGTTTTTGAAATTGGGAAGTTAGAAGAATCCACAATTCGTACACTCCCCCCTGGCATTTGAATTGGGGGTTGATTTAACAACTCGTGTTTAAAGGTCATGGGGACTTTTCCATATGGTGACTGAATGTCTTCACTGGCGACTGATCCCGGCACATTCCCTTGGTAGATATAGACTTGCTCAGACGGAAGAGAGTTGAAAGCATTCTCCGGGACACCGAAATTTGCAGACAGAACGTCTTTTGGTGTGTGTGCAAGCCAATCTGAAATGGTTAACGTTGAAAACTCAGAAAAGTTTCCATCATCGAATACGAGCAGAAACTCGCAGAGTTCCAATCCCTGTATGGAATGCGGAATTCCTGCTGGGAAGTACCAAAGGTCGCCGGGACCAACATCAGCAATGAAATTTCGTCCGTCTTGGTCAACAGCGGTGATACGTGCCCGTCCCAAAAGCATATAAGCCCACTCCGCTTGCTTATGCCAATGAAGCTCGCGGACGCCTCCCGCAGTTAAGCTCATGTTTACACCTGCAATCGCAGTCGAAATCGGAAGCTGTCTTACGGTGATTTCTCTTGACCAGCCGCCGTGATCTAATTTCATAGGAGCATCAGAGAATGAAAATCTCAAGTTAGGAATCATACCCTCATCTGTAACAGGCGGCACAAGTATATTCGGATTTTGAATATCCCGCATTATATTTCGCGGGCCTGCATCAATAGCTCCAGCTCCATCACTTCGAATAGGCTGTGGCACGTTTCTGTCTTCATGATTGATTGGTTGTTGTTCCAACAGCATGCACCTCGTTTTAGAAAATGAACAAGATTTTATTTCAGCCTATGCAGAATCTTAGATTGCTGTGCCTAGGAATCCGCAAATAAAAAAGTGACCACGAATGTGTCACAAATACATCAAATAAGCTATTTTTTATACCATGGCTTCTTATGTAATTTGATTTCTTCTGTCTGTTTTTTCTGGCCTGTCCTCCACTCCACTTTCACTAATACATCATGTCCTATCACTTCATCTTCAGGCATATAATCAAAGGTGGCAATATGGTCCTCCATGCGTCCCCCACCCGGCATTTCATCACCTGTGTACTCTGATAAGTCGTACTCATCTACGTTATCATCTTGATACTTTTCGCCATCAACATACAGAGTAATTCTTTCAACAACAGTCCTCTTTTCGTCCTTCTTACTCCCCTGCCAATACAGATTTAGAAAATAATTGGGTCCAATTGAAGTTTTGTCTGATTTTTCAAGGTTAGACATCCACAGTCCGTTTTTCCCGTTGCCCTCATATTTCACTTTGTTTCCTGACACCATTGCAAATAATGTGGTGATACAGATGATCAAGAATCCAGCAATGATCAATAGCCATTTCTTAATATTGTTCTTTTTTCTCATGTTTTTCCCCACTTTCCTAACTCGTTAGTAGGAAAATATGATCAAAATGTTACTGAAAAGAAAATAAAAAAGAAACAGATGGCTGTTTAAACTTTTGACTTAAATTAAAGCGCTCTCTAAAGACAAGATTAAAACTTTTAACAGCTCTTAAATGCATTTTTTGTTTCATTGAGTCAATAACCTTAAAATGGGCTTTTTATTTTTATAACTGAATTGACTGAAATTGAACTCTAAAAATTTCGAAATTAGAGTTTTTTAATAATGAACGGGCTGCACTTGTTTAGGTGTCACTGTCATTATCAGTAAACATATTATGCTGAAATACGCAGTCAGTCACAAAGTCTCTATTCGTATTCAATAAAGACTTTGTGATCATCGACAACCATTTCACTCCCATCGGATAATGTATCCAAAAGGCCTCCTCTGGTTCTTCTCTATAGTCATAAATCACAGTCACTTTGACATTTGACTCAGCTATGATTGGTTTTCCAACAATTATTTTCGTTTTTTCCTCAGGCAAAGTAAGAGATCGAATCATCAAAGCCATTCCATCTTTACTGTCTAATTAACGCCATCTTCAGTGAATTTAAAGGTCTGTTTTAAATTGCGTCCTTCTTGCCCCTTCTGTGTCCAAATAATCACAACCTCTAATTCAGAGGCCTTATCTGCCAGCATAAAATGATTGAACTTCAGCGGTGAGCCATCATTTAAACTTTCAGCTAACATTTTAGAATCTTCTTTTGGTTTGTCACAATTTTCATCGAGGCATCCAAAAAGTGAAAATCTTGTGATTGAATCAGGATCATTTCTATACAATTGCACATCCACTGTAGCTGCTTTTTCCCCTATATTTTTGACTTCCAAGGAATATACTTGATATTCTCCTTTTTGAGGTCTCGCAAATTCCTTTACATTTTTTGCTTCACTTACTTTTACTGACCACTGTTCTGTTTTTTGTGTAATAGGCAACACCGTAAAAGTCAGGGCATGCGCTTTTGATTGGCAAAACGTAAACCCAACTGCTGTAAAAACAATTACAGAAAATAATACCCTTTTCACTTCATTTATCCCTCCTTCCTTTCACTGGCCGCTCCTTAAAGAATTGATTTTGAGCAATCTACAAGCTCTCTTAACCAAAACCTTACCTGAGGTTTTGTCTTTACTGCTCTGCATTTATTTCTTTCGGTATCCGAGATGGAGCTTTGGGGATTTTTCTCAATTTGCTGTTTATCACATCAGAAGAGTATAGCGTAATAATCATACTTCCCCCATACCTTTTTGCCCGAATTAAGATTGGTTGGTTATATTGGTTTTGAAAGCGAAAGTCAGGACCTCCCCAGCTTACCGTCGCATCCCGTCCGGGCGGTACATATGGTACACTTCTAGTATGAGAATAGCGCTGAACGATCTGCAGTCCTGCACGATCGACTGCATTAAATAGAGTTGAGGACACCTGACAAATTCCTCCTCCTACACCTTCAGACAACTCCCCTTTTACAATAATGGGTGCACTTTTATATCCTTTGTTCCGAGTTCTCATTCCCACAACTTGGTTAAACGAAAACGTCTCATTAGGGAAAACAACGTGATTGTCGATTGCTTTTGCAGAAAGAGAAATATTGTGTGAACGGCTTTTATTGCTTGAGTTAAAATACGTCACGTACTGACCAAGCTGCTGCGTACTGATGTGAGCTAGCAGCTCGCTGTCAACTTTCGGATAAATGTTCATTTCCGGCACTTCTATCTTGGAGGGACCTTGGCCATAAAAATACGCATAAAACTTTTCCATAAACGCCTGTTGATACAGTTTGTAGCCAACCCTGCCCGGGACGATGCTTCCATGATCGTTAAGGACAGCATTTATCGGCTCACGGTACACTTTCTGATCAAGCTGTTTGATGAATTTACTGTATTTTTCATAGTCAACCATTGGAGTGCCGGGAAGAGGCATTGTAAAGTCTTCACGGTTAACAGTGGCAATCGTCCGTCCTTGCTGTGTGACCGTTAAACTGTCCTGCGGCTCACTCGGCTGAGCCAATAAAAAAAGACCAGTGATCAAAATTTGTATCATAAGTCGGTTTACCTCCCGATCATTAGTATGAACAGCCGCTTATCCTTTGATGTATTTCTTCCCATCGTTTGTTTGAATCTTTAGACGTTGATAAAAGCCTTCATAAAAGAGCTTAGCTTTATGTTCACACCGATCCCTGAGCTCTAAGGCACACGGTTCATTCAGTCGACAAGTTTGAAGTAGTTCAGCATCTCCCAGTGATGAGGGATGCTTTTTTGTCTTGTCAAAAATGAAAAGGGTCTCCTATAACAACAATAAATCAATCCATTTCAATATTTTTTTATTGAGAAACGATAAATTTTTTGTTACATTCAATTAGACAACAAATAAATGAGGTGCTTGTTATGAATCGAATGTCGACAATTTTTTTAAAGATAGCTTTGGTTCTTATTGGAATTCCAATTCTTGCTTTATGCATTTTTTTAGTGCCTAAGATAGCCAACTATTCAGCGGATATATTTCCAAATATCGCTTATATAAAATATCTCGTTTTCATCTATTTGTATGTAACGGCGATACCTTTTTACTTTGCTCTTTATCAAGCGTTCAAACTTTTAAGCTATATTGACAAAAACAAAGCTTTCTCGGGTTTGTCTGTAAGAGCTTTGAAGAATATAAAATACTGCGCAGTCACTATCAGTATCTTTTACGCAGCAGGCATGCCTGTCTTTTATCTGATGGCCGAGATAGACGACGCCCCGGGTATCATTGTGATCGGATTGATTATTATTTTTGCTTCAATGGTGATTGCGGTCTTTGCTGCTGTTCTTCAAAAACTGTTAAAAGAAGCGATAGATATAAAATCAGAAAATGACTTAACGGTCTGAGGTGATGACATGGCGATTATTATCAATATTGATGTGATGCTAGCTAAGAGGAAAATGAGCGTAACAGAGCTTTCAGAGAGAGTTGGCATCACCATGGCTAATCTTTCGATATTGAAAAACGGAAAAGCAAAAGCTATTCGATTATCAACTTTAGAAGCGATTTGCAAGGCTTTAGAATGTCAGCCCGGGGATATATTGGAATACCGAAGTGATGAAGACACACAGGATTCGTAAAGAAAAAATATGTAGGATCAACAGAAAAATAAAGTGATTGGCGGTGAGCTTATGGACATAAACTTATATCCATCTAGCTGCTATACTAAGCGTCCCTTTCATACACGAAGAACACAACTATGGAGGAGGCATGCATCATGAGAGCAATAAAACAAATCGTTCATTTTGGCTGGGAACAAGCCCTTTCATGTTTGTTTCCTGCCGTTATTTTTGCCTCTTTGGCTATTACGCAAATCATCCCACTGCCCTTCTTGCCGCGGTATGACTGGCTGCTCATTATCTGCGTTCTCATGCAATTGTGGATGGTGCGTTCCGGTCTTGAAACACGGGATGAATTAAAAGTGATCACATTATTCCACCTTATTGGGCTTGCTCTGGAACTTTTTAAAGTCCATATGGGCTCCTGGTCTTACCCAGAAGAAGGATACTCCAAAATATTTGGAGTACCTTTGTATAGCGGCTTTATGTACGCAAGTGTAGCCAGTTATTTGTGCCAGGCATGGAGAAGGCTTAAGGTTGAACTGGTTAAGTGGCCGCCTTTTTTTGCAGTTGTTCCGCTTGCCGCAGTGATTTATTTGAATTTTTTCACCCACCATTTTTCTATAGACATTCGATGGTGGTTATCTGGGCTTGTCATCATTGTCTTTTGGCAAACATGGGTTACATACGAGGTGAATGGAGCTCGTTACCGTATGCCGCTCGCACTTTCTTTTGTACTCATCGGATTTTTTATATGGATAGCGGAAAATATCGCTACGTTTTTTGGAGCTTGGAAATATCCAAACCAAATCGATACATGGAGTCTCGTACACCTTGGAAAGGTAAGTTCATGGCTCTTGCTAGTGATTGTTAGCTTTCTTATAGTAGCATCATTAAAACAAGTTAAGGAGCAGAATCCCACAAAGGCAGAGATTGGTGAATCTTTTTCTTAGCATTCAAGTCCCAAATAGAGTGAAAAGCAACGTTCAAATGGTTGCTTTTTTCTACTCTGCCGCTGAGTATTCATCTTCTTCAAATTTCATCGCACCACGATAACTGATTCAGATTACAACTGCTTTCAACACCTTGACAAACTCATGCGCCGCCGGCGTTATCTCTTCAATTGAATGTGCGATGACGCCAATATCGCGTGTGACCCTAGGAAAGATGTCCTTTTTAATCAATTGATGCGGGACGGATGAAAGTGTAAAGTTTGAAATGATGCCGATACCCAAGTTATTTTTGACCATATTAATCAAGGTTTCGGCATTTTGCACAGTTAAGCTTTCCTTTAATTCGATGTTGTATTGCGAAAATGCGTTTGACATCGCGATTTCATGACCGCCTTTACAAAAAATTAGGTCATCTTGATATGTTTCAAGGTCGACATGCTTTTCAAGTTTTAATTCGTCACGCTGCGGCGGGATGACGGCCACCATATAGTCGTTACACAATAGCTGATTTTCAAACGGTTCAAATGGAGATGCTGCGATCCCGATATCAACCGTCCGATCCTCAACCCATCCTTTTATTTGGTCAGAGGTTCCTTCGATCAATTCTATGCGGATCAGCGGGTAGTTTGATCTGAATGCCGCAATCGCCTGTGGCATAATATTTGTTGAAACTGCAGGAAATGAACCAATTTTCACCTTCCCGTTTAACAGCTTGTTTTCCCGGTTGGCTACTTGATATATTTTGCTTTCAATTCCCTTCATTTGCCTCGCCAGCAGCAAAATTTCTTTTCCGATGTCAGTCAGCATTAAACCATGATGTTTATCCCTGATCAATAATTTGAGCTGCAGTGAGCTCTCCAGGTTTTTTATCGCTTTACTTACCGCCGGCTGAGAGATGAACAATTCTTTTGCCGCTTCTGTAATATTCAATTTCTCCCCGACTTTTACAAATATGTGAAGATGGTTCATGTTCATAACCATTTGGTTATACCCCCAATAATAAAAATGTATTTCAGTTATACATAAATGTAACATATGATAGAAACCAGCACGATATTTAAACAAGAAAGGCGGCTTCATTATGGTAAAAGTTATGCTGGGAATCATATCTGTCACACTTATTTGGGGTTATACTTGGGTTGCGATGAAAGTAGGAATTCATGACATCCCCCCGCTTTTATTTTCGGGTTTGCGCCTGTTCATCGGAGCGGTTCCTTTATTTCTCATTCTCTTCATCCAAAGAAAAAAGCTTTCAATTAAAAAAGAACATCTCAAAAGCTATATCATCATGAGCCTCTTGATGGGGCTGGGCTATATGGGGATCTTGACGTATGGAATGCAGTTTGTCGATTCAGGGAAAACCTCTGTTTTGGTATATACAATGCCTATATTTGTTACGGTGATCAGCCATTTTACATTAAACGAGAAAATGAATGTGTATAAAACGATGGGACTGGTCTGCGGCCTCTTCGGACTGTTATTTATATTTGGAAAGGAAATGCTCAATATCGATAAAAGCGCTTTATTTGGGGAGCTGTGCGTCCTTGCGGCAGCGCTTAGCTGGGGAATCGCGAATGTGTTCAGCAAGCTACAATTCAAGCATATCAATATTATTCACATGAATGCCTGGCACCTTATGATGGGAGCCGTCATGTTATTGGTGTTTTCCTTTATATTTGAGCCGGTCCCTTCAGCCGAGTGGACATATCAAGCGGTGTGGTCATTGCTGTTTAATGGCTTGCTTTCCACCGGCTTTACCTTTGTCGTATGGTTTTGGGTGCTCAATCAAATCGAAGCGTCAAAAGCATCCATGGCATTAATGTTTATTCCCTTATTAGCCCTATTCTTTGGATGGCTGCAATTGCACGAACAGATCACCATCAACATTATCCTCGGCGCACTGCTGATATGCTGCGGGATTTTTATGAAAACATTTACATTTTCACGACGGAAAGTGTGAATGATATACATTTCCCCTGTCATTTGGGCTTCATGTGACAGGAGACGACTATTATGAGAAAGTCTTCTAGAATCCTGACGACAGCCTATTAAACAATGAAAAAAGCTAGTGTCTGCATGTGAGACATTAGCTTGGCTGGCGTTTAGGCCGGTGAGAATCTAGATTCTTTTTTATTACCATTCTGGCTGATCAAACTGAAAACCGTATAGACCTTTTACTATAACATCTCCGCAATCTGGATCTTTTGTCAAAATCAAATAATGAGTCTTATAAGGCATCGTCTCAACTCGATCAGTTGCACTCAAATCAAAATGATCCCCTGAAAAGTTTTTTTCACTAACGGTTATTTCATATCCTGACAAAGTCATTCGCATGATTCTTGCATTAATTGTACATCCTTCAGTATCGAAAATGGTGAATCTGTACTCAAAGTGAGATGTCCAATGGTTTGAATTTAGGTCATCAGACTTCATAAACCATTTTTCATTTTCTGTCATTGTAAAACTCACTTTCTCCTCATCTTTGACGATAACGGCCGAAGCTTCCCCTACATGGATAGTCAAAGCCAAAAGAAATGTAAAAGCTAACATCAACATCTTTTTCAAAAGAGTTCCTCCCGATATCTTTTTACTTCAATATATTGGAAGGGTCTTTTCTGATCAAGACAGTCTTCTCCAAATGAATCTTTAGCACCATGAAATGAGCCTTAATAAGAACAGTTTTAACCCAAATCAAACTCTATTCGAATTCTTTTTTAGAGTTTCTGCATTTCTTTATTTAGCTCCTAGACACATATAAAAAATGCTCCTATAAGTTCAGGAGCATTACAAAAAACTGCTAAAGTGTTTTCTATCGATTTATTGTATTCATTAGCTCAAAGAAGTATTCAGGCTTTTGAGTCTTATTTAGCTTATACCATGAACGCAATGTATCTGGTGCAAATACATCTAATTTTTTCAATACTTCTACCGCAAATTCCAGAGGAGCAATTCCTGATGCAGTAACCAAATTTTCATCAGATACTGCAGGCCCGTTTTCATATAATGTTTCTCCTTTGTAATTAGGGCAGACCATTTTCATATACTCTAGGTCATTGCTTGTGTGCTTTCTCGAATCTAAGTATCCTTCATTCGCGAGGCCCAAGGTTGCACCACAAATTGCAGCAATAGTCGTGCCAAGCTTTAAAGCGTCGTCAACTTTTTTTAAGATTGGCTGATGAATATCTTCTCCCCAAGTGTTTCCTCCGGGTAAAATGATAAGATCTTGACTCTCAAGAGTACACTCATCAAGAGAAATATCTGGTTTTATGCTTAGTCCTCCCAACGTAGTTATCATTTCTTTATTAGCCCCTACTGTAACTACTTTTAAAGATGCTGCATCCTGTTTAAAATATCTCCCTGAGTTTAGTTCAGCAATTAAATATCCATATTCCCAGTCTGACATTGTGTGAAATACGTAGAGATAAACTTTTCTCGTTTGCATCCAATAACACTCCAATCACAATTGATAAAGCCTTCTAATAGATGACCTCGCTGACAGCCATTTTCAGCTTTTTTGTTGTTTCATATGTAATCGCCTATTCTTATATAATACCATGTAGGTGGGCAATTGCCCCTTGTTCTCCCAACTTATTAAAAATATAAGATAAATTGATTCTATGTTTACTAGCGCAAAGGGGTTTGTTACACTAACTGTCATGGGAAACATTTCAAAGGTAATACAAAATCATTTGAATGAGGAGGCCTGATGAAGTTGAAAAATAAAGCGTCAATAAAATTCGGAATATGTGTTGGGCTTTTATGTTTAAGCATTACTGGTTTCACACCTTTTTACAGCTCAACACATGCCGAAGCAAAATCCATAGAAGACACAAACATGGCAAGCTGTATAACGAATAAAAAATTTGTTCAACTCGAGAAAAAATTTGATGCCAGGCTTGGTGTTTATGCCATTGATACAGGTTCAAACAAGACAATCGCCTATCGGCCGAATGAGCGATTTGCTTACGCATCAACCTATAAAGTTCTAGCCGCAGCTGCTGTCCTGAAGAAAAACTCAATTGAAAAACTTAATGAAGTCATCCACTACAGCAAGGACGATCTTGTTACATATTCTCCAATCACAGAGAAACACCTGGATACAGGCATGAGCCTAAAAGAAATCTCGGAAGCGGCTATCCGTTACAGCGATAATACCGCTGGGAACATCTTGTTGCAACAGCTTGGCGGCCCTAAAGGTTTTGAAAAGTCACTGAAACAGATTGGGGATCATGTAACGAAAGCTAAACGATTCGAGACGGATCTAAACTCTGCGATTCCTGGTGATATTCGTGACACCAGCACCGCAAAAGCACTGGCAACCGATCTTAAAGCTTTCACTTTAGATAACACGCTCACGACTGACAAACGCACGATCTTAACCGATTGGATGCGAGGCAATGCTACTGGTGACGAACTGATTCGGGCAGGCGCTCCAATAGGATGGGAAGTTGGCGATAAATCCGGAGCCGGAAGTTACGGGACACGAAACGACATTGCTATCGTTTGGCCGCCTAACAGAGCTCCTATTGTTTTGGCAATTCTGTCAAACCGCTTTACGAAAGATGCTAATTATGATAATGCTCTTATCGCTGAGGCTGCAAAAGTCGTCCTTAACGATCTCAAATAATATGTTTAGCCTTTTGCCACAAAGGAAAAGACATTACTTTTTTAACCCCTACCGTTCATTTTTTGATGAACGGTTCTTTCATAGGACCTCTAGAATCATATATTTAAACACCACAAAATTAAACGTTATTATAATTAACGGCAAGTTTTCATTTTATGGAACAAGTAAAGTTTGACCTGACAAGAATTAAGATTAAGCACCCTAAAATCCGTTTTCTTTCCTTCCAAGAATATACTCCTTAGTGCAAGCTATTATAAAGAAGTGAACATACAATGCAGACAACTCCCTTAAGTCTCTTATTCTGTGACCAATTTGTAATACTCATAAATATCCGGACTCACTTCCAATATTTCGTCTCGAAGACACTAACATATCAAACCACTTGAATTGGTCTTGTTGACTCAGAGGTTATCTATATGAGAATTCAACAATTTTTTTATAATAATTCATATTTTTGTATCGTTGCACTTGGTGGATTTGACTCTTTTAATGTATGGAACCACACTTTTATTTTTTCACCTCTTTTGAGATCATCTGTGTTATCAATCTCACTTAATCCTACAATTACTATGTTATTTTTAAACTTGTTCATAAGTTGTCCTTCAGAAAGATCGTAATCTTCTTTTACTGGAGCTTTTGTATCGGTAATGAGAATTGCCCTTTCATTGTCTTTAAGCACGACATAGCCTACTAGGCTCTGCATCTTTGTTTCTTCTCCGTGTTGTTCATTTTTGCAGCCTGCAAGGAAAATAATGAGCACTATCAAGCTTACTCCGATTTTAGGCAACTTTCTCCCTCCCGTCATGTTAAACAATCTCACTCCATAACTGCATATCAATAAACTGTAGTGTAAATCTATCCAGAAACTTCTTCATTTTCTCATATTGAATCTTTTACAAGCTGTTAATACACAGACTAAATCGGGTAAAAATTCGTAGAGGTGATTTCTTTGAATGATGATCATAAAGTAACTCATTACTCTTCATTTATTTTTTCAACAATCATGGTATGGCGGTCGCCACCTTTCCACAATACACTTCTTGGTTTGTAACAGTTTTCTTCTTGGGTTTTGCACTTATCTATACATACGAAAAACATAAAACAAGTTCTTCAAAAACAATATCTTATATCCCGTATTTTTTATTCATTGTTTCATTGACTTACACTTTAGTTAATATGTAATAGTAATCCTCCCTTTGTGGGAGGATTATTTGTTTAAGCTTATTTCTAGGCTGCTTTTGGGCCACCTCTATCTATAATGATAAAACTATCTGAACCATTTTTTTCTTCCGATCTTTGTCTTCGTAAATAGCAACATTTTGGCGTGTCATTAATGTAATACCGGCCATTTTAAACTCTTTTTGATCTTTAAAATAAACAACAGGGACATTCACCAAACGGATCTACTTCTTTTTGTTCTTTCTCAAATGTTTGTATGTGGTTGTCTTCGAACCATACCCTTACTCTTATTCCGCTAAAATCGAGATTTTTACTTTTTATGATCCATTATTCACTTCTAAAAAACTTCCAATTACAACATAATATATGTATAAATTGTAAATGGAGTTGATATAATTGAAGATTAGGAAAATCTTATTGAGTTCTGCTTTATCCTTTGGCATGCTAATATCCGCGGTTCCCGCATTGGCTGCTGGCACTTCGTCTGAGGTTGCAGTAAAAAATGAAGAATATGATTACGATACTATATACCGCATTAGTCCTCTGCCAATGGACCTCCAGCCAACAATAGAATACAACGGTTATACTTATACGCTTACACGTCATTATTTTGATTACTCAATCGGGTTTTACACGGCTATTTATACAAAAGTTGTTTAAACTTATAAAGGAGCTTTTTAGCTCCTTTTTCTCTTGTTTTAAGCAAGGTATTTCTTTCTATGTCGTCCCCTATCAAATACAATATCAACATTCTCCAGTTCTCTTTGACACGAACAAAATCTAAAGTTTGGTTTTAAATGCTGGTAATAAAAAATTCATTTTAAAGAAGTGCCGCCCGCAAAATGCGGCTTTTGTACACTACGCCAATTTTATATAGAAAAGCCAGACCTCCTCCAAGAGGTTCCAGCTTTTCTTAATGTGCTATCGATCTTCGTTAGTTCAACGGAACTTTATCATTCGGTACAATTGCAGCCTCCCGACTTCTAGTTAGGGCTGATGGGGGGATATCTGATGGCTCTCTACACACATCAGACATTATAAGATTTCAATGTAGCCTTCTGTACCGTGAACGCGAATTCGTTGCCCATCTTTTATCAGCTTGGCAGCATTTTCAACGCCAACAACTGCAGGTAAGCCATATTCACGGGCTATAACAGCTCCATGGGTCATCAGACCCCCAACTTCGGTGACTAGGCCTTTTATGGATACAAACAATGGTGTCCAGCTTGGATCGGTAAAGGAGGTAACTAATATATCTCCATCTTCTAAATCAGCATCTTCCATGTTTAAAATGACACGCGCTCGCCCCTCTATAACTCCGGAGGAAACAGGTAGACCTACAATCGCTCCGGCTGGGAGATTTTCTCGTTTATACTCACCTGTAACGATTTCACCATCAGACGTGATAACACGTGGTGGAGATAGTTTTTCATATAATGTGTACTCGTCTTTTCGTGTACTGATGATTTGATAATCCAGTTTATGTGTGCGCACGACTTCGTGAAGTTCTTCAAAAGTGAGATAGTATATATCTTCTTTTTCATGAATAACGCCCGCTTCTATGAGTTGTTCGGCTTCTTTCAGTAAAGCCTGCTTATAAACGAAGTATCGATTAACCATGCCGTATTTTGGATATTCCCTAAACCCGCTGAAATTCCGGATGATATCTATCATTCGTTTTGTTTCTTTGGCTTTTTGTTCACCATCCGGTAATTGCTTCAATCGATCTAATAACTCTTGTTCTTTCTTCAAAGCTTCCTGTCGCCCTTGCTCAAATTTCCGATGGCCGACATTAGGCTCAAAATTTTTAATATTATTAAGAATCATTGGGACAAGTGTAGTTGGTTTTTCGCTCCATCGAGTTCTTGTGATATCAATTTCTCCGGTACATCGCATTCCGTATTTGCTGAGATAATCATAGATCGCGTCTCGGGTTTTGCTTCCGCCATCAAACTTAGCCAGTTCATCCAAAAAATTATCATCTTTTACATGTTGTAAGTAATCAATTACCTCTGGATAAGGACGAATCACATCTGCGACGTCTAATAGCGCAAGACCCATTTCTGAAGTAATATTATGGGGTACAGATTGAGAAAGCGTATCTGCTGCGTTTTTTTTCACCTAACCACTTGTTCATTTTTTCGTTAATCCATAATGAAGCATTCATAGCAGTTCGAATCACAACCGAACTTTCGGGGTTAAATAAAATCTTCTTTAATTCCTGGATATCTTCCAGAATAAAACGAAATAAATCTGATCCTGATTTCGTGTGGATGTTTTGTTTTAACTCTTCTATCGATATTTGACTGCTCTTAATCAAATCAGACACGATTGTCGGATCGTTTTCAACTTGAGCCGGCATATCTGCATTGCCTCTGCTGGGATTTGGTGCTGTTTTATCATTTGGTATCGACTTTATGAAATCTCGTCGCTTTATTATGGTCATAAGTGCGTCTTTTAAGAGCTGATCGTGCTGCCCCATGCCTTTTAAGAAAACTTCTCTGCTGTCAGGGGATGCCAGATGATGTGTGACATCAACAAATAGCCTTCCACCGGCTTTACGCATGGGTGCAGCAGTCGTCAACAGAAAAAAAGACAATCCCAGTGGTTTTATGGGATCCGTCATCATTTGTTGATGACCAACAGAAATATAGACGTGATTTTCTTGGTCACTCGCTTCAGGGATGGGGAATAAAGTAGTGATTGGACGACTCTGTACAATATAAAAAGTATCGCGGGCCAAACACCATTCGATATCTTGAGGCTGGCCGAAATGAGCTTCGATCTGTCTTCCAATGCGTGCCAGCTGTAAAATTTGTTCATTAGTCAGTGTTTGAGCCTTTTGCTGATCAGAATCGATCTGCTGTGTTTCTGTTCCGCCTTCTTTTCGTCCGTAGATAGCCATTTTTTTAGTTGCTATTCTCTTATCGATGATTTGCCCATCCTGTACTTTATAACAATCGGCAGATACCAAGCCGGAAACCAGTGCTTCTCCAAGTCCAAAACCGGCATCGATGGATAACACCTTTCGGCTTGAGGTAATCGGATCAGCGGTAAATAAAATCCCCGAAGCCTGAGGGAAAACCATCCTTTGAACGATAACGGATAAATAGACTTGGCTGTGGCCAAATCCATTTTGCATACGGTAAATAACCGCGCGATCCGTAAATAGGGACGCCCAGCATTTACTGATATGCTGCAAGATTGCATCGACGCCGATAATATTTAAATAGGTGTCTTGTTGACCGGCAAAAGAAGCATGTGGTAAATCTTCAGCAGTTGCACTAGAACGCACGGCATAGGCATGTTCCTCGCCGAACTGGGAGAGATAGTGAGCCACTGCTTTCACAACATCGGAAGGAATGTCTACTTCCATAATGATTTGCCGAATCTTCCGGCTGATGTTACCAATCTGATCTCGGTCCTCAACTTTTAGCATCGCCAACTGATCCAACAACACTTGTAACGTTTCGTTTTGTTCGATGGCTTTTTGATATCCTACTGTTGTGACACAAAATCCTTCTGGTACTTGTATACCTTGAACTTTTGATAATTCCCCTAAATGTAACCCTTTTCCTCCAACGAGCGAAAGCTGTGTTTTTTCAATTTCATGTAAACCGAGAACCAAAGAACTCATTCTACACCTCCCCTTCAAAAAATAAATATTGACAAGAGCTTCCCAGCAGGATATAATAAAATTATAAGATGGGTATCTATAACTTTTTAACCAGGAAGCGCACGTAGTATGATTATATCACCGTGTCTGTTTTTGTGCAATATAAAAAGAACCTGGGCAATTTCACCAGGTTCTTTTCTTAATTTCCGTAACTAGTCACATTAAAAAACTTGGTTCGAGATGATTCAATCCTCTTAGGAAATCCTAAAGTTGGGTTCTTTTTGGAACTAACCTGCTTTATTCGTAGATCCCCATTTATAAATTAGACTTTTTGTTTTTAACAGTCCCACCTTTAACTAGTATAAAGTTATGAGGATCTGGTTAACTACCAGATATTTTTATTTTGAAAAAGGCTTATGTTTGATAAAGAAGGGTTATGTAAAGGTATCTGTTGGGAGCAAGCGCTGACTACAAAAAATTGATAGCATTCTCATTTAAATACCATTCTATTAACCTATAGGGAAAGTTTTAAAACCAGATGGAGAATACCCTACCTCCAGCAATTCCAAGGCCGTTCACCTAGTAGAAAACAACCTTTAACCATTACTAACGATTTTAATAATCATTGATTATAAAACTTCTCAAGGAACGATCAGCAGCCCGTTAGCTACCCCTGATTAAGGATGATCTGCTACCACACTGTTACGTTAGAACTTCCACTACTTTGATATCCTTCTGTCGCCATGACTTGGTAAGCCCAATTACTGCCCAGATTCATTCCATGGCTCTTCCATGCGTTAACATGATTGCTGAAAGTGATTGTAGCGTTGCTTCCGGTTGGTCTCTTCGACTGGCGAACACTCCAGTACTGCGTAAAAGTAGTGCGATCGCCATCAATGGAAGGTGCGTTATAACGTGTAGTTGTATATATGTCATATGTACCCCCATCACTTTTTACAGTACCCTTATACGTTCCAGTAGGTCTATAAGTACCCCATGAATCCACTACATAATATTCTATGAGCGGTGATCTCGTCCAACCATATAAAGTTAAATATCCATTGCCATTCGGTGCCCAAACTCCGGCATTATAGTTTATCGTCCTAAATGGCGAACCTGTAGTCCAACCTTTACCAACAACAAAATTTCCGGTATTAGACCAATTAACACTGTAATTCCCGCCAGACCCATTGACAGCGTTTACTATACCGCCCCCATCAGTCCAATTTTGCCAGTAGTCTGTGCTAGCTGCAGAGGCGGTTGCCGAAAACAAGCTAATACTCATTAAAGCTGCCGATAATCCAACTAAGAAATTCTTTTTAAACTTAAACATATGTTACCTCCTATAATATTTTTTTCCGACTTTGAGGTAGCACTCGTATATATTTAAAACATTCTTAATTACTAACGCCAAAGCTTTTGATCGTCCTCTTCAGTATAATAACACGAATTCACGAGCGAATATTAAAAGTATTTGTAATTTAATTACAAATACCTAGAAACACATTATAAGTGGTCTTCTTCCACCATATCCTGATCCTTTTTTCGCAGGATCACAATTCTTGTTTCTAATTCAGATGGAGTAATATCTGTAATGAATTCCCATTGAATCTTTTCGTATAAAGGAGATATATATTAGAGATTGTGAAGTCATTGTTGCTGCCGCTTGTCTAATGAAGGGAAGCAAATTTATGAAGAATATGAAGAACTGAAGAAGAAAACAATTAAGGTTATACTAAGAAAGAATCGCTCAATTAGAATTATTGACCAAAAATTTGAGGATGATAGCTTAGGTCAGTTTTACAAAGAAGTTGCAAGATTGTTATTTGAAAGGGCTCTGAAAAAGAAAAATAAGAATTGACAATCAGGGTAACTGTGGAATGTAACCGAGCCTCCAATTCAAAATAAATTTCTTTAAAATACTTATTTTATTTAAAGAGGGACTGTATATCCCTCTTTAAAATTAAGCTTTAGATTGCTGCTGAAAGTAATAAAAATTGTACTTTTGATCAAACCCTTCTTCGCTACCACAAAGAAAAATAATGAATTCAATAAATGCGATAATAGAGGGGATACCAGTCCAGCAAAACAAAATATATAGAATACCTTGTCCTACTCTTCCCAAATAAAACTTATGTATTCCCAGACCCCCGAAGAAAAATGCTAATAATGCCGCTACAATTTTGTTCTTCTTGCTTACCATGACTTCCTCCTAGTTCATTGCTACCGTTTTTAAAGTAACGCTTTCATATTATAATGCATTTCCACCAGAAATCGTGAAAATTTTGAAATTCTTTTGAGATATTTTTATTTTATTGAGAAATGAAAACTCATATAATTGAACTAGATGGTTTTGGGAGGCGTTTATTCAAAATGTATGGCCAAAGATTACGTCAATTACGAAAGGCACACAAATTAACAATGGAACAGTTAGCTGAGAAAATTGGAATTGCAAAATCAAGTTACGGCGGGGATGAAGCTGAAAGCAAAAAACCACCATTGGACAAGTTGGTTATTTTAGCTAGACTATATGATGTTTCAGTTGATTACATACTTGGGTTAACAGATGATCCTGATCCTAAAGTGAAAAGAAAGAATCTAAAAGAGTTTTTAGAAAAACCCGATATTCACTGGGATGGATATAAACTTACCCCTGAAATATTAGATCCTATACGAAAAATTTTGAAGATGGTTACTACAAACAACAATTAGTAAAGTCCGCATAAGGGCTTTTGCATAAAACAATTATTTTATTGAATTTTCTGGCTCATTTTAAGAAGTTTATTCATGATGATAGCTAAACTTTCACCAGCTTTTTGTGGCTTCTCACCTGTTTTTATCAGAGTAATTAAAGCACTTAAAAAGTCCACTAAGCTATTTTGATTTATTTCAACTGTTTCTTTATAAGCTTTGTAAGCTTCCTCAAACTAATCAAATTGCACACCCTTCATAGCAGCAACAGCAAATTTATTGAAATATTTCCATATGACTCTGTTAAACTAAAAAATCTTTTGACATTGATTAGTAAGACAATGCACTTTAAATAATCGTACCCCAGACCAATATGTAAATTGCCTGCAGCAAACCAAAACTGTGTACGGTTCACCATTCCTTGCAACTGTCTCAATCCCTTTGTATAAGTATAATAAAAAGACAAATGAATTTTTATCTGTGGAACGCTCAGGTAATAAGGACACTATAATAACTTACTTTAAGCCAAAACATCCAAATAAAAAGGCTGGTTATAATTATTATAAAAATCAATAGGAACTATAAATATATAAAGAGGGATTGCTATGCCAAAATTATATACATGTTTAATTTGCGGATATAAAGGATTAAGTGAAAACCCAATAAACAATGATGGTGAGTATCAAAAAACATTTGAAATCTGCCCTTGTTGCGATTTTGAATACGGCTACAGTGAAGATCATGAAGTAAGCTTAGGTTTTATTGTAACGCCAGATTACTTAATTGAAGCTGCAATTCAGTTATACCGAAAACAATGGATTGAGAATGACATGAAAATTGCAAATCCTAAATATATTCCAGATGAATTAAGAAACGGTGACTGCTTAAAATTTGAGGTGTTGTTAAAGCAATTGAATAGCCTAAATCTCGATACAGAAAACTTTGAAATCAAGGGATTTAATGGTTATTAGGCAGCTTCAAGCCCCCGGTATGGGGGCTTTCTTATTATTGTAAAGACTATCAGAAGACTATTTAAGTATTAATATCATTGATTATTCTTTCTCCATATTCCCCTGACCAACACTTCAACTTCTTTAACCTCAACTGTTTGCTGCATCACATCCCTCCTTTTTGTTTTTCGTGTATCAAGCTTGTACAATGACATCATCAAGCAATTCAACATAGATCAATTCTTACCTGAAGGTGAATATCACCCAAACTATAATGTCGCTCCTTCACAGAACATCCTGACAATCATTAACGATGGATCCAATAACCGTCTGGGCAAGCTTAGATGGGGCCTTATCCCTCCTTGGGCTAAAGATGAAAAGATCGGATACAAGATGATTAATGCTCGTGCCGAAACACTGGCCGAGAAACCAAGCTTTCGAAAGCCACTTGTCAGCAAACGTTGTATCATACCCGCTGGCAGGTATACAGAATACCGTTCTGCATTTTCTTCCCGAGCTTCCACCCACTCATAGTCACCCACCGTCCAGAAACGCGGTGAAGCTTGACCGTCTCTGTCTTGATATTTCAACTCTTGCTGAAGTTCTTTTAAAAACTGAATATCTTGATTCATTCATTTCCTCCTATCTGTTTAAAATCTCGATTTTAAGGTAACTTTAAAGTACATGGTCTTGAGAAATTCCCCTTTAATTGGTAAGCTGGCACCTAGGATCATACAAAGCAGGTGATACCTTGAAAAAAATAATCGGAATAATTGGATTAATTGCTTCCTTAATTGTGCAAGGATTTTCAGCAAGCGGTTCGTTGACTCATGAGATTGCTATGGCTTGTCTATTTGTATTTCTAATAATTTATAATTTTGAACATGCTAAGGATTTCTCTAAAAAATCTCTAATTGTTTTAGGAGCAATCTTTATAGCTCTAATGCTAGGTATTTATCAACTCATTTCCTTTAGCGGTGATTACTTTGATAGGCTTGACTTAAATATTGGACTTATCATCTTACTTGAAATCGCTTTGATTATTGTTTTGGTATCTATTGCAGTAAATTTAATGAAACTTATTGCGAATCGGTTAAGGAAAACACCTCATGGTAAAGAGTTTTAACTCATTGCCTTGTGGTCTCTTATGTATGAAATCAAATGCTTTCCCTAATTCCTTCTCTTCTGTTACGCTGAGTAATAACAATTACTTGCCATATCTTATATTGCATAATACGGTTAATCAGTCGAGATCATTGAGGGATCAAAATATGGCCAAATAAAAAACGATGGATGCTCCATTTCCATTAAAAAGACAAGGTTGAATATGTAGTACTTCACTCAGAACATTTGGCTTATTAAGGATATAATAAGTGTTCTTATTAATTTTCCCTGTTACGATAACGATCAAAAACAGAGTTATCTATCCCATTTCAAGCCAGAAATTATTCTGCTTTTTTAAAATGTTCTTGATTTTCACTTTTATATATATCCATAAAGCATTCGGACATAACCATTATATGTAACTGAAATGCAGGTATAAGACTTATTATATAGAGATTTAACTACCAATATGTGGGGTCTATTAACATCCAAATACTCAAAAGCAAGAACAAATGTACTCATAGCCTTCCATTTCCACACCTTATCCAAATTTTCATTTTCCTAATTTCATTTTAAATCGCCCTATTTCACATCGTAATCGCTATCGTAAAAGCCTATATTATCAACGTTTTTCCTCCTGAAAAATTTCCCTTTTTTATCAATATCTCCTTAAAACAACCACTTTTCCCTACTCCCACTTACGTTTTATCGTTTACCCCCTATTCACTAATTAAAGTATCAAAAATCCTTATGTTTACTGTCTTTTTTAACTCATTATAAATTTTTACGATAAGCATGTTATTCGTGTACGTTATACGACTTGACTGTATTTGGTGACGATTTAACAGAGAAATTTAATGCACTTCTAACTTTTTAAACTGCAATGGGTATCATTGTTGACTCAACAACTCAAGGTATTTCTGATAGTAAACAAGCAATGGATTATGATTCACCGAGATAAAACCCCTACCCTTCTCTTAATCGAGTGAGAGAGTATGACAAAGCTGCTGAATATATTGAACAAGCAGTCTCATTGTACGAAAACGATAAATGTGACCTTCTCCCTCATACGTTATTTACACTGACACAAATTTACTTCAAAATGAAGGATATTGAAAAAGCCTTTATTCTTTATAAAAAAGGAATCGAGAAAGCACAAGCCATTAACGATGATGTCTTAGTTGCTGAGTTTAATTACTTAAAGGCTTTATATATCGACTCTATAGATAAACGCACAGTTTTCCGAACTTTTTCTGTACTTAAAGATAATGTAATGTATCCAGATTTAGAGGAATTAGCACTCGACACGGCTAATTATTGTAAGGAGATAGGGCAATTTGAAAACTCAACCACCTTTTTTGACGTCATGGTGGATGCCCGAATCCAAATACAAAGAGGAGAGTGTTTATATGAAATTTAAACTTGCATTAGCCACCTTGTCAGTTGTCGTTGGATTAGCAATTTTTAGTGGCTTTTCATCCTCGAATGACAAAGAGTTCCATGAAGCTAAAAGGAATATTACTTCTATTCAACCGACCAAGTTTTTTGTTTAATATTTAACCCATTAGAAACATTACCGAGCAATGGGTGCTACTAATTTGTCAACTCTTGATTAATCATTAGCTAATTAAACTAAAAAGACCGCACTACGAAATACAGTCAGTGTGGTCTTTTGTCTTCAAAATAAAATTTTAATGGAAAGTTTGTTACCACATATGCAAAGCAAGAAACGAAAGCCCCCATGCTAATATGCCGAACATTACGAAGAACCTAAGAAAAGTTTCATATTTTGTAAGTCTTCGTTCTCTTTTTATTTTACTCAATCTCCAATAAAAGGCGTAGCCGGAGAACAATAAAATTATTTGTCCCAGTTGTGACACAGATTCTAAAAATTCTATCCCATTCATTGATTTTCACCTCGTTTATTTATGAGAAAAGCAGGTTTTATTACTCAGATGAAAAAACCATTTCCAACTGTTTAAGTAAAAATAAGTAAGCCATACTATGTCTAATGGTATAAGAAAAGATGTCCTCTGTGTCTAGTAAAACCATAGTGTATGGTGGCAGAATACGTTATGTTTCTCTATTAAAATAAGCAAATTAACATTGCAGTTTTATCATCTTAACTTTATGATGTATGTCCACAAGTCAGCCCTGCTCTGTGAAGCGCAGTACCAGCAGATGTATAAGAAACTGCTCTAAGAATCGCTTTCGAATTGTTTTGGCTCGGTGAAATCCACCACCAAGATCATCTTTACTGTATCCAATACCCAGGCTGATTGTTCGACCAGCTTTGTTGTCTGCACCCTTACCGGAAAACTCGGTGTCATCTAGGTCAGCTACAGACTTAAACGCTTTTTTAAGCTTCACCATTTGCGACCTTAGTTCCTTAAACTCTTTGGTTCTTTTATCGGCCTCAAAGAGTAATGAATCAGCCTCAAATACCTTCATATCATTCTCCTTCCTAGACTACTCTATGTAAATTTTACCACAGTAATCTATTTGAATAACAGAAAAAGACAGCCAAAATGACTGTCTTATACATCACACACTATCTTGTTCTATAATCATTTTCTGCGGTATAGTAGCGCCAATCCCAAAAAGGTTCCCCATTGGCCAATATATACCGGTCTAAAAATATTTCAAAGTTTACATTTAATGGATTATATTCTAAACCACTTTCAAATATATAGAGATAGTTGGGATCACCTTCGTTCACTTTATCTTTATCGATCATTAAATGGCATTCTTCCAATAAGTAGCCAATTGGAATACCATTGATATCTTCAAACAAATCCTCATATTTTAACTCCTCTTCAATCTCTTCAAGGCTAAATAGCTGAAGTCCTCCACCTATATTCTCCCCATCAGAAAGAATCTCAAAAATTTTCGCGCCGTTATGCAGTGTCATGAACTTCTGATAATCCTCTGGAAGGGTAATCTGATGTTTAGCTTCAAAGCTTTGAATGTCGTTAAGGGTTGCTTTGTCCGGTGAAAAAGTAACAAGGCATTCCATGGTATCTCCTTCAGAACAAAACAATTGAATGGCTCCTTTTTCATCTAAAAGACTTTTCAAGCCATTTACCGTCTTATGAACAAAGTTAGTCACATACATCACCCCTTTATTTCCTTTTAACAATAACCCTTTCAAACTCCAAAAGTTGTGGACAGATCGTGATAGGCGCTCTTTTCAATGAATATAATGCAATAAATTCTAAAAAGAGGTGCCTCCAAAAATTGAATTCTCTAATGAATGATGACATGGTAAAGATCATTAGAAATGGCCTTAGCGCATCCCAGCATCCAAAGCATATTCTTGTTGTAGGAGCTGGATTGTCCGGGCTTGTATCAGCATCTTTGCTGAAAAATGCCGGTCACAGAGTAACGATTCTCGAAGCGAGCGGCAGAGCGGGCGGCCGTGTCTGCACTTTGAGAGCTCCCTTTAGTGATGATTTGTATTTTAACGCTGGCCCGATGCGCATACCGAATAACCATTCGTTAACCTTAGAATATATAAAAAAATTCAAATTGCCAACAAATGTATTTATCAATAGAACCCCTATGGACATCATTTATGCAAATGGAATCAAAACACGTCTCCAAGTTTTTGAACGAGCTCCTGGAATATTGAGATACCCAGTTGCACCACATGAACAAGGGAAAACGTCTGAAGAGCTGATGCTTTCTTTACTGCAGCCTATTCTAAATTTTATCAATCAAAATCCAGCGAGAAATTGGCGGATTGTCGAAGAACAATACAAAAATTATTCGTTAAGCTCTTTTTTAAACACGTATTTTTCATATGGCGCGATCGATATGATCGGTGTACTTTTGGATATGGAAGCGTATATGGGGATGTCCCTTGTTGAAGTATTGCGGGAATCTATCTTTTTTTCATCGCCCGCTCACTTCTATGAGATAACCGGCGGCATGGATCTGCTGCCTCACGCGTTTCTTCCTCAATTAAAAACAAACATTCTATACCATCAAAAAATGATGAAAATGTCTCAGGGTGAAAATAGTGTTACGATCCATTGTCAGCATCAACAAACGGCAGAATTCACATCATTCACAGCTGATCTCGCTATTGTAACCATTCCTTTTTCAACATTGCGATTTGTAAAAGTCGAACCATACCATTCATTCTCGTACTATAAACGGAGGGCAATCCGTGAGCTAAACTATATCAGTGCAACAAAAATCGGCATAGAGTTTAAAAGCCGATTTTGGGAAAAAGCCGGGCAGCGCGGCGGCAAATCTATTACTGATCTACCGATTCGTTTTTCGTATTATCCAAGCAGAAATATTGGAGCAAATGGACATGCCGTCATTCTGGCCAGTTATACTTGGGCTGATGAGGCACTGATATGGGACAGTCTTTCAGAAGGAGAGCGAATCCAGTATACTTTACTGAATTTATCTGAAATCTATGGTGATATTGTGTGGTCTGAATTTGTGTCTGGCACTTCTTTTAGCTGGAGCCAGTACCCGTATTCTGCGGGAGGTTTTACAGCTTTCGAACCAGGACAAGAATTAGAGCTGTATCCCTATATTCCTGTCCCTGAGGGCAGAGTTCATTTCGCCGGAGAACACGCCTCACTCACTCATGCGTGGATGCAAGGCGCGATTGAATCTGGAATACGTGTTGCTTATGAGGTCAATCGCTTACCTTAGATCATGCTCACCTTCTGTACTAAAAGATTATTACATTTCATATAATAAGATCTTGATTAGACGGACAAATTCAATCACAAAAACAAAGTAATCCTTGCATTCCTTCGCCCTCCATGCTATATTCATATAGCGATGAGCTGAATTGTGTAAGCCGATGTACACGCCTTTATGGCACACACGAATGTGGCGTGTGGTGCATCGCCTCAATACGCAAAGACGTTTGCCTTAGGCAAACGTCTTTTTTGTGTTATCCGATTTTTGTGCCGTTTGAAACAGGCTGATCCGGCTGCAAAAGGACGACATCGCCCTGGCCGGGTATGCCGCCGAGGACCAAGACTTCCGATTTAAATCCGGCGATCCGGCGGGGCGGAAAGTTCACGACTGCTATGACTTGCTTGTTGACGAGACCTTCCGGCTGATAACGCTTCGTGATCTGCGCGCTCGATTGTTTTATGCCGATTTCAGTCCCAAAATCTATTACAAGCTTGATTGCCGGTACTCTTGCTTCAGGAAATTCTTCCGCTTTTACAATTGTTCCCGTTCTGATATCCAATTTCTCAAAGTTTTCAATGACTGCCATATCAATAACTCCTTTTTCTCCTATTGTAAAGGAGATATTCAAGATTCGTTTAACCAAATAGCCATTATTTTTTATCTGAATATAAGGTGTTTCGATACAGGCGGGGCGGCATTCCTGTCCTTTTTGTGAACCATCTGGTAAAAGAAGAAAGGTTTTGAAAGCCCAGCGCCCCGCTCACGAAGGTAAGGGTTTCATTTCTCTCCATCAGCATTCGTTTTGCTTCCTCAAGGCGAAGGTCGGCAATATAGTTCTGCGGGGACTTCCCTGTCTGTTTTTTGAACCAGCTTGAATAGTAAGCTGGGTGATAATGCTCGATTTCTGCCAGCTTCTTAATCGTCAGCCGCTCAAATAAATGGCTGTGAATGTATGCAATTGAGGCATAGCTATGGGATTGAAGCTTTTCTTTTATGTATTGTACTAGCATATGAAGCGAGTTGGCTGTTCCGGCCTTTGCTTCCTCTGTCAGCAAGTACCTGATCGAAGACCAGAAAGGATCGAGTGCAGCTTCAATTCCCGATCCTGCACGAAACTCATCAATTTTCATTGCATGAAGCGGAACATCCAGTACAAGACATTCATTTCTTCCGATAGAACGGAAGCGATGCTCGCACTGCGGCGGAATATATAAAAAATGATCCGGATTTAATTTCACCTGGCGCCCCTCAGTCTCAAGATCTATACTCCCTTCAAGCGGAAAAAGAAATTGGCTGTACGCGTGCTTATGTGAATGATATAGGCGTGTGTATGTCCGTTTTTCGCAAATCATCTCTTGAAGCGAATCCATCAGCAACCCCCTTCCTTTGGTCATCTTTTAATCCGGTAATGGTGTTCCGATATAGGCGAAAATCCGATTTTTTCATATAAAGAAACTGCCGCCAGATTTTCTTTCATCACTTGTAAAAACATGCGTTCCGCTCCGTTGTTTTTTGCCCATTCAGTCAACACCCTGATCACTTGGGTTCCTGCCCCTTTTCCTCTGTGCTCCTCAGCTACAACGATATTACTAAGTCCGCCATAACCATCAATGACAGAAACCGTGCCAAGCGCTGTCAGGCTTTCTTTGTCATACATCTTGAAAAAAGTTTTACACGGCGGCATGCGTTCGAAAATGTGTTTGTAACCTTTGTGACGCTCGGGTGAAAACCCTTCTAATTGAATAAATTCATCTATCCAAACAGATGATGGCTCTTGTTCCCACTTGTATGTAAATCGGCTGTTGTCATTTGTTCGGCTCATAATTGACCGGCACAACGCTGTCATCTGGAAGCACTCGTCTACCTTTTCATAACGGCTGTCTGCCAATGCGTCATCAAGCCCTTTCGGTGATGCGTTGCTAATATGAAAACAAACAGGTAAGCCTAAACTTTGATAAAAAAGTTCGGCCTCTAGCTGAAAATCCCCTTCAGGCATATCCGCAGACGTCCATACGCTATTTGCCCTTTTGGTTACGCCAAAATTCGCTCTGAGAAGCCATTGCCCTATGCTTTTTTGAAAATAAGCCGGCCATGAAGCTGCCGCTAATCGTTCAATCTTGTGAATGTCATCCATTGCATAATGCCTCTCCCCTATGTATACTCCCTTGATATTATACAATATTCAGAAATATAAGACATCCATTTATTTGTTTACATAATATTTTTATTGTTTATTAATAATCCTGACAAAAATGTCCTAATTGAAAATGACAGGCTTTCTAAAATGTCCTCCTCACGTTCAAATGCTTCTTTTGCGATTAAAGCAGTAAAGCCATGCAGCAGGCTTCTGAGCCCCCTTGTCGCATGAATGGCAGTCTTTTCACTTGCATAGCCGTTTTCAATGAACAGCTTCGTCACAAGACAGACAATTTGGTCAGAGACGATTTCCGCCCTTTTGTCCTGAACCTTAAGCAGAGCCGCTTCATAATATCCGGGATTTTCAATTGCAAAATCAACATATGCATGAGCTAAAGAAAGCATAGCGGAATCTCCCTTTCGTTCGGTTACGGAGTCCGCCATTTGATCAAAAAGCTTTGTCAGTCCTCTGACAGCAAGTTCTGCTCTGATCGCTTGCAGCCCGTTGATATGGTTATACAATGACGGGGGGCGCACATTCATTTTTTTAGAAAGTGCCGCAAGTGAGACACCATTTACCCCTTCCTGATCGGCAATCTCCGCTGCAGTGTCTACAATCATTTTTTTGGTCAAACCTATTCTCGGTGACATTGCTCATCATCCTTTCTTTGCTTTTTGGATCGCCTGTCTCATCCGCTCTGAAGGTGATCGCAGGAATTTTCCATGTCCGACAGCGAGACAGGAAGGCGCCTTATCGGCGAGCAATTGTGCGCTTTTGATGGCCTCCTCCTTATTCCATGTAGCGAAAGCGGGAAAAGGAAACGTCCATTTTATCTGGCCTGAAACAGCGATTCCTCCGCGCAACTGAAACGCATCTCCTGCTATTAAAGTGCCGTTTCTTGTATCAAGAAATGACATGCTGCCCGGTGTATGGCCCGGTGTTGGAATGGCAAGCAGGGAACCAATTGTTTCACCGCCCGTCAGCAGTTGGTGAGGCTTTGTTTGTATGTGTTTCGGAATACCTCCTTTTATAGGCGTCTGCGGCTCATCTTGCCGCAAGGATGTGTCACCTTGAAGCAAGAATGAATCCCGTTCCGAGATCATGACCTTTGCATGCGGAAATGTTTGTGCCAATGTATCCAGTGATCCGACATGGTCCCCATGTGCATGAGTCAGTAAAATATGCTGAAGCGGTTTTCCAAGCTGATTCACAGCTTGAATAATCCCTTTATAGCTGCCTGGCAGTGCGGCATCAATAAGGGTGACTTCGTTTTCTTCCTCTACTAAATAGCAATTAACCGGAAACAATGCTGGAAAAAAAGTCAGCTGCCAAACCGTTTGGTACTGAGTAATTCTCATCTTTTTATTCCTCCTAACAAAAACTAATGGTGTTAGTTTTATTATTAACTAACACCATTAGTTTATCAAGAGTTTATTATTTTTTTATCGCTACATAAATGTTAACTTGTGCTCGCTGTGGCACTGCGGCACTTTGATCATACATCTCAAAGTCACCTGTAAACGTGCGCAGATGCCGCTTATCCCAAGTCCAAATTTCCTTCCACGTTTCAAGCACAATCTCTTCAATAGGGCCGATTCTGGAAGTGAAAACGGCGTAAGCGGAAGCCGGCAAATTAATGTTTTCATATGGTTCCGGAAGAGTACTGCTGTGTTCCTGAAACGTTCCGACTGAAAACGTATAAAACCCATTCGTCTCTTGTTCATAATTCGAATATAAGGCAATAATGCTCTTGTCTTTTTCAGCCTGTGATAAAAGAGCGCTCATATCCTGCTTCCAGAATTGATCCCACAGTGCCGGAATCCTCCTTTCTTCCGTCATTTCCAGTGCGTTGCTTGTCCGTTGTGACAGTCCGGCAAATCGTTTCCGGTCTAAGTGTGTTATATGTGAAAAGCCCATACGATCTCCTCCTTTTGTTAAGATTATAGACAAAGAAACCTGACAGCAGTGTGTCAGGTTTCATATATTTTTTGCATGTGATGAATGGTTTCTTTTACTTTATCCCGTATATGAAGAGGCTGCAGAACCTCAATATCCTTTCCGAACTGGAGCAAAAAACCGATCAGCCATTGATCTTCTGGAAGTGAAATCACTGCCCGGCAGATTTCATCTTCCTCACAACAGTGAAGGACATCATATCCGAACCATTCACCTATACGCTGACGTGCTGCCGGCTGAACAAGAATAACCAGTTCAGTTAAACGGCCCTTCTGGTACCAATTCTTATCCCATGGCAAAGTATCCAGCTGAATGTCTTTTCTGATAAAGGTTTGATGTAAGATGGCCAGATCTTTCATCCGGTTCAGTTTAAATAAGCGAAAATCATTTCTCACCAAGCAATAAGCGTATAAATACCAGTGCCCCGCCTTGCAAACCAATGTATAAGGTTCAGTTTCACGAAGAAGTGTTTCCCCGCTTGCGCTTGTATATGTAAAAGATATCGTTGACAACCGATCGATGGCAGCGCTTATTTTCTCGCGCAGCGTCTTTTGATCCTCAGTATGGCCCCAAGCCGTCATGTCAATAAACCATTTTTCTGTTTGGTGCTTAAATGCTTGAGCAGATTGCTCAGGTATAAGGTGTTTGATTTTTTGATAGGCTGTGCTGTGAGAAACGGGTTCATACATAGATGAAACGCTCTGCAACGCGGAAGCAATTGCAAACAATTCCTCCTCCTTCAGCCACTCTCTTTCAAGCCGATACGTTTCCATGATGCCAATTCCGCCCCCGGAACCCTGTGAGGTCACAATCGGAATACCAGCCCTATTGATCGTCTCAATATCACGGTAAATTGTTCTGACAGATACTTCAAACAGCTCAGCAAGCTCTGCAGCCTGCACTTGTTTTTTGCTGATCAATAATACAACCATCGCTAACAAACGTTCCAGTTTCATTCTGCGCACCTTTTCTTCTTGTATTTTCCAACAAAACAATCATAACATTTTGATAAAGCTTGGGCATATCTATTATGCGGCGGAATACACCTCGCATATGCTATGAAAACAGGGGTTTCCCCTTCTTTTTTGTGTTCAGTATTTTATTTCAGCTACTATTTCCAACCGGATAAGCATACACTTCTCAACGGAGGGGATTTCACATCATGCATCTTACTTTTCAGAGCGTTTATCCTGCCATGATCATCATCTTTTTTCTGTATAAAAAAATTAAAAGGTCCATCGGATACCAGCCGCTGAAGCCCCGCTGGCTGTTCACCCGCGTCATTCTTTTCTCGCTGTTTGCTTTTGGCCTTTCAATCTTCAGCGCCATTCACCCTTTTTTATATGGATATCTCATTTTGGGCATTCTTGGCGGATGGCTCCTTGTCTTTTTCGCTAAGAAAAACATCTCCTTTGAAAAACGCAGAGGAAAGATCTATTTTCGGACTCATATTTGGGTAGAAATGATTCTCTTAACCTTATTCCTGTCAAGATTTCTATATCGAGTGACAGAGCTTTATCTTACCTCGCCTGATCTAAACAGCCTTGGATCTTACAGTCAGTCAATCGGAACGGACCCTCTGACAATAGGCGTCTTTTTTCTGATAGCCGTTTATTATATCGGTTTTTCTTCTTTTGTCATCAAGCTCAGCAGAAACGAACTCGAACAGCACGGACACAATAAAGAAAAAGACATCCTTGCCCGCTAGCAGCGAGTTAAGCAAGGATGTCTTTTTCAATCATGCTGTGTATGATGGATCATTTGCTGAAGAACATCTAAAACATGTTCATCCTCCGGAGAGTAATAAATCGATGTTCCTTCTCTGCGCGATTTGACAAGTCGAAGATTTTTTAAAAATCTAAGTTGGTGGGACACGGTGGATTGCAGTAAATTCAGCTTTTCTGCAATTCCGTTTACTGCATGCTCACCCTGGGACAATAAATGGAGAATCCTGATTCGGGTAGGATCAGAAAGCGCTTTGAATGTTTGCGCGACTAGAAACAGCGTCTCCTCGTCCAGATCAGCAGCCGATTGTTCCGTTTCTCTAAATTCAGTCATATGTATCACCTTTCTTTATTCATAGTTTTATCTTATAACAAATGCGCTTGAGTGCAAACCAGCCTGCTTGTATTCCATTTCAATCTCATAGTTTAAATTTATGTTTCAAATCAGGTTTTTACTTGGTCTGATATACCGTCTTATGTCATAATAAAAAAGGTCATACTGCTCCAAACATTGAGGGTGAAACACAGTGAAGAAAAAGAGAAAAGGCTGTTTCGCTGCTGCGGGTTTTATGATGATTTTTGTCTTTGTCATCGCCTCTTTTTTATTGGTCCTGCTTTTTTTCAACCGGGATTTAATCAAAAAACTTCCGATCGATACGAAAACGATTGTTTTAGAACGTTTAACCGATTACAAACCCTTGGTGGAAGAAGAGCTTGAAAGCCAAGGACTCTCTAATTATACATCACTCATATTAGGCATGATGTATCAGGAGTCAAAAGGAAAAGGCAATGATCCCATGCAGTCCTCTGAATCTCTGGGGTTAAAACGCAATGAGATAACAGACCCTCAACTCAGTGTTAAACAAGGCATCAAGCAATTTACCCTCATGTACAAGACCGGTAAGGAAAAAGGCGTGGATTTGGATACCATTATTCAAAGCTACAACATGGGGGCAGGTTACATTGATTTTGTAGCTGAACATGGAGGAACGCATACTGAGGAATTGGCAAAACAATACTCCGAGCAGCAAGTCAAAAAAAATCCTGATCTGTATACTTGCGGGGGAAATGCGAAAAATTTCCGCTATCCGTATTGCTACGGTGATTATACGTATGCAGAAAAAGTAAAAGAAAAAACAAAAACTGTTGAAGAATCTTTGCAGGTTGCAACACTTGAAACCATGGAATCCAAGGCTCATGAATAAGAGTCTATCAATTTACTGACAAAAGCCCAAAAATGAATTTGGGCTTTTGCCATGTTTACACGTAAAAAAAGCCATACTGAGTATGGCTTTTAATAATACGGTGAAATCATCAAATATACAATAACGCCTGTAAGGCTTACATACAGCCATAGAGGCATTGTCCATCTCGCAATTTTTTTGTGGCGCTCTACCTGCATGCTGAAGCCTCTGATCAGCGTAAACAGCGCAAGCGGCACAATAATTGCAGAAAGGCAGATATGTGTAATTAAAATAAAGAAATAAATCGGGCGCATAATTCCTTCTCCGCCATAAAGCGTGTTTTCCGCAATCGAGTGGTACGTCACATAGCAAATCAAAAATAGTAAAGTTGTTGTGAATGCGGCCAAAATAAAGCGTTTGTGAGCTTTGATATTTTTCTGTTTAATCATAATCAGCGCGGCCAATAAGAAGATAAACGTAAAGCTGTTGAATATCGCATTCAGCATTGGCAAAATGTGAATATTCGCATGGCTGAACTGATCTAATTTAGGCATAAAAAACAGCACTGCGATTAAACCGTTAATCAGAACTGTCAGCGTAAGGACAATTCCCGTGTAATTTTTCGGTTTATTTTCTGTTTGGTTCATTTGGTGACCTCTCCTAATTTGTACTGGCTATCCAAATCGTATGCAAATTCAAAGAAGATGTCAACGGTTTCGATTGCTTCGTCAGAAATTAGACACACTTCAAAGGCCGGAGGCTATTAGCCCCGGCCTGTTAGGTTTACGCCTCTTTTATCAAATGTTCAATGACCTTATGTTCATTTTCATTCAGCAGGTTCTTTTGAATTTTCGAATGAATGGGTTTATTCATATGCTGATCCAAGATATCGGCCGTTTCTTTATCCCCGGCGATAACCATTCGTTCCCATCTTTTCGCGGCAGCTTTTTGATCAAGGCTGGCAGCCAGCCGCTTATACAGTCTCGATTGGTTCTCTGTTACATGTTCCCTCATCCGGTTCTCTTCAAATCGTGCCGCTTTGTCTACAGCTGAATGGCAATTCTTCCAAGATTCATTGATCATATCATACTCATAACACTCCACCGCCTCAATTTTCCCTAAAACGGTTTCAATAATTTTCACTTCATGCTGCTGAGTTAAAATAAACGCCGTACTTGGGTATGTCTGGCGCAAACCCTTTAGCTGATCCAGGACAGCTGTTTCTTCCCAGTAAAATCTTGTATCTACAGGGACTTGAAGCTTAATAGGCTCCCATATGCCGCTGTCGGAAACAAAAAACACGAGACTGCGGGGCATGTCTTTTCCTATTGCATTCAAGTATTGATTCATTTTAGCCCTGATTCCATCCAGACACTTTTCCTCCTCTGGATCACTAACTGCCAAATACTCTTTTAATCGGCTGAATCCTGACTTTAGGGCAATCTTCCATTCTCCCCCCTGCTGCTCTGGATCTCTCATGTCTGTATTGAGATACAGGGAGAGAATTTTATCCGGCGGTTCCAATTGGACATACTGTAATTTGTTAATCAATGAATCAATCGCCATTCTGATTCCTCCTTTTTCACAGGTTAGTTTTCTTTTTCCTCTCTTAAAAACGATCAAACCTGACTTTCCGCTAATTTCTAGTAATAATGGAATTGTTGTTTACAATACGCCTCTCTTCTAATACAATTGGTAACTGTGTTTCTAAGCTGATTTTTGAAAGGAGTTTGATCTTGTTTACTATTAAAGAAAAAAATCGTCAAGAGCTTGAAGAGGAATTAAATGATTTAGAATTTCAAATTTATCGCATGCAGGAGAATATGAAGGATTTATCTAAAGATGCCAAAGTGCTTGGTATTGATCAATCGAACAATGAAGAATGGATGATTGTTTCCTCGATTGATGATGGCCAAACATGCAAAATTATGCTAACTGATTGTAAAACGGCTTACCGAGGAAAAGGCTGTTTTTCACTTGTAGCGTCTTACAAGGACGATGCCATTCATATAGGCGATATAAAAGGCCCTCCGAATCACGGGTTTGGTTCCATTTGCATGAAATATTTAAAAGATATAGCAAGAGACCACAATATACCGAAAGTCACAGGAGACATCGCCAAACGGGATTGGAATCATGTAGACCGGCTGATTCACTTTTATGAAAAACATCAATTCAAAGTATGTATCGATCATGATACCCAATCCGGCAGCATTAAGTGGGTTGATTTGTAAAAAAGTCTGGAAGAAAGAGCCAAGATATGCTGTAATGGTATAAAACCATTGATGGAGGGTTCTATGTACGCCTCAAAACTGAAAATGGGAGACGAAATCCGGATCGTGTCTCCCGCGACCAGCATGTCTATATTATCAAATGAAGCAAAAATCCAAGCAAAAACGGCGTTAGAACGCTTAGGTTATCGGGTAACCATCGCTGAACACGCAAATGAATGTAACGAATTTGATTCATCCTCTATCGAGTCAAGAGTCCAAGATCTGCACGCTGCCTTTTTTGATCCAGGCGTCAAAGCGATTTTAACGACACTCGGAGGATTTAATTCAAATCAGCTGCTGCGTTATCTTGATTACGAGAAAATCAAACGACATCCAAAAATTCTGTGCGGCTATTCCGATATAACCGCTCTTTGCAACGCTATTTATCAAAAAACGGGTCTTGTTACGTATTCAGGTCCCCACTTCTCAACATTTGCAATGAAAAAAGGACTCGATTATACAGAGGAGTATTTTCTTTCTTGCTGCGCTTCGGACGACCCGTTTGAAATTCTTCCTTCAAGTGAGTGGAGCGATGACCGCTGGTTTTTGGATCAAGAAAACAGGCGTTTTTATCCTAATAACGGCCCTGTTGTAATCCAAGAAGGTTATGCGGAAGGCACTTTAATTGGCGGAAACTTATGCACGCTTAATTTGCTGCAGGGAACGGAGTATTTTCCTGAAACAGAACATACTATTTTATTGATTGAAGATGATTATATGTCAGACATCCACATGTTTGACCGCGATCTGCAATCACTCATCCACCTCCCCGCTTTTTCACATGTAAAGGCGATTTTGATCGGCAGATTTCAGAAAGCATCAAACGTATCAATGGATCTTGTAAAAGCCATGATCGAAACAAAAAAAGAATTATCCGGCATCCCGATCATCGCAAATATAAATGCCGGACATACCTCGCCAATTGCCACGTTCCCTATAGGAGGAACATGCAGGATTGAAGCTATTTCGGGCACATCACGAATATGGATTGATAAGCATTAATCAGCTTGTAAATTTTTTTACAAGCTTTTTTAGCGCAATCGGTTATGCATGCCGCACGAGACATGACAAATGTCATATAGGAGGCATGATGTGTGCTACTACAAAAGACTTCTCTCATTAGCGTATACTGAACCGAGACACACAATGAGAGGATACTTACTATGACTGAACAAACCATTGCACATAAACAAAAACAGCTGACAAAGCAAGTCGCTGCATTTGCTCAGCCTGAAACAAAAAACAGCCTGATTCAGCTTTTGAACACGTTTATCCCATTCTTCGGCCTGTGGTTTCTTGCTTATCTCAGCCTCGATGTCTCCTATCTTCTTACGTTAGCATTAACGGTGATTGCCGCAGGTTTTCTAACAAGAATTTTTATCATCTTCCATGACTGCTGCCATCAATCTTTTTTCAAACAAAAACGCTATAACCACATTCTCGGTTTTCTGACAGGTGTCCTGACTTTATTCCCGTATCTTCAATGGCAGCACAGCCATTCGATTCATCATGCAACTAGCAGCAATCTGGATAAACGCGGAACAGGAGACATCTGGATGTTAACAGTAAACGAATATAAAGCTGCATCCAGACGAACAAAGCTTGCATACAGACTTTATAGAAACCCGTTTATCATGTTTATTCTCGGACCGATTTATGTTTTTCTGATCACGAACCGTTTTAACAAAAAAGGCGCAAGACGCAAGGAACGTGTAAACACATACCTTACGAATCTGGCAATTGTCGCGTTGGCTGCCGCTTGCTGTCTGATCTTTGGCTGGCAATCGTTTTTACTGGTGCAAGGCCCGATATTTCTGATTTCAGGTTCAATCGGTGTTTGGCTGTTTTATGTGCAGCATACCTTTGAAGATTCTTATTTTGAAGCGGATGAAAACTGGAGCTACGTTCAGGCTGCTGTTGAAGGCAGTTCATTTTATAAACTCCCGAAACTGCTTCAATGGCTAACAGGCAATATCGGTTACCACCACGTTCATCATTTGAGTCCAAAGGTGCCTAACTATAAGCTTGAAGTTGCTCATGAACATCACGAACCATTAAAAAACGTACCGACAATCACCTTAAAAACAAGCCTGCAATCACTCGCGTTCCGTCTATGGGATGAAGATAACAAACAGTTTGTGTCATTTCGGGCTATAAAACATATACCTGTAAGCCTTCCGCCTGATTCACCAGAAAAACAGAAGCTGCGGAAGAATGCCTGATGATAAAGGAGGTCTTCTAATATACTAGAAGGCTTCCTTTTTATTGTTGGAGGGTGCATTCTGGCTTTCACAATGATAAAGTTACAAGTAAGATGAAAAGCTGAAAATGAGGTAAGATCATGATTAAAAATCATTTTACATTTCAAAAACTAAACGGGATTACGCCCTATATATGGACGATATTTTTCATCCTCCCCTTCTACTTTATATGGAAATCATCATCTACATTTGTTATTATTGTCGGCATCATTTTGACGCTTTTATTTTTTTCGGTATATCGATTTGCTTTTGTCTCAAAAGGCTGGACCATTTATTTGTGGGGATTTTTATTAATTGGCATTTCAACCGCCTCCATTACCCTGTTCAGTTATATTTATTTTGCTTTTTTTATCGCGTATTTTATTGGAAACATTAAGGAACGCGTCCCTTTTCATATTTTATATTATGTCCATTTAATAAGCGCAGCCGTCGCAGCCAATTTCAGTCTCGTATTAAAAAAGGAATTCTTTCTGACACAAATTCCTTTTGTCGTCATTACCCTCATCAGCGCAATTTTATTGCCCTTTAGTATAAGAAGCCGCAAGGAGCGCGAACGGCTTGAAGAAAAGCTCGAGGATGCAAATGAACGGATTGCAGAACTGGTAAAATTAGAAGAGCGTCAGCGAATTGCCCGCGATCTCCATGATACGCTTGGGCAAAAGCTTTCTCTTATCGGGTTAAAAAGCGACTTAGCAAGAAAATTGATTTACAAAGATCCCGAACAAGCAGCTCGTGAACTGAAAAGCGTTCAGCAAACAGCGCGAACTTCTTTAAATGAAGTAAGAAAAATCGTTTCCTCTATGAAGGGCATCCGGCTCAAGGATGAACTGATCAACATCAAACAAATTCTCGAAGCAGCTGACATTATGTTTATCTATGAAGAAGAGAAATGGCCTGAAAATATCTCATTGCTGAATGAAAACATTTTGAGCATGTGCTTAAAGGAAGCTGTCACAAATGTCGTCAAACACAGCCAGGCTAAAACTTGCCGAGTAGACATTCAGCAGCTCTGGAAGGAAGTTGTGATTACAGTGTCTGACGATGGAACATTCAAAGGAGAAGAAAATTCCTTTTCAAAAGGACATGGCTTACTCGGGATGAGAGAACGGCTTGAGTTTGCAAACGGAAGCCTTCACATCGATACCGAAAACGGAACCAAGCTTACCATGGCAATTCCTAATAATTCAAAATAAACATAAAGGATGGCTTATATGATTAGTATATTTATTGCAGAAGATCAGCAAATGCTGCTGGGCGCTTTAGGATCACTTTTAAACCTAGAAGACGATATGGAAGTCGTAGGCAAAGGTACAACCGGCCTAGATGCTGTTGATTTTGTCAAAAAACGCCAGCCTGATGTATGTATTATGGACATTGAAATGCCCGGAAAAACAGGGCTTGAAGCTGCTGAGGAGCTAAAAGATACAGGCTGCAAAATTATCATCTTAACCACCTTCGCCAGACCCGGTTACTTTCAGAGAGCTATTAAAGCTGGCGTTAAAGGCTATTTGTTAAAAGACAGTCCTAGTGAAGAGCTGGCCAACGCCATCCGTAGCGTCATGAATGGAAAACGCATCTATGCACCTGAGCTGATGGAGGACTTATACAGCGAAGCTAACCCTCTTACAGATAGAGAAAAAGAAGTGCTTGAACTTGTGGCTGACGGTAAAAACACAAAAGAAATCGCTCAGGAACTCAGCATCAAAAGCGGGACGGTGCGGAATTATATCTCAATGATTCTAGAAAAGCTTGAAGTGAAAAATCGAATTGAAGCCATTACCCGGTCAAAGGAAAAAGGCTGGTTTAAATAAAAAAGGATCTTGGCATCTGCCAGGATCCTTTTTGTTAACCTGAAATTCCCGTTTGAGAACCTCGCCGCAACCAGAATTAAATTGATCGATATCCTCGCTCCTATACCCGCTGAACGATTGCTTGGTTAACAGCCCAATAAAAGACTGGATTGAATGATATCCCTGTTAAAATGGTCGGCCATTGCACATCAGCAGAATTTCTGATATTGATTATTTTGTATTTTCAGTATGACAAAGTTGTGCCACTTCGCTCCCGAAGCTGCCATGCCCAACTGCAAGAGCCTAATATCACAATAAAAAACCGTCTGAAATCAATCCGATTCCGTTCCGTAAATGGCATCTGCTACATCCAACTGCTTATTATCTGCCAAAAACACCAGCTCGTTTCGCTGATCAAAGATATTAACAACCAGCTATAAATGTCATGATGCCGAATGTCTCTGTAATGTGGAATCAATCATTTAACCCGAGAGCCCCTGAATCGCACATAAAGAGAAAAACGGGACCACTTTCTTTTATCAGCATATGATATAAACAGCTCTAAGCAGAACAAAAAAAGACACAAGCCAAAAGCTCATGTCTTTTATCACAATCTATATTATTAGTTTAAGACTTTAACACTTACAGTTTTGACGCCCCAATTAGAAGCATCACTTTTACTTGGTACAAATACGTCGATTTTATTTCCTTTAATAGCGCCGCCAGTGTCTGCTGCTGTTGCTTCCCCGTAGCCTTCAACATAGACTTTAGAACCTAGCGGAATTACATTAGGATCAACCGCAATAACTTTCGCGTTCGGGTTCTTATTTAAGTCAATGCCTGTAGCTGTAACGCCGGAAATGCCGCCGTCGTTAGCAGTGTAAGCAGTAGCAGTAACTGTTAGTTCTTTTGAAGCTTCTTGATTATTTGTATTTGATTGAACAGCCTTCTCCTCTGTGTTAACAGAAGTTTCTGCCTCAGCCTTTGTTTCTTGTTTAGGTTGCTGTTGTACAGCTTCTTGTTTAGGTTGCTCTTTTTGCACAGCCTCTTGTTTTGGCGCAGCTTGAGGTGCGTTTGTTTGCGCATTCTCAGTAGCTGTGTTTGCTGCTGTTGCCTGACCTTTTACTGAAAGAGTTGATCCAGCATAGATCATGTCAGAGCTTAAGTTATTCCAAACTTTCAGGTTGTTGACTGTCGTGCCGAATTTTTGAGCAATCTTAGAAAGCGTATCTCCCGCTTTAATTGTATATTGCCCAGTCGTGGTTGTTTCTTCTGAAGAAATGGTCAGTTTTTCTCCTGCAATAATTTTATCAGAAGTTAACTTGTTCCATTCTTTTAAGTCCTTTAGGTTCACTCCATTTTTCTGAGAGATTCCCCAGAGCGTATCACCCTTTTGCACCGTAATTTCTTTTGCAGAAGCGTGAGCTCCGAATGCAGTTGTTGAAAGTGCAGCAACTGCCACAAAGGACATAATCGTCTTCTTCATAAGTAAATCCTCCCTTGTTAGCTTTTTATTGGCGGCTAACAGGTGATATCGTAACACACGTAAATGTCAAATCAATAACAAAAAGATATGATTTAGATTACAGTTCCTTTACATGAAGGATTTCTCTCTGATGGAAAGACTTGCTGAACCCTTGATATAATAGGCTTCGCAGGTCTTTTTATTTTGAGGCAAAACAGAGAAAATAAAATGTGTTTTTTATAGAAAAAAAGATTGTTTTTCTGTTTTTTAGTCTGTCATCCTTGCATAAGCTTGTATTTCTTGTAAAAAAAGCCGGCCGTATTTTGCTCTTTTTTGTTCTCCGACTCCTTTTATAGACAAAAGTTCATCATCATTTACGGGCTGTTTTCCTGACATTTCTTTTAACGTTTGGTCAGAGAAAACAACAAATGGCGGAACACCCTGCTCAGCCGCAATTTCTTTCCGAACCATGCGCAATCGTTCAAATAGCTCGTCATTTTCAGTAATCGCTGCCGCTTTTAACGCTTCTTTTCTCGCTACTGATAATTCTCCTTTCAGCACATTCCTTCCTTTACTGCTGACAAAAAGAGTCGGAAACGTTCCGTCTGACATCCTGATGAAGTCGTCAGAAATAAGAAATTCGATAAAATCACTGATTTCGCCAACGGATTGGTGTTTTAATATCCCGTATGTTGAAAGGTCTGAAAAGCCATTTTCAAGAACTTTTTTATTTTTGGAGCCGGCAAGCACCTGGGCAACCATCGTCTTGCCAAACCGTTCTTTCATGCGAATGATACAGGATAAGACCATTTGCGCCTCCCGCGTCACGTCATGGGCCGCTCTTGTATCGGTACAGTTTCCGCACTGTCCGCACGCATCAGGCTCCTTTTCTCCGAAATACATAAGGATAAAACGCTGCAGACAATCTTCCGTATGACAGTAGTCGACCATTTGTCTCAGTTTTTTTAAATCCTGCTTTTGTTTCTCTTCATGTTCTGATTGCTCAATTAAGAAGCGCTGCACCATAATATCCTGCGGTGAAAACAGGAGAACACATTCACTGGCAAGACCGTCCCGTCCAGCTCGTCCTGCCTCTTGATAATAGCTTTCCATATCTTTCGGAATTTGTGCATGCAGAACAAATCTGATATTTGATTTATCAATACCCATTCCAAAAGCAGAGGTTGCCACCATCACTTGAAGCTCATCATTAAGAAACCTTTCCTGCTGCTCTTTTCTCTCATCATCAGCCATACCTCCATGATACCGGCCTGCCCTGACCTGATTTCGTTTCAATCTCTCATATATCCGATCAGCTTCTTTTCTGGTCGCTGTATAGACAATTCCTGCTTCATGCCTGTTGTTTTGCACATATTCGTCTATAAACCGATCTTTATTTTCTCCTTTTACTACTTTAAAGGTTAAATTCTCTCGGGAAAATCCGGTATATACCGTGTTTTCTTTTTGAATATGCAGCTGTTTGCAAATATCATCATGAACCTCGGGTGTGGCTGTTGCTGTTAACGCCATGATGACAGGCTTGTCGTGTAATTCACGGAACAAGATTTCAATATTCCTGTAGCTTGGCCTGAAATCATGGCCCCATTGAGAAATACAGTGCGCCTCGTCTATTGCGACCAAAGGAACATCTATGCCCTGCAAAATCCGGATAAATTCTGTGGACGTTAGTCGCTCTGGTGTAATGTAAAAAAGCTTATAAGCCCCTTCTTTGAGTCCGTTCAGCCTCTCATATATTTCCTGATTGGATTGTGTGCTGTTAATGTAGGCGGCGTTAATCCCCGCTTCTTCTAACGCATCAACTTGATCCTTCATCAAGGAAATCAACGGTGAAATGACGATCGTCGTCCCTTCAAACATTAGTGCCGGAATTTGATAGCAAATCGATTTGCCGCCTCCCGTCGGCATAATGCAGGCCGTATTTCGCCTCGCTTCCGTCACCAAGCGGATCGCTTCATCTTGGCCGCTCCGAAACTTCTCATAACCAAAATAATGAGCCAGAAGGGATTGGGCTCTATGTAACATAACGTGTAAACCTCGCTTTTCCTTGAATTTCTCCCATCATATCATAAAAAAGCGGCCTTCATTTCTTTCACACAAAAATGGAATATTCACTATACCAAACCTTTTTAGATAAAATAAAAAGCCATTTCCGAAAAGGAAATGGCTTTCGCTACGTCTTGCCGTATGCAAGTAAGAAAGTTTTAAACCACCACTCCTCAAAGTGGGTGTTTGCAGAAACGTTCCTGTCGTCCTCTGCAATGGAGGCATGACATTCCGGCTTCGATATAAAACTCCCTATTACAGCTTAAAGGTTAAAACTTAATTAACAATACGCACAAAGTAGCTTCTTTAATATAGTACACCATCAGGCGGTTTTAATCAAGAGGTCAGAACAATTGTTTAGAAAAACTTTTTCCAGTGAATAAAACTGCTTTTTCTCCAAAATACCTGACAATTCGACAAACAAAAAATATATTACAATAAAAAAAACAGCCTTTTTCGCTAAAAGTGAATGATTATTTTCTTCTATATTAATGTGTATATACAAAAAGACTCCTATTTGTAACGATAGGAGTCTTGGCTTTATTAGAATTTTGCAGCAAGATCTTTTGCTTCTTGTAAACCTTTTTCAACGATTTCTTGCGCTTGATCAGGTGCTGCGTTATGTCCTTCGATGACAACTGTGTGCAAGTCTTGAACACCCCAGAAACCAAGAACTGTTTTCATGAAGTTTAATGACATTTCAAGTGCAGCCATTGGTCCTTCTGAGTAGACACCGCCGCGAGCGTTAAGAAGCGCAACTTTTTTGCCTCCCATTAAACCGACTGGTCCTTCTTGTGTGTATTTGAATGTAACGCCTGCGCGAGACAGATAATCAACATAAGTATGAAGCACTGCTGGCACTGTGAAGTTCCAAAGCGGGAATGCGAAAACAACTTTGTCAGCTTTTACAAACTGGTTCAGATATTTGTCAGCAATTGCTGCTTGTTTTTTCTCATCTTCTGTCATTTCCATTCCTTGACCTGCTTTAAATGTTCCGTTAATCATATCTCTGCCAAGGTAAGGAAGGTTTTCCTTATGAAGATCTAATTCAACCACTTCATCATTAGGGTTGTTTTCTTTATAAGCAGCTAAGAAAGCTTCGTAAAGTTTAGTTGAAACGCCTTCTTCAGCTGTACGGTCGCTTGATTTTACAAATAAAACTGTAGACATTTGTATTCCTCCCGGTAAACTTTTTATATTTACTTACAAATAGTATGTTACTTTCTTTTTTACGCAAAGTCAATCACTTTATTTTGAATATGAGATTTTTTTTCAAAAAAAAGCAAGTACATCTAATATCGGTGTACTTGCTTGCCATTTTTACTTCGAATCTTGTTCACGATCTAAGATTTCATACGTCTGCGAGCTTTTTTGATCAATTGTTTCTTTGTTGGATAAGTCTTTTACCTGTTCATGAAACTCTCTTTCATAAGAAGGAGCATCTGTCTCCAGATCATCCTCCACATCAGCTTGGGCCTCAACTGTCATTCTTGCATAAGGAACAGCTTCAAGTCTTTCGTAAGGAATCTCTTGACCGGTTTTTTCACACACGCCATAAGTTCCATCTTTCATCTTTTGTAATGCACGGTTGACCTCCTCTAACAGCTCCCGGTCAATCTCTTTCACTGTTTGGTCTGTCATCCGGTCTGTGACGAGCGTCCCGTGATCTGCCATATGGTTGTCAACCCCATTGGAAAGCTCCCCCACTTCTTCCGTCATTGATTCTGTTTCCTTTTTCTCGCCAGACAATTCTTTTTGCATATCGAGCAATTTATGATAGAGATGCTGTGTTTGTTCTTTTGTCAGTGCCATGTATATCCTCTCCTTTCTATCCTGTTTCCCGTTTTGCCTTCTGTCAAACATGGGAACATCGATGGAAAGATGAGCTACTGCCTTTTTGAACGGATCGTGACCGCTGGCGTCGATGGTGCTTCGGGTTTTCGTTGGCACTTTTTGTTCTTCTCTTCTGGCGGTATATAATAGGTTGCGCCTATATTTAATCTGCCGCTCAGTTCATCAATGGTCAGCTCGCCGAATTCAAGATGATAGTCAATTTTTTCGACATTCAGCGTTTCAATATGTATATAGGTTTCTTCAGATTCCTGTTTGCTGCTTTGTTTCTGTTTCTCAAGCACTGAAAGTCTTTCTTCACATTCACGCAGTTTGTCAAGTTCTGGTTTCAAGCAATGCCTGATCAGCGACCGGAACATTTTTTTCATGACATCACGACCCTTTGCATACTCCTCTTTCGTCTACATATATAATGAGGTATATCCCATAGAAAGGAGAGGTTTTCATGCTTCCGACTAACATCAATATTTCTCATCTCAAGACTAACTCGATAGGCACCGGCTCATCCCTTACCTTTGGTTCTGCGGAGTTAAGGAACAGGTGCTCTGCTATCAAAAGAAATAACGGTTTTGGGGAACAAAATGCAGATGTTATTGTTATGGTCATTCCGATTGAATCAATTGATGACCGTGATGGGGCAGATGCACTCAGTATGAAAATCAATCATCAATAACAATGGTTTTCGCTTGACCTTCGTCTTTTTGAATGGTGATGTATAGGATTCCGTCTTTAAAAATGGCATTCATCTTTCCATGAAGATGGTCGGAAAGCGGAATTTTCTTTTCAAAACTTCCGTATTTCCCTTCTTTTTGGCGAAAGTCCTGTTCATTAAAATAGGAAAAGCGCTGCCCCTTCACCACTAAATAATCTCCGTACGATAATATGTGAACGTCTTGTTTACGGTAGCCTGGAAGATAAATTAAAAACTGCACTTCCGTAACGGTATCTACAATATCCATGCTCGGAAATGAAGCATCTCCTTTCCCTCGCTGATCTTGCTGCGCAAACGGAAACGGAGATTGGCCATTTGTCATAAAAGGGGTTTTTTGGTCTTCATCAAATACCTGTTTCCAAAAGTCACCGCCATACATCTGCTGTGCGAATTCCATCCACTGCTTCATCTTTTCGAAATCCATTTGAAGCCCCCTGTCTTAACATACTTTATAACCGCCAGCATACAACTATAGAAAGGAGGTTTGCCTGTGGTTCAACCAACTCCGTATATCAATATTAATATTTTCATGCTGAAAATTAATTCCTTTGAAAATGCTTCAGCGGTTAACGTAGGACAAAATTTATTGGCAGAATGGCAAAATTCAGATAAAAAAAATCAAGGCTACGGACAGAATTTTGGAGATGCGAGCGGATTTATGGGCACGAGAAGCCATGTGGATGACAGAGACCAAATTGATTCTCCGGCCTCTTTTGAAAGTGAAGCGGTTAACTCCTCAATCAAAAGGAAGTGATGAGATGTTCTTTTCACCCTCCGTCGTGAATGTCGGCGGATTTAAAATCAATACGATGGACCGTGGTTCCTCTTTAACACTCGGTCCGTATCAGCAGGTCGATTACTTTTTATCAGCTAAAATAAATCAAGGGTTTGGGGAAGAAAATGGCGACTTTACTCCTCTTGTCGTACCGATTTCAAATGTATTAGATGCAGATCTTGTTGATTCGAACTCAGCGAAAAACAGTGTGGTGTAATAAGAACAGGGCGCACATGCCCTGTTCTTGTTTTTATATATAAAAAAAGCCTAACCATTTTTTGAACGGCTGGCTCATCAAATATTCAGCTGCACAAATGCTTTGTCAGCACCGCCTGAACCTCGCTTAAATCGGTGTCTTTCGCAAATTCTAATTCGAACGTTTTGCTTCTTGTCATCAATAAAAGCCCAGTGTCCGGATCAAACATTCCCGCTTCTTGGATGGCAAAGCTTTCAATTGTTTTATATGGAAGAAATACACGAACCTTCTTTTTAGAAAACATTTTATTGTCAAAGAAAATGATCCGCTTATTTGTAAAGCAAATTTGGTCCACTCGGAGCTTATAAATCGATTCTATTCTTTCCCCTTCAACGAGCAAAGCCTCAAGCTTCTTTGCATCCGTTGATCTGCTAACAGAAAAAATACCCAATGAAGAACCCCTCTTTCTGCATTTATCTATTTGTTTTATCATTCACTACATAAAAATAAGTCCTTTATCCCTATATAAGAATACGACATAGAAGACATTTAAACCATTACGAACAGATTACATTTTTCAAATTTTTGATTTGTTTTTTGGCTTTTAAGCTGTTGTCATCAAGTAATACGCACATATAGAGAAAAAAGTTTCAATATTCAGCAATGTTTTTATAAAAAAGTGGTTTTTAATGATTTTTTTAATTTTGTTTTATATTTCCTGTTTTAACCACAAAAAAACCGCAGCTGAGCTGCGGTTTTATGTATCGACTGCTTTTAACAAAATCTGTTTGATGCTTCAAGGAAGCATTACATCTCTTCGAAGTATTCTTTATAATAGCCGCCGACTTTATTCGTATTGTCGACCACAAAGAGAAACTCCTCTGTTTCATTTTTTACTTCATATTCTTTTCCCGGCGTTAAAACGCGGTTTACGATATATTTTTTTGCGTTTGTCTGCACACACTTTACTTTTTTAATTGTTTCTTTTTCAAGCCAATTTTTATGAATCATGATGAAATCTCCTTTTCTTATCTATAAGTTTATTGTAGCTTTTTTCTTTTGTAAATTGCAATATCGGTTATTCATTGATTTTGCCTTGATTTCTATTATAGAATGTTTGTATACGCTTACGTTTGAAGCAACTATCACAGCTTATTTCTGCTATTCAATCCAGGAATCAATGTGCTATCACCAAGAATCTCAGAACAGACCATAAAAAATGACTGGAGGTTTGTTACGGATGAGTTCTTTAACGATGCAAGTGACGAAAAGGCTGGAGACATTTTTACAGGGAACAAAGAAGCTTTATATTGACGGAAAGTTTGTTCCGAGTGCCTCAGGGGCAACCTTTGACACTCCAAACCCGGCGACCGGCGAAACCTTGATGACGCTGTATGAAGCCCAGGCTGCGGATGTGGACAAAGCTGTTAAAGCTGCCCGGAAAGCCTTTGACCAAGGTGAATGGAGAACAATGTCTCCAGCTTCGAGAAGCAGACTGATGTATAAGCTGGCAGACTTAATGGAAGAGCATAAAACTGAGCTTGCTCAGCTTGAAACACTTGATAATGGGAAACCGATCAATGAAACGACTAATGGAGATATTCCGCTGGCTATTGAGCATATGCGCTATTACGCCGGCTGGTGTACAAAAATAACAGGACAGACGATTCCGGTTTCCGGCGCTTATTTTAATTATACGCGTCATGAGCCTGTCGGTGTCGTCGGCCAGATCATTCCATGGAATTTCCCGCTCCTGATGGCGATGTGGAAAATGGGCGCGGCACTTGCAACAGGCTGTACAATCGTCCTCAAACCGGCTGAACAAACACCGCTTTCAGCTCTTTATTTGGCAGAATTAATTGACCAAGCCGGTTTCCCTGCCGGTGTAATCAACATCATCCCAGGATTCGGTGAAGATGCGGGAGAAGCGCTGACGAACCACGAAGCGGTTGATAAAATTGCCTTTACCGGTTCCACTGAAATCGGAAAGAAAATCATGTCCACCGCAGCGAAAAGCATTAAGCGTGTGACATTGGAGCTGGGCGGAAAATCGCCTAATATTCTTCTGCCGGATGCGAATTTGAAAAAAGCCATCCCGGGCGCTTTAAACGGTGTGATGTTTAACCAGGGTCAAGTCTGCTGTGCGGGCTCACGTGTCTTCATTCATAAAGACCAATATGATGAAGTTGTTGATGAAATGGCATCCTATGCTGAGTCACTCCGCCAAGGAGCGGGACTTCATAAAGATACTCAAATCGGGCCTCTCGTAAGCAAGGAACAGCATGAGCGCGTTCTTTCCTATATTCAAAAAGGAAAAGATGAAGGAGCAAAAGCAGTGACCGGCGGAAGCTGTCCTTTTGAAGCAGGATACTTTGTCGCACCGACTGTGTTTGCGAATGTTGAAGACGAAATGACCATCGCAAAAGAAGAAATTTTCGGACCCGTGCTGACTGCAATTCCGTACGAAACAGTCGATGAAGTTATTGAACGGGCAAACCATTCAGAATATGGGCTTGCGGCCGGACTATGGACAGAGAACGTCAAGCAGGCACACTATATCGCGGACCGACTTCAAGCCGGAACCGTTTGGGTGAACTGCTATAATGTGTTTGACGCGGCGTCTCCATTTGGCGGTTATAAACAGTCAGGACTCGGACGAGAAATGGGATCATATGCCTTGGATAATTACACAGAAGTCAAAAGTGTATGGATAAACCTTGAAGACTAACATGTATGTTTAAAAAACTGCTGCCTGCCAGCAGTTTTTTTCTTTCTGTAATGGCAGTAAAAGACGCTGAATATATATGCTTCTGAAGGAGTTGAGCGTGATGGGCACACTTCAGGAGAAAGTGAGGCGTTTCCAAAAGAAAACCATTACGGAGTTAAGAGACAGGCAAAATGCTGATGGTTCATGGACATTTTGCTTTGAAGGACCAATCATGACAAATTCCTTTTTTATTTTGCTCCTTACCTCACTAGATGAAGGCGAAAACGAAAAAGAACTGATATCAGCCCTTGCAGCCGGCATTCATGCAAAACAGCAGCCCGACGGCACATTTATCAACTATCCCGATGAAACGCGCGGAAATCTAACGGCTACCGTCCAAGGATATGTCGGGATGCTGGCTTCAGGATGTTTTCACAGATCTGAGCCGCACATGAAGAAAGCTGAACAATTTATCATCTCACATGGCGGTTTGAGACATGTTCATTTTATGACAAAATGGATGCTTGCCGCGAACGGGCTTTATCCTTGGCCTGCTTTGTATTTACCATTATCACTCATGGCGCTCCCCCCAACATTGCCGATTCATTTCTATCAGTTCAGCTCATATGCCCGTATTCATTTTGCTCCTATGGCTGTAACACTCAATCAGCGATTTGTCCTTATTAACCGCAATATTTCATCTCTTCGCCATCTCGATCCGCACATGACAAAAAATCCTTTCACTTGGCTTCGGTCTGATGCTTTCGAAGAAAGAGAACTCACGTCTATTTTGTCACATTGGAAACGCGTTTTTCATGCACCATTTGCTTTTCAGCAGCTGGGCCTACAGACAGCTAAAACGTATATGCTGGACCGGATTGAAAAAGACGGAACATTATACAGCTATGCGAGCGCAACCATATTTATGGTTTACAGCCTTCTGTCACTTGGTGTGTCACGCTATTCTCCTATTATCAGGAGGGCGATTACCGGCATTAAATCACTGGTGACTAAATGCAACGGGATTCCTTATCTGGAAAACTCTACTTCAACTGTTTGGGATACATCTCTAATCAGCTATGCCCTTCAAAAAAATGGTGTGACCGAAACGGATGGCTCTGTTACAAAAGCAGCCGACTTTTTGCTAGAACGCCAGCATACCAAAACAGCAGATTGGTCTGTCAAAAATCCAAATTCAGTTCCTGGCGGCTGGGGGTTTTCAAACATTAATACAAATAACCCTGACTGTGACGACACTGCAGCCGTTTTAAAGGCGATTCCCCGCAATCATTCTCCTGCAGCATGGGAGCGAGGGGTATCTTGGCTTTTATCGATGCAAAACAATGACGGCGGATTTTCTGCTTTCGAAAAAAACGTGAACCACCCACTGATCCGCCTTCTGCCGCTTGAATCCGCCGAGGACGCTGCAGTTGACCCTTCAACCGCCGACCTCACTGGACGTGTACTGCACTTTTTAGGCGAGAAAGTTGGCTTCACAGAAAAACATCAACATATTCGACGCGCAGTGAAGTGGCTTTTCGAACATCAGGAACAAAATGGGTCTTGGTACGGCAGATGGGGTGTTTGCTACATTTACGGCACTTGGGCTGCTCTTACTGGTATGCATGCATGCGGGGTTGACCGAAAGCATCCCGGTATACAAAAGGCTCTGCGTTGGCTCAAATCCATACAAAATGATGACGGAAGCTGGGGAGAATCCTGCAAAAGCGCCGAAATCAAAACATATGTACCGCTTCATAGAGGAACCATTGTACAAACGGCCTGGGCTTTAGACGCTTTGCTCACATATGAAAATTCCGAACACCCGTCAGTTGTGAAAGGCATGCAATACCTTACCGACAGCAGTTCGCATAGCGCCGATAGCCTCGCGTATCCAGCAGGGATCGGATTGCCGAAGCAATTTTATATTCGCTACCACAGTTATCCATATGTATTCTCTTTGCTGACTGTCGGAAAGTATTTAGATTCTATTGAAAAGGAGACAGCAAATGAAACGTGAATCTTATCAAACGGAGATGTTCAATTGGTGTGAAGCCCTGAAAGATCAGATTCAAAAGCGAGGTCAGCTTGACCAGTTTGAAGATCAAATCGACAAGATGATTGAGGCTCTGGAAGATGACCAAACTACAGAAGAAGATTGGTATAAACAGGCCGCTGCCCTTTATCGGGATATTACAGAATCAGATGATACAAGTGAAAGACGCGCTTATGTCCCTATAGGGAAACACGTGCTGCCAAAGCTTCCTTACAAATACTCCGCCTTAGAACCTTATATTTCACGCGATATTATGGTCCTTCATCATACAAAACATCATCAAAGCTATGTCGATGGCCTGAACAAAGCAGAATCAGAGCTTAAAAAAGCGAGAGCAACAAAGAATTATGACTTAATCACTCATTGGGAAAGAGAGCTTGCGTTCCATGGAGCAGGCCATTATTTGCACAGTATTTTTTGGTTTTCTATGCATCCAAACGGAAAGCGGCGTCCTACAGGAGCATTGTTCCAAATGATAGACCTTTCATTTGGAAGCTATTCCGCTTTTAAAGAACATTTTACCCAAGCCGCTAAAAAAGTGGAAGGCGTCGGCTGGGCCATTCTGGTCTGGGCACCTCGATCAGGACGGCTGGAGATTTTAACGGCAGAAAAACACCAGCTCTTCAGCCAATGGGATGTAATCCCCCTTTTACCGCTTGACGTATGGGAGCATGCCTACTATTTGCAATATAAAAATGACCGGGCCAGCTATGTAGACCACTGGTGGAATGTCGTGGATTGGCGCGAGGCAGAAAAACGTTTTGAGCAGGCAAAAGAAGTCGTTTGGAAGCTCTATTAAAAAAAGCCCCCTTTCCCCGGGGGCTTCGTGTTTTAAAAAATCCCTACCACATGCAAAAACACGATGATAATGGCAACAGGAGATAGATATCGAATGAGCAGCAGCCAAACAGCAAACCACTTTCGTTTGAGATTGGAACCGCTTTTCAGCTCGTCAAACAAATCCTGTTTCGGTATTTTTAGCGGGACAAAAATCGAAATCAGTAACGCACCTAACGGCATTAAAATATTGCTCACAAGATAGTCGGCGGCATCAAAAATAGACAGATGAAATATAGAGACGTCACTTAAGACGCCGTATGATAATGCAGACGGCACACCGACAATAAAAATAGCAATTCCGCCTAACCAAGCGAATCGTTTTCTCTTATTGACATCGCCTTTCGAAAGTACTGCGACCAAAATTTCCAGCATTGAAAAAGCAGATGTCAATGCAGCAAATAAAAATAGAAGTAAAAATGCTAATAAAAAGATAATTCCGAACGGCATTTGATTAAACACAGTCGGCAGCACGTTAAATAACAGAACCGGGCCTTGGTCTGGTTTGAGGCCGAATGAAAAGACAGCTGGAAAAATCGCAATTCCGGCCATTACAGCAACAAGCATGTTCATAACAGTTACAGATACAGCGGACTGTACCAGATTTTCCTGTTTCTCTAAATAAGCGCTATACGTTACCATGACAGATACACCGACACTTAATAAGAAAAAGGATTGTCCCATTGCATATAAAATGGTATTGGCATCAATTGCAGTTAAATCAGGCATCAGGAAAAATTTAATTCCTTCCATCGCGCCATCAAGTGTAACCGAACGCACCATTAAAATGATGAATAATAGAAAAAGCGCTGGCATTAATACTTGGCTTGCTTTTTCAATTCCGCTGCTTACCCCTTTTGCAACAACTAAAATTGTTACCACCATAAAGAGCAGCTGGCCTCCCACAGCCAAATAAGGATTTGAAATGGTACTTGCAAATATCGTATCAAAACCAGATGTTTGCGATAAACCGCCAGTGAAGCCTTTTATAATATAAATTAAAATCCATCCGCCTACGACACTGTAGAAAGATAGAAGAATAAAGCACGTCACCATGCCTAAATAACCGATCCAATGCCACTTCGTTCCTGGAGCAAGTGTTTTATAGGACTGAACGGCATCTTTCTGTGTTCTTCTACCTATGATGAATTCACCTAACAATAAAGGCAGTCCGATTAAAACCGTAAATAAAATAAAAATAAGTAAAAATGCGCCTCCTCCACTGGTTCCGGCAACATATGGGAATTTCCATATCGCACCAAGCCCGATAGCTGATCCTGCCGCGGCTAAAATAAAGCCGAGCTTCGAAGACCATTGATTTGCTTCCTTCACCGTATCACTCCTATTTGATCTAACCATTATAAAGGTTCATTGTAAGAATATCTTCCTATATAGTCAAGAACATTTTAATTAGTTTACATCATATATCTATAGACATCTGCCAAAAACTAATATTGAATTATTCAGAAAATTATTTATAATAAGAGAATGTTATGAAATTTGTAAGAATTTCTGCTGAAGTTCTTGATAAGTGTGTTAGGAGTGTTTTTATGGACATCATTAGAAAAATAAGTCATTTTGCAGGACAAACCTTTGGCATATGGGTCATTGTTTTTGCAGTGCTGGGATTTTCTTTCCCATCTTTATTTACGTGGATCAGTTCTTATATTACGATTTTTCTTGGCATTATCATGTTTGGGATGGGCCTTACACTGCAAGCCGATGATTTCAAAGAGCTGGTCAGAAAGCCTTGGCAAGTTATTATTGGAGTAATAGCTCAGTATACGATCATGCCGCTCGTTGCTTTCGGCCTCGCATTTGGGCTTCATCTTCCAGCTGAAATCGCAGTTGGTGTTATTCTTGTCGGCTGCTGTCCCGGGGGAACTGCATCTAATGTTATGACATTCTTAGCAAAAGGAAATACTGCCCTTTCTGTTGCGGTTACAACCATTTCTACCTTATTGGCACCTGTTGTAACACCGTTGTTGATTATGCTGTTTGCCAAAGAATGGCTTCCTGTCTCGCCGGGGTCTTTGTTTATCTCAATTTTACAGGCGGTTTTATTTCCGATCATTGCAGGTCTGATTGTCAAAATGTTTTTCAGAAAACAAGTGGCAAAAGCCGTACATGCCCTTCCGCTTGTTTCTGTCATTGGCATCGTTGCGATTGTCTCAGCTGTCGTCAGCGGCAATCGGGAAAATCTGCTTCAATCGGGGTTGCTCATTTTTTCAGTTGTTATCCTGCATAACGGTATCGGTTATTTACTTGGTTTTTTTTGTGCAAAGCTTTTAAAAATGGATTACCCGTCTCAAAAAGCGATTGCAATCGAAGTCGGCATGCAAAACTCCGGGCTTGGGGCTGCACTTGCCACGGCTCATTTCTCACCGCTATCGGCCGTACCAAGCGCAATATTCAGTGTGTGGCATAACCTTTCAGGTTCTATGCTTGCAACATATTGGTCAAAAAAAGTGAAAAAGAAACAAGCTGGATCCAAAAGCAGCAATCTATCACTTTAAATATGCATCAAAAAAGGTACATCACTTTATCGTGACGTACCCTTTTTTATTATCCTTCTAATAAAAGCTGTTCAGGATCTTCCAGTAAATTTTTGATTGTCACGAGGAAGCCAACCGCTTCTTTACCGTCTACAATCCGGTGATCATAAGATAAAGCGAGATACATCATCGGACGGTTTTCGAAACGCTCTTCATCAATTGCTACTGGGCGCAGCTGAATCTTATGCATGCCCAGTATACCGACTTGAGGGCTGTTTAAGATCGGAGTTGACATCAGTGAACCGAAAGTCCCTCCGTTGGTAATCGTGAAGGAACCTCCCTGAAGCTCGCTAAGGGTTAATTTATTGTTTCTTGCTTTTTTCGCAAGCTCGCCGATCTCTTTTTCGATTCCTGCAAATGTCAGGCGGTCCGCATCTCGTACTACCGGTACGACAAGGCCTTCATCAGCCGCAACAGCGATACCGATATCATAGAATTTCTTAACGATCAACTCATCGCCCTGAATTTCCGCATTCAACAGCGGATATTTTTTCAATGCAGCCACGACCGCTTTCGTGAAGAAAGACATAAAGCCGAGCTTCACTTCGTTTTGCTCAAAGAATTGATCTTTGCGGCGTTTTCTGAGATTCATAACAGCCGTCATGTCCACTTCATTAAATGTAGTCAGCATCGCCGATGTTTGCTGCACCTCTACAAGGCGTTTTGCAATCGTTTGTCTGCGGCGTGACATTTTTTGCACTTCGACCGGTTTATCAAAGCTTTGCTGTGCTTTTGGAGCCTGAGGCTGCTGCTTTTGCTGAGGAGCCGGTTTTGATGCCGGTTTTTCGTACGCTTCGACATCCTGCTTGCGCACTCTTCCAAGCGGATCTCCAGTTGGAACTTGAGACAGGTCAATTCCTTTTTCTCTCGCCAGCTTACGGGCCGACGGAGAAGCGATCGTTCTTGATTTTGCTTCAGATTGTGCTTCCTCGCTCACCTCTTGTGCAGCTGGTTCAGCCTGTTTCTCTTCTTTCACGCTTTCCTTGCTTTCTGCTTTCTCTGTAGGAGCAGGGGCAGAACTTTCACCCGCGCCTTCTGAAATCGTACCGATAATTTCTCCGACCTGGACGGTATCACCCGAATCTTTCAATACCTCTTGAAGTACACCCGATTCTTCTGCTGTCAATTCAACATTCACTTTATCCGTTTCTAGTTCAAGCAGATATTCACCCTGTTCTACATAGTCACCAGGCTGCTTTAACCATTGGGCTATTGTTCCTTCTGAGATTGATTCTGCTAATTCAGGTACCTTAATTTCCGCCATTTTTTCATTTCCCCCTTAGTTTTTGCGAGTCAAGCTATCAGATACAATACGTTCCTGTTCTTTTTTATGAACTGTCGGATCTCCCTCTGCAGGGCTGGATCGTCTTCTTCGTCCAATATATTGAACGCTTACTCCCTCTGGTGCAATCTCTGTCAAATACGGGCTGATATAACCCCAAGCCCCCATGTTCTGCGGCTCTTCCTGCACCCAAACGATTTCTTTCAGGTTCGGAAGTTTTGCAAATAACTCTTTGACTCCTTTTGCCGGGAATGGATACAACTGTTCAATTCTCGCAATGTGAAGCCACTCTTTACCGTCTTCTAACTTATTAAAATGATCACTGATGTCTATAGACACTTTACCGCTGGATAATACAAGTCTGGTTACTTTTTCATAGTCATGAGAAAGTCCCGACTGTTCATAAACAGGCTGGAAGCGGCTTTCGCTGAGCTCCTGCACTTCTGACACCGTATTTGGGTTGCGAAGAAGGCTCTTCGGCGTCATAATGACGAGCGGTCTGATTTCTTCACGAAGCAGCATTTTAGCCTGTCTTCTTAAAATATGGAAATACTGTGCCGCGCTTGTCAGGTTGGCAACCGTCCAGTTGTTTTCTGCTGCAAGCTGCAAGAATCGCTCGATTCTTCCGCTTGAGTGCTCAGGCCCCTGTCCCTCGTAACCGTGCGGAAGCAGCATGACTAATCCGGATTTTTGGCCCCATTTCGCGCGTCCGGCAGAAATAAATTGGTCAAAATACACTTGAGCAGCGTTGGCAAAATCTCCGTACTGTGCTTCCCACAAAACAAGCGTTTCCGGTGAATGCACGTTATAGCCGTATTCAAAACCGAGAACCGATCCTTCAGACAGCGGGCTGTTATGAACAGCAAATGATGTGCTGCAGTCAGATAAGTGATGAAGCGGCACAAATTCTTCGCCCGTCTCACTGTCATGAAGCACAAGGTTTCTTTGGGCGAACGTTCCGCGCTCGGAATCCTGTCCTGTTAAACGAATCGGTGTTCCGTCTTTCAAAATTGAAGCAAACGCGAGTGATTCTGCCAAAGACCATTCCACTTTTCTGTCATCATCGAACGCCTTGGCGCGTCTTTCTAAAATGCGCTTTAGCTTGCCGAAAACATTAAATGACTCCGGCCAGTTGATCAATTCGCCATTCAGCTTGCGGAGCACATCAAAATCAATCGAAGTGTCCACATCTGGGAAACCGTTTGATACAGGCTCTGGAAGTTCAATTTCACAGGCAGTGTGTTCCTTTTTAGACGGAACTTTCTGATATGCATCTTCAATGCGCTTCGTTACCGATTTTTCGATGTTTTGAACAACTTCCTCGGTAAGTACGCCTTCTTTTACCAGCTTTTCAGCGAAAATTTGTTTGACGGTCGGATGCTTTCTGACAGCATCATACAGCATTGGCTGAGTGGTTGACGGTTCATCCATTTCGTTGTGTCCATAGCGTCTGTACCCGATCAAATCAATCAGAAAATCCTTGTTGAATGTTTTTCGGTATTCGACCGCAAACTTAACAGCTGAAAGACAAGCTTCAGGATCGTCCGCATTCACGTGAACAATCGGAATTTCATAACCCTTGGCCAGGTCGCTGGCATATTTTGTCGATCTGGATTCAGCGCTTTCTGTTGTAAATCCGATCATGTTATTGGCGATAATATGAATCGCACCGCCTACTTGATACCCTTTTAAAGAACTTAAATTCAATGTTTCAGCTACAATTCCTTCCCCAGGGAATGCAGCGTCTCCATGGATTAAAATGGCCAGCGATTTTGTTTCATCTTGTACCGGGTATCCGCTTTGTGTTCGCGTTTCCTGTGCCGCTCTTGTGCTGCCTTCAACAATCGGATTGATAAATTCCAAGTGGCTCGGGTTGTTCGCTAACGTAATGCGCGCTGATTTTGTTTCAGCGTCTTGAAGCTCCCGATTCGCCCCCAAATGGTATTTGACATCCCCTGTCCATCCGTAGCTGATTCCAATGGATCCCTCAGACGGTACAAGATCTTTGTTCGGCGCATGCTGGAATTCAGAGAAGATGATTTCATACGGTTTGCCGAGCACATGTGCCAAGACATTCAGGCGTCCCCTGTGCGCCATCCCGATGTTGACACTTGTCGTGCCTGATTTGACAGATTGTGCAATAATGTCATCAAGCACTGGAACAAGAGCGTCCAGACCCTCAATGGAAAAGCGCTTCTGCCCGACGAATGTGCGGTGCAAAAACTGCTCAAAGCCCTCTACTTCAGTCAGTCTTTCCAGCACAGCCGACAGTTTTTCAGCTGAGTTCTTCTGGAACAGCTCGCCAGATTCAATCTTTCTTGTCAGCCACTCGCGCTCTTTGAAGTCATGCACATGGTCAAATTCAAAAGAGATGGTTCTTTTATACGTATTTCGTAAATACTGAATGGCTTCTAAACCGTTCGTAATGTTTTTAGGAGCGTCTTTGCAGATGACAGACGCAGGTATTGCTTTTATTTCCTCTTCTGTTAGCCCGTAATCGGATAATGGAAAAAGTTCGCTCTTTTTCCCATCCTTTCTGAGCGGATTGACGGAAGCGTTCAAATGGCCATAGGTTCGGATATCTTCTGCAAGTCTGACTGCGGATGCGATCTTTTGAATCAGATCGGCTGTAACACGTCCCTTTTCTTTTGTTCCCGAGGCCTCTTTTATATCGCTTGGCGGAGCACCGAGCTCGTCGAACATTTCCTTCAAATCCGGGTCAATGCTGTTCGGATCCTGGGTATACTGATCGTAAAGCTCCAGCGCATAGCCGAGGTTCGGACCGTAAAAATCTTCCCAATTCATTCGTTGTTTCATACTATTTTGAAACATTTGAATATTACCCCCAACTTAAATAATCAAGTGATTGATTCACTATCTTGAAATAACTTTCGAACGCTGTGTCCAAAATTATGTAATAAAAACGCTTCCAACGATATTTTACCACTGTTTGCAATTTGATTCTACCTTGATTGTTCACAAAATAGTAAAAAACCTTTATAAAAAACAAAAAATTTAATCATTCGAAAAAACAAACGCCAAAAAGCATAGGATTAAGGGCTATCCTATGCTTTTATGAAGCAGTTTTTTCAGCAGCGGATACAAAACATCCGGTAGCTGATCAACATCCGGGACAAATATACTGAATTTTCCGTACATATCCTGGATCGTCTTCATTTGCGATTCTTCTATTTCTGAGTTGGAGAGAAAAACATTTATCACTTCTATTCCTCTTTTTCGGGCTTCGATAACCGCCTCACTTGTATCAACGATCCCATTTTGTTCGTAGCCAAATGCGGCCGGCTCTCCATCTGAGAAAACAATTAAGAACTTTTGCGCCTCGCTGCGATGCAGCATTTTTTTCGTCATCTGCCTAATTGCGTACCCGTCACGGTTATCTTCTTCTGGCTCAAGCTGCATAATGGCCGGTCCAGACTCTTGTCTTAATGATGATTGGAAGGGAATAACCGTATTGAAATAGTTTGGCTGGCTTGTTTCGGTTGCATCATTTGTGTCCTCCCAGAACCCGACAATCTGATGCGGAACCGCTACCGATTTCAACGCTTCGTGAAACAGCACGATTCCTCGTTTTGTTTCGTCCATTTTGTCGAACATGCTGGCTGAACAATCGACCAGCAATGTAAAAACTGCGTCGATTTCTGAAGATGGTTCTTGCTTTTTGTAGAACAGGCGCGGATTTCGCTCAGTGAAGTAGCGAAGAAGCTTATTGTTCAGTCTCCCGGCATGAAGATCTGTTCTCGGCAATGTTTTTTTATGTTCAAGCGTTTTTTGAATCATTTGTTTCAAACGCTTTTGATACGATTCAATCGTTTTTGCCTGCTGTTTATAAGAAAGCTCTTCTTCACTGGTTGCCGGCTGCGGTTCTTTATAAATTGGAAATGCATATTTATTTTCTTTGCCGTCAGCCATCCCCGCTCCGTTCGGCTGGTCTTTTTGGGACTCCAGCGCTTCCAGCTTGGAATAGTCTTTCCGTTTCGTTTGTCTGGCTGATCCTTGAACAGAGCCAAGGGCCTGATCTCCATCGTCGCCTTCCCTTGAAGCATCTTTTCCTAAATCTGATTTTGCGCCGTGTTCAATATCAAATTGAAGGAAGCTTTTGGACGGTGCTTCTGTTTCCCGGTGCCATGTCGGCATTTCTTCTTCATGGATATCCTCATCACCGTCTGATTGTTTTGGAAGCGTGATGTCATCACTCAGCTTCGGCGCTTTTTTCTCTTCTTCAAATAACGGCTGTTCTGCAGCTTTTGCGTAGTCAAGCTCAGGCAAAAAGAAGTAGGTGTTCAACATGTCTTTATCGAGCACCTCTTCAAGCCCGTCCATGAGGTCCTCAACAATTTTCAGAACCTGCCGTGTCGAATCTGCTTCATACACACGCAAGAGCTGCTGCTCAATAAACGGGCGCATCAGATCGATATCTTCACGCATGGACGGAAGGGTCTCAAGCGGCGATTCCGCTGTGAGCTTGACATAGATCGCGCAAAAGAGCGCATCGGTAAAAATGCTTCGTTCCAAATTTAAGGTCAGCTGAGTTGAGAAATGTTTTCTGTACATGTCTTTTCGCTTCGCAAATACATGTTTCGTACCCGGACGCTCATGTTTGATGCGTTCTTCGATTCTAATGTCTTCAAGCAGCATAAAGAGCTGCTTGGCAAAACTTTTAAACGTAAGATGGCGATGGATATCATTCAAAAAGTTCGCAAACTCATGCAGCGAGCTATATCTTGTTCCGACTGAACGCAGGTAGACGTCGCTTTTCAGACCCGCTTCCATGTCCTCAGCTGCCCTGTCTTTCCAAAAGTGGCTCATATAGATTTTCTTTTCAAATGGATTGTAATAGGACTGAACGCCATACTCCACTTCTACCGCTTCACTCTTGGTGAGTGTTTTGGCCAAATCAGTCAGCATCATAAATAAAAATGAATCAATTGTGCTGTCGTTAAATTTGATAAATTTCATCGCAGCCCCCTCATTCAAACAGAGTTTCCGCAATATTTCGGACGGCCGCTTTTTCCCGATCATCATCAAGCTTTTCTACAATTCCCCGCTCAATGGCACGACGCGGCGGAATATAAGCAGCTAAATCACATGTATCGATTAAAGCTCTGATGGATGCCGCTTCTTCAGACACCTGTCCGTTATTGGCCTGAACGATCAAGTCAGAGGAAAGCGTGATAAATCTGTCAATCAATTTCTCGTCTTTCAAGGCTGACTGAGACATGAGCACTTGTTTCAGCAGCTCGCCTTTAATATAAGGCACATCAATGATGACAAAACGGTTTTTCAACGCTTCATTCAGAGGAACAGTTCCGACATAGCCTTCATTGATGGCTGCAATGACCCCGAAACCGCTTTTAGCCCGTATGACCTCGCCTGTAAACGGATTTGTCATCATTTTTCTGTAATCTAATACACCGTTTAAAATAGGCAGTGTTTCCGGCTTCGCCATATTGATTTCATCTATATAAAGAAAATGTCCTTCCTTCATTGCCTTTGTAACAGGTCCTGAAACAAACTCGATTGTTGCCTGGCCAGATTGATTTTCAATCGTTTTATAACCGACCAATGCCTCAGCGTCCAAGTCGACTGAACAGTTGACGCTGTGCATCGGTTTATGAAAATAGCTGGACAATGTTTCTGCCAACTTTGTTTTTCCTGAACCTGTAGGCCCTTTCAGCAGGACATTTTTCCCCATGGCTAATGCAATAATGGCGTCAAATAAAATGGCTTCATCCTCCGCCTCATAGCCTGATGTTCCTATAAGCGATTGAAACTCTGGGGAAATGGGCTGCTCTTTATATGATAAAAGCTTTTGTTGTATATCTTCCGGCAATGTTAAGTGCTGTAGTTGTGTTGTCATAGACAGATTCCCTTTCCTATTCATATTCCTTAACGAGTATACTAAAAAAGCCCCTGTATGCTCAATACAAAAGGGCTTGGATGATATTACTGCTTCTCGTTATTTCCCAAAAGGGCTCCGCAGACAATACGCGCACCGGAATTGCCGCTTGGGTTTGTCAGATAATCGTCCGCTTGTTCATGAATAATAAATGCACTTCCGTCCTCGTCGAGAATATTTAGTTTACTTCCTTTTTTCAGTGAAGTGTCAGGCGCATTCATTATGACATCTACCTTTCCATCAGCACCGACTTCAAGGTTCGGCAGATCTCCGGCATGATGCCCCATCGGATTATTGAAGCCGTGTTCTTTGTTCAGTGGATTAAAGGGACCGCCCGCTGATTCAAAATCCGGCCTGACACAAGAACCTTTCTCATAAATATGAAAACCGAGAGAAGCACCTGGACGCAGGCTGTTTGCGGAAATATGAATATCGAGGCCTTCATCATCTGATTCTTTGATCTCTATAAAGCCGACTGCTTTCCCTTCACGATTGACCAACTGGACATGATGACCAAACGCTGACGTTTCAACCACTTTTTTTTCCGGCACCCTGTTAGGAGGGTCTGGAGGTTTTTTTTGTCCGCATCCGGCAACTCCCAGTGCCGTCAGCATCATCAACAGCAAGAGACGGTACATACTGTCTCCCCCTTGTTTTTTCTAACAGTGTGGTCAATCATTGTCTGGTATAAACAAAAAAGCCTATAAAAGGCTTTTTGTCATACTCATTTTTAAAAATAACTTCTTGCGCCCAAGTACCGCTGTTTCCAATACGAATTGCTGAGATTGGAAATGTCGACGCCCGATGAGCTTGCATGAATAAAATCACCGCCGCCTAGATAAATCCCCATGTGAGACGGGCCGGATTTATATGTGGTAAAGAAGACAAAGTCTCCTACTGACGGCTGGCTGACCTTCTGCATGACATTCCAATATCCTGCCGTACTCAATCTTGATATAGATGATACATTATTAATGAGGTAATAAATGAAGCCGCTGCAATCAAAACCGGCAGGCGTGTTTCCGCCCCATCGGTAAGGCACTCCAACATATTTTTTCGCTTCCGTTATCATTCTGTCAATCTTCGAGCCTATTTGAATGTTTGACCCTGAGTTATCTTTTGGCTTTGTTGGCTTTGTCGGATTTGAAGGATTAGATTTTGATGCTCCCGAAATAGTCAGAACCTGCCCGATTTGCAACACATCCGATGATAAATTGTTTTTATCACGGATGCTTTGGACAGTGACTCCGAGCCGATTTGCAATTTTCCACAGCGAATCGCCTGCTTTTACCTTGTACGTCGTTGTTTTTGAGGGATTGGAGTTTGACGGCTTTTTGGAACCGCTGTTTCCGTTCTTAGGTGAGCTGCTTCCTTTTATTTTGAGCACCTGTTTAGGATAAAGTGTATCTGATGTTAAGCCATTTAAGGTTTTTAATTCGGCTACAGTCATATTTAAGCTGTTTGCGATTTTCCACAGTGAGTCACCAAGCTTGACCGTATATGTACTTTTTGAAGAACCTGAAGAATTGGAACCGCTGTTTTTCTTTGATCCATTTGATCCGCTTGAACTGCTTGTCCCTTTGATCTTAAGCTTTTGCCCCGGACGAATCAGGTCACTGCTCAGGCTGTTTAAGCTTTTAAGCTCAGAAACACTCATTTTATGATTTTTAGCAATCATCCATAGGGAATCACCATATGCAACTGTGTATGTTGATGTTTTGCTTGAATTAGATGAGGATGTCGTGCTTTTTTTGCTGCTTTCAGGAACCTTAAGACTTTGTCCGACATAAAGCACCGTTGATTTCAATTTGTTTTCGGATTTCAGAGCTGATATTGTCGTATCATACTGGCGGGAAAGTTTCCAAAGAGAGTCACCGCTTTTTACTTTTATCGTTTTTGCTTCCGCGGGTGCTGCGGCCATCGACGACCCAACAACTGCAGAAACAGCCAAGCCGGCTACAATCTTCTTTTTCATTCATTCAACCTCCTAAACTGTTTTTTTGCAAAAACAGCTAGTATTTCGTTTCCAAAAATGGCACACAACTGTTTTATCGTCAATTTTTCAGCAAGTTAAACCCTTTTCAAACATTTGGCGCAGCATTTTCAGCATCGTTCGACCTTTAAACCTTCAAATAAACATCTAACATTTTACATAAGCACGATATGTTTTTCGAAAGTCTAAGGAACTATTTAAGCGAGGGTAAAAATGATGGTTTTCTATTGATGAACGAAGCAGTTTCTCCTCCTTTCTTGTCTATTTTTCTAATCAATTCTCTATCGGCATGTCAAATCCCTTCCTCTGCATTCTTATGAAATGGCAAAAAGCCTGTTCTTTCGATAAGAACAGGCTTTTACACTATGCATTTGCTGATTGAGTTTTTTGTTTTACAGCTTCAAGAATGCTGTCGGCTGCTTTTTTAGAGCCGCCTGCCGCTTTCAGTGATTGTCCAATTTCTTTTGCCTTTTCAGCATACGAACGATTATTCATTACTTCTTGTATCGTCTCTTTCAGTAGGCTTTCAGACAATTCTTCCTTTTTAATTACTTTTCCTGCGCCGACTTTTTCTACCTGATCTGCGACAACAAATTGGTCGCCTCCCATCGGAATGACAACGAGCGGGGTTTCAAAATACAAACCTTCACTTGTGCTGTTCATTCCGCCGTGGGTCACAAATAAGCTGGCTCTTTTCAAGATCTCAAGCTGAGGGACATACGGGCGTACAATGAAATTCTCCGGAATGTCGTTTAACTCACTTGTTTTAATATGCTTGCCGATGGAAAGCACAACTTTACCGTCAAAGTCCTTACACACTTCAAGGCATTGATTAAAAAACTGCTTTTGATTGTTAAAAATGGTTCCCATTGAAATAAACAGCACGTTTTCATTGTCAATCTGATCAAATGGGAAATCATTGTTTCCGGCTCTTTCTGTAATGGAAGGACCGACAAATACATATCGCTCGCCAAATTGCTCATCCAGTGGCTGAAATCCCCTTGATGTAAAGATGATTGTCAAGTCACCATCAGCTAAAAAAACATCAAATGGCTTCTTGATCTCTGCTTGAAAATCAGCATTTAAAGTTTCTGCAAGCTGCTGGTATGATTCATAATGAGGCGAATCTTCAAGTGATCCTTTCATGTACGCTCCCATCATTTCCTTAGCAAATTCCTCATTCATCGCAAAGGTTGTACACAATGAAAATCTTGGCAGCTTCAGCATGTTGGCAATGACTTTACCCGCGAGAAGATGGTGATCATATATGACATAATCATACGATTCATGTTTGACTTCCTCATAAATATGAGTCGCGATATCCTTACAGGCTTTCAAAAAAGCGCAGAGCATTTCTGTGAAATCTCTTTCTTCATCGCCGGTTGCGTTTTTCCCGAAGTAATCTCCTCTGAAATCATGATACTCACGAAACTCTATATCAAGAGCTGTGATTTTTTCTTTATATTCCTTCACTGCGTAGTACGTAATGTTTTCTCCCCGGGATTTCAGCTCCTTCATCACACCGATAGAGGGATTAATATGCCCTTCACCGGGGAAACCGATCATTAATACATTAGCCATGCGGCAGCACCCTTCCTTTGAAAATTTATGTAATATTTTATACGGTACTATAAATACATAAACAGGTAAAGTATTTCACTTAATTAATATTCATTACATATAACTTTTCTACCAGTTTATATTTCCTGTCTTCAAGACAAAAAGCATTCAGCTTGAAGCGAATGCTTTAATAAAGATGCGAATTCAGTCATTTTGTCTCATGATAGGATTCTTAATCAGGCCCTTTTTATTATTTTTACGTTCTTGGTGAAATTAACGGATATAATACACCGTCTTTGGCAAACGACATCTTCCCTGTTTCCTCTGAAACCACGAGCACCAGTGCATCCGTATATCCCGACATACCGAGAGCCGCCCGGTGCCGGGTTCCCAAATGGATATCCACTTCCTTCGTCGTCAGCGGGAGCACATTGGCTGCTGACACGAGTTTGTTTTCCCTCACTAATAAAGCGCCGTCATGAAGAGGGTTTCCGGGAAAAAAGATGCTTTCAATTAATGAAGAGCTGATCTCGGCGTGTAGGGAGGTGCCTTTTTGAATAAAATGTTCAACCGGGTCTGCTCTTTCAATCACAATTAAAGCTCCATGCTTATGTTCCGATAAGGCTTTAATCGCCTTGGCCAGCTCAATAAATGCCGGCGTAAATTCCTCAATGTATGATTGCAAATAAAAGGAGGATGCAATCCCCTGCATGTCCTGAAAAATGTGCCCTAATTCATCTAATTCACAAAGAAGACACTGGTCTTTTTCGTGAAGCGTTTTCAGGATTAGAGATGCATCACCTAATATTTGCTCTAGGTACACCTGTATTTTCCCCTTGAACGCATTTTCTGATATCTGCTCATAGCGCATAATCTTCATCTCCTGTTCAAATTTCCAACTTTTCACGAATGCTTATCTTATTGATGCACATTCTATTGGTAAAGGAGGGATGTAAAGAATGGAAATCGAAAGAATCATTCAGTATATTTGCACCTTTTTAGGCGTGATTTCGCTTTCTTTTATTTATGCCCAAATGTTTAGAAAAACGAAACCGACAAAAAAAGAATAGGCCCGGCGTTCATTGCTTTTTATACATAAAATGTTATAATTTCTCTCGTTATGAAAAAGAAACGGAGATCAATGTATGAAAGAAACTCAAAATGCCCGGGAAAAAATCAAACAGCTCTTGCACATTTTAATACCGATATTCATTACCCAGGCGGGGCTTTCTCTAATGACTTTTCTAGATACGGTGATGTCAGGGAAAGTCAGCCCCGCTGATTTAGCGGGTGTCGCGATTGGCTCAAGCCTTTGGACCCCTGTTTACACAGGACTTGCAGGTATATTAATGGCGGTCACCCCGATTGTCGCTCAGTTATTAGGTGCAGAGAAAAAACAGAAGATCCCCTTTACTGTTTTACAGGCTGTATACGTGGCCGCGCTTCTTAGCATCGCCGTTTTAGTGATTGGATATGCTGCAGTTGACCTTATTCTTGGCCGATTGAACCTTGATATTCACGTGCATCAGATTGCTAAACACTTTTTAGGCTTTTTATCACTGGGAATTTTCCCTTTATTTGTTTACACCGTGTTGAGATCATTCATCGACTCATTAGGAAAAACGAGAGTCACCATGATGATTACACTCAGTTCTCTTCCAATCAATTTTGTATTGAATTATGTATTTATCTTCGGGAAGTTCGGAATGCCGGCACTTGGGGGTGTAGGCGCGGGGCTGGCATCCGCGTTAACTTATTGGTGTATCTGCATCATCAGTTTTTTCATTATTCATAAAAACGCACCGTTTTCTGAATACGGGATTTTTCTTACCATGTATAAGTTCTCTTGGAAAGCATGCAAAAATTTGCTCAAAATCGGGCTGCCTATTGGGTTCGCCGTGTTTTTTGAAACGAGCATTTTCGCAGCTGTCACGCTTCTAATGAGCCATTTTCATACAGTGACCATCGCGTCCCACCAGGCAGCCATGAATTTTGCGTCTCTTTTATATATGCTGCCGCTTAGCGTGTCCATGGCTCTAACAATTGTTGTCGGGTTTGAAGCTGGTGCAGCCCGTTTTAAGGATGCACGCTCATATAGCTTAATCGGCATCATGATGGCGATCGGCTTTTCTTTGTTCACTGCCGCCTTTATCCTTTTATTCAGAGAGCAAATTGCGGGCATGTACACTTCTGACCCCGATGTGCTCCGGCTGACACAGCACTTTTTAATTTATGCGCTATTTTTTCAGCTTTCCGATGCTGTTGCCGCACCGATCCAGGGAGCACTCAGAGGGTACAAAGATGTGAACTATACGCTTGCGGCCGCTTTTGTCTCTTACTGGGTCATTGGCCTTCCGGTCGGTTATATGGTCGGTACGTTTACAAGCCTCGGTGCATTCGGCTATTGGATTGGATTAATAGCGGGACTCGCCGCCGGAGCAGTTGGGCTGTTTTTCAGGCTGGCAAAACTGCAAAAACGTTATTCGCAAAAACAACACATTTAAAAGAGGTGATCAATCATGGCAAAAAACAAAAAATTATTCGAGTATCTTTCCCAGCATGCGGAAACCATCAGTTCAACATGGTATGAAACAATCGAGGAGACTGATCCCAATTCCATTTATGCCTCAACAGACCCTGTTGTCATTCACAATTTAAAGAGCCAGAATCTTGCCTTTAACTATAAAATAAACCGTATTTTTATAGATGATGAGGACATATACTTGCCTATACTGAAAGAATGGGCCTTTGAAGTCACACAGGATCAAGAGCATTTAAAAACTCCTATCCACTATATTATTCGGGAGTTTGTCAGAGTGAGAGATTTATATGTTTCTTATGTGAAAGAATTTGTCCATCTCAATCAGGATACTGTGAAAAGCGAAGAAGCCGAAGACCTGTATCACGCCCTTATAAAAGCGTTTGATCTTGTGATTCATATTTTTATAGAAGAAATGTACAAAAACACAAGCCTTCAGCTTCAGGCCCAAAAAGATATGATTACTGAATTGAGCGCTCCGGTCATCGTGCTGTTTCACAGCGTCGGACTGCTGCCTTTAATCGGAGATATTGATACAGTCCGCGCCAAGCTGATTATGGAAAACACACTGCATCAATGTGCGAAAAAAAAGGTGACACAACTGTATATTGATTTGTCAGGAGTAGCTGTGATTGATACGATGGTTGCCCATCAGCTGTTCAGTCTGATTGAGGCGCTTCGTTTAATCGGTGTTTCTTCAACTTTGTCTGGAATCCGTCCGGAAATCGCGCAAACAGCGGTTCAGCTAGGTTTGTCTTTCGAAGGTATTTCCTTGAGATCCACTCTCGCTTCAGCAATTGCATCGGACTTAAAATTAAAAAAGGTATAAGGCTTAAGGCCTTATACCTTTTTGATTAATCATTCCATTGATACGTCCAATATATTTCTTCTTCAAACCATGTTGCCATAACAGGTTCATTATTTTTCAATTTCTCTTCAAGCTCTCTGAGCATGCCTTCTGTTTGTGTGCGGTGAGCTCTTAACGCATTCATTTTAATATCAGCTACTTCTTTGATATCAAGCACGACATCAGCTTCGCCGAGAACCTCTTCTCTGTTGCGGGTAATGGCCATGCAGATTGTACGCGGACGGTCTTCTTTCTTTTTGCGGTACAATGCACGGATAACCGCTTCCCCGCATGCATCATGGTCAGGGTGCACACCGTGTCCGGGATAAAATGTGACAATTAAACTTGGTTTTACATCATCTATGATCTCTTCCATGATATCAGCTAGATACTCATCGTCTTCAAATTCGAGCGTTTTGTCACGGAGTCCAAGCATACGAAGGTCATTGATATCCATTTCTTTGCAGGCATTGATGAGCTCTTGTTTTCTTAATAGCGGCAACGTTTCACGATTCGCGAAAAATGGATCGCCCATATTTCTGCCCATTTCACCTAAAGTGGCGCAGGCATACGTAACGGGAATGTCTTTTTTTCTGTTTAAGGCAATGAGGCCTGCCACTCCATATGATTCATCATCAGGGTGAGGCAGGATTACTAGTACATGTTCTTTCATTATTATTCACCCTTTTCTTTAAACTGTGAACGGTTTTTCGCTGATTTGCAGAGAAATAGCCAGTTTACCGCCCGGCAGATGTCCCGCCATTAATAAACGGTTTTCTTCATCTACCGTGTATTCAGTCAAGCCTTCAGCATAAATCCAGCCTTCTTCTGTTTTCAAGCCAACGCGGTAAGGTCCGTTGCCTTTGATTTTTGCCTGATGATAAGTGACTTTTGCATTGCGGATATACGCAACAACCGTCATGTTCTTTTCATTTAAGTGCGCTGAATAAGAACCTGTGGTGGTTTCTAAATGGATATATACAGGGCGGTCCGCATATCGTTCTAAAGATGCTTGCACATCTTCTTTTATGATCGCTTTCATGATTGCTCCCCTCTTTCTTCTTTTAAATACTCTGCACGTTCTGTATGTAATTTGACCAGCTGATATTTCACAGCCGGTTCGAGCTGTGAATTCACAATGCGCTGAATCGCGGCAAAATATTTTTCCAGCATCGGTTTTCGGAGTCTTGGATGTGTTCGTTTATCCAAGAGCTCAAGATCAATCGCCTCTGCTACCGCTTCTGCGTCATCATGTGCGAGAGATCGGTTATTCCAAAGTGAAGCATAGGCTTTCACTATCTCTTTATCATTGTCCATCGTCTTGCTCCTTTATGTCTTACATACATGAAATGATTATACATAATATATGCATCAGCTGAAAAGCCAAAGGCCTCAATGGCTTTTTGACGCCCGTTTCCACTTCACTTGTGAAAACGTAAACAAGAGCAGCGCAGCCCATATACAGCTGAATGTAAAAGCCTTCGAGCTTGAAAATGGCTCATGGTAAACAAACAGCCCGATCAGCAGGGTAATGGTCGGCGCAATATATTGTAAGATACCGACTTGATACAGTGGTAGCCGTTTCGCTCCTTCCGCAAACAATAAGAGCGGCAAAGCCGTAAACACACCGGCCAAAAAGAGAAGCAGCCACGTCCCTCCGCTTTCTGCACCCGCTGGCTGATCATGTCCACTGAACAGCAAATACCCCAATGCAATGGGCATAATCATGAATGTTTCCAGCGTTAATCCGATGGCGCTCGGCAGGCTTGTTCTTTTTTTGCTTAACCCGTACAGCCCAAAGCTGAATGCAAGCAGAAGCGCAACATAAGGAATGGAGCCGTATTGGAACGCCGAGATGATGACACCGGCTGCCGCAATCGAAACGGCCACTAATTGCAGGCGATTCAGCTTTTCCTTTAAAAATAAAATCCCAAGGAGCACTGATACAAGCGGATTAATGTAATAGCCAAGACTAGCCTCAAGCAAAAAGCCATGGTTGACAGCCCATATGTATACAAACCAGTTGATCGAAATCAGGATAGAAGCAAGAAATAAAGAGAGGATCCCTCCGTTCTTTTTCAGAGAGCGCAGCTCCTGCCATCCTATTTTCCATTGCCGCAAGAAAAAAAGTACGATACACATAAAAACAAAAGACCATATAATACGATGAGCCAAAATATCAAGAGCCGGCAGCTGTTCGAGAAGCTTCCAATAGAGTGGAAACAGGCCCCACATGATAAAGGAAACGGCTGTGTAAATAACGCCTTTTTTTGTTTCTGAATATTGCATTTATATCCCTGCCTTTCTTTAGAGCATCTTATATTATATCACGTGAAAGATCTGGCGGGCATATACTATTTTGTCCGTGAAGAAAGGATGTGAAGACAATGTTTGAGTGGAACAAGTACTTTCCTTTCCACAATCAATTTTCTAAAGAAGCATTAAAAAAAGCTGATCCGAAAGAAGTTGAAACGTATGTCAATCGTGTGATGGAAAGTGTGTTCGGCAGTGATTATGCGGCTCAATTTCCTTTCCGCGATCCTCTCCCCCAAAAAGAACAGCCCGCCAAACCTGATGCAAAACCTGATGTCAAACCTGATATTGATATATTCGAAACTGCAGACCATGTGTTTGTAAAGGTGCCAATCAGCGAAGAATGGCTGGAACAAGTGAGAATCAAACACACATCTCACGAATTATGGTTGGAAAACTTCCCAAGAGCAGATCATCCGAAAAAAGTAAACCTTCCTTGTTTAGTCAAACGCAAAGGAACAAAAGCCGTCTATAAGGATGGCCTTCTGGAAGTCATGTTTCAAAAGCAGCAAGACTACAATATGTCCGAGGTAGAAATCATCCGATAAAAAACGGCCTGCAATCGATGCAGGCCGTTTTTATTAATAGAAGCCGGGATATCCCCCGTATGGCACGCCGGCACCAAAACCGTACGGTCCGCCTCCATATCCATAAGGGCCAGGAGGATAGGCATAGGGACGAGAATAGTTAAACAGCGCACTCCCGAGAAAACCGCCTAATAAACCGCCGACTAGAGGAGCGCCAAACAAAAAAGGACTACGCGCCGGATATCCGGCTGGACCTGGGATTCCGCGTAAATACGAATGATGAGGGTACATGATTTTTTCCTCCTTTATGTCTGCCTATACGTAAAGTATTCAGCAAGGAAGAAAAACGATTGGGCTACGGACTGTCTATGATTGTTACATCACAAGCCCTGCCAATAACACACAGCCGAGTCCTGTAACCGAAAGAACTGTTGTAAGCAACGTCCAGGTTTGAAATGTTTCTTTCATGCTCAAGCCGAAAAATTCCTTTACCATCCAAAATCCTGCATCATTTACATGACACGCAATGACACTGCCGGCTCCTGTTGCAAGCACCATTAACGCAGGGTTTACACTGCCAGCCTCCATAAGCGGAGCTGCCATTCCCGCTGTGGTAAGCGCAGCCACGGTAGCAGAGCCTAGACACAGACGCAGAACCGCGGCGATGGTCCATGCAACGAATAGCGGCGACATGTTTGTTTGACGGAAAAAATCAGCGACATAATCGCCGACTCCGCCGGCAATCAGCACCTGTTTAAACGCTCCTCCCCCTCCTATGATGAGCAGCATCATCGCAATTTGCGAAATTGATTCTGAAATAGATCTGCTGATTTCCTGCATAGATATTTTACGGGCATATCCCATCGTATAGAGTGCAAGCAACAGCGAAATGAGCATTGCCGTTCCCGGAGTGCCGATAAATTCTATAATGTCTTTTCCTTTTGAATGTTCACTCAATAATAAAGAAAAAATTGTTGCCATTGCCATAAAGATAACCGGGAATAAAGACGTGACAGCACTGATCGCAAAGCCCGGTGTTTCATCCAGCTGAAATTCTTTCCTTGGTCCTAACCCCGATAGGTTTCCATGCTTTTGATACGCACCAGGAAACCGTTTCATCGCAAATTTATTAAATAATGGCCCGGCAATCACAGTTGTCGGAACAGCGATGATGATTCCAAAAAGCAGCACCTGGCCAATATGGGCACCGTATGCAACTGAGATAGCAGTTGGAGCAGGATGCGGGGGCAAAAATCCGTGAGTAACATTTAAGGCGGCGGCCATCGGGATTCCCAGATACAGAAAAGGCATTTTTAATTCTTTAGCAATCGCGTAAACAATCGGTATCAACAGAACAAGACCCACTTCAAAAAACAGCGCAATACCGATGATAAAAGAGGCAACTACAACCGCCGCCTGTATTCGTTTCCTCCCGAATTTGTCAATCAGCGTAATGGCGATCCGATAGCCGCCCCCAGCATCTGAGACAAGCCTCCCAAGCATCGCGCCAAGTCCAAACACTAAAGCTAAATGCCCCAGCTGCCCGCCAATTCCAGCCTCAATTGAAAGAACAATTTTATTGATATCCATTCCAAGTCCGATGGCAACTAAAAATGAAACGACAATCAGTGAGACAAAGGTATTTAATTTTACTTTAATAATGAGAAATAACAGAATCAGCACTCCGACAGCTACAATTAAAATCGGCATGGTACCCCTCCAAAAGTGTTTTATATGATTCTCGCGACAATGTTTTGGCGCTTTTCATGCCTAGATGAACAGAAAGCGCTTTCATTAATAACTAAAAACGTCTTGGTTATATGATTGTTATCTTTTGATCAACTAATATGTTCATACTAATCTCCTAATCAATGACTGTCAATCGTTTTTATGAGCTTGTCTCGATTACCTACCACCTAACTCAATGATTTATTAGTTATATGTTGATTAACTTTTGGTTATATGTTATGTTTTTTAAAGTTGACTGCCAATCATTATATCTCTCCATTGTCTGGAAGCAAATGAGACAATATGAGAACAGACGGATAACAACTTCACAAGAGGAGGAGTACACATGCCATTATTGCGTTTTGATGTAATTGAAGGCCGTGACGAAAAATCGCTGCAATTGTTATTAGATACTGCTCACCAAGCGATGGTTGAAGCGTTTGGTGTTCCGGAAAGAGACCGTTATCAAATTGTCCATCAGCATCCCGCAAACGAGCTTATAATCCAGGATACGGGATTAGGGTTTCAGAGAACCAAGGATCTGGTCATCATTAGCATGACAAGCAAAGCAAGAACCGAAAGCCAAAAGGAAAAATTGTATGCTCTGCTTGCTGAAAGGTTAGAAGAAAAATGCGGAATTTCCCCTGAAGACCTCATGGTATCTATTACTGAGAATGGTGACGCAGACTGGAGTTTCGGTCTCGGTGAGGCGCAATTTTTGAATGGAAAACTATAAGATTTCGTCTCCCCATAAAAAAAAGAGAGAGCTCCAAAGAAGCTCTCTCTTTTTTTCATAAATGCGGAAGTCATCAGTATAGAAGCATCCAGCAATACGAAAAACCTGGATCTCCTTTTAGATTCGGTTTAAATGCCAATTGGAAGCTGACTTTGGCCGAAAATATAAAATTTTGCTGATTTGCATAATAAGATAACTCATAATCCCCATTTACAACAGGTTGGATGCTATAACTTATTGATCATTTCCATGAACATGACACTTTTGCCAATCCGGAAATGTCAGTCTGACAAATATAAAAAGTCATGTAAACGGGTGTGAACCGTACTTACATGACTCACCATGGAAACAAAGGCTCTTTTTCAGGTGCCGCTTTCCTTATTTCTCTTCTTCACACACTGTGTCACCAGGCTCGCAAAATTGATCGGCCCATGCCTGCATTTCTTGAAATACAGCTTGAAGCGCTGTTCCTTTTTCAGTTAGCGTGTAGATGACTTTGACCGGCGTTTCAGGGAGAACCTGCCGTTCGACAATCTCGTTTTGTTCAAGCTCCTTCAAGCGCTCTGCCAACATTTTTTGGCTGATCATCGGTATTGTTTCCGTTATCTCTTTAAACCGTTTCGGCCCATCCATTAGCACATGGATGATCAGACCGTTCCATCGTTTTCCCAGCAATGAGAATGCGGATTCCATTTTAGGGCACATCGTATTTCCCACAAGTCTTCATCCCTTCATCTATTGATTGACATGTATTCAATGATCCATTACAATAATCTTTCAAGTTACATTTAGTAAGCTTCTAACTTTTCTATTATCATACCACGTTTATCCGAAGGAGGAAACACTATGACGAATACTCTGGATGTTTTAAAAGCACGTGCATCTGTAAAGGAATATGATACAAATGCCCCGATCTCTAAGGAGGAGCTGACTGAGCTATTAGACCTTGCCGCTAAAGCGCCTTCTGCTTGGAACCTTCAGCATTGGCATTTTACAGTATTCCACAGCGATGAATCAAAAGCGGAGCTTCTTCCTGTAGCGTATAATCAAAAACAAATCGTTGAGTCTTCTGCTGTTGTTGCCATTTTAGGCGATTTAAAGGCAAATGAAAACGGTGAAGAAGTTTATGCTGAATTAGCAAGCCAAGGCTATATTACGGATGAAATCAAACAAACATTGCTCGGCCAAATCAACGGTGCTTACCAAAGCGAGCAATTCGCACGTGATTCCGCTTTCTTAAATGCTTCTTTAGCTGCTATGCAGCTTATGATTGCCGCAAAAGCAAAAGGTTATGACACTTGCGCAATTGGCGGATTTAACAAAGAGCAGTTCCAAAAGCAATTTGATATCAGTGAGCGCTATGTTCCGGTTATGCTTATTTCAATCGGCAAAGCAGTGAAGCCTGCCCATCAAAGCAACCGCCTGCCACTTTCAAAAGTATCAACTTGGCTGTAAGGATATGAAAAACCTTAGTCCGAAATCCGGACTAAGGTTTTTTTATACAATCGCCTCTTTGTACCATTCACGAGCTTGTTCAGCTTCATGCTGAGTCAGCTGATGGCCCCCGTCCTGCCAGTAAACGGAGGCTGATGCCCCGCTGTCACGTAAATAGCGGTAAAGCTCTTCTGATTCTTCCTTCGTGCAGAGAGGGTCGTATTTCCCGGCACCGATAAAAACAGGGAGCCCCGCCATATCAGGCAGCTCGATACCTCGAATCGGAACCATTGGGTGATGCAGAATAGCCCCTTTTAACACATCTTTATAATGAAAAAGCAGGCTTGCCGCAATGTTTGCGCCGTTTGAATAACCGACTGCAATCACTCGGCCGCGATTAAACTGATGCGTTTCTGCAGCCTCGTCGATAAAATCTTTCAATTCTCTTGTCCGCACCACAAGATCCTTTTCATCAAAAACTCCTTCACTCAGACGTTTGAAAAATCGCGGCATTCCATTTTCAAGCACCGATCCTCTGACACCAAGCAAATGGGCATCAGGGTCTATAAACCGCCCCAATGAAAGCAGATCGTGTTCATTACCGCCCGTGCCATGCAACAGCAAAAGTACGTTGTCAGATGTTCCTTTTTCATAAATATGCTTCATTATAAATTCCCCCTATTAAAGTTCAGGTAAAATGTCTGTAATTTGTTGTCTATGTTTCTCCAGCCATTCAGGCAGTTTTAAGGAAGTCCCTAGCTCAGCAAACGTTTCATCTGTCATAAAGCCTGGTTCATCTGTGGCAATTTCAAATAAGATACCGCCTTTCTCCCTGAAATAAACTGATGTAAAGTATTCCCTGTCGAGAATTTCTGACGAAGGCAGATGGTTTTCAGCAATAATCGGCAGCCATTTCGCCTGTTCGTTTTTCTTTGTCCGAAACGCTACATGGTGTACCGTACCATACCCTCCGACTCCTCTTTTTTCAGGATGTAAATGGACATCAATGACACCGCCGACGGCCGCTGAGGATGCCAGTCTGACAATCTGGTCTTCTTCGGCCACTTTGGTGTATCCAAAGCTTTCCGTTAACAATTGTATGGTCGCCTGCGGGTCGTAGGAATATAGCAGCACACCTTTCATTCCCGTAATTGCTTCATTTGTTGTGATCCCGTCAGGCGTCCACTCGCTTTTGCCGCTTTTCGCATCCTCCATGATCGCCAGCGGAAGGTCTTCTGTATCATCAAAAATAAGACCTTTTTCACCAAACAACGTTTTTTCCTCTAGGCTCAGCCCGCTTTTCTCAAGACGCTCCTTCCAAAAAAACAGGGAGCCTGAGGGAACTGAAAAGTACACCCGGCCCGCTTGGCCTTTTCCTACCGTTCCCTGTCCGCTTCCTTGGAACGGAAAAAAGGTCATTATTGTACCGGGATCTCCGTTTTGATTCCCAAAGTAAAAATGATACGTTCCGGGATCATCAAAGTTTACTGTTTTTTTAACAAGCCTGAGCCCAAGCACTTCTGTATAAAATCGCAAGTTTTCTTGCGGATCTCTGGCGAATGCTGTGACATGGTGCAATCCTTCTGTTTTCATTTTCTCACTCCTATTTATCTCGATTTCAAGATATTTATTATTTTAAACCTTTATTGAAAAGGATGCAAACCATGTGTTTTGATTAAATAATTGAAAAAATCATTTTTTTCTAATAATTATCTTGTGATCTTTTCTTACAACTGCTATTATAGTGAGCATTATCATGTTTCAGGAGGAAAGTAAATGGTTAAAAAAGCACTTATTGTTATTCTCATTCTTTTGCCATTCGTTCAGCTCGCGCTTTTGCCGCTTGTGAATCGAATAGAACCGATTATGTTCGGCCTGCCGTTTTTCCACTTTTGGCTGCTGCTGTGGATTATTGTTACGCCGTTATGCTCGTTTGGCATTTATCAGATGCAAAAAAAAGATGGAGGACTTGAATAATGCAAGGGAATCTGACTGCACTTCTCATTACTGCTATTATTGTTTTAACCGTTGTCTGTATCGGCTTTCTTGCCGGAAGAGACAAATCCTCACGCACTTCTGTGGAAGAATGGTCTGTCGGCGGCAGACGCTTCGGCGGTCTTCTCGTCTGGTTTTTAGTAGGCGCTGACCTTTATACGGCCTATACTTTCTTAGGGTTGACCAGTACTGCTTTTACAGGCGGAAGTGTTGCATTTTTCGCCATTCCTTATTCTGTGTTGGCCTACTTTATCGCCTACTTCTTCTTGCCAAAACTTTGGAAAGTTGCGAAAATTCATAAATTAACAACACTCGCGGATTATGCCCGGGAACGTTTTAACAGTAAGCTTTTGGCAAGCCTCGTTGCCATCGTCGGGGTACTCATGCTTATTCCGTACATATGCCTTCAGCTGAGTGGCATTCAAGACACGCTTCAGGTTGCCGGCACCGGATATATTAAAGAAGCAACGGTTATCGGATTATTAGCCGGCCTAGCGGTAACGTTTATTGTGTATATCACTCAATCCGCACATGGCATTTATGAAGGATTCTGGGGATTGGCCGCCAACATGATCGCTGTGGTTATCCTGAATCCGCTGTTCGTTAAAAACGCGGGATCCAATCCTGTCATTGAAGGTTTATTTGGCAAAAAACAAGACGCTAATCCAAATCAAAAGGGTGCATAAAAAAACCATACGCGGCAGCCGCGTATGGTTTTTTTTACATTTCTTTTTTCAGTGTTTCAATTGCCTTTTCCATTTGCGTATCATTATCAGACAGCTTCTTTTGAAGTTCTATCATTAATTTCGTTGTTGTATCGCCAGTCAGTATGCCTGTTTCATTCAGCTTCTCTTTTTTCTGGAACTGTTTGACGACAGATACAAAATCCTGGTCATACGTACTGTTAACCTTTACCTTGTAACCAAGTGCTTTGAGCATTTTCTGAGCCACTTTGACGTTTGTGCCTGTATCACCTGATTTGTACGTTTTATCTGCGTCCAAATACGGCAGCTTCGCGTAATCAGGCAGCTCTGCTTTCACTTGAGGCTTGATGCCTTTTTTGTGAATCCATTCGCCGTCAGCAGTCAGCCATTTGGCAACTGTCAGTTTGACGGTAGAGCCATCATCATATTCTTTTGCCGTTTGTACTGTACCTTTGCCGAATGTCGTCTCGCCGATTAACGGTACGTCTGACGATTCATGAAGGGCAGCGGCCATAATCTCGGCTGCGCTTGCTGTACCGTCATTTACTAAAACGACGGTCGGCTTGGTCACTTTCCGTTCTTTTTCGGCCTTCATGACTTCTTTTGAACCGTTTTTGTATTCAACCTGCATGATGTTTTTCCCTTTATCAATGAACAGGTTGCTCATCGTAATCGCCTGTTCCATTAAGCCGCCCGGGTTGCCTCTCAAATCTAAAATATAGCCTTTGGCGCCTTTTTTCTCTAAACTGTCAATCGCATCTGTCAGCTCTTTAGCTGTTGTTTCAGAGAAAGAAGTGATTTGAATTTCTCCGATGTTGTTGTCTTTCATCTCTGAATAGACAGTCTCTACAGGAATGGTATCGCGCTTAATGGAAAGATCGATATTCCCCACTCCCGCTCTGTTCAGTTCAAGCTTCACCTTTGTGCCCTTTTTGCCTCGGATTAAAGCGACGGCTTCATTTACATTCATGCCTTTTACGCTTTTTCCATTCACCTTAATGATTTGGTCTCTCGGTTTGATACCGGCTTTTTCAGCAGGTGAACCTTTAATTGGGGATACAATAAGGATTTCTCCGTCTTTCTCCTCTACTTGGGCTCCGATTCCTTCAAAAGATGCTGAAATCGTCTCGTCGAATGATTTCGCTTGCTCTTGATCCATATATGTAGAGTACGGATCATCCAGTGATTGAATCATTCCTTTAATTGCTCCGTCTACTAATTTGTCATCATCTGTTTTTTGGTAATAATCACTTTTGATTTGCTCATACGCTTTATTTAATTTGTCGAACTTACTGTCTCCTGTGCTTGCTGATTTTTGGCCCAGGATACTGGAATTGCCCGTAATAAATAAAGTAAGCGCCGAAGCGACAACTGCAGTGATCAGCACAATAAAAAACAGTTTTAATTGCCGTTTCAATTAAACACCACCTTTTTCTTCTTACATTATTATCATGGACGAATTCTTATTCGTCAACTCGGAGCAGAAATGAAAGAGAAACGCCCTTCTTTTGCTTTTCATAAACCTATGTCTTTATACGACATATGATAAGGAAAAAGGAGGATTCGATATTGAGCCGATATTTAGAAATGCTGTCCTTATTCGGTGTCGCAGGGGCGCACCCAGGCGGGCTGGCTTTTTCAAAAGCGGTCTTGCAAAAGGCTGCGCCCTCCCCGGATCAGCCGATTCTTGATGCCGGATGCGGAACAGGGCAAACGGCGGCTTATTTAGGACATTTGCTGTATCCTGTAACAGTCGTTGATAAAGATCCTATTATGCTTGAGAAAGCGAAAAAAAGATTTGCGAATGAAGGGCTTGCCATCCCTGCATATCAGGCGGAGCTGGAACATCTCCCGTTTTCTTCTGAGTCCTTTTCCTGCGTCCTGTCAGAATCGGTCCTCAGTTTTTCACGCCTGACATCCTCTCTTCAAGAAATTTCAAGAGTTTTAAAACCCGGCGGGATGCTGATTGGTATCGAAGCTGCTTTAAAAAAACCGATGCCCCCTGCAGAAAAGAAGCAAATGATGGATTTTTACGGATTTACTTGCTTACATGAAGAAAGCGAATGGCATAAACTCCTAAGATCCTATGGCTTTCAAAAAACAGAAGCGATGACACTTCTTCCGGAAGACATGGAATTTGAACCAACCACAGAAATGGATTTATCGCAAACGATTGATCCCATCTATTACGATACGCTTCAAACACATTATCAGCTCATGCAGTTATATAGTGAGTACATGGGTCATTGTATTTTTATCGCGTACAAGTAAAACGGCGTATCGCCCCCTGTTTTCGTCCAACCTTTTTTTCCTATCTATCATATGCTGATAGAAAGTCAGGATAGGAGGGGAACAATATTGGAGAGATATTATCATCTTTGCAAAAACCATCAAGGTAAAGTCGTCAGAATTACAGAGAGAGGCGGGAGAGTTCACGTCGGCAGAATTACCCGTGTAACAAGAGACAGAGTTTTTATAGCTCCGACCGGCGGAGGGCCAAGAGGTTTCGGTTACGGATATTGGGGCGGTTATTGGGGATACGGAGCAGCTTACGGTATTTCCCTCGGTTTAATTACAGGGGTCGCTCTTGCTGGTTTATTCTTCTGGTAAGCATAGAACAAATGCTAGATTCACCAGACACAATGAAGCCCGCTTATCTAGTGTAAGCGGGCTTTTCATTTTAAATTTTCTTCACTTTTTCAAAGTACTCTTCAAGCGTTAAATCATTATCTTGGATGACCTTTGCGGCTTTTTTGCCTACATAGCGCAGATGCCATGGCTCATATTCATATTTCGTGATATCTTCTTTATTTTTCGGATAGCGAATGATAAAGCCATATTTATAAGCATTGTCCTGCACCCATTTCCCGTCTGCCGTGCTTCCGAACGCTTCATTTAGCTCAAAGCCATTGCTCCGGCTCGAAATGTCCATCGCGAGGCCTGTTTGGTGCTCGCTTTCACCCGGGTAAGCAACCGCTTCCTTTGCCTTCTTTTCCCCTTTTAGGCTTACTTCATTGTCAAAAATGACTTTCTGTCTGTCATACGAACGGTACCCTGAGACAGCTGCCAGTTCATAGCCTTCCTTTTTGGCAGCATCGAACATTGTTTTTAATGCGTCGGCCGCTTCTTTTCTGATGTAACGTTTTTGAATCTTTTCTTCAAAAGAAAACTCTACATCTGGTATGACAAGATCGCTAGGTTCATAGTTTCCGGGCAGTGCATATTGTTTATTGACAAGCGCGAGTATATTTTCTGGATTTTGAATGGTTTCCAGACCATCGACTTTTTTAATATCATTGAAATACTGGCTTTCCAAGGAAAACTCACTGTTTTGAGTGTTTGATTTTTTGCTGTCAGCTGTTTTTTGTTCTGTTTGCTTTGTTTCTGCTGTGGTTTTCGTATCCTTTTGAGCATCTCCGTTCGACATGCTGCAGCCGGCTCCGACTATTGCCGTTACACTCAGAGCGGCAGCCAGTGAGAACCATTTACCTGACTTTTTCATATTACATTACCTTCCTTTTATCAATCGTTTCCGCATTCATAAAGAAGAGGCTGCCGGCACCCAGCACGCCTCTTGATATATTTTATTGTGATACGGAATGTAAAGCCACTTCTATCATATCATGAAATGTCGTTTGACGCTCTTCCGCTGTCGTTTCTTCTCCTGTTAATACGTGATCACTCACGGTGAGAATTGACAGGGCTTTTCTTCCGTGCTTCGCTGCTAATGTATACAATGCAGTTGTTTCCATTTCAACGCCAAGCACACCGTATTTTGCAAGTTTTTCAATTTGTGAATCGTCGTTGTAGAACTGGTCAGCTGTAAATACGCTTCCTACAGTCACCGGCACACCTTTATCCTTTGAGGCATCATAGGCATTTTTTAAAAGCTCGAAATCTGCGCAAGGCGCAAAATCAATGCTTCCAAAAGCGACTCTGTTCATTTGTGAATCAGTTGAGGAGGTCATCGCCAAAATGACGTCTCGCACTTTGACATCTTTACGAATAGCGCCGCAAGAACCGACTCTTATTAGATTTTGCACATCGTAGCTTTGAATTAATTCATTCACATAAATTGAAATAGACGGAACACCCATTCCCGTGCCTTGTACTGAGATTTTTTTACCTTTATATGTACCCGTAAATCCATACATGCCTCTGACTTCATTGTAGCATTCTACATTTTCAAGATACGTTTCTGCAATAAATTTTGCTCTGAGAGGATCTCCCGGCAAAAGCACTGTATCCGCAATTTGTCCTTTTTCAGCACCTATATGTACACTCATCTCATATCCTCCTGTAAATCAAAATTATCATCCAGCCCGTCCATTTTACAACGAATGTCATGATGAAACAAACTTCAGCATTGATTATAAAGGAATATGTCGAAAAAAGAAATGTTCGAGGATCTGTTAGGCACTTCCTCAGAAAAACGGATAATCGGGGTGTTAATTTGAAAACCTAACCGCAGGAAGGAGGGGTGGGACATGGGTAAAAAACATCGTAACCGGATCACCGGCCAAAAAAAGAACAATCATATACCTGAAAAAGATATCATTGCAGCTGAAGAAGCACACGGGAAAGAATATTCTGCTGCCAAACGCAAGCCTTAAAACTGCAGAAAACTGCGGGTTTCCGCAGTTTTCTTTTCATTATGTCGTTTGTACAATCAGACGATTGATTTTCCTCCAGCCGGCGGGAAGCAGTTGATAATATGTTTTCCCTTTTCTGCCTTCATCAATCAGGATCACGTCCCCTGTGGCCATGAATCTTGCATCATAATCACTCGGAACAGTGTCGAATACATTAAACAAAGAGAATGCTCTTTTCAGCACGTCTTGATGATCGCTCCCGTTCAGTTCAGTTCGATAGACGGCTCTGTAGCCCTTTTTTTCGCCAAACCGGGGTGTCTGAAATATTGTCACGTCATAGGAACAAGACTTCTTTTTAAACACGGATAACATCATCAAGATCCCCTCCCTTTTATTTCTTTAACATATTGGCGTTTTTGCTGTGTTTTCCTCTCTCTATTTTTGTCGAAACCGCTTAATCTTTTCGTCAAAACCTTTTACTAGGAAAAACAGAAGCAAGCCGAGGCTAAAGCCTCCTAACACGTCTGTCACAAAATGAACCCCCAGATACACTCTGCTTATGCCGACTAAAACAGCAATTACACCGGCTATGATATATACCATTTTTTTATGCTTGGACAAAAACGGGAGGTGTTTCACTAAAAAGTAAGCAATAACAGGATAGACACAAGCAGCATTCATGGAATGGCCGCTCGGAAAACTGAAGGATGATTCATGAACCAGCGGTGCAAAATCAGGCCTCACTCTTTCGATCCATTCTTTTAAGACTTTGTTTAACAGCCGATCTGTGCCGAATATCAAGAGCATCAACAGGCCGTCCCATGTTTTTCTGTAGAAAAACAGGCCTGCTCCAATGATGACAATTAGAGGGAGCAGAAAAGAAGAAGCACCAAGATGCGTGATCCCCGTCATGACTTCATTAAGCCATGGCTGACGGATCAAAACAGCTGCCTTGCTTATTGCTTCATCTGCAGATTGAACAGCATTTGTATGAATGGCCGCAGCTAGAATGAGAAAGAAAAGAAACAAACTAACGGGCTTGTACAATTTTAACCACCTCAATTTTCACAGAAGTCATAGAACATGAATAATAAAACCGGAGCTGACCGCTCCGGTTTTAAGCCTCACTCATCTTCATCCAGCTCTTCATCTATCATACATTTTTCTATCAAATAATCAAAGGTAATATCAGCGATTTCAAACAGCTCATCCTCACTCGGTATGTAGCCCCGTCTTGCAAGCTCTCTGTAAAAAAATTCAGCGATTTCTTCCGTATCAATCACAAGATCTATTTCTTTCATCTCCGTACCGCCTCCTTTTTTATGTTTTATGAAAAAACAGGCTGAATTATACCCGGTGTTCTAAACAATTCTTTCAGTCATATATTGAATAAAAAACGAGCCATGGGAGGCTGACGCTATGATTGCTAAAATGATGGAAGCACTGGACGGAGAAAGATTTGATATCATAATGGAAAAAACGCTCAAAGGAATGACGCGTGTGATGATTTGGGGCTGTCTGCCATATTTTTTATATGTCTTGATCCGTATGTTCACAAACTAACTGAAATGCTCTTTTAAACTTTCCAAAACAAACATCATCATGTCTTTATATTCTTCATCATGAAACATTTCGTACAGAATTTTGTAGTCATTATAAATATCCAGAAGCTCATCAACAATTGACACAGCAAGGATGTGAAGGGTATCTTGATCTTCATCATCGCCTTCAAACTGAAGAAGAGCAGACGATGCGATATCTTCGCCGATCTCATGGCCAGTTTCTCCGACATAATGGACAAACAACAGCTGATGCACAAACTGGTCCATTTCATATTTTCTAAGCACCAGCGTGAGATCCTCTTCCTCCGTTTCAAGCCACTCTCCATCCTTTAAACGGGTCAGCTCATAAATGATATCTTCCCAGCCATCTTCTAAATATCTCCAAATTTCTGTTCTATGGCCGATAATGCGAAAGAGTTCTTTTCCATAATCTTTTACATAAACAACGTCCCCAATAAGGAATTCATATTCAATATCAAGCTTCTCCATGTCGACAATGACACCCTCATAATCTTTATAAAGCTGAATAGATGATTCAAAGTATAAAACTTCGTTATGATTGACTTCATAAAGATAGTGTTTATCAATTTGGTGTACTTTTGTGATGGTGCCGACTGTTCCATACATAATGACGACTACGATATCCCCTACTTGGAATTTCGGTTTGTTTTGCTTCATGGTGTCTCCCCCTCGCCGCAACATTTCTCATACGCTATCGTATGCCGGGTGAAGCCAATTCGCATGGGCATGAAAACCAAAGGAAATATCCAATTATGGTATGGGTATGGACATAAAAAAATCCGCAGTGATCTGCGGATGAAACAGCTATTATCTGCCGTGCACTTCAGACTCGTATTGATCCCAAGCTTCATCAAACGTCGCCATCGTGTGAAGGTAATCAGCATTCAGCTCCAAATATGAACTGATTTCATGATAATCGGTTGATGTTTTTGGAAAGCTGTGATCCTCATACGCCTGATTGGCAAATTCACTGATGCTGTCCTTCGGCTTAGGGTGTCTGTATTTCAATAAATAGTGATAAAAGGATTTCATGGGTTTCCCCTCCTGGTGTCTGTCTTTTGTTGTTCTATTATACAGTTCAAGTGTAAAATTACAACAAAAGAATACTGAAACATGACTCAGGAGAAGTCAAAATAGTTGCGTTTCAAAATTCTTTCTGTCTCCATGATCTGCTGATATGTCAGGCTTTCAAGCAGTTTTTTTGTTTGAATTAAAAGAAGCTGATCCTCAATCTCCTTAACCGTGTTTTCCTCTTGATAGGTCATACCGCAGGAAGAACATACCATGGCAGGAGTGTCTGTCAGTTCTATAGCCCTCGTTCCATCAGGAAGCTCCCAGTACACCGTGTTCCTGCCGGGCACTGCTTCAAGCTCGCCGCACCATTCGCATGTTTTCATGAAGAATCCCCTCCGCATTCAGTCTCTTTCTGCTTTTTCTGCTGCGCCAAAAATTTCTTTTCTTTGAGCTGATCTCTTTTCTCACGACGGTCTTTTAATGTTTCATGCTCCGGATTTGCGATGTATGCCTCTCTCCTTTTGATTCTGTCTACATTTTCAGGTGTAAACGAAACTTCTTTGTCAGCAAAAATGGCACTCAGCCCGATCGGCTCCTTTTTGTCAGCGGTTTCAGGAAAAACGGACTCAAAATAGGCGTCTGCCTGATTGGGGATATAATTCTCTGGTTCCGGATATGACGTAATCACACCTTCAAAATTTCTTAAGATCACTTTGTCAGGACTTTGTGACAGGACATAGTTTGGCTGCAGGGCGATTTTACCTCCTCCGCCTGGTGCGTCAACGACAAAGGTAGGAACCGCATAGCCTGAGGTATGACCTCTCAGCCCTTCAATGATCTCCAAACCTTTGGAAACAGGAGCTCTGAAATGCCCGATTCCCTCTGACAGATCACATTGGTAAATATAATAAGGACGGACTCTGATTTTTACCAAGTCATGCATGAGCTTTTTCATAATTGGAACCGAATCATTAATACCTGCTAATACGACAGCCTGATTTCCGACCGGCACTCCCGCGTTCACCAGCTTTTCACATGCCTCAACGGATTCTTCTGTCATTTCGATGCTTGTGTTAAAATGGGTATTCAGCCAGACCGGATGATATTTTTTCAATATCTCGCACAGATGATCGGTAATGCGCTGCGGAAAGACAACGGGCGCTCTTGTTCCGATTCTGATGACTTCCAGATGCGGAATGCTGCGCAGCTCTTTTAAAATATATTCTAAAATTTGGTCGTTGATGAGCAGCCCATCACCGCCTGAAATTAAACAATCGCGGATTTCGGGTGTTTCCCGGATATAAGCAATTGCAGCATCAAGCTGTTTTTTGGGGACGCCCATTCCGATTTGTCCGGAAAAGCGCCTTCTTGTGCAGTAGCGGCAGTACATGGAACATTGATTCGTGACAAGAAACAGCACACGGTCGGGATAGCGGTGTGTCAGACCGGGTACCGGTGAATCTTCATCCTCATGAAGCGGGTCTTCCAGATCGTATTTTGTTTTGTGCATTTCTTCAGAAAGCGGCACAGACTGCATGCGTACCGGGCATCTCGGATTGTCGGGGTCCATTAAAGAAGCATAGTAAGGTGTAATATTTAAGGGGATCGTTTTGGTAGAAATTCTGACGCCTTCCTCTTCATCCTCGGTCAGATTGATGACTTTCTTTAAATCATCTAACGTTCTTACAGTGTGTGTCAGCTGCCAAAGCCAATCGTTCCATTTCTCTTCCGGAACGTCCTTCCATAACTCGATCTCCTTCCAATGCCGTTTCGGTTTATACCATTTGTTTTTCAAACGAACTCCTCCTCGCGCATATTTTGACTTACAGTTGCTTGCACCAAATATTCATGTTTTCAAGGCCTTCGGCTATAAAGCAATTATTGATCAGCCTTCCGCCATACTGATAACCTGAATGGTACAACACAGCATTCATCCCAAAAGACGAAGCACGGGCGAGAGAAAATACATGAAAGATATCCTTTCCAGCCATTTCTTTTTCTAACGCCTCGATTAAAAAGCTTGTTAACGAATGGCCGCGATATTCCGGCAGCACAGCGCAATCGGTTATTTCTGCATGCCCAAGCTCTGGATTGATTTCTGCGCTTGCTGCGCTGATCAGGCGGTCATGATCAAGCATGATATAATACACCGTATTTGCATTCATCGTCTTTTCAATATAAGCGGGGTCAAATACCGGTGTTGGGTACGTGCGGAATACTTTTTTATACAGCATCGATAGCTGGTACATGTCGTTTGTTTCTGCTTTTCTCATCGTAAAAACGGGTGTACTGTCGTTGCGAAGACGGGGCGCTGTGCGATATATGGCTTCGATGATCTCCTGTTCCTCTGTATAAGAATCTGTTTGTCTCCGGCTTTCTGAAAGGTAACGTACCATGACACAAGCCGAATAGCCGAGATAATAGCCCTTTAGATAGCCCTCCGGCGCAAATAATTGTTTGGCAAGGATCGGCTCATCATGCTGCTTCGCATAGACGATGATTTTTTCTGCATTCTCTTCTTTTGCCGCTGCCACGATATCCGGCAGGGCCTTCTCAATAGCTCCGTCATAACGGACCACTCTGATTCGTTTATTAAAGCCGTCATGGTCCAAAACTGCTGTGACACCGCTACTCTTTATTGACTTGAGCATCCGCATCCTCCCCATCTGTATGAAGCCCGCACCAATCCATGACAAAAAGTGCAATAATTTTAGCAGATTCTATCATGGCTTCAACCTCAATGTATTCATTGGCCTGATGAGCCGTTTTTGTTTCCCCCGGCCCGAAAACGATCACTGGTGTATCTCCTGCATGGTACAAAAGCCCTCCATCCGTTCCCCACGGGGAAGCCTCAATAATCGGCTCTGTCTGTTTCATTTTTTGATAGGCTGATTGCAGCACAGAAATTAAAGGGTGATCATCAGGTAAATCATTCGGCAGCCATTGAGCGCCAAACCATTCGACTTGTACGGGATGGCGTTTAAACCATTCGTCATAGTATTCTAAATCCTTCAGCCAGTTTTCCAATTCAAGTTTTACAGCTTCTGGTTTCTCATGGGGAGCAATTCCGCATCTCCCTTCTATGACGACACGGTCTGCAACTGAAGATGGCCAGGCACCGCCCGAGATGGTGCCGATATTCACCGGTACCGGTATTGGGATATTGTCATACAGCGGATCTGAAATTCTCGCATTGCGGACTTTCTCCAGCTCTTGTATCGCTGTGATAACGTGCATGCTTTTTTCAATCGCGCTTACCCCTTCGTAGCGTGTGCCCCCATGTGCGGATAATCCCTTCACAGTGATCCGAAACCACATCGAACCCTGCTGCTTAATAAATAGTTTCATATTTGTCGGTTCAGGAATCAGCGCCCCGTCAGCACGATAGCCTCTCATGATGGCGGACAGTGTACCGGCGCCGCCGCACTCTTCATCTACAACACTCTGAAACAATACATCTCCCTTCAGTTTGACATCGCAGGCGTGCAGGGCTTCTAAAGCAAAAAGAAGGGCTGTATTGCCTCCCTTCATATCCGTTGAGCCGCGGCCGTATATTTTACCGTTTTCTTCGACAGCTTGATACGGTTCATACTTCCAATCCTTTACGCTTCCTTCAGGCACAACATCGATATGACCGTTCAAAATCAGGGACCTGCCTCCGCCGGCTCCCGTTTTTTTAGCCACGATATTCGGGCTCTCATGAAAATCGGATCGGTTAGATTTAAAGTAGGGATGCTGTTTTAATTGCTTTATGCTTGGCTCCCATACATCAATGTCCATCTGAAATTGCCGCAGCTTTTCAAGCACAACAGCTTGGGCGTTAAACTCTGACCCCAATGTGCTTTTTTCCCCAATCAGCCTTTTGAGAAGACGAATGGCTTTGGCCGAATGCTGACCAAGCCACCCGATTACTTTTCTTTCAATGTCTTGCATCCTCATTCCCCCTCTTAAGAAAAAGACATATCTATTTTGATTTCAGCTTCTGTCAGCCTCGTCACCTCATCGATTGTCGAGCCATTCATCAGCTCTTTTAAAATGAAGTGATGGCTATCGACCTCAAGAACCGCTTTTTCGGTAATAATCAAATCTACACAGCCTGCAGCAGTTAATGGCAGCGTACATCTTTCTGTTAATTTAGGCCTTCCCTTTTGATCTGTATGACTCATGACGACAACCACTTTTTTCGCTTTTTGGGCAAGCTCCATCGCCCCGCCCATACCAGGCACCTTTTTTCCCGGAACAAGCCAATTTGCCAAATCTCCTGATTGGCTCACCTGCAGGGCGCCTAAAATCGTAATATCAATTTTGCCTTTTCTGATCATCGCAAAAGACATGGTTGTATCAAAATAAGACGCCCCTTTTACAGCGCGGACAGGATAGCCCGCGGCGTTGCATAAATGCGCATCCTCTTCTCCCTTTTCGGGACTTTCTCCAATGCCAAGGACACCGTTTTCCGCTTGAAACATGACCTGCATGTCAGGCGGCAAAAAGTTCGGTACCAAGGATGGGATACCGATACCGAGATTCACAATCATGCCCTGCTTAATTTCAGTAGCAGCCCGTTTTGCAATCTGTTCTCTTTCTGCTACTCCCAAGCCCATTTCCACTTCACTCCCTCGCTTCGTACAACTCCCTCAACAAAAACCCCCGGTGTGACAATCATTTCTTCAGAAATCTCACCCATCGGAACGATACGCTCAGCTTCGGCAAAGGTTCTCCTGGCGGCCATTGCCATAAGCGGATTCATATTGCGCGCGGTTTTGTCATACGTTAGATTGCCGAATTCATCTGCAATGTAAGCATTGATGAAAGCAAAATCAGCCGTCAGCGCCTCTTCAATCAAGTATCGTTTTCCCGCCACTGTTACGATGTCCTTTTTTTCGCAAACCATTTGATTATCAATGCCCACATCGGTTAAAATACCGCCAAGCCCCGCTCCGCCGGCGCGAATCCGTTCCGCAAGCGTTCCCTGAGGTGAAAATTGAACCTCTAACGTCCCCTCTGTCATCTGTTTTCCGGCTACAGGATTGGAACCGATATGCGAGGCGATCAGGGTTTTGACCCGTTGATTAACAATAAGCGGGCCGATCCCGATATCCGGGAAACCGGCGTCATTGCAAATCACAGTTAAATCCGTTACACCGCTGTCCAATATCGCTTCAATCAATGAAGGAGGCGACCCGACTCCCCCAAAACCGCCAAACATCAGAACCGATCCATCCCGAACATCTGCAATTGCTGTGTCAATGCTGATTGCTTTTTGAAATGGCGCCATTTAATGTCAATCCTTTTTTAAGTTTTTTTCGACCGCTGCAACTGTTTCTGAAAAAATAGAGATAAGCTCTTCCACTTCACCGTCTGAAATAGTAAAAGGAGGAGCAATAATGACAGCATCTCCTTCTCCACTGTCTATTCCAGCTTTGGAAGGATAAACAATCAGCCCGCATTTTTTCGCCTCGCTGACAATAAGCTGGGTTACCGCCTGCTCTTGCGGAAACACTTTCTTCGTTTTTTGGTCTGCCACAAATTCAACGCCTAATAGCAGTCCTTTTCCGCGCACATCACCTATAATGCCGCTTTGAGATGCCGCCTCATCAAGCTTTTTCTTCAGCACAGCGCCCTTTTTTTCTGATTGTTTGATCAAGCCGTGCTTTAACACATATCGCAAAACTTCAAGAGCAGCTTTGGCTGAATAGGGATGTGCACTATATGTGTGACCGCTCATAATCACACCTGACCCTTGTTTTATCGTTTCAATAATAGAATCAGATACGACGGCAGCAGCAATAGGCGCATACCCCGCACCGAGTCCCTTCCCCAGTACAGCAATATCAGGTACGGTGTCCCAATGCTCTGTCGCGAGCATCCTTCCTGTTCTCCCAAGCCCCGTCATCACTTCATCTGCAATAAAAAGCACATCGTGTGTGCGGCATACCTCACTTAATCTCTCATAATATCCCGGAGGCGGAGTAATCGCTGCTCCTGCAGCACCAATAATAGGCTCAGCCACAAAGCCGGCGATGAATTGGCTTCCGATTCTTTTGATCATAGTGTCCAGTTCATCAGCTGCAGTCTGAACAAAGTCTTCTTCTGTCTCGTGATTCAGCCGATAAATATGTGGAGCTGAGATAGCTGGATACCGCTCAATGAGATGGGTGAACCGGTATCTCCTTTCATAAAAACCAGACAATGAAAGCGCTCCCAAAGTTATTCCGTGGTAACTGCTCCATCGAGACAAAAAGATGGATTTTTGTGTTTGCTTTTTTTCCTGCCAATACTGAATGGCGATTTTCATAGCTGTTTCTATCGCTTCTGATCCGCTGTTGACAAAAAAAGACCAATTCACATCTCCGGGCAGCTCCTGTGCCAAGAGAGCGGCTAATTGCTCGGCGGGCTCACTCGTAAACTGTGAGCGGTAAGCAAAAGACACCTGATCAAGCTGTTCTTTCAGCTTCTCAGTCACATCACGAACTCCGTGGCCGATATTACATGTCACCGCACCTGACGAGCCGTCGAGATATTTTTTTCCGGTCTGATCATAAACATATGAACCCTTCGCATAACTGACAACCGGATAGGCCGAGCTAAGTTCTGGCTTAATCAAATAACTGCTCATGCTCCCACCTCAAAACCCCTTTTACCATATTGTATGAGTGTCCAAATGGCGGCATGACGTTCCCCGCAAAAACTTTTTCACATAAAAAGAGCCTTCCTAATAGGGAAGGCTCTTTTGGAATTTCAGCATCTAGCAAATAAAAGCGGCTCCAACAATAATTAATAAAATGAACAAGACAACAATTAACACAAATGTATTTGTCCCGCAGCCAAATCCGTAACCGTACCCAGAGTATCCATACATGCTGTTTTCATCCTTTCTTATCACGATATACGGCATTTTATGCGGGCCAAGTCCCAAATGGTTTGTGCAAACGCCTATTTCATGTAAGGAAATAATGAAATACAGTATGCACCCGCTCATATTTTTTAAACGTCAGCTTTTCGTAAAACTGAGTTGCACCGTCAGTGCTTGCAGCAACTAAGTAGGCTGCTTCCATTCCTAGTGATTTGGCGATGGACAGCATTTCTTTCACTAAGATACTGCCGTAGCCCTTCCTTTGAAACTGATCTAAAATTGCCACTTCTTCGATTTTAGCCGTTTTCTCTTGATGATCGATAAACAGCTCGCCGCACCCAATGGGAACTTTCTGTGCCTGGTCGCTGTAACAAACAACAAGAATGATTATACCTGCTTCATAGAAAGGATATTTTCTTTTTAATTTTTGTTCAGCGATTGCTTCTCCAATATAAATGGAATCGTAAATTTTCATAATAGAAGATCCGTCGCTAAGACTTTTCGCCGTCCCCCATGCGGTTAAAGGATGTCCCATCTGCCCCTTCCAGTCACTAAGCTTCATGTCATATAGTAGCTCATCCTCGACGACAAAACCGCTTTTTACAAGCGACTGCTTCAAGCCGAGCGGAAAAACATGCTGCGGCGACGCTTTTAAATGGAGATAATTCGCATCAAGCAGCTTTGGTACGGAGGGTAAAAAGTTAAGTAACCGCTCCAATGGAAACGTATCATGAAGCTGAACAAAGTTATGAGAAAAAATTTGTGGAAGCTGCGGATCTCTGTATACGCTGTAATGATCAAACGATGCCGATTCAGACGTTAACAATATATATTGATGTTCCGTTTTTGAATAATGTCCTGTCATGAACGTCTCCTTTTTATGACCTATACCTTTACTCTGTTGCAATATTCAATTTCTTTATAATCTCATCGTACACCGGATAAAACGGCTTTCCAATTGGAAATTGCTGAATATTTCGGAAAGAAGCGGAGATTGGCTTCTGATGTAAAAAAAACTTCCTTGCTACTTGTTCACTAATCGGGTGAAAGACGCCGTTTAGAAACAAAAACGGCTCGCGTTCGATGAAAAACACCCGTCGGCCAGGCGGATTTATGATCAATTCAGATCGTTTCCACGTAATCGGCGGTCCTTCCGGAAGCATCTCCATCTCTTCTTTTCCAATTGTCACTATGTCTTTTCTTTGAAATTGATAAAATTGAAACGCATACTGGTCCACAATTCGCCTTTTTTTTCCGGCTTCGATATAAAATATTGCAGGATGGTCAGCTTCCTTTACTAAAATATAATTCGGAATGTTTAAAATTTTGCCAATCCTATATTGGAATAAATATGGGTCTGGAACAGCGACAGTCCGATTTAGATACAAAAAACCCCACTTTTCTCCAACAGGATGCCTTACACCCTGATCAAAAAAATACACATTTTGATCTGAACCTTTTACAAAAGAGCCGTCAATCAAATCGGCGGGCAGAAACCGATATGCATTTTGAAATGAATCTGGGGTTTTATAGGTTGTGTCTAATACTTCATTTATCGGCAGAAATGGGGTAAAGTTGTTGAGTCTCGCCCAAAAAATTGCGTCGCCATGATTCCAATGCTTCATATCATCATCCCAGTAGCCTCCAAATTTATGGTGGATGAGATTAAGTAACGAACGGCGATGCATAACGGAGCAATGATCAACTTGAAAAGCGGCCTGATCAAGCACTGCATTGGCATTTCTGTAGAAATGTGAGATTTCCTCTCCCCTTTCGTTTACATGTACTACTTTTTGTTTTGAATAGACCGCCTGCGCTTCAGGCTTATGTGAAAACTCTTGCACCATACGGCTCAGCCGCTCAGGATGATAAACAGTGTCGTCAGTAAGATAGGAAATGTAATCGCCGTCTGCAAATGGGAGCGCACTGTTAATTAATGTGGCATAACGGGCTGTTTTTAATCGATCTGCAGGATACACGAAACTGTTATGATATTGAATGCGCCGGTCATAGAGATACTTGTGAATCACCGCAGTTGTTTCTGCATTCGAATGATCATCCATGATAAAAAGCTCCCAAAGATCATGCGTTTGCTGTATCACGCTTTCGATCGCTTTTTGCAAATAATCGGGTTTGTTGTAACTTGTTAAAATAATAGACACTTTCTCTCCCATCTATACCGCCTCCCGCCGTCAAACATAAAAACGGCTCCGCAGCAAGCAGAGCCTCTGTCATCATTTAAAAAGCACCCCAGCTTACAACACTTGAGAGTGAAACATGAGATCTCGTGTTATTTAACGGGTTTTGGAAAATAACCAAATCAGTCAGAACTTCTTTTACGATGACATTTTGAAGTGTATCTCCGTTGATCAAATTGACTTTTGAAACCGGTACGCCCAGCTCTTTTGCAAAAACAAGCTGGCGTCTGAGGTCAGATGGATTTCCTTCAGAAGACGATTGACGTATAAGCAGAATCAGCAAAAGCAAAATAAAATGCAGATCATCTTGGTTTTCTTCTCGATCCACTTGTTTCTCTAAATCCAAATCATCCCTCTCCCTTATCCTTATCTCTGTTTCACAATATGTGCGACTTCGATTTATGGTATAGGCTATGTCCACTCCATTAAAAAATCAGCATTTTCCTTAAATAGATGAAAAATAGATCAGGTACGGCGTTCGACTCATACCAAATAACAGCCGGAAGAATATGAATAACGTGAGTTCACTATCGAATAGGAGGTGTGTGTAATGAGCTCTGAAAATGCACAGTTAAAAAAGGATTTAATTAAAGCCGTTTTAAGCCCTTTATTTCCAACTGCAACAGAAGGAGGAGAAAATATGGATAGTAATCTTAAAGCCTTGCTTGATGCTGCCATCGATCAAAAAGTAGATGAAAGTGAAACGGTTACGGCAGAATCTATTTTAGACCCTTCTCTTCCGGCAAGATGGATTTTTGCCAGAATTACGCCAGGCACGACAATCAGCATTGTAACCGATTCGGGAGACATGATCGGGCCGGTTGTCTTCGTTGCTTTCGATCAGGTTCACGGGATCGTCTTTGTAACACAGGAAAGTTCCGTCACTCCAGCAGGCCAAGCTACAACATTAATTGATGTAGACAAAGTAGAAAGCGTTACGTTTTTTTCATAACATCCGATGAAAGTGTTGTATATCCAGTCGGGATACGGAGGAATATACAGTTATTTTGATCGCTGGGCTGAAGAATGTTTTCAGAACACTCATACAGAGTATATGATTGCAGATAAACCTGAAGCAGAATCTTTGATGAAGATCGAAGCGTTTCAGCCGGACTTCACACTTATGATGGTTGGAGACCGCGTTCCTCACGACTGGCTGACCTGGTTAAAGGGTAAGGATATCCCCGTGTATGTTTGGCTGACCGAAGACCCATTTTATATGGATATCAGCCTTCAGGTAATTAAGCTTGCTGACGCCATATTAACGATAGAACAAAATGCAGCTCTCTACTATCAAGAGCTCGGCTACCAGAACGTCTATTATGTTCCGATACCAGTTAACCATCGGCTGTTTAAAAAAATGGGCACCGAACATTCCTATCATTCAAATCTGTTAATCATCGGCTATCCTTACCCTAATCGGGTTCAGCTTATGAAAGAAGCGGTCCATCTGCCATTCACGGTTCGGGTAATCGGTAAGGAATGGGGAAAATATCTGCCTAAAAAAGTGCTCAAACAGCCGCATATTGATGTCGTCAGCACATGGGTTCCACCCGAACAGGCCGTTCATTATTATAATGGGGCAGACATCGTAATTAATGCGCATCGTCCCTATCATTTTGCTTTCAACCAAAATACTATGCGCATCAAAAATGCCAGTTTTAATAACCGAACGTTTGATATCGCTGCATGCGAAGCATTTCAATTAACAGATTTACCCGCGGCGCATCCTTTTTCATCCTTTATTTCTTATCACGGCATGAACGACTTTAAGGAAAAAGCCGCTTTCTATATCAACCACCCTGAAGAACGGCAAAAAGCTGCAGCAGCCAATTATAAAGAGATCGTACCCGCATTTACGTTTGATGAGCTTCCTGCAAAACTAAAAGCGATTCATCTGGCGCTCTCATGAAAAATCGTTCATTGCTATGAACGATTTTTTTATTAATAGAAAAAAGCAGCTGCACAAGCTGCTTTCAATTCTAGCCGTCAGAACGGTCTTTCAGCTTCCTCGGATTTACCTGTTTATGAAGATCAGGCATTTCGCCGAGATGCTGTGCAATTTGTTCCCACGATACAATTTTGAAATTTTGATTGACGGCTTGTCCGTTATCGATATTTTCGCCATCCTGCGCCACAAAAATCCCGTACGGATATTTTGGGCCAAGTCCGAAACCGAGAACATCAATACCATCCGTGTCACTAGTACCGTCTATCTTCTCGCCATCTGTAATCTCAAAATTGGCTACATAACGATTTTTCCCCTGCCGTTCATACATTGCATAGCTGTTATTTCCTTGACTTGAAGCCATGAGATATCCTTTGCCATTTGGTGCATAATAGATTGTCAGTCCTTCAATATCAGCTGTCAAATGATCTCCTGTCGCACGGTCAACTACCTGCCCCTTTGATCCTCCGCCGGGCTCAGCGTTAAATTTCCAGATGGCCTCATCTTCCTCTGCTATGTATAGGTTTCCGTACTCATCATCCGCAACAAGGCCTTCGGTCTGAGTATTCAACTTAAATTCACGCACCTTTTTCCCTGTTACATAACCCTTTCCACCATCAACAATTTCATACTGCTCAAATTCCCCTTGTTTGCCTGTCACTAATGCGTAAAATGCTCCTGTTTTCTGGCTGTGATACAAGCTGAATCCATAAACCTCAGAAATATTGGTGGAAATAGGATGTTTCGGATCTGTAATGCTTTTCAATTTTCCTTTATCCCCATCTATTGCATATACTTCAATTGTATTTTTTCCTTCGGACCGATTGGATGCGGCAGCAATATCAATTTTTTCGCCGTTCAATGGAAAATCATAGCGCAGATCGACATTATTGAGCTTGCCAAACTCATAAGAATGAAGCTGTTTTCCGTCTAAATCATACACGACGAGCCCTGACTTCTTATTTGTCGTAATCAACTTGCTTTTTTCCGGGTGTTTTTCATGAACCCAAATGGCCGGGTCATCTGCTGCGTCATCGCCAGATGCGACCGGATCTGTCTCCGTGTGTGCAGTCACTTTGAAATGATGTTCCTCATTCACATAATGAGCCGACACAGAGGTTGCTGTCAGGCTAAGCAATAAACCCGCGGCAGTGCTTAGCAGCATTGTTTTTGAAACCTTCATTTGGTACCCTCCTCTTTTATCACTATCACTACTATTGTAAAATATATACAGGTGATTACCGTGAGGAAAATGAACCTTTTTTTATAGGGTTTCTGACTCATAAACAACTTTTCCCCAAAGAGGTACGTGAGATGGACTTTGCCAGATTTCCTTTTGCGGAGCGAAATAAAAATATGTTGAATATTTAGTACATTGTTTATTTAGGTTTGTTGTTCCCTAGTTACGTCCGTTTTTCCATTTTCTATTAAAAAAGAACACTTTGTGACATGATCATTCCCCTAAATTTTGTTTTATTGGTTGCTTTCATTAATTCGATTACAAAGTTGAACATATGATGCATGGTAGAGAAACGAGAGTTGGAGGATAAGCCATGCCTAAACAGCAAACAGCAGAACTAAAACCATTTTTCCATAACAAAACAGTTTTAGTCACTGGCGGAACGGGTTCAATCGGGAGTCAAATTGTCAAACGCCTTTTGCTGCTTACACCTAAACAGGTGATTGTATTCAGCAAAGACGACAGTAAACAGTATGTCATGAGCCAAAAGTATGCGGAGGATAAGCGGCTATTATTTGTACTCGGAGATATACGCGATCACAGAAGGGTGAATCAGGTGATGAAAGGCGTCGATATCGTCTTTCACGCGGCTGCGCTGAAACAGGTTCCGACATGTGAGGACCATCCATTTGAAGCGATCCAGACCAATCTCATCGGCGGACAAAATGTGGTGGAAGCTGCCCTTTCACACCGAGTGCAGCATGTCATTAATATCAGTACAGATAAAGCTGTATCTCCTGTGAACACAATGGGTGCCACCAAGCTGTTATCTGAAAAGCTGTTTCATCAAGCAAACCGCCACGTCCAAAACAAAGGAACCTTGTTTTGTTCGGTACGCTTTGGAAATGTTCTCGGTTCCAGAGGTTCGGTCATCCCGATATTATTTGAACAGATGATGGAGGGTGAACCTCTGACCATCACAGACAAAAACATGACCAGATTTTTCATGTCAATAGACGATGCAGCTACATTGACATTGCAATCAGCTGCTATTACAAAAGGCGGAGAAACCTTTATTTTCAAAATGGAATCACTGAAACTTGAAGAACTGATTCATGGGTTTGAAGAATATGCATCGCAGCACGGGCTCTCGCGGCCGGCTGCAGTAGAAGTGGGCAAGCGTCCAGGTGAAAAGCTTCACGAAGAATTAACATCTCCACATGAAATTGAATCACTGTATGAATGGGGCAACCTTTATGCGATCCTTCCAGAGCCGGAAAAACATCCTGACTTTCGCAAAGTCAATCTGCCTGGGTATCAATCAGATCAAGCCCCGCTCATTACGAAAGAAAGGATTGCTCAGATTATTGAAGAATTGCATCAAGAGAAAAAGGCATAAAAACAAGCCTGTCTATCCATTAGGCAGGCCTGTTTTTAACACTTTATTTATTAAAGAGATGCAGATAGCTTTCGTATCCTTCTTCTTTCAGCTTATGCTTCGGAACAAACCGCAGCGCTGCTGAATTTATGCAGTAACGAAGTCCGTTTGGCCCCGGTCCGTCATTAAATACGTGGCCAAGATGAGAATCAGCAGTTCGGCTTCTTACTTCTGTGCGAATCATGCCGTGGCTCGTGTCCAGTTTTTCTTCCACTTCTTCTTCTTCAATCGGCTTTGTAAAGCTTGGCCAGCCGCAGTGGGAATCAAATTTATCCTTGGATGTAAACAATGGCTTGCCTGACACAATGTCTACATACAACCCTTCTTCCTTATGATCCCAATATTCATTTTGAAATGGCGGCTCCGTGCCGTTATTTTGCGTTACTTCATATTGCATGCGATTTAATGACTTCAATTTTTCTTCTTTATTGTACGCCATTTATTTAGCCCCCCAATGCTCGCTGATAAATCCCGCTCGTCCGGAACCTGTCCGGTAGCGCTGATAATGTGCTGGATTCTTTTTATAAAAATGCTGATGGTAGCCTTCCGCTTCATAGAAAGGTTCAGCTTTTAAAATGTCCGTTACAATCGGATCTTTAAAGATGCCGCTTTCCGCCAGACGTTGCTTGGAAGCTTCCGCAAGCTCCTTTTGTTTTTCATTATGATAAAAAATGGCTGCGCGATAGGAACTGCCGCGATCAGCAAACTGCCCCCCGGCATCTGTCGGATCGATTTGCTGCCAAAATAATTCAAGCAGTTTTTCATAAGGGAATACATCAGGATTAAACGTGATTTGAACGGCTTCACGATGTCCCGTCGTTTCACTGCACACCTCTTCATACGTAGGGTTTTCAGTATGGCCGCCTGTATACCCGGACACCACTTTTTCAATTCCCGGCTGTTCGTCAAAAGGTTTAACCATACACCAAAAACAGCCTCCTGCAAATGTGGCGATTTCTTTTTTTTCAGACATACTGGTGCCTCCTTTGTTAATACGTGGTATTATTATATTATAGCATGTAAAAATAGAATGAAAATGATTCTGCTTTTCAATAAAATCTATAGGTTTTAAGCAATATGCTTATGTAATGGAGGTTCACAAATTTGAAAGTAAGAACACAGATGATGTACGATATGGAAACTTTACTCCGTAAAGTCTTTAAACAAATACGCAATGAAATCAATGAAATTTTAGATAAAGAGCTGTCGCGGAATGAATTCACCATTCTTCGGATCCTCAGTGAACAAGGGCCTAAAAAAGTCACTGAATTTGCGCCTATTTTAGAGGTATCGGCAAGCCACATTACGGCTGTGACCGATGCGCTGGTAGAAAAGGAATGGATTACGAGAATCAGATCGAAGGAAGACAGACGCATCATCCGCATTCATATCACTGAAGCGGGCGAAAAAGTCCTTCAGCACTTTAACGAGAAAAAAACGGAATATTTCTTTAAACGCTTTGACTGCTACACTGATGCTGAACTTGCCACGTTAATCGAGCTCTTCAGCAAACTTGATAAAAAACGGTGAAAAAAAGCACATACCGATATATAGGTATGTGCTTTTCGCAGTGCTTCACTTATTTTTCAGTAAACAGCTTCATTGCTTTCCAGCGGCCATATCTATAATACAAAAATGCCGCGCAGCTGCTAAATAAAAAACTCATTCCGATTCCAAGCCCGATTCCTTTTTGTCCAAGCCAAGCTGAAAATAGAGCTGTGAAAGGATATCTCAACACCCAAAACGAGATTAAATTTAATACCAGAACCTGCAGCATCGCTCCCGCGGCCCTGACGATTCCGTTCAGCACAAAATTAATCCCAATAAAAGGGTAGAAAAACGCGATCCACTTCAAATATTGTTCACCAAATGCGACCGCATCGGGCTCACTGATAAATAACCTTATGAGATATTTACCAAATACCCAAATCATAACCGCAATCACCAGCATGCAGGAAATAACAGCTATCACACCCAGCCTTGCAATTGTTCCCACTCTTTTTTCGTTTCCGATTCCAATATTTTGCCCTGCCATACTGTTGACGGCCGTACCGGCAGCCATTGCTGGAAGCGTGATGATGCTATCAAGCCGCTGCACCGCGCCAAAGCCTGATACCACGTGATCTCCGTATGAGTTGACAACACTCATAATCGCCATCATACCGCCTGTAATCACCATCATCTGCAGACCTGCCGGAATCCCGAGTTTCAAAATCAGCGCGGACTCTTCCCACTTGGGCATTCTCGGAATCGAGAATGGCACAAGCTTGTGTTTGATGACATAAAACAACCCATACAGAAACGCAATGCCCTGTGACAAAATCGTTGAATAAGCCGCTCCCGCTATTCCCATGCGGAACACAGAAATAAAGAGCGGCGCAAGCACTGTATTCAGTACAACAGCAAACGCAATAAACCGGAGAGGTGTCTTGCTGTCACCCAGCGCACGAAGCACAGTACTGATAAAGTTATAACCAAACAAAAATAAAATGCCGATAAATTGAATCTGTAAATACGTCTCAGCAAGCGGAATCATTGACTCCGGCGTTTTTAGAAGACGCAGCAAAAGCTCTGAGAGAAAAAAACCGGCAACGCCGAATCCGATGCTTAGGCCTGTTAATAAAACAACAAAAGCGTTAATATACGACGCCATTCCTTTTACATCATCTTTTCCTTTTTGCTGAGATAAAATGGTTAACGTCGCATTGTTAAGGCCCAAAATAAAAGACAGCACGGTCAAAACAATCGTGCTTGATACCGCGGCTGCTCCAAGGGCCTTTGCCCCCAGTAAATTGCCGATCCACAAGCTGTCTATAAATTGAAAGGAAACCTGTAATGCGTTTCCGAGCATAATAGGCATTGAAAACAGTACAAGCTGTTTCAGCACGTTCCCCTGTGTAAAATCGTATGCTTTCATCTTTTCTCCTTGTGTTCTCAAATTTTCTTCGGACCGCACGAAAAAAGAGACGTTGTTTCATGTCTCTTTTTTCATGACTTATCGGTTTTTTTTCGGTCTCGCATACCGAATGTAAACACCATCACACTTAGGAACAAGGCACAATAGGAAACATTCAAATACATTTGATCCATGTCTTCAGCAGTCAGATGATGATAAGCAAGCCAGCCGAAGTACAGGGAAAATGTAAAAGATAATAAACTGAAATACTGGTAAATCCGTTTCATTTTCAGTCACCTCTATTGTTTGGGATGGTAATAGGAAAACTCAATTTCATCTTTTTCTAAATTTATCTTATCCGCTTTGACATACATTCCATTCGTTAAAGGCATTTCTGACAAACGCACTTCAATGCTTTTATCTCCGGGGTGAACATGGACAAATGACGGCAATTCATAAAAGCTGTCCATATAATTTAACACAAAGCTAATTGGTATACTCAATTTCCCTAACGAAAATTTCGTGACATTCAGCTCTACATCACCGTTTTTTTTCACGGTCGGCTCAAAAGCGATAAACGCATCAATAGACGTGGAAAATGCCTTGATTTTCCCTGCGACATGAACATCATCATCAATCTCTACTTTATAATCAAGCTTGTTTGATGCTTTGTCGTTTAAATATGAGTTAACAAACGCAGCTAATGATTCTTTTGTGCTTGTCACTTGAAATCCATACTCGCTCTCAGATGAATCCTTCACCTGAGCCTGTTCCCCCGGGAGCAAAACAAGTGCCACAAACCCGGCGGCGAGGATAAAATTGATTGCAAGCAATATAAAAAACAGTCGCTTCCACTTATTCATGCTGTCACCCTACTCTTTCGGTAATCCTTCTTTTTTAATGGCTTGATAGACGCGCTTTGCGATAAGAGAATAACCCGTACCATTAGGATGAAAATCATCTTCCTCAGAAATTCGGCTGCTGTCACTTTTTTGATTGAACAAATCTTCGATATGAACGATTTTTGCATGTTTATCTTTTTTCAGCTCTTTTTCAGCAATATGGTTCCAATCCGTGACGACACCATTTATTTCATTTAGTTCTGATAATGTAAACGTAAACGGATTGTACATGCTAACATAAATCAGCTCAGCGTGATCATTCAGCTCGCGAATTTCAGAAATGATTTTTTCAAAGCGCTTTTCGTACGGTTTTTCCGCTTCCTGAAACGGTTCAACGGTTAATTGCAGAAAGTTTTGGCGAAGGATTTTCATCAAATCATTACCGCCAATTGTAAAAAAGACATAATCTGCGTCCTTTATGCCTTTTTGAACCTTTTTATCTTTTAGTTTTTCTAATAAATCATCCGAACGGTTCCCTTTTACGGCATAATTTTTCACGTCGACCGTTTTGACTTGTTTATCTGACCGGATAGAATCCGCCACCTTGCCGACATATCCCTTTCCGTCGGGATCTCCGACTCCTTCTGTCAGCGAATCTCCGACAGCCGCTATGACAATGTGTTCTTTTGTTTTCGTTTCATGGGCTTTTTGTTTTCCCTCAGATGATGTACGTATGCTCGTACACGCAGTAAGAAGCAAAATCAAACTGGCCATGATTGAAAAAATGCGCAGCTTCAATCTTGTTGCTCCTTCCCATTCTACTAGTGGAAAGTGTATCATGTTTTAGAAGATTTGCAAATGCCTAGTCTCTTAGCTTACTTGAGTGTACTGGCTGACTTCACATCGGAAATGATATCATCGTACGGTGTATTCTCCACTCCATTGTAATCTTTCAGCACCTTACCGTCCGGACCTACCAAATAAAAAGAAGATTGATGAATCACTTGGTCCTCTCCCTCCGGCTTCTTTACGATCGCTTTAAAGCTCTTAAGTGCGAACTCCTCAATCTCACTCTGGCTGTATCCCGTGAGAAAATCCCAGTTATCAAAAGATAATGGATAATTTGCGGCAAATTTCTTCAGCTGTTTCGGCTTATCGTTTTCTGGGTCAACACTAAATGATATGATGCGGACGTCTATATTTTCAGCTTTCAGTTTTTTTTGCAGATCGGTCATATGAGCGGTCATCGGCGGACATACAGTTTCACAATTGGTAAAAATAAAATCCGCCAGCCATACTTCTCCTTTTAAACTCTCTAAAGAAACGTTCTTGCCGTCTTGGTTTTGAAATGTAAAAGGCTCCACCTCGTAATTGAGCGGATTTTTAATCTGCTGTCCTCCGCATGCACACAAAAACAGAAAAAACAGCCCAGCCGTTAACCCCTTGATAACCTTCATGACATCCACCCTTTCCAGCCAGCATAAAAACGCTTTCTAAAACTGTCCTTACTGTCCAATGTTTGTATTCGATACTGAGCAAAAAAAATCCTGCATGCCTCCCCATTAACGATTACAAAGGAGGACATACAGGTAAAAAACGGCATGTTACGCGTTGTGCTTTAACATCTCTTGATGAAATACAGCCTGATAATCTGCCCACTTCATCCGGCGCTTCATATAATGTCGGAAAGAATACACTTTTGCCCTGCTGTTTGATGAAAACACTTCTTTTAAGTAGAATTGCAAATGGTGATGTAACATAAAGAAATAGTGCTCATCTTCCTTTAATACAGGTATTTCTGTCACTTTCACCTGAATCCCGTCACCGCGTTTGAACTCTAGGCTTTTGAGTAACAAGCTATCAATCCTCTTTTTTGTTTTTCTTCTATTATATATGATGCCAGCCGGGCTGTCTGTCATTTTGCGCGGTTGTGTAAAAAAATTAGATCAGCAAATGGAACAAGTCCTCATCCTTGTTCACCTCTACATAATGAAACGGTTTTTTGTTCATCCGTTCAATCAGCGGCCCATAATCGGCTTTGTTCTGCAGCTCGATGCCGACAAGAGCAGGTCCGTTGCTTTTATTATTTTTCTTCGTATATTCAAATCTTGTAATGTCATCATTCGGCCCGAGGACTTCGTCAAGAAATTCGCGGAGCGCCCCCGCTCTTTGCGGAAAGTTGATGATAAAATAATGCTGAAGACCTTCAAAAATCAAGGAACGCTCCTTCATTTCCTGCATTCTTCCGATATCGTTATTCCCCCCGCTGACCACACACACCACATTTTTTCCTTTGATTTCATCCTTGTACAAATCAAGCGCTGCGACAGAAAGAGCTCCGGCCGGTTCAGCAACAATCGCACATTCGTTATATAATTCAAGAATGGATGTACATACTTTTCCTTCAGGCACAAGGAGAATGTCATCAACGACAGTTTCCAGCGTCTGGAAGGTTTCCTCGCCAATTTTTTTAACAGCCGCCCCATCTACAAACTTGTCAATTTTATCAAGTGTGACGACATGCCCAGCTTTGTTTGATTCAAAGTAGGATGCCGCTCCCGCCGGCTCAACAGCAATTACCTTTGTATCAGGAGACACGTTTTTCAAATATGTACCTGCCCCAGAGAGAAGGCCGCCGCCTCCGACACTTGCAAAAAGAAAATGCGGTTCTGCATCAATGTCGTTTAAAATCTCGACTGCGAGCGTCCCCTGTCCGGCCATCACATCCGGATCATCGAACGGATGGATAAACGTCCGAGATTCAGCCTCACAGCACTCAACGGCGCTTTTATACGCGTCGTCAAACGTATCACCTGTCAAAATAATATCGATAAATCCTTTTCCGAATAGTTCAACTTGAGATACTTTTTGTCTCGGTGTAGTAGACGGCATAAAAATTTTCCCGTGAATGCCAAGATGTTTACACGAAAATGCCACACCTTGAGCGTGGTTTCCGGCACTTGCACACACAACTCCGTTCTCTGTCTGCTCGCTGGAAAGCTGTTTCATTTTATGATAAGCCCCTCTGAGCTTAAAAGATCTGACAACTTGCAAGTCTTCACGTTTTAAATAGATATTGCATTCATATCTCTCAGAAAGTCTGTCATTCCTCTGCAAAGGTGTGTGAATGACAACGTCCTTTACGTTTTGGTGAGCCTTCAAAATGTCTTTCACTTGGATGAGAGAGTTTTCTTTCAACAACGGTTTCATGTACAGATTCCTTTCTTGTTTTAAATCCCTATTTAATATGCCATTATAACATGAATATTCAAAAAATAAGACAATTATTTTTATTTAATAATTAAAAAAATACAGACTATGTCCACCACATCTTGTGGTAACTTCTGTTCAACCATTATCCTGCAGAGCCAAGAAAAAAGATGATCGTAAAATAAAGGGTGTTTTCAACCAAAAGGCATGATATAATGAAACCAATTAGAACCAAAAGGAGCCAATTGATGAATAGTGCACCAAAACTCAATACATTTCAACATCTAATCGGAGAACATCAAACTTTCCTGGAAGCGAAGCGAATCGCCAAGCAGTTCTCGTTATCGGAGCTTCCTGTCTTAATAACAGGAAAAATCGGAACAGGCAAAAATCACTTCGCACATGCCATACACTTGGAATCTTCGAGAAGCAATGAACCGTTTATAAGCGTCAATTGCAGCACCCATTCGGAAGAAACCCTTATTCATGAGCTTTTTGGCCCTAACGGAAACACAGGTGTTTTTCAAAAAGCAGTACGAGGAACCCTTTTTCTTGATGATGTATGGCGCATGCCTGCTTCTGTACAAGCTCAGCTGTTAAAAGCGCTTGATTCAGACACGGAGAAACCGCGAATGATCTGTGCTTCTGCAGACCGATCCGTGGAACATACCTTCAGGCAAGACTTATTCTACAGACTGAACATTTTAACGCTCACACTGCCCGAATTATCGGAACGAAAAAGCGATATTCCGCTTTTGACACAGCATTTTCTCTCAAATTCCGGTCAGCAATTGTTAATCGATCCCTCCGTTTTTCCCGTGCTTGAGAAGCATGCATTTGAAGGCAATGTCAGGGAATTAAAAAACGCTGCAGATTATATGGCGGCAGTATCAAGCGGAGGAACGATTCAGCCATATGACCTGCCGCCATATATTAGAGGCGCGATAGACGGAAAAACGTCGAAGAAAAAAGCGAAGCTGCTGACTTTAATGGAAAAAGCTGAGTTTTTGTTTATTTTGGAAACAATAAAAGTATTGAACGAAAAAGGAGAACCTGCCAGCAGACGGATCATTTCTGAACACAGCAAAAATACCCAAACCTCGTTAACTCCTCAGCAGGTCAGAAGCCGTCTCGACTATTTGGAGAAAAAAGATTATGTCACCAAAAGCCGCGGACGCGCAGGCACAAAAATTACCTTTGAGGGCTTGAGCTTTATAGAGACGTTAAAAAATCAAATGATCTAGCGATCGAAAGGAGAATGTACTTGTTTACAATCAAAGAAGAGATCGCCAATGCGATTACACACGGCATCGGTGTCCTCTTATCCATCCCAGCATTAGTGTTTCTAATCATATTTGCGGCTAATTACGGGTCTGCATGGGACATTGTCAGCTTTACAATATTCGGTGTCTCTATGCTGCTGTTATATTTGAGCTCCACCCTGCTTCACAGCATCACACATAAAAAAACGAAGGACATTTTGGAGATTATTGATCATAGCGCGATTTATGTACTCATCGCCGGAACCTACACGCCTTTTTTGCTTGGGCCGCTGAAAGGCACACTCGGCTTTACCCTGTTGGTTATCGTATGGTCACTTGCCCTAGGCGGAATCGTTTTTAAAATTTTCTTTGTGAAACGGTTTATCCTATTGTCAACCTTCGTGTATTTAGTCATGGGGTGGCTGATGATTATTGCAGTTAAACCTTTATATGCTTCACTGAGCGGAGCGGGATTCAGCCTCCTTTTTCTCGGCGGCATTTTATACTCTGTCGGAACCATCTTTTACATTTGGAAAAAGATCCCCTTCCATCACGCCATTTGGCACAGCTTTGTATTGGGCGGGAGCGCTGCCATGTTTTTCTGCGTGCTCTTCTATTGTGTAAAGGTGCCGTTCCTTTCGTAGCAGTAACAGAAAAGCGCAGTCTTCACGACTGCGCTTTTTTATGCACGTAATTGTTTTTCATTGGCAGGTATATAAGCTTTTGAAAAGGACAATTCAATGTCTGCCGGTTTTAAGCGTTTAAAAAACGAGCCCTTTTGCATGTTATCTGTTCCTTTCGTTTCCACCATCACCAACGGAAGATGATAGCGGGCCGCAAGTTCTATAGGATCAATAGAACCATCTAGTGAAAGAATCAGGCTTTGTCCCTTTTCCAGCTGTTTTGTCACATCTTCATATACCTTTTCTGAATCACCGTCTGAAATCACATCCATCCGATCCAGCCATTGCCCGATAAAAGGCAAGCGGAACACTTTTGGGTTGGCGATAAAGCCGGCCGGTTCCTCAATATATCCAGCAATTAAGGCCAGTTCAGCCAAACGCAAACGGGGATGCACATACAAAACAGGACCGTGTGGTATTGGCTCTGGCTGATGGATTGTCACAACTGAACCGGAGATGCCGATACAGCCTTCCAAAAACGCCTTTGGCTGTTCGTACACAAGAGTCATCTGTTTTTTGTATGACAGACGGGGATCGAGCATTGTTTGATTAAATAATTGTTTCATATTTTTTAACAGCATATACACAATATAAACCACTAGAAGGCTGTAGCGAACCAATTAAAATCCTCCCGCTTTAGAAGAATTCTTTTTTTCATACATTAGAAATTCGTAATCATACGGGTTTTTTTCGTCTTTGATCCCCTGCTCAGAAGAAACCAGCTTCCAATTGGATTCATCAAATTCAGGGAAATGACGGTCACCCTCAAACTCGTGATGAATTTTCGTCATATACAGTCTGTCCGCATAAGGGAACAGGTCCGTATAGAGCTGAGCCCCTCCGATCACAAAGCATTCTTCAGGGCCTGAACAAATGTCCAGTACATCCTTTAATGAACTGACAACCGTGCATCCCGGAAATTCTGAATCCGGCGCTGAGGTAACGACAATATTTTTCCGATTTGGAAGCGGACGTCCGATCGATTCAAATGTTTTCCGGCCCATAATGATTGAATGGCCCGATGTTATTTTCTTAAAGTATGCAAGATCATTGGGCAAATGCCACGGCAAATCATTGTCTTTGCCGATAAGCCTGTTGGCATCCATCGCAAAAATGAATGAAATCATACGCTGACCGCCCCTTTTATATGAGGATGCGGATCATAATCCTCGATGATAAAGTCCTCAAATGCAAAGTTGAAAATAGAATCAACCTTTCTGGCGAAACGAAGCTGTGGAAGCGGTCTAACATCTCTTTCCAGCTGCAAATTGACTTGTTCAATATGATTTTGATAAATATGAACATCACCAAACGTATGGATGAACTCGCCCGGTTCAAGCCCAGTCACATGAGCAATCATCATGGTTAGCAGGGCATAAGATGCAATATTAAACGGCACACCTAAGAAAACATCGGCAGAGCGCTGATACAGCTGACAGGACAGCTTGCCGTCAGACACATAGAATTGGAACAGGCAATGGCACGGCGGCAACGCCATTTTATCAATTTCACCAACATTCCAGGCGCTGACGATTAAGCGTCTGGAGTTCGGATTTGTCTTAATATCTTCAATAAGACGGGAAATTTGATCAATGGTTTCTCCATCAGCTCCCCGCCAAGAACGCCATTGGGAGCCATATACAGGTCCAAGTTCACCGTTTTCATCAGCCCACTCATTCCAGATTCGCACTCCGTTTTCCTGCAAATAGCGTACATTCGTATCTCCTTTTAAGAACCACAGCAGTTCATGCGCAATTGATTTAAAGTGGAGTTTTTTAGTGGTGAGCATCGGAAAGCCTTCCCGTAAATTAAATCTCATTTGATATCCGAAAGTGCTGATTGTTCCGGTCCCTGTCCGGTCTCCCTTTTTCTCACCATGCTCTAAAACATGTCTGCATAAATCCTTATACTGTTTCATTTTTTTCATCCTTTAAAAGTAGTCTTCTAGTAGTGTAACACAATAAAAAATCATTTCTGAACCCAGAAATGATTTTTTTATAGTCAGCTGACGACAGGCTTTTCATCCTGTTCTTTTTCTTCATCTTGCAGATCCTGATGCGTATGTGCAATTCTGCTCGCCGCTGCTGCAGCAAGAGCTGCCACAATATCATCCAAAAAGGTGTGAATACCGTCTGGACTTTCATCAAGTTCCTTAATAATTCCAATCTTCTCTTTATCCAAATAACCGAAATTGGTCAAACCGATCGACCCGTACACATTAACGATTGAAAGCGGGATAATTTCATCTATGCCGTAAAGCGGTTCATCCGTTTCAACAAGGTGCTGCAGCGGTTCGGGGAGAAGCTTCTGTTCTGCAAGCTGATCGAGTGCAAGTCCTGTCAAAACAGCATGAATAATTTCACGTTTGTTCAGGACTTTTTCTACATTCTCCATGCAAACACTGAGCGGCAGATTTGGATTGTATTTTCCCTGAAGTTTTTGAACAATCCGCGCAATATCTTCTATCATAACGCCCCGTTTGTTCAGCATATCCTTTGTTATATCGACCATTTCATTCATTGTGTACTTTTTCATGTCTAATGGCATCTCCTTTAGGCACTCATCCAGTTGGGAGGCGTGTTGCGGTCCCAGTAAATGCTCCCAAGCTCATGATGTGATTGAAATCCATCTTCTGCTGTATGATAATGAAAATTAAACCAGTAGCCGTCATGCGGCGGATGGTCTCTTCGCACATGGAATCTGAGAAGATCTTCTCCAGTTGTCCGATTGTAAACGTTGAAAATTTTTTCCGTTTTGCCCGCTGAAGGCATGCTTGAGATCACAACATCTTGGTACGCCTCATCATCTTGCAATGTCGCTAAATATTCACTAATCACATTTTCGATTTTTGGCAGGATCTCTTTCCGATAGTCATCCTCAATGACCGGAGCGATTCTGCTGCCGAATTTTAAAAAGGACTGATCCTCAGCGCTGTCAAGGAGCTGTTCCTTGTACGATTGAAAAAGCAGTTCAGGATTTTGCCTGTCATCCGACTCATCATCGTACAGGTCATGCTCATCATAAAAAGCGGTGTAATCATTCTGCTCAAGACTGCTCGGCTGTCCGGAAGGCTTGTCCGCCATAAGGGCAGCCGGAGGAGATACGAGCCCGAACGTTACAATGGTAAATAAAACCACAAGGGTCTTTCTCATCCACAATTTCATGACTGCTTATTCCTCTCTATTTTATTGTCATGTTTCTCTTATTTTAGCACATCCAAAACATGCAAGTCATGTACTATATGAAACTGATATGCAAATTAGGAGATTCGTTGCTATGCACTTTGTGTAAAAACGCTTACAATATTCCATGAAAGGAGGCTTTCCGCATGATTGACGCTCTGTTTGCCACAGTTTCACTCTTAACATTATTATACTTTGTCGTCATGGAGGTCACCGATTAACAGAAAGCCCGTGATATGAATCACGGGCTTGTTTGAATGACGCCATAATGGAACAGTGCTGTTTTTCTTTTCATGACGTTAAAACCAAACTGTTCAAACCGCGGGCTTTTCCAGTGGTCTTTTAGCACAACGCTTTTTCTGGCGACTCGTACCGCTTCATTGATACATCCTTCGTGTAAAACTGAATCCTCTGCCAAATCACGTAAAGGCGCGATGCCGTCAGAGGTCTCTACAGGTTCATGAAACATTGGATCGAAATAAACCACATCAACAGAGTTGTCAGGAAGCTGTTTGATGAATTCTAAGCAATCACCATTCTTCACCTGGATTCTTCTCATCGCAGCTTGAAGCTCTTCTATACCCGTTTCCCATGAATGCAGCCCCATCCTCACTAAAACAGACACAAGATGGTTTTTTTCAATCCCAACAACAGAACCCGTTTCGCCTACTGCCATACTTGCGATAATGGCATCTGACCCCAGCCCGAGTGTGCAATCTAAAAACGTATCCCCTTCAGATAAGCCGGCAGCCCGAAGCATAGGCTCTTGCTCTCCCTGTAAGAAGCGTTTGGCTCTAAACATCGCTGTATTCGGATGAAAAAAGAATTTGGCACCTTGTTTCGTATACAGCTCAAACCGCTCTTTGCCGACCACAAGCAAATCACGTTCAGCTGACCTCAGCAGGTGTTCAACCGTTTGTTTATTCCGGCCGCAGTATGGCATATTTAGCTCTTTAGAAAGCTGCTTTGCGGTTTTTATGGTGTGTTCAGACGGTCTATAGCTTGTTGTTATCATCTTCTGTACTCCCAAAAAGAAAATGCCCGGAAAACGGGCATTTAGCAGTGCGCATCGAAGGCAGCAGTCAGATTTTTCATGATTTCTTCCATATCGTGTCCTTCAATTTCATGACGCGGAATAAAATGTACGACTTCTTTGCCTTTCAAAAGAGCCATTGATGGTGAAGAAGGCTCCTGGCCAGTAAAATACTCACGCATTTTCGCAGTAGCTTCTTTATCTTGGCCCGCAAAAACAGTCACCGTATTGTCAGGTGTTTTGTCATTCTGGAGGACTGCCTGTGTAGCCGCAGGACGCGCAAGGCCTGCCGCGCAGCCGCATACAGAGTTAACGACTACAAGAGTTGTGCCCTCTGCCTTTTCCATAAAGTTTTCTACTTCTTCTGCTGTTGTTAGCTCTTCAAAACCTGCTCCAGTCAGCTCGCGGCGCATCGGTACGACAAGCTGGCGCATGTATTCTTCATAAGCCATTGACATAAAAAAAGCCCCCTCTAGTATCCTTCATCTGAAGTAAAGGATACTATAGAGAGGGCCGGATTTCAAATGTTCACGCCTTAAAATATAGAAGTAAGTGTCCCCAGCTGTCTAGATTTTCATAATACCGCCGGTGTTGGCACTTGTCACAAGTTTAGAATAACGTGCCAGGTAGCCGGTTTTCACTTTCGGTTCAAAACCTTTCCAGTTCGCTTTTCGTTTTTCCCACTCTTCTTCTGGCACTTGTACATCCAAGATACGTTTTTCAATATCAACGATAATATGGTCTCCGTTTTCAACAAAGGCAAGTGGCCCGCCCTCAGCGGCCTCAGGTGATACGTGGCCGATTGAGAGGCCACGGGAGGCTCCGGAAAAACGTCCGTCCGTAATCAATGCCACTTTTGGTCCGAGTCCCATTCCAACGATTTGGGATGTTGGCGCCAGCATTTCCGGCATGCCAGGTCCGCCTTTTGGCCCTTCGTATCTGATGATGACAACGTCGCCTTCTTTTACTTTTCGGTTGATAATGCCGTCAAGCGCCTCGTCCTGAGAATCGAATACGACAGCCGGCCCTTCGTGTCTTGTAATCCCATTCTGTACGCCGCCTGTTTTAATGATAGCGCCGTCCGGAGCTAGATTACCGAATAAAACAGCAAGGCCTCCCTTTTCAGTGAATGGTTGATCCAGCGGGTGAATGACGTCATAATCCTTTACTTCATGTCCGGCAATGGTTTCTCCAAGAGTTTTTCCTGTAACAGTCAGCGCGTCTAAATGAAGCGCTCCTTCTTTCTTGGAAAGCTCATTCAGAGCCGCTGACACGCCGCCCGCTTCATGAAGATCTTCAATAAACACATCCGATGCAGGCGCCAGCTTGGCCAAGTGCGGCACGCGCTCAGCGACTTCGTTAATGCGTTCTAAAGAGTATTCAACGCCGGCTTCGTTTGCAAGGGCAAGGGTATGAAGAACGGTATTTGTAGAACCTCCGAGCGCCATATCGAGTGCAAACGCGTTATCAATCGCTTTTACTGTAACGATATCACGCGGTTTGATATCTTTGCGAATCGTTTCCATTAATTGCGCAGCCGATTTTCTCACAAACTCTTTGCGTTCCGGAGATGTCGCCAGAATGGTTCCATTACCCGGCAAAGCAAGACCAAGTGCTTCTGACAGACAGTTCATTGAGTTCGCCGTAAACATGCCTGAGCAAGATCCGCACGTTGGGCATCCGAACTGCTCTAGTTCTTGAAGCTCGTTTTCGTTGATTTTCCCTGCTTGATAGGCGCCTACCCCTTCGAATACTGAGGAAAGGGAGATTTTTCGCCCGTCACTTGTTCTTCCTGCCGCCATCGGTCCGCCGCTGACAAAAATCGTCGGAATGTTGATGCGCATTGCCGCCATAAGCATTCCCGGTGTGATTTTGTCGCAGTTCGGAATACAGACCATTCCGTCAAACCAGTGTGCGGATACAACCGTTTCCACAGAGTCTGCGATAATTTCACGGCTTGGCAGCGAATATCTCATACCGATATGCCCCATTGCGATGCCATCATCTACCCCAATGGTATTAAATTCAAACGGCACGCCCCCTGCTTCTCTGATTGCTTCTTTTACGATTTTCCCAAACTCCTGCAAGTGAACATGACCGGGAACGATATCAATGTATGAATTACACACCGCAATAAACGGCTTGCCGAAATCCTCTTCTTTTACTCCTGCTGCACGAAGCAAACTGCGGTGCGGAGCTCTATCGATTCCTTGTGTGATCATATTACTGCGTAATTCTGCCATGGTGATCCTCCTAAATTCTTTCAATTGTTTGATTGGATTTTATTTTGACAATTTTCAGTTTATTTATGAGCTGTTTTTGCAAATAAGATAAATTCAGGCCGCCCTCACCTTGTTTTGTTCTTTCGTGTTTTTATATTTATATAGCTTTCTTTCGATTTGAACCCTCCAACTATTAATATTGTTACTTACTATAAATAGTTTTCGGATATTTTTCAACAATATTCGAAATAATTTTTATAAAAAGTGAATTCACATAAAAAAGGTGCATGATCTGCACCTTTTTTATTTCTATTCGCCTTTTTTTCTGCTTTCCGTCATTTGTTTCCAAACAGAACCTTTTGCTTCTTCTCCATGCTCAATACGTTCAAGCGCCATTTTGACTTGAAGGCTGACCTCAAATTCGGGATCATCTTCGGCAGCGCGCAAAGCTTCAATTGCACTTTCATCGCCGACTTCGTACAGGAACATGGCCGCACGCCAGCGAACAAGCTTGCTGGAGTCGCTTAACGACTTGATCATAGCAGGAATGGCTTGAGGATCGCCGATATCAGACAGGCAGTCTCCGGCCGTTCTTCTGACTGATACAGCTTTGTCCTCAAGTGCTTTATACAATAGAGGAAGAACATCAGGTGTTTCAATCATTCCTAAGTACACAACAGCCTGTCTTCTGATGGACACCTTTGGATCATCCAATGCCTTCTGTAAAACCGGGATATCCTCTTCTTTCGGATCCATCTGTTCCAAGTGTGCATAACGCTTTTTCCAGTCCTCATCATCCAGCATGTCAAGCGTTACTTTATACGCTTTGCGCTGTACAGCTTGTTTTGCTTCGCCCTTTCCTTGAGCGGCTGCTTCAGTCAGTCGTTTCAGCCGTTCATCACTGTATGCCGCCTGAAGCTCTTCTGTCACGTCATGGCCGATTTCATCAAAGTCACCGAATCTGACACCCTGTTCTTTCCAAGCCCGCTCAAACACAACATTGGAAGCTTCAGATCTAAGTTTTAAGATCGCCTGCTGAAAGCGTTCAGGTAAGCCGAAGCGTTCTTCCCGCTCTCCATCGGTTAATTTAACTTGCATAGGAATGCCGCTGAACATCTGCACAAAAACTTTTACCTCTCCAAAAGATTCTTGATCAGAACGATTTTCTTCTGCGCTTTCAGCACTTTCCATCCCAAATGCAGTGCGGACTTGCGGTAAAATGTCTTTCCAGTCGTATCTTGCATTCCGTTCAACAGCAAGAAAATCTGCGACGTGATAGACCCCTTTAACTCCATCTATTTTAAGGATTTCCGCTATAACAGGCGGTGCGCCTTCTGCTTGCTCAAGTTTATAGTTATTGCTTTTGCCCGCCGGAAGCTCTTCCGTTAAGATGACTTTCATTGTATTCGGGCTTGGTGTAGGTTCAATTGATTTTATCTTCATGATCGTCCTCCTATAGCATATCTGTGACTTATTCTATCATAGTCGCTCCAAGCCTTCTATTACGACGTTTTGGCATCAATCCCGGGTATGTCTTTTTCTAATTGGCGGACAAATTGAAGCATAAAATTGTGTCTTTCTTCTGCCAGTTCCCGTGCAGTGTCTGTATTCATCATATCTTTCAGCCGCAGCAGCTTATGAAAAAAATGAGCGTAGGCGCTTTGATCATCTCCATAAAGGCCATGCCCGTTTGCGCCCGCAAACATGAGAACTCGCGCAATGCCGACAGCACCAATCGCATCAAGTCTGTCAGCATCCTGTACGGCTTTTCCCTCAATTGAGAGCGGCTCCTTCGCCAGCTTTTCCCTGTCTCGAAAGGACATCCTTGTTATAATATGAATCACCCTGTCAGCATTCTCTTTTCCTACTCCGAAAAAAACGAGCTGATCATATACTTCGCTCACAGAAAGCCTGACCGTGTCAGGCAGCTTCACATCAATTAAATCATGAACCAAAGCCGCCGTTTCAACAATGAACAAATCCGCTTTTTCCTTTTCTCCAATATACGCTGCAATATCTGCTACTCTTGATACATGATGCCAGTCATGTCCAGAGCTTTCGTCAGTCAGGATAGATTGAACCCATGTCCTGATTTGCTCTGCCTGCTTCAATTCCTTCACAAAAACACCCTCTTTTTATTGCTCTAATAGCTTCACGATATCGTCTTCCAGCTCTTTCGGATTTGTATTTGGTGAATAACGGCCAACGATTTCTCCATTTCTATCCACTATAAATTTCGTGAAATTCCACTTGATCGCCTTAGTTCCCAGCATCCCTTTCGCATGTTCTGTCAAATATACAAACAGCGGGTGGGCATTTTTCCCGTTTACATCCACTTTTGAAAACATAGGAAATGTAACACCGTAATTTGTTTCACAAAATTCCTGTATGTCAGCCTCTTCACCAGGCTCTTGGTTCATGAATTGATTGCAGGGGAACCCTAAGATCTCCAGCCCCTCCTGCTGATATGTATCATATAATTCCTGCAGCTGCTTTAATTGGGGAGTAAAACCGCACTTACTTGCTGTATTCACGATCATCAGTACCTTTCCCGCGAAAGGCTGAAGTGTCATGTCTTTCCCTGTGATTGTACGTACCTTCATATGATAAATAGACATGTAAGCCCCTCCTATGTCCCTGGTGCTGATTATTTTACCTTTTTTAAATCGCAATTCAAAATGTAAACATCAATTAAGAACTCATAAGAAACTTAACAATATGAAACGTCCGTTCATTATCAATTCATATGGCTCATTTTTTATCTTATCATTCTATAAAACATTACAATCCCCTCTGACATCATGGAAAATCATTTTACTGTGAAACCAAAAGGCGTGTCAGTGCGTTTTATTTAAAGAGTTTTCTGTTGTTTCCCCCTCAACACGCATAGATAGATTGAAAATTGGCGTGAAAATTCCTATAATGAAGAAAATTAACGGGGAAATAATGGAGGTGGCACGTTGCCTATTAATATACCAACACACCTGCCGGCAAAACAGGTGCTTGAAAGTGAACAGATATTTGTAATGGATGAAAGCAGAGCATTTCATCAGGATATCCGGCCGCAAAAAATTATTATATTAAATTTGATGCCGAAAAAAATCCAAACAGAGACTCAGCTTCTCAGATTGCTTGGAAATTCGCCTTTACAGGTTCATTTCACATTTTTAATCCCAAGCACACACACGCCGAAAAATACTGCGAGAGAACACCTTGACGAATTTTACACGACTTTTTCCAATATCCGTCACAAGAGGTTTGACGGCATGATTATCACCGGTGCGCCGATCGAGCATTTGGCGTTTGAAGAGGTTTCATATTGGGAAGAGCTCAAGGAAATCATGGAGTGGAGCAAAACAAATGTCACTTCAACCTTGCATATTTGCTGGGGCGCTCAAGCAGGTTTGTATTACCATTACGGTGTGGAAAAAATTCAAATGCCGAAAAAAATCTTCGGTGTGTTCGAACATACCGTTCTTTCAAAACACGAAAGATTGGTAAGAGGTTTTGACGAGCTATACTACGTGCCGCATTCCCGGCATACAGATATAAATATGGAACAGCTTCAAGCAGTGCCCGAGTTAAACATTCTTACCGCATCAAAGGAAGCCGGGGTTTGCTTAATTGTGTCTAAAGACGAAAAACAAGTCTTTTTGACAGGGCACCCTGAATATGATACAAATACGCTTCTTCAAGAGTATGAAAGAGATTTGGAACGAAACCTTTCTACTGTCGAGGCGCCTAAACATTATTTTGCAAAAGGCAGCAACGAGCCAGTGAATCGCTGGAAAGCGCATGCCACATTATTGTTTATGAATTGGCTGAATTATTACGTTTACCAGGAAACTCCTTATGAATGGGACTAATTTTTCTTTTTTTAGTGATACGCTGAGCAAAAAATATGATAAAATACATCTGATTCAGTCTGCGTATAACAAAAATTTAAAATACTGGAATCCAAATCATTTAAAATTAGCTTAACTTTTTCACTGCATTAATAATTCGATTATGTATTTGTGTTATGTTTATGTATAGACAATAACTCCTTACGATGCATGAAGCTTGCTTGTTGTTGATTACATTGAGGTGAATTTACTTGAATACCAATAAAAGAGTATTAATTTTGACTGCAAATTACGGAAATGGACATGTGCAGGTAGCCAAAACACTATATGAACAATGTGTACGGCTCGGCTTTCAGCATGTAACAGTTTCTAATTTGTACCAAGAGTCAAATCCGATTGTTTCAGAGGTAACTCAATACCTTTATTTAAAAAGCTTCTCAATCGGGAAACAGTTTTATCGTTTGTTTTATTACGGAGTTGACAAAATCTATAATAAACGTAAATTCAATATTTACTTTAAAATGGGTAATAAAAGATTGGGCGAACTTGTCGATGAACATCAGCCCGATATTATTATTAATACATTTCCGATGATCGTCGTGCCTGAATACAGACGCCGAACTGGAAGAGTCATTCCTACCTTCAACGTTATGACTGATTTTTGTCTTCATAAAATTTGGGTTCACGAAAACGTGGATAAATATTATGTGGCGACAGATTACGTGAAGGAAAAACTGCTGGAGATCGGCACTCATCCAAGCAACGTAAAAATCACGGGAATTCCAATCAGGCCGCAATTTGAAGAATCCATGCCGGTTGGCCCGATATATAAAAAGTACAATCTTTCACCAAACAAAAAAGTGCTTCTGATCATGGCAGGTGCTCACGGTGTATTAAAGAACGTAAAAGAGCTGTGCGAAAACCTTGTCAAAGATGACCAAGTGCAAGTGGTTGTCGTGTGCGGGAAAAATACGGCTTTAAAAGAATCTTTGAGTGCGCTTGAGGCGGAAAATGGCGACAAATTAAAAGTTCTGGGCTATGTGGAGCGCATTGATGAGCTATTTCGGATCACAGATTGCATGATTACCAAGCCCGGCGGCATTACTTTGACAGAAGCCACAGCCATTGGAGTGCCTGTCATTCTGTACAAACCCGTGCCTGGCCAGGAAAAAGAAAATGCAAACTTCTTTGAAGACCGCGGAGCTGCCATCGTTGTGAACCGTCATGAAGAGATTCTCGAGTCAGTCACTTCCCTTCTTGCAGATGAAGATACCTTGCATCGCATGAAGAAAAACATTAAGGACCTTCATTTAGCAAACTCCTCTGAAGTGATTTTAGAGGATATCCTGAAGGAATCAGAAATGATGACTACCAAACAAAAAGCCAAAGTGCTATCGTAATGGCGTACTTGAGAGCATACGAAAATCGTGTGCTCTTTTTATTTATATTCAGCCATTAATAAAAGCGGTTACATTTTTTTATGAAACTTGCCCTTCTTTTGAAAAATAAGCCGTTTCGAAACTTGACGGGTGCTCCCAGATGGTGTATAGTTGAACCATCATTTAACAATGAATCAAAGTTAGATGATGACAAAATTTTTTTTAGCACATGGGTGCTACAGTACTAGGAGGAATTAAGCAATATGCAAAACGGTAAAGTAAAATGGTTCAACAACGAAAAAGGATTCGGCTTCATTGAAGTTGAAGGCGGAGACGATGTATTTGTTCACTTCACAGCTATCGAAGGAGATGGATACAAATCATTAGAAGAAGGACAAGAAGTTTCTTTTGAAATTGTCGAAGGTAATCGTGGACCTCAAGCTTCTAATGTTGTAAAACTCTAAACTCAATACATGATGATGAGATGACAAATAGAGGAGAGGCATTCGCCTCTCCTATTTGATTTTCATCTGGATTTCAATCGCCAAAATGTTTTGTTTACACCTCTGTTCAATCTCTTCAACATACTTTTCCATTGATGGTTTTCCTTTTTTCGCGATATCCGCCAGTTCTTCTAAATCACTGTATATTTCTATAAATGTTTTGTGAAGGATCAACTTCAAGTCTTTATCATCCATAGCTGCGTTCCCCTTCTCTATCAAGATACCTCAAATAGTAAAACGGTCCTATTTATTCTGGTTCAATAGTTATATCGGCTTATTTTTATTTTCTTTTCTATTTTGGTACATAAATTTCAAAAAAACTCTGCAAAATAATGGCGGAGGTGTTTTTTGTGACTTCAGAATTTCATAATGAGGATCAGACTGGCTTTACGGATAAGCGGCAGCTGGAACTAGCGGTGGAAACAGCGCAGAAAACAACAGGAGCCGCGACGAGAGGCCAAAGCAAAACATTAGTCGACTCTGCATACCAAGCCATTGAGGATGCTAGAGAACTGTCACAATCTGAAGAGCTGGCAGCTCTCGATGATCCTGAATTTGTAAAGCAGCAACAGCAGCTGCTAGATGACAGCGAGCATCAGCTGGATGAATTCAAAGAATAAAAACCGCAGCTTCTGCGGTTTTTATTTTTAGTGATTGGTTAAGACATCTCCGTATTGTTTCAGCTTTTCACCAACCGTACATTTATTGATACAAAATGAATGCGCATAAGTTTTGCCAAATTCTTTGCGAAACTGCTTCTTAATAAAACAGTCCTTGCAATATTCATCGTGCAGTTCTGTCAGTTCTTTAAAGATCATTTTCTTATCCAATATCGTCATCTCCGTTACGGTCTAATTTCGTGTGGCTTTCTACGAATTGATGGGATAGAATTTTTTTAGCGAGGCCGTCAGCTTCCTGATTGTCTTTTCGTTGTATTGTTTCGTAGGTTGGAGTAAGCTTCAGCGATTCAAGGAGTGCTTCTATTTTGTCCAGCCATTCATTATGAGATGGATCATAACAAGGCCAGCTGCCGTCAAGCTGATTCAGCACAACAAGCGAGTCCCCTTTGATTGTAATTGAATTTCTGCTTGCCCCAAGCTCTCTTACTTCTCTTATTGCTTCATAAAGCGCTGCGTATTCAGCTTCATTATTGGTTTTCAGCCGGAAGCTTTTATTTTTTCTCAAGCGATGCCGGGTTCCTCCCAGTGAATAATAGATGACGATCCCGAGACCGGCCAGTTCGCTCTCCTTATCGAAACTGCCGTCAAAATAAACAGTAATGTCATCAGGCTCTTGAGCAAGCTCCTCTGTCAGCTTTTCCAATTCCTTCAGCATCCAGCTGCCGCCTTTCTCGTCTTCGAACTCTAGCTCTTTCATGTATGGAAAACGTCCAAGTTCTCTGGCGAGCATACGTGCCTGCTGTGCTGTCAGCCAGTCTTCGCTAAAAAATGAGACGGATCCTGTTCCTTTTGCTTCTATTTTCAAATGCGGTCTGAGCTTCATTACAATCACCTTACCATTCATTAGTTGTCGGGCTTATGCTATAATCAAACCAATCTTACCCCGGAAAGGAAGCTTTTTCATCTTGTTTAATAATTCGTTTTGGATCTTTTTTGCGATCATTCATTTTATCATTGTTCTTTTATTTTATAAAGGATTTGGCAAAATGGGGCTGTTTGTTTGGATCGGTTTTGCGACAGTCTGCGCCAACCTCCAAGTCGTCAAAACAGTGGAACTGTTTGGCTTAACAGCGACACTCGGGAATGTGATGTATGGCACAATCTTTTTTGCGACAGATGTGCTGAATGAAAAATACGGACCAGCTGAAGCCAGAAAAGCGGTATGGCTCGGATTCTCAACGCTCCTGACGCTGACATTTGTCATGCAGGGCGTGCTGCTTTTCGAACCGGCTTCCAGCGACATATCACAAACAGCGCTAGAAACGATCTTCGGATTCCTTCCGCGAGTTGCGTTAGGAAGTCTGCTTGCCTTTATCTTCAGCCAAACGCTGGATGTTTATGTATATTCGGCAATTAGAAGGATATTTCCTTCTGATCGGCTTTTATGGCTCAGAAACGGCGGCAGTACAGCAGTCAGCCAGCTGTTTGATACATTCATATTCACTTCAGTCGCCTTTCTCGGCATTTATCCGGCAGGCGTGTGGCTTCATATTTTTATTTCTACATATTTGATTAAGTTTACGGTATCTTTGATTTCATTGCCTTATGCTTATGCAGCCAAAAAAATGATACCTAAAGATGAAAGGAGTTCATAATGCCTACAGAAATATACGTAGACGGCGCAAGCGCTGGTAATCCCGGGCCTTCCGGTATCGGCATTTTTATCAAACATGAGGGAATAGCAGAATCCTTCTCTATTCCAATCGGAGTGCATACAAATCAGGAAGCGGAATTTCTTGCATTAATTGAAGGGATGAAGCTATGTGCAACGCGCGGGTATCAATCGGTTTCCTTTCGAACCGATTCAGATATTGTGGAACGCGCCACTGAGCTTGAAATGGTTAAAAATAAAACGTTTCAACCGTTCGTAGAAGAAATCACCCGATTAAAAGCGGCATTCCCTCTTTTTTTCATCAAATGGATACCGGGCAAGCAAAACCAAAAAGCCGATCTTCTGGCAAAAGAAGCGATTCGGCTGAATGAAAAGAATTAAATCTTGATCATTGGTTCATCCTAATGGCGAGGTGAACTAACATGAAAAAGAAAGATAAAGGCCGGCTGACCGGCGGTGTTACTCCGCAAGGCGACCTGGAAGGCAATACACATAATGACCCTAAAACAGAGCTTGAGGAGAGAGCAAAAAAAAGCAATACAAAACGCTAGAGAGGATCTAAACGATCTCTCTAGCGTTCAGCTTTTCAAGCATACGCTCAATTCCTTTAATTTGGTGGCGGCGAAGCATGTCAGCCGCCTGCTCCATTTGCAAAGTAAATAAAGCGTCTTTCAGTGTGCAGGCCAGCGGCACTGAGCAATGGATTTCCGCAAGCTTCCTCGACATCTCCAAATCGCTTAAACCTTGCTGAATTTTTCCCTGCTGTCCTTTTGGAAGAAGAGAAAGATTTTCCAATAAACGGTCAATCGTTTCATATTCACGAATCAGTTTGTAGGCTGTTTTTTCTCCAATGCCTTTGACTCCGGGATAGTTATCACTGGAATCACCCATAAGCGCTTTAATATCAATCAAAGCCTTCGGCATTACGCCTGTTTCTTCATAAAAAGTCTCTTTTGTATAGACTTTATAATTTCCGATTCCTTTTTGAAGCAAAGCAACGCTTACTTTATCCGTTAACAGCTGAAGTAAATCTCTGTCCCCTGTTACGACCGTAATGTCCGCTTCATTCGCAAATAAATCGGCAAGAGTACCGATACAGTCATCCGCTTCATAGCCGGCAAAGCCAATATTCATGATTCCAAGCTCTGCGGCTGCTTCCTTTGCCAAATCAAACTGCGGAATCAGCTCCACAGGCGGCGCGCTGCGGTTGGCCTTATAATCTTGGAACAAGTCATTTCGGTACGTTTTGCTCCCCATGTCCCAGCAGCAGACGACGTGTGTCGGCTGGAATGTTTCCACAGCTGTAATCAAATGCTTTAAAAAGCCGTTGACGCCGTTCGTCGGCACCCCGCTGTCATTTATCATAAAGTTGCGATGTACGGCCGTGGCAAAAAAGGCCCGGAATAAAAGAGCCATGCCGTCAACCAGCAATAGTTTATTATTATTCATCAAATAACTCCCTTTTCTTTCATTCCTTCTATTTTATCATAAAGCAGCCCAAAAATAAAAAACAGTATCTCTTTAATTAGAGATACTGTTTGGATATTTATCAATCGTTGTGTCTTTTGTTGCTGGCGATCAGCTTTTCAGCTTCGCGTCCTGCGTAAGAGTCAAAATGGGTTTGAAATCCGTTTTTCTTTTTGGCATTGTTATTCGCCTGTGCATTTCTGTTTCCGAGCTTTGTTCTGCCCAACATGAATCCCCCCTTACGTCGGATGCATATAGTATATGCTTCCGGCAGGAGGTTCACTCGCGACAGGATCATCCAGCTTACATGCGGCTTACGTATTCTCTGACCATTTCTTTTGATACAAGCCGTCTTGTCGGGACGATGCCTTTTTTAGCGAGCTGATTCATTTGCTCGGTAATTTCATTAATTGCATCTGTAGTATAAGGCTCATCGTTTCTGCATTTAGCAACAGCTTCTTCAATCGCCAATTCACGCATATTTTCAAGACGCATAAATGCTTTGATATGCTCGTGCTGTTTTGATGAATGTGCTGAAATTGCTTTATGTACCTCTGACATTAATCGTTCATCTCGCTTTTTTCTATTTAGTCTATCATGACTTGAAATACAAGCCAACTGAATTTTACATTTTTATTGTATTGTCTGAATTTTTCCAGGAAATGCACGCCTGATACGCCATTTCAATCTCTTTCGCATGTTCCCCTTCCGCATATCCTCTTAAATATGTCTCTTTTTGATCCGTTATTTGCGCGATTGCTTTTTCACCCATATCTTCCTGTAAGCGTCTGAGGTGAGCAGTGTAATGAGATATCAGGCTTTCTTCTTCATTTTTTATCCATGCCTCTGTGATTTTCGTAAGTTTCATCCGTACAGCTTCGATAAAGGCCGCTTTTCCTTTCTGCTCAAAAAACTGCTTCGGTGATTTGATCTCTTTTAGTTCCTGCTCAAAAGCACGTTCTTCTATTTCCGGTTCAACTTCCTTCAACTGTATGCCGTTCGAATGCTGATCACCCGCATAAACGGAAAAATAACCGTCCTCGTTTAATGTTTTTTGAAAATGATCCAGCCATTCTTCATTGATATGCCGTTCGATGAAACCGCTCATGCGAACATCAAGCGTTTTGATTTCCTGAATATATTCAAATTGATATTCATGTATGGCTGTTGTCATCGCTTTACTGACGTTCTTTTTCCAATCCCCGTTTTGCAGCCCGGGATGAAATGCCGATTTTAATAAATCATTTGCAAAATATGATAATCGCTGTGCAATGTGATATAGCTGCTCTCTTGTATCTTTTTTTACTTTTTCAATGATGGTTTTTGAGTTCCGCCGTTTCTCGATATCGGCCGCTGCCTGCTCAAATGACAGCATAAGGCGCTGTTTCTGCGCTTCCTTCTCTTCTCGGGACTGATGCTGGGATTGGTGAAGCTGAAAAACGGTTTCGCATAGTTTGTCTGCCTCCGAACTGAGCTGCGCTGCTGACGCTTTTTTTACGTCCACTTCGATAAACCGGTCTAAGTGTTTTCTTACTTTTGAGAACTGATTGTAAAATGACTCCGGTTTTCCCACCAGTTCCTCCTTACTTGATACGGTAAAGAGCTGCGGCTCATAAACCCCTTCTTTTACAAGCTCTGCGCTGACATAATCGGTCACTGTTTCGAGCTCTGTTTTATCTTTTGCAAGGTCTGCAGCATTAATAATAAAAAACATTTTATCCATGCTGAGCGATTCTTTCACAAGTCCAAGCTTTCGCAAAAATGAACGGTCTCCTTTTGAAAAAGAGTGCTGATAATAAGTCATATAAAAAAATGCATCAGCATCTTTGATATATTGGAATGCCAGTTCTGTATGCCGTTTATTCATGCTGCTCGCGCCGGGTGTATCAACGATCGTAATCCCTTTTTCAGTTAGCGGGCATGTATAGTAGACCGTTACCTCTTTCACAGCACAGGCCGTTGTTTCCTCTGCTACATACGGCTTTAATTCAGAGATCGGAATCGTTAATTTCTTCTGTTCCTGTATATACTGCTGATACTTCTCGTATGCAAGCAGGAAATTGCTGATCAATTTCACGTGTTCTTCCTGCAGCCTGTTTTTTTTGACTGCCTTTTCCCACTTCTCTGTGAAGGAACGGCCTGCCGGTTCCTTTGGTATTCCGGTGAGCTGCAAAATTTCAGCCGTTATGTCATCCTCTGTCTTAAACACTACATCCGCTGTTTTGTTTAAGTTGCCATTGATTGGCTTTGTGATCTTGTTAATTGTCGCTGTGGTTGGCGTTGGTGAGGATGGCAGCACTCTTTCGCCGACAAGCGCATTGGCAAATGATGATTTCCCCGAGCTAAAGCCTCCAAAAAGAGCGAGTGTAAATTTCCGTTCCTCAAGCCTTTTCACCCTTTCACGAAACGCTGAAGTTTGCTTTAACAACATGCTGTATTCGCCTAAAAGGTCAGACAAAGTGTAAAAGCGTTTGATTTGGTCTTGAAGCGGCATTTCTTGTTCCATTTTGATTTCTGATTTCGGCATCGGCTGCGCCGTCAGCTGGCTTCGGCCTTGTTTCTGCTCTGGAGCCGCCACTCTTGTTTTCTTCGATTTAAACCATTCTGTGTCTATATGCATTGGGCATGCGGACTCTTCTTCCCAAATGGCCCACAGGCGATCGGTTTTCTCTCGGGCATTATTCTCTAAACACGCCTGTTCTTGAAGAAATACAAGTTTTTCTGATTCTTGGACGAGCCGGTCGTTAATTGTTTGCACATCTTTGGAAACACGCTCTTTCACCATAGCGGAGAGCACCTTTATGATGTCTGCGGCTTCTCTTTTCGCCTCTTTCCTGATGAGCTCTGCTAAGTCTTTTGTATATTGCAATACATATTCAGAGGAAAAGGCTGCACCATGCTTGACCGCGCGTTCAATGATGCTTATATCAAGCGGTGTGCGATAGGCCTGAATCAGCTTTTCACTTTCAGCGGTATAGACATCAAATACCTTGGCGAGTTTATGAAGCGTGTCTATCATATGCCAATCCGCTTCGGCCTCTGTTCGTTTTGCCACATCAGAGAAAAAAGCATTCCGCCTTTTATCTCTTTCCTGTGCAGTTTTCGCTTTAGAAAAGAAAAAGCCGGTTTTAAAAGAAGGCTCTTGTGATTCTAAAAATGCAGCCGCCAATTCACGCATTTCAAAAGGCGTCAGGTTTGCGTTTTTTAAAATACGATTGATTTCTTCCTGCATCCTCTTCTCTGCCTCAGTCGTTTGTTTTTCGGCCTCATTCAATTGATCACGCAGCGATTGGACCAGTCCAATTTGGATATTAAGCTGTTCAGCGAAACTCGGAGCGCCTGTTTCGTCTTTCTTCAGCATTTCCGTATGTTCCTTTAGCAGATTACGGACTTTTTGTTCCGTTAAAGCCTGCATATTGCTTTTTGATTGCTGTTCTATTCTTCTTAACTCTTCTCTCAGGGCCCCCATCTGATTGAACGGGTGATCCGGTTCTGTTACTGATGTAAAATAGAGCGCTTCCCTTGAAATCCCTTCATTGCAAAGCATCTCCTCTACCTGCGCTTGATAGTCTCCAAATTTCGTCTCCGTCTCATCATGGCGGTCAATTTGATTGACGATAAAATACACATTCTGAATGCTTTCTTTTATTGATCTGAGAAACTTTACATTTTCCTCAGAGTGCACGTGATTATAGTGAACGACGTAAAACAGCGCATCCGCTTGGTGAAGAATAGAAGCAGCCGATAGAAAATGAGCATCATCTGTTGAATCTATCCCTGGAGTATCAATATACGCAACCCCGGAATCGATCTCAGTATACCTGTCAAAAATTTCGACGCTTTCAATCTGTTCCCCGTCTTTACAATATTGCTGCACCTTGTCTTTCTGGTAAGCCCCTTCCAGCTCAGCACACGCTCCGTCTGTTGTATGAAGCCGAACTCGCTTTTCCCCGTTTCTGATCACAACAAGGTTAGCGCTTGTCGGAATCGGGCTTGTCGGCAAAATATTCTCCATTAACAGGCAGTTCAGCAGTGACGATTTTCCCGCTGAATAATGCCCGGTAAACGCGATATAAACCTCTTCATCAGCCGCTTTTTTCATGACCGCAGCCAGTTTAGCAGCCCTTTGTTCATCTTGATTCTCAATAAATTGCTTATAAATTTCCCCAGTTTTATGCAAAAGCTCTTTTCTGTTTTGATCTGTCATAAGTCTGAACCCCTTTGTGCCGTTTCAATTGTGAACCTTTTTCGAAAGATCTGAATTCATTCCCTTTACATTTTACACAAGAATAAACCAAATTTCTTTAGGAGAATAGAAAAAAGCCGCCATTACGGCAGCTTCTATAAAAGAAAATCTGCAACTTTTACAAGTTCCAGATTCATCAAACAGATTTATTAGAGATTCCTTTTAATACAAAACCAATTAATACACTATATGTACAAACCGCTCCAAGCAAAAACAGCATTGTCATTTGCTTCACCATCCTGATTGAGAATCTTTTTCAAATTCATTTTAACATGGTTGAGAATGATTTTCAATCGCTATTTTACGCTGTATTCCTGTAATGCTTTGTCTTCTGCGCGAATTCTGACGCTTAACAACACGGCATTGAAAATGGAAAACAGACACATGGTGACGTATGCTTGATAAAGCAGCGGAATCAGCAAAATTTCGAGTATAACAACGGCATAGTTTGGATGTTTCATCCATTTATATGGACCTTTTTTTACAAGCTCTACGCCTGGAACAACAAGGATTTTCGTATTCCAATATGCTCCTAAGGAACAAAGCGCCCAATACCTTACTATCTGTACGCTTAAAATCACTGCAGCGATACCGAGCCACCAGTTGGACGGCTGTTTATTCATCAGCAGCACCTCGGCAATTAAGGACAGGAAAAAAAGGATATGCATCGTAATGATATACGGATAGTGGCTCTCGCCAAATTCAATTGCTCCTTGCTTCTTTACCTTTTGTTCGTTTTGCCTGGCCACTGCCATTTCTGCTGCTCTTTGAACAATGAGAATGGCGATCAACAACCAAAACATGAGTCAAGCCCCCTTTTCCCAGCTGAATAACAGCAACTCTGATGAGAAACCCGGCCCTAATGCGCCAATCATTCCTCGTTCAGCTTCCTTTTTATGTCCGTTCTGCAGATGGTCTTTGATCACATACAAGATTGTGGCTGAAGACATATTTCCGTGCTTTTGCAAAATGCTTTGCGCAGATGAAAGCTTTTCTGACGATAGCCCGAGACTTTTGATGTATGCATCGATCACTTTTTTTCCGCCTGGATGCGCCAAAAAAACACTGATATCATGGAATGACAGCTTATGTTTGTCCAAAAAAATCTGTACATTTGTTTTGAGCCATTTTTCCACCAAGGTCGGAATGTCTCGTGAGAAAATGACTTTGAATCCTTGATCGGTAAAGTCCCAACCCATGACATCTTCTGATTGTTTCATCAAAACAGATTGGGCGTCCATTATCTTCGGCGCAAGTTGCAGCTTTGACATCCTGCGGTCCGCCTTCTCTCCGCATAATAAAGCTGCGGCAATGCCGTCACCAAAAAGCGAGGTGCCGATCAGATTGCTTTTTGTTTTATCTTCCGGCTGGAATGTCAGGCTGCACAGCTCGGCAGAAATGACAAGCACAAAAGCCTTAGGATACGCTTTGCAGTATTCGGCTGCACGCGCAAGTCCGCTGGCTCCTCCTGCACAGCCAAGCCCCCAAATCGGAATCCGCTTCGTATATGGAGAAAACGGAAGTTCATTCATAAGCCGCGCCTCGATACTCGGTGTGGAAAGGCCTGTACTGGAGACGAAAAAAACAGCTTCCACTTTCTCATAAGGAATGGCTTCTTGAAAAAATTCCGGATGAGAGAGGCACTCACGAACAGCCGCTCTGCTGTGTTTAAGTGTTTCTTCTATGTATATTTGATTTTTTTCTTCAAAGCTGTGCCCCTCTTTATACCATTCAATCGGCTTAACAAACTGTCTCGAATGGATTTGCCCGTTTTTAAAGGAGGATAACAGCCGGTCAATATCCTTAAAAGAATGCTGAAACATATAGCGGGCGAACTCGGCCGCTTTCTCTTGGTTTACATTATACGCAGGAAGACTTGTTCCAATGGATAAAATAAACGCCATGCGATCACCTCTTTGCATACATTGTGCCGCAACAATCTTTTTTATATGCAAAAAAACTCCGCCGCGGCGGAGTTAGACTGCTGTTTTTTGTTCAGCGAGGTCAGCTTCTTGTTCTGATTTTTTAGCTTTAGAAAAAACGTTATATACAATATTTAAGACGACTGCAGTAAAGCTGCCCGCCACAATGCCATTCGTTGTAAGCAGCGTTAAGGCACTCGGAAGCTGTTTGAAAATATCCGGCACAACGGTCACACCGAGCCCCAATCCCACTGAGCAGGCAACAATCAGCAGATTTTCCTGTTTCGCAAAATCAATGCGGCTGAGCATTTTAATTCCGTAAGCAATCACCATTCCAAACATCGCCACCATTGCACCGCCCAAAACAGCGGATGGAATAATGGTCGTGAAAGCAGCGATCTTTGGAAACAGCCCAAATGCCATTAGGATCACACTTGTGACCACAATGACGGTATTTTTTTTGATCCCTGTGAGCTGAACAAGCCCGACATTTTGAGAGAATGCCGTGTAAGGAAAAGCGTTAAAAATACCGCCCAGAAGCACAGCCAGTCCTTCAGCTCGATAGCCTTTAGACAGATCTTTCTCTGTCAAACGGCGGTTTGTCAGGTCACCTAAAGCAAAGTAAACACCAGTTGACTCCACAAGGCTGACAATTGCAACGATGGACATCGTAATGATAGGCGCTGCGTGAAAAGACGGCGCTCCGAAGTAAAATGGCTGAATCATTTGAACAACTGCCGCGTCCGAAACATTATCAAATTGAACTTTTCCCATAAAATATGCGATGAAGGTGCCAATCAAAATACCGATCAAAATCGAGACGGACTTGATAAAGCCTTTTGTAAAACGGTATAGAAGCACAATGATACTCAACACGGTAAAAGCAAGAGCAAGATTGGAGAGATCTCCGAAATCTGCACTTCCTTCTCCGCCGGCCATGTTATTCATGGCAACCGGCATCAGTGTAATACCGATAATCGTAACAACAGAGCCTGTCACGACCGGCGGAAAAAACGATACGAGCTTTCCAAAGAAAAATGAAATAAGAATGACAAGAATGCCTGAAGCGATAATGCTGCCGTAAACAGTTGAAACCCCATATTCAGATCCAATCGCTATCATCGGCGATACAGCTGTAAAGGTACAGCCAAGCACTACCGGAAGCCCGATCCCAAAAAATCGGTTGCTCCACACTTGCAGAAGTGTAGCCACACCGCACATAAAAATATCAATTGATACTAAATAAGTCAGCTGCTCGACGGTCAGTCCCATTGCTTTTCCGACAATCAGAGGAACAACAATGGCGCCGGCATACATGGCAAGAACATGCTGAATCCCTAAAGACAGCGTTTTGCCGAATCCATTTCTCATGAATGAACCTCCTGTACGAAGGACACTTTTCCTTCTTCTAAAGACTGAATTCTTGCCAAAGATTCCACTCGATAGCCCAGTTTCACAAGTTCATCTCTTCCCGGCTGAAATGACTTTTCAATAACAATGCCAATTCCCGCAATAGAAGCTCCCGCTTGCTTCACAATCGACACAAGCCCGTGCGCTGCCTGTCCATTTGCCAAAAAATCATCGATAATCAGCACATGATCCTGATCCGACAGATGGGTCCCAGACACTGCGATTTGGCTTTCTGTTTGCTTCGTAAAGGAATAAACAGACGCTGTCAGCAAGTTGTCGGTGAGTGTTAACGATTGATGCTTTCTCGCGAAGACAACTGGCACACCCAGCTTCAAGCCCGTCATTACAGCGGGAGCGATACCTGATGATTCGATTGTCACAATTTTGGTAATACCGTCTTTTGCAAACCTGGACGCAAATTCGTCACCAATTCTCTGCATAAGCAGCGGATCAATTTGGTGATTCAAAAAAGAATCCACTTTCAATACCTGATCAGATAATACGATGCCTTCTTCCTCTATTTTCCGTTTCAGTGCTTCCATCCTGTCTACCTCCGTTATGAGAATAAAAAAAGCATTGCCCGCTCAAATAAAGAGCAAGCAATGCTGATATCACAAAAAACCGTACACGTGCGGTTCCATTGCTCACCCATAGTCGGACATTTACGGTGCCCGGTAGAAACTTGCGTGCCATATCCACGCGATTATATGAGTGTTCCTATTATATTGTAATAAATTATATCAAGATTCTAATCTCTTGCATAGGCTGAAAATAAAAATTCCCGAACTTTAATTTTGTTTTTTTAGATATCATTCGTATTTCAAGGGGGTTCGATATAAAAGAGCCTGACGACGCGCCGCCAGGCTTTTGATTATGACAGATAGAGATTTGAATATTTGTTTGATAAATAATCAATTAAATAGCGAACATTCAGCTCTTCTCCTGTTGCATCTTTAATAATGTCTAACGGCTTTTTCCGTTTTCCGTGAATGTGCACCTTTTCCGTCAGCCATTGCTTTATCGGATGGAACTCTCCTCTTTCCAAGAGAGCGTCAAATTCAGGGAGATCCTCAAGCATTTTTTGTTTCAGCTGAGCCGCATACATGTAGCCGAGCGCATAGGATGGGAAGTAGCCGAAATCTCCACCTGCCCAATGGACGTCCTGTAAAATCCCCTCTGCGTCGGTCTGCGGTGTAATCCCTAAATAATCCTGGTATTTTTGATTCCAAAGCGACGGCAGATCTTCCACAGACACTTCATTGCTGAAAATCGCTTTTTCAATTTCATAACGGATGATGATATGAAGAGGATACGTCAATTCATCCGCTTCGACCCTGATAAATGAAGGTTTTGATTCATTGATTGCCCGGAGAAAATCATCCAGGGAGATGTCCTTGAACTGTTCAGGTGATGCTTCTTGAATCTTCTGATAGTACGGTGTCCAAAAATGTTTGTTGCGGCCGATAAAATTCTCGTAAAATAATGATTGCGATTCATGAATTCCCATTGATGCGCCGTCTGACAAGTTCGTGCCACTGAGTGCTTCATCAATATTTTGCTCGTATATCGCGTGCCCGCACTCATGAATGGTGCCAAAGATCGCCGTCCGGAAATCTTTTTCATCATATCTCGTCGTGACCCGAACGTCTCCTCGGTTCAGCGTAGTTGCAAACGGATGAACGGTTTCATCAAGTCTTCCGCCATCAAAATCGTAGCCAAGCTCCTGTAAAAAATACAGACTGAGCTCTTTTTGCTTTTCTTTCGGGAACGCTTTTGTAATAAAGCTTGTATCTGGTTTATTTCCGGAAGCTGTCACCTGTTTAACAAGAGGGATAATCGCTTCCTTCAGCTCAGTAAACAGCTGATCAAGCACCTTTACCGTGACGCCGGGCTCAAACAAATCAAGCAATGCATCATAAGGATGCTCTTGATATCCCCAATACGTAATAAAACGTTTATTGAATTCAATCAGCTGTTCTAAATAAGGAGAAAACAAGCTGAAATCAGATTTTCCTTTCGCTTCCTCCCACGCTGTTTCTGCCTTTGAACACAGAATCACGTATTCTTTGTATTCAGCCTCAGGGATTTTCTTATTCTCTTCATACTCTTTTTTCGCCAGTTCCACTGCTTTTTTCGTATCTTCCGACAAGTCATCAAATCGTTCATACAGGACATCGATAAGCTCCTTCATTCGATCTGATGTTTGGATATTGAATATATCTGTTGAAAGCTGGCCGATACTTTCGGCACGATCCTCTGAGCCGTTTTTCGGCGCGCCTGTTCTGGAGTCCCAGTGCATTAACGCAACTGCTTCGCTGTAATGTGAGATTCTTTTTAAAAGATCAAAAAATTCTTTTTCATATGTATGTATCTCCATATCCATTCCCTCCCTATTCTAGCCGTTCCATTACAGGCTAATGGAAGGGGGTATGAAAGTCAAATTGTTTGTATAAAAGGCTGCCGGTATGTTTTGCGGCAGCCTTTTTATTCAGTTGATTGTCATTTGATTTTTTGGCGGAGGTGTTCTCCGCTTTTTCTGCTTGATTTTTTTATCCACCCACACTGTTGCCAGCGGGGTTAAGAGCGAGGTAACAATAACACTTGTCGCGATGATTGCAGTTGCCGATTCAGCAACTGGCGCAAATGAGGCATTCGCTTCCGCTAATGCGTATGGCACAGCTACAGCAGCCCCCGCCGTAGAAGAAGCGGCCACACCCGCGACACCGTCTCCCCGCGCGACAAAACGATCAAGTAAAAACAAGGAACTGCCCGATAAAATGACGACAGAAACTCCGATAAAAATGCCGAGCAGCCCTGATTGGATCAGCATTCCAAAATTCAAGGTATTGCCGAGCGAAAAGGCGAAAAATGGAATGATCGCCGGCACAACCTTGCTGAATAAGTCTCTGAGATCGTGATCCAGATTTCCAAGTATACATCCAAGTAAAAACGGGATGACTGTCGCTGCCAGCGTTTCCCATGGGAATGCGGCAAGTCCCGTCACACCAAACGTCACCATGGTCATAAAAGGACCAGATTCTGTACTGATAAAGGCGAAAGCGCCCGCATCCTCTTTTCTTCCCATGTGATTCATGAGCGCCAAATACAGTCCGCCGTTCGTTTCATTCATTACCGCGACAATTGCTAAAACAGAAAGGCCTGCAAAAAAGCCGGATTGTATGCCATCGTCTGGTATAAATTGCGCTGCGATCACGCCGAGTAGCGCCGCAAATCCGATCTTTCCCAATAATAACGTGATTCCTTTTCTTGCGATATAGCCTGAAGAACGAAAATCAATCGTTGCTCCTACGCAAAAGATAAAAACACCCAGTATCGGCAGCGTTCCGGTAATCAAAGCACCCGTAAACCCTCCAAAGAACTCCGCTGTTCCAGGCGCAAACGTGTTGAGCGCCGCTCCAAGAAATAGCGGAATAATCATCATTCCGCCAGGTACCCGTTCAATTGTCGCCTTGATTTTCATATTGTGGATTCTCCCATCCTCCGGTTATGAAAAAACAATTCCGCTTACACTTGGAAAACAGCCTGCAAATCCTCTTTTGAACAGCTGCCCAGCTGGCTGCCGACTCCAACGGCGCCAGCTCCGGCTCTAAGCCAATCCGGCACTTCAGACGGATGTATCCCGCCTGTCGGAATAAAGGTCACCTGCGGGAAAGGACCCGCTAAATTTTTCATAAACGGGATGCCAAACACACCGCTTGGGAACAGCTTTAATGTCGTAAAACCGAATGTCAGCGCTTCCATAATTTCGCTCGGAGTCAAGACGCCGGGGATATAATGTGTCTTTACAAAAGATAGATGTTCAGCAAGATCAGCTGAAAAACCCGGACTGACAATAAACTGCGCGCCAGCCTCAGCAGCTTCCCCAGCTTGCTGCGCGGTGATGACAGTGCCCGCGCCAATTAAAATATCTTCCCTATTACGGAAGGATTCGATAATATCTGATGCCCCGGGGGTCGTATACGTCACTTCAACTGCACGAATCCCTTTATCTAACAAACTCTCAATCTGCTGACAGGCCTCCTGCGTATCCTTTGAACGAATGACTGCAATCAGCTTTGCTTCTTTCAGACGGTTTTCAACGACTTTGGACTCCATATTAATAATCCCCTTTCTTTTGGTGAACCGTTCTTTGAGCAGATAAAAAAGAAGCTAATTTCTCCCTGGTCGGCAAACCGTCCATATCCCCCGGTGCCTGCACTTGCAAAGCGCCAATCGCATTTCCCCTTTGCACCGCATCCTTGTACGACAAACCGTCTAGGATACCGCTGATTACACCGACTGCAAATCCGTCTCCGGCGCCGACCGTATCAACCACCCGGTCGACCCGGCAGCCTTCTAGAAATCCTTCACTTGTCCCCGTTTTAAAGTAAGCGCCTTCTTTTCCGAGTTTAATAGCGACAAAGCTGGCACCTTTTTTCAAATAATAGTCGGCAATGCCTTCAGGTGTTTTTTCTCCGGTCAATAGCTCTCCCTCTGCGATACCCGGGAAAAACCAGTCTGCAAGCCCAGCTAGATCGTTGATTGTGTGTACCATTGTTGCTTGATCAGGCCAAAGCGAAGGCCTTACATTAGGGTCGAATGAAATGGTTTTCCCTGCGTTTCTCATGTCGTTCATGACATGGTACGTGAAGTCTTTCATCTCGGCTGATAAGGCAGGCGGAATACCTGTCACATGCAAATGGCCTGCGCATTGAAAATAATCTCTCGGATATTCAGCAGAAGTTAATGTGCTTGCAGCTGAGTTTTTCCTATAGTAGGTAACTTGCGGGTCGCCTTCTTTCACTTTTGACTTAAGCAGCAGCCCGGTGGGATTTTCGTCCTGCGAGCGGATCACGCGGGACACATCCACTCCCTCTTTTTTAAGCTCTTGTAAAATAAACGTTCCGAGCTGATCATTGCCGACCTTGCTCATCCATCCCATTCGGAATCCGAGTCTGGCAAGGCCGCAGGCGACATTGCTTTCTGCTCCGGCAAGCCCTTTAGAAAAAGTGGATACTTCATGAAGACCTCCATACTCATTTGCGTAAAACATGGCCATTGATTCCCCGAATGTCACCGCATCAAGCTTCATCTCTTCCCAACCTCCTCTTAGTTGAGGGCACCTAGGATTAAAGTGACTTTCTCATGATGACTTTTGCCTCTAATTCAATGGTTTGAGGCGCTCCTTTGTCACCTTCAATCCTTTTTAATACACGTTCCATCGCCGTCCTGCCCATATCATGTGACGGCTGGGCGATCGTTGTAATGCCTGGACCGATCAGTTTGTACCACTCCGTATCATCGAATCCTGCAATCCCTATATCTTGAGGGATGCGCAGGCCAAGCTCTTCCATACAGCTGATGATTTTCAGCATAATCAAGCCATTCAAAGCCAGAATCGCTTTTTTTTGCTCCGACATTTCCTTGTGAAAAGAACGAAGCGCCGCCTTAAGCTGCTCCTTGTCTTTTACGTCAATTTCATGCAATCTGACAAGCCCGTTCACATTTTGAACCGAAGCCATTTCCTGATACACAGCTGCTCTTTCTGCACGAGGGCTGATAGAGGAAATCGGTTCGGTAAACAGCGCGACATCAGTATACCCTTTGCTGTACACCTTCTGAAGAATCTCTTTTGTGATCCATCTGTTGTCAGTCGTTACGGTATCCAGTTTCAGATCCGGCAGTTTCCGGTCAATTAAGATTGTTGGAATTTGCTGTTCAGCAAAAGCGCGGAGTACATCCTTGTTTTCCCCTGTTGCGTTTAAAATCAAGCCCTCAACCGAATGGGCTTCTAGCTTTAAGAGCATTTCCCGCTCTTTTTCAGGACTGTTATCTGTGTTGCACACCATAATGCTGTATCCATATTGATCACAAACCTCTTCGACTCCCCTAAAAGCAGCGACCGAAAAAGGATTTGTAATGTCAGCTACAACAAATCCGATTAACTTGCTTTTTTTTATTTTCAAACCTTGTGCCATTTTACTCGGCCGATAATTCAATTCTGCGATTGCCTTTTTAATGTTTTTCACTTTTTCAGGAGAAATCGCGTCAATTTTTCCGTTAATATAGCGGGAAACTGTCGATTTCGAAACTCCTGCACATTCAGCTACATCTTTGATGGTTGTATGGCCTGTTGTTTTCTTTTTCATTCAAGTGCTCCTGTATCTCATATATTTGAAACCGATTTCAAAACCGTTACAACAAAAGAATACCATAATTTTAAAATTTGGGAAGAGTTTTTTTAATAATGTGTCAATTCATTATTTTTTCGTTGACTCTTTTCACTATTTATCCTAAAATTTTCTTTGAAACCGTTACCAAAATATTTTCATTCAAGTGATGCTGAAATCCTAACCAAGGAGGAAATATAATGGAAAATCGTTATTCTGTACATCCTGAACAAGTAAAACGCTTTACAACAGAGGAGCTTCGCAGTCATTTCTTAATGGATTCTTTATTTACAGAAAACAAACTTACGATGTATTACTCACATGAAGACCGGGTTGTCATCGGCGGAGCGGCTCCAGGGCAAAGTGAACTGAAGCTTGATGCAGGTGATTTTCTAAAAACAGACTTCTTTTTGGAACGGCGTGAAATCGGGATTATTAATGTCGGCCAGCCTGGCGCTGTCAGGGTTGGCGATGATGAATATGTGCTTCAAACAAAGGATTTTCTCTATATTGGAATGGGCAATCAGGATGTATCGTTTTCAAGCCTGAACGGGGAAAAAGCGAAGTTTTACTTCGTCTCCGCTTGCGCCCACAAAAGCTATCCGACACAAAAAGCCGCCCTACCTGAACTGACACCGGACCGCCTTGGTGATGATGCAGCGTCTAATGTCAGAAGTCTGTACAAAGTCATTCATCAGGATGGCATTAAAAGCTGTCAGCTGATGATGGGAATAACGATGTTAGATCAAAACAACAACTGGAATACCATGCCAGCACACGTTCATGACCGTCGGATGGAGGCTTATCTTTATCTGGATCTTGAAAAGGACTCAAAGGTATTTCATTTCATGGGCCAGCCGGATGAAACACGCCATCTTGTTGTTGGAAATGAGCAGGCTGTCCTTTCTCCCGCCTGGTCTATTCATTCTGGCGCAGGAACATCAAACTATAGCTTTGTGTGGGCGATGGCTGGAGAAAATTACACATTTACGGACATGGATCTCGTTCCGATGGATGGGCTGAAATAAGATGGGTTATCTACATGACGCCTTTTCATTAGAAGGAAAAACAGCGCTGGTGACAGGCCCGGGAACAGGGATCGGTCAAGGAATAGCCAAAGCCCTAGCCGGGGCTGGCGCTGATATTATCGGCACATCACATACAAGCAGTCTGTCTGAAACACAGCAGCTTGTGGAACAGGAAGGCCGGATATTTACATCTTTTACATTGGACATGAGCAAGCCGGAAGCGATAAAGGATTCTGCAGCTGAGCTGTTTGAAAACAGGCAGATCGACATCCTTGTCAATAATGCCGGCATTATTCATCGGGAAAAAGCGGAAGATTTTTCAGAAGAGAACTGGCAGCACGTACTGAATGTCAATCTAAACAGCCTGTTTATTCTGACACAGCTTGCTGGCAGGCATATGCTGAAAAGAGGTCATGGAAAGATTATTAATATTGCCTCTCTCCTGTCTTTTCAAGGCGGCATCCTCGTTCCGGCTTACACCGCGAGCAAACACGCTGTTGCCGGTTTGACAAAATCATTTGCAAATGAGTGGGCAGCGTCAGGCATTCAGGTCAACGCAATCGCCCCAGGCTATATTTCTACTGCGAATACAAAGCCTATTCGGGATGACGAAAAGCGAAATGAGGACATTTTAAAGAGAATTCCTGCCGGCCGCTGGGGCCAAGCGGATGATATCGGGGGGACTGCAGTCTTTTTGGCATCACGTGCTTCAGATTATGTAAATGGACATATTTTAGCAGTTGATGGCGGCTGGCTATCCCGCTGACAAATAAAAAAAGCTGACGAACGATCGTCAGCTTTTTTCCATTACATCATGTGCGGTTCAACAGGCAAGACCTTTTTGACCTCATCAATGATGCGTTCATTTTCTCCGCCAGCGTAAATGTGAATCGAGCCGCTGTCTTGATTCGAGCGAATCAGGCGCCCGATGCCCTGCCGTACACGTAACAACATATATGGCAGATCAACTTCTTCGAACGGATCTTTTTTCGCTCCGTTGCGCTTCGCTGTAAATACAGGATCGTGTGGCGGGAACGGCAATGACCAAATGGTAACATTCTTCAATGCGTCACCGGGAATGTCGAGTCCTTCCCATAAGTGAACTGAACAAAGTACTGTTTCCTCTTCCTCTTGGAATTTCTCTACTAAGCTGCTGATTTCCTCATCACCTTCGAAGAAAATTGGATACGGCAGCTCCCATGCCGCCGACAGCTCTTTAAACTCGTTTAATTCTTCAAAAGAAGGGAAAAGCACCAGCGTTCTTCCTTTGTAACGTTTGATTGTTTCAATCGTTTCAGCCGTTTTTTGTTCAGCGGCCATATCTGTTTTTGCGTATAGATTAATACTCATTTGCTCGTCATAATCATAAGGGGAATCAACAGTTAATGACAAATAATCATGAATCCCAAGACTGTCGGCAATATAATCAAACGAACCGCCTTCTGACAGCGTAGCAGAAGAGAAGATATAAGGAATTTTCTTAGAAAACACTTTTTCGCCAAGTACTTCTGCTACCGTTCTCGGCATCACGACAAAGGTTGATTCTGCTTCCTTTTTCTCCAGCCAGCTGATCGCATCCTTTTGATATAGAGATAATGAATACGCCATTTGTTCAACATATTCTTCCACTACTGACAGTTCGTATTGATCAATCGTATACATTTCAGACTCAAATACAAGTGCCTCACCGATTTTATCAAGTAAACGGCAAAGCTCGTCCGCCGCCTTTTTGACACGCTGGTCATTTTTTATTTCTAAACGGTGTGAACCGGCTACTTCCTTTGATTCTTCAGAAAGAACATAGAAAAATTCGTCGTTTGCGAGAAGCGCATCTTCAATCAATTCTGCAAACTCTTCTCTGATGTCATTTTGCAGCAATCGTTCTAAAAACAATTCAAGAGTAGACTGCTTCACTCTATAGGTTAGCGCTTTTTGCGCAGCAAACTCTAACAAATGCCCCTCATCAAATACAACTGCACTATGATCAGGCAAGAGCGGCAGCTGGCCCTCTCGTTTGCGTGATTCTTCCGTCCACACATGCTCCATATAAAAATCATGGGAACAAATGATTAAGTCCGTTGACTTGCGGTAGTAATCTCTGGAAAGTGTCAGACCGCATCTGTGTCTCATATCACAAGTCAGACAGTCCTGAAACGAGTCGTAGCTTACGTCAGACCACTCTTCATTCGATAGATTTGCGTACTGCTTACGGTCGCCATACGGATAAAAGCGCTGCATTGCCTGTGACTCGTGGACAAATGACGGTAACGACTCATAAAGATCCAGCCATTTATCATCATCAGAACGCTGCATTGTTTTTTCAAGCTTCTTCAAGCATAAATATTGCTCATGCGATTTTGACAGCCTTGTATCAATTTTCAGATCAAGATGCTCAGCCAGCTTAGAAATATCGCCCTCTTTTTTCACCAGCTGTTCAATTAATGTTTCATCTGCACAAGCGATGATGGCGGGTTTGCCGACATATCTTGCATAGCTGATTGCAAAAAGAAGATAAACCAGCGTTTTCCCCGTTCCCACTCCAGCTTCGGCGAACATGACTTTTTTCTCTTTAAACGCCCGCTCCAGCTGAAAAGCCATAAATACTTGCTCATCCCGAAGATCAAACCCTTTTTCGGGAAGGATATCGTAAAACACGTCACCAATCCAATTGTTCAATTCTTCATAAAAATTCTTTGTTTTCGTTAAAGAAAAAGGCAAACGTGATGTTGTCACCTAGTTCCAACCCCCAACTATTCGACATTCAGACCACCAATAATATCATTTTCCGCTGATGAATACAATAAAAAAACTTGGCAATGCCAAGTTTTTTGCAGTTTACTTACGATTGATCACATGCGACGATAAAAAAGGATGGTCTGTTGAATAAATATGTTCTACCGCTTTTTCTAAATCAGTTTGCGCATGCGAAATCACAGACGGAGACGAATCAGTCCCGAGCTCCTTCAGCTCGTTTGCTGTTGCGTCAAGCGCCCTTTGAATAAGATTAAAATGTTCGCTGTTCAGCATGAGATCACCTCTGATGGAAATAATCATCATTGTATGCGAACTTTTCATTTTATATACATGCTTTACCGCATGTTATCACCGAAACATGCACAAACTACACTTGATATTCCGTCTCCGGATTATCCGTCTTATCAACAATATTCTATCAGGGAGTGATGTTGACATGAGTTATAGAAACCGATTAGATCAGCATTCTGAACTGTTTCATCACAATTGGACGCGGCCTAAACGTTCTAAGTCTCAAGTAAACGGTCACACTGAAATGTCCCAAACCAACATTATATTGAGAAGCAACGCGAAAGCTCACCGTTGGTAACGATAGAATAGGGCTGAAAGATGAAAGAAGACGCATGCAGAGCGTCTTCTTTTTATGCGTTTTCTGTTTTCTTTCGCTGCGGTCTTACTTTTGACCAGTATTGATAATAATCCGTTTTAATAAACCCGTTAAAGAGTTTTCGTTTCTTCGTTGCTTTTCTGCCATATGCTTCCTCAAAGTTTTCATTTGATGTCAGCATATACACAGACCAAGTATCAAGCGGCTCGAACGCCTGCCCCATTTCTTTGTACATCTGCTCAACGGCTTTTTTCTCGCCGAGACGCTCTCCATATGGCGGGTTGCCGACAATTACGCCAAATTCCAGATTTGTGGTAAAGTCTTTGACCTGCATCTGCTTGAACTGGATTAAATCTCCCAATCCTGCTTCCTCTGCATTTTCTTTTGCGATTTGAACCATGCGGTGGTCTATGTCGCTAGCGAAAATTGTAAGCGGCTGATCATAATTTGCCTTTTCTTCGACTTCAAGCCGCGCTTTGTTCCACAGATCTTTACCGATCCATTCCCAATCCTCTGATACAAAATCGCGGTTGAATCCCGGGGCGATGTTTTGGCCGATTAGCGCCGCTTCTATCGCGATTGTTCCGGAGCCGCAGAAAGGATCAACAAACGGGCGGTCAGGCGTCCAATTGGTTAATTGCACCAAAGCGGCAGCAAGTGTTTCTTTAATCGGCGCACCGCCCTGATCGACACGGTATCCTCGTTTGTGAAGGCCCGTCCCTGATGAGTCCAGTGTAATCAAAGCCTGATCTTTCAATAAAGATATTTCCACTTTATACTCAGCACCTGTTTCTTCAATCCAATCATTGGCTTTGCCGGACTGCAGCTTGAGCTTTTCGACAATTGCTTTTTTGACGATCCGCTGACAGTCGGGAACGCTTGCAAGTGTTGATTTTACCGATTTTCCGATGACAGGGAATTTCCCGTTTTCAGGTATAAACGAGCGCCAGTTAATCGCTTTCGTTTTTTCAAACAGTTCATCAAATGTTTTCGCTTTAAAAGAAGCAACCTGAACCTTTATGCGGTCGGCTGTTCTAAGCCAAAGGTTCGCACGGCAGATGGCAAGTGCATCACCTTCAAAAATAACTTTCCCGTTATCAACCTTGCATTCGTATCCTAAATCTCGTACTTCCTTTGCGACAACAGCTTCAATGCCCATCGGCGCCGTTGCAATTAGTGTATACTTCTTCATCGTATCACCCTGTCTTTTAAAACTTTTCTCTTTTCAAGATAAAAGCTCTCCTTATACGGGAGAGCTTGTTTTCATCATTTTAAATGTAAGTGGTCTAACGTTCTGTAAGCCATGTTTTGTTCCGTCGTACTGCAAACGGCTCATCACCTCGTACTCAGGCGGCAATCATCTATCTACAGAAAGCATTCTGTCCTTCTCTCCGTTGAATTCCGTTAAGAAGGTTCCCCTACCAAAATTTGGGTTTCTCGCTCGAGGGGTTTACCGCGTTCCACTCTCACCATTTCTAGTGAGACTTCGTCACTGTGGCACTTTCAAGGATACTCAGCCATATCCGAAGACGTAGGCTTTTTTCCTGCCGTCAGCCTCTAAAGACTGCCCTAGCTTATGACTTCGCTAGGCACGAACACTACGGGCATCTCAGCACCGTGCGAGCATGGACTTTCCTCTACAGATTCAAGATCTGCAGCGATTACCCGAACGTTAAGAACATGAATTATTATATAACAACTGATTACAATTTACAAGCGCCATTTTTTTCAAGCGTGATCAATCATAAAGCTTGCTGCCAAAAACGTGTTTTTCTAAGTTAGACAGCCGTTTTAAAATATCAAAGTTTGTTGTGTTAGATTGCACAGGCTGTTTTTTGCTGGCTTCTTCAAGCTGTTTTTTCAGCTGCAGATTTTCCTGCTGCAGTTCTTCAATTTCTTGATGGAAGGTTTCATAATCCTTAATAATCATATCTAAAAATTTGTCAACGTCTTCTTGCTTGTAGCCTCTAACGCCTGTTTTAAATTCTTTTTCCAAAATTTCTTTCGCAGAAAGCTTTACTTTATCAGCAAGCATCTTTTTCACCTCGTATCGTGAATCATCACATATATTTTTTCAGAAATCTGTACGGTTGTCAAATTTCTCTTATTGCTATGAGTAGCTGTCTTCCTCTACTGTCACTCTCAAGTCATCCATTGTAATAAAGTAGATGGGATAGCCATTCTGTTCGCGCCTTTTTTCCGCTGTCCCAAGCATATACTTAGGGGAGCCTTCCTTTTCCGGGTCATATAAAAGCAGAAGCCCGTCGGACTTATCAATGAAGAACTGATTTTTTTGTTTGAATTGAAGCGGGCTTTCATAAGGACGGTGAGTCAGGCTTGCTTCATAGTCTGCCTGAGCCAGAACTGCTTCATACTGTTCCTTATTCGGTTCTTTCCAGTTCTTTTCCTGCTCGTAAAATGGTGTGATGACAGCTACCTTTAAGTCAGGGTATTCTTCCTGCAAATCATATGCGGCTTCTGCCGCCCACAGCTCTGCTCCAAGCTGGCCCGAAATTAAAATCCATTCTAATCCTTCATCCAAAAAAGCAATCAGCCGGTTCTTAATGGCTTTTTTTATGTAATACAGCGCCTTGTCATCCTGCTTAAATATCCCGAGTTCAAACGGTTTATAGCCCGTTATTGCCAATACTTTCATCATTTCACCTGCTTTAAAAAATGGGGCTCCCGTGGGCCCCATTTGTTGTGCTGCATTGTTTACACCATCAAGCTGCACGTTTTCCATACTAGTAGTCGCAGCAAGGTTTTCCTGCTTGAAAATGCTGATGCGTAGCCGGGTCAACATTTGAGAAAGTGTGTGGAAAGTAGTGAACGTGCTGAAAATGCTGGTGGTTTACGTTTGTTGTATGCTGTGGGTGAATGTGCGGCACGATAGTCTTCGAAAACGTATGGTGTTCACAGCAATGAGTAGGATGGACAATTGGCGCCATCATATGCGGTCTGCAGTGATGCATGATAAAATCCCCTTTCCATAAACTTTATTACAATACTAAGTTATGAAAAATAAGGGGTACATGTTCTGATGCAAAGACCTATTTTAAAAGTGTGCAATTAAGCTGTCTTTAAAGTTTGAAAACACAAAAGCAATCAAAAATACCACAACAAAGAACAAGTAAAAAACACCCTTATACATACCAACTCTCCCTTTAAAAATAACTAACGTCATTTTACAGGATTCGCCGCTATTCTACAACAAAATCAATGTGAATTCAGCAAAAAAAATTCATGGCGAAACAAGTCGTCTTTTGCGCTTTCCCGGGGAATATTCAAGAGGAATATTTCCTCTTTAGCCGGGCAATTCTCACATGCAGTTTTTCAGTTTCTTTCTCTGATAAGCATGCCGCATCGCTAAGCAATTGCTCTGCTATTTGCAATGCTTTTCCGAATTCTTTTTTCTTATGCTCAAAATATTTCGCGAGCTCTATTACAGCAGCGTATCTGCACTTCTGGTTTTGCGAGCGGGACAGCTTTTCCCAAAGCGGCACTGCTTCTTCCAAGCGGTTTTGTTTTTTGTACAGGAGCGATAAATCCAGCTGTGCACTGTCCTGGTCCTCAAACGATTTTTCTATAAGCCTTTCCAACTGCTTGATCGCTTGGTCCGTTTCTTTATGAGCCATAAACCATTTCGCCATAGCATAGGCTTCACTGTGTTCTTTTGGCGCATGTGATTCTGAAAGGATTTTTTTAGACATATGGATGTACAATGAAATGAGCGATAACACATCCATTTCATTATGATGCAGGACACCTTTTAAAAGATCCGGCTCTTGCGCCTTTATAAAATGAAAGTAAAGCATTGGCGCCAAGTAGCCCGGTGTGTCTTCTAGTCTGCGGATTCCGAGCTCCTCTTTTTCAACCGTGCCAAGAGATACGCGGTCCATTTTGTGTTTCCACAGGCGTCTAGCTCCATGCAAAAGATCAAAGTGGCCAAATTCCGGAAGCTTCGGAAGTCTGTCACGGATCAAGGTGTGTCTTGTTTTCACCTGCGGCCAATCAAAGGCTTTGCCGTTGTAGGTCACAAGTGATGTAATGTCAACCTCGCTTAAAAAGCTTTGGTACAAGGCGACTTCGTTCCCCGGTTTGGGCAAAAGATGCTGTTTGACTGTCACTCGGTCTTCATATACTCTCGCATGCCCAAGCAAAAAAATGGTATTCCCAGCTCCACCCCCAAGACCGGTTGTTTCTGTATCAAAGAAAAAGAGGTTGTTTTTGTTATACCCTTTTGCTGACAATGTATGCGACAGGCCGCTTTGATTCCACAGTGTGATCACTTCCTCAAGCTCAGAAAAGCTGTATAACCCATGGCGGTGAGAAAGCGGATATTCCACTTCTCTGATAAGGCAGTATTCATCTTCGAAGATGAAAGGCTTCATACCAAAAGCCTCCCACTCTTCTAAAAACGGGATGTCATCAAAGTGGTTTTCTTGTTTGCCTGCTTCTATTTTTTGTTCTCCTTCATCGAGCACCATGTGCTTTTTCATCCGCTCGAGTTTCCCTTTTAATGACATATCCGGCCTCCCTCCTTACGACATTTGATCCAACAGCTGCAAAATTCTTTTCTTTGCTTTTATCCCTTCTATTTCCGTACCTATACAAGACGGACAGCCGTCATGACAAGGACAATGTGTAATCAGTTGTTTCGCCGCTTCATTAATGTCTGAAAAACGTTTAAAGACTTCCTCCGCCAAACCGATACCGCCCGGATAATGATCATATAAAAATATGGTTGGCAATCCGGTATGGGCTGCTTTAATTTGAGAAACAACATGAACATCATTTCGATCACACATGATATACACAGGGACAATATGCTGCAGCACATTCGAGATGCCAAGAAGCAGCTGTTCCAGTGTCTTTTCCCCGATGTCTTCATCCGCTGTTTTGATTTTGAGCCAAGCTGCACTTGTATGCAGTTCTTCTTCCGGCAAATGAATGGGTCCAGACCCAATATTTTCAAAAGTGGTCATTTTTATTTTTTTAAAAATGGTCGGCAGGGCATTGACAGTGACGTCTCCGTAGTGCAATGACGTACGGCTTTTTTCTTTCGTTTTATCGATTTCTAATACCTTCAGCTGAACTGCCAGGTTTGCATCCGTATAATATTCGACATCGACTTTTCTGACATATGCTTTTTTATGGTCCCAATCGAGCTTCTCAACTTGATACTGAACGCCTTCATGCAAATAAATTGCTTCATCATGTAAAAGCGTCATCGCGCTAAAACGGTCCATTTCACCGATAATCCTTACATTTGCAATATCCGACTGATCAACTATAACGACATTTTCCTGGGAGGCGGAACGCAAACTGATGTTTGAAGCAGGAAACGACTCACTTGCCCAATGGTACCGTTCGCCGTTGCGGTGAAGAACAGCCTCTTCCTGAAGATACTCAAGAATATCACTGACTTCCATGGCTCCAAATTCTTCATCAGCTCTAAAAGGAAGCTCATAAGCCGCACACTTTAAGTGGTCTACTAAAATAATCAAATTCTCCGGATTGATTCTTGCAGATTCCGGCGAACGATTAAAGAAATATTCAGGATGCCGCACAATATATTGGTCAATCGGTGTTGAATTGGCTACCATGATAATCAAAGATTCACCGTGTCTTCTGCCAGCTCGTCCCGCCTGCTGCCAAGCACTTGCAACACTTCCGGGATACCCCGTCATTACACACACTTGCAGCTGGCCGATATCAACACCAAGCTCTAAGGCATTCGTACTGACCACTCCTAAAATGTCGCCTTCTCTCAGTCCTCTTTCGATTTCTCTTCGCTCTTTCGGCAGATAGCCTCCCCGATAGCCTCTGATTGATTTTGTTCCAATCTCTTTTTTCACAAGCTCCTGAATATGGCTTAAAATAATTTCCACCCGAACTCTGCTTCTGGCAAAAACAATGGTCTGCACTTTGTTTTTAAGGAACTCTTTCGCCAGTTCATTCACTTCTGCGGTTGCGCTCCTTCTAATATTCAGCGGTTTGTTCACAATTGGCGGATTGTAAAACACAAAATGCTTGCGTCCGCTCGGTGCGCCGTTGTCATCGACCAGCCACATCGGTTTGCCTGTCAGCTGCTCTCCCAATTCCTTTGGGTTGGCAATTGTTGCGGAAGTACAAATAAAAACCGGATCACTTCCATAAAACCGGCAGATCCGCTTCAGCCGCCGGATCACATTTGCCACATGGCTGCCGAACACACCTCGATACGTATGAAGCTCATCGATGACGATATACTTAAGGTTTTCAAACAAACTGACCCATTTCGTATGATGCGGTAGAATGGCAGAATGCAGCATATCGGGGTTTGTAATGACAATATGACCTGCTTTTCTCACCTTTTGTCTGATTGCCGGAGACGTATCCCCGTCATATGTAAAGCTTTTAATATCAATGCCCATTTCATCAATAATTTCATTTAGCTCGCTCTTTTGGTCTTGTGCCAGCGCTTTAGTCGGAAATAAATATAACGCCCGGTTTGTTTCATCTTGGGCGATGGACTGCAGGACTGGGAGGTTGTAGCATAACGTTTTTCCTGATGCTGTTGGCGTTACGGTAACGATGCTTTCTCCTTTTTGCACATATTGAAAAGCGGAATATTGGTGAGTATATAGTTCATCAATGCCCCTTTTCGAAAGGGCCGCTTTGATTCTCTCGTCTATACTTTCGGGCATAGGCCTTGTTTTTGCTTCCCGAGGCTCAATTTCATGCCAATTCACAACGTTTTCATTTCCTTTTAAATCAGAAATGAGTTCAGTCAGTGATTTCTTTTTCATTCTTTACACCTCTTTGTCAAGTACAGTTTACCGAATATTTGTTTGCATGGCTAGGTGCAAATTTTATACAGTTGAATAAAAAAAGCAAGGCATACGCCCTGCTTATTTCGCTTTTATTGTAAGGAGCTTTGATTCGCCTTTACGAGCAGCCTTTTCGCCTGCCGGCACAATTGACCCTACAGCCTCACCATTCATTATAACGATTGGGATGACTGTGCTGCTCGCTTTTTCTTTTATTAATTCCAAATCACATGTAATCAGCGGGTCACCGACCTTCACTTTATCCCCTTCTTTAATGTGGGCAGTAAATCCTTCTCCGTTCATATTGACTGTCTCCAGCCCGACATGAATTAACAGCTCAATTCCCGAGCGAGTCCGAATGCCAACGGCGTGTTTGGTGTGGAAAATCTGAATGACTTCACCTTCAGCGGGAGAAACGATTTCACCGCTAGAAGGTTCCACCGCTATTCCTTCTCCCATCATTTTCTGTGAAAAAACAGGGTCCGGTACATCTGACAGGTCCATTACTGTACCGTCTGCCGGAGAATAAATAACCTCTTCTGTCACCTTTTCCTGAGTTTTGCCCATTCCGAATAATTTTTTCAGCAATGTATTTTCTCCCTTCTCATTCACTTCAACCGTTATCCCTTCATTCACCACTATTTAACCACACTTTCAATTTTGCTTCAATTTATAACAACATCTGGCATAGACGCATAATCTGGTTAAAAAAGGCGGTGGCGAAATTGGAATTCCATGATGACAAAAAGAACGAACTGCAAAAGAAAGAAGAAATCATAACGGAGGCAATCGACACTCTTTTCCAATCCTCAGCGTTCGGCAACCTTATAAACGGATTTCAGAACCTGATCAACTCGAGTTTAAAGGATGTGCAGACGACCATACATGTCAGAGAAAAAGATACTGGGCTGTATATCGATATTACCATTCCGGCGACGTTTCGAGATGGCGAGATCGTCGTTGATGTTAAATCGAGGTATCTCCATGTAACACTCCAAGAAAAACAGAAACACCAAAATGAGGCTACCTTTACAAGCATGACAAGAACGGTTCAGCTGCCTTATGAAGTTCGCCAAGAAGATATGGAAACGTCTTGGAACGAGCAGACAATGACACTTTTCTTTCCAAAAAATAAGCATGAATGAACGATTCATTCATGCTTCTATCATTTAAAAAAGCTGGTAAATCCCTTTATTAAAGATCCGACCTGATTCATTGCACTCATTACTTGACCTGTCGTATCCATCATTTTATTAAAATCAAATTGCCCATTGGCTTTTTTGAACTGCGACATAATGCTTTGAAATTGCGAAGGCTGCTGTTGATTAGGCCTTGGGATAGGATAAGGGTTAGAAAATACAGGCGGCTGCATAGGCATAGGCTGGATCGGAGCATAGGGCTGATAATAATCCTGCTGTCCATAATGCTGCTGAGGCAGTTGTTGCTCTAAATAACCGGGTGCAGCCTGCTGATAATATCCTTGCATTTGCTGAGGATAATAATAGCCCATTTGCCGAGGATAGCTTCGAGAGCTCCTGTTCATTGCGATTCCCCCCTAAACACAACATATTTCTCTTCTATATATGTATGAATGACTTCTATTGTTTGTGTCACAAGTGATGATTAGCATTTGTCAAATTGTGTCGAAAGTTTAAATTTTTTAAAAACAGAAAAAAGTCGAATCATTATGGTACCATATTTTCAATACAGATGAGAGGGGATGCACCATAATGAACGTATCATACTTAAGCAAACGTTTTGCAGAAATGAAGAAATATGAAACAGACTGTATGAATAAACTGATGGACTTTGCCAAGTTCCTCTATATTCAAGGACATCTCAGCATAACTGAGTTTCGTAACAGTATGAAGGTTCTCGAAGCAAATGGAGCAGAAAGCCCGGCATATGAGATGAATTAACGTCCGGCCCCCTATAAAAACGAAAAGAAGACAGCCTTTTACCGGCTGTCTTCTCTTGCAATTTCATCCTTTACTGCGTGCAATGTATAAAGGACTGACTCAGTGATGTCCTTGAATCGTTTTTTATGAATATGATGAACATATGATTGAAGGACCAATTCCAGGAAATTATCTTTTACGGTCTCAATTTGCTCTTTATGCACATATTTTGGCCGGTGGGCTTTTATCAATTCAAGAGCACCCTCTGCCCAGCGGGCCGCCAGTTCATCATTCTCTTCAACTGCAGGCTTTATCGTCTCAAAAAAATCATAAGAATGATTACTGTTTTTTCCTTCCTGATACCGATCAGCGCCTTTTTCAGCAACTTCAATCATTTGCTCGGTCATTTCCAGCAATGTTTGTGATAGCAATACCTTTCACCTCAATGCTTATCGTACCAAATTTCACTCACAAATTCAGCCGATGCGGTATACCTTCTCAAACGCATACCTGTGTTCAGGCGATTGATACAGCTCATTTATACAAATATGAAGATCTATGATTTCTTCTTCAAGCACACTTAGGCGATCGTTTTCCGTTTCCCGCATCTCAGCCTCTAATGCATTTACAGAATGATTCAGGCTTTGCTCAGCTCGCGTTAATTCATCTTCTATATCAGAAAGCATACGGAGAATATCTGTCTTGCATACATAACCGGACATTCGTGTACCTCCCTTTCCTTGTCTCTCCCGGTTAAAATTCTTTGCTCTCAAGGCTCTTTCCTTCCTCATGACAAAACTAGAAGCAAATCGCCAAACAAACAGGTATTCCACGAAAAGCTGAAGTTTTCGACAAAAACACCCGCAAAAATTGTATGATCCTCCTCCTTAATGCAAACGATACTTGTGAGGAGGTGCCGTATGAAAACAAGACCGAAAAAAGCCGGCCAGCAAAAAAAGACTGAATCAAAGGCAATCGATTCTTTAGATAAAAAATTAGGCGGCCCGAACCGCCCTTCTACGTAAGAAGCAAGGAATTTCCTTGCTTCTTTATTTTTTTAGCCACTGCTCCACCGCAAAAAGCGCATGAAGCTGGCGCTTTTTATGTAAATACCAGTCTGTCAATTCAATCTGCTTCGGCAATTCCTCGCGCCTAAAGAACGTTTTCTTTATCTTTCCATGAAACCAATCTGTTTTCGTTCCGTCTAATGAGTGGATTAACTCAGGGTAGCATGTCCTTAGCATAGGAGATGTTCTTTTTGTAATCCCGATCATCTTTTCCATATCAAAACGGGAACCTGTGTGCGGCACTGTGTGCAAAAAGTGATAAAAAGAGGAGAACAATTCTGGCTTGAACAGCAATTGAGACAGCTGCTTTCCCAGCCTTATCCTTTCCTCCGCCTTTGAAAAGCGTTTCACTGAAATGCCGTAAAGAAACCCATTTGAGGAAGGAAAAATAACGGTGTTAAAATGAAACCAGTCACTTAAATAAAAAGGAATCGTGTCAAAAACATTCTTTTTAAACGAAGGATTTTGTATAATAGGTGTTTGGATAGTGTTTTGTTCATTTATAATGAGGGCATACATTAGCCGCTCCGTATTTCGCTCATGCCAAAAACGGGTCCATTCTTCCGACATAAATTGTGAGACGCCAAACACATGCAGAAGATGAAACAGCGGTTTCCCGACTCTTTTTGACCAGTGGTATAGTAGAAGCTGCGGATAGGCATCCGAAAAAATAAGCCAGTTCGCTCTTTCATAGGCTAAAAAGAACCATTTTTGCTGTCTCTCACGGAGTCCAAGCTGAAACAGACTGCCTTTTAAGTCAGTCATTGACCAGCCGGCATTACGAGAAACGAAAGAAGCCAAAAGCGACCATTTGATTTCCGGATGACGGTCGTAAAATGCTTTATAAGCATTTGTTCTTGAAATGTTATCCGCGTTTTTCATTTTTGTCTGCCGCTCAATCCGGCTCAGAAGCTTTCTGATGGTCTGTTGTTCTTGCACGTTCATTCACTTCCGTCATGATTAGTTTAATAAGGAGGATGAGAAAGTGATTCGGTATCCTAACGGAAAAACATTTCAGCCGAAACATTCGGTTTCATCCCAAAACAGTCAGAAAAGGGCCCCGTCTTACAGTAATCGCGGAATGACCCTCGAAGATGACTTAAACGAAACGAATAAGTATTATTTGACAAACCAAATTGCCGTTATACACAAAAAGCCGACACCTGTTCAAATTGTAAATGTCCATTATCCAAAAAGAAGTGCCGCAGTGATTAAAGAAGCTTACTTTAAACAATCATCGACAACAGACTACAATGGGATTTACAAAGGACGGTATATTGATTTTGAGGCGAAAGAAACGAAAAACAAGACCTCTTTCCCCCTGCAGAATTTTCATGACCATCAAATCGAGCATATGAAGCAGGTAAAGGCTCAAGACGGTATTTGTTTTGTTATTATATCCGCTTTCGACCAGGTTTATTTTTTGGAAGCCGATAAGCTGTTTTATTTCTGGGACAGAAAAGAAAAAAACGGCAGAAAATCAATTCGAAAAGATGAGTTGGAAGAAACAGCTTATCCGATTTCTCTTGGATACGCACCCAGAATTGATTATATTAGTATTATTGAACAGCTTTATTTTTCGCCATCATCTGGTGCGAAAGGTTGATTAACGAAAGGTTGAGATGTTATGTCAGATCAATTTAACAGCCGTGAAGCTCGACGAAAAGCGAACAGCAAGTCGAGTCCTTCACCGAAAAAAGGCAAGAAACGAAAAAAGGGCGGATTGTTTAAAAAGACCCTTTTCACTTTACTCATTCTGTTTGTTTTAGGCGTAGTCGGCGGTGCTGTTACATTTGCCGTCATGGTTTCTGATGCGCCGTCCCTTGATGAAAGCAAATTGAAGACGCCTTATTCATCAACGATTTACGATAAAAATGGAAAAGAGATCGCCGAAGTCGGCGCCGAAAAACGGACCTACGTCTCGATAGATGAAATTCCCGATGTTGTAAAAGAAGCCTTTATCGCGACAGAAGACGCTCGTTTTTATGAGCACCACGGGATTGACCCTGTCCGTATCGGCGGTGCTTTAGTTGCCAACTTTAAAGATGGCTTCGGGGCTGAAGGCGGAAGTACGATCACCCAGCAGGTCGTCAAAAACTCCCTTCTTTCACATCAGAAGACGTTGAAACGGAAGGTGCAGGAAGTATGGCTTTCGATTCAGCTGGAGCGCAATTACTCTAAAGATGAAATTTTAGAAATGTATTTAAACCGGATTTATTTTTCTCCTAGAGCATACGGAATCGGAAAAGCGGCGGAAGAATTTTTCGGCGTTACAGATTTAAGCAAATTGACTGTCGAACAGGCTGCCACACTGGCAGGCATGCCGCAGAGCCCAACAGCGTATAACCCGGTTAAAAATCCGGATAAAGCGGAAAAAAGACGGAACATCGTCCTCAGTCTGATGAAAAAACAAGGATTTATTTCTGATTCTCAATACAACAAAGCGAAAAAAGTGGCAGTGAAAGACGAAGGCGTCGTGTCACAGAAAGAATATGAAAAAGCAAGTACAAACAAATACAGCGCATTTGTTGAAGAGGTTATGAAGGAAATTGATGAAAAATCTGATGTCGATCCATCTGCTGACGGATTAAAGATCTATACGACATTAGATACAAAAGCACAAGATAAACTAGATGAATTAATGGACGGAGACACCGTCGGGTTTACTGAAGGCATGCAGGGCGGCGTTACCCTTCTCGATACGAAAACCGGAGAAGTGCGGGCGATTGGCGCCGGAAGAGATTCTACGGTTGGTGGCTATAATTACGCGACCCAAGCCCAGCGACAGCCTGGATCTACCATTAAACCTATTCTCGACTACGGTCCAGTGATTGAAAATAAAAAATGGTCAACTTACGAGCAAATTGATGACTCAGCTTACACTTATTCAGATGGAACACCTATTCGAGACTTTGACCGTTCCTATAAAGGGGTCATGTCTATGCGTGAAGCCCTCGCCCAATCACGTAACATCCCGGCTCTAAAAGCATTCCAAGCAGTCGGAAAAGATGCAGCAGTTGATTTTGCTAATGGACTGGGGCTCGGATTAAATAAAGAAAAAGTGTATGAATCATATTCTATCGGAGGATTCGGAGAAGGTAATCCCGGTGTCTCTACTCTAACTATGGCTGGAGCATACAGTGCATTCGGAAATAACGGAACATATAACGAACCGCATTTTGTGAAATCAATAGAATTTAATGACGGCACGAAGCTTGACTTAACACCGAAATCAAAATCAGCAATGAGCGATTATACAGCCTTCATGATTACAGATATGCTGAAAACAGCTGTTAAGACAGGTACTGGACAGCTCGCCCAAGTTCCGGGAGTGGAAGTTGCAGGTAAAACAGGTACAACAAACTTTGATGAAGCGGATATGCAAAAATACAATATCGCACAAGGCGGTGTACCAGATTCATGGTTTGTAGGATATACACCTCAATATACCGCTGCTGTTTGGACAGGTGTAGATTCTCAAAATAAGATAGGAAAAAAATCTTTAAATAAAACAGAGCAACAGATTGCCAAGCGCATCTTCGCCCAGCTCATTGCCGATGTCGATGACGGAAGCGGATCATTTGAGAAGCCTGACAGCGTAGTGGAAGCCACCGTAGAAAAAGGTTCTAATCCGGCAAAACTGGCAGGGCCAAATACGCCAAGCGATAAGAAGCTCACAGAGTACTTTGTTAAAGGCACAGCTCCTTCTACTGTTTCTAAAACATATGAGAAAGAAGAAAAAGAGGAAACAGCTAAACTGTCTGGTTTAAACGTGAAATACGATAAAGACAATCAATCTTTAACGTTAAGCTGGAATTATGACGGAGATGCGACCTTTGCTGTTAAGCAATCTGTTGACGGCGGCAGCTACTCGGAAATTCAAAACAGCTCTGCAAAAGAGGCAGTCATTTCGGGTGTGCAGCCAGGATCTGTGTACAAATTCGAGGTAACAGCCGTCAGTGATGATGGCAAAAGTACAGCTTCCACATCTTATGAGGTGCCAAAAGCTGAAGACGATGAAGATAAAAAAGACCAGCAACAAACGGATGATGAAAAACAAGATGATGAGAAGACTCAGGATGATACACAAACTGATGATTCTCAAAAAGATGACGGTAAGACGGATCAAGATCAGACAGATGATTCAACAAATGATCAAGACAAAAATCAAGACAACACGAACACCAATCCGTCTGACAACAGTAACCAAGACCAATCTAACAATAGTAATAACAATAACAGTAATAACCAGGATACGTCGGATGGTGATTCGAACTCAGATACGAATGACTCAACAGGTACTGACACGAATAAAAATAAAACAGACACATCTAATAAAACACAAACAAACTCATCATCAATTGAAAAAACAAATTAACCAAAAAAGCCGTCACCTTTGGGGTGATGGCTTTTTTGGTACACAATAAAAAACCTCCCGTTTTAACAGGAGGTTTTATCGATTCATCGCATGATATTTATAAAAATGCTTTTTCATTTCGGTAATCAGCTCATCAAGCTGAATAAAGCAATGGTATTGGGTCGGCTTAAGAAGAATAAATTCCACTCGTTCAGCCCAATTAATCGGCTTTGCGGGATATGATTTCTCCCTCAGTTCTTGCCAATCGAGCGATTTCACCGGCTCACCTGCTGTCCAATGTAACGAAGCCAGCAAACACACAATGCCCTTTAACATTTCGTTTTGGTCACATCTCGATTTTCGTGTTTGAAAGACTGGGAGAAGTGATGCTTTGATGTCATCCCACACTTCAAATAAAAGCGGAACGTATTTCCCGCTGTCCTCCCATGGCAAATCGCCTTGTAATTCCGTGCAGAAATCAAAATACACGGGATTGGTCTGCAAGGTTTTCTTCATATCCGAGGAACTCTTCTGGCCAAGACTGCGCAAGTATTGCTCATAGGAAGCCAACACTTCTTTTGCTTGCGTCATCGTTTCACCAGTCCTTTTTTATCCCTCTTCTGCCCTTCTCTGCACAAAGAAAGCAGCGGACACTCCGCACAGCGCGGAGATTGGGCTTTACAGTGATATCTGCCGAAGAAAATAAGCCGGTGATGCGTAACGGACCAGTCTTCTTTGGGAACCTTGCGCATCAGCGTCTTTTCAACTTCCAGAACCGAGTCCTTCCACCGGCAAATGCCCAATCGTTTGCTGACTCTCTCCACATGGGTATCTACGGCAATGGCCGGCACGCCAAACGCAACGGATACCACTACGTTTGCGGTCTTTCTCCCGACCCCTGGCAGTTTGACAAGCTCATCGCGGTCTCTCGGCACTTCTCCGCCGTAATCTTCAATAATCATTTTACTCAGCTTTTGAATATTTTTCGCTTTATTACGATATAAACCGATTGATTTAATATCCTGCTGAAGCTCTTCCAGCGGAACAGCCAAATAGTCTTCCGGCCGTTTATATTTTTGGAATAATGTTTTGGTCACTCTGTTTACAAGTGCATCTGTACATTGCGCAGATAAAGCTACAGCCACCACTAATTCAAAAGGATTGGAATGAACCAGTTCACACTCCGCATGAGGAAACATGTCACCTATCTTGTCTAAACAGAATTCAATTTGTTTTAGATTTAACACGATTGTCACCTTTTCACTTTATTGTTCAAGCCAATTGTAAAAAGGAACCTGCCTTTTATACTCTTTTTGCGGTTCATTCTGCTTTGCTTGTACACGCCGGAATTTTTGGCTGTGTATTTTTGCTTGCTCCACAGTTTTAAGCCCGTTTTTCTTCCATTCAAACAAAATCCGGTCAATGTAGCGGAAACTGAGTTTTCCTGATAGTACAGCCTCTTTTAACGCGTGTTTGATCAGTTGTGCGTCATGCTGATCCTGGTCCTGCCAGATCGCCAGCGTTTCACACTCCAAAGGCGATAACGGCCTTGCGAACTCTTCCTCAAAAATGGTATAAAGGCTTTTTTGTTCCCCTTCTGCTTTTCTTTCCTGTGTTTGATTCTGTGCAAGCTGAATATACTCGTACAGCTTGCCCCATAAAGGCTGAAGAGAATATTTCTCAAATTTGATGCCGTTTTGATCCTCGCATTCTTCAATAAACAGAAAGCCTTTTTGAATAAACATCCGCAATCTGTTTGTGCATTCTTCAACAGAAATTGACATACCTTCCTGCAGCTGATTCGGTGTAGGAAAATATGATCCTTTTTCTAAATGCATTTTAATTTTTAACAGCAGAATAAGTTCTGTTTCATTAAGCCCAAGCTGTTTATAATGCGTAAGCAGAAGATTGGGGATGGTTGATGTTCCCTGCTCCTGCATATCAATAAATTGCTGTTTTTTCATCGTCACACCTCTTACTGTAAAGGATTGTGATTGCCCCTTTACTGTAAAAAGTCTCCCTTGCAGGAGACTCTTTTTTGTTTCATTTGAATGTATTACGGATACAGACGGTTTAACAGTCTTGGGAACGGAATCGTTTCACGAACGTGAGGCGCTCCGCTGATCCAAGCTACTGTCCGCTCTAATCCAAGGCCGAAGCCGGAATGAGGAACTGATCCATATTTTCTAAGTTCAGCATACCATTTATATGCGTCAGAATCCAGTCCATGTTCTTTAAGACGCGATTCCAAAAGTTCCATATCGTGAATCCGTTCAGACCCGCCGATGATTTCTCCATAGCCTTCCGGCGCAATCAAGTCAGCGCAAAGCACAACGTCCTCACGGTCAGAAGCCGGCTGCATATAGAACGGTTTTAAGGACGTCGGATAGCGAGTGATGAATACCGGTTTGTCATAATGTTCAGCAATCGCTGTTTCATGAGGCGCTCCGAAATCATCTCCCCACTCGATATCGTCAAAGCCTTTTTCTTTCAGAAATTCAATCGCTTCATCATACGTAATTCTTGGGAACGGAGCTTTGATTTGCTCAAGTTTTGACGTGTCTCTTCCCAATGTGTTTAGTTCAATTTTGCAATTTTTAAGAACTGATTGCACGATGAAAGAAACGTAATTTTCCTGTACTTGAAGGTTTTCTTCAAATTCTACAAACGCCATTTCCGGTTCGATCATCCAGAATTCGATTAAGTGACGCTTTGTTTTAGACTTTTCCGCTCTGAATGTCGGTCCGAAAGAGAATACTTTTCCTAAAGCCATTGCCGCAGCTTCCATGTAGAGCTGGCCGCTTTGAGACAGATATGCATCTTCATCAAAGTACTTTGTGGCAAAGAGTTCTGTTGTTCCTTCAGGTGCGCTTCCAGTCAAAATCGGCGGATCCACTTTTACGAAGCCTTCGTTATTAAAGAATTCGTAAGTCGCGCGAATGATTTCATTACGGATTTTCATGATCGCATGCTGGCGCTTTGAACGCAGCCATAAATGTCTGTGATCCATCAAAAATTCCGTTCCGTGTTCTTTTGGTGTAATTGGATAATCGGTCGCTTCGTGAATGACTTCAATATCTGTCACAGCAAGTTCATATCCAAGCGGAGAACGCTCGTCCTCTTTGACAATCCCTTTTATATAGAGCGACGTTTCCTGCGTCACTGATTTAGCTGTTTGGAAAATGCTTTCTTCCACTTCCGCTTTTACTACGACACCCTGAATAAAACCGGTACCGTCCCGAAGCTGTAAAAACGCAATTTTCCCGCTTGAACGCTTATTAGCGACCCAAGCTCCGATCGTTACTTCCTCACCTACGTGCTTGTACACTTGGTTGATTGTTGTTTTCAACATATTTCCCTCCAAAACAAGAAAGACATTCGGAAGCTCATTGCCCCGCGAACTCTTTTATCATCACTTTATTATACCCGCTCTTAACTAACCGGGTCAATGCAGATAAAAAGCGGCTTTTCTGTCAGCCGCTTTTTGATCTGTTAGCTATGTTTTTCTACAAAACGCTTGATTCTTTCAATGGCTTTTTCAAGAAGATCTAACGATGTTGCATAAGAAAGACGGACATTCTCAGGAGAGCCAAATCCGGATCCTGGAACAATCGCAACTTTTTCCTCCTCGAGAAGTACTTTAACAAATTCATCTACATCTTTGAAACCGCAAGATTGAGCTGCCTCTATTGCATTCGGGAACAAGTAAAAAGCACCTTCCGGCTTCACACAGCTGAACCCTGGGATTTCTATGAGCTTTGCATAGATCGTGTTTAATCTATGTTCAAATGCTTCTCTCATTTCTTCCAATGGCTCAGAAGGCCCGTTATAAGCAGCAATCGCTCCGTACTGTGCGATTGATGTCGGGTTTGACGTACTGTGGCTTGCAAGGTTCGTCATCGCTTTAATAATGTCTTCAGAGCCTGCCGCATAACCGATTCTCCAGCCTGTCATGCTGTGGGACTTCGATACGCCGTTTATAATGACCGTTTGTTCTTTCAGTCTGTCTGACAGCTGTGCAATGGAAACATGTTTCTTTCCGCCGTATGTAAGTTTTTCATAAATTTCATCTGACACAATCAAGATATCATGTTCAAGGCACACTTCACCGAGTGCAGATAGTTCTTCTTCCGTATACATGACACCAGTCGGGTTGCTTGGAGAGTTAATAACGATTGCTTTTGTTTTTTCCGTAATTGCATTTTTCAGCTGCTCAGGCGAAATTTTGAAGTGATTTTCCTCAAGCCCTTCTACATAAACAGGCTTTCCGCCAGCGAGTTTCACCTGCTCCGGATAGCTTACCCAGTAAGGCGTTGGAATAATAACTTCATCTTCTTCATCCAAAATCACTTGGAAAAGGGTATACAGAGCATGTTTGGCACCAGTGCAGACAATAATTTGAGACGGTTTGTATTCAATATTCTGGTCGCGTTTAAATTTCTCTGCAATGCTGTTTTTCAGTTCAGCCAAACCACCGGAAGGCGTGTATTTCGTATGGCCCTCGTTCATCGAACGCACAGCGGCATCAATAATATGCTGCGGTGTATTGAAGTCAGGTTCTCCTGCTCCTAAGCCGATGACATCATGGCCTGCGGCTTTCAGTTCTTTCGCTTTCGCTGTGATTGCCAGTGTGGTTGATGGTGTTAATGCGGATACTCTTTTTGCCAGTTTCAACTTGAACTCCCCCTAATTCGTCTTAAGGCGTGATATTTTTGAGAATCTTTCCAGTTGTAAAGTCCACATAACTTAAACTGTATTGCCCTTCTTTGTCTAAGTACGTCACTTCCCAAAGCAGGACGTTTCCTTCTCTTGCCAGATGAACCTCTTTTTGCTTTGAAACCAGCCCTTCATCCTTTATGATTTTCGCCGCTTTGTCTTCAGAGATTCCCTCTTTCGCTTCTTTTGAGAGAATTTTTGCTTTTTTATCAGCAGGAACCCAGACATATAATGCAGTGCCTTTTTTATCCGTTCCCTTTACAACATAATATTTTTCTTTTCCGACAAATGTTTCGACTTGATCAACATTGGCGAGATCGGTTTCTTTTTTAGCTTCAGCAGCTGCTGCTTCGTGCCCCTCTTCCTTTTGTGCCATGGCTGATTTATAAATGCTTGCCGAGACAAGAAGTACTGCTAAAAAAATAATACCAAAAATGACGGTAAATATTAATGCTTTTTTTCTCATCTTCTCACCTACGTACGATAAATGGTAAAAACGGCTTGGTTTTTGTTTTCTTCATCCAGCGCAAGGCCGAACATCAGATTGTCTCTTTTCAGTGTACGATTCAATGTGTCCACAATTTTATACAGATCATCAGAATGCTCTACATTAATTGTTGAAAGAATTTCGATTTTACTTTCCATTTTTTCATCCTCCAGTTTGAACAAATATTGTTAGTCATACTCCATTTCAGGACACGCCATACTAGTATCACAGAGCGGGAAATCCGCTTTTAAATAAAACACCATCCTACTCCCACACCGCAAAAGCCGCTTTATGCGGCTTTTATTCTTTTTCCCCTGCAACATAAGCTTCAAGCTCGCTGTCAGTCATTTCGGATACTGAGGTTGTCGGCAAGGCATCAAGAAACAGCCGGCCGTAACCAGCGGTTTTAATCCGTCTGTCCAATATCATAATCGTTCCCTTGTCTCCCGCAGAACGCAGCAAGCGTCCGATTCCTTGCCTGAAGGTCAGCACAGCTTCCGGTAATGACACTGTTTGAAACGGATTCTTTCCTTTTTTGCGGGCAAGCTCACATTTTGCAGCATGAAGCGGGTGATCAGGGGACCGGAATGGGAGCCTCACGATCATTACTGTCGTCAGCTCATCACCAGGGAAATCAACGCCTTCCCAAAAATGATTTGTTCCGAGCAGGATCGCCTGATTGGATGTTTTAAAAGTCTTCATGAGTTTGCCGGGACTTCCGCCTGTAATCCCTTGTGCCAAGAGCTGAATGCCGGAAGCACTCATGTTATGCTTAAGCTCCTGGTGAACCTTTTTCAGCATATCATGGGATGTAAACAGCACAAGGATTTTAGGCTGTTTTTCCTTTGCCATCAGTTCGATATAACGGGCTGTATCCTGTATAAATTCAGGTTGCCCTGTATCCTGAATTGATTTCATTTCCTTTGGAATCATCACCTGCATACGCTCATCGTAAGAAAAGGGTGACTCAATTCTCATTGTCCGCGGGAAAAAGTCACTCAGTCCCAGTCGTTCAATCATAAATTGAAAAGAACCTTCGACTGTAAGAGTTGCAGATGTCAGCACCACACTATTTTTGCGCGCGAAAAACTGATCAGCCAGAAGTTCACCAGGTTCAAGAGGCTGTGCGTAAATGGCCACTGCATTTTTCGCACCCTTTGCATCTATTTCAATCCAAACCGCTTCATCGTCATCAGACCCAAAGAAGAGCTTCTGCAACGTCTGACAGTAATGCTGCAAGCCTTTCATGCTTCTTTGGTATTCATCGGCTAAAAAGACGGTTTTGCTCTTCATACCCTTCAAATGTTTTTCCATCAGGGATGACTGCGCCTCAAAAAGCTGCTGCAAATGTGTCAGCATGGAACAAAGCCTCTCCGCACCATCCGTTAAGATCGACCAGCTTTTATCCTGGCTTTCTTTGTTCACCTTAAACACTAGACGGTTTAAGTCTTCTTTAGGTTTTCTTCGTTTGACAAAAGAATGTACAGAGCTAAAGAAAGCATCACTTTCTGCTTGAACGTGCTGAAGCCACTCTTCCAATTCGAAAAATGAATCAACCGGCAGGCTGTTTCGCTGGAATAGCTGTCTCATCTTTTTTAGAAGTCCCTGCTCCTTCAGAGTGCCGATTCTGCTCAATTTCGTATGCAATTCTATGTACGTAGCTCTTTTCCCTAAATGTTCGCTTGCCGCACGTTCAAAATGGTGTGCTTCATCAATAATAAATGTGCCGCTTTCGGGAAGCCTTTTTTTCTGGCTGGCTTCATCGGTCAGCAAAAGGGAATGATTGGTGATCACCAAATCGGAGCGCATAGCAATCTGTTTGGCTCGCTCGTAAAACCCGATCACATGCTCACTGCGACTTCTTTTATAGGAGTCATCGTCATAAGCCAATCTGTCCCACAGCAATTTTCCGCCTGAAGGCAAATTCAGTTCCGCTACATCTCCTGTATTTGTCTCTGTCAGCCAAACGAGAAGCTGTGCCTTTGTCAGTACAGCATCATAATTATCATCTTCTTCATGAAGCACCTGCTCAAATTTATACAGGCATAAATAATGCGATTGCCCTTTTAAAATCGCCGCTGTTACCGGAAATGGAAACAGATCTTGGACAATCGGCAAATCCTTTGTGAGAATCTGCTGCTGTAAAAGCGTCGAATACGTGCTGATTATGACCGGCTTTTTTGATTTCTTGGCAAAAAGCGCAGCCGGAATAAGATAGCCAATCGTTTTTCCGATGCCTGGAGGAGCTTCAATCAGCGCATGCTCACGATTGGCAAATGCATCAGCCACCTCTCTCATCATCATCATTTGGCCGTCTCTTTTTTCATACCCAGGCATTAACTCTGACAGCGCTTTTTCATTTCCCGCTTCCCAGCTTTCGATCTCAAATGAGAAGTTCTCGTCCTCATTTATACGAGCATCGATAGCTTCAGGTTCTCTGACAGAAAACGAAGAAAAGCGCGTATAGCCCGGTATCTCGGTATGTCTGTTTTCATTAATGAACATATCCAACAAATGCGTCAGATCACTGATGAAATGCTGCGAAAGCCTTCTTAACTGCTTTAATGTCGGATAAGGAAGCTGCCGCAGCTTTTCAAGGATTTCCAAAAAAATAAGCCCTGTCACTTCAGCATCGCTGTCAGCCCGGTGCGGCTGATCATGCCGCAGCTGAAGCTCCTCGCTTAATTCCGTCAGCTTATACCCTTCAAATCCCGGAAAAACAATGCGTGAGAGCTCGACAGTATCAAGCACTTCACAATCTGGGAGCTGAAAGCCCGCCTTATGTAGCTCATACTTGACAAATCCAAGGTCAAAATGGATATTGTGAGCGACAAAATAAGCGCCGTCAAGCAATTGGAATACTTCTTCAGCAACTGCTTCAAATGGCTGTTCATTTTCTACCATTTGATTAGAGATTCCAGTAAGCTGCTCAATAAAAGCAGGGATTGATTTATTTGGATTAATGTATTTTGAAAACCGCTCAGTAATTTGTCCATTTTCGATTACAACCGCTGCGATTTGTATGATTTTATCGCCTTTCTTCGGCGAATTCCCTGTTGTCTCTACATCTATAACAACGAACCGTTGCTTATTCATTAAAATGGACACCTCAATTCTTGCATACGACAAAAGTGTAACACGTTTTGTACGGAAATGGAGCGGCAAAACCGTTTTACTCTCAAAATCTTAAAAGAAAACCCCCGATAAAGGGGGCTTTTCTTCTACAAAATTGTACGGGCTGGTTCGTTTCCCAGCATTTGTTCAATTTTGTTTTGATCATTCAGAACAGCCACTTTCGGCTCGTGGCTTGCCGCTTCTTGATCAGACATCATTTTGTAGGAAATAATAATGACCTTATCTCCTTCCTGCACAAGGCGTGCGGCTGCACCGTTTAAGCATATGACACCGCTTCCCCGTTTACCAGGAATAATATACGTTTCAAGACGTGCTCCATTATTATTATTCACAATTTGTACTTTTTCATTAGGAAGCATTCCCACAGCATCAATGAGATCTTCATCAATTGTAATGCTTCCCACATAGTTCAGGTTTGCTTCCGTAACAGTTGCCCTGTGAAGCTTGCCGCTCATCATTGTTCGATACATATTATATTCTCTCCATTTCTCGAATATCAATAATGATATTATCTATTAAACGCGCTTTTGAAAAAGCAACTGCAACAGCGAGAATCATCTTTCCAGCAATTTCATTCACAGGCTCGAGTTCCGGATAGGAATAAAGCTCTACATAGTCTATGGTTCCGCTAGTCGTTTCAATGATTTCTTTTGCAGCTTTTATCACCGCTTCAGGATCTCTTTCACCGGCTTGGATCAGTTCCGCACTTGTTTGAAGGGCCCGATACAGCTTAGGCGCTTCTTTTCTTTCCTCAGCTGTTAAGTATACATTGCGAGAGCTTTTGGCTAAGCCGTCTTCCTCTCTGACCGTATCGACAGGAACCAATTTAATATCCATGAAGAAGTCACTGATTAACCCATCAACAACAGCTACCTGCTGCGCATCTTTTAAACCGAAATAGGCACGAGTCGGCTTGACTAGATTGAAAAGCTTCGTCAGTACGATCGCGACCCCGTCAAAATGTCCTTCTCTTGAGCGCCCGCATAACACGTCTGTGCGTCTTTCTACATGAATCGTGACATTCTTTTCACCGGGATACATATCATGAGCATCTGGCGTAAATAAAATATCGACTCCGGCGTTTTCTGCAAGAGCTGCATCCCGCTCAATATCGCGCGGATATGCTTCAAAATCTTCATTAGGGCCGAATTGTGCAGGATTCACAAAAATACTCATAATAACGGCGTCGTTTTCTTGTCTTGCTTTGTCTGCTAAGGTTAAATGCCCCTCATGCAGAAACCCCATCGTCGGAACAAATCCGATTGACTTGCCCTCTGAATGGTATTGTTTTATGGCTTCTTTCAGCTGTGAAATATCAGTAATCTGTCTCATCTTATTTTCCCCCGTACAAGCCGTCAAGCACTGTCTGGTTCATTTGAAAGGAATGCTTTTGTTCAGGGAAAGCACGATGTCTTACATCCTGAACATATCCGCTGATTGCTGTTTCGATGGTTTCATCAATGCGCATATATTGCTTTACAAATTTAGGTGTTCTCTCAACACCGTGGCCGATAATATCATGATAAACGAGAACTTGTCCGTCCGCTTTCACACCAGCCCCGATTCCAATGACCGGTATGCTTAGCGTCTCGGCAATTTTGGCTGTGAGTTCTGCCGGCACACATTCCAGCACAAGCATCATAGCTCCTGCTTCTTCGCATTTTATACTGTCTTCTATTAATTTTTTTGCGCTTTGTTCGTCTTTGCCCTGTACTTTATAGCCGCCCAGTACGCCGACTGACTGCGGTGTCAAACCTAAGTGACTGACTACTGGAATGCCTCCAAGCGTCAATGCGCGAATGGATTCAAACACGCCTTCTCCGCCCTCAAGCTTCAGTGCGTCAGCTCCGCTTTCCTGAACGATAGCCGCTGCATTTTTCAGCGTATCTTCCTTAGACAGGTGATAAGACATAAACGGCATATCTGTCACAATAAAGGTATTCGGCGCACCCCTTTTAACGGCTTTTGTATGATGGATCATGTCCGCAACTGTCACACCGACAGTTGAATCAAGGCCGAGGACGACCATTCCAAGTGAATCACCGACTAAAATCATGTCAACTCCCGCTTGTTCAGCAAGTTTAGCTGCCGGATAATCATAAGCGGTCAGCATGACAATCGGTTCTTCAGACTCCTTCATTTTTAGAAAATCCAGTTTTGTTTTCATGTTTTCTCCTCCTCATGTTTAGAGGAGATGATCTGCCGTTTTCTTCTGCAAGCCAAAAAACCTTCCGTTACAACGAGAAGGATTCTTCACTTTCTAAAGTTCGGCGAGTTTCATCCCTCTGTCCCAGTCCTTTTTTGGATCAAGGCAGACTGCTGCAATGTCTATCTATTTTAATAATAGGTGCAGTTCGCAGGCGATACTGCCCAATGGAAGTATACCAAAATCAACGGGCTTGTACCAACACATTAGCCCAATTCGATATCGGCAGAATAGATTTTTTTAATGCCTTCGTTCGTTTCTAAAAGCAGAACGCCTTCATCATCTATACCTAACGCCTTACCGTAAAAGGTTCCGTTTAACGTTCTGGCTCTCATATTAGTGCCAATACCGAGCGCATAGCTTTCCCATAAAAGCTTAATCGGCGTAAATCCGTGCGTCATATAATCCCGGTACCGTTTCTCAAAGCATAGTAAAATATGCTGAATGACGCCGGCCCGATCAATTTTTTCCCCAGCAGCTTGGCTGAGGCTTGTCGCGATGTCCTTCAATTCATCTGGAAAATCATTAGGCTGCTGGTTAACGTTAATGCCGATCCCAATGATCACTGAACGTACGCGGTCTTCTTCAGCCTGCATTTCCGTTAGGATACCGACTGTTTTTTTTCCGTTAATCAAAATATCATTTGGCCATTTAATATCCGTTTGGATGCCTGCTGCCTCTTCTATTCCCTGCACAACAGCTACTGCAGCAAGCAGAGTCAGCTGCGGTGTTTTTTGGAGCGGAATGTCAGGCCGCAAAATCAGGCTCATCCAAACGCCGTTTCCTTCTTGAGAATGCCAAACCCTAGACATTCGGCCCCTTCCGGCTGTTTGTTTGTCAGCCACCACGAGGGTGCCTTCCGGTGCGTTATTATTCGCGAGCTCATGAGCCGTTTTTTGCGTGCTTGAAAGAACGTCATAGTAAATAAGATGCTGGCCCATCACTTCCGTTTTTAATCCAAAACGAATTTCGCTTTCACTGAGTTTTCCAGGCTTTTTGATGAGCCGATATCCTTTTCTTCTAACGGCTTCTACTTCATAACCCTCTTTCCGAAGCTCTTCAATATGCTTCCACACAGCAGTTCTTGAACAGCCGAGAGCATCACTGATTTTTTGGCCGGAAATAAATTCATTGCCGGCCTGAGAAAATAATTCAATAAGGTCTTTTCTTAATGTTGACCGCATGTCTTCAGCCACTCCTCTATGTGTTTCTTTTGATTGGAGAGCTTCCCTGTCACAACAGCCTGCTCGATCCGCTGTAATTCTTCCGACACCCATTTTCCAGCCGGTCGGTTTCGAAGCGCAAGCAAGTCCTTACCCGTGATATCAAGATCCTTAAGGCTTTTGATCGGCAGGTTTTGATAAGCGTACTGAATGTCCTTCAGTTTCTTTTCATCCAGTTTTTCGTTTTGCCGAAGCTGCGATATTTTGGCCGCAGAGAGCAGTGCTTTTTCCCCAGCTCTGTACATTGTCATTACGTCAAGGCTCTGGCCAAACGTATCAGCAATGTGAATGGCTTCCTTGATCGCTTTTCCCGGGAGCTTCCAGGCTTTCAGGAAAAGGGGCGCGTCTTTCAAGACTATGCCAAGGTTAATTAAAAGAGCAGCCCAAAGCTCCTCACGGGATGTTAAAGAGAAGAATGGAAACTCACTCGTTGAAATCAGGTTTTCTCGTTTATGATAAAAACCAGGAAGCTCTTCATACAATCTCGTTTGAATGAGCGTTTGAAGCGCCTGGCGAGAAGCTCTTCCCTGCAGCAATTTCTCGAACTCTATAGTTTTTCGTTCGACTGAAACATGGGAGAGGAGTGATTTTTCTTTCGCAATGGCTTCTTCTGTTTCCGGTGAAAGCGTAAAGCCAAGCTGGCTCATAAAACGTACGGCTCTCAGCATACGAAGCGCATCCTCTTGAAATCTATCCTCAGGCTTTCCAACGGTTCGAATCACTTTCTGATCAATATCTTTCTTGCCGCCAAAATAATCAAGCACCTTCCCGTCCGCTGTCATGGCCATCGCATTGATCGTTAAATCTCTTCGTTTTAGATCCTCTTCTAATGATGAGATAAATTGCACTTCTGACGGTCTTCTGAAATCAACATAATCAGATTCAGTCCGGAATGTCGTGACTTCATAGGTTTCATCCTCCCAGAGCACAATAATGGTCCCGTGCTCTTTGCCTACATCAACAGTTCGCTGAAACAGCCGTTCTACTTGATCAGGTGCCGCATCTGTTGCGATATCGACATCTCCGATCGTTCGTTTCATATAGCTGTCACGAACTGCGCCCCCGACAAAATAAGCCTGATGGCCCGCTTCGATTAAGATGCGGAGCACGGGAAGTGCTTTGATAAAAACTTTTTCCATGTGATCACTCCGGTTCTGCTAAATCTGCATAAATCTGTTCATACTGGCTGACAATTTTTTGGGAAGAAAATTCATTTTCAAGCATCTCTATTGCCGCCTTTGTAAAACGATTGCTTAGCTGTTCATCTTCTAAAATGCTCATCGCGCGGGCTGTTGCGGCCGCAACATCACCGACATCCACCAAAAATCCGCTCACATTGTTTTTAATAACCTCAGGGATACCGCCAATGTTTGTTCCGATACAAGGCACTCCGCAAGCCATCGCTTCAAGCAGGACAAGACCGAAGCTTTCTTTTTCAGATAGCAGCAGCTTCAAATCGCTAATAGAATAAAGCTCTTCAACACGGTCTTGATTTCCAAGCATTAAGACTTGGTCTTCCAAGCCATATTTTCTGATAAGCTCGCAGGCTGTCGATTTCTCCGGACCGTCTCCGACTAAAAGCAGCTTCGCTTTCGTTTTGCCAGCGATATTGCGGAACACACGGATGACATCCTGCACGCGTTTAACCTTTCTAAAGTTGGACACATGGATGACGACTTTTTCATCTGGTAAAATTCCATGTTTCTCTTTAATCACCGCTGTGTTTTTCTTCAGATACACGCGCTCGTCTATAAAGTTATAAATCGTTTCAATTTTTTTCTCCGGTTTAATTAAATCGTACGTTTCAGCCGCAAGCGCTGAGGAGACTGCAGTCACCCTGTCTGATGACTCAATAGCAAAACGGATCAGATCTTTTAGAGACGGATCATAACCTAACACCGTGATATCCGTGCCATGCAAAGTTGTAACAATGCCGATATTGCGTTTCAGCATTTGTTTTGCAAGATAGGCGCATACGGCATGCGGAAGAGCATAGTGAGCATGGATAATGTCTAAATTCTCCCGTTCCGCCACCTCTGCGATTTTGCTTGCCAATGTCAAATCATACGGAGGATACTTAAAAACAGCATATTGATTAACCTCAACTTCATGAAAATGAATATTGGGATGATATGTATTCAGTCTAAACGGAATGCTTGATGTGATGAAATGGATTTCATGTCCCTTTTCAGCAAGCTGCTTCCCCAGTTCTGTCGCAATGATACCCGAGCCTCCAACGCTCGGATAGCATGTGATTCCTATTTTTAGTTTTCTCATTGTTCGCCCCCAAGCACATCATGATCAAGCATCAGCATCCGTTTGGAAAAGAAACCTTCGGCATACTCCACGCCCGCTTCTTTACCGTAAAGCTTTTCTCTCGCTTCAACGATCTCGATATAACCATTCGTCAGAGGAGTAGAAACTGAATCCTTTGACGGGATAAACTGGCTTTTGTAGGCGTTGAGGCTTTGTTCCTTTGCCTCTATTGTATCCGAGATATCAATGACAAAATCCGGCTGATGAAAACCATTTATCATATAATAGTAAACCTTGCTGACTTTATGCGCCGGAAGGCTTTTTTCATCTTTATATTTATGGATTCCGGCGGAAAAGATCGCTTCTTCCACCAGTGCAGCCGCATTGCCGTGATCCGGATGGCGATCCTTTTTATACGGCATAAAAACCGCTTTTGGGCGGCAGGTTCTGATGACAGTGACAATCGACCGGATTGCCTGATCACTCATTATTAGGCCGCGGTCTGGAAGCGTCAGCTGAATTCTTTTATCTGCGCCTAATATGCGGGCTGCTTCAGCTGCTTCTTCTTTACGTAAACTGACCGTACCGTTAGAAGAGAGTTCCGCTTCTGTCAAGTCGCATATCATTACTTTTTTTCCCTGTTTGACAAACTTCGCTATTGTGCCGCCCATTCCGATCTCGACATCATCACTGTGGGCGCCAAAAGCAAGAACGTCAGCATTATACATTCGGCTCTTCTCCTCGAAGAAGGTCACGGAATTCGAAAACACCTTCATCAAGTGTGCGGACGAGAATTTCCGCAGTACCCATATTTGTGGCGAGCGGAATGGAATACACATCACATAACCGGATTAATGCCGAGACATCCGGTTCATGCGGCTGCGCGGTCAGCGGGTCGCGCAAAAAAATGACAAGATCGAGTGCATTGGCAGCGATCAATGCACCGATTTGCTGGTCTCCCCCTAAAGGGCCGGATTGAAAACGTTCAATTTGAAGACCTGTCGCCTCTTGAATTTTCAACCCTGTGGTTCCGGTTGCGTATAAATCATGATTCTTTAAAATATCCCGATAGGCAGTCGTAAATTGAACCATGTCCTGTTTTTTCTTGTCATGCGCGATCAAAGCAATTTTCATTGTTTATCCCCCCGTCTAATCAATGATATTTTCTAAACCGTACACAAGCTGATCAATCTTCATGACTTGTTCGACTGACAGTTTAACGCCTGACATGAAAGAAGCACGGTTATAAGAATCATGGCGTATCTGAAGCGTTTGGCCATCCATGCCGAACATGACCTCCTGATGCGCGATCAGTCCCGGAAGACGGACGCTGTGCAAGCGAATGCCGTTTTGCTCCGCTCCTCTTGCTCCTGGGAGAATTTCTTTTTCATCCGGATGTCCTTGCTGCTTTTCTTTACGGACTTCTGAAATCATTTCCGCTGTTTTAAGCGCAGTTCCGCTTGGTGCGTCAAGCTTCTGGTCATGATGAAGCTCAATAATCTCAACATCCTCAAAATAGTTGGCAGCCATTTTTGAAAATTTCATCATCAGTATCGCACCGAGCGCAAAATTTGGCGCGATGATGGCTCCGATCCCTTTTTCTTCTGTTAAAGACGTGAGCTCTTTTAAATCAGCTTCTGAGAAACCGGTTGTTCCGACAACTGGACGGACTCCGTGCTCTAATGCAATTTTTGTATGTACTTTTCCGATTTCGGGCGTTGTTAAATCAATCAAGACATCCGGTTGTGTTTCTGTAAAGCAGGCATGGATATCTGTGTAAATTAAAGCATCTGACTCAACAGGCATCACATCAGATAATTTTTGCTGATCGTATGTATGGTCTATGGCCCCGACAAGGTCAAAATGAGGTGTTCGTTCTGCCAATTTAACAGCTTCCTGCCCCATTCTTCCACGCGGTCCCGCAATGACTACTTTAATTGTTTCGTTTGACATCTTGATCTCCTCTACTTTCCTTCTTCTTTTCTGGTCCAGCGATCTTTATCTCTTGTATTAAATTTATGCATGACTCGGTCGTGAGCTTCCTCTAAAGAGATATCAAGAGAGTTGGCTAAACAAACCAATACAAATAGCACATCGCCCATTTCCTCTTCCATGCTTTTATCATCTTCAGTCGCTTTTTTTGGTTTTTCTCCATAACGGTGATTCACTTCTCTGGCAAGCTCGCCCAGTTCTTCAGTCAGCCTCGCCATCATGGCCAGCGGGCTAAAATATCCTTCTTTAAATTGGCCGATGTAACGGTCTACTTCAGCCTGTATGTCTTTCATTGTTTTATCACTCACTGAACGAAACCTCCTATCATCCTCTTACATGTTAGCTAATTCAGATACGTTTGACAAATGTTTAAGCACGTTTGCTGTTTTCTTTTTCATCCACTATAATATAAACGCTATCTAATGGAAGGAAAAGGGGTTTTGTGTGATGCTTGGAGAAATTAGATTAAAAAACATATTTTTTATTTTAATCGGAGCGGCAATTTTTTCATTTGGCTTGGTTCATTTCAATATGCAGAACAATCTGGCTGAGGGCGGTTTTACAGGTATTACACTTTTGCTTTATGCCCTTTTCCACATCAGCCCCTCTATCTCGAACCTGGTGTTGAACATTCCGATTTTTTTTATTGGCTGGCGTTTGCTCGGCAGGACAATGTTTGTTTATACCCTTGTCGGCACTGTAGCCTTGTCTTTGTTCCTCAGCATCTTTCAGCGATATGAAATACATATGCCCCTTCAGCACGACTTAGCGCTCGCCGCTTTATTTGCCGGCGTATTCATCGGAGCCGGACTGGGTATTATTTTTAAGTTCGGCGGTACGACAGGCGGTGTTGATATCATCGCACGTTTAGTGAATAAGTATTTTGGGATCCCGATGGGCAGAACGATGTTTGCTTTCGATGCCTGCGTCATCATTTTGTCTTTGCTTACTTATCTCTCCTATAAAGAAGCGATGTATACGCTGGTAGCTGTATTTGTAGCGGCAAGATTAATCGATTTTATTCAGGAAGGCGGATACGCTGCTAAAGGCGCTACGATCATCTCCTCGAAAAACGACCTGATTCAGAAAAAGATTCTTGAAGAAATGGAACGTGGCGTCACTATTTTGAAAGGACAAGGTTCCTACACAAAAGAGGATATAGATGTACTTTATTGTGTGGTGCCGAAAAACGAATTGGTGATGCTAAAAAGCGTGATTAACTCCATTGATCCCCATGCCTTTGTAGCGGTAAGCGATGTTCACGATGTGCTCGGAGAAGGATTTACGCTTGATGAAAATAAAAATCCGCTTCCGCGCTGACATGTAATAGAAAAAAGGCGGCTGACCGCCGCCCCTCATCCTTATTTAGGGTAGTCCCTTTTTTTCAGCTTGTTTTTTTCCGCCTTGTACTTTCTGTAACCGACATAGGTAAGAGCAGTAATGATGATACTGCCGGTTGTAATCATCACCCAGAGTAAAGACGGATCGGCATCATCCTCCTCCACCCTGTCAAACACATTTTTCAGGTCTTGCTGAAGAAGGGAAAGCCGTTCAAGCTTCGTGCTCTCTGTCATTTGCTGAAACTCCTCTTGCTCAATAACATCTATATGTTTTCCGACTGTTTCAAGCTGATCCTCTGATACATCGATTGTAAGACTGGGGTAAATCAAGTCATATAAACTGATAAATTCATTCCATTTTTCATGAAAGCTTGTGCTTCCATTCTTTTGGACATCTCGCTTCAGCTCAGTAAAAGCTTCCATAATTGGTTTTTCCAGTGAACCCCAAAGCGGGTCAGACCGATTGTCAACCGCATCCATCAGCATTCTGAACTGCGCGGCTGCTCTGAGTTTTTGTGTGTCTGATGTATCAGCTTGCTTTAAACTCCGAACCATATCATTATAGCCCAATGTGATTTGACGGATTTGGGCTCCCGTTAGCATGGGGTCTTGCTGTTTTTTCTCAGCGGATTTTAATGTTTTTTCAAAATACTCCAAGACTTGAAGCGCCTCTTCATATTTCGCCTGTCGGGTCATTTGAAAGACTGTATCGGATAAATCATTCAATTCCTCGAGGCTTCCCCGCTCTGCAGCCTTGGCATTTCCATTATAAAAAATAAGTGCAATCAACAAACAGATCGTCAGCTTTCGTTTCATGCAGGTCCCTCCCACTCTCTCTCCTTACAGAATATGAAGAAAGGGACAAGGATAGACCAACATTGTCTTTACATCAGCTCAAGCTTCGTTTGCTTTTTCGAGACCACAAGAAAGTAAGCAAGCCCGATTGAAAAGATGCTTAGCCAAAATGTTCCGTATCCTATTTCAGTCATATAATCAGAAAGCATAGAGTATTGCGGCATCATATCAAACAAGTAGTCAATGACATCGTTATGCAGTGTCCAGACTGCAGCAATTGCAAGATGCCAAAATGAAAAACGAAAATACGGACTGTATAATACGCCTTGAACTGCCATTGCAAAATGCGAAGCAATTAGCATGTAGCCCTCCCACGGCAAGTCACCAGTTACTGCAAGCACAAGAAAATTCATAGCCACCGCCCATAGGCCATACTTTACGAGGGTAACTAGCGCAAGCGCCTCAAAGAGCGGAGCATTCCGTTTCATGAGAAAGGCAAGCAGCACAAACAGAAAGAAAAACGTTGCTGTCGGACTGTCCGGAACAAAAATCAGGAAACGGGCCGGTGTCTCCAAAAGCTGCGGCAAGTACCAATAGTAGCCGTAAACCGTTCCCAGAAAATTAATGGCTAAGACAAGAATAAGTATCGGCCGCTGCCCTAATACATATTGAAACCATTTCACATCGAATCAACTCTCAGTCTGTAAAAATAATATGTCCATATAAAAAAGCTGACGCCGGGTCAGCTTTTGATAATAAAAGTATATCCTTCCATTTGACAATTCACAATACGTTATTTTGCGGTTGTTTCAGAAATAAATTTTGCAAGTTCTTCGAGCTGCTTATCATTTCCTTTGAACACACCCGCCGGCATTTTGCCTTTTCCTTCTACAGCGATTTTTTTGATTTCTTCCGGTTTCAGCCCGCTGTCAACCAATGAAGGCCCAGCCGCTCCTCCCTGAAGGTTATCCCCATGGCAAGAAATACAGCCCTGTTCCTTAAAGACCTTATATCCTTCTGCATTGGTGTCAATGTCGGCTTCTTTTGTGATTTTCCCCTGTTCTTCTGCCTTGGCCCAGTCATGAGTAGCAACTGACTGCCACGTCAAAAATACAGCAGCGGAAATGGCCAGAAGCATCATACCGACAGCGACCGGACGCTTCCACGGCCTTCTTTCTGTCCCTCTGTCTAGGAATGGAGCCAAAAGCAGGGCCCCAAAAGCGAGACCTGGCATAATCATGGCGCCGACCACTGTAAAGCTTCCAGCGGCGTATTCATACTTCAACAGCTGGTATAAGAAAAGAAAATACCAATCCGGCAGCGGAATATAACCAGTATCAGTCGGGTCCGCCATCCGCTCCAAAGGCGGCTGATGCACAATCGTCAAAACGAGAAAACCGATGAGAAAGACAGCTCCAACCATCCATTCCTTTAACAAGAAATTTGGCCAGAAAGCCTCTGTTTTACCGGGATACTCCGAATAATCCTTCGGTATATTCGGCTTTTTTTCAGCCGGTATCCTTGAGTCGCCTACAAATTTCATCCCTTTGCCCCGGTGCATGTCATCCCCTCCCTTTTATTCGCAGATCAAGAGTTTAAAGCGGTCCTGAAATTCCCTGCTTCCGGATCATAATAAAATGTGCAGCCATCAGCCCGAACAATGCGGCAGGAAGAAAAAATACATGGATCGCAAAAAACCTAGTCAGCGTTTGGGCGCCTACAATATCCGGATGCCCTGCAAGGAGCGTTTTAACCTGCGTTCCGATCAAAGGCGTGGCTTCGGCGATCTGCAGCCCGACTTTTGTTGCAAACAGAGCCTTCATATCCCAAGGAAGCAAGTAGCCTGTAAAGCCAAGACCGAGCATAACAAAAAAGATCAGCACACCGACAATCCAGTTCAGCTCGCGCGGTTTTTTATACGCGCCTTGGAAAAAGACCCTCAGCGTATGTAAAAACATCATCACAATGACCAGGCTCGCACCCCAGTGGTGCATCCCCCTGACAATCTGGCCGAATGCTACTTCATTTTGCAAATAATATACCGATTCCCAGGCATTTTTGATATCAGGCACATAATACATCGTTAAAAACATTCCAGATAATACTTGGATAACGGTTACAAAAAACGTCAGTCCCCCAAAGCAATACACAAACGCAGAGAAATGATGGGCGGGATTCACATGTTCCGGTACTTCGTGATCGGCAATATCCCTCCACATCGGTGTAATATCAAGCCGCTCGTCTACCCAGTCATAAATTTTGTTCAGCATGTCACCCTTCCCCCTTAGGCTTTGCTTTTCCAAGATACAGGAAGCCGTCTTTTACTTCTTGCTCATAATGATCAAGAGGCGCAAGCGGCGGCGTGCCAGGGACATTGGTGCCGTCCTTTTCATAGAGTCCGTAATGGCATGGACAAAAGAATTTATTCGGGTTTTTAGGATCACTATTCCAGTTCACCGTACACCCTAAATGTTTACAAATTGGCGAAAGTGCTACAATTTCATCCCCGTTTTTGAAGACCCAGGCTGATCTTGACTCTTCTGACTCATACCAGGCATCGACTTGATTAATTTTAAAATCAAAGCGCTGCGGCTCTTTTGTCAACTCATCAACGCTGACAACCTGAACCATATCCTGCTTCCCTGTCGATTTTAATACCGGGTCGAGTGCGAAGCGAACCATAGGCATGAGCATACTAGCCGCCATAAAACCTCCTACGCCTGTGAGCGTGTAATTCAAAAATTGACGTCTGGATATATCATGTTTTCCGCCCATCTCTTCTCCCCCCTCTAGGTACCCCTGCAAACTAACTAAAATAGAAAATATTGCAATAACTCTAGACACCCTCATAATATATGAATCTCTCAGCAAGGTCAATATAGCCAAAATATTGTTTATAAGGAAATGTAAGTGTTTTTATGAAGTGCTCCATAACTGTAACAAAACGTTCAAAATTTCAGCAGTGCGTTCATCCAATATTTTTCTTTTTAAAGAGTCATTTAAATGCTCTAATGGAACAGACGGTGTAACAATGATTTTGCCTAACGCATCCTCAGCTCTCCAACTTTCGTCAGATGTGAGCAGGACAACATGCGGAAATTCCGTTATCAGCTCTTCCCGCAAATCCTTAAGCCCTTGAACGGTTATTTCATTTCTATCAACATATGTATAAGGCGGAAGTAAATATACCCGTCCCTTTAACTGCCTTTCAAGTTCTTCTGAGAGAAGCTGCGTAAACTCGCCTTTCTCCGCCGCCATTTTAAAATGGTTATTAACCCTTATGTTAATTAATGGCATGACAGCGGTATCAATGTAATCCTTAGCTTGTAAATAGTCCTTGGCATCAGTGATTCTCCACCTCATCGTTCTCCCCCTTTACGGCAACAAGCCTTGCAATTCACTGCAAGGCTGGTCATATTATGTGAGCTGATTTAATTGGCGCGATAATTGTTCAAATGCCTCTTTATCATGACGATCTAACGCGTCGTCAATGTCTTTTAATAATTTTTCTCTTTGGAATGTGGAAATAGCGTGCTCTAAAATCTGTTCCGCCAATCCCTGATCTTTTTTATTCTCAAAAAGGTTTTTCGGAATATGCGGGTTGGACTCCAGCACCGCCGCATATTCAGGTGAGCTGTAAGCCGAACGGAAATTAAGCTGGATAAACAAATCCTGCTGTTTATTTAATCTAATATCATGAAAAGATTTTTCCGCGTCGGTAGTCATGACATTCTCTTTATAGAACCGGAACGGAACTTCTTCAACACAATGTGTTGACATTATAATGCCTCTCGGGCAAAATTCAGCCTGCTCCACAAAATGAACCTTCTCCATGAGAGAATCATGGCTCATTAAGTAGTTCAAGATCCAAACGCACTCTCGGCGCTTTAACTGATAATGGTTTAAAAACCAACGGATAAAATCTTTTTTCTCATTGACAGAAACAGGGGTCTGCATGTAATTCCCTCCTCTATCGTTCGTATAATCTATATACTTATATGTTCCACATGAATGGTTAATATTCCTGCTTATCTAGAAAATTCATCCTCGATTCGCAAAATCGTTTCTTCAAGCTCTTCATTGGCTCCGTCCATTTCAAGAACCTTTTTCAAAAGCGGCAGCGCTTCTTTTTGAAGGCCTTCTTCTAATAGGAAGCTTGCGTATTCATATAAGAAATCTCTATCCTCCCGGTAATGAAGATAGGCAGCCTCAAAGGATTGTTTTGCTTCCTCGTATTGCTCTAATTCAGTATATGCGCTTGCAAGATACCAATTGTATTTAGGATCTTCTTCACCGTAGCTTCGAACCTCTTGAATAAGATCAATGATCTGATCATAATCCTCTTCTTTGTGATACACGGCAAGAAGTGTATGAAGGGCCTCGACAAAGCCCGGATCAAGCGCAAGCGCCTCCTGAAGCAGCTTCTTCCCCTCTTCTGACTTCCCGATTTTTAAGGCCATTTTGGCGGCATAAAGGAAAAGTTCTTTGTTATATTCATCATATCTGATCCCCTCTTTTGCCGTTTTTAATGCCTCTTCATACATTCCTTCAGCTTCATAGCTTTTCGAGAGCGGCATATAAAGTGAAGTATAAGATGGATCAAGCTCCTTTAAATCAGACAGCTGCTTAATAGCTGTTTTCACAAGCCCCGCCTGTAAGGCTGTAAAACCATAGCCGAAAATCGTATTAGGATCAGGATTCTCATCGACAGCTTTCTCATACCATGGAATGGCATCCTCAAATTCACCTGAGGCACTTAACGATTCTGCCAGTCTTTGATGGACATTAACGCCCCCGATCTCACTCTGCTCCTCAGCCGTTGTTTTAAAATATTGAACCGCTTTTGCATAGGCTCCCTGAGCAAAGTAAAGTTCTCCCAGTGCAAAATCAATAACAGGTTCATTGTCCAGAATGGACTTTGCCTGGAAAAGCTTTTGTTCACTGACTTCGAATAACCCCTGCATCTGATAAAGATCCGCCATAAGCAGCAAACTTTCCGGATATGATGGATCTGTTTCCGGAATAGTCTCCAGCACAGCGAGGGCTTTTTCTTCTTCGTCAATATCTATTAAAAGTTCAGCGTAGAAATTCGTCAGTTCTGTTTCATTTGGATATAAATCATGTAGATCACTAATCAGTGAAATGGCTTTTTCTACATCGCCCCACTCGTAATAAAGCTGGGCTGCAATGGCTTTATCTTCATCATGCAGCTGTTTTTCAGCCTTCGAGAGCGTGTTGAGGCCTTTTTCTGTTTCACCTGCTTCAACTAATTTTATGGCTTCTTGAATCAATGTATTCAAATCGGACCGGTCCTTTCTTTTCCTATACAACATCAACCATACAAAAAAGCTTTATTTGTTCGGGTTAATCTTATCATAATTCAGACGAATGCCCCCGGCAAATAAGATGCTTCTGTACGGAAGGGAATTATTGAGTCTTATTAGTTTACCAAAAGATCTTGAGATAGAAAATGAAAAAAGGAAGATCGCCCTCTGTACAGTAAAGCAGCTCTTTGACCTGCCGGCTTGTAAGTAAAGCACATCCCCCCTTTTCGTTTTTCTATCCGTTCTATAAGACAAGCTATGTTTTTTCGCCTCGAATTATGATCTGCATAAAAAATCCTGAAGTAAAACTTCAGGATTTTTTCGAAAGCTTATTTAAATGCTCGAAGAAGGTTGGATAAGAAACGTGAATGGCATCCGTGTGCTCGATTTCAATCGGCTCCTCCGTTATACAGGAAGCAATACCAAGCATCATTCCGATTCGATGATCTCCGCGGCTGGACACTGCAGCGCCGCCTTTCAACGTTTGTTTGCCATAAACCTTCATTCCATCTGCTGTCGGTTCAATTTCAGCACCCAGCTTGCGAAGCTCAGAAACAACAGTATCAATACGGTTTGTTTCTTTCACTTTTAGCTCTGCCGCGTCCTTAATAACGGTGGTTCCTTCCGCCTGAGTCGCAAGAAGCGCGATGATAGGGATCTCATCAATTAAACGCGGAATGATATCTCCTCCGATTTCAACTGCCTTTAGAGATGACGTTTCTATAATCAAATCTCCATAAGGCTCTGCACCGCTATCAGCAGATGGTTTGATTTCAAGTTTTGCCCCCATGTTTTGAAGGACATCAATAATACCTGTCCGAGTCGGATTTAAACCTACGTTTTTCAATACAATTCTGCTGTTTGGAACCATCGCGCCAGCAGCAAGGAAAAACGCGGCTGAAGAAATGTCTCCAGGAACAAAAATATCAGCAGCTGTCAGTTTCTGGCCACCAGCAATGGAAACACTCGTTTGATCTTCAGAAAGCTTAACGCCAAAAGCAGAAAGCATCCGCTCAGTGTGGTCCCGAGATTTATGGGGCTCTGTTACAGTTGTTGTGCCCTCAGCCTGTAATCCGGCCAGCAAAACAGCAGATTTAATTTGCGCGCTTGCAACAGGTGATACATAATCAATTCCTTTTAATGAAGCGCCGCTCACTGACAGCGGTGTAAACTCTCCGCCGGCTCTGCCGTCGATTTTAGCCCCCATTTTTTTCAAAGGCTCAGTCACACGCTTCATTGGGCGCTTCGCAATGCTCTCATCTCCGGCTACCGCGCTGTAAAAAGGACGGCCCGCCAATATTCCGAGCATCAGGCGAATCGTTGTACCTGAATTTCCGACATCTAAAAGGCTTTCTGGCTCTTTCAGGGCATCGATTCCTTTTCCGTGAATCACGACATCGCTGCTGCTTTGCTCAATGTGAACACCCATTTTTCTAAAGCAATCGATCGTGCTCAGACAATCTGCTCCCGGCAGAAAGTTTTTAACTGTTGTTGTGCCTGCCGCTAGCGCGCCAAACATAACAGAGCGGTGAGAAATGGATTTATCACCGGGAATATGTATTTCTCCATGTAAGGTCTGCACCTTTTCTCGTTTCATTTTTTCCACCTCAATCAGCATAAAAAGTTTCATATTCCGCCCGGGCTTCAATGCATTGTTCTGCCCTTTTGCGGTCGTCATCAGACTGAAAACTGATCCTTAAAATCCCGTTAATATCCTCTCGTGTTTCGATAATGCGGATATTCGTGATACTGATGCGCTCCGCAGCTAAGATCGCTGTTATCTCGGATATTACACCCGGATGATCGGGTACATCCACATATAAATCATAAAATGCAGGTATCGCTCCCTTCTGCCGAAGCGGCAGCCCGTCGCGATAATCCTTGGCTGTTTTAAAATAACGAAATAGATTTTCCGCATCTTCTTGTTCTACATATGTACGGATCTTGTCAATTTCACGAATCCACTCATCAAAACGGTCTAAGATTTTATCTTTATTATGTAATAAAATATCCCGCCACATTGCCGGGCTGCTTGATGCAATCCTTGTAATATCTCTGAACCCGCCGGCAGCAAAACGCTTAACAAGCGGATACAGGTTTTCCGAATGATGGGTTTGGTGAACAAGGCTAGCTGCTACAATATGCGGAAAATGACTGATTACGCTTGTAACGCCATCATGCTCCTCTGGCGACATTTCCACAAAATGGGCATTCGTCCCCTTCAGCAGGTTTTTTAACTGTTCCACAGCTTGTTTGTCCGTTTTCTGGCCTGGCGTTAAAATATAAAATGCATTTTCAAACAGGAACTCCTTCGCAGCGGCCACTCCTGATTTATGTGAACCCGCCATCGGATGCCCTCCGACAAATTGATAGCGGCTAGGCAACACTTGATCAGCGTAATCAACCACTTTTTGCTTTGTGCTTCCTACATCCGTAATCAAAAGCTCATGTTCAATTCCTGAATGAGCCAGCTCTTCAAGCATAACCAGTGTTTGTTCAACAGGTGTCGCAATGATTACTGTAGCTGCCTCTTTCACACCGCTAATAAACGAATCAGCACGATCGTCTATCACGCCTAATTTTAATGCCGCTACCGCCTGTTCATCAGAGATGTCGATTCCGATAATCCGTTTGCCGGGATGATTTTTTTTGATGGCTAGGGCAATCGAACCGCCTATCAATCCGAGACCGGCGAGCAATATTGTATCTTTCATTTGATTCATACGTCATCACCTGGTTTATAGACTAAAGAGGTGATATTTGATCACCTCTTATAAAATTTCAGCTAAAATGGCAAGTATTTCTTCATTTTGCTCTTTTGTTCCGATCGTAATCCGGAGTGATGTCGGGAAACCTAATGCGTTTCCTGACCGGACGATATAGCCTTTTTCCAGCAGAGCCTGAAACAGTTCATCAGCAGGACGTTTAAAGTCAATTAACACAAAATTTGTCTGTGAAGGGTAGCACTTTAAACCATGAGTTTTCGCAAAATCATAATACTGCTGAAGGCCTGCATTATTTTGCTCGACACAGGAAGCAATAAACGCTTGATCATCAAGTGCTGCAATCGCCGCAGCCTGGCCCAGACGGCTGGTATTAAACGGCTCTCTCGCCGGCTCAATCTGGCGAATCAGGTTCTCGTCAGCAATTCCGTATCCGACTCTGAGCGCTGCCAGACCGTATGCCTTTGAAAATGTGCGCAAAATCATCAAATTGGAATACTTGCTTAAGAGCGGCACGGTTTCCGGGTAATCCTCTGCTGTTACATATTCATAATATGCTTCGTCAAGAACGACAAGGACACGAGAAGGAACGCGCTCCAGAAATGCGAGTAATTCTCCTTCAGATGTATAAGTGCCAGTCGGATTATTCGGGCTGCATATCCAAACGACTTGTGTCTGTTCGTCGATGGCTTCTAACATGGCGTCTAAATCATGTGAGCCGTCGGGACGAAGTGCAATTTCACGTACTTCAGCACCTTCAATAACCGCATTATGTTTATATTGCGGAAAAGTGGGGGCAGCAGTAACCGTGTTTGTTTTATCGTTTAAAAATGCCCGGCAGATGATCTGTATGATTTCATCAGAACCGTTGCCGAAAATAAGTGATGTTTCGCTGACATTGAGGTGCTTACTGAGCCTTGTCCGCAAAGCGGCGCTATACCCGTCCGGGTAAAGGGCTAGCTGTTGAATCTCATGATGAAGCGCCTCTTTTGCAGCCTCTGAACAGCCGTAAGGATTCTCGTTTGAAGCAAGCTTCACAACTTTATCCAAGCCATATTCTGATTTCACTGCTTCAATCGGCTTTCCAGGCTGATAAGGCTTCAGCTGTTTTAAATGTTCTTTGATACGCAAATCAGTCACCTCATTTTAAACTGTACAAGCCGCCAAACGCCATTGCATAATCCTCAAACTCCTGCAGCGCCTGATTTCTCGTTTCAGCGCTGATGAGCCGGTCCTTTAATTCTTCTATTTTTCTGACGAGCGCGCTTCCCACTACGACACCGTCACTAATCTCATTCATCTTTATGACCTGTTCACGGTTTGATATACCGAACCCTACGGCGACCGGAACAGTGCTGAGATTCTTCACTGTCCGAATGAACGGGTACACGGATGAATTGAACTCATTGCGGACACCGGTCACACCCAGAGAAGACACACAGTAGACGAAGCCCTCGGCTTGTTCAATAATGGTTTTCAAACGGCTTTCGCTTGTCGGCGCAACCAAAGAAATATACGTCACCTCATGGCTTTTACATTCCTCTTGAAGGCTGTTGCTTTCTTCTAGTGGCAGATCCGGAACAAGCAGACCGTCAATATGATTTTCCCGCAGTAAAGCGAAAAAGTATTCTTTGTTCAATTGTAACACAGGATTATAATACGTAAAGAGGATAATCGGAATATTCACTCCGTTTTTTTTCATTTCTCCGCCTAATTCGATTGCCTTTACGATATTCATTCCTTGATCAAGTGCCCGCTTTGAAGCCCGCTGGATCACCGGACCGTCTGCAAGCGGGTCAGAGTATGCAACACCAAGCTCCAATGCAGTGGCGCCTGCTTTTTGGAGTGACTTCGCCAGTTCAATCGAAACCTCAGGAACTGGATCGCCCGCCGTAATAAACGGGATAAACAATTTTTCTGATGGTTGAAGATCCAATTTAAACATGGGCTTTCACCTCTTCTTCCAATACCTTCATTAATGTGTTGACATCCTTGTCTCCCCGTCCTGATAAACAGACGAGAATGAGTTGACCGCGATCCATTCCTTTGGCGAGTTTGAATGCTTTCGCTAACGCATGGGCAGATTCGATTGCCGGCAAAATCCCCTCTTTTTCTGACAAAAGCTTTAATGCATCCACCGCTTCTTCATCAGTGATACTGTCATAAGTGACACGGCCGCTCTTATGCAAGTATGCGTGCTCCGGACCGATTCCAGGATAGTCGAGACCGGCTGAAATAGAGTAGGGCTCAATAATTTGCCCGAATTCATCCTGAATGAGATAAGTCAATGAACCGTGAATAACCCCTACGGTTCCTTTCGAAATAGTGGCGGCATGAAGAGGCGTATCAATTCCTTTTCCTGCTGCTTCAGCGCCGATCAGTTCAACATCTTCATTTAAAAATGCCTGAAACATACCTATCGCATTGCTTCCTCCGCCTACACATGCCACTACTTTATCAGGCAGAGTGCCTTCAATACGTTTCAACTGGTCCTTCGCTTCCTCTCCGATCATTTTTTGAAATTCACGGACCACTTGCGGATAAGGATGCGGGCCGACAACTGATCCAATCATATAAAAGTGATCCTCACAATGCTGAACCCAGTACCGGATCGCCTCATTTGTGGCATCCTTCAATGTTCCGTTTCCACTTGTTACAGGCACTACCTCCGCTCCAAGAAGCTTCATGCGGAAAACGTTCAGAGACTGGCGGGCAACATCCTCTTCACCCATAAACACTGTACAGGAAAAGCCGAATTTGGCTGCAACTGTTGCAGCGGCTACGCCATGCTGGCCGGCACCGGTTTCAGCAATGATTTTCGTTTTGCCCATTTTTTTAGCAAGCAGCGCTTGACCTAGCGCATTATTGATTTTATGAGAACCTGTATGGTTTAAATCTTCTCGTTTCAAATAGATTTTCGCGCCGCCTAAGTATTCAGTGACTCGATCAGCGTATGTTAATGCAGTCGGCCGTCCGGAATAGTCCTTTAACAGCTTATAATACTCTTCACGAAAAGCGGGATCATCCTTGATTTGTTTAAATGCTGTTTCTATTTCATCTAACGGCTGCATGAGTGTTTCCGGAACAAACTTTCCTCCAAAATCACCGTATCTGCCTATTTCATTCGGATATGGATACATATCGGTTCATCCTTTCTTCTAAAAGCCTCATCAGATTCTGATCTTTTTGTCCGTTTTTTTCAATTCCGCTGGCAAGGTCAATTCCTTCTGGCTGCCATTTCAATAGGCCTGTGATGCTATCCGGATTCACGCCGCCAGCGATAAAGCAGCGTTTACCAATAGCCGCCTGCTGATATTCCGGCACACATTCCCAAGAAAATGCAACACCAGTTCCGCCTCTAGACCCTTTTACAGACGAATCGATCACAAAGCCGTCAACATGATCTTTAAAGCGGGCTATTTCTTGAGTTGTGTTATCCTGATGGTGAAGCGCCTTCCATATTTCACAGCCAGTCAGCTTGCAAAGAGCATCAGCATCCGCCGGTTTTTCATCACCGTGAAGCTGAATGACGTCGAGCTTCAAGCTCTTGGCAATACGTGACATCGTCTCTATTGATTCATTAACAAAAACACCTGCAACCTGTTTTTCGACCCGAACTTGGTTCAGCCATTTTTTCACATCTTCCGGAGATACTTTTCGTTTGCTTTCAGCAAAAATAAATCCTAGGTAATCAGCCTGTGATTCCGCCGCAAGCTGCAAATCCTTTAGTGACCGAATACCGCAATATTTTAATGCCGGTTTCTTCACAACCTCACTCCCCAAACAAAGCATGGATTGCTTTACGCTGAGAAGTTTGTCTCATCAATGATTCACCGATAAGTACAGCTCGCGCCCCATGTTCATTGACAAATGTTAAATGTTCTAAAGAACCGATTCCGCTTTCGCTGACAAGCAAGGATTCTTTCGGAACGAGAGATGCGATTTGTTCTGTCTGCTTTACAGATGTTTCAAACGTTTTTAGGTTTCGATTGTTTACGCCGAGAATGTCGGGTGTGAACACTTTCAATATTTGTTCTAGCGTTGATGCATCATGAACCTCCACTAACACGTCCATCCCCTTTTCACCTGCTTCAAGATATAATTCATGAAGGTGTAAGGGATCAAGCACCTCGCCGATTAACAATATGGCATCCGCTCCGATTCTTCTTGATTCCTCTACTTGAAGAGAATCAATGATAAAATCTTTTCTAAGTACAGGAATCGAAACAGCACGCTTTACGTCTGATAAATAGCTGTTTTCCCCTTGAAAAAACGGGGTGTCTGTTAAAACGGAAATCGCATCTGCCTTCGCAGCTTCATAGTCTTTTGCAATCTGAACAGGCACAAAATCCTCTTTAATAAGCCCTTTTGACGGCGATGCTTTCTTCACTTCGGCAATCAACCCAATAAACCGATTCGGGCTTGCCAGCGCCTCCTTAAATGAACGTTTCTCGAAAGGCTGCTCTACCGGCAAAACCAGTGTTTTCACTTCTTCTTTCTTTTGTTTGATGATTTTTTCAAGCATAGATCTCTTCCTCTTTCTGCTTTAGTCGTTCAAGCTGCGCGGCAGCGCCTCCGCTTGTAATCGTCTCTAACGCCAGCTCCGTTCCTTCCTTCAGTGAGGCGGTAATTCCCGCCGTGTAAATCGCAGCTCCCGCATTAAAAGCCGTAATAGATAAAGCGGAACTGCTGCTTTTATTTTCAAAAATATTCTGAATGAGATAGGCGCTCTCTTTCGGTGACTGCACCTGTAAATCTTCAAGTCTGCCATTTGTGAAACCGAAATCTTCGGGTGAAACGGTATATTCCCGGCGCTCTCCGTCCTTTAATTCAATCACATCGGTCGGTGCTGTAATTGAAAGCTCATCTAAACCGTCACGGCTTGATACAAACATGACGTGCTTCGGCTGAAACGTCTCCAGTGCGCTTGCCATCAGTCCAGCTTTTTCAACAGAATAGACCCCAATCACCTGACGCTTCGCCTGTAAAGGATTGCTGAGCGGCCCAAGCAGATTAAATACCGTTCTGAAACCTAGCTCTTTTCTAGTACCTGCTACATGTTTCATAGACGAATAGTAAAGCGGCGCAAAAAGAAATCCCATGTTGTTTGTTTCAATGCTGCTTTTGACCTTTTCGGGAGTGGTTTGAATAGAAACCTCTAGCTCCTCTAAAACATCAGCGCTTCCGCTTTTAGAAGAGACAGAGCGATTGCCATGCTTAGCGATTTTCGCGCCAGCTGCCGAGGCAACAATTGCCGAGGCCGTTGAGATATTAAAAGTGGAAATACCGTCTCCCCCTGTTCCGCATGTATCAACAATATCAGGAAGTCCATCGACTGTAAGAGCGTGTGCCCGCATTGCCTTCACAAAACCCGCAAGCTCTTCTGGCGTCTCCCCCCGATGAGCAAGAATTGACAATATACCACCCATTTCCGAAGGAGTCATTTCCGCTGCCATCATCATATTCATCAGCGTTTCAGCCTCACCGGCAGTAAGGGTTTTTCCGTCAACGCACAATTGTAGAAATCTGTTCATCAGCTTTATCCTCCTTGCTATGAAACATGTCTTCTGCAATATGAATCGTTTTCAGCAGCGCACCGGCTTTATTACAGCTTTCTTCGTATTCGGCTTCCGGAACAGAATCAGCAACAATGCCAGCACCTGCCTGTATCGATGCAACGCCGTTCTTTACACTCATCGTGCGAATCGTAATGCAAGAGTCGATATTCCCGTCAAATCCAATGTAGGCAATACATCCTCCGTATGTCTCTCTCGGTGTTGGCTCGAGCTCTTGCAAAAGCTGCATGGCACGGATTTTGGGTGCGCCTGTTAAAGTCCCCGCCGGGAAAGCAGACATCAGTGCATCGACAGGATGAACCCCTTTTTTCAATCGGCCTGTAACCACCGAGATAATGTGCATGACATGTGAAAAGGAAACAATTTTTGTGAACTCCGGCACAGAAACTGAACCATACTCTGCTACTCTGCCGATATCGTTTCGGGCAAGATCAACGAGCATGTAATGCTCCGCTTTTTCTTTTTCATCCTTCATGAGCTCAACCTTCAGTCTCTCATCTTCAGCTTTGTCTGCACCGCGTTTTCTCGTACCGGCAATCGGATGGATTTCTAAGTGCCCGTCTTGAACGTGTATTAACCGTTCCGGAGAGCTGCCGACTATTTCTCTGTCTAGCAGTTTCATATAATACATATACGGCGAAGGATTGACGATCCTAAGCACTCGGTATAACTCAAAAGCATCTGCTTTTATCGGCACCTCAAATTTTTGTGATAAAACACCCTGGAAGATATCGCCTGCTTTTATATAGCTTTTGATTTTTTCTACATCAGCCATAAAAGCCGATTTTTCATAATTAGAAGATACCGTCTCAAAGCTGGGTGTCTTGTATGAATCAGCAGAGAGAAACAGCTCTTTTATGTTTTTTTGGTCCATCATTTTTTCGATGAGATTTTGGAGCTCCAGATGATTTTGATGGAATACATCCATTTTTTCGTTTTCTGTTTCCTCTCCAGTGAGCCTTGCATATTGGATAAAGTGGACGTTTTTGGTTTCATGATCATACGCAATTAATGTCCGGCAAACAAACAGCATGCACTTTTCCATGTCTGTTTCTTTTCTATGCGAAGGAACAGAAGGCTCAATCAGCGGGATCATATCATAGCTTAAGTACCCGACAGCTCCGCCGACAAAAGGAATGCCAAGCTGAGGTGTTTTGATTTTGTATGTGGTATTCATCCAGTTCAGCACTTCTTTTAGTTCATTTCCTGTGTAAAGAGATTTGCTGTCCTGATCAGCGGCCGAAAAACGGCCCTGCTCTTCTTTAATTGTGAGAAATGGATTCAGGCCGATAAACGAATATCTTGACCAAGTGGATGTATCGTCCTTGCTTTCAAGAAGATACGTAATCTCCCTGTCAAGCTTCTCTATCATTTGAATGGGTGTCAGTGTATCGACTGTGAAGGTCTCCACAATCGGTATCGTGTGGTGGGACAAGCTGTCCTCTAAAAATGCGGAAATGTTTGATTGGAAATTCATTGCTCTCACTCCTTATGGCAAGGAGAATGAGAAGATGGCATGAGAGGATAAAATACTATATAACAAATAAACCCAAAAGAAAGACTTCTTTTGGGTAGAATAAACATACATGTCTCAGCTCAACTAAACTCATTCTCTGCTACCCTATTCTCTAACTCAACTCATTCTAATCGCTTTATACACACTCTTGTGTATTTCTAAGCTATTCTTATCGTATTACAATTCAGTATTTTTTGTCAATGATAAATCGGGCCTCAATACGACGGCTTTTTCTAAATATACATGTCTGATCTGATCCTGAGGGACATCTGTCTGGACCGTCATCATGACTCTTATGCACTTTTTCAGACCGCCCGTTACGTCCATTTCCTGCATACATGTTACCGGTACATACTGCCATCCTGAAAGCTCGCGAACAGCTTTTGCCGGGAAAACAGCGTGCAAGTCAGGTGTAGCCGAAAGAAGCATTTGAACAACATCTTCCGGTTTTGTATGATTTTCTTCTATGATTTTCTCTAACAGCTGTTTTGTTTTTTGTAAAATTTCTTCTTCAGTATCCCGTTCAACTGTAGTTGCTCCGCGAATTCCGCGAATCATCATGATGTCTCCTCCAATCGCCATTTGTTCAGCCAGCTCTCAAGTTCATTTCTGGAAAATGTATGATCAGCAACTTTCCCTAATTCGTTGAGCACAATAAACTGAATCTTCCCGCCACGGGTTTTCTTATCATTCATCATACGGTCCAAGAGAACCGAAGTTTCCGTCTCTTTTCTGATTTGACTTGGATAACCCAGGCTTTTTAGCCAGCTGACCAAACGTTTTCTGTCCATTTCACAGCCTACAGTCTTTTCGCTTATATATAAAGCAAACTGCATTCCGAGGGCTACGGCATCACCGTGAGTGATCTGCCCGTATCCATATTCCGCCTCAACGGCATGACCGAGCGTATGCCCAAAGTTTAAGTAAGCTCTTATCCCCTCTTCTTTTTCATCCTGCTGAACGACAGACGCTTTAATTGAAATGCCTTTAAAAATCATGTCATTCAGCTGATCATTAGTGATATCACGCAGTGAGTGGATATTCAGCAGCTCCTCCAGAAACGCTCTGTCATAGATAAAAGCGTGTTTAATCACTTCTGCCATTCCGGACCTAAGCTCTTTTTCAGGCAGAGAACGCAGGAAATCTGTATCATAGAGCACGGCTTTCGGCTGATAAAACGCACCGATTAGATTTTTTCCAAGCGGATGGTTCACGGCTACTTTTCCTCCGACTGCGCTGTCATGTGCCAAAAGCGTTGTAGGCATTTGAATGAAATCAATGCCGCGCATAAAAGTGGCTGCCACAAAACCGGCAAGATCTCCTACAACACCGCCACCGAATGCGATGATGCATGAGGAGCGATCCAAATGAAAACGAATCGCTTCACTCTGCAATTTTGTGTACATGTCCATGGATTTTGCCTGCTCTCCACTCGGTACCGTCACTTTTTTCACAGGCCATTTATCTTGCAGCAAATGAAGTATTTCATCACCATACAGGCGGTCTACTTCTTCATCCGTGACAAGCATAATCCTTGTTAAAGGCCTGTTTAAAGAGGTTAATAGTTCGCAAGCCTTTTTTCTGATACCTTGTCCGATAAAAACAGGATATGACGAGGAAGCAGTTTGAACATGCAGTGTCTTCATTAAAATTCCCTCGACAGTTTTCTCATATTCTCCACATTTTCTCTAATGCGGTCAATTTGATCTAATCCGAATTGTTCAACGACTGCGTTCGCAATTTCCCAAGCGACAGCCGCTTCAGCGACTACACTTGCCGCAGGAACAGCACAGCTGTCTGAACGTTCTATGCTGGCGGAAAACGGTTCTTTCGTTTCAATATCGACACTTTTCAGCGGTTTATACAAAGTCGGAATCGGCTTCATGACTCCGCGGACAACGATTGGCATTCCTGTCGTCATGCCGCCTTCCAGTCCTCCAAGTCTGTTAGTAGCACGGGTGTATCCTTTTTCCTCGTCCCAAATGATCTCGTCATGGACTTCGCTTCCATTTCGCCCTGCTGCCTCAAATCCGATGCCGAATTCCACACCTTTAAATGCGTTAATTGACAGAACAGCGGCAGCAAGCTTGCTATCCAGCTTGCGGTCATAATGGACATAGCTGCCCACGCCTACCGGCATTCCCTCGACAATGACTTCTACTATTCCGCCGATGGAATCTCCGTTTGCCTTTGCTTCATCAATGGCAGCCATCATTTTTTTGCCTGCCTCTTCATCGTAGCATCTGACAGGAGACTCTTCCGTTACGCGCTGCAGGTCTTCAATTGACGTATATTCTGTTTTTTCAGCTTTAACAGCGCCAATTTGCAACACGTGGCCCGCCACCTTAATGCCAAGCTCAGAAAGAATCTTTTTAGCTACAGCCCCTGCCGCCACTCTGACAGTTGTTTCCCTTGCTGAAGAACGCTCAAGCACATTTCTCATATCACGATGATTATATTTAATTGCACCGTTTAAGTCAGCGTGCCCAGGTCTCGGTCTGGAAATCTGGCGCTTCATTTCCTTTTCTTCATCTTCTGTAATTGGAGCGGCGCCCATGATTTTTGTCCAATGCTTCCAATCGTTATTTTCAACTACGAGAGCAATTGGTGAACCGAGTGTACGTGCATGGCGCACCCCGCTCATAATTTTGGCCTGGTCTTTTTCGATCTGCATGCGGCGGCCGCGGCCGTGTCCTTTTTGGCGTCTGGCAAGCTCAAAATTGATATCTTCCTCCGTTATGTAAAGCCCGGCAGGTACACCCTCAATAATGGTTGTCAGTTGGGGGCCGTGTGATTCTCCGGCTGTTAAATATCTCATGACTTCTTCTCCCTTCATCGCATTAACGCTTTTAAGTAAAACTACTATAACATATTTTTCAGCAAAAAGTCAGTCTATCTTTTTTGATAAAAGAATGTATCGGCTGGGACTAGGCCAAATTTCTCGGGGTTGAAGATTTGCTCGGTGCTGCCGACAAAAAGAACTCCATTCTTCTTCAAGCTATGTGCCATTTTTAAATACAGCTCTTCCTTCGCGCTTTCTGTAAAATAAATAAATACATTGCGGCACACGATTAAGTCAAAGTCTTGTTCATAACGATCCGCCAGCAAATTGTGCTTTTTGAATGTAATATTCTTTTTGATTTCCGGTTTTACTTCATAACTTCTATTTGCGTTTTGCGTAAAATAACGATCTTTCACAGATAGCGGCACTTCCTGTAAAGACCGCTCCTGATAAACGCCTTTTTTCGCTTTTTCCAATGCTTTTTCATCAATATCCGTCGCCAAAATCTGATAGCCCGGAAGACCTTTTTGCTGGTCCAAAAGCATGGCAAGCGTGTATGGCTCCTCCCCCGTTGAGCAGGCGGCACTCCAAATCTTTAAAGGCCTAGAGGTCTTGATTAACGGCAGAATTGCAGTCTCAAGAACTTCCCACCTTTTATAATTACGATAAAATTCTGAAACATTGATCGTCATTCTGTCCAATGTTTCATTTAAGAGAGCTTGATCCTCTTCCAATGCCGCCGCAAAGTCCTTAAAGCTTTGGAACCCCTTTTTCTCATAAAGTGACGTTAGCCTTCTCTTCATTTGTGCTTCTTTATATAGTGTCAAATCGACTCCGGTTAATTGTTTCCATTTCGTTGTAAATACGCTGTATGTATCCATCTCTACTCTCCCAGTCTCGCTGTCTTTTTGTCCTAGTATAGCTTGTTTTATCAGGAAATTGTATTGTTTCAATAAAAAAATCAGCTTTTCAGCTGATTTTAGATCGTTGGGAAAGGCAGAGGTCTGATGCACATTGCCATTCAACCCTTTATTCACTTTAATGTAAACCTTTACAAAACAGATCAAAAACCGGCGGCGTTATATGATGCCGGCTCTGTTACTTATTTTCACAATGATTAATAGATCCAGCCTGCCATAAGCTGCTGATATGATACTAATTCTTCATTCTTAAAGAAAATGTTAATCTCGCGTTCTGCACTTTCGAGAGAATCAGAGCCGTGGATGATGTTTTTTCCGACAAACATGCCATAATCCCCACGAATCGTACCAGGTAAAGCTTCTTTAGGGTTTGTTTTCCCGATCAGCTGTCTCGTCACTTCAATGACATTTTCGCCTTCCCACACCATTGCGAATACAGGTCCTGAAGTAATAAACTCAACGAGCTCTCCGAAGAAAGGCTTTCCTTGATGTTCGGCGTAGTGTTTCTCAGCCATTTGTTCAGTCACTCTCATTAACTTGGCGCCAGCTAATTGTAAGCCCTTACGTTCGAATCTAGATAAAATGTCCCCAATGAGCTGACGTTGGACACCGTCTGGTTTCACCATGATAAAAGTCTTTTCCATCATATTCTCCACCCCATCATTATGTATGTATAGGCTTTCACACTGCACACCGAAATCGTAACATCTTTCTGATAATTAATCAATCCGGGGCGGAGAAATTTCTTAATATCTACAAAAATTAAAATTTTCTTTTACCGATATATTTTGCGATGGCTGCAAGAGACGAGCGTGCGCGCCCTCGAGGAAGCGTGTTTAATTTCTGAAAAGCTTTCTGCAGATACATTTCGCTTACTGCCATAGATGCTTCAATTGCATCTGTTTTTTTGATTTCTTCAATGATTGGTTCAAGCTGTTCCTGCGTTGTCTCACTGTTAATCAATTTAAGCTGGTTTTTTAATGCAGGATTTTTCAGGGCATACAGCACTGGCAATGTGACGTTTCCTTGAAGCAAATCTCCTCCAACGGGTTTACCCAGTTCTTCTTCAGTTGAAGTAAAATCAAGAATATCATCAATAATCTGATAAGACATGCCGACGTAATACCCAAACCAGTACAATGCCTTATGAATCTTCTCATCAGCTCCAGACGCAATAGCACCAAGCTGGCAGCTGACCGCGATCAAGAGAGCCGTTTTTCTTTTGATACGGCGGAGATACGTTCTGAGATTTTGTTCCATGTTGTATTTGTCTTTGATCTGCTCAATTTCCCCTAGACAAACTTCAACGATCGTCTGTGACAAAATCCTATGGGCTTTCGGTTCGTTAATTCTCGTCATCATTTCAAGAGATCCCGCAAGCATATAATCGCCTGTGTACATCGCAATACGATTGTCCCACTTTGCTTTGATTGTCGGTTTTCCTCGGCGAAGCTCCGCATCATCAATGACATCATCATGAACCAAAGATGCCATGTGAATCATTTCCAGAGTGACGGCGACATATTTAATCTTATTAATATCGTAATCGCCAAACATGCCGGAAAGCAGCACGAAAACAGGACGAATACGTTTCCCTCCGGCCTGCAGCAGGTGAAGACCTGCCTCGCTTAAAAGCGGGTAATCGGAACGTACGGTTTGTTCAAGTTCTCTTTCGATTACATCAATATCGTCATTTAAAAAAGAGTAGGCCATTTTAAATTTCATATCATTCACCCAAACATCTGTGTTTTCATTTCCATCCGATATGCGTGGCAGCGACTCCGCCAGTAAACGAATGATATTTAACATTTTTCAGGCCCGCCTCTTCAAACAGGCCTGCCAGTTCCTTCATTCCAGGGAAATCTCTGGCTGATTCTTGAAGCCAAGAATATTCTTTATAGCTCTTCGCAAACAGTTTCCCGAAAAACGGCATAATATACTTAAAGTACATAAAGTAAGCCTGTCTAAATCCGAACATTTCCGGCTGGGACGTTTCCAGACATACCACCTGCCCGCCCGGCTTCACTACACGTCTCATCTCTTTCAGTACAGTCAAGTAATCAGGGACATTGCGGAGTCCGAAGCCAATGGTGACATAATCAAATGTATCATCATCAAAAGGAAGCTCCATCGCATTTCCGTGCAGCAGTTCAATTTGGCTGAATCCGCCGTCTTTTACTTTCTGCTCGCCGACACTCAGCATATTTTCACTGAAATCCAAGCCCTTGATCGCGCCGCTTTTGCCGGCCGCTTTTGCAAGAGCGATCGTCCAGTCAGCCGTTCCGCAGCAGACATCAAGTGCTTTTGCGCCTTCTTTTACATTCATGATGCGCATCGTTTTGTCGCGCCATTTTTTATGCTGCTGAAAACTGATGACAGAGTTCATTTGGTCATAGTTTTTATATATTTTTTCAAATACTCCGTGTACGCGCTGTTCTTTTGAGTCCTGCATAATGGTTTACCCTTCTTCCACTTTCTGATGATAGGTTTGATCTTGGCTGATTGTCTTCAGACGGTTTATTAAAATGTTCTGAATAGGTGAATTTAGAGGCAGAAGTGACTCAATGCTGTTTTTCGCTTTTTTAAAACAAACTTCTAATATCTCTTCTTTTGTTTTTCCCAGCTGTATAAAACTGCCGATCACATCCAGAAATGCATCATTTCCGTTCATAAGCCGCTTAAATACAAAAAAATCACTCGACAGCTTTTTCCAGCGCGGGAGGTTGAAGTGTTCCGCCACACGATGGAATAAAGCTGATTCAACGATGCCGACACTTTCGAAAAAATCGTTTTCGTCCTTGAAAGAACGGTCATATAGACGAATTTTATGTTCGTTGATTTCTTTAATGGCTGTAGCAAGCGTCCGAATCATGTAGATATCCTTCATTTCAGATAGTAAAGAGTAGTACAGCCCGCTGAAATAATCGCCCGCGAGAACAGTCAATTGGCGGTTTTTGTTTTCGTCTCGTTTTATGACTCTAGCTGTCGTCACTTCATCATGGGTATCAAGGGCGCTTTGTACAAGCATCGCTGTTACAATATAATTTTCTCTGTCGTTGTTTTTTATGTCAGCTTCTTCAAATAAAGCATGAAAAAGAAGAAGCTTATCCTCATCAATTTTCGGCGCAGAAATATGCTTCGCTAAATAAGGATGAGACAGCTTTTGTTTTAATTTCGTGTTCAGATTGGCTAAAGTTCCGTAGATGTCTTGCAAAAATATCACCCTTGTCCCCAAATTCACATTTATTTCTTAATCTATGTATGAGTTTTATCTTTTCATTCGCTTACGCAGGTATCATTATAGCATAAAAAAAAGAAATTGGCTGTATCCTCCCGCTGTTTGCGAGCATTTGCTTTTAACAGCGGGGACAGCCAGCTTATTTTTTTTCGCTTTTCATTTCTCCGTACGCGGTTTGAATCAGTGCCTCTCCTCTGACTTTAATGGCAGAAGTATGCTCTGTAAACTGAGCGATGATCACTTCTCCCTTGTCGAGTTTTTCGGAATGGTGAAACTTTGTGTCTGTTCCTCTTGTCAGGCCGATCACATTCACTCCGTCCTCAACGGCTTTAATGACGACAAAATCACTTGAATGCTTTTGGTTCATTTATAGCACCCTCTATCTTTATTAGTCCTGGCGTTTAATATGTTCCAATACTTCTGCACGGGCAGCGGCATCATCTTTAAAAACGCCTCTGACTGCTGAAGTCACAGTTTTCGCACCCGGTTTTCTTACACCGCGCATCGTCATGCACATATGTTCCGCTTCAACCACTACCATTACGCCATGCGGATCAAGCGTTTCTACGATGCTTTCTGCAATTGTAGAAGTGATGCGTTCCTGAAGCTGCGGGCGCTTTGCAACGGCTTCAACGGCACGTGCCAGTTTGCTGAGTCCTGTGACCTTTCCGCCTCGCGGGATATATGCAACATGTGCTTTTCCATAAAAGGGAACAAGGTGATGCTCACACATAGAATGAAACGCGATATCTTTTACAAGAACAAGCTCCTCATGGTTTTCACCGAAGATAGTCTGGAAATGTTCTTTTGGATCTTCATTCAAGCCGGAGAATACTTCGGCATACATCTTTGCGACTCTTTTCGGAGTATCAAGAAGCCCTTCTCTATTCGGGTCTTCTCCGATCGCTTCTAAAATTTGACGAACAGCTTGTTCGATTTGCTCTTTATTAACTTCTTTCATGTTCTATGTCCTCCACCAATGAATACATTTAATTTCGATTCTAGCACATATGCCCCGCTAAAAGCAAAGTGAATGCCCTGTCAGGAAGCCCATGCTCTTGAAATATGAAAAGCCCCTTAGAAAGGGGCTTTTCTGTGAAGAAATAAAGTGTATGTAAGCTAGATGCATACACGATCTATATTCACAATTATTTTCCGGCAACAGCGTCTTTAAGCGCTTTACCTGGTTTGAAAGCAGGTACTTTGCTTGCTGGAATTTCGATTTCTTCACCTGTTTGAGGGTTGCGTCCTTTACGTGCAGAACGTTCACGCACCTCGAAGTTACCAAAACCGATCAGTTGGATTTTATCACCGTTTTTAAGTGCATCTAAGATCGTATCAAAAACAGAGTCAACTGCTTTTGTAGCGTCTTTTTTAGACAATTCGCTTGCTTCTGCAACCGCATTGATAAGTTCTGTTTTGTTCATGCCTTTCACCTCCTCCCAAAAGGATACATTCAGTTCGTTTATTATCATTTCTTCACAGTTCAGTCTGATTCTAAACCTGTCTCAGAAAAAAATGAGAGCAAGTAAGAGAAAGACAATTAAACGGCTTTTAAGAAAAACTGCACTCTGAGGAATGTTTGTCCAACAAAGTGAAGAATTTCTGTATGTAGAGTAACACATATAAAAAGCCATATCAAGCATTTTAAAGCGTCAATCCCTTGCTCGTCAAGGATTTAAGGTGATTTACCGAACAAATATTCCTTTTTTTCCTTTTTTCATCCTATTCCTTGATCCTTTTCCATTATTAAGAGCAAAGAAAAAAGACCTCCCATTCTATAAAGAGGTCTACCGGTATTACAGGATGATGGCGATTAAGCCGCCAGAGCCTTCGTTTATGATTCTTTCTAATGTTTCTTTTAATTTATACCGTGCGTTTTCAGGCATTAATGACAGCTTTGCCTGAATCCCTTCTCTCACAATTGAGCTCAGCGACCTTCCGAAGATATCGGAGTTCCAGATGGAGAGCGGATCATCCTCAAAGTCCTGCATTAAATAGCGTACAAGCTCTTCACTTTGTTTTTCCGTTCCGATAATCGGGGCGAATTCGCTTTCGACATCGACTTTGATCATATGGATCGACGGAGCGACAGCTTTCAGCCTCACACCGAATCGCGAGCCCTGCCTTATAATTTCCGGCTCATCGAGACTCATATCAGCTAAAGCAGGCGCTGCAATGCCGTATCCCGTCTGTTTGACCATTTTTAAGGCATCAGACACTTGATCATATTCTGTTTTCGCATGGGCGAAGTCTTGCATGAGCTCAAGCAGATGGTCTCTTCCTCTGATTTCGACGCCCACAACTTCTTTTAGGATTTGATCATATAGATGATCCGGCGCGTACAAATCAATTTCTGCCACCCCTTGGCCCAGCTCAATTCCGGCTAATCCGGCACTTTCAATGAATTCAAACTCGCTGAATTGGCCGACAACCCTGTCTACGTCCCGGAGCCGTTTAATATCCTTAACCGTTTCCTTCACGGACTCCTGATAGCTTTCACGCAGCCAATGGTTTTCTTTCAGCACCATTACCCAGCTTGGGAGATTGACATTCACTTCTAGCACCGGAAACTCGTAGAGGGCCTCTCTGAGCACACTCAGCACATCTGATTCCCGCATGCTCTCTACACTCATTGCCAATACGGGGATATCATATTTTTCGCTTAAATCCTGGCGCATGGCTTCCGTTTCCGGGTGATACGGCCTGACTGAGTTGATGACCATAATAAAAGGTTTGCCAACCTCTTTCAGCTCTTCAATGACTCTTTCTTCAGCCTCTATATAGTCACTTCTGGCGATATCTCCAATGGTGCCGTCTGTCGTAATGACAACTCCGATGGTCGAGTGTTCTTGAATGACTTTTCGAGTGCCGATTTCAGCAGCCTCATGAAATGGGATCGGTTCTTCGTACCAAGGCGTATTGATCATCCGCGGCCCGTTTTCATCTTCATATCCTTTAGCCCCGGGCACTGTGTAACCTACACAATCTACTAATCTTATATTCACATCGAGTCCGTCTGACACATGAACAGACATCGCCTGATTCGGAACAAATTTAGGCTCTGTAGTCATAATGGTTTTGCCGGCTGCGCTCTGCGGCAGTTCATCCTGCGCTCGGGCCCGGTCTGCTTCGTTACTGATATTCGGGAGCACCACAAGCTCCATAAATTTTTTAATGAACGTGGATTTTCCTGTACGGACAGCACCTACGACTCCTAAGTATATATCGCCTCCTGTTCGTTCAGCGATATCCTTGAAAATATCGACCTTTTCCAAGTGATCCCCTCCCGGACTTCCTATCCTTTTCAATTTTATTAAGCTCTTTCAATCAAACACAGGACACTATATGTGTATGACGTTGTCCTATTTGAATATGACATCTTTAGAAAATTTCTCATCCTCAATCTATTAATATAAAAAAACCTTTCTCCCTATTTGTATGCAAGGGAGAAAGGTTCATTCCTTTTTCATATCATTTTCTAAAAAAACAGGTTCCTGTTTGTCATTTACCGTATATTTTACAGAAAACGCGGGGACAAAGGGGGTTTCCTGCCAAATCATATCCTGGATTTCAGTCCCGGGTTTAAACGTTTTCTTGCTTTTTTTGAGGCAAGAAGCCAGCTCAGTCCGGTAATCAGCATATATTTCTCCGTCTCCGTCAATCATAAGCGGCAAGGAATTCCCTGAGATTGGGCTTGTCACTGTAAGAGAGCTTCCATCCCCAAGCTTCTTCTCATCGAGTGTAAATAAATCACGAGATAGCACATCTTTGTAAGGCGGATATTGATGCTCCTGACGATACATTTGGATGCGTAATTTCACATCGCGAATTTTTTCTGCCATCTTTAGATCAATTAATTTAACAGTCGGATCGTTCTCTACGTCAACAAGCACGTATTGATAGTCTCCCCCGCTTTCAAATGCCGTACTTGGAGGTTCAGCTATGTATCTTGGCGCTAACCGGTTAAAGTCTATCGGATATTTTTGATATAGCGGTGTCGACATATCTTTGGTTTGAATGGGAAGCAGCCCCCCATTTGCCTTTTGAAATTCATCAACAGCAGATTGAACCTGCTTTAGCTGGTCTTGATAAGGAATGGCATGCACACTGCTTTTCCGTTCATTTGGATATAAACATCCGGATAAAAACACGACTGCCGCAAAAATGATTGCACACTTCAGTTTACCCATACAGCACTTCCTTTTACAGCTTTATTCATTGACAGGGCCGCTAAAAACCACGACAAACACAATAATTCCAGATATGAGCATACACATGTATGCGAATGATGAAATCGCAATCTTCAAAAAACGGTTTCGGCATTTAAAGCGGCTTAAATAGATGGAAGCTACAGCCAGAAACATCAGACCCATGGACCCTAGAGCAAACCACATTTTCATCAATGCCAGATTCAATGACGTGCGCCTCCCCGATATGTATGATGTAAGCGTTATATTATATTTTAATATACAGCGCCGGAAAAGATCAACCAGATTTTCCATCCTTTGATAGAACAAAAAAACTGAAGCAAAGAGGGGGACCTTCGCTTCAGTCAACTTGACTATATTCACCTGCACGTTTAAGAAACACTCTCTTGGACTTCGATGCTATAGTATGCGACATGGCATACAGATGCATCCTCTATTGCCTAAATCGGCAAAATGTTTCAGGAGATCCCAAGACTTGGGTGTTCTTCTGTTTTTCGGGCTTTCGTTCAATTAAGATATGCGATCCATCATTTGATTGACACTTTTACTTCACTTGATTTTCAAACGTATTTACCAAATCCTCCATCTCGTGGGTTTTCCCTCTCGCCATTAAAGATTCAACAGCGGTTTCCACTTTTTGTCCGTTGAATAGGACCTGATGGAGAGCTTCTGTAATCGGCATTTTAACATCATATTTCTTCGAAAGCTGATAAGCCGCTTTCGTCGTGCGAACGCCTTCGACTACCATTCCCATCTCTTCAAGAACATCTTCAAGCTTGTACCCTTTTCCGAGCAAATTGCCCGCACGCCAGTTTCTGGAATGAACACTTGTGCACGTCACAATCAGATCGCCTACTCCTGTCAATCCAGAGAACGTCAAGGGATTTCCGCCCATTTTCGTTCCGAGTCTCGCGATTTCGGCAAGTCCGCGTGTAATCAAAGCAGCTTTGGCATTGTCGCCGTACCCTAAACCATCTGTAATTCCTGCAGCAAGGGCAATAATATTTTTTAAAGCCCCTCCGATTTCAACTCCGATAATGTCAGGATTTGTGTACACCCGAAAATTGTGATTAATAAATAGATCCTGCACCTCTTCTGCTGCCCTCATGCTCTTTGAAGATGCAGTAACAGTTGTGGGGTGCCGTAGCCCTACTTCTTCCGCATGACTCGGGCCGGAAAGGACAACGATATCTTTTCTGACATCACTCGGGAGCTCAATTTCCATAATTTCAGAAATGCGCAGAAGTGAATCTGGCTCAATACCCTTGCTGACATGAACAAAGACTGCCTTTTTCGTTATAAAAGGGACAGCCTGTCTCAGCACTTCCCGAATTGCTTTTGTCGGGACCGCAACGATAATGAAATCCGCGTCTGAAACAGCTGTCTTCATATCCGTTGTTGCCTCTATTGATTCTGGAAGCTTGACGTTCGGCAAATAATCTTTATTTTCATGCTGATCATTGATTTGATGGATCAGATCTGCACGGTGCCCCCACATGGTTACATCGTGATGATTATCAGCTAACACTAAAGCCAGTGCTGTTCCCCAGCTCCCCGCTCCGAGCATTGTGACTTTTTTCATATTTGCTTCACACCTTTTTATTTTCTAGCTCTTGCAAATATTTTGATTGGTGTCCCCTCAAAACCGAACGCGTCTCTGATCCGGTTTTCTAAAAACCGTTCGTATGAAAAATGCATCAATTCCGGATCGTTTACAAACACAACGAAGCTTGGCGGCTTTACCGACACTTGAGTCGCATAGTAAATCTTCAAACGAGAACCGTTATGAGTCGGTGTCGGGTTCATTGCCACAGCATCCATGATGACATCATTTAAGACGTTTGTCTGAACTCGAAGTGAATGATTTTCACTTGCTTTAATAATCGCAGGCATCAGCGTATGGATCCGTTTTTTCGTTAAGGCAGACATAAATAGGATTGGCGCATAATCCAGAAATTGAAAATGATCGCGAATATTTTCTTCAAATTCTTTCATTGTGCTCTCATCTTTGTCAACAGCATCCCATTTGTTTACGACGATGACGACGGCCTTGCCCGCTTCGTGTGCATAACCGGCGATACGCTTGTCCTGTTCAATAATGCCTTCTTCGCCATCCAGCACAACCGCCACGACTTCTGAGCGGTCAATCGCTTTCAGCGCCCGCAGTACACTATACTTCTCAGTCGTTTCATAGACTTTCCCTTTTTTTCGCATACCTGCAGTATCGACAATGACAAACTCCTGCTGGTTGTAAGTAAATGACGTATCAACAGCATCTCTTGTCGTTCCAGCCACGTTGCTGACAATAACGCGTTCTTCGCCGAGCATCGCATTCACAAGTGAGGACTTTCCGACATTTGGACGTCCGATCAGACAGAATTGAATAACTTCTTCATTGTATTTCGTTTCAGGAATGTTTTTAAAATGCTCTGCAACGGCATCCAGTAAATCACCCAGTCCGAGTCCGTGTGTTCCCGAAATTGGATATGGCTCGCCAAAGCCTAGCGAATAAAAATCATAAATATTCGCTCTCATTTCTGTGTTATCCAGTTTATTAACCGCTAAAACAACAGGCTTTTTTGTGCGGTACAAAATTTTCGCCACTTCTTCATCAGCAGCTGTCACGCCTTCACGGCCGTTCACCATAAAAATAATCACGTCCGCTTCATCCATGGCGATTTCAGCCTGCTGGCGAATCTGCGCTAAGAACGGCTCATCACCGATATCAATACCGCCCGTATCAATCAAATTAAAATCATAATTCAGCCATTCAGCCGAGCTGTATATCCGATCCCTTGTCACGCCAGGGGTATCTTCTACAATTGAAATTCTTTCTCCCGCAATCCGGTTAAAGATTGTGGATTTTCCTACATTTGGTCTCCCGACAATGGCTACGACAGGTTTACCCATAGTACCCTTCCTTTCAATCCAGCCGCTTTCATTTTTACATAAATTTTCAACCGGTTATTAAAATCATTTCATTCACTTTTATGAAAAGAAACCCTTCAGAGGAAGGGCTTAACTCATTTATTATATCAGTTTTTACTGGGATCACAACTATTCTTAAAAATGTTTCACGATCAAATACACGTCATCTCCGATTCTGTGAGCTATTCCATCAAGGATCGCTTCAAGATTTTTAGCGAAAAGCTCCATCTCCTTTTGGTCATTGCAAAAAAAGACAGGTGCTCCCCCTGCAACCCGGTTTCGATTTGTCGTGATTATAGACAAAATCACTTTCGTAAGAGATTCACTCATCCTATCACCTTATCCTGATTCTTGATAAATTCAGTCGGCATTCTAATCGCATTTTCCAGGGTTGGAACATTGCTAATAATTTGAACAGCCGTTTCGGGATGGTGAATTTGCGGGAGAACAAATACTGCCACTCTCCCATCATTTAAATCCCGTTTTGCAATTGGTGTCAAAGATGGCTCTCCTGAATCCCGATAAACCCCGAGCACATTGGAAACATCAAATAAAATGGCCTGACGCTGCCCTAAATTTGCTATCGTCGCTGCTGAATTAAAGTTTTTTGGCGTTAAGATAAAGCCCATGCCATGCTTTAAAATCAGTTCCTGTTTCTCTGGAAGCCCGATATTCATCATATAAATATTATCAATAAACAGTCCCGGACCGTCAAAGCGCGGCTTTATGTACTCGATGTCTACAATATCCTTCAACACACTGCCCGACATAAACTTCATGGCCAGTAAAAAACAAACGACAGCCGCTATGACTGCAGCCCAGATGGATAAAAACACATACGCAGAGGTTGTCAAAAGCGCTGTAAAGATCACAATATAATTTCTGCTTTCAAACGCAATGGCAATCCCCTCAATATATGTGCTTCCTCTTGAGACAAGCTCATACGAATCCATTTGCGTCAATGTGTTCCGCTCCATGTTTCGGACATCTCTAAATTGCGTCGCTGCCAATGTTAAAAATGTGATGGCCGTAAATTCCTCCTGCAAAAGCGCCGGCATAATAATTGCACCTAAACCAGCCGCTATCAACCCCAGTGCGATGTGAATCACTTTCCCATGAACATAGGTGGGATACTGGCGGTAATCTGTTTTCAGCATATAAAGCCTTGTCGCAATTCCGGCAATGACCCCAGCAATAATCGGATAGATGTAATCACTCATGACATTTTGGTAGCTCCTTTGTTTGATCTTTTGCTTTTCTGACCAATCTGGCTTGCGAGGTGTTCGTATTTAGATATGCCAAACAGCAATATCATCCCCGCAGAACACGCATTCAGCCATTGAAAGCCGCCGACAGCCATAGCCCCGGCCAACTTCTGGATCACAAATGAATACACCAGTTCGCCATGGCACATCCCTAGGACAAATAAGACAAGCTGCTTCTCAAAATTCCTTTCAACAGAAGCTGTTAAAAGCACTATTAATATAACAGCAGCCCACTCAGGTTTTATGATGAACCAAACCGGGTCATATAATGCAAAAAGATAAACAAACGCATACGCGGCAACAAGCGTCAAATAGACCATAATGTAACGAAAACGATACATTCCCAAATACCCGGCATAGACACATCCGCAAACGAAAAACATCAAATATGCAGCATTCAGGGAAAAATATAAAGCGATGTCATGTATGCTTAGAATAATATTAGTTAAAATAAAGACAGAGACGGCAATTCGTCTTTTCGTCTTTTCAAAAATAAATGTTGTCAGAACCCACAGAAACCACATTGACCAATAGTAATAAAATTGTTCCATTTGACTTCCTCCATATTCCCAGTATGGAGTTCAAGCTCATTTTTTAAACAATCTATCTCACATTAAGGAGTATGATCATGGGAAAAGACAGACAAGAGAAAAAACTCAAAGCTTCAGGCAGAGTCGAATCAGACCGCGACCAGTCCATTCACTATGACGGAGCGACAAGCCTTGAACAAAACGGAAGATTCAAAAAGCGAAAATCATAATACAAAAAGCCCAAACCACATATGGTTTTGGGCTTTTATCATTTATCGCACACTATAGCTTGATGTATTGATCCCTCTCTCTGTGAGCCAATGATGGGTTTCACCTTTGATCACAAGGGGCGCCTTTTGTAAATCGTCAATCGTTCTGGCGCCCAGCACGGTCATAATCATCTTTAATTCCTCAAGGATCAGCTGAATCTCCTCAAGCAGTCCTTCCTCACCACTGTCAGTCAGCGCTTTTAAAAAATGCCCTGCCATTCCGGTGCAAGAGGCCCCAAGCGCAATTGCCTTTGCCACGTCAAGTGCATCTTGCAGACCGCCAGAGGCGATCATGGTGCTTGCAGGAAACTCAGAGCGGATTTCCGCCAAACTTGCAGCTGTCGAAATGCCCCACGAGTTAAAAAAGGAGATTTGCCGCTGTCTTCGGAGATTTTCGATTTTCGAGAAATTTGTCCCTCCGTAACCGCCAATGTCAACAGCTGCAGCACCAGCTTCATACAGCTTTCCTGCTGATTCTTTGCTCATACCGAATCCGACTTCTTTCACAATGACTGGTACACTGACATGACTGCAAATTTGTTCAATACGTTCCAGTGCGCCGCTAAAGCTTCTGTCTCCTTCAGGCATCACAATTTCCTGAATCACATTGAGGTGGATCTGCAGTGCGTTTGCTCCAATCATCTCAACGGCTTCCTTTGCCTGGGCAGCCGTTGCCTCGCTTCCCAGGTTGGCAAAAATCAGCCCGTTTGGGTTTTCCTTTCGAACAATTTCATAGGAAAGACGCTCTGATGGATCTTTTAATGCTGACATTTGCGATCCCACAGCAAGGGGAATTCCAGCCTGAGAAGCCGCTCGCGCAAGCGATTTATTAATTTCATATGTAAGTTTTCCGCCGCCGCCAGTCATTGCATTGATAAAAATCGGCGAACTGCTTGAAAGTTCGCCGATTTTTGTGGAAATATCTACTTGTTCTAATGCAAGATCGGGCAGACTGACGTGAACAAACGTAATATCATCAAGACCTGTTTCCCGCTTCTGGCCGGTGGACAAGGCATGATTGATGTGTTGTCTTTTTCGTTCTGCTCGAGTCACGTTTATCACCAATTATTTTAGTTTATTCAGCTTATCTCCGATCAGATCTCCAAGCTGGAAGCCAGTGCTTGTTTCTTCCTTCGCTTGATATTGACGGTAATCTTCCTGATCAGCTTTGGGCGTTTCTTCAAGTTCACGCATGCTTAATGAAATGCGCTCCTCATTTTCATTCACATCAAGTACCTTCACTTTTACAGTCTGTCCTTCTTCAAGGACTTCATGCGGCGTGCCGATGTGTTTATTGGAAATTTGAGAAATATGAACGAGACCTTCAACACCTGGAAGGATTTCAACAAAGGCACCGAAGCTTACAAGACGCTGTACAGTTCCTTCAAGCACATCGCCAGGCTTCACTTTTTCGCCGATTTGGCTCCAAGGTCCAGGCAGTGTATCTTTGATCGATAAAGAAATACGTTCATTATCACGGTCAACCGATAACACTTTCACTTTTACTTCTTGTCCCTCTTCAACAACGTCAGACGGCTTCTCTACATGAGAGTGGGAAAGCTGTGAAATGTGTACAAGTCCGTCGATGCCTCCAATATCAACAAACGCGCCAAAATCAGTCAGGCGCTGTACTTTGCCATCAAGTACACTTCCAACTTCAAGAGACTGAAGAAGTTCTTGTTTTTTATTCGCTTGTTCACTTTCAACAACAGCACGGTGTGAAAGGATCACGCGGTTTTTATCACGGTCAAGCTCTACAACGAGCAGTGACAGTGTTTTTCCTTTATAGTCAGTGAAGTCTTCAACGAAATGTGCTTCAACAAGTGATGCCGGAATAAAACCGCGAACGCCGATATCAACGACAAGGCCGCCTTTCACGACATCTTTCACTTCAGCTTCAAACACTTCTTTTGTTTCAAATTTTTTCTCAAGGTCTTCCCAAGCGCGGTCTGCATCAACAGCACGTTTAGATAAAATCAAAGCATCGTCTTCCACTTTTGTTACTTTCAGGTCAAGCTCGTCGTCTACTTTAACAACATCCGATGCTTTCTCTACATGAAGACTTGATAATTCACTGATTGGAATAATACCGGATTGTTTGACATTGATAATTTCTACATCTACATGTTTGTCTTCTACCTTTGTCACAATCCCTTTAACTACATCTCCAACCTCTGGCACTTGAACATCAATTTGATTCATTTCCTCTGTCATTTGAATAACCTCCTTGGTCCAAACCTACACAGCTTAATTAAAACGGTTTGAAAGCTGAACATATAACATGCCCGCTTTTAGCCGAATATGTATTAAAGAATCATCCAAAAAAGTTTTTTGAATGATCAATAAAAAGTTTTATTAGTATTAACTTCTAATAAAAGGACAGGTTTGTCAAGCAATAACATTCTATCTTCGTTGAAAAATTCAAAAAAAGTGGCATTTGCCATCCTCAGCGGGACTTTTGCTCCACAGCCTCGAGGATTTTATCAGCTACCTCTTGAATGGAAAGCGATGTCGTGTCGATTTCAAGAGCGTCTTCTGCTTTACGCAGCGGAGATACTTCGCGCTCTGAATCAAGCTTGTCTCTTCTTGCAATTTCCTCAATTAATGTTTCGAAGTTGACATCAAAGCCTTTTTTCACATTTTCTTCATAACGACGTTTCGCTCTCTCTTCAACAGATGCCAAAAGAAAGATTTTTACTTCTGCATTTGGCAGCACATGCGTCCCGATGTCACGACCATCCATGACGACGCCGCCTTTTTCCCCAAGCTGCTGCTGGCGTTTCACCATTTCTTCTCTGACACTTCTGTGCTTGGCCGCAATTGAAACTTGGTTGCTGACTTCATCTGTTCTGATCGCCTCAGTTACATCGGTGCCGTTTACAAGCACTTTTTGTCCATCTTTTGTTGTAATCAGCTCAATGTCTGTCCGCTTTAGCAGCTCAGCCAGTTTTTCTTCATCTGTCAGATCAACGTTTTCCTGTAAAGCCGCGTACGTAATCGCCCGATACATCGCTCCTGTATCAATATATATGTACGATTTTTTCTCAGCCACAATTTTGGCAACGGTGCTTTTCCCCGCAGCTGCCGGGCCGTCGATTGCAATCGATAATTTCTTTTCCATAATTCCTCTCCTTGCTCTTTTCTCCTCTATGGATTGTATCACGAACTTTATGAAAAAGGGTGAAAAATTGATGAATAATTAATGTTTGAAGGTTTCAATCCTATTGTTTTCCTCCATTTTATCCACCCCTTCATATTGAATCACTTTTGATACGTATGGTTCAATATGCTGATAGTGAAAAAGAAATTGGACACCAAGTAAAATGATGGCCTGAATGAACAATAATTTGATCAGCAGCCGTTCAAATGTTTTCATTGGAGCACCTCCATTACAAATAGTATGGAAGTGTTTGCCGATGTTTATTCCATTCGGGCCTTTCTTCTCTTATTTAACTGGCGCCGGATGCAGTATTGAAGCAAAGCCTGCTGGTCACCTGCTGCAATTTCTGAATACTCTAAAGTCATTTTTCGTTTTTCTGACTTGGGGTCATTAAAGATTCGTCTGACAACTGCTTCTGTTTCTATTTGACGTGAGTGCTCCTCTTCAGGAAGACGGATGATCAGGCGCAATGATTCCCCCGATTGAAAAGAAAGGCCATCAGCTAAAACCACGGCGATGCCGCCTGCACTGATGTTATAAGATAGTGTGCGGATCTCTTCTTCATTTCCCGGCTGAATTTGCACATCTAATACCGCATCAGTTCTTACATATTGGCGGCGCTGGATTCTTTTCATTTTTTCACGTGGAGGCACTTCAAGACAGATCATTTGAAGTTTGTCCTTCACTTTACCTTTTATACGGCTTATAAAGCGATAAGGAACTTCGTCTTTTCCCACAAACTCTACCGTTACTTCCATATCGTTATGTAAAATCACAGTTCGCCCTGTAACTACATCAACAGGATACGCGATCAAAAGTTCATTGTTTTCGATGCTGACCGCCTTGCTTTTTGCCTTTTTCAATTCATTTTCTTCTATATATTCTAAAAGTACAGTTTCTCCAATCTCTATCATTGACTTCACTCTTTCGCATTCAATATACTCACGTTTTTATTAAAGCACGTAATGAAAAAAAGGAAAAGACATTTAGTCCTTTCCTCCTGTTTTTACAGGTCTTTATATATAGGTTCTGCATTTTTTAGTTTTTCAACCTTTTCTTCCGATCCGTCTTTGGCATTGATATACATTCTGAATGTGTCATTTTCAATTGTTCCAAGCATTTCGTAACATAACACTTCTTGACCTAGTTCATTTGTAATCAAAGCGAGCCTTGTTTCTCTCACTTGTACATTTTTATTTAATTTAGACTTTGCCTCTGCTTCAGTAATTGCAGGCTTAGGTATGGTTCTTTTTCTATGAGATGTGAGGAAGTCTCTTGCTGAAAAGCCGACAACCTCACCGTCATCCAAGGCCACTTTCATACGAATTGCCTCCGGGTACATCCGGACTTTATTTTCAACAGGAACATATGAAAATACACCGATTTTATCATATTGGGCACTTTCATCAATTTCCAAATCATCTGTTTCAAATCCGTTTTTCTTTAAAAATGCAAGCGCTCGGTTCGATCCGTCATTTAAACTGATTTTCTGATCTTTCACTTCTCTGTTTTGGATCAAGTATACCGGATGCCCGCCCTTCTTCGTAATATCCATATAAATCACTGCTTTATGGTCTGGGTCTTTCATGCTGATGCTATATACATCGCGATTTGTTTTTTTTCCGCTCTTTACCACTTTAATTGAATAATTGTCATCTGGGGCAAAGCGCTCAGCAATTTGTTTTGCTTCCTGTTCGGAAATTTGTTTTCCCTTCAGATGGCTGAAGCCTTTCTCTTCTTTTTTCGTGCTGGTGAAACTCGGGCCAAGATCAGTGCCAGTGGAGAATGCACCAACATTTTTTTCGACTGTTTTAAAGCTGTTGATAATCGTATTATCACTTTGTTTTTCGTCAGAAGCCAGGGCCATTTCTACGTCCATCCAGCGAAGGTTTTTGCTCATGACAAGGTGCTGAACATGGCGCAATTCATTTTGTATATCTTCGGACTGCTGATATAGCTTATTTAGTGATGTATACTCGTTTTTATCAAGCGGCTTTTGGTCCAAATCTCTGACTGACGTTTTATAGCTGAAATCGCCGATCTTTGATAATAGCTCTTCAGTTTTATTAAACGGCATTAATGTAAGCGGCAGCTGACTGACGCTGTTATGAGCTTCTGATGTAATCCTCCACACATCGATCAATGCAGGCGACAGTGATTTTTGGCTGTTCATGGCAAGTGTTGTTCCGATTTTATCATGAAGCTGATCCACCTGATAGGTAAGCTCATGAAACGCCCGCTGATAGTTATTTTCAGCATGAAGAAGAACTGCGTCTTTTTCCTGGTGTTCTTTGTATCCCCAGTAGCCTGTACCGACTATTGCAATACCAAGCACGGCGATTAAAATTCCTCTGATCATTTATCACACCTCTTTTTATGCTTTCTCATATCTGCTACTCACAGAAAATGTGTTTACCGATTCTTTTAATCTGCGGACGCCCCCAAATCCACGGACTTGTAGCCGTATCCGGATTAAAGTAGTAAAGTGCTTCCTCTGATGGATCCCAGCCATTGATGGCATCCAGCACTGCTTCTCGTGCCGTTTCATTCGGCTGCATGTAAATTTGTCCGTCGGCTACTGCTGTGAAGGCAAGCGGCTCAAAAATAACCCCCGCTACTGAATTTGGAAATAACGGGCTGTTCAAACGGTTTAAAATGACTGCTGCAATAGCAACCTGCCCCTCGTACGGCTCGCCCCGGGCTTCGCCATAAACCGCTTGAGCAAGCAGCCTGATATCGTTGTTGGAAAATCCACCAGGCATGTTCGCTGCTACCGCATCCTGTTTTCTTGCTTTTGCTGGTGTATTGTTTTGCTGTTTATTCGCATTCGCTTTAGGCTGCTGCGTTGTTTTTTCTGCAGGCTGTTTCTGCCGTGCTTCTGCTTGTTGTCTTGCCTTTTGTGTTGCTGCTTTTGATGGTTTCGTCTGATACTTTAGCGGAATTTTTCCGTAATGCGTGAATGTATTCCCTTTATTGAGCTGTTCCATGACATATTCACGATAGTATTTTGATTTACATATTAAGGTTTGCTTTGTTTTAGCTCCTACAAGGCCGTCAACCTCTTTTAATCCGAATTGATCCTGAAAATTTCGAACTGCCCAGTACGTCCCCCATCCATAAACCCCGTCAATTTTTCCGTTATAATATCCGTTGTATTGAAGACGCGCCTGAAGCTCGACCACATCATCCCCTGTTGCCCCTCTTTGAATGACCTGATTCGAAAAGGCAGAGATCGTTTCAGTATTAATAAACGTCGTTATTGTAAAGGAAAAAAGGATGAGACATGCCATAATCGATCCTTTGGACTTCATCTTTTCAAGCCTCCTACTGCAAATTTTTAAGTGTAATCGTATTTTCTGTAACGAGGTTATTTTTATACACTCTTTCCTTGTTATCCCTCAGAACATAAAAACTGCACACAAAAAAGCCGCACGGTTGCTGTGCGGCTTCTATACTTGCATCATATTAACGGAACGGGCTTTTTTCGCTTTACGCAAACCAAACCACCATAAAAATACCATAAATGGAAGCATATAATAAATCCAATTGCTAAGCGCTGTTAGGATAAAATCATATGATCCATGCAAAAGGGATGGGACAACTAAAGAAAGAGTAAGCCACTTTACACGCGCCTTATCAGCGGAAAAACGGGCTTTTCCAAGGTAAAATCCCATTATAACGCCAATCAAGGCATGGCATGAAACAGGCAGCAGCGCCCTGACAAACGCATGCTCCACGCCGTGGCCAATTAAATAAAGAATATTTTCGAGGGTTGCAAAACCGAGTGATACACTTGTACCGTACACAATCCCGTCATAATGCTCATCAAAGTGGGCGTGCGGGTAAACACTGATCATCAGTATAAACCATTTTAATGATTCCTCCAAAAACCCCGAAGATAAAAAAGAAACGAAAAAGCTTCCGCCTCCTACATTCTCTTTTTCAAGTACATACTGGATAAACATTATGGGAAATACAAGAACAACCCCGAGAAAAAACGACCGTAGCACCATATGTACAGGTTCATTATCATACTGATCTTTTAAATAAAAATAACTTAATAACGCGATGCCGGGGGCAATTCCTGCAGAGATGATTGCAAACATCAGGCAACCTCTTTCCTTTATATTCCTACGTCTATCCTACCATGTTGTTTAAAATTTTACATCTGTCTGCACTTAAAAAAACAAAAAGAGCATACGAATGCATCATATGCTCCTCATCTTTAATGGTTTTCTCTTTTGGCGATTTCCGCTGCGATATGCCCCCCGTGAAACCTGCCGTTTTCAATAAATATTTCATTTGCATTGTTTCCCGCAGCAATAACACCGGCAATAAAGACACCTTCAACGTTCGTTTCCATCGTTTTTTCGTTGAAAAATGGACGCCCTGTTTCTTTATCAATTTCAACACCAATTTTTTCAAGAAATTGATGATCGGGATGATAGCCTGTCATGGCAAATACAAAATCATTTTTAATGGTAATGAGTTCTTTCTCTCCGGAGCGAAACACAACTTCATTCTCGGTGATTTTTTCGACACAAGCGCCAAATTCCATACGGATTGTACCGTTTCTGACGAGAGCTTCAAATTCCGGCAGAATCCACGGCTTAATGCTCGGAGAATACTCATTGCCCCTATATAAAACTGTGACACGCGCCCCAGATTTCACGAGTTCAAGGGCGGCGTCCACGCTTGAATTTTTCCCGCCGATGACAACAACATCTTTATCAAAATACGGGTGGCCTTCTTTAAAATAATGAAATACTTTCGGCAAATCCTCACCGGGTACGCCCATATAGTTTGGATGATCATAATAGCCTGTGGCGATGATACAATATGGCGTCTTGTAGGTCTCTTTTGACGTCTCAATAACAAATGTATTATTTTCCGTTTTCGTCACTTTATGCACCATTTCAAATGCGTTAACACGGATGTTTTTCCGTTTGACGACTTCCCGGTAATACGATAAAGCCTGAATTCTGACAGGCTTCCTGTTTTCCGTAATAAATGCCACATCTCCGATTTCGAGCTTTTCACTTGAGCTGAAAAAGGTTTGATGCGTCGGATAATTGTAAATACTGTTAACGACATTGCCTTTTTCGATGACGAGGGCATCAATGCCAATTTGTTTTAGGTGAATGGCAGCAGATAGTCCGCAAGGCCCTCCGCCTATAATAATTGCTTTTTCTTGAATCATTTCTGTCAACTCCTGCATTGGCATTTCACTTCATATTTTCTATTTCCGAATAAAAAAATCTCCTATTTTATCATAGGAGATTTTTTATTTTTATGCAAATCATCAACTTATATCCAGCCTCTAAAACGCGAAGCTTCAGCCATTTTGCGAACGCCGACCATATATGCAGCGAGCCTCATGTCAATTCTTCGGTTGTTAGCCATTTCGTAAATATTGTTAAATGATTTGACCATCATTTTTTCTAATTTTTCTTCTACCTCTTCTTCACTCCAGTAGAAGCCTTGGTTATTCTGAACCCATTCAAAATAAGAAACTGTTACGCCACCGGCACTTGCCAGCACGTCTGGTACAAGCAGAATGTCCCGGTCTGAAAGAATTTTTGTTCCTTCAAGCGTTGTTGGCCCATTCGCTGCTTCAACGACAATTTTAGCCCGGATATTATGGGCATTTTCTTCTGTAATTTGATTTTCAATCGCAGCAGGAACGAGAATATCACAATCCAGCTCCAGCAGCTCTTGGTTGGTAATGGTATCGTTGAAAAGCTTTGTTACAGTACCGAAGCTGTCGCGTCGGTCGAGTAAATAATCGATATCAAGGCCTTCCGGATCATAAAGTCCGCCATACGCATCTGAGATGCCGACAACTTTTGCCCCCGCATCATGCATAAATTTTGCCAAATAGCTTCCCGCGTTTCCGAAGCCTTGGACAACGACACGCGCACCTTTAATATCGATGCCTCTCTTCTTAGCCGCTTCTTTAATACAGATGGTAACACCTTTTGCTGTCGCAGATTCTCTCCCGTGAGATCCGCCAAGCACAAGCGGTTTGCCTGTAATAAATCCAGGCGAATTAAATTCATCAATTCTTGAATACTCATCCATCATCCAAGCCATGATTTGTGAGTTTGTAAATACATCCGGTGCCGGCACGTCTTTTGTCGGGCCGACAATTTGGCTGATCGCTCTGACATACCCTCTGCTCAGACGCTCCAGCTCTCTAAACGACATATCCCTTGGATCACAAACAATTCCGCCTTTACCACCGCCATATGGAAGATCAATTATGCCGCATTTTAAACTCATCCAAATTGAAAGCGCCTTCACCTCTTTTTCTGTTACGTTCGGGTGAAAACGTATCCCGCCTTTCGTTGGACCGACAGAGTCATTGTGCTGCGCACGATATCCTGTGAAAATCTTTACTGAACCGTCGTCCATACGAACAGGTATTTTTACCGTTAATAATCTCATCGGCTCTTTTAACAATTCGTATACCTCTTCGGGATATCCCAATTTTTCCAGAGCCTTATGTATTACGGTTTGGGTTGATTTTAATACATCAAGTTTGTCCTCTTCTGTATGACCGGTGTTTCGATCGGCTGCCATTTGAGTTAACCTCCTAGAATCTTCTGTTTCTCACATGCTCCCTTTCAGAGAATAGTATACACCTTCATATGATCTGTGCATAGAATAAACGTTATGTTTTTCCATGTTTTTTAACGAAAAAAAACTGCTGAAATCAGCAGTTTTCCGTTGCATTCTTATGAAAAATGAGTTTGTATCGTCTCTACGGCATTACCGTCCATAATGAGCTTACCATACTCTTGCAGGCGATAAATCGTTAAAGTTGTCGGATTGCCGTATTCAGCCAGAACCGCCACAACCCCTTCAGCCGTATGTGACCCTAGATCTTCAAGGCTTAAAAAGTACTGCCCGTCATAGTGGTAGACAGTTCCCCCTGTGATACCGATTCGCTGTAAGCTTTCTGAAAGCTGAATGATATCTTCAAAGGAATGGAATTGATATATGATGTCCGCGCTTTCATCAAGCTTGACTTGCATTTCGATGTAATCATCATCATACTCATCGTCTTCTGAATCGGCGTCTTGGTTCTTTGTTACAATCACGACCATCCCTTGTGCTTGGAGAGAATACACTTCCACTGCAATCGGTCCATTCGCTTCAAAGCCGAGCTCTGTATTTGCTTCATTCATCATATCTTTAAATAACTGGTGGACTTTAAATGAGTCCTTCCAGAGGTCTTCTTTTGTCAATCCCCGGTCTGTCAAATCATCGAGGGTTAAAAAGATTTTGATCTTATTATAATTCAGACGCTCAAGCCGCATAACGTTCCCTCCTGCCTCTACTTGCACACAAATCATATAACACATTATATGAGATGATGAGTCATAGGTTCTTAATTGTTATCAGTTTACACTGAGTTCACTAGTAAGACAAGCACAATGCAGTTTTTATTGCCATACGGATTTTTGCTTTTTAGAAGTTATTCTGGCCCGCAAAGAGTCACAATGTGTGTTTCAGGCTCAGCACCTAAACGAAGAGGCACTTTTGTCGTGCCGTAGCCGTTGCTGATCAGATATGCCGCGTTTTTAACAATACCTGTTTTCCCCAGTTCATAAGGGCCGAATTTTCCAAACCTGATCTGGCCTCCATGGGTATGTCCGCTGAATATCACATCAATACCGTCATCTTCATTGATTTGTTCATGAATCTCCGGATTATGGCAAACCAGAATATTCAGCTGGCTTTCATCAAGTTCTTTGATGGCTTCCTCATAATGATCCATCTCCATCCTGATATCATCAACCCCCGCAATCGCAATCGTATGCCCATTGTATGAAAACGGGACTGACTCATTTCTCAGAGTGATGACGCCGTGTGCTTTAAATATGGAATACAGCTTATGCTGCCTGACTTCATAATCATTATTCCCCCACACAAACACGATAGGGACCCCGAAATGTACGAGCCTTTTGATGTTTTCCTCGATTCTCGCACTGGGCACCCCGCCCTCAGCTAAATCACCGCCGATTATAACCAAGTGGGGGGCATGGCTTCGCGCTTTTTCTAAAAGGTCTTGATCGATGAGACGTTTGTGAATGTCTGAAATAAAAAAGATTGTCAGAGGCGGCTTGCCCTTCATCTTTGATAAAGGAAACGTATGTGTCTTCAAATGATTGCCTTTTGCTGTTGCATACATTTTTGCCGTCATTGCCGCTGCCGCAACAGTTAGTACACCGGCAATTTTCACTGATAGCTTCATAAAAAACTCTCCATTCTTTTTAGAACTTATCAATAAGACGGACAATAAAAAAAAGACGTTTCTATCGTTTGAGAAAACGCCCCATTTTATTTACTTTCAAAATATAGATTAATGTCATATTTGTGCTTCATCATATGAAAAACAGACTCTCTCGCCTTCCATTTATCGGGCTGCGGCCAGAGATCAGTGCTTTTCTGAATAATTTCACATCTCAGTTTATGGAAATCAGTCTCGGATTTTTCTTCCTTTTTCTTGAAATAATATGAAGTGCAGTAGGCAAAAGCGGTTGCCAGCATCCAAAATAAATAAAAGGTATGGCTAAGTATTTCTTGAAGTATAAGCTGAGGCTCCGGGCTTTTGATCATGATCATAACACATAATAAGCCTAGGCAGATAAGTGAAGCCCATCGCCATCTGCGGCATTGTGCTGCATAATTTTCGAATTTTTGTTTTCGTTTTACCAGCGCTTGGAGCATCTGTTTGGTCGGCGCGTCTGTAAACTGATCCAGCTGATTCCATAAGGATTCCATACGCTTCACACCTTGTCCATTTTCATTGCTACAATATATGAACGTAAAATAAAAATAATACCCTATTCATCCATTAAAGGGATGTCCAAAACTTGTCCGGTGTAAACATCATTTCCATTCAGATGATTATACGCTCGAATTTTTTCTTCTCCTGTCCGGCTTTTATAATACTTCATGGAAATGCGGTATAGCGTTTCTTTCTTTTGGACGGTGTGCTTGACAACGCGATTCGGCACATTTTGAACTGGCTCAGCCGGCTGCTGTTGCTGTTGTACTGTTGATTGGGAAGAGGAAGCAGCCGCGGCGGTTGCTTCCTCCTTATTTGCCGAGTCTTCTTTTTCCGCTACAGCAGTCTGTTTCTTATCAGCAGCTGTTTGCTCTTTTGGCTTGGAATCTTCTGGCTCTTTTTTTGACTCCTTCTGCAGTGCGGTTTCTTTAGTGTCTGCGGTATCGTTTTTATCCTCTGATTTCGGGACAACCTCATATTTGCTTTGGCTGCTGTCAATAAAAACATCTTCATAATCGTCATGATTATCCGGGTGGCTCTTTAGATAAAATAAGGTGACTAAAACGATAACCGGCACAAATACAAATATTACTGCAAGTACTGTGAATAATGGCGTTTTTGTTTTGCCTTGCTTTTTTTTCTGTTCTCTTTGATTTTTTACAGATTGTCTTGTCGGAAGGCTTTCTCCATCATCGACATAATCGTCCGCCAATGCGGCGTTTTGATCTTCATAAAGATTCTGGGCTTTTCTTCTCTCTACTCTCGACATGTTCGTCATGTTTATCCCTCCTCACATGTTCAAAACGAATCTGACAGGCAAACACGGCATCAATGATAAAATGCGCCGTCATCGGAACAAATAAGTTGCCGGTCCATTCATACATCAGACCGAGCAAAAAGCTGATTGCTGTCACCATAATAAATAACAGCCATTTTGACAAATACCGAAAGTGCAGAGCGGCAAATATAAGGCTGGCCGCCCATAAACCGATATGAGTCTGCAGCACTCCCCTGAATAACATTTCTTCCGCGAAAGCAATCAGAAGCGTTAAAAATATAATATGAGGGATTGACCTCTTACTGAATATTTTTTTATTGATTCCGCCGTCATCATATAAATGAGACGGAAACCATTTCATTACTGCCATATCGGCTAAAATAACAATAACAGCTATAGAAACACCATACCAGATGATTCGCATATCGCGAATGTCCCAGAGCTTTAATACGTCCCGTACATCCTCAAAAAAGAACAGTCCTGCTGCAGCAGCGGCAAAGATGATGAGTAGCTGCGTCAAATATAACTGCTTCAGCATATCACGGTCAGACATATGCTGAATATAATCTTTTTGCTGTTTCAGTTCAGCTCACCTACAGTCTGCAAGCTGAATATCCGGTGCAATTCCGAACTCCAGCTGTCTAATGGCGCCATTTTACTCCGTTCCCCTTTTTGTTCATACAAGGATAAATCAAAACCGCAATGTGAACAGCACGGGAGGTTTCCGTCATCAGGCTCGTATGATTCATCAAAGTAGGTTAACAGTGCCTGCCTTAAACAGCCGTCACGCTGAAGCAAAAATGATACACGGTGCATTTTTTCCAGCTTCAGCTCCATGCGATATGAAATTTCTTTCTTCATCAGTTCAACTGATGTTTTTCCCTGCATAAAGAGATGAATCATCATACGGGCCTGTGTCTCTCCGACTCCATACTGAAGTAATACGTCACGAAGCCTTCTCTCATCCCGCTCCTCCGTCTTCTCTAGCACACGGATCACGTCGGCGATTTCTTCAGCTGTGACACTCTCCATCTGGATAATCTGTTCCTGCAATTCAAAATCCCCTGGCGCCCGCAGCAAAATGCTGACACTCGGCTTTCCATCGCGGCCCGCTCTGCCGATTTCCTGCATAAAAGCTTCTGCCGTCTGCGGGAGGTGAAAATGAATCACATATCTGATATCAGGTTTATCGACACCCATTCCAAACGCATTCGTACAACATATCACATCAAGCTGGTTATGAATAAACTGCTGCTGAATTAAAATCCTGTCCCCTGACTCCAAACCGCCATGGTAAAAGTCGGCTCTGCTGCTCGTTTTGCTTTTAATTTCACCCGCTAATTCCTCAGCCCATTTCCGTGTCGGACAATAAACAATTCCCGGACCTTGCAGGTTTTCAACCAGCTGAATGACCCTATCTATTTTTTCGGCAGTATCCGCCGCATTTTCAACCCTCAGTGCGATGTTTGGGCGGTTGACTGAGTTGAGATGGCGTACAGCATGCTGCAGCTCCAGCAGGTTCATGACATCTTGCAGCGTTTCCTTTGTAGCCGTGGCGGTCAATGCCAGAACAGGCGGGTGACCAAGTTTTTTTCTCAGCTGTCCGAGCTTTGAATAATCAGGCCTGAAGTCGTGTCCCCATTCAGAAATACAATGCGCTTCGTCAATAACAAATAGGCTGATCGGGACGCTTTTCAATTTTTCCAATACATATGGAGACTGTAAAGCTTCAGGAGACAAGTACAAAAATTTATATCGATGAATATGTTCTAAAACAAATTGTCTTTCCTGCCTGTTAAGCATGCTGTTCAAAGCTGCAGCACGCTTTTCCCCCCGGGCTTTGAGCTGCTGCACCTGATCCTCCATTAAAGAAAGCAGTGGAGAAACGATTAATACCATGCCGTCAAGCATATAACCAGGCAGCTGGTAGCAAAGCGATTTCCCTCCCCCAGTCGGGAGCATTGCAATGGTATCCTTCCCGCTGAGTATGCTTTCAATAATGTCCTGCTGCCCTTTTTTAAAGGAAGTAAAACCAAAAAACTGATATAACGTTTGCTGTAATTTAGTCATATTGCTGCACCTGCTTTGTCAATGCCAGTCTGATTTGAAAGTAGCTGAACCGCTGTTCCAGCCCGTCGCGAATTTGTTTGATTTTATTCGTCCGCATCCGTTTGGCAAACTCTGCGATTTGAAGCTGGTCTTCTGCTGATACATAGTCATTAATCATAAACGCAGGCTCATGGAGAGAAATCTCGACAATGTGGTCTTCGATCGTCGCTGTTTTCAGCTTTCTGATTTCAGCAATTCGATGTATCGGAAACCCTTGTTTGACCATCTGCCATGTTTTCCTCGTCGACTCTGTCAGGGCATTATCTAAGTGCACATCAGAAAGGAGATCCTTTAACAAAGCATCTTCACACTCCGGAAGAGAATGAATAAAATAATGTACCGAAGCCCAAAACATGATATAGACATACCATTCATCTTCTTCCAGCGTATCAGCAAGCTGCCTGCTCGTATAACCGATCCGATGGTGCGAGGTTAAGGAGTAGACAAAAATTTGCGCTGCTTTGTTTTCAATCTTTTTTAAATGCGCCTCAAGCATGGCAAAAAGGCTTTTTGCCATCTCTATATGATCCGTATGCCGGGACAGGTATTTCTTTACCCAGTGAAGTGTCTTATGATCCTTAGTGACAGGGATATACTGCCTGCTCCCTTGCTGTTTATGGGATAGGACCTGCACAAGCAGCGAAAGCCTTTTCCAAAGCACACCGGCAGCCTGCTGATAATGAGCGCCGTGACAATGAACGGGCCAAGGCCGCTCGCTAAGGGCATGCCTTAAAACTGCTGCGCCGCTGGCTGTCACTTTGTATGTATCTGTTTCAGACATTGGCGAGAGATATGAATGCTTTTCAAGCTTGTCAAGCGACTCAGAAATATCGCTTCTCGAACATTGCGCCGCCATTCCAAAGTATTTTGCAGTCTGAAATAAGCCGGCATCTTGAATGGTTTGTGACGACCTCTTGCCTTTGAATAGGTGAAAAACAGCGCTTCCCGACCGTTCCCCGTTTATTTTGCAAAGGCAATCGAGAACCATAATATCGAAGTAATTTAATGACAACCTATCCACCTACATTCTTCCTGACAAAAATCGTTGATTTGCTCTTTTTATTTTAACAGATTTCAAACAGAAATCGACGTTTAAAGTCATCATTAAGGGGGATGTTATGTAGATAACCCCTTATCTGATAAGCATTCTCAATCATTTTTCTGTTGAAATGTGGCAGCAACATCATTACAATAAGTAAGAGGAATAGGTGTTAAATTGATTAAATATAAAGATTGATCCATTTGTTCCACCAAGAACAATCTGGGAGGTTTTATTCATGGCAAAGTACACAATCGTAGACAAAGATACATGTATTGCATGCGGCGCTTGCGGAGCTGCTGCACCAGACATTTACGATTACGATGATGAAGGCATCGCGTTCGTAACGCTTGATGAAAACAAAGGTGTTGTCGAAGTTCCTGAGGTACTGGAAGAAGATATGATTGACGCTTTTGAAGGATGCCCTACTGATTCCATCAAAGTGGCGGATGAGCCATTTGAAGGCGACCCGCTTAAATTTGAATAGAAGTAACAAAAAAGCTCCCGAACGGGAGCTTTTTTATTTAATGGATATGTGCACTTCGCTGCTGCTCAATCCATGGCTTAAGCTTGATAAAAATTAGTGAAAATACAACCGTAATTACAATACCTTTTATCATGTTAAACGGCAGGATACCTGCGACGACTGCTGTTTTTAGCGCGCTGTCGGATAATGCCGGTGAATGTAAAAACCACGTGTATGCCGGAAGGATCAGAACATAATTTAAAATACTCATTAAAATGGTCATCGCTGCAGTTCCCAAAAGCAGGCTGACAGCCAAGCCCTTTGCTGAGTTGAGTTTTTTAAATAAGAAAGCAGTCGGTAATATAAAGAGTGTTCCTGCAATAAAATTCGCAACTTGCCCTACAGGAACTCCGGCCATGCTTCCCTGAATGATATACTGAAGAACATTTTTTATCGCTTCTACGGCAATACCCGCCAAAGGTCCGTAAATCAGAATGGCAATAATAGCGGGAACGTCGCTAAAATCGATTTTTAAATAATCCGGAAGACCCGGAAACGGGAAATTTAACAGCATCAAAACAAATGCAATGCTGCTCAGCATGCTGACCACAACTAATTTTTTTACTTTCACTTCATTCTCTCCTTTTCGATCACATCTTACTCGAAAACGGAAAGGTTCTTTTCCAGCCAATAAAAAAACCGCTTCATATATAAAAGCGGGGTTTCGAAAATTAGGCTAGGCAAAGAAACGTTTGAAAAATTCAATTTCAAAACGCTTATGAACCTCCATCTTCTCCCATCCAGACTGTACTGTCGGCTCCGGAATCTCACCGAATCCTGCTGTAAAGACAGCTCGCGGGCTTAGAGCCATTGGCTCATCACCGCCGGTAGGGAATTTCACCCTGCCCCGAAGATTGATCATATGAAATTTAATTACATTATAAACGATAACTGGTTGGCTGTATAGAGAATTGCTTCAAATTAAATATATTACCTGCAAGCTATCAGATCATTGATTTATTAGGCTTTACTTTTATCCTTTACTGCGTCAATACACGTTGACACTCTTTTGAGAATATGTTAAATTATCAGATATTTAGTTTGTCAATTTAGGAGGAAATCTAACGATGTTTCGAGTATTGGTCTCAGACAAAATGAGCAACGACGGTTTACAGCCACTTATTGAATCAGACTTTATTGAAATCGTTCAAAAAAACGTAGCAGATGCAGAAGATGAATTACATACTTTTGATGCTCTTTTGGTGCGAAGTGCGACAAAAGTAACAGAAGACCTTTTTAACAAAATGACTTCTTTAAAAATTGTCGGAAGAGCCGGTGTCGGTGTCGATAATATCGATATTGATGAGGCTACGAAACACGGGGTAATCGTGATCAATGCTCCGAACGGCAACACCATTTCGACAGCTGAGCATACATTTGCAATGATCTCTTCTTTAATGAGACACATTCCGCAGGCTAATATCTCAGTGAAATCCAGAGAGTGGAACCGCACAGCTTATGTCGGTTCAGAGCTTTATGGAAAAACGCTTGGTATTGTAGGATTAGGCCGAATCGGAAGTGAAATTGCACAGCGTGCAAGAGCATTCGGTATGACTGTGCACGTTTTTGATCCTTTCTTAACGGAAGAAAGAGCGAAAAAAATCGGCGTAAACAGCCGTACATTTGAAGAAGTGCTTGAAAGTGCGGATATCATTACCGTTCACACGCCTTTAACAAAAGAAACAAAAGGCTTATTGAATAAAGAAACGATTGCAAAAACGAAAAAAGGTGTTCGCTTAATTAACTGTGCGCGAGGCGGAATTATCGATGAAGCAGCACTTCTCGAAGCTTTGGAAAGCGGGCATGTTGCGGGAGCAGCGCTTGACGTTTTCGAAGTTGAACCGCCAGTTGACAACAAACTTGTTGATCATCCATTAGTCATTGCCACTCCTCACTTGGGAGCATCAACGAAAGAAGCACAGCTCAATGTCGCCGCCCAAGTGTCAGAAGAAGTTCTGCAGTTCGCAAAAGGCCTGCCTGTCATGTCAGCTATCAACCTGCCTGCCATGACAAAAGATGAATTTGCTAAAATTAAGCCCTACCATCAAATTGCAGGAAAAATTGGCAGCCTTGTATCACAGTGCATGAAAGAACCAGTACAGGATGTTGCCATTCAATATGAAGGCACAATTGCTAAACTTGAAACATCGTTCATTACAAAAGCCCTTCTGTCAGGCTTTTTAAAACCGCGCGTTGACTCTACTGTTAATGAGGTCAATGCCGGGGGTGTCGCAAAAGAACGCGGCATCAGCTTCAGTGAAAAAATTTCCTCTTCTGAATCTGGATACGATAACTGCATCAGCGTAAAAGTGACAGGAGACCGCAGCACCTTTACTGTAACGGCTACGTATATTCCTCATTTCGGAGAACGAATTGTCGAGATCAATGGATTTAATATTGATTTTTATCCGACAGGTCACTTGGTGTATATCCAGCATCAAGATACAACAGGTGTCATCGGCCGAGTAGGACGTATTCTCGGGGATAACGATATTAACATTGCAACCATGCAGGTTGGCCGTAAGGAAAAAGGCGGAGAAGCCATCATGATGCTTTCCTTTGACAGACATCTGGAAGATAAAATTGTGAAAGAACTAACAAATGTCCCTGATATTGTGTCTGTGAAGCTCATTGATCTGCCATAATCAAAAAAACTCAAGCTATATAGCTTGAGTTTTTTTATTGTTCTATCCTCGTGTGTTTTTATGCAAAATATCTAAGACACTCCTTAGCTCAGAAACAGGTATTTGACCTGGTGCGGACGCCTCTTCTCCAGCTCCAAAAGTACAAGCCGATCCAAAAACCTCACCGCTCAGCCTGCTGATGAGCCCTGTTGCAGCCATTGACATTGTAATAATGGGACGGTCTGCATATTTTGTTTTCATTGTATATGTCGCATCAAGCAGCGTTAGGAGATCTCCAGTATCATTCGGCATAACAGCCATTTTGGGAATATGCGCCCCTAAATCCTGCATTTTCCGAAGTCTTGAAAGAATCTCATCTTTTGAAGGTGTTTTTTCAAAGTCATGATTTGACATCACCACATAGACGTTGTTTTCTTCCGCCATCGATACTAACGCTTTTACATGTGCATCTCCTGAAAATAATTCGATGTCTATCAGATCGATGTCTTTTGTTTGGATTGCCGATTCCAGCAAAGCAATATAGGAGCTTTCGTCCATCTCCATGCTCCCGCCCTCTTTGTGGGTTCTGAATGTAAATAGAAATAGCTTGTCTTCTAAAGATTTACGAAGCTTAGAAATGAGCTTTGTGACCGCTTCTCTGTCATTCGCTTTTTCAAATACGTCGACTCTCCATTCAACAATGTCCGGATTCAGTAATTTTACTGCTTCTGCTTCATTCAGAATTTGTTTTTCCGTCTTTCCCATCAGCGGAACGATGATTTTCGGCATTCCTTCCCCGATGGAAACTCCTTTAATCGTTAACACGTTCACTCATCTCAAATCCTTTCAATCGTTACCTTGTTTTATTATACACGTACAACTTTTTTTTGAAAATTTCTATTATATGAATAGCAACTAAAAAAGAGCCTTAAAGGGCTCTTTTTAGTTTAAGGAAATCGGATTTGGAGCAGCTGGCACCGGAATTGCATCTGATATGTCATATTTGCCGATTTTTTTCGTTCTGGTTTCCGTAAAGGTCACTTCTGTGAAGCCAAACTCTTTTGCAGTCAAAAGTAGTCCCTCAATCATTAAAATACCGGCAATAGAATCATCAACTTCTGACTCCTTTGAAAAGCGGATATATAAGTGTTTCTGTTTCTTCGTTACAGATTGGACAGCACCCGCTTGAATAAGAGGTGTCGTATCTTCTTGGCTGCTCGATTCCATTTCCTTAATCGCTTCTTTTACTGTATCAAAAGAATGATTTGACGGAACGAGAAAGTCTTGTCCTTGTTTATTTTGGTACAAGTAGTAGGATCGTTTTGACTGTTTGGGAATCGAAATTTCCGTAAAAGTGCCATATGAGCCAATCCGAACCCCAGTCTCATTTTGATCCGATAAAAATTTGACTTTTTCATAAGGACTCCATTTTAAGGATTCTTTAAGCAATTTTTTTAACAGTGTATCATCTTTTATAGAAAATGCCGTAGCTGGCTGATGGACTCGTATACTTAATTCCTTCTGCTTTGGTTTTTCCTTTATTTCTACTTCATCTATGAAGGTTGGAATTGTAATGGCATGATCAAGGATGCCCAATTCACTACTTTCAAACAGCATATCCTGGATCGTTTGGTCTGCATTTGTTTTTTGAATGCTGACGGGTATGATTGCAGATGTATCGGCATCAGCAACCGCTACAGTGATGTAATTGTCTTGTTCCTTTTCAGGAACGACAAACGATGTCTGATCCAAGGATGATGCAACTTTTGGGCTGTCTTCTGTCTCAGTTTTCGTTACTGCGTTCTCTTGGGACGCTTCTTTTTGTTGAGGCTGTGCCTGATCAAAGAAATGAGGAGAAATAATGAAGGCGATATAAACCGCAATTGCAGCGGCACACGCGGGGCCAATCCACCTGACAGCGGGCTTATTTTTACGCTTTGCCATCGTCAGCCGCTTGTAAATATCCTGAGGCGAACGATGGTCTTTAACTGCCGGAAGTTGACTTAACAACTCCTTTATCTGTTCTTCGTTCCATTCTGACTTCATCATCCATTAGCTCCTCCCTCAAAAGCTCCATATGTTTCCGAAGTACTTTGAGCCCTCTGTGTTGGGTCGTTTTTACTTTGCTTTCCGAGAAGCGCAGAGCCTTGGCTGTTTCCTGTATTGAATATCCCTGAATAAACCGCAAGATAATCACAGCTCTTTGATCGATTGTACATTGATCAAGCGCAGCATAAATTTCCCGGACATTTTCATGTTGAACCGCAAGTTCGTCCGGCAGCAATTGCTGATCCCTGACATCCTGTGTATCCCAGTCAAATGTACCGAGTATACGCTGTCTGATTGTTTGCTGTTTACGGAACCAGTCTATCGCAACATGGCGTGCGATAGACAAAAGCCATGTTTTTTCACTGCTTCTTCCTTCAAACGTATGATAAGAATTTAATACCCGGATATAAACCTCTTGAAGAAGGTCTTCTGTCTGGTTTTTATCCTTTACCATATAAAATAAAAATTGGTACAAATCTTGATGATATGTATCATATAATAATTGAAAGGTTTCTTCCATTTGAAACCCCTCCGTTCACTTTTTTGTCGTATGAATAGCTTGAAAAGTTACATTACAACTATATTACGAGTAACTGGAATTTGGAAGGGAATTTATATTAACATATCCTTAAATTTTATTAATGTTGGCTATTAAAAAAACACCCGCTCAGTCAGCGGGTGTTTCTTATGGAACAAGATTCTTCGGCAAATTCAGACTCGATTTTACCGTTTTGTCGGAATATAAAAAGTAAATGTTGTTCCTTTATCTATTCGGCTGTGCACAGTAATTGATCCGTTGTGGGCTTCCACGATATTTTTAACGATAGCCAGCCCTAACCCGGTTCCTGCTCTGCCCCTTGTCCGCGCTTTATCTGCCTTATAAAACCGCTCAAAGATAAATGGCAGATCTTCTTCCGGTATGCCGGACCCGGAGTCTTTGATATCAATTTTCAATCCATCCTTCACAGAATGGACTGAAATGGAGACACTGCCACCGGATGAAGTATGCCGCAACGCGTTATCGATCAAATTGGTAAATACCTGCTCCATCTTGTCTTCATCAAACATAAATTCCTCTTCTGTGAGAGAAATGTCATGATGTAAAGCAATATTTTTTTCTTTCGCAACACCGGAAAACTTCCGAATGATCTTTTCTAAAAACTCATTCACATTGATTTTTTCATAATGTAAGCCTGTATGGCCTGATTCCATTCGGGCTAAATCAAGCAAATCATTAACTAAACGGCCCATTCGGAGCGATTCGTCATAAATGATTTGGGCAATTTCTTTCCGGTCTTCTTCAGAGCTTGCAATGTCATCGACAATTGCTTCACTGTATCCCTGAAGCATGGAGATCGGTGTTCTCAGCTCATGACTGACATTTGCGATAAAGTCCTCCCGCAGCTTATCAAGGCGGCGTTCTTCTGTCATGTCACGCAGTACGGCAACCGCTCCTCTTACGTGCGATTCCGCATAAAGCGGCGACATCAAAAGCACCCATGATCTGCCTTGCAGCGTCATCTCAATCATTTGTTCTTTTTCAGTGCTGACAGCGTTTTGAAACAGCTCTTTTGCTTCAGGCGGAAGGTTGTCGCCTTCTTTGATATTCATATTCTGTTCATAATACCAAGCCTGAAGAAAACGTTCAGCCGGCGGGTTGGTCACAAGAATCGTACCGTCAATATTAATGGTAATAACCCCGTCAGCCATACTGCTCAAAATGTTAGAAAGCTGCTCTTTTTCTTGATTGAGCGCATTGATATGAAAGTTAAGCTGCCGGCCCATTTGATTAAAAGCGGTCGCCAGTTCACCGATTTCATCCTGAGTTAAAATCGGGATTTTTGTATCGAACTTGCCCTTCGCCAAATCCTGCGCGCCTTCTCTCATTTTTCGGAGAGGGTACGTGACCCTGCTTGATAAAAAGAATGCGAAAAATGTGGTCAGCACAATCGCAATTCCAGCGGCAAGAAAAATATAGCGGGTCGTATGTTTTGTTGTATCTTTAACGGCAAGCAAAGACTGGGATAAAAAGACCATGCCTTTCTTTCCGTCTTTTTCATACGGGACACCTACAATCAGGCGTTCATTATCCGTGTCTGTATCGCTCAATCCCGTCCGTTTGCTTACTTTTTTATGGTCTTTGAGAGCTTTATTTAAGTCTTTGTCATGCTGTATTTGCTCAACCGTAATAGACGACAGGCAATTTTTATCATTCGGAGAATACCAGTGGTTCTTCTCATCCTGGATGATGGCAATGCTTGTTAAGTTATCAGCGAGCTCCCAAGTGATTGACCTTGCCAGTGCCTGGTCCTCGTGATTTTCTAGGATGACAGCAACTTTATTCGCAAGCTGTGTTAAATCATTCTCGGCTTCTTCCACATGGTAGTTTTCAATAAACTCCAGCAAAAGAACCGTTAAAATGAACAATACGATCAAGACGAGTGAAAGGATCGTAAACCACAGCTTGCCTACTACGCTTTTCCAAAATTTCATTCAGCGCCGACCTCAAATTTATAACCTACACCCCATACGGTGACAATTTTTTTCGCAGCCTCCGGAGAAACCTTGTTCAGCTTCTCTCTCAAGCGTTTGACGTGAGTGTCCACTGTCCGTAAATCACCAAAAAACTCATATTGCCACACTTCTTTCAGAAGCTTTTCCCGATCATACACCTTGTCAGGCGTTTTCGCTAAGAAATATAGAAGCTCATACTCTTTTGGCGTCAGGCTCACTTCTGTTCCATCAGCTGTTACGCGGTGAGCATCATGGTCTATGGACAGATGTGAAAACACGAGCACATTTTTCGTCGGTGTATTGGCATTGAAATAAGAGGTTTGGGATGCTCTTCTCAAAAGGGCCTTTACACGCAGCACGACTTCTCTCGGGCTGAACGGCTTAACAATATAATCATCTGTTCCCGCTTCAAACCCCTGCACCCGGTTTGCTTCTTCTCCTTTTGCGGTCAGCATGATAATGGGTGTCGCTTTTTTTTCACGAATTTGCCGGCACACTTCAATTCCATCAGTCCCCGGCATCATCAGATCAAGCAAAATTAAGTCATAATTGGCTTCAAGCCCTTTGGCAATGGCTTCATCACCATTTTCAGCTTCATCTATAGCATAATTTTCACGTTCAAGATACATTCTTAAAAGGCGGCGAATTCTGGCTTCGTCATCAACTACTAATATTTTTGTTTCGTTCGTTTGGTCCATGTTTTCCCCCTGCTTTCCTTCTGTTACTTTCATTTTATCAAATCGTGAGAAAGTTTGAGAACTGTGTCGCTTTCAAAGGACTATGCATAAGAATGAAGTCCGGCAAGCACAAGATTTACGAATATTAAATTAAACATAATAATAGCAAAACCGATTACGGCCAGCCATGCTGACTTCTCACCGTGCCAGCCTCTTGACAGTCTTAAATGCAAGTAGGCGGCATAGAACAAAAATGTGATCAGCGCCCATACTTCCTTAGGGTCCCAGCCCCAAAATCTGGTCCACGCGAGCTGAGCCCAAATCATTGCAAAGATCAGCGCGCCGAGTGTAAAGATCGGAAATCCGATTGATACGGCCCTGTACCCAACCTCATCCACCAGATCAAGATTGACGTTTTTCACCAGCGGATGTAATAGAGCGCTGATTCTTTTTCTGATGATCAGACGGAGAGCCCCATACAACACAAGACCTGCTCCAAATGACCAAATGACAGTGTTCACTTTTCTGCCTGAGAAAAGCGCGGGAAGATCAACAAGCGGTTCCATTCTTCCTTCGGTCAAAAGCTCTCCCTGATGCGGACCGACAAGCGCGGGCATTTCGTACACCATCACGCTTTTTTCTTTATTTTTGTCCACCCAGTTAAACTCCGCTTCATAGCCTGCAAGACGAAATGCTGATGTGATTGCAATAAAGGCGACGGTTGTGACCAGGATAAACATAATCGCTTCAAGCCAGAAGGTCTTTTTGCTTGGCTTTGTCTGGTCTACATGCTTCAAAAGAAAGATGACACCAGCGACAAAGCTGATGGCAAGTATAGCTTGCCCAAGCGCGGCCGTTGTTACATGAATATACAGCCAGTTGCTTTGGAGCGAAGGAATTAAAGGCGAGATATCTGTTGGAAACATGCTGGCGTAGGCAATCAGCAATAAAGCAATTGACAGCGTAAACAGACCTAATGAAGGCAATCTATAGAGAAAATAAAGAATGATAAACGCCAAAACAAGCATCATGCCAAAAGCGGTGGTGAATTCAAACATATTGCTGACAGGCGCATGGCCGCTGGCAGCCCACCTTGTGATGAAATATCCAAGGTGGCAGAAAAAACCGACAATAGAAAAGGTGATTCCAATGTTGGCCCATCGGTTTGGCCTGCCCTTTTTATCTTTATTCCCGCGTATGGCCCCGCCGAAGATTGGGACAGCGATTAAATACACAAGAAAGGCCGCATAAAGAAAATTTCCGCTCAGCTCTGCCATGACATCACTCCCTTTTCGCCTATTTCTGTGTTTTGATTAATTCTTTTTGGTCCACCGGTTCAGTCAGTCCGGAATCAGCCAATATAAATGCTAAATCCTTCTTCAGGCCAAACCAGTTTTTATTGGTATGCCCCGCTACCATAACTGCGCCATCCTGTGAGTGCAGCCAAATTCTTCGATGCTGCCAGTACATACCTTGAATGACACCGATCATAAAAATGGCTCCGCCGACAGCAAGCACCCAGAGTGTCAGATCCTTTCTGACTGTAAGTCCAGTAATGTTTTTCGTTTCGACATGGTCAAATTTCAGCTTGTATTTATTATTGCCTGATCCTTCGATGGTTTCTTGGATGGCGACAAAGCTCTTTTCGCCTTTCGGTTTGTCCGGCGTTATAATATTAAAGACAAAAGCCGGATTGTTAGGGATCTTTGTTTTTGTGCTCGGCTCTCCGTCCTGATTAAAATAGAAGTCAGGCAGGTAGCTGGCGATTTCCACCTTGTAACCGTTGCCAAGATCATAGACCGAATCTGGATCCAGAAGGTTGATCTTCAGGCTCCCAAAGGATTTTTTTGTTTTTTTATCAATCAGCTGGAACACCATTTGGTCAAGCTGATTCTCTTTGTAATCCACCTGGTAAACGGAAAAAGAATCAAAACGCAGCGGCTGATTGACACGGATGTCTTCTTCTGTTACTTTTTTCAGCTTCGGCTTCTCGCCATAAACAATTTTTCCTTCTCTCTTGTAGAGTACAGCCTCGGTTTGAAAGTTCTTTGCCACTCTACCGTCCCCGACTCTGTCAATGGCATCTGCAAATACCTTTTTTTCCGTTTTGCTGTTATAGGTCTCTACGCTGAATTGATTGTTTTTCAAATAATATTTTCCGTCTGTACCCGGAATTGCGGCGGTTTCGCCTTCTCTGACCCAAAGCGTCTCATCGACGTACATGCCAGGCACAAATCTCAGCATCGCACCAATCAAAAAGATGATCAATCCAATATGGTTGACATACGGGCCCCAGCGGGAAAAGCGTCCTTTTTCAGCAAGAATGCTGCCCTCTTTTTCTCTGATTCTATAATGTTTTTTCTTTAATAGAGCAACTATCTTTTCTTTCGATTCCCCGTTCAGTACTGTAACTGTTTCACTGAACAAGCGCTGCCTTCTTAAAAAAGCCGGGCTCCTTCTGACGCCTTGGTTTTTTAACGCTCTATACAACGGAATGACCCGATCAAGGCTGCAAATCACGAGTGAAATGCCGATCGAGGCAATGAGCAGCAAATACCACCAAGAACCATATAAATGATGAAACCCGAGCAAATAATAAAGCTGGCCGAACGTGCCATACTGCTCCTTGTAATAAGTATCAGCCTGTGCGCCCGGAGGCAGATAGGCTTCCTGGGGAAAAATGGTGCCGAACGCTGATGCGGCAAGGGTTATGACGATAAGCCATATTCCCACCTTAACCGAGGAAAAGAAATTCCAAATTTTGTCGATAATCGTTTTGTTATAGGTTTGCGAACGTCTTGCGCTTCCGTCATATCTCATATCAGCGAGCGGAGGTTGAGTTTCCTGAAGAGCTCTTCCGCACGATTCGCATAAAACGGTTCCGACCGGGTTTATATGTCCGCATTCACATTTGACTTGCTTCATCCCGAAGTCTCTCCGGGTTTTATGAGATTCATATATTCGTGTATCATGCTTTCTGTCATAGTGCCGGTCACCACCTTGACAACTTTTCCTTCCGGATTGATCAAAAAGGTTGTCGGAAGCGGAGATACGTCATAGGCATCAAGCACTTGGCGATCTGTATCCAGAACAACCGGGAAATTGACTCCGTAGGATTTCATAAAATTATGTACTGCTATCTTTGACTCCCCAACATTTACAGCGACAATTTCAACACCTTGGCTTTTAAAATGCTTATATTGGTTTGCCATATAAGGAAACTCTTTTTTGCACGGTTCACACCATGTACCCCAGAAATTCAAAAAAACACCTTTCCCTTTTAAGTCACTGAGCTCGATACGTTTCCCATTCGTATCCTCAAGGACAAAATTCGGTGCGTCGGACCCTTCGGATATACTCTCTTTGCCGGCAAATACAGCATTGTAAATGGTATAGCCGAGTGCGCAGATTAAAACGAGAAGGATGCCGGTCCGAATGAATAAACGCCTTTTTTTCTTCATTGTCCACTGCCCCCTTCCCCCTATTGCAGATCCATTCAATTATATCATTGCACGTTCATTTCACATTTCTTACTTTTTGAAGGTTATGTGAAATTTAGAAAGCGTTTTTACCGTGATCCGCCAGTGCTCTGAGCCTTTTTACTTCGTGGGGCGTAAGCTCTCTGGCATCGCCCGTGTGCAGGCCTCGCAGGTTTAAAAACGCGTATTCCTCACGCTTCAGCTTGATTACCTCATGTCCGATCGCTTCAAACATGCGGCGCACCTGTCTGTTGCGTCCCTCATGGATCGTCAGCTGAATAATGCTTGTCTGCTTTTTCTTATCCAAGGACAGCAGCTTCGCTTTAGCAGGCGCTGTTTTGCCTTCTTCCAGCCTAATTCCGCGCTCCAGCTTTCTGAGCAGCTCTTTAGGCGGGATTCCTTTCACCTTCGCCACGTATGTTTTGTCTATTTCATACTTAGGGTGCATCAGCTTATTGGCGAATTCACCGTCATTGGTTAAAAGCAAAAGACCGCTCGTATCATAGTCCAGACGCCCAATCGGATAAATGCGCTGCGGAATATTTTTAAAAAAGTCCGTCACCACTTTGCGTCCTTTATCATCTTGCGCTGCGGAAATAACACCTCTTGGTTTATATAAGAGAAAGTAAACCGGCTCTTCGCGTTCAACCTTTAACCCGTTTACCTCAATCTGATCAGAACTGGTGACCTTAACACCTAGCTCTGTTACTACTTTGCCATTCACCTTTACTTTTCCTTCTTTAATCAGCTCTTCTGCCTTTCTGCGCGACGCAACTCCAGCATGAGCAATCACTTTTTGCAGTCTTTCCATGTCTTTCACCTCAAGTATTATCTTACTTTTTTCAACCTTAACAAACAAGCTTTTTCAAATTCCTATGCCATATCTAAAAAAAACGCCGTTTTCAGGCGCTCCCAAATAATAACGTAACGATGATGATAGATGCAACTACGCCGATTAAATCTGCAAGAAGTCCCACCTTTAATGCATCACCCATTTTTTTAATGCCGACTGCTCCGAAATACACAGTCAGTACGTAAAGCGTTGTATCTGTAGATCCCTGCATGACGGAAGCCAGCCTGCCGATAAAGGAATCGGGCCCGTATACTGCAATTAAATCGGTCGTCATTCCGAGAGCGGCCGTACCGGAGATCGGGCGGATCAGAGCAAGCGGCACTACTTCAGCAGGGATGCCTATAGCGGAGAAAGCCGGTTTTAAAAGATCCATTATAAAATCAAGCGCGCCTGATGATCTGAAAACAGTTATAGCGACAAGCATTCCGACTAAATAGGGGATAATGGAAAAGGCGATTTCTATCCCCTCTTTTCCGCCTTCGACAAACGATTCATATGTCGGAACCTTTTTGATCGTTCCATAAAGAAGAATTCCGGCAATAATGATTGGAATCATGGCTAAAGACAGCCAGTTGATGATTTCCATCCGCTCACCTTCCCTTCTTTTTGCGGCGGTAATAAAAATACCGATCAATGATAATGGCACCGATTCCGGAAATAAGCGTTGCCAAAATGCTTGGCCCGACGATATCTGTCGGCGTTTTGGAGGAATAAGCCATTCGGACAGCGATCACCGTTGTCGGGATGAGTGTGATGCAGGACGTATTAACAGCTAAAAAAGTAATCATTGACCGGCTTGCTTCCGATCGGTTTCCATTCAGCTTTTTCATTTGTTCCATTGCTTTAATGCCAAGCGGAGTTGCTGCATTTCCGAGGCCGAAGAAATTCGCCATAAGATTAGATAAAATATAGCCCATCGCCGGGTGATCCGGCGGTATATCAGGGAACAGTTTAGATATAAAAGGCCTGCACATCCGGCTGAAAATATCCAAAAGACCTGACTGCTCGGCGATTTTCATTAAGCCAAGCCAGAAAACAAGCACGCTCATCAATCCAAATGAAATCGTAATCGCTTCTTTCGCACCCTTAAACACGGCTTCATTTACATCTTGCAGAGTTCCGTTGCACATCGCAAAAACGAGTCCGATCACGGTTAAACTGACCCAAATTATATTGACCATTTTGCTCCGCCTGCCGCATTCAGAAAGATTGATTTAAACGTTTCAAAAAATTGTTTCTTCGGTTTTTGATGCCGCTCATTTTCATAATAGATCGGCACTTTTGCGATGGTTGCATTGTTGAACATGATCTCCATGTGCCCTACGATGTCAGGGATTTTCGAGGCATCTTTTTCCCATGCTTTTTTCGGCTTGAGCAGTGTGGTATTAATTTTCACATCTTCTTTTTCCTCTTCAGTCAGCAAATAGGTGATATCACGTTTGATAAAAGCCTTCGATTCATAAAATGTGCCTTTCAGCTTTGGAATATCCCCTTTTTTTGCAATTAAATAGGTTTGATAATGCTCAAACACATAGTTAAACATCTTCATATGGTCATCCCAATCATTAGGGTCATTAATGGTGACGGCTATCAGGTCAATGCCGTCCTTTGAAGCCGTAGAGACCAGTGTCCGTTTTGCAAGTTTTGTATAGCCTGTTTTTCCTCCTGTGCTGTACGGATATAGCATGGTCAGCAGTTTATTTTTGTTTTTCCATACGCTTTCCATCGTTTCCGCTTTGTATATTTTTGTGCCTGAAATCTTTTGATAGTCTTTCAGCTTCATAGCATATTTAGTTAAAATGGCCATGTCATAGGCTGTTGAATAATGATTTTCATGGTCGTCCAATCCGTGCGGGTTTTGAAAACGGGTGTTCTTCATACCAAGCTGCTCGGCTTTTTGATTCATCATATAAACAAACCCATCGAGGCTCCCACCGACATGCTCAGCAATCGCGACAGCGGCGTCGTTTCCTGATCTTAGCATCAGGCCATACACAAGATCTTTCAGCTTCACTTTTTGACCTTCTGTTAAATAAATGGCGGAGCCTTCTGTTCTGACAGCATTTGCCGAAACCGTCACCGTTTGATCCATTTTGCCGGATTCGATGGCGAGGACGGCGGTCATAATTTTTGTGATGCTCGCGATCCGCCTTTTTTGATGCTCATCCTTGGCATATAACACTCTGCCTGACGCATCGTCAATAATGATCGCGCTTTTTGCACTGACATCTATAGCAGCATGTGCTGTATTCACATTTACGGTTGCAATAAGAAAAGAAATCATGATCACGAATACTGCTTTTTTGAAAATGCGCATGTTTGCTCACGTCCTTGTGGTGGTTTGTACAAGTTTATGCGCATGTCCATCAGTTATGAATAACAATTATATTTCTGGAAGCAAACATAAAAAAACTCTCCCTGAAAAAGGGAGAGTAAACGTTATCTGATTGGCGCCATGCTTGATCCGGACGCTTCGTAATGAGCCAGCTCTTCCCTCATCTTCAGAAAGGCCGCGCTCAACGGCAATAATAATTGCTCAAGCGACGCAGGAACAGCATGATAAAACTCAATTGCGCTGACCCCGGTATAAGACGCCCGGCTATTTTCACACCACGTGTCTTTTTTCGGCATAAAGAACTCTTCAATGCATTGGTGATACACATTATAAAGTGTTTTTTCCGCTCTGGCTTCCTGAAAAGGCTCCTGCATCAGGAGACGGCGGCACGCTTCTGCGCCTCCTTCACAAAATACTGCCATTCTTCTCAGAGTGCTCAGCACATCACAGCAGTATCCTTTTTCAATAGGCAATTCAGCCTGTAAGGACTCAAGCGTCGTTTGATTTAGGTAATCGTTCACGGTATTGACAACCATTGATAAGAATTCGCCTGTTTTTTGAGTCTGCGCTCGCACAATCGAATGTCCCATTTCGTTTGGTATCTTCCCCTCATGTCTTTGTCTCTCACATTTTGCTTCTTTCATGATAGCTTCTTCCTTATATCTTATGATGATGAAAAAGCGCGATTCATTAAACTTCTATTTTATATCTTCGAAGGTTTGGTTAAAGTTTTCAAAAAATAAATCTGCTTCTTCTTGAAGAACGTCTTCTTCCGCATTTTCAGGCAGCGGCGGAAGCTCGTCCAGCGTTTTCAGACCGAATTGTTCAAGAAAAGTCGGCGTAGTACCGTATAAAATGGCCCGCCCCGGACCATCGGCACGCCCTACTTCACACAATAGCGCCTTCGCGACAAGACTGTGTAAAATCCGCTCTGATTTTACTCCTCTGATTTCTTCAATTTCTGCTCTCGTAATTGGCTGTTTGTATGAAACAATGGCCAGTACTTCTAAAGATGCTTGAGAAAGGCCCTTTGACGGCACTTCAATCAGTTTTTTCAAGTAAGGCGCAAAGTCTTTTTTGGTAGAGAGCATGTACGTATCTGCATACTCAATAAGTTCAATCCCTCGTGTATCTCCGCGGTATTCGTCCGCCACATCCGCCATGATAGTGTTCAGTTCAGGCTCTTCGATTTCAAGCACTGTTAACAGCTGCTTTTTTGTAAGCCCTTCATCGCCTGCCGCATAAAGAAGGGCTTCCACAATAGCTTTCCAATTCACGATATCAAGCCCCATGAATGGATTCACTCCCCGTAATGTAAATATCTGAAAAATTGTGCTCCTGTTCAATGAGGACCAGCTGATTTTTCATCAGCTCAAGAACAGCTAGAAAGGTCACTACTAAATGTTCTTTTTGCTCATATGGAAACAGATCCATAAAGTTGATTCTCGTTCCTTTAGATTTCAAGCTGTGCACGATTTCGTTCATTCTGGCTTCGATTGGTATGTCCTGTCTTGTAATTGTTGTTTCCATCGGCCTGTTTATTTTTTTGCGTTTCAGCACTTTTTGAAAAGCTCCGATCATATCATAGACCGTGACAGAGAGCTTTTGCTCAGACTGTTTTACTTCTTTTGCATATTCACTCAAATCACTCGGCGGTTTCGTGAACGATTTTTGTCTTTCTTCTTCCCGTTCTTTTAAATCCTTCGCCGCATCTTTATATTTTCGATACTCAATCAGCTTTTCAATCAGTTCCTCCCGCGGATCTTCTTCTTCAAGTAATTCATCTTCAAAAAGCTCCTCCTCTTGCTTCGGGAGCAGCATTCTGCTTTTAATGCTGAGCAGCGTGGCAGCCATAACCAAATACTCGCTGGCCATATCGAGCTCAAGCACACGCATCGTATGTACATATAATAAATATTGTTCAGTGATCTTCGCCACAGGTATATCATATATGTCAATTTCAAGACGATTGATTAAATGAAGCAGCAGGTCCAATGGGCCCTCAAACGTATCAATTTTCACTTGATATTCTTCCATCATCTCACCATTTTCAAGTATCACTCTCATTGCCGGAAAAACTGGCTACCCTATAGTATAAGCCACCAAAAAGCTCTCGTCCAATACTATTTCATTTCCTGTTTTGAACAAGTTTGTACAGAATATTCAAAACACGAGAGGTGTTTGCTCGGAGCGCAGAAGCGGGAGAAAAAGCCTTAGCTTCTGGTTTTCCTTTCTAAGAAGCAATAGAGGCCGAGCGTTCTTTTTTCCTTTTATCCCTTCTATGGTACACTAAAAGCACATTAAAGGAGGAAGCACCTTGTATCCGAAAGCTTATATAGATTATCTCGTTGAGTTTCACGCGACACGGGATTATTTTGAATGCCATGAAATATTAGAAGAATATTGGAAGGAAGATCCGCCAAAGAAACGAAAACGCTATTGGGTCGGCTTTATTCAGCTTGCAGTTGCTTTATATCATCACAGAAGGCAGAATACAGCCGGGGCAAAAAGACTGATGGCAAACAGCATCCGGATTCTTCAAGCAGAATACCGGGCAGTCGAAGACTTAGGGCTCGATCATGGCCGTTTGCTCGAACTTATGCAATCGGTTTACGAACAAATCGAAACGGGCTCTGCCTATAAAAGCATTATGCTGCCAATCAAAGATGAGAAACTGGAGGAAGCATGCAGGATCGAATGCAGGAAAAAAAAGTATACATGGGGGCAGCCCAGTGCACTCAGGAACATATTTCTTATCGACAAACACCGTTTGCGGGATCGGACTGACGTCATCCGTGAACGTGAAAAAGAAATAGAACGCAGAAAAAAAAGCAGAGACTGATCACAGCCTCTGCTCAGCGTGTCGACAAACCCTCGCATTCGTTGTCAAGCCTGTGCGTTGGTGCTCACGAATGAAAACATTCGCTCCGCTCCAATGCTCAGCTTTCCTAGACTTCAAGGGTTTTCAATCGCGCTGAAAGGATGACAAAAACCTAAAACAAAACTGTTTTCGGATTTTGTCATCAAACTAAAGCAGAGGCTGATCACAGCCTCTGCTTAATTATTGTATGAAATGTCTTGATCCTGCTGACCTTGACAACGTTCGAAAAAGCTCTGCGTTAATTCATTTGGAACCAGTACTTGCGTTTTGAATAAATGCTTTAAAGCATCCATCATCTGTTTTCCGATTCCTTGATGGCGATGAGAAGGATTCACACTGATATGCCGGATCTCAACCTCAGAATCCTTTTTTTCGACTCCGATTGCTCCGACGATATCCTCGTCCTCTTTCCAAAGAAAGAGCTGGCGGTCTGTATCCGTTTCGTAGTCCTTAATTGTCTGCTGAAGCTGCTTAAGGTCTTTTTCATTCGGCATAAACGAAAGAAGCCCCATCGCAATCTTTTCAAACGATTTTTTATAACGAATTAACATAAAAACCCCTCTATATCCAAAATGTCCAGTCTGCTATTAACGGATACGAATAGGTGATCCGTTTTCTCACATTATATCATTTTCGCCATATTTTTAAACTGTTTTCAGCAAATTATTCAAATGAGCGGTTTAAATTTGCCATTTCAATGGCAGAAACAGCACAATCTACACCTTTGTTGCCCGCTTTTGTGCCGGCACGCTCGATAGCCTGTTCGATGTTTTCAGTTGTTACAATTCCAAAGATGACAGGTACACCAGTAGTGTTTGCTGCTTGCGCGATGCCTTTTGCAGCTTCATTGCAGACATAATCGTAATGTGTCGTCGCGCCTCTGATGACAGTGCCCAATGTGATAATAGCATCATATTTTTTTGTTTCCGCCATTTTTTTCGCAGCAAACGGTATTTCAAATGCGCCTGGAACCCAAGCCACATCAATATCATTTGTGTCTACGCCATGTCTGAGCAGCGCATCTTCTGCTCCGCTCAGCAGCTTGCTCGTAATAAAATCATTAAATCTTCCTACTACGATTCCGATTTTAAGACCTGTACCAACTAAATTTCCTTGTATGATATTCATATGATTCCCATCCTTTTTTGTGATATTTGTGATTAGAAATGAAGTAAATGACCTAGCTTGTTCATTTTGGTTTGCAAATATTTTTTATTGTGTTCTTTCGCCTCCATTTGAAGCGGCACTCTTTCTGAAATACTGAGTCCGTAGCCTTCAAGGCCTGCGATTTTTCGCGGATTATTCGTCAAAAGCTTCATATTCCGGACACCGAGGTCGCGTAAAATTTGTGCTCCGATGCCATAGTTGCGAAGATCCGGCAAGAATCCAAGCGCCTCATTGGCTTCTACGGTGTCATAACCTTGTTCCTGAAGCTTATAAGCTTTTAATTTATTGATTAAACCGATGCCTCGTCCTTCTTGGCGCAAGTACAGAAGCACTCCACGGCCTTCAGCGGCAATTTGGTTCAGCGCGGCGTGCAGCTGCGGTCCGCAGTCACAGCGATGAGACCCAAACACGTCACCTGTGAGACATTCTGAATGCACCCGGACCAATACCGGTTCTTCTCCGAACGGCACCTCTCCCATCACAAATGCGACATGCTCTTTTCCATCTACCTCATTTGTGTATCCATAAACCTTAAATGTCCCAAAATCAGTAGGCAGCGTAATGTCAACTTCACGCTCGACAAGTGTTGTCAGATTGTAACGGTATTGAATCAAATCCTTAATGGTGATCATTTTTAATTGATGCTTTTTCGCAATTTCAATGAGCTCAGGCACTCTCGCCATCGTTCCGTCTTCATTCATAATTTCACAAATGACGCCGGCTCCTGGAGATCCGCAAGCTTCAGCAAGATCAACAGCAGCTTCTGTATGGCCCGCTCTTTTCAGGACACCTCCTTTTTTCGCAATCAGTGGAAAAATGTGCCCCGGACGCTGAAAATCAGATGGCACGGATTTGCTGTCCAGCAATGCTTGAACGGTAAAAGATCTTTCTTGAGCGCTGATACCTGTCTTCGTTTCACGATGGTCTATGCTTACGGTAAATGCAGTGTGGTGAGAATCTGTATTATGCTCAACCATAGGGTGAAGATCAAGCCTGTCTGCGATTTCCTCACTGAGCGGCGTGCAGATCAGTCCTCTCCCATGTGTCGCCATAAAGTTAATGACTTCCGGCGTTGCATGCTCGGCAAGAGCCACAAAGTCTCCTTCATTTTCTCTGTCTTCATCATCTACAACGATGATGACTTCGCCTTTTTTTAAAGCGTCCAGTGCTTCTTCTATCGGATGAAACATGCAAATCTTCCTCTCTAAAAGCCGTTTTCGCTTAAGAAGGCTTTTGTAATGGTTTGTTGGGTCTTATTTTCATTGGCTTTATGCAAAAATCGATACATATATTTTCCGATCATATCGCATTCGATATTCACTTTAGAGCCGATCGTTTTTTCTGAAAAAATCGTTTCGCTGATCGTATGCGGTATTAAGGAGATCGTCACTGTGTCTTCTGTCAGGCCGAATATGGTTAAGCTCACGCCATCCACAGTAATTGATCCCTTTAAAACCAATGTTTTTGTTAATGACGGGTCCATTTTTAAATCATAGTAAACTGCGTTGCTTTTCTCTTCAATTCGTGTGATTTCCGCAGTTCCGTCGACATGGCCTGAGACGAAATGGCCTCCGAAACGGCCGTTTGCCGCCATCGCTCTTTCCAGATTTACTTTGCTTCCTTTTGTTAAATCATTCAGTGACGTAGCTTTGACTGTTTCAGGCATAACATCCACTGTGAATTGATTTTTTGTAAAATCAGTGACAGTCAAACAAATGCCGTTCACTGCAATGCTGTCGCCAAGATGAACATCCTCTAAAATCTTTGAGCATTTAATAGTTAAGGCCATTGAATGCCCTGCTTTTTTCATGGATTCGATTGTGCCTGTTTCTTCGATAATTCCTGTAAACATGGTCACCATCCTATTCCTTTGTCGGTTTTGCCGTCAGTTTGATATCACGGCCGATTTGGGTTATATCAGTGAATTGTAATAAGGGGACATCTTTCATTGATTGAAAACCTTCACCGGAGATTAAGCTGGGAGCATGCGTTCCTCCGATTAGTTTAGGGGCAAAATAGAAGATGATTTCTTGAAAACAGCCTTCTTTGACAAAGCTTCCGTGAACAGCTGAACCGCCTTCCACATACACCGACATGATACCTTCTTCCGCTAGGATCTTCAAAACATCGGGAATTTGAATGCGCTCGGTTTCAAGTGTAAATATGTTCACTCCGAAAGCTGAAAGCCGTTTTTTCTTTTCCTCTTCTGCGCGTGCCGTCGTAAAAATCCATGTCGGCGCTATTTGATCACAAATCACTTTAGCGTCCTCAGGAATCGAGAGTACGGTATCAAGTATGACCCGAACCGGCTGTTTTGTTACATTCGGCAGTCTGCAGGTTAAGCTCGGATTGTCGGCTTTCACTGTGCCAACTCCGACTAAAATGCTTTGGTGTGTTTTCCTGTATTGCTGAGCATCCTGTCTTGCAGCCTCTGACGTGATCCATTTGCTGTCACCCGTGCTGGTAGCTATCTTGCCGTCAAGGCTGGCAGCCGCTTTTAGCGTGACGTACGGAAGGCCTGTCCTCATAAAGTGCAGAAATTTTTCATTCAGCCTCTCCGCCTGGTCTGCCAGGATACCTTCCCTTACCTCAATGCCGGCTTCTTTGATCATGCTGATCCCTCTTCCAGCCACAAGCGGATTAGGATCTCTCATCGCCACGAACACTCTTTTGATGCCAGAGTTGATAATCAATTCTGCACATGGCGGTGTTTTTCCGTAATGGCTGCACGGTTCGAGTGTAACGTAAATGTCGGCACCCTCTGCATGTGCTCCAGCCATATGGATGGCATGAACTTCTGCATGAGCCTCACCATATTTTAAATGGGCGCCCATTCCGACAATTTGTCCGTCCTTTACGACAACAGCGCCGACGAGCGGATTGGATTCGGTCTGTCCTTCGCCCTGCTTCGCAAGATCTAATGCCAGCTTCATATAATACTCTTCCATTTGTTTCCCTCCCCTCTTTTGTTATTTACCGTCAAAAAAGCCCCGAATTTATAAAAAATTCGGGGCTTTAGGTATTTTACGCAATAGGAAATAACACTATGCATTTTTGAACCATTTGCATAGCGGTTCATCATCCTTCTCCCATCCAGACTTTCACTGTCGGCTTCAGCTTAAACTGAATCCACCGCGTGCTTATGCACACGGGTCACGGGCTCTAAAGCAAATGTGCTTTACTACCGCCGGTCGGGATTTCCACCCTGCCCCGAAGGATACAATCTTTATTCATTTGTCCTTATTGGCTATTATAGCGATCCTTTTTAAAGTACGCAATGAAATAAACTTACAATTTGAGAAAAACAAAACATCACCCTTCGATCCGAAAGGTGATGTTTTGTTAATCATTCACTTTTGCAACCTTGATTAATCCGTCGATCCGCTTTGATTTGCTGAAGTATGCCTTAATCTTGTCACCTTCTTTTATATCAGATAAATCCTGATTTAATTTTTTTCCGTTGAAGATGATTTTCGTTCCGTTTTCTGCTACTCCATGATACTCTGAGCCGTCAATTTTCGTCACTTTATATTCCTGGATGGTGTATTCCTCTTCTTCCGAGGACAAGGTTTGTCCAATTGCTGTCGGAACATCCTTCAGCTCAACATCATTTATGTACATATAACCGCCTGCAAGTAAAAGCAAAAGCACTAACAGAATGGTAATCTTGGTTTTTATTCTTCCCATTTCTAAACCTCCAGCCAATATGAATCTATTCATTCATATGAGTTATTCCTTTTTTTCATGAATAAAAAACCGTAAATTCTCGTAAATTATTAATATAACGATGCATAACGGGAATATGTTTCACATTTCTGCAAAAATTTCTTTTCTATAGATATACGAATTTATGTTCTGTTTTTAGGGGATGACCGTAAAAAAGATATAAAAAAAGCAGCCCCAATGGGAAACTGCTTGATCCTAATTTGTTTTGCGCATTTCGTTAAACGGGTAGAAAACAAACTTTGACGTACCCGCAATTTGTTTTTTCGTGAAGAGGCCAAGACCGTTACGGCTGTCCATTGAATTCCGACGGTTGTCGCCCATCACAAAATACTTGTTATCAGGCACTTTAACCGGGCCGAAATCATCGGTCAAATGGTCAAAACCGTCCTGTTTCGCTCTCTTTTTATTAGCCGCCAAATAAGGTTCGTCCACCTTTTTCCCGTTGATATAGAGCTGGTCATTTTTCATCTCAACCGTATCGCCGGGAAGGCCGATAATACGTTTGACATAGTGAACATCATCTCCGTTTAACACGACGATGTCTCCTCTATCAAACTCGCCGATGTATTTGACTGTCATATTGACAAAGACCCTTTCACGGTTGTGAAGTGTAGGATACATAGAGTCACCATCAACGACATACGGCGCAAAAATAAAGTTGCGAATGAGCAAAGCAAGAACGACAGCAATCACAATTGCTTTTGCCCATTCTAATATTGTTTTTTTCTTCGAAACATTTTCTGATTTCAACTGATTTCCTCCAATAAACAACGGTCTTCAATTTATGTTATCACGAATCGAAAAAAAATCCCATTAGGACCATTGAAGTGATTTTACAAACTGTTAATCTTCATCTTCTACCCACATCATGCCTAACTAAGCCTGCAAATATTGAAGGAAATGAATCGCATAATTCAGAAGCGATGGACTCAGAAGAAAGAGAGTTCTCATATGCAAAATCTTTAAATCGTATATAAGGCATGAGGTTACGAACAGTTTGTTCATTTACTGCATTCCATTGATCTCCCAGTCCATGATACCCATGGCACTTGACAAAACAATTCACGTCATGAAGGTTACTGGAATGTTTGCGGCAACCTATTTCACAGGTGATAACCGCACTCCGTTTTTTGCTTTCATAATATGTTTAAAATCATTGAAGCTCGAAAACATGGATCAGCCTCCAAAAAATAAATCCAATATATTCCCGGCAGTTGAAGACTCTTTATTATAAAACTCTGAATATCCGCAGTTCTTACAGTAAACCACTAGAAATCGGTTATGCTGCACGTCAAACAGCTTTGATAATCCCGTGCCGGTTGTAGCTATTTCTTTTTGTCCGGCTTCAGTACTGCCGCATTTTATACAGCCTTTGTTGTTCATATCGCGATCTCCTTTTCATTACATCACGTTTGTTTGATTTATTTTACTACAAAATATCAATCCCAATGACCCGTACTACTTTAAAGTTTACTTAATTTTGATTACATACTAATTGGGTTCGTTTCTCAGCTTGGTAAATCTTCTGGAGAAACGGAAAAGCTCCATGACCAAAACATTCAAACTCAGCCAAACACCGCCGAAGGCGTAACCCGCAGCAACATCACTCGGATACTGCTCATTAAAGTACACACGACTCAGCCCGATGAGGAATAAAACGATAATAAACAAAAAAATGCAACAGTTTGCAGACGCGTCTTGTGAGAATGACGAACAAAAAGATAAGCACAAAAACCAAAAATGACAAATGCCGTTAAAGTCTGTTCGCTCGGGAATGGATATAATACATGACTTTCCAAAGGAGCGTGAATAGGATGAAGGGAATGAAAGAGCCGTCTAATTCCCTCTTCATAAAGCTCTCGCACCAACGACTAGGAGAAAGAGAGGAGAAAGAGAGTTCGATTTTCCGGTCTTGCCCTTTGAATACCGTCCAAAAAAAAGTTAGAACAATAACGGCTAACAGAACACCTCTCGACGCAAAAGCTTTCTGAATTGCAGCTGGGCCCAGTCTATACCCGATCCAATACGACATGCTTACTCCCGCACAGCTCCCCAATCCGGCCGCTAACATGCTTAGCACCCAGTTTAACTTTTCTTGAAACACGAGAACACCGGCAAACTCTCCCGGTCCAAGTAAAGCTAGAAGCTCTAACATCAAGACAATAAACAAGACGGCATATCCGTACTGTTCGAGCAACCCCGTCAAAACTTGCATGTGATTCTCCTTAAACTTTTTTGTTCTTTTATCATTCCCAATCCACTTTTTGTATAATCAGCACAATTTCACCTTCAGTCGTCCAACAACATTGTCTATGGCGGGATCTTCTCTCCTATACTCGTCACTCATACATTCTTTTTTGACAAGGAGGAGCAACAGCATGAAATGGGAAGAAACAAAAAATACGCAGGGAGTTTGCCAAAATTTTGGGCAGTTCGTTCTGCCACCGAGTCAGGTGTTTGTTTGCCTACCTCATTCCTTGGCCATTCCCCATTTTTCCCGTTTGAGGTTCGCAATGATAAAGTATTTCACTTAGTTTCGTACATAAAGAGGTAAATTCTTTGCTCTCCGAACTAGGATGCGGCGTATGACGATTACTGCATTGCATAACCACTGGTTATTTAGTGAGCTGTGTGCAATGTATATGCACTTTGAGTCAGCACAGGATGATCCTATTACATTCGCCAGAAAAGCAGCTGCCGCATTCAGAGTAGTTAAAAGAATAGACAGGTAGCTGGGCTTCCGGAAGCTATAAAGGAGGCGCTTTTTTCGAGCATTTTTATAAATCAATAAAAACAGGCATCTCCTAAATATTTTTGCCGATAAGTTTACGCTAATCAACTCTAGCACTAATACATATAAAAAATAGAATGATATGAAAGGAGACTTGATAGTATGATTGATTATCCTATTAATATAAACAACGTTTCCGGGAACAGTGTAATTAACGTAGGCGGCGCTTTTATGATCAGGCCTTTAACTTTGTCCAAATCTGTGTTTGGCTCCGGAGGTTTAAACACAGGAATTGTCTTTGAAAATAACTTTGTAAGCAAGGCTAAAATGATTAATCATCAATTTACTGATCAGAACGTCACCAAAACTTTTTAATCTATTCATTACGGGGGCTTGCGATGTCTCACTAACTAAACACCTGGTTTTGCCAACCGCCATCAACACTGGGCGGTTTTTTATTGAATATTTTCACCCAATAAAAAAGCTCCCTCTATAAGAGGAAGCCTTTTGCCTGCTGATTAGCCTTCTACACGAACTTCTTTCATGACATCGCCGTTAGACATGTTTTTCGCGAATTCCAATCCGCTTGTTACTTTACCAAATACAGTGTGAACACCGTTCAAATGAGGCTGTGGCTCATGAACGATGAAAAATTGGCTGCCGCCAGTGTCTTTTCCGGCATGTGCCATAGAAAGTGCGCCCGCCTCATGTGTATGCGGGTTGCCTTCTGTTTCACATTTGATTGTGTATCCCGGACCACCAGTACCAGTTCCGTGCGGGCATCCGCCTTGGCTGACGAAGCCAGGGATCACTCGGTGGAACGTAAGCCCGTCATAAAAGCCTTCGTTCGCAAGCTTTTCAAAGTTTGCAACAGTTCCAGGTGCAGCTTCAGGATAAAGTTCAAATTCAATTTTGTTCCCGTCTTCTAATAAAAAGTAACCTGTTTTCAATTGTATGCCTACTTTCTTTATTTTAATTTTCAAAGGAGATTATGTATGATAGGTTATAGCCTGTCTCTCCTTGTCGCGGCTATTATACCACACCTTTCGGGGGAAAACGAATCTCCCGGGCTTTACTAAAAAATAAAAATGAAACCTGAATCTCTTTATCTCCGTCTAACCTAACGGAACTGTATTTTTCATGATTCAGGTCCTCACAAAGCAGCACTATCCAGCTGCTTGTGAAATTGAAGGAGGTCAAACTGCTTTGAAGAAAATTTGGATTGGAATGCTGGCAGCGGCCGTTTTGCTGCTGACGGTTCCGAAGGTCAGTCTCGCGGATGCCGCAGTTGGAGATGTCATTGTAACACTGGGTGCTGATTTGTCAGAATCCGACAAACAAAAAGTGCTTGATGAAATGAATGTCCCTGATAATGCCACAACGGTAACCGTGACCAATAAGGAAGAACATGAATATTTAGGAAAATATATATCAAACGCGCAAATCGGATCGAGAGCGATTTCTTCATCCTCAATCACCATTGCCAAAAAAGGCTCCGGATTGAATGTTGAGACCCATAATATCAGCGGCATCACGGATGAAATGTACCTGAATGCACTGATGACAGCCGGTGTTAAAGATGCGAAGGTGTACGTTACAGCGCCGTTTGAAGTATCCGGGACTGCGGCTTTAACTGGATTGATTAAGGCGTATGAAGTTTCTTCTGACGAAGCGATCTCGGAGGATGTTAAGCAGGTCGCCAACCAAGAGCTTGTCACGACATCAGAGCTTGGAGACAAAATCGGTAACGAAAATGCGGCAGCCCTGATTGCAAAAATCAAAGAAGAGTTTGCTAAAAACGGGGTGCCTGATAATAAAGCTGACATCGAAAAACAAGTGGACGACGCAGCTTCTGATTTAAACGTCACACTTACTGACAGCCAAAAGAACCAGCTTGTCTCCCTATTCAATAAGATGAAAAACGCTGACATTGACTGGGGACAGGTCAGTGACCAGCTAGATAAAGCAAAAGATAAGATTACGAAATTCATAGAATCAGATGAAGGCAAAAACTTCATCCAGAAAGTCATTGATTTCTTCGTATCTATCTGGAATGCGATTGTATCTATATTCAAATAAGAAAAGCGCCGAAAAATCGGCGCTTTCTTTTATTGCTTTACACCCGTTTTAAATGGCAGATCAAGTTTTACAATATCTTCGTATGTTTCTCGCTTCACGACTAAATGAGCCTCACCGTTTTCGACAAATACAACGGCGGGTCTCGGAATACGGTTATAATTGTTGGACATGCTGTATCCATAAGCGCCTGTACAAAAAACGGCAAGAAGATCGCCTTCTTTTACTTCCGGCAGGTCAATATCCCAAATCAGCATATCTCCGCTTTCACAGCACTTTCCGGCAATTGATACCGTTTTGTCATGCGCTTCTCCGATCCTGTTGGCTGCCGCAGCTTCATATTTAGCTTGGTAAAGCGCAGGACGAATATTGTCGTTCATGCCTCCGTCTACTGCCACATACTGGCGGACACCCGGCACTTCTTTTTGAGAGCCAACCGTATAAAGAGTTGTGCCTGCGTCTCCCACAAGAGAACGGCCCGGTTCGATCCAAATTTCCGGGATATCAAAACCGTAACGGGAAGCATTTTCTTTCACAGCTCCGATAATTTTTTCAACGTATTCAGTGGCATGAAGCGGTTCATCATCTTCCGTATAACGAATGCCGAAACCTCCTCCAAGATTCAGCACCTTGGATACAAATGAATATGAATCTCTCCACTCGTCTAGTTTTTTGAAGATTTTTTCCGCTGCTAACACAAAACCGGCCGTATCAAAGATTTGCGATCCGATATGGCAATGGACACCCAGCAGCTGAATGTGTTCCGATTGTAATACTTGTTCGATGGCCCGTTCAGTTTGTCCGTTATGAAGGTCGAAACCAAACTTTGAATCTTCCTGGCCCGTTGTAATGTAGTCATGCGTATGCGCTTCTACTCCGGGCGTGATCCGAAGAAGAACATCGATGGAGTGACCCGTTTCTTTACATAGGTCTTCAAGAAGCGCAATTTCATAGAAATTATCCACCACAATGCAGCCGATGCGGTGCTCAAGCGCCATGCGCAGTTCTTCCCTGCTCTTATTGTTTCCATGAAAGTGGATGCGTTCTGCCGGAAAGCCTGCCGCAACAGCCGTATATAGCTCTCCTCCGGATACGACATCTAAAGAAAGTCCCTCTTCCTCAGCGAGCTGAATCATTGCGACTGATGAGAATGCTTTGCTCGCATATGCCACCTGTGCTTTCAGCCCTGCAGAAATAAACGCCTGTTTAAAGCTTTTAGCACGCTCACGTATTAAAGCCACATCATATACGTAAAGAGGTGTACCATATTTCTCCGCTAAATAGAGAGCATCCACACCTCCGATTTCTAAATGACCATGTTGATTTTGTCTGCTTGTGCCGTGTAAGAACAATGTCATTCCCTCTTTCTCCGCTTATGGATGAAAGGACAGTTTTATGGACTGTCCCTTCATAATTAAGACATACATTATCATACTCTTCAGTCAGTTTCAATGCGATTATGAATTGGTAGGCTGTCTTAAGCGATTTTTGGGGTGAACGATACTGGGTCTTACTTTTGCGCCAGGTTTCGCTGTGCGGACAAGAACCTGCCACAGCGCCTTTCCGTTAAAGGGAATCAGCGGCCATAAGTACGGTGTCTGAAGGGATTTGATGCTTGCCATAGCAATAATTAGCACTGTAAATCCGATGACGAGCCCTTTTATATGAAATAAGGCAACGAGTATCATGAGGACAAGACGGCTCATTTTGTTTGCCAAGCTTAATTCATAACTAGGCGTCGTAAAGGTTCCAATCGCCGCAAGTGAGACGTACAGAATCACCTCAGGAGAAAAAAGGCCGACCTCAATCGCAATCTGCCCGATCAGAACAGCGGCAATTAAACCCATTGCTGTCGATAAAGCCGTCGGTGTGTGAATGGCAGCCATTCTGAGAAACTCGATTCCTAAGTCAGCTAAAAATATCTGCAGGATGATCGGGATATGCGTATCTTTATTTAAACCGATAAATTTCATGTTGTCCGGGAGCAGATCAGGCTGAAGCACAAAGAGAAACCAGATCGGAAGAAATAAAGTAGAAGCAAGAATACCGAAAAATCTTACCCATCTTAAAAAGGTCCCGACTGAAGGAGCCTGCCTATATTCTTCAGCATGCTGCACATGGTGAAATAAAGTCGTTGGGGTAATGATTACACTCGGCGATGTGTCCACTATAATGATAACATGGCCTTCTAGAACATGATTTGCGGCCACATCCGGTCTTTCTGTATAGCGCACGAGCGGAAAAGGATTATAGCTTTGATTAACAATGAATTCCTCGACAGTTTTGTCTGCCATTGTTAATCCATCGACATCAATGGATGCAATTTCTTTTTCTACGATCTCAACCAGATCCGGATCAGCTATATCTTCTATATAACAAATGCTTAAATCCGTCTTTGACCGCTCACCAACTTTCGTCATCTTGACTCGAAGGCGTTCGTCTCTGATCCGCCTTCTGAGAAGGGCCGTATTGACGACGATATTTTCAACAAATCCGTCTCTGGCTCCCCTGACTACCTTTTCCGTATCAGGTTCTTCCGGGTTTCTGCCCGGATAGCTTCTGACGTCAATTATAAATGCGAAACCTGCACCTTCAACAATGACAGCGACGAGCCCGGACAGCACTTGGTCGGTGGTTTCATCCAATGTTTTTACTTTTTCGACCTGGGCGTTCAGCAGCCTGTTTTCGACGATGTCGACCAGCTCATCAGGGTCTTCTTTCCGATTGTTAATGGCAACAAGCTCTCTCATTAAATGAATAATATAGGCTGTATCGCATAATCCATTTAGATAGTAAAGCTGGATCTCTTTATCTAAAATCGTGAGCTTGCGAACACCTACATCATAGCTCGTCCCCATCCCAACACGGTTTTTGAAATACTCTTCATTTTTAGCTGGATTCCGATAAACCCGAATTTTCTCTTCCTTGTGGTCCGGCATGATACCCGCTCCTTTCTAAAATAAACTCGACCGCTTTCATGGTGATTGGCGACCCTTTTGAGATATCGTCTTTTCTGCCCATTTTGCCGATATCCCCGATACCGACAATAAGCGGGAGATCAAGTTTATCAAGGCAATAGACTGTATCTCCACTCATTCTGTGGTCATCAAATTCCCTTTCCCCGACTTTATCGACGCCGTATTCAGTTATTTCTCCATTGCGGTCAATGCTTACATCGACCCTGGTCCATTCAGCCTGATGTGTTTTTGACGCGACCGCAATCACACCGAGCACTTCAATAGACGGATGGGTTGCGACATAGGTCAGAGCGGCTTCTCCCGGACCCTCTCCTTGAAGGCCGGAGTCGTCAAACATGACAAATACAGGATCATACGGTGCTGAGGCGATCAGCTTGACAAGCTCGGCGCCGCTGCGGGTGGAAGGATTCCCTTTTGATTGTGAAATACATCGACCTCCCACTTTGCTTGCGGCGTATTCAATTGTTTTAGCGGCATAAACATCCCCGTCTGTTACCAGTATGACCTTGCGTTTTGTCGTCATGTCAGCATTATCCTTTCGGTTTGAAAATAACAGCTACGATAAAGGCGAAAAGAATAGCGGCTGAGATACCGGCCGAGGTCAGCTCAAAAATCCCCATGCCGATTCCTATAAATCCGTGTATATGCGCCTGATGCATAGCACCGTGCAGAAGACTGTGACCGAAGCTGACGATCGGAACGGTGGCGCCTCCTCCGGCAAATTCAATAAATTTATCGTAAATGCCGAAACCATCTAATATTGCACCGATTACAACAAATGATGTCATGACATGAGCTGGCGTCAATTTAAAAATATCCAAGAGCAGCTGGCCGACGATACAAATGGCCCCGCCGCATACAAAAGCCAAAAGGTAGTCCATGTTAAGATGCACCTCCTGCACGCTCAAATACAACCCCGTGGGCGATAGTCGGAATGGTTTCTTTTTGCTGGATCATCGTCGGGCTTAACAGCGCCCCGGTCGCCACGACAAATACACGGTTTAATTTTCCTTCTCTCAGCTGCTTAAAAATATGAGAGTAGGTGACAACCGCTGAACAAGCACAGCCACTCCCCCCGGCAAAGACCTGCTGATCCGGAGTGTAAATCAGAAGCCCGCAATCATCATGCTTTGTGCCGACTGGATATCCATCTTCTTTTAAGATGTCTTTTACGATTGGAGAACCGACGCCTGACAGGTCACCTGTCAGGATTAGATCATAATCATCCGCTGTCCGGTTGAGATCTTTAAAGTGCTGCTTAATCGTATCAGCTGCAGCCGGAGCCATAGCCGATCCCATATCAAAAGGATCTGTAATTCCTAAATCAGAAACCTTTCCGACAGTCGCACTTGTGATTTGGATATCACCCGGTGTCTGACTGATGACAACTGCACCGCTTCCGGTTACAGTGGAGGTAGCAGTGTCCGGTTTTTGCCCTCCGTATTCTGTCGGATAGCGAAACTGTCTTTCCGCAGTTGCATTGTGACTGCTTGTGGCAGCCAGTGCCCTTTTGGCAAACCCGCCATCAACTAAGGCTGATGCGACAGCCACTGTTTCCATTGATGTTGAACAGGCGCCAAACATACAAAGAAATGGGATTTTCAAGTGTCTTGCCACATAGTTAGCCGTCACGTTTTGGTTCAGCAAGTCGCCTGCGAGCAATAGGTCAATATCATCTTTTGTCAGATTGTTTTTTTGAAGCGCAACATTAACAGCGTCTTCCATGAGCTGCCGTTCCGCCATTTCCCAGCTTTTTTGATTACAATGCATTTCGTCATAGGTTTTATCAAATAAAGAGCCGAGCGGTCCGTCTTTTTCCTTTGGTCCTGCTGCCGTTCCCGCTGAGTTGACAAATATGGGATGTTCAAATACCCAGGTTTGCTTTCCTGTTAATTTCATTTTCTTCTCCTCCTATGACATCAGTTTCTCAAAAGCAAACCGAATCATTCCAACGATGTATGCAGCTACAACTCCGAAAACAATAACATTTCCTGCCAGTTTAAACATATTTGTCGCTACTCCAAGCACTAATCCTTCACTTTTATATTCAAGAGCCGCGCTTGCCATACTGTTGGCAAAACCTGTGACAGGTACGGCTGAACCTGCGCCTGCGAATTGTCCGATTCTGTCATAGATGCCGAACCCTGTAAGCAGGGCGGAAATTAATATCAGCGTTGCAGCTGTTGGATTCCCCGCAGTTTTTTCATTGAAATCAAAAAAATGGATATAAAAATTTTGCAGACCTTGCCCGATTGCACAAATCAGTCCGCCCACTAAAAAGGCTTTTACACAGTTCCAGACGTAAGGCGGCTTAGGCTGATATGTTTTCACTTTTGATTTGTAATTTTCTTTTATGTTTGTCATCTTGAAACCTCCTTATGAATGGTCAATAAAGTACAGCCAATGAAATAAGGATCCCGCGATTTTCCCAATCACGATGGCCATTAACAGAATAATGATTTTACTTCTGAGCCCGATTCGTTTTGCCAAAATTGGCAGGACATTTAAAACCTCTGTAAGAGCAGCCGCTAGCATCCCGACGAACAAACCTGCCAGAAGCCCGACCGGCACAGCTATCCATTTTGTTAGATAAAGATGATTCATATGAAGCGTCTCCCATCCCCCGCAAACCGCGCCAAGAATAACAGCCGCTTCATAAGCCTGAACAAATCTCATTGTTTTGGTGAGCTGCATCAGCCGCGGAATGATTCCCATTACGGTTAAAAAAGCAACGAAACCCGCCCCCACTGTTATGCCTCCGCCGAGCCCGACAAAAATAATGAACAATACACTAACGATCATGCAGATCCTTTATGGTTTCTTGATTCTCATGCATGGCCACATATTGATCGAGATCAAGCTGATAGTTAAACATCTCAACCTCCAGCGGGCTGGGCTCTTCATTTAGGCGCTTTTTAAATATGTGGTTAAAAAACACGATCATCCCCAGTCCCAAACCGATGCTGTATGGGATTTGAAGCAAATATGGATAGTCATTCCTCTCTCCGGTTATGATTTCATATAGTGCGATATGAACATCTCTCATGCTTACATCCTCATGAAAGTTCATGATGGCAAGACACGATCCAATAAACAGAAGCAGCCAGACACCGATAAATAGAACCGTTGATAAATTTCGCTTTCGATATTGAATTTCAACAATGGTTTCTGCTCCGCCTACGGTTTGAACATCAAGTGTCGGATCTTGTAAATGAATGGCTCTGAGGACTTGTATGATATCCAGAATTACGATATTTTTATCTTTTTCGCTCACCTGATAAAGCGGCATAGCCGAAAGTTTCTTTTTCAGCTGAAGCTGCCCTTCTATTTGCGCGGCATCTCCAACGGTAATAATATCCCCTGGATGTGCCAGCACCCGGTGGCGAAGCCGGATAAATATTCGTCGTTCCATCATTGATCACCATCTTTCGGTGGTTATATATGTAGTATGTGGTTCGATTTTGTTCTCATTCATCCGCTCGAAAAGACCATAAATTACCACGCTTTTGCACATAAAAAAGCTAGCCTGCACTGCAGACTAGCCATCCGTATGATCCATTTGAACCTTGATCTGTTTTAATATTTTCTTTTCAAGCCTGGAAACCTGCACCTGAGAGATCCCGAGCCGCTCAGCCACCTCAGACTGTGTCTGGTCTTTATAATATCTGAGATAGACGATTAATTTTTCCCTTTCCTCCAAATCGCTGATCGCTTCTTTCAGCACAATTTTGTCAAACCATTTTTCTTCTGAGTTGTCAGCGATTTGATCGAGCAGGGTAATCGGATCTCCGTCATTTTCATAAACGGTTTCGTGAATCGAAGATGGAGCCCTTACCGCCTCTTGGGCCAGTACAACATCCTCAGCTTCAATCTCCAAATGGTCAGCGATCTCCTGCACCGTCGGCACTCTTCCCAGTGTTTTCGAAAGCTCATCCTTCGCGCGCCGGATTTTGTTTCCAAGCTCTTTTAATGACCGTGATACCTTTACAGTTCCGTCATCACGGATAAATCGCTGGATTTCTCCGATAATCATCGGCACTGCATACGTTGAAAAACGCACATCATAGGTTAAATCAAATTTGTCAACAGATTTTAACAGCCCGATGCAGCCGATCTGGAAGAGATCGTCAGGCTCATATCCTCTGTTTAAAAACCGCTGTACGACAGACCAAACAAGACGCATGTTTTTTTCTATGAGGAGGTCTCTTGCCTGCTGGTCGCCATTTTGGCTTTGTTTGATTAATTCCTTTACTTCATGATCCTTCAGCTGAGCGTTTTTGCCGTTTTTCTTAACCTCCACATCCATAACAAATCTCCTTAATTACAAAGCGCTTTGCTTTTTGATAAGTGCTTTGTTAAGCGAATCGTTGTTCCCATTTCAGGCGATGAATCGATACTGACATCATCCATGAAATTTTCCATAATGGTAAAGCCCATTCCAGAGCGCTCAAGCTCAGGCTTAGTCGTAAATAGAGGCTGACGGGCTTCTTCAAGATCTGTAATGCCTAAGCCTTCATCACGAATAGTCATATATACGACATGATCTTCCAGCGTCACTGAAATGTAAACTTTCCCTTCACAGTTCTCTTCATATCCATGGATAATTGCATTTGTGACTGCCTCTGACACGACTGTTTTGATTTCAGTCAGTTCATCCATTGTCGGGTCCAGCTGAGCTATAAATGAAGCAACTGTCACACGGGCGAACGATTCATTCTGACTGAGGGCAGAAAACTCAATGTGCATTTCATTTTTCATGATGCCACCCCCAGTGTCAGGAGCGCCTGCTGTTCAGATTGTTCAAATCGGATAATTTTAAACAGACCCGACATATCAAACAATCGCTTCACCGCAGGAGAGATAGCGCAAACGACCATTTCCCCGCCAATTTGCTTAATTTGCTTGTATCTTCCTAAAATAACGCCAAGCCCCGAGCTGTCCATAAAGGAAAGATCCTCCAAGTTCAGCACGATATGGCGAATATCATCCTTCTCCAATGATTGAGTCACTTTTTGCTTCAGGGTTTCAGCCGTATGGTGATCGAGTTCGCCTGTTAATCGAATACAAAGCACAGATTCTTTGACATTCATGTCAATTCCAAGGCTCATGCTCATTCCTCCTTGATATGATCGGATAATGAGTGTTTCGATTTCGACGGAATGAATTCCTTCACCGTGACAAAACTAGTGGTCATTCGGCATAATTACTTAAATTTTGTCCAGTCTCCCATCGTCCGCTTCAAGAATGTGATAAACCCGGCTTTCTTCATATCTTCTTTTGCAGCAACAGGACTTTCAGCGAGTACTTCTCCATCCTTTTTCAGAACTAGAGTGCCAAGCTCTTGGCCTTTTTGAATCGGAGCACTAATATTGTCCTTCATCTTGATTTCTTTTTTCACATCGTTCATATCCTCGCCTTTTTTCGTCAATATTGAAATCGGCTCAGATGTAGAGAGTTCGATCAATTTTTGTTTCCCTTTTTTGACCTTTACTTTTGCTACTGTTTCATTTCGTTTATATAAAGGATGCGTTTCATACTGGCTAAAGGCGAAGTCAAGCATTTTTGTCACTTGCGCGTTTCTTTCTTTAGGCGTGCTCGCTCCGAATACAACCGCTATGGCCCGCATGTTTCCTTTTTTTGCCGAAGCAGTCAGACAATATTTCGCTTCGCCTGTATAGCCTGTTTTTACACCGTCTACACCAGGATAAAATTTGATAAGGCGATTTGTATTCACAAGCCAAAACTTTTTATCTGTATTTTCACGAAGGTAATCTTCATACGTGCCGGTAAACTTCGTAATTGATTCGTATTTCAATAATTCCTTAGCCATGATTGCCATGTCATAAGCAGAGCTGTAATGTCCTTCCTCGGTCAATCCGGTCGGGTTTTTGAAGGATGTATTTTTCAATCCCAGCTCTTTTGCTTTTTTGTTCATTTTCTGAACAAATTCTTCTTCAGAGCCGGAAATAAATTCAGCCATGGCTACAGAAGCGTCATTTCCCGAAGCGATTGCGATACCCTTCAGCATTTCTTTGACAGTCATTTCTTCGCCAGGCTCAAGGAAGATCTGTGAGCCGCCCATTGACGCCGCATGCTCGCTTGTACGGACCTTATCACTCATTTTGATTTTGCCTTTATCTAAAGCTTCCATAATCAAAAGCATCGTCATAATTTTCGTCATGCTTGCAGGCGCCAGTCTCTCATTGCTGTTCTTGTTGTAAAGCACTTTTCCCGTGTCACGTTCTATCAGCACCGCAGACTTCGCTTCATGAGCAAGCTCCGATAAACGTTTTCCGTCTTGTTTTGCAAATGCAGACGGTGCAAATGTAAGCAGCATTATACCAATCAACAAAGTGGATAAAAGACGTTTCATCTCAAAAGCCCTCCATTTCATAATCCTTTTTATTTTTTCCAAGCGGGATGGTTTTATACGCCACTGATGGAAAATGTTTCGAATTTTGGGCATAAAAAAAGACAGCTGTGTGATATCAGACACAGCTGTCTTTTGGTCCTGCATTGATTCATATTTATTCGTACTGAGCGACGATCGCTTTAACAAGCTTCAAGAATCCAGCTTTTACTTTTTCGGTCACTTCCATAACTTCATCGTGACTTAAAGGCTGATCCAGAATTCCGGCTGCCGCGTTAGAGATGCAGGAAATGCCAAGAACCCGCATTCCCGCATGATTCGCCACAATGACTTCCGGAACAGTAGACATGCCGACAGCATCAGAGCCCATCGTTCTTAAGAAACGGACTTCTGCCGGTGTTTCGTAAGAAGGTCCTGTCACAGCAGTGTACACGCCTTTTTGAATTGGGATATTAAGGTCTCTCGCAATCTTTTCAGCCAGGCTGGACAGATCTTTGTCATAGGCTGAAGACATATCTGGAAATCTGGCGCCGAAATCAGCTTCGTTTGGCCCGATTAACGGGTTTGTTCCCATAAAGTTGATATGATCGGTAATAATCATTAAGTCTCCCGCACGAAATTCAGTATTGACGCCGCCTGCGGCATTTGTCACGATCAACGCTTCCACACCGAGCGCTTTCATCACGCGTACAGGGAATGTGACTTTCTCCATTGAGTAGCCTTCATAAAAATGAAAGCGGCCCTGCATTGCAATGACGGAAACTCCTTCAAGAGTGCCAAGCACAAGCTGTCCGGCATGCCCTTCAACAGTAGATACCGGGAATTCAGGTATGTCTTCATATTTCAGCTTGACCGGATTTTCGATTTCGTCAGCCAAAATGCCAAGACCTGAGCCTAAAATAAGGCCGATCTTCGGAGATTCCGGCAGGTTTTGTTTAATAAAAGCTGCTGCGCGTTCAATTCTGTCCTTCAAGAAACAGTCCCCCTATTGTAATAAAGATAAAAAGCTTTTCCCGTATTTCGGTTTATTCGTTTGGAAATTATCAGCGATCGTTGCGCCGATATCAGCAAATGTATCTGCAAGCGGCAGCATTTGCGCTTTCTTATGTTTTTTGCTGTAAGCGAGAATCGGCACATACTCGCGTGTATGGTCAGTCCCATGATGAATCGGATCATTGCCGTGGTCGGCTGTAATAATTAACAGATCGTCTTCTCTCATTTTTTCAAACACTTCCGGAAGCCGCGCATCAAATTCTTCAAGCGCGCGTCCGTAGCCTTCAGGGTCACGGCGGTGTCCGAATAACGCGTCAAAATCAACAAGGTTCGCAAAGCTCAGACCCGTAAAGTCTTCTCCCAGCGTATCGATCACCTTGTCCATTCCGTCCATATTGGAAACCGTTCTGCGTGAAGAAGTAATGCCTTCTCCGTCGTAAATATCAGAGATTTTACCGATTGAAATCACATCTAAGCCGCTGTCCTTCAATTCATTCATGACAGTGCGATCAAACGGTTTAAGGGCATAGTCATGGCGGTTTGGCGTTCGTTTGAATTGACCCCGCTCTCCGACGAACGGCCGTGCAATAATGCGGCCAACCATATATTTCGGATCAAGCGTCAGCTCTCTCGCCGTTTCGCAAATGCGGTACAGCTCCTCAAGCGGCACAACCTCTTCGTGAGCGGCAATTTGCAGAACAGAGTCAGCAGACGTGTAAACAATTAAAGCCCCTGTCTCCATGTGCTCCTGGCCAAGCTCATCCAAAATCGCTGTGCCGGAAGCCGGCTTGTTTCCAATAATTTTGCGGCCAGATCTCTTTTCCAGCTCTTGAAGCAATTCATCAGGAAAGCCTTCCGGGAACACTTTAAATGGTTTATCAATGTATAAACCCATAATCTCCCAATGGCCGGTCATCGTATCTTTTCCGTTTGACGCTTCTTGCATTTTTCCATAATACGCAAGCGGATGTTCTGTTTTTTCTACACCTTTGATATCTTCGATAAGACCAAGGCCGAGCTTTGCCATATTCGGCATATGTAATCCGTTCATATGCTCGGCAATATGACCGAGCGTATGAGCGCCTTCGTCATTAAAGTCAGCGGCATCCGGCGCTTCGCCGATTCCGACTGAGTCCATCACAATTAAAAACACACGATTATATTTGTATGCAGGCATCTTGAAAGCCTCCTTTTTTTCTATACGTCTATTGTATCGCTAAGAGGTCTGACAACTCAAGTATAAACCGTTTTCATTCCCGTTGACAATGTATTTGGAAATAATGAGAAACTTCAATATTTTCTGTCGCTCTAAACAAAAAAGCCGCAGCCACCTGCGGCTATGCTCGCGGATGAAACTGCTTGTACACATCCTTCAGCCTTGTTTTCGTCACATGCGTATAAATTTGCGTCGTGGATATATCCGCATGACCGAGCATTTCCTGCACCGCTCTTAAATCTGCCCCGTTCTCAAGCAGATGCGTCGCAAAGGAATGCCTAAGCGTATGCGGAGTCAGCTCTTTCTTAATGCCGGCTTCCAACGCGAGTTTTTTCAGGTTCTTCCAAAATCCCTGGCGGCTGATCTGTTTGCCGTGATGATTTAAAAAGAGGGCGTCAGACACATTGTTCTTTAACAGTTTTCCCCTGGCTTTTGTCATATATTCCTCAATGGCGGAAGCGGCGGCTTCACCAATTGGCACAATCCGTTCTTTTCTTCCTTTGCCAAAGCATCGGATAAACCCCATAGATAAATGAACATCTGCCGTTTTCAACTCAATCATTTCACTGACTCGTATGCCTGTCGCATAAAGCAGCTCCAGCATTGCTTTATCCCGATAGCCGAATGGGCTCGTCAGCTTAGGCGTGTCCAATAATCGCTCGACTTCATTGAGTGCGAGCACCTTCGGAAGCGCCCGTTCCGTCTTTTGTGTTTCGATATGAACGGAAGGGTCCTTATCCGTTACTTTTTCCCTGAGCAGAAATTGATGAAAAGAGCGAATGGATGCCAAATGCCGCGCCGATGTCTTGCCGGATTTCCCCGAGTCCTTCAAATGCTTTAAGTATTGGATAATATGTATGCGGGTAACGTGATTCCAATCTGTAACATGAAGGGTTTCTGTTAAGTAGAGAGAATAGCTTTTCAAGTCACGTTCATAGGATACGATCGTATTTTGAGAGAGCCCTCTCTCTACCATAACGTAGTGGATGAAATCCTTTATTTGATCTTTCACTCTTGATCTACTCCCCGTTTTGGTAAAAAAAGATCAACCGGTCGAACCATCCGCCTTTTTCATCCTGATCCATTTCAACAACTTTTACAGCGGAGCCTTCCGGTTTATCATACCGATGATAGTTTTCATACTCTTGATTCACCCATATCATAGCATAATAGAACAAAGCGGTAAAACCGGTAAACAGGATGAAAACTTTCAATGCATCGACAGCTGTTTTCAGGAATCTTCCCATGTCCTAATCGATCCTTTCCCTATGGTTCCAGTTATATAAACCATATGCCAAATCAGAAAGGTTTTATACATAGAAACAGCAAAAAACCCTTTCCCCATGAGAAAAGGTTCGCGCTCGGCACCGTCTATTCAGTTTCTTTTCCGTTACAGCGGTGGCAAATGCCGTGAAACGTCAATCTATGATCTTTAATCTTAAATTTCCAATCACGTTCAATGATTTCTTCCACGTCTTCAAGCAAATCTTCTTCAATTTCATCAACGGCTCCGCACTCCATGCACACCAAGTGGTGATGAAAGTGAGCTGCGCCCTCTTTCCGAAGGTCGTAACGGGACACACCGTCTCCAAAGTTAATTTTATCTACGACTTTTAATTCAGTTAATAATTCAAGCGTACGGTATACTGTAGCGAGACCGATCTCAGGAGATTTCTCTTTTACGAGGAGGTATACATCTTCTGCGCTTAAATGGTCTTCTTCGTTTTCAAGCAGCACTCTTACTGTCGCTTCACGCTGTGGCGTAAGTTTATAGCTGGATGAGTGCAGTTGTTTCTTAATTCGATCAATACGGTTTTCCATGTCTTTCCCTCCTACGCCGCATTCCATGACTCATTATAACAAAATACGCGCAGAGTTCCAACTATAATTATTATAAACTGATAAATAAAACGGTTTTCTTTTAATAATAATTTTAAAAAAGTCTAGATGTAAGCTTTTCCATTAAAACAGGAGATAAGTATGCTTCAAAGAGAGATGAGATCAGCGCTAAAAACAGAATGACCAGCAGCACAAAGGCATACCGCCCGAACCATTGAATCGGCGCGTCATGGAGGCTTCGTTTCACGAACAGCTGTCTGATTAACTTTAAAGAAAACGCAATTGCACATGTGCCCATAATGAGATAAGCCGGAATCAGCAGCACATTTTGCGGTAAAACGGAGACAAATGATAGGAAAAACCCGCTTACTCCCATCTGATTGACTAAAAACCCGACAGTAAAGCCGACGACGATCCCTTTCAGAAAGATCATGATGAAAATAATCGGCATCCCAATGACGGAAATTCCCAGTATCCACATCAGGCCTAAATACTTTGCATTATGAAAGATACTTTGCCCAAACATATCAGCTGAACTTGCCTGTTTTCCATCCGAAAGCTGTCCAAAAAATTGACTTAAGTAGTAGTATAAATCTTCTTTCTGGCTGATGGTCATACTGTTGACAATAATCGCGCCAAAGATGACACCCATGAAAAACAGCACTGACACAAATATATAAAGAGAGAGATGATCTTTAACATGCCTGAGAAACATGTCCTTATAAGAGATTTTTCGCATACCGTTTCCTCCCGCCCGCTCTAGTGATTTGATTTAATAGATTGTATGAAAGAAACAGAAAAACATGCCCTTTTTCAAAAAGAAACGATAGAGACGAATGCTAGGCGGCTTTTTGGGGCACAAAAAAATCCCTATCATCAACTGCTGTATGATCATAAGGATTCTTATGCTTCCGTTTATTCAAAATCTCTTTTTTGCTTTTTGTCATTCTTTCATGTGTGCTAAAAGATGGTGTGCCGCCTCTTGATAATAAGACGTCACGTCCGCCGTTTCTCAATCGATGCTCCCGCTTCTTTTTCGCTTGGCTTTTTGCCATGTGATCACTCCCTTTTTTATTTTCATAGTAATGATAACAAAATTGAACACAGATAAGAAAAAAAACAGCACCTGCTACGGAAGGTGCTGTTTAGCTACATTTATTTCACTGCTGTAAGAGCTGCATGCTCGACAGCTGCTGCTACCGCATGATGGACTTTTGAATCAAGCGGCTGAGGGACCACATCACCTTGTTTAGTGCAGGCTGCGATGGCCTCTGCTGCTGCGACAAGCATATCATGATTAATCTCCATGCTTTTTGCGTTAAGCGCTCCTCTAAAAATCCCAGGAAAACCGAGTACATTATTAACAGAACGCCCGTCAGCTGCATATGCGGCGCCAGCCTGCAGCGCGGCCTCCGGCTCAATTTCCGGCTTCGGATTCGATAAAGCCAAAATCACTTGACCAGAACGTACAAATGTCGGTTTTATTAAACCCGGAACGCCCGTTGTAGCAATGACAATATCACATGTTTCCATAAGCTCCTCAATACTGGAAACTGCCTGTCCGCCGTATTGTTCGAGACGGTTCATTGCTGACTCTGATTTGTCTGTTCCGTACACAGCATTCACACCATAAGCCATGAACATCCGGCAGATGGCCACGCCTGCTGCGCCAAGGCCGATTTGCCCCACTTTCGCTTCCTTCAGGTCAACCCCCGCACTCCTGCATGCCGAAATGGCAGCTGCCAGCGTCACTACAGCTGTACCATGCTGGTCATCGTGCATAACAGGGATGTTCAGCTCTTCTTTTAGGCGATCCTCGATTTCAAAACAATGCGGCGAACCGATATCCTCAAGAAGGATGCCGCTAAAGCCCGGAGAAATATGTTTTACTGTTTTGATGATTTCTTCAGGATCACTCGTATCAAGAAGTATCGGAATGCCGCTAATACCCGCCAGCTGATCAAACAAAGCAGCCTTTCCTTCCATGACAGGCATGCCAGCCACAGAGCCGATATTCCCCAGGCCTAAAATTGCGGTTCCATCCGTTACAATTGCAACAGAATTGCTGATCGTTGTATAAATAGAAGCTTTTTCAGGTTCTTTTTCGATCAGTCGGCACACGTCCGCAACACCTGGTGTGTAGACACGTCCCAGCTCTGCCAATGAACGGATCGGCATTTTGCTTTTCATTTGGATTTTTCCGCCTTCATGTGCGGACAGGACTTCATCAGATACGGTGTGAAGCCTGATCCCTTCTCCGAGGGCCTGTACAGCCGCGATCACTTCCTGAAGCTGTTCTTCATTCTCCACTTGAACGGTAATATTCCGCATTGTGTAATTGGGTCCGACTTTTACCGTCTCCACTTCACCAATATCCCCGCCCAGAAGGCCGATGGCCGTAGCCACCCTTCCAAGATTTCCGGGAACCGAAGGCGTTTCGATCATCAGTGTCCGAATCATGTGTTTCGCTATCATTCAGTGATCCTCCCCTATTAGCCTAGTTTTTCGGCTTTAACTGTATTGTTTTTCGTATACCATATAAATTTTCCTGTATAACCATAGATAATTGCAAGACCTATTGCTACAAAACTGAGCCACATAAACGGCAGATAAGAGAAGGTAGAAACACCTAAAATACCAGCCATGTAAATCCCATTATCAGACCAAGGAACCATCCCCGAAGTCAATGTTCCCCCGACCTCTGAGTTACGTGATAACACTCTTCTGTCCAGATGTAAGCGATCATAGCTGTCTTCCATAATTTTCGGAGTCAAAATAAGAGATACATACATCGCACAGCCGAAGATGTTTGCTAAAAACGCTACGATCAGTGTAGACAATGTGACATTGCCGGCTGAAGTTAATTTCTTTTCAAACGTTGAAACAATGACTTTTAACACGCCGAGTTTCTCAAGCAGACCGCCAAAACCAAGGCCAAAGATGATGACGACGAGAGAATCAAGCATACCGACAATTCCACCGCGGTTTAACAAGCCGTTCAAAAATTCAACATCAGTTTTAATAGAGAAGCCGTTGTACGCAGTTGCAATCGCATGGGCAATATCCATCCCTTGGAAAACGACAGCCCAGATTGCACCGAGTAAAGCGCCAATTACGATAACCGGCATAGATGGCTTTTTCATCGCCAATAAGACTATGACGACAACTGCCGGGATCAGCATCCAAATATGAATGTCAAACGTGTTTTGCAAAGATGATTTTAAGAATTCAACTTTATCAAGATCAATATTTTTCCCGCCGTACATAAATCCAACAACTGTAAAGAGTATAGCTGTAATGACATAAGCAGGTATTGATAAATAAAGCATTGCTCTCACGTGAGCCAATACATCGACTTTTGATAGTGAAGAAGCTAGAACTGTACTGTCAGACAGAGGAGACAGCTTGTCCCCAAAATATGCGCCTGAAAGGATAGCTCCCGCTACAAGAGGAAGCGGAATCCCTAATCCTTCTCCAATTGCAATCATGGCAATGCCGGCAGTTCCGACTGTTCCCCATGACGTTCCTGTTGCCACAGACATAATGGAACAAATAATTAACGTTGCCAGTAAAAAGATACTTGGGTGAATAAATTCCAGTCCGTAATAAATCAAAGTGGGCACAACGCCTCCGGCAATCCATGTTCCGATGAGCGCCCCAACTGAAACGAGAATCAGTACGGCTTCAAGGCCATTTGATATCCCATGTACAATCGCATTTTGTAAATCTTTATAAGAATAACCGAGTCTTATACCTAAAAGCATTGCAATAAACCATGAAACAAAAAGCGCCAGCTGTATCGGCAAGTCGAGAAAGACTGTAAACGATAGAACAAGTGCTAAAAATACTCCTAGTACAATAATAATTTCAAATAGTGTTGGTAATCTTACATCCTTCAAAAGAAGTCCCCCTTCATGTAAAAGCTAAAACGCTTTCAATATATAGTGCAACACGTATACTATACTTCCTCATCCCTATGTTGTAAACAGCTTATTCATCCGACTATTCGGAGATGAATAAGCTGTATTTTGTACAAATTTTATTTTTCTAATAGTTCTTTCCCTGCGATACCTGGTTTGGTCATCTCATATGGGTTTAAAATAATATCCAATTCTTCTTCAGTCAGCACATCATGCTGCAGACAAAGATCCCGGACAGATTGCCCTGTCATAATTGCTTCCCTGGCAATTCTAGCTGCCGCTTCATACCCAAGATGCGGATTGACAGCTGTGATCACGCCTGCGCTTTTTTCTACGTATTGCTTCATACGCTTTTCGTTGGCTTCAATGCCTTTTAAGCAGTTGTCAGTGAACGAACGGAAGCCGTTGTTCATGATGCTGATGGATTGAAGCAAATTAAAGACAAGCACGGGCTCCATGACGTTCAACTCAAGCTGGCCGGCTTCTGAAGCAAGGCAGATTGTATTGTCGTTTCCGATAACCTGGAACGCAATTTGGTTGATCAGCTCCGCCATAACCGGATTGACTTTCCCCGGCATAATAGATGAACCCGGCTGACGTGCAGGCAGAGAAATTTCCGCAAGTCCGGCACGCGGTCCCGACGCCATTAAGCGCAGGTCGTTTGCGATCTTCGACATGTTCATCATGCAGACTTTTAATGAAGCTGATACCTCTGTATAGGCATCTGTATTTTGTGTCGCATCAACAAGATGATCAGCGCCGACAAGAGGAAGCCCGCTAATATCAGCAAGGTGCTTTACTACCTGTTTGATATATTCAGGATCAGCGTTCAGCCCTGTACCAACAGCAGTTGCGCCCATGTTGACTTCATATAGGTGCTGGCGCGATTGCTTGATTCGTTTGATATCACGCTCGAGAACACGGCTGTAAGCTTCGAATTCCTGGCCAAGACGGATCGGAACCGCATCTTGAAGGTGTGTCCGGCCCATTTTAATAACAGAGTCAAACTCCTGTGCTTTTTGCTTAAACACGCTATGCATATCTTCCATTGTTTTCAGCAGTTTTTCTAAGAGCTTCAATGTGGAAATATGAATAGCAGTCGGAAACACATCGTTCGTAGACTGTGACATGTTCACATGTGTGTTTGGACTTAAATGGATATAATCTCCCTTTTTATGTCCCATGATTTCAAGCGCCCGGTTTCCGATAACCTCATTCGCGTTCATGTTCATAGAAGTTCCGGCACCGCCCTGAATCGGATCGACGATAAACTGATCGTGCCACTTGCCTTCGAGAATCTCGTCAGCGGCTTGTACGATAGCTTGGCCAATTCCTTCATACAGCCGTTTCACGTCCATGTTGGCAAGAGCCGCAGCTTTTTTCACAATCGCCAGTGCGTTAATCATTTCCTCATGGATTTTGTATCCTGTGATCGGGAAATTTTCAGAAGCACGGAGCGTCTGAATTCCGTAATAAACATCTGCTTCAATTTGTTTTTCCCCAAGGAAGTCTTTTTCCACGCGATATTCTTTTTGGCCGTTTAACATAATCTTTAACCTTCTTTCTCTTTGCTGGTTATCGTTTTTACATTTTACAGGACAACGTCATCAGCTATCGGCGTTTCCATAATTCTCTTGACGACAGGAAGATCCGAAGACTGACCTAGTGCCCACATCAATTTTGGCACAATTGCTTCTGTGTTCATATTTCTTGATCGGATAATTAAGTCTTGGTTGACTCTGCGGCCAACTTCGTAAATGCTCATGTCTTCGCCTTCTTCAAGACATTGAGTCGTAATGACCACGACAATGCCGCTTTCGATCAGCTCATTCACTTTTGACAAAATGTCTCTGCCTTCAAACGGCACCCCTCCGCTGCCATAACTCTCAATGACAATTCCTTTGTACATGCTTTTCAGGGCATCAAACATTTCGGGCTTTAAGCCTGGATGCAGCTTCAGCAGACATACATCTGTACATAGTGAAGTGTCAACTGTGAAGGTGTCGTTCTCAGGTTCCGTTACTTGTTTGTTGTATTCGATCCCGTCTTCATTGATAAAAGCGATATATGGGTAATTGATGCTTTCAAATGCGTCGTAGCTTTTCGTTCTTAATTTGATCGCACGCGTTCCCTGAATGACTCTGCCGTCAAACACAACATAAACGCCGCCCACGCCTTCACAGGCAAATCGAATGGCATCTGTAATATTTTTTTTGGCATCGGTTTTTTGGAACGTGATCGGAATCTGCGAGCCGGTGATGACAATCGGCTTTTTGGCATGCTGCAGCATATACGATAGTGCGGCAGATGTATAGGCCATTGTATCTGTACCATGAGTAATAACAAACCCGTCATAGGCATCATAATTTTCCTTAACGGCTTCCGCTATTTCCACCCAGTATTCAGGCTGCATATTGGTGCTGTCTATATTCATAAGCGACTGAGTTTCCATTGTGTAATCGTTATCAAGTTTTGATACGTAACTTAGTAATTCATCAGCCTTGACTCCGGGAGCCAGCCCATTTTCCCCTTCAACTGAAGCAATCGTTCCCCCAGTTGTCAACATCAATAATTTTTTCATACCATGCACCTCTTCACTGTATCTAAAGATGGGTTGCGAGAAGGTATTCGCTTTTCGCATACTTTTAATGCAATTATAGACACGGAAAATAAAATACGCAAGACATTATTATTCAATTCGCGTACACTTCCTAATACCTATATGATATAATCAGCTCAAGGTGAAAAAGGAGCGGAAGTTCATGAATCTAGATCGTTTAACTGAATTGAGAAAAAAGAAAAATTGGTCGCTTCAATATACAGCTGACCTTCTCGGTATCGCAAAAAGCACATATGCCGGCTACGAGTCAGGCTACCGACGGCCTTCACTTGAAGCGCTTGCCATGCTGGCTGACCTCTTTGACACAACCTGCGATGAACTTTTAGGCCGCGAGAAACAAAAGCAGACTGCTCCTCAGGCCATAGAATTGGCCACGTGGAGCAGCCTTGACTTTACCATTTCTGTTGATGGCCAGCCGCTGAGTGAAGATGAAATCATCCAGCTGATTACCTTTATACGGACAAAAAGAAAAGTACAGGAGGAACTGAGTTAATCTTTAGCTCACGGTTTAATTTTACCGTAGGTTCCTCCTCCTCCGGCTTTCAATTCCAGTTTTCCGGATCTCGCTTTTACGATAAGCGCCGCGGTTTTCGGCGGGACAACGCGAGCCAAATCTTCTTCTGCAGCCTCGTGAAGAACAGCCATTTCTGTTCCGAAGGCTTTTTTTAGTTTGTCCAGCGTTTTCGGGCCTACACCCGGAACAAATTGCAGCGGGATCTGATGTACATATCGCGGACGCGGGACGCGAACTTCAAGCTGATCACTCAATTCATGCAACCTTTCGCTGACTCCCTTGGTAAATCTGGTATTTCCGCAATTCGCGCACGCTGTTTCCCCGCTTACAGCAGGCTCTCCACATGCTTCGCAAGCCGTCTGATAATATTTCCCCAATAACGGGTCCAAGCCGTAATTTGCGATAATTTTCCTGTCATCTTGTCCCTTTAATGCAAGAGCAAATTCAGTAAAATCAGCTGACTGCACATATAGTTCATTATATTCTCTGCCGATTTTCCCCAACGAATGCGCATCAGAATTTGTTAAAAAAGGATACGGATTCAATTGCGATACGTGTGATGCCATGTCTGTATCACAGCTTAATCCAAGCTCCACCGCGTCTATCATAGATGGATCAAAAACCTCAGTTAAGCTTTGTTTAACCCCTTTTCCATATAAGCTTTTATGCGGAGTAAAGATATGGGCGGGGATAAACAGGCCGCCCATATCCTGCACTTTTTTTTGCAGGTTTAAGCCCGTTTCATAAATCCGCTGCGAGCTTAAATGAATATTTTTCAGCCGGGCTGACAGCCAGTTTGAAAACTGTTTCATAGCAGCCAGCGTCGGCATAAATACGAGCACATGGATCGGTCCGCTGCAGGCTTCATCATAAATCTCCAGCTCGCTCCCCAATAAAAGAGTCGTGCTGCGATAACGGATTCCTCCCCCGTCAAGCTCGCGATATTTTCCAGATGAAATGCCTTCCTCAAGCTCTAGAATGACTTCCGGAGAATGACAGTCGATAATGCCGAGGAGTTCAATTCCTTTATGTTCACTGGCCTCAACCAAAATTCTGTCCAGTGTTAATGTTTTGGCGCCTGTTATTTTGACAGCCCTTCCTGTAAAGGTCCGGCCGATATGAATGTGCAAATCCGCGTAAATCTTTTTCATTTTTGTGCTTGGAGCGCTTCTTTCAGCTGAAGATACTGAATCGCGTAGGCTGTTTTAGCATCGTATACTTCACGCGATTCAACCAACTTTAGCGCATCTTCAAGCGTCACCTCCATCACTTCAACAAACTCGTCCTCATCAAGCTCCCGTTTTTCTTCAAGCACAGAAAGCTCCTCAGCAAGAAAAACGTGAACGATTTCATCTGCAAATCCGGGTGATGTATAAAACGCAGTTATTTTTGTCAGTTTTTTTGCTGTATAACCGGTTTCCTCTTCAAGTTCCCGAAGTGCCGTATACTCCGGCTCCTCACCTTTTTCAAGTTTACCGGCCGGAATTTCAACGATCGTCCGCTCAAGCGGCTTACGGAATTGTTTGACCATGATGATTTTCCCTTCATCTGTGACGGCTAGTACCGCTACAGCTCCAGGGTGTTTCACAATTTCACGTTTACTGGCTTTGCCGTTTGGCAGCTCTACATCCTCGACATAAAGATCAATGACTTTACCCGAAAAGATCTGTTCTTTGGCAATTGTTTTTTCTTCTAATGATTTCATTTCTTCATCTCCCGTTCTGTCTCTATATGATGCCCCATACATTTTATCATACTAGAGCAAAAGGGGGCTTCTTCGTGAAAGTGCACCGCATGCCAAAAGGTGTTGTCTTAGTCGGAAAAGCATGGGAAATTCGGGCGAAGTTAAAAGAGTATGGACGCACATTTCAATATGTGAAAGATTGGATCTCAAAGCCATAAAAGTTGAAACTTTAGCTCCTTTATATTACGGTCAATACAAAGCCTAAAAAAGGAGTGTGCACATGAGAAAGCGCAAATTGGGTACATCTGATTTAGACATTAGCGAAGTCGGACTCGGCTGTATGTCTCTTGGAACTGAAAAAAACAAAGCATTGTCCATTCTGGATGAAGCGATCGAGCTCGGCATCAACTATTTGGACACAGCGGATTTGTATGACCGAGGACGCAACGAAGAAATTGTCGGTGATGCGATCCAAAACAGACGCCAGGATATTATTCTGGCAACAAAAGCGGGAAACCGTTGGGATGACGGAAGCGAGGGCTGGTATTGGGACCCTTCAAAAGCTTACATAAAAGAGGCGGTAAAAAAGAGCCTTACACGGCTGAAAACAGATTATATCGACCTTTATCAGCTTCACGGCGGCACGATAGAGGACAACATTGATGAAACGATTGAAGCGTTTGAGGAATTAAAACAAGAAGGTGTCATCCGCTACTACGGCATTTCTTCCATCCGCCCGAATGTGATTAAAGAATATGTAAAAAAATCAAACATCGTCAGCATTATGATGCAATTCAGCCTGTTTGACAGACGCCCTGAGGAATGGCTCCCGCTTTTAGAGGAACATCAAATCAGCGTAGTCGCCAGAGGTCCTGTTGCCAAAGGGCTCTTAACTGAAAAACCGCTTGATCAAGCTTCAGACAGTATGAAACAAAACGGGTACTTGTCCTATTCATTCGAGGAACTGACAAATGCCCGCAAGGCAATGGAGGAAGTGGCTCCCGATCTTTCCATGACAGAAAAGTCGCTACAGTATCTGCTAGCACAGCCGGCTGTCGCTTCAGTGATTACAGGCGCCAGTAAGATTGAGCAGTTACGGGAAAATATTCAGGCAACAAATGCACGGCGTTTAACCGAAGAGGAAATCAAAGCGCTCCAATCTCATACGAAACAAGACATTTACAAAGCTCATCGCTCATAGCAGAAAAACCAGCACCTGTACGGGTGCTGGTTTATTTATATTGATGCCAATCCATTTGGCTTTCATTTAGGAGTTCTTCAAAGCTCTTATTTTTTTCGATCTCTTTTTTCTTTCTGATCTGTTCTGCTTTTTCTCTTTCCTGCCTCTTTTCATCCTCTTCCTTCAATTGGCTCTTCATCTCCATAAGCTTTGCTTTGATATCGGATTGAAGGCCGTCTTTTAGCTGGTGTTTGTCAGCGGATTTTTGTTTTTTCATGCAGACTTCCCCCATGTTTTGTTTTGAAGACAGTTTATCACGGAGCATATACACTGAACAAGCAGACTCTCTTCTGGTCACTTTCTCAGCGGAGCAGTGTTTAGGTATAATGATTTCAAACACGAATTACCTATATTTAGTTGAAAGGTGCTGTGACTTTTGAAGAAAATCCTTTTGGCCATTGGCGCTCTCGTAACAGCTGTCATCGCAATCGGAATTGTTTTTTCAAATATGATTCTATTCATCAAGAAAAAAACAGATGAAGACATTATCAAAAGAGAGACAGACAACGGACATGATGTGTTTGAATCATTTGAACAAATGGAGAAAACCGCTTTTGTGATACCCTCCGCTTACGGGTACGACATAAAAGGATACCATGTCGCACCGCATGACACACCAAATACCATCATCATCTGCCACGGGGTGACGATGAATGTACTGAATTCTCTTAAGTATATGCATTTATTTCTAGATCTCGGCTGGAATGTGCTCATTTATGACCACCGCCGACATGGCCAAAGCGGCGGAAAGACGACCAGCTACGGGTTTTACGAAAAGGATGATCTCAATAAGGTTGTCAGCTGGCTCAAAAACAAAACAAATCATCGCGGATTGATCGGAATTCATGGTGAGTCGATGGGAGCTGTGACCGCCCTGCTTTATGCTGGTGCACACTGCAGCGATGGCGCTGATTTTTATATTGCCGATTGTCCGTTCGCATGTTTTGATGAACAGCTTGCCTACCGGCTGAGAGCGGAATACAGGCTCCCGTCTTGGCCCCTGCTCCCTATCGCCGACTTCTTTTTGAAGCTGAGGGGCGGCTATCGCGCACGCGAAGTATCTCCGCTTGCTGTCATTGATAAAATCGAAAAGCCGGTCCTCTTTATTCACAGTAAGGATGATGACTACATTCCTGTTTCTTCAACCGAGCGGCTTTATAAAAAGAAACGCGGGCCGAAAGCGCTGTACATTGCCGAGAACGGTGAACACGCCATGTCATATACCAAAAATCGGGACACGTACCGAAAAACGGTGCAGGAGTTTTTAGACAACATGAATGATTCAACAGAATAAAAAAGCGAAAGGCCTCTTCGGCTCTTCCGCTTTTTTATGTTACAGAACGTCGGTAATGCCATCCATATTTTCTCTGATCCATTCAATCGCAAGATCTATCGTTGTAAACTCCTGCGTCTCGAAGGTCATTTCATCCTGCAATAGCCAGACATCTTTCTTGATGGACTCTGCTCCTCCGATTGACCAGTGAAGCAAGGTATAGGGATGGTTTTGATTCAGGAAGGATACCCACGTTTTATTTTGTGCTGTGTTCTTCATTGCCTTCAGCTTTTGTTCCACGTTTCGCGTCTCCTACTTTACTAATATGCTCATTCTGGGGCTGAGCATTTCAGCCGGGCTTTTCAGCGCCAATGTTTTGGCTTTTTCATTGTAATCGATCGTCATTTGATCGTCAAAAAACACTTTTTGCGACGATTGGATATACAGCGGAATGCCGTTCGTTTCCAGCTGCTCGCACTGTCCCGTTAATTCTTCTGCCAGCCAGATTGTCGGGACACCGCTTACAGCGCAGCCGCATCCTTCTGCATCGTAACGAAGCTGGGCTTTTTTTCCCGGGTTGGCGTCAAACGCCTGCTGCAGTGCCTGTTTTGCTGCATCTGTCACATGTATGTTCATAAGGTGAAACCCCCGTTTTCATCATTTTCGCTATTGTAGCATACAACACTGCCATTCGCATTGTTTCTGCCTTTTTTCCACCGCTTCGCATTTTCTTCTGCAGTCTTGATCCACTCATCTTTCCCTTGTATGTACTGATTGATGCTGTCAGGATGCTGGGCCGCCAGCCGTTTTTTGAGAACGGCATATTCTTTCGCTATGTTTGGATGAGCTCTGAGATAATCTCTGAATAACAGATGCCTTTCAATAGCAGGGTTTCCCTGTTCGTACATATGGACATGATGAGTGCGTTTATTTCCGCCCTTTTGGAAATAACGCCTGCCCGCTATGCCGTTCTCACCTTTTGGTATATAGCCGTTAGCCTTCATTTGTTCATCAAATTGGCTCACGGCTTCAATGCTTCTGACTTCAATTAACATATCAATGATTGGCTTCGCTGCCATGTTCGGTATTGATGTGCTTCCGATGTGATGAACAGCGATAATCTCCGGCCCGAACACCAGTTTCAGCCGTTCTTTTTCTTCATCGAAACATTCTGCCCATTTTTCGTTGTAGAGAATGACCTCAACTTTTCTTTTCGGATACAAATGAAAGACCGTCAGCAATAGACCCTGCGCTGCTTTGACGGTTTCTGCCTTTTGGAATCCGGCCTGTGTATAGAGTGACACAGCCGGGGTATTGTTCTCGGCTGTGACTACTTCGATTTTCTCAGCGTCTTCATTATGATCAATGACAAATTGCAGAAGCGCTCGTCCAATTCCTTTTCTGAAACCGTCAGGATGTACAACAAGCCTGCAAATGGTGAGATGATGCATGTTTTTCTCATATGAAATGACACCGATCAGCTTGCCGTTTTCCCGATATCCCGCAAACCGCTCATGGGATGCTTGAATATCCTTCACCTTCTCTTGTAAAGCGGGAATACCGTCAAAACCGATAATCTCTGTTTCCTTTATGTAGGCGGGGATCTGTACGGCTAAAATCTCACGCGCTATAGTGTCTTCCTTATGCTGGAGAAATTCAATCATTCGTGTTCTCCTGAAACAGCCGCTGTCTTTCGATTTTTGCGACGCGGACTGCATACGACTCGTACCAAACGCTTTTTCCTTTTTCTTTTGCCGCTTGATGTTCAGTGTGATGCTTCCAATGGTTAATTGCGTCCATACTGTCCCAATAGGAAACTGTGATGCCCCTTCCATCCGCTTCACGTACGCTTTCCACGCCTAAAAATCCAGGCTGATCCGCCGCAAGCGATACCATCCGCTCCGCTGTTTCTCCATATCCTGTGTCATTTTCGCTTTTGACAGAAGAAAAAATGACTGCATAGTAAGGAGGCTCAGGTGTTTTTGATAAAAAATCCATTATATTTCCCCCTCATATGTTTTTGACAAACAGTACCCTGTCTTGGCCCAGGCCATCATAGTTTGCAAACACTGAGATGCCATTTACCGTCTTGGTGCCCTTTTCAATTTCAAACCCCAATTTTGTGTGATATGCGATTGATACCTTATTCACAGGTGAAGTGACGCACTTCACCCGGGTGCAGCCTCTTTGTTTTACTGTTTCGATAAATACATCATACAATTGTTTCCCAATTTGCATTTTTCTGAAATCTGGATGCACACCGGAAAAATGAATGTACGCCGTTTCAGGATCCGATTGCGATTGAAATCCGATTAAAAATCCGGTCATGCTGTTATGTTCGGATGTAATAAAGCTTGTGTCCTGAAAATGCTCAAAAAATAGTCTCGGCAATTTTTCTTTCAGCTGTCTGCCGCCCCACCATTCATTCAGTACAGACGTTACCATTTCATAATCTGAAGACGTGATTGTTCGAATATCCATTACGATTTGATCTCCCTCCGTCTGGCAAAACGAATGTCAGCTCTTTTTCTCACAATATAAAAATTATATTTTGCCTGGCTGGAATTGTAAATGCCTTCTTTCCTGTATCATACGTTTCCAGACTGCCGAGGGAACAATGTTTGATCATTTTATGCCTATTTCTCCCCCAAGCAGGAGGAGAGACTTTACAGCACAATATCAAGCACTTGATCAAGTTTCAGCTTATAAAGCTGATTCTCGTCTCCTTTTATCCATACTGCTTTTTCAAACTCTTCATACCGGCAGATCTTCCCGGTGCAGCGGACAATCTCACCGTCCTGAAAGCAGCTGACAGTGATATCCTGAGCAAACTCCATCGCGGCGCAAAGCGTTTGATTCAGCTCTTCCAGCTTATCAGGGTCAAGGATCGGCTTTTGCAGCTTCTGTTTAAGTCGCTTTCTCTCCAGCAGGCTTTGCTTATGTTCCGGCAGAAACATCCTGCTCCCTTCCCACAGCAGGTTGCCCCTTTTTAAATGGTCGTTCATTTATAATGCCCCCCTATTTTAGCCGCACGTTCAAATGCCTGGCCTGCCACTGTCAGTGACGCCGCCCTGATGATTGCTGTATCGCCGAATCGATTTTTAATGCCATCCATCACATAGCCTAGGCTCATTTTCTTTGCATAATCCTGAAATAAATTGAGCTGCCATATGTCATCAGATGAGAGCTGAGACAGATTGACACCGAGGCGGCGGACGGGTTTCCCGTCCCAAAATGTAAGAAACAGCCGTCGTACAGCCTCATATACATCCTGCGTAGAATTAGTCGGCTCTGCCAGCTTCACTTGCCGGTTGAAGCCCGTCGGCCAATCAAAATCAGCACCCCCGCAGCTCACTGACACTGTCTGCCCCATGACCCCGGCGTTTCGGCTTCGCCTGCACACCTCTTCACTCAGCTCAAGCAATACGACCTTGATTTCTTTGTCAAAGTGTTCGTAGTCTCTCGGGAGAGTCATTCCATGGCCTATCGCCTTTTGCCCGTCCAGAGACGAAGTTGACACAGGGGAATAGTCGATTCCGTTTGCCGTCATCCACAGCACGTGGCCGTTAATGCCCCATTTCTTTTTTAAAAGATCGAGTGGAAAAGCCGCGAGCCCGCCGATCGTGCTGATGCCCATTCGATTTAAATGATGCTTCATGCGGCTCCCGACGCCAAACATGCTGCCCACCGGGAGCGGCCACATTTCGGTTTTCATATTTTCTTTCGTTAAGGTAAAAATACCGTTCGTATTCTTTTTGGCAAAATTGTCACACGCAATTTTGGCCAGCGCTTTGTTAGGGCCGATTCCGACCCGTGCATAAACGCCGATCTCCCGCATGATTCTGCCCTGAATGCTTTTCGCGATCTCCATCGGCGTCCCAAACAGCTTCTGGCTGCCTGTAATGTCCATGAACTGTTCATCGATAGAATAAGGCTCCACAAGGTCTGTATACTCCTCGAGAATGGCCGTAATTTGCAGTGATACATCAATATACCGTTGCATACGCGGCCGGAGCACAACAGCCTCAGGACACTTTTCCTGCGCCTCCCACAGCCGTGAAGCATTCACCACACCCTTTTGTTTCGCCAGCGGGCAGGCAGCCAATACGACTCCGCCCCTTTTTTCAGGGTCACCCGAAACAATGACGGGTCTATTTTTCAAATGTGGATTTTCCGCTTTCTCTACAGATGCATAAAACGATTGCATGTCAACGAGAAAAATCACTTTTTCTTTCATCATACACACCTCTAAAAAGAACTTATGTTCGTTTTTCATTATATGCGAAAGTATGTTCGTTTTATACTGGTAAATGATTCTTGTCTGACAGAAAATATGATCCAAGGGTTTGAGAGAAGAAAAACATTTAGTAGAATAAAAGCGAAGCATAAGGATAGGAGAGTCATGATGGAGAAATTTGTCGAAAAAATGCTGGGACAGGCATTGCGTCAATACGGCAGAAACGTTGCTATAGATCCGTTAAGCCCGTATGAAAAACAAAGCCTGAAAGCGGCTCTACAAGAGAGACGGAATGAAGAACCGGATGAGGATCTGCATGCGCATATAGAAGATATCATTTATGACTATGTTACAAACCAAGGCCTGTTCTCTTAAACGCATGACTGTCAGTTCGTTCAGCCGCTGATGCGGCTTCCCTTTGAAAACACCGCCCGAAACAAATAAACAGTTTCAGGCTCACAGAAAAAAGCAGGATTTTCTCACGCTCCATAGATTCATATGGCCTGGCATAAAATTCCCCTCAGTGCTCGCGCAAAACGGAATAAGCTGTCCATGATCACGCGTATACACTTTTTCGAAGAGATGTGCTCTCTTGTTCTGTCATGGGGCCCATGCCGGTTTTCAGCTTACATCTTGATCTCATAGCCGGTTTCACTGCCGATATGATCCACGTCCTGGCGGCTTAAACTAACACACTCTCACTGACCAATCGCTTTGCTTTTCATCGGACATCCCGTCATTTTCCTTCTTCAATTTCAAGATGTAAACTCCGTCAGCCACACGCATCCTCAACGCATAGTATATTGCCATCCATACAATCAGGCATACTACATGTCAAAAACGAAATATTTTGAATAATCTATTGGAGAAGGAAATTTTTTCATATATGATAGAGGAAGATCTTACATACAGGAGAGAATATAATTCATGAAGAAATGGAAAGATATCCACCCGATCAGCTGGACAATTATAATCGGAACCATTTTCGGCAGAATGGCAACATCGATGAGCATTCCTTTTTTAGCGATTTATTTGACAGCCGTCCAAGGCGCATCAGCTTCCTATGCAGGGCTGGTCATTGCCGCGAGCTCATCAGTCGGCATCCTCGCAAGCTTTTACGGCGGATATATCTCAGATAAATTCGGCAGAAAAAACATGATGCTTGTATCGATTTTCGGATGGATGCTGGTATTTGCAGGCTTTGCGGCGGCATCTCATCTCTGGGTGTTTTTTGTAGTTAACGCATTAAACGGTCTTTGCAAATCACTGTTTGAGCCCGCTTCAAAGGCCTTGCTGTCTGATATGACAGAAGAAAAAACGAGACTGCTAGTTTTTAATTTACGCTATGCAGCTATTAATATCGGCGTTGTCTTCGGACCTGTGCTTGGCCTATATTTCGGCTCATCGCAATCGACTACGCCCTTTTTGGTGCCTGCAGTCATTTACGGACTATACGGAATTGTGCTTGCCCTCCAATTTAAAAAACATCCATCCTTATCAGCACCAGCCCAATCCCGAAATATGAGCGTGCGGGAAGCGTTTATGGTCACGCAAAAGGATTATCTTTTTACCATTGCTTTGGTCGGCATTACGCTATGCACCTTCGGCTACTCACAATTTAGTTCCACATTCCCTCAGTATATGGCGCAGAACCCCTTGATCGGCAATGGAACGAAGCTGTACGGGCTGATGCTGACATTAAACGCAATCGTAGTGTTGGCGACGCAATTTCCCATTGTCCATTTTGCAAAACGGTTTTCGCCGCTTTGTTCTCTGATGCTCGGTAATGTGATGGTTAGCATCAGCATGGCCATTTTCACCGTATCGCACGGTGTTCCATCAATTGTGATGATTGTCATCACATTTACAATCGGCGAAGTTCTTTTATTCTCTATGATGGATTTGTATGTAGACCAGATTGCAAAACCAGGATTAAAAGGCACTTATTTCGGGGCAATCGGTTTTTCACAGCTCGGAAACGTCATCGGCCCTTGGATCGGGGGGATATGTATAGACCTGTTTAGCGCTGGCCGGCCGATTTATATTTTTTCTGTCCTGAGCGGCATTACCCTGCTCGGCCTGCCATTTTTAGCGTTCGCCTATCGGCAAATGAAAATGGAGACCACAAAACACCGTTCCCATCTGGAAAAGCCGCTTTAAATAAAAAACGGAAGAGAATGAAACTCTCCCGCAAACATGAGGTGAAGAACATGAATATAGGTGATGTGATGTTTCAGCTGTTTGTATTTATTATATTTGCCGCTGTCATCTTTGCGGCTGTTACAGGCTTCAAGTATGCGAAAAACCGAAAAGCGCAGCTGGATCGCATTGAGAAAAAGCTGAACAGCCTGTCCGAAGATCACGATTAACAGCTTGGGGCAACGAGCTCTACCTTAATCCGGTCCGGATCCTCACAATAGACTGCATAATGCCCGTCTCCTCCGGCAAAAGGATGCCTGTCTCGGTACAACACACGATAGCCTTTTGCCGTCAATTTTTCGGTCATCTGATCGACTTGAAGCTTGGATTCAGCATGAAATGCGAGATGGTTCAGACCGACTCGGCATCTATGGTATTCCGGCTCTAGAAATGGCTCTTTCGCCTGCACAATCACTAGGTAAAAACGATCTTTCTTCCAGCTGATGCCTGAGCTCCATTTTTGATACTCTTTATAGCCAAGTTCTTTTAAGAACCATCCCCAAAACCGCCTAGACGCCTCCAAATCAGAGACATACAGTTCGATATGATGCACATTTCATACCCTCCTTACCAGCACTTCCTCGACCTTATGCCCGTCTCCCTTACGCAAAATGAGATCTGACCTGAATTTAGTCGGCAAAATATTTTCATATAAATTCGGCCGGTTGACACTCTCCCAAATCGAGGCTGCCATCTCGTCAGCCTCCTGATCGGACAAGTCTTTAAATTTATGAAAATATGAATCAGGATTTTGAAAAGCAGTTTCCCGAAGCAGGCGAAAACGCTCTAAATACCAAGTGAAAATCCGGCTTTCCTCCGCATCCACATAAATCGAAAAATCAAAGAAATCGGAAACAAAAATACGCGGGTTTTCCCGGTCATCCTCCAAGGTGGGCGACTGAAGAACATTAATGCCTTCAATAATCACAATATCCGCCTGTTCTACAACCTCGAACACACCTTCCTCGCGGTCATAGGTTAGATGGGAATACACCGGGGCCTTTACGCTGTCCTTTCCTGATTTTAAGTCATTCAAAAATTCGAGCAGCGCCTTTACATCATAGCTTTCAGGAAACCCTTTTCTAGACATCATATTTTTCTTTTTCAGCTCGGCAGTAGGAAATAAAAAACCATCTGTCGTGATAAGGCTCACTTTTGGACGGTCAGGCAAACGCGAAAGCAGCTTCTGCAAGATCCGCGCCGTCGTGCTTTTTCCGACTGCGACACTGCCGGCAATGCCGATAATAAACGGAATTTTGGCTGAATGTGGGTGCTTCAAAAAAACATTGACATGCTTATTGCGTTCAGCCGCAGACTTGACATGCAAATGAAGCAAGCGAACAAGCGGAATATAGATCGTTTCCACTTCTTCAACAGATAGATAATCATTCAATCCTTCCACAGCTTTTGCCTCTTCTTCAGATACAGCAATCGACAAATGCCCCCCAAAACCAGACCAAGACGCCCGATTGTGCTGTGTATATAAAGTATGTAGGTTAAGTTCTTTATTTTTCACTGTTTACACCTGACTCTCTGTAGGTTAAAACCCTTACAAAGATTGTAACGGAAAACCTTTTCACTGTCTGCTTATTTTTCATTTCGTTTTTTTAGCAAATCAGCACCAATTCGGTTATACGCGGCCATTTCATCTTTTGGAACCATGCTTCCTCCCGTTCCCCAGACGACATGTACGGCATGTTCCATCTTATATTTCTGACCATAGCGCCTTCCCTCTTCTGTCGAAAAAAGCTGAATCGGCCCGAACATGCCGGCAAGAGCAGAGGGCTCTAAATATTTATCTTCAGATACAGCCAGCATATGAAGCAAAGTATAAAGCGTATTGTCCTCTACCGTATAACAGCCGCTCAGAAGCGGTTCAATCAGCTTGCCGACAAATCCTGACGGCCTCCCTACGGCAAGTCCGTCAGCAGCAGTCTGATTATCCAGGCCGATATCCTGGACGGAGATCTTCTGGTGAAGTCCTGAATAAAGCCCTAACAGCATACAAGGTGAATGAGTTGGTTCTGCGAAAAACACATGAACATCATCTCCGTATAAAAGCTTCAGCCCAAATGCTACACCGCCCGGTCCTCCGCCGACTCCGCACGGCAGATACACAAACAAGGGCGTCTCAAGACTCGGCTGTATATTCATACAGTCAAGTTGTGTTTTTAATCGGCTTGCAGCAACAGCATATCCTAAGAACAGCTGACGAGAATGTTCATCATCAATAAAATAACAGAATGGATCTTGTTCCGCCTGCCGTCTCCCTTCGTTGACCGCTTCGCTGTAATCTGTTTCGTACTCCATAACAGTGACTCCCTTTTGGCGGAGGAGATCCTTTTTCCACTGCTTAGCATCGGCGGACATATGCACTGTCACGCGAAACCCGAGTGCCGCGCCGATGATGCCGATGCTTAAACCCAGATTTCCTGTCGAACCGACAGCAATCGAATAGCGGGAGAAAAACCCGGTAAACCGCTCTTCCTGTAAGATGCGGTAATCATCGGTTTCCTGAAGCATTCCTTCTTGAAGCGCGAGATTTTCAGCATGCTTTAACACTTCATAAATCCCGCCCCTCGCTTTAATCGATCCTGAAATCGGAAGCTCATGGTCGCACTTTAAAAGCCATCTTCCCGGAAATGGCTGCTGATATGCCGCTTCCAGCTTTTCCTTCATATGCTGCACCTCAAAAAGCGGAGACTCGATGATTCCTTTAGCGCCTTTCGTCTCAGGAAACACCTCGGCAATGTAAGGTGCAAACCGCCGCATTCTTTTTTCCGCTTCCGCTATCTCGGTTGCCCACTCATCTGCACGGGGTAATGGCCCCTCTTTCTTGCCTGAATTTGCCCAGAATACAGGCTCTGCATCAATCAGTTTCTGTATAAACGGATCTTTAAGCAGAGCATGAAGGACTTCTGAATGAACTGACATTCAACAATCTCTCCCTTCCACTATCAAAAACTGCCTCGTGAGAAACAAGCCACTCCACCACAGGCAGTTCCATCATTATTTTTTCATGAACGCGCGTCCTGCCAGCTTTTCTACAAGAGCTGGAAACAGCTGATACAGCTTAGTGCCGGCATTCATTAAACGCGGAAGATTGATCTCCCGCTTTTTCGTAAAAATTGCAGCTGTAATTTGAGCTGCTACGTCATCAGGATCAAGCATCCAGCGGCCGACATTTTTGGCGTAGTCCCCGCCTTTATCAGCAATGGAAAAAAAGTCCGTCTGAATCGGTCCCGGGTTGACTGTTGTCACATAAATGCCGGTTCCCGAAAGCTCCATCCGCAAAGCGTTTGAGTAACCTAACACGGCATGTTTGGTCGCGGAATACAGGCTAGACTTCGGTGTTGCGATTTTCCCCGCTTGAGAGGCGATATTGATGATATGGCCCTTTTTTTGCTCAAGCATTTGCGGAAGCACCGCTTTTGTACAGGCGATCAGGCCGAAGACATTCACATCAAACATCGCTTTCATGTCATCCAATGTAGAGTCTAAAACCGTTTCAAATATACCGAAGCCTGCATTGTTAATCAGTACATCAATCGAGCCGATCTGATCGCGGACCCGGGCGATATCCTCTAGGCGGCCGACATCCAGAGGAAAAATCTCACACTGTCCGCTCCATTCCTCGGTTATTTTCCTTTTGATTTCTATCAAACGATCCTCGCGTCTAGCCGACAGCAGGACATGGGCTCCTTCAGCCGCGCATAAGTATGCGATTCTTTCTCCAAGCCCTCCTGAAGCGCCGGTTATCCAAATCCTTTTTCCCGCTATATGTTTCACCCATTTCACCTCTTCATTGTTTTAAAGTATGCGGTATTTCCTTCCCAATATGACGTGATGGCTTCTTCAGCCTCCAACACATCAAGGTGACCTGCCGTTTCTGACATCGTTAAAAACAATTCCTTTTCATATACAGCAGGAAAAAGCTGCTGACAGACCTGAAAAGCGGTCATCGGCTTTTCATCCAGCATGCGACGCACATCCTCCGTCCTGTTCCTCTGCTTGTCAAAACGCTTCTCAATCAGCGCTTGTACACTGGTGATAGGCTCGCCGTGACCAGGAAATACGATTGTTGGATCAAGTTGAGACAGCCTTCGCAATGACCGCTGATAATCCACTAAAGGCTTTGACCTAACGTCTCCCGCTTTCGGCGCTTCCAAAATCGGATTAGACGAGCTGTTTGCCAGCAGTAGATCGCCGCCAAGCATCCTTCCGCTTTTTTCATGGAACAGAACGATATGCGATTCAGCATGTCCAGGCATCTCCAACACAGACCAGCCCTCAAGCCCATCTATGCCCATACCTTCTCTGATTGATTTTGTCAGAGATCTCGTACAGGAAAATGCGTACGCTGATCGAATCAGCTTTTCCGCCTTCCCCGTATCAAATGGAACGCCTAATTCAGGCAGCAGCTTTTGAAAAAAACGTTTTTGCCAATCCATAAAGGCTTGATTTCGGCTGATATAAGGTTCGTTGAATGTATGCCCAATCACTTCGATTTCATCTGAAAAGACATCAAGCAAGCCTGCATGATCAGCATGATGGTGAGTCAGTACAACCTGCTCGATATCTGACAATTTCACATTTACAGCGGCAAGCTGCTCTTGTAAGGCTCTGGCAGCCTCTTTTGTATTCGGCCCTGCATCAATAAGTGTCAGTGCATCACCTTTTACGAGGTAAACGATAACATCGCCGACAGCAAACGGCGTCGGGACGCGGATCGCAATTACATCTTCAGTTGTCATCCATTCGCTCCTTGTCTTCATTCATTATTCATATTTTAGCTTTTTCTCGATCTTGTGTCATTATTGCTGAATGAGAACAAACCTTTTTGAAAAAGCTATTGACATCAGCTTGTCCGCCATTGCATAATGAACAACAAACTAAAACGAGAACCATTGGAACGCTATGACGAGGAATAGTATACAAGGCAATGGCCTAAGAGAGCGATACCCCCTGGCTGAAAGGTGTTGCGGCCCGCTTGTTTGTAGAAGCTGCCCTCAAGTCGCGGTTAGGAAAACCTAAACGTTTCCCGCGTTACGGGATTTGAGCTGAGCACAATTTGTGCTAATGAGGGTGGTACCGCGAACCTTTTCGTCCTTTACGTGATGAAAAGGTTTTTTTGTTGTTCTGATAGAAGGAGGATATCAATGAAAAAGATAGGATTTGTCGGCGCCGGGTCAATGGCAGAAGCAATGATCAACGGCATTTTGCAAAGCGGCATCACAAAACCAGAACATATCTATATTACAAATCGCTCAAATGACGAGCGTCTGATTGAATTAAAGGAAACGTACGGCGTGCGTCCATGCAGAGATAAAAATGAGTTTTTCACTCACACCGATATCATTATCCTCGCTTTCAAACCGAAAGACGCGGCGGAAAGCATCGACAGCATCCGGCCGTATATCAAGGACCAGCTTGTAATTTCAGTACTTGCAGGCCTTACCATCGAGACCATTCAGCATTATTTTGGCAGAAAGCTCCCGGTCATTCGCGTCATGCCTAATACATCGGCGGCAATCAGAAAATCAGCAACCGGATTTTCCGTAAGCGCGGAAGCAAGCAAGAATGATATAATTGCCGCAAAAGCTCTATTGGAAACAATCGGTGATGCAACACTGGTTGAGGAGCGGCATCTTGACGCTGTCACTGCAATTGCAGGCAGCGGCCCGGCCTACGTGTATCGTTATATTGAGGCGATGGAAAAAGCGGCACAAAAAGTAGGATTAGATAAAGAAACGGCAAAAGCACTCATTTTGCAGACAATGGCAGGGGCAACAGATATGCTCCTTCAAAGCGGCAAACAGCCGGAAAAGCTGCGTAAAGAAATCACTAGTCCTGGAGGCACTACAGAGGCAGGTCTTCGCGCTTTACAGGACTCCCGCTTTGAAGAAGCAATTATTCACTGTATTGAAGAAACAGCTAAACGGAGCGCAGAAATCAAAGAACAGTTTGCCGGTGCCGCCTTAGAGAGACATTCTTAGATGTAAGACAAAAACAGAAGGCACAGTGCCTTCTGTTTTTTATGTTTCCCGCAGCAGCTGGCCGGCAGATTCTGATTGCTTTAATAGCGCGGAGATCGTAAATGAAAGCAAATCGGGAAGCACTTCAAAGGAATAAGGCATATACAATCTTTCCGTCCATTTATGCGGGTCTTTACCAGCCGGACCGACATTTAAAACCGGGACATATAAAGCCTGATTTTTACCGCTTGGCAATGAATTTCCTCTGTTAAAGAGCGGCATATTGCTTGTGTATGCATCAACCTCCTGCTTTTCCAGCTGAAGATAACTCAAGTCCGAAAGTCCGGGGAAGTACTGAACCTCCCGTAATGCAATGCCGTATCGGTCAGCCGCGTACTGCATAAGCTGATCAGCTGTATTCCTGATCAATTGATCATCCTTCGAAGAAACCGCCGGATACAACGGCGGGCTGTAAAAAAGCACAATGAGCGGCGCATCCTCCTTACAAAGCGAAGCAAGCTCAGAAACAATTTTCGTCGAAAAATCCCTGTCTCCAAGCTCCCCCCTGTTAGCAAAGGCATAATTTAGAGCCCGCTCTGTTTCCGAGATCCCCGCACGCTTTTTTGCACGCGAGACCAGCTCATCAAATGTCAAAACAGTGATGTTCCGCTCAATCGGCTGAAATGGCTCAAATTGTTGAAAATCCTGTGTTTTCTTCCGAACGTTCGACATGATTTCCTCCGCCGCCTGTTCTGCTGTTTTAAGCAGCATCTGATGCATCTCACTAGCTGAGCGTTTCATTGACAGCACATTAAATAATGTGACAGCTGTATGCGGTGTCTGGACTGAATATGCCTCTTTCAAGTCCTTTTGCATTAAGTTTACCGGCGGCGGAGTGACCTCGCCATCAACCTTTTCGCAATAATCAGCATTCAGTTCAAGCAAACGGTTAATCTCAGATACCATTAAATTTGCGTTTAGGCCTGAAAACGGCTCTCCAACATGTGTCTCAATCCCCTTGCAGAAAAAACCCGCAAGCACCTTGCCAATGCTTCCTGTATAAAAATATTGCTGCTGATCGCCGGGAAATTTTTCAAACATCGGTTCGGCATTCAGGCAAGCGGTTAATGTGATATCATGCTTTTTCTCCATTTCCTTCAATGCAGGAACCGCTTCAATCATGCCTCTTGAATTCACTTCCTCGTCCGGAACCGTTATCAACAGCAGATTGCCCTCAAAATGCCCGTTCATTGCCCTCTCCAGCATCGACAGTTGAACACAAAGCCCCGCTTTCATATCCATCGTCCCTCTTCCGAACAGCCAGTCTCCGCTTTCGGCATCTCTTCTCACACGTTCCGGGAGCAGCTCTTTTTTCTCTAAAAAGGAGCTCAAAAGCTCAGCAGGCTTGCAAGCCATATGTTTAAATTCGCCGTAATCTTCTATGTCAACGACATCAAAATGACTCAGCAGAAGCACTGTCTTTTTGACATTCTTCTTTTTGACTAGAGCCGTAAGAAAAGATCTGCCATCGTCCATCGGATGAAGTATTACATCATCAGGGTGCTTTTGAAAATAGGGCTTGTCCTTCAAAATAAAATAAAGATACTCTGCAAGTGCTGCCTCGCCCTTTGAACCGGTGATGCTTTCGTATTGCACAAGAGAAGTTAAAAGTGCCAGCAATTCGTCCTTCGTCTGCCAATTCATTGATTCCGCCCCTCCTATGAATAAAAATGCTTCTATACTGAAAAATAAACTGATTTCTCGTCTATTATACAGAAATGTTTGACAAAAACGGTTCTTTTGAGCAGTTTATATGACGGGAAAGATATGACTTGATATAATCAATCTCTAAAAACCTTACGGGAGGCGAAAGAAATGGCCAGAAAATTATTCACACCGATTACAATTAAAGATATGACGTTAAAAAACCGCATTGTCATGTCGCCAATGTGCATGTATTCTTCTCATGAAAAGGACGGAAAATTGACACCGTTCCACATGGCACATTACATATCGCGCGCAATCGGCCAGGTCGGACTGATTATTGTAGAGGCGTCAGCGGTTAATCCTCAAGGACGAATCACTGACCAAGACTTAGGCATTTGGAGCGACGAGCATATTGAAGGCTTTGCCAAACTGACTGAGCAGGTCAAAGAACAAGGTTCAAAAATCGGCATTCAGCTTGCCCATGCCGGACGTAAAGCTGAGCTTGAAGGAGATATCTTCGCTCCATCGGCGATTGCGTTTGACGAACAATCAGCAACACCTGTAGAAATGTCAGCAGAAAAAGTAAAAGAAACAGTTCAGGAGTTCAAGCAAGCGGCTGCCCGCGCAAAAGAAGCCGGCTTTGATGTGATTGAAATTCATGCGGCGCACGGATATTTAATTCACGAATTTTTATCTCCGCTTTCCAACCATCGCACAGATGAATACGGCGGCTCACCTGAAAACCGCTATCGTTTCTTGAGAGAGATCATTGATGAAGTCAAACAAGTATGGGACGGTCCTTTATTTGTCCGTGTATCAGCTTCTGACTACACTGATAAAGGCTTAGACATTGCCGATCACATCGGTTTTGCAAAATGGATGAAGGAGCAGGGTGTTGACTTAATTGACTGCAGCTCAGGCGCCCTTGTTCACGCAGACATTAACGTATTCCCTGGCTATCAGGTCAGCTTCGCTGAGAAAATCCGTGAACAGGCGGACATGGCTACTGGTGCCGTCGGCATGATTACAGACGGTTCAATGGCTGAAGAAATTCTGCAAAACGGACGTGCTGACCTCATCTTTATCGGCAGAGAGCTTTTGCGGGATCCATTCTTTGCAAGAACTGCTGCGAAACAGCTCAATACAGAGATTCCGGCCCCTGTCCAATACGAAAGAGGCTGGTAATGCCCATAAGAGATATCCTGTAGAGGATATCTCTTTTTTTATTTTTAGAGAAACGATCGGCTAAGGTTCTCCGTCTCCCTAGTAGAACCAATTAGAGGAGATGACTCCAATGAAATCAGCTTGGATGGAAAAGACATATACAATTGACGGATGTGCGTTTCATACACAGCACCGGAAAGGATCAAGCGGTGTAACGATTGTCTTTGAGGCCGGCTATGGTACTTCTTCTGAGACGTGGAAACCATTAATGGCGGACATTGATGATGAATTTGGCATTTTCACATATGATCGGGCAGGCATAGGAAAAAGCGGGCAAAGCAGAGCTAAACGAACAGCTGATCAACAAGTGAAAGAATTGGAGAGTTTGCTTAAAGCAGCTGATGTAAAACCTCCTTATTTGGCTGTTTCACACTCATACGGAGCTGTCATCACCGGTTTATGGGCCTGCAAAAACAAGTATGATATTATCGGCATGGTCCTTCTTGACCCAGCTTTAGGCGATTGCGCCAGCTTTACCTTTATACCCGAAGAAATGCACAAATCACATACGAGAAAGATGCTTGAGGGCACGCATTCAGAGTTTTCAAAAAGTCTGCAGGAGCTCAAAAAGCGTCAAGTCCACTTAGGAAACATGCCTCTCCTTGTGTTGTCATCAGGAGAACGGACTGAGAAATTCGCTGCTGAACAGGAGTGGCAAAACTTGCACAGCAGCATATTGTCTCTATCTAACCAAAGCGGCTGGATTCAAGCTAAAAACAGCTCCCACAACATCCATCACGATGAACCTCATATCGTTCACTTGGCTATTTATGACGTATGGTGCGCAGCGTGCCAGCAGGCCGCTCCTCTTTACCAGGCAGTCAATTAACGTAAAAAAAGACCGGGCCGTAAGGGATTCCCGGTCTTTTATATTATTTTGTTTCACGGTGAAGGGTATATTTCTTTAAACGCGGTGAATATTTTTTCAGCTCCAAACGGTCTGGATTGGTGCGTTTATTTTTTGTTGTGATGTAATTTCGGTCTCCCGTTTCAGTGCAGGCTAAAGTAACATTTACTCTCATAATTAACATCTCCTTATAAAGCGTAATGATTACGTTTTATTATACAACGTCATCACAAATTGTCAAATAAGAGCTCCGCCTTCAGCCTCGCGGGACGTTTACCTCTAAGAAATCATATGCCGCCACGCTATTGGGGAAAACGTCAACCGCTTCTTTTTGAAGCTCCAAAGAAGCATCTCCCTGGTATCTTGCGCTGATATGGGTTAAAATGAGCTGCTTCGCTCTTGCTTCTTTCGCTGTTACAGCCGCTTGTTCCGTTGTACTGTGATAATAATCATAAGCAAGTTTACGGTCTTCCTTAGCAAAGGTTGCTTCATGAACAAGCACATCACAATCCCTCGCAAGCTCTTTTAGTTTGTCACTTACTCTCGTATCACCGGAGAACACAACAGATCTTCCCTTTTTAGGAGGCTCCAGAAAATCATTCCCATTGATGATTCGTCCGTCTTCAAGCGTTACCGTTTCGCCTTTTTTGATTTTCTGATATACAGGTCCGGGCGGGATGTTCATTTCTTTTAATACATCAGCCTTCAAGGAACCCGGTACGTCTTTTTCCTGCACACGGTACCCAAAGGCTTCCACTCCATGAATAACAGATACCGCTGTGACAATAAACTGATCGTCCTCAAACACGATTCCTTCTTCAATTTCCTGGATCGCAAGCGGATATGTCAAATGGGTCTTCGTGACGGCAAGGCTTGTTTCAATAAACGCCTTGATCCCTTTAGGTCCGTACACTGTCAGCTCGTCCTCTCCGCCTTGAAAGGAACGGCTCCCCAGAAGCCCCGGAAGTCCGTATACATGATCGCCGTGCATGTGTGTAATAAAGATTTTCTCTATTTTACGAGGTTTAATCGTTGTATGTAAAATTTGATGCTGTGTGGCTTCCCCGCAGTCAAAAAGCCATACCGAACGCCTTTCTTCAAGCAATTTTAATGCCACCGACGTTACATTTCTCGCCTTGGCGGGAATGCCGGCTCCCGTCCCTAAAAAAAGTAATTCCACGTTTCCTTCCTCCTACTAGAACCAGATACCTACAAGAATACAGGATCAAGCTCAAAATGTGAATCTTGCCTCTGAAAAGAACAATCCTTTCGTGCTAGAAACATTTTTTCAGCATTCTGCTTAAAAAAGGGCTTAAATGTTTGCTTTCGTTGAATTTTAGATTTAAAATGAAGGAAATATACGGGGTGTACTAAAATAAAGCTTCGAATAAAGTGAGGTACTTTTAGTGAAAACAAACCAACAACCAAAAGCAGTAATTGTCATATTCGGTGCAACTGGAGATTTAGCAAAACGAAAATTGTATCCGTCTATTCACCGTTTATATCAAAACGGACAAATCGGAGAAGAGTTTGCAGTAGTAGGAGTTGGAAGAAGACCTTGGTCTAATGAGGATCTTCGCCAAACTGTTAAAACATCCATTTCCTCATCTGCAGATAAGCATATAGATGATTTCACGTCTCATTTTTACTATCACCCGTTTGACGTGACAAACCCTGGTTCTTATCAAGAGCTTAACGTATTGCTTAACCAGCTGGAAGATACATATCAAATTCCTAACAACAGAATGTTCTACTTGGCAATGGCTCCTGAATTCTTCGGAACAATTGCAAAAACATTAAAATCAGAGGGTGTAACAGCTACAACCGGCTGGTCCCGCCTTGTCATCGAAAAACCGTTCGGCCATGATCTGCCAAGCGCACAGGCATTGAATAAAGAAATCCGCGAAGCATTTACGGAAGATCAAATTTACAGAATCGACCATTATCTAGGCAAACAAATGGTTCAGAACATTGAAGTGATTCGATTTGCCAATGCGATTTTCGAACCGCTTTGGACAAACCGCTACATTTCAAACATTCAAATCACATCTAGCGAATCACTAGGCGTTGAAGACCGCGCAAGATATTACGAAAAATCAGGCGCCCTTCGCGACATGGTGCAAAACCATATTATGCAGATGGTTGCCCTTCTTGCAATGGAGCCGCCTATCAAATTGAACACAGAAGAAATCCGCAGCGAAAAAGTGAAGGTGCTGAGAGCACTGCGTCCTATAGCAAAAGACGAAGTGGATGAATACTTTGTGCGCGGACAATATCAAGCTGGTGAAATTGACGGTGTACCGGTTCCTGCTTATAACGATGAGGATAATGTCGCTCCTGACTCCAATACAGAAACCTTTGTTGCCGGCAAGCTCTTGATCGACAACTTCAGATGGGCTGGTGTTCCATTCTACATCAGAACCGGAAAACGAATGAAAGAAAAGTCCACAAAAATTGTCGTTCAATTTAAGGACATTCCGATGAACCTGTACTACGGTAATGAAAACAACATGAATCCGAACTTGCTTGTCATTCATATTCAGCCTGACGAAGGCATTACGCTTTACTTAAATGCTAAAAAGCTTGGCGGAGCAGCACACGCACAGCCAATCAAACTCGATTATTGCAGCAATTGCAATGACGAGTTGAACACCCCTGAAGCATATGAAAAACTAATTCACGACTGTCTTCTTGGCGATGCAACAAACTTTGCACACTGGGATGAAGTTGCCCTTTCTTGGAGCTTTGTCGACTCTATTTCTGAAACATGGGCAGCAAACAAAACCTTATCTCCTAACTACGAATCAGGCTCGATGGGACCGAAAGAATCTGATGATCTTTTGGCGAAAGACGGCTTACACTGGTGGAATATATAAGAAAAAAAAGCCGAAAATGCTTGTAAGCATTTTCGGCTTTTTTGCAGTTGCCACAAAGGTATAACAATCTTTTTAATAACAAAACCCCCCAAAGCTCTAGAGCTTCGGGGGTTTCTATTGATTACTTCATCCATTCAGTATGGAAGATGCCTTCTTTGTCAGTACGCTCATAAGTATGAGCGCCAAAGTAGTCGCGCTGTGCTTGGATTAAGTTTGCAGGCAGTACGGCTGTGCGGTAGCTGTCATAGTAGGCTAATGCGCTTGAGAATGATGGCACCGGCACACCTTGGGCAACTGCAAGTGAAATCACTTGGCGAAGCGCTCCTTGGTAGCTTTCTACAATATTCTTGAAATAGCTGTCAAGAAGCAGGTTGTCAAGCTCAGGCTCGCGATCGTAAGCTTCTTTGATCTTCTGAAGGAATGCCGCGCGAATGATGCAGCCACCGCGGAAGATCATAGCGATTTCACCATATTTCAGATCCCAGTTGTATTCTTCAGAAGCAGCTTTCATTTGGGCAAATCCTTGCGCGTATGAGCAGATTTTACTCATGAACAACGCTTTTCTGACCGCTTCAATCAGCTCTTCTTTATTTTCTGTAACAGGCTTCACTTCTGGTCCTGAAAGAAGTCCGCTCGCTTTCACACGCTCTTCCTTCATAGCTGAGATAAAACGTGCGAATACAGATTCAGTAATAATCGGAAGCGGAACGCCTAAGTCAAGTGCGCTTTGGCTAGTCCATTTTCCTGTTCCTTTTTGCCCTGCTTTATCAAGAATCACATCAACAAGCGGCTTGCCTGTCTCTTCGTCTTTTTTTGTAAAGATGTCAGCCGTAATCTCAATCAGGTAGCTGTCAAGCTCGCCTTTATTCCATTCAGCGAAAACTTCATGAAGCTCATCAGCAGAAAGGCCCAGCACCTGTTTCAGAATGAAATATGATTCAGAGATCAGCTGCATATCTCCGTATTCAATTCCGTTGTGCACCATTTTTACGTAATGGCCGGCGCCGTCCGGACCGATATATGTCGTACAAGGTTCTCCGTCAACTTTTGCAGAAATGGCTTCAAGAATCGGTTTTACAAGCTCATGTGCTTCTTTTTGTCCGCCAGGCATGATAGAAGGTCCTTTAAGTGCCCCTTCTTCTCCGCCGGAAACGCCTGTTCCGATAAAATGAATGCCGCTTTCAGCGAGTTCTTTGTTACGGCGCTGTGTATCTTTATAGTATGTATTACCGCCGTCAATTAAAATATCATCCTTCTCTAGATGAGGAAGAAGAGATTGAATTGTCGCATCTGTTGCAGTTCCCGCTTTAACCATTAATAAGATTTTGCGCGGTGTTTCCAAGGATTGGACAAATTCTTCAATGCTGTAAGTGCCAACAACATTTTTTCCTTTTGCCTCCTGTAAAAACTCCTCAGTTTTACTGCTTGATCTGTTGTAAACAGAAACAGAAAATCCCCGGCTTTCGATATTTAAAGCCAGATTTTTACCCATGACCGCAAGTCCGATAACGCCGATTTGTTGTTTTGACATATTCTAACGTCCCTTCTGCAAACGTTTAATCATTTTAAAATTTAAATTAAAATAAAATGATATTTATAATAAAGAAATTACCATACATTCACCCTTTTTTTCAAGCGATTCAGCTTTTCTTTTCATCTTGAAAAAAATCTTTATTAAAGCTTGTTCCCTTTGTTTTGCTCTCCTCTTTTTTTAACGTTGCCCCTTTTCTGATCAGTTTGGTACCGTACTTTTTATTCAACTTTTCCATCATCTGCTGAATGGGCTCATCCTTCGCATCTTCATTAAAGCTGAACAAATCGAGCTGTTTATAGGCCTGCTCTTTTTCTACTAAATCCGTTCCGGTAATGCCAAGCAGCCTGACAGGATTTTTATTCCAATGTTTAAAAAAGAGGTGCTCCGCTTCTTTCAAAATGTCATTTTTTTGATCAATCGGGTTTCTCAGCGTAGTGCTTCTTGTGATGGTTTTCCAATCCGCATATCTAATCATAATAAAAAGCTTCGAAGCCATGACTTCCTTGCGCTGTAAACGGTCACTCACAGAAGCGGCAAGCTTTCTAAAGACGCCTAACAGCTCTTCTTCATCACTGGAATCATGGGAAAGTGTCGATGAGTTGCCGACGCTTTTAAATTCGTAAATGCGCTCCGGGTCAACCGGCGCATGGTGAATGCCATTTGCTTTATTTTTAAGGCGCGGACCGTTGATGCCAAGCAGGCGCTTCAGCGAGTGTTCATCAGCTGCAGCTAGCTCTCCGATTGTATGGATGCCGAGTCCCTTCAGTTTTTCCGCTGTCTTTTTGCCGACTCCGTGCATCTCTCCAACAGGAAGCGGCCACAGGATATCAGGCACTTGCCTCTTTCTTAAGATCGTAATTCCAAGCGGTTTTTTCATATCAGACGCCATCTTAGCGAGAAATTTATTCGGCGCAATCCCTATGCTTGACGGGAGCAGCAGCTCTTTTTGCAGCCTGCTTTGGATTTCTTTTGCCGTCTCTAGAGCGCGGCTGCTGTATGGTGTATCGGTCATGTCCATATAGCCTTCGTCGATGGAGACAGGCTCCACCAGGTCAGTATATTCACGAAGAATGGTAAACATCGCTCGTGAAGAGTTTCTATAGCGGTCAAAGTTCGGCGGAAGAACGATGAGCTCAGGACAATGGCGCTTCGCTTGCCAAACCGGCATCGTTGTTTTGACGCCGCGCGCTCTTGCTTCATAGCTGCATGTTACCACAATGCCCTTTCGCTCTTTTACGTTTCCGGCAACTGCGACCGGCTTTCCCCGGAGAGCCGGATCATATGCCATTTCAACCGACGCATAAAAGCTATTCATATCAATATGGAAAATAATTCGGCTCTTTCCCGGCATAAACAAATCTCCTTTTCGGTCATTAGACAACAGCTTGTACATATAGTAAAATGAAGCTATTGAATGGATGTGATGACAATGTTTGTGGAATCGATAAATGACGTTTTATTCTTAGTCGATTTTTTCACAATTATTCTTCCTGCTCTAACGGCAATCGGGATTGCATTTCTCTTACGGGAGTGCCGTGCGGGCGAGCAATGGAAATCAAAACGAACAGATGAACATCAGACGGTCTTTCACATTAACCGAACAGACTTTCTTATTATTATATATCATCGCATTACAACTTGGATACGTAAAGTCTTCCGCATGAATTCGCCTGTGAACGATGAGGAAGACGCCGGTTCTCTTCTTTTATAAACCGCATTTATAAAAAGGAGGAGAACAAAATTGTTAAAAACATATCAAAAACTTTTGGCTATGGGTATCTTTTTGATCGTATTATGCTCGGGCAATGCTGCATTTGCAGCGACTAATCAGGTGGGAGGCCTCAGCAACGTAGGTTTTTTCCACGATTATTTAATCGAACCGTTTTCCGCTCTGCTTAAGGGTGTTGCCGGGCTGTTTCACGGAGAATACGGACTCTCTATTATCCTCGTAACCATTATTGTGCGTATAGTTGTATTGCCTTTGTTTGTCAATCAGTTCAAAAAACAGCGCATCTTCCAAGAGAAAATGGCCGTTATTAAACCTCAGGTTGACAGTATCCAGGTTAAGTTGAAAAAGACGAAGGACCCGGAAAAGCAAAAAGAGCTGCAAATGGAAATGATGAAGCTGTATCAGGAGCATAATATCAACCCGCTTGCGATGGGCTGTCTTCCAATGCTGATTCAGTCTCCGATTATGATTGGGCTTTATTACGCGATTCGCTCAACACCTGAAATTGCGTCACACTCGTTTCTATGGTTCAGTTTAGGGCAATCTGATATTCTCATGTCCCTTAGTGCAGGGATTATGTATTTTGTCCAAGCCTATATCGCTCAAAAACTGAGCGCGAAATATTCCGCTGTCCCGCAAAACCCTGCGGCGCAGCAATCCGCAAAATTGATGGTGTTCATCTTCCCTGTGATGATGACGATTTTCTCGCTTAATGTTCCGGCAGCCCTTCCGCTGTACTGGTTTACAAGCGGACTGTTTTTGACAGTGCAAAACATCGTCCTTCAGATGACGCATCATAAAAGCAAAAAAACAGCCGCTCTTACTGAGTCGGTGAAATAAAAAAGCAACCCCGTGCGAAAAGCCGGGGTTGTTTTTTGTTACTTGCAAAGCATACCGCGCCAAACAGTCTTGATTATCATGGCTGAAGCAGAAATGGCCATCCTAAAAAATAGCCGTATCGTTTAAAAAGAAGGAGATCGGGAATACCTTTACTCACCTCCAAACGAAAGGAGCATATACGTTGACGGAACACTTTCAGCAAAAAAACATTTCTGTACCTGAAGGAATCTGGATCATGAGACAAACCTGGAATGATGTCTTATTTGCTCACTGGCCTGTTGATGTTTCTATCCTTCGCGCTTTGGTACCGTCCGTTTTAGAATTAGATACATATAACGGGCAAGCTTGGATCAGCATGCTTCCCTTTATGCTCACGAACCTGAGGGCGCGTTATCTTCCTGCCATTCCCGGTGCGCGTGCATTTCCTGAGCTTAATCTCCGCACCTATGTCACGTATAAAGGCAAGCCCGGCATTTATTTTTTTAGCTTAGATGCCGATCATCGTCTGGCGGTCCTTGGCGCTCGCACATTCTTTCATCTGCCTTATTTTTACGCGGATATGAAAGCCGAAAAAAACGGTGATGCCATTGACTATGTCAGCAAGCGGAAAGATGACAAAGAAGCAGCATTCCACGCCGCATACCGGCCCATTTCAGCGCCTTTTACAGCAGAAAAGGATTCGCTCGATTACTGGCTGACAGAACGGTACAGGCTCTACACCACTTATCGCAATAAGCTCTATTACGAAGACATCCATCATCATCCGTGGCTGCTGCAAAACGCCGAAGCAGAAATTTCAGTCAATACGGTGACTGATGCTCACGGCATTACATTGCCAGAGTCAGACCCCTTGCTTCATTACGCTAAAAAACAGGATGTGTTATTTTGGCCGCTTAGGAAATGGAGCTAAAAAACCCGATGCGGGAAATCGCACTCGGGTTTTCTTTTTTTATTTTGCCGCCTCTTCAATAATGGCAACAACCATTTCTGCCGTTTTAACGAGCTCTTCGATCGGCATTTTTTCATTTTTTGTATGGATTTGCTCATAACCGACAGCAAGATTGACCGTCGGGATGCCATGACCAGCGATTACGTTCGCGTCGCTTCCGCCGCCGCTCGTTTGCAGCTCGCTTGGACGTCCGATTTTAGCAGCCGCTTTTTTCGCGATTTCAACAACTTGGTCGCCGTCTTGATATTTAAAGCCCGGATACATAACCTCAATTTCGACTTCTGCGCGTCCGCCCATATCAGCAGCTGCCTCTTCAAAAGCAGCTTTCATTTTTTGAACCTGAGCTTCCATTTTCTCAGGAACTAAAGAGCGCGCTTCAGCAAGAATATGAACTTCGTCGCACACAATGTTTGTTTGTGTGCCGCCTTCAAACCGGCCGATATTAGCTGTTGTTTCTTCATCGATACGGCCCAATGGCATTTTTGAAATGGCTTTGCTAGCGATTGTAATCGCTGAAATGCCTTTTTCAGGTTCAACCCCGGCGTGAGCGGTTTTCCCGAAAATTGCCGCTCTTACCTTCGCCTGTGTCGGCGCGGCCACAATGATATTTCCAACTTTTCCGTCTGAATCAAGGGCATAGCCGTAGGATGCAGTGATCATAGAACGGTCAAGAGCCTTCGCTCCGATCAGACCCGATTCTTCCCCTACTGTGATGATGAATTCAATCGTGCCGTGTTCAATGTTTTCTTCTTTCAGCACCTTAATCGCCTCAAACATTGCAGCCAATCCCGCTTTATCATCAGCGCCTAAAATCGTCGTGCCGTCAGTTTTGACGTAACCGTTCTCTACAACTGGTTTTACGCCGTTTCCGGGTACAACTGTGTCCATATGAGATGTAAAATAGATCGTATCTGTTTGTTTTGTCCCTTTTAGCGTGCAAATCAGGTTACCGGCTCCGTGGCCCGTGATATCCATTGTATCGTCTTCTTTAACGTCCACACCTAAATCAGAAAATTTTCGTTTCAGCACTTTGCAGATTTCAGCTTCGTGCTTTGTTTCTGAGTCAATTTGGACAAGCTCTAAAAATTCTTCCAGCAGGCGTTTTTCATTCACCATTTGTAAGTCCCTCCATATTAAAGCGGTATGTTACCGTGCTTTTTTTTCGGTCTCTCTTCTGTCTTATGTGCAAGCATATGAAAAGCTTGAATCAGTTTTCCCCTTGATTCTTCCGGCAAAATGATGTCATCGACCATTCCACAAGCGGCCGCTTTGTATGGGCCGGCGTTTTGCTTTTTGTATTCAGCTGTTTTTTCGCGTTTCGTCTTTTGCGGGTCAGCTGAAGCTTTGATTTCCTTTTCATACAAAATCGATGCCGCACCTTCTGGACCCATCACTGCGATTTCAGCATTCGGCCATGCAAACACAAGGTCCGCTCCGATCGCTTTGCTGTTCATGGCCACATAGGCGCCGCCGTACGCTTTTCTAATGATGAGTGTGACTTTTGGGACAGTCGCTTCAGCATAAGCAAACAATAATTTTGCTCCATGTCTGATGATTCCATTGTGCTCTTGCTGAATACCCGGCAGAAACCCCGGGACATCTTCGACAGTCAATAGCGGGATATCAAATGCGTCACAAAAACGGATGAACCTTGCTGCTTTATCAGCAGCGTCAATCGTCAGGCTTCCCGCCAGATGCTTCGGCTGGCTCGCCACAATGCCGATTGCTTTTTCACCCAGCCTTGCAAACCCAATGACAATGTTCTTCGCAAAAAATGGCTGAATCTCAAAAAAAGACTGCGGGTCAGCCAGCTCCCTGATCACCTTCCGAACATCATAAGGCTTTGTCGTATCAGCAGGGACAAGATGGTTTAATAATGGTCTGGACGCCTCTTTCGCTGGCTTCGGCTCTGTTGTCCGGCCATTCAGCGGCAAATAAGACAGCAGTTTTCTCACCCCTGTCAGAACCTCCTTCTCCGTATGTCCGGAAAAGTGGGCGTTTCCGCTGACGGCATTATGTATCCCCGCTCCGCCTAAGCTCTCCGCATCAACCTGTTCCCCTGTCACTTTTTCAATCACCTTCGGGCCGGTAATAAACATCCGGCCGGTCTGTTCAGCCATAAATATAAAATCTGTGAGTGCCGGAGAATATACAGCGCCTCCAGCGCACGGCCCTAAAATAACCGATATTTGCGGAATGACTCCGGAATATAAGACGTTTCGGTAAAATATGTGACCGTATCCATCTAATGATACCACACCCTCTTGAATTCTCGCACCACCTGAGTCATTCAGCCCGACAATCGGCGCCTTATTTTTTGCTGCCAGATCCATCAAAGCGCAGATTTTCCTGGCATGGGTTTCGCCAAGCGCCCCTCCGTACACTGTGAAGTCTTGCGCAAATACATAAACTGAGCGGCCGTCAATTGTGCCGTACCCTGTCACGACCCCATCCCCTAACATGCGCTGTTCTCTTGTTAACACTTGACTTTCCATGAAGGGGTGTAATTCGATAAAGCTGTCCTGATCTAGAAGAAATATGATCCTTTCCCGAGCAGTGAGCTTGCCCTTTTGCCGCTGCTGAGCCAGCTTTTCCCGTCCTCCGCCTTCTTCTGCCTGCTTGCGTTTCGTGTATAAATGATCCATGTGTTCATTCATGCTCATTGTGTTGGTCTCCTTTCGGTTCACAAAGCTCTACAAGAACACCGTTTGTTTCCCGAGGGGAAATAAACGCGATCTTTTTCCCGTTCGCTCCCTGTCTTGGAAACCTGTCAATCAATTGAACATGCTGGTCAGACAATGCTTGAAGCTGTTCAGATAGGCCGTTGCACAAAAACGCAATATGATGCAGTCCCTGCCCTTTCTTCTCCAAAAATAAATGGACGGGGCTGTCAGCTGTCAACGGCTCTATCAGCTCAAGTTTGACGCTACCAGCTTGAAAAAAAGCAACATTCACCTTTTGCTCTTCAACCGTTTCTTGATGAAGAAATGCAAGCCCCAATACATTTTCATAAAAGCTTCTTGCATCTTTTATCGAAAAAACGGCTATCCCGATATGGTCAAGCCTGTTCATTTTCATCCCTGCTTTCGCTAATAGATATCGCTTGTCCGCCCATTCAAAACACGCTAAAATATAGACAGATTGTTTAAGGAGTGAAAATCATGTCTCAAAAACTGATGAAAAGCGTTTTGATCGTGATTTTGGGAGTTTTTATTCTTTCAACTGTACTCTCAGGAATCGTCATGTTTCTATAACGATAAAAAAGCAGGCGCCTTATTCAATGGGAATATCCTGCTTTTTTATCAGAGCTTTATGCTCGATGGCAATCTCCTCAAAAGAGCGGTTGTCGTCCGTGATCAGCACTCTCGTTCCTACTGGTATCGTTTGAAACAAATGAACAACCTCATCGTTATGCATACGTATACAGCCGTTAGACACAAATTTTCCTACTGATTCCTCTCGGTTTGTCCCATGAATTCCATAAATCCGCCCGTCCGTTCCTTTCGCGTCAAATCCGATCCATCTGGCCCCAAGCGGGTTGTCAGGAGATCCCCCTTCAATATTTTTCTTTCTGTAGTAAGGATTTTCCGCTTTTACCGTTACCGAAAACTCTCCTTCAGGCGTCAAATCATCTGTTTTTCCAGTCGCCACACTATACACGCCTTCTACTCTGTTGTCGAGGATAACAGCAAGTTCATTTGTTCGCTTGTTGACAATAACATACGGATCACCCGGCAGCGGATTTTCGCCGAGCGGCCAAATCGGTGAAATCATCATGAAAATCGAACATAAGAAAAAACGCATAAGCTCCTCCTTTTTCATTAGGTTGACCAATGAAGGAAGAGCTCATGCGAATCATCCGAGTGATTTTTGCGCTTTTATTCCTTTAAAATAACTTTTAATCACTAAATATTGTTCCATTTCGCCGAGAAGATGGAAGAGAGCGGCCCTCGCTTCAAATTCCTCTCTAGTCGCAGGAAGCGGCATCTCCTCAAATTCTTTTCTCATGTCAGCAAGTCTTTTCAGAAATTTATACGCTGTATTCCCAGGGTGTATCGCCTCCCGCAAATCATGAATAAATTCAGCGATCATTTTTCCCTGATCTACCGTGATGGAGATCGATGTCACTTTAGGGAGAAGGCGTTCAATAATTTCAAATTGCTTTTCTCTCATTTTAAAATAATGATAATGCAGATTTTCATAACGCAAAATGTGGTTTTGCACATCTCGATATGCCAGGTTTTTAGCCTCCGTAATGAGCTGGTGCGTTTCCGGAATTTCTTTTCCTGACCAATCTTGCTCACCAGTTAACAAATACCGTTCGATTTCTGCAAAAATGACAGCAAAGTTATCCTCTATCTTTTTGCGGTAGGCAATCAGTTTCCGATCAAGACTAGGCATATACAAGTTCATCAATAGAGCGACGCCGATGCCAACCGTAATCAGCTGAACTTCATTCCAGATGAAAGCAAGCGTAATGCCGCCGGACATGTATAAATGAAGGATAATAACGGAACTGGTGACGATACCCTCGTTAATTTTTAACAGAACCGTTATCGGAATGAATATCAAAAGAAGCGCTCCGATCACAAACGGGTGGTAGCCAATAAGCTCGAAAAAGAGATAAGAAAAAACAATTGCCAGACAGCATGCCGCAAAGCGGGCCCATGAGGCCTGAAGCGACCGTTTTTGTGTGATTTGTATGCACAAAATGGTGATGATTCCTGCTGATGCGAAGTTTTGCAAATGCAATAACTGGCTTATATAAATAGCCAAAGCTGTTCCAAGCGCGGTCTTTATTGTGCGGTAACCAATTTTAAACATGTCGGACTCCATTTCTATTTGTTTCTTCAATAAAAAAGAAGAGGCGGCCAGCCTTCTTCTTTTTTATATTCTATAATATTTTCTCTAAAAAGTCCTGCGCTCTTTTGGATTTTGGCGACATAAAAAATTCCTTCGGATTGCCGTCCTCGACAATCATTCCTTGGTCCATAAACAGCACGCGGTCTGCCACTTCTTTTGCGAAGCCCATTTCATGTGTGACAATCACCATGGTCATGCCGGTTTCGACCAGCTCTTTCATCACCTGTAGCACTTCTTTGACCATCTCCGGATCAAGGGCGGAGGTCGGCTCGTCAAACAGCATGATGTCCGGGTTCATCGCAAGAGCCCTGGCAATCGCGACACGCTGTTTTTGTCCGCCAGACAAACGGTTTGGATAGTCATTTCGCTTTTCAAACAAACCGACTTTGCGGAGCAGGTCCTCAGCTTTCTCCTGTGCAGCCTGTTTTGATTCTTTTTTTACATTGACAGGCGCGTACATGATGTTTTCGAGAACCGTTTTGTGCGGAAAGAGATGAAAATGCTGAAAAACCATCCCGATGTTTTCCCGGACCTTTAATGTGTTGGTTTTTGGCTTCGTAATCTCTGTTTCTTTTATTGTAATGGTTCCGCCGTTAGGCTTTTCCAACAGGTTTAAACAGCGTAAGAACGTTGATTTGCCTGAGCCTGAAGGACCGATCACGGCAACAACCTCACCCTCAGCGATTGTTGTTGAAATGTTTTTTAATACTTCGTGTTTCCCAAATGATTTTGACAGCTTTTCAACCTTAATCATTGGATTTCAGCTTCCTTTCTACAGCCTTGCCGATAAACGTTAAAATCAGGACAAGCACATAATAAATCAATCCCGCGATAATGAGCGGCTCAAGGTAATTGTAAGTGGCGGCGCCAGCTTGATATGCGCGTCTCATGACATCACCAAGCCCGATGACGGTAACGATCGCCGATTCTTTTGTTAACGTAATTAATTCATTCACAATTGCAGGTGATATATTTTTGAAGGCCTGCGGCAGCAGCAGATCCTTCATCATTTTTCCATACGGGACACCGAGTGCAACAGCAGCTTCTTTTTGCCCTTTATCAATGGCATTGATTCCGGCTCTGATAATTTCCGATACATAAGCGGCGGAATTCAAAGACAATGCGACAACCGCAGCCCAAAACTGGTCAATTTGAAATCCGAGCAGCTGAGGAAGGCCAAAATAGACAATCATAAGCTGCAGCACTAAAGGCGTGCCTCGGAACACTGATGTATAAAAATCAGCGATCCAGATAAACGGGCGGAATGTGCTGATCTTGCATAAGCTTAGCACAATACCGAGTATAAGTCCGATAATAGCAGATACAACAACAATTTTTAATGTAATTGCCAAGCCTTCTAATATAAAAGGAATTTGGGGGATCGTTGCTGAAAAATCCAAATTCATAGCCTTTGTCTCCTTTTCTTACAGGAAAAAAGTTTCCTATTCAATAAAAAGGCTCAACGAAAAAGTTGAGCCGCTTTTTTTTACTTCTCGCCAGTGAACCATTTTTTCTTCAATTTCTCAAGCTCTCCGTTATCTTCCATTTCCTTGAGCGCTTTATTGAATTTGTCTGTCAGTTCACTGTCCTTTCTGAAAGCAATTGCTGAACCGGCTTCTTCCGCTTTCGCATCAGGAATCACAAAGCCTTGCAGGTCATCATTTGATTTGAAATACCCTTCTGCAACAATGTCTTCAATTATCGCGGCATCGAAACGGTCAGATTTGATTTCCTGCACCAAATCAGAAATTCTGTTGCGGTCTTCTGTTTTAAAACCATATTCCGGAGAAAGCTCTTTCCCCTTCTCTTCCTGAATAGAGCCAAGCTGAACGCCAACTGTTTTTCCTTTCAGGTCTTTCAAAGATTGAATGCCGCTGTCTTTTTTGCTGACAATCATATGGTTCGCTGTGTAATACACATCGGAAAAATCAACTTGTTTTTTACGCTCAGGCGTTGGTGTCATTCCTGACAGAACGAGATCCACCTGTTTTGATTTAAGCGCTGTAATTAAGCTGTTGAAGTCCATATCCTGCACTTCAATTTCATAGCCTGCCTTCTTTGCCAGAGCTTTTGCCAGCTCTACATCAAAGCCGACAATATTATCTCCTTCTTTATATTCAAACGGTTTGTAATCCGCCGAAGTACCCATAATTAATTTTTTCTTTCCGCTTTCTGAACCTGAATTGCTTGAGCCGCACGCAGTTAATGCAAAGGTGATGCAAGCAGCTACAAGTAATAAGAGCCATTTTTTCATGATCCATTTCCCCCGTATTCATTACTTTTGGTGTATTTGAATATTTATTCGTTAATTTGTATTTTAAACAGTTTCTCATTTTTATGCAATACTATTTTTAAAAATTATCTTTAAGCTTATCTTTCCAGTGATCTCTTCTGATATTACTAGATAAAAATTAAATCGCTGTACAATCCGATTGAATAATCCCTTAATATTTATTCATATATCCTTGGAAATTTATGCACAAAAAAACCCGGGCTGCTTTGAGCATCCGGGTTGTTCGTCTTATACTTCTTCACAATATTCTTCAAAGGCTTCCTGCAGCTTTGCCACTACGGCCATCGGCTCATGGCCTTCAATTTCATGACGCTCTACCATTTTCATGATCTTTCCGTCTTTCAAAATCGCAAAGGACGGAGAAGATGGCGGATAACCTTCAAAATAGTCACGCGCACGCGCTGTCGCTTCTTTATCCTGTCCGGCAAAAACGGTGACGAGCTGATCAGGTCTTTTATCATAGTGAACGGAATGGTAGGCTGCCGGTCTTGCAATTCCTCCGGCGCATCCGCAAACAGAGTTTACCATGACGAGCGTCGTTCCTTTTTTCGTAAGTGCCTCATCCACCTCTTCGGCTGTTTTAAGCTCGGTATATCCGGCAGCTGTTATTTCTTGTCTCGCTTGGCGGACAATATCATTCATAAATAAATTAAAGTCCATGTTCAATGAAGACCTCTCCTTTTTCATCATCTGTTCTTATGATAGCAAGGAAACGTCCATATCGGCAAATGACTTTGCTTCGCCGTGCACTTTTTTTGCTCTTCGTTTACTGCTTACAGAAAAGGGGATTATATAACTAGAAGTAAAATAAAGGAGCAGTTGTATATGAGCCACAGGAAAGCGTTACTGATTCATAACGGAAATGCCGGCAACAAAAATATAGAAAAAGCACTTGGTGCTGTGGTGCCGGTTTTATCTCACGATTTAGATGAGGTGATTATTAAGCAGACAAAGAAAAAGGATGATGCGTATCATTTTTGCCGATCCATTGATGATTCTGTCGACACCGTCTTCATTCTCGGCGGCGACGGCACGATCCATCAATGCATAAATGCTATCAGCGCTCTAGAAAGAAAACCCGCTGTCGGAATTTTGCCCGGCGGCACGTGCAACGACTTTTCAAGAGTGCTTGGCATCCCTCAAAATCTTGCAAAGGCCGCGGAAGCACTTATGGCAGGAAAAAAAACCAGCGTAGACGTATGTCAGATGAATGACCGTTATTTTTTGAATTTCTGGGGGATCGGCTTAATTGCAGAAACGTCGAATCAAATCAACGAAACGGAAAAAGCATTATTGGGAAAAATCAGCTATTTTACAAGTGCCTTGCGAACCGTCTCATCCGCTGCATCGTTTCCGATGACATTAAAAATTGATGGAGAAGAAATTAAAGAAGAAGCCGTTATGCTGCTTGTGATGAATGGCCAATACATTGGAACGAATCGAATTCCTCTGCCCGATGCCAGTATTGAAGACGGCTTACTTGATGTTCTCATATGCCGCAACACCAACCTCACCGCGCTGCGGGAGCTGATGAGCATGGAACAGGGCTCAATTGATCGTTTTACCGGAGAGCTGTCCTATGTCCAGGCCTCCCGTATCGAGATTGAAACAGACACTGCCAAAAAGGCGGATATGGATGGAGAAGTTTATACACATACACCCGCAGTCATTCAGGTCCTGCCGCAGCATATCGACATGCTTGTTCCCGCAAATGAATAACTGTCATAAGGCTTTAGAAAGATTTTGCAAATCCGTTGACTCTCCCCTAGGAGGAGGTCTTACAGTATAAGGGATACACACTTGAAAAAGGGGAAGTCATATGGAGAAGAAAAATATTACCTTAACTATATTATTAACCAATTTATTTATTGCTTTTTTGGGGATCGGGCTTGTGATTCCAGTAACGCCGACCATTATGAATGAATTGCATTTATCAGGGACTGCGGTCGGCTATATGGTTGCCTGCTTCGCTATTACACAGCTCATTGTCTCACCAATAGCCGGACGATGGGTTGATCGCTTCGGGCGCAAGATCATGATCGTGATCGGCCTATTGTTCTTTAGTGTGTCGGAGTTTTTATTCGGCATTGGAAAAACAGTGGAGATGTTATTTATCTCCCGTATGCTGGGCGGTATCAGCGCAGCCTTCATTATGCCTGGGGTCACGGCTTTTATCGCAGATATCACGACCATTAAAACACGGCCGAAAGCGCTCGGTTATATGTCAGCCGCTATTTCAACAGGATTTATTATCGGCCCCGGCATCGGGGGATTTTTAGCAGAGGTCCATTCCCGGCTGCCTTTTTTCTTTGCGGCAGCTTTTGCACTGTTAGCAGCCATTTTATCAATCCTCACGCTGCGCGAGCCGGAACGAAACCCTGAAAATCAGGAAATAAAAGGACAGAAGACAGGCTTTAAACGGATTTTTGCCCCCATGTATTTCATAGCTTTTCTCATTATCTTAATTTCGTCTTTTGGTTTAGCATCATTTGAATCTTTATTTGCATTATTCGTGGATCATAAATTCGGTTTTACGGCCAGCGACATTGCCATTATGATTACAGGAGGAGCGATTGTTGGCGCCATTACGCAAGTCGTCTTATTCGACCGCTTCACAAGATGGTTTGGCGAAATCCATTTAATTCGGTACAGCTTAATTCTCTCGACGAGTCTGGTATTCTTGCTGACAACGGTACATTCATATGTTGCGATTCTGCTGGTGACAGTCACCGTATTTGTCGGATTCGATCTCATGCGGCCTGCAGTAACGACTTACCTGTCAAAGATTGCGGGAAATGAACAAGGATTTGCCGGCGGTATGAATTCAATGTTTACAAGTATCGGCAATGTATTCGGGCCTATTATCGGCGGAATGCTGTTCGATTTAGATGTAAACTATCCTTTCTACTTTGCAACGGTCACCTTAGCCATAGGGATTGCACTGACCATTGCTTGGAAAGCGCCTGCACATCTTAAAGCCAGCACGTGATAAGAAGCGTATTCTTTGTGTACTGCAAAGAATGCGCTTCTTCTTTATACTGATGACAGAAGGAGTGATGGCATGAAGGAATCGTATTACTCAATTGGGGAAGTATCAAAACTGGCAAACGTGTCGATAAAAGCGCTCCGTTATTACGATAAAATTGATTTATTTAAACCCGCCTACGTCGACCCGGATACCAGCTACCGCTATTATACAGATTCTCAGCTCATTCATCTGGATTTGATCAAATCATTGAAATATATCGGCACACCTTTAGAGGAGATGAAAAAAGCACAGGACTTAGAGATGGAAGAACTGTTTGCTTTTTATACAGAGCAGGAGAGGCAAATCAGGGAGAAATTAGACTTTTTATCAGCACTGGAGCAAACCATTTCATTGGTGAAAAAGCGGATGAAACGGCAGATGGAATATCCCGCGCTCGGTGAGGTGTTTGTTTTAGATGAAGAAGAAATACGGATCATTCAGACAGAGGCAGAAGGTATCGGGCCTGAAAACGTGCTCAATGCCTCCTACAGCAAATTAAAAAAATTTATCGAGTCAGCAGATGGATTTACGAACAATAGCTACGGTGCTACTTTCTCTTTTCAGCCCTACACCAGCATTGATGAAATGACTTACCGTCATATTTTCACGCCTGTATTGACGAATAAACAGATTTCATCAATTACGCCGGATATGGAAATCACAACAATCCCTAAAGGGAGGTATGCGTGTATCGCGTATAATTTTTCGCCTGAACATTATTTTCTCAACTTACAGAAGCTTATCAAGTATATCGCAGACCGCCAATTAACAGTTGTCAGTGATGTATACGAGTTAATCATACCGATCCATTACTCCCCGAAAAAACAAGAAGAATATCGTGTCGAAATGAAAATACGAATCGCTGAATAATAGAAAAAGAGCATTTTTTGAAACAAAACTTCAAAAAATGCTCTTTTTGCTTATTTAGTAAACAGATGTCTTCTCGTCAATCGATTCTAAAATTTGTTTCACTCGTCCGAGGAATCGTCCGCACACGAGACCGTCAAGCACTCTGTGATCTAATGACAGGCACAGATTAACCATGTCTCTGACAGCAATCATGCCATTCTCCATGACAACCGGGCGTTTGACGATGGATTCTACTTGAAGAATCGCAGCCTGAGGGTAGTTGATAATGCCCATCGACTGAACAGAGCCGAACGAACCTGTATTGTTGACGGTAAACGTGCCTCCCTGCATGTCATCTGCAGTGAGTTTTCCGTCTCTTACTTTTTTAGCTAGGCCGGTAATGTCTTTCGCAATGCCTTTAATTGTTTTTTCATCAGCGTTTTTAATCACCGGAACAAATAAAGAATCCTCTGTGGCAACTGCAATTGAAATATTGATATCCTTCTTCTGAATAATTTTGTCCCCCGCCCACATGCTATTCATTTGCGGGAATTCTTTTAACGCCTGAGCGACCGCTTTTACAAAAAAGGCGAAGAACGTTAAATTAAAGCCTTCTGTCTTCTTAAAGGAATCTTTTATACTGTTGCGATATGCAACCATATTTGTGACGTCGACTTCCATCATCGTCCAAGCATGCGGAATTTCTGTTTTGCTTCGCTTCATATTGGAAGCAATTGCTTTTCTTACACCTGTGACAGGGATTTCTTTATCACCGGCTGCAGACGCAGGATATGACGTCTCTTCTTTTGGCTCAGGTTTTGATGCAGACTTCGGTGCAGGAGCTGCTGTTTTCGGCTCCTCAGCCTTCTGTTCTTGTACGCCGCCTGTTTCAATTAAGCGCTGAATATCTTTTCGTGTGATGCGCCCGCCAGCACCTGTTCCTGTTACTTGATCGAGGTCAATGCCGTGCTCTCCGGCCAAACGGAGTACAGCTGGCGAGTAGCGCTTTTTATTGGGCTGATCAGCTGCTTCGGCACTTTTTGCAGCAGGCGTCTCAGCGGCTTTTGAAGCAGCTGGCTGTTCTTGTTTTTGTTCAGCCGGATTCGCGCCTTCTGTTTCAATTTTGCAAATCACTTCTCCGACTTGCAAGGTTTGGCCTTCTTCTCCCACAAGCTCTGTTATCGTACCAGTAAAAGAAGACGGAACCTCTGCATTTACCTTATCTGTCATGACTTCCGCGATTGGATCGTATTTGTTCACTTTATCACCGGGGGCGACAAGCCATTTGCTGATCGTCCCCTCTGTTACGCTTTCTCCAAGCTGCGGCATCGTCATTTGTTCAATTGCCATGATTTTATCCTCCCTTACGTCTTTAAAACTCCGCTAATTCTCTCATCGCCGCTTCCACTTTATCAGGGTTGACCATAAAGTATTTTTCCATTGTCGGCGCATAAGGCATAGCCGGAATATCAGGACCTGCAAGCCGTTTGATTGGCGCGTCTAAGTCGAACAGACAATGCTCGGATATAATTGCGGCTACTTCGCTCATGATGCTGCCTTCTTTTGTATCTTCTGTGACCAAAAGAACCTTTCCAGTTTTGGACGCAGCTTCGATGATGGCTTCTTTATCAAGCGGGTAAACTGTTCTTAAATCCACCACATGCGCTGAAATGCCATCTTTTTCGAGACGTTCTGCAGCTTGTAAGGCGAAGTGGACACACAGACCGTATGTGATCACTGTGATGTCGTCGCCTTCCCTTTTTACGTCCGCCTTGCCGATTGGCAGGACATAATCATCAGCCGGAACCTCGCCCTTTATCAGACGGTACGCCCGCTTGTGCTCAAAAAACAGCACTGGGTCTTCGTCACGAACTGCCGCTTTTAATAGACCCTTGGCGTCATATGGTGTTGATGGCATGACAATTTTCAGTCCGGGCTGGTTGGCGAAAATTGCTTCGACTGATTGAGAATGATACAGGGCTCCGTGCACGCCTCCGCCGTATGGCGCTCTGACGACAATCGGACAGCTCCAGTCATTGTTGCTGCGGTAGCGGATTTTAGCCGCTTCAGAAATAATTTGGTTGACTGCCGGCATAATGAAATCAGCAAACTGCATTTCAGCAATCGGTCTCATTCCGTACATTGCCGCTCCGATACCGACTCCTGCGATCGCAGATTCAGCAAGCGGCGTATCCATAACGCGCTCTTCCCCAAATTGTTCATAGAGTCCCGCTGTCGCTTTAAACACACCGCCTTTTCTTCCTACATCTTCCCCAAGGACGAAAACGCGAGAATCTCGTTCCATTTCTTCTTTCATCGCCAAATTGATTGCATCAATATATGACATTACTGACATTTGTTCTTCCTCCCTACTTCGCATACACATAATCAAGCGCTGACTCAGGAGCTGCATATGGGGCGTTCTCCGCTTCATCCGTCGCTTCATTTACGATTGCCATAATTTCATCCAGCATGGTTTGTTCTATCTCATCGGACAGCAGGCCTGTTTCCTTTAAGTAAGCTTGATAAGTAAGCAGGGGATCACTTTTTTTCGCTTCCTCTACTTCTTCACGGCCTCTGTAGCTGCTGTCATCGTCATCACTGGAATGTGGTGTAAGGCGGTAAGAAATCGTTTCAATTAATGTCGGGCCTTCTCCTCTGCGTGCCCTTTCGCGTGCTTCTTTAACCGCTTGATAAACTTCCAGCGGATCATTTCCATTCACAGTTACGCCAGGCATCCCATAGCCTATGGCACGGTCGGAAATGTTCTCACATGCGACTTGCTTATCGTAAGGCACTGAGATTGCGTATTTGTTGTTTTCACACATGAAAATAACCGGCAGCTTATGGACAGCGGCAAAGTTCGCCCCTTCATGGAAATCGCCTTGGTTTGAAGACCCTTCCCCAAATGTAACAAAGGCTGCGATATCCTTTTTCTCCATACGTCCCGCAAGCGCAATACCGACTGCGTGCGGCACTTGCGTTGTAACCGGAGATGATCCCGTCACAATGCGGTTTTTCTTTTGTCCGAAATGTCCCGGCATCTGGCGGCCTCCTGAGTTCGGATCTGCTGCTTTTGCAAACCCGGACATCATTAAGTCCTTTGCTGTCATGCCAAACGCGAGCACGACACCCATGTCTCTGTAGTACGGCAATACATAATCCATTTCACGGTCAAGTGCGAAAGCCGCTCCTACCTGTGCTGCTTCCTGTCCTTGACAAGAGATTACAAATGGAATTTTGCCAGAACGGTTTAACAGCCACATTCTTTCATCGATTTTTCTTGCTAACAGCATGGTTCTATACATATCAACGGCTTCCTGATCAGTCAGCCCTAGTGCTTGATGTCGGTTTGTACTCATTCAAGCCCCTCCTTTATGCTTTTAAAAATGAATGGCTTTGCCATCTGCGGCAAGCGCTGCTTCTCCAATTGCTTCAGAAAGCGTTGGATGCGGGTGAATCGTTTGCCCGACCTCCCACGGTGTTGCGTCCAGCACTTTGGCAAGACCCGCTTCAGAAATCATGTCGGTGACATGCGGGCCGATCATATGAACGCCGAGAATATCATCTGTATCTCGGTCAGCCACGATTTTGACAAAACCGTCGCTTTCACCGTATACAAGCGCTTTTCCAATCGCCATAAATGGGAACTTGCCGATTTTGACATTATGCCCGTTCGCCTTTGCTTCGTCTTCGGTTAAGCCGACACTGGCAGCTTCAGGGCTTGAGTAAATGCACTTCGGCACAAGCGTCGGATCAAGCAGATGCGGATTGAGACCTGCAAAATGCTCAACAGCAATAATTCCCTCATGTGAAGCAACATGAGCTAACTGCAGGCCACCGATTACGTCTCCGATTGCATAAATATGAGATTCCTTCGTTTGGCAGCTTTCATTGACTGAAATCATGCCATTTTCAGTAACAATATCGGTGTTCTCTAGGCCGATGCCTTCGATATTTGCCTGTCTGCCGATGGAAACAAGCATTTTCTCAGCAGAGTAGGTAACGGTTTCTCCGTCTTTTTCCGCTTGTATGCTGATATCGTCTGATGTTTTTGTCATTGTGTCAGGCAGCACTTTTGCCCCTGTTATGAACTGGATGCCTTTTTTCTTAAGAAGACTTTCCATTTCTTTTGAAATCTCTAGATCTTCAGTCGGCAATATGCGATCCGCGTATTCAATAACCGTTACCTTCACACCAAAATCATGAAGCATAGACGCCCATTCGATACCGATAACCCCTCCGCCGACAATGATGATTGATTGTGGCAGCTCCTCCATTTGGAGCGCCTCATCTGAAGTCAGTACAGACTTACCGTCCGCTTCAAGACCCGGAAGCATTCTCGGTCTTGATCCTGTTGCAATGATCACTTGTTTCGGTATCAGCATGTCATTTTCTTCACCATTTCCCCGCTCAACAGAAATTGTTCCCGGCAGCGGAGAGAAGATTGACGGTCCAAGGATACGTCCATATCCGGTGTACACGTCAATTTTTCCTTTTTTCATTAAATGATTTACACCCGCTGCAAGCTTATCAACAACGGCTTGCTTACGCTGCTGCACTTTTTCAAAGTTGAGGGACACGCCAGCCGTTTCCACTCCGAATTGATCGGCTTCACGAGCTGTCCGGTATACCTCTGCGCTTCTAAGCAGCGCTTTACTCGGGATACAGCCTTTATGCAGACATGTTCCCCCGAGTTTTTCCTTTTCCACAACGGCTGTTTTTAAGCCGAGCTGAGCGGCTCTGATGGCCGCAACATAACCGCCGGTACCGCCGCCCAGAATGACTACGTCATACTCAGTTGCCATGGTGACTCACTCCTGTCTGTCTATTCAATACGATATTGTTTGGATTGCTCTTCGCCCTGCAATACTCTGAGCGCCCCTTGGGCAAGAGACTGCAGTTCATTTTCACCCGGATAGACTAAAACGTCTGAAATCCAATCTATGTATGATCTGATAGCAGAAACAAAACTTTTTCCGTACGCAAGGCCTCCCGTCAGCACAATCGCTTCAACTTCGCCTTTTAACGCCGCGCTGGCTGCCCCGATTTCCTTTGCTACCTGATATGCCATGGCATCATAAATGAAGCGGGCTTTTTCATCGCCCCCTTGAATCATCTGTTCCACTTTTACTGCATCATTTGTACCGAGATAGCCTAAAAGTCCGCCGGTGCCAACAAGCTTTTTCATGATTTCTTCTTTTGTATATTCCCCTGAAAAACATAGATCAACAAGATCTCCCGCAGGCACTGTTCCTGCTCGTTCAGGACTGAATGGTCCCTCGCCGTGCAGGCCGTTATTGACATCCACCACTCGCCCGCGGTCATGGACGCCAATTGTAATACCTCCGCCCATATGGGTAATAATCATTTTCATGTTCTCATATCGTTTGCCAAGAGAGGCTGCCGCTTTACGAGCGACAGCTTTTTGGTTTAACGCATGGAAAATGCTTTTCCGTTCAATTTCAGGCATGCCTGAAACTTTCGCAAGCACTGACATTTCGTCTACGACAACAGGGTCGACGATATACGAAGGGATATTCAGGCCGTCAGCGATTTCCCGCGCGATAATGCCGCCGAGATTAGAAGCATGCTGACCGGCGTAGCCGCTTTTCAAATCCTCAATCATCTCATCATTCACTACGTAGGTCCCGCCTTCAATTGGCCGGAGAAGGCCGCCCCTTGCGCAGACTGCATCAAACTTTGAAATATTGATTCCCTGTTCATGAAGCGTTTCGAGAATATGGTTTTTACGAAATTCATACTGATCAATAATTCGGTCAAATCGCTGCAGCTCTTCTATGTTGTGTCTCAATGTTTTTTCAAAAATGCTTCTTTCGTTATGAAAAACACCGATTTTCGTTGAAGTTGAGCCTGGATTAATTGTGAGAATGCGTTTTTCGTCATGTAGCACTTTCATAACCTCCAGATCAATTTCTTAACGTCTGCTTAATACACTGTGGCCGTTTTGCAAAAACTGGCTTCTTGAGCGGCGCATGCGTTCAATACGTTCCTCTGCCAAGCGGTCAGCCGCTAAATATGCAGGAATGCCGTCACGCTGAGAAATCTCTAGTACACGCTCGATATTGCCGTAAATGCCTTCAACTTTTTTCAATGCACGTTCTGCATTATAGCCGTAAAGCTCATCTGCCACGTTGATAACACCGCCCGCGTTAATCACGTAATCCGGTGCATAAACGATGCCCATTTCGTGAATTTGATCACCATGGCGTGTCTCTTTTAATTGGTTGTTAGCCGCACCTGCGATCACTTTCGCCTTCAGCTGTTTAATGGTATCGTCGTTAATAGTCGCACCAAGGGCACACGGCGCATAAATATCGCAGTCTTGTGAATAAATATCATCAGGATCTACCGCACGGGCGCCAAAATCTTCAACTGCACGCTGTACAGATTGTTTGTTGATATCCGTAACGATTAAGTTTGCTCCTTCTTCATGCAGGTGGCGGCAAAGGTTATAGGCTACGTTCCCAACACCCTGTACAGCAATGGTTTTTCCTTCAAGAGAGTCGGTTCCGAAAGCAGCTTTAGCTGCTGCCTTCATTCCTCTGTACACCCCGTACGCTGTGACTGGGGACGGATTTCCAGAAGAGCCGAAAGCAGGAGAAATCCCTGTAACGTAGTCTGTTTCATCATGAATGATATCCATATCCTCGACCGTTGTGCCCACATCTTCAGCCGTGATGTATCTGCCGTTCAGCCCTTGAATATAGCGGCCAAACGCGCGGAACATTTCTTCATTTTTGTCTTTGCGCGGATCGCCGATAATGACTGTTTTTCCGCCGCCAAGGTTTAAGCCTGCCGCCGCGTTCTTATAGGTCATGCCTCTAGCCAATCTGAGCGCATCTTCAATTGCCGCTTCTTCATTTTCATATGTCCACATTCTCGTTCCGCCAAGCGCCGGACCAAGCGTTGTATCATGAATCGCGATAATCGCTTTTAATCCAGATTGTTCATCCTGGCAGAATACCAATTGTTCGTAATCGTATTTCTCCATATATTTAAAAAGTTCCATGTTCGTTCCTCCTAATGTGTGTATTCTTCAGATGCGCATATTGCCAGCGCAATGGAATACAGTTTATTTTCAGCAGAGTCCGCTCTGCTTGTTAAGGCAATCGGTGCTTTGGCTCCTGTAATGACAGCCGCCACGCTGGCCTTGGCAAAATAAATCAGAGATTTGTATAAAATATTGCCGGCCTCAATTGTTGGGACGAGAAGGATATCTGCGTTGCCCGCTACGTCTCCCGAAATTTTTTTCTGGGCCGCGGCAATTTGAGAAACTGCGTTATCCAAAGCAAGCGGTCCATCAACAATGCAGCCTTTGATCTGGCCCCTTTTGTACATTTGAGCTAGAGCAGCTGCATTCACGGTCGCTTCCATCTTAGGGTTCACCGTTTCGACCGCTGCAAGGGCAGCTGCTTTTGGCTTATTGTTCCCCACTGCATGGGCCACATGAACGGCATTTTGCAAAATCTGCCGGAGCTCTTCCAGCGAAGGAGCAATATTCATTGCCGAATCTGTCACAAACATCAGCCGGTCAAAATCCGGTATATCGAAGACAGCCACGTGGGAAAGGACACTTGCTGACCGAAGCCCCTCCTGTCTGTTCAATACCGCTTTAAGCAAAACAGAAGTCGGCACATTGCCTTTCATTAAAACGTCCGCTGTTTTATGATGCACAGCACGAACCGCTAATTTCGCCGATTCCTCAGGAGTATCGGCATGGACGATTTCCACTTGATGCCCTTGCATGGATGATGTCAGCTCGTTCAGTTTTGTGCTGTCGCCCGTTAACAAGAAACGGGCGGATAGGTGCTCGGCTGCCAACTTTACAGCCCGGATCACTTCCTCATCCTCAGCGTGAGCAACCGCAATGGTCTTATTTTTGTGTATCGACGCTTTGCCGATTAAATCTTTCAGCTTCATCTGTTACCACCTTTCTTGTTTCGACTCCGCCTTTTTTTATGCAAGTTCCATGCCAGCTCTTAAGGGTGCTGTCATACCAGGTATATTGAAACATTCGTGCAGATGTTTGCGTTTATTCTGCAAATTATTGCATGCCTTCATTTGCAAGGCCATATTTATCCATTTTGTAATATAAGTTCCGAATGCTGACACCGAGAGCTTTTGCTGTTTTTGTCCGGTTAAAATGATGCTTTTCAAGCGTTTGCTGGATCAAATGTGCTTCAAATTTTTCTACTGCGACAGACAGCTTTTCGCCTTCAATATCCGGAAAATCAAAACCTGTTCCCTGGTCTGTGTCATTTTCTTTTTGCTCAAGTTCGAATACAGGCAAGTGATCTTTTTCAATCCATTCCATATGCGGATTCAGAAAAATCATGGCTCGTCCAAGGACATTTTCAAGCTCCCGGACATTCCCAGGCCAATGGTAGGCAGATAAGGCGCGCAAGGCTTGCTGTGAGAGCCCTTTTACATTCCTGCCGTAATCCCGGTTGATCTTTTGGATAAGTCTGACGCTCAGTGCTTCAATGTCCTCCAACCGCTGACGCAAAGGCGGGATGGAGATCGGATAGCGGTTGATCCGGTAATACAGGTCTTCCCGGAACGTTCCGTCCGCCATCGCCTTTTCAATATTTACATTTGTCGCCGCGATCACTCTGACGTTGACAGGGATCGCTTTCGTGCCGCCCACTCTGACGATTTCCTTTTCTTGAAGGACGCGTAGCAATTTGGCCTGCATATTTTGTGTCAGCTCACCGATTTCATCTAAGAAAATACTGCCGTTATTTGCTTCCTCAAATAAACCCTTTTTACCGCCGCGCTTCGCTCCTGAAAACGCGCCATCCTCATAGCCGAACAATTCTGATTCGAGCAGGTTTTCAGAAAGGGCTGCACAATTCACGCGAATAAATTTATTGTATTTCCGGTCACTTTCGTTATGGATGGCATGGGCGAACAGTTCTTTTCCTGTTCCTGATTCCCCGCGCAGCAAGATGGTTGCCGGTGTTTTCGCACCGAGCTTCGCCTGCTCAAGCGCAACCAGCATTTGCTCGCTTTTGCCGATAATGTCGTCAAACGTGTATTTCGCTTCAAGCGTGCGAATAATTTGTCTGGCGCGATTAAGCTCCGCTGTCAGCATTTTAATTTCGGAAACATCGTGAATCACGCCGACGCTGCCTTTCAAAATCCCATCCACAATCACCGGTGCTACATTAACGATGACCTCTTTTTCATTCGGGCCGACCTTCATTCTGACACCGCGAACAGGACGTCTTGTTTCAAGCACCTTTAAATGCATGCTTTCGCCTTCGGAAATATCAGTGTTTGCAGGCTTGCCGATGACTTCTTTTTCAGAAAGCCCCGTCATTTTCGTATACGCTTTATTGATTAGCAGGCCGATGCCGTTTTCATCAACGACAGAAATCGCCTCATCGGAGGATTGAATAATTGCCTCCAGCATCGTACGGACCTGCTTTAAGTTGGTCACTTCCTCTGCCAGCTCGACCGCATCAGTGATATCTTTAAACACACAAAGAGCCCCGAGCAGACGTCCGCCTTCATCAATAATCGGCAGCCTTGTGGTCACAATTTGCAAATGATCGCCTAACAGCTGCTTCTGGTTGTATTCAGGCACTCTTGTTTTTAAGATCCGCGGCATCTTAGTGCTCGGAATCACTTCTTTTATTGGGCGCCCAATGACTTCCTCACGTTTTTTCCCAACCATTTTTTCGGCCATATGGTTAAAGAGAATGATTTCTTCATTGATATCAATAAAAATCATTCCATCATGGGTCGAATTAAAAATTCTGTCATATTTATAGGTTTGCTCTTTTAGCATTTGAATCAGGTGCTGCTTTTCTTCCATCAGCTGAAAAACGATGTATGCCATTTTTCCCGGCATGACAATGGTATCTTCATGCTTTCTTTGAAGGAGCTCGTCAAACACGGCTTGATCGCCGGTGGTATGAATGACGATATCCGGTTGTTGTTGTATGTAAGGTTTCCAATCAGATGAAACGGCAATCCCATACTGTTCTGCTTCTTTCAATCCCGGCGCCTCGGGGTCTTTGTCAACTACGGCAATGATATCTATGATGGCTGTTTTAATCAGAATATGTAATAACGCCGTTCCCCTTTTGCCGGCACCTACTATCAGTACCTTTTGCATCCCGATACCCCTTTGTATGAAAAAATTTGCACACCTATTTATTCCGTTGCAATAATTTGCACAACCCTATGTTACCACGTTTTCTTCTCTTGACAAAATATTTTTTCCGCTGGACAATAAAGGAAATGAAAAGATAAAGGGGTTTTCTGAAGATGAGCCGACTTCTTGCGCTTTTAATATTAGTCATCCCCGGGGCTATTTCTGCTTTAGGCATTAAACTGATGAGAGATACACTTTTCGGCCATACAATCAAGCCATTTTCAGCTCTTTGGCTCCAAGGGTTGTCAGGATTCATCTTTTTTGCGATCGGCCTCTATGTGCTGGCCGGGTTCATTTTATACAGAGACAGAAAACGCAATCAAGTCAGCCCGCGATTCAGAAAACGATAGCTTCAAAAAAGCCGGAGAATGCTCCGGCTTTTTTTGTTGCATTATTCGTCAGGCAAAACGGTCTTGGCAATCGTTTTGTCTAACGCTTCATAGTCATAATAAGAAATCGTATCGTACAGTTCTTTTCGTGTCTGCATATCATGAATTCCTTCTTTTTGTGAGCCGTGCTCCTTCATCAAACCAAACATCCGCTCACAAGCTTTTGCCGCCGCTCGAAGCGAGGTGACAGGATATATCACCATGTGAAACCCCATATCTTCGAATTCATCGGCACGATAATACGGCGTTTTCCCAAATTCAGTCATATTCGCAAGGAGCGGAACGGAGATACGCTCAGCAAACTGGCGGAATTCATTCTCCGCCTGTAGCGCTTCCGGGAAAATTGCGTCCGCTCCCGCCTCAATGTAAGCCTCTGAACGTTTTATTGCGGCATCAAGCCCTTCCTGCGCCCTGGCATCAGTACGGGCAACAACAATAAGGGAGGGTGCCGTTTGTTTAATGGCTTTTATTTTTTGCGCCATTTCCTTGATCGGAACTAGCTGCTTGCCATTTAAATGTCCGCATTTTTTTGGGAGCTGCTGGTCTTCTATTTGAACGGCTGCTACCCTGGCTTCAAGCATTTCCCGGGCTGTTCGGGCGGCATTTAAGACACCGCCAAATCCCGTATCGATATCCACAAGCAGAGGCAGATCAGCTGCACGCACAAGATCTTTGGCCCGTTCAGCTATCTCTGCCGATGTGATGATCCCTAGATCAGGCAGCCCCCTGCTGGCTGTATAGGCAGCACCGGACAAATAAATAGCAGAAAAACCGGCTTCTTTCGCAAGCAAAGCGGCCATCCCGTCATGGGCGCCGGGAATTTGAAGAATGTCCGGTGCTGACATCAGCTTGCGGAAACGCCCGGCAAGCTCCTCTTGTGACGATTGCTGATTGACGATCCACGACATGAAACAAATCCCCCTTTTACATGCAGAACATGTCTACGAATTCATTTACGCGCATCGTTTGTAATGTCTCATAGCTGGTACAGCGCTCATAAATGTGTTTGTGCTGTTTATCAGGAAAATGGGTTTTGAGATTGTCAGAAAACTTTTCCAACAGTTTCGGCACTGCTTCCTCTCTTCGAAAACGATGGCCGAGGGGAAACTCACATTCCACCATTTCCGTGCTCGTTCCGTCTTTAAAATGAACCTGAACGGCATTTGAGATGGAACGTTTATCAGGTTTCAAATAATCCTCGGTATATGTTTTATTTTCAGTCACTTCCATTTTATCACGAAGTTTATCTATTCTCGGATCACTCGCTGTTTCAGCTTCATAATGCTGTGCGGTGATATCACCAAAAAGCAAACCGATTGCTGTAATGTATTGGAGACAGTGATCACGGTCTGCCGGATTATGGAGCGGGCCTTTTTTATCAATGATTCGGATAGCGGATTCATGCGTTCTGATGACAACTCGGTCAATCTCATCAATCCGGTTCTTTACCTGCGGGTGAAGAATGACGGCGCACTCCGCCGCTGTCTGGGCGTGAAATTCCGCAGGATAAGACACTTTAAATAACACATTTTCCATGACATAAGCGTCGAGCGGACGGGCAAGCTCGATCTCTTTCTTATTGAATAAAACGTCTTGGAACCCCCAACCCGGTGCACTCAGGGCTGTCGGATAACCCATTTCCCCTTTTAACGACATCAGCGCCAAATGAACACCTCTGCTCGTTGCATCTCCTGCCGCCCATGATTTACGCGAGCCTGTATTCGGTGAATGGCGGTATGTCCTCAATGCTGCATTGTCAATCCATGCATTCGAAAGCGCATTTTTGATTTCTTCTCTTCCGCCGCCCAAAAGCTTTGCCGCAACAGCAGTTGTCGCAACTTTGACAAACAGCACATGGTCAAGGCCAACTCGATTTAAGCTGTTTTCTAACGCCAGCACACCTTGAATCTCGTGTGCTTTGATCATCATCTCAAGTACGTCACGTACTGTTAACGGCTCTTTTCCTTCAGACAGCCTCACTCTTGATACATAATCAGCAGCGGCAAGGATCCCTCCCAAGTTATCGGACGGATGCCCCCACTCCGCCGCCAGCCACGTATCGTTGTAATCGAGCCAGCGAATCATGCAGCCGATATTAAACGCTGCCCTCACAGGATCGAGAACATATGACGTTCCCGGCACTTTGCTTCCATTCGGCACAGTCGTTCCTGGAACAATCGGGCCAAGCAGCTTTGTGCATTCCGGATACCGTAGCGCCAAGATCCCGCAGCCCAGGGTATCCAGCAATACATGCCCCGCTGTTGTATACGCTTCGGCACTTGTAATCTCTTTTTCAAGCACATAGTCTGTGATTTCTTCGATAACACGATCCGTTTTCGGCATTCTACCAGTTCCTTTCATGGTTTTGTTTGATATCGCGGGCCCATGTAACTGACACGGGGACGGAAGAGCCGATTATTGGCATGCTGTTCGATCACATGGGCGCATAAACCGGACGTTCTCGCGCTGAAAAAGACCGGCGTATATAAAGGAATCGGTATGCCGAGCATCCAATACACCGGGGCAGCATAGTAATCCAAATTCGGGTAAAGCCCTTTTTCCTTCTCCATCAGCCGCTCACCCGCTTCACACAACTCATATAAACGATAGTCACCGGCTTTATCGCATAATTGCTGCAGCGCCTCTTTCATCATGAGTGCTCTCGGGTCCATTTTTTTCATATACACCCGGTGGCCGAAGCCCATGATTTTTTCTTTTCTTTTCAGTTTTGTTTGCAGAAGCTGCTCAAAATCAGATGTCGTTTTTGCCTCCAAAAGCAAATACATCACAGCTTCGTTTGCTCCTCCGTGAAGATTCCCTTTCAGGGAAGCGACAGCCCCAGTCAAAGCCCCATAAAGATCTGAATGTGTAGATGCAATGACCCTGGCCGCAAATGTTGAATTCGGCATCTCATGCTCACTGTACAGGACGAGCGACCGGTCAAAAATCTGTTCTTCCAATGAAGACGGCAATTTCCCTGTCATCATGTATAGAAAATTCGCACTGTAGGATAGGGTATGAAGCGGAAGAATCGGCTCTTTTTTATTAATGATCCTGTAGCTGGCAGCAGTGAGGGCAGGCATTTTCCCAAGAAGCTGATAGGCGCGTTCTTTGTTTGCGGAAGGAGACCGATCATCAATTTGCCGATCATAGCCAGCAAGTGCCGACAGGCCGGTACGCAGACTATCCATTGGATGAGTGCCCTCAGGGAGCAGCTCAAGCAGACGGAGATGATCAGCAGGCAGGCTTGAGGCACTGTTTATTTTACGTTCCAGCGTCTCCATTTCACTTTCTTCTGGCAGCCTGCCCTCCAGCAATAAATGGACAAGCTCCAGATAGCTTTTTGTTTCAGAAAGTTCTATTAAATCATAGCCTCGTATCAAAATCTGGCTGGACTGGGTGTCAAGATAAGAAATATGAGTTTCTGCCGCAATCACACCGTCCAACCCTGGAGAATATTGCTGTTTCTCCTCCATATCCTCAACCTCCGTTTTTGCGTTTTTTGTCTATCAGGTTCCGCCAAGCAAATACTTGGAAATAATCAGTCTTTGAATCTCATTCGTCCCTTCATAGATTTGCGTCACCTTTGCATCGCGAAGCAAGCGCTCAACTGGATAATCCTTCATATAGCCATATCCTCCATAAATTTGAACGGCGTCTAACGCTGCCTTCACGGCTGCATCGGAAGCAAATTGTTTAGCCATAGACGCTTCTTTTCCACAATTTAGGCCGCGGTTATGAAGGTCTGCGGCGTGGTAGACAAGATGCCTTGCCGCCTCTGCCCTAGTCGCCATGTCAGCCAGCTTAAATGATATGCCTTGATTGGCTGCAATCGGCCTTCCAAATTGCACTCGCTGCTTCGCATAATTAACGGCATGCTCAAGAGCCGCCTCTGCAATTCCGAGGGCCTGTGCCGCAATGCCGATCCGGCCGACATTTAAATTCGCCATCGCAATGTGAAAGCCATCACCCTCTTTGCCAAGCAAATTGGCTTCAGGCACTTCTGCATTATCAAAAATCAGTTCCGTAGTATTGGAGCCATAAAGCCCCAGCTTTCTTTCTTTTTTTCCAACGGTAAAACCGGGTGTGTTTTTTTCAACAATAAAAGCCGAAATCCCGTACCTGCCTTGATCTGGAGCTGTTAAAGCAAATGTGATATAGATATCAGCTGCTCCGCCATTCGTTATGAATATTTTCGATCCGTTTAATAGATATTTGCCGTTCTTTTTGATTGCTGTTGTGCGGAGGCTCCCAGCATCCGACCCCGAGTGAGGCTCCGTTAGTGCAAATGCGCCCAAATGGTCTCCTGACGCGAGCTTTGGTATATATTTCATCTTCTGTTCTTCGTTGCCGAAATACAGAATCGGATTTGTGCCGACTGAGGTATGAACGGAGAGAATCACGCCGACAGCCGCGCTGATTCTAGAAATCTCATGAATTGCCAAAATATAAGAAACAACGTCCGCTCCGGCACCGCCGTATTGTTCCGGCACCGGTATTCCCATCAGGCCGTGTTCACCCATTTTTTTGATCAGCTGAAAGGGAAATTCGTCCGTTTTCTCCATGATTTCCGCAGCGGGAGCAATTTCTTTTCGTGCAAAATCACGCACCATTTTTCGCATCATGACTTGCTCTTGGGTTACATGCAACTCGGCCACCCCCGGATGGAATAGACTTCAGGAAGTCCTCTCCTCATAGTCATAAAAACCGCGTCCGCTCTTTTTGCCAAGCCAGCCTGCTTTGACATACTTGCGGAGCAGCGGGCAAGGACGGTATTTGGAATCGCCAAGGCCTGAGTGAAGGACTTCCATAATTGATAAACACGTATCCAGTCCGATAAAATCCGCTAATGCAAGCGGACCCATCGGATGATTCATGCCCAGCTTCATCACTTCATCTATTGCCTCCGGCTTCGCCACTCCCTCATACACGCAATAGATGGCTTCATTAATCATTGGAAGAAGCACACGGTTGGAAACAAACCCAGGAAAATCATTGACTTCTACCGCTGTTTTCCCCATCTTTTCCGCTAATGCCATAACATCTAAGGCCGTTTCTTCTGATGTAGCTAAGCCGCGAATCACTTCAACCAGCTTCATTACAGGAACGGGATTCATAAAATGCATGCCAATAACCCGTTGAGGCCGGTTTGTTACAGCAGCGATTTCTGTAATAGGCAAGGAAGATGTATTGCTGGCCAAAATCGTATGAGGCGGGCAAATGCGATCAAGTGTTTTAAACATCTCAGTTTTTGCCGCCATGTTTTCTGCGATAGCCTCAATCACAATGTCCGCATGCTCTGCCTCCTCAAGCGTTTGAGAAATCGAAATGCGGCTGATTACGCTCTTCGCTTCCGTCTCGGTCCTTTTTCCTTTCTCAGCATCACGGGCCAGCTGTTTCTTCAGCCGTTTCAATCCTGCCTCAGCGGCCTCTGGATTCACATCATACATCCGCACATAAAAGCCCGCGCCGGCAGCTGTTTGAGCAATTCCGCTTCCCATCTGACCTGCGCCAGCTACCATGATTTGTTTGATTTCCATTCAAATCCCCTTTTTCATCATGTTTTAATGAACCTGCACTAAGACGGCGTCTCCCTGTGCTGCCCCGCTGCAAATAGCGGCAACGCCCAGACCCCCTCCCCGGCGCTTTAATTCATAAACAAGCGTCATGAGAATTCTCGCCCCGCTCGCGCCGATCGGGTGGCCGAGCGCGATCGCACCGCCATTCACATTTACTTTTTCAAGATCGAAACCTACGATTTTTTCACATGTCAAAACAACTGAAGCAAAAGCTTCATTTACTTCAAACAAGTCAATATCTTGGACAGTTAAACCGTTCTTTTTCAGGAGCTTGTTAATGGCAAACCCCGGCGCTGCCGCCAGCTCATGCGCTGGCATTCCCGTAGTTGAAAAACCAAGAATTGTAGCCAGAGGCCGTTTGCCAAGCTCAGCAGCTTTTTCCTCAGACATCAGCACGAACGCGCCGGCTCCGTCATTGACCCCGGGAGCATTGCCGGCTGTGATAGAACCGTCACTTGCATAAATCGGAGCAAGTTTCGCGAGCTGATCCAGACTTGTGTCACGGCGAATCGCTTCATCTTTATCAACAACGTTTGGTTTCCCTTTTCGGCCGATCCAGTTGACGGGAACAATTTCATCCTGAAACTTCCCTTCATCGGCTGCCTTAGCTGCCCTTGCATGACTTCTCAACGCCCATTCGTCCTGCTCTCTTCGTGAGATTGTAAATTCCTTGGCCGCTGTATTTCCGTGAACAGCCATGTGCACCTCGTCAAATGCGCACGTTAATCCGTCATACACCATTAAGTCCCTAAGCTCGCCGTCCCCCATCCGTGCTCCCCAGCGCCCGGCGGGAACGGCATACGGAATATTGCTCATGCTTTCCATCCCCCCCGCAACAAGTATGTCCGCATCCTGCGCCCGAATCATTTGATCACATAAAGTGACAGCGCGAAGGCCGGAAGCACAGACTTTATTCAGTGTTTCTGACGGCACACTCCAAGGCATTCCCGCCAGACGGGCAGCTTGACGGGAAGGTATCTGCCCTGAGCCGGCCTGGACAACCATGCCCATGACGTTTCCTTCTACATCATCTCCAGAGACTCCAGCCCGTTGCAGCGCCTCCTTCATCACAATGCCCCCAAGCTCAGCAGCTTTCACCTCTTTCAATACTCCGCCAAATTTGCCAAATGGCGTTCTTGCAGCACTTACAATGACTGTTTTCCTCATGGTTTCACCTCATTCAGAAGATAGACAGCGCTTACAATTTCTAGTTGTCTTCTATGAATGTATGCTTTGAAACGGGCATGAATGAATGAAAAAAGAAGGCTGCGTCAAACAGCCTCCTTCTAACAACTATTCATTTTTCAGCAATGCCGAAGCCTTTTCTGGAAAGTCGGTAAACATGCCGTCTGCTCCCGCTTCAATGAGACGCTTCATATCTTCCGGACGATTAACTGTATACGGCCTTACCTTAATCGAACTGTTCCTCATTTTCTTCAGCACTTCATCTGTGACCCCTGGGCTGTTTAGCTTCGGGTGATAGCCGGAAGCCGGAATAGACGCGATATATCGATCTGCCTGATAAAGCACATCTGAAGTTAATACTGCACGTTCGATATGCGGCGCAAGCCGGGCGCATAGCGCCAAGCTGTCATGATTAAAGGTGGATAGGATGACTCTGTCCTCTACATTGAATCGCTTCACTGCCTCCAGCACTTTTTCTTCCATTCCCTCATAGCGGATCACGCTGTTTTTTAATTCAATGTTGATGAGAAAATCCTTTTTTACCGTCCACGAGAGTACATCTTCTAGCAGCGGCACTTTTATATCGCTGTACGCTTGATCGTGACCAGCGGCCGCATTCGCAGTCTTTACCTCATCATAGGTTGTATCCTTCACGAATCCTTTAAGTGATGTCGTGCGATTAAGTCTTTCATCATGAATCACAACAATGCGTCCGTCTTTCGTCAGCTGTACATCAAGCTCTATCCCATCCGCTCCGGCTTCAATTCCTTTTTCAAATGCAAGCATTGTATTTTCGGGAAATTGACCTGATGCCCCCCGGTGGGCAAAAATCTTTGTCATCGTTTCACCTCAAACCCTAAAGTTTTCTCCATTATACTTATTTTGTCGGCTCCACTCTAGGATTAAGGCTGTATCAATCTACTGATCATAATAAGAATCAATGCCGTTGACAATCGCATCTGCGGCCTTTTGCTGGTATTCTTCACTTCCCAGCTTGTCCGCGTCAGAGCTGTTAGTGATAAACCCAAGCTCCGCTAACACACTTGGCATTTGTGAATATGTAATGACGTAAAAGTCTGATTCTTTCACGCCCCTGTCTCTCGTTTGTAAGGAAGAAACGAGCTGTGACTGAATATCGGATGCCAGACGCCGGCTGTTCTCCCCTTCATAATCAGATTGAAAATACGTTTCTGTTCCTGAAGCTGAAGCAACCCCGGAATTCACATGTATGCTGACAAAAAGGTCAGCCTGATTGGCACTTGCCTTAGCCACTCTTTCCTCCAAGGTCAGAAAATGATCGTCAGACCGGGATGCAACAGGATTGGCTCCCTCCTCTTTTAGTTTGTCCGTCACATGCTCTGAGACAGCCAAATTAATATCCTTTTCAAAGAGCCCGTTTCCGACCGCTCCACTGTCTTCACCGCCGTGTCCGGCATCAATATACACTGTTTTCCCTTCTATCGGCTCTGCTGCCTGTGCACAAGGCGCGAGCGTCAAAGCCAATCCGCACAGCGCCAAGCTCCTCCATAACATTCTCAACTTACTCCCTCCGGTCTTTTTATGACGAGTTCTTTCGCAGCTGAATATCTTCCAGCTGTAAAGTTCCATTATCCTTCTTTGTATATTTCACCAGGACATGTGTCTGATCTGGCAGTGATTCACATTCATTACGTTTATCCTTCGGAACTTGTATCATGGTTTCTTCTCCATTAAGAGAAACCGCAATCGTATGAGGATCAGCCGAGCCAATGTATTTTCCCTCTTCGGTAAACCTTGGCACTGAGTCATCCGCACTTGCAACACTGCACCCCGAAAGAAAGAGCGCAGTAAACAGCAAAAGAACCGTTTGTTTCACATGACCACCTCTTCCTGATGTTTGGCTTTTATCTTTGACCAGAATGGCGAATTTGTAAAGACAACGCGAATGCAGGCGAGCAAGTTCCATGATTTTCAAAAGGGCTATACGACCCGATCATTTCCTGTTGTTAGAAAGATAACGAGCAGATTTGTCTATGAGGATGGCTCTAATTGAGGCGCCAATTAGAAAAAATTAGCGGAAAGAAGCAACTTTTTATTCATTTTAAAAAATTTGAGAATAGGGTGAGCAAATCGTTTGACGGGTGGGTCAGCCAGGCGTAACCTTTTAAAGGATATTTACTTTATTGAAAGAAGTTAAAGCCATGAAAAAATTCGTTCTGCTGCTGGCGGCAGCTGTCATCACATGCTCCATCGGCCACCAAATGAGCGGCGGCTACAAAGGCCCCGAAAAAGAGCGGCGAAAACATCACTCTGTACTCAAGATATTCAGTCAGTAAAGCAGATCAATTGCATTAATTTTTACATATAGGCTAGAATATGTGCGAATCCAAACGAAAGAAGATGATCAAATGAATCCTAAGTATAAGCCACTGTTTGAACCATTTACGTTTAAAAGCGGCGTTACAATCGACAACCGGATCGCAGTAGCACCAATGACTCATTACGCTTCTAATGAAGACGGTACAATATCTGAAGCGGAGCTCGACTACATCATCCCCCGTTCAAAAGAGATGGGAATGGTGATTACAGCCTGCGCAAATGTTACACCGGACGGAAAAGCATTCCCCGGGCAGCCGGCCATCCATGACGATTCCAACATTCCAGGTTTAAAAAAGTTAGCACAAGCCATTCAGGCACAAGGCGCTAAAGCCGTTGTTCAAATTCATCACGGCGGTATTGAGTGCCCGTCTGAGCTCGTTCCTCAACAGGATGTTGTGGGGCCAAGTGACGTGTTTGATAACGGCAAACAAATTGCTCGCGCATTAAAAGAAGAAGAAGTGGAAAACATTGTGAAGGCGTTTGGAGAAGCGACAAGACGCGCCATTGAAGCCGGCTTTGACGGTGTCGAAATTCACGGTGCAAACGGCTACTTAATTCAGCAGTTTTATTCTCCGAAAACCAATCAGCGCACGGATCGCTGGGGAGGAAGCGATGAAAAACGATTAGCCTTCCCGCTCGCTATTGTCGATGAAGTGAAAAAAGCCGCTTCAGAACATGCGAAGGGTGCGTTCTTAGTCGGCTACCGTCTGTCTCCGGAAGAACCTGAGACACCGGGATTGACAATGACTGAAACTTATACGCTTGTTGATGCTTTAGGGGATAAAGAATTGGATTATCTTCATATCTCACTGATGGACGTGAACTCAAAAGCGCGCCGCGGTGCAGATCCGACTCGCACACGCATGGACTTATTGAATGAACGTGTCGGAAACAAAGTGCCGCTGATCGCCGTCGGTTCCATCCATTCCGCTGATAACGCGCTTGCCGTCATCGAAAACGGTATTCCGCTAGTCGCTATGGGACGCGAAATTCTAGTTGACCCTGACTGGACGGTAAAAGTAAAAGAAGGCCGTGAAAAGCAAATCGAAACAGTGATCAAAGGCACAGATAAAGAAAAATATCATTTGCCTGAACCGCTATGGCAAGCAATTGTGAACACGCCAGGCTGGGTGCCTTATAAAGATTAATGTGCAAAGACTGCCGAAACGATTCGGCAGTCTTTTTTCCCTTTATATAAATAGTTTGTGTACACATCTAAACAGCAAAAGAAAGAGCTCCCCACCTACTTCGAAAAGAAAATCTAGGAAAAATCCGTCATGCTTTCTTGCTTTTTTCTTTTTCATTCGTACGTCTCCTTTTTACATGAATACGCCTTACTTACGATTTTGCAGGAGATAGGTTTCATTTTATAACGGAAACATCTAGAATCGATCATGCTTCGTGATCCTATAAGATGTATGAATGGACCAAGAGTGCAGGTAATACCGCCATTAGCTTTCCTTACTTTTCAAACCTATCCTTTACTATTCGCGGATACTTAATATTCTTCTCCCATACTAACAAATGTCCCCAAAACAAAACGCCTCCTATTTATCAGCGCAAACTAATAAATAAAAGACGTTTGATTTAATGACCACTTAATAAGCTCATGTTTAAGAAGCCTTATGTTCTAATCTCAGCTTATCCGCAACCATTGCAATGAATTCCGAATTTGTCGGTTTAGCTTTTGTCATGCTGACAGTATAGCCGAACAGCGAGGAAATGGAATCAATGTTTCCTCTGCTCCATGCCACTTCAATTGCATGGCGGATCGCTCTTTCTACACGGCTTGCGGTTGTGTTGAATTTTTTGGCGATGTCCGGATAGAGGACTTTTGTAATGCTGCCGAGCAATTCGATGTCATTGTATACCATTGAGATTGCTTCGCGCAGATAGAGATAGCCTTTAATATGGGCTGGGACGCCGATTTCATGGATAATGCTTGTGATGCTCGCGTCGAGATTTTTCTTCTTTGGTTCAGGCTGGCTGCTGCGTATAATACTGCTTTGCGATGATGGCGCACGATGCGTCACACTGCTGGCATTTCCGCTGACCTGGCGGATATGGCCGACAAGGTTTTCCATATCAAACGGTTTGAGAATAAAGTAGGACGCGCCTAAATCGACGGCCTTTTTCGTGACATCTTCCTGTCCAAAGGCTGTCAGCATAATGACATTCGGCTGTTTTTTCAGATCTGATTCCCTCAGCCTCTCTAAAACCGCAAGTCCGTCTAAATGCGGCATAATAATATCTAATACGAGCACATCGGGATCTTTTTCTTTAAACAGCGACAGGCATTCCTGTCCGTTATAAGCAACGCCGATCACTTCCATGTCTTCCTGTCCTTCTATATATTCACTTAACAGGCTTACCAGCTCTCGATTATCATCAGCAACACAAACTTTAATTTTCTCCACGTTTCTTCCTCCCCAAATGTAGTTAACAGGATTCACCCTTGCTACATGTTTACATTCGACAAAACCGCTATATACCCTCTAAAAAAATCATAATCACCAATATTAGTGGCATATCTTTGTTATTCTATGTTTTTCTCTGTTTTTCGACTAAAAATGAAATTTGACAAACAAGGAAACGTGAATTTGTCGAAAAATCTTCTTTTGTATATTTTACCGTATGTATTCTGAGAAGTGAAGAGGGATCAAAATAAAAAAACTGCCGGAAACTCCGGCAGTCAGCTTGCTTTTTCTTTTCCGTAAATATCGATTCCTGCTTCTGACAGCATCCATTCAATATGAACACCGTAGCCGCTTGTCGGGTCATTTACAAATACATGGGTGACAGCACCGATCACTTTTCCGTTTTGAATAATCGGGCTTCCGCTCATCCCCTGTACGATGCCTCCTGTTTCTTTCAACAGCCTTGGATCGGTAATTTTCAACACCATTCCTTTTGTCGCAGGGAATTTTTGCGGCGTTGTGCTGACGATTTCAATATCGAATTTTTCTACTTTGTCATCATCAATAACGGTTAAAATTTCAGCCGGCCCTTTTTTGACTTCGGTAGAAAACGCAACCGGCAATGCTTGATCTGATATGTTGTTTTGAATCGGCTGATGCAGCGTGCCAAAAATTCCAAATGGGCTGTTTCTGTTAATATCCCCGATCGTTTTGCGTTCTGAGGAAAATCGCGCCAGTTTTTCTCCCGGATTACCGCCTGTCCCTTTTTCAATTGATGTTACAGTGGATTTAACAATTTCTCCATTCTCCACTACAATTGGTTTCTTTGTGTCCATATCGGAAATCACGTGGCCAAGTGCTCCGTATTTTTTTGTTTTCGGTTCATAAAAGGTCATAGTGCCGATGCCGGCAGCAGAATCTCTGATATATAACCCGATTCTGTATTTGCCTTCTCCTTCATCCTTTTCTGGGATCAGCTTCGTTTTGATTTTCTGTTTGTCACGTTTGATCAGTAAGTCTAAAGATTCACCAGTTTTCCCAGCCTTTTGAATAAATGGGGCTACATCATTCATTTTTTCAATTTTCTGTCCATTCATCTCAATAATGATGTCGCCCGCTTCAATTCCGGCCGTTTCTCCCGGAGATTTTTTGCCTTCACTTGTATTGATTTGATGAAATCCGACGACAAGAACACCGACGGAATGAAGTTTTACACCGATTGATTGTCCGCCAGGTATAACCTTTAAATCAGGAAGAACATGCACTTTTGTTTTTTTAATTGGAAATCCGGCAAGATCATATACTAATTCTGACTCACCTGATTTTTTGCCCGTCACCTTGATTTCATGCGGATCTTTCTTTACTGTAAACGCTTCTGAGGATTCTGATGTCTGAGCGTTTACCGATAAACTCGTTTCAATCGCGTGTGTTTGGGTTTCAAATACTCTCATTTGCGTTGGAATCAGTAAATATTCTTTTAGCGGTTTGCATAAACCTACACTTAATAACGAAACAAGGAGAATTAAACCTACTGCTTTTCTAATGTTATCGGGCATTCACTACTTCACTCTCCTCGCTCCTATCCCACACCTTCTTTATGACTTGCTGCTACATCATTTAATTTTGCCTTCTGACGGCTTATTTATAACTGTCATATGAAGAAAAACATTGGATATACTGATGAACGAATGGATGTGCACGAAAAAAATAAGCTGCGCTTCTCGCGCAGCTTACCCAGTTGTTTTGACTTGATCCGCTTGTTTTAAAAGTTCTTTCGCATGGCGTTTCGTTAAGTCGGTTACTTCGACACCTGCAATCATGCGCCCGATTTCCGCTACCTTTTCCTGCTTAGACAGCGGCTTGACACGTGTCGTCGTTCTGCCGTCTTTTAACTCCTTCGCAATATAAAGATGCGTATCGGCCATGGCAGCCACCTGAGGCAGGTGTGTAATGCACAGCACTTGTGATCCTATTGACACCTTATGGATCTTCTCAGCAATTGCCTGTGCGACCCTGCCGCTTACACCGGTATCAACCTCATCAAAAATGATCGATGTCACATCCTGTTGTGAGGAAAAAATGCTTTTTATGGCAAGCATCACCCGTGACAGCTCTCCACCTGAAGCGACTTTCGAAAGGGATTTCAGCGGCTCGCCTGTATTGGTTGAAATTAAAAACTTCACCAGGTCAATCCCTTGTTCAGTCAGCTGAACGGGCTGGCCGTTTACAAGCGGCGCCTCTTCATTGCGTGACGCTGTTCTGACCTTAAATTCCGTATCAAAAGTTGATTTTTCCATGTACAGGCTTTTTAATTCCCGATGAATCTCATCAGCCAGCTTTTTCGCCCATGTTTTTCGGATTTGTGACACATTTGCCGCTTCCACTGCGACATCTTTGCCGACGGAGTCAAGCTCCTTTTTCAAGCTTTGAAGGTGGCTGTCCCTGTTTTCAATTTGGTCAATCTCTTCTTCAATTTTAGAAGCATATTCCAAAATGTCTTCAACAGTGGCACCGTATTTTCGTTTCAGCTGTTTGATTTCATTAAGTCGCGTCTCAATATAGTTCAGGCGTTCCGGATCAAATTCAAGCTCATCCAGCATATTTCTCATCTGAAATGTGGCATCCTCAAGCAAATAGTAGGAGTTCGAAACACTTTCAGACATTTTTTTCAGCGGTTCGTTTATATCAGATATATCTTCAAGCTGCGATGATGCCATTCCAACCCAGTCCAATCCGCCCTGCTCACTGCGAAGCGCGTTATATGCATTTTGCAGCGATTCATATATCTTCTCAAAGTTTGAAATTTGCTGGCGCTCTTCTTGGAGCTGTTCATCTTCGTTAAGCTCAAGCTTTGCCGATTCGATTTCTTCGAGCTGAAATTGAATAAGATCAAGGCGATGGGCCATTTCCTGTTCGCTTTCAGAAAGCTGCTTAAGCTTTTTGAGCAGCTTCATATACCGCTGGTACCCTTCCTGATACGTTTTGAGCGCGCTTTCCACTTCGGCCCCGGCAAACTTGTCCAAAAGCTGGAGATGATTTTCGTCTTCCATTAACAGCTGGTTATCGTGCTGCCCGTGAATATCTAATAAAAGCCTGCCGATCTCTCTTAGCGAAGCAATCGTGACAAGCTTGCCATTGACACGGCAAACGCTTTTCCCGCTCGTGCTGATATCCCTTCTCATGACGATCATTTCGTCTGAAACGTCGATTCCCTGCTCAGCGCATACGCCTAAAACAGGATGGCCGCTCTCCAACAGAAACAGCCCTTCAAGTTCGGCTTTTGCTTCCCCATATCTAACAAATTCAGATGATCCGCGGCCTCCGACTAAAAGAGAAATGGCATCTATGATGATGGATTTGCCGGCTCCGGTTTCTCCTGTTAAAACCGTAAGCCCGCGTTCAAAAGAAACCGTCAGTTCCTCAATAATGGCAAAGTTTTTAATCGATAGTTCAGCTAACAAACAGCATTACACCTCTTATCTTTGTTAGATTTTCTGTTACAGCAGTTCAAGGAGCCTGTTTTTTACGCCTTCTGTATCTTCAGGAGTCCGGCAAATAATTAAAATCGTATCATCCCCGCAAATGGTCCCCATCATTTCATCCCAGTCCAAATTGTCCATCAGCGCCCCGATTGCCTGGGCATTGCCCGGCATCGTTTTCAGCACAATCATATGGCTTGCTGAGTCTATTTTCACAAATGCGTCCATCAATGCCCGCTTTAGCTTAGACAGCGGATTGAAACGCTGGTCCGCCGGAAGACTGTATTTGTAAGAACCATTGTTTGTAGGCACTTTTACAAGGTGAAGTTCTTTAATATCCCGTGATACCGTGGCTTGCGTTACTTTGTATCCATCCTGCTTTAGCATGTCGACCAATTCATCCTGCGTTTCGATTTCATTGCTTGTAATGATCTCTCTGATTTTAATATGCCTCTGGCCTTTGTTCATGTAAGCACCTCTATTTCCAAGCTTATCTGTTCTTTTATGTTATATGATTCTCTGCACATTGTACATGAATGCAGAAAAAAGGAATAATAGCGCCCTATTATTCCGGTACATCTGCTTTTTTTTCTTTTAACGTCTTATGTGCTTCTTCTACAACACGCATGATCTCTTCTTCCGGCAGCTCCTGGCCTTCCTGTCCCTCTCCCGGCCAATGCAAATGAAGGAGAAACTCAATATTTCCGTCTCCTCCCGTGATTGGAGAAAATGACAAGCCTTTACAGATATAGCCTTCAGCGGCAGAAAAACTGATCATTCGCTTGAGCACATCAGCATGCACTTTAGGATCTCTGACAATCCCTTTTTTGCCGACGGATTCCCGTCCCGCTTCAAACTGAGGCTTAACTAGAGCCATGCAGTCGCTGCCCGGTACGAGCAAAGTCCTTAGGACAGGCAGGATGAGCCGCAGTGAAATAAAGGACACATCAATTGTGGCAAACTCCGGCATGCCCTTTGTAAAGTCTGCCGGTGTTGCATAACGAAAGTTCGTCCGTTCCATCACGACGACCCGTTCATCCTGTCTAAGCTTCCACGCAAGCTGATTATAGCCTACATCCACAGCGTATGACTGTTTAGCTCCATTTTGCAAAGCGCAGTCCGTAAAACCGCCGGTGGAGGAGCCAATATCAATCATAATTTTATCTTTGACAGAGACGGGAAACTCTTTCAACGCTTTTTCGAGCTTTAAGCCGCCCCTGCTCACATACCTCAGCGGGTTTCCTTTGACGGTTAACGGAAGGTCGCGGTCAATTTTTTCTCCAGGCTTGTCCAAGCGGTTTTCGTTTGAGTAGACGATCCCCGCCATAATGGCTCTTTTGGCTTTTTCACGCGTTTCCGCCAGCCCTCTTTCCACTAATAATACATCTAATCGTTCTTTCTTTGACGTCATGATCCAATTCCTTTGTGTGTCTTTGGCGGCATCAGTAATCTAATACGATTTGCCACCTGCTGTTTTGTCAGTCCAATTTCCTCAAGAAGCGCCGTTACGCTTCCGTGTTCAATAAACCGATCAGGTATACCCATTCTGTCGATCGGAGTATGATATTCACCTTGATCATGAGCGAATTCTAAAATCGAGCTTCCGAAACCGCCTTCTAAGACCGCTTCTTCAATTGTTAAAATTGGCAAGCCTTCTTTTAGGATACTCTTCATCATCTTTTCATCAATCGGCTTAATAAAACGCGCATTCACAACGCGCACGGAAAGGCCTTCTTTCTGCAGCTCTTCGGCTGCTTCAATCGCCATTTCGATTGTTGTGCCGAATGTTAAGATGACAGCATCGTTCCCCGGACGCAGCACCTCCCACGTACCGATCGGAATCGTTTTCAACTGTTCATCCATTTTTACGCCGAGTCCGTTTCCTCGCGGAAAACGCATCGCTATCGGGCCTTCGTCATAGCTAAGTGCTGTATGAACCATGTGCTGGCCTTCATTTTCGTCTTTCGGCATCATTAAGACCATGTTTGGAATGTGGCGCATAAACGCAATATCAAACACGCCTTGATGTGTCTCTCCATCAGCGCCAACGAGTCCTGCACGGTCAATTCCAATAAACACATTGGCGTTTTGGCGGCAGATGTCATGGACAACTTGGTCATATGCCCTTTGCAGGAAGGTTGAGTAAATCGCCAAAAACGGCTTCATCCCCTGCATCGCCATAGCTGCCGCCATCGTTGCGGCATGCTGTTCTGCGATTCCTACGTCGAACATCCGGTCAGGGAATTCCTTTGCGAAGCCTTCAAGCTTTGAACCGACAGGCATAGCCGGCGTAATGGCTACAATGCGTCCGTCCTCGCGCGCCATTCGCTGCACAGTTCCGCTGACAAGACCGCTCCACGAAGGAGCTGCGGCTTTCGGCTTTACAAAGTCACCGGTATTAATTTTATATGGTCCGGTACCATGCCATGTCCCAATCGTATCGGTCTCAGCCGGTTTGTACCCCTTCCCTTTTTTCGTGATGACGTGCAGAAGAACAGGGCCTTTCGTTTTTTTGGCGTATTGAAGATTCTCAATCAGCTCATGATAAGAATGTCCGTCCACCGGGCCCAAATACGTAAAACCGAGCTCCTCGAAAAACATTCCGGAGACGAGCATGTATTTCAGGCTGTCTTTGACCCGTTCCGCCGTGGCGGCAAGCTTGCCCCCAACTGCCGGAATCTTTTTAAATAAGTATTCAAGCTCATCTTTCACCCACTGGTATTTCCCCGCAGTACGGAGCCGTCCGAGCATAGAGTGAATGGCACCGACATTTGGCGCAATACTCATTTCATTATCATTAAGGATGACAATCATGTCTTTTTTCTCGTCGCCGATGTGGTTAAGGGCTTCGAGCGCCATACCGCCGGTCAGCGCGCCGTCACCAATGATCGGAATAATATATTCATCCGTTCCTTTAATATCACGGGCAGCTGCCATTCCCATCGCGCCTGACAGAGAAGTCGAGCTGTGCCCGGTTTCCCAAACATCGTGCTCGCTTTCACTTCGCTTTGGAAATCCGCAAAGCCCTTTGTACTGGCGAAGCGTCGCAAATTCTTTTCCGCGTCCTGTCAGCAGCTTATGGACATACGACTGATGGCCTACATCCCATAAAAATTTGTCTTTCGGGCTGTTAAATTCCTTATGCAGGGCAACAGTAAGCTCTACGACACCTAAGTTTGGGCCGATGTGGCCGCCGGAAGCGGATAAACTGGTAATTAAAAACTGACGGATTTCATCACTTAATTTCTCTAATTCATCAATGGACATGTTTTTTAAAAACGACGGGTCCTGTATTGATAAAAGATCCAAAGCGGATCAACTCACTTTCAGCATGAATTTCTGCAATGATACATGTCTTTTGCATGCCGAGCTGACAATAATCTCAGACATAAAAAAAGACAAACGCGCTTTTCCTTTTCATTTTTCATATAAACTGCTTACATTTTACCATATCTCGTGCAGCCGCTTCAAATTAGGATCGTTTTAGTGATCTCTTGCCGCAATTAAATCACAAAGCTCATATAAAAGGTCTTTTTGAAGAGAGAGTCCGCCGATCAATCGCTTCGCCTCTTTTATATGAACATCCAATTTATGTTTGGCCCCTTCCAATGAAAGAAGTGACGGGTATGTCGATTTGTCATTTGTGGTATCCGAGCCGACACGTTTGCCGATTTTCTCTTCACTGCCTTCTAAATCTAAAATATCGTCTCTGATTTGAAATCCGATTCCAATGTGGCTGCTGAAGGTACGCAGTGTTTCAATGTCTTCCTCAGGCGCATCAGCCAAAATAGCACCTGCGATTACACAAAAGCCAAGAAGCTTGGCAGTTTTCCGTTCATGAATGGATTCGAGCTCTTCAAGCGTGACTTGTCGGTTTTCCGCTTCCATATCAGCTACTTGCCCCCCGACCATGCCTTCGGTGCCTGCCGCTGAAATCAGTTCATCCACAAGCCGCAGGCGCTTTTCTGCTGACACCTCGTCTGACACGTGGGAGGTAATCAGCTTAAAGCTTTCTGTGAGCAGCCCGTCACCCGCTAATACTGCCGTCGCTTCACCAAACACTTTATGGTTTGTCGGCTTCCCGCGGCGCAAATCGTCATCATCCATGCATGGAAGATCATCATGAATTAACGAATACGTGTGAATCATTTCGACAGCACAGCCCACCGGAATGCCGTCTTTTTCGCTTTTTCCATATGCGTTTAAAACAGCCAGTACAATCAGAGGCCGCAGCCGCTTTCCGCCGGCCTCTAGAGAATACAGCATAGATTTCTTTAATGAGTCCGGCATATCAAGCTTTTCAGTATAGACAGAAAGCTGATTTTCAATTGTTTTTTTCCGGTCCGCCAGAAAGCTCGTTAATTTATTTGTCACCTTCGTCTTCCTCCTGAACACTGAAAGGTGCCAGTTCGCCGTCTTCTTTTAAAATGAAGTCCATTTGCTTTTCGACTTTTTGCAGCTTTTCATGGCACATTTTTGACAGAGCCATGCCTTCTTGGAAATAGTTAATGGCTTGCTCTAGAGGCACATCTCCCTCTTCAAGCTTTGATACAATGCTCTCAAGCCCTTTCATCGCTTCTTCAAATGTCATGTTTTCATTTTTTTTCACGTCTGTCATTTTTCTTCCCCTCTCTTTTCTAATACTTCACAGGTCAGCACGCCATCCTTCAGCTTGACTTCAAGCCGGTCCTGCTCTTCTATCTGACTGACACTTTTAATGAGTTTATCTTCTTTATAAGCCAAGCTGTATCCTCTTTCCATCACTTGAAGAGGACTTAGTGCATTCAGCTTGCCAAGAACGGTTTGAAATTGGGAATGCAGCTGCTTCATTTGGATATTCATATTTTTTCTCAGCTGATTTGTTTGTTCCTGGTATCGTGTTCTCGCTTGTTTCAGCTGTTCATGAGGATGCAGTGCCTCTAATCTGTACGTTTCACGCTCCAGCTGTCTGCTTTTCCGATCTAAAAGAGCGGTCAGCTGTGCTTGAAACTGCTGGTACGCGAGGTCAAACTGCTGCTCTTTTTGCGCATACAAACGCTTTGGAAAACGAAAGGCATAGGACGATTGCAGCGTTTGAATTCGTTCTTTTTTCTGGCCGAGATGCTGCTGCATCGCTCTTGTCATTCTGACTTCCACTGTTTTTGTCCGTTCGATTAAATCAGTGGTATGAGGCACAGCAATCTCAGCTGCTCCTGTCGGCGTCGCGGCTCTGATATCGGCGACAAAATCACTGATCGTAAAATCCGTCTCATGTCCGACTGCCGATATAATCGGAATATTGGAAGCAAAGATGGCGCGCGCTACAATTTCTTCATTGAATGCCCACAGTTCTTCTATCGAACCGCCGCCTCTCCCGACAATTAATACGTCGCAAATCTCTTTTTCATTTGCCTCTTCAATGCGCGTAACGATGGATCTGCTCGCATTTTCACCTTGTACGAGCGCTGGAAGAACAATGACTTTTACAAGGGGATATCTTCTTTTTAGAGTTGTAATAACGTCTCTGACAGCGGCACCCGTTGGAGATGTCACAACACCGATTGTGGCTGGAAATGCGGGGATTTGTTTTTTGTAGCGGTCGTCAAATAAACCTTCTCCGGCAAGCTTCTTTTTTAATTCTTCGTACGCTAAATAAAGCGCTCCAACCCCGTCAGGCTGCATTTCTTTGGCATATAATTGATAGTTTCCGCTCGGTTCATATACGGAAATTCCGCCTCTTACCAGCACTTTCATTCCGTTTTCAGGTTTAAAAGGCAGACGCTCGCTTTGTCTCGCGAACATCACCGACTGCATTCTTGCGTTTTCGTCTTTTAAAGTGAAATAAATATGCCCTCGTGTGTGTATCTTTACATTCGACAATTCGCCTTTAATCCAAATATTTTCAAGGTGAGGATCTACATCGAATTTTCGTTTTATATACTTTGTCAGCGCTGAGACGGTCACATACGCTGCTTCACCCATGTCTAAAAACTCCTCTCCTAAGCATTCCTGCACCATAACTAAAGAAAACCCGCCCTGGCTTTAGGAGCCTGAAGAAGCGGGTATCGTGCTCATATTCAAGGCGGGTAAACATTTCGCCTGTGAATATCTCCAATTATCTATGATAACGTACGTTTCGCAGATTTAACAGTATTATGCGCAAGCATCGTGATGGTCATCGGACCTACTCCGCCCGGAACCGGCGTGATGAAGGACGCTTTTTCCTTTGCCCCTTCAAATTCAACGTCTCCGCAAAGCTTTCCGTTTTCCAGACGGTTAACGCCGACGTCAATGACAACAGCGCCCTCTTTGATCTGGTCTGCACTGATGAAGTTGGCTCTGCCGACTGCCACCACCAGGATGTCCGCTTTTTTCGTATGTTCAGTAATATTTTCTGTTCTTGAATGACAGTAAGTAACCGTCGCGTTTTCATTTAATAAAAGCTGGCCGACAGGTTTGCCGACAATGTTGCTTCGGCCGACTACAACAACCTCTTTACCGGAAAGGTCAATATTGGTTTTCTTCAAAAGCTCAACAATTCCATGAGGCGTGCAAGGAAGAAACGTATCTTCGCCAAGCAGCATTTTCCCTACGTTTAACGGATGAAAACCGTCTACATCTTTATCAGGGGAGATACGTTCGATCACCGCTTTTTCAGAAATATGGTCTGGGAGCGGAAGCTGAACGAGAATGCCATGAAACTCAGGGTCTTGGTTATATTGATCAATAATGGAAAGCAGTTCAGCTTCTGTGAGGCTGCTGTCAAATTGATCGAGCTTGAAATTCATTCCCATTGTTTCTGCCGCTTTTTTCTTTCCTCGCACGTAAGAGTGAGAAGCAGGATCATCTCCAATCAAAATAACCGCCAGTCCGGGAGTGACGCCTTGCTTTTTAAGCTCTTCTACCTCTTTTGCCAATTGTTCGCGTTTTTCTCTAGCCGTTTCTTTTCCGTCGATGATTGTTGCAGTCATTTTCTTTCCTCCTATGATTGTTCAATATCAGATTTAATGTTAGAAAGAACCCCGTTTACAAACTTTGTCGCTTTGTCATCACCAAACCGTTTTGCCAGCTCAATCGCTTCGTTCATGGAGACATTAACCGGAATGTCTTCGGCATATGCCATTTCATATGCTGCCAGGCGCAAAATCGCACGGTCAACATTGGCAATCCGATCGAGCTTCCAATTCACCAGATGCTTGGAGATCATTTCATCCAGCTGGTTTTGGTGTTCCAATACCCCGTGTACAAGCTGTTCAAAGAAAGGATCTGTTTTTTCTTCATCCAGTGCGTGTTCTATGGCTTCATTCACTGCAATATCGCTGACATCAATTTGAAATAGTGCCTGCAAAGCTTTTTCTCTTGCTGTTCTTCTTTTCATTTTCTTTCTCCTTTGATCCTCTTTATCCGCTTGTCGTTAAGCCACAAAGAGATCATAACATATTTTTTTCGTATCCGCATATTGAAATCAAGGTTTTTTTACCCTATTGCCGAATATTTTCACACACCTTAATATGATTATTCGGATTTCACGTTCATGAAGAAACTCGGCTATGTAAGCCGGCTTTCTTCATGCTTTGAAATAAAGGGTAACGTGTAAAAAAACCAAAGGGCCGCCCTCCCCTTGGTTTCGTGTTAAGCCATTTACATTTCTTCGTCGATTTGGACTTCTTGGGCTTTTGTGTCAAATTGAATGCCGACGATGTGAATATTGATCTCGTTAATCGAAAGAGACGTCATATTTAATAAGGTTTGACGAATGTTTTCCTGAACGGATGCTGCAACTTTCGGAATCGAAACGCCAAATGTAACGACACAGTATACATCGATCGTAATTCTGTCATCCGCCAGGTCGACTTTGACACCTTTGCCATGATTCACTTTGCCAAAGCGCTCAACGACGCCTGTCGCAAAGTTTCCGCGCATTTCGGCAACTCCATCAACTTCTGATGCTGCAATGCCGGCAATGACCTCAATGACCTCCGGTGCAATCTCAACCTTACCCAAATGCGTATCTTCGTGATCCATTTTAAGCAAGCTGTTGTCTTTCATTCAATTCACCTCCGTAAAAATTATGAGCCCATTACATCATATGTTTCTAAAAATTTCGTATTAAACTCTCCGCTCACAAATGTTTCGTGTTCAAGCAGTTTTAAATGGAAAGGGATTGTTGTCTCAATGCCTTCGATGACGAATTCGCTCAATGCGCGCTTCATGCGAGCAATCGCTTCATCCCTCGTTTTTCCGTATGTGATTACCTTTGCAATCATGCTGTCATAGTACGGTGGGATGGAATAGCCAGGGTACGCAGCTGAATCGACACGGACACCAAGACCGCCAGGAGGCAGGTACATTTTAATTTCGCCAGGTGACGGCATGAAATTTTTACTTGGGTTTTCTGCGTTGATTCGGCATTCGATGGCCCAGCCTTCAAATTCAACATCTTCTTGCTTGAGGCTCAGTTCCATTCCTGATGCTACTTTGATTTGTTCCTTGATCAGGTCAGTGCCCGTCACCATTTCTGTGACTGGGTGCTCTACCTGAATTCTCGTGTTCATTTCCATGAAGTAATAGCGCTGTTCATTGTAGTCATAGATAAATTCAACTGTTCCAGCACCTGTATAGCCAACCGCTTTTGCAGCCTTTACCGCTGCATCTCCCATTTGCTCCCTGATTTCTGAATCAAGGGCAGGAGATGGTGATTCTTCCAAAAGCTTTTGCAGGCGTCTTTGGATCGAGCAGTCGCGTTCGCCCAAATGGATCGTATTTCCGTAGTTATCAGCAAGCACTTGGATCTCAACGTGGCGAAAATCTTCTATGTATTTTTCGATGTATACACCTGGATTCCCAAATGCAGTTGCCGCTTCCTGCTGTGTAATCTTAATGCCATTAATCAGTTCCTCTTCAGTACGGGCAACCCTAATTCCTTTTCCGCCTCCGCCTGCGGTGGCTTTTATAATTACAGGATACCCAATTTCATTAGCAAGCGAAACCGCTTCTTCCACATTTTCTATAATTCCCTGTGAACCCGGTACGATTGGCACGCCGGCCTGTTTCATCGTTTCCCGCGCAACGTCTTTTGTTCCCATTTTTGAAATGGCGTCAGCGCTCGGGCCGACAAACGTGACATTAACTTCTTCACATAATTCAGCGAAATCAGCATTTTCAGCTAAAAATCCGTATCCCGGATGAATGGCGTCCGTGCCAGTCAGCTTTGCAACACTCACAATATTTGTAACGTTTAAATAGCTGTCTTTTGATGCTTTCGGTCCGATACAAAAAGCTTCATCGGCCATTTGAACATGAAGGGCATCTTTATCAGCTTCTGAATAAACAGCGACAGTCTCAATTCCGAGCTCTCTGCAGGCTCTGATGATTCTGACAGCAATTTCTCCTCTGTTGGCGATCAATAGCTTTTTAATCATGTTAAGTCTCCTTACTCCGCTTTTACAAGAAATAGAGGTTGTCCGTATTCGACCAGCTGGCCGTTTTCTACTAATACTTCAACGATTTCGCCTTTCACTTCTGCTTCGATTTCGTTGAAAAGCTTCATCGCTTCTACAATGCAGACAACTGTGTTTTCATTTACTTTTGAACCGGCTGTTACATACGGGCCAGCTTCCGGTGATGAAGAAGCATAAAATGTTCCTACCATTGGTGAAGTGATTTTATGCAGATTCTCATCTTGCTTTGGTGCTTCTTGGGCAGGTGCCGCTGCTTGCTGCGCTTGCGGCTGGACTGCCTGCGGAGCCTGTGCTTGTACAGGTGCTGCCGGTGCCTGCTGCATGACTTGAACCGTGCCTGCTTCGTGTTTTTTCAGTTTTAAGGATACACCTTCATTTTCATATACGAATTCGTCAATTGTAGACTCGTCAATTGCTTTAATCAGCTCGTGGATTTCTTTGATATTTAACATTCAATCGCACTCCTATGTATGAAATTTCTTTTTTTATAGGTTACTACTAAAAGTACATACTATGTTCATCTTACAGGAGCGGACTTTTGAATTCAACTCTAATATGACAGCAACGCAAAAAGCCCGCTTGTTTAGCGGGCTTCTTTTTCCTCTTTCTTACTTGGATGGTTCAAACGTGACAGCGACATCTTTCATTGTTTTGATTTCTTTTGCGACAAGGTCTATAATGGCTGTCGCCTTCGATTTGGAGTGTTTGTCTGATTTGACTGTAATATTGATTTTATCTCCTTCAGCATTAACGAGCGCATCCTCGTAACCTTGTGTTTTAATCAGCGTTTCTAGCTGTTTTTCTGTTCCTTCCACTTCACTGAGAGCCGTCATTTTATCGTATGCTTCGCTTTTCTCCTTGGCTGTTGCATCATCGCTTGACACAATGGCATTCAGCTCTTCTCTTTCTTTGCTTCTGGCATCTTCTAAATCAAGACGGTACGTTGTAAACAAATCATCATCGGCTGTTTCCGTAACAACAGTTCCTTTTTCACTGGCTTCAGCGGATGTTTCCTTGTCTGCTGATGAATCTTTCGTTCCCTTTGTTCCATCTTCTTTTCCTTTTTCAGTTTCTGTACCGCTTTTTTCCTTCGTGTCTTCCTTGGCAGGCGCTTTTTCAGTTGCGACCTCTCCGCTGTCAGACGCGCTTTTTTCACTTTGCATCTGCACGGCGTTTTTGCTTTCCGGCGACATGATATAGTAGACGCTTAACACCACGACAAGACTGAGCATTGTTAATAGCCAAACGGTTTGTTTTTTAAGCATTTATGAATCCTCCTTTATTTTTTTAGGGGCAACCGCAACCCGGTGGCTTGGAACATCCAGGACCCGTGTCACCGCTTCGATAATGGTTTGTTTTATTTGAACGTTGTCCACTCCTTGAGCAACAACGAGTACACCGCGTATATCAGGTTTTTTCGTTTGGACGACGACAGGTGTTTCTTTATCGCCGTTTTTGATCATGACGATTTCTTCCTCCGATGATTGGTCTGTAACGCTTCTTTTCCCGCCTTCTTTGTCAGTTTCTTCAGTGGTTGTATTTTTGTTTGATTTGTTTTTTTCGTATACTTTCAGCGACGTTGCATCTACATTCACGACAACCGAGACATCGTCCACACCAATGATTGTTTCAAGAATTTCTTTCAGCTGATTTTCGTATTCTTTTTCATAGTCATCGATCGAGTCTTTAGGTTTATCAGATTTTGAGGCTTTAAACACTTCGGCTGTTTTCTCTTTGCTGTCTGCGGAATGTTGTGATGATACGGCCGTTATCGTTTTGGCGTTTTCAGTTTTCTCAGGTGAAGAAAACAGCTGGCTGACAAGCATAAAGGAAACTCCGAGAACAAAAACGAATAGAAAGTAATGATATTTGGTCAGCTTCGGCTTTTCGCCGTCCTTCGTTTGTCCCGGAAGAAACTGCTTTTTCAATACATTCCATAATCCGTTTTTATTCATTGCCGACACTCTCCCCGCCTTCCATATGAACAGTAATTTTCTCACTTCCGATTTCCCAAATGTCCGCGAGCTGCGTTTGTATCTGTTTGGCTTCTTTTTGTTCGGCTGCTTCTTTTGTTACGTATGCATGATCTGTATCAATGTGGACCGGCGCGACCGTTTGGACCGTTTTTTCAGAAGACGGGGCCATATACACGCTGATTGTTTTAATATCCTCTTCTGAATCTACCTTTTCTCCTGCCGTGAGTTTGATGCGGCCTACTTTATATTCATCATGACTGAATCTCTCCTCCGCTTTCTTTTTTAGTTGGACAGCCATTTCTTCTAGAATATATGCGCGCTGGGAAGCTTGTATTTCTATTTTTTTTGAATTGATTTGATTTTTTATGTCGGCAGACTCTGACTGCCCGTTTTTTGTGAGGTATTCAAAGATGACTTCGGGATCTGTCTTGAAAAGTTTAAAAATCGGCGTAAGCATGACGACAATCAAGAGCAGGCTGACTACCATTTTTGCGTACTTTTGCATGCTGGAGCTCGGCAGCAGCATATCAATCACAATTGCAAATAGGATAAACAACACGATGGTGGTAAGCCATTCCGTTAAAAAACTCATTCGCCTGCCTCCTTCATTTCATCATCATCGTGAGGTTTCCGGCTGTGATTATGACAGTAAGGCTTAAAAAAAACATGAGAGACACAATGGCGAGAGTTGCAAAAATATAAATGACGCTTTTGCTGATGACGTCGAGGCAGGTGATGACGGGCCCGCCTCCTAGCGGCTGAAGAATCGCGGCTGCCAGCTTATAAATAAAAGCGAGGGAAAGCACTTTGATTGCCGGAAATGCCGCGATACAGATCAAAATAGCAACACCGAGAATCCCTACCGTATTTTTCAGCAGTAAAGAGGCGCTGATTACTGTATCTGTTGCGTCTGTAAACATTCGGCCAAGCACAGGAATAAAATTTCCGGTTATAAATTTAGCCGTCCTGAGCGTAATGCCGTCTGTCACTGCAGCCGAGGCTCCCTGAACAGAGATGACGCCGAGAAAGATGGTAAGAAAAACAGCCAGCGCTCCGATGGCGATATTTCTGAGCAGGTTGGCCAGCTGTGTTACTTTGTATTGTTCGGTCATGGTGCTGACAATGCTCAGAATCGCTGATAAGAAAATCAGCGGCATGACGATATTCTGAATCAAGAGACCGCTCGTGTTCATCAGGAAGAGGATAACAGGATGAAAGAAGGCAGCAGATACAGCTCCGCCTGAGGAAGCCAAAAGCGCCAAGAGGAGCGGAATGAGCGCCAGGATAAAGCTGGTCATCGTCTGAATCGCCTCAGTTGCATAGTTAATTGCCACATGAAAGCTATTAAGCGCAAGGATAATCAGCACCATGTACACAATTGAGTAAGCGACCTTACTGACGGTGCTTTGCTGAAAAGCATTTTGCAAAAGCTGCAGAATGACGCAAAAAATCGTGAGCAAAATCAATGTGCCCAGCAGCTTTCCGTTGGCAAGCACTTCATGAAACAAATAAGAAAAGAGAGCTTTCAGCCATTCTTGAGGTGAGAATGATTTATCGCCATTGATAAACTCCATTAAGCTGCCTTTTTGGCTTTCCGGCAGCAGTCCGCCGTATTCTGTCATAATGTCATTCCAAAATTCCCCGATCTTATCTGTTTCAAGCGAGGCTGCTGTCCTTTCCGCTAATTGCTCAGCTGTTTCAGCATGGTCTTCCGTTTTTTCTGCATTACCAGCTGCTTGTACAATTTCTGCACGGCCTGCTATGATCAGCACGGCCAAAAGCAAAACCCATTGAAAGCGCTTCAATCTACCGCCTCCTTTCGGTTATGACATAGAAGGTATAAGTCCGAGAATCGTCTCGATAATGACGGTTAAAATAGGCACAGCCATAACGAGTATTAAAATTTTCCCCGCCAATTCTATTTTCGAGGCGATGGCTCCTTGACCGGCATCTTTTGTGAGCTGTGCCCCGAATTCAGCAATATAGGCGATTCCGATAATCTTTAAAATGGTTTCAACATAGACCATGTTGACATTTGCATTAATCGCAATTTTTTCTATCATTCGAATAATGTCGTAGATTTGGTCTACTAAATAAAGAAAAATGGCACATCCGGCAAAAACGACGATTAAAAACGCAAAAGTCGGCTTTTGTTCTTTTACGATTAAAGAAAGGAAGGTGGCGATCAGCCCTAAACCTACAATTTGAACAATGTCAATCTGCAAGCCCCCCTATCCTTGGAATAAAAACACAGCTTTTATCTTTTTAAATAGGTCATCTACAATCGTGGCGACCATAAATAAAATATAGATAAAACCTAACAGCGTCACCCACTGAGCGTATTCTTTCTTGCCCATCTGATCCAATATCGTGTGTAAAAAAGCGACCACGATTCCCACTCCGGCGATTTGAAATATGACATTCACGTCTACTCCCATTTTATTTTTGCTCCCCTCACGTTTACATCAATAGAAGAATGAGTAACAAGCCCGCTAAAAAGCCCAAACTTTTTATCATCTTTTCATTTTTCGCTTGCGCCTGCTCAGCATCCGCTTCCGAGGCTTCCAAATGTGTCAGCGCCAGCTTGATGTGCTTTTGCTGAGAGATTCGATCATGAATCCCAAGCGTCTCGCCAAACTGCTTCAGCACTTCGTATTCGCTTTTTTTCAAAGACAGGGTGTCCCATACATTCTTTAAGCTTTGCTCCCACGCCGTTTTCGCGGAATCACTTCCCTTGTCCAGCTGATCACTGAATGCGGAAAAAAGAGCTGAAACAGGCTGTGCGAGCTGTTTGGCAATCTGCTGTGAAGCAGTATGAAGCGGTGTATGGCCGTACATGATTTCAGCCTCGAGGGATTGAAGCGCCGCACGCAGCTGGCGGATTTGCCGCGGCCGTTCTGTATAAATCTTCGCCATCTCAAAACCTGTCCATGTTGTCGCTACCACAATGAATACAGCGCCCAGCAGCTTCAGCATGTTTTCACGCCCGTCGTCCTAGACAGCACATTTCCGTCTTTGTCATAAATTTGGCTCACTGTGCCCGGCCCCTTCGCTCTCGATAATTCCAAATAGCGGTCAAAGGCTCTTTCTTCCCACAAACGCTTCAATGAAGGCCGCTTCATCAGGTCGGATATGCTCCAGCCATGCGCCGATACGATTACTGAAACACCGGCATGCAGCGCCTCCAGAAGTGCATCTGTATCTTCCATACGCCCGATTTCATCGACAATCATCACCTCAGGGCTCATGGATCGAATCATCATCATCAGCCCTTCAGCTTTTGGACAGGCATCTAACACGTCAATTCTCTGACCAAATTGATGCTGCGGAATGCCGCGAAGACATCCGGCAATTTCTGACCGTTCATCGACGATTCCTGTCTTTACGGGCAGCATGGTTTTTTTGCCGGTGCTTGAGAGCCTCGCTAGGTCCCGGAGAAGTGTTGTTTTGCCTGTTTGGGGCGGTCCGATAATCAGCGTATTCAGCCAGCTGTTTTGATATAAGTATGGAAGCAGCGGCTCCGCAATCCCCAGCTTTTGCCGGGCAATTCGTATATTAAAAGATGCGATGTCACGGAGGCCTTTCACACCTCCGTTTTCCGTAATGACTCTGCCCGCCAGTCCGACTCTGTGGCCGCCTCTGATCGTGACATACCCTTTCTTCAGCTCTTCTTCAAGTGTATACATACTATAGTTGCTGAGCCGGCTCAGGATCAGATGGGCATCCTCGGCCGTGCCCGCATAGGACAAATAAACAGGTTGTCCTCTTCGAATCAATTCAACAGGGCGGTTGATCCGAATTCTGACTTCTTCGATTTCCAGCCATTGTTGTTCCGGTATTTCAGAAAGGGCGTTTTTCATGGATTCAGGGAGAACCTCAGCGATTTCATTCAACAGAGCCTCCTCCTTTCTACCGATTGGCTTCTTTAAAATGTATGATGTGAGGCAGACTTTATGACAAGCCTCTCTTTATTTATGAACACCCGCCAAAATCAAGACAACACCCGTAAAAATCAGAATCAGCTTTGCATACGAAAGCTGCCCGGCAATTTGGTAGATTCCGACAGTCATCGTAATGATAAAAATCAACGGACCGACAATAGCGAGAATGCTGTTAACCACAACCGCCTTCCGGACATCGTTGGTCACAAGCATGACAATTGCTGCCGTCAGCTCAATCATAGAGGATAAAACTCGTAATCCCGCCATTGTTAAAACAGTAGAATTGATATTTCCAAGTAAAAATTTCATAGCACTCTCCCAACCTCCCATTTTTTTATATGATATGCTCTAGCTTGCTGAAGTAGTCTTGTCATTTTCGTATAAAAGAAAGATTCTGTTTTTGGGCACAAAAAAAAGCCTGCCCCCATTTGGGAACAGACTTCTTTTTTTCTTTCTATGCTCTTGAAACGTAAGAACCGTCTGATGTATTGACAACAAGTGTGTCGCCTTCATTCACAAAGAACGGCACGTTTACAACAAGCCCGGTTTCAGTTTTCGCAGGTTTTGTACCGCCTGACGCTGTATCACCTTTAATACCAGGTTCAGTTTCAACAACTTTCAGCTCAACTGTGTTTGGAAGTTCGATACCAAGTGTTTCATCCTGGTACATCATGATATGCACAGACATGTTTTCTAGCAGGTATTTTAATTCTTCTTCGATTTGAGTTGCGCTCAGTTCAAGCTGCTCATAAGAAGAAGTATCCATAAATACGTGCTGATCTCCGTTTGCATATAGATATTGCATTGTTTTGGTTTCGATTTGCGCTTTCGCTACTTTTTCACCAGCGCGGAATGTTTTTTCCTGAATCGCGCCAGTGCGAAGGTTGCGGAGTTTAGAGCGGACAAATGCCGCACCTTTTCCAGGTTTTACGTGCTGGAAGTCAACGACGCGCCAAATGCCGCCATCTACTTCAATTGTTAATCCTGTACGGAAATCGTTAACTGAAATCATGTTTAATGTCCTCCTATATTCCAATCACAAAATAATAAGTTCTTTTGGGGAATGGGTGATTGTCCGGTTGCCGTTTTCTGTAATCACGATGTCATCTTCAATGCGGACACCGCCTGTTTCTGGTATGTAAATGCCCGGCTCCACTGTGACCACCATACCCGGTTCAAGGATAGCTGAAGATCTGACGGATAATCCCGGCGATTCATGAACTTCCATGCCGAGCCCGTGCCCGGTTGAATGGCCGAAATAGTCACCGTAGCCTTTTGCAGCAATATGATCCCTTGTGAGGGCGTCAGCCTCTTTTCCTGTCATTCCCGGCTTAATATGTGCGACGCCAAGCGCCTGAGCATCAAATACAACCTGATAGATCTCCTTCAATTGATCACTGGGCTGACCTACAGCGACCGTCCGGGTAATATCAGAACAATATCCTTTATAATAAGCGCCAAAATCAAGCGTAACAAGGTCTCCGCTTTCAATCAGTTTGTCACTGGCCACACCGTGCGGAAGGCTTGAACGAAGGCCTGAGGCGACAATCATATCAAAAGAAGAGCTGTCTGCTCCCTGGCTTCTCATATAAAACTCCAGCTCATTGGCAACAGCGATTTCAGAAATGCCGGGTTTCATAAACGTCAAGATATGTCTGAAGGCATCATCTGCAATCTTCGCAGCTTCCTCTAATATCTTAATCTCTTCACTAGACTTAATCAAGCGCAACTTTTCCACGGATTCAGCCACAGGCACTAATTCTGCATCACTGATAACGGCGCTGTATGAAGCGTAAGTGCCATATGTCATGCTGTTCTGTTCAAAGCCGAGACGCTTGATGCCAAACGATTCAACAGTGTTGGCAGTGGTCTGAATCAGGCTGCCGCCATGTTCAATGATCTCAAAGCCCTTTACCTGAACCTTCGCCTGCTCAGTATAACGAAAATCCGTAATAAACGCTGCTTTGTCACCCGATATAACAGCCAAACCCGCTGAACCTGTAAACCCTGTCATATAGCGTACATTCGTGCTGCTTGTAATCAGCATGCCGTCAATTCCCAGCTGTCCAAACAGGTTTCTTAATTTCTCTAGCTTCATCTTGATTCTCCCCCTTGCTGGCTTAATAAGTAGCGAACAGCAAGCTTGTAGCCTTCAGCTCCAAGACCGACAATCTGCCCTTTCGCAACAGGAGCGATAACCGACTGATGCCTGAATTCTTCCCTGGCGTATAAGTTTGATAAATGCACCTCTACCACAGGAAGACTGATGCTTGAAACAGCATCCCTGATCGCATAGCTGTAATGACTCAGGGCGCCAGGGTTCAGAACAATCCCGCTGTATTGCTCCTCAGCCTCATGTATCGCATCTATCAAATCACCTTCGTGATTAGACTGGAAGAAAGTGAGCTGGATATGTAAGGCTTCAGCAAACTGAAAAAGATCTGTTTCAATATCGGTCAGTGTCTGGCGGCCGAATACTTCAGGCTCACGACTCCCAAGCCGGTTAACATTCGGTCCGTTCAAAATCAAAAAATGAGGCACATAATCTCTCCTTTTCGCGAGGGTTTCTCATGTAAAAAATGTTCACTTCTCGTGAACATTTTATCATACTGGAAAAGGATTATACACTATTCTCTATGCATTCCCAGCGCACGTGCAAGCTTTTCCGAATTCAGCTCATTGTATTCAAATGAAATGGAATACCCGACAAAAAGCCCGTAAAGCAAATAAATGCAAATGGTCGTAATAATTGTATCTGATGTCAGTTCGGTCACCGTGCGCACTTCTGGAAAAATCGGATTAAAAACAAAAAACACGAGCAGCCAAAGCACCAAGCCGTATAAAATACCCGGCCACATTGTTTTTAAACGTTTCAATAGAAGAAAATAAAGAAACGCTGCGCCAATTGAAATTACTCCAATCAAAATGATGCTGATTACCGTTCCCAGCCCATGTTTTTTCCACTCTCCGAGCACAAACGGCTGCAATATCATATTCGGGCTGATTTCGGAAAAATGAAACAAATATGCGATATAAGCAACGAAACTCCAAAGTACACCTCCGCAAAAACCTGTTGCCGCCACCCTGCCGGCCATTGAAACAGGCGGCTTTTGCTTCTCATTCAATTCTTCATTTTGTTCTGTATCTTTTTCGCTAGTCATCATGGCACCTCCAGTTAAAGTGTGCCCAAAAAATAAAATGTCAATAAAAAAGCTCACACTTTTTGGAAGCTGCGAGTAAAATTTGAAAATAACGGGTATAATGCATGTAGAAAAAGCAAGGCTATGGCAATTTTTTCAGCCTGTCAATCTAGAGGTTTAGCGCTGTTTCCTGTACAATAGAGTGAAAGGAAATGGTTAGCAATCCTAAAGAAATAGGCAGGTTGATAATATGTCAAAACATAAAGTTCCGCCCGCTTACGGCGGGCAGGCTGTTGTGGAAGGCGTTATGTTTGGCGGAAAGCATCATTACGTTACAGCCATCAAAAGAACGGATGGAAGCATTGACTTTTTTAAGCTTCCACGCAAACACAACCCGAAACTGAACATCGTGAAAAAGATCCCGTTTTTACGGGGGATCGCGGCCATTATCGAAGCGAGTGCAAACGGCACAAAGCATCTGAATTTTTCAAGCGAACGTTACGGGCTCGATCCATCTGAAGACGAGACACTTGAGCAGGAAGAAAAAAAATCCTCCGGGCTGTCTATGTATCTCAGCCTCGCAGTTATAGGCGTCCTATCATTTTTGTTCAGTAAATTCGTATTTACATTGGTTCCAGTTTTCTTAGCTGAACTGACAAGGCCGATTTTTTCCTCGGACACGGCGCAAATCGCGGTTGAAAGCCTGTTTAAGTTGATTTTGCTGCTCGGTTACATCTATTTTTTGTCCATGACACCGCTTATTAAAAGAGTGTTTCAATATCATGGAGCCGAACATAAAGTCATAAACTGTTATGAACAGAATTTGCCAATTACTGTGGAGAACGTCCAAAACCAATCTCGGCTTCATTACCGCTGCGGATCAAGCTTTATTTTATTTACGATTATTGTCGGCATGTTTGTTTATTTACTCGTTCCGACAGATCCGCTTTGGCTGCGTGTTATAGATCGTGTCGCACTGATACCGGTCGTGCTTGGTATATCCTTTGAAGTTCTGCAGCTGACAAACAAAGTGCGTGACATTCCCGGTCTGAAAATACTTGGGTACCCGGGTCTTTGGCTTCAGCTGTTAACCACAAAGGAACCTAAGGATGACCAGGTTGAAGTTGCCATCGAAAGCTTTAACGAACTTCTCAGACTCGAAGAATTGTCTGAGCAAAATCAGAAGCCTTCTCACAACGTCATCTAAAATCCGTTGCCCTGCTATTACTTTCGGAGGTGGACAGTTATGAATCATCGTGTACAACCTATTATTGCTGTATTAATTGCGCTGGGAGCGTTCGGTTTCCTCTATGTGCTGGTAACCAATCCCGGAGAAATGGCAAAAATGGCGGTAACCGTCATCGTGGCAGGTATCATTATTTATTTTATTGTGAAATATGTAATGAATCGAAATGCGGGCAGCGAAGGAGCAGCCTTCAAAAAAGCGGCGAAACAATCGCGGCGCCGGATGAAAGAACAAAAAGCAAAACACCGCGCCGGACATAAGGGACGTGTCAGCCACCTGCGAAGCGTTCCGAGCGCCAGCAAGCCTAAGCCGATGATTCTCAAGAAAAAAAGCCAGACTCAGCTGACTGTTATAGAAGGGAAAAAAAATAAAAAGAAAAACAGGGCGCTTTTTTAATAGGTCCACTGCTTTAAAAACAGCTCTGTCCGTCTTTTACCTAGCTCAATCAGGGCTAGTTTTTTTTGTTTTGTTAAATGAAAATCAGTTGCCATTACGCCATCAACCGGGAGAAAAATGATATTTTGTTCATAGCGTGATGCAATGTGCCTTGCGTCATGGGCATCCTTCATCGTTTCAAACAGGGCGCCGAACAGTTCAAAAGCGTTGCGGATATTTTTTTTCGGACGCTCTCTTTCACGCGGCGCAAGCGTCACACCGATCACAGGGCGCTTTCTTTCCTTTGAAAACAGCCAGATGGGGAAATTGCTTAACACACCTCCGTCGACAACCGTGGCGGTGCCTGTGTCCGTTTTTAATTTTATCGGTTCAAAAAAATACGGAATGCTGCAGCTCATTCTGACCGCTCTGGCAACCGGGAACATATCGGGATTTAACCCGTAACGGGCCAAATCGTCCGGCAAAACAATCATGGTGCCGTTTGTCAGATCAGAAGCAATAAGGCGCAGAGACCCTTTCTTCAAATCGCCGAAAACCCTTATGCCTTTCGCTCTTAACAGATCAGCAATCCATTTTTCTATCGTATCGCCTTTGTATAAGCCAAGACGCCAGTAGATGGACACCCACTGGAGCATCTTTAAGGGGAGAAATGAGTACCTCTGATCCAGCAATTTCTCTCCGTCCACTTCTTCAATTAAAGCGTGGATTTCCTTACTGGTGTAACCTGACGCAATGAAAGCGGCAATAATGGCGCCGGCGCTTGTACCCGCAACCCTTTTAAAGCGGAAGCCTTTTTCCTCAAGCACTTCATAAGCGCCTGCGAGCGCAATGCCTTTTACTCCTCCGCCGGAAAACACACCGTCAATATACATCTCATTCCCTCCCCCTCCATCCGATCGTTTATTACCATTTTAAGAAAACACGCGAAGAAATAGACCAATGAATGACGGGCGGCGTCAGCGTATCAAAAAAGACGGCCTCCTTCGAGACCGCCTTTTTACTGATTATGATGTTCTGTTTTCTTTTGGATTGATTTCAGATCTTTTTTACGGGCATCATCTTCTTCAAAATATTGAACAAGATCCCCGATGCGATCAATGCTGTTCCAGCTTAAATGATGTTCGATTCCTTCGACATCGTTATATATTTTCTCTTCATCAACACCAATGATTCTTAAAAACTGCTCAAGCAATTCATGTCTGTATACCAGCCGTTTGCCTATTTTTTTCCCTTTAGACGTTAACACGAGACCGCGATATTTTTCATAAATTAAATATTCGTCTTTATCTAGTTTTTGAACCATTTTTGTTACAGAGGAGGGATGGACTGCCAATGCTTCCGCGATATCGGAAACTCGTGCATATCCTTTTTCTTCAATCAGCATATAAATCTGTTCAATATAATCTTCCATACTTGGTGTTGTCATCGAAACCCTCCCAAAAAGCACCTTAACTTTATAAACCATTACAAGTTTACACTAATGAACTTGAAAAAACAAGGATGCTCCGCGGGTCAAAAGCCCTGTTTACCGCTTATAATTCCATTCATCTGAAGCGTACTTTGTTTCAGCCAAGTGATGAACAAAATCAAGCTCTTCCTGAGAAAGTTCATATGGCTCCAAATGAATGTTAAGACCTGTTTCAAATCCTTCTTTAAAGGCTTTACGAGCCTCATCCATCGTCACCCGCTTTTCAGTGAGTTCATTAATGGCAACCGCTTTATTTTTGAAATTGCGCTGCATCCGTTCTCTTACTCTTTCACTCGGATATAAGAACAGATCGAACAGCTTATCCTCATCCAAATCAAGCAGAATGGAGCCATGCTGAAGAATCACGCCTTTTTGTCTCGTTTGCGCGCTTCCCGCCACCTTGCGCCCCTCAACCACTAGCTCATACCATGAAGGCGCGTCAAAACAAACAGATGACCGCGGATTTTTTAAGCTTTCTTTTTCTTTTTCAGTTCTCGGGATGGCAAAGTAAGCGTCCAGACCGAGATTTCTAAAGCCTTGAAGTATGCCTTCTGAAATAACCCGGTAAGCCTCAGTAACAGTTGCCGGCATCTCGGGGTGCTCTTCCGAAACAATTACGCTGTATGTCAGTTCCTGATCGTGCAGCACACCTCTCCCGCCGGTCGGGCGTCTGACGAATCCGAGATTATATTTATGTACTGCTTCAAAATTGATTTCCTTTTTAATATTTTGAAAATACCCTACAGAAAGTGTCGCCGGATTCCAGCCGTAAAAACGGATAACCGGGGGGATTTTCTTTTCGCTGTGCCAATATAAAAGCGCTTCATCAAGCGCCATATTGAATGCAGGACTTGCATTGCCTGAGTCTATAAACCGCCAAGTTTCTTTTTGCATTTTAAGACCTTCCTTACCGTTTTAATAGAATCAGTTTATCAAACTGTCGGGAAAATGAAAAATATTTTAGTTCCATTATAGATGACAATCACGCTGTGCTTTACTATAATAGTATTTGTCGAAAACGGCTCTATGACCTTGTTTTATGAAGCAGGGTTTTGATTTTATATGCTAAAGGAGTAGAATCACATTGTCTAATATGATCGTTTTGATTATTTTTGCTGCATTTATCATCTATATGATTGCTTCATATGTCTATCAGCAGCGAATTATGAAAACACTTACCGAAGAAGAATTCCGCGCGGGTTACCGCAAAGCGCAGCTTATTGATGTTCGTGAGCCAAATGAGTTTGAGGGCGGACATATTTTAGGCGCCCGCAACATCCCGCTTTCCCAGCTGAAACAGAGAAAAAATGAGATCCGTACGGACAAGCCTGTTTACCTGTACTGCCAAAACAGTGTCCGCAGCGGACGCGCGGCACAAACCCTGCGCAAAAACGGCTGCACTGAGATTTACAACCTAAAAGGCGGCTTTAAAAAATGGGGCGGAAAGATTAAAGCGAAGAAATAAAGCAAACAGCTGTCTGGTAGACAGCTGTTTTTATTTATCTTTCTTCCGCCTCGTATCTGAGCACCGGGTGTCTCGCCGCTTTTGTTTCATCCATTCTTTTTACAATCGTTGTATGCGGGGCCTCCTGAACAAGCTCCGGATTCTCCTCCGCTTCTTTTGCGATTTGAATCATAGCATCAACAAACGCGTCCAGTGTTTCCTTTGATTCGGTCTCTGTCGGCTCGATCATGATGCATTCTTCAACATTAAGCGGGAAATAAATCGTCGGCGGATGATAGCCGAAATCAAGGAGCCGCTTTGCAATATCAAGCGTACGCACACCCAGCTTTTTCTGCCGCTTCCCTGATAATACAAATTCATGCTTGCAATGGCGGTCAAACGGAAGATCGTAATAAGGCGCGAGCTTTCTCATCATATAGTTGGCGTTTAACACTGCGTTCTCAGTAACAGCCTTTAATCCGTCAGGCCCCATGGAGCGAATATACGTATACGCTCTTACATTAATGCCAAAGTTGCCGTAATACGGCTTCACACGGCCGATCGCATGAGGGCGGTCATAATCAAACGTAAAGCGCCCTTCTTTTTTGACTAAAACTGGCTTTGGCAAATAAGGAATCAGATCTTGTTTTACGCCGACAGGGCCTGAGCCCGGGCCTCCGCCGCCATGAGGGCCTGTGAATGTTTTATGCAGGTTGAGGTGCACCACGTCAAATCCCATATCACCAGGTCTCGCCTTGCTTAAAACGGCATTTAAATTAGCGCCGTCATAATACAGTTTCCCCCCCGCTTGGTGTACAATTTCCGCCATCTCTGTAATCTGCTCCTCAAACAAGCCGAGCGTGTTCGGATTCGTCAGCATAAGAGCTGCAGTTTCTTCATTCACTGCTCTTTTTAAATCCTCTAAATCAACAAGCCCTTTTTCATTCGATTTCACCGTAACTGTTTCAAAGCCTGCTACTGTCGCTGATGCAGGATTCGTCCCATGCGCGGAATCAGGGACAATGACCTTCGTCCGCTTGAAATCCCCGCGAGCTTCATGATAGGCACGGATCATCATCAGCCCCGTCCATTCGCCGTGCGCTCCGGCAGCAGGCTGAAGCGTAACCTCATCCATTCCCGTTATTTCTTCAAGGTGCTTGCTTAAATCATATAAAAGCTCTAATGCGCCTTGCACCGTGTCTTCATCCTGAAGAGGATGAATCGCAGCAAAACCAGATATACGTGCGATTTTTTCATTGATTTTCGGATTGTATTTCATCGTGCAAGAACCGAGAGGATAAAAACCGGAATCCACCCCGTGATTGCGTTTGGACAGCGCTGTATAATGGCGCATGATGTCTAGCTCTGAAACCTCCGGCAGCGCTGCGTCTTCGTCACGAATATAGGTGTCTGACAAGAGGTCCCCCAATTCGATTTCCGGTACATCGAGCTCCGGCAGACTATAGCCGATTCGGCCTTCTCTTGAAAGTTCAAAAATAAGTGCCTGGTCCTGATTACTCATGGCGATCCCCCAATTCCTGAATGAGTGCGTCAATTTCTTCTTTTGTTCTCAGCTCCGTTACAGCAATCAGCATATGGCAGTCCAGCTCCGGATACGTCAACCCAAGATCATATCCGCCAATCATGCCTTTTGCCAGCAAACGCTTGTTCACAGCTCTCACCGGCTCATCCAGTTTGATGACAAATTCATTAAACATCGGCCCGTCAAACATAACGGTAAGGCCTGCTTTTTTTGCTTCTTGCTTTGCATAGTTGGCTTTTAAGAGGTTTTGGCGGGCTATATCTTTTACGCCGTTTTTTCCGAGAGCAGTCATGGCCACTGATGCTGCCAGCGCATTTAAAGCTTGGTTCGAGCATATATTTGATGTTGCTTTATCCCGGCGGATATGCTGCTCCCTGGCTTGCAGGGTAAGCACAAAGCCTCTTTTTCCGTTTTCGTCTTCCGTTTGTCCGACGAGACGGCCCGGCACCTTTCTCATTAATTTTTTAGTAACGGCAAAAAAGCCGCAATGCGGGCCGCCGTATGCTGAAGGAATGCCGAAAGGCTGCGCATCACCGACGACGATATCAGACTGAAACTTGCCCGGCGGAGTGAGAAGACCTAGCGCCAGCGGGTTGGCTGAAACAATAAACATGGATTTCCCTTGATGAGCGATAGGCTCAATATCCTTTAGCGGCTCGATCCGGCCGAAAAAATTCGGGTACTGAACGATCACTGCGGCTGTGTTCTCGCAAACGGTTTGGCGCAATGCATCAAGATCCGTAACGCCATCCGCAGCGGGTACTTCAACAACATCAATATACTGACCTTTTGCGTACGTTTTCAGCACCTCTCGCGATTCAGGATGCACGGTTTTTGACACAACAATTTTTTTCTTTTTCGTGTGGCCTGAAGCAAGCATTGCTGCTTCTGCCAAGGCTGTTCCGCCGTCATACATCGAGGAGTTGGCGATATCCATGCCTGTCAGTTCACAGATCATCGTTTGGAATTCAAAAATAGCCTGGAGCTCTCCTTGTGAAATCTCTGGCTGATAAGGCGTATATGCGGTATAAAACTCAGAGCGCGAAATGACATGATCCACAATGACAGGCTGATAGTGGTCATATACACCCGCTCCTAAGAAAGAAGCGTATTGTACGGTATCACGATTTTTAGAGGCCAGCTTTGTCAGTTCTCTAATTAATTCTGTTTCTGATTTCGCTTTTTTGATTTGATACTCTTTTTTATATTTGACGTTTTCCGGTATATCAGCAAATAAATCATCGATGCTGCTTACGCCGATAGTAGCAAGCATCTCCTGTTTATCCTTTTCTGTTGCGGGCAAATAACGGTGCTTCATGTGTTGTCTCCTCTCTCCAAGAAAAAATATTAGCGTTTATAAAATGGTGTTTTGACAACCTTTGCTTTCACTAATTTTTTGCGAATCTCTACATCTACAACAGTCCCGATCTCACTCGTTTCCGAATCAATTAAGGCAAGGCCGACGTTTTTCCCTAATGTCGGTGACTGCGTGCCGGTTGTCACCTTTCCGACAAACCTGCCATTTTGAAAAACCTCATATCCGTGCCGCGGTATCCCTTTTTCAATCATTTCGAGACCGACAAGTTTGCGCTTCGCTCCGTTTTCTTTTTGTTCACTCAATACTGACTTACCGAAAAAGTCAGACTCCTTTTTGTGCTTTACAGCAAAGCCTATACCTGCTTCAATCGGTGTAATATCCCGGGTCAGCTCCTGACCGTAGAGCGGGAGCTTCGCTTCAAACCGGAGTGTATCACGTGCACCGAGACCGCATGGAATCAATCCGTATGCATCCCCTGCATCGATGATTTTTTCCCAAATATGCATAGCATCATCACTGCGGCAGTAAATTTCATACCCGTCTTCTCCCGTATAGCCAGTGCGTGAAATAAGTGCTTTGCGGCCGCTGATATCGGCTTCATCAATAAACGCAAACGGCTTTAATGCAGACACATCTGCATCTGTCAGATTTTTTAAGATCGCTTCTGCTTTCGGTCCCTGTACAGCCAAGAGCGCGATTTGATCTGACTGATTGTCAATCTGCACATCACCTGCTGCATGTTCTTTCATCCAAGCCAAGTCTTTATCTATATTAGAAGCATTAATGACAAGCAGATAGCGGTTCTCTCCTTTTTGATAGATAAGCAAATCATCGACGGTTCCGCCATCCGGGTAACACATCGCTGTATATTGAGCACGGCCTGGCGTTAACGCGGAAACATCATTTGTCATCAATCTTTGCAAAAAAGACAGACTGTCGTTCCCTGACACTTCGACTTCTCCCATATGAGATACATCAAACAAACCGGCTGCAGTTCGGACAGCCTCGTGTTCTTTTTTTATAGAAGAAAATTGAACAGGAAGCTCCCAGCCTCCGAAATCAATCGTTTTTCCTCCATATTCCTTATACAGGTCAAATAACGGCGTTCTTTTCAGCATCTAATTCCTCCCCTTTATCAACGGCGCAGCTAAAAAATATACAAAAAAGGACAGAGAAACACCTCATGTAAAATGAAGGTTCTCTGTCCTGGCACCTGAAAGTTTACTTTGCATACGCAAAGACGTCCCCTTTGGTGGTTTGCGCATCCGCACAAACACTCTCCAGAGTTGCGTCGAGCAAGAGTTCTTTTGCCTGAGAGATTCACTCCGCAGTTTGCTCCTTCGGCGCCTGTATCCCGAGGTTTTCGGTCAGGTCTCTCCCCTTGCTGTCATTCGCTCATATTTTCATGCTGTTATGGACATACTATAGCAATATCTTACATCAAATACATACTCATATCCTACCATCATCACTATATGCTGGGCAACAGCAATTTGGGCAGATTTTTCTTATATTATTCATCTTAAGAATCGAAGAATAAGAAAGGCGGTTTCAAAGCAATGAATACAGAAATGATCTACGATGCAAAATGGCCTGAAGAATTTGCTGAAAGACTGAAAAACGATGGCCCTTGGGCAAACTGGGAACTGTACAAGCTCTCTGCAGAAATCCAGAAAACATTAGCAATTCCAGAGTTTGAAGGCTTACGGGCTCCTTTATATCTGCCTTCCTTTACGCCGCTCCCCCACCAGCTCGAAGTGGCGCAAAAAGTGGTTGAAAAAATGAACGGGAAAGCGATTTTAGCAGATGAGGTTGGTCTCGGAAAAACGGTTGAAGCTGGACTGATTCTAAAAGAATATATGATACGCGGGTTAGCAAAAAAAATTTTGATCCTTGTGCCCGCTTCCCTTGTGTCACAATGGGTCAAAGAGCTTCAGGAAAAATTTTTGATTCCGGCTGTTGAACAAAAGAAAAGCTATGTGTGGGAGCAATGCGATATTGTCGTCTCATCAATAGACACCGCGAAGCGCTCGCCCCATCGAGAAATCGTTCTGTCTATCCCATATGATCTTGTCATTATTGATGAGGCACACAAACTGAAAAATAGCAAAACGAAGAACTATGAATTTGTCCGGAATCTCGTAAAAAAATATTGCCTGCTTCTTACCGCGACGCCAATCCAGAACCGTATCGAAGAGATTTTCAATTTGGTGTCCTTATTAAAACCCGGCCATTTAGGCAGTCAGAATCACTTTCAGGAGGAGTTCGCCAAGAAGAAATCCAGTTTAGAAGCGCATGAACATTTAAAAGATCTTGTGAATAAAGTCATGATCCGTAACAGGCGGCATGATACAGGGCTGAATTGGAAACAGCGCCATGTTGAAACAGTGCCGATTCAATTTTCTCCATCAGAGCAGGCGCTTTATGATGAAATTTCTCGCTTGAAGGACAGTATCAATAAACCAGCCAGCATGTTCTCGATTATGACCTTGCAAAGAGAATGCTGTTCGAGCAGAGAAGCGGTATATATGACGCTGAAAAAGATGCTTGATCAAAAAGAGAAACAAGCACCTGCCATTGATGAGGATACGATTTCAGTTTTAATAGATCGCATCAATCAAGTGACACAAAACTCTAAAGCGCTTCAAGTTGTTGACTTGATCAAAAAGATCGACGATAAGGTCATCATTTTTACAGAATACCGTGCAACCCAGATTTATCTTCAGTGGTTTCTTCAGCAAAACGGCATCAGTTCTGTGCCGTTTAGAGGCGGATTTAAACGTGGAAAAAAAGACTGGATGAAGGATCTTTTCCGCGGAAAAATCCAAGTCCTTATTGCAACTGAAGCAGGCGGTGAGGGAATTAACCTGCAATTTTGCAATCACATGATCAACTATGACCTGCCATGGAACCCGATGCGGCTTGAGCAAAGAATCGGAAGAATTCACAGACTCGGGCAGGAGCGTGACGTGCATATTTATAACATGGCGACAAAACATACGGTGGAAGAGCATATTCTAAAGCTTTTATATGAAAAAATTCATTTGTTTGAAAAAGTGGTCGGTGAACTTGATGATATTTTAACGAAAATTCAAGTGAACAATTTTGAAGAGCACCTTCATGACATTTTGTATCACTCAGCAACAGAAGAAGAAATGAAAATAAAAATGGATAACTTAACCTCATTTTTGTCTTATAAAAAACAGCTGCCTGCTGAAAAAAGAGGATCTTAGCCTGTAAGGAGGTTTTATTAGTGAGACAGCAAGAGGTTCACGATTTTCTGCTGCGTTTTTTTCAAGCAAACAGCTGCCAAATCGTCGATCAAGGCTTAGGCTATATGACAGTGCAGCTTACAGTTGAAATGGACAAACAAATCATGAACCGCCCTTTCTACTGGCATTGGCGCGAGAAGACAGGCGGTGATCCGAATCCAATGAAAATCACTTTTATTACAGATAAAAAAAATGCGCCAAAAGACCTAGATGGTGAATTTATATATTTTGGGGCCCCGCGTCTTTTTCAAATATTTAAAGCTGTTAAACAAAATGGGAGATTTACCAGAATGTATGAGAAAATTGAATCAGCCGGAGCTAAAGTCCCACTTCAGCCTTGGCTTGGTATAAATGTCACGATTTCATACCAGTCCGACATGAAAAAGGATAAGTTATTGTCACTAGGTCTTCACCTAGTCTCTGGAACGATAATTGAAGATTTTCAAAGCAAGCTGACCCAGTTTTCACTGACGTCTCAAATATGTGACTATTGCTTCACCATTTCACCTATGATCAAACCAGAAAGCGGACTTAAGCGTATGGAAAACTATATTTCCAAATCCGCTATGCAGGAGCCGTCCGACTGGGCGGAACAGGCGGTTAACAGGTGGAAGAATGATATGACATTGCTTGATAAGTTTTACGAGCATATAGAAGAAAAACCAGAAGAATACCATCTAGAAAAACAGGCGCTGAAAACCTTGTATCAACCAAAGATATCAGTTGAAATTGAAAATGGCGGATTGTTTTATCTGCAAAATAATATTTCAAGCTAACTTTTTTACCATTCGACATCATTCTCGTTTTTTTTGAGAAAATACGATTATAATAAAGGTATATTGGAAAAAAATTCTGGCGATTTAATGGCAAATGACTTCCAGAGACTAATGAAGCATACAATAAGTCATGGCCGGACTGGCTGAAATACATAAACAAGTATTTTAGGAGGAGAAACTGCATGAAGAATGCAAAACAAGAGCACTTTGAATTGGATCAAGAATGGGTTGAATTAATGGTGGAAGCCAAAGAGGCAAATATCAGCCCGGAAGAAATACGAAAATATTTACTTTTAAACAAAAAGTCTGCTCATCCTGGTCCGGCAGCCAGAAGTCATACCGTAAATCCTTTCTGAATGTGCTATAATATCACAAGGAAGGTGATGACATTGATTGGCCAGCGTATTAAACAATACCGTAAAGAAAAAGGCTACTCACTATCAGAACTAGCTGAAAAAGCTGGGGTAGCGAAGTCTTATTTAAGCTCAATAGAACGAAATCTACAAACGAACCCCTCCATTCAATTTCTCGAAAAAGTCTCCGCTGTTCTGGACGTCTCGGTTCATACTTTGCTCGATGAGAAACATGAAACCGAATACGATGGTCAATTAGATAGTGAATGGGAGAAATTGGTTCGCGATGCGATGACATCCGGGGTATCGAAAAAACAATTTCGTGAATTTTTAGATTATCAAAAATGGAGAAAATCTCAAAAAGAGGAGTAGTGCCTGAGCAGAGGCACTAACTCCTCTTTTGTCAATAAACATCGAGACGGCCCAGTATATGAATACTGGGCCGTCTCTTTTTATTGCTGTTATTAATTTTTATCCTCGCTGTGCGCTTTTTCATTTTCTTTCACATAACCGTCTTTATCAGTATGGTCCTTTTTGATTGTCAAGCCGTTCCACTGTGTAGCTTCGAACGAGAATTGAAGCTTAATGGAGTTGCCTTGATATTTATTTTGAACCATAAGCCCGTTTTCATCTTTTGTTTTATCATCTTTGAATTGGATTTCCATTTGAACCTGATCGAAGTCAGTTGGTGTTTTTGGAACACCATCATATTCAGGAGCGGTTTTACCGTCAATTGTTGCTACATTGACTTTACCGCTTGCATTTAAGAATTTAGGGTCAATTTGTTTTTTGATTTTTTCAGTAGCCGCTGCATCATTTTTAGCAGACATCAAATACAAGTCTTTAAGGTTCGCATCATCTAAAATAATGTTTTTCGGGTAACCATTGCCGCCCTCTTTTCCAACTGTCAACAATGTCACTTCAAACTGGCTGAGGAAATCTTCTGGAGATGTATTGCTGCCGCCGTTTGCTTTAAAATCTCCATAATTAAGCGCCATTAGAACTTCTTTGATCGCAAGTGATCCGTTATTTTCAAATTGGAAATCCTTTGTCAACTTATCTCCCGGCTTTAGATTTGATAAGTTCACACTCGCTGAATTCTCTTTAGCAGATAAATCAAGCGTACCTGATGCAAAAGTAGCATCCTTTGATTTAATGTCGTTAAATGCTGCCCATGTTCCTCCTCCAACTAAAGCTAATCCTAGTGCTGCAGAAGCAACTCCTAAACTCAATTTCTTTTTCATACCCATGGTAAACTCCCCTTTTATTGAATGATTTTATATCGAAACCTGTTGCCAGGTTTACAACTGAAGTTAAGTAGACATGGTGCTGTCCTTTGTATCTGTTTCCAAGGCTTTTGTCTTTCTTTCAATTTCTCTAATGGCGCTGCTGATCGTCACAAAAGCGTAAACTAACAGCATCACGCCGGGAACAATCAATAATACAGCCGTTCCAATTGGCTGGCTGGCAAAATGAAGCATATAGCCGGCATATGGAAGCTGAAAACCTGTGTATTGCGCGCGAACATTTTCGTCCGATACAGGCGCTGAATCAGCTGCTGCATTATTATCACCTTTTGTTTTAAATAACAAATGGTCTTCTTGCTTTGTTATGTCAACAATTCTGTGGGTGACCGCCGTATTTGCATCCTGCATAAATGTAATAACGTCACCTTTTTGGAGCTCTTTCACATCAGTGATTTCTTTGACCAATATTAAGGAACCTGTATTGAACTCCGGCTCCATCGAACCTGACAGAACTGATTTCAGCGTATACCCAAACACTGCCGGCTCTCCCCCGGATGAACGTGTTGAAATCACGACAAGTGTCAGCACAATAATAAGAGTAAAGATGATCACGTATAAAATATTACTGATCAGCTTCATTGCTTTTTTCATCCTCTTCCCCGCTTTCCTTCTGGTCTGATTGAGTTTCTTTTTCTTTGGTTACAGCTTCTTGAGATGTTTCTTCTTTCATTGTTTTTTCCTGTATATCTTTTTGTGTTGTTTCATTCTCCTTTTTGACGTCCGGCTTTGTTTCTTTTTTAGGGACTGTCGGTTTTTCATCGCATTTTGCAAGCCTCATAGGCTCCGACCACTCAAATGTACTGCCGTTTGCCGGGTAGCCTGCCGGTTTATATACTTTAAATGCATAAATGCCAGGTTTCATTTTTTTCTTCGTCTCAATTTTATAAAGTGAATCGCCAATTTGATTGGAGACAAATCCTTTTTCGATCACGTTCCCATCCTTTAACGGTTTGCGGGCATTTTCAAGCTTATGAAGCTCCCACTTCCACTTTGATTTCTTAAGTTTCTCACCTGTATTTTCGAGCACAGCAAATAAGGCGAAAGGTGAGCATACAGTGCCTTTCGTATCCGTTTGATCTGATATGTGCAAATCACTTTGATCCCAGCGTTTATCATAATGGCAGTTTTTATCTGTATGCTGAAAGTCTTTACACGTTTGAAGTGAGACATCAAATGTTTCAATATCATGAAAAGCAGCGCTTGTATCATCGGAAAATTGTAAGCATAGTGCGGCAGTCAGACTGAAAATGACTGAAAGCTGAAAGATAAGCAGAACTTTCAGTTTCGTCTTCGCCTTTTGCTGATTGTGAAACAATCGAAACATATCTTACCCTCCTGTAAAACACTGTAACTTGATATGACAATCGTTCTCTTTAAAGAACTTTACAAATAGAGTATAATCAACGATTTATAGATTTAAAAACACCGAAATCGCTCATTTCGTTCGTTTAAAAGAATGTTTTCATCATATTACAAAGTCTTGCTCAGTATTGCTCATTTTTTCAATTTTTTTGAAATTTTTGGGATTGTTATGTGAGAATTTAAATGCATATCCCATTATTATTTGGTAATAATAAACAAAGAAAGGGTGACAGCATGATGATCAAACAATGTGTGTTTTGTCTATCTCTTCTCGTCTTTGGCACCACAGCCGCTCACGCAGAAGAAACACCGCTTATAACCGCCCGCCACATGTCCAAATGGGAAGAGATTGCTGTAAAAGAAGCAAAAAAAAGGTACCCGCTCGCACAGGTACTGTTCAAACAAAAAGTATGGGACCGTAAAAGAAAAGATGAAGCAGTGAAGCAATACCATTTAACTCTGAGGGAAGGGTCAAAAGAATTCGGCGTTTTTGTGACGATTTCATTTGATCCTTATAGCCAAAAGGTCAATAAAATTGCCATATTAGAAGAATATCAATAAGGTCCTCCATTTTTTGAAGGACCTTACTCGTTTATTTGCGGTTATTTTTTCCGTTTCAGCCAAAGTCGGAAGCCATAGGGTAAAATACCGAACCACTGCTGGGAAACAGGCGTTTTTGTTTCTTTCCGCACCTCTTTTCGTTCTTTTCGCTCATCTCTCGGAGTATCTATATATTTGACAAATTGCTGCGTCATATATTTAACATAATCATTCGTTTTCACGTGATCACCTCATCATTCAATTATTATGAGTGTTGTCTCACATGACTTTTTTTATACCCTTTACACTGTTTTATTCTGTCCATCTCAGCAGTTTTTTCTGTTTTTGATCAAACACGATCTGTGCAGTTCTTTCTGTTCCCGACTCCGTTGACACTCTTAAGTTGATTTCTTTTTGCTCTTTTATCGATGTATCATGAATGTAATAAGAAACCCGTCCATATGGAAATTGCTGCGTACCCTCCTGGCCTTTCCGTTCCTCTAGAACATGCCGAATCGAAAGAAGCACCCCATTTTGAAGCAAATTCTCTCCTATGTATAACTCTTTTGTTTCCTTCTCAAACATGCAGCGTGAAATATATTGAGAAGCAGCAAAGTTCACGATTAACAGCACAAGCGCTGACACAAAAAGAACAGCTGGATAAATAAACCCTCTTGTACGGTACATTTACCCCCCTCCTAAATACGAATAGACTGGAAAAGCAGTTTGATACACTTTTTGGTCCTCACTCTCAATTTTCAGCAAAACAACACCATTTTTAATATCAGCTTTCATGGCAGTAATATGATCTAAAATCGGAACATGCCCTTTGCCATCCACTCTTTTTCTTATCATTGAATGATAAATTTCGAAACGGATGTCCTGCCCGGAAAGATTGGTGCAGATTAACACGCTCCCATGCTCGGCTGTCTTAACTGCCTGTGACTCCTTGCATTCATTCATCATCTGTTCTATCGAAATCATCCATTCTTGCTGTGTGAAACCGTCATGTTCCTGCTGTCGAGACAAAAACAGATGGAAAATCGCAGCTAACGATCCTGATATGAGCAAAAAGACTGAGAGCGAAAATAATACGTTAAGAAGCGTGTAGCCATTCTGTCTGCAGGATGCTGAGGCAAAATGATTTTTCCTTATAAGCTGCGGCTTTGATACATACGTTTTGATATTCGCCCTCCTCCTCCCACTTCATTGCATAGATATGATTGTTCTTTGTAAACGTTTTTGACGCGGCTCCTTCACCACTCATGACATATTTGCTAATGCTCTCATTCATCATCTGATAGCCGATTTCTCGTGATTCCGCCATTTTTTCATCAGCTATCAGCTTGTCCCACAAGGGGACGACTGTCAGCAGCACAAACAGCCACAGGCTTAGCGCAGACATTGTTTCTATTGTAGAAAAACCTTTATTTTCTCTCCACATTGACTCTCCCGCTCCCTAGATAAACTGTTATGTCATAAACGGCATGCCCTTTTACTCGTATTTTTCCGCCTGCATTCGGGTGCCCTTTCTCATTAAATTCCAAACGGTCTTTTAATGTCAGCAGTTCTATAGAAAATCCCGTTGCATACGGACGTTCAATGACCGTATCACCAATGACTAATTGATATTCTTTTTTATGAAAGAGAATTTTTGTTCTTTGTTGACGGGAAATAGCAGTCTGCTGTGTGAGCATAATATCACTTTTCAGCTGCCTTGCTGCCTGTCGGACAGCTGTATTGTCATAAGCAGGAGGAAGTGTAGTGAAGACGGCCACCAGGAGGATAGAGGCAAGGCTTAACACAAGCAAACTTTCTAAAAGGGTAAACCCCTCCTCCTCGTTTAATTTAATGTTCAACCTTAACTTCTCCGCCGGTGATGATAATGTGCTTCCCATTTGGACAGACAGCATCCTTTTTCACATAGCCCTCTGACTGTAAATCGGCAAGGCTCGGAGTTTGTCCCTCATGATCAAGCTCAAATGCAGTCATTTGTGCCTTAACCATGTTTTGTAAGCCTTCACAGCCTTTTTTTTGAATGGTTTGATTATGTTTTGTGACGTTCGGTATCGTAATTAAAAGCAAAATCGAAATAATAAAGAGCACGATTAACATTTCAACAAGTGTAAATCCTTTCTCATTCATCAGCCTCTTCCTTTCACATTTGATTCATCATCTGATACATAGGCACAAGCATAGATAAATACACAAGTAAGATCATCGCTGCAACAAATCCATAAATCATTGGCTGAAGGATGCCTGTCCATTTTTGCGCTTTGTGTTCCAGCCGCTGTAATATGAATTGGCTGTATGTGAAAAGCTCCCGATCCAATCGGCCGCTCAGCTGGCCGTGAGATATGACTTTTGATAAATCAGTTTCATAAAAAGGGCTTCCACAAATAGCGGATTCAATTGACTCACCGGCTTTTAGCCGTTCAATCAATTGTTCAGCCTCGCAGCGGTAGAAAGGGAGAAACGTTTGATGTTTAAATGCATTAAGGCTGTCATAAATTGAGAGGCCTGATTTTAAAAGGCTGCTTAGCTGCAAAGAAAAAAAGTAGCTGTTAAACAGCTTGACAAGCTTTCCAACCAAAGGAATCCTGATACAAATCAGCATTTGCCGGGCAGGTGATTTTTTCTTAAACACAAGCCAATAATAAATCCCGATACCTGCTGTAAAAAGAACAAGCAAAATGATCACAAGATCAATATGCTGAAAAAAAGCAAAAAGCATATCGGTTGAACGTGAGGTTTCCATATTCATCGATTGATAGATACCGGAAAACTGAGGAATGATGATGGACTGTAACATATAAAACATGACAGCGACCGTAAAGATGAGGAAAAGCGGATAGCGCAGCACTCTTTTCAGCTGGTCTGCCTGTGCAATTTTTCGTTCCAGCAGCTCTCCGCTCTGGATCATGGAAGCAGGCAGTTCACCATGTGTTTCAGCAAAATAACAAATACCTACGGCTTCCTTATGAAATGACAAACTCTTTAGTACTTGATAAAACGGAGCCCCTTCCCTCAAACAAGTGACCGTACCAGTCAAGTCAGCCGCCTGCCTCTTATTCATCTGAAGTTCCATCAGGCGTAATCCATCCAGAAGCGTATATCCCCCCGCAGTCATTTCACCGAGCCGCTTTAATAACCTGGCTTGATCCTTTAATGACCAGACTTTTCTAATCTTTTTCATGATAAACCCACCGGTCATAGTTGTTTGTCGTTAAATAGCCGAGCGCAATTCCTTTTCTGATAATTTGACGAAGCGTTTGATATTGGTAATTTGCATGATTTCCTTTTGCCTCCTGGATACATTGCTGAAGATTTTTCCCGTATAGAAGCTCATAAACGCTAGCTCTCCTGGTATTTCGTGACTGTCGGCAATACACTGATGAACATCCGTTTTCACAAAACGGGCAAGCCAAATCAACCAAGCGCTGAGCCGCTATTGCAATGACAGTCTGTTCGATTTCATTCATATTGATACCGAATTCAAGCAGTCTGTAAATGGCGCCCTTTGCGTCTCTCGTATGAAGGCTCGTTAGTACCAGATGTCCCGTCATCGCTGCCCGCACCGCAATTTCAGCTGTTTCCGCGTCTCTGATCTCACCTAAAATAATCATATCGGGATCATGGCGCAAAATTGCTTTCAGACCTGCAGAATAAGTTACACCGGCTTTTTCATTCACCTGAACCTGAAGAACATCTTCGTCCCTTGTTTCAACAGGGTCCTCTAATGTGACAATATTTCGATTAAAGTGTTTTTTTGCATATTGAACGAGAGAGTATAATGTGGTAGTCTTCCCTGAACCAGTCGGCCCGGTAAAAATGAGCATGCCATGGGAATGTTTTAAAAACGAGAGTAATGTGGCTCCTGTCTTCGGAAATAGCGACAATTTATCAATCGAAGGGATATTGTATTGGGGCATCACTCTGATCACGAGGCTTTCTTCATTAATTGTGGGCAGCGTTGACATTCTTAAATGAACATTTCCCTCTTTCAGCTTTAACGTAAGCGAACCGTTTTGCGGCTTTCGCCTTTCACCTATATCCATTGCTGAAAGAAATTTAAAATGTGAAATCAGTCTTACGCACTCTTCTTTTTTCATGTCCCTTTTTTTCAGCAAGGCATGATCGACCCGAAAATGAATGATAGCGTCCCGCTCCCTCGGCACGATGTGAATATCAGAAGCCTTTGTTAGATATGCTTCTTCAATCAAGTTTTTGCTTACATTTTCTATTGAATCCAATTTGATTCCCTCTCCTTTCAATGCGTATTGTAGAAAAAGAAGGAGCGGTAATCAAACAGGGAAAACGTGATTTTGTGAGATGTTATATGCTGAAAAACCAATTCTTTCTGGCAAGAAAAAAACTTTCAACTGAATGTGCCCCTTTCATTATAATTTTCCCAATAATAAAAAAGCAGACATGGTCACCATGCCTGCTTGATTCCATTTTCATTATGCTGTTTTCGCTTTTTGACCAGTATCTTTCTCAACGGAAAGGTCGCCTAATGCAACAATACCGGTCATTTGGTCATTTTCAAGAATCGATAAACTGCGGATTTGATGCTCTGTCATAAGCGCCTTGACATCGTATCCGGTCACCCTGATATGTCTGGTGAAAAAGCGGGGCACGCTGCACAAAATATGAAACATCCTATAGAGTCCGCCTTTTTCGAGGTTTCTTTTTCTTCTTCCGCTCCTGCAGCATATCTCCCGTCCAGCCTTTTTTCCTCAAATAGAGATAGATCAGAACTGTAGATGTGACAATCAATAAGAGAGAAAAGAGATATCCGTATTTCCAATTCAGTTCCGGCATCACTGAAAAGTTCATCCCCCATAAGGCCCCCAGAGCTGTAATCGGCGTAAAAAGCGTCGTGAAAATGGTCAGCGCTTTTACAATTTCATTCCCCCTATGTGAGGTAATGACTTCCTCTGAATGCAGCAGATTGTTAAGCTCCCCTTCAAATTCGCTGATGTATGTAAATCCCCTGTCAATCTTCAGTTGTGTCCGCTGATAATCCTTTTTCTCTTCATTTTGAGGTAAAAAGGTTTCTTTCAACGCCATTTCAATTTTTTTAGCGCTTAGTATCAAATTTTTCCAAATCATCAGTTCATGGCGCAGGAGATGGACGCGGTTTAAAATGCTTTTGCTATTGTCGTCTTTAATCTGCCATCTAAGCTTTCTCAGCTTTACTTCAAATTCATCAACACCGATTAAATACGCATTCATTAGTTCGCCGAGAAGAATTAAAAACCCCTCTATCGCATTGTCCGCTCTTTCCATTTGCCGGACAACTTCTTTTCCTTTAATCCCTCTCAAAATTGAAAAGTCAAAGTTGATTGTAAAAAAATATTGTCTGGTGATATAAAAGTGAAAAACAGTATGATCTTTTTCTTCACCAAGCCCCTGATCATAAACAATCGACCCAAATACCGCTTCATTTTCCGTTTCAGTTGTATCTACTCGTAAAAAATTAACGTGATGGTTATTTTCAAACCACTTTTCACACTGAGGCCAGTGAGAAAAATGGATTAGATCCCTTGCCTTACTTCTTTCTTGAGGCCCCATTTGGTACCAAAACCAATCCTTTCCCGTATGTGCCTTCATGTCAAGCTCCTCCAAACTTTTGTTCTTTATTCTTTAATTTCCCAATAACCGCGTCACTAAACCAGTCTGCCGCTTCAACACATGTTTTATGAGCATTTTCAGGTGGTATGGAATGTAGAAAGACATCGGAAAAGGGAGGTGCATGCCTTCCTTGGAGAAGGCAGTTGTTTTGGAATTTGTCAATTTACTAGCAGTCGCTATTCTCATTTTGTTAACAGGATTTTTTGTTGCCGTAGAATTTTCAATCGTAAAAGTGCGGCGATCCAAAATTGATCAGCTTGTCGCAAAAGGAAAGAAAGGTGCTAAAGCGGCAAAGCATGTCATCACTCACCTTGATGAATATTTATCAGCCTGTCAGCTGGGCATCACAGTCGCAGCCTTAGGACTGGGATGGCTTGGGGAACCGACTGTGCAAACTCTGCTTCGACCGCTTTTTCATAAAGCAGGCTTAAATGAATCGCTTACCCACCTGCTTTCACTCGTCATCGCATTTTTAGCGGTTACGTATTTAAATGTCGTTATCGGGGAGCTGGCGCCAAAGAGTTTCGCCATTCAAAAAGCAGAAAGCATTACCTTGTTGTTCGCTAAACCGCTTATTTGGTTTTATAAGATCATGTTTCCATTCATTTGGCTGTTGAACCACTCTGCCCGATTGATTACAGGAGTGTTTGGACTAAAGCCGGCATCAGAGCACGAGCTGGCATATACAGAGGAAGAACTTCGGGTCCTATTGGCTGAAAGCTATAAAAGCGGCGAGATTAGAAAAAGTGAATTAAAGTACATGAATAATATCTTCACCTTTGATAAACGAATGGCAAAGGAAATTATGGTGCCGCGAAATGAAATGGTCAGTTTGTCACTAGATGAAGACTCCATTTCAAATCTTCAGGAAACAGTCAAGCAAACAAAATATACACGGTACCCAGTTGTAAGAGAGGATAAAGATAACGTTATTGGCGTGATTAATATGAAAGAAGTGCTGTTTTCCATGCTGACGAAAGATTTTTCAATCAAGAAGCATCAAATTGAACCTTTCGTACAGCCCGTTATCCATGTCATTGAGACGATTCCTATTTATAAACTACTGCTGAAAATGCAAAAGGAACGCACTCATATGGCGATCCTCATAGATGAATATGGCGGGACGTCCGGTTTGGTCACTGTCGAGGATATTATCGAGGAAATTGTAGGAGAAATCCGTGATGAATTTGATGCGGATGAAGTGCCTCATATCCGCGAACTTGGAAAGGATCATTACTTGTTAAATGCAAAATTATTAATCAGCGATGTTAACAGCCTGCTTGGAACCGATTTATCAGAGGCTGAAGTAGACACCTTGGGCGGCTGGTTTTTGACACAAAACATAGACGCTGAGCCTGAAAGTACCATAGAATATGATGGCTACTCTTTTAAGGTAAAAGACATCAACAGCCATCACATTTTATTTATAGAAGTTAAAAAAGCTGAATAGCCCGTGAAAGGCTGTTCAGCTGCTATCTTTCAAGATAAACATGGCAAAGGCATCAACACTCTTTTATTTTAAACCCTTTATTGGCCAGGGCTTTAGCAAGACTTTGCTCGGTTTTCACATTCGAAAAATCCAGACCCAGCTTCACGACAGTTTGGGCAATTTCCGGCCTGATTCCTGAAATAATCGTCTCAATGCCGAGCAATTTGGTGCTGTCAATCACTTTAAAAATTTGATAGGCTACCATGGTATCAACGATAGGAACGCCCGAAATATCTAAAAATAAATACGAGAGCTTTAACGCTGAGCACTGCTCCAGCACAGACTCCAAAATCGTCCTCGCTCTGTGCGTATCAATTTCACCGACAAGCGGAAGAATCCCAATTCCATCAGTAATCGGCATAATCGGCGCACTCAATTCATTAATCATTTCTTTTTGCGCGTTTAATTGTATCATGGTCACCTGGTGATATTCTTCCGTAAATACTTCGATGATCTCATCAATGTTTTGATTCAAGATCCGGCTCCACTCATAAAATTCCTGAATGCTGATGTCTTGAGAAGAAGCTTCGCTGAATTTCTGAATCCATTCAAACATGATGTGCCTGAAGGTGTTAAACTGGCCGACACTTTGTGTAACCGTCACTTCATGAACGGCACGGTCTCTGGCGCATTGAAGAGACCACCGGTTGAGCTCATCCTCTACGTCTTCTTTTCTAAGGGATTTTGCTACGATGGTCACCAATAATTCATGCTGGTCTTTTAACTTTTGTTCTAGTTTTTGCTGATCTTTCGCTGAATACAGCCAGCTGCCTTTTGACGTACAAACTTCCAGCCATTGTTGCGTGATATCTTCTTTGTGCTCTGTTAAGTGCTGATCAAGAGCTATCATCTTAATGAGCTCCCTCCTGTTTTTGAAAAATGTACGCTATATATGTATAACGCGTCTGCCTTTACACATACTATGTTTAGATTCAATGGGCTATAGCCAAGCGGTAAGGCAATGGACTTTGACTCCGTGATCGTTGGTTCGAATCCAGCTAGCCCAGTTTCTGAACAGGTGAAAAACCGAAGATAAGCTGATTCGAATAAATCAGCGGATCTTCGGTTTTTCATCATGCAGATTGATGAACCGTTTTCTTCTTCGATAACTTCAACAGTTCTCCCGGGTTATAACCAATCACCAGCTTTTTGTTGTCTACTAGAATCGGGCGTCGCAAAAGCTTCGGCTTCTCGATTAAAAGTTCCAGCACCTCATTTACCGTCATTTCTTCAATGTTTAAATTTAAATTTTTGAAAGTCTGGCTTCTTGTCGCCAAAATTTCATCAATTCCTTCTGTCGTTAACGATAAAATGTACTTTAATTCTTCTCTTGTCGGGGTTTCTCTGAATAAATGCCGTTCGTTAAATTCAATTTGATGTGCTTTAAGCCAATGTTTTGTTTTTCGGCATGACGTGCAGCTTGGATATGAGTAAAAAGTTAATTGTTGTTCCATTCGTTTTTTCCTCCTCAGTTAACCATCTCTTTGTAGAATAACTACCCGGATCATTTTTCATTTAAACCATTTACAGAACTTTTTTCGGATTATTTTTTAAAAAACATTCATACAATAGAAAACACAATCAAAGGGACAAATTCCATTTGTATATTAATAATGAAAATGTTTACATTTCTAGGTGTGATCTATTATAATAACAGTCAGAGGGACTCTCGGGAGGGGATAAAAATGAATCGCATGTTCCGGGTGTTAGGATTTTGGACGGGAATTTTTGCAGTCATGTTTTATTTAGGTGATATGAAAGATGCTTCCCTTTTATTTTTTGGACAGACGATCTTATTCGTGTTTCTATCGTATTTGAACTTAACCGAACGCATGTATATTTATATTTTTGGCGCTTATTTAACAATTTTCTTCGCCGGCTTTACATATTACTCAATTTTTATTATGGTGCCCGGCGGCGGAGGCCATTAAATGCAGAAAGAGACAAACCTTATCGGTTTGTCTCTTTTTTTACAATGAAAACCCATTTAAAAACGGATTTTGGTCCTGCTCAGTCAGTACGTTTGTTTCAGGTCCATGGCCGCTTAACACCAGCGTGTGTTCTGGAAGCGTAAGCAGTTTTTCATGAATGGACGTCAGCAGCGTCTCTTGATCGCCGCCTATTAAATCCGTACGTCCTATACCGCCTTGGAACAAAACATCTCCGGAGATGACCAAGTCTGCATCTTTCACGTAGTAAGACACACTGCCTGGTGAATGTCCCGGCGTAAATAATGTTTCCAAATGAAACGGCCCGATATTCAACTCACCGTCGCCTTCAATTAGATGATCTGCAGGCTTAGCTGTGACTTCTATCCCTCGCAGCATGCCGGAGCCGTTTAAAGAAGCGTCCGTAAGCCAATTTTTTTCATTTTGATGCAGGTAAACAGGGATATCCCATTTTTCTCTCACTTCATCAAGCGCCCCAATATGGTCAAAATGGGCATGTGTAAGCAAAATGGCTAAAGGCGTCAGCCCTTTTTCTTTTATGTATTGATTGATTTTATGTCCCTCGCCGCCCGGATCAAAAATCAGGCATTGATCATCACTGATGAGAAAATATGCGTTCGCTTGAATCGGCCCTACTGGCATTCGTCTCCATTTCACTATTATCACCTCTTTCTTTTTTATGCTCTTATTATGAGGGTTTTTTAAAAAAGATTCAAACAATCGCAATGAAAACGCTATCGACAAACCTATAAAAAACAGGTAGAATAAAACTGGAAAGAATTGCAGGTTTTTCAATGTAAAGGGGGCTGTGTTATGTTACTTGTCGTGATTTTCGGCCTTGTCGCTCTTTTCGCTTTATGGGGAGTCTTGCGTTCTGTTAGAAATAAAAATATACTCGGGTTTTTATTAGCCGGTGCCACCTTATTTGTCTTTGGATGGTTTACCGTGATGACCGTAATAAACAGCGGGTATCCAACCGCACATTAAAACCTGTATCCGATCGGATACAGGTTTATTTTTATGGCTGTAAATGTTTATTGACACTTTCTATTTTGCTCTCAAGCGTCGTTTTTTTGTCACGCCTGTCATCGATACGGATATTCGTTGCCACTCTGTGCAATCCTTTTTGAAATGGCGCTTCGTGAATTGCCTGAATGACTGCAAAAAGGTCACTGAGTTCTCCCTCGATCAGCGTATTCATCGGTGTCAGCTGATATTTGATTTTCCCTTCTGCTTGATATCCTTCTAATATCTTTTGCACATCTGCTACGTAAGCACTGACACTGGGTGTTTCAGTACCGATTGGGATAATGGTTACATCTGCGATAGCCATCGTTATTCCATCTCCTTTTGATCAATGATGAGTTGCTTCGTTTCATGTGATTTCAATAAAATAATTTGCTCAAAATGAAAGCCGTATAACGCATATTTCCCGTTCGGAGATATTTGAATCGGCTCCATTTCCCGCAGAGACACAAGATCTTTTGTCTCTCCCGATGCTACATTGACTGCTGCGAGCTTATATGCATCGCCGCTTTGTTTGAATGTATAAAACAGGCCTCCTGCTTCATCATAGTCATACTCCATTGGAGACAAACTTGTATATTTCGCTTGGAGCGGCCATTTCGCTGTAACAGGTGATGTTGATTGCGGCGTTTTAAACTGATACGTCCCTTTTCCTCCGGAAGCTGATTTGACAGTAAAACTCATTTTATGGAAAGAATCGAAGAATAGAACGTCATCCTCAAGCTTCTGTTTCGTCTTAGAAGCTGTATCGAACGTATATAAAGGCCCTGTTTTATCGTCTCTTCCCTCTTTTACATAATCAAATGTATTTTTGGATGTCCAATGAATGAACGGAACCTGTACCGGGCTTAAGAAAGATTCGTCTTTTTTAGCATTCACCTGATATGTATGGAAATCCCAGTTTTCATTGAATTCCGTCACCATCATTTGATAAGGATCATACTGATTCCAAGCAGCCTCCAGCTCATACGTTTCGTAATCTTTTTCGTAAAGCGTCTCTCCTTCTGCATTAAGCAAAACCACTGCCGTCTTTTGGCTATGTGTGATTTGCAGCAGAATCATCTGCTCCCTCGCATTGATTTGAACATCAACGATTTGACCATCCGTTTGATAGAGCTTTTTCGCTTTGCCTGTAAAGATGCGGTATGCAAAAAGCTCTGTTTTCGTCGGATTAGACGCAGTATATAATATTGTGCTGTTATTCAGCCAGCCTTCCGCACCATCCGCTTTTTCCGCGGAAAGCGGTATGATGTCTTTTTTCTCATCTTTTGCCGCCGATGCCTGTTTTTGCTGCTGATGAGATGGTTCGCATGCCGATAAACTAAACAGCAATACCGCCAGCAGAATAAAACAAACTGATCTCATCAGCATTCCCCTCCGATCATCTTTATTCTCTCATATTTGCTTCGGCAGAAAAAAGAAAAAGTTTCAGTTATTCATAAAAAAATAACGCCCTCCACAAGATGCCGCTTGTTGCGTTATATATGTGTGAAAACTGCTGAAACGGCAAAGGATTTTGGCCTTTTCCAAGTTCCACCGTATACCCTTCCTTAAAATAATGGTGAATAAACCAATCTCGAAATCCAGCATAGCTGTCTATATCCCTTACTCCCTTATAAATGTTCCCGCTTAACTCCTCAAAATCCTTTATGACGGCAGCAGATTCCTCAGGCTCAAGGCCTTTATAGCCCCAATAAATTTCTTCTCCTTGAGTATGAAGAGCCAGCAGTCTGTCAGGCGGATTCTCCGTGATCAGCCGGTACATCGCAATAGATTCCGGCTCCGTAAGCGGAGAGATTCCCGGAAAATCGCGGTAGCTGGGTGCTGTCGGTTTTCGGTATTTTTCAATTTCCCATAATGATGGAAATTGTTTATTTAAATCAACCCCGTTTATATTCGCCTTCCATTCATTAAAATTCGGACGATGTTCATTTAGCCTTTCGAGCTCATCTCTTCTGGCTCCCATGACTTCTGATCCGTTTAAAACAAGATCAACGCCATCCGGATTGACAAGAGGAACGAGGGATAAGGATGTGCTGTTAAACAGCTTCATAGGAGAAAAGCCAAAGAAAGGCGAATTGCAGCATAATGACATACAGTATTCCTTAAACCATTTTAGCAGGACAGACGTTGTAATCCACTCATTCGCATGAAATGACGCGTTCATATGGACCTTTTTTACGGCATGCTCCCCACCAGCCTTCAGCTCCCAGATAGGCCTTCCGAGTACAGAACGGCCAATTTCCCGGCATGAGACAAACGGAAAAACATCAATAATCTTCTTTATTTCCTTTTCAACAGCTGAATCATCATAGATTTTCTCTTGCTCAATCCAGCTATCAGAAAGTTTCAGCTGCCGAGGCTGTAAAAAGCGCTTTATGTCCTGAATGGTTTGAAGCTCTTTGCCGCTATGCTCCTCTATCACATAACCAGGGCAATACAATTGATGTTTTTGTGCGGAGCGATTTGCACTTTTAAGCAATTCCTCGTCTATCTTCAGTTCTTTCGCCACTCTGGCCAAATTGTTCTTGATCTCAGGTTTCACCGTAATAAACGCCATCATCATCCCCCTTTTTTGTTACTATATGACAGCGTATTTAAAAAAAGAAAGCCTCCCGCTCACTTTGACGCGGGAGACATTGTGATTACGATGCCTGATCAAGCATTTGTTTTTCTTTCCGTTTTGACGAATTGTCCAGCCTTTTCTGATCATAAAATCGCAACAAATCCCCATAAATGATTTCATCAGAAAGTGATAGCTCCTGTTTTGCTTTATCAGCAAATGCTTCACATTGTTTTGTCTCTTCTAACGGTTTTCCCGTCTCTTTGTCATAACACGCACCGTCTGTATAAACAACCTGATCTGTGATAAAACTCCCGTCTCGGAGCACCGTAAAGTCCAGTTTTTCGTCTGAAAGCAGATCGTTGCCGAATTGAATTTGATCTTTCGTATCAATCCCTAAAAGATTCATCAGCGTCGGCCTGATATCAATCTGCCCGCCTACTGTTTCAATGGTTTGCGGCTTTTTATCAGTAATACCCGGAATATGAATGACCAGCGGCACTTTTTGGAGCTGTACCTCTTCAAATGGAGTTATTTCTTTTCCTAAAAACTGCCCCATCGCTTCATTATGGTTTTCTGATATACCATAATGGTCACCGTACAATACAATTACAGAGTTGTCGTATAATCCGTCTTCCTTCAGCTTTTCGATAAACCGTTTCAGCGCCTCATCCTGATAACGCACTGTCGGAAAATATTTATTTAGCGTCTGGCTGCTTGAATCATATTCATCAATCAATTGATCCTCTTCATCAAGATCAAAAGGGAAGTGGTTCGTCAGTGTAATCAGCCTCGAGTAAAACGGCTGAGGCAGATTTTTCATCAGCTCTGAAGACTGCTCAAAAAATTCTTTATCCTTAAGTCCCCAGCCGACTGAATTTTCGTCAGTTACATCATACGAGTTAATATCAAAAAACGAATCATATCCAAATGAGTCGTACATTAAATCACGATTCCAAAAGCTCTTATTATTAGCGTGGAGCACCGCTGAATAGTATCCGCTGTTTTTCAAAATTTCAGGAGCGGCCATATATTGATTGCCCGCATTCGTAAAAAACACGGCACCTCGTCCAAGCGGATACAGTGAATTGTCCACGATAAATTCAGAATCCGAGGTTTTCCCCTGGCCTGTTTGGTGGTAAACATTATTAAAGTTGTAGCTCTGTTTTATAAAGTCATTCAGAAAAGGCGTGATTTCTTCTCCATTCAATTTTTCATTAATCACGAAGCTTTGCGTCGATTCTAAGGATACGAGAATGACGTTCCTTCCTTTTGCAGCGCCGAATAAGCGTTTGTTGGCATCCTTCGCATTAGCGGTTACGTAGTTTTCAATTTCCGTCAGGCTGTTGCTGTCTGCCAACGCTCTCTGTGCGGATTGCTTTGACTGAAGAACGCCATCGTAAATATGAAAATTAAACAGGCTAATGTTTTTAACAAGCATTTCTCTGTCAAATGAGCGTGTCAATAGCTGAGGCCTTTCCGCCTCAGACAAGCCCAGGTTGAAGAAATAAACAGAAGCAACGAACAAAAAATAAGCCGCCCGTTCATTTTTCGTTGAGGGAATGTCCGATTGAAAAGCTTTTTGCCGGATGTGAAGCCATATTAAAACCGCAATATCTACAGCTAATAGGAGGTCTGTCGGCTCAAGAAGTGTTCCGATGCTGCTTCCGAGATCACCCATATTGCTCGTTTGAAAAAGAACAGGGATTGTTAAGAAATCATTGTAAAAACGGTAAAAAACCATATTTGCCAGCAATACAAACGTGACAAGACAGCTCATCGCGATAATGTAGCGATTTCTGTTTTTGCCTTTTAAAAACAGGCTGAGGCCAAAAATAAGCAACAAAAAACTCAATGGGTTGATAAACAGAATAAATTCCTGTGTTAGATTGTCGATTTTAATATGAAAACTGGTTTTGTAAACAGCATACGTTTTCAGCCACATCAATAAAATGGCAATCAGCATAAATGAAATCTTCGAAAAAAACGTTTTTCGCATTTCAACCTCCTATGCAGCACGCTCAAAAAAATCAGTCTATTCCCAACATTCTCATTAACACATCAAATTAAATCTTAACCTGAGCACAACAAAAAATCAATTTCATTTACACAATTTTAACAATTTTGATGTTTCAGCCATTCATTTTTAGCGATCCAAGCGCCTCCGATAACGCCGGCATCATTTCCAAGTGCTGCGATTGAAATATCAGCAGCTTGGGCTGCCCGCGGAAACGCGCATTTGCGGAATGTTTTCTCAACTTTTGATCTCAGCAGTTCTCCGGCTCTCGATACGCCGCCGCCAAGAACGATTTTGGACGGATTAAGCGAGCTTGCCAAATTTCCGAGCACCAAACCAAGATGCTTGGCTACATAATCAACCACCTCAAGGGCAATTTCATCATTTTCACCCGCCGCTTCAAACACATCCCGCGCTGACAATTGTTCGGTTGCTTTTAAACGTGTCGTCTTTTTAGCATTTGCTATTTTTTCTTTTGCAATTCTTACAATTCCGGTTGCTGACGCAATTGTTTCGATACAGCCCGTTTTGCCGCAGTTGCAGGGCGCTCCGCCTTCAGGGATGCTGCAAATATGGCCGATTTCTCCGCCGGCGCCATTTATGCCATGTACAATTTCACCATTTGCAATGATGCCGCCGCCAACTCCTGTGCCAAGCGTCACGAGAATGACGTCTTTTGCGCCATCACCCGCTCCCTTCCACATTTCCCCGAGCGCAGCAATATTCGCGTCATTTTCTATAACAGCTGGGATGCCGGTTTCTGTCTCCAGATGGTTTTTCAAAGCATAATTTTTCCACCCTAGATTTACTGTTTCATAAACAACTCCTGCCGCCATATCTACAGGGCCAGGTGCACCCATTCCGATGTATTTGATGATGTGCTTCGGTTTTTGCAGCTCATCCAGCTTGCTGTCGATTGTTTTTGCAATTGTGACAGTAATCGTGTCGCCAGTTTTATCAGTCGGAACTTCCCACTTATGCTGAATTTCGCCATATTGATTAATAAAAGCGAGTTTAATTGTCGTTCCTCCCAGGTCAATGCCTGCAAACCATATCTCGTCCATTTTTATCACCTTAGCCTTTATAAAAATCTCTTCCGTTTTTTGTTTGTTCTAATTCTTTTCGAAGGACAGCTGCCGCTCTGGCCCACTGCTCCTTTTCAATCATGTGGTTCATGTATAATTCCTTTAATTCATCCAGCATAAACTCAATTTCAAGCTCTCTGTCTCCAAAATAAACAATGTGGCCAAACGTTTTTAACAGCTGCTGCACATCATAAAATGTATTCATTTTCCTCACCATTTCTTGAACTTAACTATCATAAGCGTATTCATATGGAAGCGGTCAGTCAAGAAGAAAACGCTGACAAAAAAGCCAGCTTCCTTTCCATATTCCACCTTTATGATTCTTTATTGTTTTCAATTTGCCGCTGCAGCTCCTTGTAGCGCTGCTCCTTCGGCTTCAGTTTCACAGCCGTCTGGATGGCCTTTTCTGCTTGTGCAAGCTCATTTTTTTCCGCATACAATAACGCTAAATTGTAATAGGAAGCATGGTCTTTAGGTTCTTTTTTCACTGCTCGTTCCAAAAGGGAAACCGCCTGATCATATTCGCCGATTTGAATATCAGAAACAGCAAGAATTTTCAAAAGATCGGCAGAGGCATCTTTTTGCGCTGCTTCTCCGTTCAGCAATTCTGTTACTTCTTCATACTTTCCTTCCTGATACAGCTCGCTTGCCTGCTGAATCAGCGCTGACTCCTGGTGTGAAGGCGAATGCAATCCGTAATATAAAAATCCAACAGCCAAAGCAATCAGCAAAACCGCTGACAACAATCTTTTTCCAAAGGCTCCGGCTTTAGGCAACCCCAGTGCTGCTGCAGCGAAAAAGCCGCCAATCAAGCCGCCGATATGTCCTGAATTATCAATATTCGAAACCGCAAAACCAAAGCCCAGATTGATGATAATAATGACAATAATATTGGTTCCTATGGTTCTTAAAAACATTTTTCGATTAGACAAAGCAACATACAGTAATGCGCCTAAGCATCCGAATATGGCTCCTGATGCCCCTGCCGAAGGATACGGGCTGAACACAAAACTCGCAATCGAACCCGTAATGCCAGCAGCCAGATAAATCAGCAAAAATCTCCCCGATCCATACATCCGCTCAACCGCTGTACCAACCGACCATAAAGCCAGCGTATTAAAGGCTAAATGCGCTATGCCGATGTGAAGCACAATCGGTGTCAGAAGCCGCCACCATTCTCCTGCTGCAATCAGGCTGTTTTCCTTTGCTCCAAAAGCGACCAGCGTCTCCGTATTAGTGCTGCCTCCGTTTATTTCGAGCAAGAAAAACATCAGGATCTGAAGCGCAATAAATAAATATGTAAAAATCGGTTTTCCATTTTGAAAAACCGCCGCTTCAGTTTTTCTCTGTTCTTCTTGTTTCAGCACTAGCGAAAGGAAGCGTTCTCGCGCCTTTTGCGCGTCTTCAAACGAAGCGTGTTCCTCTGTACAATCTTCTGTACGAAATGATGGAAAAACCGCTTGAAGATCATCTCGAAGCATCGTTCCTCTAACGATCGCCGGTTCAACTGACACAGTTCCCTTCTCAAAAGTTTTTTTTGCAATCTCTTCCCAGTCATCAACAGGGGCTTCCGTTGAAAAAAACACATTCAGCAGCTTCATCCTTCGTCTGCCCAATTGATGTCTGACTCGTTCTACTCGTTCGGCCTGCTCTTCGATGTCTCTAACCATTTCTTGACGGAAATCAAGATCGTGCTTATAAAGACGAACTAGATTATGAGAGGACTTGTCCGGCGCTTCCAGCCATATTTCATCTGACTCACCGGCTTGTATGACGCCATACCCGTTATTCACCAGGTGCGCCGCAATTTTCCAATATGTATACTCCAGCAAAAACATGTTTACCGCTCCAATAGTTTTTTTTCATTATAACAGCTGGCGCTCCGAAACGCCTACTGAAAGCAAAAAATCCCGTTTTTCACGGGATTTTAGAAAGCTTGTTGTATAAACTTATTGCGGATAAATGGAATTCTTAAAAACAAATGGATAAAAGACCGCCTGATTCCTGGCTGGCTGAGTACAGTATTCATAAGACGGTAGCGATTTTGATAAAACATGACGGCAGAAACAGCGAAAATGGCATATATCAAAAGTTTTTTCATTATATCCCTCCTGCCAATAGGGTTTGTTATTCTGCCTTATTTATTCTCGAATCAGGGACAGGAAAGTTATGAAAAACAAGAAATGATCCGATCCTCTGTTATCAGCTTATGTACCGGGATGTCATGCGGCAGACTGGGTACGTGCGCAAACAACTGGCACTCCAAAAGCAAAGAGACGGTCTTCCCTTCATATGCACTTAAATAGCGATCATAATAGCCGCCTCCAAAGCCGACCCTAAACCCGTTAACATCAAAACAAACACCTGGAACGATCACCAAGTCAATTTGTGATGGGTTTACTTCTTTTGTTTTTTCAATTACCGGCTCGAGCAGTCCGGCGTAAACGGTTTCAAGCTGATCATCAGTCTGATATGTCCGAAATTGCATTTTCTTAGTGTCCGGATGGCATTTTGGGATGCAAACTTGTTTCCCTTCTTCCCAAGCCTGCTCAATGACAGGACGCGTCGGTATCTCTAATCCTCTGGAGATGGTGACCGCAATGGTGCAGGCATTTTGCCACTCCGGCAGAGAAAACAAGTACTTATACATACGTTCCGTTTTTTGAAGCAGATCTTCATTTGATAAAGCAGACAGTGCCTCCAGCGTCTTTTTTCTTAATTGTGATTTCATCTCTCATCCCCCCTCGGAATAGAAAAAAAGCCAGAACCTTTTTCAAAGCTCTGGCTTTTTTCTTACACCTCAAACAGCAAAGCTGTTATTTTGTTTCACGGTGTAACGTAGATTTTTTATCACGTGGGCAATATTTTTTAAATTCAACGCGGTCTGGATTGTTGCGTTTGTTCTTTTTAGAAATATAGTTACGCTCACCACATTCAGTGCAAGCCAAAGTAATATTAACGCGCATTATTTTCCCTCCAAACTAAAATCATTTACTTATTCAGACTTATATATAATACCACTATAATGGACGGAATGCTAGGCTGTTTTTCAATGAATTGCTGAATTATTGAAGATACGCTCATAAAGCTGCAAATATGATGACATAATGAGTCGGGGGTGGTGGAGCTTGAACACTTGTTGTCTGCCAGCTTCTTTTATCCGGCGGGCTTTCTCCCGGTCTTTTAAAAAGCTGTCCAGCAGATCAGCCGCTTCCTGTACGAGCGTAAAATCAGCGATGATTGCCGTTTTGTCATGAACGGCATAATCACAAAAACCACCCGACTGAGAAACGACAGTCAGCACACCTTGTTCCATGCTTTCTTGCGCGGCAAGCCCAAACGGTTCATAAGTACTAGGGAAAACAGCCATTTCACAGTGAGACAGTAACGTTCTGATGTCTTTCCTATTGAGAAACGGCAGGAACATGACGCGATCCTTCAGGTTATATGCCGCAGCCAATTTCTCATAGCAGGACAGAGACGGCCCCTCCCCAGCCAGCACTAGATAGAGGTCTGGCTGACGCTGCTTCAAGATGGCAAACACCTTTAACAGCTGCGAAAATCCTTTTTCCGGAACAAACCTTCCATATGAAAAGAGGAATCTTCTATTCATGCTTCTTGGTATTTTCCCCTTCTCTTCCTCCATAGATGCAGGGCTCGGGATAACGGTTAATTTTTTATGTGACGCCTTATCAAGAGACCGCTTCATAAATGTGCTTAATACGATCAAAGCATCAGCGGACTCTATAAGGAGCCGTTCGGTCTTGAGCCTGTAAGGGTGTGGGGCTTCTCGGCACACCTTCTTCCTTTCTCTTTCAAGACCGTGGATTGTCGCAGCAAGCGGAAGGCCAAGCCGTTGTTTCAAATACTGGGCGGCAGGGGCAGTTGTGTCATCATGGGCATGAATCAGATCAAAGCGTTTATTGTGTGATAACACATGGCGAACCATTGTAAAGTTAGCATCAGCTATGTAATCTTCAAACTTCGCATACGAAAACAGCTGCCCGCTCGGAGTACAAACTGTAATGTTGATATGAGGGTTTAAATAGGAAATGAGGCGGTTTAAATGGACACCGAGCCCGCTTTTCGGCTCATCGGGATGTTCGGGTGAAAGCATGAGAATGTTCACCGTTCTTTTTCCCCTCTCTCATAACAGGTGTATGCAGAAAATTGCGCCTCCCAACTGGTGTGCGCTTCTTCAATCTGAAAACTGTTTATATGACGAATCCCATTTTCATCAAGGTAGATTTCGTCTGTATCGGCAAGCTTGAGAGAGACATTCATTGAATTCACAATTCTGTATTCAGCCCGATATACAGCATCACCAGCCGCCTGTCTAATCGTCCATTCGCCTTTATCATACGTTGTGCGTTTTGTACTGACAGCTTCAATGTCTTTTCTTTTGATGACAATGCGCAATTCTTTTATCATATCCTGCGTTTTTTCGAAAAGGACCGCTTCAGCCAGCCGCATTGTTTCTTCTGAGATTTCCCAGCTTACGGTCAGGGTGTGAGCGTTTTGAATGATCATGTCGAATGTGTCCCTAAAAAAGGAAAGCTTATGTCGTATATTATAGGGAAATGGGTGTTTATCCATGGACTCCTAACAATTCTCCTTTCCAATCGTTCACTTCGTGTTCCTATTAAACCATTACATAAAGAAGAAGCAAAGAAAGATTTCTCGACAAAATCTCGTTTTTTTCGCGAATTCCTTTAGAAACTATTGGTTTTATGGTATAAAAAAGAAGGATAAAAAAAGAATAGAAGGTGATGAAACGTGGAAATTGCTATTATTGCGTTGTTTATCGTCAGTATAGCGCTAATTGCATTCTCATATTCTCAAAGAGACCCGATGAAAGATGTAGAACAGGAGGTCGAAACACTGCAGCTTTCTGCGATGCAGGAAATTTACAAGCTCAAAAAGAAAATGACAGTGCTTGAGGAAGAATTACTGGAAACAAACCTTGTCATTCGCAAATCAAAGCAGAACGACATCAATCAAAAAATCGCTAAACAAATACTTTCTAAATATAATAACGGTATGTCAGCTGAAGCGATTGCTAAAGCTGAGCATGTATCAGTGGAAGACGTGAATACGATTATCAAAGATAATGAGAAGGTGCTCGTATGACAAAACGGGGCATTCAGGCATTTGCTGGCGGCATCATTTTAGCGACAGCCGTTCTTGCAGCTGTTTTTTATCTGACTGACGAAGACCAGGCCGCTGCTGTAAAAGAAAATAAAACAGTAACCGAACAAGACGTGAACAATTATCTTGATTCTAAAAAATTGGTTTCTGTCAACCGTGATGAATATCAAAAACTTCTCGATTCAAAAGAGAAATCCTTAAACAATGACAGCGGCTCAGACACGAAATCAGACAAAGTCAAAACGTACAAGCTCACCATTAAAGACGGCATGAGCACGGCGGATGTATCTGCTATTCTTGAAAAAGAGGGCATTATCTCTTCGGCTCAAGACTTTAATGACTATGTCATTGATGCCGGCTATCACAAAGAAATTCGTGCCGGCGAGTTTAAAGTAAAATCAGACATGAGTTTCAAAAAGATCGTAAAAACGTTAACACGATAAAAAAACAGGCTGACTCAGCCTGTTTTTTTTCATCCAAACTTTCCTGAAATGTAATCGAGCGTTCTTTGGTCCTTCGGGTTAGAGAACATTTTACTCGTATTGTCGCATTCAACAAGCTCGCCCATGTAGAAAAAGGCGGTTTGATCAGAAACCCTTGCTGCCTGCTGCATGTTATGCGTGACAATGACAATTGTGTATTTATTTTTCAGCTCTAGAATGAGTTCTTCAATTTTTCTCGTTGAGATTGGATCTAGTGCAGATGTCGGTTCATCCATCAGCAAAATATCAGGATTGGTCGCAAGTGCTCTGGCGATGCAAAGACGCTGCTGCTGGCCCCCTGACAGCGAAAGAGCGGACGTATGCAATCGATCCTTCACCTCATCCCATAACGCCACGTCTTTTAATGACTTTTCCACAATTTCCTGAAGCTTCTTCTTATTTTTGGTGCCGTGGATTCTCGGTCCGTAAGCCACATTATCAAAAATAGATTGCGGAAACGGATTCCCTTTTTGGAATACCATTCCGATATTTTTTCGCAAATCCACGATGTCCACTTTATCCTTTAAAATGTTGCTGCCATTATAGTTCAGCTCACCTGCAAGCTTTACATTCGGCGTCATTTGAATCATTAAATTCAATGTCTTGATAAAGGTCGATTTCCCACATCCGGATGGCCCGATAATCGCCGTAACCTCATTTTCATAAATGCTCAAATTGATATTTTTTAAAGCATGATGCTGTCCATACCATAAGTTCATTCCATTGACTTGATAGACTTCCTGTTTCATTACAGCTTCGGTAGCAATACTCATTGCCGCCCTCCTATCCGAATTTCCCGTTAATATAATCCTCTGTCTTTTGCTTTTTCGGACTCGTGAAAATCTGTTCGGTCTGTCCGTATTCTACAAGCTCGCCGTTTAAAAAGAATGCCGTCCGGTCAGAAACCCGCAGAGCCTGCTGCATATTGTGCGTGACAATAATAATTGAGTATTCTCTTTTCAATCCTGTAATTAATTCCTCTATTTTTGCATTTGAAATCGGATCAAGCGCTGAAGCTGGTTCATCAAGCAGAAGAACAGCCGGCTTCATCGCAAGCGTTCTCGCGATGCATAAACGCTGCTGCTGGCCGCCGGATAACGAGAGTGCTGATGAATGTAAACGATCCTTCACCTCATCCCAGAGCGCTGCTTTTGTTAAACTTTCTTCCACAATTTCATCTAAAACGGCTTTATTCCGCTCTCCGGCATATTTCAATGCATGTGTGATATTCGCATAGATCGATTTCGGAAATGGATTTGGTTTTTGGAAAACCATTCCGATTTCTCTTCTCAAGCTGACAACGTTAATATTGCCGCCCAATATATTTAATCCTTCATAAAGGATTTCACCTTCCGCTCTTGCAGATGGAATTAAATCATTCATTCGGTTAATATTTCTCAAAAAAGTGGATTTTCCGCATCCCGACGGCCCAATTAAAGCAGTCACCGCATTTTTTTCAATATCCATGTTTACATGATGAACCGCTTGTTTATTTCCGTAAAAAATAGACAGATCTTTGACCTCAAGCACGTGGTTCTGCTTCGGAACAATAACAGCTCGCTCAGGTTTTTCTTTTACCATTTGTTCAGACATGTTTTTCGCCTCTTTCCGTTCTAATTTGCCGTAAGCTTTTTGTAGATCATCGTGCCAAGCCATCTCGCTGCGAGATTAAACACAAGAACAGAAATCACCAGCACGGCAGAACCACCGTTGGCAATCGCTTCAGCATCCGGAATCATTCCTTGTGTATTGACGTTCCAAATGTGGACCGCAAGTGTTTCAGCGGGCCTGAAAATATTAAACGGTGATGTTTCCGAAAACGGGTTCCACTCCGTAAAATTAAGACGCGGTGTTGTCAGGCCTGCCGTAAATAATAATGCGGCCGCTTCCCCGAACACCCTTCCTGACGCTAAAATTGCTCCTGTGATAATAGAAGGAATCGCACTTGGAATTAAAACCGTTTTTACGGTATGCCAGCGTGATACACCTAAAGCGAGAGAGGCTTCCTTCAGATCTTTAGGGACTGAACGGATCGCGTCTTCTGTCACACGCACCATGACAGGAAGGTTAAAAACAGTTAACGCAAGCGCCCCGCCTATGATCGTATATCCCCAGCCTGTTAAGTTGACAAACATCAATAATCCAAACATCCCAATGACAATAGACGGAAGAGATGAAAGCACCTCTATACATGTTCTGATGAAGTCAGTTACTTTGTTATTAGGCGCGTATTCAGCCATGAAGACTCCGCCTCCCACACCGAGCGGGATTGTAATCAGCATTGTAATAAACAAAATATAAAACGAGTTAAACAGCTGATCTCGTATGCCTCCTCCAGCTGCAATGGCGCTCGATTTTGTTGTAATAAATTGAAAACTGAGCTGAGAAACACCGTTTATAATAATATAGGAAAACAAACCTACTAAAATGGCAGCGATAATGGCTGCACACAAACCAAACATTCCGGTCGCCAGTTTATCTGTTATTTTGCGGTTCATTACACTTTCCTCCTAGATGACAAGTAGCGAATAAGCAGGATGAACAGGAATGACATCACCAGAAGCACAAGCCCCATTGACCACAGCGTATTGTTTTCAACACTTCCGTATGTGGTGTGGCCCATATTCAGCGTGATGATCGTTGTCAGCGTTCCCGCAGTGTCAAACAGGCTTTCCGGCAATACTCTTGTATTTCCAATGACCATCTGAACAGCCAAAGCTTCACCGAACGCCCGAGCCATGCCTAACACAACAGCTGTCATTAATGTTGGAAAAGCTGCAGGCACAAGTACTTTTCTGATCGTCTGCCATCTTGTCGCACCAAGCGCGTAAGAACCCTCTCGTAAACTCTTCGGAAGAGAAGCCATTGCATCAGCAGAAATCGATGTGATCGTCGGCAGAATCATGACGGAAAGGACAATCGTTCCCGCCAATAAACTGTGCCCTGTTCCACTCGATTTGAACTGGGCGATAAACGGCACCAATACTGTAAGACCTATGAATCCATAAACAACAGATGGAATACCGACTAAAAGCTCAATCACCGGCTGCAGCACTTTCTTTCCCCAATTCGGGGCAATCTCTGTCATAAAAATCGCACCTGCAATGCCAAGCGGCGCAGCGATTAGAGCAGAAAGAATCGTTACTGCAAATGAGCCAAAAATAAATGGCAGCACTCCGTATTTCGGATCAGTATCTGTAGGATTCCAATTTAAGCTCGTTAAGAATTCAATTGGGCTTACACCATTTACAAGAAAAGATTGCAGCCCCTTCACGCCGAGGAAAATGGTGATCGCAACAGATGCCGCAATCATAATCAGCGCACATGCTGTCACAATCATTCTTCCCCGAACTTCATCCAATTGCCGATTTTGCCTTGAGCTGATTAAACGCTCGCTCACAGACATATTTTCTCTATTGTTTATCATTGTTTTACACTCCTATGAATGTGTTAAGAGGAGAAACGGTTGTCCCCGCACTCCTCTTTTTATTAAGATCAGCTTTGCTTCCCGTTGGCATCGCGTGTCACTTTCATATCAGTAACCGGAATGTAGCCTTGGTCAGTAACAATGCTTTTTTGAATGTCTTCACTCTTTAGATAATCAAGAAATTCTTTAGCTAAACCTGTCGCTTCACCTTTTGTATAAGAATGCTGATAAGCCCAGATCGGATACTCGCCAGTTGCTACATGTTTCGCTTCAGGTTTAACACCGTCAATAGATAGAGCAGTTACTTTATCATCTGTTAAATATGAGAATGCAAGATATCCAATCGCTCCCGGAGTATCAGCAATGATTTTTTTCACCGTGTTGGAGGAATCTTCAGTAATGCCTTCTGCAGGTTCTTCTCCGTCAAGCGCATATTTTACAAATGTAGCACGTGTGCCAGAAGAATCAGGACGGTTTACAAGTGTAATCTTTTGGTCTTTGCCGCCGAGCTCTTTCCAGTTTTTAATTTTTCCAGTGAAGATTTTTTTCAATTCATCTTTTGAAATATCCTTCACACCAGCATCAGGGTTTACAGCTGCTGCCATACCAACTACAGCGACTTGATGATCGACAAGCGCTTTTGCATCGATGCCTTCTTTTTCTTCAGCAAAAACGTCTGAATTCCCGATCTGAACAGCTCCTTCAGAGACTTGAGAAAGCCCTGTTCCAGAACCGCCAGCTTGTACCTGTATATCAGCATCAGGGTTTTCTTCCATAAATTTTTCCGCGGCTGCAAGTACTAGTGGCTGCATTGCCGATGAACCAGAAATGGTTAAAGAACCTGATGCCTTTTCTTCTCCTTTTGCAGAATCGCTATTCGATTTTTTACTTTCTCCTGCATTTCCGCATGCAGCTGCAATCATCATAAAAGCAGCCATCAGAAGCATAAGCATCAATTTGTTTTTTTTCATTTCCTGAATTCCCCCTGCGTATAATGTGTAATTTGTCCTACACGTATAGAGTAAAGGTTCTATGTAAAAAGGGTTTGAACCGAATGTTAAGGTTTTGTAAATCAATGCGTTTTTTTGTATAAAAAAAACGCCCACATCATGTGAGCGTTTCTTTTTAGTTATCAGAAGACGTTGTGTTTTCTGCATTTTCTTCAATTTTGTCTTTATTCTTTTGCTGAGTATCTTCTTTGTCCTGCTTCGATTTCAGCTCAAAATATTTATCCATTACTTCCCTGCCGATTTCGTTTGTAATGGTATATTTAGCGCTGTAATCAATATAAGCCCAAGGGACTACTACAGAGATCGCAATCTCAGGATTATCAGCCGGTGCATAGGCAACAAGTGTCGTATTATAAGTCGCTGTTCCTGTTTTTGATTTATCAGGTCCATCATAGAACGATTGTGCTGTTCCTGTTTTACCAGCAGGCTGATATGACGCTGAAGCAAATTGGCTGGCAGCTGTCCCTTTTGTCATTACCCGTCTGAATCCGGCCTGAACCTCTTTAATGTATTCACTCTTCATGTCGATTTTATTCAGCACTTCCGGCTGAACGGATTGTACGACAGCACCGATCCCTCTTTTAGCATCAGGTTCTCTGACTTCCTTTACAAGCTGAGGCTTTAAGCGATATCCGCCGTTTGCAATCGTTGATACGTATTGCGCAAGTTCCAGCGGTGTATACGTGTCGTATTGCCCGATCGCATAGTCAAGCAAGAATCCCGTCAATCTGTCTGTTCCTTTATAGCCTGTCATTTCATTCGGAAGATCAATTCCAGTTTTGACACCCAGTCCAAATTGGCTGAAGTAATTACGGAACGTATCAAAGGCCGTCGTATCAATCGGTAAAGCTTGGTGCGGTTTATATTCACCTTTTCCGAGCGCGATCGCTGTTTTGAACATAAATACGTTGGAAGACTGCTCTAAGGCTCTTTGAATGTTAACAGGTCCTAAAGTAGTCCAGGATTTTTTACCATTTTTATCCTGACCGATATACAATGGTTCATCCTGAAAAACTGTATTCAGGTTGATGGCACCGGTTTGAAGGCCTGTCAAGACTGTTGCGCCTTTGACCGCTGATCCCATGGCATAAGATGACGTCATTGTACCTAAAGCGTAATCATCAATTTTATATTTCCCATTTTCTTGTTTAATCTGCTTGCCCGCCATTGAAAGCACTTCACCGTTTCTTGGGTCCATCATCACAACGAATGCCCGGTCTAACAATTGCGTGCTTGGTCTTGCTTTAGCAGATTTGAGGTTCTTCTCAATGATTTTTTCCACTTCTTTTTGCAAATCAATGTCAATCGTAAGCACGAGATCTTTACCGGCTTTGCCTTCAGATACCGTTTTTGTTCCCGTGACATTGCCGTTTGAATCTGTGATATTTTCGACTTTGGCTTTTTGGCCCTGCAGAAGGCTTTCATATTGGTATTCCAAATAGCTTTTTCCGACCCTGTCATTACGGCTGTAGCCAAGCGACAGGTAATGCTCGAGCAAGTTGGAAGGCAATCCTTCATTAGAGCTGGAAACACTTCCGAGCACTGAGCGAAGAAGGTTTTTATACGGATACTCACGTTCCCAATCGGACGTGACATCAACACCTGGCAGTTCGTCTAAATGTTCACTTACCACTGCCATTTCCTTCGCTGATACATCTTCGTTTTTGATATATTGAGGGGTCAATGCATAGCCCGAATCCATCTGTCTTTTGATAGCGAGGATCTGCATATCTTTATCCGTCAATTCATTCAACTGCTTATCAGTAATCCGTTTTAGCTGAAGCTGGTATAAATCGTCATCGGATATTTTTTTGTCTTCAACCTGCTGTCTTTCTTTAGAGCTAATGAGCTTTTTTGCTTCTTTCGGTCTAGTCAAAATCCAATAATCTTTTTTATCCCGTTCTGTTACTTTTTTTGTATCGACTTTGATCATGTCAGACAGCTTTTTTGCGATCTTTAAGCGCTGTTCTTGCGTGGTCGATTTAGATCTCGTGTATGTGATTGCATTTAAAGCCTTATTTGTCACAATGGCATTAAAGTTTCGATCATAAATTTTCCCGCGTGGTACCGCTGAGCTGACTTCACTTTGTTCCTGCTTATTCGCTTGGTTTTTGTAATCATCGCCTTGCACGATCTGCTTGATGCCCAGTTCCACAATAATCCAGGTAAATATAACAAAGGCAGCTAAAAATAAAATATTCAGCCGGATCGGAAGCGACTTCTTTTTCTCTTTATGATTTTGCTTTTTTGGTTTATTTCTCCTCATAACATCACCTTTTCTATTTACAGAAAGAAAAGACACTCAAGTAAGAGTGCCAGTTTTCATTTTAAAGGTTTTTTCGACTTTTTTCTACAGATAACCCCTTTTTGGCAAAAAAATTATCTCTCGCCTTTTAACAGGGTCGGTTCTGTTACCCGTTTTTGGCCGTCTTCTTCCATGGTTTCATTTTCCCCTTCTTTCTCCTTAAAACGGATATCCTTGACAAAGTAATAAATCAAAGGATGTCCTATACCCAATATCGCAAGTGACAAAGGAATTCCCACATCCTCTTTCAGAAGGGCCACGATCAGGAGAAAGCACAAAATGGAAACAATTCTGCCGGCATTCAAGAACATTTCTCTAAGCACGATATATTCAATTCTTGCTTTTCTGGCATGCCTCGCGCGCCCTATCACATCATATGTAAGTGATACATATGGCACAAGCAACAGAGGATAGCCGATGGCAATAAAAACGCCGTACGTTAATAATGTCGAAAAGCTCATATGGAACAGAATCAAAAACAGCGCGCCATACAAAATAAGTCCGCCCAGCAAAATCGATTTTTTTCTCGCCTTTTTCTTAATCAGCCTGGATGCAAAGTAGTAGGCAAAGAAAGAAACAGCTGAATTGACAAGACCGAATGTACCGAGAGCAAGTTCGCTGTTTGTCTCAATAAATACAAACACACTGATTAAAAAGACAAAAATCCCTTCTCTCAAACCCTGAAAAAAATGCGCATTCGTGATTCTCCGCCAATTCATATTGCTATGGCGCTCTCCAAATACTTTGCTCAGCATAAAACGGCCCTTTGATTCTCTCCGTTTTAAGAAAAAGCTCATCACGACAGCCAGGGCAAATAAACTGAGGGAGAGACTGAAAATCACTGTATAACCCGTATTATTTTCAAGCCTTGAGATCACGAATCCGGCTACAATCGGGCCGATCATTCCTGCAGAGGAAGACAGAATGCCCATAAACCCGTTGAAAAAGTCTCGCGTATCCGGCTCTGTTATTTCAAAGGTCAGCACGTTAAACGCTAGCCAATAAAAGCCATAGCCCACTCCGAGCACCGCGCCGATTAGCACGAGGCGGCTGGCCGCCGTTTCTCCGGCTAAAAGCACACTTAAATAAAAGGCAGCTAAAAAAATGACGCCGAACCTTAAAATAAATACCCTGTCTATTTTTTTGGCTAACCGTCCAGCCAAATAAAAGGTTATCGGCTGCATTGTCACAATGGATAAATTATATATCGCCAAATCAATAAATTTCCCTGACTGCTTCCAAAGATACACATTAACAAATGTATTGGACAGTGCAATTCCCAGCGAGTAAAGCCCGCCAATGGTCAGCAGAAAGAGTAACCCTTTGTTTACGTCTACATCGCCTATCACTTTTTTTAGTTTGCTCATTACTGACTCCCCTTTACTATCCCTTAGTCTGTCTCACTCAAACCGAGATATGTAAAAAGAAGACATAAAAAAACAAGGCCCCATAATGAGGACCTTGTTTGTGCCATTATTTTGCTTCGCTGTATAGACGAGCCACTTCGTCCCAGTTTACAACATTCCAGAAAGCTGAAATGTAATCAGGACGGCGGTTTTGATAGTTAAGGTAGTAAGCATGCTCCCAAACGTCAAGACCTAAGATAGGCGTTTTGCCTTCTGAAAGCGGAGAATCTTGGTTTGGCGTGCTTGTGATTTCAAGTTTACCGTTGTTCACAACAAGCCATGCCCAGCCAGAACCGAAGCGTCCAGCTGCTGCTGCTGCAAATTGCTCTTTGAATTTGTCAAAGCTTCCAAATACACTGTTGATCTCTTCAGCAAGCGCGCCAGTCGGTTCGCCTCCGCCGTTTGGAGATAAAAGTGTCCAGAATAATTTGTGGTTTGCGTGTCCGCCGCCGTTGTTGCGGACTGCAGTGCGGATGTTTTCAGGAACAGAATCAAGATCTGCAACAAGCTCTTCAACTGATTTGTTGGCAAGAGCAGTGTTTCCTTCAACCGCTTTGTTTAAATTTGTAACGTATGTGTTGTGGTGTTTCGTATGGTGAATAGTCATAGTTTCCTTGTCGATATGCGGTTCTAAAGCATCGTACGCATAAGGTAATTCTGGAAGTTCGTAAGCCATGATAATTCCTCCTTAGTATATATGTACTGAAATGCCGCTTCACAGCGAGCCTTTCTTCATTCAATGTAACAAAAGAATGCTTTGTAATCAATGAAAAAGCTCACGATTTGGCTCATTTCAGCGGACATATTTCACTTTAACCGATAATCTGCCCCATTAAACCTGCCGCCAGCATTTCTTATAGGACCGTCCATAAAAAATATCCGATCATCAAAAGCTGTATGATGCCCTTGGCAATAACCCCTGTTAAAAAACCAATGAGTGAGCCGAGGCCAATTTTAAACGCTGACTTTAAGTCCTTCTGATGGACGATAAGTTCTGCGCAAACAGCCCCGATAAACGGACCCAATATGATCCCTGCAACCGGAATGACAAAAGGCCCGATTAATAAACCGATCGTGCTTCCCCATATGGCAGCTTTGCTTCCTCCGAACCTTTTTACTCCAAGCAGATTCGACACGTAATCTGCTGCGAATAATACTGCGGCAAAAACTGCCTCAACAAGCCAGAACATATAAGAATACGGACTGAATGAAAATAAAAATCCGTACAATACAAATCCGGCAACAATAAATACTACGCTCGGAATAACAGGATACACCAGCCCGATAAAGGCAATGATAAAAACCGCTGCAATTAACAGCCAATACAACATATCCATAGCTTCCATCCTCCCATTTTACTCTGTCTTCTTCATGTCTTCCTTGTATTCACACGCATGCAACGATACAATAAGCAACATATATTAGTTTAGCTAGGAAGTGAAGATAGTGAATGTGTTTCAGCTTTTCATTAAAAGTACATACTCTCCCCGTGATATTGCAAAAACAAGATTTCAAGGAATCGGAAAAGCGATTCTTTATGTATTTTTGCTCTCTGTCCTGTTTGCAATCCCTACCGCTTATTATGTAAGTACAGGGACCGTAAAATCAATGAACGGCTTTAAAACTGTTTTAAACAAAGATTTCCCTGATTTCACAATTTCAAACGGCAAACTTCAAACGGATGAGAAAAAAGCCACGGAATCTCAAGCAAATGGTTTCGTTATCGTGTTCGATCCGACAGACTCCTATGGCACTGAACAAATTGAAGCAAAGCAAAACGCAATCGGCATCCTTCAGAACAAATTTGTTTTGGCCATTGACGGACAAGCCCAAGAAATGTCTTACTCAATGATGCCGTCAGAGTTACAGAAAAAAGATGTCATTGCAGGGTTAAACCAAAATAAAGCGATGATTGTAACTGTTCTCTCAGCTCTTATTTTTCTCGTAACAGCAGCGGGAAAATTTATTGAAGTATCGTTTTTAGCGCTTATCGGGTTAATCATTAAGAATTCGCAGAAAAAACATTTATCCTATCATCAGCTCTGGAAGCTTTCTGCTTATTCCATCACCCTTTCAACTGTATTCTTTACAATCATGCGGGCATTAGAAGCAACCGTACCAAGTGAATTTTTGCTGAACTGGTTTGTCAATTTTGTCATCCTGTTTCTCGTTTTAAAAGAGATTCCGTCCAAAAAAGCTGCTGTATAAACCGAGGCTGCATTCGCAGTCTCTTTTCTTTTGTCATGAATCGAAATGGACAAGCATACTATGGTATAAAATTTCGTATGCGGGAGGAAAAGCGATGAAGCGTCTCACCTTAGTATGCAGCATTGTTTTTATACTTTTTATTCTTTTTTATGACCTTAAAATTGGAACCATACCCATTCAGGACCTCCCTGTCTATGAAGCATCAGCAAAAACGGCTGTACAAGAACCGGCTTATAAAACGGTGAAGGTAAAGCCGGGTGATACGGTTATGTCGATAGTCGGATCAGCAGGTTCTCCGGATGACATTGTAAAGGATTTTGAAGCACTGAATCCAAATGTGAAAGCTAACGCCATTCAAGCCGGAACAGCGTATAAATTCCCGGTCTACCCTTAATTTAACGTTAATTTCTTGTCAGTTCGGCGAAGACACTGTTACAATGTAATTTGTAAAATAAATTCACATAAACCATACTAGAATTGTTATATCTAGAAGCGGCAACTACAATTAAGGAGCGATTGCAAGTGAGTGAAATCACACATCGTACAAAAACGCGTCCCGTCAAAGTGGGACCTTTAACAATAGGCGGCAACAATGAAGTTGTCATCCAAAGCATGACAACAACAAAAACACATGATGTAGAAGCAACGGTTGCGGAAATTAACCGTTTGGCTGAAGCCGGATGCCAAATCGTTCGGGTAGCATGTCCGGATGAACGGGCGGCAAACGCCATTGCGGATATTAAAAAGCGCATTTCCATTCCTCTCGTTGTTGACATACATTTCGATTATAAACTTGCGTTGAAAGCCATTGAAGGCGGCGCAGATAAAATCCGAATCAACCCCGGCAACATCGGCCGGCGCGAAAAAGTTGAAGCGGTTGTTAAAGCGGCCAAAGACAAAGGCATTCCGATCAGAATCGGAGTAAACGCCGGTTCATTGGAAAAACGTATTTTAGAAAAATACGGTTATCCGACTGCCGATGGAATGGTAGAAAGCGCACTTCATCACATTAAAATTCTTGAGGATCTTGATTTTCACGATATTATTGTCAGCATGAAGGCCTCTGACGTGAACCTTGCAATCGAGGCTTATGAAAAAGCGGCGAAAGCGTTTGACTACCCGCTTCACCTCGGGATCACCGAGTCAGGAACGCTGTTTGCCGGCACAGTAAAGAGCGCAGCAGGACTCGGCGCCATTTTAAGCAAAGGCATCGGGAACACCATGCGCATTTCACTAAGCGCAGACCCTGTAGAAGAGGTAAAAGTAGCAAGAGAGCTTCTGAAATCTTTCGGCTTAGCCTCCAATGCCGCCACGCTCATCTCATGTCCGACTTGCGGCCGTATTGAGATTGATCTAATCAGCATTGCCAATGAAGTGGAAGAGTATATTTCTAAGATAAAAGCGCCGATTAAAGTTGCTGTTCTCGGCTGCGCTGTAAACGGACCTGGTGAAGCGAGAGAAGCTGATATCGGAATCGCCGGCGCACGCGGTGAAGGACTGCTGTTCCGGAAAGGGAAAATTGTCCGTAAGGTTCCAGAGGAAACGATGGTAGAAGAACTCAAAAAAGAAATTGACATTCTTGCTGAGGAACACTACGCAAAACTTGAAGCTGAAAAAGCAAAATTAAAAGAAGAAACACAAAAAGCTTGACGGGAACCCGTCAAGCTTTTTTGTGTTAGAAAAATGGAATAATAAATATTCCAAGCACTAATGAAACGACACCGATACCCATTGCCCAGGCTCCAAGGCCTTGAGCACCTCTTCTTCTTGCGATATAGCCGACAATAATACCGGCAGCTCCCAATAAAACAGGCAGTACAAACAATGAAATGATGGACAAGGCTAAAGCGATGTACCCTATTCCCCGTCCTTCATTGACATTGCCGCCGCTGCGATCATTGTCTTGGTCATTGCTGCGGTCAGCAGCACGATAAGGCTCTGCGATTTCAGCAGCTGTTTCCTCAAAAAAACCGTCATTGTCGCGGGTAATATTTGTCCCTTCAGATCCATGATCAACATAGTAACTGTTGTTATCACGCTTTTCGTAATCGTTTGCCACCTTCAATTCCCCCTTCTGTTTTATTAAAGGAGCTTTTATAGTTTGATCCATTTTGCCTGATTCATGTTTGCTAAACTTTTCTGTTAATGTCAATTGTTTATGTTACACTTGAAGGGATGAAACTGAAGGAGTGTGGGCATGTTACGCTTAGGAATAGATATTGACGGCACAATCACGGCTCAGGATACATTCGTCCCTTATTTGAACCGTTCGTTTAATCTTTCCATTTCATTAAACGATATGACGGATTATGATTTAACAAAGCTGTTAAACATTACCCAGGAAGAATTTTGGGATTGGATGAATCAAAATGAAGCAATCATATATAAGGAAGCATTGCTTGCACAGCATGCGAAACAGTCACTTGATCTTCTCAAAGAGGAGCACAAGCTTATTTATATTACAGCGAGACGGACTCATTTAACTGATATTACCTATGAATGGTTTGACAGACAAAACATTCATTATGACCACATCGAACTCGTTGGCGGTCATCACAAAGTTGAAGCGGTCAAGGATCATAACATCGACCTGTTTTTTGAAGATCATCACGGGAACGCCATGATGATTGCGAAAGAAGCCGGGATACCGGTGATTTTGTTCAATTCCCCTTATAATCAGCTTCCGATTGATTCAAACATCATCAGAGTAAACAACTGGCTAGAAGCCGTTCAATGGATGAACAACAACAAGCATCACTTTATACGCGTCAATAACTGAAAAAGGAGCCCAAACCGGGCCCCTTTTTCATATATACGCATTTTACGCAGTAGTGTTGTCTTGGTTTTCCGCTGTACAATCAGGGCATGTGCCGTAAATCTCAAATTTATGCCCGCTGACCTGATAGCCATCCAAATCATCACAAAGCTTGTCCATCGGACATGATTCAATTTCCTTTGTTTTGCCGCAGGCAAGACAAATAAAATGATGGTGGTGATGGGTGAATGAACACTTAAATCTGAAAAGCTTTTCACCGGACAGCTCAGTTGTTTCCAAAATCCCAAGTTCTTCATATAAAGAAAGATTTCTGTAGATTGTATCAAAGCTTAAGCCTGGATAATCATCATTCAGTGCAGACAGTACGTTTTTAGCGGTAAGATATCTGTCTGAATCAGCAAAAAGCTGCAGCATATCCTCCCGTTTGTTTGTATATTTATATCCGTTTTCTTTTAATAGGTTCAGCGCTTCTTGGACGTTCATGAAGGGTCCCCCTTTTCGCTTTGCTTAAGAACGTATCACATGTATGAAAAAGAAAATGGCAGCTGTCTGTCCAGCAAGCCATTTTCTTTACTGCAGATAAAATTATACCCATAAAATGAATAAAAGTAAATGAAAGCCTAGTGGATTGCGTTTTTGAATTTTCCGCCTCTCGTTTCATGAGTATTCATAATTGTTATGAATGCATTTTGATCAACTTCAAACACGATCGATTTGAGCTTTGTCACTTCCAGCCTTGTGACAACCGCGTAAATTACGTCTTTTTCTTCGTCCGTATATCCGCCTTTCCCCTTCAGCTTCGTTGTGCCCCGACCGAGACGGTGCAAAATCGCGTCGGAAATCTCATCATACTGCTCAGACACAATAATGACAGCTTTTGTTTCATCAAGCCCTTGGATCACAGCATCAATCGTTTTCATCGCAATATAATAAGTCATGAATGAGTACATCGCTTGCTCAGGACCGAACACAAAAACTGCCCAAATGAAGATGAACACATTGATGAACATAACGAACTCACCTACTGAAAACGGGAGTTTTTTGGTCAGCAAAATACCGAGAATTTCTGTACCATCCATTGAACCTCCGTTTCGAATAACAAGCCCGACGCCAAAGCCGAGTAAAAGACCTCCGAACACAGTAGCCAAAATAGGCTGGGTTGTAATGGCTTCTACATGGTGAAGTGAGGATTCAATAACGGCAAGCCCGACAATCCCTATAAACGTAGAGACTAGAAAGGTCTTACCGATATATTTATATCCGAAGATCATAAAAGGAATATTTAATATGACAACGAAAAAAGCGAAATTCAGAAAGGGGTTTGACATAAAGAGGTGGTCTAAAATAAGTGATACACCGATAATCCCGCCATCAATAAAATCATTGGGGATTAAAAATAATTCGATACTTACAGCCGCAGATGCAGCACCTACCAGAATCATAAAGACCCTGAAAATAAAATGGGTAAATGTTTCTTTCTTATGTTGTTTTGTTGGGGTCATAAAATCTCCTTTCCTGCAATAACTATTTTAAATACATTATAAATCTATTTTACCATTAAACACTGACACATTTTACTGATTTGCCCATACATTAAGTCTGGAGGTGGAATGACCGATGATTTTATTTCAAAGAATTATTTTACAGCGGCTTAATCAGGCTACTGCTGATGATTTGCTGAAGTACTCAAAACAATACGGTATCAGCTTAACAAGATCGCAGGCCGTTGAAGTAGCGAACTTGTTATACGGGAAAAATGTAAACATCTTTAATGAGAGTGAACGAATGCGGCTGTTGAAACAAGTAGAGACGATTACATCGAAAGAAACAGCTCAAACAGTTAATGAACTATTCAAACAATTTACAAGCTAAAAAATGGGGGTGTTATCCCCCATTTTTTATTGCTGTAAAATCTTTTCGAGCAATGTATCATCAAATTGTTTTTCTTTCAGCATTTCAATCTCAAAACGGTATGGCGGTTTTTTGTTCTTTTTATCTTCACCGACATATGGTGTTTCAAGAATTTTTGGAATGTCTTTTAACTGCTCATGGTGAACAACATATTGCAGTGCGTCAAAACCTATTTCACCAAAGCCAATATTTTCATGGCGGTCTTTTCTCGCACCTTTGACATTTTTGCTGTCATTGATATGAAGCACTTTAATACGGTCAATGCCAATGATTTTATCGAACTCATTTAGCACTCCGTCAAAGTCTTCGACAATGTTATACCCGGCATCATGTGTATGGCACGTGTCAAAGCACACTGACAGCTGCTCATTGTGTGTAACGCCTTCGATAATCTGTGCAAGCTCCTCAAAGCTTCTGCCGCATTCTGATCCTTTTCCAGCCATTGTTTCTAATGCAATCTGGACATTTTGATTCGGATCAATCACTTCATTTAAGCCTTCAATAATTTTTTTGATGCCGGCTTCAGCTCCTGCCCCTACATGAGCGCCAGGATGAAGGACAATTTGCTTCGCTCCGATGGCCGCTGTCCGTTCAATTTCTGAACGAAGAAAATCAACACCCAGCTCAAAAGTGGACGGATTTGTCGTGTTGCCAATATTAATAATATAAGGCGCGTGTACGATAATCTCGTCAATGCCGTTTTCTTGCATATGTGCCCGGCCTGCTTCTATATTTAAGTCTTCAATTTTCTTTCGGCGCGTATTTTGCGGTGCGCCTGTATAGATCATAAACGTATTCGCCCCATAAGAGACTGCTTCCTGGCTTGCAGCCAGAAGCATATGTTTTCCGCTCATAGAGACGTGTGAGCCTATTCTCAGCAACAGGTTCCCCTACTTTCTTTTCTTAGATTGGTTTCTTCTCTGTTTTTTCTTGATTTTCTCCATCTCATAGCTCATTTTCTTTTTATACCCAGGCTTAACCTTCTTCGGCTTTTTCACGAGACGATGAGCAATTTCATCCGCTTCATTCGGCGTTTTTTTACGCTTTTTGCGGCGCTGACGGTCATCGCCTTTTTTCCATTCGCCCTTGTCAAGCTCTAAGTAATCAAATTCGATGCCCATTTTTTCAAGTCTTACTAATGCATCCTCATCAGTAAGCTCATAAATGGTCATCGCTTGTCCTGATGAGCCGGCACGAGCCGTTCTGCCCACACGGTGAACATAGAAATCGAGATCATCCGGCAGCTCATAGTTGATAACATGGCTGACACCTTTAATATCAATACCTCTTGCGGCAAGGTCAGTTGCAATGACATATGTGAATTCCAAATCATTGATCTGCTTCATGACTTTTTTCCGCTCACGTGGTGTTAATCCGCCGTGCAGCAAGCCAATTTTCATGCCTTTGCCAGTCAGATACTGGGCAATATGGTCAGCCGTATTTTTCGTGTTGGCAAACACAATCCCCAGGTATGGATTCAGATGCGACATGATGTCAAAAAGGAGCTTGTCCTTGTCACGATGTTTCGAAGGAATGAGGATATGCTCGATTTTCGCAGCAGTCACCTGTTTTGGCTCCACATGGGCGTATTTCGGATTTTCCATGTATTTCTTCAAAAATGGTTTCAGCTTTTCCGGTATGGTCGCTGAGAACACAAGCATTTGCAGATTTTCAGGCATGCGGGAACCGATGTAATCTACATCTGCAAGGAATCCCATGTCCAGCATTAAATCCGCTTCATCAATAACAAGAGATTCCGCTTTATGAACACTTAACGCCTGTTCTTTGATTAAGTCAGCAATCCGTCCGGGTGTACCGACAACAAGATGCGGCTGTATTTTCAATTTATCAATTGATTTTTGTTTATCAGTGCCTCCGATAAAACATTTCGAGCGAATCTGACTGCCTTCCTCACCCTGTGTGATTTTAAGCGCTTCCTGATAAATCTGGTTGGCAAGCTCTCTTGTAGGAGCCGTAATGACTACCTGAACGACATCCTTAGCAGGATCGATTTTGTTTAATAAAGGCAGTAAATAAGCGTGAGTCTTTCCAGTACCCGTCTGAGACTGGCCGATGACGCTTTCTTTTTTTAACACTGCAGGAATCAGCCTTTTTTGAATATCAGTCGGTTCGTAAAAACCAAGGCGATGTACTGCATCTATAATAAATGGTTTCAATTCATAAAGTTCAAATTTCGTTTCTTTCATTTTTCCCAGCTCCTTAAAGCGGCACATTATGTGTCCATCATCACATTATACCCGATTTTGCTTAAAAACACCACGTTTGCAAGGCGTTTGTTTTATTCAGTTATGTAAAGCAAATACCGCAGCCCATGCATATTCTAATAGCAGAGAGAGCTGAAAGGAGGTACAAGTATGTTTTCACCGCAGCAGCCAATGAGAAATTACCCACAGCCCGGACCGCCCCGCCCCATGCCAAATCAGCGAATGATGGGCAGAAGACCGCCTAATATGCGAGGACCTTCATTTGGAGCACAGCAGCAAGGTTTTCAGCAAGCCGGACAATTTCTTCCTCAGGCAAATGCCGGAGCGAGAAATGGTGCAGGTGCAGGTACAGGCGGAGGCTTAAAAGGAATGCTGTCAAGGTTCCTACCCGGCGGAGGAGGCGCTGGCAGCGCCGGAGTTCCTGGAATTCCAGGAGCAGGTGCAGCAGCGAGCGGAGGTGCTGGCCTGCAAGGCATTCAAAATATCGCCAATCCTGCATCATTATCCAGTATGCTTGGAAATGTGCAAAAAGTACTCGGCATGGCGCAGCAAGTCACCCCTATGATCCAGCAGTACGGCCCATTAGTCCGCAATCTGCCAGCAATGATGAAGCTGTACAGCCAATTAAGTAAAAGTGATGATACTGAGACAGAGACCAATGAGGAAAGTGAAAAACAATCAGTTTCAGAAGAATCATCAGAAAAAGAGAAAGAGACTGAAACAAAAACCTCAGATGGGAACAAAAAATCAAAACCAAAAAGTTCTTCTCTCCCAAAGAAATCTAAAACAACTGACAATAAAGAACAAGAATCAAAAACGTCTGCCCCGAAGAAAAAGGAAGCTGCCTCTCCTGCTCCGAAAAGAACATCAGGCAGTTCAAAACCGAGATTATATATTTAACATTCTTTGATATCTGAAGTGAGATTGGCTATAATGAGATCAGAAGAATGCAAGAATAGAGCCGTTTGATTACGGCTTTTTATATTGCCTTTACTCACTTCAGTATTGGAGGACAACCGAAAATGGACGTAATTAAAATTTCACCGCGCGGCTATTGCTATGGTGTTGTTGATGCTATGGTCATTGCCAAAAATGCGTCACTAGATAAAAGCTTGCCAAGACCCATCTATATACTCGGAATGATTGTTCATAATAAACACGTCACTGATGCGTTTGAAGAGGAAGGGATTTTTACATTGGACGGCTCTAACCGTCTGGACATCTTAAAGCAGGTTGACAAAGGAACTGTCATTTTCACTGCGCACGGTGTTTCTCCCGAAGTCAGAAGAATCGCAGAAGAAAAAGGGTTAGTCGCAATTGATGCTACATGTCCGGATGTGACGAAAACTCATAATCTAATCTTAGAGATGAAAGAAAAAGGATATCACGTGATCTATATCGGCAAAAAAGGGCATCCAGAGCCTGAGGGAGCCGTTGGCGTAGCGCCGGAGATCGTTCACTTAGTTGAAACAGAAGAAGATGTAAAGAACCTTGATATCCAAGCAGAGAAGTTAATCGTGACGAATCAAACAACAATGTCTCAATGGGATGTTCACGACATTATGGAGCTTGTCAAAGAAAAATATCCTCATGTCGAATATCACCAAGAGATTTGCCTCGCTACTCAAGTGCGGCAGGAAGCTGTATCTGAGCAGGCAAAAAAAGCGGACTTAACAATCGTTGTCGGAGACCCGAAAAGCAACAATTCAAATAGGCTTGCTCAAGTGTCAGAGGAAATAGCCGGGACAAAAGCATACCGGATCGGTGACTTAAGCGAATTGAAGCTCGAATGGCTGAAAGGCGTTAATACCGTTGCAGTTACAGCGGGAGCTTCAACACCGACGCCGATCACAAAAGAAGTCATTCGCTTTTTAGAGCAGTTTGATCACGAAGATCCATCAACTTGGACAACTGAACATAATATACCGCTCAAAAAAATACTTCCAAAAGTAAAAGCAAAAAACTGAGGCTGTAAAAGCCTCAGTTTTTTTATAGAAATGTAAATGGATTTGTATCTGTTTCAGAAACAAAGATATTCACGCCAAACTTTTTATCATTACACATTGATGTCAGTTTTCTCGTGACGCCTTCTTTCATGATTTTTTCCGCGTAATGGCCCGGATCAACCACATTTAGGCCAAGCATCATCGCATCATGGGCCACATGGAAGTATAAATCTCCTGTGACGTAAACATCGGCTCCCTTTCGTTTTGCATGATGAATATACTTGTTTCCATCTCCGCCAAGAACAGCTACTTTTTTCACCATGCTGTCAGCATCCCCCACCATTCTGACACCATTGACGTCAAGCTTGTCTTTCACAAATAAAGCGAATTCCTTGAGCGTCATCTCATTTTTAAGGGTTCCGACACGGCCGAGCCCTTTTTCGGCGGGAGTCTGTTCGATAGGATAGATATCGTAAGCAACTTCTTCATATGGATGGCTTTTTATCATTGCATTGATAACAGCTTTTTCGACGCTTTTAGGAAATACAGTCTCAAGCCTTACTTCATGAACAAGCTCAAGCTCTCCCACTTCACCGATAAAAGGCTTAGCTCCGTCTAATGGTTTAAAACTGCCGATTCCTTCAGATGAAAACGCGCAATGGCTGTATTCACCGATATGGCCGGCCCCCGCATTTCCGAGCGCGGCTCTGACCTGCTCTTCATATTCCTTCGGCACGTATACTGCCAGCTTTTTCAGAGGATCCGTATAAGTAGGCACCAGCACTTCCGTCTGACTCAGCTCTAATGCTTCAGCAAGCAAATCATTCACACCGCCGTCCGCAACGTCTAAATTTGTATGAGCTGCATAAACAGCAATATCATGCTTCAAACACTTTTCAATTAACTTTCCGGCAGGCTGATCTGTTGAAATATGCTTTAGCGGCCGGAAAATTGGTGGATGGTGTGCAATAATCAAGTCAACCTCTTTTTCAATCGCTTCATCGATAACGCTCTCTAACACATCAAGTGTAACCATCACATTTTTAATTGGTTTGTTTAAGGTGCCGATTTGCAGGCCGATTTTATCTCCTTCAACCGCATAGGCTTTCGGGGAAAATTGTTCAAACAGCTGGATGATCTGCTGCCCATTTACACTTTTAGCCATGATCGATTACCTCCTTTAACAGCTCCATTCGATCGGCGAGCTCCTTTAATTTTTGTTTGTTTTGCTCTGTATCCGCCGCTTGGCTGATCTGTTCATAAATGCTTTGAGTGTGCTGAAGCTCTTGTGTCCACTTTTTCAAAAAGACAGCATTTTTTTCTTTTGCCAAGAAAGGGCCGACAAGCATCCCGGCTGATAAAGAAATACCGTCATAAGCCGCATCCCTGTCTCCCGCTTCGGCTACCAGCACCTCATAGCACTTTCCGTCCTCTTCAAGGATTACCTCATCTATCAGCGCATATCCTTCTTTATAAAGCCACTCCCTGATATGAACAGCATGAATATTCGGCTGTAAAATGAACCGTTCTTTCCCCGTTAATTTGTCTTTGCCTGCTTCTAAAATGTGAGCGATCAAAGCCCCGCCCATTCCGGCAATCGTAATGGCATCAGCTTCACCTTTTTTAATCACTTCCAGTCCGTCTCCCTGCCTTACAGAAATGTGCGAGTTTAAGCCTGATTTTTCAACCTGCCGCTTTGCAGACAAAAATGGGCCATCTGTGATTTCTCCGGCAATCGCCCCGCTGGCTTTATGATTCAGCACCGCATAACAAGGAAGGTATGCGTGATCAGAGCCGATATCGGCCATCACCGCTCCATTCGGTATGTACTCCGCTACTGTTTGCAATCGTTTAGATAATTTTAATTCGTTCACTTGTCATCACAACTTTTCTCAATCATTTTTTCCTTTACTATCATATAAAAAATCAGCCCGGAATCCAAGCTGAAGCAAATGATTTTGAGATTATTTCTTTTGATGCAGGTCTGCACGCGGCAGTCAAAAATAAAAGGCTGTCGAGAACATCTCGGCGGCCTGTGAATGTATAAAGAGAAAAATGGTTCTTTTATTTAATTTTCGACACCCACTCTGCCATATCATCCAGCTTATCGGCCGGAACAAGACCGGAAGGCATTCCATTACCGCCTTTTTCGATCTTTGTTTTAATTTCAGCGACATCTTTCTTATCCCCTACACCTTTTAAGCTAGGACCCGAAACACCTTCATAATTTTCACCGTGGCATGCGATGCAGTTTGCCTTGTAAATTTCTTCTGGTGAAGCGTTTGCATCTTTCTTTTCAGCAGATTTGCTTTCTCCTCCGCTTGCAATCTCCCGAGAGTCATCAAGTCCTTTTACTGATAAAAAGAAAGTTAGACCAATTCCTAAAACAGCGATCAGCAAAAATGGAATAAGCGGGTTCCATTTCATTTCCCTTCCCCCTTTTTGATCCTTCCCCCTATGTAAACACTTCTAATTCTAACTTATTTTTACAAAAAGTAAATGGATTGCTATACAAAAGTTTTTTATTCACACTTTATACAAAATTGAATTGAAACATGCCTAAATCTCTAATATCCTTTTTATTCTATTGTATAATGTATTGTATACGCTTACAATAGAAAATATGGAATTAGATTTTGAAATTTTTCACCACAATGTTCATTTGCAAATGACATCATTTTTCAGTAAAATAAAGGCATATTATCCATATATCTTTTTAAAAAAGAAGAACGGATCATCAAGACCCGTTCCATCTTATTCGAGGAAATCTTTCAAACGTTTACTTCTGCTAGGATGTCTTAGTTTCCGCAACGCTTTGGCTTCGATTTGTCGAATACGCTCTCTCGTTACTCCAAATACTTTGCCGACCTCTTCTAATGTTCTTGTACGGCCGTCATCAAGACCGAATCGAAGACGCAATACATTTTCTTCACGATCAGTTAACGTATCAAGCACATCTTCCAGCTGCTCTTTCAATAGCTCGTATGCGGCGTGGTCAGAAGGTGAAGTTGCTTCTTGGTCTTCAATGAAATCACCAAGGTGCGAGTCATCCTCTTCACCGATCGGTGTTTCCAGCGATACCGGCTCTTGAGCAATCTTTAAGATTTCGCGTACTTTTTCAGGCGTTAAATCCATATCTTCCGCAATTTCTTCAGGTGTTGGTTCTCTGCCTAAGTCTTGCAGTAATTGACGCTGCACACGGATTAATTTATTAATGGTTTCAACCATATGAACGGGAATCCGGATCGTTCTCGCCTGATCGGCAATGGCGCGTGTAATCGCCTGTCTGATCCACCACGTAGCATACGTACTGAATTTATAACCTTTGCGATAATCAAATTTTTCAACGGCTTTCATCAGGCCCATGTTTCCTTCCTGGATCAGATCAAGGAACAGCATACCGCGTCCGACATACCGTTTTGCGATACTGACAACAAGCCGCAGGTTCGCTTCAGCCAATCTGCGTTTAGATTCTTCGTCACCTTCTTCAATCTTTTGAGCGTAGGCGATTTCTTCTTTTGCAGAAAGAAGGTTAACCCGACCGATTTCCTTTAAATACATACGAACTGGGTCATTGATTTTAACGCCAGGCGGTACACTTAGGTCATTAAGGTCAAATTCTTCTTCGGCTTTGGCAAGCTGCTGAATATTAGGATCTTCTGTTTCTTCATTCTCACTAATTAATTCAACACCTTGTTCACCTAAAAATTCATAATACTCATCCATTTGGTCTGATTCAATTTCAAAGCTGGACATACGCTCAGCAATTTCTTCATATGTCAAAACGCCACGTTTTTTACCAGACTCTGTTAATTGCTCTTTTACTTGGTCGAATGTTAATTCTGTCTCGTGGGTTTGTTTATCAGCCATTATGGATCCCTCCTTCCAAAGCTTGCAACGAATTCTATAAGCGGTATGATTCTTATTCGGTCCATTCAGGCGTTTTCTATGTGAACTGCCTTTAACAATGTGCGAATAATGAAATGACAATTCATGATGAGGTTAAGCGATCTATTTGCTCCTCCGCAAGGAATCATTGCCAATAAATGCTCCTCATCAGTTCTCCAGTTATTTTAAAGATCGGTTCAATGTAACGATTTCTTGAGCCAGAGAAGCAGCTCTTAAAAAATCTTTTTGCCTTTCGGCTTCGGCTCTTTCCGCCTCTTTTTCTTTTATCATTGACCAATTTCTTTGATTCAACACTTTTTTTACATAATCTGATAACTCGGCTTCGCTAAGCTCTTGACTAACCTGAAGCATTAATATATCAGACAAGAGCTGGCTTATATGATCATCCGTCACCCTGGCCATCAGATGCTGAGGCGTCAGCTCGGCTCCCTCTTCATAAAAAGCATAAAGATAGGCAGCTAATGCCCGGTGCTCATCAATATTAAATTGAAACCCTACCCGGTCAATCACTTTTTTGATGACGCTCCGATCTCGAAGCATGTGAGCGAGTAACAGCCTTTCTGCATTTTCATACGCCGGACGCAAACGTTTTTGCCTTGCTTTTGTCGTCAGATGCGCTCGCCGCGTTTTTGTTTCATCGCTATTGTCAGCAGGTTTGTTTTGCTTGCTGAAAACAGACAGCTGCTCAGTTAAAGACTCCTGTGAAAGCGAAAACTCTGAAGCAAGCTGCTTTACATAGACTTCCTGCTCTAGAGACCCTGAAAGCGTGCTGATTTCTTTCAGTACGTCTTTAATGTAAGCTAGTCGGTCGCCTTCATCGGACAGGTTCTTTCCTTTTCGGAAATATTGCATTTTGAACGCCATTACGGTGACACTGGCGTCAATAATGTCGTTTTTAAATTTTTCCCCGCCGAATTTTTTGATGTAATCATCAGGGTCCAATCCGTCAGGAATCATTGCAACTCTGACTTTGCAGCCTTTTTTTTGCAGAAGCTCCGAAGCTTTTAAGGTGGCTTCATAACCGGCTTTATCAGAGTCATAGCAAAGAATGATTTCTTCGACGTTTCTTCTCAGGATCTTGACATGATCATCTGTAAGCGATGTTCCCATCGTGGCTATGCTTTCTTTTACACCCGAGCTTACGGCCGATATGACATCAGCAAACCCTTCAAATAAGACTGCTCTTTCCTGCTTTCTGATATGAAGGCGGGCCTTATAAAAATTGTAAAGCAGTTTACTTTTATGAAAGAGCGGGGTTTCAGGACTGTTCATATACTTAGGCTGCTGGCTGCCAAGAGCCCTGCCTGAGAAAGCAACAACAGCCCCGTGATGATCATGGATCGGAAACATGACACGGTTTCTGAAGCGGTCGAAATATCCGCTTCCGTCTTCGCGTCTGATCAGGAGACCCGCTTTTTCCATTTGTGCCTCACTAAATCCCCTCTTTACAAGGAATTTCGTGATAAAGTCCCAAGAATCAAGAGCATAGCCAATCTGAAATTCATCAATCAGCTCTTTCGTAAAGCCCCTAGAAAGCAGATAATCCAGTGCCTCTTGACCTTCTTTTGTATTTATTAACAAATGATGGTAAAATTTCTTCAGGAGCTCATGTGCCTCAGCCATTTTTTGTTCTCCAGAAGACTCTGGCCAGGCTCCGGAATGGACTGTTATATCATCTGGAAAATCAATTTGGTATTTGTCAGCAAGGTGAGAAACCGACTCGGCAAATGAGTAGCCTTCCATCTGCCTTAAAAAAGAGAAAACATTGCCGCCCGCTCCGCAGCCAAAGCAATGAAAAATCTGTTTGTCGGGCGATACGGAAAACGAAGGTGTGCTTTCTCCATGAAAAGGACAGAGTCCAAAGTAGTTTCGGCCTTGCTTCTTTAATTGAACATAATCACCTATGACTTCAACGATATCTGCCGACTTTTGCACCTGATCCACAATTTCATCTGGTATCCGATTTCCCATCTTATAACACTCCGTCGTACATTATTCGATGCTTTAGTGCAAAATCCCTTCATCGTTCGACAGGATTTTTTGCAGCAGTGCAATAAATCGTTCTCGATCTTCTTTATTCAATTTTTTAGGCCCTTTGGCATATACGCCTTTTCTTCTTTGTTTGCCGGAAAAATGACGGCCCTCTAGAGCAAAATCAATCGTGTCTTCTTTGTAAAGACGACCTCTTTCCGACATAACAGAGACATTTCTGTTCAACAGCAGAGATGCTAATCCGATGTCCTGCGTCACAACAATATCTCCCGGTTTCACGTGATTTGCGATATATAAATCAGCAGCTTCTTTATGAGGATCAACATACTTCCATTTTTCTTCATTGCTTCTGGAAAGCTGATAATGTTCAAATGAAGCGACAAAAAGAACTTGAACTTCATACTCGGATGCTGTTTGTAAAATTTCATCTTTTACCGGACAAGCATCAGCATCGACAAAAATCGTCTTTTCTTGTTCATTAAGAAGAGTAATTCTCCATCCCTCCATTAAACTCCTGCATAAAAGCAAGCAAAATCGCACATCCTTTATTATTGTGGATGTATATGAATTTGTCGAAAAATTTCCGGGAGAAATTCTTGACATCTTACCCATAATAGTTTATTCGTATCACACGATCCTTAAACCTAAAATTAATCATTTTATCACAATTTTTTATTATAATACAAACTTCACAAAGATGCTATTGTTTTTCATTATTCCCTTTTGGCACAGCCAAAAACCCAGGATAGAGCGTCCTGAGTTATATGTTTTTTGTTTTGAGATGATGGATAATATTTGCTGTTTCCTCAACCGCTTTATTTGAAACATCAACAACCTGGCAGCCGATCCGATCCACAATCTTTTCGAAATACTCGAGTTCCTCTTTGATTCTGTTGATATTTGCATAAATCGCTTTATCATTAAGCCCGAGTGATTTTAAACGTTCTTTTCTGATATGATTCAGTTTATCAGGGCTAATCTTTAAACCGATGCATTTTTTCGGATCAACGTTAAAGAGTTCTTCCGGCGGATCAACCTCCGGAACAATCGGAACATTGGCAACCTTCAGGCGTTTGTGTGCGAGATATTGAGACAGCGGTGTTTTAGACGTTCTTGAAACGCCGATCAAAACGATATCAGCTTTTAAAATCCCTCTTGGATCACGTCCATCATCGTATTTAACTGCAAACTCGATGGCCTCCACTTTTTTGAAATAATCTTCATCAAGCTGGCGCACCCGCCCCGGTTCGTATTTCGCTGTTAAACCGTAGGCTGTTTCCATTTTATCAATCAACGGGCCGATAATATCATAATATAAAACATTTGCTTTTTCCGCTTCGGCTATCAAATATTCTCTGATTTCCGGCACCACGAGTGTAAAACAGATAATGCCGCCGTCTGCCTTTGCAAGTGAAATCACTTCATTGATAGTGCCTATATCTTCAACATAAGGAATTCTTCTTACATGAGTATCATCCGCCGATCCGTTAAATTGGCTGAGTGCTGCTTTTACTACCAATTCAGCCGTTTCACCGACGGAATCCGATACAACATAGATGATGCGGTTATTCATATTATCCCCCCGTTAGTTTGCAATCTTATAGGATTTCATTTTCAGATAAACTGACAAGTATTTTTGTCATATTTGTTTTTGTCACTCTGCCGATCACTTCAAAGCCTTTATCGGTGTCTTTGATGACAGGCAGTGCATCAATTTGTTTTTCTATTAAGTGCTTTGCAATGTCCATCACATAATCCTCGCGTCTGCACACCGTAATGTTCGGCATCCTTGTCATGATGATGTGAACAGGGACCGATGTAAGCTCCTGCTGGCCAATGCTCGCTCTGAGCAAGTCTTTTCGTGAAAGCACCCCGACTAAAACAGCATCGCGGTCCACCACAAACAGAGTACCTACATCTTCTAAAAACATGGTGCAAATCGCATCGTACACAGAAACGTTTTCGTGAATCACTACGGGGATAGATTGAAAGTCTTTCACCTGAAGCTTTTTGAGTTTATCCGCCAAAAGCTGCGTGCCGGTTTTTCCCGTATAGAAATAACCGACTCTCGGGCGCGCCTCGAGGAATCCTGACATGGTGAGTATGGCTAAATCCGGGCGCAATGTCGCCCTGGTGAGGTTCAGCTTTTCTGCAATATGCTCCCCTGTAATCGGCCCGTTTTCTTTTACAATCTGCAAAATATGTTCTTGCCGTTTATTTAGTTCGATCGTACTCACCACCTTTTCACTTCATAGCTATGTAAAGAAATAATAATCCATATTATAACGTAAATATCTTGTAATCAAACAAAAAACTTATAAATGGGGAAAAGACGATTACCGATCACACAGCAACCGCCTTTTCTCTCTTTATTTTACAATAAGGGCATTCATATTCGCAAAGGACTTGATCTCATCCGCCAAGCTTACCATTTGCGCTAAACGATTTGCCTTTAATGCCTCATTATCCGCTATAACCATTGTATGATCGAAGTAAGCATCGATCGGTTCTTTTAAGGCTGCAAGTGAAGCAAGCGCCGCCTCATAATCTTTTTTGCTGAAGTTTTCCTGCAGATTTTGCTTCGCTGTTTGGTAGGCATCAAACAGTTTTGCTTCGTATTCATTTTCAAACAGATCAGGCTGAATGTCTCCGCGGACTCCTTTTTTGCTGATAGAGATCACTCGGCCTAACGCTTCGGCTGTTTCCTTAAAGCCAGGTGCACCAAGCTTTTGTTCCAGTACTTGTGCTTTATGCAGCGCAGAGTACGGCTCAAGCTCAGAGCTTTCCAGCACGGCGTCAATGACATCATGTCTGATTTGTTCAGCATTCAAGACATATTTCAAGCGCTGAGTGAAGAAATCCAGCAGTTCATTTTCTTTATCGGTTTGTACGAAAGTAAGCAGCTCTTCAAATGAAATTCCCCAGTTGCGGTCAAGAAGAATCGCAACAATACCGCTTGCTTGGCGGCGCAGTCCGTAAGGGTCCTGGGAACCGGTTGGAATTACGCCGATAGAGAAGAATGAAGCGATTGTGTCAAGCTTATCCGCCATTGCTACAACAGCTCCGGTGAAAGTAGAAGGCGTTTCTCCGCCCGCTGATCTAGGCATATAATGTTCATTGACTGCCGCCGCCACAGCTTCATCTTCGCCAAGCATTCTCGCATACTTTTCGCCCATAATTCCTTGAAGTTCAGGGAATTCATATATCATATGCGTCACAAGGTCGAATTTAGAAATTTCAGCAGCCCGCTTCACATGTTTTAATGTATCTTCATCAGCCTGAAGACGAACGGCAAGTTTCTCTGCGATTGATGTGACTCTTCTAACCTTATCAGCAAGAGAACCAAGCTCTTCATGGAAAACGATATTTTCAAGCTTCTTCACATTTGCATCAATGTTTAGTTTCTGATCTTCCTTGTAGAAGAATGACGCATCAGATAAACGTGCGCGCAGCACTTTTTCATTGCCTCGGGCCACATTTTCAATCGCGTGGCTGTTGCCGTTTCGGACTGTGATAAAGTGAGGCAGCAGGTCACCGTTTTTGTCTTTGACAGGGAAGTAGCGCTGATGCTCTTTCATTGTCGTGACAAGCACTTCTTCAGGAATTGACAGAAACTCGGATTCAAATGAACCGTAAAGAGCTGTCGGGTATTCTACTAAATGATTCACTTCATCAAGAAGGTCTTCGTCAACTGGAATGCTCCAATTGTTTTCAGCAGCCATTGTTTCCAGCTGAGATTGAATCATTTGCTTTCGGACGCTAGGATCGGCAATAACATGCTGTTCTTTCAGCTGCTCTTCATAAGCTGAAGGTGATTCAATTGACACTTCATGTCCGAGGAAACGGTGTCCCTGTGTTGTCCGTCCAGACTCAACGTTTGTGATCGAAAATGGAATGACATCCTGTCCAAATAATGCGACAATCCATTTGATCGGTCGGATATAACGCAAATCTTCATTTCCCCAGCGCATGTTTTTCGGGAAATGCAAGCTTGTAATTAAACCGCTCAATTCTGGCAGAAGCGACTTCGTTTCTTGGCCGGCTTGGAATTTTTGCACGAATACATACTCTATGCCTTTTACTTCTTTGATATACAGGTCTTCCACATTCGCGCCTTGGCCTTTTGAAAAGCCGATTGCCGCTTTTGTCCAGTTCCCGTCCGCATCAAGGGCAATTTTTTTCGCAGGCCCTTTTGCTTCTTCTTTTATATCATCCTGCTTTTCTGCGACATCCTTAACGAACACAGCAAGACGTCTCGGTGTATTGAAGAGTTTCACTTCACCGTGAGTAATATTTTTTTCTTTAAGCCAGCCTGTCAGCTTGTCGCCAAGCTGAACCATGCTTTCATTCAAAAAGCGCGCCGGCATTTCCTCTAATCCGATCTCTAAAAGTAAATCCTGTTTACTCATGAGAAGAACCCTCCCCTTTAAGCATTGGGAACCCTAGTTTTTCTCGTTCCTCATAATAGGTTTTTGCTACTTTTCTAGCTAAATTCCGCACTCTTGCGATATAGCCCGTCCGCTCGGTAACAGAGATCGCACCTTTGGCGTCAAGCAGATTGAAGGTGTGCGAACATTTCAGCACATAGTCATATGCTGGATGAACAAGTCCGTTATCCATTTGCTTGATCGCTTCTTTTTCATATGTGCTGAACAATTGGAACAGCATATCGACGTCTGATGTTTCAAACGTATAAACGGAATGTTCATATTCAGCCATCATGAATAAATCTTTTACTGTAAACCCTGACGTCCATTCCAAGTCAAACACGTTTTCTTTATCTTGGATATAAGACGCGAGACGTTCAATTCCATACGTAATCTCTACAGAAACGGGTTTACACTCTAATCCCCCGACCTGCTGGAAATACGTAAATTGTGTTATCTCCATTCCGTCAAGCCAAACTTCCCAGCCTAGACCCGCGCAGCCTAAAGACGGATTCTCCCAGTTGTCTTCAACAAAGCGAATATCGTGCTCAAGCGGATCAATTCCAAGAGCACGCAAGGAATCTAAATACAGCTCTTGAATGTTATCAGGAGACGGTTTAATAATGACCTGGAACTGATGATGCTGATACAGTCTGTTCGGGTTCTCCCCGTAGCGGCCGTCTGCCGGACGTCTGGAAGGCTCTACATAAGCCACTTTCCACGGCTCAGGGCCGATACTGCGCAAAAATGTATACGGGCTCATCGTGCCGGCTCCTTTTTCTACATCGTAAGCCTGCATAAGCACACAGCCCTGACTGGACCAATGCTTTTGCAAGGTTATAATCATGTCTTGAATATTCATTTCAAGCACCTCCACTTTTCTTTCATAAGTTGACTGCGGCAGCAACCAAAAAACTCCCGTCTCTATGCTTGCCAGCCGCAAACATAGGGACGAGAGTTCTCCCGCGGTTCCACCCTAGTTGCTGAGAACAAAATCCCAGCCTCTTTTTTTAAAATTGCTCAAGAATGCCTTTCGTTGCGTGCTCATCCTTAGCTTACACCGCCCTAAGGTCGCTTTCATGAGGTAAACGCAAGTACTTCTTTCTCTCACTGCAACATATTTTATAATAAATGATCATATAAAAAGATGGACCAAATGTCAACTTTTGTTTTCACCCATAAGATGTTTCATGCTTTCCATTTGATCTAAAAAGCGCTTTGATTTTAAATACAATCCCGAATATTCTTCGTAATATAAATCAATCACTTGCTTTAATTCAGCTTTTGTTTCCTCTTTTAAGGACACATTGCCGAGTCTCGACAGATCAAAATAGTAGAAGAGTCTTAACAGCCTTGCCGTTTGCGGTTTAATCGGTATCCTGTAAGGATCTTTTTCAAAACAGCGGTGGCATATAAAACCATTATCACGAACAGAAAAATGAAAGGTTCCGTCTTGGCTTTTACAATGTACACAATGATTCAGCTCAGGATACAGGCCCATGACACCGAGCATCTTCATTTGAACAATGAAGGTGATAACATCCGGATCTGTTCCTTCATTCAGCTGTTTTAATGATTCTAATATGAATTCAAATAAATAAGGATTTGACTTTTTTTCTTCTGTGCCTCTGTCGACTAACTCAGCAATATAGGCAGCATATGCTGTTAAAAACAAGTCTTCCCTGATGCCTCTCATGCTGAGGATCATTTCCCCCTGCTGAAGCGTTCCGAGGCCCGATGTTTTTTGCATTAAGAAAGAACCATACAAAAAGGGCTGGCTGACTGCTGATAAACGGCTGTTCGGTTTTTTGGCGCCTCGTGCCATAACACCTATTTTTCCGTGTTCTCTTGTCAGTAATGTTACGATTTTATTCGTCTCTCCGTAATCATTTGTGCGAAGAACGATTCCTTCACATTTTGTCAGCATTTCCGCACCTTCCTCAAGCAGGAGCGGCCAAGAGGTTTATAAAATTGGATAATCAAATCGGGCTAGCTCATCTTCTAGTTCTTCGGGTCTTTCCATGTTCTCTTTTTCCAGTTCTTTAAAAAGAAGATACGTATCAACATTTCCTGTTTGAGAAAATACGTTCCAGGTAAAATTCAACACAAGAAACCCACCTTTCTGTAGTTAAACTAGCTTACCTAAACTCCAAATTCTTACCTTTATCTTGACCAGATGTCCTCCATTTCATGTTAAACAAAATTTGCTAATGTATCCCTGTTCCTGTGAGATAATGACACACACAGCAAGAGATTAATATTCGTCCTCTTTAAAGCCAAAATCGCGAAGCTGGGACATTTTATTACGCCAGTCTTTCTGCACTTTCACCCACAATTCAAGGTAGACACGGGAGCCCAACAGTGCTTCAATATCCGCTCTCGCTCTTTTTCCAACCTCTTTTAGAAGACTTCCTTTTTTACCGATCACGATGCCTTTCTGGGAATCCCGCTCGACCACAATCGTTGCCGCTACGTGCACAGAACCGTTGTCCTGCCCTTTGATGGATTCGATGGCCACCGCAATGCTGTGCGGGATTTCTTCTCTCGTCAAATGTAGCACCTTTTCCCTGATTAATTCAGAAATGATAAATCGTTCAGGGTGGTCAGTTACCTGGTCACTCGGATAGAATTGCGGCCCTTCCGGCAAATACGCTTCAATCTGAGCGAGCAAGGTTTCGATGTTATTTCCTTCTAAAGCAGAAATCGGAACAATTTCCTTAAAAGGATAACGTTTGCGGTATTCGTCAATTAGCAGAAGCAATTGGTCGGGATGAATTTTATCGATTTTGTTTACGATTAAGAATACAGGCGTAGACATCGTCTGCAATTTCTCAATGATGAATTCGTCGCCCTTCCCGTAGCCTTCCTCAGCATTGATCATAAACAAGATCAAATCGACTTCTTTTAATGTATTTTGCGCCACTTTCATCATAAAGTCCCCAAGCTTATGCTTAGGTTTATGAATCCCTGGTGTGTCAATAAAAATGGTTTGTGATGTGCCTGTCGTCAGTACTCCTTGCACCTTGTTTCTCGTCGTTTGGGGCTTATCGCTCATGATCGCGATTTTTTGTCCAATGACTCTGTTCAAAAATGTAGATTTTCCTACGTTTGGTCTTCCAATAATGGATACAAATCCTGATTTAAAGCTTTCGTTCGTCATGTAAATCCTCCGATGAAAATGCGCCTGGCAATAATTCTTCCACAGTCATTTCTTTTATTTGTCCTTGTAAATTAGTCAGTACGACAATAACGTCTTTTGTGCAAAGCTCAGAAATCACCTGGCGGCAGGCTCCGCACGGAGATACCGGTCCAGGGGTGTCAGCCGCAACGGCCAGCATCTGAAACTCTGTATCCCCTTCAGAAACAGCTTTAAATAAAGCGGTACGCTCGGCGCAATTGCACATGCTGTATGCCGCGTTCTCAATGTTGCAGCCTCTGTACACTTTTCCATCCTTGGTAAGAAGAGCGGCTCCTACTTGGAATTTGGAATACGGCGCATATGCCATATCACGCGCTTTTAAAGCTTCTGTTATTAATTCTTGTCTGTTCATGTGTACATTCCTCTCTTACCTATAATGGTACCGCTATCACTTTATATTTTACATAATCGCGCGCTTTTTTTCACGCCCATTTCTAAAAATGTAAAATAAATGTAAGAATTTTCAGCCATTACAGCTTTGGCAAAAAAATAAGTAAACCAATGATACACGAAATCACGGCAAAAACGCAAACAGCCCCGGCGGCAGCGTCCTTGGCCGCTTTAGCAAGAGGGTGATGTTTGTCAGTTATTAAATCAACCGTATGTTCAATGGCTGTATTTAAAAGCTCAAGCGAAAACATACCGCCTATCAAAAGGAATATAATCATCCACTCAATCATGCTGAGCTCTACAAGGAAGCCGCAAATGAGAACAGCGCAGGCGGCTGCGGCATGAAATTGGAAATTCCGCTCCGTCCGCGCTGTTTCCCAGATGCCCCGGCCTGCATGCACGAAGCTTTTGAAGAATCGCTTCAGCTCATTTCTATGATCTTTTGAGTCCATAAGCGTCCAGCAATTCCTTTTGCTTAGTAAACATCTCCTCTTCTTCCTCTTTCGTCATATGGTCATATCCTAAAAGGTGCAGAAATCCGTGTACAGCTAGAAATCCGAGCTCTCTTTTAAAAGAATGATTATACTCCTCTGCCTGCTCTCTTGTGCGATCGGCACTGATGATAATATCACCTAAAACCGGAGGCATTTCGGCGCCCACGATTTCGACCTCGCCTTCTCCCTCTTCTTCAAGAGCAAATGAGATGACATCTGTCGGAGCATCCTTTCCCCGGTATTCTTTGTTAATCTGATGTATGTCATCATTGGAAACAATCGTGACAGAAACTTCAGCCTGATCCTGAACGCCTTCACGCTCAGCGGCAAATTGAAGCAGATTTTCTACTTCTTTGAGCATCTCTTCTGAGACGCTTCCTGTTTCATCAACGATATCAATCAGTAAACTCATCTATTTCACCTTCTTAGTAGCCTCCGGATATTCAATCCGGGAGTGGAAAATTCCTTTTAATGTTGCACAGAGTGTTTTTGCGATTGTATCCAGCTCTTTAAATGTCAAATCGCATTCACTGAACTGTCCGTCCTGAAGCTTATCGGATATAATACCCCGGACAAGCTTTTCAATTCGTTCAGGATTTGGATTATGCATGGATCTGACGGCCGCTTCAACACTGTCGGCCACTGATATAATTGCGGCTTCCTTTGATTGCGGCTTCGGCCCCGGATAACGGAACTCTTCCTCTGTAATCTGGTCGCCTTTTTCCTTTGCTTTATAGTAAAAAAACTTTAAAAGCGAGGTTCCATGATGCTGCTCAGCAATATCGACAAGCTCTTTCGGAAATTTATAGCTCCTCAGCATATTCGCACCGTCTGTCGTATGCGAGATGATAATATTTTTACTCAACTGAGGTGACAGCTTGTCATGCGGATTGTCAATATTCATTTGGTTTTCAATAAAATATTGCGGTCGCTTTGTTTTTCCGAGATCGTGATAATATGCGCCGACTCTTGCAAGCAAACCATTAGCCCCAACCGCTTCACAGGCTGCCTCTGATAAATTGGCAACCATTACACTGTGATGATATGTACCTGGTGTTTCTGTCAGTATTTTGCGCAATAGCGGATGGTTAGGATTAGACAGCTCGAGCAGCCTCATGGTGGATAAAATGCCAAAGCCCGTCTCAAAAAACGGCATCAGGCCGATGATTAATACAGATGAAGCAAACCCCGACACAACCCCCATGAGCATTAACGTGCCGATTTCAAGACCCGACAGCGCAGTGTTCTGGATCAATAATAAGGATAGAACGACAACCATATTAATAAACGCCACGAAAAGTCCGGTCTGCAAAATCTTTGATCTTGCATTGTGTTTTCCTAAAAATAATACACCTGAAATGCCGCTGATCAAATAATAAATCCCTATGACATAATTGAATGTTCCTGTCACACCCTGATTAAACATCATACTTCCGCAAATCGCAAGAATGATACTTCCCAAAATGGCAATGCGTTCATTCATCAGCAGTTTGATTAAGATGGCGCCGGCCGCAATGGGGACCAGATAGCCGATATTATTATACTCCATCTTCTGAAACAAACTGACAACCTCCATGATCACAAGCAAAAGTGTTGTGATTATGGAGAATAACAGAATGGATTGGTTTTTAAACTTCAGATTTTGTTTCTGTTTTTCAAAATAATATACAAGTGTTGCAATGAAAAGTCCGATCATAATCAATAGCCCGCTGATCGGTTTAAAGAGATTTGAGTTATTTAATAACCCAGTCAGCTCAAGTTTCCTGTACACTTCCCGATCAATGAGGTCATTTTCTTCCACAAGCACTTGTCCCTGTTTGATTTGAACCTGCTGGACATTGTCTGAAGCTTCCTGCCGTTTTGCCTCTGTTGCTTTCGGATCAAAGACGTAATTCGGAATAATAGCAAAACGCCCGATTTCTGTCGCAGCTCCCAAGTATTTAGACGGAATAGAATTGCTCTTTAGCTCTTTTTCTACCTTATCCTTTGCATCAGATAGTTTATCCGAAGGGATTTCACTGCTCATGACCGTATTTACTGCGGTAATGACCGTATCTCTGACAAAAGAAAAGTCTTCACTGTCTGCTTTCAGCAATGTCTTAATTGAGCCCTCGGATATGGAATCATTCACATCTGATGTCAATTTGTCCTTTACGGATTTGACCATTGATTTTTCCGATGGTGATTTGCTGCCTTCTTCCGATGATTTTTTCACTTCACTGATACTGTCGAATATTGATGACACAAGGTCAATCCGATTATCTGTGTATTCTTTTTTTAATGTATATTGATCCTCAACCGCGTCCTCAGCGGCTTGCTTTTTTTCCTCTGTGGCTTTTTGATCTTCCACGGTTGCCGGAGCATAAATGGTCTTGTCGCTGACTGAAAACAGGTCTAAATCAAGTGTTTCCGGCTTAACATGTACAAAGAGCAAAGCAAACATAATGGCAGCCAGCAGAAGATACAGCAGTACATGCATGGAGCGGGCATTTTTAAAACTGCTCCATTTTTTTGAGCTGCTTTTGGTCTTAGCCTTCTTTTTCAACACAAGAACCTCCTCTTGAAACATCAAGCCCATAAGCAATCATAAAAATGACCCGATAACGCGCGATCGGGTCATTCAGCATTAATTTTGCTTATCGTATGCTTCAATAATTTTCGCAACAAGCGGATGTCTGACCACGTCTGTCTGGTCTAGCTCAATCATAGAAATGCCGTCTATTCCTTTCAGCATCTCCTTCGCTACTGCAAGTCCCGATTTGACGCCTTTCGGCAGATCAATTTGGCTAACGTCACCTGTAATGATCATTTTAGAGCCAAAACCCAGTCTCGTCAAAAACATTTTCATTTGAGCAGGCGTGGTATTCTGTGCTTCATCAAGTATAACATAAGCATCATCGAGCGTCCGTCCCCTCATATATGCGAGCGGAGCAATTTCAATGATGCCTCTTTCCATCAAACGTTCTGTATGATCTGCCCCAAGCACATCATGGAGAGCGTCATACAGCGGGCGTAAATAAGGATCTACTTTTTCTTTTAGGTCACCTGGGAGAAAACCAAGGCTTTCACCGGCTTCCACGGCAGGTCTTGTTAAAATGATTTTTTTGATATGTCCGTTCTTTAAAGCATGGACTGCTTTTACGACAGCCAGGTACGTTTTCCCGGTTCCCGCCGGACCAATGCCGAATACAAGGTCATTCCGCTTCATAGCGGCCACGTATTCCCGCTGTCCCATTGTTTTTACACGGATTGATTTGCCTTTTGCGTTTTTTGTAATTTCTTCTTCATACATGCTTTCAAAGTATTCAAGTTCATTCTTCTTTGCCATTTTGATGGCGTAAATCACATCACGTTCAGAGATCTCTATCCCCTTGCGAATTAAAGCGAGGAGTGATCCCAGCAGCCTGTCTGCAATCTGAAACGATTCATCATCGCCTGAAACATAAATCGTCTCGCCGCGCGTAATGATATTTACATTCAGATCTTTCTCCATCAATTTCAAAAAAGAATCTTGGTTCCCGAAGAGTGAAAGCGCCTCGTCCGGGTTTTTCAGTTTTTGATTCATCGCAAGTAAATGTTCTGTCATTCTTCAGTCTCCCTGACAATAGGTGTGGTTTGAACGATATCTTCTATAACTTGGTAGAGAATAATCAACTTTACTTTACCATTCTCAACAGTCTGGTGCAAAACTTTTTCACTTTTCACCTCGCCGTTTTCGCCTATTTTATCCTCTACATCCTGTTTACCCAATTTAATGCCTTCTTGAACTGCTTCTTCTTTCGTATATTTTCGTAAAGCCTCTTCACTTTCTCTCGTTTGCTCTTTGACATAGGATACAGGGAGCTTAAATCCGAGAAAATGAAGCGAATGCTTTTCTTGTTCTGTTTTTGGATGCTTCAATTCCTCTTTTTTAAACGTCATCCCCCAGATCGGGATTGCCAACGAGCCAAAAGAAAGCTTGTGCTTTGTCCTTACTTTGCCCGTATAGACGTTAAATAATGTTTCAAGCGGGACTGTCACTTCTGATCTATACCAGGTTTCTCCGTAAATTTCTGCTTTTGAGGCGACTTCCTGCTGATGGTCTTCGCTGCCGATCAGCCCCGAAACAAGCAGCTGACCCTTTTCAACATGATCGTGGATGGCAGCCATGGGCTGTCCTTTTTGCACAAACATTCTCGTGATGGTTGCTTTCTTTTTGGCGACAATATTGCGCGGGCTAACATACTTTTCTTTTTCGGGCTCATTTTTCTCCACAACTTTCATGTGAATGGTCGTCCCTTTCAGATCAACTCCGACCCAAGTGATATTGTCTATTCCATTGGTTAATGATTTCTGTATTTTTTCGGGCGACATCATTAAAAACTGCAGACGGCCCTTTTTGACGCCGATTTCATTAAGATGCTGCCTCATTTGATGTTCTGTTTCAGGCTTAGCGCCTGTCACATCAATTTTCCACACCATATTGGACAGCAAAAACAAAAGGATGAAAAAAATCGCAAAACCGATCGTAAACCCTATATTCAGCTTTGATTTCAGCAACAGGAAGGGAAAACCCTTCCGATTGATAAATCGGGCTTTACATTTAAATTTACTTCTCACCCGCCGAAAGGCATGTACATCCTGAAGCTGTATATATAACGATACGGCTTCTTTCTTTTTTTTGACATGAAAGACCGGAATCCCCTGTCTTGTGCATTCATTAAGGAGCCGCTCAATCCCTCTTCCCGTCAATTCAAGCTGGACCTTACCCGAAAAAAAAGACAGCCATTTATTTTTCACAACATTTCCCCCTCGGCTTTATGACTCAACATATCGAACGACATCAATCGTACCCTCCAAAAGTATCTCTTCCGGAAGAATCGCCTTGATGACAAAATTTTTACCAGATATGATGCACTGGCCCTGCTTCAGCATCAGCCTCACTTCATTCTCACTGAAAAGCAAAAGACCTCTGTGGTTTTCTATGTAGATATGAAGTCTGCCAACCATTGTAATCCTCGGCAGATCCATCATAACGTCCGGGGGAATTTCCAATGCTCTTGTCAGCCAAGCTTTCATACGATTCTTTCTTTGCCCCATACAAAAAGAACCCCCTTTCATCTCATATGTATGATTTGAAAGGAGGTTCTAACACTTTAATTTTTACGGGCCGGGCGCATCGTACGGTGAGGTTTTTTCGCCCGTGGAGGCCCGAACACCTCTCCTAGAACGATCCCCTGTACGACGGTGTCTTTATTCACCTGAAGCATTTTTTGTTTTGTGTATACTGTTTTTTGTTTGGCAGCAGCAAGATCTCGTTCCAGCCCTTTCAGGTTTCTTGCTGTTTCCCTGCGTCTTTCTTCCGCTTCCCGTCTTGCCTGTTCCATACGGTTAGAGATAGGTGCAGGGGCATCTTCTTTTGACTGCTTCTTTTGAGGAGAAGCAGATTGCACGTGTTGAGGTTTTTTTCTTTTTTGGCTGTTTTGCTTTTCTTCTTTGCTCTTTTTGCCGAAAATCGCAGAAATGATTCCGATGATCGCTGCAATAATAAGCGGATTGGTCAGTAAATCTTCCATCAGCGTTCTCCCTTCTTAGAGAGATTATGATTTGCGGTCTTCATCCGAAGGGTCTTTCGTCAGCTTCCCGAATGAATCACGCATTTCTGTGTCAGCATCGATGTTCTTGATATTCATGTAATCCATGACGCCAATATTCCCTTCACGCAAAGCTTCTGCCATCGCAAGCGGCACTTCCGCCTCGGCTTCTACCACTTTCGCGCGCATTTCTTCTACGCGGGCACGCATTTCCTGTTCTTGAGCGACAGCCATCGCACGTCGTTCTTCCGCTTTTGCCTGCGCGATGTTTTTATCAGCCTCAGCCTGATCGGTTTGTAAAATTGCACCGATGTTTTTGCCGATATCTACATCTGCAATATCAATTGAGAGAATTTCAAACGCAGTTCCTGAGTCCAATCCTTTTCCAAGGACTGTCTGAGAAATCATGTCAGGGTTTTCAAGCACTTTTTTATGATTGCCAGATGAACCGATTGTAGAAACGATCCCCTCACCTACACGAGCTACAATGGTTTCTTCTCCTGCTCCCCCGACGAGGCGCTCGATATTCGCTCTTACTGTGATTCTCGCTTTCGCTTTCACTTCAATCCCGTCCATTGCGACACCGGCAATGAACGGTGTTTCAATCACCTTAGGATTAACGCTCATTTGAACAGCTTCCAACACGTCCCGGCCTGCAAGATCAATGGCAGCACAGCGCTCGAATGTGAGTTCAATGTTAGCTCGCTGAGCGGCGATAAGCGCGTTGACGACTCTGTCAACATTACCTCCGGCCAGGTAGTGGCTTTCAAGCTGGTTTGTTCCAACATTAAGTCCCGCTTTATGGGCTTTAATCAGCGGGTTAACAACCCGATTCGGAATGACACGGCGAAGCCTCATCCCAACTAGAGTGAAAATGCTGATTTTCACTCCGGCTGCCAAAGCTGAAATCCAAAGCATTACAGGCACAAATGTAAAAAATACTGCCAAAACAATGATCGCTACTGCGACAATTGCCAGAATCATAAGTGTTGACGGATCCATATAACTTCTCCTCGTTTCTATTTAAATTTCTCTCACGACAATGCGTGAGCCTTCTACTTTTATCACTTTTACTTTTTTATCTTTTTCTGTAAACGATCCCTCCGATACAACGTCAAGGCGTTCATCATCAATAATGACGGTACCGGAAGGACGCAGCGGTGTAAAGGTTATACCCACTTTTCCCATTAAGTCCGTGCGCGTTTGATTTGAAACGTAGCCGCTCTCCGTATTTGTAGAATCATTTAATATCAATTTCTTAAAGAATTTCATACGCTTTCCCAACACCCTTGTCAGTAAAATAAAAGCTGTAATCGAAACAGCTGAGGCGATCAAGAGAGAAACCGCCATTACAGTGAAGCTCCCCGCGGCTAAAAACAGGCTCGCAATAATCGCTCCCAAGCCCAGTAATCCAATGATTCCTCCGGGAAGAAAAATCTCAAGCAGGATGAGGATCACCCCTGCTATAAAGAGGAGAACCGTCTCATACCCGGCAAGGCCGGCTGCAAGATGCCCGTAAAAGAACAGCAATAACGCAATGAGTCCAGCCGTTCCAGGGAGGCCGACACCCGGGGAAAAAAGCTCCACCGTCAGACCTAAAAATGCGATTGTCAGCAGAATAGGGACAATGACCGGATTCGTCAGCCATCTTGCCGTCTTTTCCGCAAAGCTCTCCTTTGCGTAGCTGATCTGCGCTTTTTCGAACCCAAGCTTCTTTACGAGCGTGGACAAATTGTCAGCAGTGCCTTCTGAATAGCCTACCTCAATTGCCTTGTCTGCGTTAAGTGTCAGCAGATCTCCCTTAGGCGCGCCGACTTCCTTAGCATCTATATCTGGGTCAGCCATTGCGAGCGCATATTTTGGATCGCGGTTATTTTTCACTGCGACATCTTCCATCTCTGCCAGCCAAAGTGATTGAGCTTTTTGGTCAGCGGCATTGCCTTGGCCATCAACAATCGCGGCGGCTCCCATTTTTCCGCCAGGCGCCATATAAATGTGATCTGCTTGCAGTGCAATATATGCACCAGCAGACAACGCGCGTTTGTTGACATATGCAGTTACGGGGATCTCGCTTTCGGTTATCAAATCGGCCATATCAATAGCAGATTTGACCAATCCCCCCGGGGTATTGATATCAAGAATAATATGGTCTGCATGTGCATCCTTTGCGTCTTGTAACGAACGGGACAAAAACGAAGCGAGACCCTGTTCGACATTTTTTTCAACCGGAATCACATAAACAGTTTGTTTTTCTGCTTTTGCATTCAGTTGTACGCCTAATAAAGAAAGCAAAAATATACTCAAAAGAGCAGCACGGAATCCTTTGATTTGAAGCAAGGGCGGTGTATCCCTCCTTCCTTTTATAATAAGTGCCTTCTCTTCATACGTAACAAATGTATCAAAGGTTTCATTTTTTTATGTATAAAAAAAGACATCTCTCTTAGAAAGATGTCCTTTTCTTTGCCATTTAAGACAGTTGACTGCTCACAAGCTTATTAATTAAACTTCCGTCAGCTTTACCTTTTACTTTAGGCATAATTGCCCCCATCACTTTGCCCATGTCCGCTTTTGAGCTCGCACCGACCTCCGCGATGGTTTCATTTACGATTGTACGCAGCTCTTCTTCTGACAGCTGCTCAGGTAAATAAACTTCTAAAATGTCCAGCTCTTTTTGAACTTTATCTACTAAATCTAAACGATTAGCGTTTGAAAATTCCTGGAGGGAGTCTTTACGTTGCTTAAGTTCACGAGAAAGGACAGTGAGTTCCTCATCCTCGGTCAAACTGTCTTTCTTAAGCTTAATTGCTTCATTTTGAAGTGAAGCCTTAACCATTCGAACGACAGTCAGTTTGTCTTTCTCACGGTTTTTCATATACAGCTTCATATCCTGGTTGAGACGCTCAAGAAGACTCATAAATCCACCCTCTTTTAGAATTTGCGTTTTCTAGCAGCTTCAGACTTTTTCTTGCGCTTTACGCTAGGTTTTTCATAAAATTCACGCTTTCTTGCTTCTTGCAAAGTACCTGTCTTTGATACACTGCGTTTGAAGCGACGAAGAGCATCTTCAAGCGATTCGTTTTTTCTAACGACCGTTTTTGACATTCTCTTTCCCTCCCTCCGAATACACCAATCGACTACCTTTAAGTTACACATATAAACATGTACTTTGACATTATAATATAAGCCATCAGTCAGGTCAACTAAGTGAGTTCACTTTTCCGTCATGAGTGCGACTGCCTGTCTATATAATGATAGAAAGGGGTTGGTGAATAGGATGTTAATTCTGATTAGCTTTACTGCTCTTATATTATTCTTTCTCGCAGGCATGAACATGCTTCGAAAAGGCTTAATTTCTATGGCGTACTCAAAAATTGAAGAACGTTTGCTTTTATTTACGGACCATCCGTTAAAAGCGTTTCTTATCAGCATTGTATTTACGGGAATACTTCAGAGCAGTTCAGCTTTTATGGTCATTGTCATCGGCTTTGTAAGTGCGGGCGTTCTTTCTTTTAAGCGGACGATACCAATGATTCTGGGGACGAATGTTGGCTCTACTTTTACAACTGAATTTATTGCTATCAAAATGGATATTTTGATTTGGGTTCTTTTAATAGGAGGTTTATTGTTTTTTCTGACTGGCAGGTATCCTTTGAAACAGCTGGGAACAAGCTTCCTTGGACTGGGAATCATCTTCTTTTGCATCAGCGGATTCAGCCATCTTGCCGGGCCGCTGACAAAGCTGAAAACGGGAGCCGACGTTCTATACCATGTTAACGATTCAAACTGGTCCGCTTTGCTCATCGGGATGGTGTTAACTGCCATCATTCACTCCAGTTCTGTCTGTATCGGCATTTTGATGAGTTTTATGAATGAAGGGATTATCGGACTGACACAGGCGATGAGCGTCGTACTCGGATCAAATATCGGGACATGCATTACAGCTGTCATGGCTGCTGTATCCGGGGGGTATGCGGCGAAACAGACAGCGTATGCGCATGTGGTATTTAACGTGCTAGGGGTGGCTCTAGTATTGCCTTTTCTGACCGCAGCGACCGGCTTTGTAGAGCAGTTATCACCCGATCCCGCCCAAAGGATTGCTCATTTCAGTCTTTTATTTAATGTAGTAACAGCTCTTTTATTTCTTCCGCTAACAAACTTGTTTTACCGATTGATTCACCTTCTTATCCCGGCTAAATAAAAAACCGGTACATTTTAATGCACCGATTTTTTAGGTTAAGAAGACAAACGCATGTGTTCAGTTATTTCATCCTCAACCACACGGACAAACTGTCCTTCGTTGTAAGGATAACCTGCTTTTAGGATTTTGACTTTTACGATTTTGCCGATCATATCTTCCGTACCTTTGAAAACAACCTTCATATAATTGTCTGTGTAACCGACAAACATATTTTCTTCTTCTGTTTCCTTAAACGCTTCCTCAGGGATAATCTCAAGCACTTCATTTTCATACTGAGAAGCGTATTCTTTTGCAAGCTGGTCAGAAAGAGCAATCAGGCGGTGCACACGTTCGTTTTTCACGTTTTCATCCACTTGGTCTTCCATTCGCGCAGCTGGTGTTCCTGTACGTTTACTGTAAGGGAAAACATGCAGTTCAGAGAATTTATGTTCTTTAATAAAGTTATAGGTTTCCATAAATTCTTCTTCTGTTTCTCCAGGGAACCCGACGATGACATCAGAAGTAACAGCTAAGCCTGGCAGTGCTTTTTTCAATTTATTTAAACGGTCTGCAAAGAATTCCATTGTATATTTGCGTCTCATCCGTTTAAGCACTGTGTTTGATCCGGATTGGATAGGAATATGCAGATGATTCACTATCTTATCTGAGCGGTCTAAGACCTCGATCACTTCGTCAGTGATTTGGCTGGCTTCGATTGAAGAAATTCTGATCCGTTTCACGCCTTCCACACGGGTGTCTAATTCGCTCAAAAGCTTCGCGAAGTTGTAATCTTTCATATCTTCGCCGTAGCCGCCTGTATGAATACCCGTAAGAACAATTTCCTTATATCCGGCATCGACAAGCTGCTGCGCTTGTTTAATGACTTCTTCAGGGTCGCGGGAGCGGAGCAGGCCGCGCGCCCACGGAATGATACAGAATGTGCAGAAATTATTGCACCCCTCCTGTATTTTCAATGACGCTCTTGTGCGGTCCGTGAAAGCAGGCACATCAAGCTCTTCATATACTCTTGCTTTCATGATGTTGCTGACGCCATTAATCGGCTGGCGTTCTTCTCGGTATTGGTCAATGTAGCCAAGCATTTTTTCACGGTCCTGTGTTCCGACTACAATGTCGACACCAGGGATCGCCATAATCTCAGCAGGTGAGGTTTGCGCGTAGCAGCCTGTGACACAGATGACACCGTCAGGATTTTGACGAATGGCGCGTCTGATCACTTGGCGGCTTTTTTTATCTCCCGTATTTGTAACCGTACATGTATTAATGACATATACATCAGCTGTTTGTTCAAAGTCTCTTCTTTCATAGCCCGCTTCTTTGAAAAGCTGCCAGATTGCTTCTGTTTCATAATGGTTGACTTTACAGCCAAGCGTATGGAAAGCAACAGTTGCCATTACTGATCACCTCTTAATAACTCTGTTTGATAAGAAATCGCGCTCAACGCGTATAGCGGAGCGGTTTCTGTCCTTAAAATTCTCGGTCCAAGGCCGCACGGCACACCGTCTTGCTCTGTGAGCCGTTCAACCTCCGCTTCTGTTAAACCGCCTTCGGGACCAAATACGATCAATAGAGATGATCCTTTCGGAAGGCTGCTTACAATCGCGCTGAATGCGCTTATTTCCCCTTGCTTCGATGACTCCTCGTATGCAACGACACATTTATCGAAATCCTGCATCCTTTGAAGAAGCTGCTGAAAAGAATGGACATCCATCACTCGCGGCACTTCGTTACGGTACGATTGTTCAGCCGCTTCCTTCGCAATTTTCGTCCATCTTTCCCGCTTTTTCTTTGCCTTTTTGTCATCCAGCTTGACAACAGAACGCGCGGCTTGGAAAGGAATAAAGGCATGAGCTCCGAGCTCAGTCCCCTTTTGGATAATCCATTCAAGCTTATCTCCTTTCGGAAGGCCGCTCGCAATATAGACCTTTATCGGAAGCTCTCTGTTTTCATTCGTCCATTCTATCACAAGGCAGGACACTTTATCTTTGGAAACAGATTGAAGTTCACATTTTGCCTCGAAGCCGTCTTGAGAGCAGCAGATAATCTGATCTCCCTCATTCATTCTCATCACGTTCACAATATGATGAACATCTTCGCCGGTAATCGAAAAAGCCGGCGCTTCCTCTATTTGCTGCTTCGTGAGCTCGATAAAATATCGTTGCATACGCTGTGACACCTACTAACTGTTATTTTTTTGCAATAATACTGACCCAATCTTCCATTGAAAGGATTTCTACAATGGTAAAGCCAGCTTGTTCCAGTGCTTCTTTTACTTCTTGTTTTTTATGACCGATGATTCCTGACGTAATAAAGTGGCCGCCTTCTTTTAACAGGCTGTACGCTTGTGAAGTAAAGCGAAGAATGACTTCAGCCAAAATGTTGGCCACAATCACATCATGTTCCCCTTCAATCCCGTCTAACAAATTGTTTTGCTTCACTTGAGCAATATCGCTGACTTTGTTCAGCTTGAGATTAAGGCGTGCACTTTCTACAGCCACGGGATCAAGATCATAGGCATGAACCGATTCAGCCTCAAGCATTGCAGCCGCAATACTTAAAATTCCCGAACCAGTGCCGACATCAATCACCTTATCACCCTTTTGCACAAAGCGTTCAAGCGCCTGAATGCAGAGTACGGTTGTGGGATGTGTCCCTGTGCCGAAAGCCATTCCCGGGTCCATTTCAATAATCAGTTCATCAGTATGGACCGGCGTATATTCCTCCCACGTCGGCACAATTGTAAACTTTTCAGAAATTTTCACAGGATGATAATATTTTTTCCAGGCAGTCGCCCACTCTTCTTCATTTACTTCAGAAATAGTGATGTGGTTTCTGCCCAAATCAATATTGTAAAGAAGGAGATTATTAATCGTTTCTTTAATGCCGTCTACAGTTTCGCCCAGAAAACTGTTAACCGGCAGATATGCTTTGACAATGACACCCTCATCTGGGTAATCATTGGGGTCGAGCTGGTAGATTTCCCCGTACACATTCTCACGTTCTTTAATTAAATCAAGCGGGTCCTCTATCACAACCCCACTTGCACCAGCTTCATGCAATATATTTGAGATAGGTTCGACCGCTTCATGTGTTGTGTGAATGCTTAATTCGGACCATTTCAAAACTACCAACTCCTCATCCAATAATTAATCGCCTTTAAACGCGCGTTTTACCTTGTCAAAGAAACTCATTTCCTGTTCGTCAGGCAGGTTTCCGCTGACTTCGGCAAATTCGCGGATAATGTCTTTTTGTTTATCAGTCAGATTTGTCGGCGTAACGACGCGGACGACGATATGCTGGTCACCCTGTCCATAGCCTCTGACATTTTGAACGCCTTTGCCTCTTAATCTGAATTTCGTTCCTGTTTGTGTACCGGCCGGAATTTTCAATTTCACTTTTCCATGCAGCGTCGGCACTTCTACCTCATCTCCAAGAGCAGCCTGAGCAAACGTTAACGGCATTTCACAGTAAATATCATCGCCGTCACGCTCGAAGAACTCGTGTGCGCGTACATGGAACACGACAAATAAATCCCCGGCAGGGCCGCCGTTTATTCCTGGTTCACCCTGTCCCGAGAGACGAAGCTGCTGCCCGTCATCTACACCGGCTGGAATTGTCACGTTGATTTTCTTGCGTTTTTTGATTTTTCCTTTGCCGCCGCAGTCCGCACATTTGTTTTTAATGATTTTGCCTGTTCCTTCACAGTGGTGGCAGACCCGTCTGTTAACGACTTTTCCAAACGGTGTATTTTGCTCCACGTTTAACTGGCCGGAGCCTCCGCAGTGGGAGCATGTTTCTGGATTTGTTCCAGGTTTCGCACCTGAGCCTTTACATGTTTCGCACGTTTCCTCGCGGGGAATTTCGATGGTTGTTTCTTTACCGAAAGCCGCATCCTCAAACGACAGGGTCATCGTATACTGTAAATCAGCACCCTGGCGCGGAGCATTTGGATCTCTCCGTCTTGTGCCTCCGCCGAAAATACTTGAGAAAATATCATCGAAACCAAAACCGCCGAAATCGCCGCCGCCAAAACCTCCGCCGCCGAAGCCTTGGTTAGGGTCAGTGTGACCAAATTGATCGTAATGCGCACGTTTTTGGTCATCTGACAGCGTTTCGTACGCTTCTTTTACCTCTTTAAATTTTTCATCTGATCCGGCTTCTTTGTTAATATCAGGATGATATTTTTTTGACAGCTTCCGATAAGCTTTTTTAATTTCATCCTTTGAAGCGCTCTTACTTACTCCCAGCACTTCATAGTAATCACGCTTACTCATCTCGCTTCACTCTCCCGAATTTCTCACAATAAATTAGATTGTATCATTTTGAATTATGATTTTTCAATTCCTTTTATCCCGGGCAAGAAAAAAAGTCAAAGCCAAGAGATGCCTGACTTTGACTTTCTAATCATTGAATCAGATTATGAAATGTGTTCTTTTCGGTCAGCTCCGGAAGCGGGGCTGACACTAAAAAGAACTTATTTTTTGTTTTGGTCGTCGTTTACTTCTTCGTATTCAGCGTCGACAACGTTGTCATCCGCTTTGCCTTCAGCGTTTGCTCCGCCTTGAGCTTGCTGTGCTTTAGCAGCTTCTTCATAAAGCTTCATAGAAAGCTCTTGAACGATTGTTTGAAGCTCATCTTTTTTCGCTTTGATCTCTTCAAATTCGTTTTTCTCAATCGCTGCTTTTAAAGCGTCTTTGGCATCGTTGGCTTTTTTCACTTGTTCTTCATCCACTTTGCCTTCAAGATCTTTTAATGTTTTCTCAGTTTGGAAAACAAGCTGATCTGCTTCGTTGCGGACTTCGATTTCTTCTTTTTTCTTCGCATCAGCGTCAGCATTTTCTTCCGCTTCTTTTACCATGCGTTCGATCTCTTCATCTGAGAGACCTGAAGAAGATTTGATTGTAATGTTTTGTTCTTTTCCTGTGCCTAAGTCTTTTGCTCTTACGTTTACGATACCGTTTTTGTCAATATCGAAAGAAACTTCGATTTGAGGCACGCCGCGCGGTGCTGGCGGGATATCAGTAAGCTGGAAGCGGCCGAGTGTTTTGTTGTCGGCAGACATTGGGCGCTCACCTTGAAGAACATGGATATCAACAGCTGTTTGGTTATCAGCAGCAGTTGAGAACACTTGAGATTTGCTTGTTGGGATCGTCGTGTTGCGGTCGATCAGTTTTGTAAACACGCCGCCCATTGTTTCGATACCGAGAGAAAGCGGTGTAACGTCAAGCAGAACAACATCTTTTACGTCACCTGTGATAACGCCGCCCTGAATCGCAGCACCTAGCGCTACAACTTCATCCGGGTTTACGCCTTTATGCGCTTCTTTTCCAGTTTCTTTTTTGATTGCTTCTTGTACGGCAGGGATACGAGTTGATCCGCCGACAAGGATGACTTTGTCGATTTCGCTTGCAGAAAGTCCTGCATCTTGAAGCGCTTGACGGACAGGACCCATTGTGCGCTCTACTAAATGAGAAGAAAGCTCTTCGAATTTAGCACGAGTTAATGTAAGTTCAAGGTGAAGCGGTCCTGCTTCTCCAGCTGTGATAAACGGTAAAGAAATTTGCGTAGAAGATACGCCGGAAAGATCTTTTTTCGCTTTTTCAGCTGCGTCTTTCAAACGCTGAAGCGCCATTTTGTCTTTTGATAAATCAATGCCGTTTTCTTTTTTGAATTCAGACACAAGATGATCGATGATAACTTGGTCAAAATCGTCCCCGCCCAGACGGTTGTCGCCGGCAGTTGAACGAACTTCGAATACACCGTCGCCAAGCTCAAGGATGGAAACGTCGAATGTACCGCCGCCAAGGTCGTATACTAGGATCGTTTGATCTTCATCTGTTTTATCAAGTCCGTATGCAAGCGCTGCTGCAGTCGGCTCGTTGATGATACGTTCTACTTCAAGACCTGCAATTTTACCAGCGTCTTTTGTTGCTTGACGCTCAGCATCGTTAAAGTATGCAGGAACTGTGATAACTGCTTTTGATACTGTTTCGCCAAGATAGCTTTCAGCGTATGATTTAAGGTGTTGAAGGATGATAGCAGACACTTCTTGCGGAGTGTAATCCTTTCCTTCAATTTCAACTTTATAATCAGTACCCATATGACGTTTGACTGACATAATTGTGTTAGGGTTTGTAATAGATTGGCGTTTAGCCACTTCCCCTACTTGACGTTCGCCGTTTTTAAACGCAACAACTGATGGCGTTGTGCGGTTTCCTTCAGCGTTAGCAATAACTTTAGGCTCGCCGCCTTCAAGCACTGCCACACATGAGTTTGTTGTTCCTAAGTCGATTCCGATAACTTTACTCACTTGAATAACCTCCTGCTATGTAATTATTGATTCACTTTGACCATGGAAGGGCGAATGACGCGATCCTTCAGCTTATAGCCTTTTTGCATTTCCTCAACAACAATGTTGGAGCCGTAGTTTTCGTCTTCAGCCTGCATAACAGCTTGGTGCAGATTAGGATCAAATTCCTGCCCTACAGCTTCGATGGCTTCGACGCCTTCTTTTTTCAAGGCTTCTACGAGCTGACGGTGGACCATTTCCATTCCCTGGAGCAAACTTTTCGTCTGTTCATTGTCGGCTTCAACCTGAAGCGCTCGTTCAAAGCTGTCAAGAGCCGGCAGCAAATCAGTCACGATATTTTGAGAACGGTATTTTTGGGACGCTTCCATCTCTAAACGGCTGCGTCGTTTATAGTTTTCAAAGTCTGCTTGAACACGCAAAAGTTTGTTTTCTTTTTCCTCAAGCAAACCTTGCAATTCGTTAATTTGGTTTTGAAGAAGTTCGCTTTCATTTGTTTCTTCCTGCTGTTCATCAGCGGCAGCTTGTTCTTCAATGATTTCTTGCTCTTCTGTTTCGTTTTGTTCAACGGTTTGTTTTTCTTCTGACATTGTGTTCACCTCCCTCAAAGTGTAAGGAGAAGGACAGGTGCTGCCCTTCGATAAAATTTGCCAAAATTCCCTTATTCATCATACAGACTTGTTAATGCTTTTGACAAGTCCGAAGTCACATGCTGAAGCAGGCTGACAACCCTGGAATAATTCATGCGGGTCGGGCCGATAATCGCAATTGAGCCGATCTGCTTCTGGTCTACGGAATAAGAAGCCGTAATCAGACTGCAATTTTCCATCTCTTCATAGTCGTTTTCTTTTCCGATTTTAATCGAAATTCCCGTGTGCGGGGATTGAACCAGCTTTAAAACATCCTGTTCTTTCTCAATTAATGAAAGGAGCGACCGAACTCGGGTGATATCATGGAACTCAGGCTGGTTCAGCATATTGATTTTCCCGCCAAAAAACAACTTTTCAACGTGATTTGTGGAATGAAAGGTTGAACGAAGCGCGTCGAGTATATTGTCATAGTTTTTAATGTGCTGTCTTAGGTACATGACAACTTCTTTAAATATGCGCTCATTCAGTTCATCCATTGGAACGCCGCTTAAACGGTCGTTCAGTATATTTACCAGTTTTTCAATATCAGACAGATCCATTTTGGTCGGAAAGTTAATCGTTTTGTTTTCCACATGCCCCGTATTGGTAACGAGAATCGCTACCGCCATATCAGGCTGAATCGGAATGATTTGAATCTGTTTAAGGTAATTCTCACTCAGCTTCGGCCCGAGTACGATGGATGTGTAATTCGTCAGATCGGACAAAATTTGCGCTGATTTTTGAACTGTCTTCTCCAGCTCGAAAATTTTCTCTTTGAAGATCGAGTGGATTTGGTCCAGGTCGCTTTTCGTCAGTTTGACGGGTGACAGCAAATGGTCAACATAGTACCGATACCCTTTTTCTGACGGAACACGTCCTGAGGATGAATGGGTTTTTTCAATAAAGCCCAATTCCTCCAAGTCAGCCATCTCGTTTCTTATTGTTGCAGAGCTAAATGTGATTTCATCTTTTTTCGAAAGAGTTCTTGATCCCACCGGCTGTGCCGATTTAATAAAATCGTTGATTATAACCTGAAGGATCAGCAGCTGACGATTTGTTAACATCATCATCACCTCTGTTAGCACTCTCAATAAGCGAGTGCTAATTCTATAACAAAAGTATCAAACCACAAGAAAAATGTCAATTATAACTCACCCAAAAAAGCGCCAAAAACTTCATTGCCTAATAATTTCCCTTGATGAGTCAAATAAACGGCAGACTCCGAATTGTGAATCAGCCCTTTTTCAGCGAGGTCTTTTAACACGCTTGGGAAAAGTCCATCCAGGGAACGGCCGTATTTTTCTGCGAATCGTTTTTTGCTGACACCGGCTGTTTTTCTCAAACCTAAAAACATTTCTTCCTCAATCTGTTCTTCTGTTGTCACTTCATGTGTATCTCTGTACGGAAAACCCTTTTCAGCTATCAGGTCAATGTAATGCTTAACAGGTCCGACGTTCACTGTTCGTGTGCCGCCGATATATCCGTGAGCGCCAGCTCCGAAACCGAAATATTGTTCGTTGCTCCAATACGTTAGATTGTGCTTAGATTCCATGCCTGCCTTAGCAAAGTTGCTGATTTCATATTGATGGATGCCGTGAGCTTCCATCTGGCTCATCACCATTTCATACATTTCAGCTTCCTGCTCCTGCGGCGGAAGATGAAGCCGCCCTTTTTGCATCAAATTATAAAATACCGTTTTCGGTTCTACAATAAGGGAGTAAACGGAATAATGCTCGGCATCCAATGATAAAGCAGTGTTTATGGAATGTTCCAGATGCTTGAGGGTTTGCCCCGGAAGCCCGAACATGAGATCAAGACTGATATTCTCAAAACCGATTTCCCGCGCTCTTTCAAAAGAGGTGAATACATCTTTTTGCTTGTGCACTCGGCCGATTTTTTCTAACAGATCGTCTTCGAACGTTTGCACACCAAAGCTGAGGCGATTTACGCCTGCTTCTTTTAATATTTTTAATTTCCCTGCGGACAAGTCGTCCGGATTCGCTTCAACCGCAAATTCCGATAAGTCGCTTGAGGGCTTCAGTACGCGGTTGATCATGTCCATCAGCTTTTTAAGCTGTTCCTCAGACAGGGAGGTCGGCGTGCCTCCTCCGATAAAGATTGTTTTGAGATCAGGCTGCCCAGTTTTTGCTATTGTATTTATCATTTCCTGTTCGAGTGCGTTTAAATACTCGTCGACTGGCTGACTTTGAATAAAATATTTATTGAAATCGCAGTAGTGGCAAATATGCTCACAAAATGGGATATGGATATAAGCTGATTTCAACGGATTCACCTTCTTTACAGAAAGAAGCCGCAGTACAAGACTGCGGCGGCTTCTATTGTTTTTTCGGACTGTCGTCCATTTTCAGAACTGCCATAAATGCTTCTTGCGGCACTTCAACTGAGCCGACCTGCTTCATACGGCGTTTTCCTTCTTTTTGTTTTTCAAGAAGTTTCCGTTTACGCGAGATGTCCCCTCCGTAACATTTAGCCAATACGTTTTTACGCATTGCTTTTATGGTGGAGCGGGCCACGATTTTCTGGCCGATTGCGGCTTGTACCGGAACTTCAAACTGCTGGCGCGGAATGAGTTCTTTCAGTTTTTCAACGATCACTTTTCCGCGTTCATATGCGTAATCTCGATGCACGATAAAGGAAAGGGCATCGATTTTTTCACCATTCAGCATAATGTCCATTTTCACAAGCTTGGACGGTTTGTAGCCGATCAGTTCATAATCAAAGGACGCATAGCCTTTAGTGCTTGATTTCAGCTGGTCAAAAAACTCATATACGATTTCCGCTAATGGCATATCATAAATGATGCTGACACGGTTTGCGTCTAAATACTGCATATCAATGAAATTGCCTCGTTTTCCTTGGCAAAGCTCCATTACAGCGCCGACATAGTCATTCGGCACCATCATCGTCGCTTTTACGTATGGCTCCTCAACTCGTTCGATCTTTTGAGGATCCGGCATGTTAGACGGGTTGTCGACAACGACCTTTTCGCCGTCTGTCATGTACACGTCATAGATAACGCTTGGCGCTGTAGTAATCAGGTCGATGTTGAACTCACGCTCAATTCGCTCCTGAATGATCTCCATGTGAAGCATGCCTAAAAATCCGCAGCGGAACCCGAATCCAAGCGCTTGCGAAGTTTCCGCTTCATATTGAAGGGAGGAATCATTCAGCTCAAGCTTTTCAAGAGCTTCCCTTAAATCATTATACTTCGCTGTATCAATCGGATACAAACCACAGTACACCATCGGGTTTAGCTTGCGGTATCCCGGCAGCGCTTCTTCTGCAGGATTGGCAGCGCTCGTTATTGTATCACCGACACGTGTGTCACCGACATTTTTGATTGAGGCAGTCAGGAAGCCTACATCACCGACCGTCAGTTCATTTGTCGGAGTTGCTTTCGGCGTGAACACGCCCACCTCTGTTACTTCGAATTCTTTGCCGGTTGCCATCATTTTGATTTTTTGTCCCGGCTTTACCGTTCCTTCAACGACTCTGATATAAGCCACGACACCGCGGTAGGCGTCATAAAGCGAGTCGAAGATCAGCGCTTTGAGCGGCGCCTCCGGATCTCCGGTCGGAGCTGGCACCTTTTCTACGATTTGTTCTAAAATCTCCTCAATCCCGATACCGGCTTTTGCTGAAGCAAGCACGGCTTCTGATGCATCAAGGCCGATAACGTCTTCTACCTCTTGGCGCACACGTTCAGGCTCGGCGCTCGGAAGGTCGATTTTATTGATGACCGGAAGGATTTCAAGATCGTTGTCAAGCGCTAAGTAGACATTGGCGAGCGTCTGCGCTTCAATCCCCTGGGCTGCATCCACGACAAGAATCGCTCCCTCGCAGGCAGCAAGGCTTCGGGATACTTCATATGTGAAGTCGACGTGTCCCGGCGTATCGATTAGATGAAAGATATATTCTTCTCCGTCTTTTGCTTTATATTTAAGCTGAACAGAGTTTAATTTAATGGTTATGCCCCGCTCACGTTCAAGATCCATAGAATCGAGCAATTGTTCTTTCATTTCTCGTTGAGTGATTGCCGACGTTTTTTCTAAAATACGATCCGCTAAGGTCGATTTTCCGTGGTCAATATGGGCAATGATAGAGAAATTCCGTATTCTCGATTGCCTCTCTAAACGCTTTTCTTTATCTGTCACAATCTATCACTCCTACTATTAAACGCAAAATACACTAGCTTAGATTATATCAATAGGATTGTAAAGATTCAATGTAAAACAAGAAAGAGAAAAGTTCCCTATCATATCTGGGCTGCTTTTCTCTTTCACGTACTTATTGATTCATATCCCGTATCCATTCATACATTGACTGGGCAGTATTGGTTACGGTGTTCGAAAGCGCTTTTCCGGCTTTTGAAAACATATTGAATGTCTCCACCTTTTCCAGCTCTTTTTGTTTTTCTTCTAAATCTTTTGCCGTGACTGTTTCTCCTAGGATTGAGGCTTCTTTTTCATTATCTTTTCCGTCGGTGAGCGTAAACGCCCCCTTCAGTGAAGGGTCATGATAGCCTTTCATACTCAGCATCCCGTTGTTTGCCTGCTGCATGCCGAACAGTACGCCTAAAAACATGATCGTGATAAGCAGTAAGCATTTTCCAAAGTATGCAATCAAATCAACCACCTATTTCTTATTGTTTTTTCGTCTCCCCGCTCGCTGCGTTGACCTTTTCAGCATCCCAGTACATTTCGCTGAATACGTCCGCGGCCGCGTTAGCCGCACGCTGCAGCTCTTCGAGATTATTATCTACTCCGCCAAATTCGAGCAAAAGCGCTCTATCGGTTAAATCCTGATTGTAAACACCATTATCGCCTGGCGAGCCTTTGGAAAAGACACCTGTGCTAAGTCCGGGGTATTTTTTCTCCATCAGTTTATGAAGCTCACTCGCAATTTTATAGTTTTCTTCGAAGTTTTTGCTTTTTTTCCCGACGACAAAGGCTACCCTGGCATAGCTTTTTCCTTTAATCGTTGCGGTTGTGTCTTTTTTGCGCCGTGAGTCTCTGTGGATGTCAATGATATATTGCAGATTTTTGTTTGAAGCGAGGGCGTCTTTCACAACCGGCCTTGATTCATCATAGGACCTGGCATAGTTTAAGCCTTTTTTATTCAATTTTGACTGTATATCGGTTTTATTCACTGTGGCTCCGATTCCCTGGGATTCAAGCGCTTGTCCGAACATATCTCCTACAAGCGTGACGTTGGCTTTAGAATGGCGCGCCATGTCAGGATCGGTCTCACCTTTTAATAGAGGGAGATATGATTCCGTATTGTGCGTGTGATAGATAAACACAACCTTTTTATCACCTGTTGTTTGTTTGGGCGGATCTTTTTGCGCATTATCTGATTGCGTTTGCTGTTTTTCAATCTCTGCCAAATTCGCTTCCCTTTCTTCCTCCATCACCTTAGACGGCGGCGGCGATTCCGCAGGCATATTCGTATAATCCGTCCCTTGTCCAGCTAACAAAATCTCGGTATCAAATTGTGCAAACCCCGGCAGCTCCCGACCGAGAAAGCTCCGCGGATCTTCGAGGTTAATGCTCGTCGCCAGCTTTAAAGAAAGACGAGAAAGATGAAATGAGCTGTCTGTTTGAGAGAGGTCAGAAGCGAAATAATGGTTTTCCATCCGCAGCAAATGTGCAAACACGTCACCCGGCAATTCTTCAGCAATCCCATAAAAAGAGTCAGACGACGGCCTAAGTTCCGGCCGGAGAGACGTCAGCACACCGGATAGAACAAAAATCACGATAAGGCTTACGATAAATAGAAAGATGGCTTTTACCGCTTTCCCGCCATTTACCGCAACAACAATTTGTCTGTTTCTGCGTTTATTTCTCATTGAATCCCTCCAGCGCTTGTCTAGTAATTACTCTATGAACAAGCTAGAGGAAGTAGAACTGTTTAGTGATTGTAGGAGCCTTTGTTTTCTTGTGACACTTTTTCATGAAGCGCTGTGTTTAATCCGTTCGCTAAAACATTTGCCATATCGTCGATAAATGAATCGACTTCCTTCGGCGTAACCATTAAGTTGTGCCCTAAAGGCGAAAGCACCTCGTGAATGAGCTGTCGTTTTTCATCTTCTTGAAGGGTTCCGACAATACCTAGGAACGATTGGCGCTGCTTTTGATCGGGAAGATCTTCTTCAGTGAGCACTTTCTTTTTCCCAAACGTCATGCCTGCCGGAACAAGCGATCTTGATGGCCTGTTATCCTTCATTTCTCTGCCAAAATGTTTTAATATGTAGTCCACCGTGTCGCTGGCAATTGTCACGGCATCAACTACTGTCGGAACACCGATAGCAATCACCGGAACACCAAGCGTGTCTTTGCTTAAATCTTTTCGTTTATTCCCAACTCCAGATCCCGGGTGAATGCCTGTATCCGATATTTGAATCGTTGTGTTGACCCTTTCCACCGCCCGCGCCGCCAACGCATCAATGGCGATGACAAAATCAGGCTTCGATTGCTCAATCACACCTTTAATAATGTCACTTGTTTCGATTCCTGTTATCCCCATTACACCCGGTGCAAATGCACTGACAGGCCTGTAACCCTCCTGTACGTTTTCCGGCTGAAGCTTAAACAAGTGCCTTGTTACCAACAGATTTTCTACTGCCATCGGTCCAAGCGCATCAGGTGTCACGTTCCAGTTGCCGAGCCCAACGATCAAACAGCTCGCATCTTTTGAGATATTAAGGTTTTCAAGAAAAGCTGAGAATTCCTCTGCAAAGACAGCAGAGACCTTCTCCTGCATTTCCGAATCATTCTCCCTGATTCCCTGTGCTTCAAGCGTTAAATAGCGCCCTTCTTTTTTTCCCGAAAGCTCTGCGCCTTCCTTTGTAACATCAACTGTGCGGATTTTAATGCCGCCGTGATCACGCTCTTTTTCAATAAAGCCTTTAATTTCTTTTGTCGGCACAGCCTGCTGATTGGCCATTGCTTCCTTCGTTTCCACTGCCAAATCGGTACGTATCAAATACTGATTCACATCTAGCTCACTTTTTTTCATACAGGGGCCTCCTTCACATTAAGTACCTATATTGTTGCCATTTGCTGAATGAATCATGCTAAAAAGAGAACCTTCAATGAAAAATACTTTACATTTATATTGCAATCTAAAGGTGTGTTTGATAGAATACAATTTGTTCTATTGTGAAGAAGATTTAACCTTAAGACACTGTGCTACAGGTTGTATCTTAGGAGGTGAAACACATGCCAAACATTAAATCAGCGATTAAACGTACAAAAACAAACAACGAACGCCGCGTTCATAACGCGACAATCAAATCTGCTATGCGTACTGCAATCAAACAAGTTGAAGCTTCTGTTGCCAACAACGAAGCTGACAAAGCGAAAACTGCTCTTACTGAAGCAGCTAAACGTATTGATAAAGCAGTGAAAACAGGTCTTGTACACAAAAATACCGCAGCTCGATACAAATCAAGACTAGCGAAAAAAGTGAACGGACTTTCTGCATAATATAAAAACGATCCTCAATAATGGGGATCGTTTTTTTCATTTCTTTTTAACAGCTGTAAAAGGAACAGTTCGAGCAGGAGCTGCTTGTCCTTTTTCCCGGTTTTCATCTCATAGTCCATGACAGCAAGCTGTTCAATAATTGAACGGAGCTCCTCCTCTGAAAAAAGCCTTGCTTGATCCATCGCCAGCTTTACCCGAAATGGGTGAACTTTTAGATTAGAAGCGATTTGTTTTTGTCCGTATCCCTGTTCCGCGAAGTACTTTGTCTGCAGAATCAGCCGGAACTGGTTCGAAATAAGCGCCATAATTTTGATCGGTTCTTCATTTTGTTTAAGCAAATCATAAAAAATTTGCAGACTCTCTGTTCGTTTTCGGTTGACGATTTTATTGATCAGCTCAAAAATATTTTGTTCAAGGCTTCTAGCAACAAGCATTTTTACATCATCCAGCGTAATTTCTTCACGATCTCCAATAAACGTGCAGAGCTTTTGAATCTCCTGAAAAATCGATGACAGATGCCCGTTCACAAGCAGAACCAAATGCTCCGCCGCTTCCGTACCGATTGTTTTCTGCTCTGTTTTTGCAAGGTTGACAGTAAAGTCTGTCGTTTCCTTTGCATTTAATTCCTTCGCCTCCATCATAAACGCGTGCTTCTTTAACGCTTTCGTCAGCTTTTTCCGCTCATCAAGCTTTTCATACGGAGCAAGCAGGACAAAGACTGTGTAAGGCGCAGGTGATTGTATATATGATTCAAGCGCACTGACGTTGTGCTCAATTTTTTCTTTTTTCTTTTCACCTGTTAAAAAATATGGATTTTTCACAATGACAAGACGCCGCTCCCCCATAAACGGAAACGTTTCAGCATCTGCAATCGCTTGATCCAGCGGGTCCTCTTCCAGATCAAAAACGGACAGATTGAAATCCTTTGTCTCCTGATCAACGACCGTCTGTCTGATCCTGCTGACGGTTTCTTGCAGCAGATATGTCTCTTTTCCGTATAAACAATAAACTGGATGGACATCTCCTTTTTTCAGGCTTTTCCACACATCAAATACCATTGTTGTACGACTTCCTCTCTTTCATCATCCCCTTCTATCCTAAATTGAGTTTGGAAAATAGTAAAGAGGAAGCCTGACTGCTGCTTCCCCATTTATATTAAACGCCTGTTCGCAAGCCCCCGGGACAGCTTGTAAAAAGGCGATAATCACCAGAACAGAAAACGTTACCTTAGCTTCTAGATTTTTCAAAACAATTCCATTATACTTAAGTCAGTCAGGAGGGATAAAGTTGAATGATTTTGAAAAAAACGTTCAAAGCAAACGAAATGATGCTGTAGATTCAGCTGTTGGTTTTGTTGTGTCCTTCGGATTTTTCGCCTTCTTGTTTGTCATGGCAACGGTTATTCACCTAGTTGGTTCATAACAGCGACTGCCCGGGCTGCTGATTTCTCGGCAGTCTTTTTTAGTTCGTCTCTGTTATATCTGATGTATCATATGGAGGATAGACAGAAAAGGTTCCAACTCTGTTTTTGTATCTATATTGGATCGTTCCGTTTTGATCTGTTCGCAGCACGCGGATAGAATGTCTCTGTAATAGTTGCAGAACTTCTTGATGAGGATGATGGTACCGATTGTTTTTCCCGGCTGAGATAATGGCCGTTTTCGGCTGAAGCTGTTGGATGAATTCTTCACCGGTAGAGCCTTTGCTCCCATGGTGCCCCACCTTTAAGACATCTGCTTTAATATTTGGAAACACGTCCATCACCTCCTGTTCCCCTTCTTTCTCCAGATCACCCGTCAAGATCCAGCTCAGAACGCCCGTCTCCATCCACAGAACGAGAGATGAATTATTTTTGCTTGCCGGATCAGGTGCTTCAGGTGACAGTACATGGAACTGCAAATCCTTTATTTGCAATACATCGCCTCGCTTCACCTCTTCAATTGTCACTCCCTCTTCTCTGGCTGTCTGCAGCACTTTCTCATCTTTAGGTTCAGAAACGAACCCTTTCGGAATCACGAGGCGCTTTACTTTATGATGCTTCAGCAGAGTCTCCGCCTCTCCGATATGATCTTGGTCAGCGTGCGTCAGAATTAAAGCGTCAAGCTGTTTGATTCCCTTAGCAGTTAAAAACGGAATCAGCATCTTTTCCCCCAGTGAAAACGGATGCTGTTTTTCGCGCCAAGGCTCTGACGAGTAAGACAAAGTGCCGCCGGTATCAATTAAGACACGACCCCGCTGATGCGGAGCACCTACAAACATGCTGTCACCCTGTCCAATATCTATCATATCCACTTCTCCTTCGGAACTAAGACACGGATATATAAAGAGCAGAAACAGCACTGTGCAGCAAATGCCGCCGGTTACCATCAACTGCGACAAGGAGCGTTTTTCAATCGCCATAAGCAATAGGATGATCGTGACCGTGAATAAAAAAAGCAGAACAGGTGCAGGATGTGCGATCATAATCGTGAACACATCAACATCTGCAATTTTTGTGATTAACCTATTGGTCCAGCTTATCAATAAATCAAACCAGCTGAAAAACAATCTCCCAAACGAAGCGGAAAGACTTAATAGAAGAACACCTGCTACAGCTCCCGGCAAAATACAGAAGGTATAAAATGGTACCATCAACATATTCATCGGTACGCTGATGATAGAAAACTGATGAAAATGATATAGAAGAATCGGAAGCGAGCCCAGCTGAGCGATGAGTGATACAATTGTCAGCTGCCCCAAGGAGGTTTTAACCTGCTGAAAAATAGAAGAGGATAGAATTAAAGAAAAACTGACGGCGAACGATAGCTGAAAACCGGCTTCAAAGAGATGATAAGGATTGAAGAGCAGAAGGACGATGTATGAAAGGCAAATTGCAGTTGCAGAGTGGACACGCCATTTGACAAGACTTCCAGCTAAGTAAACACCCGACATGAGAGCGGCGCGTAGCACTGAAGGAGCAGCGCCGGTCAACATCACATAGAGCGGCAGAAATAACAGCAACAGAATTGACGCCTTTTCTCTTGTTATACCAAGGCGGATCATGATATAAAACAAACCTGCTGTCAAAATCCCCACGTGGAGTCCTGATATTGCCAAGAGATGGACAACACCAAGCTTTTGATACGCGGTAAGCACTTCATCCTCCACATAAAATCTGTCACCGACTGTAAGTGCCTGTACAATTCCTGCCGAATCAGGAGGCAGCAGGCTGTTTGTGAATGATATGATATGTTTTCTCAAGCTGAGCACCTTGTACTTGAAATTTTCAGGTTCGCTGCAGTTTTGGATAGACGTGACAGAGTAGTTCCAATGAATATGCTGCCGATAAAGATACTCGTTATAATCAAATGCACCCGGCACAGTTGCGTGTTTCGGTTCTTCCAATGTACCAGTCAACTCACATGACATTCCTGGTTCTATGTATAACAGCTGTTCTTTTTCACCAGCAGACTGAATGCGATACGCAGCAGCCCATTTTTCCTTATCAGGTGTCTTAACCATCATAGACATACGGTCGCCGTCAATTTTGGGAATAGTGGCAATCACTGCCTTGAATTGATAGGTTCCCTGCCGATAGGAAGAGACATTCTGAGAATCTGTGACTGCATACAGTACAAAAAACAATATAAAAGAGAAGAAACAAACAATAATAAGAAAAGCGTGCCTCGTTTTGATTAAAATGATGAGGAGAAAGAGGATGAAAAGAAAAATAGCGGGGAAATAAGCGGCGGCAGTAATTCCAACCGTTGCCGAAGCTGCCGCCATAGGCAATAACAAACGCGAATTACGCATTCATCACACGTAGCTCGTGAAAAGTGTATTCGCCTGTTCATGTATCTTTTTCAATTCTTCCTCCGCTAAACCGGCATCGGCCAATTTCCCTATAAGACCCGCTACAAATGAAAGCTTTTCTCTGTTTTTCAGATCAACGATCATTTCATCGAGTTCAACCTGTTCAACAGTTACACCCGCCTGTTCAAATAATTCCTGCGCATACGGATGTGTTTTGTAATCCTCAGCATAATAAACCGTTTTGATACCAGCTTGAATAATAGATTTGCAGCATTGAATGCACGGATAATGCGTCACATAAATCTCCGCTCCATCAGTCGGCACCCCAAACTTAGAGCATTGAAGAATCGCATTCATTTCAGCGTGAATCGTTCTTGCACAATGATCATCTATCATTAAGCATCCTTCATCTGCACAATGTACGCCGCCCGCGATTGACCCGTTGTAGCCTCCTGCTATCATGCGTTTGTCTCTGACTATAGTAGCGCCGACAGATAATCTCGGACATGTGCTGCGCAGCGCCAATAAATGGCTTTGAGCCATAAAGTATTGATTCCATGAAATTCGTTCCACGTTGTTCCCTCCAAATGTTGTATTGCCTGACCTTTAGTTTACCTATCATAATGCATGACCGTCAAATCACTTTACTGTAATGGAAGACTTTATTTTCTCAAATGACTTTTCACCTATTCCTGAAACCTTAGTGATATCTTCAATTGTTTGGAAACGACCGTTTTCTTCCCGATATGCAATAATAGCTTCAGCTTTGGATGGCCCCACCCCTGAGATGCCTTGTAACTCCTCTAAGGTTGCTGTATTGATATTCACCAGCGCTCCCTTCCCTCCATCGCTTTGGACAGACACTCCGCCACCTTGCTGCACTGCTGTTTCCTCTCCCTTTTTCGGGATGTACACCACTATCCCGTCCTGCAGAATCTCCGCCAAATTTACTTGCACTTCGTCTGCTTGTTCACTGGTCCCGCCCGCTTTCTCAATTGCCTGAGATACTCTGTCCCCTGTTCGCATTTCATAAACGCCAGGATGCTGAACAGCACCTTTGATGTCTATCACAATTGTTTCGTTTGACTCGTCGTTGTTTGCTTCCTGCTTTACCACTGTATTTTCTGCCTCTGTTGGTACAGCTTGCTTCACCGGCTCTTTATTTTTCCCTGTGGCCAGAAAGATCATAATTGCTGTGAAAACAGCCGCAGAAGCCGCTAAAATAATTGCTTTCTTATGCTGATTCAACCAATTCATCGTGCATGTTCCCCGCTTTCGTCATATTTTATTTTCATAACACATATGGTTTAGAGGATAATAGCTCAAAGGAGGGGAAACCATTGAAGATAGGCTTTATCGGCACAGGAAATATGGGTACGATCCTTATCGAATCATTTATTGAATCAAAAGCGGCCGATCCCTCAAACATGACAATCACAAACCGCACAATTGAAAAAGCGTTACACATAAAAAACCGCTACCACAGCATAAACGTTACCGAAAGTCTCGAAAAGCTCGTTTCTGAGAACGAGATGATTTTTATTTGTGTTAAGCCGCTTGATATATATCCTTTACTGGCAAGAGCGTTACCTTATTTAAGAAAAGATCATATTCTCATTTCAATTACAAGCCCCGTTCAAACCGAACAGCTCGAACAATATGTGCCGTGTCAAGTGGCGCGAGTGATCCCAAGTATTACGAACAGAGCGCTGGCAGGTGTTTCTCTCGTCACTTTCGGCACAAGCTGCAGCGAATCTGCAAAAGCGAAAATCAATGAGCTGATGCAGCATATCTCTCATCCGCTGCAAATTGAAAGTGACATCACGAGGGTTGCATCAGACATCGTAAGCTGCGGCCCTGCTTTTATGAGCTATCTGATTCAGCGGTTTATAGATGCAGCTGTTTCGGAAACATCAGTGTCTAAACAGGACGCGATTTTGATGTGTAAGGAAATGCTTGTCGGAATGGGAAAACTGTTAGAAACCGAATTGTATACCCTGCCTGCATTACAGGAAAAGGTTTGCGTTAAAGGCGGTGTAACAGGAGAAGGCATTAAAGCGCTGGAAAGCGGTGTGCAGGATATGTTTCACCGGGTATTTCAAAATACTCATATGAAGTACGAGGAGGATATTTCCGCAGTGAAAAAGCAGTTTCATGTGTAGACGAGTATGTCATACCTTCGTCTGTACTGCAAAAGCATAAAAAAGCATTTTAAAAAACCATCGTTTTAAGAAACGATGGTTTTTGATTTCTGCGCCTTGAAAAAGAGGCGTTCTGATTGTGCTGATGGCTCGGAATCCGTAAAATCAGCTGTCACGTGATGGAGCTGAAAGCCGCAGTTCTTAAGCATTTCTTCGTATTCTTCCACCGGGAACGTTCTTTGCTCGTGTGTCTCATCAAAACGATCATACGCTTCTCCGTTCCACACAAAAAACGACATATCATGAATGACAGAAAGCTCGTCACTTCCGGCAAAGCTCTGCCAAATATAGCTGATATCTTCGTCCTGGTTAGCAAATGTGCTATCCGGAAAGACTTCCGCAATTTTAAAAGATGAATGAACATCAAACAGCAAAATGCCTTCAGGCTTTAATACCCGAAATACACTTTTAAAGGTTTCGATCACATCATTTTTTGTTTTTAAATAATTTAATGAGTCACAGCATATCACAACAGCGTCAAACTGACCGTCAAAGCCGGTGATCTCTCTCATATCCTGCTGAAGAAATAAAATAGGCTGGCTACTCGATACCTTTTGCTGGGCGAAAGAAAGCATCTCTTCGCTGAGATCGATGCCTGTAACCTCGAAGCCTTTTTCGGCAAGCCGGATGGAGATTTCCCCCGTGCCGCATGCTAGATCGAGAATACGGCCTTTTTCCGGGAGGGATGCTTCAATCCATTTTGTCCATTGATCGTAAGGCGCGTGTGACATTAACTCGTCATACACGCTTGCAAAGCCTTGATAAATCATTGATTCATTCCAAGATCAAGATCTGCGAGCGGAGCGTCTCCCCACAGCTTTTCAAGGTTGTAGTAGCTTCTTTCATCCTTGTGGAAGACATGGACAATTACATCGCCTAGATCAACGAGAACCCATCTTGCTTCATCAAAGCCTTCCATCTTTTTGACTTGAATGCCGTTTTCATCAGCCTGATCCTTGATTTCACGGGCAATCGCCTGTACCTGTTTATCTGAATTTCCGTGGCAGATCAGAAAATAATCAGCAACCAGAGAAATACCTTCCATATCCAGTGCTAAAATATCCTCTGCCCGTTTATCGTCGCAAGCCGCAGCTGCGATCTTTAAAATGGACTTTTGGTTCATTCACAAATTCCTCCTGTTCAGCTGCCAGACACAAGCCAGTTATACGTTAAAAATGTGTCTGGAAAAACCGGTTGATTTTTTTTCATAAGAAAAACCATTGTATTTTTAATGGACTGAATCAGCGCTTGATTCAAATCTGTCTCAGCAAGCTTACGCACCTCATCGACACCGGGAAATGCCCGATTTGGCTCAATGTAATCAGCAACGTAAATGACTTTTTCTAAAAGTGTCATGCCGGGGCGCCCTGAGGTATGATACCTAATGGCGTCAAGAATGTCTTCATCTTGAACCCCTGCCTCTCTTTGGACCAAATAAGCGCCGACCGGAGCGTGCCAGAGCTCCGGATTATGATCCAATAAATGCGCAGGCATTTTTTCTCGCGCAATAATTTGTTTCATTTCTTCTTTCGGGCGGAATTTGGCGTAATCATGAAAGATTGCCGCTGTTTCCGCTTTTTTAGAATCGGCTCCAAAACGCTCCGCAAGTTCGATCGCCGTGTTCATCACGCCAACCGTATGGATATATCGGTGTTCGGTCAATTGCTGCTTCACGCATGCAAGTGCCTCCTCACGATTCATATAAACCATTCTCCTCTACATACTTCTTCACTTTATCAGGGATTAAGTAGTCAGTGGGCTTCTTGCTTTTAAACCGTTCCCTTATCATAGTTGATGATACCTCAAATTCCGGAACGTCTGCAAAGAGAAGCGGATAAGGGGTTTCAACATGAAAACCGGGGCGCTTTACTCCAATAAATTGAATGAGGTTCAGCAGCTCGTCCAGCTTATACCATTTCGGCAAATATTCAATCATATCAGCACCGATAATAAAGAACAGCTGATCATTTGGATAACGCTGCTTCAGTAAAGAAACGGTATCAAAGGTATATGATGGCCCTTCTCTTTCCATTTCAACAAGCTCCAGCTTAAAGGACGGATTAGATTGAATTGCAAGCTTTAGCATTTCCACGCGATGAAAGCTGTCGGTATAGTCTTCGTTCTGTTTATGCGGCGGAATTTGATTAGGCATAAACCAAATTTCATCAAGCCCCGCCTGGTACAGCACCTCATTCGCCATTAAGAGGTGACCATTATGCGGAGGGTCAAACGTGCCTCCGAAAATTCCGATTTTCTTCATTTCAACCACCTTTAAGGAAGCTCGATTTGTTTATTTTCCTTTGATTCCTTATATAACACAATCGTATTGCCGATTGTCTGCACCAATTGAGAGCGGCTTCCTTTTACAAGAGCTTCCGCTACATCGTTTTTATCCTCTTCGCAATTCTGAAGCACGCTGACTTTAATGAGCTCTCTCGCTTCAAGCGCCTCAGCAATTTGTTTAATCATGTTGTCGTTTACTCCGCCTTTACCAACTTGAAAAATCGGCGTTAAATGATGCGCTTTTGAACGCAAAAAACGTTTTTGTTTACCTGTTAACATTCTGTTCCTCCTAATTTTCCTATTACAATGGATCTCATTTTTTCAATATTAGGCTCTTGTCCAGTCCACAATTGGAAAGACAATGCTGCCTGTTCAACAAACATGCCCACACCGTCGAGTGTTTTCAAGCCTTTTTGGCTTGCTTCTTTTAAAAGGGCCGTCTGTATTGGATTATACACGATATCACATACGACGGCACTGCTCGCGGCACGCTGTAATGAAAGCGGCACATCGTCCACGTTCGGATACATGCCCACAGACGTTGTATGGATGATAACATCATACTGCTCAAGACGTTCTTCTGCTTCTTTTATGCTTAATACTTCTTTATTGTGAAACGAGGGAGTAGCTTCTGTAAGCCGCTTTGCTTTTTCTAACGTCCGGTTGCAAATGTCAAATTTTTTCGGGGTATTTCGGACAATTGTTGTAAAAATGGCTCTCGCCGCTCCGCCAGCGCCGATCATTAAGAATGACAGTTCAGAGATGGGCTTGTCTAATACCTTCATTAATGACTTCACGAAGCCTTCCCCATCGGTATTGTATCCGACAAGCTTATCTCCCTCTCTTCTGACCGTGTTTACGGCACCGAGCACTTTTGCACTCTCATCAATATGATCCAGATAATCCATAATGGAAACCTTGTGCGGAACAGTCACATTGATTCCTTGTACGCCTAGAGCTCTTATTCCTTTTACCGCATCCTCCAGATCATTCTCTTCTACCTTGAAGGCATGATAATGTCCGTCAAGCCCGAGGTCTTTCAATGATGCGTTATGAATATCAGGTGACATAGAATGGCCAATCGGATTTCCGATAACCCCGTACAGCTTTTTCATACTCCTCTCCCCTTTTCTTAAATTAATGAACGCCGAACAAATACATGAACGCCTTTTGGCGCGTATGCAGTTACCTTTTTATCGGCGTCATGGACAGTAACCCAGCCTAACCCAGAGAAAACGATATCTGTCTTTTTGTCTTTTATCGTAAACGTATGGGCGACCAATTCCGGAAACTCATCCATTTCATCTTTACCCGGAGGTGTGAGCAATTCCCCTGCATGCTTTTCATAAAGCGCGTCTGCATTTTCAAGTTTTGTTCTATGAATCATCAGTTCATTCGGCATATAGCAAATAAAAGGAGATCTTTCCCCAGACACATAATCAAACCTTGCAAGTCCGCCAAAATACAGTGTTTGCTGATCATTAAGCTGGAATGTGCGAGGCTTCAGCTCCTTTTTAGGAGATAATATTTTCAGATCCTTTTTATTGACATAATGCGCCATTTGATGGTTGTTGATAATTCCCGGTGTATCATAAAGCGATGAACCGTCATCCAGCGGGATTTCAATCGCATCAAGGGTTGTGCCAGGAAATTGGGATGTTGTAATAATATCTTCTTCACCTGACACTTCTTTAATAATCCGGTTAATAAAGGTTGACTTTCCTACATTTGTACATCCGACAACATAGACGTCTTTTCCGTTGCGGTAATGCTCAATCGCGTCAATTACTTCTCTGATTCCCTGGCCGCGTCCCGCACTGACCAAAAATACGTCAACCGGTTTTAAGCCAAGCTCTTTCGCTTCACGCTTCATCCATTGGATCAGACGCTCTCTTTTCAGTGACTTAGGCAAAATATCCGCTTTATTGCCAACTAATAAGATAGGGTTTCCCCCCACCAAGCGCTGCAGCCCATTAATCCAGCTGCCGTTAAAATCAAAAATATCAACAATTTTTACGACAAGAGAGTCCGTTTCTCCAATACCGTGAAGAATGTTCAAAAAATCATCATCAGTTAAGGAGACATCTTGTATTTCATTATAGTTTTTCAGTCTGAAGCAACGCTGGCAAATCACATTTTCTTTCGTAAGTGATGCAGGCGGCGCGTACCCCAAACCTGTTTTGTCCTCGGTTTGGATCGTAACTCCGCACCCGATACAAACAACCTTTTCCATTTCTTACTCCTCCCACTGAATGTGCCCTTTTCGTTTGAGAGCACTCAGTATTCTGCGTTCGACCTGGCGGTTAAAGCGCGTAATGAATCCGTCAGAGGAAGCGACTGGCACGACCAAAATCGTATGGTAGCCGTTTCGGTTTCCCCCGAGTACATCGGTCAGCAGCTGGTCTCCGATGACAACGCAGTCCTCTTTTTTCAGCTCCATATTGCGCACCGCTCTATTAAAGGCTTTACCCATCGGTTTTCTGGCTTTATAGATGAATGGGATTCCAAGCGGTTCTGAGAAAAGTTTCACTCTTCTTTCGTTATTATTAGAGACAATTGTCACTTTAATGCCGTGTTCCTTCATTTCTTCAAACCACTCGATCAATCGCGGCGTCGCGTTCGGCCTGTCCCATTCAACAAGCGTATTATCCAGGTCAGTAATAATTCCTTTTACATTTCGTTCCTTTAATTTCTCAGGTGTAATATGAAAAATATTTTTTACAAACTCGTCAGGTAAAAAAAACTTTTTTAACAAAACCCGCACCCTTCCCTTTTTCTTTCTTTCAAAATGATTGTCGAAAAAAATCGAACTTGCGCCTAAAGAAAAACTGAGCAAAAAAATTTCGACAAAAATTGGGTTTCTTCACCAGGTGTGGATAAATTTACACACACTATCCACTCTTATTACATCACTCTTTAGACAAATTATAAACACGATACTCACAAGTTATCCACTTTTTGGTGTGGATAACAGAACGATTGTTCTTATATGCATTTCATGGTAGATTAAAGATAACTTCAACCTCAGATGAACGCAACTTATCATTGTATGCGTTAAAATCATGAATGATTCCAACTTTTAAGGAGGTGCCTCTCCCATTAATTGGGTTCCTAGCATGAGAAAACTGTCTGATGAATTACTAATAGAATCTTATTTCAAAGCCACCGAAATGAATTTAAACCGTGACTTTATCGAGTTAATTGAAAACGAAATAAAAAGAAGATCGCTCGGACATATTATTTCCGTATCTTCTTAATAGGAATTTGTCTATTTTTTCCGGGCGTATTTCCTTTTTTTACTCAGATGACTGATATTATATCACTTTGGCTGCGCGCTTTACTACTATTTTCAGCAAAAAACACCCCTAAAAAGAGGTGTTTTAAAGGGCCGGTTATTATGCTAACCAGTATATGCCGCCCACAACCAGGAGAACAACAACTAAAACAACAATAAAAGCGTATCCATATGCTCTGCCTGCGCCATACATGTGAAGCGCCTCCTTAATAAGGTTTTATAACAGCCTATGTAGGAGAAATAAATCGGACTAGGCGGTTGTCCGGCTCAACGCTGCAGGATCTGCCCATCTTGTATTCCTTCATATACGATCCTTGCCCCTTTAGGTGTCATATGATTTCCAGAAGGATCTATTAAACCAGATTGGATAAGCGCTTCATCAGTTGCTTTTCCGCCGTCTGCTTCTATAAAATGCTTCCAGTTATCTACAAGAGGGACATCCAGGCGCTTCGACACATCTCTTGTAATATCGTTATATGAGTTGTGCCATTTCCTTGCTCCGCCTTTTGGTTCAAAAGCAGCTGCTTGGTATCTGGAATAGTAAAACAGATGATGCTTCCCATTACCTTCTATAATTGGGATACACGTCATTAAGATAGGCTTGATCCCGTGTTTTCTGCTTTCTTCAATAAAATAAACCAGATTTTCTCTAAAACGCTGCTTCGACACTCTCGGTTTCCCTTCAGTCAGTATGGCAGCGTCATTGGTGCCGAACATAATAAACAAATACTTCGGTTTTTGATCCAGCACATCTGTCTGAAATCGGAGACGGGCATCCTCTGTCGTCTGTCCGCCGATTCCCGCATTGAGTATATCAAGGTTACCGCGCTCAGCTGTTTTTAATATATTGACCCACTGCTGTGCTTTTGGATAATCGCGATAATCCCAATTTGAGCCACGCGTATTACTGTCACCAAATGCTACAACGTCTTCGTATCCCCTTCCCTCGCATCCTGCTGTAACGAACAGCAGAAGGAAAAGGATGATAAAATGTTTCATCTTTACACCCCCAAAAGCCTCACTTTAATGTTATACCTCTGTTTCTCTTCGTTCAATGAAGAGTTTTTCGCTATCACTGTTTTTTCCTATAGTTAACGTGTCCCCCTCAGTGAATATCATTCTGCTTTCATTGCGGCGCAGCTGATGATTTTTTAAAATTCCCTTCTTTCCAATCTGAAAAACACACAAACCAAAGAAAAGAAAATAACCTGAATCCGCACTGGAAACAGGTTATCCGTTAAATCCTGCATTTACTTTAACTTCGATTTAAGCTTGGCCTTTGTTTTTGGCCCATAAATCCCGTCTGCAGTTAATCCGTTCATGAGTTGAAAACGCTTGACGGCATTCGCTGTTTTCGGTCCGTAAACTCCATCTATGCCATTGTTTTTGGCTCCCTTATCAGGGTAAAAGTGAAGTGCAGCTAAAGCCTTTTGCAGCTGGAGAATGTTTGTGCCCTTTCGATAAGGCGAAGTGAGCTTTATAACCCCAGACGGCAGAGGATATGATGGTGAAGATTCTTTTGGAGGTGTATCCGAGGAAGAAATTCCGTTTAGAAAAGAGTTCCAGTGGTCCAAGAGTTTCCGCGGACATTCTTTCCCGGACCATTTTTTGTGGGGAACAACACGATTTAACGGAATATTGTTTTCCTTCATCAGCTTTCTGATCAGCCACTGGGCATTTGATGTTGCTTTTTCAAAATCGCCGTCAGCATTTTCACAGATTTCAATCCCGATCGATTTGCGGTTTCCTGTCCCGTTTGTACCGTCTCCCGCATGCCAGCCGTTTTCATCTATCGGGAGATGCTGATAAATGACTGAATCGTCAACTGTAAAATGCCAGCTTTCGGATGTGTTCGGGTTTTTCACAAAATTGGAGTGCATTTTCGCATCAGCGCCTTTGGCTGTATTCGCTGTATTATGCACCGTAATATAAGCAGGCGTCATCGCATAGCCAGGACGATTATCATTTGATACCGGTATAAAATCCTTTTTTATGGTTACCATTTCTATCCCTCCCTATTATTAAGAATGCAGAAAACAGAGAGATGGACAGCCTTTTTTATGAAGTAAAAAAGAATTGTGTTCTCAACCTGGTTTTCAGTTGAACCGCTGAAATGGCACCAGTTATACTAATTTAGATGACGGAGGTTTTGGCTCCTGACATCACCTAAGTTGGGAGTGACCATAGACATGTTAAAAAAAGTAATAGGTATACTTGTGATTATCGCTATCATTGCAGTCGGTTTTTTTCAGAAAGAAGCTTGGCTTGATGCAATCAAAGCAGGAGGGATGTTTTCCGTTTTATTTAGTATGCTGCTGATTGCTGCCGATGTTTTTTTCCCAATAGTGCCGTTTGCTTTTGTTGCTGCTTTAAATGGCGCAGTGTTCGGGACTGCAAATGGAATTTGGATTACACTGACCGGCTCAATGCTTGGTACTATATTGCTGTTTTTTCTCGCCAGGTACAGTTTTAGAGATTGGGCCAGAAAAAAAGTTCAGGCCTATCCTGCCATACAGAGCTACGAGGCTTCCTTCAACAAAAACGCTTTTACCGCTGTTTTATTAGGAAGGCTGATACCTGTCATACCTTCACTTGTAATGAACGTGATCTGCGGGCTGAGCCAAGTTCGCTGGCATGTTTTTTTCTTTGCGTCTTTAATAGGGAAAATCCCCAATATTGTTGTTGTCACTATTGCAGGTGCCAATTTCACCAGCAATAAATTATTGTCTATCAGCATTTACGGTACATATATTCTGATCATCATGGTGGTCATTTATAAAAAGTTCCCTCATCTTCTGAAGGTGCCAAAAAAATAAGGAGGCTTGTTTGGCCCCCTTACTTTTTTTCTGTCGCATGGCCTCCAAATTCATTTCGAAGCGCAGCGACCACCTTTCCTGTAAACGTATCGTCTGTTAAAGAACGGTATCTCATCATCAGTGACATGGCGATGACCGGAGTTGCCGTCTGCAGATCAAGCGCGGTTTCCACCGTCCATTTTCCTTCACCTGAGGAATGCATAATGCCCTTGATCTGATCCAGTTTCGCATCCTTAGAAAAAGCTCGCTCAGTCAGTCCCATAAGCCAAGAACGAATGACAGAACCATGATTCCACACTCTGGCAACCTTCTCATAGTCAAAATCAAATTGGCTGTTTTCAAGCACTTCAAATCCTTCACCAATCGCGGCCATCATTCCATACTCAATTCCATTATGGATCATTTTTAAAAAATGTCCGCTTCCCGCTTCACCAGCGTATAGATAACCATTTTCGACGGCGGTATCACGAAAAAGCGGTTCCACAATCTCCCATGCTTCATGGTCGCCCCCCACCATAAAACAGGCTCCATGCCGTGCGCCTTCCATTCCGCCTGACGTTCCGGCATCGAGATAATGGATACCCGCTTCTTTCATTTGATTGTAGCGGCGAATTGATTCTTTATAATGAGAGTTTCCAGCTTCGATAATCATATCGCCTTTACTTAATAAAGGTGATACATCACGCAAAACAGCATCGACAATGCTATACGGTACCATAACCCATAGGATACGCGGCGGGTCTAATAAAGAAATTAACTCTTTAAGATTCGTTGTCCCCTCAGCCCCGTATGCTTTCAGTTCATCAACAGCCGCTTGATTTACATCATAACCTACCGCTTGATGATTGCGGTCAATGAATTGCTTTCCTATGTTTATGCCCATTTTCCCTAAGCCGATTAATCCGATTTTCATATCTGTTCCTCCTGATTGTCTAAAAAGCCTTTACTCTTTATGTTCCCTTTGGATTGTATTGTGATACGCAGAAAACAAATGGGGCTTACATCGTCTGCGCATGTAAATTTTATTTTTCATGACCGACGGCGCCTGCCAGTTCTATTACTGAATCTCTTTATATCCATAATTATCGCTTTATCCTTGATTTACCATCAGTTTAAGTTAAAATATGGGAAGGAATTCGATTTTTTCAGTAAAAAGAAGGTGACATGTTGCAGAATCAATCTCATACTCTTATTGGAGTTACGAAAACCGCTGTATTCTTTTTATACGCTGCACTTGCAATCATCGGTTTTGCAATCGGGTATTTTATCCCGCAGATTGCGAAATGGGCATTATCCCTCCCCTGGATCCCTCTTGAAGGACCGCTTCGGCTCATTACCTCTTTTCAGGGATCTACAGCTGCATTTATCACTGCTCTTCTCGGTATGTGTGCGGGGATTTGGTTCGCTCATTCTGTTATTGCAATGCTGCTGTCTGTCAAAATTACAGATCACACAGTGGAATTCATCAAAGGAAAAAAAGTGCAAACAATTCATTCCGATGACATCGCTCTTGTATTTATGGATCACAAACGGCTTGTCCTCCTGGGAACAGCCGGATATGAATTGGTACGGGAAGAAATTGATGAAAAACCAGTAAACGTTGAGAAGGCCTTTAGACAGCATCATTACGAATGGGCAACAGATGGTGATCCGTTTAAAGATCAATTTCGCCGATGGATTCCTGATGCACCAGACCTATCGCAAGGCGCCCATGCCTTATTAAAAGCTCGTCATAAAGCGCTGCAGGACGAAGAAAAAGACGATATTGAAGAATTCCGTCTCGAACTGGCACAGCTGGGCATCGTTGTACGGGACGAAGGCACACGCCAATATTGGCGAAAAGCAGAAACCTATCCCCCGAAAATTCAGCACGGCGAAGGATTGTAACAACAGAGGCTCAAGAAAGAGCCTCTTCTTTACTACTGCACAATAAACAGCACTCTGGTACCGTCAGGATAGCTGCTCATTTGATTCCCTACCCACGAGCCGGCGCCGCGATTATCAGAAGGCGTCACATATCGGACATCAGCCCCTGCGCCGCCTTCCTCGCAGACCGCCATCGGCCACTCATCCCGGTCATAGCCCGGCTTGGTCGGGATTCCCTTTAAAGATTCCTCCCGCCTTTTGTCTGCTCCATCTCTGTCAATGGTACAAATATCTGGATGTCCCTCTGCAATTGCATCTCTAATATGACTGCCGGTTTCCGGATAACGAGACAGCGGAAAATATAACACTTTGTCATACGAAGATGCGCCTTGGATCTGTTGCGGAACCATTAAACAAAGAAGAACTGCTGCAGCAAGAAACAGGCCTGCCATCCATTTTTTCATTCCCATCCCCCCATACCTTTGTTCATTTCAATGTATGTCGCTTGATAAAGATTATTTTTAACATTTGAAGTTAGTATGCTGCTTACAAAAGCCGGACTCCCCCGCGAGAAATTTCCCGGTACAGACACAGACAGCCTCCAGGTCACATACATTTACATATAGGCTTTTGCCTACATACTTTTGTGGAGGTGACGATGGTGACAGGTGTTTTCGCAGCGCTCGGCTTTGTTGTTAAAGAGCTTGTCTTTTTAGTATCTTACGTGAAAAACAATGCCTTTCCACAACCGCTCTCAAGCAGCGAAGAAAAAAAATACTTAGAGCTCATGGCTAAAGGGGATGAACATGCCAGAAACATGCTGATTGAGCATAATCTTCGCTTGGTCGCCCATATTGTGAAAAAGTTCGAAAATACAGGTGAGGATGCAGAGGACTTAATCTCCATCGGAACGATCGGGCTGATAAAAGGAATTGAAAGCTATTCCGCTGGTAAAGGGACAAAGCTGGCGACGTATGCTGCGAGGTGTATTGAAAATGAAATCCTCATGCATTTGCGCGCATTGAAAAAAACAAAAAAAGACGTCTCCCTTCACGATCCGATCGGGCAGGATAAGGAAGGGAATGAAATAAGCCTGATTGACGTTTTGAAATCAGAAAACGAAGACGTGATAGATACGATCCAGCTCAATATGGAGCTTGAAAAAGTGAAACAATACATTGACATTTTAGATGACCGTGAGAAGGAAGTGATTGTCGGGCGGTTTGGACTTGATTTGAAGAAGGAAAAAACGCAGCGAGAGATTGCCAAAGAACTCGGTATCTCGCGCAGCTATGTATCGCGGATTGAAAAGCGGGCGTTGATGAAGATGTTTCATGAGTTTTATCGGGCAGAGAAGGAAAAGCGGAAGAAGGCGAAGGGGAAATAATGCAGAAGAGGCCGGATCTCATATTCCGGCTTTCTCTATTTGAAAGAGTTATGAAAATCATTTTTTTCATCGCTGATAAGCTCTCCGAGAAAGACGGTCTGATCGTAACAAATGACTTGACTTATAAGTCCTTTGCTTGCATCCACCCTCAGGCGATTCAAAGCCGGACGTTCTAAAAGCTCTCCAGAAAATCCTTCATCGGCATACTTCAGCACATCCTTAGTCCCTGCTTTCTTTATGCAGGCCTCGATCTGGCTGTCGATGCTCGATCCCTTGATCGCTTGTTCCTCGGTCGATACCCTTACATATATTGCTATCACCCTGGATCTCCTTCCTATAAAGTTTTATTAAATAATGATAGCAATTGTTCATGCATTTGTCAGCTTGCGGTCCCTCGATGATTATTACCTTCATAAAATGCATCACCCCTTGGGTAATGCTACGTAATAAGTGTTTGTCCTAATGAGGTGATTTTCAATGAGTGTAAAAAAAGAAAAAACTAGTTACAGATCAGTAACTAGTTTTCACCTTAAACGATTTAAATGTTTGGTTTCACCATATCTTCTGGTTTAACCATCTCATCAAATTGTTCTTCCGTTAGCAATTTAAGTTGCACAGCAGCCTCTTTTAACGTCAAGCCTTCTTTATGAGCAAACTTAGCAATTTTTGCAGCATTTTCATATCCGATATAAGGATTCAATGCTGTGACAAGCATCAAAGATCCGGAAAGATTTTCTTTAATGGTTTTCGCATTAGGTTCAATACCAACCGCACAATGATCATGGAAAGATTTTATTCCATCACTCAATAACTGCACGGATTGTAGGAAGTTATAGATAATAACTGGTTTAAATACATTTAGTTCAAAGTTGCCCTGACTTGAAGCAAAACCAATAGTTGCATCATTCCCCATAATTTGAGCCGCAATCATGGTAAGGGCTTCACATTGAGTAGGGTTAACTTTACCGGGCATAATGGAGCTACCAGGCTCATTTTCCGGGATTGAAATTTCCCCGATCCCACAGCGAGGACCGCTTGCAAGCCATCTAACATCGTTCGCAATTTTCATTAAATCAGCAGCTAATGCCTTCATAGCACCATGTACATACGTTATTTCATCATGACTAGTTAACGCATGAAACTTATTAGGTGAACTTTTAAAATGTTGGCCTGTAAACTTCGAGATCTCCTCTGAGACAACTTCTCCAAACTGTGGATGTGCATTAATGCCTGTCCCTACAGCCGTACCCCCGATAGCAAGCTCACGCATTTTATCAGTTGCTTCCAATATCATTTCTTTCGAACGATCAATCATATATACCCAACCGCTAATTTCTTGTCCAAGCGTAAGAGGTGTAGCATCTTGAAGATGTGTACGACCTATTTTAACAATGTCATTGAATTTTTTTGCTTTTTCATCTAATGTGTTCCGAAGTTGATCAAGTACAGGAACTAATTGTTCATAGATAGCTAATACACCTGCAACATGCATCGCTGTTGGGAAAGTGTCATTCGAACTTTGACTGCGGTTCACATCATCATTTGGATGTATGGTTTGGATAGAGCCTTTCTCTTTTAGTAAAGATGTTGCAAGGTTCGCTATAACTTCGTTAACATTCATATTGCTTTGTGTACCGCTTCCCGTCTGCCAAACAACGAGTGGAAAATTGTCATCATATTTGCCTTCAAGAATTTCATCACAAACTGCGGTAATAGCCTCTGTTTTTTCACTATCCAAATTTCCTAAACGATTATTAGCAATAGCTGTACTGCGCTTCAATATAGCAAAAGCTTTAACAATACGTTTTGGCATTTTTTCAGAACCTATCTTGAAGTTCTCTTTACTACGTTGTGTTTGCGCTCCCCAAAACTTATCAGCAGGCACCTTTATTTCTCCAAAAGTATCTTTTTCAATTCGATAGTTCATTAAAATAGTCCTCCTTCTGAACACGAAAATAGTTTAAAATTCATATAAAAATTTATTTATTTTGCTGCTAAATTTAGCTTAACACTAATAAATCATGATGTATAATGCATAATAAATATGATTTTAATTCCTTTATGTAATGATTTATAAGAAGTGAGGTTTTTTTATGGAATGGGAACAATTAGAGTACTTTCAAACTCTTGCTCGTATACAGCATGTAACCAAAACTGCTGAAACGTTATCAATAACACAGCCAGCACTTTCTCGGTCTATTGTTAGATTAGAAAATCACTTAGGTGTTCCGCTTTTTGATAGACAAGGCCGGTCCATTAAATTAAATAAATATGGGGAAATATTCCTCAAGAGGGTTGATTCCATGATTCGAGAATATACAGAAGGAAAGGAAGAAATTCAATCTCTTTTAAAACCGGATCAAGGTGAAGTGTCTTTAGGCTTTTTACACACCCTGGGTACAACAATAGTTCCAAATTTAATTGGAACGTTTAAAGATAATTACCCAAAAGTTCAATTTCAACTAAACCAGTCTCACTCTAATTTGCTTTTAGATAAACTAAAATCAGGTGAGCTTGATCTCTGCCTACTTGCTTCTTTTCCAGTCGAATCAAATATAATGTGGAAACCCTTATGGAAGGAGGAGCTTTTTTTATTTTTGCCAAAAAAACATGTGTTAGCTACTCGTGAGGATATTACGTTAAACGAAATAGCTAATGAGCCTTTTGTTTTAATGAAAGAAGGTTTCGCCCTTCGAGTGACAATAGATGATATTTTTGAGCAAGTTAATATTACCCCAAACATTGTATTTGAAGGTGAAGAAGCTACAACAATCGCAGGTTTTGTTGCAGCGGGTCTTGGCGTTTCAATTCTTCCTGATTTTAAAGGCTTAGACCAAACAAATATCGCAAAGGTTCGCATTAGTTGGCCAAGGTTCGAGCGCATAGTTGGTATTTCATGGATTGAAGGGAAGTATCTATCACCTGTCACTGAAAACTTCAAGCAATATATCATCAATCAGTTTCCTCAAATAGATTCGATATAGTATTTAGTTACTGTTGTTGAGGCCAAGTCATCGTACTCCTAGATGGATTTAATAGCTCTAAAGAAAAAACAAACAAAGAAGATACCAAAATGGCTTTTTGGTATCTTCTTTATTAGTTCGTTGCCCTCAATAAAGTGGAAGTATATTGTCAGTTACAGAAGCTTTCAAGCGTCTGAAGTTATCTAATACACACTCATTGCATCATTTTATATCTATTTTGGGCACAAAATGGGCACGATTTTTTCCTTCCTTTAGTCCCTAACTTGATCTCCAACTATTATGAAACCAACATTTGAGGCTCTGTCTGTATCTACAAAGTGAGTAAATATTTAAGATGCTATTTTAATCCATACTGCCGATGAAAAGTTCAGTCATTGCAGGTTATTTACTTATTTGCTTTCACCCACCATTAAGATTTAGCCAGACGTTCAAGCAGCATCATCCCTTAGGTGATGCTATGTAATAACTGATTATCCTAATGAGGAGATTTTCAGGGAGTATGAAAAAAACACTAAAAAAACCGATAGTTTAAAAACCATGAATTTTATATAACCAGCAGGCCCTCAACATAGTAAATCCATATCATTGGTTATGGAAGCTTATTTTCATTACATTCCTTATATTCATTTGCCCTCATTTCCTTACATTTATATGAATTATGGTTAAAAAATGGTGAGCACAAACAATAAACGTCCGTACTACCCTTTTATGACTGGCAGGAATTTTCTGCTTCACGTCGAAAGTAATTGTCGAAAAGTAATCCAGGAGGATAGGGGGGGTTCTTAAGGGACTCAAATGTTCTGATTTATGAAAATCAATTTAATGGAACAACTCCACATGTTAAAAAGATTTTAAAAAAGTTTTTTCCTTTGTCGATTTCATTAAGTCGTATTCGTTGTATTCGTAGAAAGACAATTAAAAATGGAAAGGTTGTTGAAATCATGGGAGCACAATTAAACTCTTATCTAATGTCAGAGGACGCAAGAAGCCAGGCGGATTTTTACTTAGAATCACTCGGTGGAGAAATTGTATCACTTAAAACATTCGGTGAGGTACCAGACACTCCAGAAGATATGAAGGAGAAAGTAATGCATCTGTCTTTGAAGATAGCTGGAAACAATATTCTGATGCTTTCTGATTCCTTTGAACAAGTGGTCGGTAATCGTAGCATCAGTCTTGCTTTAACCTATGATAATGAGAGCGAAGCAAGAGAGGCATATACCAAGCTTGGTGAGGGTGGAGAAAACAAATATCCCTTTGCTTTACAGCCATGGGGCGCATACTATGGAGAAGTGATAGATAAATTTGGTGTTACATGGATGATTACTAAACCGTAAACTATGCAAAATAAATCAGGATTTTATTGAAGCGTTAAAAGAACCATGGCAAAGGAACTCTCCACAAATTTATGTAAGACGTCCATAAGGATATAACGGAAGTCCATGAATTCAGGATAAGAAGCCCCATTTTTCGAATAACAGAAAATATGCTGCTGTCATCACGACATCGACAAATGCTGTTCACTTACAATCTTTAATGCTACCGAACTGGAACTTCCTGAAGACATATTCGATGGTCCATCAGAAAGAAAAACACTGAAGCTCTGTGAAGGGGATTCGTTTGATACCGGGCAGCTAGTGTTATTGGTCAGCCATGCCTCAAAATCACTTTAAATGTAACTCATTGAGTTAGAAAGATAAGGTATTCAACAATCGTGCGCTATTCTTTTATAAGAAAGCGTCTTTTTTGCATCCCAAAACCACTTAATTCCCATCTGAGAGATTTCCTGGAGAACCAAAAGTTATAGCGGTGCCCTATTGCCTTTTTCTCTCCAAAAAATAAGATTAGGCCTCAAGGATTTAAAGGGGGGGACTAATTATATCGCATTTGATTCCAATGTTTCTGTTGATATCAAATAAAAAAACCTCCATTTCTGAAGGAGGTTGAATGTAATATTATCAAGTTTGAAAACGATCAGAGGCAATATGAAATGTGTTTTGAGTTTGATTTTCTGTTAAGGATCCGAAACCACACACTAAAACAAGTGACAAACCCAGGATTAGGCATACCTTCTTTTTAAAAGTCATACAGGCATTCTCCCCTTTGAATTTGTGTTTGAGTCTCAAGCATTTTCTGATGATATACATAGGATGTTTCAAATTCTTTTGAGTTTGCGTAAGCAGCTGCGGTCTCACAGGCAATGTCTTCAATATATGAATAGTTCTTATTTTTTTCTAGGTATTCTATTGTTTTATTAACACCTTGTTGGTCCACTGCATCGACATAAAGAGCTTTTAAATATCCCTGTAATTTTGCGAAAAGCTCATCACCTTGATAAAGAGCTGCTGACAAACCTTTCTTACTTACTTGGATAGCCTCATTCATTTTTCCTTGTTTAAAAAGGATTTTAGCATAAGAAAATAAAGAATGTGGCAAGTTTGTGAGCTTTTCTTTTTCTGTAATCTCCACTGCTTGCTTTATGTATACTTCCGCCTGCTCGTAATCACCGCTGTCAGCAAAATTAGTGCCTAAATTATATAGTGCAGAACTGATCAACCTTTTGTTATTCAATTCCCTAGATAACTCTAATGCCTTTTCAAGATGCGGCTGACTTTTTTCGTAATGTTTAAAATCAGTATAATTCCCTGAAATAACAAACATACACTGAACTTTCCGCACCTTATAAAGTTCATATTGATTATAGATATCTAACGCTTGTTTAACGTGATGCATAGACACATGACTTTGCTTCATACCATAATATGCTTCAGCTAACTTAAAATGAAACTCTGCTCTTTCAATCTCATCAGGGACATGTATAAGCTGCTTTTCAGCTTCTCTATAATAGTAAATAGCTTTCATGTATTGCTTCTTATCAAACTCGTACATCCCTCTGAAAAACAGAGAATAATACGACAACAGGCCAGATATGCCTTTATTTGAAGTCTCAATTTTTTCAAGAAGTTCCTCAATAGTTGGTCTTATACGTGTTGTTACGGGTTCCAAATAATCTAACATGAGCTGATGACGGAATTTCATTAGGGAGAAGTAAATGAGTAAATACTCATCTTCCTCCATCCGTTGGATTTCGTGCTCCACCTCTGCCTTTAAAATCTCTGCATCCGGGACACTAAATTGACGTATCATTTTATACCATTCATTGATCTTTACGCCAACTTCTGACGAACTTAAAACCGGATTCACAGGACCCCTCCTTTTATGTCTTTTTATGTAATATTCTAACATTTCCAAAAAGTGTTTGGACCGCAAAAAAACCGCAAACTTTTTTATTCGGTTTGTTCATAATAAAAAAGCAGGCATTATGCCTGCTTTTTTGTAAGGACTCTATCCGTTCTTTCTCCTGTATAACGGTAAAGAAAGTTATTCAAGTATTTTTATGAAATGGGCTTCTTACGTATTTTATCCATTGCACCTTACTATGATAATCTTCATTAAAGAATTATTTATAGTATAATACTTTTCACAAACATTCTGAAATTATTTTCATCATAAAAGGTGTAGCATGATATGCGCAGGACGAACAGCAATAGACTATCCATTCCCAAAAATAGTGTATATACTCAAAAGCAAATATCGAAAGGGGAATGCATGTATGAAATCTAAATTGTTTATCAGTTTATCCGCCGTTTTAATTGGACTTGCCTTTTTCGGATCTATGTCTAATAGTGAAATGAAGGAAGCATCCCGGAATGTAACTCTAGCACCTACTCATGAATTCCTTGTTTGATTCGATAAACAACATTAGTTCTCATTCCCTTTAGCCGTTCATAACGGCTTTTTCTTATTTCTAAGAAAGATAAGCGAATCTTGTTCACCTACATACAATGGTAATAAATATTTCACTATTATCTCCTCTGGCAGTTACAGATCAAATTTCATAGCACTTATTGATTTTACAATTTGTGGATCTCGGTGCGACCCGAAAAGGCTTTCTCCTTTATCAAGAGTTGAAATTTGTTCGATATCCTCTAAGCTCAACTCAAAATCGAAAATGTCAAAGTTTTCGACAATCCGTTCTTTGCGCACCGATTTTGGGATTGTAACGACTTCACGCTGAACAAGCCAACGCAACACGACCTGGGCGACAGATTTATTGTGTTTTTCCGCAATGGAAGTCAACACTTCGTTGCTGAACATGTTATTGCGTCCTTCAGCGAACGGTGCCCACGACTCGTGTTGTACTCCCTGCTCTTTCATAAAAGCAGCACTTTCTTTTTGCTGGTAGAATGGATGCGTTTCGATTTGATTGACGGCTGGCACGATTTCATTATGCATGATGAGATCCATTAGACGGTCGGGGTGGAAGTTGCTGACTCCGATTGCCCTGATTTTGCCTTCACGGTACAGGTCCTCCATCGCACGCCAAGCACCGTAGTAATCGCCGTATGGTTGGTGAATAAGGTATAAATCAAGATAATCCAGCTGTAGCTTACTCAATGATTTGGAAAATGCTATCTTGGCCCTTTCATAGCCGGCATCCTGAATCCAGAGCTTGGTCGTAATGAATAGCTCCTCACGCGGTACGCCGCTCCGCTTGATTGCACGTCCAACTGCTTCCTCGTTTAGGTAACCGGAAGCGGTGTCAATCAGACGATAACCGGCCATCAGTGCTTCATATACTGCGTTTTCACATTCTTGAGCATCGGGGACTTGGTAAACACCGAAGCCGATAATTGGCATTTTCACTCCATTGTTTAATGTTACGGTTTGCATTGTAATTCCTCCTATTGTTCAAATGTAGAACGACAAACAGCACGCAGCGCGAAAATCGGGCACACAGAATGAATTCCGCTACGGGTAGTTTGCGTTATAATAAGCTTATTACCTTCGTGTAACACGAAGGCTAGCACTTTTTAAAAAAATTTTTAAAGGAGGATTACACATGCATACAGTCAAAGAAGCAGCGATGATAACCGGACTCACCGAGCATGCGGTGCGCTTTTACACGGATAAAGGCCTGGTGCCGAGCGTGCAGCGCAATAAAAACAATATTCGTTTGTTCGACGAAGAATCAATCAACTGGCTGTTTGGCGTCAAATGCCTCAGGCAATCCGGGATGCCGATTGAAGTCATTAAAACGTACGTGAATCTCTGTCTTGAAGGAGATTCGACCATTCCACAACGGTACACACTCATGATGGAGCATAAAGAAGAAGCACTCTCTCAGCTCGAAGAAGCCAAACAGCACATTGCCCATTTGGAACAAAAAACTGCCCTATATCAGGCAATTATGGAGCACGGCTCTCCTGATACAACTAATCCCGCCAACTGGGAAAAAATACAGCATATGCATAGTGACGTATTTTACTCACCCACTGTCCGGTAGATTTGAGAGATATTCATGAGCCCATCAATCGCTTTTAAACTTCTAAATTGGAATCCATATTGAATATGCTAAGTTTTATGACAGATTATGAGGGATTAAATTTGTTTATATACGGCGATAGGGCTGAAAGTCCTTAAGGTTACTTTCTATTAAATATAAATTGATAGGAGTCGCATCTGTATGCGGCTTCTTGATCTGGACTATATATTATATAAATTCAGATTCTCTTTACGATCTTTCCCTGGAGGCTTGCCAAACATCTTTCTATACTCTCTATTAAAATAAGAAGGACTTTCATAGCCAACTTGAAAAGCAGCATCAGCAATCCTCATATCTTTCCCGAAAATCAACCGCCTTGCTTCATGAAGACGTAAAGCTCTCTGGTATTGGATCGGAGTCATCATTGTAACTTGTTTAAAATGATGATATAAAGCTGATGGGCTAAGGTTTACTTTTTTAGCTAGTGCATCTATCTTTATTTCCTGAGAAAAATGATTTCTTAAATAATTCAGAGCAGCAGCCACTTCAGATAATTTACTCCCCTTGGCAACAAGGCTTTTTACTGTGTGACCATGCTTTCCCTGCATAATGCGGTATAGAATTTCCTTAATGATTAAAGGTGAAAGTATTTCTGTATCTTCAGGAGTATGAAGTAGCTTCACGAGTCGGATAAGTGCATCCAGAATGACCCCATCTGTCTGATCCACAAATATTCCTCGGCCTGTAGCATTATGATTAGTACTATGTTGCTTATACTCTTTTGAGACCTCTGCAATTTGCATTAAGTTAAAATTCAATCGAAGACATAAATAAGGTTCCATCTCACTTGCTTCTAAAATTTCCCCAACAACAGGTAAATCGACAGCTACGACTAAGTAATCCCCTTTTCCATAAAAGAAGTCTTCTCCAATCATAGAAATCACTTTTTTCCCTTGCAGAACAATACACAAAGCAGGTTCATGCATAGTATGGACAGGCACCAGCGGCTTGACTGATCTAATAAATTCCAACCCGGAGATTGACGTTACGTTCGTACCCTCCTTGGTAGCAAAGGATGACACAAGGTTTGTAAGCTCCTCTTCTTTCGATTGCAATTGCACTTCTAGAGACATGAAATCCCTCCTTATATAAAACTTATCGACACTTGGAGGATAGGGCAAGAATTAAAGAGATACCGGCTACCACTCCATATTCACTTTACCTGATACTAATAGTAGAACAGGAAAGGAGTTGATGAAGTATGAAAAAAACCACTCATTCTTATGCTGGACTTTGGGTTACCAAAGATCGGTATATTAGGCATGAACTGCTGCCCGATGGACGCTATGTTGAAGCTCGCGGCAATGTCGAATGTGCATATACAGGTCATTACCAAATAACAGATGACCACATTGAATATCAAGATGATACAGGATTCACAGCTGATGGAGATTTTATAAACGGAATTCTATATCACGCAGGGATGGTCCTGCATCGTGAAAGAAGCTAAAGATTCCTTAAAGAAAAATTACTTAAAAGAGGATGATACAAAGATGAGTATAAAGAATAAAGTTGTTCTTGTCACCGGCGGAAGCAGCGGTATTGGAGCAGCAACAGTTGATTTATTAGCTGAGAATGGAGCTACGGTAATAGCAGCAGCGCGACGAACAAATAAGTTAGAAACACTCGTATCCACTCTTCTCCAAAAAGGATATCATGCAGATTACAAGCAACTGGATGTCACAGACTTTGAACAAATGCAGCATACCGTCCAAGAAATTATAGAAGCATACGGAAAAATCGATGTCATCGTAAATAATGCGGGTGTAATGCCATTATCTAAATTGGAATCTCTGAAAATCGCTGAATGGAATCGTATGATTGATGTAAATATCCGTGGAGTCCTGCATGGTATTGGTGCAGTTTTGCCTGTAATGAAAGAACAGAATAGCGGACATATCGTCAATATAGCTTCCATAGGCGCATATGAGGTTACCTCCACTGCAGCAGTTTATTGCGCAACCAAGTATGCTGTCCGTGCCATCACAGAAGGCTTACGACAGGAAGCAACGAATAATATTCGAGCAACTGTAATTGCACCGGGCGTAACGGTATCAGAACTAGCCGACCATATTACCGATAAACAGGCGAGTGAAGCTATGATCGAATACCGAAGACAAGCGCTTCCTGCTTCTGCAATTGCACATGCAATTCTTTATGCAATCTCGCAGCCACTAGAGATCGATGTAAGTGAATTAATTGTAAGACCTACTCTATCACTATAAAAAGAGTCTCATTATGTATGAGAAATAGAATCATAAGAGGATTGAAGCTAAGAATTAATGTTGATACTAATAAGAAACTGAGTTAGGTGGGGCCGAGAAATTGAACTCGGCCTTTTAAGTTAGAGCATTATGGTATTGGAATACGCTGTGTTCAATTAATTAAGAGGGCGGTATGGTGACTGTAGCGAGTATGGCGGAAGAGTACCATTCATAACCTCCCTTTTATTGGGATTTGAATCGATTATAGATATGCAAATGTAAAACGGATTCACAGGACCCCCTCCTTATGCCTTCTATGTAATATTCCAACTTTTTGAGAAAGTGTTACACCCGCAAATAAACCGCAAGCTTTTTCGTCTATATCTTTTGATATGATTAATCAAGATAATTTAAAGTTCGTTTCTTCTTTCTTCCATGGTAATATTTTGTTATATGATTAAATGAGAGGGTATGATTATGAAAGTCTTTGAAGCTAAAACACTTCTGTCTGAAGCTACAGACCGCGCCAAAGAATATAAAGAACTAAGGACGCAAATGGTCAACTTGAGAAAAGCTTTACAAAGCGTCGCTGAACTGGACGACAGCGAATTCTCAGGTAAAGGCGCTAATAACATTAAAGCATTCTATCACGATCATGTTGGTGTCACTGATCAATGGATCGACTACATTGACATGAAAATCGCATTCTTTAACAGCATTGCCGGAGCTGTCGAGGACAAAGGTCTCTCTGTTGCTTATATTGAAGAATCTTTTTTAGAACATGAACTGGCTAACGCCCATTTAAAATCAAAGTCCATCATGTCTGAACAGAAAAAAGCCATGAAAGATATCCTGAATGACATTGACGACATCCTTCCGCTCGACTTGTTTTCAACAGAAATCTTCAAGGATGAGCTTGCAGATGCCAATGATAAACGCAAAAAAACAATTGAAAAACTAGGTGATCTTGACGAAGATTTACTGACAGAATATGCTATGTCAGAACCAAATGAACAATTCATCAAGTCAGATTTCCAAAAGCTCCAAGAAGCAACGGGCAAAGGTAAAAACGCTACGCCCATCCACTACAACGCTAAGGCGTACCGTGAGAGTGATATACATAAGAAAAAAGGTGATATTGAGAATCGTACAGAGGCTTATTTGACGATTAAGAAGAAAGAAGAAAAAGAACGGGAAATCGAAAAGCTGAAAGAAAGACTGAAAAATTACGACTATGCTGATGCAGATGAATTCTATTCAATGGCTAAAACTATTGGTTACGATAACCTAACAGAGGATCAGCAAAGATATTTCACACAGATTGAAAACACACGTGAGTTGCTGGCTGGAGCCAAAGGTACTGTTACAGCTCTTTATGATATGACAGCTGAAACATTAGACTATATGGCACACAATCATCCTGTCGACATGCTTATTAATTCTGCAGTTGCAGTTTATCACTATGATTCCACATTTAATTCAATTAAAGATGCAATTTTAACCTCCTATGTAAGAGACGTAAAGAACGGTGACACAGAATCAAAGGCTCATTGGTTTACATATGCAGCAGTAAACATCTTTGGCTTAAAAGGTGCTGGTTCAGTTGCTAAAATAGGAGTGAAAACAGCCGGAAAAGCTGCAGTCAAAAAAGTATCAAAGAAACTTGATGCAACTCCTGATCCTCTTTCAACTCTGAAACCATTTGTTATGAGAGAAGAAGTTGTGACAGTTGAGGGCTTTCCCTATAATGTTATTAATGATGTAAGTTTGAAGGATCGTTTGCTTCAATTAATTGAAGCTGCTAATCCAAGAAAAAGGCTACCTAGAACTAACGGCAGATGGGAAGGAACTCCGGGTAACGGAAAATGGTATTCGGATAAACCAGAAGTAAACGAAGTTACCAAAGGGGAACCGGTTGCTTTCAAGAATGGTCGTCCTGATTTTTCTCCTTGGACAGAAGCAACAATAAAATTTAAACCGGGGGAATTAAATGGGAGCCAAGATGACTTTACTAAAGTTTATGAGAGAATTAAAGAAATGAAGGGATTTAAAAGTAATAATCAAGCAAAAGAGTGGTTAAGGGATGTTAAAAAAGTTACACCTCATCATTTTGATGGGAATACTATTCAACTAGTACCAACCAAACTCCATAAAAACATTCCACATATAGGTTCAGCGTCAGATTTGAGAGGAGGATATAAATAATGAGTTTTGATGTTATTAAAAACAAATTAGAGCAATTTGATATCAAAAAATACGGTGAGAATACATATTCAGAAAGTGACGTCATTGCTATTGAATCGAAGTATGGTTTTACATTGCCGCTAGAATATAAAAATTTCCTTCTGGAGTATGGAGAGTGTGCATTTAATGAAGATGACATTTATTGCAACTCTTTAGAAGAAAACCCTTGGGTTAAAGATAAATTAATAACGGTCGATTTATTTTATGGATTAAATAATAATGATAATTCACTTGTCTACAACATAGAGGCATATAAAGAAGAATTCCCTCAAGGAAGAATCCCGATTGCAAGTTGTCCAGGAGGAAATGAAATAAGCTTAACTATCGAGGGCAATTCGATCGGGAGAGTTCATTTTTGGGATCATGAATCTACAAATGAACGGGAAGCATTTTATTTGGTTGCGGAAAGCTTTACTGACTTTATCATGAGGTTTAGTAAGCAGATAAAACATAAGTCTTTTGATGATTCAGGAATAGAATCAATGGAATTTAAAGATGGTTTTTTTGATGATTAAAATAAGATTTATCCAATATGAATGACTTTAAAAAGAAGAGTCACTTACAAGCCCCTCTCAATGAGAAGGGCTTATTCTATTTACAATCTATAAATGGCTATATTAACGAAGTTTTATAAACAATAAACTTCATACTTGGCATCATCATCAAAATCCAAGGAGAATACAATTAGTTGACCAAAAGGTGCATCGGAAAACAGGCCATACACCTTTGAGGTGGAGGAAGTAAGAACAGATAGGAGTCGGTAATATGACAGAATGGAGATTTGCCGAAGAGCCAATTGGGGAAACAACTGTTAAAAAAATCGAAAAGGCATTAGATATTAAGTTTCCAAAAGACTACATTACAACTATATTAAACAACAATGGGGCGCGCCCAAGTAAAAAGATATTTGACTTTGAAAATACAAAAGGCGCGGTTTTTAATCGATTACATGGTTTAACTGAGGATAGTTCAAGTTTTATTTTAGAGGTCTTTGAAGATTACCAGGATGGAAGGATGCTTCCTGGGATAGTTCCTTTTGCTTGTGATCCTTTCGGTAACGAAATCTGCTTCGATTATCGTCTGAATAAAGAGAATCCATCCGTAGTTTTCTGGGACCACGAGATTGCATATGAAGATCCAGATAAAGCTTTGAGTCATATATATGATTCATTTACAGAGTTGGTTAATAAACTATACGAGGAATAAACGAATAAAGCCTTTCCCCTTCTTTTTGAGCAGAAAGGCTCTTTAATACTTTCTCCGGTATAAAAAGATGGAAAGCCCTTCTCGTTATAGAGGGCTTTAATTGGGAGTGAAAATGAAATGGATAATAAAACTAAAGAATTAATTAACTATTTCTTTAAGGTTATGGGTGATGAACGATTTTTACGAATTTTAGAGAAATTCTCCAACGGAGAGGGTTATGGTATAGAGAATGTCTGGTGTGTATTTGCTGATGACTACGAAGAGTGGGAAGAAGATTATTTTGGAGATGAGGGTATAGCTTTTTATTTCGATTACCCAGCAATCGAGGAAGATGAAGAAGTCATATTAGATTACGAAAATTTCTATAAATATTTAAATGAAATTGTTAGGGAATATGTAGAACGACACCCAGAAAATAAACCCGAGGTAGAGAACTACATGAAAAGAATTAAGGAAAAGTATGATATTAAGATATAAACAAAACTGCATATCCGTTATATAAATAATAATCTTTAAGGTGAAATAACATATGAAATATTCATATAAATTTGAAGAAGATCCATTTGGTGATTTAGGAATAGTATTGCCAGAAGAAATCAGTATCTTCTCTGATTTCATTGAAAACATCGCTACAGAAGAACAAACCAACGAGTATATAGATTACATTGAGAAAATTTCAGAAGGGATATATGAAGACTTTGAGATTGAGTTAAATGCTACAAATGTTCTCATCAAGAAAGATGTGACAATTGTTGAAAACTCTTTTAGGATAGAAGAACCCTATGAAAACTCAATTGAAACCGATCAATTTAGAGAATTGCTATTAATATGGCGAGATAAGATTCCAGATATATTTAAAGGTTGAATAAAATTAAAACCCTTCTTACATAAAGAAGGGTTTTACATATCGAGGCGGTTGGTACATTCTTGACGAAAACAATAGCAAGCGAGGAATCATTGTTCCTGCTGTTTACCCTGATGTAGTAACTTTAAAAGGGAGCCATCGCTCCCTTTTGTTCACTGAATTACAGAACTTTCTAATGTGTATGATCCGCCAGTTTTTGCAGTGCTATATCCAGCAACCCTTATGCTATAAGTATAGCTTTTACTGACTGCAATAGTATGTTTCGATAATTCTGAGGAATCATAAGAATTCACAAAAGTTGTCCCACCACCATTTACATCCGTTTTGTAAATACTAACTTTTAACGGAGTTGTTGTACTATCTTTGGACAAATAAAACTTTACTTTTGTGGCTGATCCCGGATGGAATTGCCACTCATGCCCTTCTTTAGCAGCAGCGGCATCAGCAAAAGATCCACTTACCTTGTCATTAAGAGGTAGCATACCTTTAAATTCATAGGCTGAAGCACTTCCCATAGCAGTAAACATTAAAATCAGAACAAAAAACATTGATACTAACGACTTTTTCATTTCACATTTCCCCCTTTTAAATTTAAGTCACTGTAATAATACTCGTCTTCATTTAACAAATCCTCCCACCTAGATTAAACTTCATAAATTTGACACAATAGGATTATAAAGGGTATTCTCAATTTCTGTTATCCTTCAATTTTCGCTTTTGTCTTAGGACCATAAATGCCATCAGCAGTCAGACCATTCATTGACTGGAATCGCTTGACTGCATTTGCAGTTTTCGGACCATAAACGCCATCAATGCCGTTATTTTTCGCCCCTTTGTCCGGGTAGAAATAAAGAGCTGCCAGTGCATTTTGAATTTGTGTTACCTTTTCCCCTCTCATCATTGGGCTCTTCACTTTGAAAATACCGGAAGGCAGCGCATATGACGTTTTTTTGCTGCTTGTGTTTGTTGTTTTCTTTTTAGCTATACTTGCTTTGCTTGAGCTTGTTTTCCCACCTAGCGCCTTTAATTCTTTTTCAACGGCAGCCTTAACTTGATTCCATCTTCCCTCTGACAAAATACGGTGCGGGAAATACTTGCCGTTCCAGTCTTGGTGCTTACGGACACGATCAACACCCCATCCGCGTTCTTTCAGTAGCCGCGCCACAAACTTAATAGCGAGCTTTTCCGCTGCCTTATATCGTGCCCCTCCTGACTTGCTATAACAAATTTCGACACCAATCGACTTTCGATTCCCTGTGCCGTTTGTTCCATCTCCTGTGTGCCAAGCGTTACGATTCGTTGGAATACCTTGAATGACTTGCTTATCGTCTACTGCAAAGTGAAAGCTCGTTGAGCTAGAGTTATTCTTCATATATGAAATTTCATTGGCTGCTGAAGCATCATTTGCAGTGTTGTGAATAGTGATATATCAGCTTTCATAGGGTTAGGTTTAGAGACTAAATTCTTTACAACTTTAATGGCCATATATCCTCTCTCCTTCTGTCTGTGTAATAAAAAAAGCCACTGGCTTAGCCAGCAGCTTTGTCTGCGTTATTCTTACTCTGTTCTTTTTCGTTCTCAATTGTTTGTAATCGATCTGTTATCGTTGTAGGGATTTTAACACCGATCTGTGCTAAATTTTCAGTTATTGACAATCCTTCATTAGCGACAGCTTCCTGACGCACGTAGGTAAAATATCCCTATGTGTGTCGTACACCTCTTTGATAACAAGTGCAGTTCGTTTTTCTTTAAGCAATTTCAGAACAATTTTGAGTGCCACATGATAGCTTTTGGATGATCCATAACCACCCACAAGAAACTGAAACTTTTGATTCCAGTCAAAGAGAAATTCTTTAAAATGTGGATTTACATGTTTAATCACTGTCATCACCTTTGTTCACAATGGTGATCTCAAAAGGTTTATCTTCTTCTGTAAATTCTTCAATCTCTAATTTTTTCTTGTCTATACTTAAACGCATATGCTCCAATTTAAGGCGTCGTTCGTCTTCTGAATGGGCTAATTCGTCAAACTGTTTTATAAGGTTCCTGAGTTCTGCCATTGCCCTCGATTGGGCATTCAAGAACGTAGCATGACGATCCCAAGAAAATTGGAATTCGTATTCTTCCTCTTCGACTTCGTTTGTCTCAGATAGGACAGCCTTTTTCTTTTTCAGTTCCTTAATCATTTCCTGCTTATCAGAAACGAACATGATTTTTTGCGCTCTTATAATTGCAGCATATTGAATCTGAATTTGGTCCCATATCATATCGACAGGGGATCGCTCCTGTATTCCTTCCATGATCGATAGCGTTTCTTCTGGCAGGAACTTTGAGAAGAATCCATGAGTCACAGCGTTTTGATTTCTTAGTGGAGCAGCACCACCTTTATTTCCTAGTGCATTTTTATTTCCAAGCGGTGCTCTTCCTCCCTTGTTCCCTTTTGCGTTTTTGTTTCCTTTAGGTGTGCCTCGACGTAAAAGAGCGCTCCCTTTCGATTTAGGAGCGCTCCCTTTTATTTTTTCTTCCCATTTATCGTTTGCTTTCCATTTGCGAATAGTGCTGCTTGTGATACCTAATTCCTCAGCAATGTCTTTTAATTTCTTGCTCCCGCAGCTCTCTTCCCACAAACGAAAGGCTTCATCTCTTCGGGGATCACGTGGTCTTGGCATTACATCTCACCCACCTCCCAGAACTTATAATTGAGTTTGTGTTTGTTTTACTCTTCTATTGATCTACTGATTTTGTATTATTAGAATAAAATTGCATTATCTTTCAGGCTCTCTATATGTTTTAAGTATCTTCGTAAATTTGTGTCAAATCATCCCACTGAAGCCCTGTTTTATTAAAATCTTCTTCAGTAATGTTGTCCCCCAGGAAAAATTATCTTTGATTTTCAATAAGGGTGGCCAGCTTTCTCTCTCCCCTCAAGTTTAAAAGCCTAATTATTATCCATTGGAAGTCCTTAATTAGGGAATGAAGGTCTAAATTTCATCATCCTTCTGAGACTTAGCATTTATAAGATTTTAATCTCGCCTTGTAACTTATTCATATAATTCATGGTAAAATAAACAAAAATACATTCTTCGGGGGTTAATATGAGACTAAGAGATATGAAATACATGCTCGACAAATACAATAGTCAGATTGCAATTAAAGTTTCCAATAGTGGTCATAAAAAAATGATAACTGGTTTACAAAAGTCTCTCAATGCTATAAACGAATTATCTTGTTTAGGCTTTTTAGACGATGATATTAAGAGATTTGAGTCTCTAGGTAATATCTATCACTTGCGTTCACCTGAAGACAAAGTGGAAGTTGAATCGATAATTTCAACCCAAATAGTTAGTTACATAAATATTGTGAAAGAGAAATTAAATGGATTTATTACACTAATTGATAAATCTGTGTCTAAACAGGACAAAAACACAGTTAGTGTTAAACTTCCAAACTTCAATACATTAGATGAACTAGAGAAGTTTACAAAGAAGTTAAATAAAGCTTTTCAAAGCGGGATAACTAATAAAGAAATTGATGGCCAATTTAATTTACAAGGCTTTGATACAGGTTCCATGTGGATGGAAATCTTAGTTAGTAGTTCAGCTGCTCTACTAATATTAGGAAAAATTATAGACGCAGCACAAAAAATTGCTATAAACTCACAACAGTATTTAAATGCAAAAGCTCTGTATGAAAGAACAGTATTGCAAAACGAACAAGTAAAAAAACAAACTGAAGCTTCTGATGCTTTTTTAGAGGGCCTTCAAAAAAGTATCAATGCCATTACTGATGCCGAAATAAAAAATGTAATTGAAGGATCAGATTATTCAGCAGAAGCAATCGGTGAAATTAAAAAATCAGCTGAACTATTTGCTGGGCTGATTAATGAGGGGGCTCAGTTCCACCCATCTTTAGATGCCCCTACTGAAGCAGTAGAAGCTTTTCCCGAATCACCACAAAGTTTAGAGGAACCTCAAAAACTATTAGAAACACTAACTGAAATTTCTCCTGAAGAGTAATTCATTCTATTTGAAAGCTTTATTCTTATGAAATAAAGCTTTCTATTTTTTATTACTATCATAGTAAAAAAAGGTAACCTTATTCATTTTCTTGCCGAATAAGCACTGTCTTACGCTATTCGCATTTATTTACTAATGGTTCGCCGATTTCCCTCAATAGATAAGCAAAGATAAATTGAGAGCTGGTTTAAAGACTTTCCTGGCAAGCAGGATCTCACCGCTGCGCGTGACTATCGCATGCAATACTGCATAAATTCCAGCCGCACCGACCTGCCTCCCATTTTACACCACGGATTTTTCCAGATTCAACATATGCTCAAAGTGGCAATCTTGGCATAATTGGCTGATCAACTCGTCTTTCATTTTGCGTACAGTTTCCCGTGAAATGCCAAGGTGAAGACCTGTTGCACGGTAGCTCATTCCCTCCATCATGCAATCATAAATAATCTTGTGCTGCTCCCCTTTGATTTTTTCGGCGCCTAACTCCACTGCATATACTCGCTCTTCATAATACTTAAGACGTTTGAAAAGACGTTCCTCTCTCATATCCATTTGCCGCAATTCAGCCTGACTCTTCCCGGGACTTCCTTTTGGCATAGCAGCTTCTAATCCATATTGAGCAACACCCCAATTTTTCATTGGAATTACTGAACCATAGAGTACTCTCTGCAATCGATGAACCTCTTTCACCATCCAGTGATAGCTATTGATTAGATTTTCAATTTCTTTTCGATGCATGATTGTGTCCTCCTTTTCCAAATAAAAAAACGGACACCAAACAAACAGCGTGTAAGTTCAGTGTCCGCAGGCTTTCCGTCTTGGACTAGTTTAATTAATTTTTCTTAATTCTTGATTGTCATTTGTCCATAAAAATTTTGATTTCACTAAATGGTCATCAAAGAAATTTTTATTTAAAATCAAATCAGCAAACTTCTTTCCTTTTTCTGAATAAGTTATGTTATAGAAAAGCATTAATAGTTCAATTGATGATAGTTGAGCCCGAAGAATGCCTCTATACTTTCTTTGTTCTAATTCATTTTCTTCAATATCATCACTAAACTTTCCATCCTGTATAAACTTTATTATCCTATAAAGATTTCTAAAATAATGTCCTATTACATCTTCATTTTGACTATACATTAACTCATAAGCATTATTTCTCAAATCCTTTAATGGAGAGAGCAGAAAGTCTTTCTTAAATTCAAGTAAAAAGTTAATTGTTATATCATCGAAAAAAAATTCTTTACTTATTTTATTACTATCTTGTTCTGTGAGAACATAATTAAACATTGTTTTTGTTGATAATAAATATTCTCTACAAACTTCTTCATTATTCTTCATGTAATTTTCAAAATAATTTTCTGCATCTTTTTTAATCTGCAACCAATGCGTATCTGTTTCATTATAAATTTTTTCTTCAGCTTCATAATAACGCGTATCAATTTGTATTTCGTCATATTCATCAATATAAGAATAAGCAGAAATATTGTCTTGTAATTTCTCGAATAACTCATCTCTCTTTTCTTTTAAGAAAAGAATTTTAGTTATTTGATTTGTTTTTTGTATTTTCTCACTGTTAACGAGTTGATGTATTGTCTCATTAAAAAAATCTTGTTTTATTATACTGTTATAAATCTGTTTTAATTGTTTATATTGTTGTTCAAATACATATCTTCCAGCGAAAACTGTTTCTTTTCTCTCTAATTTTAAGTCCTTTAAAATATTGTGATGCAGATTAATCATATTAAAAAATGTATTTTCAAACTGCTGTTTCAACAAAGTTTGATTAGAAAGTTCGAATTCTTCTCTAGTCCTTTTTAATTCATCCCTTTGCATAGTTAATTCTTTTCTTTGCAATGCTAGTTCCTTCTTCTGCATTGAAATAGTCGCGACTACAAAAACTATACTGGCAAGTGATAATAACCCAACAGTGGTTCCACCTAGAAAATCTCCAATCGGTCCTAAAGAATCGAATTTCTTAAGATTTAAACTACTATTTAATTTAATTAATAGCACTGTAGGAGTCAGTACAGCTACAAAAACAAATAACCATCCTACAATTAGCCATCTATTTTCACTTGATTTTAAATAAGTAAGTATTCTTTTTAACATTTAATCACTCCTGAAATAATCATAAAAATATCTTCGTTATGATATAGCAAGCCTCATTTAAATCATCGATTTCATCAAGTATTTCCATAATCAAGTTGAATTTTAAAAAGAATGTAATAATTTTTCTGAATTTATGAAACCTTTGTTTTTTCGGCTCGTAATACATTTATCCTAAAAAATTGGAGGTTTTTAGTATGTTTAATGAAAATCATTATGTTCCAGTATTAAGGTGGAAAAGAGGTGAACAAAATGCAATTAAAGAACTTGATGACAAAATTAAAAATAAAATTACACCATTAGTAGAGATCCCGCCCATAGACTGGGATTTCGAGAACGAATGTCCTAAAAAAACAATTGACGAACATATTAAGAATTTTGCTAGTCAATTAAAAAATTCTTGGGGCAGTACTAACACTATATTTATCGATGCTTTTCAAATATGTATTGATGACGAAGAAATGACCGTCAATAAAATACACCCACTGAAACATATTTTTGATTCATTATTAAAAGAAAATTTAAATGCAATTCCTGTTATATGTCCGAATTCTGGTCTGAATTATGAAAAGGCTGTTCGTACCATTATAGAGACTTATGATACAGGATACTGCTTACGATTGTCAGATAAGCATTTAGATAATACTGATGAATTAATAAGTACTTTCTTAAGAAAATTCCCAGCCTCTCCAGAAAAAATTGATATTATTCTAGATTATAGATACATCGACCCCAATCACACATCACGTATGTCTTCATTAGTCGCGGGTACATTATTAACACTTCCATATATAAATGACTGGAGAACCCTTACCTTTATAGGAACGAGCGTTCCAGAGAATTTATCTTCAATACCAACTGGTACAGATGGAAGCATTCCTAGAAGCGAATGGCTCATCTACAAAAAGTTATTATCAACTAATTTATCAAGATTCCCATCATTCGGTGATTATGTAATTTCTAATCCTGAATACATATCAATTGATCCTCGATTGATACAAATGGCCGCAAATATTAGGTATACCTCAAATGAGGATTATCTATTTTTTAGAGGACATTCAGTAAGAAGTCCGAAATTCGGAAAGTGGCAACAAGCTCAAACATTATGTAAAAGACTAATTGAGCATCATAGTTTTTATGGTAAGGATTACTCTTATGGTGACAATTATATATATGAATGTGCACATGGAAGAAATAGTACAGGTAATGCAGAAACTTGGAGGAAAGTTGGAACTAACCACCATTTAACTTTGGCTAGCAATCAACTCTCCAGTTTTCACGATTCCTTAGTTGCTCGTTCACAATAACCTTTATCTCTTCCAAAGTGAAACTATTACAGATCTTTTCATATAATTCTGCCCGAGGTTTGCTTAAGTATCCTTTTTGCAAACCTCTTTCTTTCAAAATATCGAGTGCTTCATTTCTCCATAGCAAGTGAGTTAATGAAAACGGGTCTACTTTCAAATTACATCTCCCTTTTCTAACTTCCCTTAAATTTATTTGATCTTTATTCCTTGTAACAAGAAGAATTCCCCACCATTTTGGAACTATTTTTCGGACCGCATGTAAATGATTTCTCTGAACAACTATTGTCATTCTGTCAAATACCTTATTATAGTCTTCTATCTGACTTGGCAGTCTTAATAATGTATCGCTTTCGCTTTTAATTTCAAATCCATGAAGCATACCATTAATCACAGCTATATCTACTCTAGATTGTCCATGAAGAACACCTAATTCATTGATTATTTTTATATTTTCATCATCGGAAAATTTATTAAGCAAATGAGTTAACAAAACTTCCCGGATATCACTATCTCTAAGTTTCCGCAATGTCTTTCACCCTTTTTAACGTATCAAGGTAAATAATAACACAGAACCCACTTATTTAAAGAAGAAGAATTTGATTTTATATTCTATCAAGGTTTACAAACACTACACATTTTAAAGTTGAATCTCCAGAATCATTTCACTTTAAACCCTATCTCATGATCAACCCGCGCAAAACTGCCCTTTACAGTTTGAATAACAGTCTTACCGTGCTCCGGTGCTTCTAAGACATGTGCAGAACCTTGATTCCCATCTAAAACAATGATTTTAACCTTCCCTGGGTCAATTTTCTGCTGAATAGTGAAGTCTTTTTTGACGTTAATTTCTCTTGGATTGTACACTCAAAGCGCCCCCTGTGTTATGATATATGTACCAGTTCATATCAAGAACACTGAGGCTAAGCGCTTCGGTGTTTTTTATTTTTAGGCAGAAACCTCTCTTATCAAGACTTCCACCCTCGGCTCTTCGCTATAAAACTTACTGACTTTCAAATCCACAACCTGACTATCATCTTTGTATATCAGATGATTCAAAGCATCTTTCACGCCCTTTACATAATTATCAACGTCGGGCTTTGTAGTCGGCCGCAGAAGACCCTTTTCAGCTTTTTCTTTCTTCTTTGATGAGTTTGAAACTGATTTTGGCATAGGTCTGTACACTTTGACATCCATTGCGACAGGGCCATTAATAATGTTCTTCGGACGATGCTGAGACGCAACCAAAGCTACATACTGCTTGAAATACTTTGATTTCGCTGGATCTCGCATATGCACCTTCCCATTTCGTATTGATCCACGCGGTCGTCCTTGTGCGACTGGCTCACCATAAACAGTGAACTTAATGCAATCCAACTGTTCTTTACCTCCCGTCAAGCTGTTCCCATAGCTGAATTTCTTTTTCTATCCTCGGTGCCGAAATTAAAACTGCCAGCAGAGACACAACTGCTTTAAGCACTAAGCACCCGCTCCATTTGCTTTATTTTTTCCTCAAGTAAACGGATTGTTGGTGTAAGATCTTTACCTTTATTTCGATCTGAAGGTCCAAACATATAAAGTCCACCAGTTGCTTTTACATTCATTTTCTCCTTCATTCACAATCACCTAACCTATGATTTAATTGCATTCGATCGCCTCTAATAATCACTATGTAATCACGGCACATCTGGTGAATTCGTGAACCAAGAGCCTCGTCTATATCCAAAATCTCATCGATTGTTAACTCCGAAGAAATCAGCAAAGGTTTGTGATTTAAATACCGATAGTTCAAGACTGACTGGATTTGTTCAACCTGCCAATCGGTTGCCCTTGGCTGCCCGTTTATTGGTTTGAATAAGTCATCAATGAATAGGACTTCGACCTTTCTCATGACATCGAGTTTTACAACTAAGTTGTCAAGTTATGCCAGCAATACTTATGATAATCTTCTGGAATCATGGTACTTGCAAGGAAAGAAAAAAAGAGCTCTTAAATCCGTTTAAATCTAAACACAAAAGAACCGCAACTGGCGGTTCTTTTAGTATATATTCCTATTTGACTTCATTATTATTGGACAGTACCATAATCAAAATCAATATCTTTCTTGTCTAAATTTCCCTTAAAATTTTTAGCATAGGTCATGGTTAAATGTACGCTTTTATTTATCCACCAAGTTCCATCATCAGTATTAGTATCCCAAGTAACATCTATATCTCTTCCCAAATTCTCAAAAAACACCAAATTTCCAACAGCTACTGTTTTTCCGTTGATTTTGTAATATATTAGAACAATTTTCTTGTCAAATATACCTGTCCCGTGCTTTACGATTGTTAAACTATAAGGCTTATTAGGACATTTCTCTTCAAGTATAACTTCAGGATTTAAAAATAAAACATAACAAATGAATAAAATTGGTACAATCGTTAACCTTTTTAATAATTTTTTATTGATATTTAACCCCTTCAACATAGCCCTCCCTTTTTAACAATCCATTTCATTTGGGATACACCCCCATCATTGAACGTATTTCCTATGAAAAATGATTTTGAACCTCATAGGAACCCTTACATGACAGGGTTTGTGTTGTTTTTTCATTGTTTATCAAGACCTAAATCAAAAAAAGCCATAAAAAATAAGGAGTGATACATATTATACATGACTAATATGTATCACTCCTTTAATTTTTGTTCAATAATCGCGCCCGATTGTGGAAGATCGTTATTGAACTAAAGCCCTCGATAGTTGGATAAGAAAAAACAAAAGAACTTGCTATTTCTCAAATACATCAACCAAATGTTCAATGTTAGTTTGTTTTTCATACATACTAATAATAAAAGTAAAACCTTATTAAAACTTTACAAGACAAACTGAATTGACTATAGTCTAATTAGACTAAAATATTGATGTAAAGAAGTGAAAAATTAGATGATAAAGTCTTTTTTTATGTTGGGGCAGTCGAATATGGCGGGCCGTGGATTTTTGAATGAAGTAGACCCTATCTATAATGAAAAAATAAAAATGCTGCGCAATGGACAGTGGCAGATGATGACAGAGCCGATTAATTACGACCGTCCGGTTTCCGGTGTTGGCCTGGCGGCATCTTTTGCAGATGCATGGTCGAAAGCTCATCCCGATGAAGAAATTGGCTTGATCCCTTGTGCTGAAGGTGGCAGTTCATTGAATGACTGGCATCCGGAAGGCACCCTTTTTCAGCATGCTTTGTCCGAAGCCCGCTTCGCCCTCCGATCCAGTCAAATTTGTGGAATCCTTTGGCACCAAGGTGAGAGTGACAGTTATCGTTCGCTACATGAAACTTATTACGAGAAATTAACTCTTATCATCGAGACGCTAAGAAACGAGTTGGAGCTTGATGAGGTACCGTTGATTATTGGAGGGCTTGGTGACTTTCTTGGGAAGACCGGTTTTGGACAGCACGCGACTGAATTTCGACAGGTTAATGAACAATTGCTGCGTTTTGCTAATGAACAACAGAATTGTTATTTTGTTACTGCAGCAGGTTTGACTGCGAATCCTGATGGCATTCATTTAGACGCAGCTTCACAACGCAAATTCGGTTACCGCTATTTCGAGGCTTTTTCGAAAAATCACCATATCCTGAAACCCATTTCGGGAGAGGAGCAATCACTGAAAGTGAATGGTGACTATTCTAAAACAGAACAGATTTATCTTCATAGTATGGATTTAGCTTCGGGTAAAATCACGTACGCGGAATTTGAGGCGCGGATGGCGAAGATGATGAAACCATGATTCCCTTACTTATCCTTGGCTTGCTAATCCAAAACCCCGGAGCTCACGGCTATGAACTTCTGGCCTTAATGGAAAAACGTCATTACAAATACATTGTTAACTTCACGAAAGGTTCTTTTTATTACAATCTGCAGCAACTTGAAGAAAAGTGTTTTATTGAACAGATTCAGCAGAAACCCTCAACCAGCGGGCGTGAAATCCGTAACTTTAAAGTCACAGAATCGGGAAGGGCAGAATTCGAAAAATTAATGATCAAATACGGCACCAAATCGGAATATGTGAACCTGCAATTTTATGGGGCGTTACTCTTTGCCGATGAATTCGACAAAAATAAATTACTGGATCTGATCCAATCACAAATCGATCAGACTAAAGCTCGAATCGAGCTCCTTGATGAATACCTGTCCATTACTCAAGAAATTCCCGGCACAATCAATTACTTTCGCCGTATGAACGAAAATTCCCGTTCACATCACTTGATTAATTTAGAGTGGTTCGAAAAATTGAAAGCAGAAATAGAGTGAACTATTGCATAATAAAAAAATGTAATGTTAGATATATAAGAATATTAGTTAGCTAAATATAAAACCTGTGTCGTAGATATCTAGTAACATCATTGATACAGGTTTTATACTCCTTCTTTAATTAAACCAGTAATAGGATTGTCAACACTTGCCCCCAACAAGAGCAAGTGAATCAGCTGCGTATTCTTCTTTTTTCAATCCTTCGTATTAATAACCACTTTTTACACCTATTTAGTATTCAAGTAAGTCAACTGATTTTTCTCCTTCTTCCGCTAAACTGCTGCTTAGTCGAATAAGAAAAAGTGATCTCCCTTAAAGAGGAATCACTTCCTCTAATTGAACAAGCAGTGAAGGTGAACATTTTTGAATTGGATGTCAATGGGGAAGCACCAAAAATAACCGAATTTCGCATGCTAAAGCAAAATTTCATTTCATAAAGAAAAAACCGATGTTCCTATATATGCGGGACATCGGTTTTTGTTCGTATCCTTCTACTTAAAAGTAATAAAATTACCTATACTAACTAGTAAAGGGTTCATACTATACATTTTAAAATATCAATTAAGCACTAATATTTGGGTTATGCGCCGTTTCACCTTTATGGGAAACATAACTATGTGCTATCATTCCTAGCATTATTACAAACATACCACACCAAGATAAAATAGAAGGAAATGAAGAATGTAATAAAATTAGTTCTCCGATAACAGCAAAAAGTACCTCCATGGATTGTGTTGCTTCAACAGTTGCAAGTTTCTGCATATCTCCTTTAACCATATCAGTCGCTTTAAAAAATAAGATAGTTGCAATTACACCCGAACAAATAGCAACTAAAATAGATTGCATAGTTTGCTCTTTACTAGGCAATCCTTCTGTAAAAAGACCATACAAGGATAGTAAAAACCAAAATGGTAAGCTAGCTAATGTCATTCCAAGGACACGTTGATAAGCATCTAGACGATTTCCACAAACTTCCATCATCTTACGATTCCCGAGCGGGTAAGCGAAAGATGCTACAATAACAGGGATAATACCTAACAAAATATCTTTTACAGCAAGCGATTTTGCTTGTTCCATTTGCATGAAGAAAATACCAAGAAGAATAATTAATGACATACCCATACCTTTCATTGGGATTTTTCCTCTTTTCTTAAGAATTCCATCTGGTGTTTCAATGGTTTGAAAAAAAAGAGGAGCTAACAATGATCCTGATATAATAGTAATTTGCCATGTCCCAGCAATTATCCATCCTGGTGCATGTACAGCGGCAAAGCATAATGGAGCGTAAAATAGACCAAAACCTACGAAACTCCATAAAAACCATGCTCTTAAATTCTCTCTCATAACTTGTAATAATACTTTTAATTTTTTCCTACTCATAACAAGAAGTAAAAGAAATGGAAGCATGAAAACAAATCGTAATGAGGCACTCCATATCCAGCTACCACCTGATAATTCCATTGCTCGATTCAATATAAATGTGAAAGCAAAAAAGAAAGCAGCACATATACCTAAAAAAATAGGGCGTAAATTTCTCACCTCAATCTGTCTCATAAGTCAGTAATTCCCCCAGACTTAACCAGTTTTGTTCTACAAGATGTGCTGTTGTTTCTTTATCTTTATTTTTGCATGCTTCTATAATGTGCTGATGTTGTTCTACTGATTTCAAACCATTCATAGAAGTGAACTGAGAAATTTCAAGGCGTTGAATCTTAGATATACTTCGTTCTAGCGCGCGAATGATTTCAGGATTTCCCGCCACATCTAGAAAAACATTGTGGAATAGCTCATCGGCTTCAATTGCTTTTATAATATCTTTTTTCTCAATAGATAGTAGTAAGGCTTTATTACTGAACTCTAATTCTTGAATATCTGCCTCTTTGAGTAATGGTACTGCTAAACGAGCTGCTAATGAATGTAAAGCTGCTACCACAGTAAATGCGTGTTTTGCCTCCTCAAGATTTAATGGTGCAACGCGAGTCACTGAACCAGGAATAGATTCAACCAGTCCTTCATCTTCAAGACGTTTTAGAGCCTCTCTAACCGGAGTACGGCTAATTCCGAATTCTTCTGCTAACTCTTTGTCATTTAAGCGTTGCTCCGGTTGCAGTTCTAATGTAACAATTGCTTTTTTCAAAGTTAGATATACTTCATCTCTTAATGACGTACGTTTAATGGGTTTAATAATATCTTTTTTCATAAAACCAATATATCGGATATTGGTTTTATGGTCAACTGTAATTTTTTCAATCAGATACATTCAATTAGCAAGTTCTAAAAACGACTGTTTATGGTACTTGGTTATTTTAAACAAAGGCTCTAAAAATTCATCCATTTTAAGTACCAAAACCCCGCTGCAATGATGGCGATGGGAACTAACATTGGTCTAAATAAAATGGCTGATGCTACTCCTGGTATCTCCTACGAAAATAAGAGATATACCATATATCCAAATCTGTTGTTTTTCTAATTTTTCTCTAGTTATCTTCATAGTACTATAGTCAAGACTTGTCCAAGTCACCTTTATCAAAAAGAATTTCATCAAGCACTTGAAACATTTATTGAACGTGAGCAAGTGTTATAACATTAATAAGAAACCAACGAGTGATGAATCTTTTAATCTTTCATTTTACCAGCTGACTCATATCAAAGAAGCTCTAACCAAATTTTAATAGCTGTCGCACCTATTAATTGCGCTAAAACCCATTGCAGGAATTTTGTATTTACTTTTTGCCCAACTGATGCACCAATAGGAGATGCAATTAAACTAGCAATCATAAGAACCAGAGCTGGTACAAAAAGAACCTGGCCCGTGATTACTTTTCCAACTGTTGCGCCAATAGATGAAAGAAATGTAATCGCAAGAGATGAAGCGACTGTGATTCTAACAGGAATATTTAAAATCGATAACATAATGGGGACCAGGATAAAGGCGCCGCCAGCTCCTAAAATACCTGATACACCACCTATGATTAACGCTAGGGACGAAGCCAACCATTTATTAAATATCACTTCTTTGTCTTCGCTATGTTCTTGTCCTTTTTTAGGTATCAACATTAAAATAACTGCTAAAATAGCCAGAATTCCGTATATAAAGTTAATTCCTTTTTCAGATATGTAATGAGAAAAGTAACTCCCCAATACACTCCCTAAAAGGATGCTGCTTCCCATGTAAATAATTAATGCTTTATTTAGAAGACCACTCTTACGATAAGCCCAAACACCGCCGAGTGTCGCAAAGAAAACTTGAATAGCCCCTATCCCTGAAACTTCATGGGCAGTTAATGACATCACTCCCACTAAAGAAGGAATGTACAATAGCATTGGATAATTAATAACTGCTCCGCCAATACCAATCATTCCGGAAATAAAGGCACCAATAAACCCTATAATGAAAAGAGTTGTGATAAAGGCAATATCCACTTTGGTTTCCTCCTTTCAAAGGAAAAGGGTATCTTTTTATTCGATACCCTTTCACATTATTAGCCTTTTTTAATCCAGAATTTCAATACATCACCTTCATCAGTTTGCTCTAAAAGGTCATGCCCGCCTGATTTAGACCAAGCTGCAAGATCACTTTTAGCTCCCTTATCTGTTGCATGCACTTCTAATATTTGACCTGATTCCAGTTCATTCATCGCTTTTTTTGTCCTGACGATTGGCATTGGGCATGCCAGGCCTTTTGCGTCTAATACTTTATCTGATTTCATGTTCATCTCTCCTCTTTTTAATAGAACTTGTGTTACCGTATTGCACAGCGGTTTGGGCCAATCTCCATTTCACGCTGTTTTTCTTCATCTGGGCTGATTTTCCCCATGTTTGTTTCTCGAATCTCTTGGTATGCATTTGGTTGCGGAGGCAAATGATCTGTTACTAGGTGTCTAAATTCTGTTTCATCCGCAATGTTCAAACCATGGTTCTCGCTAAATAATGTACTTAGTTTTTTACCAACACTTCCATCCTCATTTAGCTCGTCAATGATCATAAAGTGTGCTGGTAATACAATTAAATCCTTTGATAACGCTTTGTAACGGCTATAAAGCGTTTTTCTTAAATCTCCTACCCAATCTTCTGCCATACCGGCTAAGTCTGGTCTGCCAATTGAATCAATAAACAAAATATCACCTGAAAGAAGATACAGATCATCGACAATGAAAGAAGTGGACCCAATCGTGTGCCCCGGCGAATAAATCGGTTGAATTTTAATCTTTGTATTTCCAATGATCATGTCGTTTCCTTCTTCCAACGGCTGATAATCGAATACCACTTCTTCAGCATCTTTAGGCGGTAACCAGTAGGTTGCTTTTGTTTTTTCAGCAATGACTCTGCCGCCTGAAATATGGTCCGCGTGAAGATGTGTATCAAATACGTGAGTAATCGTTGCACTCTTCTCCTTCGCAAAATCCATAAAGAAATCTACCATACGTGTCGCATCAATAATTGCTGCTTCACCATTGGAAATGACCATGTATGACAGGCAGCCTTTACCGATTCGAACAAACTGATACATCTCACCGCCATCTTTTAAATCCCCGACTTTTACCGGCTCTAAATGTTCGCTCCATGCTTTCATTCCACCCTTAAGATAGGATACAGAATGACCTGCTTCAGATAGCATTTCGGATACCATGACGGATGAACCTTCTTTTGCACAAACGACCAGCACTTCTTTATCAGAAGGAATTTTCTCCAAGATATCTTCTACGCCATCTAAAAGATCGAAATACGGTATATTTAAATAGTCAAAGTCATGTCCTTCTATCTTCCAATCGCTAAAATCATTTTCATTACGCACATCCAAAATAAATAAAGGTTCTTTGTTAAAGATTTTTTTTGTCACTTCTTTTGGGATCATTGCCTTTACGGTCATGTTTCAATACCTCCTATATCGAATCTTTTAGCGGGACTAAAATGTTAAGGATACATCAGCATCTTTAGTAAAATCTAAAAAGGTAACAGCCCCGCCTACTTCGATTCCTTCCATAAAATCATCTTTTGTTAAACCCATAACGTCCATCGTTATTTGACAACCAATTCATGCAACTCCCATTTCAATCAGTTAAGAATAGAAGGCACATTTGCTTTCTTACAACCTTCTGCGAAGTGTTCTTTTCCTTTCGGCATTTCTAAATGTTGATGGGAATGCTTATGGATCAGGTTTAATCCCTCGAATGTAAAGAAGATAGATACTTCTTGATCACTTGCTGCTGCCGCAGTCGCAATATTAAATTAAATACTTTATAAGCGTCAAACAGACCACCATTTGCCGCAATAATCGCTACTCTTGTACTTATCTGTTCATCATCCTTTTTGTTTATTCTGTTTTACCTGTCCAATCCCGCATACCGGGAACAACATTAATAACCTTTTTAAAACCTTGTTTTTTCATAGTGCGGGCCGCCATTTCACTTCTTCTTCCCGAATGGCAGATAATATAAATTTCATCATTTTCGTTTAATTCGTTAGAGCGCTTTTCCACTTCACCAAGAGGGATATGCACAACTCCAGGGATATGAGCTTTTTCATACTCCTCTATCTCTCGTACATCTAAAATGTTAAGAGACTCGCCACTATCCACTTTCTGTTTGAAAGCTTCTAATGAAATCTCAGGAATTGAAGATGCATTTTCTGATAAATGCTCTCCTCCTTTTCGAAGAAAATGACGAAGTATTTCTCCCTCTGCTTCAGTACCTAGATATTCATGGCCTGTACTTTTTGCCCATGCTTCCAGATCTGCTGTAGAACCTTTATCTGTTGCATGAATTTCCAATACTTCACCAGCTTTTAAATCCTTCATTCTCTTCTTCGTTTTTACGATAGGCATTGGACACGCCAAACCTTTAGCGTCTAGTACAATATTTGCTTTCATCATTTTTTCCTCCTTTTCTCATATAGGGGTGGGGGTATATAAATATACAAAAAGTTTCTCCCTAGAAGTTAATACCATGTATTCATACCCCCTTTTATATTTGTGATCTTTTTAAATCCTTGTTTCTTCAATATTTTACTTGCCTTTAAACTTCTCATTCCGCTTAGCAATGAGTAACATTAGATAAATAAGTTGACACTGCCTTCCTCAGCATCAGCCAAATAGGCTGCTACACCAGCATAGTCGATATCATCTAATAGTTCTTTTTCCTGTAAACCAAGAAGATCCATTGTCATCGTACAAGCTACGAGCTTTACCCCCTGTTCTTGAGCCATCTCAATCAACTGAGGTAATGTAAGTGCATTATGCTTTTTCATCACATTTTTAATCATTTTAGGGCCCATACCTGCAAAGTTCATTTTAGATAAACCCATCTTATCAGCACCACGAGGCATCATCTTTCCAAACATTTTTTCAAGAAATCCTTTTTTCACTGGAATCAGCTCTTCTTTACGTAAAGCGTTTAATCCCCAAAAAGTATGGAAGATCGTCACTTCATGATCATAGGCAGCTGCACCATTTGCAATAATATAGGCTGCCATTGCTTTATCATAATCCCCGCTAAATAAAACAATTGTTGTGCGTTTTGTTTGTTCTGTCATGTTGATTCTCCTAACTAATTACCCCTATGGGTATATTAAAGTCAAAAAATTTTTTCGAAAGATCTGCTATTATTCAACTCTTTAAATACCGGTTGGGGTATAATATAACGCATATAAAAATTCGTCAACCTTAGGTTGATGAATTTTTATCGGCTCTTTACCAATAAGTCGACTGCTTCTTTTACTAAATTTTGTGTGTCTTCGCCTTTTTCTAAACTTTCACGAACACAATGTTCAAGGTTTGTGCTCACAATTAAACCCATCGCTCGATCGATCGCATTACGGGAAGCTGCTAATTGAGTCACAACCTCTCTACAATCTTTTCCTTGTTCCATCATAGTCAATACACCTTTAATTTGTCCTTCAATCCGTCGTAAGCGGTTTTTAATCTTTTGATCATACTCCATATATCAATGAAATCCTTTCTTTCATTTATTTTTACATTTACATGTTGCCAGTTCATAACTGTTTACATGGATACCTTTGCGCTTTAGAAAACGCACTCCTAAATTTAATTCCACCCGATCACGAGCTATTATGTGTATTTTATCACGTGGAATCTCTAAATAAAAACGTTTTAGATACGCATATGGGATGTTTAAAATAATATCATCCGAAAAATTGGGTACATCGTTATAATGGCGAATATCTAATATTGTCATGTCTATAGCCTTTAATTTATCTTTATGGATACAAGAGATTCCGGTTATAGGATAATAACGTCTATACGTTGCAATGATAATCACAAAAATAAGCAGGAATGCAATAACTAAATAATTGATACTACTTACACCACCTTATTAACTCTTTGTTATTCACAAAACTATAATATACCCCCATAGGTATATAGTCAAGTGTGAAAGTCACTTTCTTTGTGCTGATAGATTCATTTCAATATCCGCGAATTGAAAAAATACTTACATTTCGATAATGCCAATTCTGCTAAAAGTAACTTGAATAAAGAAATAAGCCGATTTTAATTTAAATCGACTTTATTTTATCAATTACTTTTAAAATTAGCACAAGACTGCTTGGATATTACATTGGGTTTCATTTGCATAAAAACAATTCTTAGGTACTGGTTCCCCATGTTTCATGCTGGATGTGATTCTGCGAATAACTATGCTAATCTTCCGCAGCCACTGCATCTGCTTTGGTTTTATGAACTGTACCAAATGGATGGTTAGGAGGAGCATAAATGGAGTAAAGTTTTAATGGCGTATTACCTGTATTAATCACGTTATGCCAAGTGCCGGCAGGTACAACAATGGCAGAATCATCATAAACATTTCTTTGAAAGTTCAAATGATCTTTGCTCTTTCCCATTTTGACGACCCCACGCCCCTGCTCAATCCGTAAGAACTGGTCAACGTTAGGATGGATTTCCAAACCAATGTCTTCTCCAATACCAAGACTCATCAAAGTAACTTGAAAATGCTTTCCTGTCCATAAAGCAGTACGGAACGTATTGTTTTGTTTTGTGGCTCTATTGATATTTACAACAAATGGTTTTGGTCCATAATCCTTTAAAAGAAGATTTCTATCTTCATATGAAGAGCGCAAATCGGCACCTCTGTGTACGTTCTCCATCTCATTTGGAATAGTCCAATAAACAGATCTTCCATCATTATACATCGGTACAGTCACATAATAATAACATTGAGGCGAAAAAGGGTTATAGTACATTTTTTGATCCCCACAATTATAAATTTTTGTGATAGTATCCTATGCATTTATTAAGGGAGTGTGCTAAATCAAGAAAACTCATATTAAACACAAAAATGAATGTTCGATCACCGTTTGATTCACGAATTAATAATTTATCACCGACCTTGTAATCGTTTTCTGGATGTTGAATTTCACTAGCCTTTGTTAACAAGACATCGAATGACACTTTTATATGATGGATTATCAAAGGTCGACGATCCTAAATGGCTTTTGAACATTTACATAGCACAACAACAGAGTATACGGAATTCTGTTGTTTGTCCCCCCTATCCCAGCTCTTTTAGATTTATCCCTTTGGATGCGCCTTGATGGCCAGCTTTTCAGCAGCGTAGTATTTAGCGCCTCCTGAATCGTTATAGCATATTTCAACGCCGATAAACTTGCGGTTCCCAGTGCCGTTTGTACCGTCACCTGTATGTGGGCTCGCTTTTAGTAAACCAGTTTATATTCTTTTGATAATCTTACACCTCTTTAACTTGAAGGAGGATTTTTGCATATGTATTTTCATACCCGTCAACTACCATCTCATCCAGCATATATTCCTCATATGCATTTTCCCCTATTTGCATTCCATTCTTTTCAATGAACTCAATGATTCTCCGGTACGCCTCTTCAGTATTTCCGCCTATTTCATATCCAACTGCATACAGGCCTTTTGGCCGTACATGATAATTTATGTTCTCTCCCCCATTTTTTACTTTTATATAAAAGTAACTGTAATTGTAGAAGTCTTTTTCTAAGATTTGTTCCCGTGCAAAGATTCCGCCTATCGGATATCCTTCATCTAATTCATTTTGCTGAACTTCATGAATGAGTTCTGAAATGGCTGCCACATATTTTCGTTCCGGTAAGTTTAATGTTTTTCGGCTTAACATGAATGTTTCTTCATTTAAATATTCAAAAGAAATTGAGGAAAAATCAGTCTCAAGTGCTTGTTCAGTAAGCGCCACTTTTGTTTGTAAGATCGTTTGCAACTGCTTAAGCTCATTTATTTTTTTATCAATCTCAATAGACTTTTCTTTTAGAACATGCAGGATCTTGTCTGGTGTTTTTCCTTTTATTAGACACTTTATTTCTTTTAATGGAACCCCAAGCTCTTTAAATAGACTGATGACTTGAAAAATCTCAAATTGATGATAGGAATAATATCTATACCCATTTTCTTTTTTTATTTCCGGCGAGAAAAGACCAATCTCATCATAATGAAATAAGGTTTGTTTTTTTACACGGCAGAGCTTCGAAAACTCCCCTGTTGTGAAATACTTCTTAACATCTTCGCTCATAAAAACCTCCTTGACTATACGGTAACCATATACCTTATGATTTGATTGTACTTGAAAAAAGCTTCAAGCGAAAAGGATAGGTAAAAAGGGTTCAATTGAGTAAAAGGGGAATTCAGATGAAAAAATCAATAAATGAGCAAAAAACGATATTCATTATACTATTAAGCAACATCTTCGTAGCATTTCTTGGTATCGGTTTAATCATTCCAGTTATGCCTTCTTTTATGAAAATCATGCATTTATCTGGCAGCACAATGGGTTATCTTGTTGCGGCTTTTGCCATTTCTCAGTTAATTACTTCACCTTTTGCAGGTAGGTGGGTTGACCGTTTCGGGAGAAAAAAAATGATTATTCTCGGGCTGCTTATATTCAGTTTATCTGAGTTGATTTTCGGATTAGGGACCCATGTTTCAATATTTTATTTCTCGAGGATATTGGGTGGTATAAGTGCGGCTTTTATCATGCCCGCGGTAACAGCATATGTAGCTGATATTACAACCCTAAAGGAAAGGTCAAAGGCAATGGGGTATGTTTCTGCTGCAATTAGCACAGGCTTTATTATTGGGCCTGGTGCGGGAGGATTTATTGCCGGCTTTGGCATCCGCATGCCGTTTTTCTTCGCCTCCGCCATCGCGTTAATAGCAGCTGTCACTTCCGTTTTTATACTAAAAGAGTCATTGCCGATAGAAGAACGCCATCAACTCTCATCTCATACAAAGGAATCAAATTTCATTAAAGACTTGAAAAGATCCATTCATCCTGTCTATTTCATTGCATTTATTATCGTCTTTGTAATGGCTTTTGGTTTATCAGCTTATGAAACGGTATTCAGCTTGTTTTCTGATCATAAATTTGGCTTTACACCAAAAGATATCGCAACCATTATTACGATTAGTTCCATTGTTGCGGTAGTTATTCAAGTTTTACTATTCGGGAAATTGGTCAACAAACTTGGAGAGAAAAGAATGATTCAGCTGTGCTTAATAACCGGAGCGATCTTGGCTTTCGTGTCTACTGTTATGTCAGGATTTTTAACTGTTTTGCTTGTAACTTGTTTTATTTTTCTGGCGTTCGATTTGCTACGTCCGGCCTTAACAACTCATTTATCCAATATGGCCGGTAACCAGCAGGGTTTCGTAGCAGGCATGAACTCCACATACACCAGCCTGGGAAATATATTTGGACCTGCTTTAGGCGGTATACTATTTGATCTTAACATTCATTATCCTTTCCTTTTTGCAGGTTTCGTTATGATTGTCGGCCTTGGTCTTACAATGGTTTGGAAAGAAAAAAAGAATGATGCTGCAGCTTTGAATTAATTCAGCCTCTATAAAGTCAAGTCATTTAGATGCAGGGAATGCCTCTGGTTAGGCACAATAAGAAAAGGTACTTAATTTGATAGGCTACATGTTGCTTGACGTGAATATAGTTTAAGCTGAGTTTTAGCAATATCAGGATTTCATCTGCCATCACCTTAAGCCGCAGCCTAACCGGGATAAGAAAAAAGGAGAATGTAGTATGAGTATAAAAATAAAAGCAGTAACTGATGATAATCGTGCTGCAATTCTTGATCTACATGTCAGCCAGAATCAATTATCATATATTGAATCTACAAAAATATGTTTAGAGGATGCAAACGAATGTCACTATTATAAACCTGTCGGGCTTTACTATGAAGGAGATCTAGTCGGTTTTGCAATGTATGGATTGTTTCCCGAGTATGATGAAGATAATAAAAACGGACGAGTCTGGCTTGACCGATTTTTTATTGACGAACGCTATCAGGGAAAAGGATTAGGGAAGAAAATGCTTAAAGCCCTCATTCAGCACCTTGCTGAGCTATATAAATGCAAAAGAATTTATTTAAGTATATTTGAAAATAATATTCATGCTATACGCCTTTATCAAAGGTTTGGTTTTCAATTTAATGGTGAACTCGACTTTAATGGTGAGAAGGTAATGGTAAAAGAGCTATAGATATCCAGGCCTCCTTTTTTGCTTAGAAACGTTTGAACTTCGATCATGATTACCTACTTAAACTGCAAGATCATTGTTTAAAAAAGCCTGGATGAAAATTTCATCTCAGGCTTTAAGCATCTTATTAGTCAAAATCTCATGTGTTTTATCCAGATGTTATTCTTTTTTCCGGACAATTTCTAAATAATTAATATGCCGGCCAACTGTTTTGTGCACTTTAAAAATATACCCATCGGCTTCTATAACGGACCCAACTGCAGCGTCTATTTGTTGAGTCATAAACCAGCCGCCTATTGTATCCACTTCGTCACTTGCTAACGTCGTTCCCAATAAATTATTTACATCTTCAATGAGCACTTTCGAATCTAAGATATAGTGATTATCATTTACTTTTCTAATATTAGGCACTTCATCTTTATCAAATTCATCTCTGATTTCCCCGACAATTTCTTCAAGAATATCTTCAGCAGTGACTAAACCTGAAGTGCCGCCATATTCATCCACAAGAATAGCGATATGTGTTCGCTCTTTTTGCATTTTTACCAATAAATCATGAATTGGAACGGATTCAATAACATGGATAACAGGGTTGATATGATTTTCTAACTTGAAATCCTCTTTTATCTTCTGGTCTGTGTCAATATAAGCTGACAAAAATTCTTTAGCATTGATAAAACCAATGATTGAATCTTTATCTCCATTTAGGACTGGGTACCTTGTATAGCTCTCTGTCTTAATGGTCTTAACAATAGTTTCATAAGAATCCTCACTAGAAATCGCTACGATCTCTCTTCTTGGAATCATAATTTCTTTGGCGATTCTTTCATCAAATTCAAAAATATTATTTACATATTTCAACTCATTTTTATTGATTTCACCGCTCTTATAGCTTTCAGACAGTAAGATGCGCAGTTCTTCTTCAGAATGAGCAAGTTCATGTTCTGATGCAGGTTTCAAACCGAAAAGTCCTACTATAAACCGGGCTGAACCATTTAAAAACCATATAAAAGGGAACAGGATGCGGTAAAACCAAATAATTGGCTTTGCAGTCAAAAGAGTGATGGTTTCCGCTTTTTGGATAGCGAGTGTTTTAGGAGCAAGCTCTCCAACTACAACGTGCAAAAAAGTCGCCATCACAAAAGCAATCACTAAGATCAATACATGTGAGACTGTTTCACTTACATGAAAATGAGCAAATAAGGGGTGCAGAATCACTTCAAAAGTCGATTCTCCGACCCAGCCAATTCCCAACGCTGTAACCGTGATCCCTAATTGACAAGCTGACAAATATTCGTCCAAATGAGTAATGACCTTTTTGGCTGATACGGCACCTTTTTTTCCCTCTAATATGAGTTGGTCAATTTTTGATGACCTGATCTTTACTATCGCAAATTCAGTCGCAACAAAAAATGCTGTTAAGACAATTAAAAGAGTAAAGATTATAAGGTTAATGGTTGTCAATGATTTGCCTTACCTAGTAAGGCGTACACCTCCGATGTAAATATTTTCTTTTATTTTTATAACATTCGTTTTTTCTGAATAAACAAAAAACAATATATATAACATTATAAGTTCAAAAGAACCTAAAATCAACTCTGAATGATGTAAATAATCATCTTTTTCCGTATGAAGAGTGGTTCCCATAGTATTCAACTAGCGATTGGTGACATTTTAAGACTTAAAATAGAAAGCAAAATAAAAACACACCTGAATTTTCTGGTGTGTTTCAATAATATCCAACCGTCTTGATTTATTTAATGTCTTTATTAAGGTTTTCTTTTAAAATTTGAATCAATTCCGCCTGTTGCTTTATATTTTTGCGGCCATTTCTATTAATTGCAGCAAGTTCACAGACAATTCCAGCTGAAATGAAAAACAATAAACCTTCAAACATTTTAAATCCCCCACCGTCTAAGTGATAGTCAAATTTGTTTTTTCTTTTTTCAATACCTGCTTATAATCTTCCTTACGCTGATATATGTTATTTAAAATGAGTCCAATAATGACAAACAGTGTTCCTACTATATCAAATGCAGTTATGTTATATCCTTTGATCACCATGATTAACAATGTAGTAATGGGGACAAAGTTAATAAATAAAATCCCATTAATGGATGATAGGATTTTAATGCCATAGTTCCAACTAAGGAGGGCTATGATACCTGGTAAAGTAATCATAAATAAAAAATCATACTTAATTGCTGCAATCACTTTAATACTCGGTACCGACACGTAACCTTGCGCGGTAAGTATAGCTGTCATGATTCCTGTTATAGCTGTGCCGAATAAACATGTCAAAGTTGAATAACGAAGTGTGGACCACTCTCGGAATATCTGTCCCCCCATTGTGTAGACAACCCACCCTAAAACACCAATGAATATAAAGAGTATCGAGAATAGATGATCCCCTAATGAAAAAAAGAAACTTATATTACCTTTGGTTATGACCATCGAAGCCCCCAAAAAGGCAATCAATATACTGATCATTGTGTATTTTTTAGGTTTCACATGTTTATATCCCCATAGAATAACAATTGAAAGCATCGGCATGAGTGCCTCGGCAATGGATGCTGTCATAATTCCAGACTTCCCCATCAACCTTTGACCTAAAAAAATAAGAACATTGTATATAGTAAACGCCATCACCCCAAATAAAATGATCCATTTTGCTTTACCCTCTAAATGAAATGATTTTTTTCCTTCTCTCACTAATAATAAAATCACTAACATAATTGTTACCACACCGTAGCGAATAAATGAAAAATAAAACGGATCAATAAATTCTAATGCATGATCTGCAACTGGAAACATCGCGCCCCAAGACATACTTGCCACTAAACATGTAAGGGCACCAATGAATAATTGACTTTTTTTCATTGAATTCCCCTCCTTTTCTTTAAAATTACAATGAGAATTATAAAAAGAAGTAAGCATCAAGTAAAATGAACAAAAGTGATGAAAAACATCATTGATAATGATACTTTAATGAAGGGGGGATCTTCATGGAACTGCGAGACTTACAAATTTTCAAATGCGTAGCCCATCACAAGAGTATTACCGGTGCTGCAAAAGAGTTAAATTATGTACAATCTAATGTAACTGCGCGGATTAAGCAATTAGAGAATGAGCTCAAAACACCTCTTTTCAATCGCCATAAAAAAGGGGTTTCACTAAGCCCAGAGGGCCGAAAAATGATTGAATACGTTAACAAAATTTTGAAAGATGTTGAAGAACTGGAGCAGGTCTTTCTAGATACTGAAATACCATCTGGAATATTAAAAATCGGTACAGTGGAAACAGTGAGGATACTGCCGACCATCATAGCTTCCTATTATAAAAAGTATCCTAATGTGGATTTATCATTGCAGGCTGGTCTAACAGAGGAACTTATTAAAAAGGTCATGAATCACGAATTAGACGGAGCTTTTATTTCAGGCCCTTTGAAACATTCTATTCTGGAACAGTATGATGTTTATACTGAAAAACTTACTCTTGTAACCAGTAACAAAACGTTTAATATAGAGGATGTTTCAACGACTCCGATTCTTGTTTTTAATCAGGGGTGCGGGTATCGGTCTAGGCTTGAACAATGGCTCAAAGATGAAGGTGTGCTCCCAAACAGAATGATGGAATTTAACATCCTGGAGACAATCTTAAATAGTGTTGCACTTGGACTCGGTATAACAGTGGTACCGGAATCTGCTGTTATGCATCTAGCTGCACAAGGTAAGGTTTATTGTCACCCATTACCTGAGAAAGATAGCTGTATCTCAACAATCTTTATACGCCATAAAGATGCGTACCTGACAAATTCAATGCGCAGCCTCCTTAAGACCATTGTTGAACATAAAAATATGAGTATGTCTTAAAGTGATTTTTCTCTTTCTATATTCTAACTTCTTAAATAAAAGAGAAGGCGCATCTCCACTTCGCTACCCTTATTCACAATAAAATAGAGCAGTAAACATGTGAGTTACTGCTCTGCTTCGTTTATTCACCGTTCATTTGTTTTACAATGTATTCAGCATCATTTCCTACGCCTTGAAGCAATGCTGAACCTCGCTTATGCTGCCAAGGCAACCCTATAAAGTACAATCCTTCTACAGGTGAAACACCTCTATGATGTATGATTCGACCTTCTTGATCCAAAACACCTTTTATATTTATCCAACATAAGGGATTCCTGAAACCAGTAGCCCAAATAATATTGTTTACTTCTAATGTAGATGAATCTTTAAAAATGATTTCATTTTGCTTTGCGGCAATGACTCTTTTTTTTAAGATGATCTCCTTCTGTTTTATTGCATGTTTTAATTCATGCCCAAATACTGGATCACCTTTCTTTTGAATGAATTTGCCTACTATTGATGTATGACTTGCATGTAAAACTCCTAATTTATCAAACCACCAAAAGATGCTTCTTTTTCCGATCATTAAAGGGAAATAAACTAGTTTATTACTACAGGCTAAATATGTAACTCTTTCTTTGGATAATTCAACAGCTATCTGAGCACCACTATTCCCACCACCAACTACTAGTACATTTCCATATGCCAATTGTTTTGAATTCTTATATTGTGATGAGTGTAGCTGATTAATATGATCAGCTAAATCCTTTGATATTGATGGAATACTAGGGGTATGAAAAGGCCCTGTAGCAATGACAAGATTCTTCGTTTGATATTCTTCCCGATTTGTTTTTATTAAGAAATAATTCTTTATTTTTAGGACACTTATTACTTCTGTCCGTAATTGGATTGGAATTTCAAATTTTTTAACATACTTCTTTAGATAAGCAACAATTTCATTTTTTGTAGGAAATCCATGTTTTTCTCCTTCAAGATGCATTCCAGGCAAAGAGCTATACATTCGAGAAGTAAATAAAACTAATGAGTCATACCGATCTTTCCAGCTCTCCCCCACCTCATGACTTTTATCCAAAATGATAAACTTTTGATCGGACTGCTTAAGATAATATCCTATCGAGATCCCTGCTTGACCAGCCCCGATTACGATAGTGTCGTACACATTATCACCCCGCCAATTTCAAATTGTCAGTAGACAGAATCTGCAAAATGCTAGTTGATCTCCTCACTATAAAGTTAGATAAAAAATTTAATGGTGATGGTGGTCACGCGGCTTCTCCATTTTGGGCTGACAAAGGATCGCATTGTCGTGATTATGCGCTTCGGTTTCCATTTGAATGGTTACGTGCGTAATGCCTTTATGCTCAAGTTCATGTTCAATTTTGCGTAAAATATTTTCACTTTCTGAAATGGTCAGTTGATCGTCCACAACTGCATGGCAAGAAAGAGCATTCAATCCGCTTGTGATAGACCATATGTGTAAATCATGAATGTTTTGAATTCCCTCTGTCCCTTCAATTGTACGAATGATATCAGAGACATCGATATTTTCTGGAGTTCCTTCCATTAAGATGTGAATGGAATCTTTAGTCACATTGTAACCGCTTCTTAGAACAAGAATAGCCACAATGATACTAGCCAATGGATCTGCCCAGCCCCATCCAAAGAAGATGATAAGTAAGGCAGCTAAAATGGCACCTACAGAGCCGAGCATATCGCTTATTACATGTAAATAAGCTCCTCTTATATTCAGATTATTCTTTGTATCTCCGCCACTCATCATAATCCAAGCGACCAATAGATTCACAACTAACCCGATGATACTAATTGTAAGCATGCCGGTTGTTGCTACTTCTGGTGGATTAGAGAAGCGTTCGATTGCTTCATAAATGATATAAAGAGAAATAAGAATTAAGGCAGCACCGTTTATCACAGCTGCAAGAATCTCAAATCGTTTATAGCCGAATGTCTTATTGTGATTTGCCTTTTTTTCAGCTAATGTAAAAGCAATCAGGGCAACCATTAATGAAATTGAATCACTCAGCATATGGCCTGCATCAGATAAAAGCGCCAGACTATTTGTTAAAAATCCACCTATAGCTTCTATAATCATATAACCTGTAATCATGATAAAAGAGATCAATAAAACCTTTTTATTTGCTCCTTCATTATGATTGTGACCCATAAAAAACTCCTCCTTAACTAAAGTTTTTGATACATATGTATTTATTATTTCAAATCTGTTATGAAGCATTCTAACATGATGCAAATAATATTTATATATGAGCATGTGTTCATATATAAATATATATGCTCTTTACTAAAATGTCAAAATATTTTTATAGAAATCCACAATACCTCCTTAATTATTCTCTTATAAACATAAAAAAGCGGAGCAAACCCATGGTTTGCTCCGCTACCCTAGTTTCTCTATCCTTTTCTTCAATCAAGCATTTGAGGGTAGTATTCAACTACAATTTACCTGTTGAAAATTGGGCCTCACCAAGTCCAAAACTCCAGTCAGCATTATCATTTTCAACAATAGATACAATTAAATCAGTTGATGCGATACCACACTCAGATTCCAGTCTTTCGGCTAACAGCCTGTAAAATTTTTGTTTCTTCTCTTCCGGTCGGGATTTACTTGTAACTGAAAGTGAACTTAAGCCGGTAAATTTAGAAAATTTCGTGCAGAATGAAGGAACTCTTGATCAATTACCGGATGTTCTTCCTACCTTACGAAGAGGCGAAGCAAGAGGAAGGATGATTGTAAATTTGGTTGAACACATTTAATAAGCAATGCAACCGGCGAACAAGCACTTTGTCCTTCCTGCAGATCTGAGTGATATTGCTGTTGATTGATCAACTTGTTTTTGTTCGGAATATACTCAGTATATAGCCGCATATTCCCCCTGCAATAGCTGGAATGAGCCACCCCAGCCCTATGTTATACATAGGAAGAATCTGAGTGAAAATACGATTCACAACTTCAATTTGTATTCCAGCCTCCTTCAAACCGTCAAATAGGCTGATGATGAATGCGAATAATAAACTGCCTTGATACACTTCTGTCTTCCCTTTAAATACAGAATGCAAAAACGTTAAAAATATTAAGGAAATCGCGATAGGATACATTGTCAGTAAGACAGGCATTGACACCTTAATGAGCTGGGTTAATCCTATATTTGCGACAAGCGTACTAAACACTGATAAAACGACAGCAATTTTTTTATAAGAAATGTTCGGAAATAATTCATGAAAAAATGAAGAACACGCAGTGATCAGTCCGACACTTGTCGTCAGACACGCCACTGTAATCATTAAGCCCAATAAGATTGAACCATAAGAACCAAAATAATAGGATGAAACCTTAGCCAAAACCTCTGCTCCATTTTCTAAAATCCCCAGTTCTTCAACGCTGGAAGCCCCCATATAGGAAAGGGCTGTATACATAACTGCTAAGAGTACAGCTGCAATCGCGGCTGCTTTTGCACAAACACCCATCAGCTGTTTTTTGGTAGAAGCTCCTTGTTCTTTCAATGCATTCACGATGATAATTCCAAAAACAAATGCTACAAGGGCATCCAGAGTGAGGTATCCTTCCTGAAATCCTTTAAAAAACGCTTGTGATGTGTACCCTTTTGATGGTGCTTGAATGGTTCCAATTGGGCGAATAAGAGCTACCACTACAAGCAATCCGATAAATGTCAGCTTAATTGGCGTCAAAAATTTCCCAACTATATCAATGATTTTTGAAGGATTGAGTGATAACAAGCATGCCAATGCGAAAAATAATATTGTAAATATGATTAATGAGACAGGGCATGCATCATTTGATAAAAAAGGTTTTACCCCAATTTCAAACGATACGTTTCCTGATCTCGGGATAGCGAAAAAAGGCCCGATTGCCAAATAGAGAATCGTCGTAAATACAATGCCAAACACCGGGTGAACACGGCTGGCTAACGACTGTAAGTTTTGTTTACCCGAAAAAACAAATGCTGTTATAGCCAGTAATGGCAATCCAACTCCGGTCACTAAGAAACCTGCATTAGCGATCCATACATTTTTTCCAGCCATTTGACCAAGCATAGGCGGAAAAATGAGATTTCCTGCTCCAAAAAACAATGCAAATAGCATTAATCCTATAATGATGATATAGGAAGCAGACACTTTTTTTGACATTATATAGCCTCCGATTAAAGTAGACACTTCTTGAATAGCCAGGAAACATTACAGATGCTATTTGCACTGGCGCAGTGTTGATTCCAAAATAAGTTTGGTCAGTTTTATATATTTTTATCAAGTTCAATAAAAGCATGATCATTTTGATCGTTTCCGATATCGGTTAAAAAACCAATTGCACCAAAACCATATAAACAACGGTTCCCCCCGCTATGGAAAGAAGCATATTTTTCTTCCACAAGTGAAGCAGTACAACTGCAGCTGCCCCAACCAATTCAGGAATGCCATGACTTCCAGAAAGCAGACTCACATCTTTTAAACAATAAATGACCAAAAGCCCGATTACCGCTGATGGCAGCACTTTACCAAGATACTGTACATATTTCGGTGTCGGTTTGCCAGACGGGAAAATCATGAATGGAAGGAACCGTGTCAGCATTGTTCCAAGCACGACCATTGCAATGGTGATCATTTGCTGCGTCATCGTCATCGTCATACGGAAACCTCAGCTTTCTCCAATGGTTTTCTCAGAACAGTCAGTACCCCTAAAATGGCGAGCATAGCAGGAATAATAAATTGGTTTCCGCCAAAAAGGATAAGACAGGCTACTGAAAGTCCAAGTCCTGTGAGAGCACTGTAATGCTTTTTTTCTTTCATCCATTGTTCTATGAATATCACAATAAACAGAGCAGTCATCACAAAATCAAGCCCTTCGGTATTAAATTTCACGTACGACCCAAAAATACCTCCTATCGCTGCCCCCGCGACCCAATATAAATGATTAAGCAGTGTCACAAAAAACATAAACCAGCCCTTGTCAACATTCGCCGGAACATTAGCGGTATAATTGATAGAAAATGATTCATCGCACATTCCGAAAATCAGATAGAGCTTTTTCTTTCCAGTCCCTCTGTACTTATCCAACATGGAAATTCCATAAAACAAATGCCGGGCATTGACCATTAACGTCAAAAAAAGAGCATTCATAGGGTTGAACGCACCAAGTAAAAAATTCGCTGCAACAAACTCCATTGAGCCCGCAAATATCATAAAACTCATGATGATTGGATAGATTGCGCTAAATCCCAAAGAATGCATAAAGATTCCATAAGCTATCCCCAAAAATAAAAACCCCGCAAAAATCGGAATTGTATATGGGAATGCAGAACGAAATGCAGCCCATATTTGACCTCTCTTATTCATATGAGTGTTTATAGCAGGAGAGCTTAAATGTAACGATTCTTTATTTTTATTCAAATCAACAACCTCCTACATTTCATCAATTGGCACACTGACAGTTCTTTTTTCTGTACTCATGACTATGCTTGTGTCAACTCCACTAATAGCAGGGTTCTGCATTAATGAATCAATGATAAAATTCCGATAACTCTCCATGTCCTTCGCCACAATCTTAAGCATATAGTCATGGCTTCCTGTAAGTGTGTAGCATTCTTGAACCTGTGGGAATTTGTTTATATCCTCTAAAAATGAATGAATTGTCTCCCTATTTAAGGGTGATAAGTTGATGAGAGCTAGTGCTGTGACTTCGATTCCAAGTTTTTTCTCATCAACAATAGTCGTAAACTTTTTAATTATACCTGCTTCTACTAGGTTCTTTGTTCTTGCAAGGCAAGCTGATGGTGAAAGCCCAATTTTCTTAGATAAATTTAAATTTGATATTGAAGCATCTTCCTGCAATTCTCTTAAAATGGCCTTATCAGTTTCGTCAAGCATAATACCCATTTCATAACCCCCCAATACCCTTAACAGAATTATATTTCATCCAATTTAAATAATAACGAATTTTTATTCAGATATCAAATATTATTTAAATTTAAATCCTTTTAAAATATTATTTACAGAATAAAATTATCCTTGATATTAACTCATAATTAAATTAACTTACATCAGAAAGAAGTCATGGGAGAGTTATGTACTTGTGTGACTTGATACCAACATCATAAGAAACTTATCAGAAGCCAAAAAGTTATTGCGGTCTCACCGAAAATTTAATTTGCGGTGCCCTATTGCCTTTTTCTACGAACGAAAATTGTTAAAATTCGCAAAACAGAAAGTCTACTCTATTATTATTTTAAATTCGTCCTTTAGTTCCTCTTGAGCCTCTTGTAAAACTTCTAATACATCATCAGCGTATGAACCTAAAAGTGTATTGCTGAACTCAAAATTTTTCAAGACTAAAGTGAGCGGCAAATCCACCCACCCTGTCAGGCAATCCCATAAAGCGTCTAAATTTCTCCCATAGTAGTCTGGGAAGTCTAGTTTATCTTTTAAAACATCATGTAAAACTTCTATATTTTCAAAGTCTCTTCCATCTATCATTATTTTTCTCATTAGAAACTATGCCCTCCATTATTTTATCTTAACAAACGTTTACTATGTAACAGCTGTTTGTCCAAATGAGGCTGAAAACAAATAAAAAAACACCGATAGGATGAAACTATTGGTGTTTGCAAGACATTTTCATGCCCGGTAGGCATAAATAATGCTAAACTTTGTTTTTGAAAAGCTATCATATCAAATTTTTATGTTATAGCTTTTACTATCGTTTAATCTAATTAAGGAGTAAAACGAGATATGTTTGAAAATCACATATCCCCCAAAAAATTAAAAACTAAGCGGCAGTTCTTCGAGTGCTCTCATCAGAAAATTCCCTTTCCATTTCATTTGTTCCTTTTCGCCTTTTAACTGTATATTTGGACAGCGGCGTAATAAGGTGGAAATCGCAATCTTTGCTTCTAAGCGGGCTAGCTGTGCACCAAGGCAAAAATGATTGCCATGGCCAAAAGCAATATGGCGGTTGTTCTTTCTTTCAATATCAAATATGTCGGCATTTGGAAATATCTTCTCATCACGGTTTGCTGATGCTAAAGAAATGATGATCACGTCTTTCCGTTTAATTTCCTGCCCATGCAGTATAAACGGTTCAGCCGTCCAGCGAATTGTCGTTAGCTCAACAGGGCTGTGAAACCGCAATGCTTCTTCTATGGCTGAATTCATCAAGTCTGGCTGCTGGCGGAGCTTTTCTAATTGATCACCGTGGCACATCAGAGCATATGTCATATTGGTGATTAAGTTTACGGTTGTTTCATGACCTGCAACGATAAGCAGCATAATCATCGAGTACAATTCTTCTGTACTTAATTGTGTGCCTTCACTTTCCGCTTGAATTAATGCACTGATTAAATCTCCTGAAGGTTCGCTCCTTTTTTTGCGAACTAAGGATTCCAGATATTCAACAAATTCTCCTAACAAATGATCATTCTCCTGGAGTCTTTCAGGGGCATCTGAAAAATCAATAATTGCTTGCGACCACACTCTGAATTTTTGACGATCTTCTAGGGGAATGCCAAGCATTTCACTTATCACGATAATCGGCAAAGGAAACGCATAATCGTCTACTAGGTTCATGAGTTTGTTGGGTTGTACTTTATCCAATAAAGAATCTGCTATATGTTGGATTTTGTCTTCCAACTGCAAAATCATCCGATGAGTAAATGCTTTCTGAACAAGAGCTCGCAAACGATTGTGATCCGGGGGATCTGAATTAAGCATATGCTTTGTTAAAGGCTCTTCATTCTTCAACAGAACAGGACGGTTCTCTTCTTTTGCGGTTATTACATTTTCATAGTTTTTCTTTAATTTTTCATTCTTTAATAAATGTATTGCATCATCATATCTCGATATGAGCCAGCCTTTCCCCAGAGTTCCTAAAGATAATGGGTAGAGAGGCTGTGATTTTCGCAATTCTTTATAAAATTCATACGCTTCATCTTTAAATGCTCTCGAAGACAATTGACTTTCCGTCAAAATGGTTACACTCTTTTTTTCTTTTGAAGACATTCATTCGACCTCCATCTTTATGAAAGGTTATGATAATCTTTAAATATAAAATCAGTACGTTTTGTAAAATGATCTATTGAGGTCAGTATTCGTGATAAGGGCCAAGATGCCGCCCCCGCATTTTGAAATAAAAGGGATGAGACAGTCATTAATCATTTTGCTGCCCAAACTCTTTCTCTGATAAGATGGCGAAACTCCTAATACTTCTAAATACCATGCCGGCTCTTTTAAGGATTTGTAAGATGTTTTAGCCTCATTAGCCACCTTTAACATGTTCAATACTGAAAATCCCCCTATTTTGATTAATTTTATTCCACCTGCTGCTATATAATCGATCAAGCTAATGTCAGGTTTATCACGATGTTTTAATAGAGCGGCAACAACAATTTCACCATTCTGAATACCAACAAAACAGAAATGCTTTTTAAAATATGCTTTTGTTAGTACTTTATGCATTTCAAAAATAAATGAACGATCTTTTTTTTCGCGTTTGACGAGTAAATCCATAAAAGGATATTGATTGAAAGATTCATGGAATAGCTTTGCCACTTTGCTTACTTCATCTGCTCTTGCTTGTCGATAAAGAAACATTGATGCACCTCCTTTTCCACTAAACCATTTTTTGACTCATGAACACATGTTCATTATAATGGTAAGAAAATTTGAGTATCAATCTGCAATTTAGCTGTACATGTTCATTAATGAACAATACATGATAAATTGTATATTAACGGAGGACGCTATGGGGGACAGACGATCAATCAAGACAAAAAGTGCAATAAAACATGCCTTTTTAAAGTTGCTTCAGGAAAAAGAAATCAACAAAATAACTGTTTCCGAATTATCTAAAGAAGCCGATATAGGCCGAGGCACCTTTTATCTTCACTACAAAGACGTTTTTGACTTGTATGAACAGATCGAAGACGAAATATTTCAACAGCTAGGAAGCATTTATGATGCATCTTTTCCAAGTGATGATCCACTGAACATACTGACCTTTATAGAAAAAACGACAGAATACATATACCAAAACGTCGAAATTTTCACATTGTTAACAAAACCAAAAATGAATGTCCTTTCAATCAACAAACTAAAAGAGTTTTTCAAAACAAAAATGATTGAGGAATTGAGCATGATACAATCAGCAAAATCAATTACCGAAATTGAGAAATTTGAAACAACATTTATCGTTTCAGGTGTGGTAGGAATTATAGAAGAATGGATTAACAATGGGATGATAAAAACACCTACTTGTATCTCTAATAACATTCATCAATTGTTATTAAAATTTGAAGATTAGCATGTAAAGAAGGAGACTTTGTGTAAATCCAATAGATTGCGCAGAGAGGTCCTGTGTTATTTCACATGCATATACCCTTGTGAATTTGGTCCCGCTGGGAAAGAAGTAATGAAAAAGCGAATCGCGAAAACAAACCAGTTCTCGAATCTATTAGATATAGTTAGCTCGGGTAGCTACACGCACATGGCATTGGTGGCATGTTTGGATACCTTTAAGAGAATCAACATATAAATAAAAACATACCAATATCATTTGGTATGTTTTCTTTTTGAAATAGATCCTCTGCAAATAATCTTTCTCAAACCTTATAACAAATTTTTAACAAGAGAATAATTTTGGTTCAAAATTCAAAATCAAATCTTGTTTCTCATTTTATGCGTATCAAATGTAGAACAAGCAAATCAATTAGAAGCGTTAAAAGGCCATCTATAAAAACAGATCATCTAACTAACTCCATGGAACTCTTCTAACATGTTTATTACGTCGTCCCACCTTCGGAAAGCTGTATGGGCAAATATGTTTCAAGTGGTAAATCATCAAATTCGCCTTCAATTTGTTTTTCTAAAATCTCAATGGCCGTTTTGGAAATTAATTCGATCGGCTGTTGAATAGTAGTCAATTCTGGCAGAATAGCCTGAATGGTTTCTGTACCGTCATAACCAATCACTTTTAATTGACCTGGAATGTCTTTTCCGCGTTTTTTGGCTTCCGTAATGACTCCTGCAGCTATGATATCATCACTGGCAAAAATCCCGTCAACTGCAGGCTGTTCATCAAATAGTTTTGAAATAATGTTCCTGTAGTTATCATGAAATGACACTTCATATGTAATAGGCTGTCTTCCGTGTTCACGCATCACATCTTCATATGCTTTTCTCCTGAGATTTGCAGGCGTTTCAAGTTCAATCGGCCCATTGATGTGAATGATGTGCTGACAGTCCTTTTTTATCAATAGTTCTGCTGCCTTTTTGCCTCCGTCAAAGTTGTCTGAGCCGACGACAGGAACTGTTTCCGATAAGTAATGGTCAATTGCGACAATCGGCAGATTTTGCTGGTGATAATTGAGTATTCCCCTGTTGTAAGTGACGGCGATGACGCCATCCACTTGATTTCTGATCAGCATTTCGAGATATTTTTCTTCTTTATCTATTCGATTTAAACTGTTGCAAAGCAGCAGTTTATAGCCCATGGACGTGCAGATGCTTTCAATATAAAAGGCGAGTTCGCCGAAAAACGGATTGCTGGAGTTTGGAATGATAAGCCCTATTAAATTGGTGCGCTTTCGAAATAAAGAACGGGCCAAATCATTTGGAAAGTAATTGATTTCTTCCATCGCCTTGTAAACTTTATCTTTTGTTTTTTCGCTTATATAGCCGCGATTATTTAATACCCTCGAAACGGTTGTAGATGAAACTCCCGCTAATTTTGCAACATCGTGAATGCTAGGCTTCATTCCCTTTCCCCCTGCTTTTACTGAAATGGCTTACAATTCTCGTCACGCACTTATTTTAGAGAATCAGCCTGACATGTGCAAGGATTTTCCATAGTTCGTAGTATATACTCAAGTTCGTTCTTTAAATTTAGAATTATGCATAAATTTATGTCAACCGGTTGACATATGAAACCGGTTGACATACAATTCTTCTTGAAAGCGCTTTTACATTTTTGTGCAAAAGGAGGGAAATTAATGAATATGAAAAGGTTGATGTTAGGAAGTTTGTCGTTGCTGCTCATGTTTGCAGTCTGGGGTTGTAACAAAAGCGAAAGCGCAAATAGCAGCGGAAAGAAAACGGTTACAATGTGGGTGCACGTATCGGATGATAATGAGGAAGGAAAGGTTTATCAAAAGCGGGTGGATGCTTTTAATAAAAAGTACGCTTCAGAAAATGTCGAGGCGAAAATTGAATTCATTCCCCGAAGCGGCAACGGTGGAGGTTATGAAGACAAAGTGAATGCGGCACTAACAACGAACACCCTGCCTGATGTCATCACTTTGGACGGACCAAATACTGCGGCTTATGCGAAATCTGGCGTTATTGCACCTTTGGATGAGTTTATTAAAGACCAGGATGATTTATTGCCAAGTATTAAGCAGCAAGGCACCTACCAAGGGAAACTGTATGCCATCGGCGTCAGTGAATCGTCGGTCGGCATCTACTATAACAAAAAAATGCTTAAGGATGCCGGGGTTGATTTGAAAACGCTGCCAACAGTGAAAGATCCTTGGACATGGAAAGAATTTCTTGAGCTTTGCGAAAAGCTGAAAAATAAATACGATAAACCAGCCATCGATATGCAATTACAGTCAAAAGACGAAATATTGTCTTATGCGCTCTTACCGTTTGTTTGGTCAGCTGGTGGGGATATTCTTTCAGAAAACGGGAAGAAAGCGGATGGCGTCTTTAACAAAAAACCAACAGTTGAAGCGATGACGTTTATACAAACGATGCTTAAAGAGGGCTACACAACACGCACCCCTGTCAAACAAGCGTTTGAAACGGAGAAATACCCGATGAAGATGAGCGGCGTGTGGACAATAACCGATCTGAAAACAAACTTTCCCAACGTCGATTATGGAGTAATGCCGTATCCTGTATCGCCAAAAACCAAAAAGCTCGTCTCTCCTTCGGGAAGCTGGCAGTTCGCAATGACACAAGCGTCTGAAAATAAAGAATGGGCAGCAAAATTAGTAGATTGGATGACTAATAAGGAATCCAATATCGAATTGAGCCGATCAATCGCCGCCCTGCCTGTACGTTATTCTTCAGAGAAAGTGCTGACAAAAGAATTTTCTGATGAGATGAATGTCTTTATGCAGCAACTGAAAGAAACAGGCCATGCACGTCCGGTGACACCGGCATATCCGCAGGTAACTCGAGCATTTCAACAAACAATCGATGATATTAGCTTTTATGATCAAAATCAGGATATTCAAAAAGTGCTGGATACACGTGTAAAAGAAATGCAATCTGCCATCGATAAGGCAAACTAGCAGGTGGACGCCATGAATAAAACAATATTGAAAGAGACTAGACCGGCCTTGCCAATAGAAAGAAAGACAGTGAATAAAATACGCTGGCGGGAAAACGCAGTCGCATATATGTTCTTAGGACCGGCGTTGCTTATTTTATTAATGTTTCTTGTGATTCCTTCTATCATGGCTGTGTACTACGCATTTACAGATTACTATTTGTTGACGCCTGATTTGCGTAAGTTTATTGGCTTTGATAATTTCATCAAACTTTTTCAGGACCCAATATTCTTAAAAAGTTTGGGCAACACCATAAAATTTGTTGTCTTATTGATACCGTTACAGATCGGGGCAGCACTTGGGCTTGCCCTCCTATTGAATAAAAAGCGCAAAGCCAACGCATTTTTCAAAGTCGCATACTTTAGTCCTGTCGTCATGTCACTGGTTGTCATCTCCGTTTTGTGGATGTACTTGCTGAATCCGAATGAAGGTATGATAAATAATATATTGGCGCACTTCGGTCTATCACCACAGCCTTTCTTGACGAGCCCTAAGCAAGCAATCTTTACGATCGTTGTCGTTTCCGCTTGGCAGGGAGCAGGTTTTCAGATGCTCATTTTTTTAGCTGGTTTGCAAAACATTCCCGAGGATGTCTACGAGGCGGCACAATTAGATGGTATGAATAAATGGCAGCGTTTTATTTACATTACATTACCATTGTTAAAACCGACATCTGTTTTTATCTTTATCACAACGCTGATCAGCGCGTTTAAACTCCTTGTTCAGCCCATGGTCATGACCCAGGGCGGACCAGTCAATTCAACGATGACCGTTGTCTATTATATTTATCAAACTGGATTTACCGATCGGATGGTCGGATATGCAAGCTCGATCGCGCTCTTGTTTGGAACGATTATTGGATTGGTGACACTCGCACAACGCAAGCTGGTTAAGGAGGATGAAGACCATTGAGACGTAAGTTCGGGCCTTTGACAATTCTGGAGTATACGTGTCTTGCTTTGCTGGCCGTTCTATTTATCTTTCCGCTAATTTGGATGATTGCATCTTCCATGAAACCGGAAGCGGAAATTTACAATAATATGAACAGCTTTAAAGCGTTTCTGCCCTCTCTTCATCTGGCAGAATGGTTTTCGTCCTATAGGGAAGTGCTGACTCGGTTTGATTTGCTTATGTATATTGGTAACAGTCTTTTTTATGGTTTGTGCGTAGCAGTTGGATCTGTTGTGATTAACGGAATGGCAGGGTTTGCATTCGCCAAGCTGCAATTTTCAGGGAAAAAGATGCTCTTTGGCATTTTGTTGGCGCTTTTAATTGTGCCGTTTGAAACGATTTTAATCTCACAGTTTACAATTATTCATAAAATCGGTCTGGTCGATACACGCCTTGCCGTTATTTTGCCGGCATTAGCGGGGGCATTCAATATTTATCTGTTCCGAAACTTTTTCATGGCAATTCCGGAGGAAATGATTGAATCGGCCAAGCTTGACGGGGCAAATACATGGCAAATCTTCTGGCGGATTATGATACCGATGTCTAAACCAGCTGTAGCAACTGTCGGAACCTTAGCCTTTATCGGCAGCTGGAATGATTATATTTGGCCGCTAATGGTTTTGACGGATAAGTCGAAATTTCCGATTCAAGTTGCGATTACAGCTATCAACAGCACAGAGCCTGTCTACACAAATCAAGTTATGGCTGTCTTGACGATTTCCACCATCCCATTGATTTTAATTTATATTGTGGCTCAGCGCTACATTTTGGAAGGTCTTAGCGGTTCAGGAACAGGTATTAAATAGATATCAATGTTGGGTTAAAGGAGCTGTAGAAATGAAAGGCTCAAAAAGTCTGTATTGGAAACTGAGCGCTTATCTTTTCTTTTTCTTTTTCACATGGTCTTCCAGCTACTCTTTGTTTGCGATTTGGTTGGGACAGGAAGTCAAATTGAATGGATCGGCGACTGGGATTATCTTTTCTGTAAACGCTATCTTTACTTTATGCATGCAGCCTTTATATGGCTTTATCTCTGATAAACTTGGGCTGAAGAAAAACATATTATTTATGATTAGTATACTTATTGTTTTTACCGGGCCGTTTTATATCTTTATCTACGGGCCGCTTTTACAATATGATGTCTTCCTCGGCGCCATTGTCGGTGGTATTTATTTAGGAACTGCTTTTCTTGCGGGAGTTGGCGCTATTGAAACCTATATTGAAAAGGTCAGCCGAAAATATCAGTTCGAATACGGCAAGACAAGGATGTGGGGTTCACTTGGCTGGGCGGCAGCAACTTTTTTTGCAGGACAGCTGTTCAATATCAATCCGAATATCAATTTCTGGATTGCCTCCCTTTCAGCAGTCATATTGGTGGCCATTATTATGTCCATAAAAATTGAGATGACAGATTATGATAAGGAAAGAGCGGATTCGATCCGATTAAAAGACGTAGGAGGACTTTTTCTATTAAAAGACTTTTGGTTTTTAATGTTGTACGTAATCGGAGTGACATGTGTGTACGGCGTCTATGATCAGCAATTCCCGATTTACTACGCTTCTTTATTTCCCACTTCAGCTATGGGGAATCAAATATTTGGATATTTAAACTCATTTCAAGTATTTATTGAAGCGGGCATGTTGTTTTTAGCCCCCTTTATTGTTAATAGACTCGGTCCTAAAAAAAGCTTGATTCTCGCGGGATTTTTGATGTCTTTCCGTATTATTGGGTCTGGAATTGTCATCGGACCGTTTGGAATTTCATCGATGAAACTTATTCATGCTTTAGAATTGCCAATCATGCTGATTGCGATTTTCAAATATTTAGCCGCGAATTTTGATACACGTCTTTCATCAGTTCTTTACCTTGTCGGCTTTCAATTTGCATCTCAAGTTGGTACATCGATTTTCTCCCCGATTGCGGGAGGTTTATACGATAGTATAGGTTTCCGTCACACTTATCTTTTCATGGGAACCCTGGCTTTGTGCTTCACAATTATTTCAATTTTCACTTTATTAGATTCGAAGAAAGGTGTTGCGTATACTCAGCCTTTTCGAAAAAACAGATATAGAGAGGATGTCACGAATGGATAGAATCCAACAGGCAGAGGAAGCTTTGAAGAAAGCGGAGGAAAAGATGAACACTCGTTATCGATTAGGGTACCATATTATGCCTCGGGCAAACTGGATAAATGACCCAAACGGGCTTATTCACTATAAAAGAGAATACCATGTCTTTTATCAGCATCATCCGTATGATGAGAATTGGGCACAAATGCATTGGGGCCATGTAAAAAGCAAAGATCTCATTCATTGGGAACATCTCCCGGTCGCTTTAGCCCCTGGTGACTCTTTTGATAAAAGCGGCTGTTTCTCAGGAAGCGCGGTAGATTATAATGGAAAACTTGCTTTAATTTATACAGGGCATAATGTGATAGATCAAGAGAAGGACATTTTCTATCAAAATCAAAATATCGCTGTCAGTCAAGATGGGATCGTGTTTGAAAAGCTTCAGGAAAACCCTGTCATTGCGAAACCGCCGGAAGACAGCTCCCGCCATTTCCGCGATCCTAAAGTATGGAAGCATCGGGACAGCTGGTATATGGTAGTCGGTAATTCAACGAAAGAAAACGTCGGGCGAGTTATTTTATACCGCTCGCCTAATTTGCGAGATTGGGAATACAAAGGTGTTCTTGCCCAAAGTGATGGAAATCTCGGCTATATGTGGGAATGTCCTGACTTCTTCAAATTGGGCGACAAACATGTCTTGCTGATTTCTCCTCAAGGCATTGAAGCAGACGGTGATTTATATAAGAATTTACATCAAACCGGTTATTTAATTGGAGAATATGATGATGAAACAAACGAATTTGTGTACGGTGCTTTTACAGAGCTGGATTACGGCCATGACTTTTATGCTGTACAAACGTTATTAGACGATAAAGGACGCAGAATTGCCATAGGCTGGATGGATATGTGGGAGTCTGAGATGCCGACAAAAGCCGATGGATGGTGCGGTGCTTTGACATTGCCGAGAGAATTAACATTGCGGAAGGATCATAAAATTTTAATGAATCCTGTGGAAGAAACTAAGTTGTTGCGAAAATCAAAACATCTGGATTGTGCTAATCAGTTGATTTCAGGGGGTTACCTGGCAAAAACAGACGAAGAGCTTCTTGAAATTCAAGTCGTATATGACTTAAGAGATTGCAGTGCCGAATCAGTAGGTTTGAAGATTCGCGGCCTTGAAGAAGAAGAAACAGCTATCAAATACAGCATAACTGATCAAAAGCTCTCACTCGATTGTTCTAAAATGGGGAAATCGCGAGACAGTGTGAGAAATGCGCCGCTAGAAGCAAATGGAAAGCTGACACTGCGTATATTTATTGACAGATCCTCGATAGAAGTATTCGCAAACCATGGAGAAATAACGATGACTAGCCGCATTTATCCGAAAAAAAATCGATTGGGAATTGAGCTTTTTTCTGAGAAAGGCGTTGTAAGGGTTGAGGAATTCACTTATTGGACTTTAAAAGACATCTGGAAGGAAGATGAATCACTTGAAAAAAATATTTTGCATCGGTGAAACACTGGTTGATTTCATTCCAGTCCAAAAAGAAAAGGCTTTACAAGATGTCACTACCTTTGAGCGCGTTGCCGGCGGTGCGCCAATGAATGCGGCAATCGCAGCTGCAAAATACGGCGCGCATGCCGTCATGCTGACGAAGATTGCTAACGATCATTTCGGGGATTATATAGTTGGCGTACTTAAAGAAAATGGCGTAGATACCTCTTATATTATTCAAAGCGATGAAGGTGAAACCGGATTGGCATTTGTATCTGTAGACAAGTCTGGGGAAAGGAGTTTCCATTTTTATCGAAAAAATGCCGCCGATTTGCTGCTTTCACCGGATGAATTGATGTCAGAAAGGTTTAATCAAGGAGATATGCTTCACTTTTGTTCAATCGATTTAGTTGACAGTCCAATGAAACAAGCCCATATCAAAGTTATTGAGGACTTTCAAAGAATAGGTGGAATCATAAGCTTTGACCCCAATATCAGGCTTCCTTTATGGCCTGATGAGGCAAGCTGCCGTGAAACGATTCAGAGGTTTCTGCCTCTTGCGGATATCGTAAAAGTGTCTAATGAGGAGCTGCAGTTTATCACAAACATTGATAACGAACAAGAAGCGGTCACATCGCTTTTCACCGGACTTGTTAACGTCGTTGTTCTGACAAAAGGTAACAACGGTGCGGCGATTTATTTAAAAAATGGCGAGTCGCACAAACATAAAGGGTTTAAAGTCGCTGTTTCGGATACAACCGGTGCGGGTGATGCCTTTATCGGCGGTTTTTTATCTGAATTGATGTCAATCGGCATATCAAAGGAGACGCTATGCGAACAAATAAGTAAACATCACCGACGCTTGCTCACGTTTGCAAATGCAAGCGGGGCTCTCACTGCTTCTGTAAAAGGAGCAATTCACGCTGCACCGGGCAGACAGCATATACTGAACTTTATTTCTGCTAGGAAGGAAATCCAAGAGAAATAAGAACTTAGAAATAATCCATTCATATTACTATCTCTTGCAAGTACCAACTTTTAAACATAACAAGGGTGATATTAATGATAAAAGAAAAAGAGAAAATGTTAGCCGGAGATTTATATGATCCGTCGGACTCCGAGTTAGCAAAAGACAGACAAACAGCAAGACAACTTGTTAGAATTTACAATCAAACTACAGAAACTGAAATAGTTAAACGGGTTAATTTATTGAAAAAGTTACTTGGTTCATCTGGAGAAAACGTATATATGGAACCCAATATTAGGTTCGACTATGGGTATAACACTTATGTAGGTGATAACTTTTTCGCAAATTTTGATTGTACAATTTTAGATGTATGTGAAGTGCGATTTGGTGACAATTGTATGCTTGGCCCTAGTGTACAAATCTATACGGCAACACACCCTCTTCATCCAACCGAACGCAATTCAGGGTTAGAATATGGAAAACCCATTACTTTTGGAAATAATGTATGGATCGGAGGAAGCTCAGTCATTAATCCAGGAGTTACGATAGGTAACAATGTGGTTATTGCTGCTGGTGCTGTTGTTACTAAAAATGTGCCAGATAATGTTATAGTTGGGGGCAATCCAGCTAAATTAATTAAACATCTCGAAATATAATACACTAGCGTTTTGATCCACAAAGGAGTTTGATTCTTAAATCAGTAAGGCTTTATTTTGTTTCATCAGCTGAAACCATCATAAAAAGACTGTAAAAATGGACCTAAAATGAGGTAACTGAATGTACCTCTCCCCTTCTTCTACAGAAGGGGTTTAATTGTCTCAGCCGTCCCATATAACTTAATGAATCACGTTTTCAATGACACAACAAAGGCGAAGGGCAGGCATGGGTGCCTTTGTTATGTGGAAGTGCGGTTTGGAAAGAAATTGAGATTTCAGCCGAGGTGCTGCCTGTGGTTAATAGTTCTATTGAGCAAGTAAAGCATGAAATCGAATTAAAGCGCCCTTCCTATTGGAAAGACGCCTGCCGTTTTACTGTGCCAAAATGTTTTTCATCAGTGAGTTTTTATAAAATCATTTATTAATTGATCAGTTGTCAATATTGTGGCAAATTCATCATGCAATGTAGCTAGAGATATATTATGAATAGTCGCCGCATCATAATATGTATCATTTTGGTCTCTCATTCCGAAGGCTGCTGTTGCATCTGAAATCAGGTATGTATCAAACCCTAAATTACCACTCATTCTTGTGGTGGTTGATACACAGTGAGGCGTGGTTAAACCAGTTATGACTACAGTGGTTATTTCATTTAATTTTAAGAATTCTTCTAAATTCGTACCAATAAAGCTGCTATTTACTGTCTTGGTTATAATGACTTCTTCATCCATAGGCTTAACTATTTCCTTTATCGCAAACCCTTCATTCTTTGGATGGAATAAAGAATGAGGTTTATCAGAAGTGTGTTGTATGTATATGACTGTCCATCCTTTTTCTCTCCATAATTTTAGTATTTTACTAATGTTTTCTTCCGCCTTTACGTTATTCCGTTCCCCCCATTTTTTATCATCGAAGGCTTTTTGTACATCCACAATGATTAAAGCTTTCTTTTCTTCCACAAGATACCCTCCTACGTAGAATTTCTATTTATTACTACATTCTAAATACAAATTTTACTTTTGTACAATTGTTTAATGATGAATTTCAAATGAGCGCCTTCTTTATTGGAAAATGCGTTCTAAACTGCAACTGTGCCCAAGCCGTTAACCTTCAATAATCTGAGAATCTGAATCTACAGAGAATGATAAAAAGCACTCAAATAACGAGTGCCGAAATGAAAAACTATTGATTTAGAAGCCATTTGATACGCTCAGCTGAAAAGATGTAGTGGAGTATTATTAGACATAAAAAGACAATACCAACTGGTTTTAAATGACTAAAATAAAGCGCTGCAACAGCCATTGCAAAGATCAATAATTCAATAACTAACCTTGTTACCCCGTTTACAGCTATTACAGTTTGTCCGCTTCGACTAGGATCATGAGGTACTGCAAATACAGACCAGACAATCATAACTGCAATAGGTAAAACCAAAGTTAAAACATATTTAAAATAACCATTAAAGCTTATCCAAGCAAACACCCCTAAGGAGATTAGTGCAGCAATTTCAAGGGTGAATCTTAAAAGTAAATTAGTCTGATTCAGTTTTTTCAACTCCTCTATAAAAAACACCCCCGCAGGAGATGCTCTTTCTCTGCTTTATTTCAGCGTATAAAAACTTTTCTGTTCTTCCTCTTTAGATTCTTTTGTAGTTTTCGGCGAGATTACCTCTACTTTTGAAGAGATGATACCGACTGCTGCTGTTACCAATGCTCCGATTAATAGAACGATGATAAGTATAATGAAATATGACAACTTTTCCCCTCCTATCCAGTTAATTATCCAAATAATCAGGAAGTTGTCTACAATTTGCAGAATTTGTCGAACGAAGTAAAGAATATACCTTGGAGGCTTTACTCATTGTATGAATTACAGTAATAAATTGCCTTCCCTTTTGAGAAGACGTTCCCCTCTTATATCCATTTGTTGCAAATTAGCTAGACTCTTCCAATAGGCTTCCTTTTGGCGCAGCTGCTTCTAGTCCAAATTGAGCAACACCTGAATGTTTCATTGGAATTTCTGAACCATAGATCGAATTTGTTGCAAATGCATACGTAGGAGTAGTCGAATGGCGGTTGAAGAATGAAATGCCTTCCCCACCTCGAGTGATGGCAGAAAAAAGTGGGGGTTTTGTTAGAGAGGAATCTATAGATATGTGTATTGAAGATTTGACAGCATTAAAAATTATACCTACATCGTTGGGAATAGGCCAACAATAAATCGGAAGAACGTTGTCATTTGAAGTGTTTGGAATAAAAATGATTCGAATATGTTCTTATCATTGGTAAACGAACAAAAAAAGAAGATGTTTTGAAAAAAGATAGATCAAAACATCTTCTTATATGTTGTCATAGCGTAACTTTTTTATAAAAAGGTTGATTACATTTTCGGGGCTTCCAAACCAAATTTTACCCATTCTTCTTTTGCTGGACCATAAATACCTGGAACAGTTAAACCTGCTTGTCTCATAAGAACAGTCATTTGTCCCCGATGGTGATTTTGATGTTGAATCAAAAACATCAAAAGTGAACCGTTAGGCAATTGTTGTCCGATAAAGTTGATACGTTCTTGAAGTGTATGGTCAGTCCATTGGGTTTTTAATGCCTGTACAAATGCATTACTGGCTTGATGATAGCTGTCAGCTATAAACTGAGCCGAAGTTGGAACAGGATAATCTTCAGCTGGTGCATGGAACGTTAAGTCTGTGTTTGAGGTAATGATGCGAATGGCAGCAACAGTATGCCAAGCAATACGGCCTAGAGTCCAATTTTGTGAAGTTATTTCTTGTTTAAGTGATTCATCAGTTAGACTATTTAATAGTTTCTGTGTAGCATCTGCTTCGAACTCCCAAGATTTCAAAAAATGGTCTAAGGTTTGAAACACAAAAATCCTCCTTTTTATTCTTTTGTTTTTTCAATGTGCCTATAGGTTAATTATAATGCCTCGTTTCGTTAAAAAGAACAAAAATTTTGGACAAGAATAATCATAGTAAAATGCGTAGACATTCTTAAACATAACGATTTACGCATCTTTTTACAAACATGGTGACTCCTTGGTCTCCATTGTCAGCGAGAATCAAATATCATATGAAGACAATCCTATATTCTTATCACTTTACTGAGCAATAAATACCTTCCGTATACTTAGTGATGCCTTCATCGTAATCAGGATACTTATATGCAAGACTTTCTGATACAGCTTTTGAATACTTTCTAAATAATGCATAGCAAGTAAATAAAGACTTCCACATTTCCTGATAACCATTCACAGAATATGTAGACATGAGTTCCTCCCATTCTTTATTTGAAAGGTACCGTTTCATAAATTTATAGTTCTTCCCCATACTAAATGAATACCCTTTCTGAGATGCGATATGCCAGGCCATCATTCTCAATAAATTAGGACGTACAATTTCATTTAAATGGTCAATGGCAAAAAGGATTTCATTTCTTGCTAATCCTTTTACTACGTAAGTCGAAACCATCCAGAACTCATTACAGCAATCATCAAATTCCCTTGCAGTCGGCTTTTTCATCCAGTATTGGCGATCATTTGGGGTCACTTTATAGTTGATGAACGAATCCTTATCGAGCAATACCTTAACCAAACCATCGTTATTAGCAAAATAATCTTCTGCTTCACGAATTGGAATAAGGGTTAGATCTAATTTGTTGCCATCCTCAAAAAGAATAATGTATGAAAACCAATTACCTAATTCGGGAGGAAAAAGCTCCATATCTTCTGGTTTTTGCATCATAATGCGCTTCCCAAAGATTTCGAGCCACTGATCATTTTCTTTAAAAGATTCTACATCAGTTACAAAATACGAGATGTCATAATCTTGGAAGTTGTCAGGAGGGATATTTCTGTTTGTACGTGACCCTTCCAAAGTGACCAATCGGATTCTCTCATCGTTCAAAGCAAAGTCCAAAAAAATGTCCATCATTTCCTGCTCACTTCGCATCTCATGTTCCTCCGTTTCAGCCTTAATATCTAACTGTAAAACCGAATATTGATCTGTACGTCTTATAGATTTTTTTACTCTTGAATGTGATGTATTCTTCTAAGCTTTATTTTACATGATGTTCTCCTATATATCATTCAATATTAAGATGCAAGACATCTCAAAATCAGATATCAACTATGACGGACTACATGAATATTCAGTTTTTTGTAGAGCCGCCATGGGACGACACTATCTTTGACACACTTTAATCCCCCCTGCTTTATCGACATGTTAACTGGTATGAGAGATTGACAAAAAGAAGGAAAACGATATATTTAAGCGAATACGAGTTTTTGAGTAAATTTTAAAATGACACTTTTTTCAAAAATCATGTCTTAACGGGGGGATTCGGTATGAATGAATTTATGAAGAAGTTTTCCTTAACAAAACCGATTATTCAAGCTCCAATGGCTGGCGGTATTACAAAGCCCCGACTTGCATCTGCAGTTTCGAATCAAGGTGCTCTTGGCAGCTTAGCATCGGGGTATCTTACGCCAGACCTGCTAGAACAACAAATAAAAGAAATGTTTGAGCTGACAGACGCTCCTTTTCAAATTAATGTGTTTGTTCCGCTAGGTCTAGAGATGCCACCAAAAGATCAGATTAAAAAGTGGAAAGAAAACATACCGTTAGCTAATCAAGTAAATCAATTCACATCTGTACAAGAAGAATGGGATGACTTCTATCAAAAAATTGATCTAATTTTAAAATACAAGGTTAAGGCTTGCTCATTCACTTTTGATCTGCCGCCTGAAGACGCAGTAAAGGAGCTAAAAACCGCTGGATGCTGTTTAATAGGAACCGCTTCAACAGTAGAAGAAGCATTGTTAATGGAAGAACGGGGAATGGATATAGTAGTCCTTCAAGGAAGTGAAGCCGGTGGACATCGCGGAGCATTCTTACCTTCCAAAGGTGAATCTGCCGTAGGTTTAATGGCTCTGATTCCACAAGCAGCAGATGCACTGAGCGTACCTGTCATAGCTGCTGGGGGGATGATAGACCACAGAGGAGTAAAAGCAGCTTTAACCCTTGGAGCCCAAGGAGTTCAAATCGGTTCTGCCTTTTTAATTTGTCACGAGAGTAACGCACATCCAGTACATAAACAGAAAATACTAGAAGCAAACGAAGCAGATACAAAGCTTACGACATTATTTTCAGGTAAAGAGGCCAGAGGAATCGTAAATAAATGGATGGAAGAAAAAGAACAGTTTGAGACACAAACCCTTCCGTACCCTTATCAAAATACACTAACGAAGGCAATGAGACAGCAGGCTTCACTTCAAAATAACCATGATCAGATGTCTTTATGGGCAGGTCAAGGGATACGGTCATTGACTGAGGAAATTTCGGTTAAGCAGCTTTTAAATCAGCTTTGCCAAGAGGATATAAAAATATAGGCGCACCTCATTGATAGAGCAAAAAGCAAACTTTGACAGGCAGTTTGCTTTTTTTTCGTAATTTCATCCCCTGACTTTGGAAATTTAAATACTCCTACATTTTCAAAGCTAATTGAGTCGGGTTATCAATCATCCCATTGATACGATGCGGTCTTGATGATTTCACCACAACCACAATACATCACCAACATTTCGATCTTATCTCCCCTTCTCCAGTTTTGCTCCCTATTCGAAAAATTGATACCTCCCATATTAAATTCGAATAGTAAAATGGTTATTTTTCGTTTGATTCAGATGATATAAAGTCATATGATAAAAAAAGAATGAGACAGAAAGCGTGAGAAGTGATGAAAATAGGATTTTTTGATTCTGGAATTGGTGGCATGACTGTATTGTATGAGGCCATAAAAGTTCTTCCTTATGAAGATTACATTTTTTATGCAGATACGTTAAACGTTCCATACGGTGAAAAATCAAAGGGTAAAGTTAAAGAATATATTTTCAATGCAGCTAAATTTCTGGCCAGTCAAAATATCAAAGCTCTTGTTATTGCGTGTAATACAGCTACTAGCATTGCGATAGAGGATCTTCGGAGAAACTTCGACTTTCCGATAATCGGAATCGAACCCGCTGTAAAGCCTGCTATAAATAAATGTACAGAGGAAAGAAAAAGAGTTCTGGTAGTTGCTACTAATTTGACGCTTAAAGAAGAGAAATTTCATAATCTAGTTAAAGAAATTGATCACCATGACCTAGTTGATTGCTTAGCTCTTCCAGGACTAGTTGAATTTGCTGAGAACTTTGATTTTAGTGAAGACAAAATCATTAAATATCTAAAGAACGAACTATCTTCTTTTGATTTGAAACAATACGGAACGATTGTGTTAGGATGCACTCATTTTCCGTTTTTCAAAAACAGTTTTGAAAAACTGTTTGGGATAAAAGTTGATATGATTTCAGGCAGTGTCGGTACTGCAAAACAGTTGAAAAAAGTTCTTGCAGATCGTAACCAGCTTGGTAAAGGATCGGGCTCAATCACCTTTTTCAATTCAGGCCAGAAAATTGTGGACCAAGAAATCATATCAAAGTACAAAAAATTGTTTGAAATATTAGATGAAAATCAAAGGAGTCGTGTTGGACATTGAATGTAAGGGGCTCTGGTTATAAACAATTTTTCAGTAAATTTACAAAAGGGAGAAGTATGAATTCGGGTTTGTTATCCAATGTAAATGAAAAAGACAGTCTCCTGAAGGGAAACATGAACTAAGAAGCGGGCTGAAAAAGCCCACTTCTTTTCTAACAAACAATTGAGTTATGCACACATATCTGATTACAGTGTTTTCGCTCTTTCCCCCTCTTATTTCTCCCCCATCTCTATAGCTTTTCTATTTCAATAAAGCACAAGTATCGATTGAAAAGTTATCGTAACATGTACACTTCACAGGACATTTTTCGAGATTGCGAATCGACCGTTTGCCAGATATACAAAGTCATAATGTGTAAATTCTGTGTCTATTTTCATGTTGATTATGGAATTATTTTCATAATGTTTTATAATACAAGATGATAGCGTTTTCTAATTATAATTTATAGGGGGAAACAATGATGATAAAAAAAGGACTGCTTGCGGGTGCGCTTACGGCAACTCTGCTTTTTGGCACATGTGCAGTAGATGTGCCGGGTATTATTAGCCCAAAAACCGCAGAAGCTGCATCACAGCTAACTGATGGAATCGGCGGGAGGGCTTACTTGAACAGCACTGGTGCAATTTTTGTTACGAAAATCCAGCTTCCTAGCTCCATTCAGGTTTCAAATGGGACAGCCTATATCTACTCTGGCTTTAGCGGGGGCACAGAATCCGATATCGGGTTTCAGTACAGTGATAAATATAACGTATGGAAACCATATATGAAAGTCGGTTCAAAAGGACAGGATCAGGTTCAGTACCTCGAAGGAGGAAGCCAATTCACGAATACGAAAGGCTTCCGTCCCGGCAGCACCGTACAACTTACCATCTACAAAAATCTTAACGGCAATACCCGCGCTACATACTGGGGCACGAACAATGCGGGATACAACGGCCGTCTCATTTCAGAAATCAGCAAAACAAATGTCGGCTCCATCTCCAAATGGAAAGCGCTCGCTACAGTTGCTACAACAGGGTCACGCCAATCTATCAAATCAAACTTTTCTACATCTTTTACAAACATCACCATCGACAACAAAGCAATAACACCTGTAATTGATACACAAGACTTCGCTAAAGTAACAGTCTCAGGCAACAGTGTCAGTTTATCCGTTGTGAAAAATTAAAACATGTTAAACATACAATGCATTAGGCTATTGAGAAGCTCTCGATCGTCTTAAAGGGGGCTTAACATGCCCCTTTTTTCATTTCAATTTAACTTTCAGTTAGCTTCGGTACATGCCGTCTATCTCCGTCTTTTATCTGGGTGAAGTAAGGAGCAGCTCGCCCCTTCTGAACCTGTTCCATTTGCTCAACGCAAAAGGTGTGCATCACTGTCTTAAAAATGTTAAAACAAATGGCAGATGGTGCACTTTATTTTTAGATGAGGCATGCTTACGCTCGATATGCAAGTCAAATGATTAAGGGTCTGCAAGAGAGAAGGAAGTTTTGGATGTAGTTCCATAAAAGGGGAGTGGCTTCATATAGCTCGATTGCACCAGGAAGTGCCGAGAACAACACATCACTTTGAAACGGATTCATTCCAAAATGATAAGTATGATCCAATAACTAATAAAGATCAGTTAGCAGTCCAGCCTTAGGCTAAAAAATATTTTTACATCAATTAAACTAGCATCACTATCGAATAAGCTCGATCTGCATATCATGTACTATCCTCTTTTAAGGAAGGTGATGTTATGAGGTCATTTCCATTAATTGTAGTTCTATTCATCCTATTAATCATCGTTGGGACATCTTTCTTTGGTGGCTATTAAGAACACACCTTACCTCATATCCATCAGACGCCATAAGAAATCTTTATGGCGTCTGTTTTTTATTAGATTTAAACAAAACCATATAAAGTGGGGCCATGCAAACACACCTATGGAGATTACTGCCGCGACTTGTGTGGGAAATGTTCTTCCCTTTATGGACTATTGTCGATCAAAAGAGAAAGTTGAAATACCTTTTTATGGTGAGATGAATCGAGGCTTAGACATATAAAAACCGCAAAGCTTTCTTGAAGAAGCTTTGCGGTTTTTGGGTCTCTTTTTTGCTTTGTATAAGCCTATAGATTTCAAGCGAAATCAACTGGTCTCAATCCGTTGTGGGATCAAATGCGTGTTGACGTTCCTCTGCTTTGCTGTTTAATATTCGGTAGCTCGATTTTCCAATGTGAAGCGGAATATCCAGTTTTTCTAAATCAGGCATTCCATTTTTCAGGAAAAGCTCTTTATCTTGATATCTCTGTAAAACTTCTCCCACAATCCACTCTTGATCGCCCAACGTGGAAACACTGTGTACTTTACACTCATAAGCAAAATAAGCATCAGTTAAAATCGGCACCTCGGCTTTTAGCCCTTTTTCGTATTGAATATGAAATGCTTCAAACTTATTTATATCTCTACCACTATGGGTGCCTAATGCTTGAATTAATCCCGAACATCTCCCCGGAAGAAAATTCACACCGAAAACACCACTTTTCTCAATCATTTTGTAAGTATATGTCTCTTTGTTTACTGATATCCCATACATTCCAGGAGAAGATCCAATGTACGTATGCCACCCAGAAGCCATTGCGTTTTTTTCACCTTCATATTGAACAGTAACTACAGCTACCATTCCAGGGTAGGCGTACCAAATTGGTTCATCTATCGGTGCTCTCATCTTCATCGCTCCTTTTGTTTAAGATTTAATTTTTATTAAAATTTGAGATGCATCAAAACAACAATGATAAAAGCTAAACCAGCAAATTAGAAGTACATGAGTATAGTGGGCAGGGACTGAGGTGTCAGGGTATCAATCAACCGATAATAAAGCAGTATCTCCATCGTATTTCTCGTTTAAGTATGCAAAGGAGCAAGCTCTATACTGCACGCCCCGCCAAAAACGATAACACGATCAGGGCTGTGCTTTTGAATTAAACTTTAGGCAGACCGAGCTTGCTTTAATCAAAAACTCCTTCCAATAATCCCCTGCTCTTTTTCAAGATCCGCATCTAAATCGACAAGTACTTCTTCAAATGGGCCATTCGTTTTGGGAGCAAGCCAGTTTAATAAGTGTGCTCCGAGTACGTAAGGGTTGTTATCGCCTTGCCATTGCGGCATGAATAACCGAAGCGCATACCTTCTTTATTTGTCATATTATACATCCTTCCTTTCATGAATGAATATGATGAACAAATCATAAACCCTATAGCAGCTATAGGGTCAAGGGTTAATTATTTTTTAGCACTCTTAATTCTGTAAGGAAGTTTTCTTCTCTTAATGAGTTATAGTCGATTGGAAGAGAAACTTGATATACTTTTCCATCCGTTTGGATGCCGTGAGATTCAATATATTGATAAAGCTTTTGATAATACTCATCATAATTTTTTGCAGACCAATTAAATGCAATACATACATATTCACCAGATGGGATCGTATCTAACCTCATGTTTTTTTCTCCTATGTCTATTTTTTTCCCACTGCAAACAGTCGTATAAATACTATTGCAACAAATTTCACGAGAATCCTTATAGGGCTTGAAATCATAAATGAATCCATAATAGTTATCTATTACATCTCCTATTTTTTCGACAACGTCAGCCAGCTTTCTGTAATACAAATCGGATTGATTATGAGGATTAACTTGAGGCGTCTCTACTTTTAATATTGTTTGTTTATCTATATACCGAAAATAAACGAAACCTTCATCTTTTTTACTGCATATTTCTAATTGTTCATTAAGCTGTTTTCGTCTCCTATGAAGTAATTGACGAGCACGTTCGAGCTTTTCCATTTCTTGCACAATAACGCTTTCTTTCTCCTCAAGAAAGTGTTGCATATCTTCTGGGGTGCAAGTATATGAGCTGAAACGCTTAATTTCTTCTAGAGGTGTCCTAATATATTTTAGATACTTGATAACATCTAAATAAAAGAACTGTTTGACATGATAATACCGATAACCATTATCCTGATCTGTATAATAAGGCTTGAAAATTCCGATCCTATCATAATAGCGCAATGTTTGAATTGAGATGTTATTTAGACGGGCTGTTTCGCCAATTGTAAAATATTCCTTCATCCATCTCATCCTTTCGTCTTAGCTCTAAGAATTCTTTCTTACACTATACACGGTTACCTTCAAAATCTTAACTGAGCAATCTTGCGATCAATCTGTTATCTTCTTTTTCGTTTTCTTAAAAAGATCCGCCAATAAATGATCTTTCCAGTTTCATAACAATTACATGTTAAGCAGGAAAAGTATTGACCCTATCGTCACAACAGGGTTTATGATTTGTTACGCAACTTAAAATAGTTGGAAAAAGGAGGGGGAGTATCTGTCAGAAGATGTTTAAAGTATCTACTGTAGTCGTGGCTTAGTTTATGAGGCAAGTCATTCAAGACTGACAGGCTTAGATGATGTAAATGGGTCGGTACATATAATTGAACTTTTTAAAAAGCTTAATCCTTAAAAAGATTAAGCTTTTTTCCTTTACAATGCTCACCTTATAGATTCCATATCAAGACGCAAGTCTCTTGCAGCACTTCAAGGCTTTACATATTACATCCCCTCTCCCTCGGGCCTGTCGCTTACTTGGTTTTAGTTAACATGTAGCTTTGTGTTATCATATCGTATATGTCTTTATCTGGGACAGTTCCGTCAAGAATGATAGAATTCCAATGCTCTTTATTGAGATGAAATGCTGGAACGACCGAAGTGTATTTCTGTCTCCAAAAATCGAGAAAACCGGGTTCGCACTTCACATTGATCCAAATATAATCATTTTTTTTAAATATCCACGCAAACACCTTTCTGTTTTCTATGTGTCGCATTAACGTCCAATTTTTATCACGAAACGGGTAATCTTCATATACATTTTTAAAGCTCAAACAATAATCAATTGCTTCCTCTCTATTTTTCATTGCTTGCCTCTCCTTCTACATATAAATAACTGCCTAAAGTTTTTTCTTTAGCAATTGATTTCCTCTACTTTATTTAACAATAATGAATATGTGAATAAAAGAACTATGATTAAACAATTTGCAGATCGGGCAGTAAATTAAAAATTCAGTTGCTTTTTTCTGAAAGCTACTTTAGCTATTCGGGCGCATTGGAGAAACAGAGGCTTTCGTTGGTACCCCTGCCTTTCTTCGGCAATCCGCTAGCTGTTTACCGGCATCATCAACCATCATTAGTACCGATAAACATAAACAAGCTGGCAGCAATAAGCACCAGCTTGAAACATATTCTTTATGAAGTGGCTCCCCCAACTGATCAATTGCCTCTTGTTGGATGCCAACATTCATTGCAGAACGCCGTACTTTCAGAGAGGAAAATGCCGCATATTTTGATATCGCAGAAATCAGGCTACGGTGTAATTGACGGTCTTGGTCCACTTACCGATGTATATCGAATGAAGGCGGGGGCGACGACAACGATTAACAGGGTCCCGGCAAATGCCACGATGAAAAAATATAATGATAAAGGAACCAATTCCGGCAGCACGAGCTCCAGTCTCGGCAGCATCGTGAGTTTGGTCAATACGTTACGCGGACTCTATTCTTCAACGAACCCGGCTAAGGGATATTTTCACTTTGTTAATGCAATAACGTTGTTTTATTAATGTTTTGTTTATTTTTTAGGAGTCAATGAAAAAGAAGTTACCGCTGGCGGAGAGAGAAAACGGACAAAAAGCTGCTGGCGGAGGGTCAGCAGCTAAACAGGAGCATTTAAGCATTTCACCTCTATAAAGGACAGGCGCCATTTTCCACAGTGATAAATGGCTGTTGCAGAACAGCTTTATGATAAAAGAACACCATACTTCATAGAGTAATCATCATTTAATGAGCCATCATCTCATGGGCAATATCGTATCCATCCATTTTTGACGGGTAGTAGGTAGGCCAGTTTTTGACTTCATCAAGTAAAGCTTCACGGTCGTCCCCCCAATAGAGATGGTAATGACTAGCTTTAGTCGGGTAAATACTATGATCACTAAACTGAATATACTGAGGCAGCCCTTCTGCTTTTTTAGCTAGTTTGAATATGTATCTTACCCCTCTATTGCCCGCATCATAGGTTAGAATTTCGTACCCGTCATACGTATACTTACCAGAATATTCTTTTCCATTTTTGAAGAACGTTACAGTATCTTTCTGGATTACAATACGGTCAACATCTGTTTGATAGCCTTTTTTATAATACTCTTTATATTCTTCAGCTGTCTTGCCGCCTTCGTGTTCTGAATTATATGAAAACACTTCGTCAAGAGTACCATCTTGCAGGTATGGATATACAGATTGCCAATCTCCTTCCCAATCAGAAAGTAAGCGATCCTTTACTTGGCTGTTTTTAAAATAGCCTTCATATATTTTTTCTGTTTCTTCATCATGCGCATGACTATGATCGTGAGAATGTTCGTGTGTATGACTGTCAGATGTTTGCTCTTGCGTTTTGGAAGAGTCTTCTTCAACTGCTGAGGATGATGTTGTTTTATTAGACTCACCTTTAGATGAACCGGAAGTCTGACATCCTGCCAATACGAGTAATGAACCAATCGTTAATATGCCTAGCCGCTTTGAAAATAAAATGTTCATTCCAACACTCCTTTTTATTAAATCGAAAACATTACGATTTATATTATACATGCATCTCTTGCAAACATCAAAGGGAAAATGCTCTTCATGCGGATGGACTATTTTAAAGGAATAACTGGCTTTGTTCATCAGTTATTCCTTTAAAATACGAAAGTCTACGATATTTCCATATCGATCCGCTTCAATATGACAGCACCCCTCAAGCAGCTGTTTTAATTTTCCCCGTCCGCGTTGTACCCTTGATTTTGCTCCTGAGTAAGAAATGCCGAGCTTTTCACTCAACTCTTTCTGTGATAACCCCTGAAATTCAGTTAACTCGAGCGCCTCTCGATACTTTTCAGGCAACCGTTTGATGGTCGATCGAATACACACAGCTGCTTCCTTGGTGAAATTTTCTTCCTCTGCACTGTTATTAAAATGTAGATCATCAGGCAATATTTCGCTTGTTTTTTTTGTACGGTAAAAATCAATAATCGTATTTCTAGTGATCCGATAAATCCAGCTGTCGATCTTTTGTTCATCGATCAGATTTGGGAGATGCACTTGTATTTTCATAAATACGATTTGCAAGAGGTCATCAACGATAGATTGATCGTTAACCCTTTGTGAAATATATGTTTTTAACGGCTGATGAAATTGATCCCATAGATCCTCTATATTCATTTGAAAAAACCTCCTATAATTTTGCGTCTGCTTTACATTTGCTTCGTCTTTTTAATCGTAACAAAGAGCGAAACAATTGTTGAATCAATTGTATTGCAGCTGTTGCAAAAAATAATGATAAAGGAGAGGTTTGTTGTGGAGTATACCTATTTAGGGAGAACAGGATTGCGGGTGAGCCGTTTATGTTTAGGCACGATGAATTTTGGAGTTGATACAGACGAAAAGACTGCGTTCCGTATCATGGATGAAGCGCTTGATAACGGCATCCAATTTTTTGATACTGCCAATATTTACGGCTGGGGCAAAAACGCAGGATTGACAGAGAGCATCATTGGAAAATGGTTTGCACAAGGAGGACAGCGCCGCGAGAAAGTTGTTCTGGCGACAAAAGTATATGAACCGATTTCTGATTCGAATGACGGGCCAAATGATATGAGGGGCTTGTCTCTATACAAAATCAGACGTCACCTGGAAGGATCACTGAAGCGGCTTCAGACAGATCATATCGAATTGTACCAAATGCATCATATCGATAGGCGGACACCGTGGGATGAGATATGGGAAGCTTTTGAGACTCAGGTTCGCTCCGGCAAAGTAGACTATATTGGATCCAGTAATTTTGCAGGCTGGCATTTAGTTAAAGCGCAAGCTGAAGCTGAAAAACGGCGATTCATGGGACTCGTCACTGAACAGCATAAGTATAGTTTATTAGAACGAACAGCTGAGATGGAAGTGCTGCCGGCTGCACGGGATCTTGGTTTAGGAGTAGTGGCGTGGAGTCCCCTTGCAGGAGGGCTTCTTGGCGGGAAGGCATTGAAAAGCAATGCCGGAACTCGTACAGCAAAAAGAGCAGATTTAATTGAAAAACATCGTTTGCAACTCGAGAAATTTTCAGATTTATGCAAAGAACTAGGAGAAAAAGAAGCAAATGTGGCTTTGGCATGGGTGCTGGCAAATCCAGTTTTAACTGCTCCGATCATCGGACCACGAACGGTTGAGCAGCTGCGTGATACGATAAAAGCCGTTGAAATCAGTCTGGATGAGGAGATTCTCCGCATGTTAAATGATATCTTTCCCGGACCTGGAGGAGAGACACCTGAGGCATACGCCTGGTGATACATTCATTACTCAATACTGACATTTTTCTTAAATATTTATGCTGAACTATCATATATAGGAAAGACAAGGGCTTGTTTGTCTCTTGTCTTTTCCACATCGTGCTGAAAATGCTGGCTAAACATCGATAAGAAACGCTGACGTTTTACTCATTCAATTGCTTATTTGATTACGAAATTACCGTACTCGTTTGAACGAACATGAATCGGTCCGTTTAGATTATAGTTGTTCTCCTTGGCGATAGAGCGAAGCACGTCCACACGGGCAACTGATTCTCTCCATTCGTCACGGGTGTCATGATTGGCCGGATTCATCAGATCGTCATAGCGTACCTCCAAGAATTTATTTAACCACTTCTTCTCGTCTATTCCGTCTTTAGGTGATCCGCCCGCTTTTTTGTTCGTACGTTTAATCAAGGCATAAAAAGAGTCAGGGTCATCACCATCGCCATGCTGAATAACCGTATCGTACATCACAGCTCTTGCCAATGCTGTTTTTAGTCCGGCATTATCCGATCGTTTCATGGCAGGCTGATAATACAAACGGTCATTTACTTTGTCTTGAGCGGCGCGAAATTCCTTATCATTTGCAAGCGACTTCCAAGCAGAAGCGAATCCCTTGAGATTGCTTGTATCATCGCTTTCTTCCTTGGCCAGACGGCGCAATTCAGGCAGATACTTTTTCAGTTTGTTATTCGGAACTGCCTTTGTGTATACTTCCACTACTTCCAATGCATCCCCGGTAGCCGTTGTAAAGCCTGCCCGTCCGCATGTATAGCCTCGCCCGTCATCCAATCGCTCTACATATCCATATTGGATCTCCGTTGTGCCGTTTTCAAAGATACTTGTCAGCTGTTCCGCCCGGCGCTTTTGATCTTTATTCAGTCCCGCCGCAAAAACCGTTTCGCTCATCATCAGGGTAAAAAACATGGTGAAAACAAGTAATGAGATCGCTGCCTTTTTCCAAAAATCTGCTTTTTGCATACTGATTTTCATTTTACTTCCCCTTTCTAAATATTGTAAATACAGACTCAGTATACATGAAGAAACTGCCCTATTGTTGAAAATACATCAATTTGTCAATATTTTGAATCTAAAGTAATATAGCTTGAATCTTACTCTTTTGATTGCCAATCAGCCTTAGCCCCTCTCACTGGGAAGGTCCCTTTCTTACTGCCAACTTTAATTAACAAGATGCCATAAGGCTTTACTCTATTTTATAATGGAAGTGATCATCGAAAATCGTTAGGGAGGTGATGTAAATGGCAAGCAAGATGAGAATGCCAGATTCCGCAACGTCCCATGCAAAGCCTATTATTGGGAAGGCGATACTTTGCATGGGGTAGACTTTCTAAAAGATCGCCCAAGTAAGCTTTTCTGATATAGTGGCTTTGCACCTTATTTGACATAAAAAAATAAGGAGCTGGCAGAAATGGCATATGTAAAAGCAACCGCTATTTTACCTGAAAAGCTGATATCGGAAATTCAAAAGTATGTTCAAGGAAAAACAATATATATCCCTAAACCTGAATCCTCTCATCAAAAATGGGGTGCGTGTTCAGGAACAAGAAAGCTGATCGATGACAGAAACGCTTCTATTAAAAAAGCATTTAAAAACGGCAAAACCATTCATCAATTATCTGATGAATATCACCTCTCTGATGAAACAATAAAAAAAATTGTCTACTCTAAATAAACAAAACGGAAGCACTGATGAAAAATCATCAGTGCTTTTTATATGGCGAGTTTGTTTCTTAGTTATTTCCTGCATATGATACCATTGGCCAATTGTGTAAAGTTAAGGGAGATGAGAAGAAAGGAAGGTCCTACAAATGACGATAAACAATGGAACGTTGCAAGTACCCGGCGCGAACATCCACTATCAGGTGCGTGGCTCAGGTCCAATCATTCTTTTGGTCCACGGCGGAGGCGGTGATGCCGACAAGTTCCATCATGTTGCCAATCATCTGGCTAACTGGTACTCGGTTGTTACTTACGATCGCCGCGGCCATTCCCGCAGCAATCTCGCCAATCAGATTGAGGATTACCGTGTGGAAACACACAGTGACGATGCTCACCGTCTTCTAGCCAAAATCACCAATAAACCGGCATACGTATTTGGAAGCAGCTCCGGGGCTGTTATCGGGCTTGATCTGTGCATACGCCATCCCGAACAAGTACATGTCATGATCCCACACGAACCAATCTTATTGCAGCTTCTGCATGGAAATGAGCTGAAACAAGCCGAGCAATTCATGGAAGACCTTAAGAAAAATCACCGAAGTGAAGTCATTAAATTAATGTCAAGATTAGAGACAGACGAACAATCAAAGGCTGTCCTGACAAAGCGGCTTCTCGGCAATTCAACGTATTTCACTGAGTATGAAATTCAAGGAATTCTCAGCTATACATTAGATTTTGAAGCATTAAAAACTGTGTTTACATCTTCACCGATAAAGGTACTCCCAGCTGGCGGAAGTGCTTCTCGGGAGCTTTTTCCTTATCGTTGCGCGAACGCCCTAGCGGAACAATTGGAAACAGAATTGGTTGAATTCCCCGGAAATCATACGGGGTACACAATGCATCATAAAGAATTTTCTGAGAGGTTACACGACATGTTAGAAAAAGAAAAGAAACATACGTGTTCAAAATAGGACAGGTAAAACTAACTATAGAATTAGAGAAGATTTCACGAAGCGTAAAAAGAACTTTTCACTAACGAGAACGCAATGTGAGATGTCTAACCAAAGTGATATTAGGGATTTCATCGAAAAATAGGTTTGTACATTACGTTCTCCTATTGATTATTTCCTATTTTAATTCCGTATTTTATACCATTAGATACAACTCTAAAGCGGCTCGTTATTTTGTCCTCAACAACAACCAGTGTCTAACATCATGAATCTCTTTTGAAAATTACCACAAATGCAGGTATGGAAGACTTCATCGCAGCAAAAACCATACCAACTAATGTTGTTGGTATGGTTCGTCCTAGATAGGCCCTTAAGAAGAGATTCTATTGTACGGAGTATTTAACTAATTGCATTTGTAACCGACAGGGCCGTCTGAGCCTGTGTACACATATGTGTCAGACACATATCCAATATTCACGATCCCCCGGGAATCTTTCCACTGGATTTGGTCCCAGATATTACTCGTTCCATACTTCCCTGTAACAGTCGTTCCATAAGCGTAACAATAATAAGGAACACGGGAGCCGCTCGGAATGGAAAGCATAATAGGATAATTTGTACCAGGACCGCTGCGCATATTGACAGGCGCACCGCTGCTTGTTGAGACAGTAAAGTACTGAACGGCAAGTGCCTGACTGGAAAAAATGAATAAAGATGCAATCATCACGGTTAACATACTCAGCATTTTCAGTTTAGTCAATGTCATCCCTCTTTCTTCAATTCCTTCATTTTAAGAAACGATAGAACATATGCTACCAGCTGCATTTAGGAACAACTGGACCGTCTGAGCCTGTATACATATATGTATCAGAGACAAATCCAGGAACGATTTCCCCGCTGGCAAGCGTCCGCTCTGTGTAATTCCAAATATTACTCGTTCCATACTTTCCAGTTACAGTTGTACCGGTTTTGTAGCAATAGATCGGGATGCGGGTTCCGCTCGGAATGGTCGTTACAATTCCCCAACTTGTACCTGGGCCGCTGCGCATATTGACAGGCGCACCGCTGCTTGTTGAAACCGTATAATACTGAGCCGCAAGTGCATGGCTAGAAAAAATGAACAAAGATGCAATCATCACCGTTAGCATACTTAGCCTCTTTAGCTTATTCACCTTATACCCTCCCCTTATAAATGCCGTACGTTTGACTTTCTTACATCCAGTTAAGGATTTACTTTCAGATACCATGCCCCCTCCCCTCCCATATATTTATCAATGTACCATAAACTAGATCTTTCAAAAGTGGAATTATTCCTATGTTTTCGACAATTAAGGATACAAAATAAATGGTAGTCAGGCTTATATTGATGGTATGTTACATTTGGCTCTTAATCATTTGTCCAGTCATCAAAAACGGACACCAAACAAATCAGCGTAAATGCTGCAAGTTCAGTGTCCGCAACCTATTATGACTTTGCTTTCTTTTACCAGGGCGTATAAAAATGATTAGGTACGTTCTCAAACGTTATTCTATGATTTTGCGAGTCGAAAAATCATAACATTTTATATATTTCAATCAGGTTATGATCTGGATCTCTGAAGTGAGCAACTCGGGCACTCCATTCCTTGCGATCATGCGGTTTATTCACACATTTAACTCCTTTTTTGTGTAAATCGTCATACATTTTATCAACATCTTCTACCTTAAACTGAAGCAAAAATTTTGATTGAGCTTCTCCTTCCAACGATTTTTTTCCCTCTCCAACGATTTCAGCCATCGTTTCTCGAGATAAAAGCTCTATTTTCGTTTCCCCATTATCAAAGAGTGCATATTCCATTTCATTCTCTAACCAACTTATTGGAAGTCCTAATGAATCTTTGTAAAACTCGACGCTTTTCTTAAAATCATTCACCAAAAGTCTAATTTGCAACAGCTTCATATCGAGTGCCTCCTATAAAACCATACTTTTTACTGGTCATCCAATTTAATGATACAAAAGGAAACCTGACAGCACTATGTCAAGTTTCCCTAAATAAATTTCCATACCTTCACCTTTATAAGTGCAGTTTATTCCATGTCTTAAGAAATGTACGCTAACGAGGAAAAACAGCGATTCTTAAAACAAAAAATGATAACGAGTGTATTTTCTGTATGCTTCAACTTCATTTCGGGAAATGTAACGTTGATAAAAGGAGGTTACATCAATATGGATCATCAAACATTGGCAGCTCACGAGGCTGTTGACTTACATGAAATCGTGAACTTTAAAACACTTTGTATAGCGAAATCAAAGTTAATGCAAGGACTTGTGTTTGACCAAGAACTGAAGGACTTGATGCAAAAAGATGTGCAGCAATCCATTCAAGACCTTACTGAATTACAGGCGGTTTATGAGCGTGCCTCATTTCAGTCCCCTGTCCCTCAAAGCCGCCCAACGCCAATCATCAATTGAAAGGAAGGTAAGCCTCTTTGAATAATGATCATTTAGACCCCATTAATTCGCTGAATGTGCCTGAACTAGCAGACACTACATTCGCGATGGATTTTCTTATACGAGCTAAGGAAGGCGTAAGGAATACTGCTGTAGCTTTGACAGAAACCGCTTCACCAGATGTAAGAGCCTTGCTGCGGAAACAGCTGATGCAAGGAATTGCAATGCACCAAGAGATTACGGAACTGATGATCAGCAAAAAATGGTTCCACCCATATGAGCTGAGCGAACAGTATAAGCTGGATCAGCTCTCTGCAAAAAACACGATCATGGTCGGCAATATGAACCTCTTTCCTGATGAAACAAATCGTAAAGGGATGTTTGACCGGACACCTGATGAACACTAACACTGGAGGTTGTACAGCATGAAGGCAGTAACGTATCAAGGCATTAAAAATGTTGTTGTCAAAGATGTCCCCGATCCAAAGATTGAAAAATCCGATGACATGATTATCAAAGTCACCAGTACAGCCATTTGCGGATCAGATTTACACTTAATCCATGGATTGATTCCTAATCTCCATGAAGACTATGTCATCGGCCATGAACCGATGGGAATTGTTGAAGAAGTTGGGCCAGGGGTTACAAAGGTCAAAAAAGGTGACCGCGTCATTATCCCTTTTACGATCGCCTGCGGTGAATGTTTTTTTTGTAAAAACCAGCTGGAAAGCCAATGTGATCAGTCTAATGACAATGGGGAAATGGGTGCTTATTTCGGCTATTCAGGGCAAACTGGCGGTTATCCAGGCGGGCAAGCTGAATATTTAAGAGTGCCGTTTGCGAATTTTACCCATTTTAAAATCCCTGAATCTTGTGAGGAACCAGATGAGAAATTAAGCGTGATTGCCGATGCCATGACCACCGGCTTTTGGAGTGTGGACAATGCCGGCGTAAAAGACGGCGATACAGTTATCGTTCTCGGCTGCGGACCAGTCGGCCTGTTTGCTCAAAAGTTTTGTTGGCTAAAAGGCGCAAAACGCGTCATAGCAGTTGACTATGTAAACTATCGCTTACAGCATGCGAAACGTACAAACAAAGTAGAAATCGTTAATTTTGAAGACCATGAGAATACAGGGAATTATTTAAAGGAAATCACGAAAGGCGGAGCGGATGTAGTCATTGACGCTGTTGGGATGGATGGTAAAATGAGCGATCTCGAGTTCCTTGCCAGCGGCTTAAAGCTTCATGGCGGAACAATGAGTGCATTGGTCATTGCCTCTCAAGCTGTTCGCAAAGGAGGAACCATACAAATTACAGGTGTGTACGGAGGCAGATATAACGGTTTTCCGCTAGGAGATATCATGCAGCGAAACATCAATATACGCTCTGGACAGGCTCCTGTGATCCACTATATGCCGTACATGTTTGAACTAGTATCAACGGGCAAAATTGACCCGGGAGATGTTGTCAGCCATGTCCTGCCGCTTAGTGAAGCCAAGCATGGCTATGACATTTTTGATTCAAAAATGGATGATTGTATCAAAGTTGTGTTAAAGCCTTAAAAAACGGAGGTTACAGAAATGGAATACGCCTTACACGAAGTGCTTGAGGTTCAGGAAATGACTGCTTTCAAGACACTTTGTTTGACGAAATCTAAAACAATGAAAGCACTGGTATCTGATCCGAAGCTGAAAGAAATCATGCAGCAAGATGTTGATATCACCACACGCCAGCTGCAGGAATTTGCCTCTATTTTATCTAATGCAAAGCACGAATGAGGAGATGAATAAATCATGAATCCTATCATTGAATATCTGACCGGCATGAATGTTCTAACAGACCAAATCATTGCTATGGACTTATTAATTGCAGCAAAAAACGGAGTCAGAAATTATGCGATGGCAGCCACTGAAGCCGGAACGCCTGAAGTGAAAGAGGTCCTTATCCGCCATTTGGAAGAAGCCCTTGATATGCACGAACAACTCTCAAGCTATATGATGGAAAAAGGCTGGTACCATCCTTGGAACACAGACGAACAAGTCAAGCTACATTTAAAAAATATTGATACAGCCATTCAATTGCCAACCCTTTAACATACAATGAGTGATTTGCTGAGGAACAGTATTGATTGGCCACTACTGTTCCTCAGCTTCAAAATGAGCACTGTTTGTTCGGGTCCTATGACCGTAAATAGATTAACCGCTTTTCTCCATCTGATCTCCGATAATGTTTGCAAATTCTCCAATCAAATAAGAATTCGTAACCACCTCTTTTTATGCGATTTCTTGATGGAGAAAACAGGCCAGAAACAAAATCCTTCGTTTTTGACCTGCCCTCTTCACACGCAAAGAATGCTACCTTCTTTGCTCCACTGATCCGTGAAGACTTTCCGTTTTAGGCCTGCTTTTGAGCTTTGCCTCATTTTCACGCAATTTCCCATCATAATCTTTAATTTTTGTGTCTAATCTCTTAATTGTTTCATCAATTTCTTTCCGCTTCTCTATCAGCCGCTGTCGTTCGTCAGCCAGGATATTTTTTCGAGCTTCTACTGTACGGTCACCTTCGGTAAATAATGTTGTATATTCAATTAGCGCTTCTATCGATAGTCCCGCATTTCGCATGCATTTAATGAATTCAATCCATTTGATATCTTCTTCATCATAGTCGCGAATGCCGCTGTCTTTTCGTTTTACAGGCGGGATTAATCCTACACGTTCGTAATATCTGAGTGTTGCGGCTGTCAGGCCAAACTGCTTTGCCACCTGAGCAATATTCATGATCTTCACCTCTCTATCCTGCATGTTGTGAAGGTAACACTTAAAGTTAACTTTAAGTCAAGCTCAAGACAAGTGGTTAGCTGCTGAATCTGGGTTTATATATTCGGGACTTGCTTTAAAGCACACTTTAAGCTCTATACTTCTCCATGCAATAAAAACAGTGTAGATGGGGGGATTGCTGAATGGCAAATAAACTAACTGCCGGAAGAGAACAATTAGGAGAATTTGCGCCAAAGTTTGCTGAACTTCATGATGATGTCCTATTCGGTGACATTTGGGCAAGAGAGGAAGAACTTTCCCCCCGAGATCGCAGCATGATTACAGTTTCTGCGTTAATTGCTGACTGTAGCTCACCTTATAAATCAGGTTCATTTTAAATGTTATTTTTAAAAAACCCTTGCCTTAAAGCAGACTTTAAGGTTTATCGTTATGTTGAAGACACCATAAAACATAAATAAGTGCATGTTTTTTTACAACACTTATGATGAAGAAAGGAAAGGTTCATATGTGTAATCAACATCAAACCCGTGTATTAAGCGTGGCACATGCAAAAGCCAAATTTGAACAAACGACGATTGAGCGAAGAGAATTACGGCCTCACGATGTCTTAATCGATATTAAATTCAGCGGTATTTGCCATTCAGACATTCATAGTGCTTTTGATGAATGGGGCGGTGGCATCTTCCCAATGGTGCCAGGACATGAAATAGCCGGTGTCGTAACAGCCGTTGGAACAGAAGTCACCAAGTTTGCTGTCGGAGACCGCGTTGGTGTCGGCTGTTTTGTTGACTCTTGCGGAGAATGCGAATACTGTCTCAACGGAGAGGAACAATTCTGCACGAAGGGTGTTGTTCAAACGTATAACTCAGTAGACTACGACGGAAACCCCACTTATGGCGGGTACAGCCAAGAAATCGTTGTCACTGACAGATTTGTTGTTCGCATACCAGACCGTTTGGAAATGGATGTTGCCAGTCCGCTGTTGTGTGCAGGTATCACAACGTATTCCCCGCTGAAACACTGGAATGTTGGCCCTGGTAAAAAGGTTGCGATTGTAGGCGTGGGTGGCCTTGGACATTTGGCGATTCAATTTGCACATGCGATGGGTGCAGAGGTAACCGTCCTGAGCCGTTCCATGAATAAGAAAGAGGAAGCTCTGGAACTCGGTGCAAATCATTACTTTGCAACAAGTGACCCAGCCACATTCACTGCATTGGCCGGGCGTTTTGACGTGATCTTAAATACGGTATCGGCAAATCTCGATGTAGATGCCTATTTATCATTGCTTCGTATAGACGGGACACTTGTAAACGTTGGAGCTCCTGCCAAGCCGGACACATACAGTGTGTTTTCCCTAATCATGGGGCGCCGCAGCATTGCAGGTTCTCTAGTCGGCGGAATTCAAGAAACTCAAGAGATGCTGGATTTCGCAGCTGAGCATGGCATCGAACCTAAAATCGAAGTCATCGGAGCTGACCAAGTGGACGAGGCATACGAACGTATCCTCCGAAGCGATGTCCGTTATCGATTTGTGATTGATATTTCCACATTGTAATAGGTTAGTCCTTATATGGGCTGACCCGCTTTTAATGAAACTCACGAAAAACGATCTCGTTAAGCAAATATTTTGAAGGCCGGTCAATCTTCCTGTTATTCTATGAATAGAGAGTTATTAGGAGGGTTTTTTATGAGCAAAAAAATTGCAGTTCTTGTTACAGACCAATTCGAAGACATCGAATATACAAGTCCGGTAAAAGCATACGAAGAAGCTGGCTACAGTGTTGTGGCTATCGATTTGGAAGCCGGCAAAGAAGTTACCGGTAAGCATGGCGAGAAAGTAAAGATTGACAAAGCCATCTCTGATGTGGATGCAAGTGACTTTGATGCACTTTTAATTCCTGGGGGATTCTCTCCGGATTTGCTTCGTGCAGATGACCGTCCGGGTGAATTCGCAAAAGCATTTGTCGAAAACAAAAAACCTGTTTTCGCAATTTGCCACGGCCCGCAAGTACTGATTGATACGGATCTTCTAAAAGGCAAAGATATCACAGGCTACCGCAGCATCCGCAAAGATTTAATCAATGCCGGTGCAAACTACAAAGATGCAGAAGTAGTCGTCAGCCACAACATTGTCACAAGCAGAACACCTGATGATTTGGAAGCATTTAACCGCGAATCTTTAAATTTGTTAAAATAACGAGAAGGCACAGACTGTTCGGGTCTGTGCCTTTTTTTAAAATTAAGACTCCTTCTTTACGTTCTGAAAGACAGCAGTCGCGTCCCACACATTCAAGCCAAATTGGCCTTCTGAAAATGCGGAATCATTTGCATCAATCACAAGACGATTATCTAAATAGATTTTAAAGCGGTCGCCCTCGGCCTCTGTTTTCAGATGATACTTTTTATTAATGTCTATCGGTGTTTTGTATTCAGCAATGACAGAAGCAGCACCGTTCTCAAATTTAAAAAATTTCACTAGGTCATGCTTCGCATCCACATTCGCAAGATAACCGTTTTTGGCATCTTTGTCAGAGCGAAACATTAGTGCTCCTGCCCCTCTTCCGTTTCCATCCTTAATGGTGATATCAGATTCATAAGTGAAGTCTGACCCGGATGCTGAAGACAAGATAAAGGAATCTCCGTCCGACCTCCCTTGTTTCCCCTCAATCGTGTCGGCCCACGTGCCATTTACAGTCGTCCAGCCAGTCATATTGGACATAAAAGGTGACGTTCCCCATACCTTTTTTAAAGGGTGTATGGTTAAAGATTTTACCTTTACACCGCCATTTGCAGCATATAATTCAAGCCCTTTGCTTGATCGGTCTGGGAGAATAATATCCGTTATGACCTGCTTTCCATCATTCCCAAATACTTCAACCGAGGAGCGGTCAACAAAAATGCGCATCTTAACCTTCCCATTTACTGGCTTCAATGGGGCTGTTTCTTTTCCGGTGTTAAAGGCCGGATTAAAGGTGTTGTTGCCCGACTCGCTCCGGTCAACGAACAATTTGGCGTTCCTTCGGTCATAGCCGACCTTCGTAAATTGATTTTCACCTGTTCGGACCTTAAAACCAAATTCAGCAGCTGAACCAGGGCTTACTTTAAATTCTGCATTTATTTCATAGGCATCTCCAGATTGCCCCGTTAACACATTATGACTTGCAGGCGATATGGTCAGATTCTTCCACTTCTTAGAGGTTCCGCGAATGGTTTCCAGCTCTTTCACTGGTGTTTGGACCACTCTAACCCCTTCGGTAAACGCTTTCAATTTTAACTCTCTTGGAATGGACGTTGCACTTCTCCATGGGGATGTCGGAACATCATTCGCATATTGCCAATTGCTCATCCACCCTAACCATAGCCGGCGGCTGTCTGTGGCTGGAATATCAGACCAGGATACAGCCGCATAAAAGTCTCTGCCGTAATCCGTCCAGAGAACTTTGTTTGACGGGTTTTCATTTTTAAAATGAGTTCCATCAAAGTACCCTACAAAATATTGCATGCCTGATCCTCCCGAGACCGCTCCGTTTCCGACACTGACCTGCATGACCCATTTCTTTTGATTCGGATTGCCGTCTACCGGAAGCTCAAATAAATCCGGGCATTCCCATACTCCCCCGTGGCTTCCTTGATCCTGTCCAAATTCACTTGCATACGTCCACTGCTTCAGATTTTTTGATGTATAAATGAGGATTCGGTCACCGGCCGCAAGCACCATTACCCACTTTTTTTCTTTCTCATACCAAAAGACTTTTGGATCGCGAAAATCTTTTTTACCTGGGTTTGGAATGACAGGGTTGCCAGCGTATTTCGTCCATGTTCTTCCTTTGTCGTTGCTATAGGCAATACTTTGCACTTGATGGCCTTCCCGATCCTGTGTATAAATGGCCACAAGCGGCTTCTCTTTGCCTGTTTGAAAACCGCTTGTGTTATTTTTATCTACAACTGCGCTTCCAGAAAAGATCGTGCCTTTTTCATCCGGATAGAGCGCAACAGGAAGGTGTTCCCATGTAACCAAATCTTTGCTGACGGCATGCCCCCAATGCATGGGCCCCCACTGAAGCCCGTATGGATGGTATTGATAGAACAAGTGATATTCCCCAGCATAATATACCATTCCGTTTGGGTCATTCATCCAGTTTGCCTCCGGTGTGAAGTGATATTGAGGACGGTAATCCTCATCATAGTAGCTTGAATCGGCTGCATCTGCCGAAAATGCCATAGTCAACAGCAGGGTGAACATGATCATGACTTGAATAAGTCTCTTTTTCATTTGTTCCTTCGCTCCTCTCTTCATGTTTGAACACTTTCAAGAGAGACTGCTGCGCAAGCTGGTCCGTTTCTGGCAATTCTTCTCTGTTTCACTGTTATCCGAATGATTTATATATGAAAAAACTGCTGCAGGTTCTCTCTCTTTCCTTCACACACCTTATGCTAAGAATCCAGCCCAATACCCGAGAATCCCGATGACAAAGATGCCGCAAATAATGAGAAGTGGATTCACCCCTTTGCGAAGCATCCATGCCACCAATAACGTTAATCCGAGAGGCAGCGCCCCCGGCATAATGCTGTCTAGCACGTTTTGTACCGTTTGAACATCTACTTTTCCGCTTTCATCCTTAATCCTGGATACAACGATTGGAATGTTGATGGTGGTCCATTTGGACACGAGAGCCCCCATAACAAATAACCCGAGAATCGAAGCGCCCTCTGTAAGCTTTTGAATGCGATTCCCCGCTAAATCCTGAAGAATCTCCATTCCTTTCACATAGCCATACTTTAATCCGTAATATTTTGTGCTTAATCTTATGGCATTCAGCAAGAAAAAGAATAGCAAAGGGCCGGCAATGTTTCCTCCTAAAGCAAGGGAGGCTCCTAGCGCAGCTAAGACAGGACGAATCGTTCCCCAAAAAATTGGGTCGCCTACGCCCGCTATTGGTCCCATCAAACCAATTTTCATTCCGCTTATCGCTTTTCCGTCAATTCCTTTATTGTTCGCCATTTCTTCTTCCATGGCTGCCGTCACGCCAAATATAGGCGCTGTCAGCCACGGATGTGTATTAAACCATTCCAAATGCCGCTGCAAGGCTTCGTTTCTTTTCGCTCCGGGACCGTACAATTTTTTGATCGCCGGTATCATGACATAACAATATCCCATTGCCTGCACACGTTCGAAGTTAAAGGAACCGAGTAAAAAATTTGAACGAATAAACATGCTGAAAATTTCTTTTTTCGTTAATCGTTTTTCTTTCTCCATTTTTTCTTCCCCCCTCATCGTTTAGGCATCAAGATCATCATCGTCATCATAAACAGCAACACTGCCACTGTCTGATGCGGCCGCGACTGCTCTGTGAGCGCTTTGTTTTTGCATCACCTGCTGGTATAAAAGCGCCAGACAGAGACCAAGGGCTCCAAATCCCACTAAGTTAAAATCGGTAAACGCCGCTAATAAGAAACCAATATAGAAAAATGGCTTTAAATAAGGAATATTCATCATATTGATCACCATAGCATACCCGACAACCACAATAATGCCTCCGCCTATTTGCAGTCCTTTTGTAATGACATCAGGAATATTTCCCAGGAACGCCTGAACAGCGCTGACACTAATTAAAGCAACAATCAATGTAGGAATCATGACGCGCAAAGCTTGAAACACCATCGCGGTAATATGCATAATTTCAATTCCTTTTATATTTCCCGCTTTTGCATATTGATCAGCGCGGTGGATGAAAAAGACAGTGATCGTCCGAACAAAAATCGTCAGCGCCTGACCCGCAGCTGCTAAAGCAACAGCGACAGCAATCCCTTCGCCAATTCCCTGATCAGCGGTAATAACTAAAATGGTTGAGATGACAGAGGCGATCGCTGTATCAGGTGCCATGGCAAGCCCGACGTTCATCCAGCCGAGCGCCATCAGCTCCAGTGTGCCTCCAAGAATAATTCCCGTTTTTAAGTCCCCGAGCACCAAGCCAACTAACGTACAGGCCACAAGCGGACGGTGTGTCTGCCCTTCATCCAATACACTTGCGATTCCGGTGATTGCTGCAATGATTAACAACAAAATAATTTGTAATGAAGACATATTCTCATCCCCTTGATTATTTTGTTACGTTCCGTAAAATCTGTACAAAATCCTCACTGGCATCTGAAGGCAGCTGCCTCAATTCCAGTTTCACGCCCTTGTCACTTAATGTTTCAAATGCCTTTATATCTTGTTCTGTGACACTGACTGATTTTGTGATTTGCCTGCGGTGATTTTCAAAACGCATTCCCCCGACGTTTACGGTTTTGATCGGTACACCTGCTTCTATAAGAGATACAATATCGGACGGATTTTCAAACAAGAGCATTGCTGTTACGCCTTCGTAGCGCGGACTATGAAATGCTTTTGCCATTTTAGAAACCGAGACGGCACTCGCCTTTACATTTGAAGGCGCAACAGAAAGGATCAGCGTTTTTCTCATTTCGTCCTGAGCAATATCGTCGGAGACAACGATGATTCGGTCGGCTGCATGGACTTTTATCCACCTTGTCAGGATTTGGCCGTGAATAAAGCGGTCATCGATTCTTGCTAACACAATGTTCATCATAATTCATCCTCTCTTGTATCTTGATTGGCTGTTTTTACTTTTTCTAAATGTTCACTGCACACTTGAAAGCTTTGCTGACTCATTGCTTTTAAGTTGTTCAGCAAATCTTTGAGAGCCAGATGTTCTCTCTGGCTTAATACCTCCAGCAGAATCGGCAGGTTTACGCCGGCTGCCATATCCATTCTTTGATCCTCAGCAATAAAGGAAGCTGCCGCGTTATATGGCGTCCCTCCAAAAATATCGACTAAAAAAAGCACTTCATGTTCTTCCGGGATATCCTTGAGCGCCTGATGATATTTTTCTTGCAGCGTTTGTATTCCTTCCCCTTTAAAAAACGGCACTGCAATCAGGTTATTTTCTTCACCGAATATCATCCCTGAAGATTCTTTTAACGCTATGGGAAAATCTCCATGACCGCTGATAATAACTGAAATCATATCTATTGCTCCTTTCCTGTTTTGTACATCCATATATAATGCAAGGATCGTGCCAACACAGTTGTGTTAAGCGTTTTCATTGTTATTTCAGCCAATAGCAATTTGTTGTCGAAACACTTAAAACGAAAAAAATAAACCTGTATTAAAATGGTGTTCCATTTAATACAGGTTCATATAAAAAAACTGTTTTTAAAACAGCTGGCCATGCACTTCTTCAGCAAATATGGCGGCTATAAATAATTTTTCATCATCACTTATGCGAAGTCCGAGCTTTTCTTCATAAGGGGCTAATGTTCGCTCTGTCACGTACACCATTTCCTTCAGCTGATCATTGATCTCTTCTTCCTCCGAGAAAGCGATCGGATTCTGCTTAATTACCCTTTCAAAGGCGAAAGCCGTGTGCATAATGACTTTGATCAAAACCGCATTATTGAAAATGACCCCCAGCTCATCTTGAACGGTTTGCAGCCACTCCAATAACATTTCGATCACATGGTGGGGATTCAAGAAGACAAGGTATTTTTTCAGGCTATCCTCGCAAAGCTCCCTGACAATAATATTTGCTTCGTTCAATCCATTGCTCAAGGGGATGCTTCCTTTTGTAATCGCCTGTTGAATCAGCTTCTCTCCCTCCCCTTCAATTAACACTTCTAAAGATACATGCGGAGCATTGATTTTAGGGTCTTTCGTTCCGACTGTCGCAAGGATTTCATACTCTTTTTCGATTTCTTTTATGCTGTTGGCCAGTTTAATCGATGATACGGTCAATATGTGAATCGGGGTATCGGAGGCCTTGTTTACGATCGTGGTTAGAATGTCTTCCAGCTTTTTGGCCGTTCCGCTGCCCGTCGTGCAGATGGATACCAATGCCTTCTTTTTGCCGGATGCCGCTGGCTGACGCTCCCACAGCTCGATAAAATCCTTCGTGACCGATTGATAGATCGCATGCAAATTTAAATTCAAATAGTTGACCTTTCTGACAGCATCCAGCACCATTGAAGTCGTAACATTGCTGATCGTTTTGATGGAAATGCCTGTCTTTTCCTCCAGCCTGCTTTCCAGCATTGCAAGCGACCCCATGTCTACCAGCATTAAAACACCTTCGCCTTCATCAACCTGTTTCATTTTTTCTGCTACGCATTCAAGAATGTCCGAAGGTGAAACAGAAAGCGGCATATCGACTGCTGCAATCGGCGTGCTCCCTAGCAGTTCTGTCGCAACTTCAACCATCGAACTCGCCGTGCTGTTTCCATGCGCAGCCACGATGATACCGACTCTTTTGTTCTCCTTTAACGATTTGATGGAATGAATTAACATCGTTAAGTAGATGACTTCTATTTCAGGAATAGCCACTTTAAAATATTCCTGAATTTTATCTTTAAAAATCATCGCCACCCGATATTCTTTCACATGAGTATCACGAATTTCATCTGTCTCCTGTGTATTCAAAACATCAATTTGCTTTCCTCGCTTTAAAAATGCGTCAATATGCATACTCAAGAAATAAATAAACTTACGGTCAAATGTGCAATCCAGCTCATGTTCAGCTATTTCTTTTAACTGTTTTGTCATTTGAATCACATCATCTTCAACGAATGTCAGCAGGTTGTCTTTTTGAAAAGCTTGATGATGAAAAAAACTTCTGACATGCAAATGGACATCAGTCAAGATGTACTGGTTAATATCCTTTTTGGATAAACCTTCTTTCATAAGCGTTTTCACTTTTTCCTCAATCAAATGATATAAGTTAAATGAGAGGTCTTCGTCAATTTTTGTTGTTTCATCTTCTACAATCGGAGAGATAATCGTTGTAATATTGACATATTCAGAAATGGCTTTGCTTCTTTGCATGTTTTTGCTGCTGGACATCCATTCTTGCTTGATTTCATCAGGCAGATCGCGAACAGTCAGTTCAATAACTTCATTTCTGTCAAGGTTATGCAAAAATCCGTGTGCGCAAACTAACTGGACATTTGATTTCAGCTGTCCGACATTCCCAAATTTCGCAGAGTGAATAAGCGCATTATAGACATCGATATGCACACTCAGATTCTTCTTAATTCGCTCTGCTTCTTTCCCTAATAAAAACGTCGTCAGATCCACTCTTTCTTTAAGCGATCGTTCTTCAAGCGAAGGAATATGAATGGTCATTGGGATTCTTCGCAAAAACGTTTTCAATAGTGCAGAACTCGGATTTTCTGTAGTCGCACAAATAAACAATACGTTCGATGTTCGTTTATGTTCAGATTCTCCAAGCCTGTTATAAGAACCGCTGTCAATAAAATAAAACAGCATTTCTTGTCCCTCGGGAGGGAGACGGTGGATTTCATCCATAAAAAGAATGCCCCCATTGGCCTGTTCGACTAAACCTGCCTTATCCTCGGCAGCACCTGTAAATGAACCTTTTTTGTGTCCGAATAATTGAGAAAGCAATAATTGAGGGTTGTTGTAGTAGTCTGCACAGTTAAATGTAATAAATGGTGCGCCGGCCTTCAATATGTCAGAGTAAATGGCAAACTGGTAAATTCGGTTCGCAAAAAGGGATTTACCGGAACCAGTCGGCCCTAGGAGGAGCATATGCAGACCGTTCGGCGGATAAAAGACAGCTGCTTTTGCCTGGGAGATCGCTTTCTTCAAACTCCCTTTTGCCCCTATCATAAGCTCTAGGGGATTCGTGGAAATGTGTTGATGATTTTGCTTTGAATTTCCGGAAAACGCCTGAAGGTCTTTCACTTCCATCATCTCTGTATCCCATTTCTTGTTGAATAATTTTTCTGCTATCTCGACTGGGATGTATCTTACAGGAAACGTTTTAATTTTGATGACCTTTTTGGACCGGACGAGATTGTTCAATTCAAAGCTGACATTGGACCGCTCCATTTTCAGCTGCTCGGCAATCTCCTTTGCTGAATTCCCTTGTATTTTTAATAGATGATCTAAGGTTGAATCTTGAAAATTATGCATGAGCTGATGGTATATTTTATCTATTCTTCTCACGTCTATCATCCTTTGTCCTTATTAGATAAGCCATTAACAAGAATATTTCGAAACTTTATAGTCCGCGTTGAGATTATCTGCTGATACACGTTCAAAAAGGTCTCTATAGCAGATTGACAAAGCTGGCTTTTATGCATATATGTTTACATTTCGAATCATTTGCAACTCATATTAGTATGATAGATTCGCAGTTCTGGAGGGCCAGCCCCCTTCAAAAGTAATAATCAGTAAACAGTTTATCATTCTTGGGGAATGTAATGATGTCAAAATCATCAATGACAAAAAATGAATCTTATAGATCAGGACATTTTTCCTAATTATAACCCCTTAAGTTCGTTCACAACAAAAAAGACGGACACTCTATGTGACCGCCGCAGTATTACAATATGCAAAACTTCGTCATTTTTGCAATCCACCTTGAAGGCTAAGGAATCTGTAAGCTTAAAAACTTTATCTCCGATTTTCTCGATTTGATCCCCCCTGCAGGCCTCAAACATAGTGGGTATGCAATTATACAAATCGTTACCGATTAAAACTAGCCTGTCAGATTGTCCAAATGACTTTCCTGTTTTACTTTGCTATTCAGGTAGAATCACGAGTGAAAAATAGAGCCAGAAGACATGTAACAGCACTTAAAATAGTTTTAAAATTTAAAAATAAAAGTATCTATTCTTTTAAATGTTATAATATCCGATAAAACTTTACTCATCTTTTTATTACTGGAGGAAAATAAAATTGATAGGCAATTCTAGCAAAGACAATTTTGGCCAGCAACAGAAATTGTCTAGAGGCCTTAAAAACAGGCATATACAATTAATGGCGATTGGAGGTGCAATCGGTACAGGTTTATTTTTAGGTTCAGGTAAATCCATCCACTTTGCAGGACCATCCATTTTATTTGCTTACTTGATCACCGGCGTATTTTGCTTTTTCATTATGCGCTCGCTCGGAGAACTGCTCTTATCAAATGCGGGATACCACTCTTTTGTTGATTTTGTAAGGGACTATTTAGGAAACATGGCAGCATTTATCACTGGGTGGACCTACTGGTTCTGTTGGATTTCCCTCGCGATGGCTGATTTAACGGCGGTCGGCATTTATACGCAATATTGGCTTCCCGATGTGCCTCAATGGCTGCCGGGTCTTCTTGCGCTTATTATCCTGCTGATCATGAACCTTGCCACCGTTAAACTTTTCGGAGAATTAGAATTTTGGTTTGCATTGATCAAAGTCATTGCCATACTGGCTCTGATCGTAACTGGCATTTTCCTGATTGCGAAAGGTTTTTCCGCAGCTTCCGGCCCTGCCAGCCTCACCAACCTTTGGAGCCACGGCGGCATGTTCCCAAATGGATGGCATGGGTTTATCCTATCGTTCCAAATGGTCGTCTTCGCTTTCGTGGGTATTGAACTTGTTGGACTGACAGCAGGTGAAACAGAAAATCCCCAAAAAGTGATCCCTAAAGCCATCAATCAAATCCCTGTCCGGATTTTACTTTTTTATGTTGGCGCACTTTTCGTGATTATGTGTATCTATCCTTGGAATGTGTTGAATCCAAACGAAAGCCCATTTGTTCAGGTCTTCTCTGCAGTAGGCATCGTTGTGGCTGCCAGTTTGATCAATTTTGTTGTATTAACATCAGCCGCGTCAGCTGCAAATAGCGCTTTATTCAGCACAAGCCGAATGGTCTATTCACTTGCAAAGGATCATCACGCACCTGGACTATTAAAGAAATTGACTTCTTCTAACGTGCCAAGCAATGCGCTGTTCTTTTCATCCGTCGCCATTCTGATTGGCGTTAGCCTGAATTATTTAATGCCCGAGCAAGTCTTCACACTGATTACAAGTGTTTCTACAATATGCTTCATTTTTATTTGGGGCATCACGGTGATTTGCCATTTGAAATATCGAAAAACAAGACAGCATGAAGCGAAAGCAAACAAATTCAAAATGCCTTTTTACCCATTATCCAACTATTTAACACTTGCATTTCTCGCGTTCATTCTTGTCATATTGGCACTGGCGAATGATACACGTATTGCTTTGTTTGTCACCCCGGTCTGGTTTGTTTTATTGATTATTTTATATAAGGTGCAAACCCGCAGAGGACATAAGATGAAATAAAGAAAAGACAAGGGATACTCACTCCCTTGTCTTTTTTATAGGGCCAAACACTAAATTAAACTTTGGTTTCAAATTTCATTCACTTCATTTAAGTGTTAACTCAAACCAGTTTTGATGCCGAAACCTACTAATATTATTCCGGTAATTTTTTGAAACACTTTCTGGAACTTCGAGTTTTTCATCCATTTTTTTGCGTAATCAATAATATAAACAAGAAACAGGAACCACAACACCGCTAATAAGGTTAGGATTGAAGCTAAAATAATGAGCTGCTGGTTTATATTTCCGTTCAAATTGATAAATTGGGGCATGATTGTAACATACACCAAAACAGTTTTAGGATTGAGAATGTTACTGAGTGATCCTTGCATAAAGGAAGTTTTATAATAACGTTTCGGAGAACTTGCCATATTTTTTGCTTGGGATTGCATGTCATCTAACGAAAACATACTTTTAGCAAAAAAACTTTTTACACCTAAATAAATTAAGTATGCCGCTCCCAAATATTTGATCGTTGTGAAAAGAATCACTGACTTTGCGATCACCACCGATAATCCTAAAATGGCAATCACCGTCCAAAAGGAAAGTCCTGTTGCCAATCCGAGAATGTTATAACGGCCGGCTTTCGGGCCATACCTAAGCGTATTTTTCATCACAAGCATCGTATCTGCCCCCGGCATGATAACCATCATGGCAGCGATCGGTATGTATGCGAGTAAGCTGTGCATTGTTCTCTCCCCCTTTAAAAATCCCCTCAATCATATAGTGACTACAAAAGTAACTACTTATAAAAGTGTATCAATGCGTTTGGAATAAATCAATATGGTTTGTTAAAATAGCGATTACTAAGGCAGCGATTGCTCTTTATATTGGAGGATATATGAAAGAAAATATGTTAGACATTTTAAAAAACCTCAATTTTACAGAATATGAATCGAAAGCGTATTTGGCATTATTGCAAGAATCACCTTTAACAGGCTATGCCGTTGCCAAAAAATCCGGAGTTCCCCGTTCTAAAATTTATGAAGTCTTGGAAAGCCTTGTCATAAGGGGAGATGTTTTTGTCAGTCATGGAAATACGCCTCAGTATGTTCCAGTCCCCGCAAAAGAACTGATTAAAAACCGCCGGCTCAAAGCGGAAGAGCATTTTGATCAGGCTGAGAAATATTTTGAAAAGTTCGAGCAGACTGCTAATGACCGGGAAAACATCTGGAATATCACCGGCCGCAGTGAAATTCTTGAAAAGGTGAAGGCTTGTATCTTATCCGCCAAAAAAAGAATCCTCTTAGAAATATGGAAAGAGGATTTTAAGGAGATAGAATCAGAGCTCAAACATGCGGCAGAACAAGGCGTTATTGTCACCATTATTGCGTACGGAGACATCGTATCTGATTTTGCCAATGTTTACCTTCACGATATGAGCAGTGAAATTACAGAAGAGTATGATGGACGGTGGCTTGTCTATAGCGGAGATGATTCAGAAGTAGTAGCGGGCATTGTCTCACTTGGCAACGACAGCCGTGCTGCATGGACGATGCATGTAGGTTTAGTCATGCCTATTACTGAAGTGATCATTCATGATCTGTACCTCATGGAAATTCTGAAAAAGCATAGAGAGCTTTTAGAAGAGAGCTTCGGGAAAAATCTCATCCAGTTGCGCCGTAAATTTTCTATTCACTCAGATTTCAAAAAACATTATTTGGAATAATATTCGCATCGCTTAACCAAAACATGGCTTGTACAAACAAGCCGTGTTTTTTTATGCATAAAACCCCCCATGCTGATTTACTTCTCTCTTTTAAAAAAATGCGATTCTGCGCAAACTATTTTTCAGCCTGCCTCGTCTATCCTAGGTAACAGCCTACGATATACGTATATTCAAAAAGGAGCCCTTTATTGTAATGAAGAAAAAACAAACAACAAAAGCGTTGCTTGTCACATGCATAACTGACCATAAGCAAGATTTCTACAGGTTGGCTTTCAGTTATGTGAAAAATCAAGATGACGCATTAGATATTGTTCAGGAATCTATAAAAAAAGCGCTGAGCTCAGTTGAAACGGTCAGGAACCCTGAGACGATAAAAAGCTGGTTTTATAAAATTTTAGTACGGACAGCCATTGATTTTTTGCGCAAACAAAAAAAGATAAGAGTGATGGACGACGAAACGATAGAATTTTTAAGCAAAGGAAAGGAAGACCATTACAAGGATACTGATCTCCATGAAGCGCTTGACGAATTGCCGTACCGCTATAAAACCATTATTATTTTACGCTTTTTTGAAGACCTCAAATTAGAAGAAATTGCGGAAATCACAGGAGAAAACACGAATACCGTCAAAACGCGCCTATACAGAGCATTGAAGCTGATGCGCATTCAGTTGACGAAGGAGGATCTTTCTTAATGGATAAGAGATTACAGCAATTAAGAGAAGAATATAAAAATGTTCAGATTCCTACAGAATTGGATATCATTGTTGAAAAAGCCCTTCAGCAAGAACCAAAAAAGAAAAGAATCGTCATGTGGCCGACATCAGCAGCAATCGCTGCAGCTATTTTATTCACTGCGCTTGTTAATATCAACCCGGACGCCGCTCAGGCTATGTCAAAGATCCCTGTCATCGGCAAAATCGTCAAAGCGATCACCTTTATTGAAATCAAAGAGGAAAAAAACCAATCAAGCATTGATGTCAAAACACCTGCTTTGTCCGGACTTTCTAATAAAGAGCTTGAAAACAGCATTAACCAGAAATACTTGAAAGAAAGCCAGCAGCTGTATAAAGAGTTTATACAGTCCACATCCCAAAACAAAAAAGGGCATCTCAGCATCTACAGTGATTACGAGACGGTCACAGACACGCCAGATTTACTCTCTATCCGGCGCAATATTGAAACAACACAAGCATCTTCCTACACACAAAGCCGTTATATTACAATTGACAAAAAGAATGATATTTTACTTACATTAAAAAGCTTATTCAAAGATGAGCGCTATATCAAAGTCATCAGTCAAAACATCAAAGAACAAATGAAACAGCAAATGAAGGAAGATCCAAATAAAATATATTGGCTCACTGACGAAGATGCAGAACCGTTCAAAACGATTCTTCCTGATCAGACGTTTTACATTACTGAAGACCATAAACTTGTGATCTCATTTGACGAATATGAAGTCGCCCCCGGCTATATGGGCGTTACAGAGTTTACAATTCCAACCCGTGTCATTTCAAACTTGCTCGTGGGAGAACGTTATATTCGATAAAATAAAAACATCCATCTAAGATTATGGATGTTTTCTCTCTTCTCTATTCGAGGTCGTAACCTCGCTATCAAAAACAACGAGAATATTTGCATACTATTGGAGGAATACCCATGTATCACAAGACACAGCATCATCGATACATCCCTGGACTTGATGGCCTTCGGGCTTTTGCCGTCCTGTCAGTTATCGCTTATCACCTAAATTTCAATTGGGCTAACGGAGGTTTTATCGGAGTTGATATCTTTTTTGTTTTATCCGGATATTTGATTACATCTATTCTATTACCGGCATATGGAAATGATATCAATCTTGATTTTCGGGACTTTTGGGTGCGCCGCATTCGGCGGCTTCTGCCGGCAGCGTACCTTATGATCTTTTCCACTGTTGTGTGGGTCGTATTGTTTGATCGAGAACTATTGCACACTCTACGTGGAGATGCGATCTCTTCTCTCTTTTATATGAGCAATTGGTGGTTTATTTTTCACAAGCTATCATATTTTGATAGTTTCGGTTCCCCATCACCTCTAAAAAACCTTTGGTCGCTGGCGATTGAAGAACAATTTTATATCATATGGCCGATGTTCTTAGTTGTTGGAATGTACATAATGAAAAGCCGCGCCAGATTGGCTGCGGTGATATCATTGCTTGCGCTTTGTTCAGCCGTGATGATGAGCGTACTGTATGAACCTGGCGGAGATCCGAGCCGCGTTTACTATGGCACAGACACTCGTTCGTTTGGACTTCTCATCGGATGTGCCTTGGCTTTGGTATGGCCGATGAAAAGGCTGTCTTCCAACAGGCTGCCTAGCAAACTGAAGCACACTTTGCACGCCACTGAATTTTCGGCATTTTGTATTTTAGTGTTGTGTGTCTATTTCACAGATGAATACGAGCCTTTTCTTTACAGAGGCGGAATGCTATTCATTAGCGTGACTGCCGCAATCCTTATTGCATGTGTTTGCCATCCGAGCAGCTTTTTAGGCAATCTGCTTTCATGGAGGCCGCTTCGGTGGCTTGGAACGAGGTCTTACGGAATTTATCTTTGGCACTACCCTGTTATTGTGTTAAGCACGCCAGTTCAAGAAATCGGAAACCCTGTTTTTTGGCATATCGTGCTAAAGGTCATTGTGACATGTATACTTGCCGAGCTTTCCTATCTTTTTATTGAGAAGCCGGTACGGACACAGGGATTTAGGTCATTTTTCCGCCGTGTTTTTATACATAGAATCAAGGAATGGAAAACGACATCTGTCATCAGCAAAATGTCAATTGGTTTCGTCATTTTCGCTATACTTATTTTTGCAGGCGGGCTGTCAGGGCTAGCCGGAGAGCAAAAGCACCCTACCAAATGGACCTATAGCTCACAAGAAACAAATGCTGACACCAGCCATGCTTCTGGGGATAAAAAGAACGCTGCAGCAGATAAAAAACACAATCCTGAACAAAAAACAACAGATTCCATTCAGGGTCAAAAGGAAAACAAAGATAGTGGGCAAGAGACTCATAAAAAGAAAGACACGCAATCTCAACAGACGAAAGAACCCGCAGATACTGCGAAAGAGGTGTTAGCTATAGGAGATTCCGTCATGCTTGATATTTCTTCACACCTGCGTCAGTCACTTTCACATGTGACGATTGATGGAAAGGTAGGAAGACAAATGTCTCAAGCTTTGGAACTCGCAAGGGAGTACAAGTCTTTTAATCAGCCGAACAAGGCTGTCATCATTGAGCTTGGAACCAATGGCTACTTTACAAACAGCCAAATCGAACAACTGCTTCAATCTTTCTCAAAAGCCCATATCTATCTTGTCAATACACGGGTTCCCCGCCAATGGGAAAGCAAGGTTAATGAATCTTTACAGCACCAGGCAAGCGCACATCAAAATGTTACGTTAGTTGACTGGCATACAGAAGCCCTTCAGCATCCGGAATATTTTACCCCTGATGGTGTTCACTTGGTTCCTAAAGGGGCAAAAGCTTTGACCGCTCTTATTGTTCAGGCGATGAAATCATAAAAAAGAGATCCTATGCGGATCACTTTTTCACTTTAGTTTCTGATCGTTGATTATGTCTCCTTTCAGCAAGGCTGCCCTTATGTTTACATTCCGTTTACGTAAGGGTAAGCCAAAATAGAATGGAGGGATGATAATGAAAGGAAATAAAGAACATGACATCCAAAAAGAGCTGAAACGATATGAGTTTTTTTTCCAAAAACGATATAAGGTTCTTTATACAGTAAACGATTTTATCATCGGTGCTATGTTTCTCGTTGGAAGTTTTTTCTTTTTCTATGGCCAATTATTTATCGAAAACACCTTAAGTGTCAATACAGGCACATCAAGTCAGCAAAATGACAGATTCTTCACTAAGTAAAATGGCTTTTATTGTTTTTCAGCCTTTATCGAATTGGACAAATGAAAAATAATACAAATTTAATTACCAGTCGGAAATTCGCACGGCCTCAAATTTGTGGGGGTAACAACTTTTACTGCTCGAGCTATTTATCTCACAATAGCTCTTAAAAGAGACGAAAAAAGAAGTAAAGAGTGTCGACCTTTATGTTTTTTTCAGCAAAAATGAAAAATCAGAAATAGCAGGTTGATACGGTAAGGTTGAAAATAGCTTCACTTGTAAAAGGTCATTAAATTGCACTTTTTAATTGTGCTGTTCTGTTTGTCGCAATGAACAGGCAAAATCAATGTTCAAAATAAACCCAACACCCAATGAAATTTCACAGCCATCACGGCTGCTGTCCCTTTTAAGATTTTTACTAGGGGCAAAATACACCATTGATGCATCAAAAAATGCTTTAATAAAGAGACACATCATTCATTCTTATTTGACCAATCGGAAAGTAAAAATTGTATTGCTTACTGATCGAGTAGTAAAGTTTTTCTGCGAGTCACTTAAATATAAATTTATTTATACTAGAACACTTATAGTATAAGGAACGGCGAGCTTTTACAGGGAATGTTGGGATTTAGGTGTACCAGATCATAGTTAGATGTAAAGTGATAAAGAACATGAATACAGGATGAATCAATTCATAAAAAAGAGCTGTTTTCAGAATTCTGAAAACAGCTCTTTTCTTTTAATTATGGTGCTATTTTTTAAGTAGTACGCTCTTCGACACGTTCTTTCATTGTAAAATCCCTCCCTCGTTACATTTTATCAAGATTCAGAATATTCCAAACCCCGATATTGTCACTATACCATAACTCATTTCATTTTACTACCTTTTTTTTAATATTTTGTTTATTTATTACAAATAATGCTATGAATTTCTTCTGACATTCTAAGTGTTTCTTTCTCTTTTTCCATTATTAATTCGACTTTGTCAAGCATTCTCTGAATTAAATTTAACCTATTATTCATAGTTGATTTTAGAACCATATTCGCCGACACTTTCCAATCTTGTCCTATAAATAAATAAGCCTCTGCTATATTTTTTATTTCAGGATAATAAACAGAAATATCAAATAGATAATCAGCATATTTATATCTAGAATTTGAAACCGCCGATAACCCCCTATATATTTCCATAATTTTTTCTTCAGACTGATTGAAGGTGTCATCAATATTATGTTCGTAATAAAAATCTAAAAATTTTTCCAAACCCGACAACCCAAATTCTTTAATAACACCCGGTACATCAGGAATATTAGAGGTAGATATTATTCCCCTCAGATTATTATTATTATGTTTAATAGGTTCTAATAGTATTTCCTTAGTTAAATAATTTTCTTCAGGTAATTTAATATACATGTATTTAAGATTCATAGAGTTTGCCTCTATCAGCTCTTTAGGTTTTAGTTCTGCTATTGAACCATAAGCATCATCAACATATGTAAAAAGACTTTCTTCATAACCGATAATTGTGATTATATGAGGAGTGTGACGTGTTTGATAATACATATTTCCTCTCGTATAGTATGTATCAACTGGGACAAGTACAGGTTCATTTTCTCTTAGAAGATTGATTATTCCACTTAAAAAATCATTTTTATATTTATGTTTAATAGTCTTTACTTTAATATTGTGTATCCACTCTAGCTCTTGGACACGGGTTAAATATGAACCTTCTAAATTACCAATTCCATACTTTTCATCAATATAATAAATTAACCCTGATTGTTTCCAGACTGAATTAGAATGGGGATAATTCTTATAAAACAATATGTTAGTTACACTTAAATTCATACAATCATATCCAGCTCTATTATATGGTTTAATATCCAATATCATTATAACCACCCATCCTTCTCAAGTGTTAAAGAAAAAATATGCATACTGGGATTATCAACTAGTAATATGCTTTTAAAGAGACTATTACTTGGAATTCCAACAACAGAATACCATATATTAGTTTTTACTGTCCTAGTATAACCACTCTTATTTGAGTTAATACCTTCACAAATAATACCTTTTTTATTATTAAATTTAGGCGAAGACTCAATCCAATCTGTTAATCCAATTTTTACTTCTTTAATATCATTTCCCACAAGTTTAATAGGTTCAATAAAAGAGCCATTATCAGCGGCACCAAGAACATGTATATTGCTATAATATGCTTCTTTAATTTGAATTTCTTGATTCATAAACTCCAAATTGTCAACAACTAAAGGATCTTTATTTGGAAACAAAAAGGGCACACCATATAATTCTAAAACACTTCTAGAAGATGGGAGATTTTCAGAAATATAACTTGATCCAAATCCAGTAAAATTAGCATCTTGTGGATTATTCATTCTGGAAATCCCTTTATTATTAAATAATTCTTCTAAATTTATCATTTCGTATTTCCCCATAAAATCACCTTTCTTAGAAAATATACTTATTTAATTTGTTTAAAAGTTTTCGTCTGTTTTTGCAAAATCATTTCCTCTTATCTTTCCAGTTAAGTAATCTTTAACTGCCTCATCAACTTTTTTATAGTGATTAAGATTAAAAGTTTTTTCTCCAAAAATGGGGGTATCTATTAGATTTAATTCTGAATGTGAATGTAAAGAACTAACAATTTCCTGAACATAAGCAGAACTTGACAACTTAGCGAGGGTGAAACTTTCTCTTAACCCTTTAATTTCATTTACATTTTCGTCTATAAATATACTGGTCTTATGAACACAAAAAAGTTCTGAAATTATTTTATTAGAATTTACTTTCCAAGTATTAATTAATCTTTTTCTTCCATAAGGCAAATTAACTTTATAAACTCGACATATGTCCATATCCCAATGTGGTTTATCAAAGATCAGTACAACCATATATGTCACTATTCCTTCACTATTTGCTAGATAAAATTGTACATTTCGCCTGCGTTTTTCCCATAAAAATGAACTTGATCCATTAACAAGAATCTCATTTCCAATTTTTAAATTAACATTGATAGTATCTAACACTTGCTTTCCTGATATTGAAAAATCACTATAAACATAAGTACCTCCGAGTATTTCAAAAGGTGTACCAGGTTTAATATTACTAATCATTAATATTAAATCAATTGGGTGTGATATCTCAGATGTAACTCCTATTGTAGGTCTATGATCGTATAACCTGAACTTTCCCCAAAAAAAACTTGCCCTTTTTACAGTAAGGTTGTTTGTTTGCATCCAATTCAACAAATACTTTAAAATTAAACTATGTCTCTCTACAAAATGCACAGCAATTTCATTTTCATCATATATAGAAAGTATATCTCTGACTTGATTAAATTTCTCAACCAACAATTTTTCAACTAAAATTCTTTTATATTTTGTAGAATATTTCTTTATATCTTTAAGTATATTAAAATGGCTATTCTCATTTGTTGCTATAACTATAATATCGTACGCCCCATTTATGAGAAGGTCATTAACTTTTTGATAAGTTTTTATATTTGTATTATAAAAATTTTCAAGTCTCTCTCTATTTCTATCACAAATTGCAACTAGTTTTACATCGCCTTTAATTTTTTCTCTATATAATATCGCTCTTAAGAACCTGCTGCCCGCACTTCCCATACCAATTAAAGCAATTGATAGCATAATATTAAGTCCCCTTGAATAGATGTTTTCTTTTTATTCTTCCTTAGATAGATAATCAGCAAGGATTAGGATCCCTTTTTGTAATTCAGCTATATCTATTTTTTCATGAGCTGAATGTGCATCAGAGAGATCACCGGCACCAAAAATTAAAGTGGGTATACCAGTAAATCTTTGATAAAGATGTGCGTCACAACTTACACACCATCCATAGCTTTCTTGTTGTTTTATTCCATTTCTATTTAGTGAATTCATTAAGCTTACTACGTTCGGGTCATTTTTCTCGATCAGGTAAGCACTATTCTTTAATCCTTCAAATTTTATACAAACATTATTATTAGTCCAGTCATCATTTGTATCTCTGCATACTTTTGTTATTTTTTCTTTTATATCTTCAATAGAGTAGTTCGGAAGAAAACCAATATTACAAATAAGCTCGCAATATTCTGGGACGGATCCTGCCCACTCTCCTCCATTTATTTTTCCTATATTTATTTGTACTGGCATATCCCATATGGAAAATGCTTGATTGTTTTTTGCTTCTTCTAGTAACTCTAGTTCTAAGCACTTAAGTCGATTTACTATATTGTAAGCACTTTCTATAGCATTGACACCTGTTTCTTTACTTCCCATATGTACTGCCTTACCTTTTACGGTAATATTCGCTGTTATACAACCACGATGTCCCCTATACACTAAAAGATTTGTAGGTTCCATCACAATTATAGAATCTGCCTCGACACCATGCAGAATAGAAGATATAGTTCCATTACTACTGACCTCTTCTTCAATCACTAAATCAATAGCTATTTCTTTATTTATTTTAATATTGTTTTCTTGCAAAAACCTAATAGCTTCTATTAGCATAATTAAATTACTTTTTGTATCACAAGCACCGCGTCCATATATGTAACTATTTTTAATGTATGGAGAAAAAGCATGAGGAAAGTCTACTGTTGCTGGGACAACATCTATATGAATATTAAATAGCACACTCTTTAAACTATTATTTTTACTGTATTTAAACGCTTTAATATTAAAACGTTCTGAATTAATAACTGATTGGTTGGTTTTCACAAAAGCTGAGTGAAGTTCTAAATCTTTATGTAAATGTTGTTTTTCAATTATAAAGCCAACTTCGTTTAGATAGTCTCTTATAAAATTTAATGCTCTATGTTCATGTGGTGAAGAAGTATCTATACTTAAATAAGAAAACAAATTACTTATTATCCTATCTTCATTTTGATAAAACCACTCTTTAAATTTCATTTTCATTTTAACACCTCATTCTTTGTTGTTATTATTCTGATTGTCTGTTCTATTAAATTTGCATTCTTGCTTGCTTCTTTTCTATCCTTCCCTGTTACAATAATATAACCAATGCCTTCCGCCATATTGCGAGGTTTTTTCACAATATCTCCTACAGAGTATGGGGGAAACTTCCACCACTTAAAGTCATAATAACCTGGTAAATTTTTAATTTCTTCTAAACCCTCTATATTAGTTATAATACCTGGTTGTGCAAAAATTGTTCTATTTACCATACCCTTTTCATATTTTGGATTCAAATAATTGTAATCAATTTCTTCATGTAGTGCTTGTTGAATAGCAGCTCGGAGGATATTCGTACCATTACTTAAAGGAATCATCTCTGTACCGAAGCGAGGACCACCAAGCCTAGGCGTAATTTCAAGAACTTTTATTTGTTTGTTATGTAATATAAGATCTCCTTTTACAATCCCATTTTTAATTCCTAAAGCAAGGGCAGCTTCTTCAGTAACTTTAGAACACATCCTTTTTTCTTGATCCGCTAAAAGTGTAGGAATAATGTCTCCAACTTCCACAAAGTGGGGCTTGTACTTTTCATAATGAAAAACTCGTTCGGAAAGACCAGTTAAATGAAACTTTCCATCTATCATTAAACCTTCACTGCTGTATTCTGTTCCTTTTAAATATTCATTTACTATAACACTTTTTTCATTAGTAGCATTCGTACAGTATTTATAGGCTTCATAAAGATCTTGTTTACTTTCCACAAGTACTACGCCTATCGATCCGTATAGATTTATAGGTTTTAGTACTAAGGGAAACTCTACATCTATTGCCCTTTCCAATAATTCAGCATAACTATTTACGATTCTATATTTAGGTGATGGAATATTATTCTCTTCAAAAATTTTACTTCTATTTGATTTTATAGTTGAATTAACTGCAACTTCATAAGGAATACCGAATAAATTAAAATGTTCCGCAATGATTGATACAGATATTGCTGTATCAATACATAAACTAAAAACAGCTTCAAATTCATATCCTTTTTCATATAGGTAACAAGCTGCTTCTAAGGCGCTCTTAGGATCAATAGGATCTGCTCTAACGAATTTAGTAATATACTGCATGCCAATATCATGCTTAAACTCTGCTATCATATAAATTTCGTAGTCTTTGTTAAGATCTTTTAAAATCTCGGCACTATTTCCATTACCACAGAATAAAATTCTTCTTTTTCTCAATTTATAACACCTCATTATCTATGACTATTATTTATTGATATCGATACTTGTTATATCATCCAATTCCTTTAATAATGTTGTTTTTTGTACTAAGTATTTCAATTCTTCAATAAAAGGGGTGATCGAAGTATCGTATGATAGATAAGGTACAATCTTTCTTACATTATCATAAAGAACTTTGGTTGCATTTGATAGGTTGCTTTCTTCTCTTATATCAATAGCTTGACAAGCACATAAAAGTTCAAAACTAACGATATATAAAGTATTCTCTAAAATTTCTTTACATCTCCGTGAAGCTATTAATCCAAAAGAGACTATATCTTGAAAATCTCCAGTTGATGTTAATGTTTGTATTGATAATGGTGTGCATAATGATCTATTTTCAGCAGTCAGGGAAGTACTCATAAATTGACCACCCATTAAACCTAATCTTAATCCTGGATTTTCTTTTGTTAGGAAAGCAGGTAGACCATTACTATTTGACTTATCCATAAATCTATCAATTCGTCTATCAGACAAATTAGATAATGTCGTTAAGCAAATTGATAAGTAGTCCATAGCCATAGAGATATATTGCCCATGGAAATGTCCATTATGAAAAACATCGTTTTCCTCTGGTAAAATCAAAGGATTATCACTACTTGAATTGATTTCATTTTCTATAATAGTCGATGCAAATTCAACAGTTTCATATAATGGACCTAGTATCTGAGGAGAACATCTTAATGAATACGCATCTTCAATTTGATTGTCTAAATGCTCTACAACATTTTTTTTCTTTTCTTGAATATTAGCCTCTGTTTCTGCTTCATCTATAACAAATTTACTTGATTTTAAAATATTATAAATTTTAGTTGAAAAATAATTCTGTCCTTTATGGAGTTTTCTTTTATGAACTATTGGATCAAAAGGTTTAAGCTTTGTAGCAAGCCCTTCAAAAGTCAACGCAGAAATGTATTCGTAAAAGCCTAAAAGTTGTTTTACCCCATCACTTACCATAGCACCCGTACCTGCCATAGCCGAGGTTCCATTTATAAGAGCTAGACCTTCTTTGTAGCCCAATTTCATTTTTTTAATTTTAGCTTTAATAAGTGCTTCTTCTCCTGTTAAAACTTCGCCTTCAAACTTTGCCTTCCATTTTCCCACTCCAACCAATGCTATAAACGCTAGAGGCCCTAAGTCTCCGCTTGCACCTAAAGATCCTTTTTTTGGTATACATGGTATTACATTTTTGTTTAACATATTCAAAAATATTTTGAAATTCTCTAAAGATATTGCAGAAGCCCCTTTAGATAGAGAAATTAATCTCGCTAACATTGTCGCCCGAACATCTTCATCACTCATATATTCGCCTACATTTGAGGCAACAGAGGATATTAAATTATTTTGTAACTTTTCGGAAAATTCGACAGGGACTAGATAATCTACAAATCCTCCCATACTTGTTGTTACACCATAGATTATACGACCATTTTCAACATATTCATCCAATAATTTTCTAGACGCTAAAATTTTATTTTTCACTTCATCATCAATTTCAACTTTCAAATCTGGCTCTTTTACTATTTTAATAAAATCAGAGAGACTTATTTTTTGGTTGGATAATACAAATTTTTTAAATGAGTAATTTTCCATTAAATTATATTCCTCCTACTAGCTTAAGTTAAAATTTTTTATGCTTTGAGTAAAAATCATACAATCTAGGTAACATTTCATTTCCCAATCCTCGCTCTATAGCTTGTTGAAAAAATAAAATAAATTCATCAACAATAAATAGTTTACTCTGTTCTTCTTCATTAATTATTTCTTTAAAATATTTTAAATCTTTATAAGCATTGTTGATTGAAAATTGTAATATACTTTCTTCCTTATTATTAATCCAATTAATCATTGAAGGTAAAGTAGATATATAATTAGAACCTTTGGACATTATCTCATCAAGTTTATTAACATCAATGTTATTTAATTTAGCTAATGCCAAAGAAGTAATAACTATTCCTGTAAACCCCATAGAAATGAAATTGTTAAATAGTTTTAATTTGTGTGCTTCCCCTAATTTGCCTATATAAAAAATATTCTCCGAAAAACAGCGCAAAATGTCTTTATTTTTTTCAAAAATAGTATAGTCTCCACCAACCATAACATTTAGTTTACCCTTTATTGCTTCTTCAGGGCCTTTTGTTAGTGGGGCATCAAGAAGGGTTACTTGTTTATCCTTTAAATAATCCCCTAAGATTTTTGTTGATTCTGGGCGGGATGTTGAACAATCAATAATTACAGCATTATTCCTTAAATGATTAATAACTCCATCTTCCCCTAATAAAACTTCTTCTACAACCCGAGAGTTAGGCAAGCATAATAGAATTGTTTCACATTTAAGAGCAATATCAATTATTGAATACTCTAGCCTTGCCCCCATCTCCTGTAACTTTTGAACTTTTTGACTATTTCTGTGTTTAATTATGTGTAAAAAGTACCCTGCTTTTATTAAATTTAAAGCTATACCGTAGCCCATATTTCCAATTCCTATAAGACCAATTCTTTTACTCATTGTTTTTTTCTCCTTACTCAAACTTTTTATTTTGTATCCTATTTAATCTTATATATACAAAATTTATAATATCTTCTATCGTTTTAAATTTATCATAAATTAAAAAATCATCGTCAAACTCGATTTCAAAACGTCTTTCAATTTCTGAAACCATTTTGATAAATCGTACCGAATCCATACCAATTTCACTAATTTTCAAAGTTTTATTCTTAAAATCTGTCTGTAAAATATCATTTATAATATACATTATAGTTTCTTTATAATCACTTTTGTGTTCTGAAGTTTTTCCTTTTTGAATAACAAGTTCTTTAATTTTTTTCCGATTTATTTTCCCGTTAACGTTCATAGGAAATGATTCAAGACAAATGAAATGACTAGGAACCATATAAATTGGTAGTTTATCAAGTAAAAAAGATCTAAGTTTCTGTTCATTTATTGTGTTATTACTTGTAAAAAATGAACAGATCCATTGCTCGTTATTCTTATCTCTATTAATTTCTGTTACACATTGTTTTATTCCAGGGTATTTAATGATTACTTTTTCGATTTCTTCCAATTCTATTCTGTATCCTTGAAACTTAACTTGATTATCCTTTCTACCTAAATATTTAATATAACCACTTGGCAAAATTACACCGAGATCACCAGTTTTATAAATTCTATTCTCACTAATTGACGGAATTGAGACGAAGTTTTTTTTGGTAAGCTCAGGCTTATTAACATAACCTTTACCTACACCTATCCCTGATATATAAATTTCTCCTTTTTCGTTAACTCCCAGTTTTTGTTGTTTTTCATTTAAAATGAATACATTCATATTTTTAATAGGCTTTCCTATATGAATATCATTTGCTTTAGTTAAATTGCAATAAGTTGCAAATGCAGTTATTTCTGTTGGTCCATACAGATTATAAATCTTAGCACTACTATTAGTTTTAATTAATTCAAGTAGATTATAGGATATATTTTCAGCACCTAATAGCACAGTAGTTAGTCTTTTTAAAAAAACATAATCGTTATTGTAACTAAGGAGGTATTCTAATCTTGTAGGAGGAATAAGGAGTATATCAACATTGTTATTTATAATTAATTTTTTCATTAAAACAGGGTTTATTTGCTCTTTTTCATTCGCAAGCACAACTGTCAAACCCTTACATAAAGGTAAAATAGTTTCAGGTACTGACATATCAAAAGAAATATTTGATATGCAGGCTATTGTTTTCCCAAAATTTATTCCAACTTCTTCTGTTCCATTTCTAATTAAATTCATTAACGACTCCTGTGTTATCAGAACACCTTTTGGATCCCCTGTCGAACCAGATGTATAAATAATATAGGCTGTATTTTTCATATAATTAGGTGAACTTTTTTGTGGAATATCTTCAGTATATGTTGTTATTTCTTTTGCTTTAGACATATTTATAATTTTCTTGTTCTTAATGTAATTGCAATCTTGATCAGAAACAACACATTCTGATCCGCTATCTTTTATTAAATAAATAATCCTTTTTTCGGGTAATGTTGGTTCTATGGGGACATAAGTTGCACCTAGCTTCAGTAATGCAAATAATGTAGCAAGTAGCTCAGGAGACCTTTTCATTATTATACTTACTATTTTACCTGAATGAATTCCCTCTTTTTCTAAATATAACGCTATTGAATCCACACGGAATAGAAACTCTTTATAAGTAATTCTCTGACTTTCGAATTTGACTGCTACTGTGTCTGGATACTTAAATGAAGTCCTCCTTAACAAATCATAGATTGACAGTTCCATTTTATTACCCCCCCTTAAATTAACTGCTAGCGCTGCTATAATTCTTTATTGCATAATTCCAAAATATACGGACTAAAACAAAAAGAATGATCGGGACAATATAAGCCCATATTAAAAGCGTATTAGAAATCTTGCCAACTAAGAACATTGAAGGAAAATTTGAGATTGTAAAAATAGGTATAAGAAAAATCCCTATTCTTTGAATTATTTTTGTATAAATTACCATCGGCATTGTATTAAAATCCCATGCCTTATCTGATATATTAAATATCGCCTTTGTTTCAATAATCCAAAAAGACAAAAGCTGCGGAATCAAAAATAATGTATACGCAACAATTACTCCTAAAAAAATTAGTAATATATAACCAAGAAAATAACTAAATGTTAAATCTATATTTAATTTTAAAATAGCCATAATAACCATTGCCGTTCCACCTAAAAAGTTTGATAGGATCATAGAAAAGTCAATTTTCCTAAGTGTTAACATAAACTGGAGGGAGACTGGTTTTATTATAAGAAGATCTAAGTCACCCTTTTTTATGTTATTAGGTATTTCGTAAAAATTAATCATTATAAATCCAGTATAGAATGCTGTTATTATAGAAAAAGTTCCTACATAAAGTAAAATTTCATCTGGTGAGTAACCGTTAATAGTAATGTCTAGATTATAAATAACAATAAGATACATAATTTTTGTAAATATAAACCCACTTTCTACAATAAACCCAATGAAAAAATTCCATCTATATTCCATTTGAGTTATTAAACTAAGTTTTAAAAATTGAATATATACAATTAAATGCTTATTAACTACATTAATTAATTTACTCATTAGCCACCCACCGCCAAATATTTGTTCATACCAATTTTCCACAAAGCTTTAAGGAGAAAAAAGTGGATAACTATCCATACTAACTGAATTAGAACTCCATTAAGAATCATGGAAGGGCTTAATCTTCCTGTTATTATGTTTATCGGAAAATATACTGTATATTTAAAAGGTAAAAAATTAAGAGCATAGTTTAATCTTTCACCAAAAATATCTAAGGGGAATATTGAACCACTTATAATTAACGTTAAAAGATTGACTCCCCAAAAAAGCATTGATACTTCTTCAAACCAAAATGCTAATGAACTTATACAATAGAAAAAAAGAAAATTAAGCAATATAGATAATAATATAGGTATAATCGAAAAAAATATATTGATTATATTTAAATCTAAATCCATAACCGAGTTAATAGTACATAATAAGAATACTGAAAGTATTATTGTAACTAATAATTCGCTGCATTTTTGTCCTAAAAAACAACTACTTCTAAACTTAAAATAATTTATTGGCTGAATAAGAAATTTACTTAAACCCCCATCCTTTATATCTAGTGCAATATCCCTCTCAAACCCTGTAGATACTAAATTCGTAACCAAAGCAGCCATTACGGTATATATAATTAACTCACTATAAGTATAACCAAAAACTGTTTTGCTACTAGTATTTTCAAAAATAGAAGACCACAAGTATAATTGGATTACTAAAGTGAAAAATCCTCCAAATATATTAAGAAGGAAATTAGTTCTATACTCCATTGAATTTTGAATTCCTAATATAAAAGTTTTCTTATATTTTAGCCTCTTTCTCAATTTTAATCACACCTTCTTTCCTATACAATAATTCAATGCTCTCTTCAATTGGAATATTTTCTATGGTGAAATCTTTTATTGGAAATTGACTTAGAATGGATAATAAATCTTGATTAACAATTTTATTTTCAACTTCCAACTGTACATTATAATCATCATACATCCTAATATTTCCAAGTGGAGATAACTCATTTTTATTAAAGTTTTCTGTGAAATTTAGATTTATTAGTTTTTTATTGTTAAATATCTCATTTATTTTATATAAATCACCATCATAAACTAGCTCCCCATTATTAATTACTATAACTCTATCGCACAATTCCTCTATATCTTCCATATAATGACTCGTTAGTATTATTGTTGTTTTGAATTTTTGGTTATAATCTTTAATGAATGCTCTAAGATTTCTTTGAGTAATTACATCTAAACCTATTGTTGGTTCATCAAGAAAAATTATTTTAGGTTGATGTATTAGTGCAGCAATCAATTCCATTTTCATTCTCTGTCCTAGAGATAATCTTCTTACTTGAACGTTTAATAAATCTTTAACTTTTAATAATTCAGCCAGTTCTCTAACAATTAAATTGAACTGTTTATCATTTATTTCATATATATATTTATTAAGATTTAGTGATTCTATTGCAGGTAAATCCCACCAAAGCTGACTCTTTTGCCCCATAATTATGGAGAAGTTTTTCTTAAACTGTTCTTTTCTTTCCCATGGTATATAGCCGCTTACTGTAGCGGTTCCTTCAGATGGATAAAGTATTCCAGCTAACATTTTTAATGTCGTAGTTTTTCCGGCACCATTAGGACCTAAAAATCCAACGATCTCACCTTCTGAAATACAAAAGGACACATTCTTCACAGCTTTTTTGACTAATTTCTTTCTTCGAAATAAATTTTGAAGTGAAGATTTTACCCCAAGCTCTTTTTTATAATAATCGAAATGTTTAGACAAATCTTTGACTTCTATAATCATAAGACCATTCCTTTTCACATTTAGTCTCATAAGGCAACCATCAACAAATAGAGAAGTTTTGTTAACCAAAAACAATTGTTATAAATAACTCTTTTTTAATATATACAAAAACATTTACATATTAATATTTTTATAGATTATTCTTATACCAATCAATAGTTAACCGCAAACCAGTTGCAACGTCATAATCAGGTTTATAATTCAATAAATTCATAGCTTTATTTATATCTGCATTTGAATGTCTAACGTCTCCAACCCTATCCGGACCAAACTTAGGAACTATTTCTTTTCTAAGAATTCGAGAGATATCTGAATATAGCTGAATTATGGTTTTCTGTTGGCCGAATGCAATATTGAAAACCTTGCCAAAAGACTCTTCTTTAGCAAGACAAGCTTTTAAATTAGCTTGGACTACGTTATCAATAAAAGTAAAGTCTCTAGTCTGTAAGCCGTCACCATTAATTATTGGCGGTTTATTATAGAGAAGCGTCTTGATGAATTTTGGTATAACCGCAGCATAAATTGAATTAGGGTTTTGCCTCTTTCCAAAGACATTAAAATAACGCAAACCAATAGTTGGAAAATCATAAATCTCATTAAAATTTTTCGAATAAAGTTCTTTGGTAAGCTTTGTTATTGCATAAGGAGACAATGGATTACCTATTCTATCCTCAATTTTTGGTAGATTTAAATCGTCACCGTATACTGAAGAAGAAGAAGCATATACAAATCTTTTTACTTTAGCTTTTTTAGAGGCTACAAGCATATTTAAAGTTCCGTTCACATTTACATCATTTGTTTCAATTGGTTTGTCTATAGATCTAGGCACAGAGCCGAGTGCTGCTTGATGTAGTACATAATCAATTCCCTCACATGCCTTTTGACATTCTTCTAAATTACGAATATCACCTTTTTGGAGGTCAAAATTAGAGTTGCTATAAAAAACTTCAATATTTTCTTTATTACCAGTAGAAAAGTTGTCAAGAACCCTTACATAAAACCCCATTTCTAGTATTTTTTCAACAAGATTAGACCCAATAAAACCCGCTCCACCAGTAACGAGAAATTTGGAATTTTCAGGGAAATCATATCTATTATTATTATTATTCAACTTAAAGCCTCCAATAGAGAAAGTTTTTATTCTCTACTTCTTCTCGATTAAAAATGCCTTTTAAATCAATTAAAGTATTTTTTTTTATATTTATTTTATAATTTTGATTTTGCACTTCAGAGGAAGTTGCAGCTTCCATAATTGCAGCTTCGAAAGCAACATTATTGTATACATTGATTCTATACATATTTGAAATATCAGTTAAATCAATAGATTTAAATATATTATGAGGGACAGCGAAAATTATACAGTCCATATTTTTTATATCATTAATATCATTAAGTTTAATTCTGTATTCATCCCATAAATCATCTGCATTTGCAATAGGATCTACTACCTTTATGTTGGTTTCATACTCTTGAAGCTCTCTAATTGTATTCACAACTAAGCTATTTCTTATATCCGGACAGTTCTCCTTAAATGTCACACCAAATACTGCAATTCTTGCTCCCTTAATATTCTTCCCGGCTTTTAATAACATCTTTATAGTATTTTCCGCAACATACTTTCCCATACTGTCATTTATTTTACGTCCAGCAAGAATTATTTGTGAATGATATCCTATCTCTTCAGCCTTATATGTAAGGTAATACGGATCTATTCCTATACAATGTCCGCCAACTAAGCCGGGTGAAAAGTCCATAAAATTCCATTTAGTTTTTGCAGCTTCTAAAACAGACTTTGTATCTATCCCCATTTTATTGAAAATAATTGAAAGCTCATTCATAAAGGCAATATTTATATCTCTTTGAGAATTCTCAATTACTTTAGCTGATTCCGCCACTTTAATACTTTTTGCTCTATAAACTCCTGCCTTTACAATTGTTTTATAAACTTGTGATATAATATTAAGTGACTCCCTGTCCATTCCAGCTACTACTTTTGTGACATTTTCCAAATTGTGGTGATCGTCCCCTGGGTTTATTCTTTCTGGTGAATATCCAATTTTAAAATCAATCCCACATTTAAGACCTGACTCTTTCTCTAATATTGGTGCACATATTTCTTCTGTAACGCCAGGATAAACGGTAGATTCATAGACTACAATCGAATCTTTTTTTAAGTTTCTACCTACAATAGAACTTGCCTCTTTAAGTGGAGATAAATCAGGGGTTTTATTTAAATTAATAGGAGTAGGTACAGCAATAATATGAAATCTAGAATCCAAAAGCTCTTTTTCATTATACGTAAACAAGATATCTGAATTTTTTATTTTTTCCCTTTCTACTTCATAAGTATATTTTTTACCTTTCAAATAATTTTTTATTTTATCCTCAGAAATATCAAAACCTATTACTTTAAAATATTTTCCTAATGAAATTGCAAGTGGCAATCCAACATATCCTAAACCAATAACTGATACTTTAAACTTCTTATCCCGTAAAGATTTATACAAGTTCATAATTTCCTCCCATAAATATATGCGGACATGAGAATTCTTGATAAATTACAAAGGATTCCTAAAAAACAGTTATCAAGATAAGTCAAGTATACTTAATACACACAATATAAAAACTCTGAAAATTTCAATTCGCAATTCGATTTTTCAATTGCCCTTTTTAAGTTTTAGCCCTAGCATATCAACATCAGTTGTATATAAATACCCTTAACTTGATACCTTCAGCTTCTTTGATTATTATACCATAGTTACCACAATTATACAAACATTTTTCTGGTTTTTCAGAAAATTCTTTTTGATTTTAACAAATTCAATGGCTTAAATTCCATAGATAGCTAGAAAGGAATAATACTAAACTTTCGTCCTGAACTGCCGATATTAACAATAAGGCCGGCGCGATACTCCCTATAACATCCTTTTCAGTAGATTTCATTATCGTGCCGGTTTTCTCACATGCAAAGCAATCCCGCCAATCAGATTGGCGGGATTTTATTTTTTATTAATTTCCTGTCCAAACGTCTTTTATATAACGTTTTTGGTCTTGCAGCTTTTGCAGCCAATCGGCGGATTCTTCCTGACTTGCCCCTTTTTCAGTTTCATATGCCCATCGCAAAGTTTTCTCTACGTCAGGAGCCATTTGCGATCCATCACCGCATACGTAAATATGAGCGCCTTTTTCAATGAGTGTCATCAATTTCTGTGAATCTTGCTTGAGCAAGTGCTGGACATATCCTTTTGATTCGTTTTCGACGCGCGAGTAGCATCGGCGGATTGTGACCAAACCTTCCTGTTCCGCTTGATCCAGCTCTTCTCTGTAAAGGTCGTCATGGTCCGGGCGGCGGCAGCCGAAGTATAAAAGTGCTTCACCAAGGGTGCTTCCTTCCTTCTTCAAAACCGATCTTGCCTGAATAAAGCCCCTGAATGGCGCAATTCCTGTGCCCGGCCCGACCATAATCATAGGCGTTTCAGGATCATTCGGCATCTGGAATCCGGACTGCGGCGTACGAATGAAACAGGCTGCTGCATCACCTGTATTCAATTCTGCTAAATAATTAGAGGCGACACCCCGGTATTCACCTCGGCCGCTCCATGCTGAGGCTTTCACAACTCCTACCGTCATGCTCACGATATTTGCATGAACTTTCGGTGAGCTTGAAATGGAATAGTATCTCGGTTTTAGTGATGGCAAAAGTGCTAAAAACCGTTCAAACGGCATTTCGCAAGCAGGATAATCCTCTAAAAAATCAAGCATGGTAAGACGTTTTGCAAGTACCTGCTCTTTGTAAATGCCATCATCTGAAACGAGCTGTTCCAGCTCTTTTTGATGCGGCGGACAGACTGTATAAGAGGCCAGCTCCCGAAGCTGAAGCCTTGATGCCGGTTCCTGCAGCTCTACATAGGACGACAATAAATCCGCTACTTTGATCGGCCGATCCATCGGCAGATGAGACATATGAGCGCTTCCGCTAACTTTTATCACATGATTGGACTGCAAACCGAATCGGCTGAGAACCCGCTGAACAAGCTCCCTGCTGTTCTTTGGCAGGATTCCGATATGATCGCCTTCTTTATATGTTTTACCAGCCGGAATTTCCAATTCAATATGGCGGGTTGAACGCGTGCTGGCAGCTGTCTGGAGTTCTCGATTCTCTAACACAATCCCTTCAAACGCGCCATATGCTTTAGCAACCGGCGTTTCCGTCGCTTCACTGAGAAAAGTAATCGATAATGAAGGCCTGTCTTCTTTCTGGGCTATTTCGTTAATATCAAATGCGTCCATCGTTTCCTTCCAGAAGCGGTTTTCCCAAGACTCGCGATGGCTTTCAAAATCATCGGCGGCGTCACCTTCCCCAATCGCTGTTAAACGCGATGCCCCCTTTGCTTTCATCATGTCATCAATCAGGCGGGGAATCCGCTGATACGTGCTGGCCCAGCTCCGGTTCCCGCAGCCGAATACCGCATAGGAAACACCTTTCAATTGGCCTTCCTCAAGTTCTTTCAGCCACTCTACAAAGCCGGCAGCATTATCAGGCGGCGCCCCATTATAAGAAGCCGTTACAATGACGACTGCCCCTTCTTCAGGGAGCTTGCCGATATAATCATCAAGCGGAGCCGTTTCAGCTGTAAAGCCCATCTGGCGGCCTTGAGCAGCCAATTCACCGGCTATTCCCTCAGCTGTCCCAAGATTTGAACCGTAAAGAACAAGTAAAGGTGTGCCGTGTTTAGGTTTGGTTTCTTTTGGCTTTGTTTCTGATTTGATGTCTGCCTGTTCTTTTCTCTGTACATTGATTGCCGCTGTTTTTCGCGGTTTCACAGTAATTTTAAAATCATCCGGCTTGATCGTTAATGCTTCTTTGATTTTTAGTTCGTAGCCAGTATGGTTTATCAATTCAAAATGCTTTAATACAAGACCGAGAACCATTGTCGCTTCTTGAAGAGCAAACTGCATGCCAATACAAGCGCGCTGTCCGTTTCCAAACGGCTTATACGCATGGTGAGGGATACTTGAAGGATCCTCAAACCGTTCCGGACGGAAATCTTCCGCATCCGGTCCCCAAGCGTTTTGATCCCGGTGCAGTTTTGGAATTAAAACAGTGACTGGCTGCCCTTTACTGATCGGATATTCCCCGCCTAGAACAGTATCCTCCTTCGCATATAGAGAAAAAGCCGGAGCTGTTGGATACAGTCTGAGGGTTTCATTTAAAACCATCCGAATGTATTTGAGCTGCTGGATTTGTTTATATTCAGGCGTGTCATCCGTTAACACGCGATCCGCTTCCTCCTGAGCTTTTTTCAGTTTTTCCGGATGTGTAAGCAGACAATAAATCGCAAAGGATAGCAACCCGCTTGTTGTCTCATGTCCAGCAATTAAAAATGTGATGATTTGATACCTTATGTTTTCATCATCCAGCGTTTCACCGGTTACTGGATCTTTGGCATAAAGCATGAGAGACAAGAGATCCTTGATGTTTTCATCCGGATTCGCCTTTCGCTCCGCTATCATTCTATCAACCAGGGAGTTCATGACTTCTATATCCTTTTGGAACTGCAGCTTCGTTTTCACCATCATTTTATCTTGCAGGCCCAGTCTTTTCGATTGATTCATCGCCTCTTTTAAGGCACGGAGCATACTGGTGATAAACGGATGCTGTGAATCACGGTAAAAGCTGTTGAATCGATAGTTAAACCCGCATAACCCAATCGTATCAAGCGTCAGACGTGTCATATCGTCCGCTACATCAATTTCTTCATTAGGGTTTAACCGGCTCCACTTTTGAATCAGCTGAGTTGCGATATCCAGCATCATAGAATGATAGCCTTTCATCGCTTTTTGACTAAAACTCGGCAGCAAAATGCGGTGGGCTTTTTGCCAGTTCGGTTCGTGCGTCCAGCTTGTAAATAAGCCATCTCCCCCGAACTCACGCACCTTTTGCAAGCCTTTGCCAAGGTTCTTGTCGAAGCGTTTTTCATCACACACTTCAGCCACAAAATTGTGGCCCGAGACAAAAACACTGGATACTCCCGGAAAATCAAAACGGAAAATCGGTCCCAATTCATCAGCTATCCGCCATAAGGATTGAGAAAGCTGTTCTTTTTCCAGATGCGGAAGATTTTTTAAAGGTCCGTATGTTTTGGGCTGAGGTATTGCGCTTGCCTGTTTCATTAACATCTCCCTTTCCTTATTTTTGTGATGAATGAAGCTTAATGGCGTCCCAGCAGCATTGTTCCAATTCAGTAATTAAATCAGTGTCCATCTCTATATCACCTGTTTGAACGAGCTGATATATCTTGAGAAACGCCCCTAATACAATCGCAATTAACACATTAGAGGGCAGGCTGCGAATCACGCCTTCCGCTTTTCCCTTATTAAAATAGTCATCAAGCATTTGAGTCAGATTTTCTATCATTTTTTTGCTTGTATGATTTAAGTAATGAGCATCTTTTTTGGTTTCAAGAAAAAAAAGCGCATAGTCGCTCTCTTTCGTAAACTGAACGAGACAGCAAAATACGTGGTGAAAGCCTTCTCTGACAGGCAATTCTGAAACGTCTTGCTTCAGTTTTTCCGTAAATCGCTGGATGCTTTCTTGAAACAGTACGTTGACGAGTGTTTCTTTGCTGTCAAAATAACGATAGATCGTTCCTGTCCCTACATGAGCACGTTCAGCTATCATAGGAATAGTGGTAGCGTCAAAACCCCTTTCCGTAAAAAGTGAGACCGACGCTTTCATAATCATGTCGTATTTACTGCTGGATGCGGATAACATGTAATCTACAACCTCCGATTCGTTTGCGGAATGAATATTCATTCCTATTGTTCATAAAGAATGTCTGCCCTGTCTGAAATCACCTCTTTGTTCTTTCTTCTGTTATAAGTTTATATGAAAAAAACTTTTTTTAATATAAAGTATATGCAAAAAATAAAAAATTAGGAAAATATACCCAAATCCTGATGCGAGGATCTTGGATATATTTCCCGAGAAATTTTTTATTTAACAGCCACAATACATAGACAGGAATCACGCCTGATAACAGAAAGATCCCTGAAATGCTGGTCTTTCAGCAGTTGAATATACGTTTTCTCTTTTTCACCGGTATTTGTGTCAATACTGATATAAAACCGGCCGTCAATTTGAAGCACCCTGTAAATTTCTCTTAATGCAAGCCTAATATCGGTGCAGCTCTGAACCGTATGTAAAGAAAAGACTTTATTAAAGGTACGGTCATCAAAGGGAATGTCCTCTGGATAGCCATGAAAAACCTCCCCGTTCCCCATGTTCTTTCGATTCGCACGTAATATCTGTCTTACCTTTCGCTTTGAAGGATCAATGCTTTTTAGGCTTCCCTTTTCTAGTTTCTTGGTTATGCTTTTAAAGACAGTGCCATTCCCAATTCCAATTTCTAAAATTCTGTCATTTTCTTGTATATCTATAGAGTCAATCATCATATGCTCAATTGTTTTGGTTAGCTTATATTTCCGAGAAAATAATTTCCAAAAATCCGATCGTTTATAGAGTCTATTTTCTAGCATTTTAAACACCTGCTTTTGGTTTCCTATGTTTATTTATTATATTCAAAAAATAAACATCATCTTCATTCTAAAAGTGAAGGAAGGTACCAACTAGACGGCAATGTATTGAAAAATGTTTCAATAGAACTAAACTTTTTCATTTTTTTCCGCAAAAAAAGCAGAAAACAAAATGTTTTCTGCCCTCTTTCTAATGCCAATGATAAGGGAATGCAAACAGCCTTTGCTGCTGCATTGCCATCAGCCTCTGCTGTCGGAATGGATTTCCATAACCATGTTTGAAGGAATGCGGCATGGACGCATAACCATGGCCAATCGACGGAAGCCTTTTTTGATAATCGTTCATCATGCCATCACCTGCCTCACAGTAACGTTGATTTATTGTATGCAGGCAGGCATTTCCTTGACAGCTGTTTCGCTAAACTTGGTCCTTCTCCATTGTATAATGCATCAATAATTCCATTCTAAGCATATGCCATTCCCCCTTCAGTTTTTTTCGTTGCTTTTAGCGCCAGTTTGTTAAATAAAGATGCTTTAACTGAGACTCTTTCATTTCATCATAAATCTGCTCAATCTGCTGTTCTCGTTCGAATTCTTCCAGGCTTTTAAACCTTTTTTTTATCGTTAACGTTAAAAAGAATAGGTTAATCGTCATATCGCTCACCCCCTTTCAAAGTCCGCATCAAGCGAAATAACCCGCGGCACACCCCTTCTGCCGCGGGCAAATAAAAACCGCAGACAAAAGAAGACACCAATGCCTCTACTGCCTGCGGGGAGTTGCGTATGTCCGACTATTCCGAATTTAATGCGTGCGATAAGCATCGGTTAAGGAAGGACACGAACTCTTCCACAGGCTGAATAAACTATGAACTTTTACATGTGTATCACGTACAGGTTGACGTCGTTGTCTCATTGTCATTTTGGTTCAGCCTCCTTTGCTTTTTTCTTACTTTGTAAGTATATCCACCAAATTCCATTTTGTAAACATCTTTTTCTAAAAATGGACGGAAATTGTGCAAATCATCGAATGGATTTGCCCGTTGGTCATGACACCTGCTTCATTTCTTTTCTGGAGCGGTCTTTCTTATGATATGCAATAAAATAAATGAGACCGACAAATACAGCTCCGCCGATGACATTACCGATAAAAGCCGGAATGATGTTTCCGATGAACTGCCCCCACGTGAATGAGCCTGCAAAAATGGCAGCAGGAATCACAAACATGTTGGCGACAACGTGCTGAAATCCGATAGCCACAAAAGCCATGATTGGGAACCAGATGCCAAGGATTTTTCCTGCTGCGTCTTGGGCGCCGAAAGAAAGCCACACTGCAAGACATACAAGCCAGTTACAGCCGATGCCGGAAATGAGAACCTTGCCAAAGCTCATATCAAGCTTTCCTTGGGCAACGGCAATCGTTTTTTCTAAATAAGGACCTGTTTCAGTCAATCCAACCAAATGCCCGAAAAAGTACGCAACAAACAATGCGCCGATTAAGTTCATAATTGTGACGATTCCCCAGTTAATCGCCAACTCTTTTACTGATATTTTTCTCGAAAATAACGCCATCGCAACTGACATCATATTGCCTGTGATCAGTTCAGCGCCAGCGAGAACGACAAGGATCAGACCGACTGGAAATACTGCTGCACCAATTAAACTGGACAGGCTCCCCCATTCTTTCGGAAGATCGCCGATTACCCTGATATCAAGCAAATACCCAAGCGCGATAAATGCACCGCCTAAAAACCCCAGCACAAGCAGTGACGGCAGCGGGAGCTTTATTTTTTTCATCCCTGCCTCAATTGCTGCTTCCGCTATTTCATCCGGTTTTCGAAAAGCCATAATAAAACGCCTCCATTACTTCTTCTTTTCTCACAGTTATGCAAGAAAGGCAATAAAAAAGGCAGCACTCAAATAACCTGTGTCAAACCAGGCGTTTGAATGCTGCCTAACTTGTATGCATACCCATACAACAATATCAAGCAGTATGTAAGATATTGAAAGAGAATATATACAGTTCGTGCATACATTCCATTGCTTTAGCCTTCTATAACTGTAGCAACATCATATCAAATGTGACAAATTTGTGTCAATGACAAATATACTAGCTTTGCAGAGCTTCTTTTTGCTCATCTATTTTTCGGTCAAAAACAAATACAGATACAGCGATGTTTTCCTCAATTTTAATATCAGAAAACAAATGGACTAGCTTAGCTCCCATGAGTTCCTCCATTCCTTCCGGTGTTTGTTTGGAATAAAGGTCTTGAATTAGGCTTGTCCGGGCCGCATGTACCATCTCTCTTCCTTCAGGCGTGCGGGCGATAAACTGCTCGCTTGCACTCAGATTTCCGTATAGTGTTGAAACTGCCATGTTTTCTACAAATACAGTATGAATTCTCTCAGGCCCTTTTCCGAACAATTCTTTGCGAAGTTTTCGAATGATATCATTGAATTCATGAATTTTTTTAGACATGCTGATTACCCCTTCCGATATTGCCTTATAAAGGCTTTTCCCGGTTCCCCTCAGGACATTTCACTTGGTTAAAATTTTCCTGCCATATTGTATTATAATAAATATCACATTATAATAAAAGCAGTGTTGATGGATTTGTAATAGGATCTTGTTATGAGTCTATCGTTTTATAAAAATCAAGGATTGGTCTGTTAGTAAGACTTGCTAGTGAACTATTCCGCCATGTGTGTTTACACCTTCTTAGAATTAAGGGCAGGTGTATCTATACATGGCTTTTTTTGACTTCTTGAAAGAAAGATGGAGGGGAATATGAATATGATGGACGTTAAGTCGATCAGTGTCCGTGTAGACGGAACAGAAATTCAAGCACGAGCAGGGGCCACAATTTTAGATATTTTAAATGAAAACGGAATTGAGTACCCGCAGATTTGCCACGTACCAGAAGTTGACCCGATTCAAACTTGTGATACTTGCATAGTAGAGGCAAACGGCAAGCTGGTTCGTTCATGCGCGACGGTTGCAGAAAACGGGATGTCTATTGATCTATCAGGAAATCGAGTGAAAGAAGCGCAAACCGAAGCGATGGACCGCCTTCTTGAAAATCATTTGCTGTATTGTACAGTTTGCGATAACAACAATGGAAACTGTACGCTGCATAATACAGCGGAAATGATGGGGATCGAGCATCAAAAATACCCATACACGCCAAAAGAAGATCCTTCTTGCGCGGTTGATATGTCTCATCCTTTTTACCGCTATGATCCAAACCAATGTATTGCCTGCGGCCAGTGTGTTGAGGTCTGTCAAAACCTTCAGGTAAATGAAACACTCTCAATCGACTGGGAACGCGAACGCCCTCGCGTCATTTGGGATGAGGGAGTTCCGATCAATGAATCTTCCTGTGTCAGCTGCGGTCAGTGTGTAACAGTATGTCCATGTAATGCACTGATGGAAAAATCAATGCTCGGGCAGGCTGGCTTTATGACAGGCATTAAAGAGGACGTCATGGAACCGATGATTGATCTCGTGAAAAATGTTGAACCGGGGTATGGCAGCATTTTTGCCATTTCTGAAGTCGAAGCGGCAATGCGTGAAACGAGAACGAAAAAAACGAAAACTGTATGTACGTTCTGCGGTGTCGGGTGTTCATTTGAAGTATGGACAAAAGGACGGGATATTTTAAAGATCCAGCCTGTTTCTGATGCTCCGGTTAACGCGATTTCCACATGTGTCAAAGGGAAATTCGGCTGGGATTTTGTCAATTCAAAAGAGCGGATCACAAAGCCTTTAATCCGTAAAAACGGAGCCTTTGTGGAATCTTCTTGGGAAGAAGCCCTCGATCTTGTCGCAAGCAGATTAGGATCAATTAAAGAGCAGTACGGTAAAGGCTCTGTAGGATTTATTTCTTCTTCTAAAATTACGAATGAAGAAAACTACGTCATTCAAAAACTAGCGCGTCAGGTATTTGAAACAAACAACGTCGATAACTGCTCACGCTACTGCCAGTCTCCTGCTACAGACGGATTGTTCCGCACTGTCGGCATGGGCGGTGACGCCGGCACGATTAAAGATATTGCCAAAGCAGGTCTCGTCATCATTGTCGGTGCCAATCCGGCGGAAGGACACCCAGTGCTCGCAACACGCGTCAAACGGGCACACAAGCTCCACGGTCAAAAACTGATTGTTGCCGACCTGCGTAAAAATGAGATGGCTGAGCGATCTGATCTGTTCATCAGCCCTAAACAAGGCACAGACCAAGTTTGGCTGATGGCTGTTACGAAATATATGATCGACCAAGGCTGGCACGATCAGGCGTTTATTGATGAGAACGTCAATTACTTTGAAGATTATAAAGAAACCCTTAAAACGTATACGCTTGATTATGCAGAACGCATCACTGGCCTTTCAAAAGAAAACATCATTCAAATTGCTGAAATGATCCGTGATGCTGACGGCACTTGTGTCCTTTGGGGAATGGGTGTCACACAAAATACAGGCGGTTCCGATACATCAGCAGCCATTTCAAACCTGCTTCTCGCTACGGGCAACTATCGCCGTCCAGGTGCCGGCGCTTATCCTCTGCGCGGACACAATAACGTGCAAGGCGCATGTGATATGGGAACATTGCCTGGCTGGCTGCCGGGATATCAGCATATTACAGATGACAAAGCCCGCGCTAAATTTGAAGAGGCATATGGTGTCGAGATTGATGGAAAGCCTGGTTTAGATAATATTCAAATGCTTCATGCCATTGAAGAAGGAAAAATGAAAGCTATGTATCTTGTCGGTGAGGATATGGCACTGGTCGATTCAAACGCGAACCATGTGCATGATATTTTATCAAGCCTTGATTTCTTCGTGGTACAGGACATCTTCCTGTCAAGAACAGCTCAATATGCTGATGTCGTCTTGCCGGCCACTCCTTCACTTGAAAAAGACGGAACATTTACCAACACAGAACGCCGTGTCCAGCGATTGTATCAGGCGCTTCCGACGCTTGGTGACGCAAAACCGGACTGGTGGATTATTCAAGAGGTGGCAAACCGTTTAGGAGCGAATTGGAATTACAGCCATCCAAGTGACATTTTCTCTGAAATGGCGAGTCTTTCTCCTCTGTTTGCCAAAGCAAGCTATGAGGTGCTTGAAGGCTGGAACAGCTTCCTATGGGGCAGCTTCACAGGTGAAAGCACACCGCTTCTGTATGAAGACGGATTTAATTTCCCTGACAAAAAAGCCCGCTTTGCCCTTTCTGATTGGACCGAGCCAGCGGCATTTCCGGAGGAATATGACCTTCATATCAATAACGGCCGGATGCTGGAGCATTTCCACGAAGGAAACATGACAAATAAATCGAAAGGCATCCAAGCGAAAGTGCCGAATGTATTCGTTGAGATCTCACCTGAGCTTGCACAAGAGCGAGGTGTTTGTGACGGTTCGCTTGTACGGCTCGTTTCTCCGTTCGGAGCAGTCAAATTGAACGCGCTGATCACAGACCGGGTACGGAAAAATGAACTCTATCTGCCAATGAACTCGACAGACAAGGAGTCAGCGATTAACTTCTTGACGGGCCCTGCAGCTGATAAACGGACGAACACGCCTGCTTATAAACAGACAAAAGTCCGCATGGAAGTGCTTGGCGGCTGTGAAACAGCGCCGCTTCCAAAAACAAATCCGCGCAACAAAAAACGGCATCCGCAAAACGGAGTCGAAGCAGAAAGAAAATGGAACCGTCCTGGCTATGTCCATCTGACTGATTAAACGATAGGAGGAAAACGAATGGCCACTCCGATTACGACGATCAAAAAAGAAACAAAAACAGCTGAGCAAATTAAGCTTGAAAAAATAGAAGAACTGAAAGAGCTGCTGGCGGAAAATGAGGACGCCGTCTCTAAAACGATGACATTAATGAATGAACTCAATGATCTTGGAATTTTTGACGCGGCAACAAGCATGCTCAGAGCGAAGGAAGACATTGCCAAGATTGCGCTTGGCCAAGTTTCCCGCGAGCCTGTCACCAACCTCATCAACACGATGATGGCCGCCGGAGGCGCATTGACAAAAGCCGATCCTGAGTTTACAGCAAAGCTTTTAGAAAGCGTAATGGCTGGGACTGAACAGGCACAAAGCTTTTTAAAAGAAGACAAGAAAGTCGGGATTCTCGACCTGTTAAAAGCAATGAACGATCCTGACATCAACAGAGCCGTCGGCTTCGGTCTTCAGTTTTTAAAAGGCATGGGAAAAGAACTTCGAGAAAAATAACAAAAAACAGCCATCTCTTGATGATGGCTGTTTTTTTATTCGTCGGCTTCTTCCAAACGCTTCTTGTAAATAAGTGAACGGTCAGCGCAAAAGAAGGCACCGGCTAAAAATACGCAATCCGCTAAAAACATAGTCGATTTCTGGCCTAATGTTAAGCCTTGATCAGGGAGAACTGCGCCTATATATAAAAAAGTGCTGACTGCAAGCAATGTAAAAGCAAAATGCTTGTAATCTTCTTTTAAAGATTTCATTCTATTTTTGTTCAAAAGAATCACCTGCCAGATTCATAGTATACGACTATTATAATATAATCCGGCGGCTTACAGAGAAAGTAATTCTATCCATTTGTTATATATTTTCAAGCGCTTGGCCGATATCTTCCAACAAGTCTTCCGCATCTTCAATTCCTACAGAAATTCTGATCAAGCCGTCCGTAATGCCGAGCTCAAGCCGGCGTGCTCTCGGAATAGAGGCATGTGTCATTCTTGCAGGAACAGAAATTAAGCTTTCAACCGCCCCCAGGCTTTCAGCAATGGTAAACAGTTTCAGTTTTCCTAAAAACGCATCAACCCGTTCTTCACTGCCAATATCAAAGGAGATCATGCCGCCGAAGCCAGATCCTTGCGTTTTTGCAAGCTCATGTCCGGGATGATTTGAAGAACCAGGGTAATATAACGTTTGGACAGCAGGGTGATTCTCAAGAAAGCTTGCGATTTTCCGCGCATTTTGATCGATCGCTTCCATTCTGAGTCCCAACGTTTTGATTCCTCTCATTAACAGCCAGGAATCTTGAGGGCCAAGCACGCCGCCTGTGGAGTTTTGCACAAAATGCAGCTCTTCTCCAAGCTCTTTCGAAGCTGTCACAACTAAACCTCCGACGACATCACTGTGTCCGCCAAGATATTTTGTCGCACTGTGAAGTACGATATCAGCGCCTAAAGTAAGCGGCTGCTGAAAATAAGGAGTGTTGAAGGTGTTGTCTACGATAAGCAGAACACCCGCTTCTTTTGCGATATCAGCCATGAGCGTCAAGTCGGTGATTTTGAGCAACGGGTTTGTCGGTGTCTCAATATAAATGGCTTTTGTATTAGGGCGAATCGCTTTTTCAACTTCTTCCCTGCTGCTCGTATCAACAAATGTTGATTCAATGCCAAGACGGTTAAGCACCTTTGTCATCACGCGGTATGTTCCGCCGTACACATCATCAGTCAACACGACATGATCTCCGCTGTTAAACAGCATCATAACCGCTGTAATGGCAGCCATTCCTGAACTGAACGCATAACCTGCTTCCCCGCCTTCCAGTTCTGTCGCAAGTGCTTCGAGAGCGGTTCGAGTCGGATTGGCCGTTCTTGAATACTCGTAGCCTGTATGCTGCCCTGCTTTCGGCTGCTTGTACGTGCTTACTTGATAAATGGGCACGGAAACTGCGCCTGTTTTCTCATCACCTGTGATTCCGCCATGTATCATCAATGTTTTTTTCTTCATATCAGATGCCTCCTTCGTATATTTGTTTGCTGATATATCGATCGCTGCTGTCAGGAAATACTGTGACAATGTTAGTTCCAGCAGATGCTTTTTTTGCTTCCTCCAATGCCGCATAAAGCGCTGCACCTGAAGAGCTTCCAATCAGCAGGCCTTCTTTTTCTGCCGCTTCTTTCACAAGTCTAAACGCATTCTCATCTGTTACGGTGTAGATCTCGTCAAAATGGCTCTTATCCATATAATCGGGGATAAACTCCATGCCAATGCCTTCTGTTTTATGAGCGTGAGGCTCTCCTCCGTTTAAAATCGAGCCCTCCGGTTCAACAATCACCGTTTTGACTGCTGGATTTTTTTCTTTTAAGAAGGAAGCTGTTCCTGCGAACGTGCCCCCTGATCCTGCCCCTGCGACAAACGTATGAATATTCCCGTCAAGCGCTTCCCACATTTCAGGTCCAAGCGTCTTATAGTAAGTCGATGGATTTACTCGGTTTTTAAATTGCAAAACGCAATAAGAATTTTCAATTTCAGACTCCAGCTGAATGGCTTTTTGAATGGCGCCCTGCATTCCGTCTTGACGCGGTGTATGAATGATTGATGCGCCAAGCGCTTGCATAATTTGCTGTTTCTCTCTGCTGAAATGTTCAGGGACACAGAAAATCGCTTTCAACCCATATTTTCTGGCACTTAGCGCAAGGCCGATCCCTGTATTGCCTGCCGTAGCTTCTATAATCACTCCGCCGGGTTTCACCTTGCCTGAATCGAGCGCGTCACGAATCAGCATATCTCCCAGTCTGTCTTTGATGCTACCCCCGGGATTCATCATTTCAAGCTTGGCATACACCGCGACTCCTTCTGGAACATCAAAGTTCTTCAAGCGGAGAAGCGGTGTATTCCCAATCAGCTCGGTAATGTCCGTAATCACTGTCATATATGTCCTCCTCCTTATTAGAGGGTGTTTTTAGAAAAAACGGAGGAGAACATTCTCCCCGTTTTAATGAATTCGTTTGATCACCTTTAACACAAGCTCTGTTGAATGGACAGCCGCCTGCTCTAAAAATTGGTCAAATGAAACATGTGATTCTTTTCCTGCGATATCAGATAACGCTCTGATGACGACAAACGGCGTTTTAAATTGATGGCACACTTGAGCCACTGCCGCAGCCTCCATTTCAACCGCGTACAGATCAGAAAATCTCGCACGCACCTCTTCAACCCGCTTCGGATCGTTCATGAAAGAATCGCCTGTTGCAATCGTTCCTTTTGCAACCTGAATGCCGTCGAGTTCAGATACCGCTTCTTCAGTGATGCTGATCAGCTTTTCATCCGCCGCATAAGCAGCCGGAAGACCCGGCACTTGGCCGTATTCATAGTCAAAAGCCGTTACGTCTACATCATGGTGGCGAACGTCAGTGGAAATGACGACATCCCCTACATTCAATGTATGATGAAATCCGCCGGCTGAGCCTGTGTTAATGACATAATCAGGCTTGTAACGGTCAAGCAGAAGCGTCGTGCTGATAGCAGCATTTACTTTTCCAATTCCTGATTTTAATAGAATCACTTCAGTTCCTTCAAATTCGCCTGTTGTAAATTCACAGTGTGCGATCGTTTCTGTTTTTGCATTTTCAAGTTTGTTTCTTAAGATGGTAACTTCCTCTTCCATTGCTCCGATGACTGCTAGTCTCATCTATTCACATTCCCTTCACTTTACCGTTTGATCGCCTCCATTATCCACACGAAGTCGTTTTGCTGAGTGAATCGGACTGCAAAACCTTCAGCTGTAAACATTTCTTTCAACGCATCCAATGTAGGATAATGCTCTGTCTCTAAATCATTTGCAAGCTGATAAAAGCCTTGAGAACGGGCTTTATCGATAGCCTTTTGATACGCTTGCGCATCTTCAAAGACGGTATCGGCAAACACTATTTTATCATGCAAGTGAAGGTATTTGCCATATTGCTTTATGGCAGCCCGCTTTTCTTCGTCAGTCAAATGATGAAAAGCATATGAACTGACAATTGTATCAGCCTGAAATGGCGGCTCAGGGAATGTCAGGAAGTCTCCATCAACGATTTCCGACCTGCCTGAAAGCTTGTCAGAAGCCAGTTTACGCATTGCTGGAGAAGGTTCGATCCCAAATACAGTTTTGCCTGCATCGAGCAGCTTAGCCGTCAAATTCCCTGTCCCAGGGCCAAATTCTAACACATGCGTTCCAGATTTGCTGACGATGGCATCAAGGATATGATCATAACCTCTGAACGCTTCTTTATACTGAATATCTAAACCTTGTACTGTTTGGTCATAAGTTGCTGCCCAATCTTCAAAGAGAGGGATAAATTCACGTCCCATATTTGTCACACTCCATATTTAATAATTCCTATAAGCATACTATGAATTAATGATGGAACAGTTCCTATAATACCACATCTTCTGAAAAGCAGGTACTAAAACACTTTGTGTATTTTATGCCATCTCATATTGCGCATTGACCGCAAAAAAGCTTATACTTCATATGACTTGTGAAAGCTGGAGGGTCAAGACATGAATTTTCAATTAGATCTGATTAAAGACAAAGTGGAATTTTTTGAAGCGGCTTCATTGCAGGAGCTTGAAAAGAAAATCAATACACAAATTGAAAACAATAAAGCCATCATGCTCCGGGTGAAATCTGTTTCACACCAAACTGCTGTGGCAGAAGGAAGAATATTGTACAGCGCGGTGGTTCATTTCGCAGCTGAAGCCTAAAACAAAAGCAGCCGGTTGTAACCCGGCTGCTTTTGTTTATTTTAGCTTTTCTACTTTTGTCGGCTTCCAGCCTTTTTCATCGACCCATGTAATCGTCACTTGATATTTATTCCCAGTCGCCTTGTCCAAAATCTTGCCTTTAGCATCCTGAGGGCTGCCGTTATTTCCAAGCCAGAGCACCGTCATGTTATCTGTTGAGACACCAGTTGCGTATGAAATGGCTTTCAGCATCTCAGCCCAGTCTTGTGAGCTTGAATCATAAGTAGCGGCATGCTCGCCAGTCTGCTCAGTTCCGACTGCTTTCCAGTCAGGATTTTCATACGTTTTTTCCACATCGCTCGATGAGCCGCCTTCTGTTACTTTTGCATCTTTAAGCCCGTCACCGGCTGAATCTGAGCTTGAATCTGAATCAGAGTCATCTTTTTTAGAAGAAGAATCATCTTTTTTGGAATCAGAGTCAGAAGACTTCTCAGAATCCTTTTCGCTGTCAGATGTATCTTTCTTGCTGTCTTTTATATCCTCATCCGATTTCTTTTCCGTCTTTCCTGAAGCCGGAGATTCCTGTTTTTGCGCCGTTTCAGAATCCTTGCTGACATCTTTGCTAGAAGGACTGTTAATGAAGAGATTCGCTGCTACTACGACAATTAGTATGGATACGATTGCGATTAAAATGTTAAGCACTAAATTGGCTTTTCTGCGTTTATCACGATTTTCATAACGAGATTGATTATTGCTCAATAATTCTGCACTCCTTTATCCCTCTTGGCTCAGCATATATTTTAACATGTGCTGAGAAGTTGTTCTATTTCTGATTGATTTCAATTTCGTGTACTTTTTTAACAATATCATAAAACACCGAATTTGTCAGAGCCTTATCTCCCGGTGTATCCATGTGTAAAACAACCAGAGCGTATTTCGGCTTATCCGCGGGAAAATATCCGGCAAACCATTTTTCATAGAGCGTTTCCTTCTCTTTTGAAAGCTTGCCTGTTTGGGCTGTGCCCGACTTCCCTGCTACAGTATACGGAAGATCTTGAAACCTTCTGCCCGTTCCGGAAGGAGATTCTACCACCCGCCGCAGTATTTTTTGAAGCTGCTGTGACGTATATTTGTCTATCGTTTCCCCTTTGAGCTTCTGATCTTTAAACGTAACGAGCGTTGTGCCGTTCTTATACTCAATTTGTTCGGCAATTTTCACCTGCCGTTTTTCTCCGCCGCGGGCGATTGTCGCCATCATATTGGCTACCTCCAGCGGCGTTACCTTTACATTTTTCTGCCCGATTGCTGTTTGCGCAATGGCTTTTTTGACTGATTTGTCTTTTTCATCCCCCCAAATCACGCCGCTTTTTTCGTTATACAGCTGGCGGAAATCGGTTTCGTGGTACAGTTTTCCCTCCCAGCCTGCCCGATCAGTGAGAGCCAGCTTCTCGGACATATCTTCAATAACCGAGCTGTCTTTTTTCATTAATTGTTCTGCAAGACTCGTAAATGTGTAATTACAGCTTTGGGCAAAACTTTCATCAAAAGACAAGGTGCCTTTGTCGTCCCCCGGTTCCCCGTACAGGTTTAAATTGCAATTAAAGGTTTGACTAGGCTTCACCATATTATTTTCGATTGCAGCTGCGGCAATGACTGTTTTAAAAACTGATCCGGGATAGATTGGCGTCAGCATATAATTTTGAAGTGTGTTTTGCCGGGACACATCCGCATCTGGTTTGCTTACAATTCCCAGAACACTGCTATTTTCGATGTCCAGCAGCGCAGCTCCTCCCTTTTTCAGCCCCTGTTCATCCAATACCTCCTCCATCGCTTTTTGAATGCTTTGATCGATCGTTGTTTTGACCTGGAGCGGATAAAATGTATTGGCTTCAGCTGTATATTTGACGTCCATGCCAAACAAAGGGTTTCCTTTTCCGTCCACATGATATAAAAGCTTTGTGTCTTGTTCCGGAAGCAAAAACTCGTCAAATGTCCGTTCTAAACCGGTTGTTCCGATTTCTGTTGTAATCGGAAGGCTCTCCTTGTCAGGATATTTCTTGCGAAGCAGCGCCGGATCTTGGTTCGTGCTCCCTATCGTATGTGAAGCAAGGCTGGGCTTGTCTTCATTCTCCATATATACGCCGTAAATGCCGGGATATTTCAAAGAATTGATTTTTGTGATAGATTGTTTTGAAAGTGTTTTGATTTTCTTTTGCTGCAAAATGACCGGTTTTTTTGCCTTACCTAGTGTCTGGCGCAAATCATCTTCAGACATGCCGAGGATGTCCGCAACTTTTTTGATCGGCCAATCCTGCGTCAGCAGAAAAGGGAACAAAACAACCGCAGGCTCGCTTTGTCCTGTCAGCGCCCGCCCGTTTCGATCTAAAAAAGAGCCTCTTCCATCTGAAATAAGCACTTCCTCCGTCCGCTGTTTCACACTTTCTTGAATCAAATTAATTTTCTTTTTAGAAAATGATTCTGTGAAAAACAGCTGGATTTCTGCAAGCCTCAGCAGAAGCAGAAAAAATACAATCAAAAAAGCGATGACTGCCAGCTTCATTCGTTTCGATATCTTCATAAAAAAACACCTCACCCACATTGTGGACGAGGTGTTTCGCTGCTAAACAGATATTATGAAATTTTCACAATTTTCACGAGCATTTCTCCGCCCGGTGTTTGTACTGTGACTTCTTCATCTACTTTTTTGCCCAAGAGGCTTTTTGCGATCGGTGAATCGTTTGAGATTTTCCCTTCAAACGGGTCAGCTTCCGCGCTTCCGACGATCGTATATGATTCTTCATCACCGTCAGGCAGTTCGACGAAAGTGACGGTTTTACCCAAACCGACAACGTTAGAGCCGCCGTCATCTTCAATGATTTTCGCATTGCGAATCATATTTTCAAGAGTCGTCACGCGGCCCTCTACAAATGCCTGCTCTTCTTTCGCTGAATCGTATTCAGAGTTCTCGGAAAGGTCTCCGAAGCTTCTCGCAATTTTGATTCGCTCTACTACTTCTTTTCGTTTAACCGTTTTCAAATATTCTAATTCTTGTTCAAGTTTTTGTTTTCCTTCTGCAGTCATAGGAAAAACTTTCTCTTGTGCCATGTCCCTTCACTCCTTCTGGTTGTCCCTCAACATCTTCGATTATGTATGAGAGCATAAACTAAAAAATACAAGAATGAGAACACAGGGCAGTCCTCGTTCTTCTCTCCCATATAGGTACTGTTTATCTTAAACTGAATCGTGTCGTTCTGCAAATATTTCGCGTTTATAAACAGGGAAAGAAGGGAATTCGCACATTCCCTTCCTGCCTATACATAATATGGTCAGAGTTATTTATGTCTATGCTATGGTATTACAAAATCGCGTTTTGTTCAAGAATGGTTTGAATTTTTGTGACCATCAGATCAATTGCGACGTGATTCTGACCGCCTTCCGGGATAATAATATCAGCGTATCGTTTCGTCGGCTCGACGAATTGGTTATGCATCGGACGGACCACTGACACATATTGTTCAATGACAGAATCAATAGAGCGTCCGCGCTCATTAATATCTCTCATAATCCGCCTGATGATACGCAAGTCAGCGTCCGTATCAACATAAAGCTTGATATCCATCAGATCACGAAGCCTTTTGTCTTCAAGAACAAGAATGCCTTCAAGGATAATAACATCCTTTGGCTCTACGTGAACCGTTTCTTCTGAACGTGTGTGAAGCTTATAGTCATAAATCGGCTTTTCAATCGGGCGGTAATTCAATAGATCCTGAATATGCTCGATTAAATAGTCATTATCAAACGCAAGCGGATGATCATAGTTTGTGTTCAGCCTTTCTTCAAACGGAAGATGGCTTTGGTCTTTATAATAAAGGTCCTGCTGGATCATTAAAATTGAGTGTCCTTTAAACTGTTCATAAATGGACCGTGTGACACTCGTTTTTCCTGAACCGGAACCTCCTGCGATTCCAATGACTACTGGATTCTTACCCATGGGCTGTTACTTCCCCTTTCTCATCATGTTGCTCGGATAAATCTTTTTGTCTAGTTTGAATTTGACAATTTGCAGGGGATGGCGGGCAGCATCTAGCTCATTTCCGTCTTCGTCCCAAATGGTTTCAATCGTATGTGTAAAGTTTTCGATTTCTGGACCGAAAAATTCCACTTCGTCGCCTTTTTTGAAGAAATTGCGCTGCTGAAGCGTGACCATTTGTGTATCTTCATCATAATTCAGCACTAAGCCGACAAAATCATATGTCGTTTTCTTGGCGTGTTCGCCGAACATTTGCTCTTCATAGCCTGGCGTTCCTTCAAAGAAAGCTGTCGCAGTGTCCCTGTTGGCGCACTTATCAAGCTCTTCAAGCCATTCTTTTTGAATCACAAAGTTCTCTGGATCAGCGCAATAAGCATCGATTACTTTGCGGTATACGCTGACAACAGTTGCTACATAGTGAATGGATTTCATGCGGCCTTCAATCTTTAAGCTGTCGATCCCCATTTCAATCATTTTCGGAATGGATTCAATCAGCTTCAAATCTTTCGGGCTCATCGCAAATGGTGCATCTTCTTCACCATACAAAGCAACGGCGTTGGCACCGTCTGTTTGGTAGAGATCATAATCCCAGCGGCATGACTGGCAGCAGCCTCCGCGATTGGAATCCCGCGCTGTCATGTGATTGCTCAGCACGCAGCGGCCGGAATATGCGATACACATTGCGCCATGAATAAAGGATTCGATTTCGATATCTACCTTTTCTTTCATTTCTCTGATTTCAAGAGCGCTTGTTTCACGTGCCAGCACGACGCGGTCGAGACCTTCTTCCTTCCAGAACTGGACAGCCTTCCAGTTTGAAAGAGACTGCTGTGTGCTCAAGTGAACCTCAACATTCGGCGCCACTCTGCGGCATGTTTCGATAATAAGCGGATCTGCCACAATAATACCGGCAACGTTGGCGTCTCCAAGCGCTTTTAAATAGTCTTCAAGCCCGTCCATGTTTTCATTATGAGCGAAAATATTCGTTGTTACGTAGATCTTCGCGCCATATTTCTTTGCGAATTCAACGCCTTCTGCAATTTCTTCGATCGTAAAGTTATCGGCATTCGAGCGAAGCCCGTATTCCTGTCCCCCGATAAAGACCGCGTCCGCTCCGTAATGAACAGCGATTTTCAGCTTTTCAAGATTACCCGCAGGTGCGAGAAGCTCCGGCTTTTTCGTAATCACACGCTTTCCATTAACGATTGTGGATATTTTATCATTTACGGCAGTCATAGCTTAACCTCCTTTTGATTAATAAACCGTTTCCTTGAAGAAGAATCCGGTATCAATTTTTCTGTTTACTGGCTGGATGCTTTCAATGCGTTCGATCCAGTCTTCTTTTTTCGCTTCGTATTCGTCACGGTTTTCCACGCACAAATCAATTGCTTCTCTGTACATTTTGGTGACTTCTATTAGGTATTCAGGCGTTTTCAAAACACCATCGATTTTGAAAGAATCAATTCCGGCATCTATCAATTCCTCGAGCTCATCAATGATGCACACATCGTTCGGGCTCATGATGTGAGTGCCGTTTTCATCTTCGAAAATCGGATATTTATTATCACGTTCTTTATCGTGTAAAAACATGCCTGATTCTTTTTTCTTTCTTTCAATGTCCATGACTTTGCCCTGATATTCAAAATAGTTTCCAATCAAAGAACGCTTCGATTGGAACATGCACGTCATTCCATGCACCTGGATTTCAATTTCGACTTCCGCATTTTCTTTAATCTCAACAATGCTGTCCATGTTTAATTCTCTGGCAAGCACAGAACGCGCCGCACCCTTGCGTCCCCAGTAGTTGCATGTATAATAGTTGGTGCCTGTCGTTTCTGTGCTCCAATGAAGCTTCAGAGCAGGCGCAGATTCACGGGCAGCCATCAGCACGGCAGGATCGCCGAATACCGCTGCATCGACACCGGCTTCTGCTAAGAAAGCCAGATATTCGCCAAGCTCACCCACTTTATCGTTATGGAAAATTGCATTTACAGCAACGTATACTTTTGCTCCTTCTTTGTGAGCAATCTCTACGGCTTTTGTTACATCTTCACGAGAAAATTCTCCGGCTAATCTCAAGCCGTATCTCTGTTCCCCAACTAAAAACGCAGTTGCCCCCGCCTGTATGAGCGGCAAAATGTCCGCTGTGCTCGTCGGCGTCACTAAGAGCTCTGGTTTTTTCATGACGTTCACCTCTTCTTTTTACTAATCGCAAGTCCGTCCCCGACAGGAATAATCGCAGTTTGATAATCCGGATGATTCATCAGCCAATGATTATATTCATCAATTTTTGTTACAAGCCTGCGCCTTCTCTTCGGTTCTATTTTGCTGTAATCCTCTGCCACCAGACCCTTAAACAGCACGTTGTCCGTTAAAATCACCCCGTCCGGTGAAAGCATCGGTTCATATAAATGAAAAAAGTTTTGATACTGACCTTTTGCAGCGTCAATAAAAATGACATCGTAAGGCGCGGTTACATGAACGGCGTCGGCTAATTCAAGCGCATCTCCGTAAAAAACATGAATCCGGTCATCAAGCTGAAATTCCTTGATATTGTTTACCGCTTCTTCATGCCGTTTCTCATTGCGTTCAATTGTATATATTTCAGCAGACGGCAGCTCCAGCGCCATTCGAATGGCTGAATAACCAATGGCCGTTCCGATTTCTAGTATTTTTTTCGGCTGTTTCACAGACAAAATTTGAAGCAGCACCTCCATGCCCGCTTTTTCCATGATCGGGACATGATGTTCTTCTGCATATGCTTCAAGCTTCTTCACGTTATCCGGCCGAGGCTTTAATAATGCTTCTATATAGTCATTTATTTGTTCATACCGGTCAGTCACTACAAACAGCCTCCCGTTCTAAAAAGGAGTGCCCCAGTCTTATGCACAGGACACTCTCTGAATACATCATGATACATCGGTAAACAACCCGATATATTTTATCATAAAACCTTGCGGAAAGCGAACAAAAGGAGAGCTTTTTGCTCTCCTTTTATTTCTCATTTTTTGAGGAAATGTATTTTTCTTTTGCTTTATTATGCTCTTTTAGCGTTTTTGTAAATACGACCTCACCATTTGATTTGGCCAAGAAATACAGATAGTCCGTTTTATCCGGATGCAGCGCCGCTTCCCATGACGACATGCCGGCATTGGCAATCGGCCCTGGCGTCAGCCCTGTGTTTTTATACGTATTGTATGGTGAATCGATTTCCAGATCCTTATAAAGAACCCGATCTTTATGCTTGCCTGCCGCGTACAACACGGTCGGATCTGTTTGGAGCGGCATTTTCTTTTTCAGGCGGTTATAAAAGACGCTCGCAATTTTGTGGCGGTCGGCTTTTTCAGTCGCTTCTTCTTCTATCAAAGAAGCCATCGTCAGCAGCTTATGCACAGAAAGTTTGTTTTTCTTCATTTCTGATTTATATGTTTCCACATAAGAATTTGTCTGCTTAATCATTGCCTTGATAATGTCTTCAAGTGATGTGTCCGGATCGTTAAAAGGGTATGTAGCCGGGAATAGGTACCCTTCAAGCGGGTGCTTAATGTTTTTATTGAAAACATCATTTGTCACAGTGTCCGGGAATTCTTTCTTCAGCTGATTGATAAATGTTTCATCGTCCAGCTTCGCTATGACTTGTTTTTTAGAGTATTTTGTTTCATCAGCAATAGCAGCCGCGATTTGGGTCAGCTGTGCTCCCTCAGTCACTGTGATTTGAAAAGCGTAACCTGTAGCCCCGCTTGTCAGCTTCTGAATAATGGCATCTAAATCCATACCTTTATTCAGATGGTAGAATCCGGCCTGAAACCCGGAAGCACCTTTATATTTCACATAGTACTGAAACGCCTTCTCGCTTTTTATGACATCATTTTTCTTTAATATCGATGCGATGGCTGAAACAGACGAACCGCTCGGAATGTTAATATTAACTGTCGTTTTACTGTCTTTTTCAACAGGTTCAAGCAATGATTTCCCATATAAAAATGCCCCGCCAATGATGAGAAACAGCACAACAATGGAAGACAGTATGATTCTTTTTTTATTAAAAAACGATTTTTTTTGCTGATTGATATACATTAGGTCTCCTCCCATCAGCTCTTATACTACATGATTCATTGTATTTCGGCAATTTATTACAAAAAGAGGCCTGCATAAAGCAGAAAAAAGCCGGAGCAGTATAGCTCCGGCTTTGGTTTGGCGCGATGTTTTACTCTTCGTCTTCGTCCGCTAAGAATGTGTTTAGTGTTTCTTCGATCATATCCCATTCTTCGTCAGTTTCAATCGGGAATAGCTCACCGTTTTCACCGTCTTCGTTTGGCGTGAAGCTGGAAGCAAGAATTTCTACTTCTTCGTCATCTTTTGATTCGATTGGATAGTACAAGACATAAGACTTGCCAAACTCTTCGTTTTCAAATGTAAACAGCACTTCACAAAGCTGTTCATTTCCTTGATCGTCAACAATTGTAATATTTTTTTCGCCGTGTTCCATTTTCTTCACCTCTGGCTTTAATTTAAGCTGTCAAGATATCCTTGTAAAATCATAACAGCCGCCATTTTATCAATGACTTTTTTTCGTTTTTGCCTGCTGACGTCAGCTGCAATCAGCATTTTTTCAGCCGCCATTGTGGTAAGACGCTCGTCCCACAGCACAACAGGAACATTGTACGTTGTTTCAAGCACTTTCGCAAATGTTTGGCTGGCTTCGCCTCTCGGGCCGACTGTTCCGTTCATGTTCTTAGGAAAGCCGAGCACGATTTTATCTATAGTATAGTCCTTTATCAGTTCAGATAAACGGGATAAACCATAATCGCCTTCTGCTTCATTTATCTTTATGGTCTCAATGCCTTGAGCAGTCCAGCCCATTTCATCGCTCAGAGCTACACCGAGTGTTTTGGTTCCTAAATCGAGTCCTAATATTCTCATTCTTTATTTACGCCTCTTTATGCTGTTCTAAATAAGACTTTACCAATTCCTCGATTAATTCGTCTCTTTCAAGTTTGCGAATTAAATTGCGAGCGTCACGATGCCTAGGAATATAAGCGGGATCACCTGACAGCAAGTATCCGACAATCTGGTTGATTGGATTGTAGCCCTTTTCCTGAAGCGCGTCATACACTGTAATCAGCACCTCATTTACGTTAGTCTCAGCAGAATCATCGGAGAAATTAAATTTCATCGTTTTATCAAACGAGCTCACCGTTTTGCACCTCTTTCCCAAATTCGCAGGCAAAGTTCAGCCTGGGGTCCTAATCTTACCATCATTCTACACTACATGGGCGAATTATAAAACGGATTTCACCCAATCTTCTACAGAAGCCAAAGCTTCTTCTAATTTTTCCGGCTGTTTACCGCCTGCCTGCGCCATGTCCGGACGGCCTCCGCCGCCTCCGCCGCAAACTTCCGCAGCTTGTTTAACCAGCTTGCCGGCGTGAAGGCCTTTCTCAATGAGGTCCTTTGTGACTCCGGCAGAGATATTAACTTTATCGTTTTGTACCGCACCAAGCACGATCACCGCAGAGCCAAGCTTTGCTTTGAGTTCATCGACCATAGTGCGGAGATGATTCATGTCTTTTGCATTTACTTTTGCCGCAAGCACGTTTACGCCGTCAACTTCTTTTACTTTCGACAGGATTGCTCCTGCTTCCACGTTGCCTAGTTTTGCAAGAAGAGATTCATTTTCTCTTTGTGCTTCCTTCAGTTCAGCCTGCAGAGCCGCGACCCGTTTCGGCACTTCTTTGATATTTGTTTTCAGCTCGTCAGCGGTCTGCTTCAATACAGAAATCTGGCTGTTCATTTCGACGTAAGCGCCTTGTCCCGTTACAGCTTCAATCCGTCTTGTGCCTGCGCCGATTCCAGATTCAGAAACGATTTTAAACAAGCCGATTTCTGCTGTATTTCTGACATGGCAGCCGCCGCACAGCTCTAAGCTGTAATCTCCAACTTGAACGACACGGACAATATCGCCATATTTTTCGCCGAACAGTGCCATCGCACCCATTTCTTTTGCTTCAGCGATCGGTTTCAAATCAATGCTGACCGGGATGCTCGCCCAGATCTTTTCGTTTACGATTCTTTCAATTTGTTCAAGCTCTTCTTTTGTCACTTGGCCAAAGTGCGAGAAGTCAAAACGAAGACGGTTTTCCGTTACAAGAGAGCCCGCCTGATTGACATGAGTTCCAAGAACATCTTTTAGAGCCTGATGCAATAAATGCGTTGCCGTGTGGTTTTTAATGACGCCGCTTCTCATATGGTCTTCAACTTCAGCCGTAACATGCAGGCCTTTTTGAACAGTACCGCTCTCCACAACACCTTCATGCACATGCTGGCCGTTCGGCGCTTTTTGAACATCTTTAATTCTTACAACTGCCTGCTCGCTTCGGAGATAGCCTTTATCGCCGATTTGGCCGCCGCTTTCTGCATAGAACGGTGTTTCATCAAGAATGATTTGAACGCTTTCTCCTTCATGAGCCTCTTCGATTAATTGGCCGTCCTGAAGAAGCACAATGATATTGGCATCAGCTTTGGTTTGAGAGTAGCCGACAAATGTGCTTTCAACTGTCACGTCGCGCAGTGCGCCGCCCTGCACCTGCATGCTGCCGACATCCTGGCGGGCGTTTCTTGCCCGTTCACGCTGCTGGTTCATTTCCTCCTCAAAGCCCTCATGGTCAACCGTCATGTTCTCGTCTTCTGCGTATTCTTCAGTCAATTCAACCGGGAATCCATACGTATCATACAGTTTAAACACATCAGCACCTGAGATAACGCTGCTGCCCTTGTCTTTTTCTTTTTTGATCATTTCTGACAGGATCGCAAGCCCTTCATTAAGGGTCTCATGGAAGCGTTCTTCCTCGGTTTTAATGACTTTTGCGATGAAATCCGCTTTCTCTTTCACTTCAGGATAGAAATCAGCCATGATTTCTGCGACAACCGGCACTAAATCAAACATGAACGGACGATGGATGTTGATCGTTTTGGCATAACGCACGGCACGGCGTAATAAGCGTCTTAATACATAGCCGCGGCCTTCATTTGACGGCAGCGCACCGTCACTGACAGCAAAGGCAACCGTTCTGATATGGTCAGCAATCACTTTAAACGCAGTGTCTTTCACATTGTCTTTGCCATATGTTTCACCAGAAATCGATTCTGTTGCTTTAATGATCGGAACAAACAAATCGGTGTCAAAGTTTGTCGGAACATTCTGGATGACAGATACCATTCTTTCAAGACCCATGCCTGTATCAATGTTTTTCTTTGGAAGCGGTGTGTACGTGCCGTCAGGGTTATGGTTGAACTCTGAGAACACTAGGTTCCATACTTCCAGGTAACGGTCGTTTTCCCCGCCTGGGTAAAGCTCCGGATCTTCCGGATCATTACCGTATGCTTCACCGCGGTCGTAAAAGATTTCCGTATTCGGTCCGCTCGGCCCTTCACCGATATCCCAGAAGTTCCCTTCCAGACGGATAATTCTTTCTTCAGGAATACCGATTTTTTTCGCCCAAAACTCATATGCCTCTTCATCTTCAGGATGAACCGTAACAGAGAGAAGCTCTTTGTCGAAGCCAATCCACTTGTCGCTCGTTAAAAACTCCCAAGCCCATGTAATGGCTTCTTCTTTGAAATAATCGCCGATGGAAAAGTTTCCGAGCATTTCAAAGAAAGTGTGATGGCGCGCAGTTTTACCTACATTTTCTATATCGTTTGTTCTGATCGCTTTTTGAGCGTTTACGATTCTTGGATTTTCCGGCACGACACGGCCGTCAAAATATTTTTTCAGCGTCGCAACACCGCTGTTGATCCAAAGCAGTGAAGGATCCTCATGAGGCACTAATGACGCGCTTGGCTCTACCGCATGTCCTTTTTCTTTAAAGAAATCCAAAAACATTTGACGCACTTCCGCAGAAGTTAAGTGTTTCATTGTATTTCCTCCTCTATAAAAATCGAAATTCTCTTCAGTGACAGCAAAAAAGCCCTCCCCCTATGCAAACCAACGTTTACACAGGGACGAGAGCTGTCTCGCGGTACCACCCTGATTACGGGCATTCATTCGCCCGTCACCTTTAACCCTGTAACGCAGGATAAGCGGCAGTGATTAACTGCACTCAGGATTAGCTTCCTCCGATCTTCTGATAAAGCTCCTTTCAGCTTATGGAGCTTCTCTCTTTAACAGGGCTTCGGCGTACTCAGATCCGTCACTCGAGATTCGTATGTATTCTACGAGAAATTATAGACAAGCGGCACGCCGATGTCAATGCTCCGTCCTCATCCGCAAAAAATGGATCATCATTACTTTTAAAACAGCCGTCGCAGGAACAGCCAGAATCATCCCGACAATTCCCGCAAGCTCCCCTCCGGCAAGAAGCGCAAGCATGATAACGACCGGATGCATTTTAAGGCTTCTGCCGACAATGAACGGACTGAGGATATTTCCTTCCATAAACTGCAGAATAAACACCGTAATCACCACAACAAGAACAGCCTTGACTGAGATCGTCATCGCAATTAGCAACGCAGGAACAGCTCCGATGAAAGGGCCAAAATACGGGATGACATTTGTTACTCCAGAGATAAGGCCAAGTATCAGCGGATATGGAAGCCCAAATACCCAAAACGAAATGCCTGCAATCACGCCAAGAATCAAGCAGACCAAAAGCTGGCCGCGGATATAATCGCCAAGCGAATCATCCACATCCCGCAAAAAGGCGCTGCCCCGCTTTCTCCACGACTTCGGAGTCAAGTACCATACTGTCTTTTTCATTAATTCAATGTCCTTCACCATATAAAACACGAGAAAAGGGATTGTTGCAGCAATTAAGAAGTAATCAAGCACATTGCGGATCCCGCTGATCGCACCCTCGATCGTTCCCGCAAAAAACGCCTCCGTCTGGCGGATCATTTTATCTATACGGTGATGCATACCATCAGGCCAGTCATCCGTATGGTTATGCACATGAAGAAGAAGCCCATTATACGTTTCAGCAAACATGGGTATATTTTCTGACAAATCCGTCAGCTGCACGATTAAAACAGGCACCCCTTTATACAACGCCCAGCCAATCCCGCCAAAAAAAAGAACATAAATGACCAAGATGCTCAAAGTCCTAGGCAATCCTTTGCCATGCAGCCATTCCGTGACCGGAAGCAATAAATAAGATATAAAAATAGAAATGATCAAGGGAATAAAGATCGTTTTTATGACGAGCCAAAAGGGTGACCATAACATATCAAGCATAAAAAAGACATAGACTGTTAACAGAACCAGCAAACAAATAGCCACCCACAACAAAAGCTGCACCGGTTTTTGGAGCATCTGCTTTCACCTCACCTATATCTTTTGAGGTTTACACGGAATTATTCTATTATGTTTCTTTAGTCAGCCAGAAGTCATGGACATTTTTTCACATTTAATTTTCAGAAAAGTTTGATCATTTACTTTTTGGTCAAATTTTCTGATAGGAGGATTGCGATGATCACATTTCAAAATGTAAACAAGCATTACGGAGATTTTCACGTGTTAAAACAAATTAATCTTCAAATCGAAAAAGGTGAAGTCGTTGTTATCATCGGCCCATCCGGTTCCGGTAAAAGCACATTGCTCAGATGCATCAACAGACTTGAGACGATCAATGAGGGAGTGCTCACAGTAAACGGCACCGTCATTAACGACAGAAAAACTGATATCAATCAAGTGCGGCGGAATATCGGGATGGTGTTTCAGCACTTTCATTTATATCCGCATAAAACAGTGCTGCAGAACATCATGCTGGCTCCGGTAAAAGTGCTTAGACAATCACCTGAACAAGCAAAGGAAACGGCGCGGTACTATCTTGAAAAAGTCGGCATCCCAGACAAGGCTGACGCCTATCCTTCCCAGCTTTCCGGCGGGCAGCAGCAGCGTGTTGCCATCGCAAGAGGACTGGCGATGAAGCCGGAGGTCATGCTGTTTGACGAGCCGACATCAGCACTTGATCCTGAAATGATCGGCGAGGTGTTAGATGTCATGAAAACACTCGCCAAAGAAGGCATGACAATGGTTGTCGTGACACACGAAATGGGGTTTGCCAAAGAAGTTGCCGACCGAATTGTCTTCATTGACGGAGGAAAAATTTTAGAAGAAGCAGTGCCGGCTGAGTTTTACGCGAACCCGAAGGAAGAACGGGCCCGCTTATTCTTAAGCCGTATTTTAAATCATTAAAACAGAAATGGGGGAGCTTGTATGAAAAAGATTTTTTCTTTAGCATTGATTTCTTTATTCGCTGTCATCTTGCTTGCCGCTTGCGGCAGCAAGGGATCAAACGGAGAAGCCTCAAAGGAGAGCAAAAAAGATACGCTAGCCGCTATTAAAGACAATGACAAAATTGTCTTCGGCGTAAAAACGGACACTCGACTGTTCGGTCTTAAAAATCCAAGCTCAGGTGAGATTGAGGGTTTTGATATTGATATTGCCAAACAAATCGCTAAAGACATTTTAGGTGATGAGAAAAAAGCTGAATTTAAAGAGGTCACCTCAAAAACAAGGATTCCTATGCTGCAAAACGGGGATATCGACGCCATTGTCGCCACAATGACGATCACTGAAGAACGAAAAAAGGAAGTTGATTTTTCTGATGTCTATTTCGAGGCCGGGCAATCGCTGCTCGTGAAAAAAGGCAGCAAAATCAAGAGTGTCGAGAATCTTGGCAAAGGCTCAAAAGTTCTTGCAGTAAAAGGCTCCACCTCCTCTCAAAACATTCGTGAAAAGGCGCCTGAAGCATCTGTTTTAGAATTTGAAAACTACGCAGAAGCCTTTACAGCCCTTAAATCGGGGCAAGGCGATGCCCTCACCACAGATAATGCCATTTTATATGGAATGGCTGATGAAAATAAAAATTATCAATTAACAGGAAAGCCTTTTACAGATGAGCCTTACGGGATCGCCGTGAAAAAAGGGCAATCTGCTCTCGCGAAGGAAATCAACGCTTCACTTAAAAAGATGAAGTCGGATGGCAGATACGATGAAATTTATAAAAAATGGATCAAAGAAGACCCAGCTGAATAACAACCATCCCGGGATGAGCAGGTGATGCTCATCCCGATTTGATAAGGAGTGAATAGGCAAATGAATGTATCAATTCTTTTCGATAACTTCGGCATGTATATGGACGGTTTTTACCATACCTTGCTCGCAAGTGTTATCGCGCTGGCCGGCAGTTTTGTCCTCGGCGTTGCTGTAGCGGTTATGAGAATAACAGTCTTTAAGCCGCTGCAATGGCTCGGGACCGCATATGTAGAGTTCATCCGCAACATCCCTCTTCTTTTAATTACCTTTGTTTTCTATTTCGGACTTCCAAACGCAGGCCTGAGGCTTGACGGTTTTCAAGCGGGAACGGTTGCTCTCACCATTTATACCTCTGCGTTTATCGCTGAAGCCATCAGAGCAGGCATCCAGTCTGTTTCAAAAGGGCAGATGGAAGCGGCACGCTCGTCAGGCTTTACCTACAGCCAAGCCATGCTCCATATCATTTTGCCGCAGGCAATCAAAATCGTCATGCCGCCTTTAGGCAATCAATTTTTAAACTTAGTCAAAAACTCTTCGATTCTTGGGGTTGTGGCCGGATTGGATCTTATGTACCAGGCTGATTTAGTCTCGTCGAGCACACTCGTTGTATTTGATGTTTATATTTTCGTGGCGCTTTTTTACTTAGTGCTGACGATTCCGCTTAGCATCGGTGTTAACTATCTGGAAAAACGGCTGGAAAAAAGCTATTGATAAGGAGTGAGTTACATTGGATTTCATCGGTGCTTATTCACAGGAGCATTTAGCGTTTTTATGGGATGGCTTTCTCGTCACCTTGTACGTTGCTTTCATCTCCATCATTCTGAGCTTTTTCTTCGGTTTAATCGCAGGAACCCTGCGTTATGCGAAAGTTCCCGTTCTTTCTCAATTGATTGCGGTTCTCGTTGAAACGATCAGAAACCTCCCCTTGCTGTTAATTATTTTCTTTACGTTTTTTGCCCTTCCGGAAATTGGGATTAAGCTTGAAATTACAGCTGCTGCAATTACAGCACTAACGATTTTTGAATCCGCTATGCTATCTGAAATTATCCGAAGCGGACTGAAATCAATTGACAAAGGACAAATTGAAGCGGCGCGCTCCTCCGGGCTGAGCTATACACAGACCCTGTTCTTTATCGTCATGCCGCAAGCGCTTCGCCGCATGGTTCCGCCCATCGTAAGCCAGTTTATTTCTTTATTAAAAGATACATCGCTCGCTGTTGTGATCGCCCTGCCTGAACTGATTCACAACGCGCAAATTATAAACGGCCAAAGCGCAGACGGCAGTTATTTTTTCCCGATCTTTTTACTTGCGGCCCTTATGTATTTCGCAGTCAACTACAGCCTTTCACTCGCAGCAAGACGCCTCGAGGTCCGGCAAACATAGAAAAGGATACTCTTTGGAGAGTATCCTTTTTGCATTAAAACATTTTCGTAATTCTTCTTCTCATCCGCTTCATGCTTCGATTATTCAGCATGTCAGATTGAGTCGCCATTCGGTACACGAGAGCTCCGGCTCCCATTGCCAAAAGAGAAGTCATCGTCCGATTCATCCTGCGCATCTCCTTTCATGATTAAAAATTGATGCTGCGTTCATCCTCAGAAAACAAATCATCCAAGCTGCTTAACGTTCCGTCTTCTTCCACCTGATGAGTTGCAATCTTCCCTTTCGCCACTGTCAGTTCAATAAAACAGCCCCAGCAATAATATTGGTTCACGCCGATTTTGCCGATATCCTTACTTTTGCAATTCGGGCATATAAGCATACCTCACACCTCTATCCGTTCAGAACGATCTCGTCTTTCCGCACCTCGACAAGCGAATCCGCTCTTTGGATCTGGCGCTTGCTTCCCGCCAGGTCAGAAAAGAAACCGTCCGAGAGTTCATATGCTACGATTATGCCCCTGTCCAAACAAAAGTATACATCTTCCAGCATCCCCAATATATCGCCCTCTTGCGATTTCACAAGCTTCATCTTCATCTGCTCGTATGTGAAGCATGTTTTCGGAAGAGGCAGAAGCTGTTCTGAACTGACCGAAGCCAATATGCGGTCATCAAGAATGGAAGAGATATCACACGCCCGTAATAGCGCATGATGATGATGCAAAAAGCGTTTTTGTGCAAGAATAAACCCGAGACAATCTCCCTTCATAGAAAAACAAATATCAGAAATTGCCCCGAGATAACAAGAAGTTCGTTCTGAGTATACTGGGAATCCTTCTACTTCATGGCATGTTCTCAAAGTGTGATCAACCACCTTTTGTTGAACAGGCTTAGGTTTTGCTTTGCGCCTTAGACTCATACGATGAAATCAATTCCACTGCAAATGAAAAAAACTCCCGCTTGCACGGGAGCATTTTATTGCTGTTCTTCTTTCATAAAATCGAATGGTGTAATGCCTTCCATGCCAATGTTGGCGTCGTGTACGCTGAACGGGAGCTCTTTTTGGAGAGCCTCAAGCTCGGCATCCATTTCCTCAACCTGTACGGACAGCCTGTTTTTTAAGGAGGTCTGTCTGACAGTTGCATCATTATTTTTCACGCCCCACTCCAGCGCCTCCTCCTCACCGCATAAAATGAGAAATTTCTTCGCTCTTGTAATCGCGGTATAAAGAAGGTTTCTTCTGAGCATTCTATAGTAGCCTTTCACAACAGGCAAAACCACAATCGGAAATTCACTTCCCTGCGATTTATGAATAGAACAGCAATACGCATGGGTAAATTGATTAAAATCCTTTTTCGTAAATGTCATTTCATTGCCGTCAAAAGAAACGACGGCCATGTCTTCTTTTTCTGTATTTTCCTTTGCATAAAATATCGACGTGATTTCGCCAATATCTCCGTTGAACACATTGTTTTCCGGCTGATTGACAAGCTGCAAAATTTTATCTCCGGTTCTGTAGACAACATCCCCGAACTTCAATTCTCTCCGTTTTTCTTTAGGAGGATTTAAAATGTCCTGCAGCATCACATTCAATTCATTAATGCCGGCTTTTCCTTTGTACATCGGAGCGAGGACCTGAATGTCCTTTGCTGTATAGCCTTTTTTCAATGCATTGGCGACAACCTTCTCAACTACTTCTTTGATTTGCGAGCCTCCGCAGCGAATAAAGGAACGGTCCTTTGTCGGGGCAGTCAAATTGTTCGGCAGCAATCCATTTTTCATCTGGTGGGCAAGCTCGACGATTGATGACCCCTCCGCCTGGCGATAGATGTCTGTCAGTCTCACAGTCGGAATCACCTGGGATGCCAGCAGGTCTCTGAGCACTTGTCCCGGACCGACGGAAGGCAGCTGGTCTTCGTCTCCGACAATGATGATTTGTATATGATCAGGGATCGCCTTGAACAAATGATTCGCCAGCCATATATCAAGCATACTGGCTTCATCGATAATTAACAGCTTCCCTTCGATCGGCTGATCCTCTGTATGAGTAAAGCCTTCAGCGCCGTTCCAGCCAAGCAGCCTGTGTATCGTGACTGCAGGAAGTCCCGTTGATTCACTCATCCGTTTTGCTGCTCTCCCTGTCGGAGCGGCCAAAACAATCGGAAAAGCTTCATCCTTTTTATAAGCTGACGGGTCTAGTGACACACCGTGAAGCTCTCCGTAGAGCTCGACAATCCCTCTGATTACCGTCGTTTTCCCTGTTCCCGGACCGCCTGTTAAAAGAAGCATCGGCGAGGAAAGGGCTTTTTGAATCGCTTCCTTCTGGCTGGGGGCATACTGAACGTTCATCCGTTCTTCCAGTTCTCCCAACGCGAGCAAAAACTCTGATTCGGGAAACTGGTTCTCATATTCGGTTTGGCTAGCGATATATTTCACACGCTTTGCAACGTTTTGTTCTGCGTAAAACAGCGATGGAAAATAACAGCGGCCATCTTCAATGACAATGTCTTTATTTTCTCCAAGGGCAATAATCGCGTTAGCGGCATCCATTTCTGTGATGCGCTGCCCTTCCCTTGCTGACTGGTTTAACAGAGATTGGGTGTCAATGATCAGCTGTTCTGTTTCTATGTACGTGTGCCCCTCTGACAGACAAGTCGCTTCAAGCGTGTACAAAATAGCAGCTTTTACCCGCTCAGGATGGTTACCCGAAAGACCCATTCTGCTGCCCAGCTCATCCGCTTTCCCAAACCCGATGCCTTCTACATCCTTCACAAGCTGATAAGGATTTTCCTGAATCTTTTCAAGCGTCTCGGATTCATAGGCTTGATAGATTTTCATAGACAGCTGCGGGCCAAAGCCAAACTGATTCAAGGAAATCATGATTTGCTCCAGTCCCTGATGCCGCTGCAATGCACCGGCCAGCGTGTCTGCTTTCTTTTTTGAGAGTCTGGGAACATCATAAAGCACTGAAGCGTCAGCCAATATTTTATTAATGGCGCTGTCGCCCAGCTTTTTCACAATTTCTTCAGCTGTTTTTTTGCCGATCCCCTCGAATAAATCACTCGATAAATATTGAATGATGCCTTCCTTAGTCGTTGGAATCTCCTTTTTGAAATGCTCCGCCTGAAATTGGAGCCCGAATTTTGGATGGGTTACGATCTTTCCGTAAAACGTGTAGGTCTCTTCTTCTTGAAGCGCAGGGAAGTAGCCCGTCACGGATACGGCTTTATCTTCAATGGCTTCGGAGGTCTCTGTGACTTTCACTTTCAGAACCGTATATAAATTGGTGTCATTATGATAGATGACTGTGTTGACTGTCCCTTTTAAATAGGGCTCTTCCTCCAGTTTAAGCTGATCCGGATGCTGCTGCACGAGCTGTCCCTCCTCCTGTGCCTGTTATGATGGATCAATCAGTTTTTTAGCATGAAGCGCAAGCATATGATCTGGCTGGATATCAATTGCCTTGTCCAGCATTTCCAGCGCTTTTTCTCGGTTTTCTTTATAAGCATAAGCGACACCGGCATTATAAAATGCATCTGCATGCCCCGGGTCTTGCTCTGTTACAGCTGCGAATTGGCTGAGCGCTTCGTCCAGCATGCCCTCGTTGGCTAAGCACATCCCGAATTGAAAACGCGCTTCCGTATCGTTTTCATTCAGTTCGACCGCTCTTTGTAAATATGGCAGTGCAAGCTTAGGCTGTTCGAGCTTGACAAGCACCGTTCCGAGCATGTAAAACAGGTCGCCGTTTTCCATCCCCGCACGAAGCGCTTTTTCAAACATGTCTTTGGCTTCTTTGTACATTTCTTTTACAACATAGACATTTCCTGCTCCATAATAAGCAGTGGCTGCGCTATTGTCTAATTCAAGCGCTTTATCATAAAACGCAAGCGCACGTTCCAGCTCGTTTACGGATGAAAGCAGGTTGGCAAAATTGATATACGGAATCGCGTCTTCTTTATTTTCTTCAATCGCTTTTGTAAATGCCTCTGCCGCTTTCTCGTAATCGCCTTCCTGCATCGCCTCTATACCGAGTTGATTATAATCCACCGATCATCTTCCTTTCATTAAAAAACCCCAACTCAGTGTTGAGGTTTTTCATCTTTTATACGTACCACAATTTTGTTCCGTCTTTGTACACATCATCAATTGTCCCGCCGCCAAGACATTCTTCGCCGTCATAGAAGACAACGGCTTGTCCCGGCGTTACAGCGCGGACTTGTTCATCAAAGATGACTTCCGCTTCACCCTCGCCAGTCATGCGCACCGTTACTTTATGATCTTCTTGGCGGTAACGGAATTTAGCCGTGCAGGAAATCTCTTCGCCCTTCATGATATCCGAACGTACCCAGCTGATATTTGTTGCTGTGATTTTGTCAGAATATAAAAGCGGGTTATGGAACCCTTGATCCACGTAGAGGATGTTCTTTTCAAGATCTTTGCCTACCGCAAACCACGGCTCGCCGCTTCCGCCGATGCCAAGGCCGTGACGCTGTCCGATCGTGTAATACATCAACCCGTCGTGACGGCCTTTTACTTCACCGTCCATCGTCATCATATCGCCCGGCTGTGCAGGGAGATATTGGCTGAGAAACGTTTTGAAGTTGCGTTCGCCGATAAAGCAGATGCCTGTACTGTCTTTTTTCGTCGCCGTTGCAAGTTCTGCTTCTTTGGCGATTTCACGCACACGGCTTTTTTGAAGTTCGCCGATCGGGAACATGACTTTGCTCAGCGTATCTTCTGTCAGCTGATTCAAGAAGTACGTTTGATCCTTGTTTTCATCAATGCCGCGCAGCATTCTGACTTTTCCGCCGCTTCTGTCTACTCTTGCATAGTGGCCAGTCGCTAAATAGTCGGCGCCAAGTGACAATGCATGCTCCAAAAAGGCCTTGAATTTAATTTCTTTGTTGCACAGTACATCCGGGTTTGGTGTTCTGCCTGCTTTATATTCATCAAGAAAGTATTGAAATACCTTCTCATAATATTGCTTTTCAAAGTTTACGGCATAATACGGAATTCCGATTTGGTTGCAGACGCGGATCACATCTTCATAATCCTCTGTCGCCGTGCAAAAACCGTTTTCGTCCGTATCGTCCCAATTTTTCATAAAGATTCCGATTACATCATAGCCCTGTTCTTTTAACAGCAGGGCCGCCACAGATGAGTCTACTCCGCCGGACATGCCGACGACGACTCTTGTATCCTCCGGCCGTTTTTCCATTTCATTCACTCCAATTACTAAGCCGCCTTATTGTGTCAGCCGTTTGACAACGTCGGCCACATGTTTGGCAGCAGTTTTCACTTGCTCAGCCGTATTGCCGAGGCCGAAGCTGATTCGAATAGAGGACGTCAGCCGGTCACTCTCTTCTCCGAACATAGCAGTCAGAACATGTGACGGCAGGACTGAACCGGCCGTGCACGCTGAACCGCTGGAGACAGCGACACCCGCCATATCAAGATTAACCAGCAGCGCTTCCACTGACACACCGGGGAAATAAAGATTCAGAACATGCGGCAGACTATGCTCTTTGTCCCCGTTGATCTCGAATGCCACACCTGCATCTCTAAGCGTGTCGGCAAAGATTGCTTTAAACGATTGATACTTCTCGTTTTTTTCGTCCCGTTCTTCACTTGACAGCTTGATCGCTTCTTTCAGCCCGACAATGCCTGGAACATTTTCCGTTCCGGCACGGCGTTTTCTTTCTTGCTCTCCTCCGAATAAAAGCGGTGAAAGCTTCACATCTTTACTAGCATATAAAAAGCCTGTCCCTTTTGGCCCGTTGAGCTTGTGCCCGGAAACAGACAGAAGGTCAATATGGCTGTTTTTCACATCAATGGGCAGCAACCCGAATGCCTGAACAGCATCGGTATGAAAATAAGCTTTGTGTTCCTTTAACAGCTCACCGATTTCTTCGATCGGCTGCACTGTTCCAACTTCATTATTTCCATACATCACTGTCACAAGGATTGTATCATCACGCAGTGCTTCTTTCACCTGTTTTGCACTGACTCTTCCATTTTGGTCAACGTCCAGATACGTTATGTCAAATCCGTCTTCCTCAAGTTTTTCACAAGTGTGAAGCACGGCGTGATGCTCAATTTTTGTTGTGATGATATGTCTGCCAAGATCTTTTCTTGCAAGTGCGGTTCCCATGATCGCCAAGTTATCAGCTTCCGTTCCCCCACTTGTAAAAATGATCTCCTGCTCTGCCGCTCCGATTTCTGCTGCGATCTGCGCTCTTGCTTCATCCACCCATTTTCGAGATTCTCTGCCAAATGAATGAATACTGGAGGGATTACCGAAACTGCCGGAGAAGTGCGGTATCATTTTATCCAGCACGCGCTCATCCATCGGAGACGTTGCGGCATGATCTAAATAAATCCGTTCCATTATGTTTACACCTCTGATCTAAATATAGAACATATAAGCTTCTTGCTCTCCGTCTGTATAGCTGGCAAGATCCTCTAATGTTGTACTGTCTAAAACCTCTTTTACAGCATCCCGAATGCGAATCCAGAGCTCACGCTTGGCAGGCTCCTCATCTTCCAGCACTTCAACAGGGCTGATCGGCCCCTCAAGCACACGGATAATATCTCCCGCGGTAATGGCATCCGGCTCACTGCCTAATACATATCCGCCATATGCGCCTCTGATGCTTTTCACTAAACCGGCATTTCTGAGCGGCGATACCAGCTGCTCCAAATAATGCTCGGACAAATTATTCGTCTGTGCGATGCTTTTTAATGAAGTCGGGCCTTCACCGTGCTTTTTTGCAAGCTCGATCATAATGGTGAGCCCGTATCTTCCCTTAGTTGATATTTTCAACATGAACACCTCTGTTATTTCATGATTTTCCACATTTATAATGGTAATTTCTATATGTTTCGTCCGTTTATTATCTTATAGACCAACTGTTATTATAACATACCTTCAGCGAATTTTCATTGAGGCAGAAGGAAAGGGGGCCTTTCCCCTTTTCTAATGTACGGTTTTCCGTTACCCTGTAATTAAGTAAGGAGAGATGATAGATGAAGCCATTGGCATATCGGATGCGTCCGACAAAAATAGAGGATATTATCGGCCAGCAGCATCTGGTGGCTGAAGATAAAATTATTGGCAGAATGGTCCAGGCAAAACATTTGTCATCCATGATTTTGTACGGGCCGCCCGGAATTGGAAAAACATCAATCGCAACAGCAATCGCCGGTTCAACAAGTATTGCTTTTCGAAAGCTGAATGCTGTCATTAACAATAAAAAAGATATGGAAATCGTAGCTCAGGAAGCCAAGATGTCCGGCCAAGTGATTTTGATTCTGGATGAAGTCCACAGGCTGGATAAAGGAAAACAGGATTTTCTATTACCCTATTTAGAAAACGGGATGATCATTTTGATCGGAGCAACAACGGCTAACCCGTATCATGCCATTAATCCGGCGATCAGAAGCCGGACCCAGATTTTTGAGCTTGAACCGTTAACACCTGATCTGATTAAACAGGCACTGGAACGCGCGCTCCATGATGAGCATCGGGGCCTTGGCACCTATTCTGTATCCATTGATGATCAGGCGATGGAGCATTTTGCCCACGGATGCGGAGGAGATGTCCGCTCCGCTTTAAATGCGCTTGAGCTTGCCGTGTTGTCAACGAAGGAGTCAACAGACGGTGAAATTCACATTACATTAGAAACCGCGGAAGAATGCTTGCAGAAAAAAAGCTTTTCTCACGATAAAGATGGTGACGCGCATTATGATGTACTGTCCGCTTTTCAAAAATCGATCCGCGGCTCTGATGCTAACGCTGCTCTTCACTATTTGGCTAGATTAATTGAAGCCGGTGATCTGGAGAGCATCGCAAGACGATTGCTTGTTATCGCCTATGAAGATATCGGTTTAGCAAGCCCGCAAGCCGGCCCTAGAGTGCTGAATGCTATTCAGACCGCTGAGCGAGTCGGGTTTCCTGAAGCGCGAATCCCTCTGGCCAACGCAGTTATTGAGCTTTGCCTCTCACCGAAATCAAACTCGGCCATTCTGGCAATCGATGAGGCTCTGGCAGATATCAGAGCCGGAAAAATTGGGGATGTCCCGAAGCATTTAAAAGACGCGCATTATAAAGGAGCTCAGGAATTAGGAAGAGGAATCGACTATAAATACCCGCACAATTACGACAACGGTTGGGTCGAACAACAATACCTCCCTGATCCTCTGAAAAATAAGCAATACTATAAGCCGAAACAGACAGGAAAATTCGAATCCGCCTTAAAGCAGGTGTACGATAAATTAATGAAAAGAAAATAAAACAAAAACAGCCTTGATCATCAAGGCTGTTTTTATGCATTATTTATCCTTCACACGTTTGATTTCAATGTCTTTCAAAAGATCCATGACAACATGTCCGCCCATAATCAAACCTGCGACTGACGGCACAAAAGCATTAGAGGAAGGCGGCATTTTTGCTTTACGGATTTTCGCTTCGTCATTTCCCACTTCTTTTCTGACATCTTCCCGAATGACAATCGGGCTTTCATCAGAGAAAATCACTTGAACGCCTTTTTTGATCCCCTCTTTGCGTAATTTCGTACGGACGACCTTCGCAATTGGATCAGTGTGCGTTTTTGAGATATCAGCGATTTGGAAGCGTGTCGGATCCGTTTTATTTGCTGCACCCATGCTGGAGATGAGCGGAATATCCCGTTTCAGACATTCTTTCATTAAATGAATTTTATAACAAATGGTGTCTGACGCATCAATGACATAGTCAAGATCATAGTCAAAAAACTGCTCATACGTTTCCTCCGTATAGAACATTTTTAACGCGATCACTTCACACTCCGGGTTAATGTCTGCGATCCGCGCCTTCATTAAATCAACTTTCGGCTGTCCGACAGTTGAAAGCAGCGCGTGAAGCTGACGGTTTACATTTGTAATGTCGACATCATCTTTGTCGACAAGCAGAATGCGGCCGACGCCTGACCGCGCGAGAGCTTCCGCCGCGAACGACCCGACTCCCCCGACTCCAAGCACAGCAACTGTGCTGTTTTTCAGCGTTTCAAGGCCTTCTTTTCCGATAGCTAATTCATTGCGTGAAAACTGGTGTAACAAGAACCTCACTCCACATTCGTATTCTGGTTTCATCTATAAAATGGCTGATCCATGAGCAGCCGTTTTTCTGCGCACAAAAAATAAAGTCCCAATAGTGCCGTTGCAGCTTTCCTTTGTTTTGAACCCGCTCTCAGCAGGTGGGTGCCCTCTTTTAAATCTTGTAAGTCCTCTTTACCGAATGAAAAGAGGCATGTACGCCATTTAAAAATGCGGGCTCCCAAATCAAAAAAATGTTCGGTCAAAACTAGGTGTACAACTAACACATCAGGACTTTATTTAACTTGTCAAAATCATATCACAGACGATTTTGATTTTCAAGAATCGAACTGCCCAATCAGTTCTTAACTTTTTTCTTGATAGAAAGATGAAGCTCGTCAAGCTGGGCATCGCTTACTTCTCCCGGCGCCTCTGTCATCAGGCAGCTTGCACTTGCTGTTTTCGGGAATGCAATCGTATCTCTCAGGTTCGTACGTCCAGCGAGAAGCATAACGAGACGGTCTAAGCCGAGTGCGATTCCGCCGTGCGGAGGAGCGCCGTATTCAAATGCTTCCAGCAGGAATCCAAACTGTTCAGCCGCTTCTTCTGGTGAGAAGCCGAGAAGCGCAAACATTTTTTCCTGAATATCCTTTTCAAAAATACGGATTGAACCGCCGCCAAGCTCATAGCCGTTTAAAACGAGGTCATAAGCTTGTGCTTTCATGTCTTCAGGCGCTGTTTCAATCAGCTCAAGGTCTTCTCGGACAGGCATTGTGAACGGATGGTGTGCTGCGTAAAAACGGCCTTCTTCCGGATCATGCTCTAATAACGGCCAGTCGATGACCCATAAGAAATTAAACAATTTTTCGTCAATCAGCCCGCGCTCTTTCCCAAGCTTTAAGCGCAGGGCGCCGAGTGATGCGGCCACAACTTCGAATTGATCCGCTCCGAACAGCAGCAAATCACCTTCAGCAGCATCAAGTGCTTCAATCAGCTTAGACTGCTTTTCTTCATCAAAGAATTTAGCGATCGGGCCTTTCACTCCGTCTGCCTCAACCTTCACCCAGGCAAGCCCTTTTGCCCCGTAGTTTGCAGCAAAAGCGCCAAGAGCGTCGATGTCTTTTCTGGAGTAATCGCCGGCACCGCCTTTTACGTTGATGGCTTTAACCACGCCGCCGTTTGCTACAGCTGATGAGAACACTTTAAATTCCGTATCCTTTACAATGTCAGACACATCCGTCAAAAGCATGTCAAAACGCGTATCCGGTTTATCAGAACCGTACTTGTTCATTGCTTCGTCATACGTCATTCGAGGAAGAGGAAGCTTAAGTTCCTCACCTTTTGTTTCACGCATAACCTTTGCCATCATCTCCTCAGCCAATGACATAATGTCTTCCTGGCTCATAAAGGACATTTCAATATCAATTTGCGTAAACTCAGGCTGACGGTCCGCACGCAAGTCTTCATCGCGGAAACAGCGGGCAATTTGATAATATCGTTCAATGCCTGATACCATCAGAAGCTGTTTAAATAGCTGCGGGGACTGCGGCAGCGCGTAGAACTCACCTTCGTGCACACGGCTCGGCACCAAGTAGTCACGTGCGCCTTCAGGCGTGCTTCCTGTTAAAATCGGCGTTTCAATATCAAGAAACCCATTTTCATCTAAAAAGCTGCGAACAGCTTTCGTCACGTTATGGCGCAGCTGCATCGTCTGGAACATAGCCGGTCTGCGCAAATCTAAGTAACGGTGTTTTAAACGAACGTCCTCTGACACTTCTTCTGCTTGATCAGAAATCGCAAATGGAGGTGTCTTTGCAGCATTTAATACGTTCACTCCATCAGCATGTATTTCGATCGCGCCTGTTTTCAAATTCGGATTAACTGTTCCCTCTTCACGCGCCACCACTTTTCCTTGAATATCAAGCACGTATTCATTTCTGATGCCTTCCGCAATAGCAAGCGCTTCTTTTGACACATCAGGGTTAAAAACGACTTGAACAATGCCCGTACGGTCACGCAAGTCAATAAAAATCAATCCGCCGAGGTCTCGTCTTTTTTGGACCCAGCCTTTCAGCGTTACAGATTCGCCAATTGCTTTTTCAGTTATATCACCGCAATAATATGTTCTTCCAAACAATGCGTTTCACTCCTTATCCCTTTTGGTTTGCCTTCATCACATGTATAAATTCATCAAGTGCCACTTCAATCTGTTCGCCCGTCTGTGCATCCTTTACATTGATTTTGTTTTGGGCAAGCTCATCTTCACCCAAAATCGCAATAAATCTGGCATTTAAGCGATCAGCTGTTTTAAACTGGCCTTTCATTTTCTTATTTTCATAATCGATTTCACTGGAAATGCCTGCTTCTCTCAGTTTGTACACCAATGAAACAGAATAATCCTTTGCTTTTTCGCCGAGTGTGACGATATAGCAGTCGATTCCCTTATCAACAGGCAGCTCTCGTTTTTCAGCATCAATTGCGGCAAGCAAGCGTTCGATGCTCATCGCAAATCCGATGCCCGGTGCTTCAGGTCCGCCGATCTGTTCGACAAGCCCGTCGTAGCGTCCGCCGCCGGCAAGTGTCGTAATCGCGCCAAAGCCCTCCGCATTGCTCATAATTTCAAATGCGGTGTGGTTGTAATAATCCAGCCCTCTCACAAGGTTCGGATCGATTTCATACGAAATGCCCAGATCGTTTAAGTATTGTTTCACTTTTTCAAAATAAGCGGCCGATTCATCGTTTAAATACGTCAAAATTGAAGGCGCTGATTTCATCAGCTCATGATCTCGGTCTTTTTTGCAGTCCAAGATTCTAAGCGGATTCGTGTGCAGTCGTGACTGGCAGTCTGAACAAAATTCTTCGATGCGAGGCTCGAAGTGTTTCACGAGCGCTTCTCTGTAGCTTTTGCGGCTATCTTGATCGCCGAGACTGTTTATGACAAGCTTAACGTTTTCTAAACCTGCTTTTTCATAAATACTCATCGCAAGCGCCATTACTTCAGCGTCGATTGCAGGGTCTTTCGAACCAATCGCTTCAATTCCAAACTGATAAAACTGGCGGTAACGGCCTGTCTGAGGACGTTCATAACGGAACATCGGCCCGACATAATAAAGCTTTGTCGGCTGAACCGGATTTGCAAACAGCTTGTTTTCATTAAAGGCGCGAACCGCCGCAGCTGTTCCCTCCGGACGAAGCGTCAGGCTTCTGCCTTTGCGGTCCTCGAAGGTATACATTTCTTTTTGTACGATATCCGTCGATTCTCCGACGCCTCTGGCAAACAGTTCTGTATGCTCAAAAATCGGTGTGCGGATTTCTTTATATTGATAAGTGCGGCAAGTGTCTCTCATAATTTGTTCAACATACTGCCAGCGATCTGATTCTCCAGGCAGAATATCCTGTGTTCCTCTCGGAATGTTATATCCCATAGGTAGACCTCCTTATGTATTCCTTATAAAATATCCAACATGTGATCGTTAATGATGAAAATGAAAAAAACTCTCGTCCCTACTATACATGATAGTAGGGACGAGAGTTATACCCGTGGTGCCACCCTAGTTGGAATACGTTCATATTCCCGCTCGATCCTTTAACGCAGGTTCACGTTCACTGCCTAATGGCGTTATTCACGCGTTCAGCAGGAAACCTCCGGAGTGTTGTTTCGAGAAAGACGCAATGGGATCCGCTTTCAGCCTGGGGCGGGTTCCTCTCTAATCATGCAATCTGACCTACTCTTCTCCATTATTGGTTCAAATCTTTCATCATTTGCTATGTACTCAATTTCTATTATAATAATGGGATTGGGGTTCTCTGTCAAGCTTTATTCCGGTTGTTTTTCCTCAGCGCTGCTTCTTTGGACATAAGACCAAATTCAGATGCTGTCTCCGTAAGATAACCAGTCGTATCAGGATCTGCGTGATCGCTGTAATGCAGATTCGCTTCACCGTCGTGAAATGCACGTCCCATTTTTGGATGATATTTCATGATTTGCACACCTTTTTGATTGTATTTACGCTTAGTATAAACAAATCATTTTATTTTTATTTAAAAATCAGAAAGGACTTTACGATATTAAACAAGAATGCTTTTTTAATGATCATCAGAAAGGAGGACACAATGAACAAGAAATACTTTGTCCTTATTGTATGTATTATTTTCACCGCAGCGCTATTCCCGACCTTTTCATCCGTTACAGCTTCTCAAGGAGAAGCGGTCATCGCAACAGATGAAATGAACGTCAGAAGCGGCCCTGGGCTTAGCTACGGCATTACAGCGGAAGTAAAAAAGGGAGAACACTATCCGATTTTAAAGGAAGATGGAGACTGGGTGCAGATACAGCTTGGTTCCGGAGAAAAGGGCTGGGTAGTCTCCTGGCTTATTACAAAGGAAGACCAGGCCAGCACAAACTCCTCAGGAAGCAGTGGCACTGTGACATCAACAGACCCCGATCTGCGGATGAGAAGCGGCCCGGGCACTTCATACGAAGTCATCGGCAAATTCCCGCAAGGCAGCCAAGCATCTGTCATTGATAAAGATTCGGGCTGGATCAAGATATCCTATCACAGTGCCACCGGATGGGTATCATCTGAATATGTCACATCAGGAGGCAGCAGTTCAGCGTCTGATGAGAATGACCAAACCGAGGATTCCGGTGCGTCAACGACGGGCACAGTCGGTGTTTCTTCGCTAAATGTAAGAGCCTCCGCCTCACATGACGCGGCAATTATAACAAAACTTGATCGCGGAACGAAACTGACGGTTCTCAATGAGAAAAATGGCTGGGCTCACATTGAGGTGAACGGGCTAAAAGGCTGGGTTGCAATCCATTACCTTTTGACTAGTTCTGTTCCAGCTGATGATTCAGCAAATGCCGGCAGTTCATCCTCCGCTAAAAAAGCCTATATCATGTACGGAGGAACGAATCTAAGAAGTGATGCGTCAACATCAGCTTCGATCGTTGAGCGCGCTGCCAAAGGAGATTCATACACCATTACCGGTTCAAAGGGAAGCTGGTATGAAATAAAGCTTGATAACGGGCAAACTGCTTATGTAGCCAATTGGGTGGTCCAAACGTCTAAAAGCGCAGAAGAAGCAGGTGAACCGCCAGTCTCTGATTCCCCGTCTGGAAACGGCTCTCTAAACAATAAAACGATTATTGTTGACCCGGGACATGGAGGAAAAGACAGCGGAACGATCGGATATTCGGGGAAATTCGAGAAAAACCTGACGATCAAAACGGCAAAACTGCTCGCCAGCAAACTTAGATCGGCTGGAGCGGATGTATATGTGACACGCCAGGATGATACCTTTGTCAGCCTGCAGTCACGGGTCTCTACGTCTCACTACCGCAACGCTGACGCCTTTATCAGCATTCATTATGACAGCTATGCGGATACCTCTACAAGAGGCAGTACAGCATATTACTACAGTCCTGCCAAAGATCAGGAACTCGCATCAGATGTCCACTCAGAAGTGGTGAAGCGTTCTTCCATTCCAGACCGCGGCGTATTATTCGGAGATTATTATGTGCTCCGGGAAAACAGACAGCCCGCAATGCTGTATGAGCTGGGATATGTAAGCCATCCGCAGGAAGAAGCCATTGTACATAGCAATTCATACCAAGAAAAAGTAACAGATGGGATCGAAAGCGGATTAGAGAAATACTTCCAATAAAAAAAGCTGCCTTTTGGCAGCTTTTTTTATTTTGAATCCATAATGAGCGTGACCGGTCCCGAGTTTGTAAGCTGAACATCCATCATTGCTCCAAACGTTCCGGTCTCCACTTTGATTCCTTTTTCACGAAGCAGGTCATTCCATTTTTCATAAAGACCTAAAGCTTTATCGGGTTTGGCCGCGTTCATGTAGTTCGGCCGGCGCCCTTTTTTCGTATCTCCATAAAGCGTAAACTGTGAGACGGATAAAATCTCTCCTCCTATATCTACAAGAGACAGATTCATTTTTCCTTCACTGTCATCGAAAATACGGAGATTGACAACTTTATCAGCTAAATAAGCTGCATCATCTTCTGTATCGTCGTGAGTGATACCGACCAGCACCATAAGGCCTTGTCCAATTTGGCCGACGACCTCTTCGTCCACTGTAACGCTTGCTTCTGTTACTCGCTGAACAACTAATCTCATTTTCTAACCCCTTTAGTTCATGACGCGGCGCACAGAGTAAATATCTCTAATCTGTTTAATACGCTCGACGACTTTATGCAAGTGATTGATATTCTGGATAAAAATCGCCATATGAATGGTTGCCACTTTATTGCGATCCGATTTGCCAGAGACAGATGAAATATTTGTTTTCGTTTCATTCACTGCCTGGAGTACCTCGTTCAGCAATCCGCGGCGATCATACCCAAGAATCTCTATCTCAACATTGTATTCCTTGCGCTTTTGAACCTGTGACTCATGCTCCCACTCTACCGGGATCAGCCGCTCTTGGGCTTCATTCGTTTTGACATTCGGACAGTCTTCGCGATGGACCGAAACCCCTCTGCCTTTTGTGATAAAGCCGACAATATCATCACCTGGCACAGGATTGCAGCATTTTGATAAACGGACAAGGAGGTTGTCGATGCCCTTGACACGAACGCCAGCTTCCCGTTTTCTTCCTTGCGGGTATGGCTTAGGTTCCCCAGTGACTTCCTGAACGATCTTTTCCTGTTCTTCCTGATCGCGCTGCTTTCTCTCTTTTTCTGTTAGGCGGTTCGCCACCTGCAGAGCCGTAATGCCGTTGTAACCGACCGCCGCGTACATATCCTCTTCATTTGAGAAATTAAATTTGTCAGCAACCTTTTGAATATTCTCCGGCGTTAAAACATCCTTCAATTCAAAATCCAAGTTTTTAATTTCTTTTTCGACCAGTTCACGGCCTTTTTCGACATTTTCTTCACGCCGCTGTTTCTTAAAGAATTGACGGATTTTATGCTTCGCTTGGGATGTTTGGGCAAGCTTCACCCAATCCTGGCTCGGACCGTAGGAATGCTTAGAGGTGAGAATTTCAACGATATCACCTGTCCGAAGCTTATGGTCAAGCGTAACCATTTTTCCGTTTACTTTGGCACCGATTGTTTTATTGCCGATTTCAGAGTGAATCCGGTAAGAAAAGTCAATCGGAACAGAACCGGACGGAAGCTCGATTACATCTCCTTTTGGCGTAAAGACATACACCATGTCAGAGAACAAATCAATTTTGAGCGATTCCATAAATTCTTCTGCATCTGTCGATTCATTTTGAAATTCTAAAATTTCACGGAACCAAGAAAGCTTTTTCTCAAAGGTTGCACCTTCATTGGCTGCTTTCCCTTCTTTATAAGCCCAGTGAGCCGCTACCCCGTATTCCGCTATTTCATGCATTTCAAAGGTGCGGATCTGCACTTCAAGCGGATCGCCTTTAGGCCCAATAACCGTTGTATGAAGTGATTGATACATATTCGGCTTCGGCATTGCGATATAATCTTTGAATCTGCCGGGCATCGGTTTCCAGCATGTGTGAATGATGCCAAGCACCGCGTAGCAGTCCTTTATGCTATTCACAAGAATACGGACAGCCAGCAAATCGTAAATTTCATTGAATTGCTTGTTTTGCAGCACCATTTTTCGATAAATGCTGTAAATATGTTTCGGACGTCCCGAGAAGTCAGCCTTGATATTTACTTCTTCGACACGTTTCTTCACTTCATTGACAACCTCATCGACATAAAGCTCACGTTCTGCACGTTTCTTCTTCATGAGGTTGACAATTCTGTAATATTGCTGAGGGTTCAAATAACGGAGCGCCGTATCTTCCAATTCCCACTTAATTTTTGAAATCCCGAGACGATGCGCCAAAGGAGCAAAAATTTCCAGCGTTTCATTGGAGATTCTCCGCTGTTTTTCCTGAGGCAGATGTTTCAGTGTCCGCATATTGTGAAGACGATCCGCCAGCTTGATCAATATGACCCTGATATCTTGAGCCATAGCGACAAACATTTTGCGATGATTTTCCGCCTGCTGTTCCTCTTGAGATTTATATTTAATTTTGCCGAGTTTCGTTACGCCGTCTACAAGCATTGCCACTTCTTCGGAAAATGCTTCTTTCAGGTCATCGAGCGTCACATCTGTATCTTCCACGACATCGTGCAAAAATCCGCCCGCGATTGTGGAAGGGTCCATTTCAAGATCAACGAGTATCCCCGCAACCTGAATCGGATGAATAATATATGGCTCGCCCGATTTGCGGTATTGCTCGCGATGAGCATCTTCAGCGTACAGATATGCTTTTTCGACAAATGCGATATGCTCATCAGATAGATAGCTGCGCGCTTTATCTATAACTTGCTCGGCAGTCAATACTTGTTCGTTCGCCATGGAATCACCTTTTTTAAAATGTAAACTGTATTGTAGTTTATTATCAAGAAAAAAACGAAAGATGTAAAGAGCAGAAGTTCAAATAGCCAAATATTATATAAAATAAATGCAAAACAATAGGAAAAAAGCACCCTGACATGGAGTGCTTTTTCGTTATGCGGTTATCCTTAGTATTTCATTAATGTTAAGATGTCGTAATTTTCCAGCTTATCTCTGCCGTCAAGGTAAGAAAGCTCGATTAAGAAAGCGATACCAGCAACAACGCCGCCAAGTTCTTCAACAAGTTTGATTGTCGCTTCAATTGTGCCGCCTGTCGCAAGCAGGTCATCTGTAATAAGCACACGCTGACCAGGCTTAATCGCATCTTTATGGATCGTTAATACGTCTTTTCCGTATTCCAAGCCATAATCCACTTTGATTACTTCACGAGGCAACTTGCCTTCTTTGCGGACCGGCGCAAAACCTACGCCAAGCGCGTAAGCAACGGGACAGCCGATAATAAAGCCGCGCGCTTCAGGGCCAACGACCAAATCAATTTGCTTTTCTTTCGCATATTCAACAATTTGATCTGTGGCATAGCGGTATACATCGCCTTTATCCATCAGTGTCGTAATATCTTTAAATTGCACGCCCTCTTTCGGGTAATCCGGTACAATTGTTACGTATTGTTTTAAATCCATCTGTTTTATGTCCTCCTCGTACTTTCATAAGCCTCTGAATCTTGTTTCATCAGCTTATTCAGCCATTCCTTCAGCTCTTCAGCAGAAGAATAATTCAGCTTTTGATCCAGTTCCATCAGCTGCTGTTTCGCCTGATATGTTTGTGAGTCTGTTAAGTCGCGTTTCTTTGCTCCGCTCACAACAGACAGCACACCATTCTCTATTTTAACAAAACCGAGATCAAAAAACACCTTTGTCATGAAATTGATTGTTTCAACGGACCAGCCTTTATGTTTTGCAAGCTCTGAACCGTGTTTTTCCACGTCAAAAGCGCCTCTTTTCAGCAAGAACGCATAATACCATTTAAAGTGGTCTCTTGCGGGAAAAGTTGATAAAAAGTGGTCCTCATGATTGAGAAAAATAAAATATATCCGCTCAGGCGCCTTGCCTTCCAGCAAACGTGCGAGCATGTCCAGCGAAGGCGGCGGATCCAGTAATACAATATATGCACCATCAAGGTCAAACGCCTTTGCTTGATCCTCAGAGCTGATGACGTGCACTTCTCGGCGAAGGTCTTCAGTTTGAAGCAGTGTTGTTGAGTCTTCTTTGAAAGAGACAATGGCCCGTTTAGCAGATGGAAGGGTGGAAACTGTGTCTTCCCACATCCGTTTTCCCCTTAAGTCAAACAGCTGCCATTCAGAAACAGCGGCATCCTTAATCATAAGCTGCGGCTTTTTTCGATTGTTCCATTCGTTGATTGACATCTCACCGACAATGGAAATTCTTGAACCCGGTACGATGCCTTCTTCAAGCTCGCCTTTATTAAAACCGACGCAATCAAGCTGAGACGACTCGTTTCTGATCGTCATTTTAACATGAGTCTTATTTGCCCCTATCTTGCGGACATCTTCCAGTACTGCGTTTTCTACGAGAACGTGCGGTTTCGGGTTCAGCATGCCAAAAGGAGACAGCATGTTCATTTCTGCGATGCTTTCAACTGTAATGTCTTCGACGCCGCAGACAAGGTCGACTTCCTGTACGGGAATAAAATCCTCTTCCGTAAGCGTATTGTCCGCTATTTCATTCAGCCTGCTTCGCAAATCCGGCACATCTTCGGCTTTCAGCGTCATCCCCGCAGCCATTGGATGGCCGCCGAAATGAGGAAGAATATCTCTGCATTCAGAAAGGCTCTCAAATAAATTAAATCCTCTGATGCTTCGGGCCGAACCTTTAGCGATTCCCTTTTCTTCATCAATGCCTAGAACAATGGCCGGTCGGTAGAAACGGTCCACAAGCTTTGAAGCCACAATTCCGACGACTCCCGGGTTCCATCCGGCTTTGGCCACGACAATTGCAGTTTGATCGAGCCCTTGCTGTTTAACCATTTCAATCGCTTCATCCGTCATTTTGCTGACCATTTTTTGGCGCTCTTTGTTCAGCTGGTCAATTTCTGCGGCAAGCTCTTCCGCTTCAAACGAATCCTCTGACATAAGCAAATGAACAGCGGGATCCGCCTGTTCGATTCTTCCGACGGCATTCAGCCTTGGTGCGAGCTGAAATCCGACTGTTTCTTCGTTCGCTTCTCCGATGTCTCCGCCTGACAGCTTAATCAGCTCTTTTAAGCCGAGCCGATTTGTCCGTCGAAGCCTTTCAAGTCCTAGTGTTGCAATTAATCTGTTTTCGTCATGCAGCGGGACTAGATCGGCAATGGTGCCGATAGCCGCCAGGTCAAGCAGTTCATCAGGAAGTTCACCCAATAAAGCGTGGGCAAGCTTAAAAGCGACTCCAACCCCGGCAAGCTCTTTAAACGGGTAAGTGCAGCCAGGCTGCTTCGGGTGGACGATCGCATGGACATCCGGAAGCTCCGGTCCCGGTTCATGATGATCGGTAATGATGACATCTAGTCCGAGTTCCTTTGCCACCTTCGCTTCATGCACAGCGGCAATTCCTGTATCAACCGTAATGATCAAAGAGAAGCCCCGTTCTTTAATCGAACGAAACGCCTGTTCATTAGGTCCATATCCTTCTTTAAAACGGTCAGGTATATAAAAATCAACTTGAGCCGACAGTTTTTGCAGCGTGTGAAGCATCACTGACGTACTTGTAACCCCATCGGCGTCATAATCGCCATATATCATAATCTTTTCTTGTTGTGAAATCGCCTGTTTTATTCGATCTGCCGCTTCTTTCATGCCTTTCATTTCAAAAGGATCATAAAAATCGGCATCCTTTGTATGTAAAAACAGCCTAGCGCTTTCTGCCGTATCAAAGCCTCTTTTTACAAGCAGGGACGCAACAAGAGGTGTTATATGCAATTGTTCTGTGAGTGATTTGACCTTATCCTGATCTGGTCGCTGGATTTCCCATCGCATTTTTGACGCTAACATAAATTCACCCCTCAACCACCCTATTATACTAGAGCAGGCTGAGGGGTTTCAAATAATATTCGAAAACTAGTCTTTTTTCTCAATCATAGCTGATGCATCCTGTGTGTCAGTCTGATCAGCAAGATGAGTATCCTCTTGTTTATGTATTGCTGTTCTATTTTCTTTCCGCAAGGTTTTTATTTCCCGCTTCAATTTCATTACCTGAAAAATGCCGACAGAAAATACGATCAGCGCTCCCATTAAAACTGAGCCCAAAATAACAAGAATGAGCGGCCATTCTGATCTTCCAAACAGGTAATCAACTTCTACGGATCGAACATTAATGACTGCGAAAATAGCGACAATTAAGGTGAAAATAAGTGCGAAAATAATGGTCCATTGTTTATTCATTCTCTTTTCCCCCAAACTTCTTATTGAGGTAACTTTCCCCATCAAGACTGGTTTTAAACATGGCTTAACACTGGGTTAAGCTCCCTTTGTTGTTAATTTTTCCTGGATTAGCCTCTTCAGTCCGGTTCCCTCACCGGAAATCACAAGTGTATCGCCTTCGTCAATGACTGTTTCAGAGCTCGGATTCAGTTGTTTATCCTGATTCTTCTTAATAATTGCAATGACCGTCACATGATATTCCTGACCCACATTCAAATCACCAATCGTCTGATGAATGGCAGGCGCTCCCGCCTCTGCTTTACACCACTCTATAATCAAATCATCAAGGGCTGACTCGACCTGTTCTAATGCTTTCGGTTTATAGGCCATTCCGCCAAGAATTGCAGACATTTGCCTTGCTTCAGCGTCATCAAACTGCACGGAGGCAACACATTCCTCATGGTCGTTTTCGTCAAAATAGTAAAGCTCTCTCCGTCCGTCATGATGAATGATAATCGAAATTTTATCACGGTTTCTAGTAATCATTTCAACTTTTTGTCCTATGCCCGGCAGCTCTGATTCGCGAACCCTCATATATAAACCCTCCTACATATCTGAAAACCAGTCATAAACACTTTTAACACCATATATATGTTTAAATGTAAGCGTATGTCATTATAGCAAATGTCTATTTTAAGTTCAATGCAACTTCAAAAAACAGGCTGCCCTGCAGAGGACAGCCTGATATTTTTTATTGCGCCGAATCTTTTTTCAGTTCTCTTCCTTTCCATGCAAGCCAAATTTGTGCGGCAATGTATAGAGAAGAATAAACGCCTGTTAACAGCCCGACCAATAAAGCAATTGAGAAGTTAGTAATAGAAGATGCTCCAAAGATCAGCAATGTCACAACAACAATCACAACAGTTAATACAGTGTTAATTGAACGTGTAAAAGTTTGCTGCAGGCTCAGGTTTACAATATGGTTCAGATCGGCAAATGTTTTCGGCTTACGCTTTTTCATATGCTCGCGGACCCTGTCAAATGTAACGATTGTATCGTTAATGGAATACCCGATTATCGTCAAGATGGCCGCGATGAACGTAACATCTACCTCAAGCCTTGTAATACTGAAGAACGTGACGATAAAGAATGCGTCATATAGCAATGAGGCGATGGCAGCAATCGCCATTTTGTATTCGAATCGGATTGAAACGTAAATAATGATGCCAATAGAAGCTATAGCAACTGCGTACAGCGCATTTCTTGCCAGCTCCTTACCGACTGTCGGTGAAACTGTGCTGACATTTGGCTCAGACCCGTATTTGTCTTTAAAATACGTTTTTACTTTTGCTATGGTTTCTTTATCTGGCACCCCGACAAAACGGGCAACACCGATATTGCTCTTTTCGCCTGACAGAACGACAGTATCAGGGTCCATACCAAGAGATTCAAAGTCCTTTTCAACTTGCTCTGTCGTCAGCTTATGGTCGCTTTGTACTTCAATCCGTGCACCGCTTGCAAAGTCAATGCCAAGATTCAGCCTGAACACAAGCAGGATAATAATCCCGGCAACCGTGACTGCACTGGAGAAAATAAAGAAGTATTTGCGTTTGCTCGTGAAATCCCATTTTTGGAATGGCGTATGCGGCTCTGTATTTTCATCCGTATCCTGAATATCCATGATATGTTTCTTATTGACACCAAACCAGCCTTTTTTCCGATCAAGCCATCTGCTTTCCACAAGGAGAGCGAGGAGAAATCTCGATAAGAAAACGGCAGTGATAAAGCTTGTCAAAATCGATAGGATCAGCATTGTCGCAAACCCTTTAACAGAGCTTGTCCCAAAGATAAAGAGCACAACCGCTGCAATAATGGTTGTAATATTCGCATCAAAAATCGTCGCAAATGACCGTCTGTTTCCTGAACGGAAGGCAGAGCGGACTGACTTTCCTAGCTTGAGCTCTTCTTTAATCCGCTCATAGGTAATAATGTTGGCGTCAACAGCCATCCCGACACCTAAAATGAGAGCGGCAATTCCCGGAAGCGTGAGTACGGCATTCATCCAGTCAAAGATCTGGAGAGTAATGTAGATATAAACAGATAGCGTAATCACCGCGATTAACCCCGGCAGACGGTAATAGAAAAGCATAAATAAGAAAATAATTGCGATACCGACAATACCGGCAAACACCGTATCATGGAGAGCCTGCTGGCCGAATTGTGCGCCTACTGATGTCGAATATTTTTCAGTCAGTTTCACAGGAAGTGCACCTGCGTTTAAAATGCTGGCTAAATCTTTTGCTTCTTGAACCGTAAATTGCCCTTCAATTGTAACGTCAGTTGTGTTTAATTCCTGACTTACATTTGGGGCGGATACATATTTAGGGTGCTCTTTTTGAACCTCTTTTTTAAAGGAGTCCCCTTTTTCGTAATCCATCCAAATAACAAGCTGGTTGTTTGGCGCCATTTTCATGACCTTTTTGGTCACTTCGCCGAATTTATCAGCATCTTTCAGTTTAATGCTGACAATCGGTTCATTTGTTTTGGCGTCATACGTTTGTTTAGCTCCGTTTTCGACGAGGTCAGAGCCATTCAGCAATTCTTTGTCATTCGTATCTCTGAAAGAAAGCTGCGCTTCAGTCGCCAAAATTTCACGCGCTCTGTTTTGGTTTGTCACACCAGCGAGCTGAACGCGAATCCGGTTATTCCCTTCAATTTGGATGTTCGGTTCGCTGACACCGAGAACATTGGCCCGGCGGTTCAATGCCTCTACTGTGCTGACCAGAACATCTTTTGTGATTTTGTCACCTTTTTTTACAGGCTGTACATCATACAGCACCTCAAATCCGCCTTGCAAATCCAATCCTAACGTAATATTGTTAGCGGCAGGCTTCGTAAAGTAGCCCAAGCCCGTGCCGATCAATAGAACGAAAAGGAAAAACGCAATCAAGCGTCCTTTTTTCATTATGTATATCCTCCCTTAAACCTGTGCGAATCAACCTGCTATCTCAGCAGTTCTTCCAATGCTTCCTGGCCCTCTTCACTGCCCAGCCAATTAGACGTTTTAAATGACTCAACGGTTGCATAGTTCATAAATTCGCCAATTTTCACTGATAAAATATCACTCGCAAGTTCATAAATGTTCAGTTCCGTTTTCTTTTTCCACTTCTTATCTGTTAAGTATGACCACAAACTTTCGAGTTCAACATCATCATACCCGAGAATCTTAAACTCTTCCAGTTTGCTGTAAAGAAACGGCCTGACGTGGTCTTTATATAGATCGGCTGGATGCTTCTCCACGAATTCCACGCTCCTTTTTTATTGTTTTTCAAGAAGACTTGTCATGCTTGGACGATATATACGCATATCTTTATTGTATATGATTCCAGGTAGTTTGAGAAGGCAGGGGGTAAAAATGGCGAAACAGACGTTTTTAAAGGGCACTCTTATCCTTATCGCAGCAGGAATGGTTACAAGAATGCTCGGGTTTGTCAACCGGGTGGTTATCGCCCGTTTTATCGGTGAAGAAGGAGTCGGGCTTTACATGATGGCGGCGCCTACCTTCTTCTTGGCCACTACATTAACTCAATTCGGTCTGCCGGTCGCGATCAGCAAGCTAGTCGCTGAAGCCAGTGCGCGCGGAGATCATCAAAAAACGAAAAATATTTTAGTCATGTCTCTGACCATCACGGGAGTGCTCAGTCTCATCTTTACACCGCTGTTTCTGTTTTTCGCCCCGGTTATGGCTGAAACGATGCTGACAGATAAGCGAACACTGTATCCGCTCTTGGCCATTACGCCGGTTGTGCCGATTATTGCTATATCGAGTGTGCTGAGGGGATACTTTCAAGGAAAACAGAATATGAACCCGCTTGCTATGTCACAAGTCCTTGAACAGGTTGTCCGCATTTCACTCGTGGCTGTCTGCACAACGATTTTTCTCCCTTACGGAATTGAATATGCTGCAGCGGGGGCAATGCTATCCTCAGTGGCAGGGGAGCTGGCATCACTTCTTTATTTATTCGTTTGCTTTAAGTATAAAAAGACAATTAAAATCAGAAAGCATTTTTTCCAGTCAATTAAAAGCGGAAAACAAACCTTTACCCAATTAATGAGCGTGTCCCTTCCAACAACCGGGAGCCGCTTTATCGGAAACCTCTCTTGGTTTTTCGAGCCAATCGTCGTCGCTCAAAGCCTTGCCATCGCCGGTGTGGCAACAGTTGCCGCAACAAAGCAATACGGGGAACTGACCGGCTTTGCCATGACGCTGCTGACTCTGCCCAGCTTTATTACATATTCTTTGTCGACCGCGCTTGTTCCTGCGATCAGTGAAGGAATGGAGCAGAAAAAATTGCAGGTGGTGGAATACCGCTTGGAACAGGCGATGCGTCTCTGTCTGCTCAGCGGAGGCATTTCAGTTGTTATTTTATTTGTATTTGCGGATGAGCTGATGAGAGTGATGTACGGTTCCTCAGGCGCAGCTGTATTTATAAAAGTGATGGCCCCGTTTTTTCTGCTTTATTATTTCCAAGGCCCGCTTCAAGCTGTGCTGCAGGCGCTTAATTTGGCAGGAGCTGCGATGATGAACAGCTTAATCGGAGCGCTTGTCAAAACAGGCCTTATTTTTGTCCTTGCCACAAGGCCTTCTCTTGGCATTATGGGCGCGGCATTAGCCATTGTGACAGGCATGGTGCTCGTCACCCTATTGCACGCAGCAACCGTAAGCAAAGTGCTGCCGATCAGCATCAAAATCAAGGAGTACGCGCTCAGCTTCGCTGTTATTGTAATTTGCGGATTCATCAGCTCCGCCATCAAACAATATATAAGCTTTGGAGCATCTGAGGCTGTCAATCTAGCCGGATGGATTGCGGCGAGCGCCGCCATTTATATGATCCTCCTGCTCGTTTTCCGTTTAATTAAAAAAGATGAGCTTCGCCGCATTCCCATTATCGGACGGTTGATCATCCGATAATGGTCACGTGCGGTGCCCATCTTTTTCATCAATATATATTTCTCCGTCTGTAAACGAGCAAAATGAAATATCTGAAGGGTTGTTGTATCCGTGTTTTTGCAAATTTTCAAGCAGCCATTTTTTATCTTTACTGATTCTGGACAGGTTTTCTGTTTGAATGAAGCCATCTATAATGAGCGGCATTTCGAGCTGCCGATGCTCTCCGCTATTTTCTTTCTTTACAATAGTCAGTTTGCCCGACGGCTCTAAAATGGCAAATGATACGTCAGCTACTCTGTCGACGCTATTTTCTCTGAGCTGAACCATTAAATCATCAAAATTATAACGCTGTGATTTCATGGCTTCTTCGTCAATTTTTCCATATTTGATAATTATGGTCGGCTTACCGTCAAGAAGCTGGCGGACTTTTCGGTTTTTTAAAGAAAAGTATGCCAAAGTCACTTGAATGATCATTAATACAAGCATTGGCAAAATGGTATGAAATAGATGATCGTCTACGTTTTCTATGGCTAAAACGGCAATTTCAGCCATCATGATAAAGACAACGAGATCTAAAATACTAAGCTCTCCGATCTCCCGTTTGCCCATGAAACGAAAAATGACCAATATCACAAAATACAATACGACTGTGCGAAACGCAATAGTGAGAAGCTCTTCCATTATGCACCTCCAACTCATTATAGGTTGCAACAAAATGATCAATTTATGTAAGAAAAACCGATTGCATTTCACAAAGCTTTTACGTCTAATTCATGGGATAAGGGAATACATTTTTACAAAGACGAGCCATCAGCATGTCTGACGGTTTTGAACAAAAAGAACAGAAGCCTTTTAATACAGGCAGAGAGGAGACAATCATGGAGGAAACGAAACAAGTTGGAAAAGGCATTCTTTACGGCTTAATCGCCATATTTTCAGCCATGCTCCTGACAAGTTTAGCGGTTTCACTTTTATTGACCGCAACCTCGCTGGAAGAATCATCATTTAACTGGCTGATCACCGCTATCTCATTTCTCTCTTTATTTATTGGCGGATTCATTTCAGGCGGGAAAGGCAAGGAAAGAGGCTGGATGATTGGCGCATTGACCGCCTTAAGTTTTTCTCTGATTATCTTATTGTTTCAGTATTTAGGATTCGGAAAGACATTTACAGCAGAACAGCTGATCTTCCATCTGGGATTTTTAGGGGTGTGCATGCTGGGCGGGATTTTCGGCGTGAACATGAGGGGAAACAGGTCTTCCACATAAAAAAGAGCGGGCTCACCCGCTCTTTCAGCATGTCGACAAACCCTCGCATTCGTTGTCAGGCCTACGTTCCGGTACTCACGAATTTATACATTCGCTGCGCTCCGGTACTCGGCCTTCCTAGACTTCAAGGGTTTTCAATCTTGCTGAAAAGATGACAAAAAAGAGCGGGCTCACTCGCCCGCTCTTTTTTGTTTGCTATGTATAGCTCCTGCTGTTATTCAGCAGCAGAAACTTCTCTGATCGCGCGGCGGTCGAACGTAAGACGTGTGTTATCACCAGTCTTAATTACGACTTTGCTTTCGTCGATAGAGTCAACAGTACCGTGCAATCCCCCGATTGTCACTACTGAATCGCCTTTTTTCAGTTCCTCTTGCATTTGGCGTACAGCCTTTTGCTGCTTTTGCTGAGGACGAATCAGCAAGAAGTAAAGGACCGCAAACATTAAAATAATAGGAACCAATGTACCTAAAGTGCCAGTCATCATTTTCACCCCTTTCTGTAAGCCTGTTATGTTTTATTTAGAAGCTTTTCGCATTTGGCTTGTTATAGCCGTAACGCTCAAAGAACTCTTCTCTGAAATCACCCAGACGATCCTCGCGAATAGCCTGTCTTACCTGCTCCATTAAGTGTAACAGAAAATGAAGGTTATGGTAAGTTGTTAATCGAAGGCCGAATGTTTCATTGCAGCGAATCAAGTGCCTAATGTACGCGCGAGTATAGTTTTTACATGTATAGCAATCACACTCTTCATCAATCGGACGGAAGTCTCTTTCAAATTTCGCATTTTTCATATTGAGTCGTCCTTCAGCAGTAAACACTGTGCCGTTTCTTGCAATTCGAGTAGGCAGCACACAGTCAAACATGTCGACCCCGCGGATCGCTCCGTCGATCAGTGCGTCCGGAGAACCTACTCCCATCAGATATCTCGGTTTATCCTTCGGCAAGAGCGGTGTTGTAAATTCGAGTACACGATTCATGACATCCTTCGGTTCACCTACAGACAATCCGCCTATAGCATATCCCGGAAAATCAAGGGAAATCAAGTCCTTCGCACTTTGTGTCCGCAGATCTTCATATTCTCCGCCTTGTACAATACCAAACAGCCCTTGTTCATCCTGACGATTGTGGGCATTCAGGCAGCGTTCCGCCCAGCGGCTTGTCCGCTCAACTGACCGCTTCATGTAGTCGTACTCCGCCGGGTATGGCGGGCATTCGTCAAACGCCATCATAATATCAGAGCCGAGTGCGTTTTGGATCTCCATCGCTTTTTCCGGAGATAAAAACAGCTTGTCTCCATTTAGATGATTGCGGAAATGGACACCCTCTTCCTCTATATTACGAAACTTGCTTAAAGAAAAGACCTGAAAACCGCCTGAATCTGTTAAAATTGCGCGGTCCCAGTTCATAAATTTATGGAGCCCGCCCGCTTCTTTGACAATGTCTTGGCCCGGACGAAGCCATAGATGATAAGTGTTGCTCAAAATGATGCCTGCATCCATTGCTTTCAGCTCTTCAGGCGACATTGTTTTGACTGTCGCCAGTGTGCCGACCGGCATAAAAACCGGCGTTTCAAAGGAGCCGTGAGGCGTATGCACTTTGCCCAGCCGCGCTCCTGTTTGTTTGCATTCTTTTATAAATTCATAGCGTATTGGTTGTTCAGCCACTTTTGATGAGGCCTCCTGTTCTCAAATTATATAATCAGCATCGCGTCTCCGAAGCTGAAGAAACGGTATTCCTCTTCCACTGCATGGTTATAGGCACGCAGAATGTTTTCTCTTCCAGCAAGCGCGCTGACCAGCATAATCAATGACGATTTCGGCAAATGGAAGTTTGTAATCATTCCGTCAATGGCTTTAAATTCATAGCCCGGATAAATAAAAATAGATGTCCAGCCGCTTGATGCTTTAAATTGCCCGTCATGTTCCCCGGCAATCGTCTCAAGCGTGCGTGTCGAGGTCGTACCGACAGAAATGATCCGGCCGCCATTTTCTCTTACTTTGTTTAAGGCTGCAGCCGTTTCTTCTGACATTTGATAAAACTCTGCATGCATATTATGCTCTTCCACTTCATCGGCACTCACAGGGCGAAACGTTCCAAGGCCTACGTGCAGTGTGATGAACTCAATTTGCACGCCTTTGTCTTTCAGCTGCTGTAAGATTTCTTCCGTGAAGTGAAGGCCAGCTGTAGGCGCAGCAGCAGAGCCGATTTCTTTTGAATACACTGTCTGGTAGCGCTCTTTGTCATCAAGCTGTTCTTTGATATATGGAGGGAGCGGCATCTCTCCAAGGGATTCAAGCACCTCGTAGAAAATACCGTCATATTGAAATTCCATCTTTCTGCCGCCGTGCTCAAGCTCTTCCGTGCAGATTGCCTTCAATCTTCCGTCTCCAAATGTGACAACAGTTCCTTTTTTCACCCGTTTCGCCGGTTTGGCAAGTGTTTCCCATTTATCACCGGTTTCCTGTTTCAGCAAAAGAAGTTCCACTTTCGCGCCGGTATCCTCTTTTGTGCCGAATAACCGCGCAGGCAGTACCCGGGTATTGTTCAGGACAAGACAATCGCCTTCGTTAAAGAAGCTGATAATGTGTTTAAACGAGCTGTCAGTAAGCTCTCCTGTATGTTTATCGAGCACCATCAGCCTTGAAGCATCACGCTGCTCCAACGGTACTTGTGCAATTAAACGTTCTGGTAGTTCAAAATCAAATAAATCGACTTTCATGATGATTTCACCTTTATTCTAGTCTTTTGTTATTTCATTCTGCCAAAAAGATTGAGCAAAATTGATAATACCACACTTATAATAATACAAGTGACAACCGGGAAGAAAAACGTGACATTTCCTTTTTTTACAAAAATATCTCCCGGCATCTTGCCGACAAAATGCAAAACTGCTCCGATAATAAGCAAAACAGCACCAAGAATCATAATGATCTTAGGAAATTCAGTCATATCGGGGAGCCTCCATTTGGAAATGATGATAAACGGCCGGTGTCACGATCCTTCCACGCGGCGTTCTTTGTATAAATCCAATTTGCAGCAGATATGGTTCATATACGTCTTCAATCGTATGCGATTCCTCGCCGATGGTAGCTGAAATCGTATCAAGACCTACTGGGCCGCCGTTGAATTTTTCGATCATGCCCATCAGCAGCTTATGATCAATATGATCCAAACCGAGGCGGTCAACCTGAAGCCGCTCCAGCGCATTCTGAGAAATGTCTTCCGTAATCCTGCTGTCACCCAGCACTTGGGCGAAATCGCGCACCCTTCTCAGCAGGCGGTTCGCCACGCGGGGCGTCCCTCTCGATCTTCTTGCAATTTCAAGAGCCGACGGTTTATCAATCTCAACCTCGAATACATCAGCGGTTCTTGTGACAATATCCGCCAGTTCTTCTTGTGTATAGTACTCAAGGCGAGACATGACGCCGAATCTGTCTCTTAAAGGAGCCGTCAAAAGCCCCACCCTCGTCGTGGCTCCCACCAGCGTAAAAGGCGGAAGGTCGAGCCGAACCGAGCGGGCAGATGGGCCTTTGCCAATCACAATGTCCAGGCAAAAGTCTTCCATTGCAGGATAAAGCACCTCTTCGATCGATCTGTGCAGCCTATGTATTTCATCAATAAATAATACATCTCCCGGTTCCAGCGCCGTTAATATAGCAGCCAAATCACCAGGCCTTTCAATCGCAGGCCCTGATGTCGTCCGCAATTCCACTCCCATTTCATTAGCAACAATCGAAGCAAGCGTTGTTTTTCCGAGTCCGGGCGGCCCGTACAGAAGAACATGATCCAGCGTCTCCTGTCTCATTTTCGCCGCATCTATAAACACGCGCAAATTTTCTTTTACCTTATGCTGCCCGATATACTGTGCCAGATTTTGCGGCCTCAGGCTTTGCTCTATCACTGATTCATGGTTGTCTGCTTCACTTGAGACGAGCCGTTCATCCATGAACATCACCTTACTTTAATAGTTTTTGTAATGCTTTTTTCACATATTGGTCTGTTGTCAGCCCAATTTCTTCTTTAAGGTGAGGAAGCACCTTTTTGATTTCTTTTTCAGCATATCCGAGAACCCTGAGGGCTTCAAGTGCTTCTTCAAGAGCCGTTTCCGCTGTTTGCTTTTCAAGCCTTTCTTCATGATTAAACAGATTTTCAATCATTTCAGGCACAACATCTGCCAGCTTTCCTTTTAAATCTAGAATAATCTGGCGTGCGGTTTTCTTTCCTACTCCAGGAAACTTGACCAAAAAAGCTTCATCCTCATTTTCAATTGCTTGGATGACCGCTCCGGGATCACCCGAGCCCAAGATGGCAAGTGCTCCTTTCGGGCCAATTCCGGTCACGTTTAACAGCTTTGTAAAGAGCGCCTTCTCCTCTCTTGTTGAAAAACCGTAAAGCGAAAAAGCATCCTCTCTGATATGATGGTATGTAAAAATCGTTTCTTGGCTTCTCTCCTTATATATAAACGGATTCGGCGTGAAAATCTGATAGCCGATGCCGCCGTTCTCTATGACAATATATTGGGGAGATACATAATCAATCGTCCCTTTAACAAATTCAATCACGCAAATTCACCTCTTTGACTGTTCTTCATTGTACCATAAAAACAGCCAAAGTCTTATAGAAAAGTTAACATATGTTCGCTTCTCTCTCATTCTTTCACGAAAAAAAAGACATGAATACATGTCTTCAATCAGCGGACGTTACCCGCTGTATGTCTTCATATGTTCGATGACATCCTCAAACTCCGCTTTTGTCCGAAATGGAATGCCTTTCAGCAGATTTTTTTGCATATGGCTTTCCAGCCTTTCTAAATCAATTTGAAAAAAAGACTGAATTGGTTCGGAAGCTGGCTCAGGCCGCCCATGAAAAGTGGAAATCACTCCATTATCCGATACACCGATATACCCGTTGACCTTGCTGAGCGGAGAAATATCGTCCATTTGCTTCCGGAAGAGCACATATCCCTTTTTTTGTTCCACAAGCGTCCATCCGGCATAAGCTGCCCAAAAATCATCCATAGAAAACACTTTTTCATGCTTATGCTCAATGCTGACATCGCCGTCCAAATACACCTTTTCAAGCTGCACATGCACCTGCAGCGGCTCATAGTGCTCCACTTCCGCGCCAAGTGCGCGGGAAGGAGCTCCTATTAAAAATACTGCCGCTGAGCAAAGAATGCCCAGCAAAAGATACGCCGTGCTGAATCGTTTCACCCTCTACACCTCTTTGCACACGTTTATGATTAGTTTGACCAAAGAGGCTACTGCTTAACCGTTTTATCAAAATTTGTCTGCACATTTTCCCTGACAAACCGTTCCTCCGTATACACATCTGTGCTTTGCTCAGAAATTGTCAAGAATCGCGTCAGAAAGGCACTGAAAAAATACAATGCCGCAAAGATCCAAATTACGCCGCCTGCACCGAGCGGCCCAATGAAAAGACTCACGATGCCCGGCGCAATAAACGCACATAAACCAGATCCCAGATTCAACACTGACATGGCAGCGCCTTTATTATCAGGTGCAAGCGTCGGCAAAAGCGCGCTTAATGGAACGTAGCCTGCTAAAGCCGCACCGTAGCAGCAGGCGATAATCATGAGCACCCAATACTGATGCCCGATCAGCTGAGGCGTGTAATACAGCGCCAGCGTAAAAATACCGCATCCGACACCGCCAAACCACATGACCGTATTGCGCCAGCCAAGTTTATCTCCGACTGCACCGAAAATGATATTAAACACAATATTCACAAAAAACAGCGTCCCCCATATTTGCAGCCATTCCGAAACCGAATACCCGTATCGTGCTAAATAAGTAGGAAGAAAGATGGCAAATCCAAATTGTCCTATCGCATTAATCGTCTTGACCACTCCGCCGATGCCTACCTTAGGGTTTTCAAACATAATTGTAAATGCCTTCGACAATTCTTTCCATTTCGGCTGATCTTGTTTTTGTATCGGAGTAAATTTATCTTTGTTAAAAAATAAGGCAAGAATTCCGCCTGCCGCCACAAACAGTAAAGCGCTCCAAAGCGTATTGATTTCTCCAAAGGCCGGAACCGCATAGCTGGAATAGAACGGGCCGAGCACGTTAAGGCCGCACGTAAACATAAACCAAAACCATCCGACGGCTTTTCCGAGAATATTTTGAGAGGTGCTGTATGACACCCATACGAGAAAAGAGTATGCAAACAGCGGATATCCCAAGCCTCTAAGAGCATAGCTGCCCAAGAGAGCCGGATAATACATAAGAGGAATCGCCCAGCCGATAAAAGCGGCCGAACCGAGGATAAATGCAAGCAATCCGACAGTCATCGTTTTTCTCGGCCCCCAAGTTTGGACAAACGTTCCTGAAAGCCAAGCTGAGATGGTGACAGCAATGCCGTACATGGTAAATAACGATGCGGATTGCTGCATACTGAGACCATGATCAACGAGAAAAGGAGACAGCCAGCCTTGTTCGAGGCCGTCTCCAACCATAAAGATGACAACGCCAATATAACCCCAAACCATGTGAGAAGGAATTCCGATTTTGTTCAAAACATTTCCTTTAGCATGTACTGTATTCATTTTCTCCACCGCCTACTTAAAGTATCAATGGAGTATATACCCAAGCTTGCTGAATTGTAATCCTGTTAGATTAAAAAGCGATTTTTTCAGTGTGCTCAATGCTGACAGGCATGCCAAAAGCAAGCGATTGCTGTGCTGCTCTGGCGATCCTTCCGGCCTGTAAACCGTCATTACCGGTGCAGGGAGTCTCCTGGTTTGTGCCGATCGCTTCTGCAAAACGGAGAATCTCCTCCTCATATGAATCCTTATAGCGTTCAAGGAAAAAGAAATGCGGTTTATCCTTCATCACAAAATCAGCTGTTGACACCTCAACCGTTGTCGGCCTGCTATTGTCAGCCGCTGCAGAGCCTTTCGTCCCGAAAACCTCAACCCGCTGGTCATATCCGTACACAGCTTGGCGGCTGTTATCAATCACAGCCATGGCACCGTTTTCAAAAGTCAGTGTAATAACAGCTGTATCAATATCACCCAGCTCCGCAAAAGAAGGATTCACCAAAGCCGCCCCTTTGGCATACACTTCCGTCACTTCGCTCCCCAAAATATATCTGGCCATATCAAAATCATGGATCGACATATCCATAAACAACCCGCCTGACGTACGGACATAATCTATATTCGGGGGTTCTGGGTCCCGAGAAGTGATTTTTAATAAATGAGGCGTACCGATTTCACCATTTTCAACAATCGTTTTGATTTTCTTAAAATGAGGATCAAAGCGGCGGTTAAATCCGACTTGAAGTGTTACCCCGTGTTTCCGGACAGCCGCAAGCGCTTCACTCGTTTCGTCCAGAGAGAAACTAACGGGCTTCTCACAAAATATATGCTTTTTCGCCTCGGCTGCTTCTTTGATCATCTGTGCATGTACGGCTGTAGGAGAGCAAATAAAAATAGCATCAATATCAGGATCATGTAATAAATCACGATAATCAGAGGTTATGTATTCAATCTGATGACTGTCGGCCCAGCTTTTTATACGGCTTGCCTGAGTGTCAGAGACTGCTTTTATTTTCATGTGAGGAATCCGGCTTATATTTTGAACATGAAGTTTGCCGATGCGGCCTGCACCGATAATCCCTGTCACAATCTGTTTTGTCATGGCTTCTTCCCCCTTGATCATTCACGAAAGCGCTTTATTTAAAATTAATACTATCCCATTTGTAAGCGCTTTTCAAGAATGGAAATTAAACCTTCTATGTCTCTTTTATCACAATTCATGCTTATAAGTAGCCTTCTTCTTCAAGACCAGATACACTAGAATTAGGCTATTTTTCCTGAACAGTTTATGATTTTCCTATAAACAGCTGCATAAAATAGAGCAAAGAAGGTGAATGAAATGCTGACAAAAGCAGAGGCACTGGCCCATTCCGTCATATACCGCAAGAACAGCAGATTTGATAAAGTCAAAGAGAAATCCGAGGAATTAACACTAATCGGCAAGGGAAGAAGCGCCTATGTGTTTGCCTTAACAGAAGGCGGTCGAAAAATGGCGCTGAAAGTATTTTTTCCGGAATATCAAGCGACAGCAGTCAAAGAAGCAGCGATCTATGAAAAATTAGCCGGGTCCGCATTCTATCCTGACATTTACGAAACTGGCGATTCATTTATTCTCATGGAATATATTAAAGGTGAAACCTTTTATAACTGTCTGAAGAAAGGCATTGCGATCAGTGATGACATGATTCAGCAGGTTGAAGAAGCACTTTCTGACGCCCGGGCTGCCGGCCTGAACCCGTCAGATATCCATTTGCGGAATCTGATTCTGACAGAAACCGGAGCAGTGCGGGTGATTGATGTTGCGAGATTTGAACAGACAAAAACGTGCACGCAGTGGAATGATTTAAAATCAGCGTATCATGCACTCTACAAAAAACCGATATTCCCCAAAAAGATTCCGGGTTTTTGGCTGGAGATCATCGCATTTTTATATAAGAAAGATTGGTTTCAAAAGCATTTCGCACAGCGGAAAAGAAAATATTCTTAAATCAAAAAGGCAGCCGCACAAGCGGCTGCCTTTATCATGTATTTTTTACTTTCTGACGGCAGAAATCAGTTTCATTTGTTCAGGCGACAGCTTAATTCGATAGCTTCTCACAGTTAAGTAGACCGCTTCTGGGTCCTTCTCGCCGGAATGACAATACGTTTTTTCCATTTCTGTCTCCCCTCACCCTTTATTGGCTTTATTTCATCTTATCATTGCTTTATTGAGGTAATTTTAAAGAAATGTAAAGATTATATGAATCCGATATATAGTAAAATGAGAGAAAAAAAGGGAGAGAGTCACATTAAGACACGCAGCAACATCCCGCTTATTATGTTTGCCCTGCTGGTCTTCTTCGGCGGCGCCATCTATTGGATGTTATTTTCACTAAAAAACGTTCCGAAAGGAAATTTCGTCCAATCGGTTAAATCGCCGGACGGCAGCTATACGTTAAACACTTATGTATCCGAAAACACCTTGAGCTTAGATGCAGCCAGAGGTGAACTTGTAAATGAAAAAACACTTGTCAAGAGAACAATCTACTGGAATTACCCAGACAGCCGCCCAGCAGTGACGTGGATCAATCACAATACAGTGAAAATCGGCAATCAGACTTTACATCTTGATACTGATGAAACATATGATTGGCGAAAAGATGATCATTGGATCCGTGAAGAACCGCCGCAGGCGTCAGTGAGGTGATGAAACATGAATAAGATGAACGGAACAAATGATGACAAGCATTTCAATCATTTTGTGATTGCTTTATCCTTTATATACGGTTTGACTGAACTAGGCTATTTGTTGCTGAAGGATTTTATAACAATTGCCATAAGTTTGCCTCTGTAGAAAAACGCAGCGTAGTCGATACGCCGCGTTTTTTCTTTTTCCCTTCCTCTTCTTATTGATAATTACAGGTCATATAATGTGACAAATCGATTGTAGAAATAGTTCGATTAGACCAAAATCCTTTTTATACATGTATTCGAATTTGAAGTGAGGGGGAAGCTTGATGGCAGATTTTGTTGCTAGTTTGAATGCGGTCTTATGGAGTACGCCCGTCATTTATATTTTATTGGGAATTGGATTCGCCTTTTCAATTATGACCCGTTTTTTACAAGTCCGACATTTAAAAGAAATGATTGTTCAGATGTTCAAAGGCAAGAGCTCTGAAGCCGGCGTTTCATCTTTCCAAGCGTTATCGATTGCGCTGTCCGGCCGTGTGGGCACAGGAAACATCGCGGGAGTGGCGACAGCAATTGCATTCGGCGGACCCGGTGCGGTGTTCTGGATGTGGGCGATTGCCTTTATCGGGGCGGCGAGTGCCTTTGTAGAATCAACACTTGCTCAAATTTACAAAGTAAAACAAGACGGTCAATATCGGGGCGGCCCTGCTTATTATATAGAAAAAGGCTTAGGCATTAAGTGGTTTGCCGTCTTATTTGCCGCTGCTGCCCTTATTGCAATGGCCTTTCTAATGCCAGGCGTACAGTCCAACTCCATTGCGGCTGGGATCCAAAATGCATTCGGCATCTCTCCTTTCGTCACAGGGTGCGGTCTGGTTTTATTATTAGGGTTTATTATTTTTGGCGGCGTCAAACGAATTGCCAGTGCGGCGCAAATGATTGTTCCATTTATGGCCATTGGATATATCCTGCTGTCTTTGATTATTATTGTCATGAATGTGTCTGAATTACCTGCTGTGCTCTCATTAATATTCAAAAGCGCCTTTGCATTGGATTCCGCTTTTGGCGGCTTGATCGGCATGGCGATTTCCTGGGGCGTTAAACGTGGCATTTACTCAAACGAAGCCGGCCAGGGAACAGGCCCGCATCCGGCAGCCGCTGCAGAAGTTTCTCATCCGGTCAAGCAGGGACTGGTTCAGGCATTTTCTGTTTATATTGACACCTTGTTTGTATGTTCCGCTACAGCTTTCATGATCTTGTTTACCGGCATGTACAATACCCAGGCTGCAGATGGTTCCTTTATCGTTCACCAGCTTAAAGACGTAGAAGCAGGACCTGGTTTCACACAAGCGGCAATTGACAGTGTTCTTCCCGGATTCGGTGCAGGCTTTGTTGCCATCGCTTTATTCTTCTTCGCTTTTACAACAATTATGGCGTATTACTACATCGCAGAAACAAATATCGCCTATTTAGCACGAGGCAGAGAAAGCAAATGGGCAATGCTTGGCTTAAAACTGATTATTTTAGCCGCCACATTCTATGGTACTGTGAAAACAGCTTCACTTGCTTGGGCATTAGGGGATGCAGGGCTTGGCATTATGGTATGGCTGAACGTCATTGCCATTGTGCTGCTGGCCAAACCGGCGCTTCTTGCTTTAAAGGATTATGAGCGCCAAAAGAAGCAGGGCTTAGACCCGGTCTTTGATCCAAAAGCGCTGGGTATCAAAAACGCTGATTTCTGGGAGAAAGAATACACTCATGATAGTGAACGTGTCTCCTGAACTACTAAAACCGGCCCGATATGACATCGTGCCGGTTTTTTATGAGCGATAGTTTGTATACACTTCTTGAACATCATCGTCATCTTCAAGGATGTCTATTAATGTTTCCAGCTTCTCAACAGCCTGATCATCGGCATCTGCATAGGTATTGGGAAGCATGGTCACCTCCGCCGAAGAAATTGGATATTTCGATTCGAGGGCTGTTTTCACCTCTTCAAAATGCTCAGGCTCTGTGAAAACCTCATATAGGTCTTCTTCAATTCGCAGCTCTTCTCCTCCTGCTTCAAGCACATCAAGCATGAGCTCATCTTCTTCTATTTGCCGTTCAGTGCGGTCTATCGTAATGAAACCCTTCCGTTCAAATAAAAAGGCTACACATCCGCTTTCTCCCAGACTTCCGCCATTTTTATTAAAGGCTGTCCGCACATTTGACGCCGTTCGGTTTTTATTATCTGTTACGCATTCAACCATGACGGCAATCCCTGAAGGGCCGTAGCCTTCATAGGTGATTTCTTCATAACTGCTTCCATCTTGGCCTCCCGCAGCTTTTTTAATGGCCCGATCTATATTTTCATTCGGCATATTGGCGCCTTTTGCTTTTTCGATGACAAGACGCAATGCTGAATTTGCTTCTGGATCCGCTCCGCCTTCTTTCGCTGCCACATAGATTTCTTTTGCCAGCTTCATAAATATTTTGCCGCGCTTTGCATCCTGTGCATTTTTTCTTTTTTGAATGTTTTTCCACTTGGAATGGCCTGCCATGTTTTCACCTTCTTTTACATTTTCTATGTACACTTTAATGGGAATTGTTCGCTGATGCAAAGAAAAAGGCTGCCGAATATCACTTCCGGCAGCCCTTCCTTCCTAGCGGTTGTTCATTTTATGAAGTTTTCTGAACAGCCCTTTATCTGTTGATACTTGAACGTCACGGCCATTTGCATAGTTGCGCGCTGCTTTTACGACATTATCTCTGTCAGACTTTGTGAACTCTCTGTGGCTTTTGACTGCGATAACTACTCGGTCATCCGATACCATAACTTGTGTGTCATTGACGTTTTTCACTTGTTTCACACGGTTGGCAATTTTTGCAGCCAGTCTTCTGTTTTCTTGGTTGTCATACCCGTTGTTCGCTGCATTCCGATTCATGTTTCGGTTATTCGTGTTGTTATATGTTCCGTCAGTTGCCAAAGGAACACGATCGTCAGCAGTAACACGGTCACGGTTATTTACATTCGTGGTGTTTCGGTTACCGTCGTTCTGATCCTCCATTAATTCAGAAACAGGACCATCGTGGTCGATTCCGTCTCCCTGTCTATCGGCGTCATTTTCATTTGTATAATATCCGATTGGACGGGTATTGCCGTTATTGCGCGTATCATTCATAGCATTATCGTTTGCTCCGCATGCTGTTAAGCCGGCTGTCATTAGAATCAGGCTAGCGATCGTCATTTTTTTACCCAATGGAAAAACCCCCCGTGGACGAATTGAGCATGTTTGCTCGCTTTTATCATGTGCGTATGGGGGGCATGTTAAGCGTGTCAGTTCTCTCCATTTGGCAGTGATCTGCTTGAAAACAAAAAAAGGAACGATTTACATCGTTCCGAACGATCACTCATTTTCTTCTTCCGGCCGGCCAAACATTTGGTTTACAGAAGGCTGATTCGTCATTGGCATAGAAACTCCTGCCGAATATGGGTTTGGATTTGGGTTAGCTGTGCCATATGGCATATTAGGGCTTCCATAAGCTCCCATTCCCGAATGGCCAGGTGCAGAGAAATATGGCTGATGATCACCGTCACAGCCGCAGTCGTCATGATCTTTGTATGGCATGTAACCATGAGCCGCAGCAGGCTGGTATGCTCCCATTACTTGGGGAGTGCCGTAATAAGGGCCATACGGCATATGTCCATACGGAGATCCATAAGCCGGAGATGCGTATTGCGGCGCACCGTATGAACCGTAATGTCCGTGATGGCTGTTTTCATGATGCTGGTTTTCATAACCCGGGTCATACTGAGACGATACAAAGCCTGGCTGGTATCCATGCATCGGATGCATTGGATAAGCTTGTGCCGGATAGTACGGATAGCATAATCCTGATCCTGGAAGAATTGGCGAAACAGGCACCGGACACGGTACGAAATGAGCCGGATAATGATAATAAGGCTGAACAGCCGGCATCGGCATATTCGGAACTGTGTGATGAACGTTTTCCTCTTCTATACCGCCTACCTCTGGCGCCTTTGGCATATTAGGCATATTCGGATAATTTGCATTTTCCATATTACTCATAGCCTCCTGTTGTGGAAATTGGTCTTGCATATGATACATATGATCCATATTTCCGTCATGATGTTTTTTCGGCTCCTCCGGTTTAGGAGGCGACCAAGGCTGGAAAAGCTGTTTCATATCATAATAATCGTTCACATCAGCTTCAGGGTACACATTTTCCTGCAAATTAGGCATCGGCGGGACATACGGCATGGACTTCTTTTCTTTCGGCTTTGTGTCTTCTACATCGACAACGGATTTAGGCTTCTCTTTCGCATATGGATGTTCTTGCTTCACACTCCCGGCCGCAGGACTTTTGCCCGCTTTTGGCTCTTTTCTGACCGGGACTCCTTCTGACGGCACTTTTATTTTCATTCCAGGCATGATTAAGTCTGGATTGCTAAGCTGTGTATTGAGTTTTTTCACTTCCTCAACATCGACTCCGTACTTTTCAGCTATTTTCCAGAGCGAATCGCCTTTTTGAACGATATGGATTTTCAACGTTTTCCCCTCCTATGCAAAACGTGAACAGTTCAGCTGTGATTACAATATGTTTCTTCACAACATATGCCTGAACAAAAGAAGTTATGAGTAAAGGAAGGGAAAATATTTCTGATCTACGTGATCGAAAGCATTCGATTCAGGGCAAGGAGTGCATCTTCCTGAATGGCTTTTGGCACCTTGATGACGCCTGAAGGTTCTCCTTTTTCAATTTGTTCCAGCGACCACAACAAATGCGGCAAATCAATTCGGTTCATTGTCAGGCAAGGGCACATGTCAGGGTTGAGTGATTCGATTTGTTTATCTGGATGCTCGTGAATGATCCGCTGAACAAGATTCATTTCTGTCCCGATTGCCCACTTGCTTCCCGCCGGAGCCTGATTGATTGTGTCGATAATATATTTCGTTGATCCGTTATCATCGCTTAGTGTCACGACTTCGTGTGAGCATTCCGGGTGCACAATGATCTGAATGTCGGGGTCTCGCTCTCTCATATCATGGATATTTTTAGTGGTGAATTTCTCGTGAACAGAGCAATGCCCTTTCCACAAAATCACTTTCACATTCGTATGCCCGGATACAGCTACTAATTCATCTTTCATCGGGTCCCACACAGCCATATCTTCAAGCGCAATGCCCAGATCATAAGCCGTATTTCTCCCTAAATGCTGATCAGGCAAAAATAAAATTCTTTTTTTCTGTGTAAACGCCCATTCAAGCACTTTTTTCGCATTCGAAGAAGTCACAGTTGCTCCGCCATGCTTTCCGACGAATGCCTTGATCTCCGCAGTGGAGTTCACATAAGTTAAAGGTATGATCGTATCTCCAAATATATGCTGAAGCTTCTTCCATGCCCTATTGGTCTGCTGCATGTCAGCCATGTCAGCCATAGAACATCCAGCTCTCATATCTGGCAGGACGACCGTTTGCTGCTCGCTTGTCAGCATATCGGCGGTTTCTGCCATAAAGTGAACACCGCAAAATACGATATAATCCGCATCTTTGTTTTTTTCCGCTACTTGGGCCAATTGCAGGGAGTCGCCTGTTTGGTCAGCAAATTGTATCACTTCATCCTTTTGATAATGATGGCCTGGTATAAAGAGCCTGCTGCCGAACTTTTTCTTAATGGCGGCAACGCGCGTTTCCATATCCTTTCTCGATAGTTCTTTATAACTTTCGGGCATCATATCATTCGATTGTTTGATCACATCAAGAATTGACATAACGGCATTCCTCCACAGATTCATTTGATAACGTAACATCCATGCTGATATCTAAACTTTTGACGGAATGAGTCAGAAATCCTAATGAAATATAATTCACACCCGTCCCTTTAAAAGCAGGCAAAGATTCTAACGTAATCCCGCCGGAGGCTTCAGTTTTTATATGATCCGGTGTGAGCTTTGCAAAATGACGGACCGTATCAGGCGGGCAGTTGTCAAACATAATAACATCCGCGCCAGCTGCAATTGCTTCCCGCAGCTGTTCCTCCGTTTCAATTTCCACCTCGATATTTACCATGTGTCCCGCGGCCTGACGGGCTTTTTTGCACGCCTCTAAAATAGAACCGCATGCTGCGATATGATTATCTTTAATCATGATGCCGTCATACAAACCGAATCGATGATTATACCCGCCGCCGGCTCTGACAGCATATTTCTCCAGCATTCTGAGCCCCGGTGTTGTTTTTCTCGTGTCACAAATTTTAATCTGTTCATCATCCAGACACCGAACAGCCTCTCTTGTCATTGTCGCAATTCCTGACAGCCTCTGAATAAGATTTAATACGACCCGCTCTCCTGAAAGGAGCGCAGCTGCGGGACCGTGTAACTCGGCAATCACTTCACCTTTATGCAACATGTCCCCATCTTTTTTGTGTAAAATGATTTGAACATTTTCGTCCAATAACGAAAAGCCTTCTTTTATGATCGCTGCTCCTGCAAAAATGCCCTCTGACTTTGCAACAATCTCCGCTTCACAGCTCTGTTCTCCAAAAATAGACTGCGATGTAAGATCCCCTGTCCCAATATCCTCAAGAAAAAAGTGATTCAGTAATTTTTTCAGCTGTAAATGATTCATTGTTCCAAATCCCCTCGTTTTTTCTGATCTTCGTTCCTTTTTTTGTATGGACAATTTGTCTTCCTTGCCAGCCCACCTCAGTATGAGGAAAATCGGTGCGGAAGTGAGCCCCTCTGCTTTCCTCCCGCAAAAGCGCAGAAAACGTCATCAGCTTTGCAGCTTGCCATAGATGAGAAAGCTCCAGCTGCGGAATTGTGATATCCTTCACATTCACTTCCTGAAAAGGCAGCGTATGAAGCCAGATGCTAAGCTCAATCAAACTGCTTTGTTCCCGCAGAATAGACATGTGACTTGTCATTTTACTTTGCAGTTCATGCATCTCTATATCCGGCACCTCGTAGACGACACTGGTTTCTAGCCCTGATTGATATTGCCTGTTATAAACCGGTTTTTGGATAATATGCTCTGCTGCCCTTTTTCCAAATACCAGCGCTTCCAATAAAGAATTGCTTGCAAGCCGGTTTGCTCCATGTAAACCGGAGCATGCTGTCTCGCCAATCGCATAAAGTCCCGGCACTGTCGTTTCTCCCCAGCGATTAACTGAAACACCTCCCATTAAGAAATGCATTCCCGGAGCAACAGGAATTTTTCCGCTGTGGATATCAACCCCTGCTTTTTCACAAATAGCGGTGATGGTAGGGAAACGCGTTTCAAAATCAGAAATCGCACTGAAGTCTATATAAACGCGATTTCCTTTTGCCATTTCTTCGTGAATAACCCGTGAGACAATATCTCTTGGAGCCAGGTCACCTAAAGGATGCCGTTCAGCCATAATCCTGCGGCCATTTTCGTCTACTAAACATCCGCCTTCCCCTCTGACAGCTTCTGAAACAAGCCCGTAGGAAACACCATTTTTCACAAGCAGTGTCGGGTGAAACTGAGTAAACTCCAAATCCGTTAATTCCGCTCCGGCCCGGTAAGCCAGAGAAAGACCGTCAGCTGTGACAGTGGGATCATTCGTATGGTGAAGAAACAGGTTTCCACAGCCGCCGGCAGCCAGCACAACTTCGTCTGCGTGCCTTACCTTGAGCCGCCCTTTGCTGTCTTTTGTCATGACGCCGATACATCGTCCGTCCTCTATAAGCAAATCTGCTGCCGTTTCATTCTCGATTAACTTGATTTTGCTGTTGATCCGTTTGAGCAAATAATCGATAAGCAGCCTGCCTGTTGCGTCTCCGCCTGCATGAAATATGCGGTTGTATGAGTGGGCCCCTTCTCTTCCAAGACAAACACCGCCTCGTTCATTGCGGTCGAATGGAAATCCACGCTCCAATAGGCTTTGAACTATCATTTTTCCATCATGTAATACGTCTGCTGCAATAGCTAGATTATTATGGCCGCACCCTGCGTATAACGTATCCTCCAGATGGGCTTCAATCGAGTCATCTTTTGCATAGGCCGCAGCAATCCCGCCTTGTGCATAGACAGAATTGCTGTTTTTGACGCTTTTTTTTGTGATAACAGTCACTTCGTATGAGGGCGGGAAAGCTGCAGCTAAGGAAAGTGCCGCCGCCCCTGAACCGATGACTGCAATCGTCTTTTTAGACATATGCCATCCTCCTGTTGTTTACATCTGTCTTGACACCTATATTTACACAAGGATAAAATAAACTCAAGAGTTTTTTATGGAGAACGGATGGAGGAAGACCGGATGATTTATTTAGATTATGCAGCGACAACGCCTATTTGTGAGGAAGCCCTTACTGTATATCAGAAGCTTAGTATGGATATGTACGGAAATGCCAGCAGCCTGCATGATGCAGGAGGAAAAGCAAAGCACATACTGGAGTACTGCCGTGAAAAAATCGCCAACATCATTGGCGGAGAAGCAAGCGGCATCTATTTTACAAGCGGCGGCACTGAATCCAATTTTCTGGCCATTCAATCATTGCTAAACGGCCTGCCAAAAACGAAAAGACATTTTATTACGACTGCCATGGAGCATCAGTCCATTCATAATTGCGCTGCTTTTTTGGAACAGCAGGGATATGATGTAACAGTCATTGAACCGAATGAATACGGGCTTATTACCGAGGAAATATTACTAGCCCATATCCGGCCGGAAACAGGCCTTGTATCTATTCAGCATGCAAATTCTGAAACCGGGATCATTCAGCCCATTCAACGCCTGTCTTCATACCTGCACAATAAGGGGATTCTTCTTCATTGCGACGCTGTTCAAACGTTTGGAAAGATCCCGATCAATACAAAAAATCTGGGAGTAGATGCACTTTCAATGTCCAGCCATAAAATCCACGGTCCTAAAGGAGTAGGGGCGGTCTATATCCGGCCGGATGTCCCTTGGAAACCCGTTTATCCTCTGACTACTCACGAATACGGATTCAGAGCCGGCACCGTAAATGTTCCCGGGATCGGTGCCTTCACTGCCGCTGCAGAATTGATCGTAAGCGAAATGGAAAAACAGATATCCCGCAATGAGGCATTAAGAACATACTTTCTAGACCAAATCCGTATTCGGTCTCTCCCTGTAACCCTTGCGGCAGACACTTCGCAAGCAGAATGTCTTCCGCATATTATAGGGTGTTTTTTTCACTCATTTGAAGGACAATATGTTATGTTAGAATGTAATCGGAGTAATATTTGCATTTCAACCGGCAGCGCTTGTTCTGCAGGTTACCACGGTCCGTCTGAAACAATGAAAGCATTAAGAAAAACCGAACAAGAAGCTCTGCAATTTATCCGCATCTCTTTTGGCAGGCATACAACAGCTGAACAGCTGGAACAGTTATTACATACGTTTACAGTGCTTTGGGAACAAAAGAAAGGAGAATATGATATTGACCGAAGAATTAAAGCTAATGGGCGCCAACAGGCGTGACCAGCTTCTTCTGTGGCTGAAGGAATCTAAATCACCGCTGACAGGAGGAGAACTCGCAAAAAAAGCGAACGTTTCAAGACAGGTTATTGTACAGGATATATCGCTCTTGAAAGCGAAAAATGTACCGATTATCGCCACAAGCCAAGGATATGTATACATGGATGCAGCCGCTCAGCAGCACCAGCAGGCAGAAAGAATCATAGCATGTCTGCACGGTCCTGAACGGACAGAAGAGGAACTGCAGCTCATCGTCGACGAAGGCGTTACAGTAAAAGACGTAAAAATCGAGCATCCCGTATATGGAGATTTAACTGCAGCCATCCAAGTAGGCACCCGGAAGGAAGTTATCCATTTCATTAAAAAAATCAATTCTACAAATGCTGCCTACTTATCACAGCTGACCGACGGCGTGCACCTGCATACACTTACAGCACCTGATGAACATCGCATCGATCAAGCTTGCAAAGCCCTCGAAGAAGCCGGCATTTTAATTAAAGACTAAAAAAAGCCCTCTAGAGGGCTTTTTTATAATTGGTAAGACTGGTATGCACCCAGGAGCTTCACTTTGCAGCCGAGCGCTTCAAGCTCCTGCATGGCTCCTGGAATCAATACATCATCAAACGCTTTCTCAATATCAATAATAAAGAAATAATGGCCTAATCCGGTTTTAGTCGGACGTGACTCAATTTTTGACAAGTTTAAATTTCTCCAAGAAAATGCAGACAGCACTCTATGCAGCGCCCCGGACTGATCATCCTGCGGCAGCATGACCATTAAGGTCGTTTTGGGCCTAGAACTCAATTTTGAATTTACTTCAAAAGATATGTTTTCATCAGGAGACAGGATAACAAATCTTGTATGATTGTCCCTATAATCCTGTATATCCCGTTTCACAATTTTTAATTCATATGTAGAAGCTGCCATATCATTGGCAATGACCCCGATATTCAGCTCGGGATGGTCACTGACAAACTTTGCTGCCGCCCCGGTAGAATTGGCGTATTCATATGGAACGGAAGGAAAATGTCGATGGAGAAATTTATGGCATTGCGCAATCGCGTGTGAATGCGAGTAAATTTTGTCGAGCTCTTTCCATGCATTCTCTCTAGAGGGATGGACGAGCAAGTGCTGATGAATCGGCAACGTCATTTCACCCACGATTGGCAAGGGCTGTTCATGTATTAAATAGTCTATTGTTAGATTAACAGATCCTTCTAATGCATTTTCCAAAGGAACAAAAGCAAAATCAACTTCGCCTGCAACGGCCGCATCTATACACTCCGGAATGGTGCGGTAAGCAACATGTTCGGCGCCGTTTTGAAAACAAGAACTGACTGCTAGATGTGTAAATGTAGCTGCTGGACCTAAATAACCGACTTTCATGACGATTTTCTCTCCCTTATGCACCTGAACCTAATATTTCAACTTTTTCTACAAAATCAAACTTCCTGAGCTTATTCATTAATGTATGAATGTCTTCTTCCATTGCCGACGTACTGATAGACAGTGTCACATTTGCTCTGCCTTGAAGCGGAATGGTCTGGTGAATGGAAAGAACGTTGCTTCCAGAATCAGCTACCGCCTGAAGAAGCTGAGATAACGCACCTGACCTATCCTCTAAATGAAAGAAAAGTGTGATAATTTGTTCTTTTACCATGGTGTAGAATGGAAAAACAGCATCCCTGTATTTATAAAACGCACTTCTGCTTAAATCGACCTTTTGAACGGCATCTGCTACTGAATCTGCTTTTTTTCGATCAAGCAGCTTTTTGACTTCCAATGTTTTTCTCATTGCATCGGGCAATACATCTTCACGGACAAGATAAAATGTCTCCTCTTTCATTTGCATCCCCCCTTTAAAATAGAGAGCCTGACACCAGGCTCTCTTTTCAGCCAACATTCATTAATCAATAAATTCAAATTCAAATTCCAGAAGCCTGATTATATCTCCATCCTTGGCTCCGCGTTCTCTGAGTGCTTCATCAACACCCATTCCGCGCATCTGTCTTGCAAACCGTTTAACCGATTCATCACGTGAGAAATCAGTCATCTTGAATAACCGCTCAAGGCTGTCTCCTGAAAGCACAAATACACCGTCTGGATCGCGTGTAATGTTAAATGGCACTTCTTCATTTTCCATCGTGTACATGACACGGTTTTGTGTAAGCTCTTCCTCGTCATACAGCGGGAACTCCGGTGTGTTTTCAAGCTGATTGGCGACTTCAAACAGAAGCTCACGCAGACCTTCTCTTGTCACCGCACTGATCGGGAATACCGGATAATCATCCGTCAGCTTTTCTTTAAAGGCTTCGAGATTTTCCGCAGCCTCCGGCATGTCCATTTTATTTGCAACGATAATTTGCGGACGCTCAGTGAGACGCAGATTGTACTCGCTCAGCTCCTGGTTAATCGTAAGATAATCCTCATACGGATCGCGGCCCTCTAAGCCCGACATGTCAATGACGTGAACAATAACCCTCGTCCGTTCAATATGGCGCAAAAACTGGTGGCCAAGTCCGACGCCTTGGTGTGCGCCTTCAATCAGTCCTGGCAAATCAGCCATGACAAAGCTGCGTCCGTCATCCGTTTCAACCATGCCGAGATTCGGGACAAGCGTTGTAAAGTGATAGTCCGCAATTTTCGGTTTTGCAGATGAGACAACAGACAGCAAAGTAGATTTTCCCACACTCGGGAACCCGACAAGTCCGACATCTGCAAGCACTTTTAATTCAAGAACAATGTAGCGTTCTTTTCCCGGCTCGCCGTTTTCTGAAAGCTGAGGCGCGGGATTAGCCGGTGTAGCAAAGCGGCTATTTCCTCTTCCGCCTCTTCCGCCTCTTGCAATGACAGCCCGCTGTCCGTGCTCTGTTAAATCAGCGATGACCTGTTTCGTATCATCGTCTGTCACAACGGTGCCCGGCGGAACTTTAATGACCATATCATCAGCATTTCGTCCGTGCTGGTTTTTGGACATGCCATGCTCGCCGCGAATCGCTTTAAAGTGTTTTTTGTATCTAAAATCCATCAGGGTGCGGAGACCTTCATCTACTTCAAAAACGACGTCTCCTCCCTTTCCTCCGTCACCGCCGGCAGGGCCGCCTTTCGGCACATATTTTTCACGGCGAAACGCAACCATACCGTTGCCACCGTCGCCGCCTTTTACATATACTTTGACCTGATCTACAAACATAATGTCCTCCGTTCTAAACCGTTAAAAACTCCGCTAGTCCAACCCTATTTCAATCAAACATTCGTGACTCGTGATTTCAAAACGCATGATGTCAATGTCCTCATATCCATTCTGCCGAATATCATCAAAAGCAGATGGATCGGCAAAGGCGCCGTGAAAATCAAGGTACAGAATCAGCTGTCTGTCAGGATGATCTGTTTGAAGCGAAACCGTTAAATGATTTTCACTCTCTCTGCTGACTGCTTGATCAAACAGATGAAACAGCTTTCTCATCAGTTTCGCCAGCTTTTGATCATAAGCCGACAAATCCTTAATTTCTCCGAGAACTTCATATTCAAGCGTCATATAATGGGTTTTCCAATTAAACGTAAGAAAATCAAACGCCAAATGCGGTGTTTTCAGGTTTGAGAGCTTTGATTCGTGCTTTGCGTCTATAACCATTTCTTCAATCATTTCAAAGACGCGGTCATACTTCTGCAAGCTTAAGTTTCCTTTAATCAGCTGCAGCTTATTCATCCAATCATGCCGGGAATGGCCAAGCAGATGAATCAGTTCGTTTGTTAATGCCGTGTCGCTTATATTTTCTTCTTGATTTTTTGAAACATCCTTCATTTTCGCACTCCCAATCATTTAATTTCTTATTTAGGAGTCTGTATAAGTGTGTATTATGAATTATAACAGAGAAGGCTTTGTTAGAAAAACAATTGTTTTTCCCAGAAATATCATGTTCCTTTTTTCTGGCTTTGGTTGATTTGCAGCCAGGCAGAACATTTTATGTATTACTGCTTGGGGAACATATCCAGTGGGTTTGAGATGTTTATTCTCATTCTTGGCGGGGTCTGCTCGCACATACTCTGCATTTCATTCTAGGTGTTTACTCCGCATATTGCAAAAAAAACTCCAGTCATCATCGACCGGAGTTTTTTGAATCATTATTGAGCTACAGGATATACGCTCACTTTTTTGCGGTCACGGCCGAAACGTTCGAATTTAACAGTTCCGTCGATTTTCGCAAATAGAGTGTCATCTCCGCCGCGGCCCACGTTTTCACCTGGGTAAATTTTTGTTCCGCGTTGACGGTAAAGGATAGAACCGCCTGTTACGAATTGACCGTCAGCACGTTTAGCACCTAAACGTTTAGCCTCAGAGTCACGTCCGTTCTTTGTAGAACCTACTCCTTTTTTAGAAGCGAAAAACTGAAGATCTAATCTAAGCATGTAGCTCACCTCCTATATTATGTTTGTGGTCACACGCAAGTTGTCTTTGTAATCCCGTTCGATTGTCTCCAGCGAAACAATCATGCCTTCAATCAGCAGCTGAGCTTTTTGGCGTGCCTCTGGATCAAGAGATTCAGGGAATTCAAAATAAAAATAACCCCCGTCCTCCCCTATATCAAGAAGCGGCTCGAAGCCCGCGAGCACAATGACCGCGTTAACGGCTCCAAACACAACGGCTGTCACTCCGGCACAAACAAGATCTTGTCCATGTTCAGCAAAATTCGCATGGCCCGACATTTCAAAAGACAATATGCCTTTATCATGAGACCTTCTGATTGTTGCCTGAATCATGCTTACGCGTTGATTTTTTCGATCGTCACTTTAGTGTAAGGCTGACGATGACCTTGTTTTTTATGAACGTTTTTCTTTGGTTTGTATCTGAAAACAGTGATTTTTTTCGCGCGGCCTTGTTTTTCAACTTTAGCCGTTACTGTTGCGCCTTCAACTGTAGGGTTGCCGACTTTCACGTTGTCTCCGCCAACAAACAAAACGTCTTCAAAAGTAACTGTTTCACCTGCTTCAGCAGCAAGTTTTTCGATGTAAACAGTTTGGCCTTCTTCAACTTTGATTTGTTTACCGCCTGTTTTAATGATTGCGTACATTCTCTGCACCTCCTATTAGACTAAGACTCGCCAGATACCAGGGGGCTGTAAAAGCTCTTAACACCTGTACTGAGCGGTTGTAGCAATGGTGCTACATCCATAACATTAAAAAATATACCAAAATACAAGGCGTTTGTCAATCAGTTTTAGTAGGGCAGAAGCAGTTCCTCCATGGAAGAATTCGTCCGCTTATCGGCAAAGTAAGCGTGCAGCACTTCATTCTCGTCAAGCTGGCTAAGCTTTTGGCCTGATTTTTCTATAATAATCGGATGCTTACAGCCACGTTTGAACTCGGCCATCACATGATAGACTTTATCCTCCGCCTTTACTGTCAGCGGCAGAAGTTTCTCAAGCTCCCTGTTTTTTCCGTAATACCTTTCGAGGAGAAATCTCACATGGGTATAGTGCCTTTGCCGATATTCCTCAAATAAGGAAACAGCCAGAAAGACAAACAAAACCCATGCGCTGATTTGCAGAGGAATCACGAATAAAACCCAGCACCCGAGCAACAGGCAGAAGCAGAGCGACGTTTTTAGATTAAGCCGGTGAGCCTTTTGAAAAGGCAGCTGTTTGGAAAACAACAAAAATAACAGTTTTCCTCCATCCAGCGGCCAGATCGGCAGTAAATTGACAAATAAGATAGAAAGATTATAAAAGGTGAAGAGTTCAAAGGTATGCTGATGAATCACTGAGACTTCTGCAAGCATCCAGGCGGCAAACTGAAGCCAGATGTGCTGAAGAGGGCCGGCAATAATGACCGCAAACTCTTCCTTTAACGGCCGATTCCCGTGCTCTTCCACTTCGACCGTTCCCCCAAACGGCAGCAAAAAAACACGCTTGATTCTCCAAGAAAAAAACACAGCCAGAGCAGCATGCCCCAGCTCATGAATCAATACAATCAGGAGCAGACAAAATAATGCTTTCATATGGCCTGTGAGCAAGCCCAGCGCCGCGATAATCCAAAGAAAAGGATGCACATGGATCTTTAAGATAAGGTCGAGCCATTTATTCAAATGAAATCACCTGAATCGGATCAATAAATTTATCGCCGTCTTTCATGGCAAAATAATAGACCCCTTTATTATGATCATCAAGCTTAATCGAACCGAGCTTTTTGCCTTTATCCACAAAATCATATAAAGCAACATCCACATCTTTGAGCTCGCCATAGATACTATAGGTGTTGTCAGCATGCTGCACCTTAACCGTCAGTCCCGTCTGGCTGTCTTTGCTGACTTCAACCACATAGCCTTCTTTTACACTATCAATCTTATCGCTGCTTGTTTCGACTTTAATTCCTTCCCCATTGTCCTGAAAATCCTGCTGTACTTTCCCGGATGCAGGCGCGATCAGATCTTTGCCTACTTCAATCTGCTGTTCCTTATTTTTGTGTTCAGGAGCCAGGAAAGCAAGCGGATTTCCGAATTTGGTTTCGAACCAATGGCTTGCTGAGGCAAATTGAAATTCAGTTTCAAAGGTTTTGGCTACAGCGGGTTTAATCTGACTGACGGGTCCAATGTTTGTTTTATAGGCTATAGCTGAAACGAGAACAAGGCAGGCCGACAGAAGACATTTCAGGATAATTGAATCTGTTTTCACCAATGGGTGTTTTCCGTTGAATGTTGGCATGTTATCTTCATAAACCGGAAGTGTTCCATGTTTTTCCTGATCCGTTACCATCACCCAGGACGGGGGTTTCTGCTTTTCAGAAACTGTCTGAGTAGAGAAACGTTTTGAGCCGGAAAGCTGCTTTCTTCTTTTCTCTAATCGTTTTCTGATTTCATCTGCTCTGTGACTCATTGCCATCATCCTTTGCATTCGTTGGGTTTGTACATCATATGTCTTGTCCATGGCAAATATTCGGTTTAGTCAAGAACAAAGCAGGCAAAAACAAAAAAACCTGACACAGCATATGCTTTGTCAGATTCTTCTCTTTGATTCTATCACATTAAGATCTTACTCCGAAAAATGACTTAATCTTAGCCATCATTCCTTTGTTTTGCTCTTCAAGCACCTGTAAAGGAACAGATTCACCTAAGATGCGGCGGGCAATATTGCGATATGCAATAGAAGCACGGTTTTTAGGGTCCATCGCAATCGGTTCGCCATGATTGGAAGCTTTAATGACTTCATCATCATCAGCCACGATTCCGAGTAAATCGATCGACAGATGCTGTACGATTTCGTCGATATCCATCGTGTCACCGTTTTTCATCAGGTGATTTCTGATTCTGTTAACAACGAGCCGCGGCGGTTCAATATTTTCCTCTTGCTCCAGCAGTCCTATAATACGGTCAGCATCACGAACAGCTGAGATTTCAGGCGTAGTGACCACAATCGCTTTATCAGCTCCGGAAACGGCATTTTTGTACCCTTGCTCGATTCCGGCAGGACAGTCTATGATGACATAGTCAAATTCCTGTTTGAGCTCTTGGACCATGTTTTTAATTTGTTCAGGAGCAACAGCTGTCTTATCGCTCGTTTGAGCAGCGGGCATTAAATAGAGCAGATCATCGAAACGTTTGTCTTTTACGAGCGCCTGATGCATTTTGCATCTGCCCTCTACAACGTCTACCAGATCGTAAATAATTCTATTTTCAAGACCCATTACAACATCAAGGTTGCGCAGTCCTATATCAGTATCTACTAAGCATACGCGCTTCCCTAAAATGGCTAAGGCGGTACCGAGGTTCGCAGATGTTGTTGTCTTACCTACTCCGCCTTTTCCCGAAGTTATTACGATAGCCTCACCCAATTCACATTCCTCCCTCAAGCCTTGTTAGATCAGGTCTTAAATGAGCCAAATGTTGAAGGCGTTCAATGACCATATTTCCGTCTGTATCTAAATAAGCACATTCCATTTCGTTCCCTTTTTGAATGTGGTCTGGGGAGCGATTTAACACATGATTGATTCTTAATTGTGTCGGAAGCATTTCAGAGGCGGCGATGACCGCTTGATTATTTCCATTAAATCCAGCATGCGCGATTCCCTTCAGTGAGCCCAGAACAAAAATGTTCCCTCCGGCCTTGACTGTTCCGCCGGGATTCACGTCACCGATCAGGAGCAAGTCGCCTTTTACCTGCAGCACTTGGCCTGAACGGACAATTTTTGAAACAGAAATAATTTCGGCTTCCTCTCTTATCTGCTGTGCTTCTTTTTTAGTAATGACTTCACTGTCAATAGAATGAACAAACAAATCTTTCTTTGACGCAATCAATTCGGTTAGCTGTTCCTCTTGCTCCTTATATAAAAAGCGATTTCCCAGCTTAACATGAACGCTGATTTTCTGGCCTTTTCCATCGGTATATTGTTCAATTGACAGCATATTCTGAAGACCATCGAGAAGCTCATCAAAAGAACACGCATCATCCAGATGCAATGTTAGTCCATTCTTTGTTCCTTTTATTGTTACATATTGCTGCTTTTTGGTCTTCACAATATTCACCTCAACAACATACTCATTTCGTCAAAAAAAGATAAAATCCTTTTTACTCATCTCTCAATTCTTTCTTTAGACTCATAAAAAACAATCTAAATGGCAGAACAAGAATAAGAGCTGCTGCAATATTTAATAAAATTGTCGGTATAAACCGGTCAAGCACAAATCCGTTAAACGTCATAATGTCTTTATGAATCAAAGACTGAATGCCGAATACGTAAAATTCGAGCAGACAGACAGCCAGAACTGCTATCAATATCACTACAAATGCGTTTGTATGCAACACTTTAAACGCTTTTGAAGCCAAATAGCATAGCCCTGCAAAACCAAACATGTAAACGCCTAATAGACTTGTATAGTTCATGTCATATAGAAAACCAAAAATAAATCCGTAAATCATCGCGTGTTTTTGGTTGATAAAAGCCGACATGAATATCAATACAAGCATCAAAAAACGCGGGGCGAGCACTTGGTCATCTGTAACGAAAGGAAAATGCACCAAATCTGTAAAAATGCTTTCCGCAGAAAAAACAAGCATCATAACGAAAGGGAGAAGGAAACGTTTCACGATCCTTCCTCCTCTGTATCGACAGTCGGCACGTCACGGTTTACAACGATCACATTATTTAAATCTGTAAGGTCAGCCGCAGGTTTTACATAAGCAACCTTCGTCAGTCCATAGGAATCTGACTCGATATCAGTCACTTCACCGATTGTCAGCCCTTCTGGGAAAACACCGCCTGTCCCTGATGTTTCAATAAGATCGCCTTTTTTCACGTCTTGTTTATCCTTACGCTCAATAATTGTCATCTTAAGACGTTTTTTCTCTTTGTCATATCCTTCGATCAAGCCGTAGCCTTTGCTGCCTTTTTTTCCGGAAATTTTTGTCGCGACTCTGTTATTGCGGTCAGTATCGCTTAAAAGCTGAACAGTAGACGTAAAATTGTTAAGTCCGGAGCTTTTGATCTTGCCGATTAATGCGCCTTTTTCGTTTGTAACGGCCATATCTTTCGCTACGTTTTGCTGAGTCCCCTTGTTAATGGTGACCTGTTTGGCCCAATTATCAGGGCTTCTGGCGATGACCGTTGCTAAAATCGGCTTGTAATCTTTAATCGATTTGACATGGCCAAGCTCGTCACGCAAGGATTTGTTTTCTTCTTCAAGCTCTTGAAGCTTGGCTTCATATTGTGTCTGTCCGTCAAGTTTTTCTCTTAGACGCTCGTTTTCTTTGTATGTGTTTTTTAAATCATTGATGTTCTCAAATATTCCTGCAAAAAATTCGGCAGGCGTATGAAAAATATTTTGAAATACTCCCGTCGTATCGCCGATCACTTTCTCAGGCCAGGTGGTATTGCGGCCGCCCTTCAGCGAAAATCCAATCATAGCCACCAATATGATAATACACAGAAGTAATAGCATTAACCGCTTATTCGGCATCGTGTTACACCTCTTCTATTGAACTCCCGATTATCTAGTTTTCCCTTTGAAAAGATGGATGTGCTCCAGTGCTTTCCCTGTTCCGATCGCTACACAATCAAGCGGATCTTCGGCGATAAGGACCGGCATTTTTGTTTCTTCGCTGATGACTTTGTCCAAATTGCGCAAAAGCGCTCCGCCGCCGGTTAACACTATACCTCTGTCCATGATATCTGCTGCAAGCTCAGGCGGTGTTTTTTCGAGTGTGCTCTTCACTGCTTCGACAATTGTAGATACAGTGTCGCGTAGAGCGTTAGAAATCTCTTTTCCTGTAATTTCAATTGTTTTCGGCAGACCTGTGAGCAAATCGCGGCCGCGGATTTCCATGTTGTCGGATTCTTCAGGAGCTTCTGCAGATCCGATTTCCATTTTAATCGCTTCAGCCGTACGGTCACCGATCATCAGGTTGTACGTTTTTCTGATGTAGTTGATAATTGCGTCGTCCATCTCATCACCGGCTACACGGATTGACTGAGACGTTACGATGCCTCCGAGGGAAATTATCGCAACTTCTGTCGTACCGCCCCCGATATCAACAACCATGCTTCCAGTCGGTTCCCAAACTGGCAGATTGGCCCCGATTGCTGCGGCAAAAGGCTCTTCAATCGGATACGCATCACGCGCTCCCGCCTGTCTTGTCGCATCGATAACAGCGCGTTCTTCAACAGCTGTAATGCCTGATGGGACACATACCATTACATATGGTTTTCTGGCAAACATGCCTTTATTTTTTATGGCTTGATTGATGTAATATTTCATCATCGTCGCCGTTGTTTCATAATCAGCGATAACGCCGTCTTTCATCGGGCGAAGAGCCACCACGTTGCCCGGTGTCCGTCCAATCATATTTTTCGCATCATTTCCGACAGCGACAATCGATTTCGTATCCGTCTGCAAAGCGACAACTGACGGCTCTCTCACAACAATTCCTTTTCCTTTTACAAAAACAAGCGTATTCGCAGTTCCAAGATCTATACCAAGGTCTCTAGCACCAATTCCAAACATATGTATGTATCTTCCTTTCTTAAAGCAAAAATACCCTAAAGGGAAAAACTCATAAACTCTATTATAGCTTAATTCGACGAAAAAAAAAGTGTTACAAATATCCTTTTTCCTTTAAACTCACAAATTTTTTATCCCCGATCACCAAATGGTCAAGCAGCTCGATGCCAATCAGGTTTCCGCATTCAAACAGCCGTCTTGTCACTTCAATATCTTCCCTGCTCGGCGTCGGATCTCCAGAAGGATGATTATGAACACAGATAAAGGAAGCGGCAGATCGTTTAAACGCTTCTTTAAACACCTCTCGCGGGTGGACAATAGATGAATTCAGGCTTCCGATAAATACGGTGCGTTTATGAATGACTTGATTTTTTGTATTTAAGTATAAACAGACAAAATGCTCCTGGGTTAAAAAGCGCATATCCTCCATGACAAGATTAGCGCCGTCTTCCGGGGAGCGAATAACGAAATGTTCTTCGTTGGCTAATTTATGAATCCGGCTTCCAAGCTCAACTGCAGCCAGTATTTGAATCGCTTTTACCATACCGATTCCCGGGATGCTTGACAGCTCTTCAACCGATGCTTCCTTGAGCAGGCGCAGCCCGTCAAATGAGCGCAGCAGCCTGTTTGACAGGTCCAAAACAGATTCGTGTTTAGTCCCTGTCCGCAATAATATAGCCAAAAGTTCATGATTCGCTAAGTTCTCGGCTCCGACTTTCAGGAGCCGTTCTCTTGGCTTTTCTTTGATTGGGAAATCTTTGAGTTTTAATGGCAGATCGTGTATGACCAAGCACTCCTTTTCTTTCCCTTCCCGTTTATAGAACCGTCATGCCCTTATATCAAAATGGCGAAGAGCTCTCATTGTTTTTGATATAGGAAGGCCCATGACTGAATAATAATCTCCGTCTATTTTCTTTACAAAAAGCGCGCCTCTTCCTTGGATGCCGTATGCACCTGCTTTATCCATCGGCTCTTTTGTTTCAATATACGTCCAAATCTCTTCTTCACTGAGGGACCAAAACACAACTTCTGTCTTATCATAAAAAGTCTCGCTGTGATTTTCAGCTTGAATGCTGACCGCGGTTATTACTGAGTGACTTCGGCCTGAAAGCCTCCGCAGCATAGAAGCAGCTTCTTCTTGATCCTGCGGTTTGCCAAGACATTCGCCGTCAAGGCATACCATTGTATCAGCACCGATAACGATTGCATGCGGGTGGAGATCAGCTACAGCCTTAGCTTTTTGTTTTGCCAACCATTGGACGTTTTCTTCTGGTGAAAAGTTTCGATTTAATTTTTCTTCTACTTCACTGACAATAATGGAGTAGGGCAGCTGGAGAAGATCGAGGAGTTCTTTCCTGCGCGGAGATTGTGATGCAAGTATTAGCGGTTTTGTCATGTTCGTCATCCTTTCAGGGTTTGCTTAAGAAAAAAAGATACTCGTTTATCCTACCAAATCACGAGGCTTGTCACAATTTCAGAAAAATAACTTTTTCATGACAAAATAAAAAAAGCCTGTCACTAAAGGACGAAGGCTCAGGGCACTATCTCTTATTTTACGACGGCTAACAGCTCCTGCTGAGCCTTCCACCCGGCTTCAGCACTTGGATCCTCTAATTCCTTTAAAGCCTGCAAAATCGCTTTTTTCTCTCCTGTTTCTGACGCTTTTGTTTCACCAAGAGACTTTTCTATTTTCTCTACACTCGCTTTTGTAATGTCTTCGCCGAGAATCGCCTTTGCTGCAAGCTCCGCTGTTTCCTTAAAAGAATCTGTCATATCTGACTCTATTGATAAGGAAAGCTCCTTGCCTCCCCAGGCTTCAAAATCACTGTCGATTAAAACCTGTCCTAACTGCTGTGAGACATCCTTATCACTGGCTAAGCCCGCGATGACATACGTATACCCGTCATCCTTTGACAGTGACACGGCGGAATATCCTTTTTCGGTCAATTGTTCTGTTAACGTTTCGGCACCCTTTTCATTTGAAAATTTTCCGGCTTGTACAGCGTATGTTTTATATGTACCTTCAGTTTGCGCCGCTTGTTTTTCTGTGCCTGAAGTTTGTTTATCAGTTGAAGTATCCCCTGCTTTTGCCGTTTGGCTGCCTAGAGAATCCTCTAAAGAGGCCGGTGCTGACGCTTCTTTATTCCCCGATATGCTTAACGCGAATAGCCCTAATCCAGTGCCAATGACAGCCGCGAAGGCAATCGTCGCAGCCACTCTTTTTACTGGTTTGGCAGTCCCGGTCTTTCCTTTTGCATAAGACTTTGTTTTTTTCTTTTGATAAGGAGGAACAACTTTAGGGTCCTCTTTAAACACCTTGTCTTCCTCTGAATCCCAATTGAATTCATCTTCATCAGGATGTTCCTGGGATGCCGCAACCTCTTGTTCTGCCTGTCTTTTTTCCTCCCAATTTGAAAATGTCATGCTTTTATCCGCCTCTGTCTCAGGCGTCTCTTGTTCGTAAACCGTCTCTTCTTTTCCATTAATCGTCACCTTGAGGGCTTTTTCTGCGGCTTTACTGTTTTTTTTATTCTTTCTTTTTTTCAATTCCGCTTCCTCCCTTCATTTGCTTGACCGTTCTTGTCGGCTTTTCATGCTACACACTTTAGCACAGGCAAAGAAAAAAAGAACAAGACTTTTGTCGCCTTGTCCAAAAAACGTTCGTCAAATTTTTCAGCAGTCAGCCCAATGCCATTTTGATATAAAAAGAAATGATAGAGTCACCGTATAAATAGGCTAAAATGCTCCCTGCGGCTATAGCGGGGGCAAAGGGAAGCGGCTGCCTTTTAGCGAGTCTACCAGTCAGAACGGCTGCCGCTCCATATAATGCACCTATCAAAACAGAAAAGAAAAAGGCAGCTGCCAGCATTTTCACACCAAGCACAAAGCCAATCACCGCAAATAATTTAATATCTCCTCCCCCTACTCCCCCATGGGTGATTGCGGCAATTACAGCCAGAAATAGAAATCCGGCTGCCGCACCTAACAGGCCTGCATACCAGGAATCAAGCGGAGAAATCAATCTCGCGGCCGCCAAAAAGGGAAGAAAGAAAATCAATATACGATTTGGAATCAGCATAAAATGAATATCTGTCACTGCAACAATAATGAGAAGAGAGATAAACACCACAGCGGGAAACAGTTCCAGCGACGTGCCAAAGCGTATTCCTGCGGCGGCAAATAAACACGCTGTCACAAGCTCTGCTGCGGGATACATAAAAGAAATCCTATGCCCGCAGCTTTTACATTTACCTTTTTGAAATAGGAATGACAGGATGGGAATTAATTCTGCAGGAGTTAATGTCCTCCGGCAAAACGGGCATGATGAACGGGGCGCAATAATAGATAGATGTAAGGGGATACGGCACCCGGCCGTATAGTAAAAAGAACCAAGGATAAGCCCGAAGATAAAAAGAAGTGATAGCATAGACAACACACCTTTACACACTGAGTTCTGGTATGGATTGTAGCAAAATGAGCATCCTGAGCTCCAATTGGAGATATTCAATTTTACACATAAAAAAACCGGCAGAATCTTTTTTTTGATTCTGCCGGAGCCGGATACTTTTATTTCAACCTTTTTCGAATGTCAGAAATAAAGTAAAGAGATCCGGTAATCAGCACAATTTCATTTGAGCCCTTTTTACTTTCTATGAATTTGATCACATCGTCTGGATCTTCACTCCAGCTTTTATTGCTGATTTCACTTGCATCATAGAGATCTTTTGCAAGAGAAGCACGCGGGAAATCAAAAGAAGCAAAATGAATCGCATGAGCAATGGTTTCCAGTCTTTTAATCATGTTCTGATACGGTTTGTCCTTTAACGCGCTAAACACCACAGAAATGCGTGAATTGGCGAAACGCTGCTTCATCGTTTCCGCCAGCTTTTCAACACCTTCTTCGTTATGCGCACCGTCTAAATATACCGGAGGATGTTCCTGAACAAGCTCTAACCGTCCCGGCCAAGCAGCCTTCACAAGCCCGCTCCTTAACGCTTCGTCACTGATATGGGCGATATTCTCCTTATTGAGCCACTCCGCAGCCAAAATGGACAAAGCAGCATTTTGTCTTTGATGGGTGCCAATCAGAGATGTCCGAATATCTTCATAGCATTTCTCTTCCGTTTTGAATGAAAACTGTTCTCCTGCAGGCAGAGCCTCTTCATTGAAAATAACACATGCATCATGCAATGACTGGAACGGCGCAGCATGCCGTTGAGCTTCATGGCGGATGACCTGTAAAGCTTCCGGCTGGGTAACTGCTGTAACGATTGGAATACCTTCTTTAATAATACCGGCCTTTTCTCCTGCAATTTCTTCAATGGTGTTTCCCAAAATATTCATATGATCGTGTCCAATGCTTGTAATCACAGTTAAGAGCGGTTCAACCACATTAGTAGAATCGAATCTACCGCCCAAACCTGTTTCAAAAATAACAAAATCGACCTTATGAAATTCTGCAAAATATAAAAATGCACAGGCCGTCATAATTTCAAATTCTGTCGGCTGTCCGTATTCCGTTTGATCAAGGGCTTCAACGTGCGGTTTCATTTGATTGACGAGTGCTGTCCATTCCTCATCTGAAATCGGTATCCCGTTTACGCTGATCCGTTCATTAAACGTAATAATATAAGGCGATGTAAATGTTCCAACCGTATATCCGGCTTCCTGCAGCATAGAACGGATAAAAGCGACAGTTGATCCTTTACCGTTTGTTCCTGCGACGTGGAACGCTCGGATTTTTTTTTCAGGATGTCCTAACCGCGCCATCAGCTGTTTCATTCGGCCAAGTCCGGGCTTCACCCCGAATTTCAGCCTCCCGTGAATCCAGCTGCGCGCATCTTGATATGCAGTAAACAATGATAATCCCCTCTTTTATAAGACAAGGCGGTTTCTCTAGAAACCGCCCCGGCTTTTCATTAACCCTTCAGCTCAGCCATTCGTTTTTGAACAGCGTCACGCTTCGCCACATAATCTTTTTCTTTTTCACGTTCTTCATCAATTACGTGTGCAGGCGCTTTTTTCATAAATCCTTCATTTCCAAGTTTCTTTTGGACACGCTCAACTTCTTTTGTCAGTTTATCAAATTCTTTTTGCAGACGGGCAATTTCTTCATCAATATTGATTAAGCCTTCAAGCGGAAGAATAACCTCTGCTCCTGAGACAACGGCCGTCATCGCCTTATCAACAGCCTCAATATCGGTGCCGATTTTAAGCACGCTCGGATTCGTAAAGCGTTCAACATATGAACGGTTCGCTTCGAGGCGGGCTGCTATTTCGTCTGTGCTTGTTTTAATGTACAGTTCAACCTGCTTGCTCATTGGCGTATTGACTTCACTGCGGATATTGCGCACAGAACGGATTAGCTCAACAAGAAGCTTCATGTCAGCTGCCGCTTCAGTATCGGTATGCTCCGGCACTACTACAGGCCATTGACTTACTGTAATCGATTCCCCTTGGTGAGGAAGGTGCTGCCAAATTTCCTCCGTTAAGAATGGCATAAACGGATGGAGCAGACGCATCGTTTGATCAAGTACGTAAGCAAGGATGGAACGGGTAGTTTTCTTGGCAGCTTCGTCTTCTCCATAAAGCGGTAGCTTCGCCATTTCAATATACCAATCACAGAAATCATCCCAAATAAAGTTATATAAATGGCGTCCTACTTCACCAAATTCATATCGGTCAGCAAGCTGGGTCACGTGCTCGATCGTTTCATTTAATCGCGTTAAAATCCACTTGTCAGCGACTGACTTTTCGCCTGACAGATCAAGCTCATCGTACGTCATGCCATCCATATTCATTAATGCAAAACGGGAGGCGTTCCAAATTTTATTGGCAAAATTCCAGGTCGATTCCACTTTTTCATAGCTGAAGCGCAGATCCTGGCCAGGAGAGCTTCCAGTCGCAAGGAAATAACGCAGAGAATCGGCTCCGTACTTGTCAATCACATCCATCGGGTCGACACCGTTGCCAAGAGATTTACTCATTTTCCGGCCTTGCTCGTCACGGATTAAGCCGTGGATTAAAACATCTTTGAACGGGCGCTCGCCTGTAAATTCAATGCCTTGGAAAATCATGCGTGATACCCAGAAGAAAATGATATCGTACCCTGTCACGAGAACATCTGTCGGATAGTAGCGTTTAAAGTCTTCAGCCGTTACATCAGGCCAGCCCATTGTGGAGAAAGGCCATAGCGCAGAACTGAACCATGTATCCAGTACGTCTGTATCCTGTTCCCAATTTTCGCTGTCTTCCGGCGCTTCAAGCCCGACATATAGCTCGCCTGTTTCTTTATGATACCAGGCAGGAATACGATGGCCCCACCACAATTGACGGGAGATACACCAGTCGCGGATGTTTTCCATCCAGTGTAAATACGTTTTTTCGAAACGGTCAGGCACAAAGTTGACCTTTTCTTCTTTCTTTTGCAGCTCAATCGCTGCATCAGCAAGCGGCTGCATGCGCACAAACCATTGTGTAGAAAGATAAGGCTCCACAACAGCTCCGCTTCGTTCACTATGGCCGACAGAGTGCATATGATCCTCGATCTTGAAGAGAACTCCCGCCTCCTGTAAATCTTTCACGAGCTTTTTGCGGCATTCAAAACGATCCATACCTTGATATTGGAGCGCATTTTCATTCATCGTGCCATCTTCATTCATGACAAGGATGCGTTCTAAATTGTGGCGGTTGCCAAGCTCGAAGTCGTTCGGATCATGAGCAGGTGTAATTTTCACGGCACCTGAACCAAATTCCATATCAACATAGTCATCACCGACAATCGGAATTTCACGATTTACAATCGGCAGAATCACCGTTTTTCCGATAAGGTGTTTATAGCGCTCGTCTTCAGGGTGAACGGCAACAGCTGTATCACCGAGCATTGTTTCAGGACGTGTCGTCGCAATTTCAATTGAGCCTGAACCGTCAGCAAGCGGATAGCTCATATGATAGAACGCGCCTTGAACATCCTTGTAAATCACCTCAATGTCGGATAGGGCTGTTTTTGTCGCTGGGTCCCAGTTAATAATATATTCGCCTCTGTAGATCAGGCCTTTTTCATAAAGCTTAACGAATACTTCTCTTACCGCTTTGCTCAAGCCTTCATCCAGCGTAAAACGTTCACGGGAATAATCTAGGCCAAGACCTAATTTCGCCCACTGGCTGCGAATAAAGTCAGCATATTCTTCCTTCCACTTCCACGTTTCTTCGAGGAATTTTTCACGGCCTAAATCGTAGCGGGATTTGCCTTCTTCACGAAGTTTCGCCTCCACTTTAGCCTGTGTTGCGATGCCGGCATGGTCCATGCCTGGAAGCCACAGCACATCATAGCCCTGCATGCGTTTCATTCTTGTTACAATGTCTTGCAGCGTTGTGTCCCATGCGTGGCCAAGGTGAAGTCTTCCTGTTACGTTTGGCGGCGGGATGACAACAGAGTATGGCTCTTTTGTCTGGTCACTGCCCGCTTCAAAAAATTTGCCTTTTAGCCAAAAATCATATCGGTCTTTTTCAACCGCTGCCGGATCATATTTCGTCGGCATTGTTTGTTCATTCGTTTCCATCATAACCCTCCAGCATGTTTAAAAATGGCTGAGAACGAAAAAAGAGCTCTTCATCCCTGTAAAAGGACGAAAAGCTCTTTCGCGGTACCACCTTTTTTCATGAACTCTATCAGTTCATGCACTTATAACGGATAACGGGTGTTTCCCGAATTTCTCTACTCTTCTTTCAAGAAATTATGCTCCCGGGCGACCTTCCAATCAGACAACATAAGAAGCCTTTCAGCAAACGGCTTCTCTCTCTGCATGCGCCTTTTTTGTACTCTTCCCGTTCTAAGCAGGTGTATTTATCAGCTCATTGTATACATTATTTATGTTCTTTATTATAGTAAAAGTGTTTTTGATTCGTCAATCATCTTTTCCAAAAACACCGCTTTCTATACAGATGGGCAGGCACCTATTGCCCAAGTTTACATATGATGCTTGTAAATGCGTAGAGGAGGATGCACCGTGAAGAAACGTTTCAGCTCTTATTCGCTGCCGCCATGGGTAAGGCAAATTCGGCTTGTATCCGCACAAGTGATTATTCCCATTACGATTTTTCAAGGAATCAGAACCATTTTCTTTCCGACAACCTTTGATGTTTTGCTGCTCGCAATCCTAATCTTTTTAGCTTGCGCCCTTCATTTAGAATGGATATAAACAAACAAGTCCGCGCCATTAAGACGTGGACTCGTTTTCAGCCTGAAATTTTTTCTCTTGTTCAATCTGATGAATTTTCATCACAAACGGCTCTATGTTTTTCATTTGCCAATAAGCCTTTAATAATTGTGTACATTCCTCTTTTTCATGCTGTCTTTTCCCAGTTTGATAACCGTTCAGCACCTTGTACATGGCTGCCGGATATGCCATATAGCTGAGAAAAAGACTGACTTCCGCTTCACGCAAAGGGAATGATTTCGTATATCCATAAAACCATTCGACGCATTCCGGACAAGCTTTCGGAAAGCCTCTGAACATTTTTGTATAAAAGCCGAGCAGGTCGTTTTGCGGCGGACCGACAGATGCTCTTTCGAAGTTTGTAAAATATCCGGTCCCGGCATCATTATACAGAAAATGGTGTATAGACAGGCTGCCGTGGTTCATTACAACCCTTGAAACGTCCTTTTCCTTTGCCGACTCATACCAGTCCTCCAGCCGTTCCAGCGCAAAATTCACCGCGGAAATGGTTTCTGAAAAATAGGTTATGGCCTGGAGTTCAAAAGGAGAAAGGTACCATTCCTTCTCCGCTCTATCCACAAACTGCTCATAGAAAATTTTATCTTGTTCCCACTTTTTTTTCGTTTGCCCGTAATAACGTTCAATCTCATCACGTCTAACCTTTAGTTCCTGCGCGGTTCTCTCGTGAAGACGGGCTGTTTCTCTAAATAAATAAGCATGTTTCTGATCCCGTTCTTCCTCTTGGTCAAATTGGAGCCAAGGCATTAAATAGTAGGTATCTCCGTATTGTATGCCTGCTGAGAAAAACTCACCGCTATTTGTTCTGTAAACGGGAACGAATGAACGAAAGCCTTTTTCCTCAATCGCCACCATATGATCTGTAAAATGCTTGCCGCGACCCTCTTTCAATTTTTTCAGGGCAAATACACCGTAGTCTGTATACACTTTCCAAACAAGAGGACTGACAGGCTCAATAAATTGAGCAGTCAGTCCGTATTCCCGAAGAACCGATTGGGTATCTTCCATTTCATTCACCACATTTTCCGATCGCTTACGGTTTACGCATGGCTATTTTTATATTGAGGAATATAGAGAATCTGTCCTGCTTTTAATTCATCATCCAAGGCTAAAGAATTCATCCTGATCAGCTGCTGGGATGTAATTTCATACCGTTCGCATAAACGCTCGATCGTATCTTCCTGCTGCACAATGCATATTTTCATTCTCGAAAACTCATCCGCTTCTTTTGTAAAGAGTTTTGTTAAATAAAGAGAATTATCACTTTCCTTTGTTTGAGGTTCCTTCGTTTCAGCAGCAGGAGCAACCCTAGGAACAGCATCCGTTTCCTTCCTTTCAGTCTCAGAAGTTTCAGGCAGCTGGAAGGATTGAAAAGGTGTTTCTTCCTTAGGCTCTTCAGCTGATGGTGTTTTTCTCACTTCAATTTCGAAGCTCTCTTCCTCTTGTTCTTCCTCCTCCAGCAGCTTAGGCGCTGAATAAAAAGAATCCTCCTCTTCTTGTTCAGGCAGGAAGGTACGGTATGCCGGTTCAGGCAATTCTTCTTGAGATGCCTCCTCCGAGCTTGTTTTTTGGTTGAAATGGAAATGTAAATCGGCATTGTCATTCTCCATATATACAGCTGAAGCTGTTTCTCTGCTATCTTCTATGGAGAGAGCGGCCTCTGATACACTCTCCAAAGCTTCATCCGGTTCCGCCTCTTCTTGGCAAAGCGCAGGATCAGCCTGATCCGATTGAGCCGCTTCTTCCTTTTGAGCCTCTTGGCGCAGCGCATATTCATGATTAGGAGACACTGTTGTTTCCGCTTTTTCCTCTGCAATCACAGTCTCTGAATGAAGCTCAGCTTCCAAAGCAGGCGATTCTTCTGCTTCAGCGTGTTCACGAAGCTCAGTCTCTGCTGGAGAGTCTGCTTCTTCACGAACATCCGCTATTGCAGCTGCCGGCTCTGCCGTTTCTTTTTTTGCTTTAACGATCTCTTGAATCTCTATTTCTGAAGGATCAGGTTCTGGCTCAGATTCTTCTGTTTCCGATTCAGCACGAACCTCCGTTTCCGGCACAGCAAGCTCTTCTGACTCTTCTTCCTCTTTCACATCTTCTCTGGCCTCTGGTTCTGAAGCAACCGATTCAGGCGGCTCAGATTCTGCTTTTTCTGTCTCCAGTTCTTCACGGAGCCCCGCTTTCGAGATAAAAAGTTCTGGCGGTTCGGCTGGCGGTTCATGCTGAAGAACTGCTTCCTCTGCCGATGATGCACCCGGTTCTTCTACTACACTATGTGCCGGCGGCTCTGAAAGCTCTTCCTCCCTGAATGCCGCAGGAGCTTCATATAAAGGTATCTCCGGCTCTTTGTCTTGCGTATCATCCAAAAGTCCTTCAATCGCTAAATCAGCTTGAATTGTTAAAATGCGCGAATCCGTCAATTGATAGTCAAATGCGTCAATAAAGACGAAGACATCCTGTAAATGGCTCACTTTATTTTTCGGAATGGTAATATCCACAGGAAAACAGTGAGTCAGTTCCGCACTTCCATCCTCTCTCTTTCTGACTTGTTCAACAAACCGCTTATCTGTATAAATCTCTTCGGTATGTTTGTTTTGATCTATGTTGTACTCACCTGTAAGTTCAAGCGATCCTATGATTGATACATAATCATTTACTTCCTGAACCCTAATATCAGGATCTAATGAAATAGAAAGCAGTTCAGAAACTTCCTGTCCTTTTTGGAAACAGATCGATTCTTCTACAGAAAATTGCAATCGATGATTTTGCGGCAAGTTCATATCCTCCTTTCATCTAATCCTTAAAATTAGATGTCACTAAAGGTGTATGTATGAACTGGAGAAAATATGAGTGGGAGAGCACGAAAAAACCGGCACAAGGAGTCCTTGATACCGGTTTTCACTCTTATCTGCGGCTGATCTCAGCAAATACTTTCTCAGCTGCCTGGATTGTGTTTTCAATATCTTCATCAGTATGGGCCGTTGAGAGGAAAAGACCTTCGAATTGTGATGGCGGAAGGAATACCCCTTCATTTGCCATCCCTTTATAATAGCTTGCGAACAGCTTCAAATCAGATGATTTCGCTGTTTCATAATTAATGACTGGTTCGTTTGTAAAGAAGAAACCGATCATCGAACCTGCACGGTTAAAGGTATGCGGAATGCCATGAACCTCGGCGGCTTTTGAAATTCCTTCTTCCAGTCTGTCGCCTTTTTTGATGAAATTCTTGTAGGAATCAGGTGTCAGCTGTTTCAATGTCTCTAAGCCAGCCGTCATCGCAAGCGGGTTGCCTGACAATGTACCAGCTTGATAGATCGGACCGCTTGGAGCGATCTGCTCCATGATTTCTGCCTTTCCGCCATAAGCGCCGACAGGAAGTCCGCCCCCGATTACTTTTCCTAAACAAGTCAGATCAGGCGTTACGCCGAAGTAACCTTGAGCGCAGTTATAATCAACCCGGAAGCCTGTCATCACTTCATCAAAAATCAGCAGGGAGCCGTACTGCTCAGTGATATCACGCAGACCCTGCAGGAAGCCTTCTTGCGGCGGAACAACACCCATATTTCCGGCAACTGGCTCTACAATGACTCCCGCAATGTCTTCACCGAATTGCTGGAAAGCAAGCTTTACACTTTCTAAATCATTGTACGGAACGGTGATGGTGTTTTTCGCAATGCCTTCAGGCACCCCCGGGCTGTCAGGCAGACCGAGAGTGGCAACACCTGAACCAGCTTTAATCAAGAGAGAATCGCCGTGTCCGTGGTAGCAGCCCTCAAATTTTAAAATCTTGTTGCGGCCTGTATAGCCCCTTGCCAAACGGAGGGCACTCATTGTAGCCTCTGTTCCGGAGCTTACCATTCGTACAATTTCTACAGATGGCACACGATCAATGACGAGCTTAGCCAGTTCATTTTCTACTTCAGTCGGAGCACCGAAGCTTGTCCCGTATTCAGCCACTTTTTTGAGGCTTTCTACGACGCGGTCATTTGTATGCCCTAAAATTAAAGGCCCCCATGACAAGACGTAGTCAATATATTCATTCCCGTCAATATCAAAGATTTTCGAGCCTTTTCCACGCTCCATAAAAATCGGGTCCATGTCTACCGATTTAAATGCGCGAACGGGACTGTTCACACCGCCTGGCATGAGTTTTTGCGCTTCTTTAAAAGCCGTTTTTGATTTTTCATAGCTTCTCATCTGCCTCAACTCCTGTCAACTGAATAAAATTACTCCGCAAGCCATTTCGCTGCGTCTTTCGCATGATACGTAATAATCAGGTCGGCACCCGCGCGCTTCATGCTTGTCAAAATTTCCAACACAATTTCTTTTTCTTTGATCCAGCCGTTCTGCGCTGCAGCCTTCACCATTGAATACTCTCCGCTTACATTATAAGCGACGAGCGGCAAAGTAAACTCATTTTTTACGTCACGCATGATATCCATATAAGAAAGCGAAGGTTTGACAATCAAAAAGTCTGCGCCTTCTTCGACATCTGATTGTGCTTCGCGGAGTGCCTCCATACGGTTGGCAGGGTCCATCTGATATGTTTTGCGGTCTCCGAATTGCGGTGTGCTGTTTGCTGCATCACGGAACGGACCGTAAAACTCACTTGAATATTTCACAGCGTAAGACATGATTGGAATATTGACGAATCCTTCTTTATCAAGCGCTTCTCTGATCACTGTAACAAATCCGTCCATCATGTTTGATGGCGCAATGATATCCGCACCTGCTTTCGCTTGGCTGACAGCTGTCTGCGCTAAAAGCTCCAGCGATTCATCATTGAGGATGACCCCGTCTTTGACAAGTCCGCAATGGCCGTGGTCTGTATATTCGCACAGGCACGTGTCAGCGACAACAACCATTTCAGGGAAGTGTTCTTTAATTTCTGTGATGGCTTTTTGGACAATTCCGTGATCATGGTACGCTTGTGTTCCGCAATCATCTTTTTCTTCCGGGATGCCGAACACGATAACAGATTGAATGCCCAGTTTGACCAGCTCCGCTACTTCATCCTTCAATAAATCTAATGATACATGGTAAACATCAGGCATTGACGGAACAGCTTTTTTGCCTTCCAGACCTTCAACGACAAAAATCGGATAAATAAAATCTGATGGGTGCAAACGTGTTTCCTTTACCATTTCTCTCATTGCTTTTGATGTCCGCAGGCGGCGGTGTCTATTAAATGATTGACTCATATTCTCTCTTCCTCTCTTGACATGCTGCACATTAACTCAAGCATGCCATCTATTGTAAATGTATCAGGCATATGCGATGTGATGCCGTATGTCAGAAGGGCATCATTTGTTAAAGGCCCAATGCTGATACAGGCCGTCCCATTCGCCTTCCACTTTTTTAATTCTTCTCCCAAGACATGCATAAACGTATGTACGGTTGATGAACTCGTAAATGTTACATAGTCAAAGGAATATTGACCCGCAGCGTCTTTCAGTGCCTCAATGCCTTCTTCATCCGGAATCGTTTCGTAGAGAACCCATTCCTTTACTTCAAAACCGAGCGGGACAAGCTCTTGTTTTATCACATCACGTGACAAATTCCCTTTCATCACGGTAATGGGCTCCCCCGGTTCAGCATGCTGCTTAAGAGCGTCAGCCAATTGTTCAGCAATATACTCCTGTGGCATCACATCAACCGATACGTTATGCATTTTTAAACGGCGCGCGGTTTTTTCACCGACGGCTGCAATTTTTTTATGCGCAGGGAGAATAAGCTGATTTTCCTTCAGATAAGAAAAAAAGAAGTCTGCCCCGTTCACACTTGTAAAAACAAGCCAGCCTGGCGCGGCAAGATCCTCTCTTACCTGTTCCGCAACATCATTCGGCAAAGCGCGGCGAAACGTAATCAAAGAGGTTAAAACCGCTTTACCGCCAAGCGCCTCCACTTTTTGCTGAAATGATGCTGCCTGTGCCTTATTCCGGGTGACAAGCACTGTTTTTCCTTTCAACGGAAAATCATTTTCCATCCTCGTCAAGCTCCCGTTTTACACGATCAATTAAATCTTTTGCTCCTTTGTCAGCCATAAGAGCGGCACAGCGCTTTCCTACTTCCTCCGGATCGTTTCCGGTGACGGTTTCTTTAAAAATGATTTTGCCGTCAGGTGAAGCGACAAGCCCTGTCATTTCAATTTCATCCTGTCCATTTAACACGGAGTAGCCCGCGATCGGAACCTGGCAGCCGCCCTCCATCGCGTTTAAAAAAGCACGTTCCGCTAAGACAGTCCGTTTTGTATATTCATCTGTAAACTGAGAAAACAACGCCAACAGCTCTTCATCCGATTCTCGGCACTCAATCGCCAGGGCTCCCTGCCCCACAGCAGGCAAACAGCGCTCAGGCTCAAGGAATTCGGTTACGACATCTTGCTTCCAACCCATTCTGGAAAGGCCGGCAGCCGCTAAAATAATCGCGTCATAATCCTCTGTTTCCAGCTTTTGAAGTCTTGTATCTATATTACCTCTAATCCATTTAATTGTAAGGTCAGGGCGCTCAATCAAAAGCTGCGCGCTTCTTCTTAAACTGCTTGTGCCAATGACAGCACCTTCCTTCATTTCTGAAAGCTTTACGCGATTCTTTGAAATAAGGGCATCACGCGGGTCTTCCCGTTCAGGAATACAGCCGATCACAAGGCCTTCAGGCAAAACAGCAGGCATGTCCTTCATGCTGTGCACTGCCATATCAATCTCTTCGTTTAAAAGCGCCTGTTCAATTTCTTTGACAAACAGCCCTTTTCCACCCACTTTTGAGAGTGTAACATCGACAATCCGGTCGCCCTTTGTCACGATCTTTTTAATTTCAAAAGCAAACGAAGGATTGATTTCCTTCAGTTTTTGAATAACCCATTTTGTTTGAGTCATAGCGAGTTTGCTCCGTCTGGAACCTACTTTAATCGTTCTCATCATTTCTTTCCTCCCGAATCTGCTTGGGACATCGTTTAACTGAACCAATGGAATTGCGACAGGCTTCCAAGCAGGAAATAATTGATCATCAGCACCAGAAAACAAGCCGTATTCCACAGTGCTGCGACCTTTCCTTGCAGCTCTTTAATCAGCCTGATATAAAGATAATAGCTGTACAGCAGCAGGACGACAAACGAACCAAGCACTTTGGCGTCAAACCAATACAGCGTTTCTAGTGAGACATACGCCCAAATGACGCCGAGAATCAAACTCAGCAGCAGCATCGGAACCCCAATGACATTTAAAACATACGCCATATAATCAAGCTTAGATAAATCTTCTATTCTCAACAGCCATTTTCCCCACTTTTTCTTTTTCAGCAGATGATATTGAAACATATATAGCACAGAAAAAACGAAAGAAAGGGAAAAAGCGCCATATGAAAGAATCGCCATTGTAATATGAATCACCAAAAGCTCAGATACAAGCTGCCCGGAAAAAGCAGCTGACTGCTGCTCTGTCGGTGAAAATGTGTGAATGGCGATCATAGAAAATCCTATAACATTTGTAAAAAACACGATAAAGTCAACACGTAAAAGCTTTGTCAGTACAAGTGACAGCGTGACAAGCACCCAGGCATAAAAATAAAGCGCCTCTGTCACATTTAATACCGGAAACCGCCCCGTCACCCACATAAAATAGGCCAAATACACGGTTTGCAGAGTCCAGACAATAGAAAGCAACCAGAAGGCCATTTTTCCAGCCTTCCGGTTGTGTTGAAGAAAATCTATAAAATAAAAGAGTACACTTAAAGCGTAAATGACGATTGTCCCCTCATTAAGTCTTGCCATTGCAGTATCAATCATTCAGCTTTCACTCACTTACAAGTGGGCTAAAGCCCGCTTTTGATTCAGCCTTCTTAAAAGAGTGGACCTTCTGGCTGCTTTCAACGGTTTTCATCATTTGACGGCCCGCAGCTTCTTCAATATCAAAAATCTGCATAAACAACGCGAGCTTTTCTTCAGAATCAGCATCTGCCGCAAGCTCTTTCACCTTTAAAATCGGATCACGAAGCATTTGGTTAATAATACTTTTGGTGTGTTTGTTCAACAGTTTTTTCTCTCTTGTGCTTAAGTGAGGCAGCTTACGCTCAATGCTGTCCATCGTTTCTGACTGGATGGCAAGCGCCTTTTCGCGCAATGCAGAAATAACCGGCACAACACCAAGTGTATTCATCCATTGTTTAAATTCCACAATGGTTTCTTCAATTAACAGTTCAACTTTTTCAGCTGTTTCTCTCCGCTCTTTCATGTTCGCTTCTACAATGCCTTCCAGATCGTCGATATCATAAAGAAAAACACCTTCAAGATCATTCAGCGCCGGATCAAGATCTCTAGGCACGGCAATGTCGACCATAAACAGCGGACGTCCCTTGCGAAGCTTATTCGCGTTTTCCATCATCTCTTTGGACACGACAAATTCACTTGCACCGGTTGAACTGATTAAAATATCAGCCTCCGCAAGCGCGCTTTCAAGCTGATTCAAGCTTCTCGCTTCACCTGAGAAACGGTCTGCAAGCTCCTTCGCTTTCAAGTATGTTCGGTTAATGACAGTGACCTTGCCGATTCCCTGTCCGTGCAGGTTTTCCGCAGCAAGCTCGCCCATTTTTCCCGCACCGAGAATCAATATGTGCTTGCTTGAAAGATTTCCGAAGATTTTTTTGGCAAGTTCAACTGCAGCATAGCTTACTGACACCGCATTTGAGCCAATGTCTGTTTCGGCGTGAGTCCGCTTGCCCACTGTAACCGCCTGCTTAAACAGCTCATTAAAAATAGTCCCGATCGTTTTTTCTTGCTGAGCTGTTTTAAAGCTGTCGCGTACCTGTCCGAGAATCTGCGTTTCGCCAATCACCATAGAGTCAAGTCCGCAGGCTACACGGAATAAATGCTCAACAGCGGCATCGCTCTCATAAAACGTTAAGAACGGTGACAGCTCTTCTTTGCTTAATTGAAACCAATCAGCTAAAAACTTTTTTATATAATAACGGCCGGTATGGAGCTGGTCGACTACCGCATAAATTTCAGTGCGGTTGCAGGTTGAGACAATGATGTTTTCAAGAATGCTTTTCTCTTCTTTCAGCTGCACCATTGCTTCTGCCAGCTCATTCGGCTGAAAACTTACTTTTTCACGTATCTCAATAGGGGCGGATTTATAATCTACTCCCACAACAAGTATATGCATCGCTCTAATTACACCCCCAACACCCAATCTCAATTTATAATCATTCTAACATAGAACTCATTATTTATAACAATTATAACATAGTTTCTTTCACAAAATGTGAACAGATTTTAAAATTCTTATGCTATATTAGAAAAAGCTTCAGGGAAAAGAAGCATTCCTATTGACAATACCAAAAACAGCAGAAATTTACTACACATCAGCTCTAAAAAACAAGAAGGTGATATGCATGAAACAAAAATCAATTTTATTCCCTTGTCTGCTGCTTGCCGCTTCTGTATATGCATGGCTAGAAAGCGGTCAAGCCGAACTGTTTTCAGGGCAGGATCAATGGCCTGTTCTCCTCATGCTGTTAGGCGCAGCCTTTGTATATCAAGGAAAAAAAGAAGCCGTTACACCCCATTTTTTTATTGGTTTACTTCTCTTCGGGATCGGTTTACACTTTTTTGCCAAGCCGAAATGGGTATGGTGGCCGGATGATTTTGAAATGCTCCTCTTTATGATCGGCTTCTCACTTCTCGTTTCAACCGTTCAAAAAAAAGAATATGTATATGAAGCTGTGTCGATGATTTGTTTTTCCCTGTTTTTGTACTTTTTCAAACAAATTATGGCATGGCTTGAGTCTGCGCATATTCCAACAGCGCTTCTGAAGGAGTATTGGCCGTTTGTCTTTATTGGAATCAGTTTATTGTTATTATTGATAAAACGAAAAAAATCTATACGATAAATAAAACCGGTAGAGGATCCTCTACCGGTTTATCATTTTTTTGATCGCTCCCCAAGCTTCGTCTTTTCCCTTTTTCGTTTCTGAGGAAAAGAGAATGAGCTCGTCTTCCGGATCAATATTTAATGTTTGTCGGACAACCTTCGCGTGTTTGTCCCATTTGCCTTTCGGGATCTTATCCGCCTTTGTAGCGATAACAATAACAGGAATGCCGTAATACTTTAAAAATTCATACATCTGTACATCATCATTAGATGGCGCATGCCGCAAATCAACGATCTGCACCACAGCTTTTAATTCCTCGCGTGTCGTGATATAGGTTTCAATCATTCTGCCCCATGCTTCACGCTCAGACTTTGACACTTTGGCAAAACCGTAGCCCGGCACATCCACAAAATGCAGCTCATCATTGATAATGTAGAAATTAAGCGTTTGTGTTTTTCCCGGCTTTGATGACGTTCTCGCAAGATTTTTGCGATTGATTAATGAATTGATAAAAGACGATTTTCCTACGTTCGATCTTCCGGCCAATGCGATTTCCGGAAGCCCCCCTTCAGGGTACTGTTCCGGTTTTACTGCACTGATCACGATTTCTGACTTTGTGACTTTCATTTCTTCTCTCCTACTAAGGCATGTTCCAAAACCTCGTCTAAGTGGGACGCCAATATAAATGTCAGCCCCTCCCTGACGCTTTCCGGAATATCCTCTATATCTTTTTCATTATCTTTAGGCGCAATAATGGTCGTTAATCCCGCTCTATGTGCGCCAAGCGCTTTTTCCTTTAAGCCGCCGATCGGCAGCACGCGCCCGCGAAGCGTAATTTCCCCAGTCATGCCGACTTCACGCGAAACCGCCCGTCCCGTTAAAGCAGAAACAAGCGCTGTTGCCATCGTAATACCGGCTGACGGACCATCTTTTGGCACCGCACCCTCTGGTACATGTATATGAATATCATACTTCTCATGAAAGTCAGGTTCAATGCCAAGTTCTTCTGTTTTGGATCGTACATAGCTGAATGCAGCCTGAGCTGACTCTCTCATAACATCTCCGAGCTTTCCTGTCAGGATTAATTTCCCTTTCCCCGGAGAAAGCGATACTTCAATCGACAGCGTATCTCCGCCAACGGTTGTATAAGCAAGCCCTGTCACTACACCAACCTGATCCTCTGTTTCAGCTTGTCCATATCTGAAAATACGTTTTCCGATAAAGTCTTGAAGGTTCTTCTCAGTAACCGTAATCCGTTTTCGCTCTTCAGCAACAATGGCTTTTGCAGCTTTACGGCAAATCGCGGCAAGCTGGCGTTCAAGGCTTCTCACACCAGCTTCTCTCGTATAGTAGCGGATGATATCAAGAATCGCCTGATCACGCAGCTGCAGGTTGCTTTTCTTCAGCCCGTGTTCTTTGATCTGCTTTGGAAGCAAGTGATCCTTTACGATTTCAAGTTTTTCTATTTCTGTGTAGCCTGCGATATTAATAATTTCCATTCTGTCTCTGAGCGGGCCCGGGATTGTGGCCAAATTGTTCGCCGTTGCGATAAACAGCACTTTGGATAAATCAAAGGTTTCTTCAATATAGTGATCACTGAAGCTGCTGTTTTGCTCTGGATCAAGCACTTCAAGCATAGCGGAAGACGGGTCTCCTCTAAAATCAGATGACATTTTGTCAATTTCGTCTAATAAGAAGACCGGATTCAGCTTGCCCGCTTTTTTCATCCCTTGAATAATCCGTCCAGGCATTGCTCCGACATAGGTCCGTCTGTGTCCGCGTATCTCTGATTCGTCCCGTACTCCTCCGAGTGAGATTCTGACGAATTTGCGTCCCAAGCTTTTTGCAATTGATTTGGCTAAAGACGTTTTTCCGACACCTGGAGGTCCTGCCAAACAGAGAATCGGGCCTTTCAGGGATTTGGTCAGCTTCTGGACAGCCAAATATTCTAAAATACGTTCTTTTACTTTTTCAAGCCCGTGATGCTCTTCGTCCAAGAGACGTCCTGCTTCTTTCAAATCAAGCTTATCATCTGTTTCATCCGTCCACGGAAGAGCAACCAGCCAGTCGATATAGTTGCGGATCACGGAGCTTTCCGCAGAACTTGACGGAATTTTTTCATATCTGTTCAATTCTTTAAGCGCTGTTTCCTTCACATGATCAGGCATTCCTGCTTCTTCGATTTTTTCCGTCAGGGTGTGAACTTCGCCAGTTTTGCCTTCTTTATCGCCAAGCTCTTTTTGGATCGCCTTCATTTGTTCACGCAAGTAGTATTCCTTCTGCGTACGCTCCATCGAACGTTTGACGCGCTGGCCGATTTTTTTCTCAATCTCCAGCACTTCTTTTTCATTATTAATAAAATCAATGACCTTGTTCAGCCTGTCTTTGACATCAGCCGTTTCTAAAATATCCTGCTTATCCTTTAGTTTAAGGGGCAGATGAGAAGCAACGATGTCTGCCATTCTCCCCGGCTCTTCGATATCAGTAACCGCGGCGTACGTTTCGGCCGAGATTTTTTTAGAAATTTTTATGTACTGATCAAAGTGGTCTAGCAAAGTCCGCATCAATGCTTCGTCTTCTGTATCTTTTGAATCATCTTCATGAATAAGTTGAATGTCGACCGACGTGTAATCCTCGTGTTCATTGTATTTGACGATCTGGGCGCGCTTTAAGCCCTCCACCAACACACGAATCGTACCGTTCGGAAGCTTCAGCATTTGCTTAATTTTTGTATAGGTGCCGACAGTGAAAATCTCGTCTTCACCAGGTTCGTCTATCGAAATATCCTGCTGAGTGGCTAAAAATATCATATGATCATGCATCATTGCCTGTTCAAGAGCCTGAACCGACTTGTCACGTCCTACATCTAAATGCAAAACCATCGTCGGGTACACTAATAAACCTCTTAAAGGGAGGAGCGGAATGCTGCGTTTTAATTCTTCTGCCATGTGACTGACACCTCCGTGACTTTAGTATGAACCATTATAATACAACTTTTTCATCCTTGTACAATAAACGGCATGGTTCCATTTTCTATAAAACAGTCTCCTCGTAGTATACCCTTTCTTTCTGATATGAAAAAGGAAAAGATGTCCTTCATGAAAAAAACCCTATTATCAAAATAGGGTTTAAACGGATTCTTTATTGATTTCAATATGAAACGGTTTTTGTTCCGTTGGCGGATTCACTAAAATTTCATCAAGCACTTCCTGGAACGTCTTTACTGCAATAATCTCGATCCCGTCAATCTGCTTTAAGATCGCCTGCTGATTTTCATATGGGATAATCACCTTTTTCGCACCGGACTGCTTGGCCGCTTTTATTTTCGGAATGACGCCTCCGATGGGTTTCACAAGACCGTTCAGGCTGATTTCGCCCGTCATCGCAACGGTATTGTCAATAGGAATTTTGTGTATCGCCGAGAAAATTCCCGCCGCCATCGCAATGCCTGCTGACGGCCCATCAATCGGAATCCCTCCTGGGAAATTGATGTGAATATCATAATCAGAAGGCTTCATTCCCATTGTCCGGAGCACGGTTAATACATTTTCAACCGAACCCTTCGCCATGCTTTTTCGTCTGATTGATTTTGATTGGCTGCCGATGCTTTCTTCTTCAGCTATTCCTGTTATGTTAATTGATCCTTTATCTTGAGCCGCGGTTACACTTACTTCGATTTCCAGAAGCGATCCGCTGTTAGGCCCATAGACTGCAAGCCCATTTACAATGCCAACCTGTGGTTCAACACCGATTTTTTGCTCGTGCTTTGGAGTAAGCTGACTGGAGTGAATGACCCATTCGATATCCTCAATCGTAATGTCCTTCCGATTCTCCGTTACAGCCATCCCCGCTGCGATTTGAATCATATTGACGGCTTCCCGCCCGTTCCGCGTGTAGCTGGTCAAAAGATCTAGGCCTTCTTCGGAGATATTTTTTTCAATTTTATCCGCTGCTGTTTTGGCAACCGTTTTCAGCTCGTCCTTTTCAAGCTCGCGGAAAAAAACCTCTAAACAGCGGGACCTGATAGCTGGCGGAATTTCGTTTGGCATTCTCGTGGTCGCGCCAATCAAGCGAAAATCAGCCGGCAGCCCATTTTGAAAAATATCATGAATATGATTCGGAATTTGTGTATTTTCCTCACTGTAATACGCACTGTCTAAAAAGACTTTTCTGTCCTCAAGCACCTTCAGCATTTTATTCATTTGAATAGGATGCAGCTCCCCTATTTCATCAATAAACAGCACACCGCCATGGGCATGGGTGACAGCTCCCTGCTTCGGCTGCGGAATCCCAGCCTGTCCCATCGCTCCGGCCCCTTGGTATATCGGGTCATGGACAGAGCCGATGAGCGGATCGGCAATTCCTCTTTCATCAAAACGGGCTGTTGTCGCATCGAGTTCCACAAAAACAGCCTGCTCTTTAAACGGTGATTGTTTATGTTTTTTTGCTTCTTCCAACACAAGCCGCGCAGCAGCCGTTTTCCCAACTCCCGGTGGCCCATAGACAATCACATGCTGTGGATTTGGCCCGCATAAAGCCGCCTTTAATGCTTTAATGCCGTCTTCCTGTCCGACGATATCTTTAAAGCTTTTGGGGCGGACCTTCTCAGATAATGGCTCGGACAAGCTGATAGCGCGCATTTTCCGAAGCTGCTCCATTTCCTTCTTTGATTCTTTATCTATCGTGACCTTTTGTGTCCTTTGATTTTTAAGCAAATTCCAAAAATACAAACCGATGATGATCCCAAAAAACAGCTGAATAAATAACGCGATCCCTGTCCAACTCATGGTGGTCCCTCCTGAAAAACAATTTATGTATCCAATTCATTCCTCTGATTGCTAGTATCTCCCATAGAAGACGGGAATAAACGTTTTTCCGGAAGAGTTGCATGCAAAAAAACCTCCTGAGTGTTACCACTCAGGAGGTTCGTGCTTATCTTTATGCAGATGTTTTATCTTGGCTTACCTCAGTGCCGTCTTTCAATAAGAGGCGAGGAGGCTCTCCGTGTGTCACAGTTGCCCCGGTAATTACACATTTTTCAATGTCATCACGAGAAGGCAGCTCAAACATCACATCAAGCATGATGCCTTCAATGATGGAACGGAGTCCGCGTGCTCCAGTCTTGCGTTCAATTGCTTTTTTAGCAATTTCAGAAAGCGCTTCTTCTTCAAACTCAAGCTCAACGTTGTCAAGCTCAAGCATTTTCTTGAATTGCTTAACTAGAGCGTTTTTCGGTTTTGTTAAGATCGCAACCAATGCTTCTTCGTCAAGCTTTTCAAGGCTTGCAATAACCGGAAGACGTCCGATAAATTCAGGAATTAACCCGAAACGGAGCAAATCTTCAGGAAGCACTTTTGAAAGAAGATCTTCTTTCTCAAGATCAGCAGCTTTATTGTCGGCACCGAATCCAATCACTTTTTGGCCTAAACGGCGTTTGATGATTTGTTCGATACCATCGAAAGCTCCGCCGCAAATGAACAAAATATTTGTTGTGTCAATTTGAATGAATTCTTGATGAGGATGCTTACGTCCACCTTGAGGCGGCACGCTTGCCACTGTACCCTCAAGAATTTTAAGCAATGCCTGCTGTACACCCTCACCTGACACATCACGTGTGATAGACGGGTTTTCAGATTTTCTAGCCACTTTATCAATTTCATCAATATAGATAATGCCTTTTTCGGCTTTTTCCACATCATAATCAGCAGCTTGGATGAGCTTCAAGAGAATATTCTCTACATCTTCACCCACGTATCCAGCTTCAGTCAAAGATGTAGCGTCCGCAATCGCAAACGGCACATTTAAAATGCGAGCCAATGTTTGCGCCAGAAGGGTTTTACCGCTTCCCGTAGGGCCGATTAATGAAATATTACTTTTTGAAAGCTCAACATCATCAACTTTGCTGTTAGAGTTAATGCGCTTATAGTGGTTATACACAGCAACAGCAAGTGATTTCTTCGCTTGATCTTGGCCGATGACATATTCATTCAAAATTTCGCGAATTTCCTGAGGCTTTGGTACGTCTTTAAATTCTACTTCTTCTTCTGTTCCGAGTTCTTCCTCTACAATTTCAGTGCAGAGTTCGATACATTCGTCACATATATATACACCAGGTCCAGCTACAAGCTTACGAACCTGATCTTGTGTTTTTCCACAGAACGAGCATTTTAATTGTCCTTTTTCCTCGTTAAATTTAAACATTCTTTCACCCCTTAATCTTGTCTCACTTTTTCTTTTACCGGCAGAGCAAAAGAAAATGATTCTTGAAACGAACGAGTATGTATTGCATTTTACCATACTTTCCAAAAAGACGGTAACAATGTGTTTCTGACTTGCACATTCTATATGTATGACAAAAAACAGCCCTGCATTAACTATATTGCCCCAAGAAAAAGAGATAACTCATAATTGTACAAAACAAGGCACGAATGATTCGCGCCCTGTTTTATTAGTACTATTATTATGCACCATATTAACGGTTTTCTACAAGAAAATCAATTGCTTTGCGAACTTTTAAATCTTCTTTCATCGCGTCAGTAGAACCGATGGCTTGTTTAATATTTTCAACAGGCATGTTGTATGCTTCAGCCATTTTTGTAAGCTCAGCATCAACTTCCTCATCTGATACTTCAAGGTTTTCCGCTTTCGCAATCGCCTCAAGAGTCAGGTTAGATTTTACGCGTTTTTCAGCATCTTCTTTCATTTGCTCTTTAAGCGCAGCTTCATCTTGGCCTGAGAATTGAGTGTAAAGCTCAAGGTTCATGCCTTGCATTTGCAGACGCTGTTCGAATTCTTTCAGCATGCGGTCAAGCTCAGTGTCGACCATTGCTTGCGGAACATCGATTTCAGCATTTTCAGAAGCTTTCAGAACAAGCTCTTCACGCAATTTAGCGTCAGCTTCGTTTTCTTTTGCTTCTTCTAAACGTTTCTTTGTTTTTTCAGTTAATTCAGCAAGTGTTTCCACTTCTTCATCGATATCTTTTGCGAATTCATCGTCAAGCTCAGGAAGCTCTTTCGCTTTGATTTCGTGAATTTTCACTTTAAACACAGCTGGTTTGCCTGCAAGCTCTTCAGCGTGGTACTCCTCAGGGAATGTCACTTCAACATCCTTCTCAGCGCCTGCTTCAAGGCCAACTAATTGATCTTCGAAGCCAGGGATGAATGAACCAGAACCTACTTCTAGAGAGTAGTTTTCAGCTTTTCCGCCTTCGAAAGCTTCGCCGTCAACGAATCCTTCGAAATCAAGAACAACTGTGTTTCCTTCTTCAACGGCGCCTTCTTCTTTAACAACAAGCTCAGCTTGACGCTCTTGAAGGGCTTTTAGTTCGTTTTGAACATCTTCGTCAGTTACAGCTGTGTCGTCTTTTTCAATGCCCAGGCCTTTGTATTCGCCAAGCTTCACTTCAGGTTTTACTGTTACTTTCGCAGTGAAGATTAAGCTTTCGCCTTTTTCGATTTTTTCAACATCGATTTCAGGACGGTCTACAGGCTCGATTCCAGCTTCTTCAACCGCTTTAGGGTATTCTACAGGAAGAAGAATATCCAAAGCATCTTGGTAAAGAGCTTCTACGCCAAAGCGCTGTTCGAATAATCCGCGAGGAATTTTACCTTTACGGAATCCAGGAATTGAAACTTGTTTTACTACTTTTTTAAATGCATCATCAAGTGCTGTTTTAAACGTTTCAGCATCAACTTCAACCGTTAAAACGCCTTCATTGCCTTCTTGTTTTTCCCATTTTACAGACATGTGTTTCCCTCCAAAAATCTATTCAGGTTGTGTCGGTCTTCCATTCTAAAGCAATCATTCGGCTTCGTCCAACAAAAACAAAGCTGCCAAAGATCAGAATCATTATGTATAGATGTTAATAATGAACTGCAAAGCCTGTCCAACCGTATTTCTTATAACCCGTTATACACAAATACAACCACTATATTATAACATAACACATAGCGCTTTCAACTATATGGCGCGATTTACAAATAAGAAATTTCTTCAATATCTTTTAACATTGTGCAAGCTTCATCGAGTTCTCTGTCTGTAAATTCATACATCATATGAAGTTCTTCTCTTTCAATTTCAATTCCGTGCATCTCGTAACCGACTTTATGCAGGGCAGCCGCCCAAAGGTCAGCCGACAGCAATTTCGGCTGGAACGGATATAAAACGTACAAATGTCTTCTCCACAATTCTTCTACTGCCGCATATAAGGTTGGATTTTCATTTCCAAGTGTCTCATCCAGCACCCTGAGAACACGGTGCAGAATCGGGGCGGCATCAGGCGGAACAATCTCAGACGGTTCAATTGTCAACGACTCGCCAAATTTGCTAATGTGTACAGGTTTACTGTACTCATGCTCAGCTAACAGCATGACAATCATCGTTTTGATAATCGGATGGGCTGAGGGGTCTTGGAGGATTGTTTTGAGCAATCCTGTATACTTTGCTACGTTACGGTCTTTTAAGGAATGGATGAGATTCATTTGCTCCTCAGGGCTTGCCAGCACTTTCTCGGTGTCAATTGTATCCTCATATTCTTCGGCCCAAGCCTCGTCCTCACGATCTGGATCGGTCATTTTCCGGCTGAAATCCAGCAGCTTATAAAATTGCTCGGCGCTTTCTGCCGGCAGCTGATTTTCTTCCAAAACGGCTTCAATGGTGCTTTTGACTTCTTCGTACTTTTTGAGCTGAATTAAGATGGTCATGTACACCTGCAAAACCGTAAAATAATGGCCATAACCTTCTTTGAGCATCTTCTCGCACACGCTTTCTGCCTTTTCCAGCTCGCCCAGCTCTAAAAAGCAGATGGCCATCCCTAAGTGAAGATCGGATTCAGTATCATCATATTTCATCGCTTCTGAAAACAGTTCAAGCGCTTCTTGATACTTTTTTTCCTTGAGTGATGACATCCCTTTTTCCACAAGGCGGTCTTTCAGATGAGGAAAAGGAATAATTTTTGCGTTTTTCTTGTCATGCGTCATACCTATATTCCTTTCAGGCATTTATTTTGTTCAAGTGTATCAACACCTGTGAACAAAAACAAGAAATGAAAGGTTTCACCAGGCAAAAAAAGCCGCCGGACAAATACCGGCCGCTTTTTCAGGCTTGAAGCCAAGAGCTTCTTTGTGATTCAAATTGCTTGATTTCATCTTCCAGCAGCAGCGTTAATGAAATTTCATCATATCCGTTGATCAGCATCTCTTTCCAATGCGGATCAACTTCAAATGAAATTTGATTGCCTTCACTGTCATGAATCAGCTGCTTTTCAAGGTCAACAGTCATTTGCAATGACTGGTTTTCATACTGGCCGACAAGCTGTTTCCAATTGTCATATGGCATGCGGATCGGAAGCATGCCGTTTTTAAAGCAGTTCTGATGGAAAATATCAGCGAATGACGGCGCAATGATAATTTTAAACCCATAATCATCAAGTGCCCACGGAGCGTGTTCACGCGATGACCCGCAGCCGAAGTTTTCTCCTGCTATTAAAATGGAAGCTCCTTGATAAACAGGCTGGTTTAATTCAAATTCAGGGTTCGGTTCACCATTCGCATCATATCTCCAATCAAAGAATGCAAAACGCCCGTAGCCTGTTCTTTCAATCCTCTTCAAAAATTGCTTAGGAATAATCTGGTCTGTATCCACATTGATCCGATTTAATACGGCTGCTTTCCCCGTATGTGATTTCAAAGGTTCCATCTCGCGCACTCCTTACACAACTGTTTTTTCCTGATAAAACTTTCTGACATCAACGAAGTGTCCGTGAATGGCAGCCATCGCAGCCATTGCCGGGCTGACGAGATGTGTTCTTGCACCTTTTCCTTGTCTGCCCTCGAAGTTGCGGTTAGAGGTTGATGCACAGCGCTCTCCCTCAGGAACAACATCATTATTCATACTCAAACACATGCTGCAGCCTGACTCTCTCCATTCAAATCCAGCTTCCAAGAAAATCTGGTCAAGCCCTTCTTTTTCAGCCTGAAGCTTCACGCTTTGGGATCCGGGCACGACGATGGCCCTTACGCTGTCAGCTACCTTCTTCCCTTTGATCATGTCAGCAGCCTGTCGAAGGTCAGTCATGCGGGAATTTGTGCAGGAACCGATAAATACGTGCTCCACTTTAATGTCTTCAATTTTCTGATGAGGAGTCAGTCCCATATATTCATAAGCGCGAATCGCTTCTTTTTTATCATCTTCTGCAGAAAAGCTTTCCGGCGCAGGAACTTCAGAATCGACAGGAAGAACCATTCCCGGGTTAATGCCCCATGTCACCATAGGGGAAATTTTGTTGCCGTCAAGGACGATAGATTTATCGTAAACAGCGCCCGGGTCTGTGCGCAGCGCCTTCCATTCCTCTACGGCCTTGTCAAATTCTTCGCCTTTTGGCGTGTACTTGCGATTTTTGCAATATTCAAACGTCACCTCGTCAGGTGCAATCAAACCTGCTCTTGCTCCTGCTTCAATTGACATGTTACAAACAGTCATTCGTTCATCCATCGTCATATTTCTGAATACTTCCCCAGTGTACTCAATGACGTAGCCTGTGCCGAATTTCACACCGTATTTGCCGATGACAGCAAGGATGACATCCTTTGCCGTTACCCCTTTTTGAAGCGTTCCATCCACGCGCACTTCAAGTGTTTTTGGACGTTGCTGCCAAAGTGTCTGTGTGGAAAGGACATGTTCAACTTCACTCGTCCCGATTCCAAATGCAAGAGCGCCGAAAGCGCCATGTGTTGATGTATGACTGTCACCGCACACAATCGTTTTCCCTGGAAGCGTTAAGCCCAGTTCAGGGCCGACGACATGGACAATCCCTTGATCCACACTGTGAAGATCGGCAAGGCGCACGCCAAATTCCTCACAGTTTCTTTCAAGCGCCGTTACTTGGCGTTTCGCAACTTCATCCTTTATCTCAAAACGATTGACAGTCGGGATGTTGTGGTCCATTGTCGCAAATGTGTTTTGGGGTCTTCTGACCTTTCTTCCCTTTTGTCTCAAACCTTCAAATGCCTGAGGAGACGTCACCTCATGAATGAGGTGCAAATCAATATAGAGAAGATCCGGCTTTCCCTCACCATGTTTTACAATATGCTGATCCCAAATCTTTTCGATGATTGTTCGAGGCATCATCTTTTATTTCCTCCCTCTACCTAGAGCTAAGACCGCTTAACGTAAGCTGTCACACATTAGAAATTGTATTTTCACTCATGATTGCCGCCTTAACTTCCTCTGTAATGGCCTGAGTGCCGCTGAACTCTTCACCCCGTGCCAAGTCTCTTGTTCTTTTTCCGGAAGCCAAGACTTTGTTTACCGCATCTTCTACAGCTTTCGCTTCCTCTTCAAGCCCGAAAGAAGTTCTCAAAAGCATTGCCGCTGACAATATGGCTGCGAACGGATTTGCCATCCCTTTACCGGCAATATCAGGCGCGGAGCCATGAACAGGTTCAAACAGATGAAGACCAGAGCTTGATAGGCTGGCTGACGGGAGCATTCCGAGCGAGCCTGTAAGCATGGACGCTTCATCGCTTAAGATATCACCGAACATATTTTCAGTCACCACGACATCAAATTGATTCGGTGCATAAATTAGCTGCATGGCCGCGTTATCCACAAGCATGTGCTCAAGCTTCACATCAGGAAACTCTTGTGCAACGTCCTCAGCCACTTCACGCCACAGCCGGCTTGATTCAAGAACATTCGCTTTATCTACAGAGGTCACTTTGCCTTTTCTGGCTGCCGCCATTTTGAAGCCCTCTCTGATCACTCGTTCAATTTCCGTTCGCTTATAAAACAGTGTATCTACTGCTTCCTGCTCACCTTTAGTGTTTACATAGCGTTTGCTCGGCTGGCCGAAATACAAGCCGCCTGTGAGCTCACGAACGATAACGAAATCAACATTATCTATATATTCTTTTTTCAAAGGCGAAGCGTCAGAAAGGCTTTCAAATACCTTCACAGGCCGCAAATTCGCAAACAAATCAAGCTGTTTTCTGATGCTGAGCAGCCCTTTTTCCGGTCTCAGTTCCGAAGGATTTTGATCCCATTTCGGTCCGCCGACAGCGCCAAGCAATATCGCGTCTGCATTTTTACAAGCAGCAACGGTTTCCTCCGGGAGGGGGTTATGATGTTCATCAATAGCCGCCCCTCCAATCAGGCCATATTCAAATTCAAATTCATGGTTAAAGCGTTCGGCAACACTTTTCAGTACGTCTGTCGCTGATTCTAATACTTCAGGGCCGATCCCGTCTCCGGGCAATAGAGCAATACGTTTCTTCAAGTTAACCGTTCTCCTTTCTTTTATGATCCGACAGCTGTGTGATTTTTCAACCCGCTCATATTCGACTGGAAAACCAATTGACGGTTTACTGCGTTCAAATAGGCTTTCGCTGATGCTTCTAATACGTCTTGCGCTATGCCCCGCCCTGCCGATTCTTTTCCGTTCACCAAAACTCTTACATACACCTGGGCAAATGCATCTTCGCCTTTTCTGTTAGACTGAATGCGGTAGTCTAAGAGCTCCACGTCCTTATCGATGCAGCGCTCAAGCGTATTGTAGATTGCTTCCACGCTTCCAGCTCCAGTTGCAGCTTCCTGAATAAGCTCTGCGTTTTCTTGATTTTTCAAAGAAAGAGTAGCCGTAGGGACCTGACTTGTTCCGTAATGTACTTGCAGAGAAAGAAATTCATACCCAATCTTGCGATCTGTTACTTTTTCTTCTAAAATAAGAGAAACAAGATCCTCATCAGTGATTTCTTTTTTCTTCTCAGTCAACTCTTTGAACATCATAAAGAATTTATTAATCTCTTCACTGTCAAATTGGAATCCTAAAGCAGTCAGCCGGTCTTTAAATGCGTGGCGTCCGGAATGTTTACCTAGGACAAGCGCATCTGCGGTTACGCCGACAAGCTCCGGTGAAATAATTTCATAAGTCGATTTTTCCTTTAAAAAGCCGTCCTGATGGATGCCTGATTCATGAGCAAATGCATTATCTCCAACAACCGCTTTGTTGCGCGGGACAGCCATGCCTGTCAGTTTGCTTACTAAATCACTTGTTCTCTTAATCTCGTTCAGAGTAATACCTGTTTCGACTTGGTAGAAATCTTTTCTGGTATGGAGGGCTACGGCAATTTCCTCTAGTGCCGCATTTCCGGCTCTTTCACCGATCCCGTTCACAGCGCATTCGATTTGATCAGCGCCATTTTCAATCGCAGCAAGAGAGTTTGCGACTGCCATTCCCAAATCATCATGACAGTGGGCTGAAAGCTTTGCTTTGTGAATGTTCGGAACGTTTTCCTTCATATATTTAAAGATATTTCCGTATTCCGCCGGGGCCAGGTAGCCGACAGTGTCCGGAAGATTGATAACACTGGCGCCTGCGTCAATCACTTTTTCGACGATTTCTGCTAGAAACGGCAGTTCAGTGCGGCAGGCATCTTCCGCTGACCATTGCACAATCGGAAAACGTTCTTTTGCGTATGTCACCATTTCAACCGCTCTTTCAATGACTTGCTCACGTGTCATTTTCAGCTTGTGCTTCAAATGAATGTCCGATGTGGCGATAAAAACATGAATTCTCGGGTGAGAACCTTCTTTTAACGCTTCCCAAGCAGCATCAATATCACCTTTTACACAACGGGCCAGACCAGTTACTGAACAATTTTTAATGGTTCTTGCGATTTCCTGAACAGCTAAAAAGTCACCTCGGGACGAAGCGGGAAATCCCGCTTCAATGATATCTGCCCCGAGTCTTTCGAGCTGCTTAGCTATGGCAAGTTTCTCCTGTGTATTTAAGTTCACTCCAGGGGACTGTTCACCATCACGAAGCGTCGTATCGAAAAAATTAATTTTGCGCAACGGAGACCACCGCTTCCTTCTTCTTGCCTTGTTTCACAAACGGCATCATTTCACGAAGCTTTCTTCCCACTACTTCGATTTGATGTTCGTTCTCGCTTGCATTGATAGCGTTGAAACGAGGACGGTTTACTTGGTTTTCGACGATCCACTCTTTTGCGAATGTTCCGTTTTGGATATCTTTTAATACTTCTTTCATAGATTCTTTTACTTTAGCGTCCACAACGCGAGGGCCTGATACGAAATCTCCCCACTGTGCTGTGTCAGAGATTGAATATCTCATTCCTGCAAGTCCTTCTTCGTACATAAGGTCTACGATTAATTTCAGCTCATGAAGGCACTCGAAGTATGCAAGTTCAGGCTGATAACCTGCTTCAGTTAATGTTTCAAATCCGGCTTTGACAAGCGCGCTTAATCCGCCGCAAAGAACTGCTTGCTCACCGAACAAATCTGTTTCTGTTTCTTCTTTAAATGTCGTTTCTAATACGCCCGCTCTTGCGCCGCCGATTCCTTTAGCATAAGCGAGGGCTTTGTCTCTTGCTTCTCCAGTCACATCTTGATAGATTGCGAACAATGCAGGTACGCCAGCTCCTTGCTCATATGTTCTTCTTACCAAGTGTCCCGGGCCTTTAGGGGCCACTAAGAATACATCTACATCCGCCGGAGGAACAATTTGATGGAAATGCACGTTAAATCCATGAGCGAATACTAATGATTTTCCTGCTGTCAATTCATCTTTGATTTCAGCTTCGTAGACTTTTTGCTGCTGCTCATCCGGAAGCAGAACCATGATGATTTCGGCTTGGGCTGCCGCTTCTTTTACTGAAAATACTTTATGTCCGTCTTCTTGGGCTTGAGTGAAAGATTTTCCTTGTCTAACACCGACGATCACGTCTACTCCGCTTTCTTTAAGGTTCAGAGCATGTGCGTGGCCTTGCGAACCGTACCCGATAACCGCTACTGTTTTTCCAGCCAATACGTTCTCTTTGATATCACCGTTATAATATACTTTTACCATTTCAATCTCTCCCTTGTTATGTTTTATACAATAGATATTGTTTTATTGGATGACGCCTTTTGCTGGGTACCCCTCGCAAAAGCCGTTGTACCTGTTCTCGCGATTTCTTTAATGCCATAAGGTTTCAATAACTCAATAAGCGCTTCAATTTTGTTAGATTCACCTGTCACCTGAACAACGATGCTGTCTCTGCTGACATCAACGACAGAGGCTCTAAACGGTTCTATGATTCCATTAATCTCTGTTCTCGTTGAAGGCGCGGAGACAACCTTGATTAAGGCCAGCTCCCTCTGGACAATCGATTGATTTGTGATGTCTGTGACTTTCAGCACATCAATCTGTTTGTTGAGCTGTTTCGTTAACTGTTCAACATCATTTTCTCCTTCAACGTGAACGACGAAGGTGATTCTGGAAACGCCGGCTGTTTCTGTGTGTCCAACTGTAATGCTTTCAATGTTGTAATGCCTTTTTGTGAATAGACCGGTGATCCGGTTTAACACTCCGGAGCGGTTCACCACAGTCAATGTGATAATTCTTTTCAAGGTTTCACCCCCACCATTTCATGCAGCCCTTTCCCCGGAGCCACCATCGGGAATACTTTTTCTTCGCTGGCAACCCGCACGTCAATGACAACAGGTTCTCTTGATGTTAATGCCTCTTCCAGCTTTACCTTTGCTTCCGCTTCTGATGAAATTCTGATGCCTTTAATGCCGTATGCTTCGGACAATTTAACGAAGTCAGGCTGAGAAGCGAATTTAGATTCTGAATAACGTTCTTCATAGAAAATTTCCTGCCACTGTCTGACCATTCCGAGACAAGCGTTATTTAAAATCACTACCTTGACCGGAAGATTTAATTCGCGAATAACATCGAGTTCTTGAAGCGTCATTTGGAAACCGCCGTCTCCGACAACCGCGACAACAGTAGCATCTTTTTCGGCCAGCTGTGCGCCGATCGCCGCCGGAAGACCGAATCCCATCGTTCCAAGTCCGCCTGACGTGACCCATTTATCTGCTTTTTGGAACGGATAAAATTGCGCTGACCACATTTGATGCTGGCCTACATCCGTTGCGACAATGGCCTCTCCTTTTGTAAATTGATGAATATATTCAATCAATTTCTGAGGTTTAAAACCTTCTTCTTCATTATCTACATACCAGAGCGGATACTCTTCTTTCCATTCGGCGAGCTGTTTTTTCCATTCGCTTGAATCGCTTTGTTTGCCGTCTTGTTTGATCAGCTCCTGCAGGACAATTTTGCTGTCTCCGACTACAGGAATCTGTGTTTTCATGATTTTACCGATTTCAGCTGGATCAATATCGATGTGAGCAATCTTTGCGTTTCTGGCAAAGTGTTTCAGGTTTCCTGTGACACGGTCATCAAAACGGGCGCCGATACTGATTAATAGATCACATTCATGAAGGGCCATATTGGCTGTATAAGTACCGTGCATCCCCGCCATCCCCAGGAAAAGCGGATGGTCAGCCGGGAAGCCTCCGAGTCCCAAAAGGGTGTGTGCCACAGGGATTTGCTGCTGTTCAGCATAATTTTTTAATTCTTCTGACGCTTTTCCGTGCAGTACGCCCGCACCCGCCAGGATCACCGGTTTTTTCGCACTGCTCACGGCTTCCACAAGCTTGCGGATCTGCAAATAATTCGGCTCTGTTGTCGGCTGGTATCCCGGGAGATTCATCTCATGATCGTAGCTGAATTCTCCTTCAATTGTTGCTACATCTTTCGGAATATCAATCAATACAGGTCCGGGTCTTCCAGTTGTTGCAATATGGAACGCTTCTTTAATGATGCGCGGCAGATCTTCCGGCTGGCGAACCTGGTAGCTGTGTTTTGTTACTGGCATCGTAATCCCTAAAATGTCCGCTTCCTGAAATGCATCGCTCCCGATTACAGAGGTTGCTACCTGCCCTGTAAAGACGACTAACGGCAATGAATCAATCATGGCATCAGCAAGGCCTGTAACAAGGTTTGTCGCTCCCGGTCCTGACGTGGCAATGACGACACCCGGTTTTCCGGAGACTCTTGCGTATCCCTCCGCTGCATGAATTGCGCCTTGTTCGTGACGGGGAAGGATATGTACCAACCCTGAATTGTATAGCTTATCGTAAATCGGAAGCACAGCCCCGCCCGGATAACCGAAGATCATTTCTACTTTCTCTTTTTTTAATGATTCAATCAGCATTAATGCTCCGCTCATCGTCTGTGTACATTTGGCAGATGCTGAATCCACCTGTACATTAGTCCCCATTTTAGTTCCTCCTTTTGGATTTTCATCCTCTAAAGATCAATCTTTTATTAGCTTTATAGCTGATTATTCAATAAAAAAAGCCTTTCCGCCCACAATCAGCCGCGCAGTATATGCGATAGCTAAAAGGGGCGAAAAGGCTTTTCTTTCCGCGGTACCACCCTTGTTTACGGCCTGTTAATCGGCCGTCTCATGGATATTTCTATCCGCTTTAGTAACGAGTGAATCAAGTTCACCCGGCCAAGTCCTACTGTCATTTCAGACTGGCACTCTGAGGCGAGTTCACCTTGTAAAGCTTCGCCGGTTCTCAGCTAACCCGGTTCTCTGTGGAAAGCTTTTTCAAGGCTACTTATCCTCATCTGCGCTTTTCATATTCAGCCTTCGGAACGGCTTTCCAGCTGTTCAAGAAGGTCGTTTGTTTTTCATTTTTTTAGAATCATATTGCGATGATTTTCGCTTGTGAAGCTTGCGTTTATCTTTTGTTGAACTCATATTACGCCGCTTTGGACGCAGTGTCAACAGCATTTTTTAAAATTATTAGACAATTTTGATTAATCAATCTATATTGTATACGCTTTCATTATTGGTACAAAAGGAATTGCAAATGTTAAAAGTTTTTATAATTTTTTTATTAATCTATCAAGAATACACCAGAATTATTTAATTTTATATAAACATGTAAGATTTTATAACACGCTATGGTTCGTATATGGATTGAGTCTGACAGATCATCTTGCAATCCATTTCAATTTCGGATAGGCACCCCTATTATTCCCCGGCATACATTAATGGTATCTTGCAAAGAAAAGGTGATACGATGAATAAATCATTAGCAGACATGCAAGGATTCCCTGCAGGCTTTCCGAGCTTCCCGAGCTTTCCGCAGCAGTACTATCCTGCTGTCCCTTCCTTTTACCAGCAAAGCCATCAGCCATTTGGAGGCTACGGATACGGACAGCCGTTCAGCCAGGCATATAGCCCGTTAACCACTCCCTCTGCTATGTACTCCTCTTATCCATACACTTCAGATTTTTTCGGGCAGCAATTTTCAGGCACTGGCTTCAGCGGCCATAGCGGCGGGTTCAGTATTCCGGCGACACATGTCGGCGGTTTTAGCGGAACAGCCGGTGTGCATGGAGGCTTTAGATATTAAAGAAAACTGCAAGGGCCGAACACGATTTCGGCCTCTTTTTTGCTTTCAAGCATCTTTTGAAGCTCATACATTCCAAAAAGGCTTCAATACTGTCAGATTATCTGTCTTTATAGTTGGAAACAGGATCGAATATGATTAAGATGAATGTTTGAGGAGGAATAAAATGTATATAAAACTAGATGATTTAACCGGTCATCAGGTGGTTTCACTGGTGAATGAGCATTTACATAGCATGACGCTTATGTCCCCGCCGGAAAGCATCCATGCCTTAGGTTTAGAGAAACTAAGAGGGCCTGGAATAACATTTTGGAGTGCATGGGAGGGTGATGAACTAGCCGGTTGCGGAGCGCTAAAAGAACTGGACAGCCGGCACGGAGAAATCAAATCAATGCGAACATCTGCATCACATTTAAGAAAAGGCGTTGCCAAACAAATTCTCCAGCATATCATTGAAGAAGCTGGAAAGCGAGGCTATGAGCGGTTAAGCTTAGAAACGGGTTCAATGGCTTCATTTGAGCCGGCAAGAAAGTTGTATGAAAGCTTCGATTTTCAGTACTGTGAACCGTTTGCAGACTATGTTGAAGATCCAAACAGTGTGTTTATGACGAAGGAATTGTGAGACGGCTTTATAAGGATAGATAAGTACAGAGGAAGGTCTGTCTATCTCTTACCGTTTTCCCTTCTAAAATTTAATAGAGTAAGTCAACAAAAACCATCCAGCATTGCATTGGATGGTTTTTGGGTGGTTTATTTATATTTATTTACTTCGTACATCAAGATGTTTTTAAACACAACATAATCCTTTTTACTCTCAAAAGGCCCTTTGTTGTTGTCATGCTCATCTATTTCATAAAAGCCTGGTCCCTCTCCGGCATCACGCTGCTTGTACCATTTGAGGAATCCGTTCACTTCTTTCATAGACAGCTGATATTCTTTTTGCAAACCGTTTACCATGGTGACAACAAGAAGGGCGTCTCCGTCTTCTGCTGAGTTATCCTCAGAAGGGGTTGTTGATCCTTTGTCCTTATCTCCTGAATTGCCTTCAGAAGGGGTTGTTGATCCTTTATCCTTATCTCCCGGAGTTTCCTCTGAATCGGATGGTATGTTTAAATCTTTTAACGAAATAGATATAACTGATTTAATTTTAGCATTTGCATATCCACCAACAAAACTTGATGTCTCCTCCCTTCCACCGATGACGTAAAGCGTATCATCAATAATGGCAGAAGAATGCGCCATTCTGTATAGTGCTTTCGGATTTGTCACTGCTGTAGCTGATTGACTTTTAGGATCGTACACCTTAATTCGGTTTACACCTCCAGTCATCAGAATTTTTCCTTTGTAAGCAAGCGCAGAATAATACCCTGCTGTGAATCCGGTACCATTTTTTACCCACGTATCTTTTTCTGGATCATAAACATAAACGATTTGGGGAATATAATGCGTTCCGCCAAGTAAATATAGTTTATTATCAATCACTGCTGTAGAAGCTCCAGTTACTTCATAATTTTTTAATGTCTGTTTTTTCTCCCATTTCTTCGTTTCTAGATCATAACTGTAAGTGGTTCCATCAAACCTATTTTCGAAGCCTACCACGTAAATTTTCTTTCCTATAACTTCAGCGTATATTTGATAGGCTGGAACCTTTCTTTCAAAAGGAAGATCATCTAATTTTTCCCACATGTCTTTTTTTGGATCATATACTTCTATTGTGTTGACAGCTCCATCGTTTGACATTCCGCCCAAGACATAAATTTTCCCATCTACAGTAACTGATGCAGCTCCCCCCCTCGCCGTGGGCATGTCGGCTTTTCTTGTCCATTCATTTGTTTTAGGATCATAGACAAACGTTTGATTCCCATAAGTACCAGGTTTTACAGTTCCTCCACCTATCACATATATCTTTCCATCTACTACACCGCTGCTTGCACCGACACGCGGCTCAGGCAAATCTGCTCTTTCTTTCCATTCAACTGTTTCCGCGCTAACTGTTTGGAGCGATTGAAACAGCGTAATAACGAATAAGAAAAAAACAACGAACCATTTTTTCAAAAGAAAACACTCCTTTATTTAATTGTTTCACATAACAAATATCGGCATGACTATGAATTTTTTCATATCTTTTCCTGTATATTCATTTTTCAGGAAATTCCAATTAAAGTTTTCTCTAAAAAACTCGGATGTTTTCAATTTTGTTTAATTCAAAGAACAGCGGGAATTACAAACCACATGAACGATATCATGCAAATTCATAAAGGAGGAGATTGATATGAAAAGCATAGTTGGTGTATACGATACCCCGCAGGAAACCATCGCAGCGATTGAAGGCTTACTCACAAAAGGCTATGATTCTGATGACATTTCTGTTGTGACAAGCCGGCGAGATACAGATTATTTGGAGTCACGTACAGGAACAGAAGTCAATCAAGCTATCGATGCACATCAGGACGAATCTGAATCTTTTTTCGATAAACTGAAAGATTATTTCACAATGGATGATACTGCTACACACAGCAAAGCATTATCCGATTTGGATATTAAAACTGATGAAATAGACAAGTATCAAGAAGATTTGGATGACGGAAAACTTCTGGTAGCCGTCGATACAGATGCAGATGTAAATGCTCCTATTGATAACGGCAATGCCCTTTCAGGCGGCTTTTCAAGCACAAATGAAATGGCGGATTATACAACGAAAGAAGAAAAAACGATGCCGCTCCGAGAAGAACAGCTGAAAGTCGATAAGGAAGACGTTCAAACCGGCGAAGTAGAAATAGGAAAAGAAGTGAAAACAGAAAAAAGAGATATGGACATCCCGGTGAGACATGATGAAATTTATGTCGAACGTCGTCCAGTGGATGAAAATAAAACGGACGCTGCTCCCGTCAACGATTCGGAAGAGATCAGAGTTCCAATCGTTGAGGAAAAGCTGGAAGTGACTAAAAAACCGGTTGTCACTGATGAAGTGGTTGTCGGCAAACGCACTGTTGAAGAAAATGAACATATTTCTGAAACTGTGAAAAAAGAAGAACCTCGTCTGAATAAAGAAGGAAAAGTTGACGGCTTGGATGATGATCCGTTAAATAACAAATGAAAATCATAGACCGACAACAAAAAACCTCAAATCCAATTAGGATTTGAGGTTTTTCTTTTGGTACGTCCCAGGAGAGATTCGAACTCCCGACCGACGGCTTAGAAGGCCGTTGCTCTATCCAGCTGAGCTACTGGGACACGTTTTGTTTTTTGTTTTTCGCTTTAACTATCAGCGACAAGATTTATTATATATGGGATGCAATAATAAGTCAACGGTTTTTTAGAATTTTTTTCATGAGGAAGAAAATTTTCTTCCTCATGACATTTTCATAGTGTGACTCGATTTTGCAGATCCTCAATTTCATTGCCTGCTTGGTCGTAAAAACGGACTGACGCAGCATCATTTTCTAATGTCAGTATAGCATAGCTTTCTGTCCTGCGCACCCTCGGAAGCCGGATGCTGCCTGGGTTAATCATCAGTTTTCCGCGCAGCACTTCGCTGCCCGCGATGTGCGAATGCCCGAAGCAGATAACATCCGCTCCGAGCTCCTCTGCACGATAGTATACGCTTAACAAGGTCTGTTTTATACCGTGAAGGTGGCCGTGTGTGACCAGTATTTTTCTTGAGCCGGCAGTCAGAAGAAGCTCGTCCTTAAAATCGCCGGCAAAATCGCAATTGCCTTTTACAACCGCATAAGGCTCCAATGCAGGATGCCTCGTTTCAAGCTCAGAGTCCCCGCAATGAATCATGAGATCAACTTCTGCCTCATGCCGTTTCGCAATGGTTTGGAGTTCTTCTTCAAGCCCATGGCTGTCACTGATAATCAGCACGTTCATGTACAAGCTTCCTCCTTATGCCTCCAAAAGCTTAGACAGCTTTTTAAGCGCGTCAGCCCTATGGCTGATTTTATTTTTTTCATCACTTGTCAGTTCAGCCATTGTCTTATCTTTATCTTTCACGATAAAAATTGGGTCATAGCCAAAGCCATATTCTCCTCTCGGTTCTTCAGCAATATACCCTTCAACATGGCCTTCGACTGTTTTTGTTTCCTCTCCGGGAATACTCACGGCCAGTGCGCAGCGGAAACGGGCGGTGCGCTGTTCTTTTTCGATACCTTTCAGCTCGCTGAGCACTTTTTCGATATTTGCCTGGTCGTCTTTCTGTTCCCCTGCATAGCGGGCTGAATAAACCCCGGGTCTGCCGCCAAGATTATCGATGGATAGACCGGAGTCGTCCGCAATTACCATTTTGTTCACTGCTTTGGCAACAGCTTCCGCTTTCAGAATGGCATTTTCTTCAAATGTATGGCCTGTTTCTTCAATTTCTTCTGTGAATCCAATTTCAGCTAAAGATTTGACATCATAGCCTCTTGGCTCAAGAATTTCTTTGAATTCCTTCACTTTTCCCGGATTATGTGTTGCAATAATTGCTTCTTTCATGATGATCAAGCCTTTCTGTCTTTATTTCAGTTCTGGCAGAGAATCACCCAGCACTTCTTTTTGCTTGTCAATCAGCTCTTGAATTCCTTTTTCTGCAAGACCCAGAAGACCGTTCAGATCCTCTCTTGAAAAAGTCGCCTCTTCCCCGGTTCCCTGCAGTTCCACAAAACGGCCGCTGCCTGTCATGATGACATTCATGTCAACTTCAGCGGAGGAATCTTCTTCATAATTTAAATCTAACAAAATTCCCTGTTCCTTATCAATTCCAACAGAGATTGCAGCAAGAAAATCAGTGATCGGATTTGTCTTGATTGTTCCTGCTTTGATCAGCTTGCCAATCGCAATCGCCATAGCAAGAAATGCGCCTGTGATGGAAGCTGTTCTAGTTCCTCCATCAGCTTGAATGACATCACAGTCAATCCAAATCGTCCGTTCACCGAGCTTTTCCAGATCTACAACAGCTCGAAGCGCGCGGCCGATCAGGCGTTGGATCTCCATTGTTCTGCCGGAAATTTTCCCCTTAGAAGATTCTCTGATTGTTCTTTGGTTTGTTGCCCGCGGCAGCATGCTGTACTCTGCTGTAATCCAGCCTTTCCCTCCGCCCCGCAAAAACGGCGGTACGCGGTCCTCAACAGACGCGTTGCAGATTACCTTTGTATTCCCTGCTGTTATTAGAACAGAACCTTCCGGATGGCTGATAAAATCCAAATCGAATGTGATTGGACGCAGCTCATCGTGTTGTCTTCCGTCATGTCTCATGTTTTACCTCCGATTGTATGTACATAAACCATTTTTGTCCCGGAATTGAATAAAGAAAGAGGCAGCCGGAACGCTAACCTCTTTCTTTCTAGTATATCAAAAATCCCAATTTAAAAACTACCCGTATTCACTTGAGATGGTCTGGAGACCGGTTCTGTGAGCTTTTCGCCTTTTTCATTTACCAGCTCTGATTTTCCGTTCACTTTAACAGACACGCCTTTTATATCCGGCTGCTCCGTTAACGTGAGCACAATGCTGTTCAGCACTTCTGAAGAAATCATTTTCGTCTTCTCATCGGCGCTGCCGAATATAGATTGATTGAAATCCAACGTCACGCGCCCGTCTTTGATTTTCGGTTTGCTGACCAGCTTTACATCTTCACTGAAGTCTGTTAACAGCCCGCTCACCTTGCTTGGCCCTTTAGCCAATTCATTGATGGCTGCCGTGATGTCGTCTTTTTCCGAATTGTCGATTCGTTTGGTCACCGGCACGTAGTATTCACTGTCTTCGTTTTCCGCCAAGTAGTAGACTGTCAGCGGATGGGTAGCAGTGAGATCATTTACACCGGCTGTTTCCAAATTAATGCCGTCTTTGCGGCTTAAATCATCTGAGATCGGCGTCCCTCCTACAGGCATCTCCTTCAGTTCATGCCCGTTTATTCTCAGCTTCACTTTATCTATCGAACTAAATTGCGTCAGCGTCCACGTCACAGACTGAACGATTTTCTGTTCGTCTTCTTTCTTATAATTTTTGAACTCATTAGAGAAATCAGCTATCGCGGTTCCATCTTTTTTGATGTCAACGTTAACGGTGGTGTCAGCCGGCAATACAGCTCTGAAGCCATTCGGAAGAATTTCAGACACAGGCCCGCCCTGTACAAGGTATTCAAGCGCCTGCTTAGCCGTGCTCTCACTTTTAGGGAGAGGCAGCGTTTGCGCAACAACATACCCGTTTTTATCAATGAGATAAAGCTCCCTCATGACAGTAGATGAGGCTTGATCTGCTTTTGCGGTATCGCTTTTTTCACTTTCTGTTTTTTTGGCTGCTGTTGTATTTGAATTGGCACCCGCTTCATCGTTCACGAATGTAACGTCTTGAGGCGGATCAATTTCCTCGGCTGCCTTATCAGATTGAAACAAACCGCATCCGGATAAAAGCAAGGCAGAGGTGAGACAAGTGGCACCAATGACTGCAGGTCCTTTTTTCAGCATACTTTTCCCTCCTAAGGATGTTTGTACTATTATGTATACGAGCCTCTTTAGGAAATAGACCGAAGAATTCCGGCAAAACAGAAAAAAACCCGCAACATACCGTTGCGGGGAAAACTATCTTCTAATCGGTTCTTGCAGTGAGATGCATTCCACATGGCCCACCTCATGGCCAAACCAATCGTCTGCGATTTTCGCAAACTGATCACGCGCTCCTGTTGTCAAGAACTGATGATCAGGGGCATTCGCAGACTGGTTCAGCAGCCCTTTATACGAGAGAATCGTGCTGACTTCCCGGGCTGTTTCATCGCCGGACGAAATAATGTTCACGTGTTCTCCCATATATCTTTGAATGGCTTCTTTCAAAATGGGATAGTGGGTGCAGCCTAAAATCAGCGAATCAATCGATGTATCTTTTAACGGATACAGCGAGGTTTTGACAATCTCGTCTGCTGTTTTGTCGAGAAACTTCCCGCTTTCCACAAAAGGCACAAGCAGCGGGCAGGCAAGGTTTTCAACCTTCAGATCAGGGTTTAATGCCAAAAGCGCCTCTTCGTATGCATTGCTCTTAATCGTATTCTCTGTGCCGATGACACCGATATGCTGATTATCCGTCACTTTTATCGCTGCTCTCGCACCAGGCTGGATCACTCCGACCACCGGTATACCGACGCTTCGCTGGATGTCATCCAATGCGATCGCTGTTGCTGTATTACAGGCGATCACCAGCATTTTGATGTGGTGGTTTTCGAGTAAATAATTCGTCAGCTCCCACGTATATTGAAGCACCTCTTCTTCAGGGCGCGGCCCATAAGGACACCGTTTCGTATCCCCGACGTAGATAATATTTTCTTTAGGTAGCTGTCTCATGATTTCCTTCGCAACGGTTAAACCGCCAACCCCGGAATCAATGACTCCTATTGGTTGTTCCAACAAAATCGCCTCATTTTCTCTTCATTTCATGCTGCAGTTTCATCAAAGATTTTTCGAAGATGGCTATTTCTTCATCTGTAAACGATTCGAACATATCACGCAGATATTCCTGTCTTTTTGTAATGACCTCTTGGATAATCCGTTCTCCTTCAGGCAGCAGATGTATCCGGACAACACGTCTGTCCGCCGGGTCCTTGACCCGCTCAACAAGCTCATTTTTTTGCATGCGGTCGATTAAGTCCGTTGTCGTGCTGCATGCCAGATACATTTTGCCCGATAATTCACCGATTGTCATATCTCCTAATTCATAAAGCCATTGCAAGCCGACAAATTGCGGCGGCGTAATCGCATATTGATTAAGGATTTCTCGTCCTTTTTGCTTAATGATCGCGGCAATGTGGCGGAGTGACTTTTCAATATCCGCAACATGCTCCAAAGGTTTTGATGTCATTTGTCCATCCCTCACTCAAGGATCTCTTACGCACAAAAGCGTTCCGTGTCTATTTTCCTTCTTTTTTGAAGAAAATGCAAGACTCGCAGGAGAGAAATAGAGGACTTTAGTCAAACAACATCAAGAAATAAAATTTATTTTATGACTTGCCTACGTTTTGCAAAGCATTCCAAAAATGATTTCGAATGTTTCAAACAAACAGCAATAACCGGCTCCTTCCTAAAAGAAGGAATACCGGCAAGGATTAAAGCTCTAGCTCACCCATTCTAAGAAGCTCAACAACGGCTTGCGAACGCCCTTTCACACCCAATTTCTGCATGGCATTTGAAATATGGTTTCGAACGGTTTTCTCACTGATAAATAGCTCGCTTGCAATCTCCTTTGTTGTCTTATCTTGAACGAGCAATTCGAACACTTCTCTTTCTCTTTTCGTTAGCAGCGGCTTCGATTGAAATTCTTTCTCCTTCAAGTATTGTAACCCTCCTTGCTAAGGTGAGAGCGAATCAGAAACGAATGGGTTTTGATATAGTCGAGATATCATATGTAAGAAGGGCACAGGAGGTGACGTTTACAAGATAATTAGTTTATCGTGTATGAAGAAGCGTTTCTTTCTCCTCATCCGTCCAGCTGACAGCCTTGCCGCTATCCTTTGAGACTTGAACCATCACGACTGCCCCGGTGAAGCAGGGCTCGCCTTCGCGGTTCTCTCCGAGATAGTGCAAGGTAAGAGATGAACTGCCGACTGCGCTTGTTTTCACATAGATGCGCAACTCTTCATAAGGCATGACTTGGCGCAAATAATCGCATTGCTGGCTTGCCACGACTGTCATGGTCTGTTTGTTTTCACTCATCATATTCAGCTTTTTAAAATAAGAAATCCGCGCCTCCTCAAAATATATAAAAGGGGTTACATTATTCATATGCCCAAACATGTCTGTCTCGGAAAATCTTACGGATACCTCATTGAAAAAAGAAAAGGATGTTTTCCATTCTTGAAACGGCATATCAATATAAGCGGGAAGCTTCATCTTCTTTCATCTCCTTATTGTTTAAAAAAACCTCTCCCATGCGGAAGAGGTTTTTTCTTCTTATACTCTGTCGCTTCCGAAGAAATTGCGGAACGCTTGTAAGTTTGTATCTCTATTCAAGGCTGCAATCGAAGTGGTAAGCGGAATCCCCTTCGGACAGGATTGAACACAGTTTTGCGAGTTGCCGCAATCTGCAAGGCCGCCTTCATCCATTAATGCTTCTAATCGTTCAGATTTATTCATGGCGCCTGTCGGATGTGCGTTAAACAGGCGGACTTGCGACATCGGTGCAGGCCCCATGAACTTCGATTTGCTGTTCACATTCGGGCAAGCTTCGAGGCAGACGCCGCATGTCATGCATTTTGATAATTCATATGCCCATTGACGGCGTTTTTCCGGCATTCTCGGCCCCGGTCCTAAATCGTACGTACCGTCAATCGGTATCCATGCTTTAACTTTTTTCAATGAATCAAACATTCTGCTGCGATCAACCTGCAAATCACGAACGACTGGGAATGTTTTCATTGGTTTTAAACGGATCGGCTGTTCAAGCTGGTCGATAAGCGCCGTACAAGACTGGCGGGGTTTTCCGTTTATGACCATTGAACATGCGCCGCATACTTCCTCAAGACAGTTCATATCCCATGTGACAGGGGTTGTCTTCTCACCTTTGACATTAACCGGATTCCGGCGGATTTCCATCAGAGCGGAAATGACGTTCAGATTCGGGCGGTATGGAATCTCAAATTCTTCATCGTAAGGCGTGCTGTCGGCTGTATCTTGACGTGTGATAATAAATCGTATGGTTTTTTGTTCACTCATATTATTTCGCCACCTTCTTCTTCGAGTAATCCCGTTTCCGAGGCGTTATCAGTGATACATCGACATCCTGATACTCAAATTCCGGCGCTTCATACGGGCTTACATGTTTAGCCATTGTTGTTTTGAGCCATTCGTCATCATTACGTTCAGGATAATCCGGTTTATAATGGGCGCCCCGGCTTTCATTACGGTTGTATGCGCCAAGGGTAATCACCCTAGCAAGCTGAAGCATGTTTGAGAACTGGCGTGTGAACATCGCTCCCTGGTTGCTCCATTTTGTCGTATCATTGATGTTGATCTTTTTGAAGCGCTCCATTAACTCCTGAATTTTGTCATCCGTTTTCAAAAGCTTGTCATTATGGCGGACAACCGTTACGTTCGCCGTCATCCACTCACCGAGCTCTTTGTGAAGAACATAGGCATTTTCGGTTCCGTCCATACTCATAATATCAGCCCATTTTTCTTCTTCTTTCTTAACGTGAGCGTCGAATAATGATGAAGACATGTCTTCCGCTGAAGATTCTAAGCCGTTTACATATTTCACCGCATTCGGTCCGGCCACCATGCCTCCGTAAATCGCAGACAGCAAGGAGTTCGCTCCCAAGCGGTTGCCGCCGTGCATAGAATAATCACATTCCCCAGCCGCAAACAGTCCAGGGATATTTGTCATTTGATCGTAATCCACCCATAAACCGCCCATAGAATAATGGACCGCCGGGAAGATTTTCATTGGGAGCTTACGCGGGTCGTCTCCCATGAATTTCTCATAAATCTCAATGATGCCGCCAAGCTTAATATCAAGCTCTTTCGGATCTTTATGAGACAGATCGAGATATACCATGTTTTCACCGTTAATGCCGAGCTTCTGGTTCACACACACATCAAATATTTCGCGTGTCGCAATATCACGCGGCACCAGGTTTCCGTATGCCGGATATTTTTCCTCTAGGAAATACCATGGTTTGCCGTCTTTATATGTCCACACGCGACCGCCTTCACCACGCGCTGATTCACTCATCAGTCTTAATTTGTCATCGCCCGGTATGGCTGTCGGGTGGATTTGAATGAATTCTCCGTTTGCATAATACGCTCCCTGCTGATAAACGATTGATGCAGCAGATCCTGTATTAATCATGGAGTTCGTTGATTTTCCAAAGATGATTCCCGGTCCGCCCGTCGCCATAATGACAGCGTCTGAACGGAAGGATTCAATTTGCATGTTTGTCAGGTTTTGTGCAACAATTCCACGGCAGGTTCTGTCATCATCTAAAACAGCGCCAAGGAATTCCCAGCCTTCGTATTTTGTGACCAGACCCGCAACTTCGTATCTGCGCACTTGCTCGTCCAGTGCGTAAAGCAGCTGCTGTCCCGTCGTCGCACCAGCATAAGCAGTTCTGTGGTGCTGTGTACCCCCGAATCGGCGGAAATCAAGCAGGCCTTCAGGCGTCCGGTTAAACATGACGCCCATCCGGTCTAATAAGTGGATGATTGAAGGCGCCGCTTCACACATCGCCTTGACCGGCGGCTGGTTGGCAAGAAAGTCTCCCCCGTATACCGTGTCATCAAAATGTTCCCACGGAGAGTCACCTTCCCCTTTTGTATTGACCGCTCCGTTTATGCCGCCTTGCGCACAAACCGAATGAGAACGTTTGACAGGAACGATGGAAAACAACTTAACCGCCATTCCTGATTCCGCTGCTTTAATTGTCGCCATGAGGCCGGCAAGACCCCCGCCGACTACGATAATGCTTGATTGACTCATGATAGCCCCTCTCCCTCTAGTAATCTAGTACTCTTAAACAAATGCGAAAATCGCTTTTAAGCCTACGTATGACAGTGCAACAAAAATAATCAGCGTAACGTATGTCGAAATTCTTTGAGAACGAGGCGTTACCGTGATGCCCCATGTAACAGCGAAAGACCATAAACCGTTCGAGAAGTGGAAAATTGTTGATAAAACACCGACAATGTAAAAACCAAGCATAGCCGGAGAGCTCAAAATATTCGCCATCATGTCGAAATTGACCTCAGCGCCCATTTGTGCGGCAATGCGGGTTTCCCACACGTGCCAGCTGACGAAAATGAGGGTGATGATACCGGTTACACGCTGCAGGACGAATAGCCAGTTTCTCATGTAGCTGTATTGACCTGCGTTATTTTTCGCAGTAAACGCTATGTACACACCATAAACTGCATGATAAATTAATGGTAAGAAGATAATAAAAATTTCCAAGGCATACCTGAAAGGCAGACTATCCATAAAATGAGCAGCGCTATTGAATGCTTCAGCGCCCCTTGCGGCAAACTGGTTGACGACTAAATGCTGAATAAGAAAGATGCCGACCGGTATGACGCCAAGCAAGGAATGCAATCTTCGAAAATAAAACTCTCTGTTCCCAGACATTACTTTACCCCCTGTTTGATAAGTGCGAAATGTGCTAAATCTCTTCCCCCACTTCTTTCAATTGTAAGCACTTTATTAAGATTTATTGACAATTTCATTTTACTCCTCCCTCAAAAGGGCGTCAAGAAAACGCGTACATAAATTATAATTTTCCGAATTGATTAGTTGATTGAAAAATTTTATTTTATCAATATATATTTCTTGCTTAATTTTTCATAAGAATTACAGGATCATTCTGTAATCCTCCCCCCTGTTTAAGCTATAATATACGCAGGAGAGAGGGGAGACAGATATGAAGTCTAAATTTGAAGCATCTATTGACAACCTAAAAGAAATTGAAATGAACGCCTATGCCTACGAACTAATACGAGAGATCGTTCTCCCAGATATGCTTGGCCAAGATTACTCTTCCATGATGTATTGGGCAGGAAAACATCTCGCCCGTAAGTTTCCTCTTGAATCATGGGAGGAATTTCCGGCCTTCTTTGAAGAAGCGGGCTGGGGAACCCTCACCAACGTAAGCGCTAAAAAACAGGAGCTTGAATTTGAACTTGAAGGGCCGATCATTTCCAACCGGCTTAAACATCAGAAAGAACCTTGCTTTCAGCTGGAGGCTGGTTTTATCGCTGAACAAATTCAATTGATGAATGATCAGATTGCCGAATCATATGAACAAGTGAAAAAGAGAGCCGATAAAGTGGTTCTGACTGTGAAATGGGATATGAAAGACCCAGTGTAATCAAAAAGGCGGTGACTGCATAGTCCCGCCTTTTTGATTGTCATTACACAGCTGAAGGGTGTTTTGAAAGCTCAAATGCATCGTGAAGCGACTCGACTGCTTTCACCATGTCATTTTCGCTTACGACTGTTGACACTTTGATTTCAGATGTGCTGACCATTTTGATTAAAATGTTTTTTTGCGCCAGTACAGCAAACATTTCAGCCGCTACACCGGGATTTGAGACCATGCCGGATCCAACAATGGATACTTTAGCCAATTTGCTTTCTGTCTCGATTTTCTCAAATTCCAGCGCGTCTTTATACTCTTCAAGCACCGCAACGGTTTGGTCTGCATCTTCTGTTTTGACAGAGAAGGAAATTCCAGTCTTGTCCTCGGCCTGCGTTTGGATAATGATATCCACGTTTATGTTTCTTTTGGCAAGTGTCGTAAAAATAGTAGACAAAGTTGTCAGACCGCTAGTCAGCCCGTAAATGGTTACTCTTGTGATTCGATCTTCAAATGCAATTCCTCTGACAATTAAATTCTGTTCCATGGATGATTCCTCCTCAATTAATGTTCCCGCTTCGGTTTCTGTACTTGAACGCACTTCTAACGGCACTTGGTAATTTTTCGCGAACTCAACTGCTCTCGGATGAAGAACGCCGGCGCCTAAATTGGCAAGCTCAAGCATTTCATCGTATGAGATGCCCGCAAGTTTTCTCGCTGATTTCACATAGCGCGGATCGGTTGTAAACACACCTGGCACGTCTGTGTATATGTCACATTTATCAGCTTTTAAAGCGGCAGCCAAAGCAACTGCTGTTGTATCTGAACCGCCCCGGCCCAATGTCGTAATTTCACAATCCTCTGTCATGCCTTGGAAGCCTGCAACAATGACAATTTTTCCTTTTTCAAGCTGGTCTGCTAAAACCGAAGTGTCGATATCTGTAATTCTGGCGTTTCCGTGAATGGCCTCCGTACGGATTCCCGCCTGCCAGCCAGTATAAGACACAGCGTCATAGCCTTTTTCCTGCAATGCCATTGAAAGGAGTGAAATCGTGACCTGCTCGCCTGTCGCCAGCAGCATATCCATTTCGCGTTTGCTCGGCTGGTCAGAAATAGCTTTTGCAAGGCTGACCAATTCGTCAGTGGATTTTCCCATTGCTGAAACGACGACAACGACTTGATGGCCTTTCTGTTTTTCTGCAATTGCGCGGTTTGCCGCATTTTGAATTTTTTCGACTGAGCCGACGGAAGTGCCTCCGAATTTTTGTACAATAAGACCCATGTATTACCACCCTTTACATTTTGGTTCGTGCGGGTGAGGAGAAAGAGCGCTTTGTCCACAATAAAAAAAGCAATGAGAGGAATACTCTCATTGCTTATCAATTAATCATCATGAATGATTATGAACAACGAGATAGCCCTCCAAGAAAATGATTTCTTGACAGCCTTACATTTATTCAATGCACGGCCAGCAAATAATACCGATGGGGTTTTATTTGCTTCGGCGACGCTCCCCTTTCAGCCTTTTTCACAGAATCCATCTTTCTCCAAAGGCATACTCTTGAAGTTCGCACCTCTATCTTCACCATATAACACGATCTAACTATGAAATTAGTTCACATTTTATCAGATCTTATTTAAAAGGACAACATTATTTTTGCAATTTGTCGTAAAGGAGCTGAGCCGCCGCTGCGGGAACACCGGCTTTTTTGATGTCCTCAAGGCTTGCTTCCTTCATTTTTTTAACGGAACCGAAATGCTTTAACAGCATTTTCTTTCTTTTCTCTCCGATACCCGGGATGTCGTCCAAAACGGATTGAAATGCGCTTTTTCCGCGGATTTGCCTGTGAAAACTGATTGCAAAACGGTGCACCTCGTCCTGAATGCGCTGCAGGAGGTAAAATTCCTGGCTGTTTCGTTCCAGATACACCACCTCCAGCGGATCACCGATCAGTAAATTTGAGGTTCTGTGTTTTTCATCTTTCGCTAAACCGGCGATCGGGATATCCAAGCCGAGTTCATTTTCAATGACATCCCTTGCTGCGTTGATCTGCCCTTTTCCTCCGTCAATGATGATCAGATCGGGCAGCGGCAGATTCTCACGAAGCACTCTCGTATAGCGTCTTCTGACAACCTCTCTCATAGAACCGTAATCATCCGGCCCTGTAACGGTTTTGATTTTATATTTGCGGTATTCCTTTTTGTATGGTTTGCCGTCGATAAACACAATCATCGCGGAAACCGGGTTTGTCCCCTGTATGTTTGAGTTATCAAACGCTTCAATTCTGTGCGGCGTATAAATATTTAATGCCTCACCTAGTTTCTGCACAGCCCCGATTGAACGCTCCTCGTCCCGTTCGATTAAAGAGAATTTTTCTTTCAATGCGATTTTCGCATTTTTATGGGCAAGCATGAGCAGTTCTTTTTTCGGGCCTTTTTTCGGCTGGTGAACGTTTGTTTCCAGCAGCTGCTCGATCATAGATTGATCTACGCTGTCCGGAACTAAAATCTCCTTCGGAAGGAAGTGGTTGTTTTTTGAATAGAACTGCCCGATGAACGTGAGGAACTCTTCATCTGCTTCCTGATAAAGCGGGAACATGCTGACATCGCGTTCAATGAGCTTTCCTTGGCGGATGAAAAAGACCTGCACGCACATCCAGCCCTTATCGTACGCGTACGCGAACACATCACGGTCGACTAGATCGTTCATCGTCATTTTTTGTTTTTCCATCGTTGATTCAATATGGGCCATTTGGTCACGAAGCTCTTTTGCTCGTTCAAACTCAAGATTCTCAGCAGCTTCATGCATTTTCTCTTCAAGCTCTTTTTTGACCTCATTATAGCCGCCCCTTAAGAAACGTGTAATGCTTTCAACCAGCTCTCTGTTCGTCTCTTCGGAAATATCCTTTACGCACGGAGCAAGACATTGGCCCAGATGATAATAAAGGCACACTCTGTCCGGGAGCTTGGAGCATTTTCTGAGAGGATACAGACGGTCGAGCAGTTTTTTTGTTTCCCTTGCTGCCTGTACATTCGGATACGGCCCGAAATAGCGCCCTTTGTCTTTTTTGACATTGCGGGTGACAATCAGCCTTGGGTGGCGTTCATGGGTGAGTTTTATGAAAGGATAGGTTTTGTCGTCTTTGAGCATGACGTTGTATTTCGGATCATGCTTTTTGATCAGATTCATTTCTAAAATAAGCGCTTCAAGATTGGAGGACGTCACGATATATTCAAAATCCTCGATTTCCGTCACAAGCCTTTGGGTTTTCGCGTCGTGAGAACCGGTGAAGTAGGAGCGCACTCTGTTTTTCAGCACTTTTGCTTTCCCTACGTAGATCACAGTCTGCTGCCGGTCCTTCATGAGATAACAACCCGGTTGATCGGGAAGGAGGGCGAGTTTTTCTTTCAGTTGTTTGTTCATATGTTACCCTTCCTTATGTTTAATCCTTTATATCCAGTTTAACACGAACGTTTGTTTTTCTCTATGGTTCACAATTGGCGAATAAAAAAAGCGATCCCTCAATCGGAATCGCTCTGGCATGTAAGCAGCGGAAAATTAAAGATGTTTGTTTACAAGCTCTTGAAGCGCTTCTTTTGGTTTGAAGCCGACTGAAGTTTCAACTACTTCGCCGTCTTTTAACACAAGAAGAGTCGGGATGCTCATAACGCCGTATTTTCCGGCAGTTTCTTGGTTTTCGTCTACATCGATTTTTACGATTTTCAGTTTGTCTCCCATTTCTTGATCCAATTCTTCAAGAACAGGTGCAATCATTTTACAAGGTCCGCACCAAGGAGCCCAGAAGTCTGCCAGTACGACGCCTTCGCTTGTTTCAGCTGAGAAAGATTGATCAGTTGCTTTTACGATAGCCATTATTGAATTCCTCCAATGTGAAATGATGATTTTTAGTATAGCATCTCCCATTCGTTCACGCTATTTTAATGCTTACAAATTATTTTTTCCTGATCACAGCCGGTTTACTCATTTTTATATGGTTGAATGGGATATGCTCTTTTTTTAAAACACAAATCTGATAATGGCCCCGATCACTACAATTGCCCCAATAATCATTAAAATGGTACGAAGCATAAGATCACATCTCCTCTTCACTGTCATGTACTTTACCATGCCCTGCCGGAGCTGTTTTAAAACCTGAAAAAGAGCGCCGGCATGAAGCTCCGGCGCTCTTGCGCGATTAAGAATCAGCACGCAGCGTAAGTAAGACGACTGACATTGGCGGGAGTTTTACTTTCAGTTTGTTTTTGCTGAGCGTGTATTGTCTGAAGGATTCCGGTTTAACATGATGAGGATCGTCAAACGTGTTATGCGCATTCATTTTTTCTGCCGTAAGAATGACTCCGGAATGGTCCGCTGCCTTTTGTAGGCCTCTCAGCTCGATTTCCGCCTCCGCTTTGTTTTGGTGATCGATGTTGCAAATTGTGATATTGATATCGCCTTCAGCTTGTTTCGACGCTGAAATGCTGATTTGCGGAAGCGTTTCACCCTTCCATTCATAGTCGGCAGACATTGTCTCTGTTGCTAAAAGAGAAGCGTCCTGGTGCACCTTAAACATATTGAATACATGGTACGTCGGTGTCAAAAGCATCCGCTTGCCCTCAGTCAAAATCATCGCTTGTAGAACGTTTACTGTTTGGGCGATGTTGGCCATTTGCACCCGGCGGCAATGCTGATGGAAAATGTGGAAATGAGAAGCCGCCACCAGTGCATCACGAATGGTGTTTTGCTGATATAAGAAACCGGGATTCGTGCCTGGCTCGGGATCAAACCACGTGCCCCATTCATCAATAATCAGCCCGACCCGCTGCTCCGGATCGTACCGGTCCATAATCGTGCCGTGTTTTTGAATCAATTCATCGATGTATTTGGCTTTTTTCATCGTAATAAACCATTCATCTTCCGTGAATTCTGTGGCTGATCCTTTGCCCTTCCAGAAATCCCCCGGAATCGTGTAATAATGAAGACTCAACCCGTCCATCAGGCCAGCGGCTTTTTTCATAAGCACGTCCGTCCAATTAAAATCATCCACATTTGCGCCGCCTGCAATTTTATAAATTTCATTCCCGCTGTAATTGCGGACATAAGTCTGAAAACGCCGGTACAGATCTGCGTAGTATTCGGGATGCATGTTGCCGCCGCAGCCCCAATTTTCATTACCCACGCCGAAATATTTCAGATTCCAAGGCTCTTCTCTTCCATTTTGTTTTCTCCAGTCTGACATCGGCGTGCCTTCTTCAAATGTCATATACTCAATCCACTCCGCCATTTCCTGAACGGTTCCGCTTCCGACATTGCCGCAAATATATGGCTCGCATTCAAGCAGCTCGCAAAGCATCATAAATTCATGCGTTCCGAATTCATTTGATTCAATTGTACCGCCCCAGTGAGTGTTCAGCATTGTCTTACGGTCACCGACACCGTTTGCCCAATGGTATTCGTCCGCAAAACACCCGCCCGGCCACCTGAGGACAGGAATGTGCAGCTGTTTGAGCGCCTCCAGCACGTCCTTTCGTATCCCGTTGATATTGGGGATGTCTGAGTCCGTTCCAACCCAGATCCCCTCATAAATCCCTCTTCCTAAATGCTCAGCAAAATGACCGTATATATTTTTGTTAATGGTTCCTTTTACGATATCTGTTTGAATCACTGCTTGATGTTCAGACATGCCTCTGATCATTCCTTTCATACGGATATGAAAAGCACCACAGTCAAATATGTGATCTGTCTTTTGCCTGAGGAGTCAGCATGAATGTAAGCGCTTTTAAAGTAACCATATTATATATGTTCGTACATGTCAACGACATTTTCTATTGTTTTTATATTTGTACGTATGTATTTATAAATATGAAAAAATCCCGAACTTTTAAAGTCCGGGATTTCCTTTATGAGTGTATATTCAATTGTTTGAATTCCTCAGTTAATAACGGGACAACTTCAAATAAATCACCGACGATGCCGTAATCCGCTATTTTAAAGATATCGGCTTCGGGGTCTTTATTGATGGCGACGATCACCTTGCTGTTTGACATGCCGGCCAAATGCTGGATGGCGCCGGAAATGCCGCATGCAATGTACAAATCCGGAGTGACGACTTTCCCGGTCTGCCCGATTTGGAGAGCATAATCGCAATAATCAGCGTCACATGCCCCGCGAGAAGCCCCGACTGCGGCCCCTAGCACCTCTGCAAGCGCCTGCAGCGGCTGAAATCCTTCCTTGCTTTTGACTCCTCGGCCGCCCGCAACGATAATTTTCGCTTCGGAGAGATCAACACCGTCCGCCGTTTTTTTCACGACCTCTTGAATCACGGTGCGAAGGTCAGTAAGAGAGACATTCATGCTTTCGATGCTTCCCGACCTGCTGATGTCTTTTTCTGAAGCTTGAATGTTATTGGGGCGAATTGTTGCAAAGATCATCGGATCGGTTGAAATGACGCGTTCAAAAGCTTTCCCCGAGTAAATCGGGCGTGTGAACACAACATTCCCTCCGGTAACGCTTACATCTATAGCATCAGAAATTAAGCCTGTTTGCAGCCGGGCAGCAAGCTTCGGTGAAAGATCCTTGCCCATTGCCGTATGCCCGAAGATGACTGAATCAGGATTTTCTTGCTCGATAACACCTCTCATGACCTGGCTGTACCCGTCTGCCGTGTATGTTTTCAGCTTCGGGTCCTCAGCGGTAAGAACTTTATCTGCTCCGTAATGAATAAGCTCTTGTGCAATGCTTTGTATATTTTCACCGATGAGAACACCGATGACTTCCCCGTCTCCTGAAATGGTTCTTCCTGCAGCTATTGCTTCAAAGGTGACATTCCGCAATTCCCCATCGCGTATTTCTCCAAGCACGATCACTTTTTTTCCCATTCTAACATCCCCCTGTTTCTTTGAATGTCCAAGCTTTAAATGACTTTAGCTTCGCTGCGGAGCAATGAGACAAGCTCTTTTGCCTGTTCGGCAGGCTCACCTTGGAGAAGCTTCCCGGCTTCTTTTTTCGGCGGCAGAAAACGCTCAATGGTTTTCAGCTTTGGTTCAGCATCCTCTTCGTCCAGGTCAAGATCATCAAGTTCAAGCTCTTCAAGCGGCTTTTTCTTAGCCTTCATAATTCCCGGAAGCGATGGATAGCGCGGCTCGTTTAAGCCCTGCTGAGCTGTGACAAGCAATGGGAGCGTCGTTTTGATTTTTTCAACATCCCCTTCGACGTCCCTTTCTGCTTCTGCATCAGTGCCGTTGATTTCGAGTTTGGTGATCGTAGTGATACATGGAATGTCCAGTAGCTCGGCAAGCCGAGGCGCCACTTGTCCTGATCCTCCGTCAATGGCAACATTTCCGCCGAGAATCAAATCAAACTCCTGATCCTTCATATAGTGGTATAAAACTTGAGAAATGGAATATTGGTCGGGTTCTTCGAGATCATCTTCTATGTTGATTAAAACAGCTTGGTCACAACCCATGGCAAGCGCCGTACGCAATTCTTTCTCCGCTTCTTCACCGCCGACCGTGACGGCGGTGATCGTGCCGCCATGCTTTTCCTTCAGCTGGATGGCTTCTTCTATCGCGTACTCATCATATGGATTAATGATCCATTCCGCTCCGTCATCCTGAATCTTTCCTGTTTCAATGACGATTTTTTCTTCTGTGTCAAACGTCCGTTTCATCAGTACAAATAGATTCATGATCATATCCCCTTTTATTCGCCTTTGAACTGAGGCTTTCTTTTTTCGAGAAATGCCTGGATGCCTTCCTTGGCGTCCTCTGACTCAAATGCTTCCCCAAATCGTTTTGCTTCAAGCTTTAAGCTGCCTTCATAGGAATACACCTTGTTGGAATAAAGAAGCTCAAGCAAAGACGCGAGCGTTTGCGGGCTTTTCTCTGCAAACTTAGCGGCAAGTGCTTTTGCTTTTTCAATCACTTCTGCCTCATCTTTCGCTCCAATTGAGACAAGTCCGAGATCAAGCGCTTCTTTTCCGGATATCGGTTCTCCTGATCCGATGAGCTCTAATGCTTTGGCTGTACCGACATATCTCGGAAGGCGCTGTGTCCCCGCAAAACCCGGAATGATACCGAGATTAAGCTCCGGGAGCCCCAGCTTAGCATCTTCTGCTGCGATTCTGATATGACAGGCCATCGCAAGCTCCAGCCCGCCTCCGAGAGCAGCGCCGTGAATCGCTGCGATAATCGGTTTTGGAAAGCTTTCGATTCTCTCCATTAACTGCTGGCCGCGCTCAGCGAGCAATGAGGAATCCTCATTGCCTTTAAGCGATGTAAATTCTTTAATATCAGCGCCGGCTGAGAAAAATCTTCCCTCGCCGTGAATGATAATGCTTCGTACGCCTGCATCTGTCTCACATTGATCAAGACAGGAAGACAGCTCTTCTAATATCCGGCTGGAAAGCGCATTTGCCGGCGGATTGTGAATCGCCAAAACTGCCACAAATTGATCAACTGCCAGTGATATTGCATTCATAGGACAGAACTCCTTTACTTATTATGAATTCCGGACACCAATAATTCTAAAACGCTGTCTGAAAGCGAAGCGAGATCGTACTTTTGGTCATTCATCACCCATGTTGTCACGGTTTCATCAATCGTTCCAAAAATCATCTGCCGGGCGAGGCGGACGTCGAGGCCTTCTTTTAATTCGCCTGATTGTATACCTTCCGTCAAAATGCCATCCAAAATATTTAAGTAGCCTTTTAATATTTCGTTGATTTTTTGGCGCAGCTCCAAGTTGGATTGGCGGAGCTCAAGCTGCGTGACAATCGCGAGATTATGGTCACCCGCTAAAAGGGAAAAATGCTTTGAAATCACAAGCGCCAATTTCTCTTTCGCTGTTGCTTTTTCTTTAATGTCCTCTTCCATCCTCTCAATAAATTGACCCATTTTTTCTTTGAAAAGAGAAATTAAAATATCTTCTTTGTTTTTAAAGTAGAGATAGATGGTGCCGTCCGCTACTCCGGCTTGTTTGGCAATTTTGGATACCTGTGACTGATGGTAGCCGTTTTCTGCAATGACTTCTACTGCTGCATCAATAATCTGCATATACTTTGGCCGTTTTTGCTTCAATGTTCATCGTTCCTTCCTATAGAAATGAATGACTATTCATTCATAATTTTATGATAAGAAGGATTTTCAGGTTTGTCAAGTTTATTCATGGACGTTCTCTTTTTTTATTTGATATGATGATTTTCGGTTTCTTCTTCAAGTAAACGCCTTCTTAAAATTTTTCCCACCGCCGTTTTCGGCAGCTCTTTTCTGAACTCATAGGCTTTGGGCACCTTATAGGGAGCTAGACGTGATCTCGCAAAAGTGTCCAGTTCTTCTGCATCGGCTTTTGTGCCTTTCTTTAATACGACAAATGCTTTTACTGTTTCTCCCCTGTAGGAATCGGGAACGCCTGCGACAACAATTTCCTGGATGGCTTCATGTTCATAAAGCGCTTCTTCTACCTCACGCGGGTAAATATTGTAACCGCCGGCAATGATGATATCCTTCTTCCTGTCAGCAATATAGAAGAAGCCTTCTTCATCCATATAGCCCATGTCCCCGGTGAACAGCCAGCCATCTCTCAGCACAGCGGCGGTTTCCTCTGGTTTATTCCAGTATCCTTTCATGACTTGCGGACCTTTTACAATGATTTCTCCATGCTCATACGGAGCGGCAAGCTCACCCGTCTCTTCAGAATAGATCGCGGCGTCCGTACTCGGCCAAGGACAGCCGATACTGCCCGGCTTGTTTTTTCCCCAGATAAAATTGGCGTGCGTCACTGGGGATGCCTCAGACAAACCATAGCCTTCCACAAGCTTTCCGCCAGTCACCTTTTCAAATTTCTGCTTTACCTCCACGGGGAGCGCGGCTGATCCGCTAAGACAGCTTTTAATGGATGACAGATCATAATGCTGCAATTCGGGGTGATGCAAAAGGCCAATGTAAATTGTCGGTGCGCCAGGAAAGAGCGTCGGTTTGTGTTTGTCGATGATTTTAAGTGTTTCGAGCGGATCAAACTTAGGAAGAAGTATCATTTCGAAGCCTAGTTTAATCGAATAGTTCATGACTGCCGTCAGTCCGTAGACATGAAAAAACGGGACGATGCCCAGCACTTTTTCAGCGCCTTCTTTCACGTCATACATCCAAGCGGCGCACATTTCAGTATTTGCCAAAATATTTTGGTGCGTGAGCATGACCCCTTTTGGAGCTCCGGTTGTTCCTCCGGTATACTGGAGGACAGCGATATCATGCTCAGGATCGATCTTCGGGATTGTCAGGAGTTCAGTTTTTTCCTGCTTCATACTGGAAGCGAACGTGTGAATGTTAGCTGTTTTGTCAAAGTCGATATGCACTTTTTGTTTTTGCGTCAGCGGGTAAAGAATATTCTTCGGAAAAGGTAAATAGTCTTTTACGCTGGTTATCAAAATCTGGTCGACTATTGATAACGTTTTCATTTTTATTGCCTTCGGAAAAAGCAAATCTAAGGTGATGATTACACTTACCTGAGCATCTCTAAGCTGGTATTCAAGCTCATGCTCGGTATAAAGCGGATTCGTCTGCACCACGATGCCACCGGCAAACAAGACGCCATAATAAGAAATCACTGTTTGCGGGCAATTGGGCAGCATAACAGCCACTCTGTCTCCTTTTTGCAGGCCATTGCACTGCAAAAAAGCTGCAAGTTTAAGAGCATCCGTCAGAATGTCATGAAAGGTGAGTTTTTTTCCATAAAACGATATTGCGGTTTTATCAGGGAATCGTGCGGCGGAGTCTGTCAGGATGGATTGCAGGGTTTTATTCGGCAACGGAAGCTCATGCGGGATATCGTTGGGATACTCGGCAAGCCACGGCTTTTGAGACTGCATAAAACCTCCCCTTTCGATTTTAGAGATCCACCTTATCATTATAGCAGATGGACGGCAAAAAAAAGAAAAAGAAAGGTAAATCTTTCTTTTTCTCATAATATGAACAGATATATAAGACCAATTAACAAAAAGATTCCCGCCGCGGCGAGCAGTATTTTCGCAAGCTTTTCCATTTATTCTCCGTCCCCTTATATTCCGGCTGCCACTACAAATGAAAGCCCGACAGAAATGACAAATGAAATAAAGCCGACAGCCCGGTTATCATTTTCGATTTCCTGATCAATTTTAAACCGCGGAGTCAAAAACTCAAAAATAAAGTAGCTGATCAGAAGCATAACAAACCCGTAAACGCCCCAGCCGATCATTTGCAGAAGCGAATTATGCTGGGAGATGGAATGCTGAAATACGTTTGCGATCCCCAAAATTTTTCCGCCGGTCGCCATTGCCACCGCAAGATTTCCTTTTTGAATCTCTTCCCAGTTTTTATAAGCCGTCACCAGCTCAAACACAGTCAAAAAGAGGACGAGGCAGAGAACCGCGACACTGTAATATGCCGCGATTTCCACAAGCTCGTTTTCCCAAAAATCACTCATGGCCATACTCCCTTTTATTTTAGTTCAACTACCGTAACGCCTGATCCTCCCTCACCTGCTTCACCGAAACGGGAACTTTTGACGCTGCGGTGGTTTTTCAGAAGATCCTGTACGCCTTTTCTTAAAGCGCCGGTTCCTTTTCCGTGGATGATTGACACTCTTGGATATCCGGCTAACACCGCATCATCCAAGTATTTTTCAACCCGGCTGAGGGCATTTTCATAGCGTTCGCCGCGAAGATCAAGTTCAAGCGATACGTGATAGTCCTTTCCCTTGACCGCTGTAATCATTTTTTCTTTTTTTGGCTCCGGAGCTGATTTGATAAACTCCAGATCTTTTTCTTTTACTTTCATCTTTAAAATACCGATTTGAACGTTCCATTCATTGCCGCCTGTTTTTTCGAGCAATGTTCCTTTTTGCCCGAAAGTGAGGACTTTCACCTCGTCGCCAGGCTTAAAGTCGCGTTTTTGCGTTTTCGGCTTTTCCGGTTTCTTGGACTTTTCAAAAGCAGGCATAGCGCCTTCTAACCGTTTCTTCGCGTTAATCAGCTCGTGATCCTTGAAGGATTTGTGTTCTTCTTTTATGGTGCGCAATTCATGAATAATGTCCTCGGCTTCTTTCATTGCCGCTTTTACTTTTTCAGCAGCCTGCTGTTCTGCCTCTTCAAGCATTTTGTCTTTTTTGCTGTTAAGCTCGATGATTTGCTGCTGCAGCTCTTTATGCAGTTTTTCCGCTTCTTTTCTGATTGATTCTGTCTCAGAAAGCTCTTCTTCCGCACGTTTTTTGCTTTGTTCCAGCGACGCAATCATCGTATCGACTTCGTTATGCTCGGCCGTCATTTCTGACTTCGCCTGCCCGATGATATGGTCCGGAAGCCCGAGGCGTTTTGAAATTTCGAAAGCATTGCTTCGACCCGGCACACCGATTAAAAGTTTATAGGTCGGTGACAGCGTTTCGATGTCAAATTCAACGCTGGCATTCATGACGCCTTCTCTGTTATAGCCGTACGCCTTCAATTCCGGATAATGCGTCGTAGCTAACACTCGTGCATTGGTGCGATGCACGTCATCCAAGATGCTCATGGCGAGGGCCGCCCCCTCCTGCGGGTCTGTCCCTGCACCAAGTTCATCGAAAAGCACAAGGCTGTTTTCATTGACCTGTTCTAAAATGCCGACAATGTTCACCATATGGGATGAGAACGTACTTAAACTTTGCTCAATCGACTGTTCATCACCGATATCAGCGAATACGTGCTCAAATACTGCCGCTTCTGACCCTTCATCTGCCGGGATATGAAGACCTGATTGCGCCATTAAGGTTAGCAGGCCTAACGTTTTAAGGGTGACTGTTTTCCCCCCTGTGTTTGGCCCTGTGATGACAATGGTTGAAAAATCGCGGCCAAGCTCGATGTCATTGGCAACAACCTGGTCAGGCGGAAGCAATGGATGGCGGGCTTTTTTCAAACGGATAAAGCCGGTGTCGTTCATAATCGGTTTTGTTGCTTTAACCGCTTTTGCATATCTAGCTTTTGCAAAAATAAAGTCAAGCGTCTGCAGCACTTGCAAATCTAGAAATAGCTCCTCTGTATACTCTGCCGTTTTCTCTGTCAGCACACGCAAAATCCGTTCAATTTCTTGCTTTTCTTTCACTTTCGTCTGTTGAAGGGAATTGTTCATATCTACAATCGCCTGCGGTTCAATGAATAGTGTCGCACCAGAGGATGAGGTGTCGTGCACAATTCCTCCATAGCTGGATCTGTACTCCTGTTTGACCGGGATCACAAAGCGGTCATTCCGAATCGTAACAATCGTATCAGACAGCATTTTCGATGCGGAAGAGGAACGCAGCATCGACTCTAACCGGTCTCTGACTCTTGATTCGAGTGTTCTGAGCTGTGTGCGGATTCCTCTTAATGTTTCCGATGCATGATCAAGCACTTCTCCGTGATCATCGATGCAGGAATTAATGTCCCGCTCTAAATCGGACAGCGTGATAAGCTGTTCAGCATGCTGATGGATCAGCGGAATGTCGACACCGTCTTCAGCCATTTGGGTGATAAAATGTTTCATTTGTTTAACTGCATAAAGCAGGCCTGAGATTTCAGTGAATTCAGATGGACTGAGAACGCTGCCGATTTCCGCCCGTCTTAACGCTCCTCTGATATCTACAAGGCCGCCAAATGGCGCTTGGCCTCTCAGCCGGATAATGTCAGAAGCTTCGTCTACTTCATCCAGCTGTTTTTTGATTTCGTCTATAGAAGCAGAAGGCTTAAGCTCGAGAAGCATTTCTTTTCCGAGCGATGAAGCGGCATGCCCAATAACCTGTTCTTTCACTTTATGAAATTCAAGAGCTGATAATACTTTTTGCTGCACGATTGTGTGAGCCTCCTTACTTAATCGTTGCGCTTCAGAAATGCCTCTACGTCTTTAAGCGACCGGGCATTCAGAACGTTTTTCGTTTCCGTCCATCCTTTGCGCGCGGCAGTAACGCCAGTTTTCATATCGTCTAACATCTCAATATTATGGGCATCAGTATTAATCACCAATGTAACCCCTTGTTCATTTGCTTTCATTAAATGCTCTGTGCGCAGATCAAGGCGCGCAGGGTTGGCGTTGAGTTCAAGCGCCGTATTTGTTTTCCTCGCAAGCTCAATCAGCTGATCAATATCGATTTCGTAACCGGCCCGTCTGCCGATAAGGCGCCCGGTCGGGTGTGCGATAATGTCAACATGCTTGTTTGTCAGTGCCGTCTCAAGCCGTTTCATAATCACGTGTTCCGGCTGATTAAAACTGGAATGAATCGATGCAATAACGATATCCATTTCCGCAAGCACATCGTCATCATAATCGAGCGTACCGTCAGGCAGGATATCCATCTCAACGCCTTTCAAAATACGGAAGTTTTCGAACTCTGCATTCAGCGCGTCAATTTCTTTTGCCTGCTGCTTAAGTCTTTCTGCAGTAAGCCCGTTGGCAACCTTTAAATATTGTGAGTGATCGGTGATCGCCATGTATTGATAGCCTTTTTTGATGCAGGCTTCAGCCATCTCTCTGATCGAAAATGCGCCATCGCTCCACGTTGAGTGCATGTGGAGATCACCTTTGATTTGCCCGAGCTCTATCAGTTCAATGCTGTCGCTGTAAGTTTCCACTTCCTGTCCGCTTTCACGAATTTCCGGCGGAATCAGCGGCAGGCCGAAGTGCGCATAAAATTCACGTTCACTCGGAAATGTTTTGATCTCTCCGGTTTCAACTGTCTCAACGCCGTATTCACTGATCCGCTCGCCGCGTTCTTTGGCGATTTGGCGCATCTTAATATTGTGATCCTTTGATCCCGTAAAATGATGGAGTGTTGTCGGAAACTGCTCTTCCGTCACAAGACGGAAATCGACGCTTGTTTCATATTCAAAGGAAAGGATGACGGACACCTTCGTATCTCCGCTTGCGATCACGCTTTTGATGTTTGGCAGCTCAAGAAGCTGCTCTCTTACTTCAGCCGGATGATCTGTAGCAATGATATAATCCAGATCCTTCACCGTTTCCCGCGCTCTGCGGAGACTTCCGGCACGGGAAAATTTGATGATATGCGTAAATTGAGAAAGATGCTCCTCAATTTCCCGCGCGATCCGGAGGGCGTATCCGATCGGGAACCGTTCAGGCTGTTTTCCGGCTTCCCCGAGCGCCTGTAATATTTTTTCTTCCGATTTTTTGCCGAAGCCCGCAAGACCCTGGACCTTTTGCTGCTCACAGGCTTCCTTCAGAGATTCTGCATCGTGTACGCCGAGCTCTTTATACAGCTTTGCGATTTTTTTGCCGCCGAGCCCTGGCAGCTTCAATAAAGGCACGAGTCCTTCCGGCACTTCTTTCTGCAGCGATTCGAGCGTGCTTGACTTTCCTTCATCTATATACTCTTTAATGACGCTGTACGTTCCTTTTCCAATTCCGGACAGCGACATCATATCGTCCATTTCTGATAAGCTTCGGTCGTCCTGTTCCAAGGCTGCCGCCGCTTTTCGGAAGGCGGATACTTTAAACGGGTTGTCCCCTTTGAGTTCCATATAGACTGCAATGGTTTCAAGCAGCCGGATAATATCTTTTTTATGCATATCATAACCCCCAGACGTTCACATATGTTTCCATCATACTTGAAAAAAACTTCTCCGGACAAGAGAAGTTTTTTATGCCCCGTACTGTGTCCACAGCTCTTGTAGGAGCCCTGACAAGTATGGTGTATGGTTAATGATCACATTTGCGAGGGACGATTGCCCCATCATTTGCTGCAGTGCATCTATCGGAAGAACGGATGCGACATACAGCAGCACAAATGTAAATAAATAGACTTCTAGAAAACCGAGAACGGCGCCCAGCATCTGGTTAATTTGTTTAATCACCGGAATGCCGGCTACAATACTCAGGAACGAGCCGATGATTCTCAGTAAGATTTTAGCAATGATAAATAAAACGATAAACGCAATCGCATTATAGTACGCTGCTTCCAAATTCCCCGTAAAAAAAGAAAGAGCCGGCTGTCCCGCTGAAAAATCGGGTGCGGGAATCCAATGTAAATGCGGTGCCACGTTTTTATAGAATAAAGCCGCAAAGGCAATTGATAAAATAAAGCTCGTCAAGCGGATAAACTGCAGGATAAAACCGCGTTTTAACCCCAGTAAAGTCCCCATCAGGAGCAAGATTAAGATGATGATATCTAGCATAGTTGTTCAATCCTTTTCTTTAAGCTGACGCTCCAGTTTTTCACATTTCTCTTGTAATTTGACATAATCGTGCACCACATTTACCGCTGTCAGCACTGCAAGTTTATTTATATCAAGGTATGGATTTTTTTCATTGATTTCTCTCATTTTATCATCAACAATTCCGGCGACATACCTCATATGGGCTCTGCTTTCTTCACCGACAATCGTGAAGTGCTGGCCGTAAATGTCAACGGTTGTTTTTGTTTTTTTGCCGTCAGACAACGTTTCTCCTCCATTCCGCGAGAATCCTAGTTCTTATCATAACACGTTTATTAAATGAATGGAAAGACGAGCCTCCCGCTGTTATGATACACTGGTATATACAGTGAAAAGTGTAAAAAAAGGAGATTATTACGTGTCCCATTCAGTGATAAAAGTATCGTTGTCTGCTATTGACCAAATGAAAATGACGTACAGCGGTTCGCTTACAGCCTCTGTTCCGCAGGGAGCCGTTTTTCAGGCGAAACCGCCCGGCTGTACCATTACAGCATATAAATCAGGCAAGGTCTTGTTTCAAGGCAAAAACGCTGCGGCAGAATCCGCGCGCTGGGGAACAGCAGAGCCTCAGGAAAAGAAGAAAACGGCCAAAAAGCCGGCTGATCCCCGCTATGCCCCTCCGGCAGATATCGCCGGAATGTCTGTTATCGGTTCTGACGAAGTCGGAACCGGAGATTACTTTGGCCCAATGACGGTTGTATGTGCGTACGTCGACAAAACCATGCTTCCTTTAATGAAGGAACTCGGTGTTAAGGATTCTAAAGATTTAAAAGATCCGCAAATCATCGAGATTGCCCGAAACCTGATCAAAACCATTCCATATAGCCTGCTGGTTTTAAAGAATGAAAAGTATAACAGTATGCAGGAAAAAGGCATGAGCCAAGGGAAAATGAAAGCTTTGCTGCACAATCAGGCGATCACCCATTTATTAAGAAAATTGGATGGAGTAAAGCCTGAAGCCATTTTGATTGACCAATTCGCTGAGCCAGGCGTCTACTTCAATCATTTAAAGGGCAGAGACATTGTGAAGGAGCGGACCTATTTTAGCACAAAAGCTGAAGGTATTCACCTGGCTGTCGCCGCTGCTTCAATCATTGCAAGATATTCGTTTTTAATGGAAATGGATAAACTATCACGCGCGGCAGGAATGACGCTTCCAAAAGGCGCCGGTCCGCACGTCGATGAAGCGGCCGCCAAGCTAATCCTCAAAAAAGGGGCATCTGAACTCAGAACCTTTACAAAACTCCATTTCGCCAATACGCAAAAAGCGCAGCGCCTTGCTGATAAAAAACGCTCATAGAAAAAAGCTTGCAGATTTCTCTGCAAGCTTTTTTCATATTTTCAGCGTGATTGAAAACCCTTGAAGTCTAGGAAAGGCGAGCATTGGAGCACAGCGAATGTTCTAATGCGTGAGCACCAACGCGCAGACCTGACAACGAATGCGGGGGTTTGCCGACACGCTGAGCTTGCATTTCTCTGCAAGCTTTTTTATCATCCTCTTAAAACAGCTTGATATGTGTCTTCCAACGCTTTCAGCACTTTGCTGTGCGCCTTTGTCACTTCTTCTTCAGTCAGTGTTTGTTCAGGATTGACATACTGGAGTGAGAAAGCGACTGACTTCTTGCCTTCCTCCATATGTTCGCCTTCGTATACGTCAAAGACGGTTACCTCTTTCAGAAGCTTGCCGCCAGCCTCTTTAATGACGCTCTCGAGCTGTCCGCTTGTGACGGTTTTATCTGTTACAAGGGCGATATCACGTGTCACAGACGGATATTTCGGAATCGCCGTGTAAACAAGCGGTGCTGTTTCTGCTGCGAGCAACGCATGAAGATCGAGCTCAAATACGTATGTTTCCTTTATATCCAGTTCTTTTTCCAATGAAGGATGGACTTGGCCGATGAAGCCGATCAGAGAACCATTCAATAAAATGTTCGCTGTTCTGCCCGGATGCAGCTGTTTGCGTTCAGACTGTACAAATTCAATGCTGTCTAGGACGTTGAGTTTGTCTAACAGCCCTTCCACAATTCCTTTGACAACAAAGAAATCAACTGGTTTCTTTTCACCCTGCCATAGCTGCTTGCGCCATAATCCGGTAACAGCTCCTGCTACGCGTTCTGTTTCAACAGGTTTTGTGTCCTCTTCCTTCGTTAGGAAAACGGAGCCAACTTCGTACAGTGCAACTGAGTCAGTCTGCCTCGCAAGGTTGTAAGAAACAGAATCAAGCAGATTCGGAACAAGACTGTGTCTGAGAATGCTTCTTTCTTCACTCATTGGAAGCGCAAGCACAGTATTCAGTGATTTTTCAATCGCAAACGCTGCCGCTTTCTTCTCGTTTGTCAGTGAGTAAGTGATGGCCTGTGATAAGCCTGCGCCTTCAAGGAAGCGTCTGACTTTACGGCGTTTTGCCTGATATGGCGTTAATCCGCCTGTAGTTCCCGCTGTCTCAGGAAGCGTAGACGGAATGTTATCGTAGCCGTACAGTCTTGCCGCTTCTTCAATTAAATCCTCTTCTATTGTAATGTCGCCGCGGCGTGATGGGACAGTCACAACGAGAAGTTCATCCGCTTCACCGACCGTAAAACCGAGACGTTTATAAATGCTGATCAGTTCTTCTTTACTGATCGTCAGGCCTAGAACGCTGCTCACTTTGTTAGCAGATACGTGAATGTTATTTGCTTCGATTGTCAGGTGATCTTCCTCAACTGTTCCAGCAAGCACCTCACCGCCGGCATACAGATGGATCAGCTGCGCAGCCCGTTCTGCTGCAAGACGTACGCGCGCCGGATCAATTCCTTTTTCAAATCTTACGCTTGATTCACTTCTCAAACCAAGGTCTTTGGAAGCCTTGCGAACCGTCTGCCCGTTGAAATACGCAGCCTCAAGCAAAATCGTTTTCGTATCTTCCTGAACCTCTGACTCTGCTCCTCCCATGACACCCGCAACGGCCTGCGCTTTCATTCCGTTTGTAATGACAAGGTGATCGGCGGACAGCTTACGTTCTTGATCATCAAGAGTGACGATCATTTCATTCTCAGCTGCTTTTCTTACTACGACTTCCTTAGAGCCAAATCTGTCATAATCAAACGCATGAAGCGGCTGTCCGTATTCCAACAGGACAAAATTTGTGATGTCAACGACGTTGTTGTGCGGACGAATGCCTGCATTCATCAGCTTTGTCTGCATCCAAAGCGGTGACGGAGCAATCGTGACATTTTTAATGATTTTTGCAGTGTACAGCGGGTTCGCTTCTTGATCTTCAATTTTGACTGAAATGTAATCAGACGCTTGTTCTGAAGCAGCCGGGTAATCCGTTTGCGGAAGCTTTACCTCAGTGTCTAAAATTGCGGCAACCTCGTAAGCAACACCAAGCATGTTCATGGCATCCGCGCGGTTTGGCGTTAAACCCAGCTCAAGAATCGCATCGTCAAGCTGTAAAGCCGCTAAGGCATCGCTTCCTGTTTCAGCGTCATTAGGGAATACGAAAATGCCTTCTGCATACTCCTTCGCCACAAGTTTGCTTTCGATACCAAGCTCCTGTAAGGAACAGATCATGCCATTTGATTCTTCACCGCGAAGCTTGGCTTTTTTGATTTTGAAATTGCCCGGCAGCACCGCTCCGACTGTTGCAACTGCGACTTTTTGTCCCTTATCCACATTCGGCGCGCCGCAAATGATTTGTACAGGGGCTTCAGCTCCGATATCCACAAGGCACTTATTCAGCTTATCAGCATTCGGGTGCTGCTCGCGCTCCAGCACATGGCCGATGACAATGCCTTTGATGCCTTCTCCTTTGTATTCAATTCCTTCAACCTCAATACCGGCTCTTGTAATTTTTTCAGCAAGAACAGCCGGGTCCATGCCTTTTAAATCAACATAATCCTCTAACCATTTATAAGAAACAAACATCCTTACATCCTCCTCTTACGCCTGTTTAAACTGCGAAATAAATCTGACATCGTTTGTATAGAAGTGGCGGATATCATCAATGCCGTATTTCAGCATCGCGATGCGCTCAACACCCATTCCGAATGCGAAGCCCTGATATTCCTTCGGATCAAAGCCAGCCATTTTAAGCACGTTCGGGTGAACCATTCCGGCACCGAGGATTTCAATCCAGCCTGTTCCTTTACATACTGAGCAGCCGTTCCCACCGCATTTAAAGCATGTCACATCCACTTCTACTGAAGGCTCAGTAAACGGGAAGAAGCTTGGGCGGAGTCTGATTTCACGGTCTTGCCCGAACATTTTTTTCGCAACGAGTTCAAGCGTTCCTTTTAAATCACTCATGCTGATGTTTTTGTCAACGACAAGCCCTTCAATTTGCATAAATTGGTGAGAGTGCGTCGCATCATCGTTATCACGGCGATATACTTTACCCGGGCAAATGATTTTAACGGGACCTTTGCCTTCATGCTTTTCCATCGTCCGTGTTTGGACAGGGGAAGTTTGCGTTCTCATCAAAGTCTCCTCTGTGATGTAAAAGCTGTCCTGCATATCGCGCGCAGGGTGTTCTTTCGGAAGATTGAGCGATTCGAAGTTGTAGTAATCCGTTTCAACCTCTGGCCCTTCCTCGACTGTGTAGCCCATACCGATAAATAAATCTTCAATTTCTTCAATGACAACAGTGAGCGGATGGCGGCCGCCGACTGCAACAGGGTTCCCCGGCAGCGTGACGTCAATTGTCTGTCCTGCAAGCTTCTGTTTCATTTCCTCTTCTTCAAGCTTCTCGTTTTTGTCAGCAATCGCATTGGCAATACGCTCCCTTACTTCGTTCGCGAGCGCCCCCATTTTCGGACGTTCCTCAGCAGAAAGCTTGCCCATTCCGCGCAGCACTTCTGTAATCGGCCCTTTTTTTCCGAGATATTGCACCCGAATATCATTGACAACCTTCAATGAGCTTGCCGCTTCTACTTGTTCTAAAGCTTCTTGTTCCAGCTGTTTTAGCTTCTCTTCCATTTTGCATCCTCCTTTTATGTAAACAAACCGTCATATGTCTTTGGAAAATAAAAAAAACCCGTCCCTTGTACAAGGGACGAGTTGTGGCCGCGGTACCACCCTTATTTCAGACAGACTGATGCTGTCGTCAGCTTCATTGACATAACGGAATCAGATTCCGGTTCACCTTTACGCGCAGTGTACGCGGTCCCGGCGACAACTCAAGAGGTGAAGCCAATTTCCGGCTGCGTTAAAAATGCTCTCAGTCAGCGGCATTTTCTCCCTGGAAAGCAGTTGATCAGAAATTGAGGTCCTCTGTCACGGTTTTTGAAATATTATGTTCTATTATAGAGAAATCCAACGCTTGGCGCAACACTATCCTCGCAAGTGATACACGAGGATGGCAGCCGCAACCGCAACGTTTAGTGATTCAGCCTGTCCGTAAAGCGGCACGTACAGGTTCAAATCCGTTTTTTCCAGCAATGCAGCATCCACCCCTGCACCTTCATTTCCTACAATGAGCGCAAAGGATTCAGACTGAGGAATCTCCTGGTAAGGCGCTCCGTTTTGCAGCGCCGTGCCGTATACTTTTACGCCCTCTGCCTTCAATTCGTCCACATATGAAGGCAGGTTTCTTCTCACAACAGGAATATGGAAGTGAGATCCTTGAGCAGATCGCAGTGTTTTTCCGTTAAAGGCGTCCGCCGTGCCGTCACCGAGTACAACCGCATCCAAACCGGCCGCATCAGCCGTTCGAATCATTGTGCCAAGGTTTCCCGGATCTTGAACAGCGTCAATCAGCAGCACCTTGCGTGCCGTTGCCAGCTTTTCTTCAGGCATATGGCACACAGCGGCAATCTGCTGCGGCGTTTCGGTTTCAGTCACAGCTGAAAACGCATCTTCACTCAGCATATAGCACTGGATACCAGTCTCAAGATCTGAAGGAATCTTCGTTTCATCCTTTACAAGGATTTCTTTCACAATGCCCGGGCTTTTCAACGCCTCTTCAACGAGATGTTCTCCCTCTATCAGAAATGTATTTGTTTTTGTTCGTTCTTTTTTTGTGTGAAGCTTTTTCCAATCCTTCACTTTTTGGTTTTTTGCCGATTCTATTTGTTTCACTGTCTATGTGGCGCTCCTTTTTTTAACATGATGTTATTATATCGCAAGAACAGCACATAATAAACCAGGTGCAGGGTTAGAATATACGTATTACATTTTAGAAAAAGGAGCGTTTTACATGGATCTTAATTTACGTCATGCCGTCATCTCCAATGTCACCGGCAATAATCAGGAGCAGCTTGAGCATACAATCGTAGATGCGATTCAAAGCGGTGAAGAAAAAATGCTTCCAGGGCTCGGCGTTTTATTCGAAGTCATTTGGCAGCACGCATCCGAAAGTGAGAAAAACGAAATGCTGAAAACGCTTGAAGGCGGATTAAAACCCGCCGAATAAGACATGAAACCGGGTGACAGCGCCCGGTTTTTTTCTTATATAATAAAAACATGATGAGGGGGAACGCCATGTTTTTACAGCCGTTATTAGCGAAAAAAATTATTGCTGAAGTTAAAAAAATGTACGAACGTGAAGTCATTATTGTAAACACGGACGGTCTTATTATGGCAGGCACAAACGATGAGCGTGTCGGACAATTTCATGAGGGAGCGCTTATCTGCGCAAAAGAAAGACGCAGCGTGATTATTACAAAAGAAGATGAAACAAGATTAAAAGGAGTGAAAGCAGGCATAAACCTCCCTGTATTTTTTGACCATGATGTGATCGCCGTCTTCGGGCTGACAGGTGAGCCCGCTGAGATTCAGCCATTCGGAGAACTGCTTCGAAAAATGACAGAGCTGTTCATTAAGGAATCACGGCATTTAGAGCAATCCCAGTGGCGTGAGAGAATGCTGGAGTCCTTTATGATCGATTGGCTGCAATTAAAGGAGTGGTCTCCCAGTTTTCTTGAGAAAGCTCAGCTTCTTGGTGTTGACCTTGCCTCCCGGCGCCAAATGATTCTTATTCAGGGGTATGAGTTGTCACCTCATGATATTGAACAAATGGCACGCAGCTGGAAATCCTCGTACCCTGCGGATTTGTTCATCAGGTGGGGAAATGAACGGATCTTGATTAATCATGAAGTGCCGCAGCATGAACAAAGGGATCGGCTTTTACGGAAGATCCTTCACATTTGTTCGTTTGCCAATACCGCAAACAGCCAATTTGCAGCAGCTGGCGCCGGAAGAGCCGTCGCAAGCTCCAGCCTGACAGATTCATACGAGCAAGCGGAAAAAGCGCTGGCTGTCAGCCTTAAGCGAAAAACGCCCATATTTGAAGAGGATCTGAAGCTTGATATGTGTCTGACGGAGATCAGCCCGGGAACCCGAAACGAATTTCCGCAAAGAGTATTAGGAGAGGCGCTTGAGCATCAGGAACTTATGAATACGTTACGGACTTTCTTTCATCACGATTTGTCTTTGAAACAAACCGCAGAAGATATGCATATTCATATCAATACATTGCGTTATCGTCTGGCTAAGGCTGAACAGCTAACGGGTTTACGTTTTGACCGTACCGAGGACATCGTCACGATGTACGTTGCACTCTATTTTTTAGATCAAGATACAAAATAGAGAGAGTTTCAGTTTCATTTTTTGTATGTTTCTCCATGGAAGGCTTTGCTTTTTTTCTTTTACAATAGATTGAAAGCGTTTTTTGACAGGGGGATGGGTGAAATGATCACCAAGGATGTAAAGGAGCAGCTGATTCGGGTCTCCGGACCAGAAAACTTTGATGACTCGAATGCCGGCCGTCTCGTCTATTCATATGATGCGACGCCTCAGTATCAGTCTATGCCTGATGCCGTGATTGCTCCAAGGAATACTGATGAAGTATCACGCATTTTAACAATTTGCAGCGAACATCGAGTGCCGATCGTTCCAAGAGGATCAGGGACAAACCTGTGCGGCGGCACGTGCCCGACTGAAGGCGGACTTGTGCTTCTCTTTAAGCACATGAACCGGATTCTTGAAATTGATGAAGAAAATTTAACTGCCACAGTTCAGCCGGGCGTCATTACGTTGGATATGATCCGGGCAGTTGAAAGCAAAGGTTTGTTTTATCCGCCCGATCCGAGTTCTATGAAAATATCAACTATCGGGGGCAACATCAATGAAAATTCCGGCGGGCTCCGCGGATTAAAATATGGCGTCACCCGCGACTATGTTATTGGACTGGAGGTTGTGCTCGCAAATGGTGACATCATCCGCACCGGCGGAAAACTCGCAAAGGATGTGGCCGGATACGATCTCACACGGCTTTTTGTCGGCTCAGAAGGAACACTCGGCATTGTGACAGAGGCAATCGTCAAACTTGTTCCAAAGCCTGAAACAAAAAAGACGCTGCTTGCCCTATATGAAAATATCGATGCCGCTGCTCAAACGGTATCAGACATCATTGCCGCAAAAATCATACCCGCCACGCTTGAATTTCTCGACCAGCCTACACTTTTGGTGATTGAGGATTATGCCAAAATCGGACTTCCGACAAACGCAAAGGCGGTTCTATTAATTGAGCAAGACGGACCGCTTGAAATCGTGGCACGGGATATGGAAAAGATTGAGGCGATTTGCAAAAAAGGCGACGCCGTTTCCGTTCAGACCGCACAAACAGAGGAGGAAGCGTTTGCCCTGACTGAAGCCCGGCGTTCTGCACTTTCTGCCCTAGCCCGCCTCAAACCGACGACGATTTTAGAGGATGCGACCGTTCCTCGCTCAGAAATCGCCAATATGGTAAAAGCGATTAATGATATTGCTGCTAAATATGATATTTCCATTTGCACCTTCGGCCACGCAGGAGACGGGAACCTCCATCCGACATGCACGACAGACATAAGAAATGAGGATGAAATGGAACGTGTCGAACAGGCTTTTGCCGAGATTTTTGAGAAAGCGATTGAACTTGGCGGGACGATAACCGGAGAGCACGGAGTCGGGGAAATGAAAGCGCCTTACTTGGAAATGAAGCTGAAAAAAGAAGGCATTGATGCGATGAAAGCGTTGAAAGCGGCATTTGACCCCCGGAACATATTAAATCCGGGCAAAGTGTTTGCGAAAGATGCCAGAAAACGTGTGGTGGCGGAAAGATGACAACAGAAAAAGAAATGAAACAGATCCAAAATGAATTTAAAGAGCGTATGGATGAAGGCGAGTTATTAAATTGTATGCGCTGCGGCTTCTGTCTTCCTTCCTGTCCGACCTATATCGAATCGGGATTTCAGGAAACACACTCTCCGCGCGGGCGTATCGCCTTAATGAAAGCAGTAGCGGACGGTATGATTGAACCGGATGAAGATGTCGAACGGTCGCTGTCACTTTGCCTCGGTTGCCGCGCCTGTGAACCTGTATGCCCGTCAGGCGTGAAATACGGACAGCTGCTTGAGGAAGCCAGAGATATTATCCACCAAAATAAAAAACACTCGCTCGGCGCACGTGTCATGCGAAAGACGGCTTTTCACGAGCTGTTTCCGCATCAAAACCGCATGCGCTCAGCTGTAAGCCTTATCGGTTTGTATCAGCGGTCAGGACTGCAAACCGCTGTGCGTAAAACCGGTATGCTTCGCGTCCTGCCTGAGCATTTGCGAACGATGGAAGCTGTTCTTCCTGATGTTCCAAAAAGCAAAGACATGAAACATCGGCCGCGTTTCCTGCCGTCAATTGGCCCCATGAAAAAACGGGTCGCCTTTTTTTCGGGCTGCTTAATGGATACGATGTTTTTACCGACTAACAATGCCACATTGAAGCTTTTACAGCTGGCAGGCTGCGACATTGTCATTCCGCCTGAACAGGCTTGCTGCGGGGCGCTGCATGGACACAGCGGTGAAAAAAACACAGGGAAAGAGCTAGCGAAACAAAATATCGCTGCTTTCGAAGCATTAGACGTGGATGCAGTCATTACAAACGCAGGAGGATGCGGAGCCTTTCTGACCGAATATGATCATTTGCTGAAGGATGACCCGGAATGGTCGGAGCGGGCCGCCGCTTTTGTTCAAAAGCTGAAGGATTTTTCTTCTGTTTTGGTTGAACTCGATTTCCATCAAATGGACTTAGCGCTCGAGACGCCTCAGGTCGTTACCTACCAAGATTCATGCCACCTAAGAAATGTAATGCATACGTCGCTTGCGCCCCGCCAGCTTCTTAAAAGCATCAAAGGGGCGGAATTCAAAGAAATGGAGAAAGCAGACAGCTGCTGCGGATCAGCGGGAATTTACAACATCGTCGAAGCTGAAATGTCTATGAGAATACTGGACAGTAAAATGGCTGCCGTCAAAGCAACCGAAGCGATCCTCATTGTAACAGCAAATCCCGGCTGCCTGCTGCAAATGAAGCTCGGCATTGAACGCGAAGGACTAAGCGGTAAAGTCAGAGCCGTTCACCTGGCTGATTTGCTATTGGAAGCAGCCGGGCACAAAACATCATGAGAAAGCCCAAAACAGATATTGTTTTGGGCTTTTGTGCGTTATTCCATCGGACTGCAAATTTCGATATAATGTCCATCCGGATCAGCGATATAGGCGACCGTCTGCCCCCATGGTTTCACTTTCGGCTCCCCGATAATCGATACGCCTTGTTCTCTCATCCTTTTGATGACCGCTTCTACATTTTCAGTAACAAACCCGATTTCAAATGTGTTTGAAGCAGATGTATCCGGAATGTCCAGCGCCGTGATGTCTCTGGCGCTTTCCCGCGTATTAAGCGCCAATATCGTAGACCCTGTATCAAATTCGACATACGTGCCGTGTTCAGCACGAATCGGCAGTCCTAAAATATCCCGGTAAAAATGAATAGCCCGCTTGCTGTCCGATACGTATAGAATAAGATATTTCATTGATAGATTCATTGCCAACCCCCCTCAGCATTTTCAATAGTCCTTCTAGCCCGGTATAGATGCTTCCATCCTTAAGCTCGGATCTTTCCACATCTGCGCCCATTTTTTCACAGCCGCCACAATAATGATGAAGCCTAACACCAGCATGATGATAGATAATACGCCATTCAATACACTATATCCTGCTGCTTCAGGATTGAGATACACATTGCGCACCATCCAATAGCCCGCATAATTGACAGTGACATATAAATAGGCAAGCGGGATAAGGCAAGTCAGAATGTACCGGCGTTTATCAGCGATTTTCAGCACGATGGTCGCTCCGATAATCAGCCCCACTGAAGCCATCAGCTGATTAGAAACGCCGAACAGCGCCCAAATGGAACCGATATCTCCTGAATACAGCAAGTACCCCCACATCAAACAGGCAAGCGCGCTGGCAAATATAGAGCCCGGAATCCAGTCTGTTTTCTTCAGCGGTTTATACACCTCCCCGAAGAAATCCTGGATCAAATAACGGGCGACACGTGTGCCGGCGTCAATCGCTGTTAAAATAAAGACCGCTTCAAACATAATGACAAATTGGAAAAAGTATGAGGCCAAATGGCTGAAAAACGGCATTCCGGTAAAAATATAAGTCATCCCCACCGCAAGCGTAACGGCTCCCCCTGTTCTTCCTTCTAAGTCCAAACCGATTTCCCTGCTCAATTCAGGCAAATGTACGACATTCATGCCAAGCGTACGGAAAACCTCAGGCGTGCTGTTAATCGCAAAGTAATCAGCAGGCTGTAAAGCGGTCGCTGCAATCAGCGCCATGATGCCGACAAGACACTCAACAAGCATTGCGCCAAACGCAACCGGCTTCATATCACTCCATTTATTCAGCATTTTCGGTGTTGTTCCTGAGCCGACAAAGGCATGGAACCCAGAGATCGCCCCGCAGGCGATGGTTATTGAGATGAACGGCCAGACAGGTCCTGCCAGCACCGGCCCGCCGCCTTTTACGAATTCTGTAAACGCAGGAAACGGAATAGACGGATTGACGACAAACACACCAACAATCAAAGCGATAAAAACACCGATTTTCATAAAGCTGCTTAAATAATCACGCGGAGCCAGAAGCAGCCAAACGGGAAGCGCAGCCGCAAAAAACGCGTAAACAGGGAGCGCGATTGCAAGCGTTTTCGTATCTAGCGTTAAAAAGTCACCGAGCGCGGTAGTCTGTACCCATGGACCAATAAAGACTCCTGCCATTAAAAAGAGAAAGCCGACCGTTGAAGCGAGCTTTAAATTTCCCGTTTTCTTATAAAATAAGCCCACACCCATCGCAATCGGAATCGTAATCCCTACCGCAAATGTTCCCCATGGATTACGTTCAAGCGCATGCAAGACAACCATCGACAGGCCCGCCATTGTGATCGTGATGATAAACAGCATGGACAGACCTGTACAAAATCCTGCAACAGGGCCAAGCTCATCCTTCGCCACTTCCGACAGCGATTTTCCGTTTTTGCGCATCGATGCAAACAACACCACAATATCATGGACGGCTCCCCCAATTACCGCCCCGATTAACAGCCACAATAATCCCGGCAAATAGCCAAACTGCGCCGCCAGAATTGGTCCGACCAGCGGTCCGGCCGCTGCGATCGCGGCAAAATGGTGGCCGAACGAAACCCATTTATTTGTAGGCACATAGTCTTTCCCATCCTCAAGCACGTGAGCAGGTGTCGGCTTGTCATCATTTACTTTGAGAACCTTCACCATCATAAATGTTCCGTATAAACGATAGGCAATAGCCAAAATACACATTGACGCTATCACAATTGTAACCGCATTCATTTTCTCCCATCCCCTTTGCTGTTTTTCATAAATATATCATAATTTCATGGTGAAAAGCGGTCATTTTTTCCTATACAAAAAGCCGGCTTGAACGGGCCGGCTCGTGGCAGTTGAAAGACAAGCCGGAGAGAAATCTCCGGCTTCGCTTCTCTTATGACTCTTTTTTCAGGCGTATCACATTCCAGGAAAGCGGCGTGAAATGAGCAGTTAAGCCATTTTCGCTGACAGACGATGATCCGTTGGAATGCGGAACGACATTTTTTCTGTTATGCTGGTTTGTCGCTTTGATATCCTGATGCTCAAGTACGATGTGCTCTGCGATTTGGTAGGATTCAAAGCCTCTGAGCGAAATCTCCGTCTCCATCTGATCCTCAGCCTTGTTTACCGCAAAAATAGTGAGTGTTTCTTCCTCTTCAGAGTACACAACAGCAGCATCAACATATGGCACATCAGTGAAATCAGAACAATCGTACTTAGGAGAGGAAATAAGCGGTTTCAGTGACTCGCCCCTTCCGTAAACAGAAGCATGCATGTATGGATAGAAAATCGGCTGTCTCCATGCTTCTCCGCCTTTTTCCGTCATGATCGGCGCGATGACATTGACAAGCTGTGCAAGACACGCAATTTTCACACGGTCTGCGTGCTGCAGCATCGTAATGAGCAGAGAGCCGACTAATAAGGCATCTTCAAAATTGTAAATATCCTCTAAAATCGGACGCGCAGTGATCCACGGCTCGACTTTTTTATCAGCCTCATTTGAGTGGTACCAGACGTTCCATTCATCCAGAGAAAGATTAATTGTTTTCTTGCTGCGTGTTTTTGCTTTTACATAGTCACAGGTCGCAGCGACTGATTTGATAAAATGATCCAAATCCATAGAACGTGCCAAGTAGTTTGGCAGATTGTTATCCCGGTTTCCGTAGTAGGTGTGAAGAGAGATATAGTCGACATGCTCATACGTATGCTCCAGCACCTTCGCTTCCCAATCGATAAAGGTCGGCATGCCGCTGTTTGAGCTGCCGCAGGCAACGAGTTCAATTGATGGGTCAACCCACTTCATGACCTTTGCTGTCTCTGCGGCAAGCCGTCCGTATTCATCAGCTGTTTTGTGGCCGATCTGCCACGGTCCATCCATTTCGTTTCCTAAGCACCATGTTTTGATGCCATACGGCTGTTCATAGCCATGCGATCTTCTTAAATCACTCCAGTAAGAGCCTTTCGGGTGGTTGCAGTATTCAACGAGATTACGGGCGGCATCTATGCCTCTTGTGCCGAGGTTGACGGCCATATTGACCTCAGTGTTCACCTTTTTGGCCCAAGATAAAAATTCATTTGTTCCCACTTCATTGGTTTCTGTCGTTTGCCATGCCAAGTCAAGCCGTCTCGGGCGGTTTTCGACTGGTCCGACACCGTCCTCCCAGTTGTATCCGGATAAAAAGTTTCCGCCCGGATAGCGGATGATGGGAACCTGTAATTCTTTGATCAGCGACTGAACATCTTTTCTAAACCCATCTTCATCCGCTTCAGGGTGATCAGGCTCGTATATGCCTTCATATACCGCACGACCCATATGTTCGATAAACGAGCCATAAATCCGTTTATCTACTTCACCGATTTTATATTCTTTGTCTACAATCATTCGCGCTTTTTTCATCACACGTTTCCTCCTTCATTAACCTTTGACTCCCCCTACCGTCAGGCCGGAGATAAAGTACTTTTGGAAAAACAAGAAAATGATAATCACCGGCAAAATCGCAAATACTGAGCCGGATATAAGCATGTCGTAATTATTTCCATAAGGGCTCAGCAAGCTGGACAGCCCTATTGGAAGCGTAAACATTTCTTTCGACCGAAGCACAATCAGCGGCCACAAGAAGTTGTTCCAGCTGTTTAAGGACTGAAGGATAATCATCGCACCGAAAGCCGGTTTCATCAGCGGTGCCATAATCCTGAAAAAGATGCCGAATTCCGTACAGCCGTCCATCCTTGCAGAGTCCAGCAGATCTCTTGGAAGGCCAAGAGCATATTGCCTAAAAAAGAAAACGGCAACAGGTGAAACGATAAACGGCAATATGACACCTGTATATGAATCGATCAAGTGCAGTCCGACGGTAAGCTTAAACAGAGGAAGCATCATCACTTCCAGCGGAACCATCATGATAATCAGCACAAGAACAAAGATGATATTTCTGCCCTTAAAATCATAAACCGCAAGCCCGTACCCGATCATCGAAGAAAAAAACAGGGTGAGCATGGTTGTGAAAAGCCCAAGTACAAGACTGTTAAAAAACCATTTGAAATAAATGCTTCCGCCGTTAAACAGAAATGTATAATTATCAAGACTCATTACTTTAGGATCAATGTCGAGATTGAGCCCCACACGCAAAAGCTCAGATGACGGCTTTAATGATCCTAAAAGCAAACAGAAAATCGGAAAAAGATACAATAGGCTCAGCATAATAAAAAACAGGGTTAGTGCGATTCTGTAAACGCTGAACTGAGGACTGTGCCGCAACATTTATCCCTCCCCCTTAAACGAGCCTGACAGCTTTAATGAAATCAGGCTGACAACAAGGATCACAATCAAAAGCACGATGCCGATGGCTGCTCCGTACCCCATTTCGTTGTAGGCAAGTCCCTGCTGATACAAATATCCGACAAGCGTCAGACCAATATTACCCGGGGAATTATTCTGCCAAAGGACGTAGCTTTCCTCAAACATCCTGAAGCCGCCGATAATGCTGATGGTCAGCACATATACGGTTACAGGCTTGAGAAACGGCAGCGTGATGTGCAGAAATTTTTTCATTGTATTCGCGCCGTCTATATCAGCGGCTTCGTACAGCTCTTTCGGCACATTTTGCAAACCGGCTAAAAAGTAAAGGATGTTGATTCCCATCCATCTCCATGAAGCAAGCAGCACCATCAAAAACATGCCGGTATGTTCATTGTTCATCCAGTTCTGAGGTGAAAAGCCGAGTTTGAGTAGGATGGAATTGGCCAGAGACGTTTCCATTTCTCCGAAGATCAGCCGAAAAATGATCCCCGCGACAATGGTGGAGGTCAATGCCGGGATGAATAGTGCTGATTTAAATATATTTCTAAATTTGACCAGCTTTGAATTCAGGAATATGGCCAGAAGCAATGGGACAGGAATCAGCACGATTAGCGTCCAAAAGGTGTATTCCAGCGTATTCCAAAGGGCGGTATAGAACGTCGGGTTGTTTAGCGCTGTATAATTAGACAATCCGACAAAGGACACCTCTCCCGGCAAAATTCTTTGGAAGCTCATGATGAAGACACTAATGATGGGGTATAGAAAAAATACGAGAAAGGATAAAACGAATGGCGCTGTAAACAGATAGGGCGCCGCTTTTTTTGAATAAAATAGATCTCGCCAGCCTGATTGTTTCGCAGCTGAAGGAACGGGATGAACCGTTCCTGTTTTCACAGGTTTCATGAGAACCTCCCCGCTTTCACTTTTTGAATGGGATTCTATTTCTGTTTCAGTTCACCTGCCGCTCTGTCCAAGGCTTGTTTAGGCGTTTTTTGCTGAGATTTAAGTGCGTCGAACAACACGCTTCTGTTGACAAGGTCTGAAGCCTTGGCAAAATCCTCATGTAAATAAATCGGATTGATTTCATCCTTGATATCGAGCAGCACGGAAAAAATGCCTGTTCCGTTTTGGAAGTAATCCGTGTATTTGTTTTTCTCTTTCAATTCCTTGGAGCTCCAGACATCCCAGCGAAGCGGGTCAAACCCAAGTACGCTCCAGAGCTTTTTGTTTCCTTCTTTAGAGCCCTTCGCAAAGGCTAAAAACTCTGTTGCTAACTCAACATGCTTGGCTTGCTTCGGCACAACGGTTGCCGTACCGCCCAAACCTGCCGAGCGGTCGCCTCCCTCTTTCCATGCCGGGAGCGGCCTGATGGCAATCTTCCCTTTCAGATCAGGCATATAGTCGATAAATCTTCCCATATACCAAATCGGCATGAGGACTGAAGCAGCTCCTCCTTGGTTCATAAAGCCGTAGTATTCTTCACTGTGATGCCCGCCGCCCGGCGCAGGAATCATCGTTTTATCATTGATTATGTCTTTTAAATATTGAAGTGTTTTTACGTTGGTGTCATTATTGAGGATCAGCTTGCCGTTTTTATCAAAATAGCCTGAGTTTTGCTGTGAAATCATAGATAAGAACGTTCCGGAATCATTTGTTTCCACCGTTCCCATCGGCTTCCCGGTCACTTTGCGCACTTTCTGTCCGGCTTTATGGTAATCATCCCATGTTTTAATATCGTCAGGATTGACGCCGGCTTTCTTCATAACATCCATGTTATAAAACATGACTGTTGTTCCTACATGCGTATCGAGTCCGTAAAGCTTGCCGTTTTTGCTGTACAGGGTCAGCCGCGCCTCAACGAATTTATCACGGTCCTTTTCAATCAGCGGAGTCAAGTCGGCAAGCGGTATGTCAGAGCCCTTCAAAAAGTTTGAAAAACGGGCCAATTCGACATCGGCAATATCAGGGACGCCTTCTCCTGCAATTAAGGAGATAGACAAGTTATCGTGCATTTGTCCATACGGATAAACGACCGTATTCAGCTTAATTTTGCGGTCAGGATATTTTTCATTCCATTCCTTCACCATTTCTATATAGAACTGCTCATGAAGTCCGTTAAATGTCCAAAAGGTCAGCTCGGTTTCACCCGACTTCCCGGATGATCTTTCTGCTGAACACCCAGCAATGACTAATGTCAGCAGCATCATGAGCACAAGAAAACAGACAGTCATTTTTTTCATCTGCGTTACCCCTTCCATTCGAGGTGCGGGCTATTCATATAGACCATGGTTGATCAGTGTTTTGTTTTCATTAATGATTCTTAATCCGGTGCAGCGGTCTCTTAAGGTATGCGCGTGTCTGAAGGCATTCTTGACAGAATCCTGCCCGACACCGATTTCGTCAAAATACGCAGGGCCTCCGGCTGATCTCAGCCAATCAGCCAGCACTTCTCCTTCCGGGAGAGTTTGATAAGCCGATTGGATGGCTTGCCGCCGGCTCGGTGAAAATTCGTTGAGCCCGTCATCCTTAGCGAGCTTTCTGTATGTGTCAGTTAATAAAACAGCTGCACAGCCCACCTTTGCCCCATGAAGAATCTGTGGCCGTTTTTTCTCCATTAATTCCATCTCAATCCAATGTGAAATATGATGCTCTCCGCCTGATGCCGGGCGGGAATGATCTAATGCCAGCATGACAAGCCCCGATACAAGTAAAGACTCCATCAAAACCCGTATGCCTGTTTCCGTTTTCATCGCAATGTCTTCTGTGTGTTCAATGCAGGCAGCAAGCGCCTCCTGAACAATCTTAGCTCCTGCTGGCGAATAAGGCTCGCCGGCAAGATGCCGGGATATTTCCCAATCTGCTAAAGACGTTATTTTACCGAGCATGTCACCAAATCCAGCCGCCACCATTGACTGCGGTGCCGCTTTTAATAGATCCAGATCAGCGAACAGTGCAGACGGGGCCTTCGTTTGAATGGTTGTTTTCGTACCGTATAAAATAATCGGCGCCCCTGCTGATGTAAAACCGTCTACAGATGGAGCAGTCGGATAAGAAATAAACGGCAAATCTCTTTGAAACGCTGCAAAGCGGACGATATCATGAATCGTGCCCGAACCGACTGCGATCATGACATCCGTTGGTTGTTTCGTATGGATCAGCACATGAATGAGCGATCGTTCATCAGCTGTCACATCTCCGGCTTCATTTTCTGGAATGATCAGGCACTCGGCCTGAAATCCTTCTTGATTCAGCTGATTTTCCAGATCAATTCCTGCAATGCGGTGTGTATTCGCGTCGCAGACAAGGACAATATGTTTATTGTTTTTTCGTTTTACATAATCCAAAAGCGAATCAGCTGCTTGTTTACCGAGAACAATTTCTTCAACTTTTATAGGCAACGTCTTTTCTCCGGCGTGTTCAAAAGCACGCTGAACGTCAGCTGCGATACGATTCATATCAGAATCCCCTCCTCAGCCAATTTGGTTACATCCTTAACAGAATCCAGCACATAATCCGGCGTGTACAAACGCTGTTCGCCCTGTTTCGCAGAACCAGTTAGCACTAAGGCGCTTTTCATGCCATAAAGCTTCCCCATCGCAATGTCAGATTCAATGCTGTCTCCTATAATCATGCATTCATGTGCGGACAGCCCCATTGCTGTACAGGCAGCCTCCGCCATCAGCCATGACGGCTTTCCGACAACAAGTTCAGTCTTCGCTTGTGCGGAAGCCTCTATCGCCCCAATCATTCCGGCCACATCAATGGCATTTCCGTCTTCGTTCGGAAAAGAGCGGTCTTTGTTTGTAGCGATAATACGAGCGCCGCCGGCAGCCGCTTGAAAGGCTTGATTTAAATCTTCGTACGTGAGCGTTTCATGAAGGGAGATCACGAGCCAATCCGCTTCCTTCGGTTCGTTCGCGTTCTGCACACCGGCCAGCCTCAGCTCGTCAACCAAGCCTTGCTCCCCAAGCACCCATACCTTTGAAAAACGATAATGTTTTTTCAGAAAAGCCGCTGTCACGCTTGATGACAGAACAATGTCGTTTACGTCCGTTTCAATCCCCGCGCCAAGAAGTTTTTTTCTGCACATGGCACGGGAGATATTCCCCCGGTTGCTTAAAAAGACGATTTTCTTTCCCATTCTCCTAAGCGTTTTGATCGCTTCTCTTGCTCCTTCGATCAACTCATTTCCTCTGAATACAGTACCGTCCAAGTCAATCAGAATGCCGGCCGGTGACACAGGCGTATCATGACTGGCCATAATACGCATTTGCTCCGTGTTTTCGATAAAAATGCTTTTCATGCAGAACTGTATTGATTGGGGTTACATCCTTGTTCAGCATAATGGAGTGATAGGCCATTTCGGCAACCGTTTCTAATACAACTGCGTTATGAATGGCATTTAAGGCGTCAGTGCCCCAGCAGAACGGTCCGTGATTATTCACGAGCACACCCGGCACCTGTTCGTAGTTATGATGCTGAAAGGTTTCCGCTATGACTTTTCCTGTATTCAATTCGTACTCATGAATGATTTCTTCATCGTACATTTCTCTAGTACACGGAATCGCACTGTCAAAATAATCAGCATGAGTCGTGCCTAAAGGAGGAATGTCTCTGCCTGATTGCGCCCAGCTTGTCGCCCATTGAGAATGGGTATGAACTATTCCCCCGATATTCGGAAAAGCTTTATATAAATAAACATGGGTAGGTGTATCTGAAGAAGGCTTAAGCGAGCCTTCGACGACCTCTCCATCAAGGTTCAAAACAACCAAGTCATCTGCTGTCAAGTCGCTGTATTCGACTCCGCTAGGTTTGATGACAATTCTTTCTTTTTCACGGTCAATCCCGCTGACATTTCCCCACGTAAAGGTTACCAGCTGATGCTCTTGAAGCTTCAGGTTGGCAGCCAGCACTTCCTTTTTTAATGTTTCAAGCATGCTCCATCACCCTTTATCAATTCTTTTTGGCGGCAGATGAAAATTGAAGATTTTTGATCGTTTTCAGACGCTTCATGACATGGTTTTCTTTTCCGAAATAATGAACCAGCTCTTTATATTCAGCGTACAATTTTTCATAAACCGCGGCGTTTTCGGCATTTGGCGTATAAGTTATATCTTTCAGTTTTCCCATGTTCGCCGCTGCTTCTTTGATGTCATCGTATCCGCCTTTTTCTTTGCCTGCTGCAAGCGCGCCGAAAATGGCAGATCCTAAGGCTGGGGCTTGCGGTGAACCAGAGATTTTAATGTCCATGTTTGTCACATCCGCATAAATCTGCATGACAAACGGGTTTTTCTCAGCTATTCCGCCGGCTGCGAACAATTCCTCAATCGGAACACCGCTTTCTTTGAATGTTTCGATAATCATCCGGGTTCCGTAAGCTGTCGCTTCAACTAACGCTCTATAAATCTCTTCAGGCTTCGTCAGCAGTGTCATGCCAAGCAGCATCCCTGTTAAATCTGCATCAACAAGAGTTGAACGGTTTCCATTCCACCAATCTAAAGCAAGCAGGCCGCTTTCACCTGGCGCTTGATGGTTTGCTTTCTCACTCAGCAGCTCATGAACGCCAATGTTTTTTTCCTTTGCTTCCTTTTGATAAGCTGGCGGGACACATGTTTTCACAAACCAGTCAAAATGATCGCCGACACAGGACTGCCCGGCTTCATATCCCGCATAGCCCGGGAGAATTCCGTTGTCCACAACGCCGCACATACCTGGAACGATATGCACCTCTTCACCAAGAAGAACATGGCACGTTGAGGTTCCCATAATCATCAGCATTTTCCCTGGCTCTGTAATGCCGACCGCAGGTACGGAAACATGAGCGTCCACATTGGCAACCGCAACAGCCGTTCCCGGGAGAAGCCCTGTCAGCTTTGCCATTTTTTCAGTCAGACTGCCGGCTTTTTCTCCTACTGAATGAATAGAACCTGACAATTTGTCCTTTGTAATCGTTTTCATTGAAGGATTTAATTTCTCAAAGAAATCATCTGACGGATACCCCGCTTTTTCACTCCACATCGCTTTATACCCTGCAGTACAGTTGCTTCGCTTGAGCGAGCCGCACAGCTGGTACACGATCCAGTCCGCAGCCTCGATGATCCGGTCAGCCGCTTCATAGATGTGAGGCGCTTCCTCGGCAATTTGCATGACCTTTGGAATCATCCATTCTGATGAAATTTTTCCTCCGTACCGCTGTAAAAAAGCCTCTCCTTCTTCTTCCGCGATTTGATTGAGCCGATCAGCATGTTTTTGAGCCGCATGATGCTTCCAGAGCTTCACATAGCTGTGCGGCTCCTCTTCATATTCAGGCAGCATGCATAACGGCTGCCCGCTGCTGTCAATAGGAAGGATCGTACATGCCGTGAAATCAATTCCAATCCCGATAATGTCTTTCGGTTCAACGCCCGTCTGTTCGAGTAAAGACGGAATGGTTGTTTCCAAGACTTCGAGGTAATCAGCAGGGTGCTGCAGCGCCCAGTCACGCGGCAGCTTTTGACCCGTTTTTGGAAGGACGGTATCAATGACAGCATGCCTGTATTCTTTTACAGCAGCCGCAAGTTCCTCCCCTGTTTGGACATGAACGAGCACTGCTCTTCCTGATAAAGTTCCAAAATCAACCCCTATTGTGTAAGCCATGTGACATCCCCCTCTACTTTTGAAGCCGGTAAAGCGCCTCGTTCCATTTTAACTCGTGTTTCAGTTTATGAATTGTCGTATCACGGGAAATGAGAACACTTTCGATTCCCGCCATTTCCGCCCAATCAAGCATTTGCTCCGCTGTAAGTTCATAAGACAGGCAGGTATGGTGTGCACCGCCGGCTAAAATCCATGCCTCCGCTGCTGTTTTCAATGACGGCTCCGGCTTCCAGAGAACACGGGCAACCGGTAAATTCGGCATGTCTTTTTCAATTTCCTGGCCGTTGACTTCATTCAGCACAAGGCGGAAACGCCCGCCAATATCAACAATGCTAGCTTGAATGGCAGAACCGCTGATGCCGTTAAATACAAAACGCGCAGGGTCCTCTTTGCCGCCAATCGAAAGCGGATGAACCTCGATTTTCGGCTGATCCAAAGCGACAGTCGGACACACTTCAAGCATGTGAGAGCCCAGAATCATTTCATTTCCCGGTTCAAAATGGTACGTGTAATCTTCCATGAAGGAAGTTCTTTTTCCTTTAGCCATGATTTTCATCATCCGTACAAGGGCCGCTGTCTTCCAATCTCCTTCACCGGCAAACCCATAGCCTTTCTCCATCAGGCGCTGAACGGCAAGTCCCGGCAGTTGTTTCATTCCGTGCAGCACTTCAAACGATGTCGTAAACGCTGTGTATCCGCCTTGCTCAAGGAAAGCGGTTAAGCCAAGTTCAATTTTCGCCTGTTCTTTAATGGACGCTACCTTTGCTTCGTCACGTTTTGTTTCCTCACTGATCACATATAGTCTGTCATACTCGGCATAAAGCGTGTCAACCTCGTCGTCCGTAATGCGATCCATCACTTCAACGAGTTCCCCGATGCCATATCCGTCAACCTGCCAGCCAAATTGAATATGCGCTCCCACCTTGTCTCCGTCCGTTACCGCGACATGACGCATGTTATCTCCAAATCTGGCAACCTTAATATGTCTGCTTTCATTTAATGCAGCCGCCGTATCCATCCACTGGGACATTTCTTTTTTCACTTCTTCATCATCCCAATAGCCGGCAATGACTTTTCGGCTAAGCCCCATTCTCGAGTTGATGTAACCGTACTCTCGATCGCCATGCGCGGATTGGTTGCTGTTCATAAAATCCATGTCAATCGTACCCCACGGGATATCGCGATTATATTGGGTATGCAAATGCATAAGCGGTTTTTGATAAGAGGAAAGGCCTTCTATCCACATTTTTGCAGGGGAAAATGTGTGCATCCATGTAATGATGCCAGCACATGTCTCACTGTACTCCGCTTCTCTTAACAGCTCTCTAATGGTTTCCGGTGAAGTGACGACGGGCTTATGAGTGATTTTATATCTGGAAGAAACCCCGCTGAGCCCCTCACAAATGCTTTTAGCATGCTGATCTACCAGTTCCAGCGTCTCTTCCCCGTATAGGTGCTGGCTTCCTGTCACAAACCAGAATTCATAATCCTTTGTCTGAAGCATGTAAACTGCCCCTTTCTCATAAAATAAAACGCTTTCAAATATAAAAGATACGTACTAATGATAGAAAATAAACCTATAAATAAATATTTGTACGAACAATTTTATTATAGTAATTGACTATTATACTGTCAATCTTTTCTTTTAAAAAAAGCCGGGGGCAGAGCCCGGCTTTTTGATTCAATAGGACGGCCAGCCCGAGCTCCAATTCAAATCATTGATGAGAAGCTTCGGAATGCCATTGTCATTGGCATCATAGGCATGGCGAACAAGAATGTTTCCGTTCACAATATCCTGGCCTCCAGGTCCTTTCCATTGGTCATTGCCCGAATCCAAAATAGTGCCTCCGCCTTCAAGCATGCTTTTTCCGCTTTTATCAAGATAAGGGCCTGTAATGTTTTTGGATCTTCCGTAAGCAATTTTGTACGTACTGTTTACCCCGTCACAGCATTTATCAAATGAAACCATTAAATAGTAATATCCATTTTGATACGTAAGAGTAGGAGCTTCTAAGGCACCTCCATTATTCGGTCTAGCTGCAATCGAATAGAGCGAGCCTGTAGGCTTCATCGTACTCTTATCGAGCTTAGTCAGCTTAATGCCGCTCCAAAACGAGCCGAATGCAAGCCACGGGTTGCCATCCTTGTCGAATGTCAGCTCCGGATCAATGGCGTTATAATTATTTGAGCTTGTCGAACGAATCACCAAGCCCTCGTCCTTCCAGCTCCCCGAACTGATGCTTGTTGAAGATGCCAGGCCAATGGCAGATGTATTGCTTCCAAAAGAAGAAACGGAATAATACAGCCAGTACTTGCCGTTATAGTATTGGATGTCCGGCGCCCACTGGTTTTGACCATAATTCGGCACATAATTGGACCACCACGATAGCGGTGTAGTGAAAATGGATTTTTGTACGGTCCAATTTTTAGCGTCTGTAGACTTCAAAACCCGCAGTCCCCGTTCTTCAGTAAGCCCTGTTCCGAGCGCATACCATGAGCTCCCCTCTTTAATCATAGTCGGGTCATGAAGCAGCTCATTGGATGCACCCCAAAATGCTGCCTCTGCGGGAGCAGCAGAAGTGAATATCAAACCTGCAGCCAGAGCTGCACTCGAAAAGTGTAAGAAGCGTTTCCATGTTTTTTTCTTTTTCAATTTTGTTCAACCTCCTTTATTTCAGAAAGCGCTTACAAATTAGATTATTTATCCTCCCTTCCTGTCAAATCGACTGCGTATCGTATATCGTCATGTTCAGGAAATTTTCGGTATCCCCTTTATTGTAGTCACTATGCTGTAATTTGTACAGACAAAAAAATAGAATCCACCTCAACAGGCGGATTCTTCCGTATCTTTATTGGTACGTAATTTCGTCAACCGTTTTTCGGTCTAACTTCTTAATGACTTCTGTAATTAACTTTACCGCGTTTTCATAATCATCACGATGCAGCATGGCCGCGTGCGTATGAATGTAGCGGGTTGCAATGGTAATGGACAGCGCAGGAACGCCATTTGCCGTCAAATGGATGGCACCCGAATCAGTTCCGCCGCCGGCAATGGCATCAAATTGGTACGGAATGCCGGCTTCCTCCGCAGTGGCTACAACTGCATCGCGCAAACCTTTGTGAGAGACCATGGATGCATCGTAAACGATAATCTGCGGGCCTTTGCCCATTTTGCTCTGCGCTTCCTTCTCGGAAATGCCAGGCGTGTCTCCTGCTATTCCTACATCAACACCAAACGCAATATCAGGCTGAATGGTGTGCGCAGCCGTTTTCGCTCCCCTCAGGCCGACTTCCTCCTGCACGGTTCCGACGCCATACACTATATTTGGATGGTCTGTGTTTTGTAAGTTTCTTAACACATCAATTGCAATCGCACAGCCGATGCGGTTGTCCCAGGCCTTTGCGAGTAGGAATTTTTCATTGTTCATGACCGTAAACTCAAAATGCGGAACGATCATATCTCCCGGGAGTACCCCCCACTCCAAGGCTTCTTCCCGGCTTGAAGCTCCAATATCAATAAACATGTCTTTTATTTCCACTGATTTTTTTCTTGCTTCAGGAGACAAAATATGAGGCGGCTTAGATCCGATAACCCCTGTGATTTCTCCTTTTTTTGTGACAATGGTGACGCGCTGGGCAAGCATAACCTGAGCCCACCATCCGCCAACGGTTTGAAAACGGATAAAGCCTTTATCTGTGATTTGTGTCACCATAAAGCCGACTTCATCCAAATGTCCGGCGATCATAATTATCGGGCCATTTTCTGCACCAGTTTTTTTGGCAATTAAACTGCCCAGGCGATCTGTTGTCACCTCATCAGCAAATGGTTCTATGTATGATTTCATCACTTGCCTTACTTCTCTTTCATTGCCGGGTATGCCTTTTGCATCTGTTAAATCTTTCAGCATGGTCAATGTTTCATCTAATTTTGCCATGTTCCAAACCCTCCTTCATCAGTCCTGCATTCTTATTATACAAAACATGGCGCGAACCATACGACTATTTCACTTGAAAATCGGGTATATGTTTTTACAGCTTTCTTTTAGAAAAAGTGAAACCTTTTTCTATGCTTTTCGTATTACATCAGATCATCACCATAAGGGAGGTGCCTTCACACAATGTTTGTCATGGTTCTAAGGATTATTTTGCTTGCACTTTTTGCTTATTGTATTTATGCCGTGGTCAAATATGTCGCGAATCCTAAGAGAAGGCTTAAGCTGGCCCAATCAAAAGAACATTTTTATATTATTGATGAACAAAACAATACCCGGAAGAATTTTCAGCTGACGTATAAAGGCGTGCTTTTTGAGGGAGAAAAGCATATTCCTTCCAAGGATCATCCGCTGTTTATTCACACGATCTTTGTCTGGACAGAATCTCCTGAGAAGCTGAAACATTTCTCTGCAAAAGATTTTGAGAACATTGAAGAAAAAGTGCTGGAACGATATCCAAATTGTAAGATTGACTGGGACCAGCCCATTAAACTCGCAAAAAAAGCAGAAGAGCGTTAAACGCTTTTCTGCTTTTTATAAATCAAACGGGCTGTAGTAAATAGCGATGAGAATCGCTTCAATTACCAGAAGAAGCGGTACTCCATACTTAAAAGAAGCGTGTTTCGTTTTATGTCTGAAGGTTTGCATGCCAAGCCAGACACCGAGCGCTCCAAACACGATGGCTATCAGCCACAGCCGGTCTTCAGAAATTCTCCACTTGTGCTGCTGCGCTTTGCGTTTGTCAATGCCCATCACCCAAAAACCGCACAGATTAATCAACACCAAATAAGCAGCAATAATCATGTTGCCTCATCCTTTATATAGAAAAAGCCGCTCTGCTGGAGAGCGGCTCTATATGATTACTTGTTTAATTGAGCTTTAGCAGCATCAGCAAGCTGATTGAATGCAGTAAGATCGTTTACAGCAAGATCAGCAAGCATTTTACGGTTTACTTCGATACCAGAAAGCTTAAGACCGTGCATTAAACGGCTGTAAGAAAGGCCGTTCATGCGAGCAGCTGCGTTAATACGAGTGATCCAAAGTTTACGGAAATCACGTTTTTTCTGACGACGGTCACGGAAAGCATAGTTTCCAGATTTCATGACCTGCTGGTTAGCTACTTTGTATAATGTATGTTTTGAACCGAAATAACCTTTTGCTAATTTAAGAACCTTTTTACGACGCTTACGTGTAACAGTTCCGCCTTTTACTCTTGGCATTGAATTTCCCTCCTAATTGTTCCTTATCCGATTACTTGATGTTAGCAAGCATTTGTTTGATACGTTTGAAGTCTCCTGCGCTTACAACAGCACTCTTGCGAAGCTTACGCTTTTGCTTTTGAGATTTGTTGGCGAATAAGTGACTTGTGTACGCGTGAGAACGTTTTAACTTCCCAGAACCTGTCTTTTTAAAACGTTTAGCAGATCCGCGGTGAGTTTTCATTTTTGGCATGGGATTTCCTCCTTATTGCTTTTCGTTTTTCGGTGCGAGCATTAAGAACATGCTGCGGCCGTCCATTTTTGGTTTTGTTTCGACTGTCGCAACCTCAGCACATGCTTCGGAGAAACGGTCTAATACACGCTGACCGATTTCTTTATGAGTGATTGCGCGTCCTTTAAAGCGGATAGAAGCTTTCACTTTATCGCCTTTTTCAAGGAATTTAATCGCATTGCGCAATTTCGTGTTAAAGTCATGCTCATCGATTGTCGGACTTAACCGAACTTCTTTTAAGTTAATGATTTTTTGATTCTTGCGTGCTTCTTTTTCCTTTTTCTGCTGCTCAAATCGGAACTTACCGTAGTCCATGATTCGGCAGACAGGCGGTTTTGCATTCGCTGCAACTAACACAAGGTCAAGATTTGCGCGGCCGGCGATTTCAAGTGCTTCCTGACGGGACTTGATTCCAAGCTGGTCGCCATTTTGTCCGATTAAACGGACCTCACGTGCACGGATACCCTCATTAACCAATTGATCTTTGCTAATAATGAGCCACCTCCATAGTTTCTTCGAATTGATTCACAACTCATTTTGAATGCATTTTGCAGGCAAACAAAAAGTGTGGGCATTATAAAACACCCACACTACGAACATCTGTATCAATAAAAATGTACGGTCAACCTGCCAACTACATGCATGTGTCAATCAGGTGAGAAGCGGGTGCTTCTGCTTGTGATTTATATTCAATTCAATAACTATTCTACACAATACCGGATCTTTAGTCAAGGACGACTTATCCGGAACAACTTTTTCATTGTAACATGGGTTTTCTATGAGCGCAAGAGAGAAAAAGAAAATCTTTCAGCCTAACCAAGATGCAAAGAACCAACAATTCCCCCTTATTACGCAATTTACAACAAAACCACCGACAGGAAGAAATGTAAAATAAAGTTAATCTCTGACCGATATAAGAAGCAGAAGGGAGCCTGACACATGAACAAACTGATACAGCTTGCTTTATTTTTCACATTGATATTAACCGGTTGCTCGAATAGCAGCACATCTTCCGAATCAAAAGTCGAAACCACTGTTAAGACAACTGCAGCATTTCCTCAAAAGGAGCTGGAGAAAGAGCTAAAAAAACTAAAGCCCGTTTCATTGGACATGAAGTTCGAGAGTCCACTCGCTACTGAGTTAGGAAAGCGGAAGGCAAAAGAGGAAGCTGAAAAGCAAAGACAAATCGCCGCTGAGAAAAAGCTTGAAAAAGAGCGGGAGGCGAAACGAAAGAAACAGCAGGAGGAAAAAGCGGAGAGACAGCGATTAGCAGAGCAGCAGGCTGCAGAGAGACAGCGATTAGCAGAGCAGCAGGCTGCAGAGAGACAGCGATTAGCCGAAGCGGAAAGACAAGCTGAACTTGAAAGACAGCGGCAGGCAGCAATCCAAAAAGAGCAGAAAGCGAACGCTGAGAAAAAGCGGCAATCACAGGCACAACGGCAGCAGACTGAGGCACCCTCATCTAATAGTCAAGATCCACCATCTTCCTCGAGTCAGACAGATAAAACCATTCAACAGCCAGCTTCAGAGCTTCCTGATGACGATGGTTATGGTTATGAAGAACGAAAAAAGTGGCATGACGATCAAGTAGAATGGGGCATTAAACAAGGGTATATCGATCCCGAAGACGCACCATAAAATAAAAAAAGCCAAGGCATTCAGCCTTGGCTTATCCTCCGATCAGCTGCACGAACACAGGGATGACCAGAACCGTTACCACTCCTACTACGACAACAGCAATACTTGCCATCGCAGCTTCAACTTCTCCCATCTCAATCCCGACCGCTACACCAAGTGCATGTCCGGATGTTCCAAGAGCCAATCCTTTAGAAATCGGATTTTTCACTTTAAACACCTTCAAGAACAATGCTCCGAGCGCATATACGATGACAGCGTTAAAGATGACCGCAAAGGCTGTGATGTCGCTGATGCCCCCGATGCCTTTTGATAAAGGAAGCGCAATTGCCGTTGTAGCCGCCTGCGGAAGCATGCTTTTCATTACGGCCGAATCGAGATGAATGCCTTTAGCGAGCAAATAAACAATCGTGACAGAGCAGATAGAGCCGGCAATAATGGAGGCCATGATTTGCCACCAGTACTTTTTAAGCTTATCTCTTTGTTTGTACAAAGGAATTGCAAATGCGATCGTTGCCGGTTCAAGGAAAAACTTAATGATCTCTCCCCCGTTATTATAATCCGCGTAGGAAAAACCGCCGATTTTTAAAAATGCGATCCCCAGTACCATGGCAACAAACAAAGGAGTGAAAAGGAAGAAGCCTTTCGTTTTCTTAAATAAAAAGGTGCCGATGCCGAATGCAGCAAGTGATACGACAATCCCAAAATAAGGACTCATTGTGCTTTCCATGTGAAGAACCTCCTGTTTCCCTTAATGGTGAACGAGTTCGTTATTGTTCTGCGGGCTTTGCACTGTTTTTGTTTTCATGTCCGCTGCGGTTTTGCGTTTTCCGCTCAGCGAAAGAATCAGCTGAGAAAACAATCCCGTAGCCCCCAGCAAAATAATCGTTGCGAGCAGAATGACAAGAACAATTTGCAGGCCGTATTGCTGCATCACACCAAGCGAATTCATAACAGATATACCTGACGGAACAAATAAAAATCCGATCAGAGAGGTCAAAGACGTTCCGAGCGTCTCCACTTGTTCCAGTTTAATGACTTTCAAACATAATAGGAGAAATAATAAGACCAACCCTACAACCGATGCCGGGATAGGTATTGGGACAATAGCGGCAATCATATTTGAAACCAGCATAATGACGGCAAAAATAAATGCTTGTGTTAAAAACCCGTACACTTTTTTAGCACTCATTTTCTTCACCTCTTTCTCTTTGGTACCCCCATTATAAATAAGAATTCCCTGTTATAAAGCGCTTACAAGATAACATGCCGAATAGCGGGTCTGAGTTGCAGAATCAAATGGCTGAAATGCAAAAAGCCGCCCATCAAATATGGAGCAGCTTTTTCAATTCCTTCGCATATGTCCGGCTGACCGGTATTTTCGATCCGTCTTTCATGATCAAATTATACGTTGAATTAAACCATGGCTGAATTTCTTTAATATATTCGGTATTCACGACAAAGCTCCGATGGACGCGGATAAAATCAGAATCCGGCAGCTTTTTCTCAATCACAACGAGTGTATCGCTGACCGTATAAGAATGATCGAAGGTTTTTACATTGACATGACCATCTTCTGTTCCGGCATAGATAATGTCCTTCGTATCCACAATCACAATCGATTCCCCCACAGATAGCGCGAGCTTGTGCTGGCCGGCATGGCTGTTTTGCTCTGTTTCTACAATATCCCGATTGACTTTTTTATATTTTTTCAGCGTTTGCTGAATTCTTTCTTCATCGAATGGCTTGGTTAAATAATCAAGAGCATCCACCTCAAACGCTTTGAGTGCATACTGGTCATACGCTGTCGCAAACACAACAGCAGGAGGATGCTTCATTTTCTTCAATCGCTTTGCGATATCAAAACCGTTTTCTCCGGATAAATCAACGTCTAAAAACAGCAAATCAGGTTTTTGATCCATCATTTGGTCAAAAGCGCATTCGATATTTTCCGCTTCATTGATTTCCATTTCCTCATTGGTCCGCTTAAGCAAGTAAGCCAGTTCATCCCTTGCCAGCATCTCATCATCAACTATTAACACCCTGAGCATGTTCTTCTCCCTCTTTCATCTGTTGCATTGGCACTTGAAAGGAAACCTCTGTCCCTTTATGAACCTCACTGCTGATATGCAGTGCAGCCTGCTGTCCGAATAAACCGATCAGCCGCTGATTTAGGTTATAAAGCGCTGTACCGGTTCCCTCCTTAGACGGAAACGGTTTCTTCCCCAGTTCCGGCAAGACGTCCGGCGGAATTCCGCGTCCGTTATCCGCCACCTTCATATAGACGGATGCGTTATCAGATAAGACACAGACTGTAACCTTGCATATGTCTTGTTTTTTCGGAAACGCGTGCCGAAGCGCGTTCTCGACAAGCACCTGCAAAACAAACGGAGGGATTTCAATCTGCTCCAGTCTGCTGTCGATATTAAGCTCAATTTTATATTTCCCGGGAAAACGCGCCTGTTCTAATGACAAATAGGCGTTAAGATGGTTCAGCTCCTTTGAGAGCGGAATCAGCAGCTGTCTCGCTCCTTGAAGGTTTGAACGAAAATAAACACTGAGCTGCAATAGGAGCTTACGGGTTTTTTCAACATCTGTACGGCATAGCGCAGAAATCGTGTTGATCGCATTAAATAAAAAATGCGGATTCACCTGTGCTTGAAGCGCTTTAATTTCAGCATCCTTGAGAAGTTTGCTTTGCAGCTCTGCTTCCCCAAGCTCAAGCTGTGTCGAAAACAGCATGGCCAGCCCCTCGGCAAGTTCCTCCTCTACCTGACTCAGGCCTGCCGGGCTTTTAAAGTACATTTTTAAGGTGCCGATTGTATTGCCGTTCGATGTCAGCGGCAGGACAATTGCAGCGTGCAAAGGGCATTCAGCATGCGTGCATTCAATCTCTTCCTGCGAAATCGCCTTCATAATATGCCCTGTTTTAATCACCTTTTTGGACAGGCCGGTGATCAAGCTTTTCGATGGGATGTGGTGATCCATTCCCGCACCGACATGCGCAAGGATCTTTTCTTTGTCAGTGAGAGACACCGCATCTGTTCCTGTCAGCTTATGGATAATAGCCGCTACACTTTTACAGGAGTTTTCATTTAATCCTTGGCGAAAAAATGGAAGTGTCTGATCAGCAATCGTCAGCACTCGATGCGTTTCGAGAGCCCTTGCCTGTTCTTCCTTGCGAATGATCGCTTGAATAATAGACAGAAAAATAAAACTGCCTGTTCCATTGATGAGTATCATCGGAATTCCGATCATGCTGACAAGCTCCCAGGCGTCACTGAACGGCTTTGCCATCAGCAAAATAATGATCATTTGCAGTGACTCCATGCCGATTCCCACAAGAGCGGCGATGCGCGGTGTCGGCATTCGATATCGCTTCGTAAAATACCTGCCGATCAAGCCTGCAAGAACACCCGCTAAAATAGATGAGACGGCACAGCTTAAGGCCGTGCTGCCACCGAGTGAAAAACGATGCAGGCCCGCAAGTATGCCGATCCCAGCCCCTACAAAAGGACCTCCGAGAAGGCCCCCGATTTCCACGCCCAAAATACGGGTATTCGCGATAGAGCCCGATGGATCTATCGTAAACACCCAGTCATTGTTTACAATCATATTTCTTTGAATTTCGATGCCTGTATAATTGCTGATGATGCTGAAAAGAGAAAAAATAGAAATTAAAATCGCTTTTCCTTTATAGCCGTCCTGATTCTGAAGAGCTTGTCTGAAAAGTTTCGTATGGGCGAGAATGAACCCTAATATAACAATAATCCCCACTCTCTCCAGCATCATAATCATTAAATGAATCATTCATGTCACCTGTTCTTTCCGTTTTCATTCTAGCATGTTTTCGTTTTACGGCTGACTGTTTTTTTAAAATCGTCTGAAAACATATTTCACAAGGCTTTTATCTATTGTAAAATAAAACATGAGCCTTTTGGCAGAAAGATTTGAATCTGAAGCAGAGGAGAAGATCATGAAAGCCGTATTTTTTGATTTAGATGATACACTACTTTGGGACGAAAAAAGCGTCAGAACAACATTTGCAGAAACTTGCTTACAGGCGGAGAAAAAATATGGCCTTGCCCCTGAGGAATTCGAAGCAGCTGTTCGCGAAGCGGCGAGAGAATTGTACATGTCATATGAGACGTATCCATATACAGTGATGATCGGCATTAACCCGTTTGAAGGACTGTGGTCCAATTTCTCAGAGCCAATCAGTGAAGGCTTTCAAAAGCTGAACAAGATTGTGCCGGAGTACAGAAGAAATGCATGGACAAACGGACTGAAAGCGCTTGGGATCGATGATCCTGCATATGGCGAATACTTGGGAGAGTTTTTTGCGGCAGAGCGCAGAAAACGCCCTTTTGTATATGATGAAACTTTTGCTGTACTCGATCAATTAAAAGGCAAGTATGAATTATTGCTTTTGACAAATGGCGATCCGAGTCTGCAAAAGGAGAAGCTTGCCGGCGTGCCTGAGCTCGCTCCTTACTTCAATGAAATCGTCATCTCGGGCGCATTCGGCAAGGGCAAGCCGGATGTTTCAATTTTTGAACACTGCCTTAAGCTGATGAATATTGAAAAAGACGATGCCATCATGGTCGGCGATAATTTGAATACTGATATTTTAGGCGCTTCAAGAGCCGGAATCAAAACCGTTTGGATCAACCGGACGGATAAGAAAAACGAAACTGACGTAACGCCTGATTACATCATCAGCAGCCTTCATGATTTGTTTCCTATATTAGAGAAATAAAAAAAGCATGATCTCTTCAATGAGATCATGCTTTTTTATTTTATTTTTTCGCTTCAGCTACTGCCTTTTTCACAAACTCATCAAGTGAAATGGTTTCAGAGTTCTGTTCTCCGTATTTACGCACGTTTACCGCTCCGTTTTCTGCTTCTTGGTCACCGACCACCAGCATGTACGGGATTTTTTGCATTTGGGCTTCACGGATTTTGTAGCCGATTTTTTCATCGCGGCTGTCGACTTCAACACGCAGGCCTTCACGCTGCAGGCGTTCCTGCACTTTTTTCGCGTAGTCTAAATGCACAGCCGGAGAAACCGGGATGACTTGGAACTGAACCGGTGCAAGCCATGTCGGCAGCGCGCCTTTGTGTTCTTCGATTAAGAAGGCAACAAAGCGTTCCATTGTTGAAACGACACCTCTGTGAATGACAACCGGACGGTGCTGCTTGCCGTCCTCACCGATGTATGTCAGGTCGAAACGTTCCGGCAATAAGAAATCAAGCTGTACCGTAGACAGTGTTTCTTCTTTTCCGATCGCAGTTTTCACCTGAACATCAAGTTTAGGGCCGTAGAATGCCGCTTCACCTTCTGCTTCGTAATAGTCGTGGCCGATTTCGTCCATTGCCTCTTTCAGCATGGATTGCGCTTTGTTCCACATTTCATCGTCATCAAAATATTTCTCTGTATCTTCCGGATCGCGGTAAGACAGACGGAATGTGTAATCACTTAAACCGAAGTCTTCATATACATCCTGGATTAAACGGACTGTGCGGATAAACTCATCCTTAATTTGATCCGGGCGCACAAAGATGTGTGCATCATTTAACGTCATCCCACGTACGCGTTGAAGCCCTGACAGCGCACCTGACATTTCATAGCGGTGCATCGTTCCAAGCTCCGCAATACGAATCGGAAGCTCGCGGTAACTGTGAATGTCTTGTTTGTAAATCATCATATGGTGCGGGCAGTTCATCGGACGCAATACAAGTGTTTCATTGTCCATTTCCATCGGAGGGAACATGCCTTCCTGATAATGATCCCAGTGTCCTGATGTTTCATACAGCTCTTTGCTGCCTAGCACAGGTGTGTATACGTGCTCATAGCCGAGGCTGATTTCTTTATCGACAATGTAGCGCTCGATGACGCGGCGGATTGTCGCGCCTTTTGGCAGCCAAAGCGGCAGGCCTTGTCCGACTTTTTGAGAGTTCGCGAACAGCTTTAATTCTTTGCCGAGCTTTCTGTGGTCGCGTTCTTTCGCTTCTTCTAGCATACGAAGATGCTCTTCAAGATCAGCTTTTTTGAAGAAAGCTGTACCATATACGCGCTGAAGCATTTGGTTTTTGCTGTCACCGCGCCAGTATGCGCCAGCAAGGCTTAACAGCTTAAACTCTTTGATTTTTCCGGTTGAAGGAACATGGACGCCGCGGCACAGGTCAAAGAATTCGCCTTGCTCATAGATCGAAACGGTTTCTCCTTCAGGAATCGCATCCAATAGTTCAAGCTTCAGGTCGTCGCCGATTTCCGCAAAACGGGCTTTCGCTTCTTCACGGCTGACTTCTTTTCGAACGATCGGAAGGTTCGCATTAACGATTTTTTTCATTTCTTTCTCGATTTTCGGCAGATCCTCCGGTGTAATCGCTTCGTCCATTTCGACATCGTAGTAAAACCCGTTTTCGATAACCGGACCGACGCCGAATTTAACATCCTTGTAGATGCGTTTAATCGCTTGAGCCAGCAAGTGAGCCGTACTGTGGCGCATAATTTGAAGACCTTCTTCTGAGCCTTCTGTAATGATTTCCACTGTACCGTCTTCATTGATCGGCGTTCTCAAATCGATTTCTTTTCCGTTCAGTTTTCCGGCTAATGATTTTTTCTTTAATCCCGGACTGATGGATGCCGCGATATCTTCTGTTGTTGTTCCTTTCGCAAACTCCTTGACTGCTCCATCAGGAAATGTGATTTTTACCATATCTGACATCTTTGTCACTCCTTTTTTTGCATATAAAAACCCCGCCCCCTATGAAAGGGACGAGGTTGAATAAACGGAATCGTGGTTCCACCCTTTTTTCCGCAAAGCCAATACACGGCACCTGCGGCTCTTAGCTCTGTAACGGGAGTTCCCGTCAGCCATTACTGTTCCTTTTCAAGAGGTTCACAGCTGAAGTTCAAAGGCGGTAAAGCGAATGGTCCTTAGCTGGGAAGCTTGCAGCCAGGGCTTCCCTCTCTTTGAGCCGGTATCATTCCTTCGTGTCCTTATCAATACGTGTGTCTTTCTTAATCTCCTATGTATTATAAATTGTTCAATCCAAAAAATCAACACGATCGCGTTTCCTTTTTTAAACCGACAGCCTTATATAGACAGGCTGCCGGCCCTCACCCTTCCGAGTGCTTCACCGGTATTTCTGCATCTGTAAAAGCATGCAGCGGGAGCATTTCCACTCTCTCTTGAAATACGTTTTGAATGGTCCTTGCCATCATGTGCTCGGGCTGGTCGGTATAAAGCACGACTTCATCAGGCGCAATGGAAATCAGCGGCGCGAGCAAATGAGAATCAATATACATAGGATGATCCCGGACAAATCTCCTGTCTATGTATTTCATTTTTTCCCGTTCCGACACATAGCGCAGCTCCCATAATGTAAAGGAACCATCATGGACAATATGCACTTTTTTGATTCGCGGCTGTTTGGCGTTTACATAGTCTCTGAGTGTTTGAATAAAGTTTTGATATTCCTGTTCCATTTTATATTCATCAATCGCTGCTTCTGTAATATCTCTCAGCTGCTTATAGTATGATCCAAGTCGGAAGGTCTGAAAGGAGCGAATGTAAAATACTCCTTCCTCTAAACAGATCGTTTGGAGTTCATCCAAAATTGATTGTTTCCGTGAAAGCTTCAGCGGCTCAAACGGAAGATCGTCTGCTTCACCTTCAATAATACTGTGTGCGAGCTGAAGGATTTGCTGCTGTTCATCCTGATCCGTGAAACAATACGTTTCCTCAATCAATGACAGCATATGCTCGTCTTCTTTGCATTCCAAAAAAAATTTGACCAGAATCGGCTCCATAAAACGCTGAATAGGAAAAGCCGGATTCGCTTTTTCAATCCCGATTTTTCGTATGCCTTCACGGACAATGATATTGTTCCGATCGTCCGAATGCTGAATGAGATGTAAAAAAGCGGCTGCATCATGGTCATCTTCAAAGATTATTTCAAGCATGTTTGTCCCCCCTTACGGCATCTGTTACAAGTATATGGGGGATGTTTTTAAAATAGACGTAAAGGTCATTGGCAAATCTTAATTTGATTCCTGGAACAAGTTTTGCATTTTCTTTCTGAAGATAAATGGCAGCGAGATAAACACGATATATAGAGCGAGGACAAGTAAGAAAGCTGGCAGATTGCCAGTCAAAAAGCTTGCTCCCAGCACATTCAGCGCAATCGTCCCAGGGATGATTCCCACAGCCGTTGCCGCAAAATACGGCAGCGCTTTGACATTGGAAAGGCCTGCCGCATAGCTGACGAAATCAAAGTTGATCGGCAGGATTCTCAAAAGAAAGATATAGAAAAATCCGTTATCCTCCATTTGCTTCTGTATGGCTTCAAGCCTTTCGTAATGCCCGTTCTTTTTCGCCGAAAACAAACCGGCCGCAAAAAACGAAACAGCTGAAGCGCACATCGAACCGAATAACGTATAAAGCGTACCGAGAAGCGGGCCAAACGCAAGTCCGCCAGCTATTGAAATAACAGATACCGGAAATAAAACAAGTGGCCTGACGATGGATATCCCGATAAACATCAGAGGTGCAAAGACTCCGAACGACAATACCCATACCCTGATTTCTTTCGGCGATACATTCAAATATTTTTTATTTCCCCAAAAGATTAAACCTGCACCTGCCAGCACTGCCAGCCATTTAAAAGCGGTTTTTCGTTTCATACCCTCAGTTCCTTCCCCTTTGAACCGCAGCAGTTACGGATGGCGGCGGTTTTCTCCGTCAAGGCGGATCGGAGCAGCCAAATATAATATCCGCTCCATTAATCTTGCCGCTTTTACTTCTTCCTTTTCCCCCCTTTGCGAATACGTAAAATGATGCTTCAGCTCGTCAGGTGAGAAATTAGAAGAAAAGAAAGTAGGCAGCTGCTGGGACATTCTGTGCTGAAGCACCGTTCCGATGACTTCATCCCTTACCCAGCTTGTCATTGATTCTGCTCCGATGTCATCAAGCATCAATACGGGTGTGGTCTTTACCATATTGAGCTTCTCTTCCAATGTCTGGTCTTGCAGCGAATTCTTAAGCTCTCTCACAAATTCAGGCACATAGACAATCATGGAAGAATACTCTTTTTCCGCCAGCTCATTGGCAATCGCAGCGAGCATAAACGTTTTTCCTACCCCGAATTTCCCGTATAAATATAATCCTTTCCCTTTTCCCGTCTCATTATAGCTTTTCAGAAAGTCTGTAACATGCTGAAACATCGCGAGCCTGCTCGGGTCACTGATATCAACTTGCTGGAACGTCGCTCCGAGAAGATCCTGCTGGATATACATGCTTTTCATAAGAGACTTTTGTTTCTTCTGCTGGTCGAGCTTCCGTTTGACTGGACATTCATAATACTCGATATCAATAGACCGCCCACTGACAACAAGTTTCGGATGGTAGCCCTCCAACAAATTGTTGCAGTTTTCATCTTCCGAACAATAGGAGCAATTCTTGCTTTGTTCAATATATTCATAAAGCTTATTTAAGCTCTTTTCGATCATTTTTTGGTCAATCACTTCTTCGTTTTCCTTCAAAAATGCTTGAACATCTTGATCTTTCATGACTTTTTCCTTCATTTGTTCAAGACGTTTTTGGAAATCCGGCCTGCCGGTTACGCCCTGCAGGGAACGGCCGATTGGTTCCATCTATTCCTTCACCCCGCATCTCTGTCTTTAATAGGCAGAGTATTTTTTCAGTTTTTGCATTTCTTCCATCATCTTTTTCTTCTGTTCTTCCAAATCCTGCGGATGCAGCTTCTGCTGTCCGGATTCTGAGTCAGACGCTGTTTCCTTTTCTGTCATCCAATCAGGAAGCTTTTCTTCACGAATCACTTTTTGGTTTCGTTTCGAAGACTTTGTTTTTCCTTCAGCCCATTCAAGATACTGGCGGTTTTCTTCTATTGCGAGCTTCATCGCTTCCCTGACCGTTTTTACCTTTTTGCGTGCCCAATGCGAAGCGATTTTTTGGATATAGTTTTTGGACAGCTTCATGTCGGTTTTCAGCATGACATAATAAATTAACACATTTGTGACGCCTGGCTCGAGCTTCTGTTCGAACATAATTTCTTCTATGATCTTCAGATCAGCTTTTGACGGCTCTGTTCCGTCAGCAATGTCCTGCAGAAGCTTCTTCGGGGAAATCGCCTCAAGCAATGCAATCAGCTTCCCATCCAGAGAATCCTCTTCTGCCGGTTTTTCGCCTTCACGCAGATGCATCGGCTGTGTTTTTTCCACCAAATCGGGCAGCTGTCCGTTTCTTTCAATTTGATACCAGTCGCTCGCCGCTTTTCTTAATGCCTCCGTCGTAATGACGTCACGCTCATCAATTGCGCTCATTACAACATTTTGCATTTGCAAAGGGTCAATTCCGTACAGATAAGAAAGCTTTTTGATTGTGTCCCGCACCTGCTGGGTCATCGCTTTTCTCGGTATCATCGTCTCAGAAAGTCCCGCTAAAAACAAATCAAAATCAAATACATCCTCCGTTATGGTGTAGGATGGAGACTGTCCGACAGAAGTATACTCGGACCCCTCGGCAAGCCTTACCGTTTCCTCCATATCGGATGTGAGCTTCCATTCACTCGGCTGCAGCGATTCAAACGCATGATTAAACGGACGCGTAATGTCCTTCGCATCTTCTGAAATGGCCGGGTGCGTAAAAAATTGTTTTAATTGCTGATATTTCGTTTTTCCGACTCTATTATACAGAAAAACATTCAGCATTCCGTCTTCAAAAAATTCATTCGGTCTGAGCGGCGGAAGGAGTTCATATATAAAGAGGCGCTCCTGCCGCTCGGATTCTTTCATATATACTTTCAGCAATCCGATGCCCTCGAGCTTCCCCTGTTCCTGATGGATCGTTTTTAAGTTAGACTGTGTCATCCCCATCAGCTGTCTATGTGTGGACTCTCCGCCCCACAGACGGTTTTGTTCAAGCTCTCCCCACAATGTCATATAAAGAGAGAATGCAACAGGGCCGATTAAGGGCTGGTACAGTTGTGTAATAATTTGTCTGTCAATATCCTGCAGCATCGATCTGCTTTTAACCACATACGGGTCTACAGGCAGTACATCTTTCCAATAGTCAGCCATACATTCTCAAACCTTCCGAATTTGTTTCTACCTTTCATTTTACACCGTTTCTTATATCTATCAAATGCCAATTTTGCACATGAGAAAAGAGCTAGAAGAATCCTCTTAGCTCTTTTAACGCTCTTTCTTTATTAAGTCTTTTAATTCGTCGATAAAGACGTTTATATCTTTAAACTGCCGATAGACGGACGCGAACCGCACATATGCGACTTCGTCAATCTTAGCCAGCCGGTCCATGACCATTTCTCCGACGAGCTCACTCTTCACCTCGGAGCAGCCTTGATTGCGAAGCTCTTTTTCAATATCAAAGCACATGTCTTCAAGCGTTTTGAGTGAAACAGGCCTTTTTTCACATGCTTTTATGAGGCCGCGCAGCATTTTTTCTCTGCTGAATTCCTCACGCACACCTTCTTTTTTCACGACGATGAGCGGGGTTTCCTCCACTTTCTCAAAGGTCGTAAACCGGTAGTGGCAGGATTCGCACTCGCGTCTTCGGCGAATCGACTTTCCGTCATCCACAGGCCGTGAATCAAGGACTCGTGTTCCGTTATGCTGGCATGAAGGACATTTCAATAAAATCAGCTCCCAACTATATCGTTCCCTGCAATGTATTTTCGGCAGCCTCCGCCTTTTAAAAATAGATGTGACAGCATCTGTCGGGAGAGCCGTTGTTAAATTTGTTTCTATAGCATTAGGTGGTTTGTGAAAATCTCCTTCTTATTTTACAAAAAAAATAAAAAAAGAAAAAGCTGACACTCTCGTTTCTTTATAAAAATAAAAGGAGCATAAGCTAAAAAGCGCATAATGGCTTTCTAGCTTCAGCTCCCTTTGTGTTCGCAATTTACTTTATAGTACTTTCGCTTGCGCCTGTTTAATTTGCACAGGCCCCATTCCTCTTGGTATTTCAATGTTTTCTCTTGTATCAGCATGTAATGCCTCTGCAATGTAATCAGCAGCGACATTAGGATCTAAGTCTCCACAAGTATAAACATCAATGCTCGCATATCCGTGCTCAGGAAAACTGTGAATCGTTAAGTGTGATTCAGAAATAATCACAACTCCGCTTACGCCTTGCGGTGCAAATTTGTGAAATGCAACCTCGCGCACCTCAGCACCTGATTTTAGAGCAGCATTTACAAACGTTTTTTCAATAAAATCCATGTCATTCAGCTTATCAAAATCGCATCCCCATAGCTCGGAGATAACGTGACGCCCCATTGTTTCCATAGTCATGGACCCCCCTTAACAAGAATTAAAAAGTGAAATTCCAACAACTGGGTCGGCCATTTACCACGGGGGAAAGTTAGTCCGGAGAGGTCCTAACCCTTTAAGTAATTCCGAAACAGTCTCAAGCAAGAAGTTCACGAAAAATAGTATACTGTGTTTAAGTCTAATTTGCAAGGTGCGTTTTTTCAGAAATATGCTGTTAAGGGTTTTTTCTTTAAAATGTGTCCATGACCTTATTTTATACAGCAGACGGATGTTTCATTCGTGCCGCTACATGGCGGATCAGATCAACAACTCTGCAGGAGTAGCCCCATTCGTTGTCATACCACGCCAGCACCTTTACTTTCCTGTCTTCCATTACCATTGTTGTAAGCCCGTCAATGACCGCTGAATGCGGATTCGTATTATAATCAGTCGAAACGAGCGGTTCATCTGAGTAATCAAGTACACCGTACATCGACGTTTTGGCAGCGCGTTTAAATGCCTCGTTTACTTCTTCAGCCGTAACATCCGTTTTCAGATCAACAACGAGATCAACCAATGAGACGTTCGGAACAGGGACACGCAAGGCGAGGCCGTGAAGTTTTCCTTTCAGATGCGGCAGCACAAGTGAAAGCGCCTTTGCCGCTCCTGTTGTCGTCGGAATGATGGATTCACCGCAAGCCCGCGCCCGGCGCAAATCTTTGTGCGGGTTATCAATATTTTTTTGGTCATTCGTATACGCATGAACTGTAGTCATCAGACCGCTCTCAATGCCAAACTCTTCATCCAGCACTTTTACAACAGGCGCAAGGCAGTTTGTCGTGCATGACGCATTTGAAATAATGACGTGGCGCTCAGCGTCAAATTGGTCCTCATTTACGCCCATCACAATGGTAACGTCTTCATTTTTTCCCGGAGCGGTCAAAATCACTTTTTTTGCGCCTGCTTCTATATGGCCCATCGCTTTATCTTTAGCATTAAACTTCCCTGTTGCTTCGACAACTATGTCAATATCATATTCCCGCCAAGGCAGCTGTTTTGGATCACGGCTGTTTAACAAAAGCACTTTCTTTCCATTTACGATCAGGCTGTCTTCACCAGCCACAACCTCTTTGTCGTATCTGCCGTGAATTGTGTCATACTTTATTAAATGAGCCAGCGTTTCTGCGGAATAGCTGGCGTTAATGGCCACTACTTGAATTTGATCGTCTAACATCGCTTTTCTAAAAACCATTCTTCCGATTCTTCCAAACCCGTTGATCGCTACTTTTACCTTCATGTTGGACACCCCTTATCAATTATGCCATCCTAATTTGTTACTATCTAAAATTAGTATAACACATTAAAACAAATTCGCCAGTACATATTGATAAAAATCAACGATTATAACGCTAATTTATGATGCATCTTATGTTTTCTTGCACAGAATATCAGGCGTAAGAACCAAAAAGCAGCCAGCGCTCCGCACTGACTGCCCTCATGCTTTATGATTCCTGTTTTAACTTATCATTGAGCACACTTTCTTCTAGCACAGAAAATGTATCCCCGTACACTCTGTTAATATGATTCGCTCCCCAAGCACACAGCATATCTAAAATTCCTTCTAAGCTGCGGCCGTATTCGCTGAGCTCATATTCCACTTTGGGAGGAACTTGATTATATACGATTCGTTTAATGACACCGTCCGCTTCCAGCTCGCGCAGCTGCTGAGTCAGCATTTTTTGCGTGATGTTGGGCATTAGGCGTTTTAATTCGCTTGTGCGTTTTTTTCCGTGCGTCAGATGGCATAAAATGACGCATTTCCATTTCCCACCGATCACTTCAAGAGTCGCTTCAACAGAAATGTTATATTTTTTCTTCTCCATACAATCCATTCTCCTCACAGGCACCAAAAAGTGACTATAGCACTTCAAAGTACGTACTTTTATTTCTTAACGATATGTTTCATAATCACATTTGCCGGCTGATTTGAATCTGCTCTTTTTTATTTATATAGCTTACTCGGCAGAATTTCAATCATACAACACATCTTACAAAGGAGGAACATCATGACTTCAGCCAATAAAAGCAGTATTCCTGCACTACTGGCTTTGGCCGTAAGTGCATTCGCAATAGGGACAACTGAATTTATCAGTGTCGGCCTTTTGCCGCTCATTGCTGATGACCTGCATATTCCAGTCACGACAGCAGGATTAACCGTTTCCCTTTATGCGCTCGGCGTTACATTTGGGGCACCTATATTAACTTCATTGACCTCAAGCATGTCACGTAAGACACTATTGCTTTGGATCATGTTTATTTTTATTGCCGGTAATACGATGGCAGCAACCGCTTCAAGCATCGGGATTTTACTAGCAGCACGTGTGATATCGGCATTTTCGCACGGTGTGTTTATGTCGATCGGTTCGACAATCGCAGCGGAAATTGTCCCGGAGGATAAAAGGGCTAGCGCGATTTCAATTATGTTTACCGGCCTCACTGTGGCAACTGTAACCGGAGTTCCTTTTGGGACATTTATCGGCCAGCAGTTCGGCTGGCGTTTCGCCTTTATGGTCATTATCGCCGTCGGAATCATTGCTTTCATTACAAATGGCATTCTTGTACCGTCCAAATTAAGAAAAGGGACGAAAACAACGATGCGGGATCAATTGAAGCTTGTGACAAACAGCCGGTTATTGCTTTTATTTGTCATTACAGCGCTTGGATACGGAGGAACATTCGTTGTGTTCACGTATCTGTCTCCCCTGCTTCAGGAAGTAACAGGCTTCAAAGCCGGGACTGTTGCAGTGATTCTGCTCGGATACGGAATAGCTATCGCGATCGGCAATATGATTGGCGGAAAGCTGTCAAACCGAAATCCGATTGCCGCTTTATTCTATATGTTTATCGTACAAGCAATCGTTCTATTCGTACTGACATTTACAGCCCCCTATCAAGCAGCAGGGCTCATTACCATTCTCTGTATGGGATTGCTGGCCTTTATGAACGTGCCCGGCCTTCAGGTGTATGTCGTCATGCTGGCTGAGCGTTTTGTCCCGAGTGCAGTTGACGTCGCATCCGCGATGAATATCGCTGCCTTTAATGCAGGGATCGCGCTTGGGTCATACCTTGGCGGTGTGATCACCGATTCAATCGGATTGATTCATACCGCTTGGATAGGCGGATTAATGGTGGTCGGTGCAGTCATTTTAACAGGCTGGAGCCGCTTGATGGAAAAACGAGATCGGCAGGAAGCCTGACAATTTTAAAGGAGGAAATGAACATGACAACACATTTACAAGCAAAAGCAACACTTCATAATGGGGTAGAAATGCCTTGGTTCGGCCTTGGCGTGTTCCAAGTGGAAGAAGGATCTGAACTGGTAAACGCAGTTAAAACTGCCATTGTTCACGGGTACCGCAGTATTGATACTGCAGCAATCTATGGAAATGAAGCTGGAGTCGGAGAAGGGATTCGGGAAGGCATTGAAGAAGCAGGCATTTCAAGAGAGGATCTGTTTATCACATCGAAAGTATGGAATGCGGATTTAGGCTACGAAGAAACACTCGCCGCGTTTGAAACAAGTCTGTCCAAACTCGGTCTGGATTATTTGGATCTATACCTCATCCACTGGCCTGTAGAAGGAAAGTATAAAGAAGCTTGGAGAGCGCTTGAAACGCTGTATAAAGAAGGCCGCATCAAAGCGATTGGCGTAAGCAACTTCCAAATTCACCATCTTGAAGATCTGATGACGGCAGCTGAAATTAAGCCTATGATTAACCAAGTGGAATTTCACCCGCGCCTCACACAAAAAGAGTTGATAAGATACTGCCAAAATCAGGGCATCCAGATGGAGGCTTGGTCACCTTTAATGCAGGGACAGCTGCTGGATCACCCTGTATTGGCTGACATCGCTCAAACATATAATAAATCTGTCGCACAAATTATTTTGCGCTGGGATCTGCAGCATGGCATCATTACGATTCCTAAATCAACGAAGGAACACCGCATTAAAGAAAATGCAAGCGTATTTGACTTTGAATTAACGCAGGATGACATGAACCGAATCGATGCACTGAATGAAAACTTGCGCGTCGGTCCTGATCCGGACAACTTTGATTTTTAATGGCAAAAAAACACCGTTCAATATGAACGGTGTTTTTTGATTATGCCCAGCTGTTCATGATTTCATCAAGCTGCCTTTTGGTCTCTTCAAGCGTGCCGCTGTTATCAATGACTTGATCTGCTCTTGCTGTTTTTTCCTCTAAGGGCATTTGAGAGCGGATACGGCTGACTGCTTCTTCTTCCGTCAGCTGATTGCGCTTCATCAGACGTTCCAGTTGAAGATCTTTTGTCACACTGACCACAATAATTTTATCAACCAATGATTCCAATTTGCTTTCGAACAATAGCGGGATATCCAATACAACAAATGCCTCCCGATTTGCAACGGCTTCATCACGGCGATTGAGCATTTCCTGCCTGACTGCGGGATGAACAATTGCATTTAAAGCGAGACGTTTTTGTTCATTTGTAAATACCAGCGCTCCAAGCTTTTTTCGATCTATATCGCCATTTGAGAGCAGTATGTCTTCACCGAATTCGTCAATGATTTGCCGGTAGGCCGGCATCCCTTTTTCTACCGCTTGTTTTGCAATGATATCTGCATCTATAACTGTTATTCCTTTTTCAATCAGCATATTGGCTACCGTGCTTTTGCCGCTAGCTATTCCTCCCGTTAAACCAATGACTAAGGTCAAGAGATCCACTCCTTTTTACAATTTCCAGAGCCCAATCGTGATTAATAGAAGCCCCGGCAAAAACGCCATTTTATCGATCCATTTCCACTTAGACAGAAAATGGCCGGCATTGATTCCAATTGATACAAACAGCGAGCTCATGATTGCCACGGCGATGCTCATCACAATCGGCGAAAAACCGAGAATGGCTGCGCCTATACCCGCTCCAAAGGCATCAATCGATAAGGCAAATCCCAATAAGACCGCCTCAATTCCGTTGATCACACCCGATTTGTCGATATCCGCACTCATGGGTTTTCTCAAAATATGAATCACAATTCCTAATGACCGAACCTCTAAATTAAGCAGTGTTTTTTCATGCAATAGGTATTCTTTATCTTTTGCCGGTTTGAAAAATTGATACAGAACCCACGCACCGATTCCAACCAATATCAAACCGCCAAGCTTCTCCGTCACATATACAGGAAAAAACTTCGTGAGAAAGCTTCCGATCAGCATGGATATAAACATGACAGCACCGGAACAGCAGGCGATAACCAAAATCGCTTTAAACGGTATTTTCATTTTTCTCAATCCGTACGTAAATCCGACTGAAAAACTGTCCAAGCTGACAGCCAACGCCAGCAGCAGTATAGAAACCATTTGCATATCCGTTTCTTCCTTTCTGTTGGTGCTCTTGTATCAGATGTGAAATGCCCGGGATTCATCACAATCATATATATGGGAAAGTGAAAAATCCGTGTTTCGAAAATGGCATCCTCCATTCCAGAGTTACTGATATATGCACCGACAGCTTGGACGATGAAGCATTATGCTACTTTTTTTTCTGGCATTTTGCGCAAAAATGCGTGCCTCTTCCTCCAACGACAATTTTCGAAATCATCGTTCCGCAATTTTTGCATGGCTCGTCTTTTTTTCCGTACACAAAATGCTGCAGCTGGAACATTCCGATTTCCCCTTGGGAGTTGATATAAGAACGGACTGTGCTTCCGCCCGCATCAATCGCCTCCTGCAGAGTGTTTTTGATTTCAGCGTGAAGGGTTTTGATTGTTTTATCTGATAATTGATTTGCTTTTGTCTCGGGATGGACACCTGCTCTGAAAAGAGCCTCATCCACATAAATGTTCCCGAGTCCAACTACCGTTTTTTGATCCAGTAGGGCAGTTTTGACAGCGCGGTTTGTTTTCGCAAGCCGTTCTTTTAAATACGCACTTGTAAATTCTTCTGCATCCGGCTCCGGACCTAACTGAGAAAGCGGGAGCTCGCCCGCTTCTTCTCCCGGTTTAAATAAGTGCATGGTTCCAAATTTCCGCACATCCCTGTACCGGAGCTGGGTTCCATCCGTCATCGTGAATATGACATGCACGTGTTTATCGTCAGGCTCCTCGGCTTGATGAAGACCGTATTTTCCTTCCATTCGAAGGTGAGAAACCATAACATAATGATCTAAATGAAACAGTAAAAACTTTCCCCGTCTTCCGATGGACTGTATCGTTTCTCCTGCTAGTTTTCGCGCAAATTCCTCCGGTTCGGCAGGCCGTTTGATGATATTCGGCCATCTGATCTCTACCGATTTGATTGTTTTTCCCTTTACAAGCCCGGTCAGAGTGCGCCGGACCGTCTCAACCTCTGGTAATTCCGGCACATCCATCACTTCCTATCTCTGTTTATTTCGCATCGTACCAAGATGGGCCTGATGCAAAGTCCACCTTTAACGGCACATCTAATGCAAGCGCATGCTCCATCACTTCAGGAACAAGCTTTTCAAGAATTTCAATTTCTTCCTTTGGCGCCTCAAAAATCAATTCATCGTGTACTTGAAGCAGAAGCCTTGCTTTCAACTGTTTTTCTTTCAGCTTGGCAGCCATGTCAATCATGGCTTTTTTGATAATATCAGCGGCGCTTCCTTGAATCGGCGTATTCATGGCCGTCCGCTCCGCAAAACTTCGGATATTAAAGTTCCGGCTCGTCAGCTCAGGGATGTAGCGGCGGCGATGCATAAGCGTTGTTACGTATCCTTTTTGTTTCGCTTCCTGTACTGAATCTTCCATGTACGCTTTTACGCCTTGGAAGCTTTCCAGATAGCGGTCGATAAATGCTCCCGCTTCCTTCCGGGTAATGCCGAGGTTCTGTGACAGACCGTAATCGCTGATCCCGTAAACAATCCCAAAGTTGACCGCTTTCGCCTGGCGTCTCATCGCAGATGTCACTTCATCCTTAGCGACATGGAACACATCCATTGCCGTTTTCGTGTGAATATCCATATCATTTGTAAAAGCTTCGATCAGATTTTCATCCTTTGAAATATGGGCAAGCACCCGCAGCTCGATTTGTGAATAATCGGCTGCAAAAATGAGCCAGTCTTTTTCAGACGGCACAAAAGCTTGGCGAATTTTCCGCCCTTCCTCAAGCCTGATCGGAATGTTTTGCAGGTTCGGATCAGTCGAACTGAGACGGCCAGTTTGCGTTAAGGCCTGGTTAAATCGCGTGTGCACTTTATGCGAATCCGGTCTCGTCACCTTTAAAAGCCCTTCGATATATGTTGATTGAAGCTTGCCGATTTGTCTGTACTGTAAAATATAGTCGACAATATCATGCTTGTCAGCCAGCTTTTCAAGCACATCGGCAGACGTAGAATAGCCTGTTTTCGTTTTCTTTACGACAGGAAGGCCGATCTTTTCAAATAAGATGACGCCTAGCTGTTTCGGAGAATTGATGTTAAACGGCTCTCCCGCAATCTCATGGATTTTTTCTTCATATTCCTTCAGCTTCGCACCCAGTTCTTCACCCATCCGTTTTAAACGGTCAACATCGACCTTGACGCCAGTTGATTCCATTTCGCCAAGAATAAGCGCAAGAGGCATTTCCAGCTCTTCAAACAGTTCAAGCTGGTCGTTGTTTTCCAGCTCCTGAACGAGCTTTTCCCGAAGGCTTTGAATCGCTAACGCTTTTCGGCCAAGGTGCTCAGACAGTACGTCTTCTGACGGCACTGCCCGTTTTGCTCCTTTTCCATAAACTGATTCATCACTTGAAACGATATGCAGGCCGTAATCCTTAGCCACACTCGCAACGTCGTCATATGAATTGCCCGGGTTGATGATATAAGCCGCAAGGAGCGTATCAAACTCGGCTCCTTTCAGCTCAATGCCCTGCCAGCGCAAAGCGACAACAGCCCGCTTGCTGTCGAAGACCCATTTCTTCTGATCGTCATTTTCCACCCATTCTTTAAACACCTCAGACTCAACGGCAATGTCTTTCGGAATGAAATAAGCTCCCGTTTCATTTACGATCGAAAATCCGAGGATCGGCTCTTCATGATAATTATCGCCAATCTGTTCAACGACAAATGCGGATGGAGAAACCAATATATCGCTTGTCACGTCTGTGACTGTTTTGACATTAATGTCTTCCAACGATTGATCCTGTTCTGCTTCTGCACTGCCTTCTCCAAGCCGTTCAAGAAGCGTGTTGAAGCCAAGATCTTTAAAGATGGCAATGACCTGTTCACGATTAAAGCCCTGATATTCCAGGCCGGAAACAGATACCTCAATCGGAGCATCCGTCATAATTGTCGCAAGCTCCTTGCTCATCAATGCCTGATCCTTAAACTCCTCAAGCTTTTCCTTCAATTTCTTTCCGCTCACCTCGTCAATGGACTCTAGCAGCTTTTCAACGGAATCAAATTGTTTTAAAAGCTTAATCGCAGTCTTTTCTCCGACGCCGGGCACACCCGGAATATTATCTGAGGAATCGCCCATCAGACCCTTCATGTCAATGATTTGTTCAGGCGTAAGCCCGTATTTCTCTTTGACATGCTCCGGTGTGTAAAATTCAACATCGGTAATTCCCTTTCTCGTAATGGCAACTGTCGTTTTGTCCGTTGCCAGCTGGGTTAAATCCTTATCTCCTGAGAAAACCTTAACTTCAAATCCGTCTTTTTCAGCCGATTTGGCCAGTGTGCCGATAATATCATCCGCTTCATATTGTTCCAGTTCATAGCGGCTGATCTGGTAGGCATCCAGCAGCTCGCGGATAAACGGCATTTGTTCGGAAAGCTCAGGCGGGGTTTTCTGTCTGCCGCCTTTATATTCTTTAAATGTGCCGTGACGAAATGTTGTTTTCCCGGCATCAAACGCAACCAGCATGTGCGTCGGTTTTTCATCCTCAAGCATTTTCATCAAAATCATCGCAAAGCCGTATACAGCATTCGTATGAACACCTTTATCATTGCTTAACAGCGGCAATGCAAAAAACGCCCGGTAAGCCAGACTGTTTCCGTCTACAAGCACTAATTTTTTTCGTTCCGTCATTCAATTTCCTCCTAAGAAGCCTCAGGCTTCCATTCATCTCTTACATAGTCATTAGCTCCTCTTATTTTAACAAAGTTCAATTTGAAAGGAAAATACGTGAACTATAAGAGAAGACACAAAAAAGGACGGGAACACAAATAGGTTCCCGCCGTCAAAATTGGCTCCTTGGATGAAGGGGTTCTACTACATCCTACCAGCATAGGTTTAACAGTGCATGAAGATATTGTTAAACCTTTGTAAACATTAGGCGGACTTTTCAGCGGCCCGTTTCAGCGTCACGGTAAAGACAGTTCCCCGTCCAAGCTCGCTTGTGACATCAATTTTCCCTTCATGAGCCTCTATTAAATGCTTGACAATCGCAAGGCCCAGCCCTGTTCCGCCCGAATTCCTGCTTCTGTCTTTATCTACGCGGTAAAAGCGTTCAAAGATGCGCGGAATTTCTTCTTTCTGAATTCCGATTCCAGAATCGGCAACCTCAATCTGAATGTCTTTTTCTCTGGGTTTTACATTGATAGCCACGGAGCCCCCCTCAGGCGTGTAGGTTAACGCATTGTTTACGAGATTAAGAAATACCTGTTTCAGCCTGTACGGGTCACCAGATACATATTGAGGGTCTTTCGGGACATTCAGGTGCAAGGAGATGCCTTTCTCATCCGCTTTATGCTTCAGAAGCGTTTCTATCTCACCAAGCATTTTGGCCGGTTCAAACGTTTCGATACTGAGCGTGAAATTTTGCTGCTCGATTTTTGAGAGATCGAGCAAATCCTGAACCAAAGACTGAAGCCTTTCGCTTTCCTTAAGAATAATAGAGAGAAATTCAGAAAGCGCCTCTTTGTCCTCCATCGCCCCATCCAATAACGTCTCCGTAAACCCTTTTATGGACGTAATCGGTGTTTTCAGCTCATGAGAAACATTGGCCACAAAATCCTTCCTCATCTGCTCTAATTTCTTTGTTTCCGTCATGTCATGGAAAACGAGCACAATTCCTTTCCATTCATCGTCCGGCCCCATAATCGGAACGCCGTCCACTTCAAAATAACGCCGTTCTATTTTGATCGGAAGTCTTAACAGCTTGCATTTCTTTGTCTCCGTCATAAAAATGTCTTCGACAAGCTGGATCACTTCTTCATGTTCAAATGCATCGTGATAAAGACGGCGCAGCATATGATTCGGATTGATATGAAACTGCTTGGCGTAAGATCTGTTTACGAGATTAATAAAGCCTCTTCCGTCGATCATAATCAGCCCGGAGCCAATGTTTTCAATGACTGTCAGCAGCCGATCCCGCTGCATTTCCTGCGTTCGCGTCATTTCCATCAGATCAATGGCAAGGCTGTTCATCGCATGTCCTAGCTTATCAGAACGCCTAATATAGCCGCCGTACGTCCGTGCATCGTAGTTGCCCTTAGAGAGTTCTGTGGCTACATTTGTCGCTGACTCAATTGACCTTTTATAACGTGAGGTCATGCTGGAATAAAAATAAACAATGACGATAAATGCGGTACAAAGACTGGCCGTCAGCATCCCCCACAATTCGCCTTTTAAGCCGTCGCTTTTTTCAGAGGCGGAAAGCAGCACATATCCTGTTTTTTCACCTTCGCTTCTAAGTGAAAGTCCGTAATAAAGCTTGTTATCTGTTGTTGACAGAATACCCTCATGGCCAGAAACAAGCGCCTGCACCTTTTGGGAATCAGCCGATCTCCCGTTTGACCCATACAGCACCTTGCCGTCTGTATCAATAACGGATGCGCTCACATCAAGCGCGCCGCCTGCATCTTTAATGATTTTCTCATTTGCTTGATTATTCAGATTGCCGGCATCAAGAAGCGAAGCCAAGTATTTTGCTTCTTTTTCAATGTGTTCCTCTGCTTTCCTTTGATCAGATGTTTCAAAAAGCTGCTGTAAAAACAGCCCGAGAACACAAAACACCAGAATCATACAGACAACGAATATAGAAAAAAGGCGCACACGGTATTTATTCATTCATTTTTGGCTCCTCCAGTTTATACCCCAATCCCCTAATCGTTTTAATGTAGATCGGTTTTTTGGTATTGTTTTCAATTTTGTCGCGAAGATGGCTGATGTGCACATCAACAATTCTCGTATCTCCGGCAAAATCATAATTCCAGACTGCGCTCAGCAGCAGGTCTCTTGTCAGAACTCTGCCTTTATGTCTGCCTAAATAGAGCAGCAGTTCGAATTCTTTCGGTGTCAGTTCAAGCTGACTTTCTTTAAAGTACGCTTCATAATGATCAGGCAGGATTTTCAGATCGCCGATTACGATCTGGCCTTCCATTTCATCGTTCTTCATCTCACTAGAGGGCGCAGCCATTTCCGAACGCCTTAAAATCGCTTTGACTCTCGCATTTACTTCCCTTGGACTGAACGGCTTGGTCATATAATCATCAGCACCGAGCTCAAGCCCTAATACTTTGTCGAATTCCTCATCCTTCGCTGTCAGCATTAAAATGGGAAACATCAGTTTTTGCTGTCTCAGCTGCTTGCATACTTCGATTCCGTCCAATTTTGGAAGCATCACATCAAGCACAATCAAATCAGGCTTCTCTGTTTCCGCTTTTTTGAGTGCTTCTTCCCCATCCGAGGCGGTAATGACATCATAGCCTGACCGTTCCAAATTGTACTGTAAAAGAGTAACAATAGATTCTTCATCATCCACAACTAAAATTTTCTTGTTCATGCTGTGCCTCCAGTATTATAATTCCCCGACATCCTATTTCTCTATTTTATGTCATCTTAACATGTTTCATGATTTTATTTTAGCGAAAGCAGGACATTCCGACAATTCGCCTTTTACATCATTTTTAAAAGAAATAAAGATGTTCATGATAGCGCTTTCATTTATAGTAAAAAGAGAAAGGCTGTATTAAGCAAGCCTTTCTCTCTTTTTATTAGGATAATACTTTCATGACATTTTTGACAGATTCAACTGATTTATTCAGCTGCGCTCTTTCATAGTCTGTCAGTTCAAGTTCAATGATTTGCTCAAGACCGTTGCCGCCTACAATTGTAGGAACACCAAGGTAGATGCCTTCATAGCCGTATTCCCCTTCAAGATAAGCAATTGTAGGAAGGACGCGGCGCTGATCCTTCAAGATCGCTTCGACCATTTCTGTCAGAGAAGCCGCAGGCGCATAATACGCGCTTCCGTTTCCAAGAAGATTCACGATTTCGCCTCCGCCTTTTCTAGTACGCTCCACAATTGCGTCAATCCGTTCTTTCGGAATAAGAGTTTCAAGCGGGATACCGCCAGCATAAGAATAACGCACAAGCGGAACCATATCGTCACCGTGTCCGCCGAGTACGAAACCAGTCACATCTTTCACTGACAGGTTTAATTCCTCTGCCACAAATGTTCTGAATCTTGCCGTATCAAGCACACCGGACTGGCCGATTACACGCTCTTTAGGGAAGCCTGATTCTTTGTACACCGCGTATGTCATTGCATCAACAGGATTTGTCAGCACCACAATAATAGAGTCAGGAGAATATTTCACGATTTCCCGCGTAACGCTTCTCATAATCTTTTCGTTTGTAGAGACCAGATCATCTCTGCTCATACCAGGTTTTCTTGCGATACCGGCTGTAATGACAACAATGTCAGAGCCAGCTGTATCCTCGTAATTAGATGTTCCCGTAATTTTTGCGTCAAAGCCTTGAACTGGGCTTGCTTCAAGCATATCAAGCGCTTTTCCCTTTGTCGGGTTCTCCAATTGCGGAATGTCAACAAGAACAACGTCTGCCAGCTCTTTTTGAGCGATTAAAAATGCAGTTGTAGCTCCGGTAAAACCTGCTCCGATAACAGAAACTTTTTTACGAGTATTTCCCATGTCTCTCTTCTCCTTTATGGCTAGTTTTAGGCTTTTTCCTTGCTTAGTCCATGTTTTTGATCAGTTCTTCTCCGAACTCTGAACATTTCACTTCAGTCGCCCCGTCCATTAATCTAGCAAAATCGTAAGTTACGACTTTGGAAGCGATTGTTTTTTCCATAGATTTGATAACCAAATCAGCCGCTTCGTTCCATCCTAAATGCTCAAGAAGCAGAACGCCTGAAAGAATAACTGAAGATGGGTTTACTTTATCAAGGCCTGCATATTTAGGAGCCGTTCCGTGCGTCGCCTCGAAAATCGCATGTCCTGTTTCGTAGTTGATGTTCGCTCCAGGAGCAATGCCGATTCCGCCGACTTGCGCAGCAAGAGCATCAGAAATGTAATCTCCGTTCAAGTTCATTGTCGCAACGACATCAAACTCGTTTGGACGCGTTAAGATCTGCTGAAGGAAAATGTCAGCAATGCTGTCTTTGATAATGATTTTTCCTGCTGCTTCCGCTTCGCTTTGCGCTTTGTTGGCAGCGTCTTTTCCTTCTTCTTCAGCAATGCGGTCATATTGAGCCCATGTGAAGACTTTATCTCCGTATTCTTTTTCAGCAAGTTCATAGCCCCAGTTTTTGAACGCGCCTTCTGTGAACTTCATGATGTTTCCTTTGTGAACAAGCGTTACAGATTTGCGGCCATGCTCGATCGCATAATCAATGGCAGCTCTGACCAAGCGGCTTGTTCCTTCTTCTGAAACAGGCTTAATGCCGATACCTGATGTCTCAGGGAAACGGATTTTATTGACGTTTAACTCATTTTGAAGGAAGCTGATAAGCTTTTGCACTTCTTCAGAGCCTTTTGCATACTCGATGCCTGCGTAAATATCTTCTGTATTTTCACGGAAGATGACCATATCAGTATCTTCAGGGCGTTTTACCGGTGACGGCACTCCAGTAAAGTATCTTACAGGTCTTAAGCAGACGAATAGGTCAAGCTCTTGTCTGAGCGCTACGTTCAAAGAACGGATACCGCCGCCGACAGGTGTCGTTAACGGGCCTTTAATCGCGATGAAATATTCGCGGATCACATCTAATGTTTCAGCAGGGAGCCACTCACCTGTTTTATTATAAGCCTTTTCTCCGGCGTAAACTTCTTTCCATGTAATTTTCTTTTCGCCTTTGTATGCTTTTTCTACTGCTGCTTCCAAAACCTTCGAAGCCGCGTTCCAAATATCAGGACCAGTTCCGTCTCCTTCGATAAATGGGATAATCGGGTTGTTTGGTACGTTTAATACTCCGTTAGAGACTGTAATTTTTTCACCTTGTGCCACAATAAAAACCTCCCAGTATGTAATTCATATTTAGAAAACATTTTATTTTTCTTATATAGAAAATAAAATGATTTTTCCTAACATTCAATTTAAAGTGTAACCCAATTTTGATGTTCTGAACAAGAGGCTAACCTCATTGACGCAAGCCAGCCTCCAATGGTTCTTTAGGCTCTTTCTTCAATCGGAACGAATTTTTGTTTGTCAGGGCCTGTGTAATCTGCCCGCGGGCGGATCAGACGGTTGTTGTCATACTGCTCAAGAATATGAGCGAGCCAGCCGGACATTCTGCTTACAGCAAAAATCGGTGTAAACAAATCATGGTCAATACCGAGGCTGTGATATACAGAAGCCGAATAGAAATCAACGTTAGGCGGAAGCTTTTTCTCTGATGTGACGATGTCTTCTATACGAATCGACATCTCATACCATTTGCTTTCGCCTGTCAGGTTGGTCAGGCGCTTGCTCATTTCTTTCAGATGCTTCGCGCGCGGATCACCATGCTTATACACACGGTGGCCGAATCCCATGATTTTTTCTTTCTTTTCAAGTTTAGCGCGGATGTACGGCTCAGCGTTTTCCACTTCACCGATTTCTGTCAGCATTTTCATAACGCCTTCATTCGCTCCGCCGTGAAGAGGCCCTTTCAGCGCGCCGATTGCTGCAGTAATGCCTGAATAGATGTCAGAAAGTGTTGCGACGCAGACCCTCGCTGTGAACGTTGACGCGTTCAACTCATGGTCAGCATGTAAAATCAATGCTTTGTTGAAGGCTTCAACTTCAATTGGTGAAGGCTCTTCACCGTTTAATGTGTAAAGAAAATTCTCCGCAATACCGTAATCTTCTCTCGGTTCAACAGGCTCAAGACCCTTGCGAATTCTGGAAAACGCTGCAACCAGGCCAGGCACCTTTGCCTGAAGGCGGATCGCCTTTCTGTAGTTGGCTTCCGGGTTCATGGTATCAGCCTCGCTGTCAAGCAGGCCTAGTAATGAAATTGCTGTCCGAAGAGCAGCCATGGGATGAACATTTTCGAGGGAATAAGATTTGAAGTGCTCAATAATTTCTTGCGGAACGGCAGCTTCCTTTGCAAGCTGCTGCTTTAACTCTTCAAGCTCTTTTTTGTTTGGCAGCCTTAGATGCCAAAGCAAGTAGATGATTTCTTCAAAACTTGCATTCTCTGTCAAATCATCGATATCATACCCCACATATGTAAGGGTATCATCAATAATAGAACTAACAGATGATGTTGTTGCTACAACCCCTTCAAGACCGCGTGTCGCTGTCATATATAACATCTCCTTTTCAATAAATTTCCCCTTTAAGAGTGTTGTAAAAACATGAGGCTTACTTAAAAAGCACGATGCAAGTATTTCTCTCCCCCAAAAAGAAAATGCTTACATTTTACTGGCTGCTGGAACTAAAACCCTTTGCTTATGAAAGAACATAACAAATTCTTATAAGCTTATTTAAGTTTAAGCCTATTCTCATTATAAACAATAATCAGACATTTGTTAAATGTTTACCTATAATTTTTTTTTTTCATTCTGTGATTTCCCCGAAAAAACGCCTTTATTTGCGGGTTTTTGCATAAAAAAAAAGCGGCTTTCAGGCCGCTTTTTTTTATGAAGTGAACAGTTTTACGATCTGCATGGCTAAATAAGCAATCCCCGCTCCGATCAGCGGCCCCACCGCAACTCCTCCAAAAAGCGCGACTGCAAGAATGGTCCCGATCACGAGAGCAGTTGTAATATGTGGATCATTTTCAAGCAGGGTCAGGCCGTTTTTTGCAATCAGCGCCACTGCGATCCCCGCTCCAAGGGCGATCCATGCGTAGGAAGACCGCATTGCTTCTCCAAGCTGCTTAAATCCGATTTCTCCCGTGGCAATCGGGACAAGAACGGCGATGGTAATAATGGTCACACCCCAGTTAATACCTTTTGACTGGATGGTCGGAAATAATTTCTGATCAAGCCCAACGATTTTGATGATCAAAAGGACGGATACAGCAAAGAGCAATGATTGGTTTTTTGCGATAAGTGCGATAGCCAAGAGTAAAATTAAAAATAAATTCGCTTGTGTAAACACATGCCATCCCTCCTTTAAGATGAATGTATTCATATTCAGCAACAGCGTGAATACATATAAAAAATAGGACATGCTGACGAGAGGAGGACCGTTTTCGTGAATCAATCTTATATCACTATTTTTTTCAGAACCCTCTTTGTCATATCAATGACCGCAGGGTCGATAGCTGCGGCCTATTATTCGTTTCCGTTAACTTATCCGTTCCTGATCGCCCTTATTCTTTCATCAGTGATTCATCCTGTTGTCGATTATTTGGACAAAGTGACAGGATTCCCCCGAACGATAAATGTTCTGGGCGTTCTTGCTTTTTTTCTGCTCGCAGCCTTCGGCGTCCTTACCATTCTGGTAGCCGAAATCGTAACGGGAACAGCCTATCTAGCAAAAACGCTGCCTCCGCATATCAGCACGTTTATTTCATATTGCGAAAAATTGTTTACAACACATATTCAGCCGCTCTATAACGAGTTAACTCTTTTGTTTCAAGAATTGGAAACGAACCAGCAGGCTTCCATCGTCACTCATATCCAGACACTCGGTGATTCTGCCGCTAAAAATGCCGGGCTCCTGCTGTCCCACATTCTAGAGATGATCCCGAGATTTTTCGCTCTTCTTCCCAATACGGCGGCGGTTCTGATTTTTTCTCTTCTGGCAACCTTTTTTATGACAAAGGATTGGCATAAGCTGAAAGCCATGCTTGTTTTAATTCTGCCGGATCGTGTGACAGCTAACAGCAAAGCAATCAGCAGCGAATTAAAAAAAGCAATGACTGGTTTTATCAAAGCACAAGCCGTCCTCGTTTTCATCACGATGGTGATTGTATTTATCGGCCTTTCTCTCTTAAAGGTTGAACACGCCGCAACAATTGCTTTTTTAATCGGGCTTGTAGATCTTCTCCCTTACTTAGGTGCCGGCTCCGTATTTGTGCCCTGGATTTTGTATTTATCGATTACGGGCCAGCTGCCCCAAGCGATCGGAATTGGTATCCTGTACCTCGTCGTTCTTATTCAGCGGCAGCTGACAGAGCCCAAGATACTAAGTAAATCTATCGGGATAGATCCGCTGGCAACACTCATCGCCCTGTTTGCTGGCTTTAAATTATTCGGGTTTTTAGGACTGATTGCGGGACCGGCTGTACTCGTCATCATCCAAGCTTTCATCACTACAGGCGCATTAAAAGAAATATGGTCCTATATCACCGTTCAGCAAAAATAAAACGGCAGCCGTTTTTTTCATGGCTGCCGTTTTTTATTTGATGATGATCCGCTTATTCTTCGACATTCCTCTCAGCCATTTGAACAGAATCGGCTTACACCAGCCGCGGGTAAACGGGATAAGAAGACAGGCGCCGGCCAAATCTGATAAAAAGCCCGGAAGCATCAGCAATAGACCGCCAATGAAAATGCACAGACCGTCAGCAATCGCTTCCCCCGGCATTTTGCCATATTGAAGATCACGCTGAACCTTATAATACACTTCGGTTCCTTGTTTTTTTGCAGCTGCTGCGCCGATAATGCCCGTCAGAATCATGAATAGAACTGTCGGTAAAATGCCAATCAGCTTGCCTAAAAATAGGAATATGCCGATTTCTATTGCCGGAAACACAATAAAAAGCAAAAACAAAAATCTCATATCCAAGCCCCCCACACGTGTAACACGTTCTGTTCAACAAAAGGCATGATAAAGAGAAAAGGAAGGGATTCCCCTTCCGTTTTCACCTGTAATTAAAGAACGCTCGCACGGCCTTGATAGACTGCACCTCTGGAAGCGTCAACTGTAATATCCTGGCCATCTGTCAAAATAGATGTCGCATTTTCCAGACCCACGATAACCGGGATGCCAAGGCTTAATCCGACTACCGCCGCATGGCTAGTCAAACCGCCTTCTTCTGTAATAAGAGCAGACGCTTTTTCAAGGGATGTAATCATATCACGGTCAGTGCTTTTGGTAACAAGTACCGCACCGTCAGTCATTTTTTGCTCAGCTTCTTTTGCATTTTGTGCAACGACAACCGGACCGTAAGCTGATTTGCGTCCAATGCCTTGGCCTTTAGCGATGATATCACCGACAGTATGAACCTTCATTAAATTCGTAGTGCCGGACTCACCGACAGTGCCTGCTGTAATAACGATAAGATCGCCGTGTTTTACAATTCCGCTGTTCAATGATTTTTGGACAGCATCCTCAAGCATCTCATCTGTTGAGCTCGCATTTTGGCCGCTTTCCGCGAATACGCCAGATACGAGGGCAAGCTTTCTGGAAATAGAGTCATTTACAGTAACCGCAACAATCGGAGCCTGCGGACGGTATTTTGCAATCATACGTGCTGTATGGCCGCTTTCTGTCGGCGTTACGATCGCAGCAGCATTCAGGTTAATCGCCGTATGCGCGACAGATTGTCCAATTGCGTCTGTAATTGTCATGCCCACTTGATCTCTGCGTTTTGAGAGAATTTCTTTATAATTTAAAGCTTCTTCAGAACGGGACGCGATGTTATGCATTGTTTGAACTGCTTCAACCGGATAGCTTCCGGCAGCAGTTTCACCAGATAGCATGATCGCATCTGTTCCGTCGAAGATCGCGTTTGCAACGTCACTTGCTTCCGCACGAGTCGGACGCGGGTTGCGCTGCATGCTGTCAAGCATTTGTGTCGCTGTAATAACAGGTTTGCCCAGCGCGTTGCATTTTTTGATCAGTTCTTTTTGCACAAGCGGCACTTCTTCAGCTGGAATTTCCACACCTAAGTCTCCGCGTGCAACCATTAAGCCGTCAGACACTTCGAGAATCGCATCGATGTTGTCAACGCCCTCTTGGTTTTCGATTTTAGGGATGATTTGAATATCCTGAGCGTTGTGCTCTTCAAGAAGCTCACGGATTTCGAGCACATCCGTAGAACGTCGAATGAAAGATGGTGCGATGAAGTCTACTCCTTGCTCAATACCGAAAACGATGTCTCGCGCATCCTTTTCAGTAATCCCCGGAAGATTGACACTTACGCCCGGTACGTTAACACCTTTTTTATTTTTGAGTGTTCCGTTGTTTAATACTTTTGTTTTGATTTCGCGTTTAGCGGCATCTACATCAAGTACCTCAAGACCGATAAGGCCGTCATCTAACAGAATCGTTGAACCTTGTTCGACGTCATGGACTAAACCTTCATATGTCACTGAAATTTTATCTGTTGTTCCTACAACCTCGTCCATTGAAATAATGAGCTCTTTGCCTGTTTCAAGCTCAATACCTCCGTTTTCCATTGTATGTGTGCGGATTTCAGGACCTTTTGTATCAAGCAGAATTCCAACGTTCTTGCCAAGTTTTTTACTTGCTTCGCGGATATTTTTAATTCTTGCACCATGCTCCTCAAAATCTCCGTGAGAAAAGTTTAATCGAGCCACGTTCATTCCTGACTCCATTAATTTCGTAAGCATTTCAATACTTTCACTTGCCGGACCGATGGTACAAACAATTTTAGTTTTTCTCATTTGGTTCACTTCCTTCTGAAATCTTCAGCCTTCAGCTGCACATTAGATAGACAGTTCTTTTGAAAGCTGATACATGTTTTGCTCAACTGTGTGTTTTGTCTCAAGTATTTCTATAATATCATGGTCTACAAGCTTATTGTTTTGTATACCTACACAGCGTCCGCCTTTTCCTTCAAGCAGCAGTTCAACTGCATATGCGCCGAGACGGCTTGCTAACACACGGTCAGCAGCACTCGGAGAACCTCCGCGCTGGATATGGCCCAATACAGATACCCTAGTTTCAAGATTTGTTTCTTCTTCAATGCGTTTCCCGAATTCAACACCGCTGCCTACACCTTCGGCAACAATAATAATACTGTGCTTCTTGCCGCGTTCGTGGCCGCGTTTTAAGCGGGCAATGATTTCGTGCATGTCATAGTCTGCCTCAGGGATTAAGATCGATTCCGCGCCCCCTGCAAGACCGGCCCACAATGCGATATCGCCGGCATGACGACCCATTACTTCGATTACATATGTACGTTCATGAGAAGTCGCTGTATCGCGAATCTTATCAATTGCGTCAATTACTGTATTTAAAGCTGTATCGAAACCGATTGTAAAATCAGTGCCCGGAATGTCATTATCAATTGTACCCGGTACACCTACACATGGAAACCCGTGTTCCGTTAATTTTTTCGCACCCATATATGAACCGTCTCCGCCGATAACAACAAGGCCTTCAATACCAAGCTTCTTCAAGTTTTCTATCCCTTTTTCACGGCCTTCAACTGTTTTGAATTCAGGACATCTTGCCGTATAAAGCTTAGTTCCTCCACGATGTATAATATCGCCTACTGATCCGAGTTCAAGCTTTTCAATCTTTCCGCTGATCAATCCCGCGTATCCGTTGTAAATACCGTAAACTTCAACATCATGATAGATCGCTTTTCTGACTACTGCGCGAACTGCTGCGTTCATTCCCGGGGAATCCCCGCCGCTCGTTAATACCCCTATACGTTTCATTCTCCATTCACCTCAGCAACATATATGATTAAACATAACATGATCATTGCCCTAAAAACAATGAAAAGGGATCTCCATCCTCCCTATGAAACCTTACCTATTATACAATTAAATAAATTGTTTTTAAATAAAATTTAAGGAATGTCACAAAAAATAAACGTGAGCCAAAGGCTTCACGTTTATTTAGTTTACCCCGATATATTGATCTTCAACCGAGACTTTGCCAATTGCTTTATATTTTTCATAGCGCTGCTGAACTAATTCTTCTTCGCTCAGCTTCAGCAAAGTTTTTAACGATTGTTTAAGGGTTTCGTCCATATAGCTTGCCTGCAGCTTCACATCATGGTGCGCTCCGCCTTTTACTTCTTTAATCATATGATCTATAATACCTAATTCTTTTAAATCCGGCGCAGTGATTTTCATTGTTTCTGCTGCTTTTTTAGCAAGACTGGAGTCCTTCCATAAAAGTGCCGCGGCACCTTCCGGAGAAATAACAGAATAAGTAGAGTTTTCCAGCATATGCAAATGATTGCCTACACCCAGACCAAGGGCTCCGCCGCTTCCGCCTTCACCGATGACGATACAGATAACAGGCACTCGAAGGCCGGCCATCTCAAACAGGTTTTTGGCAATAGCTTCACTTTGTCCTCTTTCTTCAGCTGCTCGTCCAGGGTATGCCCCCTTCGTATCAATAAAACAGATAATCGGCCTGTTAAATTTGTCAGCCTGTTTCATCAGACGAAGCGCTTTTCTGTAGCCTTCTGGATGCGGCATCCCAAAATTGCGGACTAGGTTTTCCTTCGTGTCTTTGCCGCGCTGATGCCCGATTACCGTTACAGGGAGGCCGTGGAACTTCGCAATCCCGCCGACAATGGCTTCATCGTCCCCGTACGCTCTGTCTCCGTGACATTCAAAAAAGTCGGTAAACAGGTGTTCGATATAATCAAGAGTTGTCGGACGGTCCGCCAGACGCGCGATTTGAACCCGGTCCCACGGCTTCAAATTTTTGTAAATATCATCCTGAAGCTTAGCGAGACGGTCTTCGAGCCGTTCGATTTCCGCACTTAGATCCATATCGGAATCTTGGGTGAATTTTTTTAGTTCGGCGATTTTGGTTTGCAGTTCAATCACCGGTTTTTCAAATTCTAATCTTGGAGCCACTCAATGTCACCTCCTGTTTGATGCATATCCAGCAGATTTTCTAACGTTTTTTTCATATCGTCGCGATGAATAACCGCATCAAGCTGTCCATGTTTTAATAAAAATTCAGCCGTTTGGAAGTCCTCAGGCAGTTTTTCTCCTATTGTCTGTTCAATAATCCGTCTTCCGGCAAAGCCGATCAGCGCGCCAGGCTCAGCGAAATTGTAATCGCCAAGGGATGCAAAGCTTGCTGATACGCCCCCGGTAGTCGGATGCGTCATTACTGAAATAATAAGACCCTGTTCTTCACTGAACAGTTTTAACGCAGAGCTTGTCTTAGCCATCTGCATCAAACTTAATACGCCTTCCTGCATTCTAGCGCCGCCTGAAGCCGTAAAAATAATAAACGGAACTTTATCAGCTTTTGCTTTTTCAATCGCAAGCGTGATTTTTTCACCGACGACTGAACCCATGCTGCCCATTCTGAATGAAGAGTCCATGACGGCGACTACAGCCGGGTGTCCGCCGATGGTGCCCTTGCCTGTCACAACAGCCTCGTTTAAGGATGTTTTCTCGCGATCTTTTTCAAGCTTTTCCAGATATCCCGGGAAACCAAGCGGATTTTCCGAGAGCATTCCCTGATTGAATTCCTCAAAGGATTTTTCATCCATCAAGCTTTCGATACGCTGTTTTGCGTTCATTGGGAAATGATAATCGCAGTTCATGCATACCCGCATATTTTTATCCAACTCTTTAGTGAGCATGATTTTTTTACACTTAGGACATTTTGTCATAATGCCTTCCGGAACATCGTGCTTCGCTTGATCAGATGGTACGGAAGCATACTTTTTCTTTTTCGTGAATATATCCTTTAACAAATGATTACCTCCCTTTTGTGAAGGGTTCTCTTCACCGCATGTCATCAAACAGATAGACTTGCTAATAACTTTACCGAAACTATTGTACTTTTTTTGTCAAACGCTGTCATCCTCAATTCGACAACTTTTTATTCGATGACGTGCTCGGAAAGGCTTGTATGAAATCAGATAAGGTGTTGAAACGACAAGGTTGACAGCGCATTCAAAAATAATGTTAAACCCGGCTGAAATTTTTTTAAGGCTAACCCCCTAAAAAAATTTCAGCCGTCAGTTTAACTTGAGAACAGCGCGCCGGTCTCCGCCAACGCGCTGCCATTTTTGGAATGAATTAAAATTATTCACCAATAATCGTAAGTTTTCTTGTTTTTTCTGCGACTTCCTCAGGGTCAACAGTGATTCTTGCAACACCTGTTTCCATCGCAGCTTTTGCCACAGCCTTCGCAACAGCAGGCGCAACACGTTTATCAAACGGTGCAGGGATGACATAGTCTGCGCTAAGCTCATCTTCTGAAACCAGTGAAGCAATGGCTTCAACCGCTGCGATTTTCATTTCCTCGTTAATATGAGTGGCACGCACATCAAGCGCTCCGCGGAAAATACCAGGGAATGCAAGAACATTGTTTACTTGGTTCGGGAAGTCAGAACGGCCAGTTCCGATAACGCTTGCGCCGGCTTCACGCGCATCTTCCGGCATGATTTCCGGATTTGGATTTGCCATTGCAAAGATAATTGGATCTTTTGCCATGCTTTGAACCATTTCTTTTGTTAACGCGCCTGCTACAGAGACACCGATAAATACGTCAGCATCAACGATGACATCTTTCAGAGAACCGTCTTTGCGATCTTGGTTCGTGAACTTCGCCACTTCATTTTTGACATCATTCATGCCGTTCGGGCGCCCTTCATAAATGGCCCCTTTGGAATCGCACATCACAATGTCGCGAACGCCATAATGATGAAGAAGCTTGATAATCGCAATGCCAGCCGCACCCGCGCCGTTTGCGACAACTTTAATGGATGACATGGATTTTCCAGACAGTTTCAGCGCGTTCACAAGACCTGCTACGGTTACAATGGCAGTACCATGCTGATCATCATGGAAAACCGGGATGTTTGTTTCTTTTTTGAGGCGCTCTTCAATGATAAAGCAATTTGGCGCTGCAATATCTTCAAGGTTGACGCCGCCAAATGTCGGTTCCAGCAATTTTACAGTTTCAACGATTTTATCAACATCGTTTGTGTTTAAAGCAATCGGGAACGCATCTACGCCCGCAAAGCTTTTGAAAAGAACTGCTTTCCCTTCCATAACAGGAAGCGCCGCTTCAGGGCCGATGTTTCCAAGGCCAAGTACAGCTGTACCGTCAGTTACAACTGCTACCATGTTCCCCTTCATTGTATAATCATATACTTTGTTAATGTCTTCATGAATATCCTTACACGGTTCTGCAACACCCGGAGAATACGCGAGGCTTAGATCTTTCGCATTTCTGACCTCTACTTTTGATTTAGACTCCAGTTTCCCCTGGTTGACTTTATGCAGGTGTAATGCTTCTTCTCTTAATGACATTCTCCTAAACACTCCTTATGGATATTTTTTGATTCGTATACTGCTGCGTTGATTGCTGCATTCTGCGGAGTAAATCTATCTGAATATTTAAACAGGATCACATAATTGCTCCAATTGTATAACAAAAAGCGAATCGTTACCACTGTTTTAAAACGACGTTTTTTTGACCCAACAGCTCTTTTAAGCGATATAACACCTGGTGATCTGCATTGATATGGAACGACTCAGGTAGCTTAATCGTCTGTTTTTGCCTTTCATAATAGAGATAAACGCCTGTTTCCCCTTTATGCTCCAGCAAAATGCGCTTAATCTTTGCCAGGATCTCCTGGCTGTGCTGACTGCTTTCTATTTTTATATAAACCGATGGCGCTTTTTCTGCATCCATATTTTCTAATAATTCTGCCCGGGACATGATGAATTGGATCTTATCTTGTCTTACTTCGCATTTCCCCGCTGTGAACAAAAGAGCGCCTTCTCTTAAAACGGGAGAAAGCTGTCTGAATTGTTCAGGGAAGACTACGGCTTCTATCTCGCCGGTTTCATCACTGAGCGTTAAAAACGCCATGTTTTGACCTGTTTTCGTCCGAATCGTTTTGATCTTCGACAGCAGAACGCCTAGTGAAAGCTGCCTTTTGACTGCCCGCTGAGCCTGCAGAATAGAGACTGCTCCTTGCGCAGTGAGCTGTTTTCGGAAGGCGGAGAGGGGATGATTTGAAAAATAAATGCCGAGCGTTTCCTTTTCAAACGCAAGTAAATCCACCAGAGGAAGCTCCTCCGTCTCCACATACTTCGGCTTAATTGAAAACGATTCATCTAAAAACAATCCCATTTGGTCATCGTCCGCGGCGAATAGCTCAGCATGTTCCAAAGCAACATCAATGGATGCGAGCAGCGTGGCCCGGTTTTGGCCGAATTCGTCCATCGCACCAGAAAAGATAAGTGCTTCAAGCATTTTGCGATTTACGCTTTTTGACGGCACGCGAAAGCAGAAATCGAAAAGATCTTCAAATGGTTTCTCTTTTCTTGCTTTATATATATCTTTGACTGCTGAGACGCCTACACTTTTTATTGCGCGGAGGCTGTATCTGACAGATCCGTTTTCAACTGTAAACGGAAAACTGCTTTTATTCACTGACGGAGGAAGGATACGAATCCCGCTCCCCTTTGCTTCGTAAAGATATTGAGAGATTTTATCCTCATTGCCAATGACACTTGTCAGCAATCCGCACATAAAATATAACGGATAATGAGCTTTCAAATACGCAAGCTGGCACCCGATCATGCTGTATGCCACCGCATGGCTTCGGTTAAAGCCATAGTTTGCGAATTTGACGATTAAATCGTAGACCTCATTTGCAGTGTCTACAGAATACTCCTTTTTTAAGCACCCTTCAACAAAATGGCTTCGCTCTCTGTCCAGGATTTCTTTTTTCTTTTTGCTGACCGCCCTTCTCAATAGGTCCGCTTCGCCTAAAGAAAACCCCGCCATACGGGAAGCAATCATCATAATTTGTTCCTGATACACAATGACGCCATATGTATCTTCCAAAATGCTCCTTAAATCTTCATGAGGATAGTGAACAGGCTCCCGGCCGTGTTTACGGTCGATAAATAACGGAATATTTTCCATCGGACCCGGCCGGTACAGTGCATTGACCGCCACAATATCTTCTAGGCCCGAAGGTTTCAGCCGTTTCAAGACGCTTCTCATCCCTGCAGATTCAAGCTGGAAAATGCCTGTCGTATCCCCTTTTGACAGCAAGGAGAACGTTTTGTCATCGCTGTAGGAAATACTTGAAAGATCTATTTTAATATTTTCTTCTTTTTCAATCATTGAAGTGATGGATTCAATAAGTGTCAGATTCCTCAAACCTAAGAAATCCATTTTTAAAAGGCCCAAGTCTTCAAGATGGTCCATCGCGTATTGCGTTAAATAGATCCCTTCATGCCCTTCTTGAAGCGGAACAACATCTGTTAAGGGTTCTTCACTCAGGACAACGCCCGCTGCGTGGGTTGATGCATGCCTTGGCAGCCCTTCTATTTTCCGGGCAATTGAATAGACTTGCTGAAGCAGGCTTGACTCCCGAAGCCGCTTATCCAGCTGCGGTGACTGCTGTCTCGCTTCATCCAGCGTCATGCCCGGTCTTGAAGGAATGAGTTTTGCAAGCTGATCTGCCTCCTTCGGGCTGACGCCGAATACTCTGCCGACGTCCCGGAGCGCCGCCTTTGCCGCAAGTGTTCCAAAGGTGATAATCTGTGCGACGTGCATTGCACCGTATTTCTGCTGAACATATTGAATGACTTCATCCCTTCTAGTATCGGGAAAGTCAATATCAATATCCGGCATGCTGACGCGCTCGGGATTTAAAAATCTTTCAAACAGAAGGTGATTCTTAATCGGGTCAACATCTGTGATATACAGCACATATGCCACAAGAGAACCTGCCGCAGAACCCCTTCCCGGTCCTGTAACAATCCCTTTTTCATGGGCGTGCTTCATAAAATCCCACACGATCAGAAAGTAATCGCTGAACTTCATCCGCTTGATGACATCAAGCTCATATTGAAGACGGCGAAGGTATCGTTCATTAGGCTTGCCGAAACGGCTGCGGAGTCCCTCCATACAGATATCCGTTAAATAATCATCAGCGGACGTTCCGTCTGGGGTCGGAAAAGACGGTAGACGGGTCTGCCCGAGACTGACGTCAACCCGGCATTGTTCGGCGATCTCTACAGAAGCTTGCAGTGCCTCGGGATGCTCTCGATAAATGTTTTGCATTTCTTCGAGTGGTTTCAAATCGAGATCAGGCAAATCTTCAGCGGGTGCATCCGTCAGTTTTTCCCCCGCTTTAATCGCTTTCAAACAACGGTAGGCAGCCTTATCTTCCTTCCTTATGTAATGCACATCGCCTGTGGCCGTAACAGGGATACCCGTTTCTTCTGACAGCTTTAGAATCTGCTCAGACAAGACTTGATTCCCTTTAAAAGGCTGATAGGAGAAATAAAAAGCTCCCTTTCCGAATATAGACTGAAATTCCAGCGAGGCTTGAGCAGCCTGTTCGAACAGCCCTCCTTCAAGAAGCGTTTCAATATATCCTTTTTCGCCGGGCGTTATTGCGATAATCCCTTCTCGATAACTGTGAAGCCATTTCGGCTTCAGTCCGCCTTTTGATTTAGATTGCAGAACGCTGCTGATTTTCAGCAGGTTTTGATAGCCTGTATTTGATTTTGCCAGCAGGACGAGCGGGTATGCTTCAAGCTCGCTGTCATCCGTAAAAACAGAAGCCGTCAAACCGATTATTGGGTTGATCCCTCTCGCCTTGCAAGCTTTATAAAATTGAATAGCTCCGTACATGACATGATCATCTGTCAGCGCCAAAGACGCATATCCGAGCCTGTCAGCTTCACTGACGAGCTCTTCCACAGCCGCGGCGCTGTTTAGCAGGCTGTACCCGCTATGCACTTGCAGGTGAACAAAAGACATGCTATCACCTCTTTCTCATTACGATCCATTTCTTCCTTCATTATAAGGCCGGTTTCCAAAAGAAACAAATGTTCTTTTTTGACTCATCATCATACTTGTCCTGAAAGCTCAATATGATATAAAAGGTGAGGTGATAAAGATGGATCAGGAAGCAGGATTTATGGTGAATTTTATCAATAGCTACTTCATTGCGTTAGGGGTGCTGATCGGGGGCGCACTCATCGGAGGGCTCGGAGCATATTTGGCAGGCGAACCCCCGCTTACAGCCATTACAAAGCTTGCCAACCGGTTAAAAATATGGGCGCTTGTCGCAGCTATCGGAGGCACCTTTGATGCGGTATACAGCTTTGAACGCGGCATACTCGAAGGCAATACGAGAGATATCTTTAAACAGCTTCTTTTAATTATTTCGGCCATGGGGGGCGCGCAAAGCGGCTGGCTTATTATATCATGGCTGACCCAGGAGCATCTTTCTTCATGAGGGTCCCCCAGCATTACAAAAAACCGGGATGGCAGCGTTTTTTCGCGGGAATGATGTGCGGAGCCGTAATTAGCTGGTTCTTTTTCCTGTTTACTTACGGAACATTCCAAGAGGAGCAGGTCAGCCTCATCGAAAAGCAAAAAGAGCATGTAAAAGACTTGAACAATCAAATTTCGATCTATCAGGAAGACCTCCATAAACTGAATGAAGATAATAAAAGAAAACTGCTGATTCAAAGCGTCAGCGTCAAATTGCTGAATGGGGATAAATATAAAATATCACAGCCGGATAAAACGAAATTCGAGGAGCATGTAAAGGATGATATTTCAGAGGTGATTACAAAAGACATAGAGAGTGTCTATCAAACAAAGGATCTCTTGAAGCGGACAATTGAAAATAAAGTCTATATGATCAATGAAAAAAAATACGAGGCAACCGTCAGAGAATTGATTATTTATACGAGGCTGACAGTGGAACTTGAAATATCTTTCGCCACATAATTATGGATTTTTTTTAAATTCTCCAAACTTCTGTCGCTTTTTCCCATTCTTTTTTATAAACTATATGTGAGGCTTAATGGCGAAAGGAAGGAGGAAGGGAAATGGAGGTTTACAGTGACCGTCAGTTAGCAAAAGATCAAGCAGCCCGTCTCAGACAAGGTTTTTCTGCATATGCCGAAACAAACTCACTCGCTTCCCTCATCAAAAAAGAACTTCAATCACACAATCTCCAAGTCTACGAGGACCTTACTGATTTCGGCTGCTGGTTCATCCCCGTCACAGATGAACACTAAGAGAGAGGGTCTCCCCTCTACTCGTGTTCTTTACATAATGTTTCCAGATCAGCTAAAATCCGATCAGCTTCATCCCAGCTGTAAATAGAGGCGCCTGAAGCTAACGGATGCCCTCCGCCGTTATATTTCCGGGCAAGTCCGTTAATGACAGGCCCCTTCGAACGGAATCTGACTCTGATTTGATCGTCTTCTTCTACGAAAAACACCCAGGCGCGAATACCTGAGATATTGCCGAGCGTCCCGACAAGCTGTGACGCTTCAGAAGCCGTTGTGCCGAATTTTTCAAGCGTATCCTTTTTGATGAAAACAGAAGCCGCCCCGTTTTCGGACAAAGACACATTTTGAAAGATAAAGCCGTTAAGCTTCACCACATTCAGTTTTGTTTCATACAATTGATTAAATAACTCTGAGGAAGAGAATGGATACTGAATGAGCTCGCCTGCATATTTTAATGTTTTTTCCGTGGTATTCGGAAATAAAAAGCGTCCGGTATCTCCAACAATGCCGGCGTAGATCAGCTCTGCCGCTTTCGTATTCAGCTTCCAGCCGTGCTCTTTTCCTTCTAAATACAGCTCGTAAATCATTTCACTTACTGAGCTGGCGCTTGTATCGACCCAGAGAAGGTCACCGTATGGATCTTCGTTCGGATGGTGGTCGATTTTCATTAGTTTGGCGCCTGAAGGATAACGCTGATCGTCGATTCTTTCCTGATTTGCCGTATCGCAGACAATGACAAGTGCGCCTTCATATGTTTCATTGTCCACCTCATCAAGGGAATATAAGAAAGAGAGGGACGGTTCAGGCGTGCCGACCGCAAAAATATTTTTTTCAGGATATGTTTCACGCAGGATTTCCGTAAGCCCGCACTGTGATCCGTAGGCATCCGGATCAGGACGCACATGTCTATGTAAGATAATCGTGTCATATAATGATATGGTTCTGATCAATTCTGTTTTCATTTGATACTCCTTTATTGTTTTTATTCATTAAATCACATTCTCTGCCGACGGAAAAGAAAAATAACGTCAAAACCAAGCCCGTTTTTGTATAAAATGGGTTTGTAAACTTTTACGATGGAGGATTTCATTTATGCTGGTTCTTGTTTTTTTGATTGGGCTTTCCGCCTGCTTTTATGTGTACTATAAAGTAAAAGGCGTACGGGCAAAGCCATCTTTGGCAAAAGAAATATGTTCAGCAAAATCAAGCATGGCCTTAGGGTCACTAGTCCTGTTCTACGGGCTCAACCAAATGATATTATTCCATTCAGTATTAACGTTAGTAATCGGCGGTATCTTTATCGTCATAGGAGCAGGAAGCGCTTGGGCAGGTTATAAAGCCTTCAGGCATTACAATCCCCTTCACGCCAAAGAAGCTGAAAGAGATCACGCGTAAGGGGCGCCTGAACGTCCCTTAGCTTCTTTCCATCAGCTGAACCATCAGCATCGCTTTAGACACGATATGACCTTGGCTGTGCACTTCCACTTCCATTTTCCCAAACTTTCTGCCAGCCTCCAAGATGCGAGGTTTGACTTCGATGACTGATTCCATCTGCACAGGCTTCAAAAAGAAGATGGTGATGCTCTCTATGACGAGTTCGCCGCGTTTTTTCGAGCGCAAAAATCGGTTTGCCGCTTGCGTCAAAATGGTCGTAAATACGCCATAAGAAATGGTTCCAAGCTGATTTGTCATTTGCGGCGTGACTTCATACTCGTAAACCGTTTGATTTTCTTTATCATCACCCTCATCTTTAAACCCCCTTGAAACGATATCATCAAGCTTCTCCCCGACCTGTGGCTGCTTTTGAATCATTTGAAGAGCTTTCAATACGTCTTGGCGGCTGATCATGCCGATGAGTTTTTGGTGGCCGTCAGTGACGGGAAGCACTTCGATCCCTTCCCATACCATCATTTGCGCAGCTGAAGCGACAGATGTTTTCCCAATAACCGTGACTGGATTTTTGGTCATAACTTTTTCTATAGATGCATTTCGGTCATGGCCGGCAATATCTTTTGATGTCAGAATGCCATGGATTTTCATTTGATCGTCGACAACCGGGAAGCGGCCGTGGCCGGTTTCAAAATTTTTCTCATACCATTTTTCAAGTTTATCCTTAGGCGAAAGATATACCGTGCGGTCAGCAGGTGTTAGGATGTCCTCCACCAAAACAATTTCTTTTTTGATCAGCTGGTCATAAATTGCCCGGTTAATCATCGCTGCGACTGTAAAGGTGTCATAGCTCGTGGATAAAATCGGCAGTTCAAGCTCATCTGCCAGCTGCACAATGCTGTCATCCGTGTTAAAGCCCCCGGTCACCAATACGGCCGCGCCCGCTTCAAGCGCCTGCCTGTGTGCATTGATTCTATTTCCGACAATCAAAAGATTCCCCGCTGCGGTGTAACGCATCATCGCGTCAAGCTCCATCGCGCCGATGACGAATTTATTCAATGTCTTATGGAGCCCTGCCCTGCCTCCGAGCACTTGTCCGTCTATAACATTTACAACCTCTGCATAGGTAAGCTTTTCAATGTTCTCTTTTTTCTTTTGTTCAATTCTGATTGTGCCCACACGTTCAATTGTGCTGACAAACCCTTTATTCTCTGCTTCCTTGATCGCTCTGTACGCGGTTCCTTCGCTTACTTTCATTTCCTTTGCAATTCTTCGGACAGAAATTTTTTCACCGACAGGCAGTGAATCGATATACGTTAAAATTTGTTCATGCTTCGTTGCCAAGCCTTTCACCTCTAAGGACAGTCTTCTTGTTTTTATTATAAGGTTTCAAAGGATTTATACGCAATGAGGCTGGAAAATAAAAAAGAAGCCCGACCGGCTTCTTACAGCGTTGATTTCGTTCCAGTCAAGCGCAAGGACCCCGTGGCTCCTTTTACATCGTAAAGCGGAAAAAACCCTTTATTTTTCTTTTAAATGGACATCAACCGCTGTCTTAACAATATTTCGATTCCCTATTTTAGATAAAACAAATAAAACTGCGAATAGCCATATCGCCCCTATGACCGTATAGATCAATGGATAAACAGCTGTGTTTGTGATCCATTCACTTATTAATGTTCTGGCATTTACCAGAATAATAAATCCTCCTACAAGCACACCCATCAATTGGGGATGAAACTTCTGCACCAGCCATGCTGCGATAGGGGCAGCGATAATTCCGCCGGCCATTAGTGAAAACACCCATAACCAATTGACGTCCTCCCATCCTAATGAAATAAGAAAACCGGCAGTTGCAGATACCGCGATGGCAAATTCACTTGTGTCTACAGTCCCGACAACTTTCCTCGGGCTCAAGCCTTTGCGGGATAATAAAATCGGAGTGGTCACCGGTCCCCAGCCGCCTCCGCCTGTGGCATCTGCAAAACCAGCGATCACGCCCAATGGGATGGATTGTTTTCGGTTTAACGGCACATGCTTCTTCTCAAGAGCCGGCTTATATTGAAATAAAAACCTGATCAATACATATCCGCCCAGAAGGAGCAAAAACAAAGAAATATAGGGTTTCGCCACATCTCCAGGTAATTGGCTGAGGAATGCCGCGCCTAAAAAAGCGCCTATAGAGCCGGGAATGACAAGCTGATAAACGGTTTGTTTGTCAACATTGCCAAATTTAATATGCGACACTCCCGATGCGGCAGTCGTTACGACTTCCGCTAAATGGACAGAAGCCGAAGCCACAGCAGGTGTGATGCCAAACGCCAATAACAAAGAAGTTGAGGTAACCCCATAAGCCATACCTAACGAACCGTCTATTAACTGCGACAATAAACCAATAAATGCAAAAACGATTAATTTCTTCATCAGAACACCCCATCTATATCAATCAGATATTTTTGACTCTTCATTCGAATCTAACAATCTCTTGGCGCTTTCATATAAAAAATAAGAGGCTTTGATAATGGCAGTTTCATCAATTGTAAATGCAGGGTGGTGCCAATCATGATCACCGTCTGTTCCAAAAAACGCAAAGAATCCCGGAATATGCTCAAGATAATAAGCAAAATCTTCCCCCGCGGTTGATGGGGCGGGATCAATGACTTGAAGTTTCGCTTTATGTGCAGCGTCTCGCACCAGCCCCGTAATTGCCTCATCATTACAAAGCGGCGGCGGTCCGGAATGCCACTTCACATTTGCCTTTAACGAGAAAGCAGCAGAAATCTGCTCTGTGACTGCCAAAAAACGCTGTTTCACTTGATTACGAACCTCTGAATCAAATGTACGAACAGTGCCCTCAATGACAACTGTATCCGGAATGACATTCCAAGTGCTGCCGCCGTTGATTTTCCCTACGGTTAAAATCGCGCTTTGCAGCGGGTTTACATTTCTGCTCACAATCGTTTGCAGGGCGACGATAAGCTGAGAGCCGCCGACAATTGGATCAAAACCATTATGCGGCAATGCTGCATGAGCTCCTTTCCCTTCTATCTCTACTTTAAATCGGTCAACAGCAGCCATAAGCGGGCCTGTTTTTAACCCTACAGTCCCAACCGCGATATCCGGTTTATTGTGAAGGCCAATAACCGCATCAATGCCATCCAGTTGGCCGTCCTCTATCACTTTTGCAGCGCCTGCACCCGCTTCCTCTGCCGGCTGAAATAATAAACGAATCTTTCCTTTCAGACTGTCTTGATTTTCCTTCAATAAAAAGGCCGCACCAAGAAGCGCTGCCGTATGAAAATCATGACCGCACGCATGCATGATCCCTTTATGTTTAGACGCATAAGGCAATCCTGTTTTTTCTTCAATTGGCAAGGCGTCAATATCAGCCCTCAAAGCAATCGCCGGACCTTCTGACTCCCCTGCTATGTCTGCGAACACACCCGTTTTTAGAGCAGTAGGGCGAATCTGTACCCCCTTTTCTTTAAGGCATTTTTTTATAAAAGCAGTTGTTTCAAATTCTTCTTTTGACAGTTCAGGATATTGGTGCAGGTGCCGGCGAATGCCGATGAGCTGCTTTTCTAGCGTTGAGAGATTTACGGGATTAGACTCCTCTTTCAACGTCAGGATGTCATTTCCTGTAGTCTGATATGGATAGGAGCCTTCTATATTTCTCCAATAATCCAAAGACATATGTTCCGCTCCTTTCCCTATCCCAATATATTTTCTTCAGACTCTTCAACATAAGATGAAATAAATCGGTTCAATTTATCAGCAAGACCACCCGCCCCAAATCTTATATACTTGCTGGAAACTTTCGGATTATCCTCTTTCAAAAAGCTTAAAAAAGATAAAATATAAATGCGCCTGTAAACTACTTGTGTAATTCCGTACTCAAAAAACCAGTTATCAATGACATTGTATACGCCTCGGTTGACGCCATATAGGTTGTTACATTTCTTGTAAAAGCAGAGATCCGGAAGATTTAACTCCTGATGGGAAAGCAGGCTTTCTTTTTTGTTCGGTGCCATAATTCCAATCAGCTCAAAGCGTTTTGCAGCGCACGAAATATCCTTTTTAATTTGCTTTGTTAACGACTCCAAAGAATCAAACCTTCTTTCTTCTCTAATTTTAAAGAGAATGCTGCATTCGATTTTTTCTCCATAAATGTCTCTATGAAAGTCAAACAAAAAAATCTCCAATGTCTTTTCAAGGTTAGAGCCCACCGTCGGTTTCACACCGATATTCATAACCCCTAAATGAAATTGATGATTGACTGTCGCCAGAACCCCATAAACTCCATTACGCAGCCCATGCATTTTTGCATCTACATTTGCCGTGGGGAATCCAAGTTTTCTGCCTAATTGTTTTCCTTTCACAACCGTACCGGCAATGATCGTCAAAAAAGTCAGCCTCCCCTCTCAGCTTCCGCATTCGATCAGACGAAACCTAATGATGTGATGAATGTAAAACGGATTGATGCTGCGGAATGCCAAGACCGAGATTTTCCCGCAATGTCCCGCCGCGATAATCTTGACGATAAAGCCCTCTTTCTTGAAGAATCGGAATCACCTTTTCTACAAAAGCATCAAGTGTTCCCGGTATATCCGACCCAATGATAAACCCATCCGCCGCCTCAGCGTTGAACCAAGTTTCAATTAAGGATGCGACACGCTCTGGTGTTCCGATGAATAGAGTCCGTGGAAAAGCCATTTCCTGTGCTACCTCCCGCAATGTCAGATTTCTGGCTTTTGCTTCTCTCTTAATCCGGTCTGTTGTGCTTTGAAACGCATTCTTTCCCACATCGCCAATATCGGGAAATGGCTCATCCAACGGGTAAACACTCAGATCATAATCATCAAAAAAACGGGCCAAATAAGTAACAGCATTTTCAATCGGTATCAATTCTGCAAATTCACGATACTTCTTTTCCGCCTCTTCTTCCGTATCTGCCACAATCGGGCTGATCCCTGGAAAAATCCGCACACTTGAAGGATCACGCCCTTCATCAGCAGCTCGCCTTTTCACATCCGCATAAAACGCTTTTGTCTCTTCTAATGAATTGGAATGGGTAAAAATCGCATCCGCATTTTTAGCAGCAAACTGCCGGCCTGTTTCTGATGAACCCGCTTGAAACACTACAGGCTCTCCCTGCTTAGAGCGCCCGATATTCAAGGGCCCCTCTACTTGAAAATACTTTCCTTTATGATTCAGGCGATGAAGCTTCGCCGGATCGAAAAACTGCCCTGTTTTCTTATTGTGTATAAATGCGTCATGCTCCCAGGAATTCCACAGCCCGCGCACAACATCCAAATGCTCTTGTGCGATCTCGTAACGTTCAGTGTGTTCTGGCAAATTAGACTTACTATGGTTGCGCGCCGCTCCTTCCTGTGGAGAAGTAACAAGATTCCAGCCAGCCCTGCCCCCGCTGATATGGTCCAGCGACATCAATTGTCTGGAGATAGTGAATGGCTCAGTAAAAGATGTAGAGAACGTCCCTACTAAACCAATATTTTTGGTAACCGATGCCAGCGCAGATAAAATGGTGATCGGTTCAAAACGGTTTAAAAAATGAGGAATCGATTTTTCAGAAATAAATAAGCCGTCTGCAATGAAAATAAAACTAAACAAACCTTTTTCAGCTGTTTGCGCCTTTTTCATGTAAAATTCAATATTCGTGCTGGCCGAGGGATCAACATCGGGATGACGCCAGCCGTCAGTTGTTCCCCCGACACCGTGAATCATGGCTCCAAACTGAATAAAATCTGAACGTGTCATCTTTTTGCCTCCTTTATCTGTGCATGATTAGCAAGTGCAAGATCAAGGTGTTCAATGCCGATTTCAGTTATCCCTTGATACTGATTGCCGCGCCCGATTTCGACCACAGGCACATGGCGCACCCCATATTTCACCTGTAAAATATCCCGAAGCTTTTCTTTCTCTGAAACATCGATATTTTGGAACGGGAACCTTTTTTCATTCAAATAATTCTTGACTTCCTCACAATACGAACAGCCTTTTTTACTCCAAACCACAATGTTCAAAACATCACTCATTCTTCTGTCCCTCCTTAACGTTTTGCAGCTAAAACTGCATCGCTCAGCAGCTGATAAGACAGCTGTTTTTCTTCAGCATTTTTGATCGGTGTAAAAATAACAAAATCATTGATTTTGTATGTGCCTGATAAACGTGTTAATTCTTCTGCCACTTCTTCCTTTGTTCCGGCAATAATCCCGGTTTTTTGCACGATGATGTCATAGGGCTCTGTGACGTTTTCCAGATAAGCCTCAGCCTGTTCGCGGGAACCGACGTTGACCTTACGCCCGTCTTTCAAAATCACTTTTATCGATTCACGCGACACAATATGTTTTTCCGCTTCTTCTTTTGTATGTGCCGCAAAAACAGCGGGAGCAAGATGAAATTCAGCCTCAGATCCTGGGGGGAGATGCGCGTCAAATGCTCGGCGGGCTTCCTTCAGCACTTCCTCTTCACCGTTAATAAAGTAAGCAAAGACAAAAGAGATTCCCAGTTTTGCAGCCGAAATGGCACTCTCTGTGCTTCCTCCTAATAGAAAAATACCCGGCTCCCGATCAACCTGCGGCCTAGGACGCAATGCTGCATAGCGGTGGGTATCAGGAAAATCATCCCGTACGAAATGAGTAAGCTCCTCCAGTTTTTCATCAAACTGACGCACCGGTTTTTCATAATCGGCCTGCAGTGCGTCTGTGGACAGCTGAAACCCGCCGGGCGCTTTGCCCACTCCAAGATCTATACGGCCGGGAGCTAACGCTGATAGAAGATGGAATTGCTCCGCTACTTTATAAGAGCTGTAATGCTGCAGCATCACTCCGCCTGATGCTAAACGAATTTTTCTTGTGCTTGCAGCAAGATAGCCTAAAAGAACCTCGGGTGCAGACCCTGCAATCTCATCATTGTTGTGATGTTCGGCCACCCAAAATCGGTGATATCCACACTCTTCAGCCATTTGTGCCAAGTTCACTGTATGCTGTAATGTATCAGCTGCTGTCTCCCCTTCACCAATCAAGCTTTGGTCTAAAATACTTAAGCGGATCATATCACCGGCTCCTTTATGTGTTCTTTTGGTTCAAATAAATATTCCGGCGAAACACGGCGGAGAAACTGCCTCGTTCTGTCTTTTTTGGTATGGCGGAAGACTTCCTCCGGGGTTCCTTGTTCAACAATGACTCCTTCATCCATAAAAACAACTTGATCAGAGACCCTTCTTGCAAACTCCATTTCATGTGTAACAACAATCATGGTGGCTCCGGTTTTCACGATTTCCAGCATTACCTCAAGCACTTCACCGACCAGCTCCGGGTCAAGCGCTGCCGTCGGCTCATCGAACAGCAGCACATCAGGATGAATGGCAAGCGCCCTTGCTATCCCAACCCTTTGCTTTTGTCCTCCCGATAACTGACTCGGATAAGCGTTCAATTTATCTTGAAGCCCGACCTTTCTCAGTTCATTTTCCGCTACGGCATACGCGTCTTGCTTTCTCATTTTCCGGGCAATCGTCAAGCCCTCCATGACATTTTCAATTACCGTTTTGTGAGCAAACAGGTGGTATTGCTGAAATACCATTGCCGTCTGTTTTCTGAGCCAGTGAACCTCTTTTTTCGACGGAAAGCTGCAATTAATCACTTTGTCATGTATAGAAATGATCCCTTCGTCTGGACGTTCTAATAAATTCAGGCACCGTAAAAAGGTGGTTTTCCCTGATCCGCTCGGCCCGATAATCGTCACAACTTCTCCCTTGCGTACCGTGAGATTTATCCCTTTTAATACATGGTGGATGCCAAACTGTTTATGGATATTTTTAATCTCAATCATAAAGTGCCTCCTTGAAATCTGGCTGCCTTTCTCTCTAATACTCCATTTACGGATTCTAGGATTAGAGTCAGCACCCAATAGATAATCGCTGCTCCGATAAACGCTTCTAAAAATGCATAATTATCAGAAGCAACGATAGTCGCCGTCCCTGTAATCTCTGGGACAGCCACTATAGCCGCGATAGAGGTGGTATGCAAAAAGCCGATACCCAAATTTGTGAAGTTTGGGATGGAAACCATCAGCGCCTGCGGCAATATTACACGCCGAAAGGTTTGGCTGTGTGTCAAGCCGATTGAATAAGCCGCTTCGACCTGTCCGGTATCCATCGCCAGAATGCCCGACCGGATGATTTCTGTGAGATAAGCTCCGGCAGTTAAAGACAAGGCCATGATGACAAACATGGAGACCGGTATCTCATTGGCGGACCAGCCGAGATGAAAAAAACTGCTGACTTGATCTGCAACAGGCGGTATCCCTAAATAAATCAACATAATGTGAAGGATTGCAGGTGTACTTCGAAAGAAAGACACATAAAACCTTGAGCAAGCCACCAAGCCCTTAATTCTAAAAATTCTAACAATTATATTTCCAAGAGCCACGAGAAATCCAAACACAATCGGCAAAACAGCCATCATCAATGTCAGAGGAATGGTCTTTACCATTTCTTTCATGGCGGAAACGATAAATGGAAAGTCAAATTGCAATCTTCTCCCCCCTCATCCGAAGAAATATATCAATGTATGTTCATGTCAAAAACAGTAACAATCCTTGTTTGATTCTTCTTGATTCGTTTTTCTGCCACTCGAAAGAACCATTCGAATAAAACTGCAACAGCATAATAAACAATCGATAGCGCAATGTAAACTTCAAGAGAATGGTTGCTTGAGGTAATCAGTGTTTGGCCCCTTCCGGACATATCCATAACACCTATTGAAAAAGCTAGAGATGTATCTTTTAAAGAACTGATCACCATGTTTCCCATATTCGGAAACGCCTGGACAAGTGCCTGGGGCAGAACGATTCGCCTGAAGGCCTGACTACCGCTTAAGCCAATACTGTACGCCGCTTCCGTTTGGCCTTTATCTACACTGCCCACCCCCGCTCGAATGATTTCTGCGGCTGCCGCTGCATTGCTTAACGCGTAGGTTGCGACAGCAGCATAAAACGGGTCCATTTTTGATGTATCAATCCCGATAAGCCCCGTAAGCACCGGGATTCCGTAAAACACGATGAAAAGCTGCACCATGATAGGCGTTCCCCTGAAAAATGAGATATACACTTTTGCCAATTGATTTACAATTGGAATATTGTAGATGCGGGGCAGTGCCAGAAAGAGTCCTAATACAAAACCGAAAAGCAAGGACAGTGTTAAAATGTATAATGTAACCGGTAAATAAGCGGTTAACGTCGGCACAAAATCTCCAATCATGTTCATATCAAACGCTTTTTCCATCACTGCTCCCTCTCTTTTTACCTAATACTGCTCTTTGGAATAGTCGTCACCAAGCCATTTCAAACTGAGCCTTTTCAGCGTTCCGTCATCAATGATTTCCTGTAAGGCTTTATCAATATCGTCACTTAACGTTTGTTCATTTTTGTTAAACATAAAATACACTTTGGCATTTGAAAGCACATTACCGACGGTTTTTTCTTTAATAGCGCTCGTCTTGTTTTGAAAGTCTACTGCAAAAGGCGTTGAGATCGTTGCGTCCGCACGCCCCGATTTCAGCTGATTCGCAGTCTCATTTGCGCCTTGGCCCTCATAGGCAATCTCAAACGGCCGTCCATTATCCTCATTCCATTTTTTCAGTACAAGCGCTCCGTTGGAGGTTGCACTCGTAATCACCCGTTTTCCTTTTAAGTCTTCAATTCCACGGATCGTATCGTTATTTTGAAGCACAGTAATTTTTAAAGGAAAATGGTTGTAAGCAACCTTGTTAAACAGAAATTTTTTCTCACGCTCTTTGCTTTTCTCCATTTGATGTGCCACGATATCGACTTTATGCTGTCCGAGGCTGACAAGCAGGTTGGAAAATTCCATCGTTTTAAATGTGAATTTATAATGTGGCAGGCGCTTATCAAGCTCTTTGATCAGTTCGACATCATAACCGGTTAAATCGCCTTTTTCATCGATAAAGCAAATATTCGGAAATTGGGTTCCAGTTCCGACCGTGATCGTCTGTACCTTCTTTTGCCCGGCTCCCGTCGTTTGACTGCCTGCACCGCAAGCTGACAGAACTGTTATAAGCGAAAATAATATTGTCATGAATGCTGCTTTCGTTTTCATCTCATCGCCCCATTTATTTTTCAAAACTTGATTTTGAATAATCTGCCCCGAGCCATTTTCGGCTTAGTTTTTTTAGCGTTCCGTTTTTCTCCAGCTTTTTAATCGCTTGATCCGTGTCATCCGCCAAGGTTTGGCTGCCTTTATTAAACATAAAGTACACCTCGGTATCTAATAACACGTCACCGACTGTCTTTTGGCGGAAGGCGTGCGTTTTATTCTGAAAATCGACGGCAAACGGTGTAGCTATCGTTGCATCTGCGCGCCCGGTTTCAATTTGATTGGCGGTGTCATTGCTTCCCTGTCCCGCATATTTCAAATGAATTGGGCTGCCGTGCGTTTTGTTGTACTTTGTAATATAATCTGCCGCATTTGACGTGGCGCCAACTATGACTGTTTTTCCGTGTAAGTCTTTTAATGTATGAATCTTGTGATTATCCTCTTTCACCGTGATGTACATCGGCGAGTAGTTATATGGGACTTTATGATACAAAAAACGCTTTTCTCGTTCTTTATTTTTGGCCATATTGTGCGCAATCACATCAATTTTTTTATTTCCGAGACTCGTCAGCAAATTTGAGAAATCCATCGTTTTAAATTCAAATGTATATTGAGGCAACTCCTTATCGATGGCTTTCATCACTTCAATGTCATACCCGGTCAAATCGCCTTTTTCATTTAAAAACGCAATATTCGGAAAATCTGTTCCAGTGCCGACTATGACTGTTTGAGCCTGACGATCTGTTTTGTTATTTGTTTGCGAACATCCCCCGCCAAGTAATGCTAACACTGACAGCAGCAAAACCAATCCTTTACGCTTATTCATAGGCTCCTCACATCATGCCCAGCTGGGCGCACCTAAAAGCGTTGGGTTAAATCGTTCCGGAATCAGAACCTTGTGCATCATCACACCTATGTCCCCGTCTTTTTCCTGCTCAAAATACACTTCATACCCTCTCCTTCTGTACATGTCAGCAAGCCAAGGATGCTTGCGCGCGGATGTGCCGAGTGTCAGCGCAGGAGCCTTCAGCATATCTCGAAGCACTTTTTCTTCAACATACGTAAGCAGCTTACTTCCGGCGCCTTGCCCTTTATATTCCGGCAGTGTCGCAAACCACCACACAAATGGATATTTTGAAGGAGGCGTCTCACTCTCCCACGGGAACCTGATTGTAATCGTTGAAATCAGCTTCCCATCCCGCTCCAGCACAATCGCTGAATGATGTTCAATATTTTCTGATACCATTTGGATATCAGCTCTCGTGGATGGCCAATCAATATCCAGCTGCCGAATGGGCTGAAATGCGCTGTTAACCAGTTTCAACAGCTCCGATGCATCTTCAACAGTTGCCAGTCGAAAAATATCATCACTCATTTTTGTCACTCCTCTTCACAAAATATATAATTCCTATTTGTTTACTAAGCTTTTATTGTTTATACTATAAAGCATACTCTGATCTTTGACTAATCAAAAAAAGTAAACCTTCACTTCAGTAATTTTAATGATGAAAAACAGGAGGGAGCACATTGGAGTTACGCTCAATCAAAACGTTTCATACGATTGTAAAATTTGGAAGCTTCTATAAAGCTGCAGAAATACTCAACTACTCGCAGCCGACGATATCGATGCGTATGAAGCAATTGGAGCAAGATTTAGGCGTACTGCTGTTTGAAAGAGGAAAAAGCCTGCAGTTGACAAAAGCAGGGAAACTTTTTTATGAACGAACAGGAGATCTTTTGATGCAATACGAGGCGCTTAAACACAATCTCTCCGACTTAAAGGAAGAAGAGGCAGGCATTATCAACATAGGGGTTTCAGAGCCAACCGCCAGTCTGATATTCCCCGAGATTTTAAAGGATTTCTTAAAGGATTACCCAAAGATAACGGTTAATATCAAGGTTGATGACGCCAATACCTGCAGTCAAAAGCTTTTAGACGGGACGATTGATTTTGCAGTCTGCGGCGAGCCGGAGCTGATTCTTGAAAATTACTACCATCCATTTTTTTATGACACATTAAATGTGATTATATCTGATCAACATCCGCTCGCTGAGAAGAAGGCTGTCCATTTGTCTGATTTAGCAGAAGAGCGCTTCATATTTACGCCCGCCAATTGCCCCATTCGCTTACAAATTGAACAGCATTTACATAGAGAACTCGGGAATCGCTACAAAAAAATGGAGCTCACAAGCAGCATGTCACATGAATATTACGTACGTGAAAACATCGGAATTTCAATCTTTACCAGCACCGCACATTCTAAACCGTTCAACGGCACTAAAGTTATTCCAATTCTGAACCTGGATATCACCCCGCCCATAGGGCTGTTGACAAATCAAAAAGAAGTTCATTTTGACCGCGCCACGAAGGACTTGATCGCCCGGATAACCAAACGTTTTCAGCAGCGCAGCAAAGAATTGGAAGGAACCTCTGATAAGACCATTACAGGATAACTGAAAAAATAAAAACCACCTCCTGATTCATCAGGAGATGGTTTCACGGTTTAAAGCTCGATCGTCTCACCGACCGACATGACTTTGCCGACTCCGCCCGGCAGGCTGTCAGCGAATGCTTCTGGGTCTTGTTCGATGACCGGGAATGTATTGTAATGCACCGGCACGACCTGTTTTGCGCGCAGCCATTCAGCGGCAAGCTTGGCGTCTTCAGGCCCCATCGTAAAGTTATCGCCAATCGGCAGGAAAGCAAGGTCGATATGATTCAATTCGCCAATGAGTTTCATATCAGAGAAAAGAGCCGTATCGCCCGCGTGGAAAATCGTTTTATCCTCTACAGTCAGCAAAATACCGGCAGGCATGCCTGTGTAAGTGATCGTTTTGTTTTCTTCATCTGTGATGGCTGATCCATGAAAGGCCTGTGTGAGCTTCACTTTTCCAAAATCGAACTGGCGGGAGCCGCCGATGTGCATTGGATGAACATTCAAGCCTTTCCAGCCTAAGTACACAGCGAGCTCGTTCGGTGCTATAACCAGCGCGTTATTTTGCTTGGCGATTTGTTCAGTATCACCGACATGGTCATTGTGGCCGTGCGTTAGTAAGATGACATCCGCTTTTACATCCTCCGGCTTTATATCCGTTAATGAATTCCCTGTTAAAAACGGATCAAAAATAATATGATGGTCCTTCGTTTCCACTGTGATTACAGAATGTCCGTGATATGTCACTTTCATTTCTTTCACCTCGTCACATGATTTTGATTTTTTTATTTTCCCTTTTTAAAAAGCTGAAAAACTTATGTTGTTTGATTCTTGTTAATGACATTGAGGCCTCCGGTGGCTTCAATGACAGTCCCTGTCACAAGGTCTGAGTTCTCCTCACACAAGAAAGCGATAATCCGGGCGATATCCTCGCCTGTACCGGATCTTCCTATCGGCGTTTTTTCTTTGCCAATTCGCATTCTGGCTTCCTCTATCGATGCTTCTTTCATGTCGCCGACAATGTCTCCCGGGCAAACCATGTTGGCGGTTATGCCGAATTCGGCTTCTTCAATGGCAATTGTCTTCGTCAAAGAAGCCAAGCCCACTTTCGCAGCGCCAAATGCCGATCGGTGAAGCCAGCCGGGCGCGTGAGCCGCACCTTGGAATCCGTACGTAATGATGCGTCCAAATTGCTGTTTTCTCATAATAGGAATAACCGCTTTGAATAAATGAAAGACGGCGCTTAAATTTCCTTCCAGCATGCCATACCATTCATCATCAGTATAATCGGCTAACTTTTTACGTTCAAATATGTATGGTCCAGCGTTGTTAATCAAAAAGTCGATCCTTCCGAAGCGGTTTAAGGCAGCCTCTGCAATACGCAGCAGATCTTCTTTTTTGGTGACATCACCTTTTACAAATTGCAGCCGGTCAAGACAATCGGGACAGGCTTCCTTCAGGCGGCTGACTGCCTCCTCATCCTGTCTGTAATTGACTGTTACTGAATACCCCTTTGCAAGCAACGTTTCAGTCACTTTGCGGCCTAAACCCTTCGAACCGGCAGTAATTAAAGCATGTCGCACATGAATACCTCCCAAAGCAACGTCGCCGCTTTCAATAAAGTGTTTCTTCTTCTACTTTACTATAAAAGGCTTGCAATATCACTTTTTACACTTTGGCATACAAAAAAAGCTGTCTGTACAGACAGCTTATTCTGCAGGAGATGAAGACTCCTGATCAGGCATATCGACATAACCGCTTTGATATGCTTCTGAAATGAGCCTTGTTGTCTCCTGGCTTTCTTGTTCATCATAAATATAGCGTTCCGGTTCTTTTTTCATCATTCTGCCTCCCATCATTATAGAGGTAGGTTGGCTATAATGACGGGATTTTATGAAGGAAATTTTAACAAACTCCTGCTGCCACGCAAGCTTTCGCTTTTTCAAGCGCCTGTTCCACCTGTTTGAATCCGGTGCCCCCGGCGCTCATTCTTTTTTCAACTGCGTAGTAAGGGTCTAACACAGTGTAAATATCTTCTTCGAATAGTGTGCTCGCCTGCTGAAACTCGCCAAACGGCATATCGCTTAAATAGATCCCTCTTTCGATGCATGTGTACACAAGTTTCCCGACCACTTCATGCGCTTCTCTGAACGGCATTCCTTTTTTAGCTAAATAATCGGCCAGTTCCGTCGCGTTTGAAAAGTCTTGTTTTGTTGCTTGCTTCATGACGTCTTTGTTTACAGTCATTGTTTGGATCATGCCTGTGAAGATTTGCAGGCTGCCCTCCACCGTTTTCACCGTGTCAAACATGCCCTCTTTGTCTTCCTGCAGATCTTTGTTGTAAGCGAGCGGAAGTCCTTTCATGATCGTAAACAGACCCATCATATCGCCGTATACGCGCCCTGTTTTGCCGCGGATCAGCTCCGCCATATCAGGATTTTTCTTTTGCGGCATCATGCTGCTTCCTGTTGCGTACGTATCGTCAAGCTCGATGAATTTAAACTCCTGCGAGCACCATAAAATGATTTCTTCAGAGAACCGGGATAGGTGCATCATCAGCATACTGCTGTTGCTTAAAAACTCCAAAATGAAGTCTCTGTCGCTGACGCCGTCCAAGCTGTTTTCATAAATGGAATCAAAGCCGAGCAGTTCCGCTGAATAATCACGGTCGATTGGGAAGGTTGTTCCCGCGAGCGCCCCGCAGCCGAGCGGAGATTTGTTAATCCGCTTCATCGAATCCTGAAAACGCTCCTTGTCGCGCTCAAGCATCCAGAAATACGCAAGCAGATGGTGAGCGAATGAAATCGGCTGGGCACGCTGCAAATGTGTGTAGCCCGGCAGAATCGTTTCAACGTTCGCTTCCGCCTTTTCGATCAGCGCACTTTGGAATGCCTCAATCAGCTCGATGATGTGGCCGACATGATTCTTCAAGTATAAATGCATGTCAGTCGCCACCTGGTCATTCCGGCTTCTGCCGGTATGCAGCTTGCCGCCAAGAGGACCGATTTCGTCAATGAGCATTTTCTCAATATTCAAATGAATATCCTCATAATCGACTGAGAATTCCAATGCTCCCTCGTCTGCTTTTTGCAAAAGGGTATTCAGGCCCTCTCGGATTTTCAGCTCTTCTTCTGCTGTCAGAATACCGCATTTTTTCAGCATGGCAGCATGTGCGAGAGACCCTGTAATGTCTTCAGCAACTAAATTTTGGTCAAATGATATGGACGCGCCGAACTCGTCGACCCATTTTTCCGGTGTTTTTTGAAATCGGCCTCCCCAAAGCTTCTTCATGCTTTAATCTGCTCCTTCTTTTTCACGATGCTGTTCACTTTTGTCGGAAGTCCCCAAAGCTCGATAAATCCGATTGCTGCATGGTGATCAAATGCATCGTCTTTTGTATATGTTGCAAGTTTTTCATCATATAGAGAGTATTCCGATTTACGTCCTTCTACAATTGCATGGCCTTTAAACAGCTTCACGCGGACAATGCCTGTGACATGCTTTTGCGTTTCTTTTAAGAAAGCGTGCAGCGCGTCTTTTAACGGTGAGAACCATAAGCCGTTGTAAATGATTTCTGACATTTTTTGCTCGATGATCGGTTTAAAGTGGGCTACCTCTTTCACCAGTGTCAAATCTTCTAATTCTTTATGCGCTTTGATCAGTGTCATCGCACCAGGGCATTCGTATACTTCCCGGGATTTAATGCCAACGAGGCGGTTTTCCACGTGGTCGATACGTCCGACACCGTGCGCGCCCGCCATTTCATTCAGCTTCAAGATCAGCTCAGAAAGCGAGTAGGAAACACCGTCAATGGAGACAGGCACGCCTTGTTCAAATGCAATTTCAATCACTTCCGGCGTGTCCGGCGTTTTTTCCAGCGGAGCTGTTAAATCGTATGCACCTTCTGGCGGCGCCGCCCATGGATCTTCTAAAATACCGCACTCATTGGCGCGTCCCCAGAGGTTTTGGTCGATAGAATACGGGCTGTCAAGATTGATCGGAATCGGAATGCCGCGGCTAGCCGCATATTCAATTTCTTCTTCACGTGACCACTGCCATTCGCGAACCGGCGCGATGACTTCTAGGTCAGGGTTTAATGATTTAATGGAGACTTCGAAACGAACCTGGTCATTTCCTTTCCCTGTGCATCCGTGGGCAATCGCCTGTGCATCTTCTTTTTCCGCAATTTCAACCAGTTTTTTCGCGATCAGCGGTCGAGATAATGCCGAAACAAGCGGGTATTTTCCTTCATACATTGTGTGGGCCTGCAAAGAGATAAGCGCGTAATCCTGTGCAAATTCTTCTTTTGCATCGATCACGTAGGAGTTTGTCGCGCCGACTTCAAGCGCTTTCTGCTGAACAAATGCCAAATCTTTGCCCTCACCGACATCCAGGCAGCAGGCGATTACATTATATCCTTGCTCCTGAAGCCATTTTATTGCGACGGAAGTATCAAGACCTCCTGAGTATGCTAATACGACTTTTTTCTGTTCTGACATGATAAAAATCCCCTCTCAACCGTGTTTCTATTTTGTATAAAAATAAATTATATTTAATAAAAATACATTTTGTATGTATACACTTTAACAAGTACGTTTCGTTTTTTCAAGCCTTTTATAAAAAAAACTTCACCTGAATTTCAGGTGAAGTTTCATAGTATTTATTCATTTACTTGTCTTTTCTGATTTCTCTGACCACATGCGCAAGTTCGGGAATAATCAGCTTATTCATTGCCAGCTTTACTGCGCCGCTTGAGCCTGGCGTTGAGAAAACAGCGGTATGCTGAATGACGCCGGCAGTTGCTCTCGACATGATTGCGGCAGAGCCGATATCCTCTGTATAACTCAGCATCCTGAATATTTCTCCAAAGCCGGGCAGTTCTTTCGAAAACAGCGGCGTTATGGCTTCAATTGTGACATCACGATCTGCTATGCCTGTCCCTCCGTTTAAGAGTACCGCGTCTGTCTGTTCATCCATGCAGCCCGCAAGCACTGACCGCTGCAAAGCATCCTTTTCGTCTTTTACAATTTCATATGCAGCAATATGATGACCGGCTTCTTCTAAAAATGAGATCATCAGCTTGCCGCTTTTATCGGTTTCCTCTGTCCTCGTGTCACTGACAGTAATCACTTTGCACCGAACGATATCGGGAGCTTCTTGTTTATGCTCTTGAACGCTCATAGGCCCACCTCTTTTATGTTTTCTGTCTGTCACTATCATGCATCAACAAAAAAGCACATTCAAGAGAATGTGCTTTCATGCGATTTATTTTGCTAAACGAACAACGTCGCGCGCAATCATGACTTCTTCATCAGTCGGAATGATCATGACTTTTACTGGAGAATGCGGATAGCTGATGAAAGCTTCCTCGCCGCGCACGTTATTAAGCGCAGGATCCCAGTATACGCCCATGAATTCTAAACCGCGAAGAACGCGTTCTCTGACTTCCACACTGTTTTCACCGATACCGGCAGTAAAGATGATCGCATCTACACCGCTCATTCTTGCAGCGTAAGAACCGATGTATTTGTGGATTCTGCTTGCGAATACTTCAAGAGCCGTTTCCGCGCGCTCATTTCCTTCTTTCGTTGCTTCGACGATGTCACGAAGATCGCTTGAGAAACCGGAAATGCCGAGCAGTCCGCTTTTTTTGTTTAATGTATTCAATACTTCGTCAGCCGTTTGGCCTGTTTTCTCCATGATGTATGGAATCAGGGCAGGGTCGATGTTTCCAGAACGTGTACCCATTGCTACACCGGCAAGCGGCGTAAAGCCCATGGATGTGTCAATTGATTTTCCGCCTTCAACAGCCGCAATACTTGCTCCGTTTCCAAGGTGGCAGGAAATCAGGCGCAAGTCTTTTAACGGACGGCCGAGAAGCTCTGCCGCACGCTCAGTTACATATTTATGTGAAGTGCCGTGGAAGCCGTATTTACGGATGCCGAATTTTTCATAGTATTCATACGGCAAGCTGTACAGGTAAGACTGCTCAGGCATTGTTTGGTGGAATGCCGTATCAAATACAGCTACCGCAGGAACATTTGGAAGCACTTCTTTGAACGCTTTAATTCCAACGATATTTGCCGGATTGTGAAGCGGTGCCAATTCAGAAATATCTTCGATTTCCTTAATGGTTTCATCCGTTAATAAAACAGAATCGCTGAATTTTTCTCCGCCGTGAACGACACGATGGCCAATTCCGTCAATTTCATTCAAGTCTTTAATAATGCCGAATTCCGTTAACTTATTCAGCAGCATTTTAACAGCTACCGCATGATCCGGAATATCAGTTACTTCTGTATTTTTTTCGCCGTTCACAGAAATTGTGAATACACTGTCGGCGATACCGATTCGTTCAACTAAACCCTTCGTTAAAACGGTTTCTGAAGGCATTTCGAAAAGCTGAAATTTCAAAGACGAGCTTCCTGCGTTAATTGCAATAATTTTGGACATGATTGACGCTCCTTTATACTCTGTATCAACAACTTCGTTTTTCGTACTTTTTTCCCGGTGAATATCAACATCTTCTCCGAAAAATATCTGACTTTTCCATTTAAACATTGTCATGTCGGCTTTTCAAGTCAACTTGCGTATTGATAACGCTTACAATAAGAAGTCGTTATTTTCAGACACATTCCCTATAGATTTTGTATTGATGAACGCTTACAATTTGCGGTTTTTCCCTCTGTATTTTGTGTTTCAAAGCTGGATTCAATTCGTCAAGTCCGGTCTTCAAAAGCATAAATAAAAGCAGCTTAGGCATCGACCTCATACGGCTGCCTAAGCTGCTTTTAAAACACTTACTTTTCTTTTTTAAACCATTCATCAAATTGAGCCATCATATCAAGCATCGCCTTTTGATTGGAGAAAGACGGAAGATTCGCAAGCAGAATTTGCCCCGGCGCTTTCGTATTCTCTCCTTGTTTCTGAAGCACAAGGATGCTTTTGGCATGAGCTTCGTCTTTAAAAATAGATTTTGGCAGCTGCAACAGTGCGTTGATATGAACCTTATCTTTGAAAAACTGTTTCAGCTTGCCGCTTTGGGAGCTCTCAAACAAATGATTCGGAATCATAAAAAATAAGTAGCCGCCCGGTTTGGTATGCTTGACGCTCTGTTCAATAAACAGATGATGAGCGAAGGAATGGCCTTCGTCAGCTTTAAGCTCAAACGCTTCTGCTCCTTCGTCATTCGGATAATAGCCGACTGGCAGATCACAAATGACCGTGTCAACTGGATCGATAAACAACGGCTCAAGGCTGTCCTGGTGGAAAAGCTCAAGCTCTTTTTTCAGAAGGTTCGCTTGGGCATAGGCGATCTTCAAGAGCACATCATCAATTTCAATGCCAAAGCTGTTTGCCGTTTTTTCAGACAGCTGGTTCAGCACGGTAAACAGAAGGTTCCCAGTTCCCAAGGCTGGATCAAGAATGGTCAGTTCCTTTTTGTCCGCCATAAACTTATTCACCAAATAGCTGATGAAAAGCCCGATCGTATCCGGCGTCATTTGTCTGTTTGGATGGGAGATATCTTTCATTCCTTTAAGGACGGCAAGCTGAAAAGCCTTGCGTACCCACTCATGCTCATACGTGCCGAATTCCGCTTTTTCAAGCAGAGCCTGAAGTTGTTTGGTTTTCTGATCAGCAGGCAGTTTCAGCTGATCCGTTTTTTCAAGAAAATACATTTCTCCTGCTTCGGCCAGCGCCTCTATATATGAAATCTGCAATTCATTCTTTATCATAATCGCTGCTTCGTTTAACAGCTCATACACCGCACCTACATGGTCGTTTTGCATATTGTGTTCCTCCTTGCCATGAAAAAAGCTCCGGCGGCAGCCTGGAGCTTTTTTCCCTGCTTACTTCACTAATGCCTTAGCAGCCTCAATTGGCTTTTCATAGTTCGGGTGGTTTGTTGCTTCGCTTACATATTCAGCGTAAACGACTTTTCCATTCTCATCAAGGACAAATACGGAACGCGCAAGCAGACGAAGTTCTTTAATATACACACCGAACGCTTCGCCAAATGACATATCTCTGTGGTCAGACAGTGTTTCCACTTTGTCAATTCCGTTAGCGCCGCACCAGCGCGCTTGCGCGAATGGAAGGTCTGCACTGATTGTGTAGACGTTGACATCTCCAAGCTTTGCAGCTTCTTCGTTAAAACGGCGTGTTTGTGCATCACAAACACCTGTATCAATTGAAGGGATAACAGAAATAATCGTTACCTTTCCTTTCATGTCAGCTAACGATTTTTCTTCAAGGCTGTTAGTCAGCACTGTGAAATCAGGAGCTTGATCTCCTACCTTCACTTCTTGTCCGACAAGTGTAACCGGACCGCCTTTGAATGTAATTTCAGCCATTATAATTCCTCCCTTTTGTATGTATGTCTCTATCATAGTAAAGTTTCCTGCAAACTGCAAAGTTTATGCCAAAAAAAAGTTAACTGCGGCCAGCGCAGTTAACCTTTTTTTAATAATTCATATTGTTCATTTGGTTTTGATTTTGGCCCTGGCCTTGGTTCTTGTTATTTTTCTTGAACATTTGCTGGATGCGTTCGAGTGTTTGAGGGGCTGCGTCTAAAATTTTCTCTATTAAATGGGTATTTTCATCTAAATGAAGCATTCTGATGCCTGTCGATCCGACAATTAAAAACGCGATCGGCGTAATGGACACACCGCCCCCGCTTCCGCCTCCGAAAGGAAGTTTCTGTTCTCTTGTCTCATCGTCTTCCGATTTCTTTTCGGCCGGCTTTCCGCCAAACTCGCTTCCGCCTGCGGCGAATCCGAATCCAACTTTAGAAACAGTTAAAATCACACTTCCATCAGGCGTTTCTACTGGATCTCCGATGATGGTGTTAACATCAATCATTTCCTTCAAGTTTTCCATTGCGGTTTTCATTAAACCTTGGATGGGATGGTCTGCCATATACGCTTCCTCCTTAAACTGATGAATCATTCTTTGAAGTCATTCTAGCCGACGGATTCTTCTTTAATACGGATAGCTCCCGTCCGTATTTGACGAATTTGAAAGCTGCAAGCATAGCATGTCCAAAGCGAAAAAAGAATATACACTGAAAATGGGTCTTGGAAACAGGGACTTGAAACGACGGGATCACCTCATAGACAGGTTTATTCACAAAGTCCAGGTGGTCGTAGAGCATTGCTGCGATACCGCCTTTCACACCCCATACAGCACCTGTTAACACACCTGTCACTGCCGCGTCCTGAATTCCGATTACTGTAACCCATTCTAGTTTTGTGATATGTAAATGCGCGAGAAAAGACGCGCTGATTTTCCGTAGTCTGGTGACCTGATGCAAAAGCATTTCGATTTTATTAATGCTTTGCTGCACATCGTTTTGTGTAATTTTTTTCTTTCCGCTGCTTTTTTTCATTTTGGATTCAGTTTTTTGTTTGATATCCACTGTTCCGTCTTCTTTGTTCACCTTAATCGCCGGGATTGTTTTTTTGATCCTTATAAGGCCAAACAGCGCCGTAATCTTCAAAGTCAATTTGTCATTATCATCGGCATGAAGATACTCCAGCGCGACATGGATTTTCATTCTGAGAAGCAGTACGATCCCTATGAGAATAAGAATGGCTGTCAGTACATACACCATATTCTTCACTTCCTCTAGGAGCATTATCGCCAATTCCTAAAAAAATAAACCCGGACGGAGGTCCGGGTTTTCGGTTATTTGCGGTATAATTTTTCATGCACCACGGTGGTATCCGCGATGTAATCATGAATCCCTTGTTTTGTAGGTGAAAAAGCAACAACGATATATAAAATCCAAATCTTATCAATATACCGTCCAACCACTTCACGAAAAATCACTGTACTCCATGTCAGCTTGCTATCTTGCTTCACAGAAACCACTTTGAGGCCGAACACCATTTTACCAAGCGTCTGCCTGAAGTATTTTGTCATTAGTGCGAAATAGGCAAGATACACAATAAGCGTTGTCACACTGTAGGCCGAGAAGGTAAACATGCCGGATGTTTTCGGCAGATCCAATACGGTAAAGAGGGGAGAAACGAGCAAATGGTTTAATCCCCATATCACGAGCCAATCAAGCAGGAAAGCCCAGAAACGAACCCAAAAGCCAGCATAGGCATGTGTCAGCTGCTCCGCTTCTTGCGGGCCTTTGATGTCATTGCGCTCTAACTCTTCATATGTCGCGTCCATTATTGTTCCCTCCTACTTCGCATAGAGATACATCATTCTCGGCGAACCGGATTGCGATAGAATTTCTCTCATATTCAAAAAATCAATTTCACTTTTAAACATTTTGTTCGCACCCATGGAAAACAGTGAGCCTAATCCGAAGCTTTCCTCATAAGAAATGACAGAGGCGTTTTTCAAATCCTTGTGATCCTTTTTCATGGCCGTAATGGTATCGTCATAAAAACCAAGCTCATCAACGAGGTTCAGTTTTTTCGCCTGCCGTCCGTCATACACGCGGCCGTCCGCAATTTTCTTTACCTCTGCTTTCGGCATGCCGCGCCCTTTTGAAATGACATCAACAAAGCCTTCATACGAATTATCAACCATCGATTGCATGATGTTTTTTTCTTCTTTCGTCATCTCACGGGAAGGAGACATAATGTCCTTATGGGCCCCGCTCTTAATCGTTTCAAAAGAAATGCCAAGCTTATCGGCAAGCTTTGAATAATTGACGCTTTCCATAATGACGCCGAGTGACCCGGTCAGGGTTTCCGGTGTCGCAAAAATCTTATCAGCCGCTGTTGAGATGTAATAGCCTCCTGATGCTGCCATCGAACCCATTGACACGTAAATCGGTTTTTTAGTTTCTTTCTTGATTTCTTCCAGTTTCTTATGTATTTCAGCACTTTCATACACTCCGCCACCCGGAGAATTCACCTTCAGAACGATACCTTTGACCGCCTTGTCATCTTTTGCGCGCTCAAGGTTTTTTAAGAACGTTCTGTGGTTATATCCGTCTGCACCAAGCAGACTGCTTGAGTCCCCATTATCCTGAATGGTGCCGCTGACCTCTAATACGGCAATTTTACTTGAGAGACTGCCGTTTTCCAGCGTCTTTTCCTGCGATTCATCCGTCAGTGATGTGAGATCCGTTTGAGCGCCTTTGACGCTTTCAAAGAAACTCATAGAGATGCTGACGATAATAGACACGCCGAAAATCCCCAGAGCAATCACTAATGCAATCCATCTTTTTGCATTCATTTTTTCTCCTCCTTTTTCCCAAACTCTCTCATTATACGATTCAATATGAAAAATGTTTCAATTAATGAGAAAGCTCCGGCTTAACGGGCTGCCGGCAAACGTGGTACACTTATGGCCAAAGGTATTTTATCACAAATACTGGATGGCAGAAAAACTTAAATATGACAGCAAAGGGGAAATGGGATATGACCGATCAACGCCGTAATGTTTATTTTTTTCACAAACAGGATCAGGAAACAAACGAACAAGCCCGCTCGTTAACACAATTGGCTAAAGAGCATGGATTTACCGTTGTGAACCAGCACTCAGACGCCAATATTATCGCTAGCATTGGCGGGGACGGCACATTTTTGCAGGCAGTCCGAAAGACAAATTTTCGTGACGACTGCTTGTACGTCGGCATTACCAAAAAGGGGAAAGCTCATTTATATTGCGACTTTCATAGTGATGAGCGAGAAAAAATGGTCGATGCAATGACGTTTGAACAAATTGAAGTCAGAAAATATCCGCTGATTGAAGTGACAGTGGATAACGCTAGTCCTTTTCATTGCCTAAACGAGGTTTCCATCCGTTCAAGCATCATTAAAACCTTTGTGATGGACGTGCTGATTGACGATCTGCACTTTGAAACGTTTAGAGGTGACGGAATGATCATCTCAACGCCTACAGGCAGCACCGCCTATAACAAGTCTGTTGCAGGAGCGGTTGTTGATCCGCTGCTCCCATGCATGCAGGTATCTGAGCTTGCTTCTCTTAACAATAACACCTACCGGACACTCGGCTCGCCATTTGTCCTCAGCTCTGACCGAAAGCTGACCCTTCGTGTGGTGCAGGACGGCAACGAACACCCAATCATCGGCTTGGACAATGAAGCACTCAGCACGAGAAATGTGAAAACGATCGAAATCAAACTGTCTAATAAGAAAATCAAAACAGTCAAACTAAAGGACAATTCATTTTGGGAAAAAGTGAAGCGTACTTTTTTATAGAAAATAAAAGGACAGGCTGCTGCCTGTCCTTTTATGATTTCTCATATACAATCTGGCCGTTAATCACGGTTTTTTTAATCTCTAAAAGATGAAGCTGTGCGGGGTCAATGGCAAACGGATCACCACTGAGAACTGTAAAATCCGCGTCATAGCCTTCCGCAATTTTTCCGCGTGACTTCTCTTTATAAATGATACCGGCGCTACCTTCTGTATAAAGCTTTATCGCTTCATATACAGGTAAACATTCACTTTCATTATAGCTTGGCCCGTTTTGCTCATGACTGCTTTTCCGGAGGACCGCGGACTGGATCCCTAGAAGCGGATCAACAGGCTCAATCGGGGCGTCTGAACCGCCCGCGCATAAAATGCCTTTAGATATGAGGGTTTTCCAGGCAAATGCAGTCTTCATCCGGTCTTTTCCGAGACGGTCAATGACCCACGGAAAGTCGCTTGCAACGAAGTGCGGCTGAAGGTCAAGTGCGATCGGCATGCGTGCTGCTCTCTCGATTAATTCGTTATCAAGCACTTGAGCATGAATAAGCCGATCATGCCGGCCGTTTTTGGGCGGATGCTTTTCTATTGCGTTCAGCACTTTTTCAAAAGCAAGATCGCCGATTGCATGAACAGCAACCTCCATCCCTTTTTCTCTCGCTTTGCGAATGAGCCGGCCAAGGGTTTCGTCATCGTGAACCTGAACACCATTTGTTGATGGATCATCCTGATATGGTTCTTTCAATAAAGCCGTTCTCCCGCCAAGCGCCCCGTCCGTAAAGATTTTCATAGCACCGAACTCCACATACGGGCCGGACAGCTTCTCCAGCTGCTCCCATCGATCGACAGCTTCATGATGAACGAGCAAATGGCAGCGAAACGGATACTTTCCGCCAGCGGCAGCTTTCTCATAAGCTTTCATCGGCACCGAAACATCACCATAATAGGACAAGTCTTCCGAATGACCGCCCGTCAGGCCTTTTGTCCAGCAATCCTTTATTGCAGCCGTTAATGCCTCATCAACATAGTGTTGAGAGACTGGCGGGACAGCCTTCAGAATCAAATCCTGCGCCTTATCAAACAGGAGTCCGGACGGCTCTCCATTTGCATCTTTTACGATGACTCCGCCGTCAGGGTCAGGAGTATTTCTTGAAATTCCCGCTGCTTGAAGAGCCGCAGAATTGACAGCTATTGCATGCCGGCATATACGCTTGAGCAAGACGGGTCTGTCTGGAAACAGGCGATCAAGATCATGCTTAGTCAAGTAGTCAGGTGTCTCAAACTGATTTTCATTCCAGCCCTCTCCAATGAGCCAATCGTTTTTAGGAAGCTGCCGCTCTCTTTCCTTCGCAGCCTGTAAAATTGCATCTTTCGACGTCAGTGCGGACAGATCGAGCTGAAGCTGTTTCTCACCGTGGCCGATCAAATGTAGGTGGCTGTCAACAAAACCGGGGAACATCACTGCACCGTTCAGGCTGATTTCTTCTGTTTCCGGTGACCCGTACTTTTCCTTCAAAAGTTCATAGCTGCCGGTGCCTTTTATAACACCATCCTCAACATAAACTGCCTCAGTCCGATCGCCTTCTTCGAGCATCGTATAAATGAAACCGCCGTGCCATATCGCCTTCATTCACGTTCACTCTCTTTCTTTACGCCTTTTTATTGGCTTTGAGCTGTTCTTCACGTTTTCTTAATTCCACTCGTCTGATTTTTGCAGAAGCCGTTTTCGGCAGGCTTTCCACAAATTCAATTTCTCTAGGATATTTGTATGGAGCGGTAATCGTCTTCACATGGTTTTGCAGCATTTTGACAAGCTCATCACTGCGTTTTTCATGATTTTGCAGGACAACATATGCCTTTACGATGGAGCCTCTGATTTCATCAGGGCTTGCGACAACAGCACATTCTTTTACTTCTGGGTGCTTAACAAGCGCGTCTTCCACCTCGAAAGGCCCGATCGTATAGCCGGAGCTGATAATAATATCGTCATTTCGGCTTTCAAACCAGAAGTAACCTTCCTCATCTTTTCTTGCTCTGTCTCCCGTTAGGAAATAATCGCCGCGAATTTGTGTTTTCATTCTTTCCGGATCTTTAAAATACTCTTTAAAGAGCGCAGGCGTACTGAGGTGAACAGCGATATCGCCAACCTCACCAGGTTTGCAGATTTCACCGTCTTCATTTATGATCTCCACCTGATTTCCCGGTGTCGGTTTTCCCATGCTTCCCGGTTTAATAGGCGTATCTTTCAAAACACCAACCAAAAGCGTGCTTTCTGTTTGGCCATATCCGTCCCGTACCTTAATGCCAAAGTGCTTTTGGAAAACATCAATGACTTCACGGTTGAGCGGCTCGCCTGCGGAAACAGCGCTGTGCAGGGCAGAAAGATCAAAGCGGTCCAAGCCCTCGACCTTCGCCATTAAGCGGTATTCTGTCGGCGTACAGCAGAAAACATTGATTTTGTAGCGATTTAAAAGCTCTAGATATTTTTCTGCTTTGAATCTGCCGTGGTACACAAAACCGGTTGCTCCGCTGCCAAGCACCGCTAAAAACGGACTCCATACCCACTTTTGCCAGCCAGGGGCAGCAGTTGCCCAGACGATATCCTTTTCAGAAATGTCAAGCCAAGCGCCGGCAGAAGTTTTTAAATGAGCAAATGCCCATCCATGTGTATGTACAACACCTTTCGGCTGACCTGTTGTCCCGGATGTATAAGATAAGAAAGCCATATCATCTCTTGTTGTGTCAGCTGTTTTAAATTGGCTTCCGTCCGCTTCAATTGATAAGAGGTTTTTCCAGCCGGCATCATTTTCACCAATAGACAGTGTAATCAGTTTGTCAGCCGTACTGACATCCCGGAAAGCGCCAATAAATTCGGAGTAGACGATAGCGCCTTTTACCTCTGCATGTTCAATCCGGTATTCAAGATCTTTCGCGCGAAGCATTTCGGAGCACGGAATGACAACCATTCCTGATTTCAGGATAGCCAAATAAACAGCATAGGCTTCAAGCACCCGCGGAACCATTACAATCAGCTTGTCTCCCTTTTTAAATCCAAGATCAGCTAAGGCCGCTCCGATTTTATTTGTTTCTTCCATCAGCTTTTCATACGACCAAGATTCTTGCTTACCCGACTCGTCCTCCCACAGAAGAGCGGTTTTTTGTCCAGCGGCACTGAACTTTTCCATTTCATTCACTAAATTATATTGCATAGGGGCAATTAAATCTTCACGTTTTAACACGAACAACTCCTCACTTTCTCCACCCATTATACATAAATACAGGCTCTTTCCGTAAGGATATGCCTAAAAGCAACCTCTGTAAACATAGATTTTATAGGCCGCTGGTCCTTTTTTATATATAAAAAATGAAAAGGAGTGGGGATACCCCCACTCCTAAGCCATTATGTGAAATTGTAAATTAGAATTGTCCTCCGCCCATGTTTTGTTGAGCAAAAGATACAAGACGTTTTGTGATCTCTCCTCCAACAGAACCGTTAGCGCGAGAAGTTGTGTCTGCTCCAAGGTTTACACCGAATTCAGAAGCGATTTCTAATTTCATTTGGTCGATCGCTTGAGCAGCTCCTGGTACTAAAAGGTTGTTGCTGTTACCTGAGTTATTGTTAGCCATGTGTCTCACCTCCTTGTGAGTATAGAATGTGTCAAAACACATGGCTTCATTCAGAAAAACTTTGGTAATTGTATACAGGAGCTGAAAATTAATTTAAAAGAGTTCAGCGAATTTATCGTTAGCTTCTTGTTCGCTATACAGGGTCATTGTCTCAATGTTATCTACCGCTTCTTGAATATACGGCTCGAAATCAACAAAGCTTTCAAAGTGTTCAATTTTCTCTTTTTTAGGGCGTGTTTTCGGGCTTGGCGGTGTAAAGATCGTGCAGCAGTCTTCAAACGGCTGAATGCTTGTCTCATATGTGCCAATTTCCCGTGATTTTTCGATGATTTCTGTTTTGTCCATGGCGATTAATGGACGCAAAATCGGTGTTGACGTCACCGCATTAATTGCATACATGCTTTCAAGCGTTTGGCTCGCTACCTGACCGAGGCTTTCTCCCGTAATAATGGCAAGCCCGTTTCTCTTTTCTCTGATTCTGTCGGCGATCTGAAGCATGAGGCGGCGGGTTGCCGTCATTGTGTAATTTTCAGGAATTTGTTTTTGGATGAGCTCTTGCGTTTTTGTAAATGGAACAATATGAAGTGTCATGCTTCCCCCAAAACGGGACAGACATTTCGCCAGATCCATTACCTTTTGCTTTGCGCGCTCACTCGTGTATGGCGGGCTGAAGAAATGAACAGCTTCTACCGACAGTCCCCGTTTCATCGCATAAAAACCGGCCACAGGGCTGTCAAAACCGCCAGAAAGCATCAGCATCGCTTTTCCTGCTGAACCAACTGGCAGCCCGCCTGCACCTTTTTCATCACGAATTGTCAAAAATGTTGCTTCTTCCCTGATTTCGATTCTGAGCGGGATGTCTGGGTTGCGAACATCGACCGTCAATCCTTCTGTATTTCGCAAAATATGGCCGCCGATTTCAGCGTTCATCTGGTTTGTATCTAATTCAAATTGCTTATACGCTCTCTTTGTCGCGACTTTAAACGTATCACCTGGTTTATATTGATCTTTGATAGCCTTTAGTGCGGTTGCCCTAATATCATCAAGGCGGCTGTCACACTTAATTGCCAGGCTGAAGCTTTGAATCCCAAACACTTGCTTTAAATGAGGAAAAAGAGCCTCAGGATCCTCTCCATTTAATGTAATCGTCATACGATCCCTGTTGGAAAAGTATTTTAAATTCGGATAGTCTTTCAAAACGAGTCTGATGTTTTGTTTTAAGCGCTCAATAAAGCTTTTTCTGTTTTTGCCTTTGGTGGAAATTTCCCCAAAACGAATTAATATATGATCGTAATTCATGTTCTACCTCATCATTTCCCTTAATTTTTTGATACCAGGACGAAGCGCGTTCATAAACGGTTCTGCCACATCGCTTGTCTGGCTGTAATTTAAACTGATTCTGATGCTGCTTCCGGCAATCTGCTCTCCTTTGCCCATCTCTAAGAGAACTTTACTGGGCTTATGTTCTTTTGCCGAGCAAGCCGATGTTGTGGAGACGAAAATATCCTGTTCCTCAAGCATGTGTAAAAGCACTTCCGCTTTAATCCCCGGTACAGAGAAATTAATAATGTGCGGCGCGCTATTCATTTGAGGCGTGTTGATAACGACGCCCTCAATTTCACTCAGCCTTTTCATAAACAATTCCTTTGCGGCAGTCATCGTGTCAAGCCGTGTGTCAAAATCAGCAGAGGCCAGATTAATGGCCTTGGCAAGCGAAACCGCACCAGCAGTATGTTCTGTTCCGGCCCGTATGCCTTTTTGCTGAGAGCCTCCCGTTATGAGCGGAATAAGGCGTGTTCCTTCTTTTACAATAAGTGCGCCTGTCCCCTTTAGGCCGTGAAATTTATGCCCCGAAATTGAACATAGATCAATGCCGGCCTTTTCAATTGCCAAGGGCACTTTATAGATGCCCTGCACATAATCGACGTGAAACAAAATGTTCGAATGCTCTTTCAGCACTTCTCCTGCCTCTTCAATCGGCTGCACGGAACCGACTTCATTGTTCACATGCATCATGCTGACAAGCACAGTATCGGGACGGATGGCTGCTTTTAGTTCTTCAATAGAAACAAATCCGTCTTCATTCACAGAAAGATAAGTGATATCAAACCCGAACAACTCTTTCAGCTGTTCTAACGATTCCGTAACAGATGGATGTTCAATAGAAGTGGCAATGATATGTTTGCCTGTTTTTATCTTTGACAAAGCCGCTCCTTTTAAAGCCGCATTATTGGCTTCTGTGGCGCCTGACGTAAATACAATATCATATTTTTTTAGGCCTAAGGACCTTTTGATTTGATTTTTGGCTGCTTGAAGCAGCTGTTCCGTTTCGGCTCCATATCGGTGCAAAGATGAAGGATTGCCAAAGTATCGGCTGCTTGTCTGTTCATACACGTTCAAGACTTCATCGTAAGGCTTCGTCGTTGAACTATTATCTAAATATATCATCTTTTTTACTCCTTTATGAAAGCGGTACAAGGTATGATATTTATGTTACCATAACAAAATTTAATAGAAAATTACGAAAAACTAGTATTGACTTCTAATTTTTTTACCATATAATAAGATTTGTTCGTTTCGTCATATTATCTGACAATTAATTGACAGAATATTTTAACATAATTATTAGGAGGATTTTTTTCATGAAACACTCACTGCCTGTCAAAGATACCATTATTATTGGTTTCATGCTATTTGCGTTATTCTTTGGAGCAGGAAATATGATCTATCCGCCGGAACTTGGACAAGCAGCCGGACACAACGTCTGGAAGGCCATCGGCGGATTTTTACTGACAGGGGTAGGCCTGCCGCTTCTCGGCATTATCGCCATCGCATTAACCGGTAAGGACGCTAAAGGCCTTGCTGACAAAGCGCACCCTGTTTTCGGCACAATCTTTACTGTCGTGCTTTATTTATCAATCGGACCATTATTCGCCATCCCGAGAACAGGAACTGTTTCATATGAAATTGGCGCTGTTCCGTTTTTGACTGGCGTACCAGAAAGACTTTCTTTATTAATATTTACACTTATCTTTTTCGGCGTTACGTACTATTTAGCGTTAAACCCATCCAAGGTTGTCGATCGAGTCGGAAAAATTCTGACTCCCATCAAATTCACAATTATTTTAATCATTGTTCTCAAAGCCATCTTCACACCGATGGGCGGATTGGGCGCCGTGACAGAAGCATATAAAGGAACACCGGTTTTTAAAGGATTTTTAGAAGGCTATAAAACAATGGACGCACTTGCTTCAATTGTATTTGGCGTTGTCGTTGTAAATGCTGTAAAAAGCAAAGGCGTTACACAGTCTAAAGCTCTTGCTGCAGCCTGCATTAAAGCAGGTGTGATTGCCGCTTTAGGGCTGACTTTCATTTATGTATCCCTTGCTTATTTAGGTGCAACAAGCACAAATGCCATCGGTCCTGTTGGTGAAGGAGCTAAAATTTTATCTGCGTCTTCCCATTATTTATTTGGTTCATTGGGCAACATCGTACTCGGAGCAGCGATTACAGTCGCATGTTTAACAACAAGCATCGGCCTTGTCACATCTTGCGGCCAATATTTTTCAAAACTTATTCCGGCATTATCATATAAAATTGTCGTTACGATTGTCACGTTATTCAGCTTGATCATTGCGAATTTCGGACTCGCGCAAATTATCGCGTTTTCTGTTCCTATTTTATCAGCTATCTATCCACTTGCCATTGTCATTATCGTTCTTTCCTTCATCGATAAGATCTTTAAAGAAAGACGCGAAGTGTACATCGCTTGCTTGATCGGTACAGGACTTTTCAGTATTTTAGACGGTATCAAAGCAGCCGGTTTTTCACTTGGATCTTTAGATGTGTTTCTAAATGCGAATCTTCCTCTTTACAGCCTCGGCATCGGCTGGGTGCTTCCAGGAATCGTCGGAGCGGTTATCGGCTATGTGCTTACCTTATTCATCGGACCATCCAAACAGCTTAATGAAATAAGTTAATGTCACAGAACGCCTGCGTTATTGCGCAGGCGTTTTGTAATGAAAAAAAGAGCCTGCTCATTACACTGCGGGCTCTTTTTCATAGTCGTGATTATCTAAGCGGATATGTCTGCTTTGATTTTTTCAACTGCACCTGGCGCAGCCTTTTCTACAGCGGCAGCTGCAATTTCATAAGAGTCGTCATAATCAAAAGCATAAAAACGTCTTTCCGCTTCTTTCAGCTGTTCAGATAAAATATGATTCTGGCTTCTGAACCGGTTTCCGAACTGAATGATTTTTTCAATGAGGATGACCTGCTCGACAAGTTCCTCTGATTCCCGGCTTGCCCTGTTGACGATTTCTTCTGCTTGTTTCAAATGGGCTCCGGCTTCTTCCATATTTAATGGAAGTTCGTTTAGTTGATTGACTGTTTCTTGAATATGATGATGCGCGTTCTCCAGCATCTCTTGAATATGGCTCGGAATGCCTGGAATGTTGCTAGTCTTCAGCAGTCTAGCTGTCTCAGAAATTGTTTTTTTCAAATTGCTGAGCGTCTCCCTCGCCTGAAGCTCTTCTTTTCTCAGCGCTTGCAGATTTTCACGATACTCGGCATGCTCTTTTTTCACTTCTTCAATTTGCTTCTCTATTGAAGCAACTTCTTCTACTAAAAGTGAGTAAGCGACATGCTCTGCATCAAGCTTATCTTTAACGGATGATAGCAGCTTTCCAATTTCATCAAGGCGCTTTTCAAAAGCCTGCTGTTTGCCGAGCTCACCGGCTGTCAGCCTGTAGCTTTCCTTCACCAGCTCAGTTTCCGCCTTCGTATGCTCTTTCTCTTCTTTAAGCTTGTCGTAAGCAATAATCAATTCAGGCATTTTGCTTAGTACGGATTGACCGGCTTCAACTTCGCCCTCCAGCTGCTGATAAACAGATTGAATATTTTCGTCAATGAGCTGCAGGATTGCGGACGCTTCATCAATATCCAGCTCAGTCATCAGGACATGTTCCGCTCGTTTCAGCTGGTTTGACAGATTTTCTAATTCCTTATCAAGCTGGATATGCTCAAGCTTGTACCCTTTTTCTTTCATTTCGCCATAGCCATCCTTGAGCTTTGCAATCTGTCCGGGCACCGTCTGTTTACAGTCAGCTAACAGCTTCGGCACATCATCTATGTATGACTGAAGCCGTTCAAGATTGCGGTCCTGCTCAAGCAGTACTTTTCGTGCAGTAATATAGTTTCCGCCTTCTGTTTCTTCTTCAAATTGTTTGATGCCGCTCCAAATTTCGTCCAGATCCTTTTCAAGGCTGTCATAAAGCTCCCCGTAAAGGTGGCTGTAAGCCAGCAGGTTTTTTCGAGATTTCGAATAGCGCTCCCTCACCTGTTCAATCTCTTCACGGCTCTTTTCCTCACTTGTGACAAGATCGCTGATTTCCCGAAGAATCTTTTCAATGCTTGATTCAGCCGCTGTCAGCAGGTCGTCGATATGAACGAGCACTTGATTGGCCTTTTTAAACCGGTATTTGTCTGCATTTTCCTCGGCATCATAAAGGAGCTCTTCAACTTTCGGCATGTGGGCTGTGACAATCTCATCCCATTCTTCACGCCACTTCTCAAAGAACTCTTCTGTCTGACCCGTCATTTTTAAATGTTTTATTTTAGACATTTCTTCCACGATCGACCGATTCAGAATTTCAATCTTCCACGATTCCAGCCGGTCGATTTCGGCGTAGATTTTTTTCCTGAAAAAGTAGCCTGCCGCAAACAGCGCAAGCAGTACAATTAATAATCCAATGACAAACTCCATAATGAGCCCCCTTGCTGTTTACCTTAATCTGTCAGGGTGTTTTATTTATTCAGAAAGATTTCAGGATATGTATTGAGAAAAACTGTCGTTTTCATTGTTATTATGATACCATGTAACAAACATTTTTTGACCAGAAATCAAAAACTTTTTGTGCAAAATCGGCAGGATTTGACTATTTTTTCATGGGGTGACATCAATGCAAAAGCGAGACGGACATATTCACACACCATTTTGCCCTCACGGCTCCAATGACACACTCAGACAATATGCAGAAGAAGCCTTAAAAAAAGGGTTCGAATCGATTACTTTTACCGAACACGCCCCATTGCCGCCCTCTTTTACCGATCCCACGCCGCTGAAAGACAGCGCGATGGCGCAAGCTTCTTTGGAACGCTATATTCATGAAATTTCCGGATTAAAAAAAGAATATCGCGGACAGCTTAGCATACGGACAGGGCTTGAAGTCGATTATATCGCTGAATTTGAAGACGAAATTACATTATTCCTAGACACATACGGGCCATATTTAGATGACAGCATCTTATCCGTTCATTTTTTGCGCACAGACTCTTCCTATCTATGCCTTGATTATGACGAGCATACCTTCAAAGAGCTGATTTCAGCCTGCGGAAGCATTGAAGCGGTATATGAACAATATTACCGGAGTATCTATTCTTCCATTGTAGCATCTCTCGGCGTTTATAAGCCAAAAAGAGTCGGTCACATCACACTCGTCCAAAAATTCATCAAGCTGTTTCCATACAGCATGTCAGAACATATTCGCGGCCTCGTTTCCCTGTGCCTGAATGCCATTGAAGAAAACGGAATGGAGCTCGACTTCAATACTTCCGGCTTAAGAAAAACTTATGCTGGCGGTATTTATATCGAGGATTGGATGCTGAATGAAGCGAAGCAAAAGAAGATCCCGCTTGTGTTTGGGTCAGATGCCCATCAAGCGGGAGATGTCGGATATGCGTATGAGACGTTTTTGGAACGGTGCTAGTTGGTGAGCGCCACGTCTCCTGTCCGGAAGACGCTTCTGATCCAAATCTTGATTTCTTCAAAATACATTTTATAAAAATACGGCTCGTGCGGCTGCATGTAGAGTACTTCTGAAATATATTGAGGCTGGAGATAGGGCATCATCAAGAGAGATTTTAATTGGAGAATAAAATGAGGCAGCGGCAGCGTTAAATATTCACGCTGTTTTTCTCCTTCCTCAATGATCAGCTGGAAGATATACTTTTCCTTCATTAGATATGTCGACATAATTTCCCTGATTAATGTGGAGTCAATTGTGACTTCCCGGTAGACAAAACGAGTTAATTGACGATGATTATGCTGATAGGATAAAATATCGAAAACCAATTGAAGAAGCTGTTCCTGCGTGCTTTGAGAAGAGATATTGCTTGCCGCTGTTTCAAGCGTTTTGCTGTAGCCCTCGTAAAACTCTGAAACTAAGTGTTCCATCAAGCCTCCTTTGCCTTTAAAATAGTAGGAGATGTGCGCAACATTTACATCAGCTGACTTTGCGATTTCACGGACAGACGTGCCAGAAAATCCTTTTTGGTTAAAAAGCATGACAGCAGATTCAATAATTTTGTCTTTGGTGCTTACTTTCATACGGCTCACTCCTTCCTCTTGATACTATTCAAGCAGAAAGCCGCTGTTCCTGTAAGAACTTATCGACAAATGCCGGCAGAAAAGCCGGAACTTTGTTTTATATTATAGAAAAAGTGAGGGTTTTCCATGTTCCATGTCGAAAAACAATCTGGAGATAAAGAAAAAGACTATCAGCTTCTGCTAAAACAGCTCGAAGCCATGACCGAAGACGAAACAGACCAAATAGCTAACTATGCAAATGCCTCAGCACTGCTGTATCATTCGCTGCCTGAAGTCAACTGGGCGGGTTTCTATTTTGCCAAAGAAGAGGATGGACAGCTTGTGTTAGGTCCGTTCCAAGGCCTCCCGGCATGTGTTCGGATTCCTTTCGGCAGAGGGGTTTGCGGCACAGCGTACGCAAACGGAAAAGTGGAACGTGTTGAGGATGTAAACGCGTTTCCTGGACATATCGCCTGCGATGCAGCGTCCCAATCAGAAATTGTGCTTCCGATTCGTGTAGACGGAAAAATTGTCGGCGTCTTGGACATCGACAGCCCAGTGAAAAACCGTTTCGACGAAATTGATGAAAAATACTTAACTCAATTTGCCGAAACGCTAGAAAAAGCGTTAGCGCAGTAATATAAAAGCCCAAAACTGATATCGTTTTGGGCTTTTTTTATTTTATTGAGTCATGAACCATCAAGCGGTTTTTCCCGCTCCGTTTCGCGCTGTAGAGCGCTTCGTCTGCCTCATGCACAAGCTCTTTCAGCGACTTTTTTGTTTCTGTCGTCCAGCAGGAGATACCGCAGGAAATGGTTACCTCGGGTTTCGTATTTTTTCTGACCGCGTAAACCAGCCGCTCGGTAATCCGTTTCCCCACTGCAACCGGCACATTTGGCAAATAAATCGCCAGCTCCTCTCCTCCCCAGCGGGCACCGACATCATGCTTTCGGATGTTGCTTTTAATCACTGAAGCGACTTGAATTAAAATCTCGTCTCCAGTCTGATGGCCGTACGTATCATTTACATTTTTAAAATTATCAATATCAACAAGAATAAAAACACCCTTTTGGTGGATTTTCATGCTGTATTGAATTTTTTCATCTAAATACGCTCGTGAATACAGTTCAGTCAGCTGATCTGTTTTCACGAGATGCTCAAGGCGGTCGCGAAGCATTGAATTGGTTACAGCCAGTGTCGCGTGATGAATCAGCGCCTGAAACAGCTTGTACATTTCAAATGTAAAAGCGTACAGCTCCTGTTTCAATAAAACCGCAAAGCCTAAAAGCCGGTCGTTTTGAATCATCGGAGCAGCCATCAGCGAGCCGTACCCCGCCTTCCCAAAAACAGACTGGCCATTCCCGATGAAAACCCCTTTTTCACCTTCATACAGCTTTTCTTTCAGCTCATTATAAAAATCTGACGGCTTCGCTTCTTTAAAAAATGCTGTGCTGCCTGGAAGCAATGTTAGGTTTTCAAAATGGTCTATATGAAAAAATCCCACTTCTTCTGCCTGAAACGATTCTGCCATTCTCACAGCCAGATCATTCATTGTATCAGTCAGTGTCAGCCGCTGATTCAGGCGGCGTGATGTTTCATTGATCAATTCCAAATTTGCGATGCTTGCTTTGGATTGTTCGTAGAGCTGGGCATTTTCAAACGCTTTTCCCGCCGCGTTTGCTAACAGCGACATTTCATCAAGGCAGGCATCAGCAAGAAAGCTGTCACCCATTCCCTCAGCCTTCAACACCCCGTATGTGCCCTGCTGTCCTTTGATCGGAATATAGGCGGCAGATTCATTTTTCCGCAAAATGTCTCCGGACAAATACACTTTGAGCGCAAAGGAATCGGATTTTTCCCCTTCCATATACAGCTCTTTTGCAGGTATCCCTAAACATTGGTCTTGATCGTGCGATATAAATAAAGAAAACTCAAAAAGAGAAAATGTGCTGGTCAAGCTTTCTAAAAGCTGCTTCAGCACATCTGTCTGATCAAGCAGTGAATGGAACAGCTCTGTCATTTTGTATATCTTTTTTTGGTAGATCGTTTTGTTATAGAGTCTTTCCTGTTTCATCGACTGGTTTAAAAATGAAGCAACCACGTTCGGAAGCCCTTCAGGAATCTCTTCATCCTGCCTGCATGCAAGATGGAAACGCCTGCCAGAGCCGTCCTCAATCAGATAACATGAAGCGTTTATTTTTGAAGCGGAAAAACGCGCTTCACCATCTGCCAGTTTTGTCACAAAGTCTGATGGTGACGGTGTAAGCGAAACACAAAGGGTTGAAAAATAGGTTTGAATAGCCGAAGTCAGCCATATTAAAGAGTCGGTGAATGTGACTTTTTCAGATTTGGTTAATAAAAAATCGAGCATATGATAATGAAAGGCGGATAATTGATCTTTAGTTTGTTCTACCATGTTTTTATCACCTAAAAGTTTACCACTAATTTTTGTTTATTATATCATAAACGGTGAAGCAATAATGGAGGAATGGTTGACTTCAAAACAAATAAATTATATAATGACCTTTGTGTGAAATATTGCAGCCTTTTTGTTCAGCTTCTATGTTTTCATTTTGTTCCTTATCAATAAGGTGTATCGTGTAACTCTCTGCTGCTGGAGCGAGGATACATGAAAACAAAATGTGCATGGTCGAATAGAGCAGACGGTTTTTATTTTCCACAAAAATAAAACCAAAGGAGGAGTCACATTATGGCTCGCTATACAGGTCCATCTTGGAAACTGTCCCGCCGTCTAGGAATCTCTCTTAGCGGTACAGGAAAAGAATTAGAAAAACGCCCTTACGCTCCAGGTCCACACGGCCCAGGACAACGTAAAAAATTATCAGAATACGGTTTGCAATTGCAAGAAAAGCAAAAGCTTCGTCACATGTACGGTGTAAACGAACGTCAATTCCGCACTTTGTTTGACAAAGCTGGCAAACTAGCTGGTAAACACGGTGAAAACTTCATGATTCTTTTAGATTCTCGTCTTGATAACGTTGTGTACAAGCTAGGTTTAGCACGTACTCGCCGTCAAGCTCGCCAATTGGTTAACCACGGTCACATTCTTGTAGACGGAAGCCGCGTTGACATCCCGTCTTACCAAGTAAAACCTGGTCAAACAATCGGTGTTCGTGAAAAATCAAGAAACCTTTCTATCATCAAAGAATCTGTTGAAGTAAACAACTTCGTTCCTGAATACCTTACTTTCGACGCTGAAAAGCTTGAAGGTACTTTCACTCGTCTTCCTGAGCGTTCTGAACTTGCTCCGGAAATTAACGAAGCGCTTATCGTTGAGTTCTACTCTCGTTAATCGTTTTAAAAACCCCTGCCGCTATGCGGTCGGGGTTTTTTTATCGTCTATTTTGTCTTTTGCCTCTTGCTGGCCAACACTATCCTGCGCCTGCTGCTCCCAGTAATCCTGCTGCAGCCGTTCTTTTGCAATCGTACACATGAGATTCACGCTTTAGCGCTCCTTTCATTTAAAAGGTGTTGATTGGTCGTGTTTGCCCTATCTAATATACTCTTTTCCTTTCATTCCTATGCGGTAAACAAAAAGATCCTTTGCCTTCAGTGGCAAAGGATCTTTTTCTTATTTATACGTCACAAGGAAGTATTTTTTCTTCCCGCGGCGCAGAACAGTAAATTGGTTTTCGATACGGTCTTCACCTGATAGGGTATAATTTATTTCCGTCTGTCGTTCACCGTTAATGTAAACAGCTCCGTTTTGAATGTCTTCACGCGCTTGGCGTTTAGAAGGAGATAATTTAGATTGCACCAACACATCTACAAGTGAAAGCTCTTGGGTGCTGTCAACTTCCATAGAAGGAACATCTTTAAAGCCTACTTTTACGTCTTGAGCGGAAAGCTCTTTAATATTGCCGCTGAACAGCGCTTGGGAGATGTTTATGGCTTGCTCCAGCGCCTCGCGTCCGTGAACAAGTGATGTCACTTCTTCTGCCAGGCGTTTTTGCGCTTCACGTTTTTCTGGCGCCGTTTCTGTTTTTTCAGCGTACGCTTCAATTTCCTCTTTTGAAAGGAACGTAAAGTATTTCAAGTATTTGACAACGTCACGGTCGTCTGTGTTGATCCAGAATTGATAGAATTCATATGGCGATGTTTTTTCTTTATCAAGCCAGATCGCGCCGCCTTCCGTTTTTCCGAACTTCGTGCCGTCTGCTTTTGTGACAAGCGGAATCGTTAGGCCGAACGCTTTTGCTCCTTCTTCTTCTGATTTTCTGATCAGTTCAAGACCCGCTGTGATGTTGCCCCACTGATCGCTTCCGCCGATTTGCAGTTTACAGTTTTTGTCTCTGTAAAGATTTAAGAAATCATAAGATTGAAGAATCATGTAGCTGAATTCCGTGTACGAGATGCCGGATTCAATTCTTGAGCTGACCGTATCTTTTGCCAGCATGTAATTGATGCCGAAATTTTTACCAACGTCACGAAGGAAATCGATCACATTCATTTTGCCGATCCAGTCAAAGTTGTTCGCGATGACAGCTGGGTTTTCTGCTGCTTCAAAATCTAGAAATCTGGACAGCTGGTTTTTGATTTTTTGGGACCATTCGGATACGATGTCAGCAGTGTTTAATGTACGCTCTGCTTTTTTTCCGCTTGGATCACCGATGAGGCCCGTCGCGCCGCCCACAAGCGCAATCGGATGATGCCCTGCAAGCTGAAAACGGCGAAGTGTTAAAATAGGCAGCAGGTGTCCGATATGCAAGCTGTCTGCTGTCGGGTCAAAGCCTGAGTACAAGCGGATTTTTTCTTCATTCAGCTGTTTATTTAATCCTTCTTCATCTGTCATTTGCTGAATCAATCCGCGGAAGGATAAGTCTTCAAGTAAGTTAGTCATAAGATAAAGCTCCTTTTTTGATTAAAATAAAAAACGCCCCTTCGTTTACACGAAGGGACGATTGATTATCGCGGTACCACCCTACTAATAAGAGAATGCAAACATTCGTCTTATCACTTTGCCTGATAACGGATCAGGTCCGTTCTTTCACTACTGAAAGCCTGGCCGGCTTTGTTTGCAAAAGCGGTTCATGAGTGTATTCGATATATCCGTCTGTGCTGATTTTCACCGGCCATCAGCTCTCTGGAACGTAAGGATATTCTACTTGTCTCAATCTTTACCTTTTCATATGAAGCTATATCATTTTTAACATAAATAAAATCCTGTGTCAACGCCGCCTTTTAATCCTCCATTGTTGACAGATCTCCAGCCGGCAGATTAAGCTCCCATGCCTTCAGCACGCGCCTCATGATCTTTCCGCTTCGGGTTTTCGGAAGCTTATCTTTAAATTCGATCTCACGCGGAGCCGCATGGGCTGCAAGACCCTGCTTTACAAATAGGCGGATCTCTTCTTTCAGTTTATCAGACGGCTCAAATCCTTCCCTGAGTGCAATAAAAGCTTTAATGATTTCTCCACGCACCGGGTCAGGCTTTCCGATTACGCCTGCTTCTGCAATAGCCGGATGTTCGACAAGCTTGCTTTCCACTTCAAATGGGCCGACGCGCTCACCGGAGGTCATGATGACGTCATCAACTCTGCCTTGGAACCAAAAGTATCCCTCTTCATCCATGTAAGCAGAATCCCCAGACACATACCAGCCGCCCGGCATGAAATACGATTCATACTTTTCAGGGTTATTCCAAATGGTATGCATCATGGAAGGCCAGCCCTTTTTGATGGCGAGATTGCCCATTCGGTACGGCGGAAGCTCGTTGCCTTGATTGTCAACGATCGCTGCCTCCACTCCTGGAATCGGCTTACCCATTGAACCCGGTTTAATATCCATGCAAGGATAGTTGCAGATAAGCTGACTGCCCGTTTCTGTCATCCACCATGTATCATGAATTCGTTTGTTAAAAACTTTATGTCCCCATCTGATGACTTCCGGATTTAGCGGCTCACCGACACTGAGCACATGCCGGAGTGAAGTTAGATCATATTTCGCAGCCATTTCATCTCCCGCTCCCATCAGCATCCGAAAAGCGGTCGGCGCGCTGTACCAGACATTGACGCCAAGCTGTTCAATCGTACCATACCAGCTTTCCGGGCTGAAACGTCCGCCGACGATGACATTTGTCGCTCCGTTCAGCCACGGTGCAAAAATGCCGTATACCGTACCTGTCACCCAGCCTGGATCAGCCGTGCACCAATAAATGTCTTCTTCCTTTAAATCAAGGACCCACTTTCCTGTTTGATATTGCTGAATCATCGCTTCATGGACATGCAGCACGCCCTTTGGCGTACCAGTGGAACCTGATGTATAGTGAAGCAGAAAGCCGTCTTTTTTATCCATCCATTCGATATCCAGTCTTGTGCTTTCCTGTTTCGCTGCTTCATCATAATTGATGATATTCGTGCCGCTCTCAGCCTCTCCCCCGACTACGAAGACATGCTGCAAGTGAGGCAGTTTGTCTACCGGTATTCTCTCCAGCAGCTCAGGTGTTGTGACAACAACCTTTGCCTCACTGTTTTCAAGCCGATCTTTCACCGCTCCCTCCATAAATGCTTCGAACAGCGGCCCGGCGATGGCGCCAATTTTGATTGCGCCAAGCATAATAAAATAAAGCTCGGGTGATCTCGGCATAAAAATAAAAACGCGGTCCCCTTTTTCCACATTTCCATACCGTCTCAGCACATTCCCGGCTCTGTTTGATTCTTCCTTCATTTCTTTAAATGTGTATTTTTCATCCCTTTTTGCGTCTTTATAATAAAGCGCTACTTTGTTTTTTCGAAACGATTCGGCATGGCGGTCAATCGCTTCATACGCCGCATTCAGTTTCCCTGTCTCATGCCAAGAGAAATGTTTCTCTGCCTCGGCCCAATCAAAATGCCGGTACGTTTCTTCATAGTTTTTTAAGTTATGATCCCCCTCTATTGCTGGTAACGCTTTCAAATTCATGCCCAAACATCCCCCTTTGCTGAAGTTGTCACAATTATTATAGTATATATTCATATTCTTCTCAATTTTTAAAATATAAACCATGTTGAAAACGCTTTATAATTTGGTATTCTTAAAGAAGGCATGTATTTTTGATAAGAATTGATGGGACGGTGAATTAGTGGAACATCATAAAACATACCATTCAGCAAACATCAAAACAGCAACCGGCTCTTTACTGATAGAAGGGCCTGTCTCTCCAGAGGATTTGGCAGGTTATGAGTTTCATAAAGATTTAACCGCATTTCGCCCGCCTCGCGAGCAGCATGAAGCGCTAGTCGACATTGCAGGCCTTCCCGAAGGGCGCATTATTATTGCCAGAGACGGCCGAACCATTGTCGGCTATGTCACGTATTTATATCCTGACCCGCTCGAAAGATGGTCTGAAGGAAATATGGAGGATTTGATTGAGCTCGGAGCCATCGAAGTAGCGCCGGACTATCGGGGATGCGCTGTCGGAAAGACGCTCCTGACCGTCAGCATGATGGATGAACAAATGGAAAACTACATTGTGATGACGACAGAATATTACTGGCATTGGGATTTAAAAGGGATGAAAAAAGATGTGTGGGAATACAGAAAGATCATGGAAAAGATGATGAATGCAGGCGGATTGGTCTGGTTTGCAACGGATGAGCCGGAGATCAGCTCCCACCCTGCAAACTGTCTGATGGCCCGCATTGGAAAAAACGTCAGCCAAGAATCAATTGAGCAATTTGACAGGCTCCGTTTTTATCATCGTTATATGTATTAACTGACACTGGCAAAGGGGAAAAAATAATGATTGTTGAGCAAATCATGAAAAGAGATGTCATTACATTAACGAAGACGGATACGCTTGAACAAGCAATATGCAAACTGAAGGAATTCCATATCAGGCATCTGCCTGTTGTAGATGAAGAACGACACGTGATCGGCATGATTACAGACAGAGACATGAAACAGGCCAGCCCGAGTATTTTTGAAGAAAACAAACGAAGCCTATTTCTCACACGAAGCGTAGATTCAATTATGAAAAAGGATGTTGTCTGCGCCCATCCGTTAGATTTTGTCGAAGAAATATCAGCCGTGTTCTACGAGCATGGCATCGGCTGCCTTCCAGTGGTACACCATCAAAAATTAATAGGCATTTTAACAAAAACCGATTTGCTGCGGACGTTTGTCAAATTGACAGGCGCTGACCAGCCGGGATCGCAAATTGAGATAAAAGTAAACGACATCACCAAAAGCCTCGCTGAGATCAGCAGTCTTTGCCAAGACCTTCAAGTGAAAATATTAAGCGTGCTTGTTTATCCGCATGACGATCCCGGTGTAAAAGTGCTTGTCTTCCGTGTAAAAACGATGAATCCGCTGCCGTTTTTGCAGGCATTACAAAGAAATGGACACCACGTCGTATGGCCGTCAGAGCAAAGGGACCTGCTATGAGAGACAGTGTATTTATCTATTCTCCATCCTACCAAACCTATATGTTTCATCAGGAGCATCCCTTTAATCAGCAGCGGGTTCTGTTAACATATGATTTGCTTAAGACGATCAATGCCTTTGATGATGGAGACATTGTCACCCCCAGACTCGCTTCAGAAGAGGAGCTTTCCCTTGTCCACACGGACGATTACATTCAGGCCGTAAAGCTTGCGGGCGCCGGAAAGCTTCCCGCTGAAGAAGGAGAAAGCTACGGGCTCGGCACTGAAGACACACCCGTCTTTGCCGGCATGCACGAAGCGGCATCACTCTTGGTCGGCGGCACTTTAACGGCCGCAGACTGGGTCATGTCAGGACAAGCCCTGCATGCGGCAAACCTTGGCGGAGGGCTTCATCACGGCTTTCGCGGGAGAGCTTCAGGGTTTTGCATATATAATGACAGCGCTGTGGCGATTCAATATATCCAGAAAAAATACAGATCCAGGGTACTTTATATTGATACCGACGCCCACCACGGGGACGGTGTGCAATTTACCTTTTACGATAATCCTGACGTATGCACGCTGTCCATTCATGAAACAGGAAGGTATTTATTCCCTGGAACCGGTCAGATCCAAGAAAAAGGCAGCGGAAAAGGATATGGCTATTCCTTTAATATCCCGCTTGACGCTTTTACAGAGGATGATTCTTTTCTTGAGGCTTACCGGACAGCAGCTTCAGAAGTCGCCGCTTATTTCAAGCCCGATGTCATTATCAGCCAAAACGGCGCCGATGCCCATTACTACGACCCGCTGACGCATTTATCAGCAACAATCAATATATACGAAGAAATCCCCCGTCTTGCACACACTTTGGCTCATCAATATTGCGGAGGGAAATGGATTGCAGTCGGAGGCGGCGGATATGATATTTGGCGTGTCGTGCCCCGCGCCTGGGCCAGAATATGGCTTGAAATGAAGGGAATTGACCCGGGACACGAGATCCCGCCGGAATGGATTGCTAAATGGCAAAAACAATGCCCCGTAGCCCTTCCGTCGAGCTGGAGCGATCCGGCTGATTTATATCCTCCGATTCCCCGCAAGCCTGAAATCACAGAAAAAAATGCCCAAACTGTCAGCAAAGCATTATATGCGATACGTTCTGAACAGCAAAGAACAAAGTAAAAAACGACCTTTACGAAGAGGTCGTTTTTGATTTTTTGATCACTATTTCCACACGCCGATTTTCCTTCATGTGTTCATTTGTCTTGTTATCCTTCACCGGCTTTGTATCCGCATAACCGACAGCAATAAAGCGCTTGGAGGGAAGCTTCTCTTTAGACGTGAAGTATTGAATCACTCCACTTGCCCGTGCTGCTGATAGCTCCCAGTTCGACGGGTATCGGTATGTCGAAATGTTTCGGCTGTCTGTATGCCCCTCCACCTGAATGTCATTTGGAATTGTTTGAAGAAGAACGGCAATTTGGTGAAGAAGTGTTTCGGCATTTTTCAGCACCTTTGCCTCACCTGTATCAAACAGCACAGCCTCCTGAAGAACGAGCACGACACCGCGTTCATCCCGTTTGGCTGTCATTTGGGCCTTTAAATGATTGTCTTTTATATATGTATTTACTTTCTTGAGAAGCTGATCCTGCTGATCCTCTTGCTTCTTCGTATCAGATGGGGATGTATTCTTTTTTTCTATGGATGTTTGGTCCGGCTGAAGCCCGTTGCCTTCCTTCTGGATCGAGTCCACTGCCGCTTTAAATTTTTGCAGATCGATTTGGGACATCGAAAAGAGTAAAATAAAGAACACAAGGATCAAGGTGATCAAATCTGTAAAGGTTACCATCCAGCTGGATGAAGATTGACTGTTTTTTCCGCTTCCATTCCTTCTTTCAAAACGTTCTCTTCTAAGCTTCATGTACAGATCCCTTTTTTGTTTTTACTTGTTTTGGCTGCTTCTGCCATTCTTCCCGTGAGCTGAAAACGACCAGCTGGCTTTCAAGGTTGCGCGGGTTTTTTCCGGATTGAACACCGATAATCCCTTCCACCATTACCTGCTTGATAAAAATTTCACTTTCTGTTTTCTCTTCAAGCTTAGCCGCGATCGGGTTGAAGACCATATTTGCCAGTAATGAACCATATAAAGTCGTCAGAAGCGCAATGGCCATGTTTGGTCCGAGCATATGCGGGTCATTTAAGTTTTTAAGCATCAGCACAAGCCCGACGAGTGTTCCGATCATTCCCCACGCCGGAGCGAATTCTCCCGCTTTTTCAAAAACTCGCCGCCCTTTTCGGTGCCGTTCCTCCATTGCTGCGATTTCTGAATCCATGACGAGCCGAATCGTTTCTTCATCCCAGCCGTCAATCGCTAAAAGCAGCCCTTTTTTCAAGAATGGATCTTTGATTTCCCGAGCCTGATCATCCAATGATAAAAGCCCGTGTTTTCGCGCGTGATCGGAAAGGGAAACAAAGGTTTTCACAAGATCTTTCACATTGTTTTCCTGGCGGATGAATGCCTGCTTTAACACAGAGGGCGCTTTTTTCAGCTCTCTTGGCGGAAAACTGATAAAAACAGCGGCGCAAAGTCCCCCTGTTACGATGAAGAAAGAGGTCAGATCAAGAAAAGAGCGGAAACCGCTTACTCCAGATCCCGAAATAATCCCGATAACAATAATAATCGTTCCTAACACAAATCCAACAGGTGTAAGATAATCAAAACGTTTCATCATTTCTCCCCATGAAAAAAGCAAGAATTCACCATAAAGGTGAAGCTTGCTCTTTGTTTTTCTTATGACTTGGTTGACTTTCTAAGCTCTATACGGTGCGGCAGTTCGACGATATGCTCTTCAACCGGCTCTTTATTCATGAGCTTCGTCAGCAGTCTCATCGCAACGGCGCCGATATCATATGTCGGCTGAACAACTGTTGAAAGCTGCGGACGAACCATGAGGCTTAATCTTGTATTATCAAAACCGATAATGTCGAGATCCTCCGGAATGGATAAGCCCTGATCCTGAGCGGCATGGATAATGCCGAGTGCCATTTCATCAGTTGCAGAAAGAATGGCTGTCGGTTTTTTATCCAGGCTCATCAGATGCTGCAGTGCTTCGAGTCCGGAATCATATGTGTAATCCCCTTCAGCTACAAATTGTTCATTAAACGGAAGGTTCGCTTCTTCAAGCGCACGTTTGTAGCCTTGGAGTTTTTTTGAACGGTTGATCGGTTCTGCCATTGGTCCGGAAACGAATGCGATGTCTGTATGTCCTTTATCAACCAAAAGCTTCACAGCATCATAAATCGCCTGTTCGTAATCGATAGCGACTGACGGTGTTTCCTCCTGCTCTTCTACAGAAGCGGCAAGTACAATCGGCACTGGGGAACGCTTAAATTCCGCCACATGCTCGTCCGTAATGTTTCCGCCCATAAACACGATGCCGTCCACTTGTTTGCCGAGCATTGTGTTTAACAAGTGCAGCTCTTTCTCCATGTTTTGGTCAGAGTTGCTCAAAATAATATTGTATTTATACATTGTCGCGATATCTTCAATTCCGCGTGCAAGCTCTGAATAGAAAATGCTTGAGATATCGGGAATGATGACACCTACAGTTGTTGTTTTTTTACTTGCCAGCCCTCTTGCCACCGCGTTTGGACGGTAACCGAGACGTTCAATGGCTTCCAAGACTTTTTTCCTCGTTGTCGGTTTTACATTCGGGTTGCCGTTCACGACACGGGAAACGGTTGCCATGCTTACATTAGCTTCTCTCGCTACATCGTAGATCGTAATATTGCTCATCCTAAAACCACTCCTTTTACTGGATACACTTATCCTTATCTATAGCATAAACACTTTATGTAGAGAAATGTCATAATGTCCGAATTTATGTCGTTTATGATTTGTAAGCGTAAGTCAGTAGTGTACATTATTTTTCATTATTCATCAAATTTAATTACTTCTCATGAAATTATACACGTTTTTATAGATGATGAAAACGTATACTTGGTTTTTATAACTAAATAAACGAGAAAGCATAAAAAAAGGCCGCAGGCGCGGCCTTTTGGATTGTTCAATTAAGCGTTGACTTTCACCATTGGCTTCAGTTCATTCAGCCATTTTTCGAATTCAGGAATCGCCATTTGCTGAGCAGAGTCAGAAAGTGCGACCGACGGATCAGGGTGAACCTCAGCCATTACGCCATCTGCACCGATCGCTAAAGCGGCTTTAGCTGTCGGAAGCAAGAGGTCACGGCGGCCTGTTGAATGCGTAACATCAACAAAGACTGGCAAATGCGTTTCTTGTTTCAAAATCGGCACAGCTGAAATATCCAGCGTGTTTCTCGTTGCTGTTTCATATGTTCTGATTCCGCGCTCACAAAGGATAATTTGGTCATTTCCTTGTGACATGATGTATTCAGCAGCATTGATGAATTCAGAGATCGTTGCAGCAAGACCGCGCTTCAGAAGCACTGGCTTTTTCACGGCGCCGGCCGCTTTCAGCAATTCGAAGTTTTGCATGTTGCGCGCTCCGATTTGAATGACATCAATGTAGTCCAGCGCTTCTTCGATATGAGCCGGAGTTACGATTTCACTGATAACCGCCAGATCAAATTCATCCGCTACACGTTTTAAAATTTGAAGGCCTTCAACACCAAGCCCTTGGAAATCGTATGGGCTCGTACGAGGCTTAAAGGCTCCACCGCGCAAAATTTTAATCCCTTGTTTTTTCGCAGCTGCAGCGACTTCAGCTACCTGCTCATAGCTCTCTACCGCACATGGGCCTACAATGAATCTTTGCTGGCCGTCTCCGATTTTTTCGCCTTTGATATCAACAATTGTATCTTCAGGTTTTTTCTTGCGGGAGACAAGCAGCGCTTTGCTGTGATCTTCTTCCTGAAGCTCTAAACCGGCTTTGAATATCTCTTTAAAAATGTGCTGGATGGTTGAATTTTCGAACGGCCCGTCATTGTTTTCAATGATATTGTTTAACATTGTGCGTTCTCTGACAGGGTCAAATCGGTTGACACCCTGTGCTTCCTTCGCTTTACCGATCTCTTTTACAACATTTCCGCGTTCGTTGATTAGTTTTAAAATTTGTAGGTTTAATTCGTCTGCTTTCTGCCTTAAAAGCTCTAACTCTGTGTTGCTCATTTTTTTCATCCTTTCCCTGCACATTCATTTTTTATTTTGTAGTTATCATGCATCTTACTATAAGTAATTCCAAATGGAAATACTGAAATACAAAAAATTTTATAAAAACTCTACTTTATTACCCAAACGCTTTTAAGTGATAAAGTAATCTATGAAGCTATCCTACATGATGTGAGGGCAATGTTCAAGGGTTTTTTACAAAAAAAAGCGCCAGATGTTATCTGGACGCTTTTTTCTATGACAAATGCTGCTCAATAGCGGCTTCTGTAATTTGTGAATGTGAGGTATGCCATTTCACTTCACCGTTCTGGATGATGAATACCTGAGGGCTTTCATGCTTGACCCCATATGTTTCTGCAATGAAATTGGACAGCGGCCGGGCTTCTTGTACTTGAAGATAGTAAGCCGGCACATCCTCATGCTGATTTGCAAAGGCATCAAACTCATGAAATGCTGCCTGGCTGATCGGGCATGTGGTGCTGTGTTTAAAGAAGACGAAAGCGCCTTCCTGTTCTGCAATCCGTTTAAATTCTTCCTCAGATTGAATAAGCTGTTTAGCCATGACTCAAGCTCTTCCTTCCCTGCTCAGCGATTCAACTGCTCAGCCTGTTTTTGTGCATCTTTCAGTTCGTCTTTTACATCTTCTTTCGTCTGGAGGACTTGATCTTTTGTTTCATCGGCTGCCTGCATCGCTTCTTCCCTCATATCCTGCATTGCAGTCGATGAATCCGTTTTGTCAGATTTGGAACGGTCTCTTAAATCCTTTACCTTGTTCATGATCTGCCCAGACTGATCCGCTACAAGCTGTGTGATATTGGAAGTTTTGTCTTTTGCGATGCTGACATATTGCGTGCCTTTTTCCTTCGCATCTGCCGTCATTTTATCAGTTTTGTCCCGTAAAGCAACAGCCTGGCTGCCGAGATCGTCGCGAAGTTCTTTGCCTGATTTAGGCGCTAGAAAAAGAGCTGTAGTGGCACCGATGATTCCCCCGATTAAAGTTCCGATTAAAAAATCTTTACTATTAATTCCATCTTTGCTCATCATTATTCCTCCTCTTAGTATTTTTTTCTCTTATAGGGCTGATTTTTTCTTTTGCTTCCATTTCTCCCAAATTTCCATTGCTGCTTGACTCCATGTGACAACTTGATTGATCTTATCTTGATTTTCTCTAACTGATGCCGATACAGACCCTGCCGCTTGTTTCATGGATGTATTGAACTGCTGTACAGAAGCTCCCACTCCTTGAACAGCATGAACGACCGTGTTCAGCTTTTCTGATTTTTCCTGAATATCTTCAGCCAGGCGGTTGGTCTTATGTAAAAGCTCGGCTGTTTCAGTTGTGATGCCCTTCATTTGTCCCTCCAGCCCTTCAAGAGTGGATGCGACGTTTTTTAGTGTCAGCTGCAATGACTTCAATGTTTTAGACAAGTAGATCACTAATACGAGAAATGCAACTGCGATGAGTGCAACGCTTAAATAAAGAATAATAATCATCTCAAACCTCCTTGCTGCAGGATATACTGCTGTTTACCCGTTTTCTTCAATCATAAACATGTGTACTGGGCTGTATACATACTATTCTCCGTTATGTAAGAAAATCCTTTAATAAGCTTTTCCATCAGATAAATAAAAAGCAGTGAGATCACTGCTTTTTATTATGCCATGACGTTTTCGTAGGCTCTCATATATTTTTGGATATCTCCTGCTCCCATGAAGATGAGAACGGCTTTATCATGAGCTTTTAAAACAGATGTGTCATCTTCTTCAATCAGCTTGGCATTATGAATTTTTCCCTGGAGATCGCCGATCGTCAGCTTTCCGGCATTCTCACGGGCTGAGCCGAAAATATCGCATAAATACACACAGTCAGCGCCGCTCAGGCTTTCTGCAAATTCGTCAAGGAACTGCTGCGTCCGCGTAAATGTATGAGGCTGGAATACCGCGACAATTTCCCGATCAGGATATTTCTGTCTTGCCGCCTCAATTGTCACTTTTATTTCTGTCGGATGATGAGCATAGTCATCGATCAGCACTTGATCCCCAAGCTGCTTCTCATTGAATCTGCGTTTGACGCCCCCAAAGGATTTGAGAGCATGCTTAATGATGCTGGAATCAATTTCTTCATAATGGCATAACGCAATGACCGCCAATGAGTTTAATACATTGTGGTGGCCGTACGCAGGAATATAAAACGTATCATAGAACGTATTGCGGACAAAGACATCAAAAGTTGTCCCTTCCGTGCTTTTTACGATGTTTCTGGCTTGAAAATCATTTTCTTCCCCCGTGCCGTAATACACAACCGGGACGTTCGCATGGATTTTCGGCAGATGCTCATCGTCTCCGCAGGCAATAATGCCTTTGTTGACTTGAAGAGCCATCTCTTGGAAAGCGTCAAATACATCGTCAATGCTTGAGAAGTAATCAGGGTGATCAAAATCAATATTCGTCATAATCGCATAATCTGGCTGATAGCTTAAGAAATGGCGGCGGTATTCGCACGCTTCAAACACAAAGTATTCGCTGTTTTCATTTCCCTGGCCTGTTCCGTCTCCGATTAAGAAAGACGTCGGTTTTGCGTTTTGGATCACGTGAGCCAGCAGACCCGTAGTCGACGTTTTGCCGTGTGCGCCCGTAACGGCAACACTCGTGAATTTTTTCATGTAGTCGCCTAAAAACTTATGATAACGTATCACCGGAATTCCCTCAGACATCGCTTTTTCTATTTCAGGATGCGTGTCTGGGAATGCGTTTCCGGCGATGACTGTCATGCCGGGTTTAATATTTTCCGCGCTAAAAGGAAGAATCGTAATATTTCTTTTTTCAAGCGCTGTTTGCGTAAAAATAAATTTTTCGATATCCGATCCTTGGACAGTATATCCATTATCATGAAGTATTTGGGCAAGCGGACTCATACCGGTCCCTTTTATTCCAACAAAATGATAAACAGTCATAATTGTACCTCCAACAAACGTCTATCTGTTCCCCAGTATATGACGCTCATTTCAATTTGCGACCGCGGCGGCTGAAAAGCCTCCCTTAGCGGCGTATTTTATATGTTTTGTTATGTTTAGTATCAGGTTATTTCTTTCCGATTAAACCCAGATATCAAGATTTGTCTATGCACAGCTGCTGTAAAGCGGCATAGCTGTTAAATGCTCTAAACACTATCATACCATGTTTGGTGTGAAAATGAACCCATATTATTCGTTTATTAAATCACTTGCTGTGATCAGCACCTCTCGAGGCTTGCTTCCTTTTGCCTCAGAGATCATGCCTTCCGCTTCCATCATGTCGATCAGCCTTGCCGCACGATTGTAACCGATTCTGAATCTTCTTTGCAGGCTTGAAGTGCTCGCACTGTTTTGCTCTACAACAAACTCACACGCTTCGTAAAACAGTTCGTCCTCTTCTTTCAGGGCTGATCCTTGTCTTACGAGCTCTTCTTGTTCAAATAAATAGGTCGGCGGCATTTGGCTTCTGACGTGGGAAACGACGCGGTCGATTTCCCGGTCTGACACAAAGTTACCTTGCAGACGGACCGGTTTTCCCGATCCGTTTTCCAAAAAGAGCATATCCCCTTTTCCGAGAAGCTTTTCTGCACCGGCTATGTCAATAATTGTTCGGGAATCAACCTGGCTTGAGACAGAAAAGGCGATTCTCGTCGGGATATTCGCCTTAATCAGGCCTGTTATGACATCGACTGACGGACGCTGAGTTGCGACGAGAAGATGGATACCGCACGCTCTGGCTTTTTGGGCGATCCGCGCAATGCTTTCTTCCACATCGTTTGGAGCCACCATCATCAAATCTGCTAGCTCATCAATAATGACAACTAAATATGGCAGCTTTTCACCCATTTGGTGTTCAGCGGTTAATTGATTAAAGCGGTCAATGTCGCGGACACCTGAATGGGCAAAAAGCTCATAGCGGCGCTCCATTTCCTCAACAACCCATTTTAAAGCAGCGGTAGCCGCTTTGGCGTCAGTAATGACCGGGCTGACGAGGTGAGGAATTTTATTGTAAGGGGCCAGCTCTACCATTTTCGGATCAATCAGCAGCACCTTTACCTCACTCGGGTCAGCTTTATAAAGCAGGCTGACTAATATTGTATTGATGCATACGCTTTTTCCGGAGCCTGTAGCGCCGGCAATCAAGCCATGCGGCATTTTCTTCAAGTCGATAACAACAGGATTTCCTGAAATATCTAATCCCAGCGCAGCTGTGAGCGGTGACTTGCTTGTCCTGAAAGCTGAGCTGCGAATCATTTGGCGCAAATCAACCACCTTGCTCGTGCGGTTCGGCACTTCAATTCCGATCGTGTTTTTCCCCGGAATCGGCGCTTCAATCCGAATATCTCTCGCTGAGAGACTGAGTTTAATATCATCGGACAAGTTGGTGATTTTATTCACCTTTACACCCGGTTCAGGATGCACTTCAAATCTCGTGACAGACGGACCCTGGGTTACATGGACCACATTGGCGCGGACATTGAAGTTTTTCAAGGTCAAATCAAGAAGCTGACGCTGTTCTTCGATCCACGCAGCATCATCTTGAACCTGCGCTGGCGGGACATCAAGCAGTGCAACATTCGGAAATACATAGCTGCCGCGGCGCTCCTCTGCTTTTTGCTGTTTATGCGTATCTCTTTTCAGCATCATCACATTAAAAGGAACGGATGGCCCTTTTTGAGAAGATGCGCTTTGTTCGGTCCTTTTCGCCTGTACACCAGGCCTTTTTTTCGGCTCTTCTGAAGCTTCGCGAGGTTTGTCTGCGCGAATTCCCTGCCGGTTTTCAAGAGTTGCAGTAAACGATTTGGAACCCTGCTCCATGTGTTCAGTTTTCCCAAGCTCTGTATGGCTGTCTGGCTGAACATCTATCTTCGTTTCCTGAGCCTCTCTCAGGATGTCATAATGATTATTTATTATGCTGTCTGATGGCTCTTCTGATTCTTTTGCCACAGTTTCTGCTGGAGCCAGAGCCTCTGATGAATACTCATGATCAGTAAATAAAGGCTCTTCCTGACGAATGTCCATTTGTTCTTCTTGAACGAACGGGGACTCAGCACCTTCCGCCACGTTTTCATGATGATTGTATACTGGGCTGTCTGACGGCTCTTTTGCTTTTTCATCCTCAGATATTGCCTCTGTCTGAGATTCAGGAGCTGTTTGCTCTTCATCAAGTTCAGCGGAGAAAACAGGCTCTTCAAATGTCTCTGACTGCTGCTCCCTTTGTTCTTCCTCAGCCGTTGCAGGCTCTTCGCGGCCTACTTCACTGTCTGAAAGCCCTTCAGCCGCCGTATCTGTGAGCATCTCAGGCGGTGTTTGCTCTTCGGCATGTTCAGTTGGGAAGAAAGGCTCCTCTTTTTCCGGCTGTTGAACGCCTGACTCAAATGGCACTCTGTTACCTGACGGCTCGGCTGGCCGTTTCGCCAGCGCCTCATCATGCTCCGTATCCTTTCTGTTTAAAACGCCAGAAGGCTGTTTTTTAAATTGGGTATCCGGGAAGAAAGGACTTTCTTTTTTGTGTGTGTCTGAAGCAGGATAGCCGCGTTCACGTTCGATCTCTTCTGACAGCAGTGTTACCTTCTCTTTTACCGATTTATCCGGTTCGTTCAATGTTTCAGAAGGCTTTTTCGGCACATCCTTTTTAACAGATGGTTTTTGATTGAATCCATAGACAGGCGAAGGGATATTTGTCGGTTTAAACGGTTTCTTCGCCGGCTCTGCTGCTTGATATGTATGCTGCTCTTCTTCATTTCTGGGACGCTCTCTGTAAGGTGCAGCACTTGGACGAGGCGCGGATTTCGGTTCGTCCGATGGTGTGCGGCGCCTTCTCAGGTCATGATTTTTGTATCCGTCAGGCACGACTGGAAAACGGAATTTGCCTTTTGGATATTCATAATATATTTTAGGATCTTCCAATCTTTTTAATTGTCCTTCAGGATGATGTACTTCTTGTTGCTGCGGAATTTGAGCGGGTTTTGTCTCCCGTTCAGCATCCTCTTCGCTTTCGCCTAAAAACAAATCAAAAAATTTATGAAGCCAACTCATAATTTATCTCTAACTCCCTTATAGTTTTCTGGGACGGTTTTTAGTATACCACTGCTGGTCGGCCCAGAAAAGATTAAGCTATCAGCAGAAACAAAGCCGCTAAACAAGGGCTTAGCGGCTTTTCACATGATTCGTTTTTTTTGGCGGATTTATGGGAGTCTAAAACTGAAATGCGTCTCCCGCCTCATAGTCTCCTTCTAACACAAGGATTCCTTTTTCAGCAGGGGCATCCGGCAAATCAAGCTCTTTCGCTGAGCAGATCATCCCGCTTGACGGAACGCCGCGAAGCTCTGCATCCTTAATGACAAGTCCGCTAGGCATCACAGCACCGACTTTGGCAACGACAACTTTTTGGCCTTGGTCAACGTTAGGCGCGCCGCAGACGATCTGAAGCGTTTCTTCTCCTACGTTGACTTTACATACGCTTAATTTATCCGCATTCGGATGTTTTTCTTTTGACTCTACATACCCCACAACAAACTTCGGAGATAAATCAACGACTAATGTTTCTTCAACGCCGTTTCTGTTTAAAATCTCATTCACATCTTGCACGAATGTTTCTGAGAGCGCAACAGGGCCGTTTTCATCAATGGTCAAGTAAGAAGACGCGTTGAAAATGTTGAAGCCCGTTGTTTCTTTTGTTTCGTTATTGAAAATTTTGACGACGTCGCCGTGTTTTTCATAGCCTAATTGTTCGCGTGTCACATCTTGAAGAGAGATCAGGAGCGTGTCTCCCACACCTTCTTTATTATAAAAAGCGTTCATAAATAAAAATCCTTTCTAATCCTTTTTCGGACGGCTTTTCGCCAGGATAAACACCGGTTCCAGCTTTCCTTCATTGTACAAAAATGAAAGGGCGGTAATCGGGACGGTGCCGCCTGCAAAGAAGCTCATCGACATTTGTCCTAGAATATCATACCCCGATTCATTCCGGATGTCAGCAAGAATCAAAACGTCCTGATGAGGAACAGAGATCGCCAGCTCACCTTCTGCATGCTGCTTATATTCATTTAAGATCGCTTCGTTCAAAATCCGGCTTGCGTCGTATCCGTCGTTTGCCCTGAAGAAATAAAAGTAATTGCCGGCAACCGTATCCTCTTTGACAACCGTCGGCAGGGAACGGAGATTAAATGCGGCCGTCTCTCTGATCCTCTCTTTTGTCCAGTTTTCTTTCTCAAGCATGCGCTGGTCAATTAAACGGTAGGTTTTCCCGAGATCTAGCGCGTAATAAATTCTTGTCTCTGCGGTATGATCGTCATAAATGAGCGGGATATCTTCGCTGGACTTGTCCGGGAAGGAAGTCGAGCGGATGACCGGATAAATGCGAGTTTCTTTCCCGGTCATTTCCTGAGCCTTCCCTTCCATTGCCGTCATCGCTTCGGAGACATAGTACACGATCTCATCAATGGCTTCGTCTTTTTTCAGTTCCCATTTTGCAATAATCGGCGGCAAATCGAGCGTAATCCCTTTTTTAGTCGTTTGATCCTCAACACGGAGGGTGTCTTTTTCTCTGTCAAACAGAAAGGAGCGATTCTCGTGCTGAAGGCGCTGTTTCAGTATATCTGACAGCTTCCTTGAGGTCATTTTCAAACCGATGTCCTCCTTTACGCTTTAGCGAGAGAGTCTGTTAAAAACTGTTCAATTTCTTCTTTTGTTTTGCGGTCTTTGCTCACAAAACGATTTACTTCTTTTCCTTCATTAAACACCACAAAGCTTGGGATTCCGTAAATTTCCCACTCTGCACATGTATCAATGAATTTGTCACGGTCTACGTAGTAGTAGGTGAATTCAGGGAAATTCGCTTCCAGTTCAGGCAGGAAAGGCTCTACAAAACGGCAATCCGGGCACCAATCGGCTGAAAACATAAATACAGACCAATCATCCTTTACCGCTTTTTCCAGCTCTTGAGTTGATTCAATTTTTTTCATTTCATATCCCTCCAGTTGTTTATGTTCTTACATGTTTTTTATCGATACTCGTCCATTTGGATCATACCAAACTGCTTGAGGCAAAACCACTTATATGCAACGAATGAATATGTAAGATTGGCTTTCCCATTATCATTATCATATTTTATTTGCATTATCAAGCTCGTTTCGTTTAACATCGTGTACATGAGGGTGAAATTTACAGATGGATATACATAAGGAGGGATTTTTATTATGGAGTTTATCGTCTATTTAGCAGGAGAAATCCACAGCAATTGGCGCGAGGAAATTAAAGAAAAAACAAAATCACTGAAGCTCCCGATTACGTTTGTTGGCCCGATGGAGAATCATGACCGCTCAGACAATATTGGTGAAGAAATTATGGGCGTACAGCCAAATGCCGTTTTAAAGGATGACAAAGCCTCTGACATCAACAACTTCAGAACCGCCGTCCTGATGAATAAAGCAGACTTTGTGATCGCCCTGTTTGGCGAAAAGTACAAACAGTGGAACACGGCAATGGATGCATCATATGCGATCGCAAAAGGAAAACCCCTGATTATCATCCGGCCGGAATCGCTCCACCATCCTTTAAAAGAGCTTTCCAATAAAGCGAATATTACGGTTGAAACCGTTAACCAAGCCATTAAGGCCCTTTCCTATCTATTTGAAACAGAATAGGAAAAAAGCTTGTCGATCCGGGCTTACTGCTCGTTCAACAAGCTTTTATGAAACCTACATATTTTCTTTAATCGCATCCACTGTCTGCTTATCGCAGGCTGTTACAAGTTTGATGAGCATTTCTTTAGCAGCAGCATAATCATCAATATGAATGATAGAAGCGTTTGTATGAATATAGCGGGAACATATTCCGATAACCGCTGACGGCACACCGCTGTTCGAAATATGAACCTTGCCTGCGTCTGTTCCCCCGCCGGATACAAAATATTGATATGGAATATCATGCGTTTCAGCCATATCAAGAACGAATTCCCTCATTCCGCGATGCATGACTGTCGTTCTGTCAAGAATGCGCAGCAAAAAGCCTTTTCCAAGCTGGCCGAATTCATTTTTGTCTCCGCTCATATCGTTTGCCGGGCTGGCGTCAAGGGCGAAAAACAAGTCCGGTTTAATCATATGAGAAGCCGTCTGCGCGCCCCTTAGCCCTACTTCTTCCTGAACCGTTGCACCCGCATAGAGTGTATTCGGAAGCTCTTTACCGTGTAATTCCTTCAGAAGTTCAATGCTTAAGCCGCATCCATATCTGTTATCCCATGCTTTTGATAAAATTTTCTTTTCATTCGCCATCGTCGTAAACGGACAAACAGGCACGATCTGCTGTCCCGGTCTAATGCCGATTTTGATGGCGTCTTCCTTATCATCCGCTCCAATGTCGATCATCATGTTCTTGATATCCATCGGACGGTTTCGCTGCGCATCTGTCAATAAATGCGGCGGTATGCTTGAAATCACACCCGGAACCGGCCCGTTATCTGTTTGAATTTCAACCCGCTGCGCAAGCAAAACTTGGCTCCACCAGCCTCCGAGCGTCTGGAATCTGAGCAGCCCGTTGTCTGTAATGGATGTCACCATGAAGCCGACTTCGTCCATGTGCCCGGCTACCATAATTCTCGGTGCGTCCTCTGCGCCTCGTCTGACTCCGAAAACACTTCCCAGTCTGTCCTGAACGATGTCATCGGCATATTTGGCTAGCTCCTGCTTCATAAAAGCACGAACCTGATGCTCATTGCCCGGCGCGCCGGGAAGCTGCGTCAGTGTTTGGAAAAGCGCTTTCGTTTCTTGATTCATGTTTTCCCCTCATTTCTATGTAGTCCTTTTATTTTATTAGAAACAATGAAGTTTTCCAAGCACCCTGACCGAATCTGCTCGATCAGCCGCGTATTGCTTAACAGGATTTGGCTGTTTCTGTATAATGAAAAGTACGATCAACCAGGAGGTGCTTTATTTTGAAATTGCGTCATCTTCTTTTAGGAGCAGGACTTGGAATTTGTACGGCTGTCGTTGTGAAACAATATGTGATGAAGCCTTATATTTCTTCAGAAAAAGCGCTTCGAATTGTAAAGTCTGCTTTTAAGCAGCGGGGCCCGATTGACGGATCATGGATTTATACCCAGCCGGAGCCCTACAATATTAACGGAGAAACGGTACAGGTATACAAAACCGGCATTACACGATCAGCTTTCGGAGAATTAGAACAGTATGAAGTCATGGTGGATGCGAAAACGGGAGAAATTGTTGATGTCATTGATACAATCGCCTCTTAACACCGGACAAGCAAAAAATAGAAGCCGCTGCCTACGCAGCGGCTCTTTTTTATTATATCGCGCGAATCGGTTTGTATACCGGATACCACATCGCATCCTGCACTGCCTGTATAATGTCTTCAGGCTCTTCCGTAGCGACGCCTTCCTTCATTGCGGTTTTTGCAACTTCAACAGCAACGGTTGCCGAAACAGTGCGCAAATCTTCAACTTTTGGAAGCATCGGCGCGCCAGGCACCCCGACATTGACCATACCTGCGATTGCCCGGGCACATGCTTCAAACATGCCGTCGGTAATTAATTTTGATTTGGTAACAATCGTTCCAAGACCGAGACCAGGGAAGACAAGCGCGTTGTTTGCCTGCCCGATATGATACGTAACTCCGTTATATTCAACTGGCGGGAACGGGCTTCCTGTCGTGATCAGCGCACGGCCTTCTGTCCATTCGATTAAATCCTCCGGCTTTGCTTCAGAAAGAGTTGTCGGATTTGACATTGGCAAAATCGCCGGCCGTTTCACATGTGACGCCATTTCTTTTACAATTTCTTCAGTGAAAGCGCCGGAAACCGTAGATGTGCCGATCAGGATCGTGGGTTTTGCCTGCCGGACCACTTCAAGAAGATCAATGCCTCCGCCGTCTCCGTTCCGCTGATAATCCTTCACTTCTTCAGCCGAACGGGCATACGGCTTTTGGAAATCAAGAAGCTGATCCATATCATCTGTTAACAGCCCGTTTCTGTCTATGCACCAGAAGCGCTTGTATGATTCTTCTTCACTCAGTCCCTCGCGCACCAATGCTTCCCGCAGCTGTTCGGCAATTCCGATTCCTGCCGTTCCCGCTCCGAATATAACAACTCTGTGATCTCTCAGCGGAACTTTAGACGCTTTTGCACAGGATAAGACTGCGGCCAAAGAAACAGCGCCAGTTCCTTGGATATCATCATTGAAGGTACACACTTTATCTTTATAGCGTTTCAAAATGCTTCGCGCGTTTTTCGCCCCGAAATCCTCCCAATGCAGCAATGCATTCGGAAATGTTTCTCTCGCCAGCGCAACGTAGTCGTCAATAAATTGGTCATAACGTTCCCCGCGCACTCTGGAATGCTGGTTGCCGACATAAAGCGGGTCGTTCAAGAGGCTCTCCTGATTTGTCCCCGCATCTAAAACAACAGCCAGCACTCTGCTCGGATCAATGCCCGCAGCCGCTGTATAAACCGCCAGCTTGCCAATAGAAATCGCGATTCCTCCGACGCCCCAGTCACCGATTCCTAAAATTCCTTCCGCATCAGTTGCAACAATTAAATCAATCGTATCACTTTGATCTTTATACTGTTTAAATGCTTCTTTCATACCGTCCGGGTCATCGATTGACAGATAGAGCCCTCGTGGTTTTCTGTATTCATGGCTGTATCTCTGGATTGCCGTTCCGACTGTCGGTGTGTAGACAATCGGGAGCATTTCCCCTAAATGGTCATTTAACAGGCGGTAAAACAGCGTTTCATTCCGATCGTGCAGCGCCGTTAAATAGACATTTTTGCTTAAATCGTCAGGCTGTGCGGAATATTGTTCATACGCTCTTTTCGCCTGATCATCAATTGTTAATACCTTGGGCGGCAGAAAGCCTTTTAAACCAAGTTCTTTTCTTTCTTCCTCAGTAAAAGCAACACCTTTGTTCAAAAAAGGAACAGAGAGCACTTCAAGGCCTCTTAATGTTGTTTGAATGTCTCCTTCGTTTGTTACTCTGAATTGTTTCACCCTGCCTCTTCCTTTCTGAGCATAATTAGTACTAGGTTTGCATTATTAGCCGGAAAACATGCAGGGTAAACATAAAAATATGCTATTGCTTCATTCGCTTAACTGACTTTTTGATGCTTCCGTCCTCCTCCCATTGAAGGGCGCGATACTCGGCATCATGGTAAAAAATAAACCAAGCGTCTTTTTCTGCTGCGAACGCCTGCCATTTCTGCTTTTGCGGGATAGAGGTCATCGGATAATCATCGTAAGCCAGCACCCATAGCGGATTGCGGTGGGCATGTGTCGGCATCAGATCTGCCATATGTACGGCAGTTTCACCCGCATCCTCGCATATCAGGACGCTGTGTCCGTCGCTATGGCCTCCGGTGTGATGCATTGTAATACCCTCTGTGATCGTTAAGGTGTCTTCAAAGGTTTTGACTTGGCCAGCTACAGCCTCCCAATTTTCTTTCCAATACGTATTTTTCGACCTGATATTCGGATGGCGCATTTCGTCCCATTCAACAGCTGATGTATAAATCACTGCATTCGGAAAGACAGAGACGAGCCGTTCACCTTCATATTCCGTTAAACCGCATGCATGATCAAAATGAAGGTGTGTCATTGCGATCACATCTATATCGGCAACCGTTAATCCGAGTGCTGCTAATGATGGTTTCACATTCGACTCTTGTGTCACGCCATAGTTTCGTTTTTGTTTATCAGTCAGCTTGCCGTACCCAATTCCGGCGTCAACGATGATATTGAGCCCATCCTTTTGAATCAAAATAGGGTCTGTCCTTAGTTCAATCTGGTTTTTTTCATTGACTGGATATTTTTTAGACCATAGCGGCTTTGGAACGACGCCGAACATGGCGCCTCCGTCCATATGCGTCACGCCTCCGTCAAGCCAGGTCAACGTGATGTTTCCAATCTTCATTGTTTCCATTTTCATCCCCCCTGTCATCATGGTAGCAAACGGCCCATAAAAAAAACAGACTCCTGTCAGAGTCTGTCTTTACGTTCTCCATTCAACCTCAGCCCGATAGATCGGCTGGCCGAGTGCAGAGAATTTTTCTTCATATTCTGTCATAATATTGCCTTCGAGATTGCTGTTATGCAAATCGAGGCTGACGTATGTCAGCAGGAGGCCGTACTCAGAGAAGCTCTTCAAAGAGTACTCAAACAAACCTCGGTTGTCCGTTTTAAAATGAATCGATCCGCCTTTGCCCATTACTTCTTCATATTTTTTGAGGAAGTGGGAATATGTCAGGCGGCGTTTTTCATGCCGTTTCTTCGGCCAAGGATCAGAAAAGTTCAAGTAGACCCGTTTCACTTCCCCCGGCTCAAACACATCCGTCAGCGTGTCCGCATCTATATTCAGAAGCTTTACATTCTGCGCTTCGCTGTCTTTTACTTTTTGGACGGCTGTCACGATGACGCTTTTAAATAACTCAATACCAATATAATTGATGTCGGGATTTTGTTTGGCCATACCAGAAATAAATTGGCCTTTTCCTGTACCAACCTCGATATGGATCGGATTGTCGTTGCCAAACACTGTGTTCCATTTCCCTTTATAATCAGCAGGATTGCTGATGGCAATATCTGCGTTTTCAGCCAAAAAGTCATCAGCCCAAGGCTTGTGGCGCATTCTCATATGATTGACACCTCTATCTATTATTTCGACTAACAACATACCATGAATTAAAAAGACCCGCAAGCTCGTTTTTCCAGTGTATCTCTCTTAAGGCCGAGCGCATAAAAAAAGAGGGTCCCGTCTGCTGGAACACTCCTTTCACATGTATAAAAACGCTCTGTTTTGAACAATTTAACCCGTATGATACTGAAGGGATGTGTACCGTTATGGGTTTACATTATGAGCATCAAGTTCATTTATTGAAGGATATCTTGACTGACCATCAATTGGACTGCTGCGGAACAGTCGCAGAGTACGAGCAGCTTGAGCGTGTGATTAAATCACTGATGGCAAACACCGAGCTTGATTCAAATTTCAAAAACGTGCTTGAAGATGTTTACCGCTACAGCCAATCAGGAATATCGTCCAAATCCATCGACTCACACATACAAGAGCATCAGAACAGCCTGTCTCAATGGGTAGAGCAAATGGATTCGTATTCCTGATTAATCAACAATTCGTTTCATGAGGATATGCAGCTCTTCCATTGCATCATGAAATTCCTTGTCATTGCCTTTTGCTTTATGCCAGGCAATGAAAGTAATTGTTTCAGATAACACATACCAAGCCATTCGCAACCGAAGGCTTTCTGTCAGCTCTATGCCGTACATGCTCAGCCAGCTCTCCCAAGCTGGCTTTTCGACGTAGTGGTACAGCAAAGGCCCGAGGTCCATCGCCGGATCAGCGATCATGGCGCCGTCCCAGTCAATTAAATACAGCTGGTTGTCTTCAGACAATAGCCAGTTATTATGATTGACATCACAATGGCAAACGACTTTCTCACCGAAATGCACTTCATGCAGGTGTTCTTCCAAATACTTGATCCCTTCTTGAATCAGCGGCGAAGATTGCTGCACAGCAAATACAGCCTGCTTCAGCTGAGACAAAAGAGCCCCCGGGTTCAGCGGTTCTTTTCCAAGTCTCTTCAGCATGTCCAGCAAGGCTTTTGATGTGTGTATTTTACGAAGCAATTCAGCAACGGGCCTTCCGCTCATGTCTTTAGGCTTCAGCTCTCTGCCGGTCATCCAGTGCTGGGCCGTAATGACGTCCCCATTTTCCATCCGTTTTGTCCAAACCAGCTTCGGAACAATGCCTTCGGCGGATAAAACAGCTAAAAAAGGTGAGCTATTACGTTTTAAAAAAAGCTGCTGCCCGTTATGTTTCGCATAATATGCATCTCCTGTAGCTCCTCCGGCGGGGAAGATCTCCCAATCGCTACCTAGTAATTGTCCCAACCAGTTCATATCAATGTTCAACCCATCATTTCTTAAAATATTTTAGAATTAAGGCTAATCGTCTCTAGTCTATCCAGCGAATGCCTTTTTCGTACGAATCGTATAAAAATAAAAAAGACAGCTATTGAGAGTCTCATATGCTAATCAATAGCCGTCCTTTAAATTTTAGCGCTATAGCACAAACTTCGTCAAGCAAAACTCTTAAGATCTGATGCTAAATATAAGATAACCGTTCCGATGCCGTTTACTGCAACCGTTTTCTTGATTTCTGTTGGGTCTTCCTGAAATCCTGATGGATCACATAAAAGCCGATAAGGTATGTCGTTTGGCAGCCTCCACTCGACGGAGTCTGGACTCGCGTGATGGATAACAATGATATCTTTCCATTCGTCAACCTCGTCAAGATCATAAAGCCTGTATGCGATAAGGTGTTCTTTTAGCGTCAAGCATTCAAGATGGCGCTGGATGTCTGCAGCGGACCTAAGACGGAATGCAGGATGCGCTTTTCTCAGCGAGATCAGCCTGCGGATATAGTGAACATCTTCTTTGAATGTTTCACGGCGATCCCAGTCGAGCTGGTTGATGCTGTCACTGGATTGATAGCTGTTTTCCACTCCCTGCTTCGTCCGGAAAAATTCCTGGCCGCTGTGAATAAACGGCACCCCTTGGGCAAGCAAAATAATCGCGGCTGCAAGCCTTTGCCTGCTTCGCTTTCGGCTGTCATTTTCTTGAGGAAGCGCGAAGCTCATTTTATCCCAAAAGGTGTGATTGTCGTGTGATTCGACATAATTGATGGACTGGCTTGGTTCCGGAACAATCGGTGCTAATGCCTTCCATCCGGAAGACCCGGCAATTCCATGCATCACAGCTTGTGCTGATTCACTGCTGCCGAGCGCAAACCCTGCTGCCATAAGGTGAAAGGTGTTCCCTTTTACAGCGTCACGAAACATATCATTAAAAAAACCGATGCCCGGCATTCTTGGCGCGTTCGCCAAAGCAGCTTTCTGTTCATGCGGCAGCGGTGTAGACAGATCCCACCCTTCTCCAAAAAGCAGGATTCCGGGCTTTGCCTTAGTTGCTTTCTCTTTCATATAAAGCACGGTGTCAATATCTAAAATCCCGAGGAGATCAAAGCGGAAGCCGTCGGCATTGTATTCTTCAAGCCAATAGACCACGCAATCCGCAATGAATTTTCTTGCCATCCTTCTTTCTGATGCAATATCATTGCCAACGCCGGTGCCGTTTGACGGCATCCCACATTCGTCGTGCCGGAAAAAATAACCTGGCACTGTCTTTTCAAAGGGGGAATTCTCCCTCTTATACACATGGTTAAAAACAACATCCAGAATGACTCGCAGACCGTGCTGATGCAGGGTATTGATCATTTGTTTCAGCTCTGTTTTTCTCGTTTGAGGATCATGAGGGTTTGAGGCATAGCTTCCCTCCGGGGCAAAGAAATGAAGCGGGTTATATCCCCAATTGTATGCATCAAGCGGCTTCTCTTCATCAACTCCGGCAAAATCATTCACCGGCAGAAGCTCCACATGTGTAACACCAAGCTCTTTTACATACGCTAGTCCCGAAGAACTGCCATTTGCGGTTTGTGTATCAGTTTCCGTCAGCGCTAAGTATTTTCCCTTGTTTATCATGCCGCTGTTTTCATGGATGGAGAAGTCACGAAGATGCGTCTCATAGATGACGGCATCCACAGGGTGTGAGAATGGTTTAAGAGGAGCAGTCCATTTCATTTGATCCGGGCGCAAGACGACGCCCTTCTCTCCATTTACAGTCACAGCCTTGGCATACGGGTCAACGGTTTCCATCCATTCTGAATTGTTGCAGATGCAAAACAAATACTCATATCCGTGAAGGTCACCTGTGACCGTAACGGCATAGACGCCTTTTTCCATCCGAGTCATTTGGAATGTGCGCCCGCTTTTATTGGGGTGTGAAAGCTTGACAGCAGCTGAGGTTGCAGCAGGCGCCCATACTTTAAATACGGTATGATCCGCGGTATAAACGGCGCCCAGCTCTCCGTCATAATAAAATTCGTCATCAAACGCTGCCGTCCGGATGACCGCGCCAATTTGGAGATCCGTTTTGTGGCCGCTGGATGCTCTGACGCAATGGATTTTTCCAAATGTCACAGGATGGTCGGATACGCAGACGTACTTGTATTTTGCTTCAAGGGAGTATTCCTCCCTGACAGCCAGAGGAAAATCTGTTATTTCTGTCTCAAGCCGAAACGGCGGTGTCATGATTTCCTTTTGTTCAGCAGGAATCAGAACAGTAATGATATTCATGTCATCGACATACGCTTCGAAGCTGCGGCGGATGCTGACCATCGGAAGCTCTCTCCTCCAAACACGTTTATGTTTTGATTCTTAGGGGTGAAGGACTAGATGCCAGACGAAACGGGGTAGTGCCCATGATTTCTCCGTCAGCATGGAACGGGATTTTGTCCTTCGTGTAAAATGTAATGTCCTTCGCTTTAAACATCGTAACGCCATCCATCTTTGTATGTTTTCCAAATGCCATGAGACATAAAAGCCAATATTTTTTCAAAAACGGCTGGTTTTCAACGATTACGATATCAAATGTCTTCTCGCGCGGATTTGCTAGGGGCGCCGCCTTCATGCCTCCCCCGTAAAACGGATGGTTGGATACAACGGCAAACCAGACATCATGAAATTCGCGCGTCTCGTCTTCCGTCGTACAAGCTAACGTAAACGGCTTAAAGGTTGCCGAAGCGTGCAAATGAGAAAGCGGATACACAAGAAATCGAAGGCGGAGAAAAAGAAAAACCCGTCTCAACGGAAATTCCATCGCCTTTTTATTGACATATGCGTCAAACCCGATCCCGATATGATTCATAAAATAAAGAATCTGTGATTTATCCTGAAGGAAATTGACGCTCCCTAAATGAAAGGTTCTTGTTAACGGGCGCTTTACCTTCTTGATTTCCTGTATCAGATCGATTTTTTTAATAGAGAACCCTCGCGAAAAATCATTATACGCGCCCGCCGGCACAAAGCTCAGCTCAATATCGTCAACATCTTTCAGCCCGTTGACAACTTCATGCATGGTTCCGTCTCCGCCAATGACGATCAGGCGCTTCAGCTTATATTCCTGTATCGTTGAAATCTGTCTGGCGAGCACCTCGGCGTGTCCCGGATGTTCAGTTAAAAATGAACGGTGCTCAACCTTTCGTTTGATCAATTCTTTTTGAATGGACTTCCAAACACGCAGGCCGTTTCGATGTCCTGCTGTCGGATTAATAATAAAAAACCAATGGCTCATCTTTCTCACCTGCTTATGTTATGAGAAAACCGCTCAAATCGTTCTCTTTTACTCCAGCCACTCCTGTCTGCGATAGGAGTCAGACATGCAGTAAGACAATAGAGCCTTTGCAGCCTTTACCTGATGATGTTTGATCGGAGCAGTGTTTTTCTTCTGCCGCTCAATCCATTCTTCCGCGCTCCGCTTATCCGCTATTTCTAAGCCGTATGGCGGCTCCGGGTAATCGATGTACGACGTTCTGCTCAGAAGCAATTTTCGAACCGGAATCTCAGCCTGTTTTTCCTTTACGATCTTTGACACAACCGAGTCCGTACGAAACAGGCTAAGCCCTGGATTTAACACTGATGCAGTCTGAGAGGCTGTTTTCTTGTCCCAAAAACGATTTTTAGACCCTATGTAGACACTGTCTTCCTCAGCCTCTAAAAAAGAAACGCAATAAATTTCCAGAGGAGAAATAATCACAATGCTTAATTCAACCGCCGCATGCTGAATTTTCAGCACAGGCTTATACATAATAAAATAAGAATCAGGCAGCTGCTGGGTCAGATAACGCAAAATGCGGTCCTGCTTCACTTGGTTTGAGAGTTGAGATATTTCTGAAAGAGTAGAGCTTGCCCATTTGAGCTGAAAATCATATAAATGCCTTTTATAAAAAGAAGCAAGCGCCACCCTGCTCTTCGGGAGCCTTACATGAATATCTTCTTCGTCCTCAAACCATTGGTGTCTCTCTTCTTGTATATCGGCTTTTATCTCTTCTTTTCTTCTTTTCAATGAAAATTTTTTTCGTTTCTGCACCGGTTCCGGTTCTTCAGCACTGGCTTGCCTTTCTTCATGCTGGCGCTCCGCTGCTTCTACTAGTGAAAGCCAGCGCTCTTTTTTCAGACGTACAAACTGGTTGATATAATGGTACGGATCAAGCTCATATCTCGATATATAATCATGAATTTTGATGATTTGTGCCATGTTTGTTTCTCCACTCCGCAATGAATTAAGATAATTGAAATTTGAATATTTCCTCGTATTTTGGTGATTGGTTCAAGTGTATTTGAAAGAGCGAAAATCGTTCAGCCATCATCGAAACCTCGCCGCTTTCAAACGGAACATGAGCTGGAAATCCATTTTCGCCTGTCCATTTTCTTGCCAGCGTCATATGAGGATGATACGGTCTTTTTTCCACTTGAAAGCCGGCCTGAAGGACAGCCTGCTTCGTATGTTCCCGCAGTCTATCAAGCGTTTTGTTTTTCTTTGGCTCCAGATGTAAAACGCGCGGCCTTCTGCGGTCGCCGAATACATCTATCTTGTCAAACTCAATTGAAAATGGGTCAATTTCTGAAGCAATCTCTGCTAGCGAACCTTCAAGCTTCTTTATTTGTGTCTCATCCGCCGCTCCGAGAAAAATTAACGTGATATGATAGTCAAGCGGGTGCACCCATTTTTGAAACGTCAATACCGGTTCGTTTTTCGCAGCCTGGTAGATCGGATTTGCAATTCCCTCAGGTATGGGAACGCCGATGAAATAATGAGGCCGTATATCTGGCATCCGTCTGACACTCCCTTCTTTGACAGCTATTATTTTATCAATAAAGAGGCTGTGCGGATAGAGGAACAGTGTATGAAAACACTCTCGCACAAACGTTTATTATGTTAGGATATTATATGACACTTGTTTTATTCAGAAAGGAATGACAATGTTGAAAATCGTTGCAAACACAGCTGATCTGATAGGAGATACACCGCTAGTGAGATTGAATCGGCTTCAGCCGGAAAATGCGGCACAAGTCTATTTAAAGCTTGAATTTTTCAATCCGAGCGGCAGTGTGAAAGACAGAGCCGCTTATCAAATGATCATAGAAGCTGAACAAAACGGTTTACTCAAGCCGGGATCAGTTATTATAGAGCCGACAAGCGGAAATACCGGCATCGGGCTCGCCATGAATGCGGCAGCACGCGGATATAAAGCAATTTTAGTTATGCCTGATACAATGACGAAGGAACGGATCAACCTGCTTAAAGCTTACGGCGCAGAGGTTGTATTAACTCCCGGAGAGGAAAGAATGCCGGGCAGCATCAAAAAAGCGAAGGAGCTTGCCGAACAAATTCCGAACAGCTATATTCCAATGCAGTTCGATAACACTGCCAATCCTGATGCGCACCGGAAAACAACAGCGCCTGAAATCGCCCGGGCAATAGAGGAAATCGGAAAACCGCTCGGCGCTTTTGTCGCCTCCTCTGGAACGGGCGGAACCATTACCGGAACAGGTGAGGCGCTCAAAGAGCTTTTTCCGGATATCACGGTTCATGTTGTTGAGCCAGCGGGTTCGCCTGTATTATCCGGCGGAAAACCTGGCGCGCATAAACTTGTAGGAACGAGCCCAGGCTTTATACCGCCGATTTTAAATGAAGACGTTTATGATGAAATTATCAAAATCTCTGATGAAGACGCGTATACGACGACAAGACGGCTTGCTGCTGAAGAAGGAATTCTTGTCGGTCCTTCATCAGGCGCTGCCTGCTTCGCGGCAATCGAAACAGCGAAACGCCTCTCTCCTGACAAAGTTGTGGTCTGCATGACAGCTGATACAGGAGAACGGTACTTATCAACTGATTTATGGTCATTTATTTAAAAAAAGGACTGGCTTCAGCAGAAGCCGGTCCTTTTATTTTGCAAGCTCGTAAATGGCCTGAGCATATAACGCTGTCGATCTCAGCAGGTCATCAATTTCGATATATTCATCCTTTTGGTGTGCGCTGTCAGGGCGTCCGGGGAACAGCGGGCCGAACGCGACACCGGCTTTTAAGGATCTCGCATATGTCCCCCCGCCGATTGAGATTAAGTCAGCTTTTTTACCCAGCTGGCCTTCATAAACCTTTTGCAGGGTTTTGACTAACGGATGATCTGCGGACACGTGATGCGGCTTGCTGTCTTTGAATTCTCCCAGCTCAAATTCAGATGCGCTTTCGAATGTATCGCGGATCACTTTGCTTTCTGCTGTCACAGGATAGCGGATATTGATCCCGAGCTCGCCTCCTTGCCCTTCTTTATAGCGCAGTGTTCCGACATTTAATGTCAGCTCTCCGCTGATTTCATCCTCACAGTCGATGTCCAGTTTTTTTCCTCTTGTATCACCTGAGAACTTATCTGTCACAACTTGCACAAACCGCTTTCCTGCATCGTCAAGCTCAGTCTGCTGGAGAAATTCGCACAATAAAATGCCGGCATTGATCCCATTGTTCGGTTCCATCGCATGGCAGGAAAGACCGTACATACGCAAAATGAGCTGTCCGTTCTCTATTGCAGCTTCCCCTTTTTGGTCCGTCGTGCGGAGCATGTCTTTAAATGAAGACATAATCTCTTCTTTTTTCAGCCCTTCAATGACAGCTTCCGCAGCGTCAGGCACCATGTTTAAGCGAAGGCCTGATTGAAACGAGACAAGCACTGCCTTTGGTTCTGCTTGATTTGGGCGGTGCGGAATAAGTAAAGAAGCATCGATGATCCCTTTTTCCGCATTAATGATCGGAAAATCGGCGTCAGGCGCAAAGCCCATTGTTGGCATTTCTTCATGCTTGAAATAATGCTCTACGCATCTCCAATCACTTTCTTCATCTGTTCCGATAATCATTCTGACTCGCTTGGACAGGGGCAAATTCATGTCTTTCACGATTTTCAGCGCGTAGAATGCCGCCATTGTCGGGCCTTTGTCATCAATGGCGCCCCTTGCATAAATCCGTCCGTTGCGGATTTCAGCTGAAAATGGATCACTCGTCCACCCATCTCCCGGCGGCACGACGTCAACATGGCAAAGTACGCCGATAATGTCATCGCCCTCCCCCCATTCAATATGACCTGCGAAGCCGTCAAGATTTTTTGTTGTAAAGCCTTCTTTTTCTCCAAGCTCCAGCAATGAAGTCAGGCTGGCATTTACCCCTTCTCCAAACGGTTTACCGGGTCCGGCGGTTGTTTCGTCCATGACACTGTTGATTCTCAAAAATTCCTGTGTATCACGAATTAAATCCTCTTTTTTTCTGATTACTTCAACTTCCCAGTTCATAATGATCCCCTTTCCGCAAGAAATGACTTGCAAAAACCAAATAAAACGAATAATATTAATGGTGTTTTGTTAAAACGTTCGTAATTGGAGGATACTATGTTTCATCTAAAAGAGCAGCAAACATCCATAAAGCAAGAAATCATAGCAGGGCTGACGACCTTTTTCACAATGGTCTATATCGTCGTGGTCAATCCGGTCATTCTGGCTAACGCCGGGGTTCCTTTCGACCAGGTTTTCACCGCAACGATTATTGCCTCCATTGTCGGAACGCTGTGGATGGCCCTGGCAGCAAATTATCCGATTGCTATTGCGCCCGGCATGGGCTTGAACGCTTATTTAGCCTTTCATGTCGTAAGCGCAAGCGATGGCGGCATCACGTACGCAACAGCTTTCAGCGCAGTATTTACAGCAGGGGTTCTCTTCATTATTCTATCGTTAACGCCTTTAAGAAAACAACTTATAGAAGCGATTCCAAACAATTTAAAATACGGGATCACAACAGGGATCGGGCTGTTTATTGCTTTTATCGGTTTGCGTCAAGCGGGAATTGTGGCAGCTGATGAGTCAAACCTGGTCACTCTCGGCAATCTGCATTCACCTGGTGTTATCTTAACGCTGGTCGGCCTTTTGATCAGCGTGGTCCTGATGGTGCTGAATGTAAGCGGCGCTTTATTTATCGGAATGGCAGCTACCGCTTTGATCGCCTTTTTCACCGGTCAGCTCCATTTTTCAAAGGGATTTATGTCGCTTCCTCATTTGCCGGAAGGATTGATGATCTCAAATCCATTTACCGCTTTTGGCGATGTCATTCATCACGGCCTGTACGCTGTCGTCTTTTCTTTTCTATTAGTCACCATTTTTGATACGACAGGCACGATGATCGGAGTTGCCGAGCAAGCCGGGCTGATGAAGAACAACAAGCTGCCGAACGTGCGAAAAGCGCTGCTTGCTGATTCAACCGCGACGACAGTAGGAGCTGTTTTCGGCACAAGTCCAACGACTGCATTTATCGAGTCTTCCGCCGGTGTTGCAGCCGGGGGAAGAACGGGGCTTACGGCTTTGACTGTCGCGGTGATGTTTGCGGCTTCAATGTTTTTCAGTCCGCTTGTCAGCGCCTTGTCAGGTATAGCCGCCATCACCTCGCCTGCTTTGATTATCGTCGGCAGCCTGATGATGGGCTCAGTTTCCAATATGAACTGGAAAGAGATGGACGAGGCATTTCCTGCGTTTCTCGTCATTCTAGCCATGCCTTTGACCTCGAGCATTTCTACAGGAATCGCGCTTGGCTTTATTTCGTACCCAATTGTAAAAGCGGCGCGGGGAAAATGGAGAGAGATTCATCCGCTCGTCATCGTTTTCGCCATTCTGTTTTTCATCCAGCTGTTTATTTTATAAGGATAGACCAGAAAACCCAAACGTCGCCGTTTGGGTTTTTTATGTAAACAATAAAGAGACAGCGGCCGCTAAAGAACAACAGGCGGCAAACGCATAGTGCAGGATGTTGATACAGCTTTTTCTGGCCCGATAATATTCATCACTTTCCTTATCGGTGCCAATTAAAAAAGGGGCATCCATGACCTTGTCAAAAATAAGCGTCAGGATATAACGGCAAACCCCTGTGTATACCAGCAGCGCAATCACCTTCAGCCAAATTGGGGAAACAAATATGAGAACAGTGAAAGCTGACAGTAGCATGTACATCTGCCTTGCATACTCGCCATTCCTCAGCATAACTTTAAAAAACAACTCCTTATAGCCTGTGCAGATCGTTCGTCTTTTAAATATCCTTTTTGAATTTCGGTATAATAATGGTTTTCTTCTCATCCTGTCTTTTACTTTTGGCATTCCCGCCTCCTGACTCATCATCATCACAAGTCCTGCAAGGGCAAGCCTGCTTTTTTTCTCTTCAGTCACCTCAGCTTCAAAAGCCGTGAACGAGGCTGTCTTTTTCAAACTGCGGATAACTGAGAAAAACAAAAATAAAATGCCAATAAGCGCAAGCAAGTGCCACTCAGTAAAAACAATCAGGATAGCAGAACCAGCAAAAAGAATAGCTCTGACAAGGGTATCGCCAATCCATCTCGAAATAGAGCGCGGCTTTCTGATCCTGTCTTGCTTTAAGGATAAAAAGAATATATGAAGGCCAAACAAATAACACAATAGAGCAGTGCTTTCTGCGAATGTGATGTGAACAAAATGACTGATAAGGGGAAGGACAATAAAAAAGAGAAGCAGCCATTTAGCCAGCGTGACCAGAAAAGAATACAAAAGCGTGTACCGTTTGAGCTGATAGATGATTTCTTTCTTTTGCAGCAAAAACACTTTGTCCGCTTCCATTAAAAATGTACGAATCGAACCTGTAAACATGATCAGCACACACACAGCATACAGCCATCTCCATTCCGCCACTTCAGACCACTCATAAAGAAGGCCTCTTCCGTTCATCAAATCAATATACTGATAGATGACAAAAGCAATCGCCGGCAAAACGATATAGAGAGCGACTGTCCAGTCAATGACCGCATGCAACACTTTAAACTGATACTTGTAATAGTCAAACAGCCTTCGAAAAAAGAGCGTACGCCCGTTCATGGCCGATCACCTTGAACTGCCTTATAAAAACAGTCAAGCAATGACTGCCCCTCTAATCCGGTCTTGTCCTGAATATCTTTTAACGTGCCTTGGAGAAATAATGAACCTTTCTCAATCATATAAAACCGGTCACAGATTTTTTCCGCGGTATCGAGTACATGCGTGCACATCAGAATTCCGGCTCCACGTTCTTTTTCAGCCTTAAGCATGTCCACAAAGCGTTTCGTCGATATCGGATCAAGGCCGATAAACGGTTCATCAATCACATACATATCCGGCTTAGAGAGAAAGGCCTGGATAAGCATTAGTTTTTGCTGCATGCCCTTCGAAAAGGTGACAGGCAGCTCATGTTTGACATGATCTAGCGAAAACGTCTGCAGCAGGCTTTGGGCCCGATGCGCAAATTCACTCTCTTCAATGCCGTGGAGTGTGCTGATCAGATCCAAATGCTCCCACAGCGTCAGTTCTTCGTAGAAGGACGGATGCTCCGGAATATATGCAAATGAACAGTCGTTCCAGGCAATATGCCCTTTAAAATCTTCTGAAAGGCCGAGTATCGCCTTGATTGCGGTGCTTTTTCCGGCGCCGTTGGCTCCGATCAGTCCAACCAGTTCCCCTTTTCTGACTTCCAGAAAAACATCGGTGAGCACTTTTTTTCGGCTTGTATACCCGGCCTGTTCTATTGAAGCTTCAAGCAAATTTGTCAAAACTCACTCACCTCCAAAATTTACTACGAAACAGAATAAAAAAAGTTTCTTTAACCATAATAATATTGAGCCGAAATACATAGTAATCCAACAAGGATGGCTGCCCAACGCGAAATTGGAAAAAATTAATAGGAGTTATCCCTAGATTCATCACTGCAATATCGTGTATAATGAGGGCGAATTATTTTAACAATTACAGATGTCTGCCTTTGTTGCTATTTCGTACGCAGTTGATAGTCGTGAGTTGTGGTTAGTCAAGTCCATCCGATCTTATGATAGGGAGTGGTTTTTTGAAACCTTCAACAAACCGTATGCTAACTCGAATCAAATCAGTTTACATGTTTATCCAAGAAAAAGGTCTTGTGACAACACAGGAACTGGTTGACGAATTCGGCATTACACCTAGAACGATTCAAAGAGACTTAAATGTGTTGGCATATAATGATCTTGTTCATAGTCCAAGCCGTGGCAAGTGGGAGACAACGAGAAAGAAAGTAAAGATTACCTCATAAATTGAAAAATTACATAGGGCCGCCTGAGAGCGGTCCGATAGATAACAGGGCGAAGAAACCTACTGAGCCTTGTTTTTGTGTGCTTATAAATAAAACCCCGCATTCGGTATGCGGGGTTTTTGTCATGCTTGCGGCTCATTGAGCAAATGAAGCTCTTCCTCTGTCAGCTCACGGTATTCTCCGGGTGCCAGGGCCGGATCTAGGGAAACGCGTCCCATCGAAAGCCGCTTCAGATAAACCACTTCATTGCCGACTGCCTTTGCCATTTGCTTGACCTGATGGTATTTTCCTTCTGTAATTGTCAGATATATAACGGTATTGCCACTGTCGTTTGTTTTGATTTCCGCTTTTGCCGGCTTTGTTTTATAGCCGCCCTCTATGTAGACACCCGTTTCCAAATCGGAAATGTCTTCCCGAGAAATCTGTGATTTTAAATGGACTTCATACGTTTTTGGAACATGCTTTTTAGGAGAAAGGAGCCGATGTGCGAGCTGGCCGTCATTTGTGAGCAGCAAAAAGCCCTCTGTATCTTTATCAAGCCTGCCGGCCGGAAATGGCTCAAATCTCATCTCCTCCGGCGTCAGCAGATCGACCACTGTTTGCTGCCGGCTGTCCTCAGTCGCCGACAGCACGCCCTGCGGTTTATTCATCATAAGATAAATGAACTCTCGATAATCAACCGGTTCCCCGTATACGGTCACCTCCTGCGTATCAGGATCAACGTGCGCCTTTACATCTTTGGCAGGTTTGCCGTCGATCATAACAGCTCCAGCCTTCACAACGGCTTTGACTTCTTTTCTGGAACCATACCCGCTGTTGGCAAGCAGCTTATCAAGTCTCATTCCCAATCTCTCCTTTATAAAAGAAAGCCCGCAGCATGCGAGCCCTCAGTTTCATCATATCTAGTTCATCAGCCTGCATGTCTGCCTTTCCTTAAGAAACCTGGCAAACGGCGGCCTAAAATTTTCTGTAAAAATCCTAATCGGTAGCCGCAATACAGGTAGACTGCTCCGCCAACAGCGGCCGCGATCACCACAACAATCGCAGCTTGCAGCTGGCCATCCTGATAGGAAATAAAGAAGCCTAATACCCACTGCACGATTTTCACGGCAATACCCATAATGGCTGATAAGACCAGCATCAAAACAGTTCGTTTAACAAGTATCTTATACGAATAGCCTGCATGGCGCTTAATCATGATAAACCCATATAAAAGGGAAGCGATATATCCAAGCGCCGTCGCTAAAATCGCTCCGTCAGCCTGCATCAGTTTGATCAGCGGAACATTCAGCACAAGCTTGATCACGACACCGATCACAAGGCTGACAACCGCAAATTTTTGCTTATTGATGCCCTGCAGAATAGCTGCGTTGACTGTAAACAAAGAGAACAAAATCGCGACTGGCGAATACCATAGCAAAATGTTTGCCCCCAGTTCAGGATGAAGGCTCTCTGACCCGTAAAAGAACGTATACGTCGGTCCTGACAATAGAGAGATCCCGACAACAGCCGGAATAATTAAAAACAGGATCGTCTGCATCGTTTGATTAATCTGCTGATTTAACAGCTTATAGTTTCCGCTTGTAAACGATTCAGTAATCGTTGGAATTAATGTCAGTCCAAAAGCAGTTGCTAGGGAAACCGGGATCATCACGAGCTTCTGAACATACAGGGTTAGAATCGCAAGCATGTCCTGGCTGATGGCTTGATGACCGGCTTCAATCATCGCTTTGTTAAACGTATTTGTATCAATATAGTTATACAAAGGGATGGCTAGTCCGACAAAAACGTACGGAGCAGCATAGCTGAACAGCTCGAAAAACATTTTCTTGTAGCTTAGGTTTGCTGTCGGACCCGTATTCGGCATCATCGCCAGCAGGCTGCCCTTCCGTTTGTTCCAATAAATATAAAGCACGACCAGCCCTCCGAAGGCACCGATCAGCGCTGCGAAGGTTGCATAGCCCACAGCGATGACAAGGCCGCCGTTGAAAACCTTCAAAATCAAGAATGTCGCACTCAATAGAAAGATGATGCGGACAATCTGTTCAACGACTTGGGAAACAGCTGTCGGACCCATCATTTGGTGCCCTTGAAAGAATCCGCGGACAAGGCTCATAATCGGTACGACCAATAGCGCTAAGCTTACCATGCGGATGACATAAACGACATGATCAATTGTCAGGCCGTTATTATCCTTGCCTCCCAGCGATATTTCCGCAAACATCGGAGCCGATAGATACAGAATGAAAAAGGCTATCATTCCTGTGACGAGCATAACCGACATGCCCGCCTTGAGCATTTTCCTGCTTGTCTCATAATCCCCTTTTGAATTATATTTGGAAACAAATTTAGAAACAGCGGCCGGAAAGCCCATCGTAGCAATATTCAAAAATAAAGTGTATTGGTTGTATCCGTATTGAAATAATGCACCGCCTGTCGCCCCGACCATAATGCTGAAGGGAATTAAATAGACCATCCCCAGAATCCGCGATATATATGTACCGAGCGTTAATACAAACGTGCCTCTTAACAGTTTGCTTGACATGTTTCTTCATCACCATTTTCTACGAAGATTCAACTTTTCTATTTTACCACAACTGGGCATTTAGACGGTAATAAATACAAAAGCAATCCTGTGAACATTCATGTCCGCGGCAAAAGACGTTTAAGGAGCGGCTTTCTTTCGCTATAATAGTACTGCGGACGGGGTGTCCGCACACGAAATGAAAAGAAAGTTGATGATAAAGATGAAACAATATGACGTTATCGTAATCGGCGGAGGCCCTTCAGGCTTGATGGCTGCGATTGCAGCAGGAGAACAGGGCGCTGGCGTGTTGCTGATAGATAAAGGAAATAAATTAGGACGGAAACTCGCGATTTCCGGGGGCGGCCGCTGTAATGTGACGAACCGCCTTCCTGTGGAAGAAATTATCAAGCACATCCCCGGCAACGGGCGTTTTTTATACAGCGCGTTTTCTGAATTTAATAATGAGGACATTATCAAGTTTTTTGAAAACCTCGGCATTCAATTGAAGGAAGAGGATCACGGCCGGATGTTTCCTGTGACCGACAAAGCCCAAAGTGTCGTTGACGCGCTGTTAAACAGGCTGAAGCAGCTTCGCGTAACAATCAGAACGAACGAGAAAATTAAATCTGTTTTATATGAAGATGGACAGACAGCAGGGATTGTGACGAATAATGGCGAAATGATCCATAGCCAGGCAGTCATTATCGCTGTAGGCGGTAAAAGCGTGCCTCATACCGGAAGCACGGGAGACGGCTATGAATGGGCTGAAGCCGCGGGCCATACCATAACAGAGCTGTTTCCGACAGAGGTTCCCGTCACTTCTGCTGAACCGTTCATTAAGCAAAAAACACTTCAGGGCTTATCACTAAGAGATGTAGCCGTCAGTGTGTTAAATAAAAAAGGCAAACCGATTATCACACATAAAATGGACATGCTGTTTACCCATTTCGGCCTCTCAGGACCTGCCATTCTCAGATGCAGCCAATTTGTCGTAAAAGAGCTGAAAAAACAGCCTCAAGTGCCGATCAGAATCGACTTGTATCCGGATATCAATGAAGAAACGCTTTTCCAAAAGATGTATAAAGAACTGAAGGAAGCACCGAAAAAAACCATTAAAAACGTGCTGAAGCCTTGGATGCAGGAGCGCTATCTCCTATTCCTGCTCGAAAAAAACGGCATCTCTCCGAACGTATCGTTTTCTGAGCTGCCGAAGGATCCTTTCAGACAATTTGTAAGGGACTGCAAGCAGTTTACTGTCCTCGCAAATGGCACACTGTCGCTTGATAAGGCATTTGTCACGGGAGGCGGGGTATCTGTAAAAGAAATTGACCCGAAAAAAATGGCTTCTAAAAAAATGGAGGGGCTTTATTTTTGCGGTGAAATTCTGGATATCCATGGCTACACAGGCGGATACAATATTACCTCCGCCCTTGTCACAGGCAGGCTTGCAGGGCTAAATGCCGGGCAATACGCCCGTTCTTAATCATTACTCTTTAAATCTCTTGCCGTCAAACTCACATTTGAACATTCCCCGCATTCATGTTAGGGTGAGACTTGTTTTGTTTCACCTGATTGCGGGGTAATTTTAAGAGAGGAATGAGCTGCCATCGTACGACCATACTAAGCCTGCGAGCAAGATATAGGCGTACACAAAAAATTAGAGGGTGAGAAATGTTGAAACATATATCTAGTGTATTTTGGATTGTGATTGCAATCACAGCTGCAGCTGTATTATGGGGTGTTATTTCTCCTGACAGCCTGCAAAATGTGTCTCAATCGGCACAAGCATTTATTACCGATTCATTTGGTTGGTATTATCTTTTAGTTGTCTCTTTGTTTGTCGGGTTTTGTCTCTTTTTGATTTTCAGCCCGATCGGAAAAATCAAACTCGGAAAGCCTGATGAAAAACCGGAATTCGGGTTATTATCATGGTTTGCCATGCTGTTCAGCGCAGGCATGGGAATCGGCTTAGTATTCTACGGTGCGGCTGAACCGATCAGCCATTACGCAATTAGCTCTCCATCAGGTGAAACAGAAACCCCCCAAGCCTTCAGAGATGCACTCCGCTATACGTTTTTCCACTGGGGTTTGCACGCTTGGGCCATTTATGCCATTGTGGCATTATGCATTGCCTATTTCCAATTCCGCAAAGGCGCACCCGGGTTAATCAGCAGCACACTATCACCGATTCTCGGGGATAAAGTAAACGGACCGATCGGAAAGGCCATTGACTGTATTGCAGTTTTCGCCACTGTTGTCGGGGTGTCAACAAGTCTTGGTCTTGGCGCAACCCAAATTAACGGCGGTTTGAATTACCTGTTCGGCATTCCGAATGCGTTTATCGTCCAATTGGTTTTAATCATTATTGTGACAGTGCTCTTTTTACTTTCTGCGTGGAGCGGACTCGGAAAAGGAATTAAGTATTTAAGCAACACAAACATGGTATTGGCCGGATTGTTAATGTTGTTTATGCTCGTTGTCGGGCCTACAGTGCTGATAATGAACTCATTTACAGATTCTATCGGACAATACATTCAAAATATCGTTCAAATGAGCTTCAGACTGACACCGAACGATCCTGAAAAACGCGAATGGATTAACAGCTGGACGATTTTCTATTGGGCATGGTGGATTTCCTGGTCTCCATTTGTCGGCATTTTCATCGCCCGTGTATCCAGAGGCCGGACGATCCGAGAATTTTTAATTGGCGTCTTGGTGACACCTTGTATTTTGACATTTCTATGGTTCTCCATTTTCGGCGTTTCAGCCATGGACCTCCAGCAAAAAGGCACGTTCAATGTAGCAAAGCTGTCCACTGAAACGATGCTGTTCGGAACACTTGATCACTATCCGCTGACAATGGTGACATCGATCCTTGCATTGATTCTGATCGCAGTATTCTTTATCACGTCTGCTGATTCAGCTACATTCGTGCTGGGCATGCAGACGTCGTACGGTTCTTTAAATCCGGCGAATTCTGTGAAACTCAGCTGGGGTATCATTCAGTCCGCCATGGCGGCTGTGCTCCTATATTCCGGAGGGCTTGCCGCTTTGCAGAACACAGCGATTCTGGCAGCGCTGCCGTTTTCTATCGTTATCCTGCTGATGATTGCCTCTCTCTATCAATCGCTCTCAAAAGAAAGAAGAGAGATCAAAAAAGCGGAGAAACTCGATAAACCGAGAAGTCCAAGAGTGAAAAAAGCATATTAACAAAAAAGATCTTTCCGCGCCTGCGGAAAGATCTTTTTATTTGCGATATAAAATAAGGGCGGAAAAACAGTAAAGCTGCTCGCCGTCTGGGTCGCACGCCGCCGAAACCGTATATTTGATATCAATCAGCTGCTCCTCCGATATCCCTTTTAAAAATGAATTGATTTCCGTTTGTAAGTCTTTTTCATGCTCTTCATCAAATACCGCTACCTTCAGCATTTTATCCGCTCTCCTTTCTCTATCAATCTATTCCGTTTGGAACAGCGTTATGATAGAGAAATGATGATTATCTCGTTTCCGGATAAAAAGCTTTCCGTATATGGGATTTCCTCTGTGGCTCGCCGCCGTGCTGCTCCACTTTCAGCAGCACGGCATAAACAATGCGCATATGACAGTAGCTGATAAGGCTGACGCTGAAAAAAGGGACAATGCCCGGCAGGTACGCAAGCAAGAAAAAGAGAGCAACAGTCAGCGCAAGCATAGCAAGCGTATATTGCAAATACGCCACACTGAGCAAGAGCGAAAATTTCACATACAGACGTTTTTTCCAGTCAAAATGGACAAGCAGCGGAAACACATAAAAAAGCATGGATACGAACAAAAAGCCAAATATCATAATGGCGAAGCGCAGGATGTGCAGAAGGAAATGACTTGGATAGATGAAGGCCAAATCAATATAAATGATCACTCCGATGAGCGCCAGTACAGCGCCGAGCAGATTTGAACGAAAAAATTCACCCTTATATTCCTGCCAAAACGTTTTGAGCACCGGAACGTTGTCCTGCCCCTGGATCCACTTCCGCATGACAGCGAATAAAGCCGCGGTCGCGGGCATGATGCCAAACACGCCGAGACCGAGTAACGTAAAAAACAGCCACAGCAAGTTTGTATACGCAAATCTCATAATCCATTCGCAAAAACGCAGCATCCGTCCCAGTGAGCCATCATGTTCCATGGCGCCCCCTCCTTTTTTGCATTATACATTCTGCATCTGAAAAAGCTCTTTCATGCCGATCGGCTTCTTTTCGGCAACCGAGCGCCACATTCCCTCACCAACCGCGATGGAGTAGGCTCCAGCTTCAGCCCCGGCTAAAATATCATAGCGGCGCAGCGGGTCTTTTCCTAAAAAAAGATCCTCAAGCAAAAGCGGATCACCTCCGCCATGCCCCCCTTCATTTTTGACCACTTGTATCGTCTGCTTTGATTCAAAAAGCGGATAGTAATCGATTGTCTGCTCAGGAAAAGCAAACGGAATTCTGGAAGGTTCGTGAAATTCATTTGATTCAATACGCCCTTTTGTGCCGTTGATCGTCAGCCGGTAGCCTTCATACGGGGCCGAAAAAATAATCGAGTAGCTTAACAGTGCGCCGCCATCATATTTGACTGCCGCCACGTACGTATCCTCGATGTCAATTTCCTCGTCAAAAATACACGCGTCAGGCCTGTATGCAGTATATAAGCTGGACTGGTCTCCTGCTTCGAGATGATCATCCTTTATAGAAGCTTTAGAGGAACGGGGATGCCACCTTGAATAGTAGTGGCATTTTTCTTTGACCCGGCACGTCCCGCAAAAACGCCCGTCTTCTTCCGGCAAGGGGTTCCACTCACTGTCCGGCCCATAGTAATTCAAGGCGCCATAAGCAAATACCTCTTCCGGATTTTGCCCGAGCCACCAATTGACGAGATCAAAGTGATGTGTTGATTTATGGACAGAAAGGCCCCCGGAAAACTGTCTCGACCTGTTCCAGCGTTTAAAATAGCTGGCGCCATGATACGTATCAATATACCAATTTAAATCAACGGAGGTGACCCTGCCTATTTTTCCGTCCAGAATCATTTCTTTTATTTTCCGATGAAACGGGCTGTAGCGATAGTTAAACGCGACGGTGACTTTTCCTTCGCTTTTGGCCTCCGCTTCAAGCACCCGATTCGCATCCTGCACTGTTGTCACCATTGGTTTTTCAGTAATCACATCTGTATTCCACTGAAGACTTTTTACAATATATGTGACATGCGTATCGTCCCTGCCTGCCACAATGACGATATCAGGCTTTGACACGCGCATCATCTCGTCAAAAGCATCTTCGCTAAACTCGGGCACGTGGGCCAGCTCGGGAAATTTCTTCTTGCAAACGGCAAAACGTTTCGGATCGGCATCCAGCAATCCCGTAATCTCATAATGAGTTGAAAACCGCTCCAACAGCGGTTTGATAAACATACTGAATGCTCTGCTGCTCAATCCGCAAAAGACGATGTTCTTCAATATCCTCACCTCTATCGGGCTTCAGTTAGTTGAGAAATCAGCTGCAGCGCTTCCTCTGTTTTTTCAGCATACACAGGGATAAACGCCGCCATATCGCGATTCAATTGAAAAGAATAGCCGTTCAGCTGTTTTTTCCCTTTTTCGATCTGAACGGCATAGATCGTTTTTTCTCCTGTTTTATTATTAACAATTGTATAAGGAGATGTTTTTTCAGGAGCCAATCCGTTTAACGGCTGAAAATTTTCCGGATCATCGTAAGCTTGAAACATGTCTTCAGGCACGATGAAAACATCTCCCTCATGGGCGGTAATTTCAGTCAGCAGTTTTTCCTGAAAAGCTGGTAAAATATCGACCTTCCCGGCATTCTGCTCAGCGGCTTGTTTTATTTTTTCCTGTACGCCAGCCTGCATATCAGAAAAGAGAATGACATGCATTCCGTCCGGCCTGCTTGAGCATGATGCCAAAAAGAGCACTGAGACGATCACACACAAAGCCGTACGTATACCTGTCATCATTTCTCTGCTGTCCTAAAAAGAGTCTCCAGCTCTGTCATAGCCAAAATAAACGCACCAGCCCCGTGCAGATCGTTTGTGCTTCTTTCGCGGCTGACATAATAGTCATAAAAACCGGCTGACGTTCCGACACATATGTCTTTGACGAGAAACGCGCCGTCTTCTGATGTTTCGGTTTTATGCTGAATCAAGCCTTGATACGCTTTTAGCAGTGTTGTTTCGTAAGCTCTGTCTAAATAGCCTTTATTGATTCCCTTCGCAAATGCGTACATGTACAGGCAGGATCCTGAGCTTTCCAGCCAGTTATCAGACCTGTCTCCCTTATCAACAATCTGATACCATAGCCCCGTCTCTTTGTCTTGATAGCGGCAGATGCTTTCCATCATGTCCTGCAGCGTGTTTTTCCACACATGACGGTTTGGATGCTTCTTCGGCAGCTCTTCAATCATGTCAGCAAGAGACATGACGTACCAGCCGATGGAACGTGCCCAAAATTCCGGTGAACAGCCTGTCTCTTCATTGGCCCAAGGCATTTTTTTCGCTTCATCCCAGGCGTGATAAAAAAGTCCGGTTTTTGAATCCTTCGTATGCTTTCTCATTAATGACTCCTGCAGCACGACCTGATCAAACAGCTCCGGCTCCTGCTTCAGATTGGCATATTTCAGTGCGAACGGCCCCCCCATGTATAAGCCGTCAAGCCACATTTGGTAAGGATAACCGTCTTTGTGCCAAAAACCGCCCTCAGACGTCCGGTTCAGTGTTCCATATAAGCCGCGCAGCCTTTTTGCCGCTTTGACATACCGTTCATCCTTCGTCTGCTCGTATAATGGAAAAAGAATGAGACCCGCTTGAATGGCATCCAGTTCATCTCTTTTAAATAATAGATTGCCATAATCATCGATTAAGAGATCTGCATAAGCCTTCGCATACTCAAAATACCGCTTTTCCCCAGTTGCTTCCCACAGCCGCAATACACCGCATAAGAAAACACCCTGATGGTAGTGCCAGCGGTTTGCAGGAGGCAGCTCCTCGACTGTGTACGTATTCATAATGGTTTTTGCCAATGCCTCCGCGTACGTAAGAGGCGATTTTACAGCGATTGATTGATCCATTGATCCCATCCCTTTCTTAATAAATTCCTTCCTCGCCAAATTTCTTCGCCAAACGATTCGCTAGCATGACCAAAATCAGCCCGACCGCCGCTTTAAATACGCCGACTGCTGTACTGTAGCTGAATTGGCCCTGTTTCAGCCCTGCAGTATAAACATACGTATCAAAAATTTCCGCCACTTCCCTGTTAGTCGCATTTAACAGCAAATACACATGCTCGAAGCCAAGCTCCAGCGTGTCTCCGATTTTCAAAATCAGCAAAACGACGATAACGCTTTTAATGGCGGGCAGCGTAATATGCCACATTTGCCGCAGCCGTCCCGCTCCGTCCATTTTCGCCGCTTCATACAGCTGGGGGTCAACCGCTGTAATGGCCGCCAGATAAATGATCGTCGACCAGCCTGCTTCCCTCCAGATAACCTGCAGAATATACAGGGGCCGGAACCATTCTTCGTTCAGCAGAAAATTGATTTTTTCACCGCCAAAAAACACAATCAGTTCATTAATCAAGCCTCCGTCTACCGTTAAAAGCACAAACGAAAGCGATACAACAATGACCCAAGACATAAAATGCGGGATATAAATCAGCGTCTGAACAAATTTTTTAAAGAGAGCAATCCGCACTTCGTTCAAAAGAAGCGCCAGCAGTATCGGCACCGGGAAAAATATGGCCAGGTTCAAAGCAAATAACACGAGCGTGTTTTTTAACAAGAGAAAAAATGTAGGCTCAGTAAACAGCCTGATAAAATGCTTCAGCCCCACCCACTCACTGCCCAAAATGCCGAGGAACGGCTGATAATCCTGAAACGCAATCACAATTCCCCACATCGGGACATACTTAAAAAGCAAAAAATAAATACACCCCGGCAAAATCATCAAGTACAAATATTTTTGCTGAATCAGCTTACTTAGTAAGCGCTTTCTTTTTTCTTTTTTAAAAATGACTGCATCAACAGCCGGCGCTTGCGCTTCTGCTGTTTTCATTTTTTCCCAGCCTCCTTTCACGGGTTCTTGCATTCACTGTAGCGCAGCAGGCAAAAGTCCGTCTACAATCATATGATCACATCCTGTTTTATCCCTTTATAATCAAGGGTTCAGCCGGTCCACCTGAAAAAAAGACACCAATATTAGAAAATGATTATTGACAATATCTATCAATCTTTGGATTAATTGTATTAAGGTGAAGTGGATGTTATGAAATGGGGGGTTTTATGAAAAGAAGCCAATACAAGTTTTACTACAAACTGATCACGTTTTTCTGCCTGCTCAGCACCATTCCGGTTATTTTGGTCGGATTGTTTTCGTACGAGCACTCTCAGAAAACGGCTATTTCCAACGTTTCGGAGGAAAAATTCGACACACTCCAGCAGACCCAGCAAAGCATCGAACATATATTGAAAACCGTCGATCACTCTTTAACCCACTATGTGAGTTCGCCGCCTCTCCTTCGCACATTGTCCGAGCCTTTGCACTCAGACCAATTTCAAATCTATAACCAAGTGAACCAAGAGCTCAATTATCTGCAAAGCTTTGATACCGACCTGTCCAACATGACGTTAGTCAGTTATACGAAAAAATGGTACATGAACAATTCCGGTTTGTACCGTTTGAATACAGATACTCTTCATGAAGCAGCCTCAGCATACACGAAACACAAAGCGAGCCGTTCATATTGGACGCTTGAGGAAAACAATCATTTGATTTCAACCAAAGAAGGCACAGCAGAAAACTGCCGCTACAATATTAATTTAATTAAGCAGCTTCCTTTGAACAGCACAAATACAAAGGGATTGGCCGCCGCAAGCATCCCGAGCTGTTCGCTTGTCAAAAATATGCCCGGCTATTCAAACGCCAACAACCTGTTTATCATCGATGAAAAAGGCCGCATCATCCTTCATAACAACATGTCTGACGTTGGTGAAACTCTTCATAACGACGGCTTTGTCCAAAAAGTGCTGGCGCAAACCGCCAATAGCGGACAGTTTGAAACAGTTATTGATCGGATTCATTATAAAGTCACCTATCAAAAATCTGACTATAATACATGGACTTATTTTTCTCTCGTTTCCCTGCCTGAGCTAAAAAAAGAAGCCAAATCAATCGGCTGGATCACTTTTGCAGTATGCCTTATTTTGTTAACGCTTTCATTATTGTTCTCTTGGCTGGGCTCCCGCCATTTTTACAAGCCGATCAGGGTGCTTTACGAATCATTCGCAAGACATGGAGCCATACAAGAGAAACAACAGCCTCCTCAAAATGAATTTGAGTTAATTGAACAGAGCTTTAAACAGCTGAAGGACCGAAATGACGACCTTGAGGAAACGATGAAGCAGCAGGCCACTCATCTGCAGCAATATTTTATGGTCAGGCTTATGCTTGGAAAACTGACGGATGAGGAGGTTGATAACCGTTTTGAAAGTCTCGGTTTAAAGCAAAATTGGCGGCACCTTGCCTTGCTTGTGCTCCAAATTGACACACTGAATCATACGCCTTATGAGAAAAAAGATATGGATCTGCTTTTGTTTGCCGTCAACAGCCTGATTGAGCGCAGCATCCCGACGGACAAACATCTTGCCCCCGCCGTAGTTGACAAACAGCAGGCGACGATTTTGATCAACCAAAGCGGGACAAAAGAAGAATTCATAGCTGAGCTGAATGAGACTGCAAGAATGATTCAGGAAAAAGCGGAAGCTGAGCTGCAGCTGTCTGTCAGCATCGGCATCAGCCAGCCGTTTAATGTGCTGGCAAAAGCGAAAACAGCCTATGCGGAAGGCTCAGAAGCGTTGAAATACCGGCTTAAAGCGGAAAACAAGTCGATCATTTTTTACGAAGACCTTGACCAGAAAAAAACCTTCAAAACCCATTTTCCAAAGCAGCTTCAGCATGAGCTGTTCGATGCCGTTAAAGCAGGAGACAAGGAGAAAGCGGATAAATGCCTGCACGCGATTTTGCAAGCCATTTTCACCCAGAACACCAACCCGTATCAATTTCAAATCGCCATCGCCCGTTTTTTGAACCATGTGATTGAGCTGATGCATGTGCTCGGGATCGAATTGTTTGAGCTTGAAGAAAACAAAATGCTATATGACCAAATTTTTGAGCTGAAAACGTTCGAGGATACCGAAAACTGGCTAAAGAATGAGTTTATTGATCCGATGACAGACAAAGTGAACGCCCGCGCGGATGCCCAGTACAAAAATATTTCCGACAACATCATTCATATCATCCATCATGAGTTTGAATCCGAATTGACACTGGACGAAATCGCGCGCAGGCTGCATTACAACCCAAATTATTTAAGCAGCATTTTCAAAAAAGAAATGGGTATTTCATTCAGCGAGTATGTCTCAAGCTACCGACACCATATGGCGAAAAGCTGGCTTGCCGAAACCGACATGGCGGTCAAGGACATTGCCGAAAAGCTGAAATATAAAAACTCGCAAAATTTCATCAGATCATTTAAAAAGCTGGAAGGGATTACACCGGGAAACTACCGCCAGCAAAAAAGAAGCATGTAAAAAACCCAAAACCGCTTGCGCGTTTTGGGTTTTTCCAATGTTATTTTGCTTGTTTAAACGCTTCTTCGTATTCCTGAATAATTTGTTTTCCTCCGCTTGACTCCCATTTTTCCACTTCTTTATCGAACTGGCTTTCTGTGATGTCTCCAATCATATATTTGTAGGTCGCGTCATCAATGATTTTCTTCAGTTCATCACCCCGTTCCGACTCCGATGCGGAATACAGGCTTTCAGCCGGGTTTGAGACGATAATCTTTTCATTGTCCTCGGTCAGCTCCTCGTACGCCGTCCGAAGCGGATCTCCAGTGTTTTTTAAGTAGGCTTTATCAATGGCAATTAAAGCGGACAGCGGCTGAATATCAGTCTGCCAGTCTTTTACCTGGCTTTCTTTGCGTGTAAACGTTTTGTCCTCACCTTTGTTGTAATGAACGCCGTCAATGCCATAAGTCATCAGGCTATAGACATCTTCTTCGGCAATTCGGTCAAAAAACGCCAAGATCCGTTTAAGCTCAGCTTCCGTTTTCACACTCGTTTTCGGGAAAGCAAACACGCCGTTATGGCCTCCTGATGCCCATACCCGCTCTTTCCCATCTGGGCCTTTTATGCGGTTGATGATCTCGAGCTTCATCGATTTATCAGAGGCATGGTCGCGCAGATTGACCGCATCTACCATATTGCCAATATAAATTCCGGCTTTTCCTTGAGAAAACAGCTCCTGCTGCTGGGTTTTGCTTGTGACGGGAAAATCCTTATTCATATACCCGTTATCACGCAGCTTTTTCATATAGTTCATCGTGTCTTTGTATTCCTGTGTCATGAAATCAGGCGTGAATTTGCCGCCCGATTCCTTCCAATCTGTCGGCATGCCTTCATACGAGCCAATCGTTTTAAACGCGCCGTAAATCAAGTCATTACGGTCTGTCAGCCCGATCGTATCATCTTTCCCATCCTTGTCCGGGTCGTCCTCCGTAAATGCTTTGGCCACTTCATAAAGCTCATCCAACGTTTTCGGGGTTTTCAAATTTAAATTGTCCAGCCAGTCCTTCCGAATGACGATCCCCTGTCTGGAAAGCGGGCGCTCTCTGTATATCCCGTAAAGCTTGCCGTCAATTGTCACATTTTTATTAATGAGTTTGTTCATTTTGTTTAAGTTGGGATAATCCTTGATATAATCACCGATTTCCCAAAACATTCCTGACCGGAAGGCATTCATGACTGACGAATTTTTAATATCCTGGATGGTCACGATTTGCGGAAGATTCCCGGCTGCAAGCGCTGCATTCAGCCTGTCTTCTTTCACCGCGTCTGGAACCCAGGTGATGTCGAGTTCTGTATTTGTCAGCTTTTCAATTTCTTTAATCGCCCTGTCTTTCGGCGGCTGCTGGTGATACAAAATCGCCATCCAAGACAGCTTTACCTTTGAATCCGGGCCAGCTTTGCCTTCAGCCGAAGACTGATCAGCCCCTTTACAGCCCGCCAGCACTCCGCCGAGTGCCAGTACAAGCACAATCAAAAGCACCCTCCATTTGTTTCCCATCGTACCCCTCCGTTTCATATTTCTTTATCCTTTGACAGATCCCAGCAAAGCTCCTTTTGCAAAATGCTTTTGTATAAACGGATAGACAAGCAGAACCGGGATGGTCGCCACCACTATGACCGCCATTTTAATGGTTTGCTCAGGCGGCGGGCTGCCCGACCCCATTTCAGACATATCCCCCTGCATACCGCTTGATACAATGACGATTTGGCGCAGAAGCACCTGAATCGGCCATTTTGCTGAATCATTTAAGTACAAGATCGCTGTCATATACGTGTTCCAATACGTGACCGCATAAAATAGTGAAATCGTTGCGATCGCAGGAAGAGACAGCGGCAGCACAATTTTAAAGAATATGCCCAGATCATTGCACCCGTCAATTTTCGCGGACTCTTCCAAGCTTGACGGGATATTTTGAAAGAAGTTTTTCAGAATGATCAGGTTAAAGGCATTAATGGCTGTCGGCAAAATAAGCGCCCAGTAAGAATCGAGCAATCCAAGCGATTTGACCACAAGGAAAGTCGGAATCATGCCGCCGCTAAACAGCATCGTAAATACGACGAGAAACATGAGCGGCTGCCGGCCGATTAAATCACGGCGGGATAACCCGTAAGCCATCAGTGACGAAAGAAACATGCTGACCGCAGTGCCTATCACTGTCACAAACACAGAAACAAGCAAGCTCTTATAAATAATATCTGTTGAAAAAATGTAGCGATAAGCATCTAGCGAAAAAGTGGTCGGTATTAAAATAAATGTTTTCGACACGACTTCTTCTACTGTGGCGAAGGATGCTGCGATGACATGAATGAACGGAAGTACGCATATTAAAGCGAACATCAGCAAGAAACCATAAATCAACATATCAAACAGACGGTTTTTCAGTGAATGTGCGATAGCTTCCACCTCTCTTTGTAAGCGTTATCATATTTTTGAAAACCGAGCTCAGCATGTGACGATATCGTGTCTAAAATGTAGCAAATCTGTGATTGCCATGTCTATAATCATTTGAACAGTGTCCCCGGCCGGGCGGGGGCTGCCGCGAATTGAGACCGATAACAAAAGAAAAAGAGCATAATCTTAGAAAATGATTATGCTCCGTTCTCCTCCTCGTTCAGAAGTTCAGCCGTATTGATTTGTGGCGAAAACCCAAGTTCATTCACGGCAGATTCAATGGACCATGGCCGGCCCGGATTATCAGAGACGGCGTAATAAGTGCCGTACCGGATATTGGTCTCAATAGCGGCTTTGAAAATCGACAGCAGATCGGGGTGAGAAAGCAGTGTCTTTTTCGTCCGTTCTTTTTCATGCAGCGTATCCATTTCATCTGTGACGACTGTTCCGATTCGCAGGTTGATTACTGATAGCTTATTTTCCAAATAAAACAAATGGCCGATCTGTTCAGAGGTCAGCTTTAATACACCGTACAAGTTTTTTGACAGCGGATAATCGCTTGTTGTGATTTCCCGTCCTAAGAGCGAGCGCCCGTCTTTTTCGTAGACATCTGTGACATGATTACTGCTGGCGAACACGAGCTTTTGAATGCCGAGCTCCGCTGCCGCACGGCACAGATAATAGCTTGCCCTATAGAAAACATCCGTCATTTTTTCAAACTCAGCGATGTCCATAATATCGTATTTGATTTTAACAGCGAGTAAATTCAAGATGACATCCGTATCTTTTGGAATCTTCTTCAACAGCTCCTCATAGTTTGCCGCGTCAGCCTGAATGGAAGAGGCTTTGCCATCGAAATGATCTTTATCAAGCACTGTCACTTCATAGTCTGAAATAAGCCCTTCAGCAAGCAGTCTCCCAATCACACCATTTCCGCCGGCGATCAGCACTTTTTTCACTATGTTCACTCCCCTTTTTTATAGATTGCCCATTTTCGGCGGGGCTGACACTTTTTTGGCACTCACATTCTTAGGCTTATTCAAAAGTCACCGGCAGCTCCTCAAGCGCCCGAAATCCAAAAAGCGGCCGATACCGCCATTCAAAATCCGCGAGCTTAAGGCTGGGCATTCGCTGCAGAAGGGTGTTAATCGCAATTTGCGCTTCTAATCGTGCCAGCGAGGACCCTAAGCAAACATGATGGCCATGCCCGAATGAAAGATGCGGATTAGGACTTCTCGTAATATCGAAGACATCGGGGTTCGTGAATATGCTAGGGTCTCGATTAGCCGCTCCTAACAAAAGATAGACTTGCTCTCCTTGACGGATCGTCACCCCGCAGATGTCAATATCCTCTGACGCAACTCTGGCTGTCATTTGCGTGGGGCTTTCATAGCGTAAACATTCCTCGACTGCGGTATCAATAAGATCTGGATTTTCTCTCAGTTTCAAAAGCTGTTCTGGATGCTGCAGCAGACAAAGGACTGAATTGCTGATGAGATTAACCGTTGTCTCATGTCCGGCGATCGCCAGCAATATGCACGTAGATGCCGCTTCCTCTTCCGTCAGCTTATCCTTTTCTTTCCCCTTCAAGAGCATGCTGATCATATCCTGTTGAGGGTGGCGTTTTCGCTCTTGAATCAGCTCTCTGAAATATGCCATAGCCTGCACAGCCATATGATTGCCCTCTGTTAATGCCTTTCTTGACCGGGTAAAATCAATCGTTTGAATGAGACTCCCAGCCCACTCCTTTAATTGCTCCCTATCTTCCTCCGGTACACCTATAATGTTAGCTATGACAAAGCTTGCTAAAGGAAAAGCAAAGTCCGAAATGACCTCCATCTTTTTTTTACCTTGCACTTGATCAAGCAAATGATGGACAGTTTCAATGATATACGGCTGATAACTCTCTGTCGCTCTCGGCGTAAACGCTCCGCTGGCAAGCGTCCGCAATCGTCTATGATCAGGCTGGTTCTGAAACAGCATCATTTGATTTTGCACATGTGAAAGGTCCTGATATTTGGTTGAGCTCTCAGGCAGCGGGGTGCGGACTTTGAATCTCGCATCTTTCAAAATAGCAGCCGTTTCTTCATATCCTGTGACATACCAGCCCGGATATTTTAAGAAACTCCCTTTATAGATAGGATGAACAGCTCGCAATGTGTCGTAAAAAGAATATGGGTTTTTCAAAAACTCAGAAGATGCAGTTGATGATGCAATTGTCACGTGATTTTCTCCTTTCTGTTCAAAAATAAAAGCAATCGACATCATACCGATTGCTTTTATTGATTCTTTCAGCTTTTCGCACTTAAACTGGCCTTCATTTCTTCGACTGATTCAACTTCAAAGCCTAAATCACTCAGCATTTTATGATCCTCCGTCTCCTCTTGCCCGGCAGTTGTTAAGTAATCTCCGACAAAAATGGAGTTTGCGGCGTAAAGCCCTAATGGCTGCAACGAGCGGAGATTGACCTCTCTTCCCCCGGAAATGCGAATTTCTTTTGATGGATTGATAAAACGGAACAGCGCCAGCACTTTTAAACAATACAGCGGGTTTAATTCGTTGACGCCTTCTAACGGCGTGCCATCAATTGCATGCAAAAAATTCACAGGAATGGAATCCGCGTCAAGAGCCTTCAAGCTTTTGGCGATGTCAATGACATCCTGTTTCGTCTCCTTCATCCCGATAATGGCGCCTGAACACGGAGACAGCCCCGATTCTTTTGCGATTTCAACCGTACTGACTCTGTCATCGTATGTATGTGAGGTCGTGATGTTTGAATGGTTTCTCTGTGACGTATTCAAATTATGATTATAGCGGTCTACTCCGGCATCTTTGAGCCGCTTCGCCTGCTCTGGCTTCAACAGTCCAAGACATGCACAAATCTTCAGTCCATACGTCTCTTTAATTTCCTGAACCGCATCTACGACCTGATCCACTTCTCTGTTAGACGGCCCTCTGCCGCTTGCCACGATACAATATGTGCCGATATTCAGATCGTGCGCCCGCTTCGCGCCTTCAAGCAGCGTTTCCTTATTCACCATCCGGTAAGACTCAATCGGCGCTTTCGAAATCGCAGACTGTGAACAATAGCCGCAGTTTTCCGGGCAGAGCCCGGATTTCGCATTCATAATCATATTGAGCTTTACTTTTTTTCCATAAAAGTGTTTTCTGATGTGAAAAGCTCCATGCATTAATAGCAAAATATCTTCATCAGGACAATTTAATATTGAAAGCGCCTCTTCGTCAGTCACTTCTGCTCCAGCCAGCACCCGGTCTGCGAGTTCCATCCATTGATTCATTCTCATACCCCCACTTGATTCATCAGTAATGATAGATTGATATGGTCTTTTACCATATGTAGAACCGTTTCTTTCGTAACGTTGGCAAGCTTTGGCGTAACCCCTAAAATCGGAACACCGCATAAGCGCTCAATCATCTCAGGATTGGTTTTTTCATCTTCATCAGGAGAGTCACTGATTCCATTGATGATAATTCCGGCAATTGGAAGCCCCATGCTTTCTGCATATTTGACAGTTAAAAAGGTATGATTAATGGTTCCAAGGTGAGGACGTGCCACAATAATCATGGGAAGCTGCAACGCTTTTATGACATGACTGACCAAATAGTCCTCTCCCAATGGCACAGAAATACCGCCCGCACCTTCTACGATGAAGCATTCATGTTTTTCTCTAATCCGTCCCCAATGGCTTAAAACCTCTTCCATGGTGACAGTCTTTCCCTCAAGTTTCCCTGCAACGTATGGTGCAAGCGGCGCTTTGAAGGCAAAAGGCGTAATGTCTTCATGAGAAAGACTGGTCTGCGACATGTCTTTCAGCAGACTTGTATCACTATCTGGATGATGACGCGATATCCCGCTTAAAAATGGTTTATACACACCGACATCTCTATTATGTTCTTTCAATAAGGCAGCAAGACCGCTGGATATAACCGTTTTCCCCACTTCTGTATCAGTTCCCGTCACAAAAAAACCCCTCAAATGATATGCAGCTCCTTTCCGATTGAATGAAATGTTTTCAGCAAATCATCAATATCACCCATACTGTGGTCAGACGTGATTGTAATTCGAATACGGCTTTCACCCGGCGCAACGGTCGGAGGCCGAATGGCAGGAGCATAAATTCCCTTGCCCTGCAGTTTTTCAGCAAATATGACCGTTTTATGGGCATCGCCAATGACTACAGGAATAATCGGTGTGTGATCTCCTTTCACCACATACCCCATATTCATCAGACTGGTTCTGATCGTACTGATATAAGAAAATACAAGCTGCCGTTTTTCCCTGCTGGCTTCAATGATGTTGAAAGCCTCATGAGCAGCCGCACAGCTAGCTGGCGGAATAGCGGTTTGAAAGATAAATGTTCTGGCATGGTTCAGCAAAAAGTCGATGAAGACCGCTGATCCTGCCGCAAAACCTCCTTCCGCGCCAACAGCTTTGCTTAAGGTGCCGATCACAATGTCAGGATAAACACCAAAGTATTCACTCGTTCCTCGTCCCGAATCGCCCAAAACTCCTGTTGCGTGGGCATCATCAACGACCACGAAGGCATGATAGCGTTTCGCAAGTGAGATGATCTGATCAAGAGGGGCGATTGTGCCATCCATGCTGAATACCCCGTCTGTTACGATAAAACGGCGCTGATAACGCTGTGTTTCATTCAGCTTGTTTTCAAGATCATTCATATCAATATGCCGATAAACAACTGTATCAGCCTTAGAAAGTCGGCAGCCGTCGATAATACTTGCATGATTGAGCTGGTCACTTAAAATGACATCTTCCTTTTCTGGCAAGGATGAAAGGACACCGACATTGGCCAAGTAACCGCTCGAAAACAGCAGGGCCGCTTCTGTCCGTTTAAAGCTGGCAATCTTCTTTTCTAGCTCTTCATGCCAGACCGAATTGCCTGTCGTTAAACGTGAACCGCTGCTTCCTGTCCCAAATTGCTGCAATGCTGTTTGGGCTGCATCGATCAAGCGTCTATCACTTGCGAGCCCTAAATAATTGTTTGAGGACCAGACGGTTTGATTCTTGCCATCAATGTTCCGCTCTGGAACCGGTGCCCCATTCATTGACCGCAGATTACGGTGTGCACCGGCTTCCTTTACTATGTCTAACCGCTCGTTTAACCAGGAATCAATCTTCAAGGCTCGTAACCTCGTGGATCGCTTGTTTCATAATGGCAACCATTTCCGTGAGCTCTTCAGCTGTGCTGGCGAGAGGAGGCAGAAATGCAATCACGTCCCCAAGCGGTCTTGTCAGCATTCCTAACTCTCTCATTTTTAAGGAAACTTTGTATCCAATCCGCCGATCAGCCGGGTAAGGTTCTTTGGTTTCCTTTGACCGGACAAGCTCTGCACCGCACATAAAGCCAAGCTGCCGAATATCCCCAACATGAGGAAGAGCGTGCAGATCTTGAAGAAGAAAATGGAGCTTTTTACTTTTTTCCGCTACTTGTTCCACAATGTTTTCAGATTCAAATAATGCCAGATTTTCAAGCGCAACCGCACAGCCAAGCTGATTGCCTGTATAGGAATGGCCATGGAAAAAGGTTTTTAGGTTTTCATAATCATCATAGAATGCCTTATAGATGTCTTCAGTGGCAAACGTAACGGCAATTGGCAAATAGCCTCCTGTAATGCCTTTACCGGCAGCCATCAGATCAGGCTGGACATTCTCGTGCTCGCACGCAAACATTTTTCCTGTACGGCCAAAGCCTGTAGCGACTTCATCAACGATCATTAAGACATCGTATGTTGTACATAGCTCGCGCACGCCTGCCAAATATCCTTCCGGCATCACGATCATACCGGATGCCCCTTGTACCATTGATTCAATGGAAAGCGCGGCAATTTCCTCATGATGTTCCTCAAGCAGCTGTGCAAGCTCTCGCAGGCACTGATCACGGCATTCATCAGGATCACCGCTTTCAGAGCGATACACATAAGGAATCGGGGCCTTGTAACTCTCGAACATCAACGGGCCGTATACGTGGTGAAAAAGCTCAATTGAACCGACACTGACGGCGCCAATCGTATCACCGTGATACCCGTTTTTCATTGCGATGAATTTTTGTTTCTCGGGCTTCCCGATGTTCTTCCAATACTGAAACGCCATTTTTAGGGCTATTTCCATCGCTTCTGCACCGCTGTCTGAATAAAAGACCCGCGTGAGCTTTTTTGGGCTGATGTCGATTAATGTCTCGGCAAGCTGGGTTGCTGGAACGTTGGTCATGCCCAATAACGTGGAGTGCGCAATTTTTCCGAGCTGTTTTTTTATGGCGTTATCTAGTTCTTTTTTGCGGTGTCCGTGGACATTAAGCCAAACTGATGAAAAACCGTCATAGTATTCCTTGCCATTTATGTCTTTGACTTTGATTCCAGTCCCGCTTTCGATGATTAAGGGGTTTTCATCATAATCTTTCATTTGGGTAAATGGCAGCCAGAGGTGCTTTTTACTTTTTTCTATCAAATCATGAGTCATGGTCTTCCTCCCACTCTATTAAAATAGGCTGCTTCTCCAGATCATGTATGTACGTGTTTACATCATTGGATCCATCAATAAAAAAGACTCGGCAGCCCTCTTCAGTCCCGTATTCTTTCATTGCTGTAATACGCTGATAGCCCATTTTCTTACCCGCAACATAGCCTGTTATGTAATCCGGATCGTCCGACCAGCATAATTCTGCAATGGCTGCCGGGTGCCGGCTTACCTTTGAAGCGAGCGCAAGGGCCTCTTTTATTCTTGAATGAGCTGGCACGTGACTGTGAAGCGCCCATTTTTCAAAATTAGCGTCCGGCCAATCCATTCTGGAGACCCGCACCCCTTTTTCTTTTGTTTGATCCATTCGCTTGCCTGTATGAATATCAAACAACACCGCACCCCTGACATCTGACCATTCTGGGATTTGTTCATACGCTTTTTCAATCACGTCTCGTGAAACGCCTTCTTTTTCCAATAACAATCGGGCAAGCTTTTGTCCTTCTCCCGGGCAGCTCACTTCATTCGTATACACAGGCAATGGCTGAATGGTTTTTATCGATTCATGTACCTCTTCAAATTGAATTTGCATAAAATCAGGTTTTCCTCTTGAATGGGATAACCCTTTTTCTAATAAAGCATTGACTGTATGCTTCATCTCATGGAAAGGAATAAGCCGTTCTCCGCCGGATATATGCTTTCCGCCGTCTTCATGAGATCCATTCATAGAAGCCCTCATTCTGACACTATAAAAAGTTTCTTCTTGCATCATTTCTCGCCCTTTCACTGATAACTGAAGAACGTGTAGCGCTTCTCACCTCAATTGTTAACCAATTATATTTAAAGGTTAACAATTAGAATATATTATTCTCTCCTGTTTCTGTCAATAGAAGAAAGGATCGATTTATGGCAGTTGGTTAAAAGGAAACAAAAAGACCGTTTTCACACAAAACGGTCTTTTTCGATTTCTTTTTACAGTCACAGCCACTTTTGCAAAAACCGGACAGCTTCATGCCTCATAACTGCTGTTTCGAAATGTCCCGAAGCAGAACGGACCACTCGGTAGCAATCAGCAGCTCCCTGTCCAGCATAGACAGCTGTCAATTCTTTTTCGATTTTGTCCACGCCCTCAGCCGGCGTTAACCGATCGTGTACACCAACAAGACTAAGGTGCGGGCGCGGCGCGATCAGGCTTTGGATCTCCGATGCGGAAAAATGCTTTGCAAGCGATGGGACGTAATAATAAAAGCCGTGCCTGTCAAGATTCTGTGTTTTGATCAGCACGTGATGATCCACCTGGCTGCACAAATCCACACACACCTTAATCCGGTCATCGAGCGCCGCTGTCCACCACGCCATCAAACCTCCCATAGACATGCCGATGGTTCCGATCCTGTCAGGCTGAACATCAGAGCGTGACTGCATATAGTCTAACGCACTTAAACTGTCATAAATCATCATCCCCCACATCACTTTTCCGGTGAGAAGCATTTCTTTAAATATCTCGCTTTCCGCTTTTCCCCGCCGATCTCCAAATCCCCAATGATCAATCGCAAGAACGCCGTATCCGAGTGAAGTAAGCTCATCAGAAAAAGAAGGCGTTTTCAAATAATCCGCTCCCTCAATCAGCTCACTTTTTCCCCTATCATACTGGCCCCCATGCGAATGCTGAAACAATACGGCTGGGCACGGTCCTTCTGTTTTCTTCGGCTTCACAAAATAAGCGGGCACCTTTTCATGTCCATTTAAATCGAGCAGGAGCGTTTCAACGATATTTTCTTCTCTTTCTTCAATACGTAATGTCTCAACACTGATTGGCCTCCGATCAGGCAAATCACCAAGCAATCGAAACAGTTGCTTTCTTCTTTCGGCTCTCATCCCATCACCCTTCCTTATTCGCTTACTTCACATTTACGAGACAGATTCTGGGTTCCCCTTTATTTTTCCAACATAAATCACATCATTTACTAAATATTTAGTAAATATAACGAAATATTCCGAAAACAATTATTGTAACTGTTTACTTTTATATGATAGTATCAATTTATCAAAAACAGATGAGTTAATATTTTACTAAATAGATAAGAGGGATACCCATGGTTCGTATTAAAGATATCGCCTTGAAAGCTAATGTTTCCAGCGCAACTGTGTCCAGAATTTTAAATGAAGATGAGTCGCTTTCTGTTGCGGGCGAAACGAGACAAAGAGTCATCAACATCGCTGAAGAGCTTGGTTATCAAACCGTTGCCAAACGCCGAAAATCCCGCGGGCAAAAACAGCGGGCCCAGCCGCTGATCGGTGTGCTGAGCTGTCTGTCCCCTGATCAGGAAAGGCAGGACCCTTACTTTTCTTCCATTCGGAAAGGCATTGAAAAGGAATGCTTTGAACAGGAAATTTTCATTACAAATTCGATTCATCTCGGCTCATTTCAGGAACATATCTTTCGGGAATTGGATGGTGTCATTGTCATTGGCCGTGTTCATGATGAAGCGGTTAAGCATATCAGCGGAAGGCTGGAGCATGCCGTATTTATCAATCATTCACCAGATCCGCAAGCATACGATTCGATTGGAATCGATTTTGAATCGGCTTCACGCCAGGCGATTGATCACCTTTTCGACTTAGGCTACAAACGTTTAGGCTACATTGGCGGACAAGAAAAAGAGCATACGCTGAAGGACGGCCAAAGCATTCGCAGAACGATTGAAGACAAACGCCTGACCGCTTTTTTGGAGTCAGCCACCCCCCAGCCTGAGCATGTGCTGATCGGAGAATACAGCATGCGTGAGGGCTATCGCCTGATGAAGAAAGCAATCGATCAAGGCCATCTGCCGGAAGCATTCTTTATTGCCAGCGATTCTATGGCGATCGGCGCATTAAAAGCGCTGCAGGAAGCCGGACTGCAAGTGCCGCGGGATACTGCAATCGTCAGCTTTAACGGCATTGAGGAAGCTGAATTTGCCAGCACGCCTTTAACAACGGTGAAGGTATACACAGAAGAAATGGGCCGGACAGGCGTAAAACTGCTGCTTGACCGTCTCAATGGCCGAACGCTTCCTCACCATGTCACCCTGCCTACAACATTAATTGTAAGACAAAGCTGCGGATGTACAGCAAAGGAGGTGACATAAGCAAAGATTCATCACGATGATAAGGAGGAAAAGATGAAACACACTTTTGTTTTATTTCTCTCTCTTATTCTGCTTGTTCTGCCCGGGTGTTCAGCAGAGAAAAGCTCAGCAGATACCGCAAAAAAGACGTTAACCATTTATTCTACAATGTCAACCGACAGTGAAAGAGATACGTTCAGAAAACTGGCAGCAGCATTCGAAAAGGAACACAGTGACATTCATGTCAGCCTTCATTTCCCAGGCAATGACTATGAAAATATGATGCGTGTCAGAATGGCGGCCAATGATTTGCCTGATCTATTCGATACGCATGGCTGGGGGAAAATCAGGTACGGAGAATATACAGCCGATCTCCGGGATATGGAATGGACTCAAGATCTTGATCCTAATTTAAACAGCATCCTCAAAAATAAAAGCGGAAAGGTGTATGCCTATCCAATCAATCAGGCAAAAGACGGTCTGGCGTATAATCGCAATATTTTAGACCGTTACGGCATTGCTCCGCCGGAAACCATGGATGACTTTATCAAAGCACTGAGAACGATTAAAGAAAAGAGCAAGGGAAGCATTGTTCCCTTCTGGTTTGCCGGCTATGACAAAAGCTCATTCGCTCAATATTACGACCAATTCGCTACACCTCTTCTCATCACAGACCCTGCCCATAATGAAAAAAAACAGCTCACCAATGGCACTTTCAAATGGAATAAATTTACTTACTTATCGAAAATCCTCAAACAAATGCAGAAAGAAAAATTGATTAACATCGACGCCGTCACGGCAAAAAAATCACAGCTCATTGAATTAATGGCCCAAAACAAAATCGCCTTTACAATGCAAGGCGGCACACTCGGCCAAGACGTTGCCCAGATCAACTCTAACGTCGAGGTCGGCATTATCCCGACACCTGCCATACATCCCGGTGATGACCCGATATGGATCGGCGGTGAACGCTACACGCTTGCAGCATGGAAAGATTCGCCTCAATTAAAAGAGGCAAAAGATTTTATCGCATTTATGGCCCTTCCGGCCAATGCCAAACAAATGGCTGAAGCCACATCGCTTCCTTCAGGGCTGACCAATGTGAAAGCTGATATTTTCTACGCAAACGATTATGAGCATTATCAAGATGTCAAAGTCGAGCCTTACTTCGACCGGTTATACTTGCCAAACGGAATGTGGGATGTCCTGGGCACGGTTGGGCAGGAGCTCGCGGCTGACATTTTGGCGCCTCAAGACATTTCGCAGAAGCTGGGAAGAGAATATAAACGACTCCGGGAGCAATCGGAAACACAGGGAGCTGAAAACAATGAGTGAGATCGCAAGGGACGTTCATGTGAAACAGGTTAAGCCAAAAAAGCAGTCCTCACTTTGGTGGATGTACATTCCTGCTTTGCTCTCCGTTCTGGTCTTTATGATTTATCCGTTTGTGAAAGGCACATTGATTACCTTTACAAACTGGAACGGCTTTTCACAAGTCTACCAATGGGTTGGATTCGCGCAATATGAAAGGCTGTTTTCTGATCCTGACACTTGGCATATCTTAAAAAACACGCTGCTTTACGGGCTTGGCAGCACTTTTTTTCAAAATGTGGTCGGGCTTCTATACGCTCTGCTCTTAAATCAAAGCATTAAAACGAAAGCGGTAACAAGAACAATTGTGTATTTGCCGGTGATGATCAGCCCGCTCATTATGGGCTACATTTGGTACTTTTTCTTCTCCTATGACGGAGGCGCGCTCAACGATTTGCTCGGGGTCTTCGGCATCAGCCCTATTAATGCGCTCGCCAGTCCATCACTCAATCCATGGATCATTGTCATGATTAACACCTATCAATATGTCGGGATCGCTATGGTTGTCTACTTAGCCGGTCTGCAAAGCATTCCGAAAGACTACTATGAAGCGGCGCAAATGGATGGCGCGAAACAAGGCCAGCAGTTTTTTACCATCACGCTGCCGCTGTTAATGCCCTCCATTACCATTAATATGGTCATCAACATTATCGGAGGCTTAAAGCTGTTTGACGTCATCATTGCACTCACCGCAGGCGGCCCCGGAAATGCGTCACAATCCATGTCCACGTTTATGTATGATTTGTATTTCAAACGGCAGGATGCCGGCTATGCCGCAACGCAAGGCATATTTATGGCATTTGTCATTTTGATCATCAGCTTTTGCGCGCTTGCGTACTTTAAAAGAAAGGAGACGGAAATGTCATGAGAGCCGCCCGTACAAAAAGCATGCGGATCATTACGCTTCTTGCAGCCATTGTGGCCTGTGCGCATTTTATTCCTTTTTATATCCTGCTGACCACTTCATTGAAAGCAAAAGGAGACTACAGTTCGAAATGGATATTTCCAGCCGACATCTCCTTTCATAATTTTTCAGAGGCGTGGGAGCGCGCTTCGCTAGGTAACTCTTTTATAAACACCATGATCATCACAGGTTTTTCTGCCTTGTTATTAATTATATTCGGCTCACTTGCCGCCTACCCGCTTGCCCGGCGGGAAACGAAACTGAATAAAGCTGTTTTTGCCTTGTTGATTTCCATTATGATCATCCCTCCGTTAACGTCCATGGTTCCTTTGTATCGAATGGTCGTGGACGCCGGAATGGTCAATACACACGCAATCGCCATTTTCATCAATACAGCGGCTTACATGCCTTTAACCGTATTCTTATATTCAGGCTTTATCCGATCGACCATTCCAAAAGAGCTTGAAGAAGCCGCAAGAATTGACGGCGCAGGCATGCTGAAAATCTTTTTTACGATTGTGTTTCCTCTGCTGAAGCCGATCACTGCGACCATCTGTATCATTTCTTGTGTCTTTATTTGGAACGACTATCAATTTGCCATTTTCTTTTTACAAGATCAAAAGGTTCAGACATTAACAGTAGCCATGGCAGGTTTTTTCGGAGAAAACGCAAACAACCTTCATTTAGTTGCCGCAGCGGCACTTATGGCAATGCTGCCAATGGTTGTTCTGTTTTTGGCGCTGCAAAAATACTTTATTGCCGGCCTGTCTTCCGGAGCGGTAAAGGGTTAACATTAAAGGAGGAAGCAATATGAAAAAGATTACATTTATCGGTGCAGGGAGCACGATTTTCGCCAAAAATGTTTTGGGAGACTGCCTGTTAACAGAGGCACTGAATGGATTTGAGTTCGCGCTTTATGACATTGATCCCAAACGCCTGCAGGAATCCCAGCTCATGCTCGAAAATCTAAGAGACCGTTATAACCCAAGTGTGGCCATCAACAGCTATGATGACAGAAAACTCGCCTTGCAAAACGCAGGCTATGTCATCAATGCGATTCAGGTTGGAGGATACAAACCGAGCACAGTCATCGATTTCGAGATTCCTAAACGGTATGGGCTGCGCCAGACGATCGCCGATACAGTCGGCATTGGCGGGATATTCAGATCTCTCAGAACAATCCCGGTCTTATTTGATATCGCAAAAGATATGGAGGAAATGTGCCCTGACGCATGGTTCTTAAACTATACAAATCCAATGGCCACTCTTACAGGCGCCATGCTCCGCTATACCAATATCAAAACAATCGGGCTCTGCCACAGTGTTCAAGTGTGCACGAAGGATTTATTTAAAGCTCTCGGAATGGAGCATGACGGAATTGAGGAACGCATTGCGGGCATTAATCATATGGCTTGGCTTTTGGAAGTCAAAAAAGACGGCACAGATTTATATCCAGAAATCAAAAGGAGAGCGAAAGAAAAACAAAAAACAAAGCATCATGATATGGTGCGGTTTGAATTAATGGATAAGTTCGGCTATTATGTCACAGAATCGTCCGAACATAACGCAGAGTATCACCCGTACTTTATTAAACGGAATTACCCTGAACTGATCAGCGAGCTGCAAATCCCGCTCGACGAATATCCGAGAAGGTGCGTCAAGCAAATTGAAAATTGGGAGAAAATGCGGGATGATATCGTCAATAATAAACACCTTACGCACGAACGCTCAAAGGAATATGGTTCAAGAATTATAGAAGCAATGGAAACAAACGAATCATTCACCTTCGGAGGAAACGTCTTGAATACAGGGCTGATCACCAACCTTCCTTCAAAAGCGGTTGTGGAAGTGACATGCGTCGCCGACAGAAAAAAAATTACACCGTGCTTCGCCGGAGAACTGCCTGAGCAGCTTGCCGCCTTAAACCGGACGAATATTAATACACAGCTGATGACAATCGAAGCGGCTGTCACACGGAAAAAAGAAGCGGTTTACCAAGCTGCAATGCTTGATCCGCATACAAGCGCGGAGCTTTCCATGAAGGACATCATCTCCATGTGCGACGATTTATTTGCAGCACACGGCGATTGGCTTCCGGAATACAAATAAAAACTAGGGGACCGCTCTCCCCTAGTTTTTTGGTTTTGTTTCGCCTTCCCAGGCCATCATGCCGCCTTCAACATTGACTGTTTTAAAGCCTTGCTCATCCAGGTACTTGCAGACGTTCATGCTGCGCATTCCTGAGCGGCAGATAAATACGTACTCTTTGTCTTTATCAAGGGTTTCCATTTTTTCAGGAATATCCCCCATGCGAATATGAACGGCTTGCGGGATCATGCCTTCCGCTACCTCTTCATCTTCTCTGACATCAATTAAATATAATTCTTCGTCCGCCTCAATTTTTTCTTTCAAAGCGGCTGTGCTGATTTCTTTTATTTCCAAAGAAAACACTCCTATTCACAGTGATCATGTTCAGTATATCAAAGTCAGCCGAACGATTGCTATTCTGAGACTGATGAAAAAAATCCCCTTTTGGCAAAGGGGATTTTTTCTAGGCTTAGTTTGCCACAATATTGACAAGCTTCCCAGGCACCGCGATGATTTTCCGAATCGTTTTGCCTTCAAGCTGCTCTTTGACCTTTTCATCTGCTTGAGCAAGCTGTTCCAGCTGTTCTTTCGTTGCATCGGCAGGAACCTGTAATTTCGCTTTTACTTTTCCGTTCAGCTGAACAACGATTTCAACTTCATCATCCACAAGTTTTGTTTCATCATATACAGGCCAAGCTTCGTAGGCAATTGTGCCGGAATGGCCAAGCTTCTCCCATAGCTCTTCCGCTAAGTGTGGCGCGACAGGAGAAAGAAGCTTCACGAAGCCTTCCATATATTCTTTCGGCAGTTCTGTTGCTTTATAAGCTTCATTAATAAAGACCATCAGCTGGGAAATACCCGTGTTGAAACGAAGGCCTTCATAATGGTCTGTGACTTTCATGACCGTTTCATGATAGACGCGCTCCAATGTTTCACCCGCGCCTTCAACGATTTTTCCATTAAGCTCACCGCTGTCTTCAATAAATAGGCGCCATACACGGTCAAGGAAACGGCGCGCACCGTCTAATCCTGATTCAGACCAGGCGATTGAAGCATCAAGAGGTCCCATGAACATTTCGTACAATCTCAGCGTATCAGCGCCGTGAGAGGACACGATTTCGTCAGGGTTGACAACGTTCCCTTTAGATTTACTCATTTTTTCGTTATTTTCGCCGAGAATCATTCCTTGGTTGTACAGCTTTTGGAACGGTTCTTTCGTCGGCACTACGCCGATATCATAAAGGAACTTATGCCAGAAGCGGGCATACAGAAGGTGAAGCACGGCATGCTCTGCACCGCCGATATACATATCGACCGGAAGCCATTTTTCCAATTTTTCTGGTGATGCCAGCTGATCCGGATTGTGCGGATCAATATAGCGCAAGAAATACCAGCAGCTTCCCGCCCATTGCGGCATTGTATTCGTTTCTCTTCTTCCTTTTTTCCCTGTCTCAGGGTCTGTGACTTCCACCCACTCTTTAATGTTCGCAAGCGGTGATTCGCCCGTTCCGCTCGGTTTGATTTCATCCGTTTTCGGCAAAATCAGCGGCAGCTCCTCTTCAGGGACAGCTGTTGACGTTCCGTCTTCCCAATGAATGACCGGAATCGGCTCGCCCCAATAACGCTGGCGGCTGAAGAGCCAGTCACGAAGACGGTACGTCACTTTCTTCTCACCGTTTTTCGTTTCTTCCAGCCAAGCGATCACTTTCTCAATCGCTTCCTGTTTGTGAAGACCGTTCAGGAAATCAGAGTTCACGTGCTCGCCGTCGCCAGTATAAGCTGCTTCCTCGACGTTCCCGCCTTTTACGACTTCCTTCACCGGAAGGCCGAATGTTTTGGCGAATTCAAAATCACGCTCATCGTGGCCTGGAACTGCCATGACAGCACCTGTTCCGTATGATGCAAGAACATAATCCGCAATCCAAATCGGCAGTTTTTCTCCGTTCACAGGATTGATCGCATACGCTCCTGTGAATACGCCTGTCTTTGTTTTCGCAAGATCTGTGCGTTCAAGGTCACTCTTTGATTGAATTTCTTTGATATAAGCTTCAACAGCTTCTTTTTGCTCTGCCGTTGTGATGTTTTCCACCAATGCGTGTTCCGGGGCAAGGACAGTGTATGTAGCGCCAAACAGCGTATCTGGTCTTGTTGTAAACACCGTAAAGGAATCATCATGTCCATCTATAGCAAAATGAACGTGAGCGCCTTCCGAACGGCCGATCCAGTTGCGCTGCATATCTTTAATGCTTTCCGGCCAATCAAGCTCTTCCAAGTCCTCAAGGAGCCTGTCCGCATAAGCGGTGATTTTCAGCATCCACTGCTTCATTGGGCGTCTCTCTACCGGATGGCCGCCCCGTTCGCTCTTGCCGTCAATGACTTCTTCGTTGGCAAGAACAGTACCGAGCGCAGGGCACCAGTTTACAGGCACTTCGTCAACGTAAGCAAGGCCTTTTTCGTATAGCTTTAAGAAAATCCATTGCGTCCATTTATAGTATTCAGGGTCAGTCGTATTGATTTCGCGATCCCAGTCATATGAGAAGCCAAGCGCTTGAATTTGGCGGCGGAAGTTATCAATATTCTGCTTCGTAAACACAGCGGGGTCGTTCCCTGTGTCAAGCGCGTATTGTTCAGCTGGCAGGCCGAATGCGTCCCAGCCCATTGGATGAAGGACATCATAGCCCTGCATTCGCTTCATGCGGGACAGAATATCCGTAGCTGTGTATCCTTCAGGATGGCCGACGTGCAACCCAGCTCCAGACGGGTAAGGAAACATGTCCAGCGCGTAGAATTTTTGTTTTTCATTATTATCAAGAGTGGCAAATGTTTTGTTTTCAAGCCAATATGTCTGCCATTTCTTTTCTATCTCTTTGTGCTGAAAACTCAAAGTAAAAACCTCCTTCTGATTGAATACGGCGTGTATGGTTCAAGTATTGACGGGAAGGAGAGGATTATTCAGAATATTCCCAAACTAAAAAAAACTCCCTCATCCCAAAAAGGGACGAGAGACTTTCGTTTTCCCGCGGTACCACCCTCGTTAGCGCGGCATACGCCGCACTCACTTGATACTTTTAACGCAGTTATGCGTCAGCGGCTTTTCACCGCTGCAACTCTGAGGTGAGTTCGGAAACAAACTTGATTGACTTTCACCAGCCGTCAACTCTCTGCAACAATATCTGTTTCTTACTGCTCCTCTTCATTGTTCTTATCGCAACCGTAATCTAACTGTATTTTATAGAATTCTGTTCATAAGTGCAAGCAGGTTTGTATACAATGGGAATGTACCCTGAACGGGCGGAGATTGAGGACAATTATTCGGGTGGAGTTTTGGTTTGACGTTTGGACTCGGCCGGTTCGCCGCCGCTGTTCAGTTCTCTCACAAAGTCAAAACTTCTGAGAACAGCTTCACCGCCGTAGCCTGAGATAATGGATAAGATGACAAGTTGAATTCCTGAATCGGGGTCAGCGGATAATACAAGTAAAATGGAAGCCGTCATGCCGATAAACCAATCTTCCAAAAATCCAAGGTAGATAAACCGCTTCGTCATTCTGGGCTTCTCCAGCCTGCCTCTCTTTTTCACATGACCGAGAATCCCCATGATTCCTCCAATTACACAAGCAATGAGTACCTGATGCAGCATCTTCATCATCACCTTCCTAAAGCCCTTATTTCGTAAAGCGACTTCAGGCCATCCAGCCCCCTTAAACGATTCCGATGATTTTCGATATCTACATACCGGCAAATCTGTAAAAAGCTTGTTTCTTCCATTATATGTGAACACATGATCGGTAAGCTTGATGCATTGGATTCATTTTTCACCCAGTGACATTGACCTAGTCACCTATTTAGCATGTAGAAAACCTTTCCGTTCATATGTTCAAATTCTGTTCTTATTTTTAGTGTATACGAGGACAAGCCCTAATGACAAACAACAAACTGCACTTGCTTGAATCAGAACATGTGTTGTGCTACGGTTACTGTAGAATTCATTTTTAAAAAGGGGAATATCAGGCTTTCGCATAGCAAGCTGACGGCCTAAGGGGGATTTATATGGCTAGTTTTCAATCATTTGGGATACCAGGACAGCTGGAAGTCATCAAAAAAGCACTTGATCACGTGCGAGTCGGTGTGGTAATTACAGATCCCGCACTTGAAGATAATCCTATTGTCTACGTAAATCAAGGCTTTGTTCAAATGACCGGCTACGAGACCGAGGAAATTTTAGGAAAGAACTGCCGCTTCTTACAGGGGAAACACACAGATCCTGCAGAAGTGGACAACATCAGAACCGCTTTACAAAATAAAGAACCGGTCACCGTTCAGATCCAAAACTACAAAAAAGACGGAACGATGTTCTGGAATGAATTAAATATTGATCCAATGGAAATAGAGGATAAAACGTATTTTGTCGGAATTCAGAATGATATCACCAAGCAAAAAGAATATGAAAAGCTTCTCGAGGATTCCCTCACGGAAATTACTGCACTTTCAACTCCTATTGTCCCGATTCGCAATGGCATTTCGGCTCTTCCGCTAGTCGGAAACCTGACAGAGGAGCGATTTAATTCCATCGTTTGCACATTGACGAATATCTTATCAACATCCAAAGATGATTATTTGATCATTGATTTATCCGGATTGGCCCAAGTGAACGAACAAACGGCCGACCAAATTTTCAAGCTGAGCCATTTGCTGAAATTGACCGGAACTGAGTTAATCATTACCGGCATTAAACCTGAATTGGCTATGAAAATGAATAAACTGGATGCCAATTTTTCGTCGCTGAAAACATATTCAAATGTAAAGGATGCCGTTAAAGTGCTTCCGATTATGTAAAAAGATCCCGCTCATCCGGCGGGATCTTTTATTATGAAGAGATTGATGCCTGCTTATTTGTTTCTTTAGCTGATTTTAGCCGTTTGTCATATAGAAGCGTTGTGGCAATACTGATCAGCAGCAATACCAACAGAGATAAAACAAGAGCCTTAATGCCGTAATGATCGACAAGCACTCCTCCGAACAGGGGACCAATCATTCTGCCGCCTGTCGCCGCACTGTTGACAAAGCCTTGATAAAAGCCTTCTTTCCCTTTAGGGGCAAGCTGATTGGCAATAGTCGGCACAGCAGGCCAAACAAGCATTTCTCCGATAGTCAGGATCACCATCGCAGCGAGAAACATCGGAAATTGCTTTGCAGTCAGCAGCATGCTGAAAGACACAATAAAAATGATAAAGCCGATGACCATTTGCGCTTTTAGCGACTCGGCCCATTTTTTCACCACAAAACTGACGAGCGGCTGGCCGAGCACAATGAGAATTCCGTTAACCGTCCACAGCACGCTGTATAAGGAAAGAGATATTCCAATGCTTTGTGTGTACGAAGCAATTGTGGTTGACCACTGAGAATAAGCCAGCCATCCGAGTACATAGCCTCCGCTTAAAATGATCAGTGCGGCAAATTTTGCTTTGCTGTTCACAGCATCATAATCAAGCACAGACGTTTGGGACGCATCTCCCGTCTGAATATTTCGAAATCCGAAATATACAATAAAGAAAAAGACCAGATACAGCGCGGCATTTGCCAAAAATACATATGAAAACGAGAAAGATGCCACGATACCGCCAAGCGCTGAACCGACGGCCACGCCCGCGTTTTGCGCGACATATATCGCATTAAATGCCTTCCTTCCCCCTTCAGGCCATACCGATCCCGCCATTGCGTAGCTGGCCGGAAAAACAACACCGGAGCCAAAGCCCACAATCGTCAGCAGCACAATATAGGCTGGCCAATCATGAAAAAAGACAAGACCCATCAGGCTTGCTAACGTAATGGCTATCCCAAGCATAATCGATTTAAAACCGCCGATTTTATCAAACAAAAAACCTCCGCATAAATTACCAGCCACACTGGCGCCGGAATTCAGCATCAGGACAAGTCCGGCTACTGTTAACGACTTTCCTAAATGATTATGGATATAAATCGTATTCAGCGGCCATAAAAAAGAAGCACCCGTCACATTGATAAACATTCCAATGACTAAAATTTTAAGAGCACGCGGCATACTCATCCCCCTTTCTTACCTAAAAAAGCTCATGAAAAAAACGAAACCTAAAACGGCTCCGTACGAATCCAGTTATCATAGCACATTCATTCTATCTGTCTCTCTCACATTTTTCAACTGATGAGCGTGAAAAAATCTAACAAATATTGTTTGAAAAATGTAAAATAAATAGAAAAAGGGGTCATATTATGGAAATGGTATTAGCATTCTTAGGTTTTCTGGCATGTCTCATTGCACTGGGCTATGGATTATATCACCTTGTCAGATATGTACTGAAAAAGGAAAAACGTTTCTCCAAGAGACTTTTTTGGCCGCTTTTCATTGGAGGCCTTGTGCTGCTCTTTACCGGGGCAGCATTGGCAGAACCTGACACTTCCGCAGCAAATGCCGAGAAAAAATATTCAGCGCTAAACGCCGAATATAAAAACCTCACAAAAGAGCATGAAGAACTTGAGAAAGAATATAAATCTGTCAGCTCCGAAGCAAAGAAATTAAAAGACAACAAAGAAGATCAAGACAAGCTTGAGAAGCTTAAAAACGAAAATAGCGATCTAAAAAAGACTCAGAAATCATTAAAAGCTGAGATTAAAGAGCTTCAAGAAAATCAAAAGCAGCTCAAAGAAGATGCAAAAACGGCAAAGGCTGAAAACGAAACACTTCGACAAGATAAAACAAAGCTTGAAAATCAATTAAAAGAGACGGAAAGCCAAACCGCCAGTTCTCATGAAGACACTGGAAGTTCTTTAAACAATACGAGTAAAAGTGATGAAACCAAAACAGCTGACAAAGCAGAAGGCTGTAATATCAAAGGAAGCAAAAACGGCATCTACCACACGCCAGGCAGTACATACTACGACCGGACAACCGATCCGGCTGAAATGTTTTGCTCAGTTGAAGAAGCTGAAGCCGCCGGTTATCGGGCGCCAAAACGATAAACAAAAAGCTCCAGAATGTCTGGAGCTTTTTCTGTTTCACAACGACGATTTAATGACCTTCTTATAATAAAGAACTGACAGAAAACCAAAAATGGAGTAGAGCGCAGTATATAACACCATCACCATAATCATAGGCGCCCATACCTCTGATCCGAATAAGAACCAGCCGGATTGGACGGCAAAGTAACTGTGGAAGAGGCCGACAACGAGCGGAATGCCGAAGTTGTACATTTGTTTGATGCGTATCCCCTTTATCAGGTCGCCCTGCGTAAAACCGAGTTTTCTTAAAATTGTATAGCTCGGTTTTTCATCTTCACTTTCTCCCATTTGTTTGAAATAAAGGATACAACCTGATGTAATCAGGAACGTTAACCCTAAGAAGCCGACGATGAACATCACCATACCAAACAGTGATTTTTGCGCAGCGCTTGTATCCAGTCTTGATAAATGCTCGTTTTTCTTGTTCACCTGTTGAAAAAGCTCATTTGCTTTTTCCATTTGATCTTCATGTTTCACATTGACGCCGATAAATGTAGATTGCGCCAGCTGAATGCGGGGGTCTTTATCCTTGTCCAGCTGTTTAAACAGGCTGTCATCCACAATGACAGCGGGCATGCCCCCGCTTGTAAACGTGTAGGATACAAGAAACTCTTCTCTTAATCCTTTATATTTTAATGGCTGCGCCTCATGCTTGCTTTTTACTTTAATAACACCAGAGTCCTTGAAAACCATTATTTTTTGCAGCAAGTCGGTGTATCCTGAGAAAACGGCTTCTCCAGCCGCCACATCGACTCCTTTTACATCTTTGTCGCTAACAACAGCAAGCTGCATATTGCCGGGATCGCCCTGCATCTCTTTCGGAGTTCCATCCATGATATTTGCAATGTCAACATTTGCTTGCAGGACAGGTGTTGCTTTTTTTACAAACGAGATGTTGCTTTCACTCAAACTGTTTTCAAATAACTTGGCATCTTTCTCATTCATGAATGAAAAATCAGCCGCTACATTTTGTTCAGCGGTCTTTTCCGACGAGTAATACGAGATGTAAGCAAGAGATAACAGCCCGATGGCGAGCGCTGAAACGGTTGTAATAATCGTCAGCAGCAATGCGTTCGATTTCATTCTGAACATGATCGATGACAGTGACAGAACCTCAGAAATATTTAAGTAGCCGCCCTTGCTTTTTCGAATGATATTCGAGATAAACGTAACTGATCCTTTATAAAACAAAAACGTCCCGATAATGACAGCCCCCAAGATAAAGCTCATCGCGCCAAACAGTTCGTTAATGGTCTTAAATTTTCCGCCAAACAGCTCAGAAGACACATAGTATCCTGTCAAAATCAGCACGATGCCTAAAGCGCCGATCAGCATTTGGAAAAAGGATATTCTCTTCACTTTATCTTCAGTGGAGGACGTTACTTTAAACAAAGATAAAATACTCTGTTTTTTGATAAACGTATAATTCATGATCATGATCAAAAGGTAAATGCCGCAGAACACAATGACCGTTTGGACCAAGGCCTGCTCAGAAAAATGCAGTTTCGCATCCGATTTGACATCGACAATTTTGAACAGAATCATCAAGACCAGCTTCGATATCGAAAACCCGGCCGCTACCCCGATCGCTAATGAACCGAAATACAGCATGACATTTTCTGCACTTAAGATGCGAAAAATTTTATGCTTCGTCATTCCAATTAATTGAAACAGCCCGATTTCTTTACTCCGTCTCTTAATAAAAATCGTATTGGCATATAAAATGAAGATCGCCACCACAGCCACAAGCAAAATCGAAGCGGTTTTAATAGCCGCAGCTCCCTTAATTGAAGCCTTCACTTCGTTAATTGCTGGATCATACTGCAGCGTGACAAAGGCGAAATAAAGCGCCACGCTAAAGATGAGCGCAAACACATACAGATAGTAATTCCGAAGATTCTTTTTCAAATTTCGCAGGATGAGCTGATTAATGTTCATGCTGCACCCCGCCTAACACGCCTTGCGTTTTCATAATATCCTGGAAAAACGTCTGCCTGTCCTGGCCCCCTTTATTCAGCTGTGTATACATTTGCCCGTCCTTAATAAAAATGACTCTGCTGCAGTAGCTGGCAGCGACGGGATCATGGGTAACCATAATAATCGTGGCGTTTCGTTTTTGATTGAGCTGGCTCAGCTTATTTAATAGATCAGAGGCCGATTTCGAATCAAGCGCGCCGGTCGGTTCATCAGCGAAAATAATGCTCGGGTCATGAATAAACGCTCTTCCGGCGGATGTTCTCTGCTTCTGGCCGCCGGAAATTTCATTCGGGTACTTATCCCGCAATTCATATATTCCCAGTTCCTTTGCAACTTCCTCAAACTTGCGATTGGCTTCCTTTTTTGATAGTTTCGTGATCGATAAAGGCAGAAGGATATTCTCTTTCACTGTCAATGTGTCTAACAAATTGTAATCCTGAAAGATAAAGCCTAAATGCTGTTTTCTAAATTCAGCCAGCTGCTTTTCCTTCATAGCTGTCATGTCATTTCCATTAATATGAATGGTTCCGTGACTGACCTGATCGATTGAGGACAGAACGTTGAGCAAAGTGGTTTTTCCCGACCCGGAAGCACCCATAATACTGACGAATTCGCCCTTTTCAATGTGAATATCGATGCCCTTCAGCACTTCCTGTTTATTCAGCTTGTTTCCATAACTTTTTCGAATTTTATTCGCTTCTAAAATCACCATTTACGCAGTCTCCTTTATATTGGATAATCTCATTATAAAAAGGAATGCCGGGCTTTTCCTTCGATACGGCGAACAAAAAAGAAAAGCATGTGACATTTTCGTCACACGCTTATGACATGTTCAAATTGATTCCGTATTGGAAAGGTTAATGTAAAAACTGTCCCCGCACCAAACTCCGACTCAACATCAATATGGATCAATAACGGCGCCGCTGCTTTTTTTGCCAAGTACAGCCCCATGCCAGTTGACGCTTGATCATGGTGATCCGTTGTGGATGTAAACCCTTTATCAAAAATACGCGGTACATCTTTTGGATCAATGCCCCTGCCACAGTCTTTCACTTGGAGCTGCGTCTGTTCCCCTTTTTGAAAGCTTTTGATCTCGATTTCAGAGGCTTCGCTGTATTTCACCGCGTTTGTCAGCAGCTGCCTGATGATAAACGCCAGCCATTTTGCATCGCTCAGCACTTCTTTTGCATCGAGCTGTATGTCAAAACCGATCCCTTTTTGGATACACCACGATTGTAAATCTTTGATTTCTTTAAAGATCAAAGGCTGAAGCTGAATGAATTCTACTGACAGGTCGTTTTCAATAAATGAAATGCGTTTTTGATGAAGCTGCTGATCAAGAAGCAGGTGAATACGCAGCCATTCATATGACAGCTGGGATTTCAGTGCTTTTTCTTCCATTCTATCAATGATTAAATGCATCGCTGTTAATGGAGTTTTAACCTCATGGATCCATGCCATCAGCTCATCTTTTTCATTTTCCAATGCTAAGCGATGCCGTGCTGCGGTCTGCTTCAAGTGTTCTGTTTGCCCGGCAATGCTTCTTTCAACCATTGCTTCAAACGGCGTTTCCGGTTCATTTATGGCTGTCACATCGAGATTGTTCTCCCATGTTTTCAAGCTTTTATAAAACGCTGTTTCTTTCCGATAGCGGAACCAAAGGAATATGATAAAAAACAAGATGCACAAATACACCATATAAAGTACATTCCCGAATGATATGGAAGGATCGACAAAAGCAATGAACAGCATCAAAGCCTGCTGAAACAAAAACGCGGCAATCCAGCTCCGCCTTTCGATAAGGAATGCTTTAATCATAGAACTTGTCCTCTTCCTTCGCGATGTAGCCCTGGCCCACCTTTGTCTCGATATATGCGCCAAGCTGCAGGACGTCCAGTTTTTTTCGCAGGCGATTGACATTGACGGTCAGCGTATTATCACTAACAAAACGCTCATCGTTCCACAAGCTTCTGATCAGCTCTTCCCGGCTGACGATCTTGTTTTTTTGCTCTATTAATTGTTTTAGAATGAACATTTCATTTTTGGTCAGTTCAACAGATCCTTTGTCATTGCTGACGAGGTTCTGCTCCGCGTCTACAGCAGCGCCGCACCACGTTTTAATCGTACTCGGCTCCGTATTATAATGGTGCACACGCCGGAACATTGCTTGGATTTTCGCAATCAGCACATCAAAATGAAATGGCTTTTGAATAAAGTCATCTGCCCCGAGCTGCATGGACATCACCATATCAGCAGGATGATCCCGGGAGGATAAAAAGAGAATCGGAACATTTGACCGGGAGCGGATCAGCCGGCACCAATGAAAGCCGTCAAATTTAGGCAGCTGTACATCAATAATGACACAATCAGGATTAACCGCCGCAAATTCCTGCAGCACCTGACTGAAATCCTGAATGCCGTATACATCATAGGACCATCCCGTTAAACGATCCTTGATTTCATGAAACAGCGATTCATCATCTTCAATCAGCAAAAGTTTAAACAATCAACTCACCGCACTTTTTCCTTTTTTATCAAGTGTATAGCAAAACGCCAGCATGCGCTATAGAAAAAGCCGGCTGTCTCAGCCGGCTCGTTCACATTATAATTCTCTTCTCAACGCTGTCAGCACGTTGGTTTTGGTTGCTTTTCTCGCCGGGTTCATTCCGGAAATGACTGCGACCCCTCCGCAAATCACAACGGCAATGATCACAAGGCTCGCCGGGATGTAGGAGAATGTGTAATTCAAGTCGCCCGCATCGCCTCCGCTTGTGGCCGCGAGAATCATCGGAACGGCCAGGTTGACAAGGTAGCTGACGCCGTAGGAAATGATAATTCCAATCACACAGCCTAAAATCCCGATATACGCGCTTTCCATCAGGAACATTCGGCGAATGATAGACGGACTCGCCCCAATCGCTTTCATAATGCCGATCTCTTGTGTTCTCTCTGTCACCGCCATCGTCATCGTGTTAAAAATGCCGATCGCTGAAATGATAACTGCGATACATCCGACAAAGATCAGTCCGATTTTGAAGACCATGAAGAAGGTGTTGGCCCCCTCAAGTTCGGTAGTCACTGATGTGACATAGTACCCGTCATCTGTTAGATCATTTGTCAGCTGTTCCACATTCTCAAACTTATCAGCAAAAACGCCAATCTTAGTTTCAACATTTCCGTCTTTGAAATCTAAGAATTCCGAAAAATCTTTTTTGAATTGATCACTGATAAAAATGTTTGAGTCCTCCATCCAGTCTTGAGATGGTTTTTTTGTAATACCGACAATTTTAAAGTCATATGTTTTTGTTTTTGTAACATCCCCTGTTTTAGGATCTGTCTTCGATACACTTAGTTCTATTGTTTTATTCAGAATATCTTTCGTATAGCCCTTTGGTTCTTTTATATCTTCTGGATTTCCTTTTGCTTCCTCGATTTTTTTGTTATAATCTTCCGATTCTTTTTTCGTTAATAATCTCTTTGCGAAGTCGTATCCTACTACGATTTCATTTTCCGACTTTGCGACTCTTCCCTTTTCCAATTCCATATTGGCCTTTAATTCATCATTCATATTAGTAAAAATGAGATTTGAGCTTTCATTTGTACGATTGCCTAAAGTAGCTTTGTTTGGTTCATACACTTGCGTTCTTTCTACAACTGACCTTACGTGATCATACTTCTCTAAATCAGCTTTTTTAATAGGCTTGTCTCCTTCCTTGCCCATTACACTGACTTTCGTTACAACCTGCTGGCTCATTGTCATATCTGTAATTGTCTTTTGAATCCCAAACCCAACGGACGACAGCACAACCAAAAACGCACACGCCATTGTTGTCGCAAGAATCGTCATAAAGACGCGAAGTCTGTTTTTCTTCATATTTCTTCTGATAAAATGAACCTGATCCTTAAACCTCAACGGTAATTCCTCCTTTTAGCACACCATCATGAAGCTGAAATTTTGAATGTCCGATAGAAGCGACTTCATCATCGTGAGTAATGATCACAAATGTAATGCCACGCTCACGATTCAGCTGCTGGATCAATTCCAGCACTTCATGTTCCGTTTCTGAATCAAGGCTTCCCGTCGGCTCATCCGCTAAGATAATCGAAGGATTTAAAATCAACGCTCGAGCAATACTGACACGCTGCTGCTGGCCGCCTGACAGTTCATTCGGATAATGAGCGGCATGGTTTTCCAGACCGACGCGTTTCAGCATGTCCTGCACCTTTTGCTTCCGCTCAGATGGCTTGATTCCTTTTAACGCCAGCGGCATTTCCACATTCTCATACGTTGTTAAGCCCGGAATGAGCTGAAAGCTTTGAAAAATAAACCCGAAATGGTCAAGCCGAAATTGCGCCCATTCCTTTTCATTAAACCCCGTAACATCAGTGCCATTAATGACAATCCGCCCTTTTGTCGGCGATATGTAGCCGGAAATCAAATTCAAAAGCGTTGATTTCCCTGAGCCGCTTCGCCCGACAATACAGGCGATCTCACCTTTCGCCACACGTAATGAAACATCCTTCAATACTGGAACTTCATTCTCACGGCCCTTTTTTCCGATCGTGAAAGAATGGTCGATATGCTGAACATCAATCATATGTTCTCTCTCCCTTACAAAAGTTTCATTTTTTTATAAATCGCAAAATAACTAATCAAGAAACCGATTACCGCACCTGTACCCATGCCAATGAGATAACCGGCAAAGCTCTCGCTTGCCGTAAAACCAAAATAGCCGAAGCCCATGATTCCTATGATAATAACGATGATCTGCACCGGGCGGTTAAGCGGCTTCCATAAGAAGAAATATCCGTTTCTTTCATTAGACAGTTTGACAAAGCTAATATAGCCGATAATGTAAAAAATGATAGTCATGATAGCCGGAATGACTAAATAATATGGTGAATTCTCAGCCCATTTCGAGTCTACATAAATTATCGGAATGAAATACTGCACCCATTTAGGTACTGGACCATGGATAAAATCTATTGATCCGCCAAAAAGGATCTCCAGGTTGATTGCAGGCAGGCTGATGAGCAAAAATGGCGAAATGGCCACGGTAAATGAGACCAAAAGCTGGGCAAAAATATTTCCTGTCAGAGCTCCTCCTGCCATAACTAGCGAATAAGCCAGCATGCTGATGATGATCATTCCAAGGCTGTAATTGTGAAAATAATCGGCCTGATCAGGCTTCAAAAGCATGATCAGCAAAACAGATAAAACATAACCTATGAGTTGCGGTATCACAATCACCATTCCGCCATTAAGGAACTTCGCATGAAATATCTGCCCTCTTGTATACGGAAGGCTTAATGTAAAATCAAAAAAGCTCTTGCTTCGTTCAATCCCTAGCTGGCTGACCGCCAAAACGACTCCCCAAATCCAAAACAATGAGATAAATGAGCTGTTTAAATAATCAACGCTGAATACGCAGGGGCCGACCCAATTTTCTTTTCCAGTGACACAGCCTTGATAGATGAGATACATATTTAAAATTGATAATGGATTACCCAATATAAAAACCAAAATGGTGATAACTAAGGCGACTTTATTCTGCCGCCACTCTTTGTAAAGCAGTCCTGAATCCGGCAACTCACTTCCCTCCAAACCTAAGGCATTTCTTACACTTTTGTTTTCTTATAAATAGAGAAGTAGCTCACAAAGAATCCAGCCACTGCCCCAATGATCATACCCAAAATATAACCAATAATGGAATGTCCGGTATAGTATCCAAATAAACCAAATCCAAGGATGCCGAAAGCCATAACCAGAATTTGCACCGGACGGTCTAATCTGTTCCATAAGAAAAAGTGTCCGTTTCGTTCACTGGGATGCTTTTTGAAGCTTATCAAACCAATCAAGTAAAACAGAATGCTCATGGCAGCTGGAATCATTAAAATATATTTACTATCGATAAGCCAGTCACTTGCAACATAACCAATGGGCACAAGATATAATAAATTGCTCGTCAGAGAGAAATACACCTCCGGGGAAGGAAATATTTCCCATATATTCACACCAAAAACAACTTCAAAGTTTCCAACCGGCAATGCAACAATTAAATATGGCAATACCGCAGCAGCAAATGCCGTTAATAACTGGGCAAAAACATTTCCCGTTAATGCACCAGCAGCCATCAACAAACAATAAGCCATAAAACTAATCACAATTACTCCAACGCTGCTGTGCTCAAAAAAGTAGACGTGTTCAGGGTTATAGACAAGAATCAGCAGCCACGCAAATAAAAAGCCAATTAATTGCGACACCACAATCACAAAACCGCCTAACCAAAATTTCGTCTGAAAAATTTGGCTTCTGTTATATGGGAGGCTTAATATAAAATCCATCGTGCCTTTCGAACGTTCCATTCCGAGGAAGCAGACCGCCAAAATGACCCCCGGCACCCAGTTGATATCTATTAGATTGCTTCTATGATAATTCACAATAAATTCACAATATTGCGGGTCTTGATGAGCCAGACACCCTTGATAAGACAAATACGTATTAACGATAGAAAGCGGATTTGCCAACACTAAAAACACGATACTTAACAAAATCACCACTTGATTCTGTTTCCACTCTCGATAGAGGAGACCTCGGTCTACCATCTCCGCTTCCCTCCAAACTTCGCAATGAACACTTCTTCCAGGTTGACAGGAAGCTCATTCCATACTTTTGGCTTCAGCTCTCTCAAAAAGCTCTTTTTCTCCTCATCGCTTTTCGGAATCAGCACTGTGTAAAACACGCCGGCCTGATCGAGCATCGGAATGTTTTGCTCTCTGATGGCCAAATTGACATCTGTATCGAAAGCCATTTGAATTTTAATGTATTCTTCTTTTAACTCATCAAGATCCATGACGTTGGTCAGTCTATTATCTTCGAGAAAACCAATTCGGTTGCACATCCGTTCAATGTCCTCAAGGCGATGGGAGGTGATCAGGATGCTCGTATCACGCTCTGCCACTTCATCGACCATCAGCTGCAGCACATCATGCCTTGTCACCGCGTCTATTCCATCCGTCGGCTCATCAAGAAGGATCAGCGCCGGTCTCGCCGCAAACGACAGAACGAGGGACAGCTGTTTTTTCAAGCCTGTCGACAGTTCGCGATATTTTTTCGTTTCCGGAATTTCGTACCTGTTCATCAGCTCATTCGCGTACGTGACATCAAATTTTGGATATATTCTTCTCAAAATATCGACTAACTGCTTGTATGTATACTTATCGTAAAAAGGATTTTGAACAGGCATGTAGATGATATTTTGTTTGACCTTCGGGTGCTTTTTGATTTCTACGCCGTCAAATAAAATCGTTCCGCTGTCAGCGAAAATGATTTGCTGGATTAAGCGAAGCATCGTCGTTTTGCCCGATCCATTGCGTCCAAGCAATCCAAAGATTTCTCCTTTTTCGATTGTTAATGAAACATCTTTTAATACTTGATTGCCGTCAATCACTTTTGACAGCTGCCGCAGTTCAATCATTTTTTTTGCCTCCCTTCACATCAGCGCTGATTTCCTTTATCCATTCGTGCAGTTTTTCCAGCTCAACCCCTGCATAGTGTGCATCGATGATGAGCTGTTTGAGTTGCTCTTTAATCATCGTCATCTTCCCTTCAACCAGTGTCGTTTTTGCATTCTCCGATATATAGGTCCCTCTGCCCCGCAGCGTTTCAATAATCCCCTCTCGCTCAAGTTCTTTATACGCTTTGCTGACAGTGTTCGGATTCGCAATAATGATCGTTGCCAATTCTCTGACAGAAGGAAGCTTATCACCAGGCTTCATGATCCCTTTCAAACAAAGCTCTTTCATTTGCTGAATAATTTGTTCGTAAATGGGTGTTGAGCTTCTTGGATCGATTTGAATCATTTACTTCCCTACTTTCTATACGATCTGAACCTTTTATAGATAAAAATGATCAATTATACTTTTTTGCCATTCAAAACCGATCATCACAAGAACAAGAAAAAAAGAACAAGCGATCACAGATGCCGCAATCAGCATTGGCACGTTACGTTTGTTTCGATTTTTACGTTTCATAACTGCCTCCCTTAACGTCAATATATAAAAGATTTTATATTAGTGTCTATAGTGTATTACTTCAATTAGTACACTTAATACAATAAATACTTTGACTCACAAAGTCAATCCTTTTTTTACAAAAAAACGGACCCTTTTAAAAGGGTCCGTTTTCCTACACATCAAGAGGGTGCTGCAGGATCATATTATTTTGCAAAGATTGAAGCTGAAGTCTCATTCTGTACAGCTGTTCTCTTTGCTGATCATTTGACGACAGCCATAGTTTATTCAAGGCATTTACCGCATCTTCTAGCTGCATTTGTGCATCACTATATTCTTGATCGTTATAATGCTCTTGTTTAGAAGCGATTTTCAGCTGTTCTTCAGCATAATCATAGGCCTGCATACATTGCTGGAGATGTTCATCTACTGATTGTCTTGTTGCCACAGTAACCCCTCCTCTTGGTAATGGAAATCATCCATCATTCATATTGTAGCCTCATCTGACTTTATTCAATAAAGTAATTTATGGTCGATATTCATTTGTTCTCTTGTGAAATGCGTGCTACAATTTTAGGATGCAATCGTACGCAAGGAGGCACATGAATTGTGATGCAGAACAATCCTTTTCCTTATTCAAATACGGAAAAACGCTATCATACATTGAATTATCATCTCAGAGAACATTTCGGCCATAAGGTGTTTAAAGTAGCGCTTGACGGCGGTTTTGACTGTCCGAATCGGGACGGCACCGTAGCCCACGGAGGCTGTACTTTTTGCAGCGCAGCAGGCTCCGGCGATTTTGCCGGGAACCGGGCCGATGATTTAATTACGCAATTCCATGACATCAAAAACCGCATGCACGAAAAATGGAAGGACGGCAAGTACATCGCTTATTTTCAGGCTTTCACAAACACTCACGCCCCGGTTGAGGTGCTTCGTGAGAAATTCGAATCCGTCCTCGCCTTAGATGATGTGGTCGGCATTTCGATCGCCACACGCCCGGACTGTCTGCCTGATGATGTCGTTGATTACTTGGCAGAGCTGAATGAACGTACGTATTTGTGGGTGGAGCTTGGGCTTCAAACAGTTCATGAACGGACTGCACTTCTGATCAACCGCGCACATGATTTTAACTGCTACGTGGAAGGCGTCAATAAATTAAGAAAACACGGCATACGTGTCTGCTCGCATATTATCAACGGGCTGCCTTTGGAAGACCGGGACATGATGATGGAAACGGCAAAGGCCGTCGCAGATTTGGACGTCCAGGGCATTAAAATCCATCTGCTTCACCTACTGAAAGGCACGCCGATGGTCAAGCAATATGAAAAGGGCAAGCTGGAATTTCTTTCTCAAGATGATTATGTGCAGCTCGTGTGCGATCAGCTTGAGATCATTCCGCCTGAAATGATCGTCCACCGCATTACAGGTGACGGACCGATTGAGTTGATGATCGGGCCAATGTGGAGCGTCAACAAATGGGAAGTTCTTGGCGCCATTAATAAAGAGCTAGAAAATCGAGGCAGCTATCAAGGAAAGTTCTTTCAGCGCCTTGAGGAGGAATCAGCGCTATGATTTTGAAGAAAATTCTCCCTTATAGCAAAGAACTGCTGAAAATGGCCGCGGGAGAAGGAGATATTGTCGTAGATGCGACAATGGGTAACGGACATGATACACAGTTTTTAGCGGAGCTTGTTGGTGAAAACGGCCATGTGTACGCATTCGACATCCAAGAATCAGCCGTGGCCAATACAAAGGAACGGCTCGGTGACATGTATCAAGCGCGAACAACGTTATTTCACAAAAGCCATGATAAAATCGCTGAATCCCTCCCGCCTGAAACACATGGCAAAGTGGCGGCCGCGGTATTTAACCTCGGCTATTTGCCGGGCGGGGACAAATCAATTACGACAAACGGAAGTTCCACGATCAAAGCAATTGAACAGCTTCTCAGCATCATGAAAGATGAAGGTCTGATTGTTCTCGTCGTCTATCATGGCCACCCGGAAGGCAAAGCTGAAAAAAACGACGTGCTTGAGTTTTGCCGGGACTTGGACCAGCAATCAGCCCGTGTATTAACATACGGATTTATCAATCAGCAAAATGACCCGCCATTTATTGTCGCCATCGAAAAAAAAGCTCAGATCAGCAAATGATTTGAGCTTTTTTCTTTGAGTTTTTCATCCAGGACATTTTTTGAAATTTCCGGTAGGCTCTGCCGTTGATATAAAAGAAAAGGGAGGTTTTTCCGCTGGCTTTGATCAGCTTCTTTGCGAGCCGGCCCATTTCCTTTTGGCCTGCCACTTTATCATCTGACAAATAAACACCAAGCAAGCCGCGATTGATTAAACGATGGAAGTTTTCATGCGGAATGCCTTGTAGATGCTCGTCGGCTTTATGGATAAAGTGTTCAAGCCGATTCATCATCTCTTCATGAGACTGATAATACGAGCAGAAATTCAAGTCTCCTTCCAGCAAGTCCTCCTCTTGATCAATCAAATAATCAAGAAGAATATGAAGACCCTGTATGTAAGGAAAATAACTGTCACGGATTTTTTTAGCGGTGCTTTCTGTGAAATCAGGCTGGAACGAATACGCAACCAGACAGAAAATGCCTAACGTTGAGCCTGCACAGGCTGAAAATTCATACCATTCCATCTCAGGCAGCTCTGATTCATATTGAGTAAACCACTTTTCAAGCCGCGGAACACGCTCATGCTCAATAACGTGCTTATGCACCTGCAAATCGCAATAATAGCCGCACAGTTCAAGCAGATAAGGTTTAATCATGTCATAGTGCTCAATGGAACCAAGGACACGCTGGCACGTTTTGACCAGTTCGTGCAGATATCCGCTGTCATCCTGTTCTTCCCTGAATTGATAATAATTTTGCAGTTCCGCTCCCACTGTCAGTGCGTCCTGCATTGAGGCATGGAGCATCCGAAAATCCTGCGGGTCCAGCGAGGTGCTGCGGTCACATAGATTGTCCAAATAATCACTAATCGTTTGATACGCGATGATAAACTCGACACATTTCTGCTTTTGGCTGCCTGACAATAAGGCCAGTATGCCGCCGCCTTCACAGTGAAACGTTTTGTCCCGAATACTTGCGGTTGCCTGTGCTTTCAATTCACTGTTATGAATCGATTCTGATTTTTGCTTCCATATGTCCAGCTCTTGATGAACGAGCGGAAAAATATCTCGATATACCTTTGTCATCAATCCAAAAGGATGTTCCGGTACTGTCAACACATGCACCCCCTACTAGTTCAAATATATTGATCAGTAAACGCTCTTGCTGCTTTAAAGACATCTTCTCTCTCGGGTTCATTGAAGATCTCATGGTAAAGCCCTTCCCACTCTCTGTATGCTTTATTATGAGAAGCAACACCATTAAACCACTTGATGACCATCGTTTTGTCAACAAGCTTGTCATCACCGGCTTGCATCACAAGAAGCGGAACTTTCAAAAATGCCTCTGTCGGCACCATTGCCGATTCAATTGTCTTTAAAAGCTCTCTGTACCATCTGACAGAAACTTTCCTGACGTATAACGAATCATTTTGGTCAGCCTCGATGACGTCCTCATTGCGCGTCGCCATATCAATTGATAATCCCGAATCAACCTTAAGTGACGGAGCGATGACATTCAGGCCTTTTGATGCAAGATCAAGCGCTTTATTGACTTTAATTTGCAGTCCGAGACACGGTGATGATAAAATAATTCCCGTAATCCGGGGATTTCTTTGCTGTTTAACCCATTCAATCGCGACCAGACCGCCCATGCTGTGACCTAGCAGAAAAACCGGCAGATCAAAGGTTCGCGCTTTATCTATCCAAGCATCTACTTCATCAATGTATTCTTGAAACGAGCGAATATGCCCTCTCGCTCTTGTCGTTGTTCCCTGTCCAGGCAAATCGCCCATGACAACGTGATAACCCGAAGACCGCCACATTTCAATCAGCCATTTATATCGTCCGTGATATTCACTTGCCCCGTGAATGATTACAATCACTGCAACAGGTCTGTCTGCTTTCCAGGTCCACATGCTCTTCACCTCATACGAAATTTAAATAGAGAAAGAAGGATGAATCTTATGATCTACCCTTATAAGGAACACAAGCCAGATATCCACCCAACAGCCTTTATAGCTGATAATGCAACAATTACCGGTGATGTCGTTATCGGAGAACAGTCCAGCATTTGGTTTTCTGTTGTCATAAGGGGAGATGTTGCACCGACCAGAATCGGAAACAGAGTCAATATCCAGGATTTAAGCTGCCTTCATCAAAGCCCGAACAAGACGCTACTCATTGAAGATGACGCCACGATAGGCCATCAGGTTACACTTCATAGCGCTGTTATCCGCAAGAACGCCTTAATCGGCATGGGCTCAATCATTTTAGACGGAGCCGAAATTGGCGAAGGCGCTTTTATTGGTGCCGGCAGTCTTGTCCCGCCCGGAAAAATCATTCCGCCTGGCCATCTCGCCTTTGGCCGCCCTGCAAAAGTCATCCGCCCTTTGACGGAAGAAGACCGGAAAGATATGCAAAGAATACGGTCAGAATATGTAGAAAAGGGCCAATATTATAAATTTCTTCAACAAACATAAGACCTGCTTCGTCTTACTTTACCATTTTTCAAATTATATTTGAAAGCAATAACCATCGTTAACCCGGACGTCATCACAGTTCGGGTTTCGATTTTTCCATAAAACGTTCACATATAGCATGAAACGTATGACTTTTATCTTATCACAAAACTATAAACAGCCTCTGCAAAAACACATACCTATTCTTTCCTGTTCTCTATTTTCTATGAGCACACACAAAAAGAGCCCACTGGGAGCTCTTTTTGTCAGCTGATATTTCGTTCGCTGGCAGCAGCCGCATTTTTTTTGTGAAACCCTTTTCCATAGTACACAGCCAGCAAGATGAGAAACCATATCGGCCCGATAATCACGGCTACTCTTGTATCAGGGCTGTAAGCCATAAGAATGACAACGAATGTTAGAAATGCCAATGACACATAAGACGTAAACGGAAATAAAGGCATTTTGTACTTTAATTGTTTCTTTTCTTCAGGCTTCAAACTTTTCCTGTATTTGATTTGAGAAAGCAAAATGATCGCCCACGTCCAAATCGCTCCGAACGTCGCAATACTTGTAACCCAGGTAAATACCTTCGCAGGGACAACGTAGTTTAACAGCACTCCGACTAATAAAGCGCCCGCAGAAGCCAGAACAGCTTTACCCGGGATGCCGCCTTTCGTCAGCTGACCGTATGCTTGTGGGGCCTCTTTCTGTTCCGCCAAGTTAAACAACATCCGCCCTGTGCTGAAAATACCGCTGTTGCATGAAGACAGCGCGGCTGTCAACACGACAAAGTTAATGATGCCTGCAGCTGATGGAATGCCCACTTTTTGGAACGTGAGAACAAATGGGCTTCCCTGAGAGCCAATTTCCTGCCACGGATAAATAGACATAATGACGAATAAAGCGCCTACATAAAAAATCAAAATCCGCCAAAATACTGTATCAATTGCTTTGGCTAACGATTTTTGCGGGTTTTTCACCTCGCCAGCCGTCACCCCGATCATTTCAATCCCTAAATAGGCGAACATGACCATTTGAAGAGACAATAGAACCCCTTTTAAACCATGAGGGAAAAATCCTCCGTTGTTCCACAAATTACTGATTCCAGTTGCAATGCCCCCATTACCGACTCCTGCAATAATCATCAATAAACCGACAGCAATCATGGATAAGATCGCAACAATTTTAATCAATGCGAACCAAAATTCCAGCTCACCGTAAGCTTTGACAGCCAGGAAATTAACACCCGTCATAATGACCAGCGCCGATAATGCCCAAATCCAGTTTGGCACGTCCGGAAACCAGAACCCCATATAGATGCCGACAGCAGTAATTTCGGCCATACAGGTGACAACCCATAAAAACCAGTAGTTCCACCCTGTTAAATAGCCTGCAAGCGGTCCCAAATAATCACGCGCATACCTGCTGAAGGAGCCTGCGACCGGTTTTTGAATGGCCATTTCCCCAAGCGCTCTCATAATAAAAAACATGACCAGGCCGCTTGCGGCATACGCTACCAAAATACCAGGCCCTGCTAATTGAATAGCTGATGCGGAGCCGAGGAACAACCCTACTCCTATAGCAGCTCCTAAAGACATTAAAGAAATATGCCTTTCTTCGAGTCCGCGGTGCAGCTCTTGTTTTTGTTTTTGCATGCTTTCTTCTCCCCTAGAAAAAAATATCATTATATCATTTTTCTGAATATTCCGTACGGATTGGGTAAATCAATGATGATGGAGAAATAAAAGGATAACAACAAGGCTTTCGACTACTCGAAAGCCTTGTTGTATGTTACACAAAGATGACTTCTTTAGGCTGATGGCTCAGCTCTTCAGGCATATACCGTTTTTCAATATTGATGCTGTGCCAGATCATAAAGATCAGTACAGTCCAGATTTTCCGGCTGTTATCAGCCTTGTCCGCACAATGGTCTTCAAGAAGCTGAAGGACATAATCCTTATGGATATAAGCATCCGTTTGGCTTTCCTGAATAATATTCCGCACCCATTCGTTCATTTCGTTTTTCAGCCAATGACGGATCGGTACAGGGAAACCAAGCTTTTTGCGGTTTAATACATGCTCAGGCACAATTCCTTCAGCGGCTTTGCGAAGAAGATACTTCGTCGTGCCGTTCTTCGTTTTCAGCTCATCAGGAATTTTTGAAGCGACGTCGAATACGACTTTATCCAAGAACGGCACACGCAGTTCCAAAGAATTCGCCATCGTCATTTTATCCGCCTTTAACAAAATGTCGCCGCGCATCCAAGTGTGGATATCGACATACTGCATTTTGTTGATATCGCTGTACGAGCTGCTTTCTGTAAAGTAAGTCTTCGTCACATCGCGATATGAAAGGTTCGGATTATAATGCTTCAACAGCTGCTTTTTGACAGACTCTTCAAAGATTTTCGCGTTACCGATATAACGATCCTGAAGCGGAGTACAGCCGCGCTCAAGCAGGCTCTTTCCTCTCATACCTTCAGGCATAACGGCAGCAACGTGCAGAAGCATCTTTTTCAAGCCGGACGGAATCCGTTCAAACGGTTTAAGCGAAAGCGGTTCACGGTAAATGTTATATCCGCCGAAGAGCTCATCCGCTCCTTCACCTGATAAAGCAACCGTTACATGTTTTTTTGCTTCTTTTGCAACAAAGTACAACGGAATCGCTGCCGGATCAGCAAGCGGGTCATCAAAATGCCAAACGATCTTCGGAAGCTCATTCATGTATTCCTCAGGCGAAATGACTTTGCTGATATTTTCGATGCCCAGCGCCGCTGCCGTTTCTTTCGCTACATCAACCTCACTGAAGCCCTGCTGTTCAAAGCCGACAGAGAATGTTTTTAAGCTTGGATGAAATTCCTTCGCAACAGACACAATAAAGGAAGAATCAATCCCGCCAGACAGGAATGAACCGACAGGAACGTCACTTCTCATATGAACGTTTACAGAGTCATAGATCGCGTCTCGGACTTCTTTCACAAGCTTGTCTTCTTCAGTCTGAACCGGCTTGAAGTTCGCTTTGAAATACGTTTTGAATGTGATATCGCCGTCCGGGCGGATTGTGAACTGTGAACCCGGCTCTACTTTTTTCACATGGGCATCAAGCGTGCTCGGTTCAGGAACAAATTGGAAAGACATGTACTGCTGCAATGCCTCTTTATCTATTTCAATATCATTCTGAGCAACCATTAAACTTTTTCTCTCTGAGGCAAAATAAACCTGATCATTGATTGTTGTATAGTACAACGGTTTAATGCCGAATGGATCTCTTGCTCCATAAAGCACATGATCGTTTTTATTCCAAATCAGAAAGGCAAACATACCGCGCAGTTTGGACGCCGCTTCTTCTTTATAGTGACGGTAAGTCGCAAGAAGAACCTCTGTGTCCGAATCCGTGTTGAATGTGTACCCCTTTGCTTCAAGTTCTTCTCTCAGTTCAATATAGTTATAGATTTCTCCGTTAAAGATAATCCAATATGTTTCATCTTCATATGATAAAGGCTGTCCGCCATTTTCTACATCAATAATGCTGAGCCGTCTGAATCCGAAGCCGACGTGCTCATCATGGAAATATCCATCACTGTCAGGACCGCGGTGAACGATCATTTGGTTCATTTGTTTGATTAGTTCTTCTTGATCAGCGGTTTGAGCTAACGGATGCTTGTTAAAAACCCCGACAAATCCACACATAGTATTGCCTCCATAATTAAAATTGTCATCATTGAACCCCTATTTATAGACGCTGTGAATAGTATTTGGTTTCACAGTTATGTAAAAAAATAAACATGAATACAACGATAAAAAAGGGAAAGCCGCTTAACCAGTAAGCGGCTATAAAATTATTCTCCTAACGCTTCTTTACGCAGCTGCTCCGCTTTGTCTGTACGCTCCCAAGGAAGGTCAACATCGTGACGTCCAAAGTGGCCGTACGCAGCAGTTTGTTTGTAGATCGGACGGCGCAAATCAAGCATTTTGATAATGCCGGCAGGTCGTAAATCAAAGTTATTGCGAACAACTTCAATCAGTTTTTCCTCAGAAGCTTTTCCGGAACCGAATGTGTTGATTGAGATTGACACAGGCTGTGCAACACCGATCGCGTAAGCAAGCTGTACTTCGCAAGAATCAGCAAGCTCAGCCGCAACGATGTTTTTCGCAACGTATCTTGCCGCATAAGCTGCAGAACGGTCTACCTTCGTCGCGTCCTTACCTGAGAACGCGCCTCCGCCGTGGCGTGCATAGCCGCCGTACGTATCAACGATGATTTTGCGTCCTGTAAGTCCCGCATCCCCTTGAGGGCCTCCGATTACGAAACGTCCTGTAGGGTTGATGAAATATTTTGTTTCTTCATCAATCAGCTCTTCAGGAACAACCGGATTGATTACATGTTCTTTAATGTTGCGCTGAATTTGTTCAAGTGTAATTTCAGGGTGATGCTGAGTTGAAATAACAATCGCGTCAATGCGGACTGGTTTGTTATTTTCATCGTACTCAACCGTTACCTGTGTTTTGCCGTCAGGGCGAAGGTACGGAAGAATATCTTCTTTACGGACTTCACTTAGGCGGCGGGCTAATTTATGGGCAAGTGAAATTGGAAGAGGCATAAGCTCTTTCGTTTCGTTGCACGCATAACCGAACATTAATCCTTGGTCACCCGCACCAATCGCTTCAATTTCTTCGTCGCTCATTGTGCCTTCACGGGCTTCAAGCGCTTGGTCTACGCCCATCGCGATATCAGCAGACTGCTCATCGATTGATGTTAAAACCGCACAAGTTTCCGCATCAAATCCGTATTTTGCACGTGTGTATCCGATTTCTTTAATGGTTTGGCGAACCGTTTTCGGAATGTCAACATACGTAGAAGTTGTGATCTCTCCGCTTACAAGAACCAAACCTGTTGTCACAGATGTTTCACAAGCAACACGCGCGTTAGGGTCTTTCTTTAAAATTTCATCTAAAATGCTGTCAGAAATCTGGTCACAGATTTTATCCGGATGCCCCTCCGTAACAGATTCTGATGTAAATAAACGACGATTTTTACTCATGATTTGCTTCCTCCTGCACAAGGCCTCCCGAAAGACCTTGTATATATGATACGGAACTCGCTCCCTCTTATACAATGTACAGTTATATTAGAGAATGTTAATTGGCATATTTATGAAATAAAAAAACCTTTTCCATCGAGGAAAGGGTTTGGTCTTTGTGCCTTTCACTCTTATCGCTCAAGGAATCATACAACCTTGCAACAGGTTAGCACCTTGGTTGTCTCACTCAGTTGAACATAATAAATAACAGAGAAACCGGTTGCTGGGCTTCATAGGGCCTGTCCCTCCGCCAGCTCGGGATAAGAGTATCCGCTCAATGAAATATCTTATCGTAAAAGGGTTTGCAATGTCAATATGATTCAGAAGAAATAGGCACCTATATTGAGGGAAAACAATGGAAATGCACACACAAAAAATAATAAATAGTATAGACTATTTGAAAATATATGTTATACTAATTCACAATTAGCAAAACACAAAAAACGATAAAGGAAGGTTTCATATGAACTCAGTTGATTTGACCGCTGATTTACAAGCCTTATTAACATGTCCAAATGTGCGTCATAATTTATCAGCAGCACAGCTAACAGAAAAAGTCCTCTCCCGAAACGAAGGCATTTTAACATCCACAGGTGCTGTTCGCGCGACTACAGGCGCTTACACAGGACGCTCACCTAAAGATAAATTCATCGTGGAAGAAGAAAGCACGAAAAATAAGATCGATTGGGGCCCGGTGAATCAGCCGATTTCAGAAGAAGCGTTTGAGCGGCTGTACACGAAAGTTGTCAGCTATTTAAAGGAGCGAGATGAACTGTTTGTTTTCGAAGGATTTGCCGGAGCAGACGAGAAATACAGGCTGCCGATCACTGTCGTAAATGAGTTCGCATGGCACAATTTATTTGCGCGGCAGCTGTTTATCCGTCCGGAAGGAAATGATAAGAAAACAGTTGAGCAGCCGTTCACCATTCTTTCTGCTCCGCATTTCAAAGCGGATCCAAAAACAGACGGCACTCATTCCGAAACGTTTATTATTGTCTCTTTCGAAAAGCGGACAATTTTAATCGGCGGAACTGAGTATGCCGGTGAAATGAAGAAGTCCATTTTCTCCATTATGAATTTCCTGCTGCCTGAAAGAGATATTTTATCTATGCACTGCTCCGCCAATGTCGGTGAAAAAGGCGATGTCGCCCTTTTCTTCGGACTGTCAGGCACAGGCAAGACCACCCTGTCGGCAGATGCTGACCGCAAGCTGATCGGTGACGATGAACATGGCTGGTCTGATACAGGCGTCTTTAATATTGAAGGCGGATGCTACGCTAAGTGCATTCATTTAAGCGAGGAAAAGGAGCCGCAAATCTTTAACGCGATCCGCTTCGGGTCTGTTCTCGAAAATGTCGTTGTTGATGAAGATACACGCGAAGCCAATTATGATGATTCCTTCTATACTGAAAACACGCGGGCAGCTTACCCGATTCATATGATTGACAACATCGTGACTCCAAGCATGGCTGGCCATCCGTCAGCAATTGTATTTTTGACGGCTGATGCCTTCGGAGTCCTGCCACCGATCAGCAAACTAACGAAGGAGCAGGCGATGTACCATTTCTTGAGCGGTTACACGAGTAAGCTCGCCGGAACCGAACGTGGTGTCACGTCTCCTGAAACGACGTTCTCTACATGCTTCGGCTCACCTTTCCTGCCGCTTCCTGCTCACGTCTATGCTGAGATGCTCGGCAAAAAGATCGATGAACACGGCGCAGACGTTTTCTTAGTCAATACCGGCTGGACCGGGGGCGGCTACGGCACAGGCGAACGAATGAAGCTTTCTTACACTAGAGCAATGGTCAAAGCAGCGATTGAAGGTAAATTAGAGGATGCTGAAATGATAACTGACGATATTTTCGGCCTGCACATTCCGGCACATGTTCCTGGCGTTCCTGATCATATTCTTCAGCCTGAAAACACGTGGACCAACAAGGAAGAATACAAAGAAAAAGCAGTCTACCTTGCAAATGAATTCAAAGAGAACTTTAAAAAGTTCGCACATACCGATGCCATCGCCCAGGCAGGCGGCCCTCTCGTATAAAAAACAAAAGCCAAGAGCAATTATGCTCTTGGCTTGTTTTAATTGACGGAATGCAAAGAAGTCAGCTTGTATGTAATGATGGTCCGGCCTTCTTCCCATTGAAGCTTCTGCACTTCAGCTGTGCCTGACTTTTCGCCAAACTTTGTTTTGCGTACATCCATTGGAATCTCCATCGGATATACTCGGTATCCGTCCTTCTCTAACGTGAATATATTTTCATCTATGCGAACTTCTTTTCCTTTTGTCACAATCAGTGTATTAAATTCAACAGGCATTCCCAAAGTGAAATCCCCTTTCGTTCTCTTTTTTCTTTATCATAACATATTTCACTGTCAGCGGTTTTTCATCCATTGTGTGAGCTGCCGTACGATACGCCGGTTTTCTTTTGGCGGGAAATAATGTGTGAATGTACTGTAGTACCATGTCTCCACCGGCTTATGCAGTTGTTTTAGCTTCTCTTCAAATAAATAGGAATGCTGAATCGAAACATTTTGATCTTTTTCTCCATGGATTAACAGCACGGGAGCCTGAATTTTGTTTACTTGGTCAAACGGTGTCCTCCATTGATATTCCTCAGGCACCTTTTTCGGTGTTCCGCCGATGACTCTTTTCATCATTCGCCGCAAATCCTGCCGCTCCTCGTATGTAAGAATCATATCACTGACGCCTCCCCAGGAAACAAATGAAGCTGCCTGCCTGCCCATTTCGATAGCAGTAAGCATTCCCATAATTCCGCCGCGGGAAAAGCCGAAGATGTGGACTCTATCCTTCTTGACATTTGGGTGCTGCTGAAGCAGGCGAAAAGCAGAAAATGCATCCTCCCTGTCTTCTCCGGCAAAATCCTCATTGCCTTCTCCTCCTTGATTTCCTCTGTAAAAAGGAGCAAATACCACAAACCCTTGGGATGCAAACTGGATAATCCGGCCTGGCCGAACCATGCCCACGCTTTTAATCCCGCCGCGCAAATATAAAAATCCGTCATATTGTCCCGGTTCCGCCGGCTCAGCCAGAAGCCCCTTAACCCGTAATCCATTTGACAGGTAGCAGATCGTATACAAACGCACATGCTGGCTCGGCGACGGAAATCTACTTTTCTCTACAATCAAAACAGCCGCCTCCTTTTTTTCTATATGCTTTCCTTACTCCAAAATTACATCCGGAGAACCTGGTTAGGCATTCACACATTTTTATACCCATCATACGATATGTAAAGCAAAAAAGGATATTAACTTGATGCGAAATAAGGAGGTTGTCTATGTGAACAGATGGTTAAGGCTGGGCTTCGCCTGTGTCGGCAGTATCTTTCTCATGATCGCCCTGGCGGCTTGCAAGCAGGAAGAAACGCTCACCAAAGTCAAAGTAGCTGAAGTGACCCATTCAATTTTTTACGCACCTTTATATGTTGCTGAGTCTAAAGGTTTTTTTAAGGAAGAAGGGCTTGATGTCGATGTGAATACGACCTGGGGCGGAGACAAAACGATGACATCGCTTCTTTCCAACGGCTCCGACATCGCGCTTGTCGGGTCAGAAACATCTATTTATGTCGAAGCGCAAGGGGCTAAAGATCCCGTCATTAATTTCGCCCAGCTGACTCAGACAGACGGAACGTTTCTTGTCGCGAGAGAAGATGTTGAACACTTCGACTGGGATCAGCTGAAAGGAAAAACGTTTCTCGGCCAGCGAAAAGGCGGCATGCCGCAAATGGTCGGCGAGTATGTGCTGAACAAACATAAGATTGACCCGCATAAGGATATAGACCTCATCCAGAACATAGACTTCGCCAATATTGCCAATGCGTTTGCTTCTGGAACCGGTGAGTATGTACAGCTCTTTGAACCGCAGGCTTCTCTCTTTGAGAAAAAAGGCATCGGCCATATCGTGGCTTCATTCGGAGAAGAATCAGGAGAGGTTCCTTATACGACTTTTATGGCGAAACAAAGCTATTTGAAGAAAAATGAAAGCACAGCCGTAAAGTTTACAAAAGCCATTTATAAGGCGCAGCAGTGGGTTGAAAATCATTCTGCGAAGGACATCACAGATGCCATTAAAGATGAATTTGATGATACCGACCCAGACGTCATCGAAACATCCATTGAACGCTATAAAAAACAGCATTCATATTCGCCAGACCCTCTGCTTAACGAAAAAGAATGGGAGCTTCTCCAAACCATTATGGATCAATCGGGAGAACTGCCGAAGCACATTCCATACAATCAGCTTGTAAATAAAGAAATTGCTGAAAAAGTCACCTCGGAGAAATAGGAGGCGCCATCTATGTCTTTCTTACATGTCGACCATGTAACCCATACTTATTTTTCTATTAAAGAAAAAACAACGGCTGTGCGGGATATTCATTTCGATGCCGAAAAAGGCGATTTCATCTCATTTCTCGGTCCAAGCGGCTGCGGAAAAACAACACTGCTTTCCATTATTGCCGGTTTGATTGAGCCATCAGAAGGCAGAGTTCTGATTGAAGGCCGTGAGCCGAATCAAAAAGAACATAATATTGGCTATATGCTTCAGCAGGATTACTTATTTCCCTGGAAATCTATCGAGGAAAATGTGCTTCTCGGTTTAAAAATCGCCGACACGCTGACAGAAGAAAGCAAAGCCGCTGCACTCGGTCTATTGCCGGAGTTCGGCCTCATAGATGTGGAGAAAAAATATCCGAAAGAGCTGTCAGGCGGGATGCGCCAGCGGGCTGCGCTTGCAAGAACACTTGCGCCTAACCCTAGTCTGCTTTTGCTGGATGAGCCATTTTCCGCGCTTGATTTTCAGACAAAGCTGTCTTTAGAAAACCTGGTATTCCGCACATTAAAGGAATATCAAAAAACAGCAGTGCTTGTCACTCATGATATAGGGGAAGCGATAGCGATGAGCGATACGATCTTTTTATTTTCAAATCAGCCGGGCACCATCCATCAGATTTTTACCATTCCTAAGGAATTGGCCGCGATGTTGCCTTTTGACGCCCGTCAGGAACCTTCCTTCCAGACACTGTTTCAAACGATATGGAAGGAGCTGAATTCTCTTGAGAAACAGCAAAGAAACCATTGATCTGCTTCACGAGCAGTATCAATTCAAACAGAAAAAGGAAAAGTGGAAGGTCCATTCCTTTCAGCTTGCCATATTTATTCTCTTTTTCTCGGGCTGGGAAACCTCCAGCAGGCAGGGCTGGATCGATCCGCTGATCTTCAGCTCTCCATCAGCTGTGTGGCGATTATTGCTGGAGAAACTTGGTGACGGTTCTTTACTGTCACACATCGGCGTCACTTTATTTGAAACGGTGCTTGGCTTTTTGCTTGGGACGTTTATGGGCACGTGCCTCGCCGCTTTGTTATGGTGGTCTAACCGACTTGCCAGAATTTTAGATCCGTATCTTGTAATTTTGAATGCAATGCCGAAAGTGGCCCTGGGCCCGATCCTGATTGTCGCGCTCGGTCCCAGTTTTATCAGCATCATTGCGATGGGAGCCATCATCAGCGTCATTATCACAACCATCGTTGTCTATACCGCCTTCCAGGAGGTCGACGAAAACTATACGAAAGTCATGAAAACATTCGGCGCAAAAAAGTGGGTTATTTTTAAAGAAGTCATACTGCCTGCATCCTCCCCCGCGATTATTTCAACACTAAAAGTGAACGTCGGTTTATCATGGGTTGGCGTCATTGTAGGGGAATTCCTCGTTTCGAAGGTCGGATTAGGATATATGATTATTTACGGATTCCAAGTCTTCAATTTTACACTCGTCTTCTTAAGCCTGCTGATCATCGCCATCTTCGCCACTCTGATGTATCAGGGCGTCGAGCTGCTGGAAAAGAAATGGACGAAGGGGAGGACATAAAAAACCCGGCACATGTGCCGGGTTTTTTATTCAATCCATCCAGATTCTTTCAGTTTTTTCAAACTGATCGGAAGTACGGAATCCTTCATAATAAAGCTGAATTTTTTATTGCGGGAAAGGTTCTCCGGAAGCTCGTGAAACAAAACCGGGCCTTTCGTTTCAAAGTAATCAGCTTGCTTTTCAAGCTTTTCTATATCTGCAAAATATATATTTTTCACAATCACTTTTTCTTTTCCGAGAACTTTATACTGTCCGAGATACTTGAGGCTTTTGACTCTCGCGCCCGTCTCTTCCTTTACTTCCCGGAGCGCAGCCTCTTCTGCGCACTCCATCGGCTCTACTTTCCCGCCTGGAAACTCATAGCCTCTGTCCTCATGTTCTGTTAAAAGCCATTTGCCGCCAAAACGGCAAATCACCCAGACATGCTTCGGGCTGTCCGAGAAAGGCTGATCGTCAAAGGAAAGCTGAACAGTATTCTGATAATAATCTTTAAACTCGTACATGTTTATCCCTCAAATCCGTTCCTAGCTATCTTCCATACATCATACCACAGTTACGTTTCTTCGGAAGCCTTTTATCAAAAAATAAGGGAAACCCAGCACGCCGTCAGGTTCTGCATGCAGACTAGCTCGTACAGTTTTTTTGCGATAGCTTTTGCCGAAAAGTGCGACCGACGCTCTGGGCTTTATTATGACCCGCGAACAGGGAAAAGTTACGGTTTGCGCTTAAATTTATTTTTTAACGTTTCTAAAAGATCGACAAGCATCTGAGGAACCGGTATGCCAAGAGAACTGGCTGTCACAACAATTTGCACAGATTCATAAAGAATATAAAACATAATAGCCAAGTCACGAATTGATCCCTCTGTATTCAGCAGCTGATCAAAAAAGTGGCATACAGAGATCAGAGCCAGCGTGACTAATTTTTTGACAAGCCGGGCAAATATCTTCTTAAACGACAGTTTGTGAATAATCGTTTCCTTCAAAGTCGTACTGATAAATTCAATTGCCATAAGAGAGAGCAAAATCAGAAATGAATACTGAAAACCTCCAAAGAAAAAACCCGCTGCTGAAACGCTGACTGCTATTAACGAAAAGATGCCAAAGTCTCTATCCATTTATCCCAACATCCTTTCACAGAAACGGCCTTACGATATTCTATGGAAAACAAGCCGAACGGATTGGATTTTTCAGAAAAATGGACTGGTTGTCGCCTATTTTTCAGATACAAAAAGAAAAGCCGGACGTCTTTTTTAAGACATCCGGCCGTTCTATTTTTGAACTTAACCTAGGTAAGCTTTTAGCATCCAGTTATGTTTTTCAATATTTTGATGGATCGCAAGAAGCATGTCCCCTGTTGTTTCGTCACCGACTTCATCAGCTAAATCCATGCCGTTTTTCAGCTCTTCCGCGATGACTGTGAAATCATCATATACGCTTTGAACCATTTGTTCAGCTGTTTCATTTCCAGCCGCTTCTTTGACAGAAGCCGTTTCTAAGGATTCCTTCATTGTTGCAATCGGTTTTCCGTTCAGCGCCAAAAGACGTTCTGCTAAGTCATCAATATAAGTTGCTGTTTCGTTGTACAGCTCCTCAAACTTTTCATGAAGAGTGAAGAAATCTTTTCCTTTCACATACCAGTGATAATTATGTAGTTTCACATACATGACCGTCCAGTTGGCTACTTGTTTGTTCACTGCTTGAATCAATTGTTCTGACATGGTATCTCCTCCTTGTTATATGACTATGTATACCCTTAATATCGTACGCTAAAACCTCTTTTTTACCCTTATCTGTCACGATTTCTTCTATTATGCTACAATTGTTAAAAAACGGGAGGTGGAATGTCATGACGCTTCTCATTACGATAAGTATTTTGATTGTGCTGGCTGTTTTGATTGTAACCATTTGGACGACTGTAAAAGCCTATAATGTAAAGCATACCATTGATCCACCACAAGAAAATCACTCTGATTCACACAATCAATGATGATGTGAATGCTCCTCTTCTGACTGATTGCTGGCAGCATCGGCGTCTCCGACTTGGACTTTTAAGGTCGGCATGCTATGCTGTTTTTTTGCTGTGACATGGGATTGGACAGTGTATACACCATCTTCCTTAAACGTCGTTTCCAATCGGTATACGCCTTTTTCTTGTTTCGCCTTAAACATTTGGCTGGCGTCTTTTTCCCCTTCTTTCCATACTTCAAACTCTACTTCATCGGCATCCGTCACAGCTTCATCACCATATGATATGGCTGCTTCATAAGCAGCGCTTTCTCCGGGATTTACTTTTTCAGGCCCGGTCAGCTTGACATCCAAAACCTCGGGGGTCTCAGCTGTATTTGCTTTGCTTTCACCAGATCCGCATCCATTAAGCAAAAAAGCAGAAAAAAGCAGAACAACCAACATCTTTTTCATGCCATCACCCTTTCATCGTTTACCTAAATAGTAGCAAACGCTTACAGCAAATGGTACACAAAATATGAGACGTCACAAAAAAGACCTTTTTGCTTAAGCGCAAAAAGGACCTTTCTATTTTAGCCAAATACTTTTAGCAATTCTTCTTTATCCTGTGAAAGCCAGAAACGCATTAAACGTTTAGCACCTTCCAGATCATGAAGCTTCGCTTGGCCGCACTGCTTTTCATTCGCAGCTGGTATTTCTGTAATCTCTACCGCTTCCTTCATTGTGTCTTCAAGCAGATCAACGATTTCCGCTGATGTCGGCTCTCCGCTCACAACTAGATAATAGCCTGTCTGGCAGCCCATTGGAGAAATATCAATGATATCAAAATGATCGTATTTCTCAGCGTGAGAACGAATCGTAAACGCGAGCAAATGCTCAAGTGTGTGAATGGTGTCAGGCTTCATCGCCTGTTTATTTGGCTGGCAAAAACGAATGTCAAATTTATTGACAACGCCGTCTGTTCCTACTTTATGCACGCCGCAATGTCTTACATATGGAGCAACAACCGCATTATGATCAAGCTCAAAACTTTCTACTGAAGGCATAATGGCACTCTCCCCTTTTTTAAAATGTAATTTCATTATAACATACTTTTCCGATAAGAATTATTGATTAACTTTTCAATCTGTGTTTTTTTTCTTATACTTGCATCAGAAAGGTTGCTGAAGAAATATGAAAACCCTATTCATCGCTTTGATCAGAGGATATCAAAAATTCATCTCACCCCTGACGCCGCCAACATGCCGCTTTTATCCGACCTGTTCCCAATATGGAATCGAAGCGATTAAAACGCACGGCGCTTTAAAAGGCGGATGGCTGACAATCAAACGGATTTTGAAATGCCACCCGTTCCATCCGGGAGGAGTCGATCCCGTTCCTGAAAAAAAACAAAAACATTAATTGTTATAGCCGTTTACGATAAGATCCAGTTTTCCTGTTTTAGGATCAATGACTAAGCCATGGACCGGAACGTTTTCCGGGAACAGCGGGTGATGTTTAATAACGTCTACGCTGTCTTTCACACTCGCTTCCACTGAATCAAAGCTTTTAAACCATTGATCAAAGTCTACACCGGAGTACTTTATTGTTTCGATGCGTTCTTCCGGAATCCCTCTTGCTTTGATTTTTTCAAGCATGCTTTTGCTGCTGATTTTGCTCATGCCGCAATCGTGATGCCCGATCACACACACCTCATCTGCATTCAGCTCGTACACTGCGACGAGTATACTTCTCATGATGCTTCCGAATGGGTGTGTCACAAGCGCACCGGCACTTTTAATGATTTTCACATCACCATTTCGCAAATTCATCGCATGCGGCAGCAGTTCAACCAGACGAGTGTCCATGCAAGAAAGAATCGCCATTTTTTTATCTGGAAATTTTGATGTTTGATACTTTTCATACTCTCTTTGTTCAGTAAATGTCTTGTTAAATTCAAGAATATCATTTAGAAGACTCATGTTCGTTGTCCCTTTCTATTCTTTTTACTCTTCAATATATCACAACCCTTGTTTATTCGTCATAATAAAAAAAGACAAACCCTCTGGTCTGCCTTATTTCCCCATGTTATAGCGTTTTTTGAACTGCTCAACTCGTCCGCCTTTTTCATTGAATTTCTGGCGGCCTGTATAAAACGGATGCGTGTCAGAACTTACCTCTACTTTAATGACAGGATATGTGTTTCCGTCTTCCCACTCTGCTGTTTCATTAGATGTTTTCGTAGAGGTGCTGAGAAAACGGTAGCCGCTGTTGACATCCTGAAATATCACTTTGTGGTTCTTCGGATGAATTCCTTCTCTCATGTGTATCTCCTTTCAATAAATCGTAATAATTACGTTTTATTTTATAACCTTACAAACGTTTTGTCAATCTTCTTATATCCTTCCCTCTGTTTTCGCATCGTAAACCTCATGGCATTTAAGAATAGGAAGAATAATCTAACCGAGGAAGCAAATAATAAACCCAAAATACATACAGAACGTCTTTTTAGAAAGGTGGTTTACGATTGTGGATGATTTAGTTTTGGCCAGAAGCCTCTTTGGCACGACAATGGGCTTTCATATCATTTTCGCAACGCTTGGAGTCGGTCTCCCGCTCATGATTTTAGTGGCGGAATTGATCTATCAAAAAACGAAAGATGACCATTATGCGATCATGGCGAAAAGATGGACGAAAGCACAAGCCGTTTTGCTGGGGGTCGCCATACCGACCGGAACGATCGCGGGCACTCAGCTCGCGCTTTTATGGCCGGGATTTATGGAAGTCATCGGCCGGGTGATGTCCCTGCCATTTCAAATTGAAATCTATGCTTTTTTTGTTGAAGCCCTTTTCATGTCGATTTATGTATACGCTGCAGACCGTTTGTCACCTGTAATGAGGATTGTTGCTGTTTTCTTTGTGTTAGTCGGGGCAGCAGCATCCGCTGTTCTGATTACGAATGTTCACGCTTTTGAAGGTACGCCCGCCGGTTTTAAAATCTTAAACGGAAAAATTACAGATGTTGACCCGTGGGCTGCGTTTTTTAATCCTAGCTTTTTTATCACTGCCGGCCATGTCGTGCTGTCCGCGTTTATGACCGGTGCGTTTATCGTGGCTTCTGTTGCGGCGTATAAAATGATCCGGACGAGGAAAAAGGAAAAGGTCTATCGCTTTCACCGGAAAGCCCTTTTGCTCGCACTGACGATCGGCGGTATTTTTTCATTGCTGACCGCATTGAACGGACACGAATCTGCACAGATGCTGTACGAATACCAGCCCGAAAAATTAGCCGGTGCGGAAGGCCTGTTTGAAACAAGATCCCACGCCCCGCTCGCTATCGGCGGTTTTACCGACCCGAATGAAGAAAAAGTAAAATGGGCAATCGAGATTCCATGGGCTTTAAGCTTTTTGGCAGCGAACCGTTTTGACACTGTTGTAAAAGGATTAAATGCATTTCCGAGAGATGAATGGCCGCCGCTTTTCATTCACACGCTGTTTAATGCGATGGTCGGTGTAGGCATGCTGCTTATTCTTTATTCTATTATTGGTGTGGTCTGGAGAAAGGTGCTCAAGAAAGACCGTTTCCCAACGTGGCTTTTGGTCATTTTCATGACAGCAGGCCCTTTTAGTCTCATCGGCATTGAATTCGGCTGGATTTTCGCATGTACGGGGAGGCAGCCTTGGGTCATCTATCATTTGCTGAAAACGTCAGATGTCGTAACAACGACTGGCTCGATCGGGGTGCTGTTCTTATTTTTCACATTTGTTTATGCCGTGTTAGGCGCAGCTGTCGTCTACGTGCTGCTGTATTATTTCCGCAAGCACCCGGTTGACGAAGATTTAAATACAGCGGAGTCGTAATGGCTCCGCAAACAGGAAACCAAATGGAAGGAAGATCGTACAAATGGAGATTTCAACTGACGCTCTGATCGCCATCTCAATTATCTGGGGCTTTGTGTTTATTTACGCCGTCATGGCGACAATGGATTTTGGAGCGGGATTTTGGTCTATGATCTATTTAAACAAGGAGCATATGAAGGCCACCGATATTGCGAATCGCTTTTTGTCCCCGACTTGGGAGGTCACAAATGTCTTTATTGTGGCCATCGTCGTGGCGCTTTTCAGTTTTTTCCCCGGCGCGACATTTGTGCTCGGCACCGTTTTATTAATTCCCGGAAGCATGATTTTGCTGCTTTTAGCGATTCGAAGCGGATTTCTTGTTTTTTCAAATACAGCAAAGGAGCGGAAAACGCTAAGATATATTTCCGGCATCTCCGGCTTTATCATTCCTGCTATTTTAATTTTGGTGCTTCCTGTGACACACGGAGGGTTTATAGAAAAAACGGATGGAATCTATAACTTAAATATGTCTAAAATCTTTTCAAGCCCCAACGCCTATTCATTTATCGGGTTTGCGATTTTAAGCACCTTATTTTTGTCCTCGCTGCTGCTTGCAGATGTTTCAAATGTGGCAGAGGAACAGGATGCGTACCGAGCCTACAGAAAAAGCGCCCTGATTACCGGCCCGATTTCACTGTTGTTTGCTGTATGCATTATGGTAACTATGCGGAATGAAGCAAACTGGCTGTACAGCGGAATGATGAATGATTTTTCTTGGATTATTGCATCGTTCATTACATTTGTCATTGCTGGAATCGCTCTTTTTCTGCCTAACAAAAGCTTTGGTCAAAACATCGGAAAACCGCGTCTCGCACTTGTTGCGATTGGGATACAGTATTTTCTCGCAAGCTACGCGTACGGGCGGGCGCATCTTCCGTATATGATTTATCCCGATGTGACAGTCATGTCAGGCTTCACAGAGCCAGCAACGTTCAGAGCGCTGTTTGCAACGTATATCGTTGCATTTATCATTCTATTTCCGGGCTTCTTTTTCTTCTGGAAAATGTTTATGCGAGATAAACGCTATATCCGCCAGGAGGAATAGAGGGCAAGCCAGCCGGCTATACTAATCCAGAACCTTTATAAGGAGGGGATGGCATGGAGCAGAAAATTCTATGTGAGGTCAACAACTGTTCTTATTGGGGCAAAGGTAACAAATGCACCGCTGATGCCATTTATGTTGTCAGCCATACTGGTGAAACGGCTGAAAACAGCCGGGAAACAGACTGCAAAACGTTTAAGCCGCATGATTTGTAATTAAAAGAAAGAGCTGCATCAGCCAGCTCTTTCTTTTTGCATGTTGAGTGTTCTCAGCTTTTTAGTTATGACCCCGTTTGCAGGTGAAAACAAAAAGGCGCTTGCATAACATACACCTGTCATGGCCGCCATCGCTCCTGAAATCGAAACATTAAGCCACGTTGCGAAGAAATAGCCCATGACCGCCGACAGCCCACCAATCAACGCGCTGAGAATCAGCATATAAAGAAGCCGGTCTGTCAGCAAATGTGCCGCAGCAGGCGGAACAATCAGCATGGCCACAACCAATACAGCACCCACCGAATCAAAGGAAGCAACAGTCGTCAGGGACAGCATGCCCATTTGCACGTAATGAATGAGCAAAACCGGTATTCCCAAGGCTAAGGCCATTTGAGGATCAAACGAAGCGATTTTAAACTCCTTATAGCACACACTGATCAACACTACGTTTAAAACCAGAACAGATGCCAGCATCCAAAACGCTTTCGGCCCAATATCAACCCCGAATACCGTCATCGTATTCCACGGCACAAAAGCGATTTCTCCCATTAACGAGTGCTCAATATCGAGATGGACATTCGCTCCATACACAGAAAGCAATATAACCCCGATTGCAAATAAGGATGTAAACACAACTCCTATGGCAGCATCTGATTGAACCCCCTTGCTATGAAGAAGCTGAACCAAGAAAGCCGTTAACAGACCGGTTGCGGCTGCGCCGATAAACATAGAAATCCCGTCGAGACTTCCCGTCACTAGAAAAGCGCCGACAATGCCAAGCAACACTGTATGACTGATTGCGTCGGCCAGCATCGCCATGCTTCTCAGCACAAGAAATGTGCCGATCAATCCGCAGCTTACACCGACTAATACACCCGTAGCTATAATCCATGCTTCAAAACTCATTTGCGATCTGTCCCTTCTCGGCATCATGAGACGCTTTTCGACGCTCAGGCATCCGTCCATACAGCTTTAAGAGTAAATAAAGCCGCTCTCTCGTTTCTCTCGGTAAACGGTCCGGGTCAAAATAGTCCTGATCGGATTCTATATTGGCAAGTTCCATTTCATGCATGAGAAACACTTCATACATCCGCTGCTTCAAAGCTGTGTGATAGCCTTTTTCTATCCCTTTGCTTGTGAATTGCCAAATCCCATTCTCGATACGCTCAATGCACCTCTCTTGTTCCAAGTCATTTAATGCCTTAAGGCATAATGAAAGGGATAGGCGTCTTTTCTTTCTTACACATTCAACAGTTACACAAAGATTATTCTTTTCATACTGTTCATAAATCGCCAAAAGCACTTGCTCCCTGCTTGTTCTGCGCCGCAGCCTCATCAGCCTTATGGCTTTAGCAGCCAATCCCCGCTTAGGCGCGCAAATCATTGAAAAAAGAAAGAGCAGCGTTGCAGATAAGATCATTAATGGCCCTGTCGCCATTCCCTTCATCGTGGTGCTAAGCAGGGTTCCGGCCACTCCGCTGACCCCGCCTGTAATCCCGGCAATGATGATCATCCTGGTTAATCGTTCGGTCCAATATCTCGCGGTTATGGCAGGTGTAATCAGCATTGCCGCCATTAATATCACACCAACAGTCTGAAGCCCAATGACGACAGCACAGACAATCAGACAAGCCAAAAGCCCGTTTAAAAAACGCACCGGGATTCCTAATCCCTTTGCAAACGCGAGATCAAAAGTAATCAATGTAAATTCCTTAAAGAAAACAATACATAGGAGCAGTAGAACAGCGGATATCCCTGCAATAAGGATGATATCCTGCCTGACCAATGAAGCAGCCTGGCCGAATAAAAAAGAATCAAGCCCGCTTTGGCTTCCCACCCCCTGTTGCTGAATATATGTCAGCAGAATGATCCCGACGCCAAAAAACACAGAAAGAACAATCCCGATCGCCGAGTCCTCCTTTGTTTTTGAAAGCCGAGGAATCAGCTGAATACAAAACGTTCCGAGCAGTCCGGCGAGCGCTGCCCCCAGCAAAAAGAAAGGCAGTGATTTTTGCCCGGTGAACAGAAAAGCGAGACACACTCCCGGCAGAGCTGAATGGGCCATCGCATCGCCGATTAAACTTTGCTTTCTCAGCAGCACAAAGCTGCCCAAAACACCGCTTGCCGTCCCGAGCAAAAGCGTACCGGCCAGCACCCACTGTGTATTCGGATGCTGGAGCTGCAGCCACAAACTTTCAAACATTACGTTCACTCCTTATGTCCTTCTGCCAGCACTTTATCTTTTAAAAACGTAAGCCTTCCTCCATATGTTTTTTGCAGGTTTTCGATCGTAAAAACGTTTTCTGCCGGTCCGAAAGCGATTTTTCTTAAATGAAGCAGTAAGATCCAATCGAAATAATCCTCGGCGGTCTGCAGGTCATGATGGACGACAAGCACGGTTTTTCCTTTTTCTTTGAGTTCTGCCAACAGCGTCATAATCGCGCGCTCCGTCGCTGCATCGACACCTGCAAACGGTTCATCCATAAAATAAATGTCAGCGTTCTGGCAGAGTGCCCGGGCAAGAAACACCCGCTGCTGCTGTCCGCCTGACAGCTGGCTGATTTGCCTCTTTGCATAATCAAGCATCCCGACTTTTGTTAATGCGGCCTTCGCCATCTCCACATCCGCTTTCTTTGGCCTCTTTAATAAACCGATTCTCCCGTATCTTCCCATTAGGACGACATCGAGCGCGCTTGTGGGGAAATCCCAGTCAACCGAGCCGCGCTGCGGAACATATCCGATTCTGGTCCGCTGATCCTTATAGTCTTTGCCGTAAATAGAGATGTCTCCGGAAGCTCGGGGCACAAGACCGAGAATCGTTTTGATCAAGGTTGATTTTCCCGCGCCGTTTGGGCCAATAATGCCAATGAGTTTTCCTTCCGGCACCTGCAGTGAAATGTCCTGCAGTACAGGCTTTTTATGATAAGCAACCGTCACATTATCAAGCTCAACAGGGAACATATCCTCCACCTCTTTTCTTTATTTAAGCGCTTTAGTAATCGTGTTGATATTGTGGCGGAACATTCCTTCGTATGTGCCTTCTTTTGTGCCCTTTTCACCCATGGCATCCGAATAAAGCTGACCGCCGATTGTGACTGTATGGCCTTTTTCTTTAGCGCCTTCCACCACTGCATTGATTGATTTTTCAGATACACTGCTTTCTACGAACACAGCTTTTATTTGTTTGTCTGTCAGAAGATCAACCAGCTCCTGAACATCCCTTAATCCATAGTCCGAATCTGTGCTGAGTCCCTGCAGGCCTTTTACCTTAAATCCATACTCATTCCCAAAGTACGCAAACGCATCATGAGCAGTCACAAGCACACGGCTTTTCTCCGGAATATGTGCGATCTCCTTACGCGACCACTTATCTAAATATTGCAAATCTTCTTTGTACTCTTTGGCATTTTTCCGAAAGGCATCTGCGTGCTGAGGCATTGCTTTGCTGAATTGCGCTTCAATTTCATCCACCGCATAGATCCATAACGGAATGCTGAACCAGACGTGGGGATCAAACGTCTTGCCTTCCCCCGCGGGAATAAGCTTATTTTTCGGAATGGCCTCAGCTACTGCCGCCGATTGTTTTTGTTCGCCGATTTTTTGGAGGACATCCTCCATTTTCCCTTCCAAATGCAACCCGCTGTACAGAACAACATCGGCAGACATTAATTTTTTCGTGTCACCTTGGGAAGCTTTGTAAAGGTGCGGATCAACCCCCGGTCCCATTAAAGAGGTGACTTTTACATGCTTACCTCCGATGTTTTCTGCTGCATCGGCAATTTGAGATGTTGTCGCTGTCACTTGTAATTGCTGATCAGCGCTTTTTCCGGCTGAATCCGTTCCGCATCCCGTTAAAGCAAAGGTCGCAAAAAGTACTGCTGCCATCAGCCCTCGTCTCATATTTCTCCTCCTCTTTGCCATCAATGTCCGATTGTTTTATCTTATGTTGTCAGTTCTTAGACATATGACATTAAATTAGCCAAAAGCATGTTTTATTTACACAGGACAAAAAGTTTCCTTTGTGCAAAATTATCGCGTTTGGCCATTTTTGTCAAGCTGATTTACATAAAAAAACCGGCTGGGTCAGCAGCCGGTCCAAACGAGAAGGGATGTATTCAACGAACACTTTTACTGTAACAGCACAGTGTCATTTATTCAAAATAGCAAAATGCTTTTTTCTTAACCATGCTGTGTGAAAACATCCATTTTGGTCACATATTTTCGCATAATGTCTTGGTTTACCTCAACCCCTAAACCAGGCTGTTTTGACACAGAAATAAATCCATTATCAATACGAATATCAGGGGTTACAATATCTTCATCCCAATAGCGTGAGGATGAAGATATATCGCCAGGTATTGTGAATTGAGGCAGTGAAGCAAGCGCCACGTTCTGCGCTCTTGATATGCCTGTTTCCAGCATTCCTCCGCACCAAACCTGCATATGATGCTCTTTGCATAAATCATGAATTTTTAAGGCTTCTGTTAAGCCGCCGACACGAGAAGGTTTTATATTAATAATTTTGCAGCTTCCTAGCTCAATCGCCCGTCTCGCATCATCAACTGAACAAATGCTCTCATCAAGGCAAATGGCCGTTTTCAAATGTTTCTGCAAGTGGCGGTGGTCAACGATATCGTCAGCTTGGAGCGGCTGCTCAATCATCATTAAATGATAGTCATCAAGCTCCTTCAAACGGCTGATATCCTTCAGCTCATAGGATGAATTGGCATCAGCCATGAGCGGGATGTTTGGGAATCGGCTGCGGATGGCCTTGACCAATTCCACATCCTGCCCAGGCTGAATTTTAATTTTTATTCTTTGATAACCTTCTTTTTGATAGCTCTCAATTTCCTTCAGCATATCGTCAAGAGGCGCCAGGCCGACTACCACCCCGGCAGGGACTTTATCTCTTGTTCCGCCCAATGCCTCAGCAAGGGATACGCCCTTCTTTTTGGAATAGATATCCCATACAGCCGATTCAAGTCCCGCTTTTGCCATTCGGTTTCCTTTATACCGCGCCAGGCTGTCCGGCACTTCTGAAGGGTGATTGAATTCACGGCCGACGACATTTGGGATAAAAAAATCTTTTAGCATATGCAAACATGTTCCAATGGTTTCCTCGGTGTACCAAGGCGAAGAGAAAGCGGAAACTTCTCCCCAGCCTGTGACACCTGATGTATCAATGGCTTCCACGATCAGAAATTTACGCTCTTGAAGCGTTTCGATACTGTTTTTAAACGGTTTTTTTAAGTTCATGCTCAAATGGTAAAGCGTGATTTTTTCTATTTCGATCATAGCAGTTCTCCTTTACGCGCATCCTTCAGCTGATTTCGCAAGAGCTTATTAGACGCATTGCGCGGCAGGCGGTCAAGCACATAGAATTTTGCCGGAATTTTATACTTCGCCAAGCGTTCTTTGCAGTAGTCAGTCAATTCTCCTGCGCTCACAGGCTTGTGAAGGACAAGATAGGCGTGAGGCACTTTCCCCCATTTTTTGTCCTCAGCCCCTGAAACCCCGGCTTCGGCCACAGCGGGGTGTGAAAGCAGCACTGACTCCACTTCGGCCGGATAAATGTTTTCTCCGCCAGAAATGATCAGATCTGAACGTCTGTCTAATACATATAAAAAGCCTTCATTGTCCAAATAACCAAGATCACCTGTTTTCAGCCAGCCATTTTGAAAGGAGGCTTCGTTTGCGCTCTCCCGGTTAAAATAGCTTTTCATGACATTCGGGCCTTTGACCATGATTTCACCGTGTTCATACGGTTCACATACCTGTCCGTCCCGCTCTATTTTGATTTCACATGAAAACAGCGGTTTCCCCGCAGATCCGAGCTTTTCCATACTAAATTCCGGCGACAGGGTAACAATTTGCGAGCATGTTTCTGTCATTCCATATGACTGAAAGACAGGGAATCCTTTCTCACGGCATTCCTCAAGCAATGGCAGCGGTGCAGGGCCGCCGCCGAGAAGAATGCATCTGATGGATTCAGGGCAGCGGCTTGTTTCTTCCAAAAGACTGGCCAGCATAGTCTGCACCGCAGATATCATTGTCACTTCATGCCTGTTGATAGAATCCAGCACATCACTTACGGAAAAACGCTGGTGAAGCACGACAGTCATTCCATAGATGACAGATTTAAATAATGCGGACAAGCCGCTGATATGAAAGAGCGGCAATGCGATAAGCCAGCGGTCTTGTTCTGTTATACCCAAATTAAGCGCGGACGACACCGCACTGAAATAGTGGTTTCCGAACGTTTGCTGAACTCCCTTGGGCTTTCCTGTCGTACCCGACGTATACATCAGCGTTGCCGTTGCATCCATTTGCATATAAGCTTGGATCTCAATTTCCTGTGCTGCTTCTTTCATCAATTCATCCACATCAATCGTTTGAACGATGTGTTCATACTCTTTCTTGTTAAAGCTTGAATCTGTCAGTAAAAAGCCGGATCCGGAATCCTCCAGCTGAAACAGCCTTTCATGTGTTGACAGCTTCGTATTCAAAAGCACCGCCTTAACACCAAGCAAAAAACAAGCGTGAACGGCGTATACCATTTCTGCACGGTTTTGGAGCAAAATAGCCGCAGTATCCCCTTTCCGAACCGAATGAGCGGCAAGCTGTGCCGCCATTCGCTTAGACGCGGCAAATAATTCTGCAAATGTCACGGTTTGATCTCTATAGATGAGAGCGATTCTCTCAGGTGTCAGCTGTGCCCGCTGCATGAGCCAGTTAGGCTGTTCTGTCAGCATGTCATCATCTCCGAGGTAAAATGTCTGTATTGAAAAGAAAACAGCTTGGACCGCAAAGTCTCAAGCTGTTGGTTTACTAGTATTGCTGATCACGGGAAACGAGGGAACTGTCCGAAATCAGGTTTGCGTTTTTCCTTAAAGGAATCACGGCCTTCTTTTGCTTCATCTGTTGTGTAGTAAAGAAGGGTAGCATCCCCTGCAAACTGCTGAATTCCAGCAAGTCCGTCTGTGTCCGCGTTAAACGCAGCTTTAAGAAAGCGCAGTGCGGTCGGGCTTTTTTCAAGCATTTCTTCACACCATTTAATCGTTTCTTCTTCAAGCTGTTCCAAAGGAACGACTGTGTTGACAAGACCCATGTCCAGTGCTTCCTGTGCGTTGTACTGACGGCATAGGTACCAGATTTCACGTGCTTTTTTATGTCCTACAATTCGAGCCAGGTAGCCAGAACCGTAACCTGCATCGAAGCTTCCCACTTTAGGGCCTGTTTGTCCAAAAATTGCGTTGTCCGCAGCAATTGTCAAGTCACATACGATGTGAAGCACATGGCCTCCGCCGATCGCATATCCGGACACCATCGCAACAACCGGTTTCGGGATGACGCGGATTAAACGCTGAAGATCCAATACGTTAAGACGCGGGATCTGGTCGTCTCCTACATATCCACCGTGGCCGCGCACTTTTTGGTCTCCGCCAGAACAAAATGCCTTGTCCCCTGCACCGGCAAGCACGATAACCCCAACGTTTTGGTCGTCTCTTGCGTCAGCAAACGCATCAATCATTTCAGCAACCGTTTTAGGGGTAAACGCATTATGTACCTCAGGTCGGTTGATTGTTATTTTTGCAATGCCATTATACGTTTCATACAATATCTCATCGTATGTCCGTTTTGTTTTCCATTCAGCCATATGATGACCTCCTTTTATTCTCTATGTGAATGAGTCAGATGCTTGTCAAAAACTCACTCACTATTTTACCAAACAATCGCGGCTGTTCCACATGGACCGTATGTCCTGCTTTTGGAACAATCTCTATTCTACTAGAAGGAAGCATCTTATGCACCTCTTGATTGATGGCGCAAAATTTTTCGTCCCACTCCCCGCAGATAAGAAGCACAGGAACATCTATTTCCTCTACACGGCTCCACAAGGAAGGCTGTGAACCGGTGCCCATGCCGGTTAAACTATTCGCAAGCCCAATCTTATTGTTCCGCAGACGGCCCGATCGTATCCTGTGCCGAATATCTTCAGCCAGCCTCTGCTGAGATGAAAACAAAGGGATATTCTCCCAATACGCAACAAACGCTTTGAGCCCGTCTCGTAAAATAAAATCAGCAAGCTTCCGGTCCCGCATGATTCGTTCCCGCCGTTCCCCAAGTGTTTTGAGCCCCGGCGTCGTGCTTTCAAGCACAAGTGCCGATACCCGCTCGGGATATGTCATCGCGAAAGAGTAAGCAAGCCTTCCTCCCATAGAATACCCAATCAATTTCACTTTGTGAAGTTTTAATTGATCAAAAATCTCGGCAAGGTCAGAAACTTGCCGGCTTGTGCTGTATCTTTTCCCATTCAGCGGGGCATCGGTTTCCCCATGCCCTAAACAATCAATTTTGATCAAACGGGAATCAGGCAGCATTTCATCAAGAAAAGTCCATGAATGTCTGCTGCCGGTAAACCCGTGCAGACAGACGACGGCTTCGGAAGCATTCGGTCCCTCGTCTGCCACTGCATATCGGACACCATCTGATACCGTTATGTTTACAGTTCCCATTGTTTTTTCACTTCCCGCACAGCCTCATTCAGCATATCGCGATGAAGCTGGACTCTTGATTGGCGATCCGTTTTGATTTCAATCAAATGGAGTCCGGGCTTGTCTGCCTGCGGCGCGTAAGCTGTTTTGAATTCATCCCAAGAAGCCGGGCATGAATACGTTCCGCCGTAAAGTGCAGCCGCATGCTTGAAATCGAGCCCTGTCGGTGTGCCGAACAAATCTTCAAAGTGTGTCTTCTCAGAAGCCTGCGGCAAAAAGGAGAAAATCCCTCCTCCGTCATTATTGACAAGAATCACAGTAAGAGGAATACCCAGCTTTTTGGCCGCCAGCAGGCCGTTTAAATCGTGATAAAAAGATAAATCTCCAATCACAAGGGTAACAGGCGCTTTTGTTCCTTCACATACCCCCATGGCAGAGGAGACGACACCGTCTATCCCGTTTGCTCCCCGGTTTGAATAAATCCGGAAAGGGCGGTCCTGCTTTTCGAAAAACGTATCAACATCCCTGATCGGCATGCTGTTTCCCACAAACAGCGAGCTGTTTTCAGGCACAAGATGCTGAAGGATTCGATAGAGATTGCCTTCAAACGAAACATCTTCACTGCTGATTGTTTGCAGATGCTCGCGGAACCGCCCATTGACAAACTGCCACTTTTCCAGCCACTCTGAGGATCTGGCAGCAGCAGTAAGGCCTCCCATGATCTCCTCAGCAAAAACAGACGCATTACAATGAATCATATGCGCGCTTGCCTGTGTCGGGTCTCTCCACCCTCCATCCTCGTCAATCACTATTTGCTGAATCGCAGGATCATCCTTAAGCCATAAGAAAACCGGTTTTGAAACAGGCATCGGTCCAAACCGAATGACAACATCAGGACGAAGTTTCCGCTTCAGCTCATCATCTTTTAAAAACGAATCATACGCATCAATAACAGTGCTTTTATCATGAACACCATTCCGCAGATTAGACAGCGGATCCGCTAAAATTGGATACTGAAGCGCTTTTGACAGCGCAATAATGTTTTCCTTATCCGCATCACTATGGAGCTCTCCGCAGACGATCATTCCTTTTTCAGCCTCTGCGAGCATCTCAGCCACATCAGACAGGGACTCTCGGTCAACAGACTGCGTACCCGTTTTCACAGACACATGACGGCCTGTTCTCATTCTTCCAAACGGCTCATCTGAAAGATCCGGCATCAGCGGTTCGCGCAGCGGCACATTCACATGGACAGGCCCCATCGGGCGCTTTTGTGCTTCTCCGGCAGCGCGGCTTGCCAGCGTTCGGATGTATCTCAGCATTTGCGGAGACTCTTCAGGAAGAGCAGAGTCTGTGAAAAACTTAACAAAGTTACCGAATAAGAAGTGCTGATTAATAGCCTGTGGTGCGCCTACTTCGCGCAGCTCATGAGGCCGATCAGCAGTTAACACAATAATAGGCACCCTTGAATAATGGGCTTCAACCACAGCCGGATAAAAGTTGGCCGCGGCTGTTCCAGATGTACAGATCAATAGTACGGGACGCTGCTTCGCTTTTGCCAAACCTAAGGCAAAAAATCCGGCAGATCTTTCATCAATTTGGACATGGACGCTGATATCGGGATGCGCAGCACAAAGAACAGCCAGCGGTGTAGATCTTGAGCCCGGACAAACGACGGCGTCCGTAATTCCGGAAAGGGCGAATTCATCAATAAAACTTCCGATGTAATGAGTAATCGGGTTGACTGTCAACGCCTCTCACCTCCTAATGCAGAGATCATCGGCTTCAATTTAATCTGTGTTTCTTCATATTCCGAGATTGGTTCCGAGTCTTCCACAATACCGCACCCGGCAAACAGCCTTGCAGTGCTTCCTTCGATCAGCCCTGAACGAATGGCTACCGCGAATTCCCCGTTATCCTGGCTGTCAATCCAGCCGATAGGGGCAGCATACCAGCCGCGAGACATCGGTTCAATCTCTCTGATCACGTCAACAGCTTTTTCCTGAGGTGCTCCCCCGAGCGCCGGAGTGGGATGCAGCTTCTCAATTAAGTCAAAAATTGAAGCAGACTCGCGCAGCTGTCCGACAATCGGCGTAAACAGGTGCTGAACGCTTTTTGTTTTGTACAAAACAGGTCCATCAGGCTTTTCAACCTCTGAACAGCTTGATACAAAAGCATTATGAATCATACCTACCACAATATCATGCTCAAGCAGGTTTTTCTCATCGTTTAATAATTCAAGGCCTATCCGGCGGTCGTCTTCTTCATTCACGCCTCGTTTAATGGAGCCTGCCAGACAGGAAGACATGACAGTGCCGCCGTCTCTTTTGATCAGTCTTTCCGGAGACGCGCCGACAAAAGTTTTGCCTTCTTGTTCAATTGCAAAAACATAGCTTGTCTGCTGATCGTCCACAAGCGTTTTAAGCACCGGTTCAATTTGGATTGGACCGTCAAACGTGAGCAGCAGCTCTCGGGCAAGAACAACCTTATCATATTGTTTCTCTTTAATTTGGCTTGTGGCCGTTTCGATTGCTTTCAGCCAATCATCCTTATCCAGCTCTTCGGCTGCTGCAATCACAGCCTGATCTTCTTGCTTGAAATCGGGAACCATAAATTCCGCTGCAAAAGCTTTTAAGCCTCCTAAAACAGCTTCTGCATCTTCTCCTCCGCTTACCCATCTGTTAACTGTTAAGAACGGGCCTTCAGCAGTCATCGTCAGCATAAGCGCAGGCACAAAGAAATCCCCTTCCGAGAAATGGTCCCATTGTGAACCTCTTTCTTCGCAAGGGTCAAAAGAAAATCCTCCGAATAACACAGGTCCCACTGCAGAATGCTGCAGCTTTTCTTCTTCATAAATATGAAAAGCCGTCTTTTTAAAGCGCTCCCATTGTTCAAAAACCTCACGATACCGCTCGCTGTTTTTTTGATTTGTCTGGAAAACCGCTTCTTTGCCAAGACCGACTATTGTCAATTCACTTTCAGGATCTGACCAAAAAAATCGATTGCCTGTATATTTTTTTGCTCCGTAATTGAAAAATGATAGAGGGTCAAGAGACTCGATTTGTCTCGAATAGCTTATTAAGACAGCATGGTTGACTTCTTTGGCTTTATGTAATGCATGTAGAACTTCCTTTCGGAACGTACGCTGCACCGTTGTCACCATGAGACATTCCTCCATAATCCTTAAAATGCTTTTAATACCATACACCTGTGTCTCCTTTGTGTCAAACACAGATCATGCAGTCCAAATGGCCTGCCTTACCTATTATAAACCTAATTTCAGAAATGAAAAAGAAACAAAGCTTAAATTTCTTTCTCCACTGATAGCAAAGGTTGTATCCGCTTACCATAAAAGGAAAACCTCCTATATTCCTCCACCCGCCATTTATGAAAGTTCTCAGGCGATCTGTTCATACTAAAGGTATGCATCACAGAGAAACGAGGCGATCATATTGCTTACAAAAGAACAGCTTCAGCATTTAAAAAATGAACTGGAACAAACGAAAAAAGATATCTTAAACCGTTTCAAAGACAATGATCATTTTCAGCTTAACTCAGCATTTCCTTATGATTCGTGGGGTGAGCTTTCGGCATACGACAACCATCCCGGCGATCAGGCGACAGAACTTTACGAGCGTGAGAAAGACATCGCTCTAGACTTGCATGAGCGAGAGCACCTTCGGGACATTGAGCATTCATTAAAGGCGATAGAAAACGGTACGTATGGCATTTGTGAAGTCAGCGGAAAGGAAATCCCTTTCGAACGACTTGAAGCGCTTCCGACTGCCACAACTCTCGCGGAGTATTCGTCACAGGACGTGGTTTCCAAAGACCGTCCGATTGAAGAAGAAACACCATTCGGGCAATTTGAATTTGATGATGATGAAGAAATCAGAGCGCCATATGACAGTGAGGATTCCTATCAGGATGTCGAAAAATATGGTAACTCACAAACGCCGCAGGATATGGAAAACCCTCCGCTCAGCTATGATGATATGACGATGAATGCCGAAGAGAATATCGGCAATACGGAGTCTTACGAAAATTTCATCGCTACAGATATCACTGGAAAAGAAATTACCGTTTATCAAAGCAGAGCCCATGAGCGCTATGAAGAAGAACTTGACGAAGAGGGAATCATGACCACATTCGGCGATCTCCACGCTGATTGAACCCCCGATTATTGGGGGTTCTTTTCCGTTTTCAGCATATCGTAAATCAGCTTCAGATAATCCTTTTGCAGGCCGATGTCATACCGCTCGCCCTCTAGCAATTTCCCGTATACGGTACATGCCCCGAGCGAAGCTTTTATCGCATCCGTTACCTGCACTTCTCCTCCGCTATCAGCTTCTAATGCCTCCAGCTCATTAAAAATATCCGGTGTGAAAATATAACGCCCTGCTGCGGCAAAATGAGACGGAGGGTTTTGTTTAGGCTTTTCCACAATATCCTGTATGCGATAAAGCCCTTTTTCAACAGGCTCCCCTTTTATCACCCCGTAATGATGTAAATCCTCCGTTTTTGTTTCTTTTAAGCCGATCACACTGGACTGATATTTCGTATACGCTTCAATCAGCTGCCCCAAAGCCGGCTGATTGGCGGAAAAAATCAGATCATCAGGCAAAACGACGGCAAAAGGCTCTTTGCCTGCAAATTGCTTTCCGAAAGAAATGGCGTCGCCAAGACCCTTTGCATAAGGCTGGCGCACATAGTGAATCCGTATATCCGGAATGGGATGCTCACTAAGCAAATGCAGTTTATTCTTAGAGGCCAAAAAAGCCTCAAGTGCCAAAGAGGAATCAAAATAGTCGACAATCAGATTTTTATGGCTCGATACAACCATCAAAATGTCCTCAATGCCTGACTCCTTTAATTCTTCAACAAGATAATGAATCACAGGCTTAGATCCTACCGGAAACATTTCTTTCGGAATCACCTTCGTCACCGGCAGATTTCTCGTGCCGAATCCGCCTGCAGGAATGATCGCTTTTTTTATCATGGTATTTTCCCCTCAGCTCATGTTTATTACATGATATTCCAAGAGCGCATCCCGATGTTTGTACATCTGAAATTAGGCGGAAGCAACTGGGCAGAAAGCGGAATCACGAACCAGCCCTTTTTTAATAGGATATTGATATATGACCAGTAATCTTGTAAAGGAGCTCAGGTGATGAAAATTTGTGTGGTTGGCGCCGGGTATGTCGGTTTAACCCTATCAGCGGCACTGGCATCCATCGGACATGACATGATATGCACAGACAAAGACGTCAAAAAAATCGGGCAGCTGAAAAAAGGAGTCATTCCCTTTTACGAGCCTGGGCTTTCAGATGCAATACTTCGTTGCGGCAATCTCTCGTTTTCTTCTGAAGTGAAATCGAGCATGGAGGAATGTCCCGTTATTTTTATCGCAGTCGGAACTCCGCCGCGTTCGGACGGATCAGCTGATACGAAAGCCCTGCAGTCCGTCATCGGTGATTTAAGCGAGGCGATCCGATCGTATAAAACCATTATTACGAAAAGCACTGTTCCGCCCGGGACAAATGAAAACATAGCAAAACAGCTGATTGCCTCCGGAGTGTCTAAAAACCTCTTTAATATCGTATCCAATCCGGAGTTTCTGCGGGAAGGCAATGCCTTATATGACATGCTGCATCCTGACAAAACAGTCATCGGTGTTCAGGAAGAAGATCACGTATCGGCAGCCATCGTCAAATCCATTTACAAACACATTGATACCCCTTTTATCGTTACAAGCTTAGCGGGAGCAGAGCTGATCAAATATGCCAACAATTTCTTTTTAGCGGCCAAAATTTCGTTCATTAACGAAATGGCCCGCATATGTGAAGCCTATCAATCAGATATCTCAGATATTTCCCGCGCTATCGGTCTAGACCCAAGGATCGGGAAGCACTTTTTGCAGGCAGGCATCGGATACGGAGGCTCTTGTTTTCCAAAGGATCTGCAGGCGCTGCAATTTGCTGCCCAGGAAAAAAACACGGAGACCTTCCTGCTCCGGGCCGTGCAGCACATTAATGACACCCAGCTTGGCCTGTATATCAAAAAAATACAGTCATTCTTCGAAACACTTCAAGGCAAGAAAGCGGCTGTACTCGGCATTTCCTTCAAACCGAATACTGATGACATCCGGAATTCTCAGGCTGTCAGACTGATGGAAAGGCTGGCGGAGCTGGGATGTGATGTTCATGCATATGATCCTGAAGCTGTACTTCCAGAACATTTGCGGCAACATGTAACTCAGCATTCTCAAGCTTTTGATGCGATCGAAGAAAGCGACTTTTTATTTTTGGCGACAGAATGGTCTGAGTTTTTAGCGTTTGATTGGAAAAAGGCTGCAGATATCATGAAAGGGCGTCTTGTGATTGACGGGCGCAACGTACTAAAAAAAGAACTGATCGAGGCTTGCGGCCTGATCTGTACGGGAGTTGGCCGTCCATGAAAATACTCGTCACGGGAGCAGCGGGCTTTATCGGCTCCCACCTCTGCGAAGAATTACTAAAAGATAAGAAACATAACGTTATTGGAATCGATGACTTTATCGGTCCTACTCCATTTTCCTTGAAATTAAAAAACCTTAAAAACCTGCTGCCGGAAAAGCGATTTACGTTCATAAAGGAAAATCTGCTGACAGCGGATCTTGCTCCCTTACTGGAAGGAGTGGACGTCATCTTTCATTTGGCGGCCATACCGGGTGTCCGGTCAAGCTGGGGCAATCATTTTCACCCATATGCCGCACATAATATCCAAGCGCTCCAAAGGCTCCTCGAGGCGTGCAGGGAACATTCTATTCAAACGTTCGTCTTTGCATCCACCTCTTCCGTCTATGGCGAAAAACAAGGAAAAGTCAGCGAAAACACGTCGCTTTCTCCTTTATCTCCGTACGGGGTAACAAAGCTTACGGGAGAAAAGCTTTGCCATGTGTATCAACAGAGCTTTGGCATTCCAATTGTGATTCTCCGTTTTTTTACCGTATACGGGCCAAGACAGCGGCCGGATATGGCTTTTCACCGGCTCATTAAGCAGCACCTTCAGCAAAAGCCGCTTACCATCTTCGGTGATGGGCAGCAGTCAAGAGATTTCACTTATATCAGCGACTGTGTCAAAGGCATCACCGCTGTTCTTGGGAAACCCCATCTTATTGGTGAAACAGTAAATATCGGCGGCGCAGAGCGTGCCTCAGTCTTAAAGGTTGTCTCCCTTATTGAGGATATTTCCGGCAGAAAAGCAACACTGCACTTTTCGGACAAAATAGCAGGGGAACCGAGCAACACGTGGGCGGATATTTCAAAAGCAAAACAGCTCTTGCATTATAATCCCGCCACATCCTTAAAGGATGGCTTGACCAACGAAATCGCCTATTTATCGTCGCTGTATCAGGGGGAATAAAAATGAAGCTTGCCTTTATCTGTACAGAAAAGCTGCCGGCGCCCGCAGTACGCGGCGGCGCTATTCAAATGATGATTGACGGTGTCACGCCCTATTTCAGCAGCAGGTACAACCTGACCATTTTTTCAATAGAAGATCCATCGCTCCCAAAAAGAGAAACAAAAGACGGCGTACATTATATCCATCTGCCAAAAGAACATTACCGCGAGGCGGTAGCCGAAGAGCTGCGAGCCTCTTCCTTTGACCTCATTCATGTGTTCAACAGGCCTTTAAATGTCTCTTTATATAAAAAAGCCTCACCAAACAGCAAGATCGTTCTGAGCCTGCATAACGAAATGTTTTCTGAGAAAAAGATGACCTTCGCGCAAGGAAAAGAAGTACTCGACAATGTCTCCATAATCACCACTGTGAGCGAATTTATTAAACAAACCGTCATTGAACGTTTCCCTGAAGCCGAGGACATCACAAAAGTTGTGTACTCCGGCGTTGATTTAAACTCTTATCCGCCTGTCTGGACGATGAAAGGCTCGGCTGTCAGAAAAACATACCGGAAAAAATACGGTATTGAAGATAAAAAAGTTATTTTATTCGCCGGCCGCTTAAGCCCGACAAAAGGACCTCACCTTCTCATTCACAGCATGAGACGGATTTTGCAGCAGCACCCTGATGCTGTACTGGTCATAGCAGGCGGGAAGTGGTTCAGCGATGACAGCGAAAACCAATATGTAACCTATCTGCGTACGCTGGCGCTGCCATACAGAGACCACATAATTTTTACAAAATTCATTCCCGCTGACGACATCCCAAACCTTTTTCTGATGGCAGATGTATTTGTGTGCAGCTCTCAGTGGAACGAACCCCTCGCCCGTGTGAATTATGAAGCAATGGCGGCCGGCACGCCCTTAATTACCACAAACCGGGGCGGAAACGGAGAAGTCGTAAAAGACGAAGTCACCGGCCTTGTCATCGACAGATACAACAAACCTTCTTCATTTGCAAAAGCAATTGACAGAGCCTTTACAGATCAAGAATTAATGAGCAAAATGACAAAAAACGCCCGACAGCATGTAGAAGCTTTATTTACCTTTACCCATGCGGCCAAAAGGCTCAATACTGTTTACCAATCCGTTCTCACTCCGAAAAACAAACAATTTCCGCCGCCTTTTCTGACGCAAAATTTTGATTTATCATCTATCAATCAGCTTTTTGTGAAAGCAAAAACATAAAACCTACAGCTCGTGTTGCAAAACGGGCTGTTTTTTTGCTGCAGAGAACATGAAAAAAGGCATAAATATGACTTTATGCCTTGCGCTTTACGGTTTGAGAAAACCATGGAGCTGGTTTAGATTCACTTGGAAGAATGATGATTTCCACTTTAGCTTCTTCCGCTAAGTCTGGTTCTTCATCTTCCTCCTCTTCTTCTACATATGGGGGCGCTGAGCGTTTCGAATCACGTTCCTCCTCAGGCTCTAGAATGGTTTCGAATTTCGTTTCTTCTTCATCATCGACGATTTTGTGATCTGTTTCCTTTTCCTTCGTTTCTTCTTGATATTCTTTCGGTGCATTGATGTGAGGGAGCTCTCGAATGCTGCCCACATCTAAATGCTTCTCCTCTTCTTCCTTCTCAGCTGACATTGAGTCATGAGCCTGCCACCCCATCGGTCCAGGCGGTGTAAATACGAATTGGTCGAGATCCAGTTTAGAAATAGAGGCTTTTTGTCTCGATGACCTCATGTCAATTCGCCTCCCGATACGCTTTTATCTTTTTATACAGTTCCGGCAGTTTATCCAAAAACGAATCTTTAGATTCTTCAACAGAAATCATGTTTTGCAGCGCCCAGTTATACTTCTCATCTGACCACGTTTTCTTTTGCTTCAAATAATATTTGTGCCCGATTGCACAGAACAAATGCGGAAACGCGAGATCAATCCAAAGTACCTCGTACTGTTTTTCTGTGAGCGGATACACTGCGTCGTAGGACGCAAGCAGTGCAACCATGAAATCAGTATCCCAAACAGAAAGCTTAACCATCACTTTATTCAGCAGAATACGAAGGTCTCTTGACGGCAAATCGTAGGTAATCGAGTGAAGCTCCTTTAAAAAAGGCTCCCCTTCGATCTCAGTCAAACGTGCCAATGTAAAATCCTGAAAACAGAATCCGCCATGCTCGAGCGTCTCTTTTGTCCAGGTTTCGTATTCTGAGTCATCAAGCGCTCTGAGAGCTTCTTTTCCTCTTGCCAGCATTTTATCAGCATGTTTTAAGAAAGTTTGCGAAAATACGTCATCAGGATAGGATGCTGCGATCTGCATATTCCCCTCCAGTTCCTGCAGCTTCCAACGGTACAATTTGTGCCATTTTCCCAGCCTGCTTCTCTTCTTGCTTTCATCTGTGCAAACATATCCTTTTGAGGCATGATGAAAATGGCCGGCAAATGACATGACTTTTTTCATTTGCTCTGCATCATAGTAAATCATTTCTTTTCCTGTCACTTTGTCATATAAGCTGTAAGAAACCTGATCCGTGCCCAAGCAGCTACCGCCATTTTTTGTTTGATGAATCGGCGCTATCGGCAGCCCTTTCTCTTGTAAATGGGCGTGTGCCTGAGTGATAAAAAGCATCCGCTCCGGTTTCATTTGCGCTTCTTTTAGCAGCTTTGGGCCATGATCAGTTTCGACTTCCCAGATTTTGCGCCCGCTTTTGTTCGATTTCAGCGCCACATGGTCGATATGAAACGGATAATAACTGAGAATTTCGGACACAATCTGTTCTTCATGCTCTTTTTGGTACACTCTGTTCACCCCTTCTATCTGTTCTTTTCATAGACGCTGAGCAGATTTTCAGCCACCCTCTGCCAGCCAAAATTGCTTTCTGCCTCACGGCGGCTGTATTTCCCAAGCCGTTCCCGCTTTTCCGAGCTGCTCAGCAAATCATTGATACGTTCGGCATATTGTTTAGGATTTTCAAAGTCATGAATGATGTAGCCGTTTTTCCCTTCCTCTATGACCTCTGGATTGCCTCCCCGATTGCTTGTAATAATAGGAAGTCCCGCAGCCATCGCTTCATAATGCACCCTTGCTAAAGGCTCCTGCCATTGCGAAGAGCATACAAATACATCTGACATGGTATAAAGGCGCGGAATGTCCTTTGGCTTCACAAATTGAATAAATGTGACATGATCCTTTTGCATCGCACCAAGGGTATGAAGATGTTTGACATAGTTATTTAATTCATTATCTCCGAACCATTTTGACCCGATAAACACCATCATGACATCGGGGTGCTCCTCAATGATGTCCGGCAAAGCTTGCAATAATATGTGCGGGCCTTTGACTTTGCTAAGCCGGCCGACAAACAAGACGATTTTTTTGCCGTGAAGCCCCAGCTCGCTACGCATCTCTTCGCGAGCCCGCTGCCCTTCATTCGTCCAGCGAGGGTGGTACGTTTTTAAATCCACACCAGAATACACCGTTTTTGTTTTTGATCGTGCTGACGGAAAACGGCTTGTGATCGTCTGTCCGATATAATCGCTGACCGTAACAATCTGCGCTACGGAGTCGATGCAAATCTCGCCTTCCGCCTGGCTGATTTTATCGTAAGCGAACATTTCATTGTGAACGCTTAAAATAAAAACAGCATCCGGCGCCTGTTTCTTCAATTTCGGAACCCAGCTTGGGCGATTACAAACATGCACAATATCAAAACGGCTCTTTTTCAGCTCTGCTCCAACGGCTTCTTCATAACGGTCTTCATCCAAATGCACATAATGGACACCGTCTACCTTCTCTCTATCAGCGAGATTCGGATCTTTAATAGAAAACACAGTCACCTCATGTTTTTTGGCAATTAAAGGGGCAACCGCTTCGAGGTAGATTTGAATGGCGCCTCCTCGAACCGATGGGACAGGAAGCTTCTCTGTGGCGATCAGTGCTATTTTCATACATAGCCTCCATTCCTGCATGATTTTTAACTAGTTAGAATCATGATACGGCTGAACAACCAACTTGTGCGGAATGGGACTGCCCTAAAAACAAAACGGGTAAACAACCAGATTCATCTATTAAATATAGTCAAATAACTCAATCATTTTTTCCTTTTGATTCATAAGGTAGGAGTAAAACAGGTAAGGATGTGTCCTTTAATGGCAGAAAACCATGAAGTCATTGAGGAGGGGAATTCATCAGAGCTTCCTTTATCAGCAGAAGATGCAAAAAAATTAACGGAGCTGGCTGAAAATGTGCTTCAAGGATGGGATGTGCAGACTGAAAAAATAGACGTCATTCAGGGAAACCAGATGGCGCTTGTCTGGAAGGTCCACACAGACTCCGGTGCGGTTTGTCTAAAACGAATACACAGGCCAGAAAAGAAAGCGTTGTTTTCCATTTTCGCGCAGGACTATTTAGCAAAAAAAGGCATGAATGTTCCTGGCATACTCCCAAACAAAAAAGGTAGCCTATATTCCAAGCACGGCTCATTTCTATTTGTCGTATATGACTGGATCGAAGGAAGGCCGTTTGAGCTGACTGTAAAGCAGGACTTGGAGTTTATCATGAAAGGCCTTGCTGATTTTCATACAGCTTCCGTCGGATATCAGCCGCCAAATGGCGTTCCCGTATTTACCAAATTAGGTCGCTGGCCGAATCACTACACGAAACGATGCAAACAGATGGAAACGTGGAAGCTGATGGCGGAGGCGGAAAAAGAAGATCCTTTCTCACAGTTTTATCTTCAGGAGATAGATGGCTTTATTGAAGACGGGCTGCGCATCAAAGACCAGCTTTTGCAGTCGACCTATGTTCCATGGACTGAACAGCTGAAAAAAAGCCCTAACCTTTGCCACCAGGATTACGGAACCGGAAATACACTCTTAGGGGAAAATGAACAGATTTGGGTCATTGACTTAGATACCGTTTCATTTGATCTGCCTATTCGCGATTTGCGCAAAATGATTATTCCGCTTTTGGATACGACGGGCGTTTGGGATGAAGAAACATTTCATGTCATGCTGAACGCATACGAATCCAGAGCCCCATTAACTGAAGAACAAAAACAAGTCATGTTTATTGATATGCTGTTTCCTTACGAGCTTTACGATGTCATTCGCGAAAAATACGTCCGCAAGTCGGCTTTACCGAAGGAAGAATTAGAATCAGCTTTTGAATATGAACGCATTAAAGCAAACGCATTGAAGCAGCTTATTTAAGACCATCATTTCCCCCGCATATCGGGGGTTTGATCTTTATAAGATAAAGGGTAAATAAATACATGCGGAGGTTGCAAATATGAAAAAGATTGTCGGCGCTTTAGCCGTTTTTGTGATTACATATGCGCTGTTTTCAGCCTCAGGCTACCTGTTTCCTGTGGACCAAGAATGGTACAATTCATTGAAAAAACCGGACTGGACGCCAAGCAGAACTGCGATCGGCATCATTTGGGCCATCCTGTTTGCCCTGATCTCCCTTTCAGCAGCCATTGTATATGCTGCGTTTTCATTTAAAGGTGCGAAAAGCTTTTGGTTTACACTTTTGATAAATTACGTGCTCAATCAAGCCTTCAGCTATTTCCAGTTTACGCAAAAAAATCTGCTGGCTGCATCGCTTGACTGCCTGCTTGTCGCCATCACAGCAATCGTATTACTGATCATTGCCAAAAAATACAGCAGAGCCGCAAGCTATCTTCTTTTGCCTTATTTTTTATGGAGTGCATTTGCGACGTTCTTATCCTTTACAATCAATTCAATGAATCTGTGAACAAAAAAAGCCGCTTATACAGCGGCTTTTTCACATCATCGGCTTGATGCCCCAAATGTCCTTCGCATATTCCCGGATCGTGCGGTCGCTGGAGAAATATCCAGAATGAGCAATGTTTACAATCGAACGCTCAGACCATTTCCTTCGCTCCCGATAATCAGCTTGAATTCGCTCCTGTGCATCTGCATATGAGCTGAAATCCTTCAGCACAAAATACTCATCATTATGCGGAAGCAGCGAGTCAAAGATCGATTCAAATTCATCTGCCTCTCCTTCAAAAAAACCATTGATCAACTGATCCGCTACCTGCCTGATTCTTCTGTCATGCTGATAATATTCCCTCGATCTATAGCCGCCGTTTTCCTGATACGATAGAACTTCATCCGCCTTTAAGCCGAACGTGTAAATACAATCAGGGCCCACCCGCTCAAGGATCTCGATATTTGCGCCGTCATGCGTGCCGATCGTCAAAGCCCCGTTCATCATAAACTTCATATTCCCTGTACCAGACGCTTCCTTGCTTGCGGTTGAAATTTGCTCACTTACGTCTGATGCCGGAAAAATTCGCTCAGCCATAGAAACTCTATAATTTTCTAAAAAAACAACTTTGATCAGCTGTTTGACTGCCGGATCATAATTGACTTTTTCTGCGACAGAATGGATCAGCTTAATGATTTTCTTGGCATAATAATAGCTTGGTGAAGCCTTTGCCCCGAAAATAAAGGTTTGCGGGTAGATTGAAAACCCGGCGTCCTCCTTGAGGCGGTTATACAAATACATAATGTGAAGAACATTCAGCAGCTGCCGTTTATATGCATGAAGCCGTTTCACCTGTACGTCGAATATGCTGTCAGGGTTCACAACCACCCCGGCCGTGCAAAAAATCAAATCGGCAAGCTCTTGTTTTTTCTTGCTTTTGTTGTTTTGAAACTGTTCAATAAATGCAGGATCAGTGGCGTACGGTTCTAAACGGATCAGTGATTCCGGCTGTTTGACCCATTCATCGCCGATCGCCTCTGTAATGATGGCAGACAAGCCTGGATTCGCTTTTAACAGCCAGCGCCTGTGGGCAATTCCATTCGTCTTATTGTTAAAACGATTCGGAAACAGCAAGTGAAAGTCGCGCATCTCCCTTTCCATTAATATATCGGAATGTATTTTTGCAACGCCATTTACACTGTAACTGCCTACTATGGCCAGATGAGCCATTTTGACAACACCATGCGCTGTAATCGCCATGTCCTCTATCCTTTTCCAGTCTCCCGGATACTTTTCCCAAACTGCGCGGCAAAACCTCTCATTGATCTCTTCAATAATCATGTACATTCGCGGGAGCAGCGGCTTAAACAAATGAATCGGCCATTTCTCGAGCGCTTCTGACAATGTTGTATGATTTGTATAAGAAATCGTATGTACAGTGATATGCCAAGCTTCTTCCCAGCTCATGTTCTCTTCATCGAGCAAAATCCGCATCAGCTCAGGCACCGCAAGCGCAGGGTGAGTGTCATTAATATGAATGCTCACTTTTTTATGCAGGCCGGATAAAGATTTATGTGTTTTTCGGTAATTGTTCACAATGCTTTTTAAGCTTGCGCATACTAAAAAATACTGCTGCTTCAGCCGTAAAATTTTCCCCTCATCATGGGTGTCATCGGGATATAAGAATTCAGAAACCGCTTCTGTTTCCCGCTTATAAGACAAAATATTACCGCCGTGATAATGCGCATAGGGCTCAGCGTTCCAAAGCCTTAACGTGTTGACAGTGCCTGTTTCATAGCCGATAATCGGGATATCATAAGGAACAGCGGTAACAATTGTCGCTTGTTCGTGGCGAAAATGCAGGCGCCCGCTTTTTTCTGTCATATGGACTTCGCCCCAAAACGGCACGTCCACTGCTTGATCCGCATTCCTTACTTCCCATACGTTCCCGTTTTTCAGCCATTGCTCAGGCAGCTCCACCTGATGCCCGTCTACAATTTTTTGCTCAAACAAACCATGCTTATAGCGTATGCCCATGCCGTGCCCAGGCAGGTTCAACGAAGCAAGAGAATCTAAAAAGCAAGCGGCCAAGCGGCCAAGCCCGCCGTTGCCGAGACCTGCATCGTTCTCTATCTGAAGGATTTCCTCTAAATTGATGCCGATTTCCTTTAAACCAGCTTCTACAACATCACGAACACCAAGATTCATTAAGTTTTGCTCAAGGAGCTGACCGAGCAGAAATTCGATTGATAAATAATATGTCTGCTTCCCGGAATTTGATCTGCTTTTTTCATTCGTCTCGATCCAATCAGCGCTGATATACTCTCTGACCATATTGCCCAACGTTTTATATTGATCCAGCTTGGCAGAATCTTTAAAGCTTTTTCCGCACGTCATTTCCAGACGCTTTAAAAATAAGTCTGCAAAGCGTTCTTTACTCGAGAACATCCCGTCCACTCCTTGTCACCTGCTCGAAAATACGCTGATACTCTTTAGCCGACTTCCCCCAGCTGTAATCTGCATTCATAGCGGTCTTCACGATGCTCTTCCATACATCCTGTTGGCGATAAAACGACAGCGCCCTTTCTATCGTAAATTTCAGATCATGCGCATTAAAGGCAGAAAACGTAAAGCCATTGCCCGTTCCCTCTTCCTCCTGATAGGCACGGACAGTGTCGTAAAGCCCCCCCGTTTCCCTGACAATCGGAATGGCGCCATATTGAAGAGCAATGAGCTGCCCCAAACCGCACGGCTCAAATTTCGACGGCATCAAAAACATATCAGAGCCCGCATAAATTTGATGGGCTAGCGGCTCATCAAACCCGATATAAGCCCGGCACTTCTCATGAAAAGCAAATTCTGCATACCGGAAATAATCTTCAAATTCACGTTCTCCTGTGCCTAGCACAACCAGCTGTATGTCTTGCTCCTCAAGAAGTTCGTGCATAATTCTGCGGACAAGATCAAGCCCCTTTTGTTTAGTGAGCCTTGTCACCATACTGATCAGCGGAATATCGTTTTTCTCTGGAAGCCCCATCCGCTGCTGAAGCTTCGTTTTGTTTTCCAGCTTGCATGCAAGATCCCCTGAATCGTATTGCGCCTCTATATAAGGGTCGCTTTTCGGCTGATAGAACGTATCATCAATGCCATTTAATATGCCGGTTACATCATCTTCCCTATATTGCAAAACCTGTTCCAACTGCTCACCATAATACGGCGTCATGATTTCATTTCTGTAAGTGGGGCTCACAGTTGTCACATGATCAGCCGCAATGATGCCCGCCTTCATAAAATTAACAAATCCGTTGCATTCTAACCTTTCATAATGAAAATGATCCATCTCAAGACCCAGCAAGTCATGTGTGACATCAGGAGGGAATATGCCTTGAAACTGCAGGTTGTGGATCGTGAGCACGCTTTTCATCCGTTCATAAAAAGGATGTTTTCTGTACTCCTCTTTCAGCAAATAATTGACCATCGCTGTATGCCAATCGTGAGTATGAACAATATCGGCTTGAACATTCACAACTTTGGCAGCCTCCAGCACAGCTCTTGAAAAAAAGGCAAACCGCTCACCGTCATCATAATGCCCGTACAACGAATCCCTGTTGAAATAGTACTCATTGTCGATGAAGTAATAATTCACATCATTCTCTGCCATATGTTCAATTCCGCAATATTGCTGCCGCCAGCCGACAGCTACGGTACACTCAGCCTGTTTTTTCATACGCTTTTTCCACGGTTCAGGTATTTGGCTGTACTTCGGCAGCATCACAGCTACCTCATTGCCTAATCGCGCAAGCGCCTTTGGCAGAGCACCTGCTACATCGGCAAGACCTCCTGATTTCACAAATGGGGTGCATTCTGACACAGCAAATAATATCTTCAAGAATTCATCAGCTCTCCTTGCACCAAACCTTTTCTTAATACAAGCGGCTGCTCAGCTGTTCCTACAGCTTCCGTCGCCTTGCCGATTTTAACATCCTTATCCGAAATGACCTGCTCAAGAAGACAATCCTCTCCAATCTGCGTTTTTTGCATAATAATACAGTTTTTCAGCTTCGTTCCCTTTCCGACATGGACCGCCCTGAACAAAATGCAGTTTTCAACCTCTCCTTCAAGCACACAGCCGTTTGCCACCAAAGAATTTTTGACAGTGCTGTGCTTTCCGTATTTCGTAGGCGGCTCATCCTTCACTTTTGTATAGATCGGCTGCTGCGGCAAAAACACCTGCTGCCAAAAACGAGGCTGAATGAGCTCCATACTGTGGGTATAATATTTTTCCACCGAATCAATGACAGCCGCATAACCTGAATATTCATATGGGCAAATGGTCAGGGCAGAAGATTCCTTTTCAACAGCCTCCTGAATGGTTTTATAGCCTTTTTCACTATGTCCGTAGATCAGATCCTTTAAAAGCGTTGTTGACATGATATAGATTTGCAGCGACTGGCCGTCCTGAAATACCTCGGTGACGTCGCAGCCAACCTCCTGATGGCGTTTCAGCACATATTGAAATTGAATGTTGCATACGGTATGGCTGTTGGAGATAACAGCATATTGCTGCGTGCTTCTGTGGAAGTAATCTAGATGGTCCGAAAACTGGCGAAAGGAACCGAATTCATCGTATTCGTGATGAAGATGGGGAGACGGGAAAAAAAAGAGGCCGTCCTTTTTCCGGTGCAAATCCCATTCCTTACCCGCCCCAAGGTGATCCATGAGCGAACGGTAACGATACTTCGGAAAAATTGCAACACTCCTAATATCCGCATTCACCATGTTGGAAAGCATAAAATCAATCAGTCGGTACCTGCCGGCAAAAGGGATCGCCCCGAGCGACCGCTGTGCTGTTAAATCCTGAAGAGAATGCTTATATGTGGTTTCATCTATAACACCTAACATTTGATTATTGAACACTGACTCTGCCCCCTCTTCAGTAATTAAATCAATTCTTTTTCTACAAATTCCTCTGAAACGAGCAGCACCTCTTCAATGTCTTTTTCGGAGCGAATCACTGCGCCATCCGGCAGCACCATCCCATTAGGAACGATGGCATTTTCAATGACTACATGCTCCCCAATCGTCACATCCGGCATTATGACGGATGATGTAACAGTCGTATGCTTACCGACAGTCACACCTTGAAAAAGAACGGAGTGAGACACATTTCCATATACAACACAACCTTCGTTCACAAGCGAATCTTGAACCTGCGCATCAGATGAAATAAATTGCGGAGGCTGATTTGGATTGACGGAGTAAATTTTCCATTTGCGTTCAAACAGCTTCAGCTCCGAGTCCTCTTTTAACAAATCCATATTGGCTTCCCACAAGCTCTGCACCGTTCCGACATCCTTCCAATATCCCTTGAACGGATAAGCAGAAAGCTTCTTTTTCTCTTCCAAAAGCAGAGGAATAATGTCTTTGCCGAAGTCGTGGCTAGAATAAGGGTTTTGATCGTCCATCTCAAGATACTGTTTCAAAAGCGGCCAATTGAATATATAAATTCCCATTGAGGCAAGATTGCTCTTAGGGAATTTGGGCTTTTCATCAAAATGTGTGATCGTCCCATCTGGATTGGCCTTCATGATGCCGAACCGGCTTGCTTCCTCCCAGCCCACTTCGATGACAGAGATGGTCACATCTGCTTTCTTTTCAATGTGATAATCAAGCATTTTGCCGTAGTCCATTTTGTATATGTGATCTCCTGATAAAATCAGTACATACTCAGGATCATACTGATACAAATAATTGAGATTTTCATAAATGGCGCTTGCCGTCCCTTTATACCACTTGACTTCTGATGACTCGGCATAAGGGGGTAAAACCGTCACGCCGCCATTATATCTATCCAGGTCCCATGCACTGCCGATCCCAATATAGGAATTCAGCTCAAGCGGCTGATATTGCGTTAAAATCCCGACTGTGTCTATACCTGAATTAGAACAGTTGCTTAGGGTAAAATCAATAATCCTGTATTTTCCCCCGAAAGATACAGCCGGTTTGGCCATATTTTTTGTTAATCCGCTGAGACGGCTGCCCTTCCCGCCGGCAAGGAGCATGGCTACACATTGTTTTTTCATCTTTTTATCTCTCCTCTTTTTTTAACCGCCCGTAAAATCGAGATGCCGTAAGGGGGGATGGTCATCGTGATATAACACGGTTTATGATGAAATGCTCCCTTTTTGGCCGATAATGGCTTTTTGTTGATTTGCCCTGAGCCTCCATATGTTTCACTGTCACTGTTAAGCACTTCAATGTATTGAGTGAAAAAAGGAACTCCAACATCATATTGATGATAGACCACGGGTGTAAAATTACAAATGATGACAAGCGCCTCACCGTGCTTTTTGCCATAACGAATAAAAGAAAAGATTGATTGTTCGTCATTATGGACATCAATCCATTCAAACGATTGTGCACGATGGTCATGCTCATAAAGGATTTTGCTTTTTTGGTAAAAGCGGAGAAGATCTTGCGTAAAAACGCTGGCTTTCTGATGCATGGGGAAGGAGTCCAAAAACCAATCAAGCTGTTCTGTATCTTTCCATTCATCAAATTGGGCAAACTCTGATCCCATAAAGATCAATTTCTTTCCGGGATGCACTGTCATATAGCCCAGCAAAAGCCGATACTGGGCAAATTTCTGCCAGTAGTCGCCAGGCATTTTATTAAGAAGTGATTTTTTTCCGTATACGACTTCATCATGAGAAAACGGCAATACAAAATGCTCACTAAACGCATATAGTAATGAAAAAGAGATAAGCTGATGACAATGCCGCCTTTCTTCGGGTGGCGTCTCCATGTATTTCAGTACGTCATTCATCCATCCCATATTCCATTTATAATGAAAACCAAGCCCCCCTTCCTCAACGGCACCTGTCACTTGAGGCCATTCTGTAGAATCTTCCGCAATCATCATCACATGGGGATATGCCTCTCTCATGGTTTGATTGAGTTTTTTTAAAAACTCAACAGCATATGGATTCGTGTGGCGTTCATCCTGATTTGGCCAATACAAGATATTAGCCACTGCATCAACCCTAAATCCATCTATATGATAGAATTCCGCCCAGTACAACGCATTCGAAATTAAAAAACTATGAACTTCCGGTTTTCCCAGGTCAAAGTTTGCCGTGCCCCATAACCAGTTCTCCCGATCACGTTCTTCTTTGTATTCATAAAGCGGTTCTCCATCAAACATATAGAGTCCATGTGCATCTTTACAAAAATGTCCGGGGACCCAATCCAAAATGACTCCGATATTTTGTTGATGACATTCATCAACAAACTTCATCAGATCATGCGGCGTGCCAAACCTGCTTGTCGGGCTGTAATACCCCGTTCCTTGGTATCCCCATGAACGATCATATGGATGCTCATACACCGGAAGCAGTTCAATATGGGTAAACCCATGCTCCTTGATATAAGGGATAAGCGTCTGACTTAATTCTTTATAGGAATAATGCCTGCCATCAGAATGCTTCTTCCAAGACCCAAGATGCAGTTCATAAATGAAAACAGGTTTTTCATACAGCGTCTTAGCCTTCTGTTTCTTTTGCCATTTTTGATCTTGCCAGCTGTACCCTTCCAAATTGTAAGTAAGTGACGCTGTGTTTGGTCTGACTTCTGAATAAATAGCGTATGGATCTGCCTTCAGCCTGATCTCACCGTTATTCGTCACGATTTCATATTTATATCGTTCCTTTTCTCCTATACCTGGAATAAATAACGTCCAAATGCCATTATCATTCACTCTGTGCATCACATGCTCTTCTCCAGACCAGCTGTTAAAATCTCCAGCCACTCGTACTTCCGACGCATGAGGCGCCCACACACAGAATTCATATCCGCTTTTGCCATTCAGCTCGCGGTAATGCGAGCCAAACAGCTGATAGCTTTTAAACAGACTGCCTTCGTGAAAAAGATAAACATCATGTGCTGTCGGGCTGGCAGCGGCCATGTAATCATCCTTTCTGACATCATAGTTTTCATTTATAGTATTTATTCGAAGAAATAAAAAAAAGCCCTTTCCTGAAAGCGCTTATACTTATAGACAATTAACTTCATTTTCTGAAGAAAAACGAAATATATGGAGATTTTTGTAGTCTGTTTTTAAAATAAAGAACAAAATCTAAGACATATCATGATTTAGAAAACAAAAAAACCTTGCAGGATATGCAAGGCTTCTGGATGACCCGTACGGGATTCGAACCCGTGTTACCGCCGTGAAAGGGCGGTGTCTTAACCGCTTGACCAACGGGCCGATAATTATGATATCTGTAATCATATGGCGGAGAAGGAGGGATTTGAACCCTCGCGCCGCTTACACGACCTACACCCTTAGCAGGGGCGCCTCTTCAGCCACTTGAGTACTTCTCCATTTGGCTCCACAGGCAGGATTCGAACCTGCGACCGATCGGTTAACAGCCGATAGCTCTACCACTGAGCTACTGTGGAACAAAAGTCATGGTGGGCCTGAATGGACTCGAACCATCGACCTCACGCTTATCAGGCGTGCGCTCTAACCAGCTGAGCTACAGGCCCATGACGATATAGAAATGGAGCGGGTGATGGGAATCGAACCCACGACATCAGCTTGGAAGGCTGAGGTTTTACCACTAAACTACACCCGCAATTTTTATTTGGGGCGATTGATGGGAATCGAACCCACGACATCAGCTTGGAAGGCTGAGGTTTTACCACTAAACTACACCCGCAATTTTTATTTGGGGCGATTGATGGGAATCGAACCCACGAATGCCAGAGCCACAATCTGGTGCGTTAACCACTTCGCCACAACCGCCAAAATATATTGATAAATGGTGGCTCGGGACGGAATCGAACCGCCGACACACGGATTTTCAGTCCGTTGCTCTACCAACTGAGCTACCGAGCCTAAGTATTTAAATGGCGGTCCGGACGGGACTCGAACCCGCGACCTCCTGCGTGACAGGCAGGCATTCTAACCAACTGAACTACCGGACCATTTTAAAATTTGGTTGCGGGGGCAGGATTTGAACCTGCGACCTTCGGGTTATGAGCCCGACGAGCTACCGAACTGCTCCACCCCGCGATGATTAGGAATATGTATGGCGGAGGAAGAGGGATTCGAACCCCCGCGGGCTTTGACACCCCTGTCGGTTTTCAAGACCGATCCCTTCAGCCAGACTTGGGTATTCCTCCGTATAGTGGTGGACCTTGTAGGACTCGAACCTACGACCGGACGGTTATGAGCCGTCTGCTCTAACCAACTGAGCTAAAGGTCCATTGGTAGCGGCGGAGGGGATCGAACCCCCGACCTCACGGGTATGAACCGTACGCTCTAGCCAGCTGAGCTACACCGCCAAATATTTTTTGAAATCAAGTGGAGCCTAGCGGGATCGAACCGCTGACCTCCTGCGTGCAAAGCAGGCGCTCTCCCAGCTGAGCTAAGGCCCCAAGAATGGTCGGGAAGACAGGATTCGAACCTGCGACCCCATGGTCCCAAACCATGTGCTCTACCAAGCTGAGCTACTTCCCGATTTCATATAGATCATGGCGCGCCCGAGAGGAGTCGAACCCCTAACCTTTTGATCCGTAGTCAAACGCTCTATCCAATTGAGCTACGGGCGCAAAACTTAATGCCGAGGGCCGGACTTGAACCGGCACGGTAGTCACCTACCGCAGGATTTTAAGTCCTGTGTGTCTGCCAATTCCACCACCCCGGCGTGGATGGTATAGTTGGAGCGGAAGACGGGATTCGAACCCGCGACCCCCACCTTGGCAAGGTGGTGTTCTACCACTGAACTACTTCCGCAGAAATGGTGCGGATGAAGGGACTTGAACCCCCACGTCTGTAAAGACACTAGAGCCTGATTCTAGCGCGTCTGCCAATTCCGCCACATCCGCAACATGTAAATGGTGAGCCATGAAGGACTCGAACCTTCGACCCTCTGATTAAAAGTCAGATGCTCTACCAACTGAGCTAATGGCTCTTCTTACAAGAGACTTGAATATTATATCATATAAAAGTGGTGCCGGCAAGAGGACTTGAACCCCCAACCTACTGATTACAAGTCAGTTGCTCTACCAATTGAGCTACACCGGCATATATGTAAAACCGATATGTATAATGAAAAATGGTGGAGGATGACGGGCTCGAACCGCCGACCCTCTGCTTGTAAGGCAGATGCTCTCCCAGCTGAGCTAATCCTCCATACTTGCACTAACGTGCAATTGCTTGGCGGCGTCCTACTCTCACAGGGGGAAACCCCCGACTACCATCGGCGCTGAAGAGCTTAACTTCCGTGTTCGGTATGGGAACGGGTGTGACCTCTTCGCTATCGCCACCAAACAAATTGAGAGTGTTCTCTCAAAACTAGATAACAGGTGTGACATCATTCAAAATGTGGTTAAGTCCTCGATCGATTAGTATCTGTCAGCTCCATGTGTCGCCACACTTCCACCTCAGACCTATCAACCTGATCATCTTTCAGGGATCTTACTTCCTTGCGGAATGGGAAATCTCATCTTGAGGGGGGCTTCATGCTTAGATGCTTTCAGCACTTATCCCGTCCGCACATAGCTACCCAGCGATGCCCTTGGCAGAACAACTGGTACACCAGCGGTGCGTCCATCCCGGTCCTCTCGTACTAAGGACAGCTCCTCTCAAATTTCCTGCGCCCGCGACGGATAGGGACCGAACTGTCTCACGACGTTCTGAACCCAGCTCGCGTACCGCTTTAATGGGCGAACAGCCCAACCCTTGGGACCGACTACAGCCCCAGGATGCGATGAGCCGACATCGAGGTGCCAAACCTCCCCGTCGATGTGGACTCTTGGGGGAGATAAGCCTGTTATCCCCGGGGTAGCTTTTATCCGTTGAGCGATGGCCCTTCCATGCGGAACCACCGGATCACTAAGCCCGACTTTCGTCCCTGCTCGACTTGTAGGTCTCGCAGTCAAGCTCCCTTGTGCCTTTACACTCTGCGAATGATTTCCAACCATTCTGAGGGAACCTTTGGGCGCCTCCGTTACCTTTTAGGAGGCGACCGCCCCAGTCAAACTGCCCACCTGACACTGTCTCCCCGCCCGATAAGGGCGGCGGGTTAGAAGGTCAATACAGCCAGGGTAGTATCCCACCGATGCCTCCACCGAAGCTAGCGCTCCGGTTTCCAAGGCTCCTACCTATCCTGTACAAGCTGTACCAACATTCAATATCAGGCTGCAGTAAAGCTCCACGGGGTCTTTCCGTCCTGTCGCGGGTAACCTGCATCTTCACAGGTACTATAATTTCACCGAGTCTCTCGTTGAGACAGTGCCCAGATCGTTGCGCCTTTCGTGCGGGTCGGAACTTACCCGACAAGGAATTTCGCTACCTTAGGACCGTTATAGTTACGGCCGCCGTTTACTGGGGCTTCAATTCGCACCTTCGCTTACGCTAAGCGCTCCTCTTAACCTTCCAGCACCGGGCAGGCGTCAGCCCCTATACTTCGCCTTACGGCTTCGCAGAGACCTGTGTTTTTGCTAAACAGTCGCCTGGGCCTATTCACTGCGGCTCTCTCGGGCTTGCACCCTAACAGAGCACCCCTTCTCCCGAAGTTACGGGGTCATTTTGCCGAGTTCCTTAACGAGAGTTCTCTCGATCACCTTAGGATTCTCTCCTCGCCTACCTGTGTCGGTTTGCGGTACGGGCACCTCTCACCTCGCTAGAGGCTTTTCTTGGCAGTGTGGAATCAGGAACTTCGCTACTATATTTCGCTCGCCATCACAGCTCAGCCTTATGGGAAACGGATTTGCCTATTTCCCAGCCTAACTGCTTGGACGCGGATATCCAATACCGCGCTTACCCTATCCTCCTGCGTCCCCCCATTGCTCAAATGGTGAGGAGGTGGTACAGGAATATCAACCTGTTGTCCATCGCCTACGCCTTTCGGCCTCGGCTTAGGTCCCGACTAACCCTGAGCGGACGAGCCTTCCTCAGGAAACCTTAGGCATTCGGTGGAGGGGATTCTCACCCCTCTTTCGCTACTCATACCGGCATTCTCACTTCTAAGCGCTCCACCAGTCCTTCCGGTCTGGCTTCACAGCCCTTAGAACGCTCTCCTACCACTGTTCGAAGAACAGTCCGCAGCTTCGGTGATACGTTTAGCCCCGGTACATTTTCGGCGCAGAGTCACTCGACCAGTGAGCTATTACGCACTCTTTAAATGGTGGCTGCTTCTAAGCCAACATCCTGGTTGTCTAAGCAACTCCACATCCTTTTCCACTTAACGTATACTTTGGGACCTTAGCTGGCGGTCTGGGCTGTTTCCCTTTCGACTACGGATCTTATCACTCGCAGTCTGACTCCCAAGGATAAGTCATTGGCATTCGGAGTTTGACTGAATTCGGTAACCCGGTAGGGGCCCCTAGTCCAATCAGTGCTCTACCTCCAAGACTCTTACCTTGAGGCTAGCCCTAAAGCTATTTCGGAGAGAACCAGCTATCTCCAGGTTCGATTGGCATTTCACCCCTACCCACACCTCATCCCCGCACTTTTCAACGTGCGTGGGTTCGGGCCTCCATTCAGTGTTACCTGAACTTCACCCTGGACATGGGTAGATCACCTGGTTTCGGGTCTACGACCACGTACTCATGCGCCCTATTCAGACTCGCTTTCGCTGCGGCTCCGCATCTTCTGCTTAACCTTGCACGGGATCGTAACTCGCCGGTTCATTCTACAAAAGGCACGCCATCACCCGTTAACGGGCTCTGACTACTTGTAGGCACACGGTTTCAGGATCTCTTTCACTCCCCTTCCGGGGTGCTTTTCACCTTTCCCTCACGGTACTGGTTCACTATCGGTCACTAGGGAGTATTTAGCCTTGGGAGATGGTCCTCCCGGATTCCGACGGAATTTCACGTGTTCCGCCGTACTCAGGATCCACTCAGGAGAGAACGAAGTTTTGACTACAGGGCTGTTACCTCCTATGGCGGGCCTTTCCAGACCTCTTCATCTACCTCGTTCCTTTGTAACTCCGTAAAGAGTGTCCTACAACCCCAAGAGGCAAGCCTCTTGGTTTGGGCTAATCCCGTTTCGCTCGCCGCTACTCAGGGAATCGCATTTGCTTTCTCTTCCTCCGGGTACTTAGATGTTTCAGTTCCCCGGGTCTGCCTTCTCATATCCTATGAATTCAGATATGGATACCACTCCATTACGAGTGGTGGGTTTCCCCATTCGGAAATCTCCGGATCAAAGCTTGCTTACAGCTCCCCGAAGCATATCGGTGTTCGTCCCGTCCTTCATCGGCTCCTAGTGCCAAGGCATCCACCGTGCGCCCTTTCTAACTTAACCGTTAAAAAGAATCACTATGTGATATCTTGTATTACTAATTGAATGTGATGTCTACTGTTATCTAGTTTTCAAAGAACACGTTTCGAAGGAATGATCCTTCAAAACTAAACAAGACAGGGAACGTTCTGTTTATAAGACCCAAGGTCTTATATTCCGTATAATATCCTTAGAAAGGAGGTGATCCAGCCGCACCTTCCGATACGGCTACCTTGTTACGACTTCACCCCAATCATCTGTCCCACCTTCGGCGGCTGGCTCCTAAAAGGTTACCTCACCGACTTCGGGTGTTACAAACTCTCGTGGTGTGACGGGCGGTGTGTACAAGGCCCGGGAACGTATTCACCGCGGCATGCTGATCCGCGATTACTAGCGATTCCAGCTTCACGCAGTCGAGTTGCAGACTGCGATCCGAACTGAGAACAGATTTGTGGGATTGGCTTAACCTCGCGGTTTCGCTGCCCTTTGTTCTGTCCATTGTAGCACGTGTGTAGCCCAGGTCATAAGGGGCATGATGATTTGACGTCATCCCCACCTTCCTCCGGTTTGTCACCGGCAGTCACCTTAGAGTGCCCAACTGAATGCTGGCAACTAAGATCAAGGGTTGCGCTCGTTGCGGGACTTAACCCAACATCTCACGACACGAGCTGACGACAACCATGCACCACCTGTCACTCTGCCCCCGAAGGGGACGTCCTATCTCTAGGATTGTCAGAGGATGTCAAGACCTGGTAAGGTTCTTCGCGTTGCTTCGAATTAAACCACATGCTCCACCGCTTGTGCGGGCCCCCGTCAATTCCTTTGAGTTTCAGTCTTGCGACCGTACTCCCCAGGCGGAGTGCTTAATGCGTTAGCTGCAGCACTAAGGGGCGGAAACCCCCTAACACTTAGCACTCATCGTTTACGGCGTGGACTACCAGGGTATCTAATCCTGTTCGCTCCCCACGCTTTCGCTCCTCAGCGTCAGTTACAGACCAGAGAGTCGCCTTCGCCACTGGTGTTCCTCCACATCTCTACGCATTTCACCGCTACACGTGGAATTCCACTCTCCTCTTCTGCACTCAAGTTCCCCAGTTTCCAATGACCCTCCCCGGTTGAGCCGGGGGCTTTCACATCAGACTTAAGAAACCGCCTGCGAGCCCTTTACGCCCAATAATTCCGGACAACGCTTGCCACCTACGTATTACCGCGGCTGCTGGCACGTAGTTAGCCGTGGCTTTCTGGTTAGGTACCGTCAAGGTACCGCCCTATTCGAACGGTACTTGTTCTTCCCTAACAACAGAGCTTTACGATCCGAAAACCTTCATCACTCACGCGGCGTTGCTCCGTCAGACTTTCGTCCATTGCGGAAGATTCCCTACTGCTGCCTCCCGTAGGAGTCTGGGCCGTGTCTCAGTCCCAGTGTGGCCGATCACCCTCTCAGGTCGGCTACGCATCGTTGCCTTGGTGAGCCGTTACCTCACCAACTAGCTAATGCGCCGCGGGTCCATCTGTAAGTGGTAGCCGAAGCCACCTTTTATGTTTGAACCATGCGGTTCAAACAACCATCCGGTATTAGCCCCGGTTTCCCGGAGTTATCCCAGTCTTACAGGCAGGTTACCCACGTGTTACTCACCCGTCCGCCGCTAACATCAGGGAGCAAGCTCCCATCTGTCCGCTCGACTTGCATGTATTAGGCACGCCGCCAGCGTTCGTCCTGAGCCAGGATCAAACTCTCCGATAAATGGATCACAGGTTAAGTTCACCGCATCCTGCGGCGACACCTGTGTGACCTGCGTCGTGCAGGCCCTAGTTTGACTGACTACGCACATCGCTGTGCGATTTTTTAAAACTGAATTAACAGGTACGTTTTGTCTTGTTTAGTTTTCAAAGATCATTTCGTTACTTCTCAATGAAGCAGCTTTACTAATATAACATTCAGCTTCTTTTTTGTCAATAACTTTTTCAAGTTGTTTTGAAGCATCTAGTTTGTGTCCGCTGTGCATCAGCGACGTTTAATAATATAACACCTGTATTTATTTATTGCAATAGTTTTTTTAAAAAAATCTATAAAACAAATAAACTATAATCCTCGCCATGATTTCTAAAGCGTGTGTATCATATAACTTTCTTAAAAGAACATATACATCAGTCATGTGATCTTGTTGTTTTTTTCGTTTTCTTGTATAGTAGAAACGAACTAAATACTGATGACCACAAGGGGAGCATTAAAGCTGAGAGTGAGCGGTTTCGTTCTGACCCTTTGAACCTGTTAGTTAACGCTGGCGTAGGGATGTGGCAAAGTCAAATGAATTGCAGATCGTAAAGCAGTGCGTGGAACTTTTCTCATCCTTCCGCGTGCTGCTTTTTTGTTGTCCTTTTGGTTGTCTGTCAATGGAAGGAGATAGATATGAATCAATCTAAGCAACTGGTTCGCCTTATTGAAATTGCCATTATGACAGCGGCAGCCGTTATTTTAGACATTGTCTCAGGAATGTTTCTTAGCATGCCTCAAGGAGGCTCGGTCTCCATCATGATGATTCCGATCTTTTTAATTTCGTTTCGCTGGGGTGTCAAAGCAGGTCTTACTACAGGTTTGTTGACAGGTCTAGTACAAATAGCAATCGGAAACTTGTTTGCTCAACATCCTGTACAGCTATTGTTAGATTACATTGTCGCTTTCGCAGCAATCGGCATAAGCGGCTGTTTCGCTTCTTCTGTCCGTAATGCTGCTGTATCAAAAACAAAAGGGAAATTGATTGTTTCAGTGGTAAGCGCAGTTTTTATCGGCAGTTTGCTGCGCTATGCCGCGCATGTCATTTCAGGAGCTGTGTTTTTCGGCAGCTTTGCTCCAAAAGGAACACCGGTATGGATTTATTCTTTAACTTATAATGCGACTTACATGGTTCCTTCATTCATTATTTGTGCAATTGTCCTATGTTTATTATTTATGACAGCACCCCGTTTGCTTAAAAGTGACAAAGCGTAAAAATAACAATCCCCCAGCGAATTCCGCTGGGGGATTTTTCGTTATCTGTTAAGAAGTGTTTTTAAAGCTGAAAGATCCGGCCAGCCAAGACCTACTTCTTTCAGCCTTACTCCGGCAATTTCAAAGTTGTCCTCCGCTACTCTTTCAGGTGAATAGGCCTGATAAAATATAATCGAGGGATTCTGCTCAATAACCCAAACAAACATACTTGAAAAACCATGTTGAAGCAAAAACTCCGCTCCTTTTGCTAAGAGCGCCCTGCCTGCACCTTGCCGCTGGCGCTCTTCCAGAAGATAAATAGCGTATAACTCGCCGTCATAGCCTTCTTGTTCAGAGCGAATAGGTCCAAATGAAGCAAAGCCGAATACTGAACCCATTTCGTCCTGAGCAACAAATACTCCCTTTAACGAGCGACTTTTCCATTTGTCTTCAAATTCCTTATAGTTCAGGCTGTTTAAATAATCAATCGGGATAGTTTCGTGGTATGTTGTCCTCCAGCTGTCTACATGCACTTTTGCAATGCCCTTTATATCCTCTAACTTCGCTTCACGTACAGTTACCATACGGTTCTGTCCTTTCCTTACTCTGATTTTTGGACCGTTTTGGCTTCTTTGATTTCATTTGTTAATTCATTGATGCTTTGTTTTACGTTTCCTTTTCCTGAAAAGTTCTCAAGCATTTCTTTTACATCGATTCCCGAGGATGCTTTTAAACTTTCTTGCAGACTTGACATTAAGTTCGTCGCATAGCTGGTTACTTTGTTTGCTCCGCTTGATTCACCGCTTCCTCCTGTATCGACAACAGTGATTTTATCAATATTTGAAAGAGGTGCCGCTGCTTGTTTCGCGTATTCCGGAAGCATTTTGACAATCATATCGAAAATCGCCGCCTGCCCGTACTGTTCAAAGGCAGCCGCAATTTTCTCTTTTGCTTCCGCTTCTGCAAGACCTTTCAGGCGGATAACCTCTGCCTCTGTCTCTCCTTTCGCTTTTTCTGCTTCTGCTTTTGCTAGCCCGTCAATTCTTACTTTTTCCGCCTCAGCCTTTGCCATTGCTTCAATACTGTACTTCTTGGCATCGGCTTCCGCGAGCTGTTTGGCTTTCTCAGCTGCTGCGGACTGCTCAACAGAATAACGGTCTGCATCGGCTTTTTTCTTTACCTCTGAGTCGTATTGACGTTCACGGCGAAGAATTTCTTTTTCTTCTAGCTCTATTTGTTTTTGGCGTTCGATAATTTTAACCTGCATTTCCTGCTCTGTGACTTGCTGGCGCGCTCTGGCAGTCTCTAAATCATATGCCTGATCGGCATTCGCTTTTGCCGTATCTTGTTCTCTGCGGAATTCAGCCATCTTGAGCTGATTGATTTTTTCAGCTTCAGCGATTTCCGTCGCCCGTTCAAGTTCTGATTTTTTTGCGTCTTTATCGGCTTCTGCCCGCTTAATTCGGGTTTCTTTATCAGCCTCTGCTGTTGCGATATCAGCATCGCGTTTTACTTGGGCAATTCTCGGTTTCCCTAATGATTCAAGATAACCGTTTTTATCACGAACATCTTTAATGGTAAACGAGACGATTACAAGCCCCATTTTCGCGAGATCCTGTGAAGCGACACGCTGCACCTCTTGAGAGAATTTTTCTCTGTTTTTATAGATTTCTTCTACTGTCATTGAGCCGAGAATGGAACGAAGGTGGCCTTCTAAAACCTCCCGCGCTTCCTGCTCACGGTCGTCTTTTGATTTCCCTAAAAATTGTTCGGCCGCTGTAGCGATTTCTCCTATAGAACCGCCGATTTTAATAATCGCAGTTCCATCGGCCATTACTGGCACTCCTTGTTCTGTATAGACTTCAGGTGTCGAAACATCGAGTTTGCTTGATAATAAGCTTAGCGGCTCTGCCTGCTGGAAGACGGGAAGGACAAAGGTTCCTCCGCCGCGGACGATTTTAATACGGTTGCCGCCTTCATCGACATGAACATTTTTATTGCCCAGATAGCTCCCTGTTACAATTAACGCTTCATCAGGCCCTGCTGTACGATACTTCGTAATAAACACAGCTATTAGTGCAATTAATAAAAAGAATACAACTCCGATGATCATTATAATCGGCATTGTCATATCAAATTCCTCCTTTTATGTTAAATGGGTTCATGCGGAGTAACCGAAAGAACTCCGTTGTTAATATCTACGACTAACACCGTTGTCCCGTAACTGATCTGCTGATTATCAAAACTGACCGCTGACTTTGAAATGGTGCCGCCTATCCCTTCTATGACCACTTCACCAAACCCGTCAACCGGAACAGCTGTAATCACTTTACCGAGTCTTCCTCTGAGATCATCTTCTCTATATGCCAATGATTCTTCTGCAGATGATAATGGTACCAGTACAAAGATGTGAAGCAATACCACCAGCATGATTGAAAGGATGCAAGATAAAAGCGCAATCAGCAAGCTCGACAGAGGCAATACGAGTTCACCTATATATCCGCCCGCTGAAAAACATGTGAAAAATGAGAGCACTAATGTCGGATTAAGAAACGGAATGCCTTCTGGCAGCCCTGCAAATACATCTCCGAAAAACAGGAATAACAGCGTAAGGCTGCCCGCAATAATAAGCGTATAAAGATACATTGTTTGTATAGGTACTCCAAATAACTCCAACTTCCTCATCCTTTCTTCATCAATGCATTGATGAACGGCTGCCGTTATCATTTATACGAGACACCACAGGAAAAGTTTCAAAATTTTAAGACAAATAACCCATTTGAAGTGCTTTATAAATGATAATTGCTTATATATATGGTAATGTCATTTTAGGAGGAGATATGATGAGTATCTTTAATGAAGCCAGATTAGAAACGTGGAACGAATTGAAAGGACTTTCTGACGAAAAGCTGAACCAAAAGCCTTCTGCTGAAGAATGGAGCATACGGGAAGTTCTTGACCATTTGAAAAAAATCGATATGACCGCACAAAAAATGTTGAAGGAACGTGTAAAGGACGCTCCGATTAAAGAAATTGAAGAAAAACCGCTTGAGGTAGCACAGGACAGAAATAATAAACGGAAAGCCCCGAGTCATCTTGAGCCTGCGCATGATTTTATTTCAGGCAGCCAAATGAAACGTGAGCTTGATGTGGTAAGAGAGCAGCTGACTGCTGCGATTGCCTCTCTGAAAGAAGAAGATTTTGAAAGAGTGCTTCCGCATCCTGTGTTTCAAGAGCTGACTGTCAGACAGTGGATCGATTTTATCGGCCATCATGAAAAACGGCACCTCAGCCAAATGAAAGAAATTAAAGAAAAGATAGAAAGGGCCTGATTTGATCAGACCCTTTCTGCTTTTCGTTTAACTTTTCGCTGATAGGAATGAACTTCTATTTCATCACCTGTGTAAACAGCACCTGGTCTCTCCACAATACAGACAATCCCTCTAATGCCCAGTGCGTGGCGGACGAAAGCCGGCGCCAGCTTCGGTTGGTCCGGATAATAAGACTGAATGACTTCTCCCGGCTGGATACACGGATCATTTTCGCCCTCACACAGCAGAGCCGCTCCGCTCGGAAAAATAATCCGGCTTCCTTCTTTTAATGAAGTAAGATTTGGCATACCACTGACTGCCACATTCGCCCCGAGCCATTCCGGCAAAATCCTTGGCACTCCCATTTTTAAAGCGATTTCGTTGCATTCCTCTATTGAAACAATTGAAATTTGTCTGCGGTTGAAAATTTCAGTCCCTCTTGAAAACATTGGTTCTCTGGCTCCCGCTTTTTTGGTCAGGCCAAAATGCAAGTCGCCGGGGATGCCGCCATAATCAAAATCAAGCTTGTCCATTTGCTTTGTTACGAAGCTATCTGTATCTGCGATATATAAGCCTTCCGCTTTTGCAGTCATACGCTTCCACATCAGCTGGCACCTTCCTTCTTATCTAAAATTTCCACCTATGCTTCATTATCCCAAAAAATCCCGCTCTGTAAAGGAGCGGGATTTTGATTATACCGTTTTAGGCGTAAGGTTAAAGCAGCGCTTGTAGATCCAGTTGTATGCTTTTTCATTTAAATCTCTAGGGTTTCCGAAGGTTTGCGGATCTTTCATTGCTTCTTTAGACAAGCGTTCGATCATATCAGGTGATACTCCCTGCTCTTCTAAAGTCGGCACTTCTAAATCTTCGACCAGATCATACATCCAATTGACAGATGCTTTCGCAGCTTCTTCTGTTGTCATCTTGCTTGTATCAATACCGAACGCTTTCGCAATACGCGCAAACTTCTCAGGATAGCCCTTCCAGTTGTATTCCATTACAGGGCCCATCATCGCCGCTACACATTGGCCGTGAGCGACTGGGATAATACCGCCAAGCGTTTGGCTCATCGCATGAGCCGCGCCCGCTGATTCACTTCCGTAAGAAAGGCCGGCAAGCATCGCAGCCTGCGCCATTCCGTACCTTGCTTCCAGATCCTCTCCATCAGCAAATGCCCTCTTGATGTAATGAGCGGCATACTCAATCGCCATTAAGGCAACCGCATCCGTGATTGGCTGTGCAAATTTCATTGTATAGCATTCAATGGCATGGGCGAGCGCATCAATTCCCGTCATAGCTGTTACATGCGGAGGCATTGAAACATGAAGCTCAGGATCAATGATTGTCAAGTGCGCTGCAATCAGCGGACCGCCCGTGTTGAATTTGAATTCTCTTTCTTCATCTGTGATAACCGCCCATTGGGTTACTTCTGATCCTGTTCCAGCTGTAGTGGGAATTGTCGTCAGCGGAGGAATGCGGTTTTCCAGCGGTTTTTTCCCATCTGCCGCTTCATAATCAAGCACGCTTCCTTCGTGAGTCGCTTCTACTCCGATTGCTTTTGCCGTATCCATGGAGCTTCCGCCTCCGACTGCCACCAAACCATTACAGTTCTCTTTTTTGTAAAGCTCAGATCCTTCATTCACCAGACGGACAGGCGGGTTTGGCTCAACTTTATTAAAGAGCACCACTTCAATGCCTGCTTCTTTAAGTGATTCGATTACAGGATCAGCAACACCGGCTTTATAAATCCCTGGGTCTGTGACAAGGAGCGCTTTTGAAACGCCCAGTGCAGCTACTTCCTCACCCGTATGCTTGATGGCTCCGATTCCATGCTTAATCACAGTCGGAATTTCAAATGTGTGGAATTTCTGCATGCTTTCTACCTTCATATTTAATGTCATCATCAATCTCCCCCTCTTATGAATTGAACCAGTTAACCGCTGCCGGTTTTGTATTACGGTATACATGTTTGACTTCTGTGTATTCTTCAAGGCCTATTTTTCCAAGCTCGCGTCCGAACCCGGATTGCTTATATCCGCCCCATGGCGCTTGTGCAAAGTACGGATGAAAATCGTTGATCCAAACGGTTCCCATTCTCAAGCGGGCTGCTACCCGTTCGCACTTTTCAATATCTTTTGACCATACCGCTCCAGCCAAGCCATAGATGGTATCATTCGCAAGCTCGATTACCTCTTCTTCAGAGCTGAAGGTTTCGACTGTCAATACAGGACCGAAAACCTCTTCCTGAACGATTCTCATGTCAGAATTACAGTTTGAGAAAATAGTAGGTTCATAGAAAAAGCCGTTTTGAAGCGCAGGATCTTCCGGGCGTTTGCCTCCTGTCTCCAGCTTCGCGCCTTCCTCTATTCCGATCTCTACATATTTTTCTACCTTTGCCCTGTGCTCCGCCGAAATAAGCGGACCGCTTTCTGTCTCAGCATGAAAACCGTTTCCGAGTTTTATGCGTTTTGCCCGTTTGACCAGCTCCGCCAAAAATTGATCATGAATGGCGTCCTCAACAAGCAAGCGGGAACCTGCAGAGCATACTTGGCCGGCGTGGAAAAATACAGCGTTTAAGGCCTGATCAACCGCAACTTCTAAATCCGCGTCCTTGAAAACAATATTTGGGTTTTTCCCGCCAAGTTCAAGGGCGATTTTTTTGACGTTTCCGCTTGCCGCCCGCATGATTTTTTTGCCTGTTTCAATTCCGCCCGTAAATGAAATCAAATCGACGTCTCTGTTTACTGCAAGCTCGTCGCCCACTGTGGCTCCCGGTCCAAGAACAAGATTTGCGACACCTTTTGGAACACCGGCTTCTTCCATCAGCTTAAAGACTTTGATTGTCGTCAGCGGCGTAATCTCACTCGGCTTCATGACGATTGTGTTTCCTGCAGCCAGTGCAGGGGCGATTTTCCAGCTCGCTTGAAGGAGCGGATAATTCCATGGAGTGATCTGGCCGCAAACCCCGATTGGCTCTCTAATAATTTTGCTTTCTGAATCAGGAATCGGAGATGAAATGATCTCTCCGCCATCTTTGTCTGCCAAGCCGGCGTAATATTGAAAAACATTGGCGATATCGTCCATATCGGCCTTGCTTTCTTCGAGTGTTTTTCCTGTATCAAGAGATTCAAGCTCAGCCAGCTCCTCAAGATCGCGTCTGATTAATTCCGCAATTTTCAGAACAATTTTTCCGCGTTCAAGCCCGGATAGCGAAGACCATTCTCCTTTGTCAAATGCTCTGCGTGCGGCTGCGATTGCTTTGATGGCGTCCTCTCGCCCTCCCTCGCTTACAGTTGCAATTTCTTCTTGATTAAATGGGTTGATAATACTGCGGATCTGTTCTTTTTCGGCACTGATCCATTCTCCGTCAATGAATAATGTTTGACTCATATAAGCCTCCTTGACGTAAATAAAGTTTGTTAAATAAAAATTTAATGTTTTTAACAACCCTAATCTAACATATGGTTTTTAAACTGTCAAAGTCCCATTTCGATTTTTCTTTTTGACTTTTCCTCATGTTTCGTTAAGATAAAGAACATAAAGAAATAACTTAACGAATTTAATTTTCTAAAGGAAAAGAGGGTCAGTATGGATGAAAATCCAGAATTTACAGCTATAGAACAGGCTCGGGATCTTGTTATTGACTCCATTGCTGAAACGATGGATCTTTACGGAATTACCCGCAGTGTCGGGATTTTATATGGGACGATGTATATGAGGGATGAGATGACGCTTGACGAAATGCGTGAGGAGTTGCAAATGAGCAAACCAAGCATGAGCACAGGCGTCAAAAAGCTTCAAGACTTAAATGTAGTGAAAAAAACATTTCACCGGGGCATCCGTAAGCATACATTTGTGGCTGAGAAGGATTTCTTTAAATTTTTCACAAATTTCTTTCCACCTAAATGGGAGCGGGAGGTTCAAGTGAATGTAGCAGCGATCGAGGAAGCTCAAGCTGATTTACAAAAGGTTTTAAGCAAGGAAGATCTCAATGATGATATCAAAAATGAAGCACTGCAGTTATATGATCAGCTGGAAAGCTCTAAAGCTTACTATGACTGGCTGAAACGGCTTGCTGAATCGGTGCAGACCGGAGAAATTTTTAAATTTATACCGATTGAAACAAAGTAAAGCAGAAAACGCCTGGGAAACCAGGCGTTTTTTGATATAACTACTACAAATTTGAAAAATACGGGAAAAACACCCCATTTACTTCCAAAATATTTGATGGTAATTTTATGTAGGTAAAATTTGTATTTGGCCTTTCAGAGGAGGTGAAAAGCGGGCAGGCCTGTTTAATTTATCATTTTTTAGGGGGAATTTTGTTATGAAACGCAAATTATTATCTTCTTTGGCAATTAGTGCATTAAGTCTCGGGTTACTCGTTTCTGCACCTACAGCTTCTTTCGCGGCTGAATCTACATCAACTAAAGCTCATACTGAATCTACTATGAGAACACAGTCTACAGCTTCATTGTTCGCAACAATCACTGGCGCCAGCAAAACGGAATGGTCTTTCTCAGATATCGAATTGACTTACCGTCCAAACACGCTTCTCAGCCTTGGCGTTATGGAGTTTACATTGCCAAGCGGATTTACTGCAAACACGAAAGACACATTGAACGGAAATGCCTTGCGTACAACACAGATCCTCAATAACGGGAAAACAGTAAGAGTTCCTTTGGCACTTGATTTGTTAGGAGCTGGCGAATTCAAATTAAAACTGAATAACAAAACACTTCCTGCCGCTGGTACATATACTTTCCGTGCAGAGAATAAATCATTAAGCATCGGAAATAAATTTTACGCAGAAGCCAGCATTGACGTGGCTAAGCGCAGCACTCCTCCGACTCAGCCTTGCGGTTGCAACTAATGTAAAAGACCGGTTAACGCCGGTCTTTTTTGCGTTTTACCCTCCCCTTTTTCTCTAATCCCCGTTATCTTTTTTCTGGTTTAAAATTTAAATTGACAAACACTAGAAACAGGAGTAAATTCTTGAGTGTTCAATTTCATACAGTCTCTTTTACCGCTTAATCAAACACGAACGGGGGAACCAACGATTGGCTGTTTTATTAACAGCCTTGGGGTGAATCTTACTAAGTAAGAGGGGGTACTCTGAATCCCTAATCCGACAGCTAACCTCGTAGGCGTATACAGAGAGGAGGTCTATTATCGGCCATTCTTTGCAATGGTCTTTTTTGCTTCAAAAACGTTAATTCACTAAGGGAGATATGAACATTGGGAAGAATTAAAAATAAGCAATTTGCCGTGATCGGGCTGGGCCGGTTTGGCGGCAGCATTTGTAAAGAACTTCATAGAATGGGGCATGAGGTCCTTGCGGTTGATATCAACGAAGAAAAGGTCAATGCATATGCTTCTTACGCCACTCATGCGGTAATTGCCAACGCCACCGAAGAAAACGAATTGCTTTCATTAGGAATACGCAATTTTGAATATGTGATTGTTGCCATCGGAGCAAATATTCAAGCGAGTACGCTGACCACCCTATTATTAAAGGAGCTTGATATTCCAAATATTTGGGTGAAGGCTCAAAACTATTATCATCACAAGGTGCTTGAAAAAATCGGCGCTGACCGCATTATTCATCCTGAAAAAGATATGGGGGTTAAAATCGCACAAAGCCTTTCAGACGAAAATGTTTTAAATTACATTGATCTATCTGATGAATACAGTATTGTCGAGCTGCTGGCTACGCGCAAGCTTGATTCAAAATCGATTATTGACCTGAATGTAAGAGCAAAGTACGGCTGCACGATCCTGGCCATTAAACATCATGGAGATATCTGTCTTTCCCCCGCGCCTGAAGACATCATTCACGAGCAAGATTGCCTGGTGATCATGGGCCACAAAAAGGATATTAAACGTTTTGAAAACGAAGGGATGTAGACAAAAGTGACACTTCAAAAGGATAAAGTGATCAAATGGGTTCGGTTTACACCGCCTCAAGTGCTTGCCATTGGTTTTTTCCTTACCATTATCCTCGGGGCTGTCCTATTAATGCTTCCGATTTCCACTACGAAGCCATTGTCATGGATAGATGCCCTTTTTACTGCGGCTTCCGCTACAACTGTTACAGGGCTTGCTGTTGTCGATACCGGTACTCAATTTACGGTATTCGGGCAAACAGTTATTATGGGGCTGATTCAGATTGGCGGGCTTGGATTTATGACATTTGCGGTCTTGATCGTCATGATATTAGGAAAAAAAATCGGCTTAAAAGAACGAATGCTCGTCCAGGAAGCCTTAAACCAGCCGACAATCGGCGGTGTCATTGGCCTTGTCAAAGTCCTGTTTCTGTTTTCAATCAGTATTGAATTGATAGCAGCACTCATTTTATCCATCCGGCTTGTACCTCAGTACGGCTGGTCATCCGGCTTGTTTGCAAGTTTGTTTCACGCAATATCTGCTTTTAACAATGCCGGGTTTTCGTTGTGGCCTGATAATTTGATGAGCTACGTTGGCGATCCTACAGTAAACCTCGTGATTACTTTCTTATTTATTACAGGAGGGATCGGATTTACGGTTCTGTTTGATGTGATGAAAAATCGGCGTTTTAAAGCTTTTTCTTTACATACAAAGCTCATGCTTACAGGAACGCTGATGTTGAATGCGATTGCTATGCTTGCGATCTTTATTTTAGAATACAGCAACCCTGGCACGCTCGGCCACCTGCATATAGTGGATAAACTGTGGGCGTCCTATTTTCAGGCAGTGACGCCGAGAACCGCAGGCTTCAATTCTCTAGATTTTGGAAGCATGAGAGAAGGAACAATTGTATTTACTTTATTATTGATGTTTATCGGAGCAGGAAGCGCATCAACGGCGAGCGGCATTAAGCTGACTACGTTCATCGTGATTTTAACATCTGTTATTGCTTACTTGAGAGGTAAAAAAGAAACGGTTATTTTCCGCCGTTCCATCAAATATCCGATTATCATTAAAGCTTTAGCTGTGAGCGTCACCAGTTTGTTCATCGTGTTTTTAGGGATTTTTGCCCTGACGATCACAGAACAAGCGCCATTTCTTCAAATTGTGTTTGAAACCTTTTCCGCATTCGGAACTGTCGGCCTTACGATGGGGCTTACTCCTGAACTGACAACAGCTGGCAAGTGTATCATTATTGTCATCATGTTTATCGGAAGAATTGGTCCTTTAACGTTCGTGTTTTCATTCGCAAAAACAGAGCAATCAAATATCCGTTATCCTGATGGCGAAGTGTTTACAGGGTGATATCAAAAAAATCCGGCGTGCAGTCGCCGGATTTTTTTATGATTCGATATGAGATTGATTTTGTCTTTTTTCCTGTTCCGCGATGATTTCATTATCCTCCGCGTTATCACGGGTTACTTTTTGTGTAAGAATCGCACCAACTGCTACAAGTATCATAACAGCGATGTAATAACCTTTTTCATTGAGTTCCAGGTTATCAGCATTATAGAGTCCGATACTAAACAAAAATACTCCCGCAAAAAAAGTAAAATAAGCTAATACTGTAAAGGCAACCGTGTTTCTGCGTCTATATTTCTGCACCTTTGTTCCCTCCCGAAAGCATAGTTAAAAAGTGATAACTTCCGTGGAATATTATACCTCAAATTCCCCGTAATGGAACAGAGAATTAAAAATACCAGTAAAAAGGGCTTAGGTTGCCTCCTTTATTTCAACAGCTGAATCATCAATCCAGCCGATAAGTTTATCATTGATTTGGAATTGGTACCATACAGACTGGCCTTTCTGTTTTCTAGACACAACCTTTATGTCTTTGCCGACGTAAGATTGGGCAGAGGTAAGCCTTATGGACCGATCATCAGTAGAGGGCTTGGACCATACGTCTTGAACGGCACTGTCTTTAATAGAGGCGTTTAAATCCACAGATTTGAGGGATGGATTTACCTCATCGTACTCATCTAAATCGTATTTTTCCACAATAGCGCTGATTTTGTCAGCATAGTCAGGATCTGTAGCATATCCTGATGTTTGCAGGGCGGTTGCCGCTTCCTTATAATTCCCTGCCTCAAGCACCGGTTTATACTTCTTTTTATTCCACGATGTGCCACGGACGAACAATTGGGCGTGATCATCCATAGATTCAAAAAACGTGCTGTATTTTCGAAACTTCGCGCGAATGGTTTTTCTTTTCCCTTTTTCAACTTCGTCCGTTTCCATCGTGACATGATGGCCTTTATAATTCCCTTTTACGCCAAAAAGGTTGTTGGCCTTAGCAGCCAGTTCACTGTTCCCCCAGTCCGATTCGAGAATGGCCTGAGCAATTGTGATGCTGGGGAGAACATGGTATTTTTCATACAAAATTTGGGCATGTCCGGACAGACTGTCTATAAATACTTGCTGTTCATCGATTTCTTCAGTTTCTTTGGATGTTTCAATCGGTTTTGATAAAGTTGTCGCTAAAACAAACAGAGCTAGCGGAATCGATACAATGAAAAATAGTGAAATCAAGAGTTTACGTTTTTTAAGTTTTTTACGGGCCATGAAAACCTTCCTTCGAATTAAAAGATTACGAATGTAAAAGAATCTACCTTTTAGAATTTTACTTGCACTTCTAATATTTTTCAATTCTTTAGGGATAAAGTTGGGAAAAGATTGCAAAATAAAAACCTTTTCGCTCAATGAAAAGGTTTTTACCATGTTTCTATTTTTGTAAATTTCTGAGTGCATTACGATATTCCGTATCATTTATTACTTTATATGATTTGACAGTTGCCTTCGACAAACCTTCTGCTGAAACGGCCGGTTTTTCCGGAGCTGTTTTCGCTTTATCATGTGGTTTATGTGCCAGCTTGTGCCCCATTCCAGTGGCATTCATACAAAATGACAGGCAGACGAGCAGCACGCTAAGGATAAAAGAAATGAAGAAGAGATCATGATAAGCAGTCATCATAGAATCCTGTACCGAACCGCTTTGTCTGGCAGCATCTTTTTTCGTGAAAAAGCCGATGAGAATAGGAACTCCCATATAGACAAACAATCTTAAAAACTGAACAGCTGTCATTCTCTTGACCAAATCAGGCAGCGGGCCTCCCATGGCAGCTCCCATCAGCCCTGCGGCGACTGTCAGGCCTGTTCCCGCTGCAAGCATGATAAACAGTGCCGCGAACATATAAAGAGATGATCGATCCTGCATATGCAGCCATTGAAAATTCACAAAGACGAGAATGAGTCCGCCGATAATACCGAGCATCCCTGGTCCGACTTTATCATAAAACAGAGCGCTCAAAATGGCCGCGATCGCCACTCCGATTAAAAGAGTCAAGTTTAAAAGAATGAGATGCTCCTGAGAAATATCATACATTTGACGGAGCAAGCCTTGAAAAGCAGACAGGCTGACAGCTACCGTTATCGTCCCTGCAGCTATGATCAATAAGCCAAGCACCGGTTTTGGCAGCAGCATCAGTTTAATAGATATGAATGGGTTTTTCACTTTATATTCCACAATCAATAGACCAATGAGCAAACATAACGTCACCCCGAAACCAATCCATACATAACCCGATGACAGCCCCCATTTTTGCAGAAAAATGAATGAAACCGCTGAGGCTGCGGCAAGGAAAACAGATAAAAGAATTCCCGCACGATCAAGCGGCTGTTCTTGATCCGCCGCTCCGTGATGCTCGTCATGGAGAAAGAAATAGCTCACCGCGACACCGATCAGGGACAAGGTGCCAAAGATGAAAAACAGCCATCTCCAATGCCCGCAGCTTGTTGCAATGGTTCCGAGGATTGTGCCGATGATAACAGAACCATAGAATCCCCCGATCAGCACAAGCAGTGCATAGTTCCTGCGTTCAATCGGGAATGACAGTACAAGCATTGGAATCATAATCATCAGCATGACGCCTGTTGCCGCCCCCTGTAAAAAGCGCCCTGCCGCCATCCATGCAATATCGCCTGAACATGCGATGAGCAGTGAGCCTAGTATAAAGACAGGTAATGAAGCCAGATAGACGGGACGAGCACCGAATTTTTTCCTCAGCAGCGGTCCTGCCGGAACTAACAAGGCAAAGGCCATATTGCCGATCAATATCGGATTTACTGATGTGAAGACACTTGTTCCAACCGCTTTCTGAACAAGGCCTTGAACTGACGACAATGCCGTGTTAGACATCAATCCCGGCCCGACCGCTAAGACGGCGAGCAAAGAAATCACCCAATAGTGTTTTGTCTTCATGTTGTCATTCCTTCCTATATGAATACATGCGAAACACATCATTTTTTGAAAACAAAAGAAGCTAATAGATTTTGCATACCATTAGCTTTCATTCTAATATTATCCCTTTCAGGGGAAATGATATTATTTTATTATAATTATGTGAATGAATGAGCATATACTCAAATATTATTTCAAATCGATTGTGTTTTGTCAATGGAGTAAATTTCAAGCACAACATAGAAAGCTTGAAAGCTTTTCCCCGATATTGTGTTTTGGAGCCAAGGGGCCTAGAACTGCACTTATGGAGCCCTGCTCGTTCCCTCAAGCGAATTAAATCAGGCCGTTTTAATCCTTTCAATCCACTATTCCAACTAATAAACTCGAATAAGTTGGTGATAAGACAACATTTTGGCCGCACATTTTTTTGTGTTCACTGGGCGTTTGCCGCCTCTAAATTGTATATGGGTAAATACCATGAATTAACCTATGAAATACCAATGTAAGGAAATTCTAAATATTCCGGGAGGCAAAAACGAATGGAACTGTATGAGTGTATCCAAGACATTTTTAGCGGCTTGAAAAATCCATCGGTTAAAGATTTAGCAACGTCTTTAAAACAAATTCCAAACGCAGCAAAATTGAGTCAACCGTATATTAAGGAACCAGACCAGTACGCTTACGGCCGAAATGCCATCTATCGAAATAATGAATTAGAAATTATCGTGATTAACATTCCGCCAAACAAGGAGACAACAGTACACGATCATGGTCAATCCATTGGTTGTGCAATGGTGTTAGAAGGAAAGCTTCTTAATTCTATTTATCGTTCAACCGGCGAACACGCAGAACTCTCCAATTCATACTTTGTCCACGAAGGAGAATGCCTTATTTCAACCAAAGGTTTAATTCACAAAATGTCCAATCCAACATCCGAACGAATGGTGTCTCTTCATGTCTACTCCCCTCCTTTGGAAGACATGACGGTCTTTGAGGAACAAAAGGAGGTATTGGAAAATTCATGATTGACAGATAAACTGCTCACTTTGACTTCGCTCAACTGGAGGATTCAGAGAATGAAACCTTTTCCTCAAAACAAAAAAACCCTTATAGAATAAGGGTTTAAAGGTATGGAGCCAAGGGGGCTCGAACCCCTGACCTCTACGCTGCCAGCGTAGCGCTCTCCCAGCTGAGCTATGGCCCCGTATGTAACGTCATGTTTATTATAGATGATTTTTTTTTGAAAAACAAGCTGTTTCCTCTTGAATTGACAGAAAAAATAAGGCTCGGAAAAGAGCCTTATTTTTCGACTTACATCATGATCAAAAGTAAAATCACACCGAGAATAATTCGATAGATTGCAAATGGGACAAGTTTGATTTTGTTAATCAGCCTTAAGAAGAAACGGACGACAAACAGTGCGACCACAAAGGCACAGATAAAGCCGACGATGAAAAATGGCATCAGATCCGAGCTTAAGCTGTCCCAATGCTTCACGAGGCTTAGAAAGCTGGCTCCCATCATGATCGGCATCGCCATAATAAACGTAAAGTCGGCTGCAGCTCGGTGGTTTAATCCGAGAATAACACCGCCGGAAATGGTTGAACCAGAACGTGAGAAACCCGGCCAAAGGGCAAGACATTGGAATAAGCCGACTGCTATCGCCTGTTTATAGGAAATGCGGTCGAGTGTGTCTGTCGCTGTTTTCCGCTTATTGACCCAGTCAGCAAAAAGCATCAGGATTGCCCCGGCAATTAAACCGATGGCCACAGTTTTAACGGAAAATAAATATTCATCAATGTAATCTTCAAACAAAAAGCCGAGAACAGCTGCAGGCACGAGTCCGACGGCGATTTGGGCAATGCTTAATTTATGTCCCTGCTCCTGGTCGCTTGTAATATTTTTTTTCAAACCGAGTAAATTTAAAATTCGGTCTTTAAACACGATAGCTACTGCTAAAATGGAGCCTAGCTGAATAACCACCTTGAATGAGTTAGCAGCTTCTTCTGACATCAGATTACTTGATTTAAGCCAGATGTCGTCTACTATGATCATATGTCCTGTCGAAGAAACCGGCGCGTACTCTGTTAATCCTTCTACGATTCCTAAAATGGCGGCTACAAACAATTCCCATAGAGTCATGATTTTGATTCTCCCCATTAGACATTTATTTTTTTACATAACGGGAGCTTTCCATAAATGGAAAGCCCGTCTTATATAACTATAAACGAAAATCACACTTTATGACCCGGCGTATTTTCATTTTTTTCTTCGTCGTATAAATGTGACCGCATTTTAAACCAGTCAAATAAATGTGTCGTAATGACTTTAGCAACTGCATAGCCCGGAATGGCAAGAATGATTCCAACAACGCCAAACAGTTTGCCAGCTGTTAACAGCAGAAAAATAATTGTGATAGGGTGGATGTGAAGGTTTTTTCCCATAATTTGCGGAGAGATCAGCTTCCCTTCAATCAGCTGAACAATGGTCCAAACGATCACCAATTTAAGCAGCATAAGCGGCGATGTCACTATGGCAATGATAATCGCAGGCGTAATGGCAATCGTTGGCCCTAAATATGGAACGATGCTAGTACAAGCCGCAATGACGGCTAGCAATGAAGCATAATCCAGCCCGATAATCAAATAACCGATAAACAGCAAAAACCCGATACAGAAGCTGACAATGATCTGGCCTCTGATATAAGAGCTTAACCGATGATTCATTTCGCTTAAGACTGTGTATGTCTGTTCTTTCAATTGCGTCGGAACAAACTTCAGTATGTAGACCGGCAATTTTTTTCCGTCCTTTAACAAATAGAAAAGGATAAACGGAACCGTAACGATTGAAATGATAATCTCAGTCAGGGCGCCGATAAAATTCCCAACGCCGGTAAAGGTACTGTTCACAATTGTCGCTGCCTGATCTGAAACCTTTGTTGCGAGATCAGATATATTGATGTTCGTCGTTTGCTGGGCCTGATTGACGAAGTTGCTGCCGATCAGCTGTTTCGTCTGATTTTCAACGATATCCACATATCTTGGGATGTTGTCGATTAAACTCATAATTTGTTCTTTTAAGAAGGGAATGATCGACACGATTGTGATCGTGATCAGCCCGATAATCAATAGATACAACAGTAAAATAGAATAGATTCTTCTTATTCTTCTTCTCTCAAGGAAATCGACGACCGGGTTTAACAGATAAAAAACAATGCCTGTCAAAATAATCGGAAGTGATATCGTTTTGAGCAAAACAATAATCGGGGTGAAAATAAATGATGTTTTTGTAAATACTAGAATATTTAAACCAATCAGCAGCAGCACAAGCAAAAATAAAACAAACTTATTGTCCAAGAAGAATCGCTTGAATCTGCCGCTCCATGTTTGCAACGTCTCCACTATCGTTCCTCCGTCATACATAGTTTAATTAAATTGTACACTATCGTCCCTATAATGAAAAATAAAAACCGTTAATTGCTGGAAAAGCTTTCACGGTTTTAACATTCTATTTATATCTATCATGTGATTTTGTTCTTTTTAAGCTATAATTTAGCTATATCATACAAAAGGAGCGATACGAGTGATACGTTTTGCAATAATAGGAACCAACTGGATTACAGACCGCTTTCTTGAGTCAGCAGCGGATATCGAAGATTTTCAGCTGACTGCTGTTTATTCAAGATCGGCTGAACGCGCTGGCGAGTTTGCTGCTAAACACAACGCTGCGCATGCCTTCTCAGACCTTCAGGAAATGGCGGCGAGCAATTGCTTTGATGCCGTATACATAGCCAGCCCGAACGCTCTTCACAAGGAACAAGCCGTTCTCTTTATGAACCATGGCAAGCATGTCCTTTGTGAGAAACCGTTTGCTTCGAATACAAAAGAAACAGAAGAGATGATCTCAGCGGCTAAGGCAAACGGCGTTGTTCTCATGGAAGCAATGAAGACCACTTTCCTGCCGAATTTCAAAGAGCTGAAAAAACACCTGCATAAAATTGGCACTGTCCGCAGATTTACCGCAAGCTACTGCCAGTATTCCTCACGGTATGACGCGTTCAGAAGCGGAACTGTTTTGAATGCGTTTCAGCCTGAGCTTTCCAATGGGTCATTAATGGATATTGGCGTCTATTGTATTTATCCGGCTGTTGTGTTGTTTGGCGCGCCGAAGGATGTAAAAGCAAACGGATATGTTTTATCTTCCGGAGTGGATGGAGAGGGAACTGTCATTCTGTCTTACGACGGGTTCGAAGCTGTTCTGATGCATTCCAAAATCTCTACTTCCTATGCCCCGGCGGAAATCCAGGGTGAAGACGGGACGATTGTAATCGATACGATTCACCGGCCTGAACGTGTTGAAATCCGCTACCGGGACGGCCGCCTTGAAAACATTGCGATTCCTGATCCTAAACCGGCGATGTTCTATGAAGCAGAAGAATTTGTCACGCTCATAAAAGAGAATAAGCTGGAATCTGAAGAAAATACATTTGAACGGTCTTTGACCACTGCAAAAATTATGGAGGAAGCAAGAAAGCAAATGGGAATTATATACCCTGCTGATCAAGCTTAAAAAAATCCGCACGCGTGCAAATGCCGCGGCGGATTTTTTATTAGACAATCGGAGAAGATGCCTTCCTTTTTAAAAGCACCTGTTGCTCATATTCTTTGATGTCATGAAGCCATGCCTCTTTTACCGGAACGCCCATTTGCTCACAGTAGGAATCCCAGATGGCTCCGAAAGGATATGTTTTGAATTCCTCCATCAGGGCCAGCCTTTCTGTATAGCGGCCCTCTTCCTGCAATTGTTTTAAATAGCCGTTCGGGAGAAGCAAGGCATACAATAAAGCTTTGATCATATTTCTCGTTCCGATGGTCCAGGCGGCTACACGGTTAATGCTGGCATCGAAAAAATCCAGACCGATGGCGACCTTCTCAAGAGCCTGATTTCGTACAATTTCAAGAGCGATTTCTCTCAATTCATCATCCAAAACCACTACATGGTCGCTATCCCAACGAACAGGCCGAGATACGTGCAAGGCAAGCTTGTCTGTGTAAAGCAGCATGGACGAGATCTTGTTTGATACCGTCTCAGTCGGATGGAAATGGCCTGTATCAAGTAAACAAAGCTTATGATTCGTCAAAGCATAAGCTAAATAAAATTCATGAGATCCGACAACATATGATTCGGAGCCAAGCCCGAACAGCTTGCTCTCGATTGAATCAAGATTGTGTTGTTCACTGATCTCCTCTGCGAAGATCCGATCCAGTGATTCTTTTAGTCTTTTACGCGGTGTCAGCCTATCACTCGGGATATCCTTATAGCCGTCGGGAATCCAAATATTCGTCAAGCAAGGTGTTCCTAATTCTTTCCCGAAGTATTCCCCGATACGGCGGCAAGCGATGCAATGCCTGATCCAAAATTCTCTGATGTCCGGATCAGGGTGTGAAAGGGTGAGTCCGTCAGCCGCTTTCTCATGCGAAAACAAGGTCGGATTAAAATCTAAACCGAGACCAAGGTTTTTTGCCCATTTCACCCAGTTTTCAAAATGCTGCGGCTTCAATTCGTCACGTTCTACCGCTTCCCTGTTTGTTTCTGCGTATATCGCATGCAGGTTTACGCGGTGCTTTCCAGGAATGAGAGAAAGAGCCTTCTCCAAATCTTTTCTTAATTCTTCAGGAGTTTGCGCTTTTCCGGGATAATTGCCGGTCACGTCAATTCCGCCTGAAAGCTCGCCCTTATTTACTTCAAAGCCTCCAATGTCGTCACCCTGCCAGCAGTGGATCGAAATGGGCACTTGCTCTAATTGCCGAAGCGCCTCTTCAACATCAATTCCCCATTTTTCATATGCCTGTTTTGCACTGTCATAATTGGCTTTTATGGTCATACGGCTCTCTCCCTTTATCAGTTTTTTAATCCAAATAAAAAACTTCCTTTAGATCTATCGAAACAGGACTGAAATCCGAATTTGTTTTCATTAATGGCGCCATCGATTTCCACCATCTTCGGCAAACTTCCGTGTCCGCCATCTTTCTCCATTTCTCTTCATCCTCTATTTCTAAATATGCAAAAAGCCTGCCTGTTTCCTCGTCTAGAAAAATGGAATAATGGTGTGCTCCATGAGCTTTGAGTGCTTCTGCCATCTCAGGCCAAATGTCATCATGCCGCTGTTTGTATTCTTCATACTTGTCTTGATGGACAAACATGATACTGGCTTTTCTTTTCAAACTTTTTCACCTCTTCATCATTTAGATAGCGCTTTCAAAACAGTTTGCTGAAATGACTGAATGATCGTGCTTCTGTCAATGTCTTTAGGTGTAAACACTTTGATCGGAAAGGAATTTCTGACGACTTGCCGGGCTTCTTTTATGTCTTTGACTTCTTTGGCAGCAATCATTTGCATCAAAAGATTTCCGGTGGCAGTTGCCTCTATCGGCCCTGCATATACCGCTTTTCCACTCATGTCTGCCGTTAATTGATTTAAGAAATCATTCCGGGCTCCGCCGCCGATGATATGAAATTGCTCGATCGGTTTTTCTGTGATTGTTTCGAGCTCTTTGATGGCTATCGCATAGATGATGGCTAAATTGCTGTAGATGCAGCAGGCAAGTTCGCCTGCAGTACGGGGAATCTTTTGGCGGGTTTGTCTGCAATAATGTTGTATTTCCTTTATCATGTTTTCTGGATTCAGGAATCGTTTATCATTTAAGTTTATAAATTGCTGGAATGGTTCTGTTTTTTCGGCTTCTTCTGCAAGCTGCTGGAAAGAGTAATCTGCTTGTAACTGCTGTCTGACTTCTTGTATCACCCACATGCCGATAATGTTTTTGAGAAAGCGAATGGTGTTGTTTGCGCCGCGTTCATTTGTATAGTTGTTTTCTAAAGCAAGATCAGTTATTATCGGTGTTTTGTTTTCAATCCCGATTAACGACCATGTTCCGCTGCTGATATACGCCCAGCCATCATTTACGCCTGGCGCCGCAATGACGGCCGAGGCCGTATCATGTGTTGCGACTGTCATCACCTTGCACGCCGGGAGATCATAATCCGGGAACCACTCATTTCTTAGCTTCCCGAGCTCACACCCCGGTTCAGTCAGCGGCGCAAATTGCTGTTCCTGAACGGACACGGCTTCAAGCAATTCAGGATCAAGATTTCCCGTTGAGGCGTTTAAAAGCTGTGTTGTGGACGCGTTTGTGATTTCCGTTACTGCTTTTCCGGTTAAACAATAGCCTAAATAATCAGGAACCATCATAATTTTGTCTGTCTTTTTCAGCAGCTCACGGTCTTCTTCATACAATTGATAGATCGTGTTGAAAGGCTGAAATTGTATTCCTGTTTTTTGATAAATTGCGGCTTTTGAGAGGGTATGTTCCAGTTTGTCTATTGTGTGATCTGTTCTTCTATCACGGTAGGAGATTGCTTCCCGCAACCGATCGCCTTTTTCGTCCAGTAAGACATAATCAACTGCCCATGTATCAATGCCTACGGTGCAGTGTTCATACCCAAGCGTCTTTACTTTTTGCAGTCCTTGCAGGATTTGTTTTAGCAAATGATCAATATCCCAAAAGCAATGCCCGTCTCTTTGACTGAAACCGTTAGCGAACCTGTGAATCTCTTGTATGTCAAGCTTCCCTTCATTCAGTTCACCTACCATGATTCTCCCGCTTGATGCGCCTATATCAATGGCAGTATAAATCATCCTTTCACCCTCTCTTCGAAAGAGGAACAGCTGTCACCTTCACCTTTTTGTCCTCAAGAGCTTTTACCGATGCCGGATCAAGTCCAGAATCCGTAATTAGGCGGCTGACATCTTGCAGCGAGGCTATATGTGAAAACTCGCGGTTCCCCCATTTGCTTGAATCGGCCATCAAAATGGTCTGGTCCGATCTTTCAATCATCCGTTTTTTGAGCAGCGCCTGCCACTCATTTGAATCACTCATCCCGTTGTGTACGTCAAATCCCTTACATGACAGAAAGGTTTTATTGACATGATAGGTCTCAAGTGAACGCTCTGCTAACGGGCCGGCAAACGATAATGATTTTTCCAGCAAAATGCCGCCTGTTGAAATGACTGATATGTTTTCTTTATTGCTGAGTTCAATAGCTGCTTTCATTGAGTTTGTAATCACGGTGAGCTCAATGTCAGGGAGTATTTTCGCCATGTACCAGGCAGTTGTGCTTGCATCGAGAATAATTCGGTCTCCGCTTTTTACATATTTGGCCGCTTCGTGAGCGATGGCTTTTTTTTCGATGACATTCGTGATTTCCCGTTCAGAAAAATGAATTTCTGATTCCTTCTGCTGAATACTGACCGCTCCTCCGTGGCTCCGGCTCAGTTTATGTTCTTTTTCAAGCTTTTCAAGATCACGTCGAATGGTTTCCTCTGTGACTGAAAATATGTCACTTAATTCGGAAACGCGGATGCTTGAACGCATATTTACTATTTCCACTATTTTTTGCTGCCGTTCTGCTACTAGCATCGGTAACGCCCTTCCTCATATCGTAGTCCGTCTTATATTTTTTATCATAGCATATTTCTAACGCGTAAAAGCAGCAGGGACGCCTCCGTCTACCGTGATCATGCAGCCCGTTGTTTTTTCGGCTTTGGAAGAAGCGAAGAATGCAATGGCTTCGGCAATATCCTCCGGGTAAATATTGACGAGCAATGCTGTCCGTTTCCGGTAATGTTCCTCCAGCTGATCGGGTTCAATCCCGTACGCCGCGGCTCGTTCCTCCCGCCAGCTTGAACCCCAGATTGCCGATCCTTGAAGAACCGCATCAGGCAAAACGGAGTTGACCCTAATGCCGAATTCTCCGCCTTCTGCAGCAATGCATCTTGCTAAATGGGTTTCAAGCGCCTTAACCGAGCTGTAGGCAGAGGCGTTTTTGCCCGCATAAACCGAATTTTTCGATCCGACAAATACCATGCTTCCGCCTCTATTTTGGTGTTTCATCTGTTTAAACGCTTCACGGGCTACAAGGAAATAGCCTGTTCCTAAAACATTCATATTAAGATTCCATTCTTTTAGACTTGTTTCGTCAAATGGGCTTGATGTGGCCAGCCCGGCATTATTGACGACGATATCAATGCCGCCATAAGCAAGCGCCGCTCGTTCAAAAGCTGATTGTACGTCTTCCTCCTTTGTCACATCCATTTTGACAGCCATTGCCCGTCCTTCTCCGTATGCATCGTTTATTTCCCCGGCAATTTTCTGTGCACCTTCTATATTCAGATCAGCTACGATCACGTGCCCTCCCTCAGCTGCAAATCGGCGGCATGCTGCACTGCCGATTCCGCCGGCTCCCCCAGTTATCAACGCTACTTTTCGGGAAAATTCTGCTTCCGGCGGGGCCAGCGTGAGTTTATATAGTTCGAGCGGCCAATATTCGACATGGTAGGATTCATTTTCATGTAAAGAAACAAATTGCCCCAGAGCGGTTGCTCCTTTCATCACGGCGATGGCCCTCCGATATAAAGCCCCGCTTACTTTAGACATGGCATAACTTTTTCCTGTATTCACCATTCCGATTCCAGGAATCAATATCACCCGCGGGGCGGATTCAAAGATTTGATCCCCATCCTGCTGATTGCGTGTAAAGTATGCCTGATACTCTGATGTAAAGGTCTCGACTCCTGACTTGATCAGATCTGCAAGCTTGTGCACATCTTGAGTTTCCGGATTCCAATCAATGTACAGCGGAACCCGTTTTGTGTGAACAAGGTGATCCGGGCATGCCGCACCGATTTGCGAAAGTGCTGGCGCTTGGACACTGTTTACAAATTCCAAGACATCGTCATGATCATCATAGGAAAGGATCATTTTCTTTTCTTCACTTACTGCTCCTCTGATCACAGGCATGATGCCTGCCAAGATTTGTTTTCTTTTATCCTCCGGTAGCGGCTGATACCTTTTGCCTCCGAATACCTCATGCTGATTGATACGATCGTTAACATACTGCTCGGCTTCTTGAATGATGGATATCGTTTTTTGATAACATGTTTCAGACGTCTCTCCCCAAGTGACTAAGCCGTGTTTCTCCATTAATACAAGCTCGGCGTGGGGATTGTTTGCTACGCCTTCAGCGATCATTTTAGACAAAGTAAATCCAGGACGGACGTATGGCACCCATACAAACCGATTTCCGTAAATGTCTTCAGCGATTTGTTTTCCATTATCTGCACAGCATATGCTGATAATCGCATCTGGATGGGTATGGTCAACATGTTTGTATGGCAGAAAAGCGTGTAATAGCGTTTCAATTGAAGGGCGGGGATGTTTGCTGTCTATCATACAATGAGACAGGTAGTCTACCATTTCTTCATCTGGCATTTGGTCCCTTTTAATCAGCGGGCGGATATCATCTAATTTCAAACCGGTAAAGTTATGCGTTTTCATTGTTGCCAAATCCGAACCGCTTCCTTTTACCCACATGACTTCTATTTCACGGCCTCTAAAATCCTTTTCCGTTGTTTTCATAGATGTATTCCCCCCGCCCCAGTTGCAGACAGTGCGGTCTGACCCGATCAGATTGGACCTGTACACCAATTCCTCTACACCTTTAGGCAGCTGTGCAGCTCGCTCTGAATCCCATATATGTTTCACCATATTTGATATTCCTCCATCCCCTTTTATTTGTATCCGTTTTCATTATATATGATTTCCGTTTGTTTTTGAATTGTTTTTGTTTATTTTTGTTTTTAATAAAAAAGAAAGCAGCAGATATGCCGCTTTCTCGTTTCATTATGATTCAATTTTAAATTTCTTCGTAATGTCCTGAAGTTCTTCCGCCATGTTTGCCAACGTTTCCGCTGAAGAGCTGATTTCTTCCATAGACGCAAGCTGTTCTTCCGCCGAAGCTGCGATATCCTGAATGCCTGCTGAGCTTTCTTTCGCCACTGCAGAAATATCTTCAACAGCACTTGACACTTCCTGTGAGCCGGCTGACAGTTGTTCAACCGTCGCGTTCAAGTTTTGCAATTCGCCGGAAATTTGGGTTGTCATCTCATAGATTTGTTTAAAGCTTTCCGCTGTTTGATCCGTAATCTGCAAGCCTTCTTTCACTTCATGATTCACGGATTGGAACATTGAAAGTGAGGTGCTGATTTCCCTGACAATCTCTTGAATTAATCCTTCAATTTCCTTGGCGGAGTCTGCTGATTGTACAGCAAGTTTTCTAACCTCTTCCGCAACTACTGAGAAACCTCTTCCGTATTCTCCCGCTCTTGCCGCCTCAATCGCAGCATTTAATGCAAGCAGGTTGGTTTGATCAGCAATGCCATTAATCACATTCAAGATGCTTGTGATGTCTTGCGATTTTGTTTCAAGGCCCTTCACAACCGCTTCCGCTTTTTGAACGGATTGGTCAATTGTTTTCATCTGGCCGACTGTATGCTCCACCAGCTTTTCTCCGCTGCCCGCTGCCTCAGAGGACTGAATCGATGATTTCGTAATGGTTGAAGAGGCCTGAGCCACTTTTGAAATCCCCTCGTTCATTTGAGAAAGATGATTTGAGCTTGTTTCCAGTTTCTCGCTTTGTGCCTCGTTGCCATCTGAGAACTGTTCGATGGCAAGTGTAATATGCTCAGTTGCCTTGCTCGTTTGGGCTGCGCTTGCCGTCAGCTCCTCAGAAGATGAAGCAACGTTTTCTACAGACGTTTGAATAACGCCGATTACAGAACGCAATGATGCAGACATTTCATTAAAGCTTTCGCCAAGCTGGCCAAACTCGTTTTTCGAGTGAATGTCAATGACTTCTGTGAGATCTCCGCTGCTGATTTTTGCAGACGTTGAGACAAGTTTTCTTAACGGCTTGGTGATGGCACGGATAATATAGAGAATGAGTATGCCGCCGATTACAATTGACACGCATAGAATGATAACCGCAGTGTTCAGCACCGGGCTTGAAGCATCTTGCAATTCACTGACAAAATATGTGCCTGCGATTTTCCAGCCAGTCAATTTATTTGTCGTAAAGGCCATTTTCTTTTCTTTGCCTTCGAATGTATATTCAAATGAGCCTTCTTTTTTGGAATATACTTGGTTTGTCCAATCGCCGGAACCGGTTGTCCCCGGCTTAATGGTCGGATGGGCGATATATTTTTTGTTGCCTGTCGTAATAAATGCAAAGCCTTCTTTACCGATTTTGATTCTCTGTGATGCAGTAAGCACTTCATCCAAGTTTAAATCAAGCGCTATAACCCCTGAACCGTCTTTTAATTGTTTTGAAATTGTGACAACGATATCTCCTGTTGCTTCATCAGTATACGGTTCTGAGAAAACAGCTTGTCCTTTTTCCGCAACCGCCTGTTTGTACCAGTCACGTCCTGTCGGATCGAAACCTTTCGGAACACCGCTATCCGGATATTTATAAAGCTTCTTATCTTCTGAAGCAGCATAGATTGCGCCTACATCGTCGTTAAGTGTCGTGTACTGCTTAAATTTCTCTTTCAGTAATGTTTTGTTTTTGCCTAGCAATATGTCTTTATCGACTGTCTCACTATAATAATCTATTGCTTTTACTTTATCTTCTAATTTATTTTGCAGCGTACTGTTTAGTTCTTCAACATTTCCCTTCGCACTGTTTATGAGCTCTCTGTCTAACGCGTTCCAAGCTGATTGATAACTGAAATATGCTAAAACCCCAACCGGCAAAATAAGCACTGCCAGAAACGCAGCGATTAGCGGTTTGCTGATCGATGGCTGTTTGATCCAATGTATGAATTTTCCCATTCTTGTTGACTCCTCCTTTAAGATAAATCTAATATCGTCAAACTAGGATAAAAGGTTTAATAAAAAAACTAAAAAAAACACCCAAGCGCAACAAGCTTGGGTGTTAAGGCTTATTATTCGATTTTGAATCGTTTGGTCATATCGCGAAGCTCTTCCGCCATAGACGAAAGGGTCTCTGCAGACGAGCTGATTTCTTCCATGGAAGCAAGCTGCTCTTCGGCTGACGCCGCGATATCTTGTATATGCGCTGAGCTTTCTTTTGAAATCGATGCAATGTGCTCAGACGCTCCCGAAACTTCTTCGGAGCTGGCAGAAAGCTGCTGAACCGTCGCACTCATATTTTGCAGTTCGCCGGCGATTTGGTTTGTCATTTCAGAAATGCGTTTGAAGCTCATTTCTGTTTTATCTGTGATGTCAAGGCCTGTCTGCACCTCTTGATTGACAGATTGGAACATGCCGAGAGATGTATTGATTTCCTTCACAATTTCGATGATTAATCCTTCAATCTCTTTTGCTGAATCTGCTGACTGTACTGCCAGTTTTCTTACTTCTTCCGCTACAACGGAGAAGCCGCGGCCGTACTCGCCTGCGCGCGCTGCTTCAATTGCTGCGTTTAAGGCAAGCAGGTTCGTCTGGTCTGCGATGCCGTTGATCACACGCAAAATGTTTGTAATATCTTTCGATTTCGTTTCCAATCCGCGTACGACTTGCTCCGCTTCTTTAACGGACTTGTCAATGACATTCATTTGGCCGACGGTTTGATGAACAAGCTTGCCGCCTTCACTTGCAATTTCTGTCGATTGAACAGATGAATCAGTGATCACTTCAGAAGCTTGAGCCATATTCGTCAACCCGTCATTCATTTGATAAATGTGCTCTGCTGCCGTTTCAATGTTTTCGTTTTGTTTTTCATTGCCGTTAGAAAATTGTTCAATCGCCAGTGTAATGTGCTCTGTTGCCTTGCTCGTTTGCGCAGCTGATGCAGTGAGCTCCTCAGAGGAAGCGGCAACATTATCTACCGAATCCTGGATGGCGTGTATGAGAGAACGAAGTGACGACGCCATATTGTTAAAGCTTTTGCCGAGCTCGCCCAATTCATCTTTTGAACGGATATCAATGGTTTCCGTCAAATCTCCCTCGCTGATCCGCTTAGAGGAACCGACAAGCTGTTTCAGCGGTGTTGTAATCGACCGAATGATCAAAGTCATGACGATAATCCCTATGATAATAGCTGCGGCCAAGACAATTAAAGCAAGGTGAAGGACAGGCTGGGCTGCCTCATGGATTTCATCCAAATACATAGTGCCGCCGATCTTCCATCCCGTCAACTTGTTTGTGTCAAAGGCCATTTTTTTCTTATCGCCGTCCATGGTGTATTGAAAATCGCCTTTATCAGCGTTCAGCATCTTATCGAGCCAGTCGCCTTTTAATTCAGTTCCTGATTTTTCATTAGGATGAGCGACAACTTTTTTGTCCTTCGTCATGATAAATGCGTAGCCTTGTGTGCCGATGTTGACTTTTTTGGTTGTTTTCAACAGATTTTCAATCGTCATGTTGATTGCGATAACGCCTGAACCATCTTTTGTCTGCTGGGCGATTGTCACAACCATCGTATTTGTCGACGCGGTTTTATAAGGATCTGTCACAACGACTTTTCCTTTATTCGCAACCGCTTTTTTGTACCAGTCGCGTTCAACCGGATTATAGCCGCTTGGCATCGGAAGATCCGGATAGCGGGTAAAGTGTCCTTTTGTGTCGCTTGTATAAATGGATTCTACATCCTTGTTAATGCTGATATATTGTGAGAATTTCTCTGCAATGCTTGCATTGCTTTTTGCATTGTATTTCTCTTTTGTCAGCCATTCGCTGAAATAATCAGCACTGTTTTCTTTTTCGCCGATGCTGGTGTTAATGATTTCGTTTAATTGCTGTACATTTTCCAATGCGCTCCCCATCATCTGTCTGTCGAGTGAGCTGCTAGCCGATTGATACGCAAAGATCGCCAATATGACAACCGGTATGATGAGGATCGACAGAAAGGAAACGAGAAGCTTCCGTGTAATTGATCTTTGTTTTATGAGTTGGAGTATTTTTTTCATCATTCATTTCTCCTTTTTTATGCTACCCTTCATATCGGCTGGAAATGGGTAAATATATACAGCAAAAAAGAAGAAATTTAACAAAAGTAACTAATTTCCCATAAATAAATAGTATTTTAGACCTATTATTTATCTACTTTAAATTGTTTTGTCAGATCACGGAGTTCTTCAGACATTCTTTCAAGCGTCAGTGCAGATGAACTAATCTCCTCCATGGATGCCAGCTGTTCCTCAGCTGAAGCGGCGATATCTTGGATGCCATCCGAGCTTTCCTTAGAAATGGCTGTGATATCATTTGAAGCTGCGGAAATTTCTTGAGCTCCCGCTGACAGCTCCTCAACCGTCGCATTCATGTTTTGCAGCTCGGAAGCAATTTGATTGGTCATTTGAGATATATGTTTGAAGCTCTGTTTAGTTTCATCCGTCATGACAAGCCCTGTTTCAACTTCTTTGTTTACGGACTGAAGCACGTTCAGTGATGTGTGAATTTCCTTTACGATTTCACTGATCAGCGATTCAATTTCTTTTGCCGAGTCAGCCGACTGTACCGCGAGCTTTCTCACTTCCTCAGCGACGACTGAAAAGCCCCGGCCGTATTCACCCGCTCTGGCCGCTTCAATGGCGGCATTTAAAGCCAAAAGATTGGTTTGATCCGCAATACCGTTGATGACACGCAAAATATTTGTGATATCCTTTGATTTGATCTCCAGCCCTTTCACCACTTGTTCCGCTGCTTTTACGGAATGGTCAATTGTGTTCATTTGGCCGGCTGTTTTCTGGACGAGTGTCTCCCCTTTACTTGACACTTCTGTTGAATCTGCGGATGTTTCTGTAATCACTGCTGCTGCCCGCGCCAGCTCTGCCAATCCGTCATTCATTTCATTAATTTGTTCGGTTGTCGTTTCTATTTTCTCGCTTTGGCTTTCACTGCCGTTTGAAAATTGCTCGATAGCCATCGTAATGTGCTCAGTGGCTCTGCTTGTCTGGTCTGCCGATGCAGTCAGCTCTTCAGACGATGAGGCAACGTGTTCTACTGAGTCTTTGATCCCGTGAATGAGCGAGCGAAGCGAGTGTGCCATATGATTGAAGCTCTCGCTCAGAACGCCGAGTTCATCTTTTGAATTGATTTCAATCGTTTCTGTTAGATCGCCTTCACTAATTTTTTCAGCTGATGCGACAATGCGTCTCAATGGCTTTGTGATGGATCGAATCACAAAATAAATCGCCGTCATTCCAGCTGCGATGGCAATCGCCAGAACGATTGAAGCCATGATCAGAACCCTGCTTGCAGCATCGTGAATCTCGTTTGCATACATCGTGCCGCTAATTTTCCAGCCTGTTGTTTCGCTTGTTGCAAATGCCATTTTTTTCTTTTTGCCTTTGTACGTATATTCAAAGTCCCCGCTTTTATCCTTGTAGAGCTTATCAACCCAGTCCCCTTTTAGCTCTGTTCCCGCTTTTTCTCCGGAGTAGGCGATGACTTTCTTGTTTTGGCTCAAGATAAAAGCATAGCCTTCTTTTCCGATATTGATTCCTTTCGCGGTAGTGACTAAGTCATCAATTTTCATATCAATGGCGACAACGCCTGATCCATCCACCGTTTGACGGGCGATGGTGACGACCATTTTTCCTGATGAAATCGATTCATAAGGCTCAGTGACAATTGTTTTGCCTTTATTGGCCATTGCTTCTTTGTACCAATCTCGTTCCAAAGCATTAAAGTCACTTGGCATGTCAGCGTACGGATAACGTGTGAATTCCCCGTCTTTGCCGCTTGAAAATACCGCAGCGACATTATCATTCATTTGGATAAATTGTTTAAATTCCTGTTTCAGCTCTGTTTTCTTTTTATCCTGAAATTTTTCTGCTGTAGCCCAATCGCTGAAATACGCGAGGCTTTTTTCAGTCGTACTGATTTTATCATCAATGATGTGATCTAATATCTGAACATTTTCCTTTGCGCTTTGCGTCATCTGTACATCAAGTGAGGCAACTGCTGATTGATAAGCGCTAACCGAAAGGGCGGTTATCGGAACAATTAAGATCAGCAGGAAAGAAATAATAAGTCTCCTTGCAATTGATGATCTGCGAATAGTGGTGAGTGTTTTTTTCATTTCCTTTTGAACCTTCTTTCAATAATTTACAAATTATATCGGCGGATCTTCCTTTAAATTACATTGAAAATGAAGGTAAAAATAAAAAATAGTTCTAAATTCACCGGTTAAACTAGGACTTTATTATTGTTTACCATATAAAAAACAGCGCTTTGATAGCGCTGTTTTTCGGTTTTTACTCGATTTTAAATTGTTTCGTCAGATCACGAAGCTCTTCTGCCATCTGCGCAAGAGTCGTCGCTGAGGAACTGATTTCTTCCATGGAAGCAAGCTGTTCTTCAGCTGATGCGGCAATGTCCTGGATGCTAGCCGAGCTTTCTTTCGACACGTCTGCAATGCCGCTGACTGCTGCTGAAACATGCTGTGAACGGTCTGACAGCTGCTCGACGGTGGAATTCATCGTCTGCAGCTTGCCCGCGATTTCGTTTGTCATGCTGAAAATGCTCTGGAAGCTTTCTTTTGTATTGTCTGTGACAACAAGTCCGGACTGTACTTCCTGATTGACCTCTTTAAACATGTGAAGAGAGGTTTCGATTTCTGCGACGATTTCTTGGATCAGCTTTTCGATTTCTTTTGCTGAATCGGCTGATTGGACAGCCAGCTTGCGCACTTCCTCCGCTACGACAGAGAAGCCGCGTCCTGACTCTCCGGCACGCGCCGCTTCAATGGCTGCGTTTAGTGCAAGCAGATTTGTTTGGTCAGCGATTCCGTTGATGACTCTCAAAATGCTTGTGATGTCTTTTGATTTTCCTTCTAAGCCTTTGACAACAGCTTCAGCCTGCTGAACAGATTGATTAATCGAGTTCATTTGTCCGACTGTCTGCTGCACAAACTTCTCACCCGTTCCGGCGATTTCCGTTGATTGGATAGATGCCTTTGTAATATCTGACGATGTTTGTGAGACTTGCTGGAGTCCTTCATTCATTAAGTTCAGCTGATGAGAGCTGGATTCAACCTTTTCGCTTTGCTCCTCGTTTCCGTTTGAGAACTGCTCAATCGCCATCGTAATATGCTCGGTGGCTTTACTCGTCTGCCCGGCAGATGCCGTAAGCTGTTCGGAAGATGCGGCCACATTGTTCACCGAGTCCTGAATAGCGCTGATCAGAGAGCGGAGAGATTGTCCCATTTCATTGAAGCTTTCCCCAAGCTCCCCAAGCTCATCCTTTGAATGGATTTCGATCGTTTCGGTCAGATCCCCCCTGCTGATCGTTTTCGATGATTGAACAAGACGTTTTAACGGTTTTGTAATCGAACGAACGATAAACAGAATTAAAATTCCGCCTGCCACAATGGAAGCAATCAGCACGATCATTCCTGTTGTCAGCACAGACTTTGAGGCATCCTTAATTTCATCCATATACATTGTGCCGGCTATTTTCCAACCAGTCAGTTCGTTTGTAGTATAGGTCATCTTTTTATCTTCGTTATTAAGAGTATACTGGAGTTCACCGCTGTCATTCGCATACATTTTGGCTACCCAGTCGCCTGAAAGCTTTTCTCCAGCCTTATGGTTCTTGTGGGCGACATAGGTTTTGTTTTTTGTTGCAATGAAAGCATAACCTTCTTTTCCGACCTTGATTTGTTTCATTTGTTCTAACAATTTATCAATGGTAATATCCATGGCGACAACGCCAGATCCGTCCTTCAGCTCCTGTGCAATGGTAATGACCATGCTTCCGTCACTCGCAGCCACGTAAGGATCTGTCACGACAATTTCACCGCCGGCCTTCATCGCATCCTGGTACCAAGGGCGTTGTCTCGGGTCGTATCCGTCCGGCAATTTCTCTTTTGGCGCTTGTACGTAAATGCCGTTATCTGCACCCCCATAAATTCTGGCTACTCCTTGATTAATAGATACATATTGTGAAAATTTAGCTTTGATCTCTTCTTGATTTGATTTCCCTTTGAATGCGGATCTTTTAAGAGATTCACTGAAAAAGGTGACTGCTTTCGCTTTTTCTCCCAGATTATTTGTAACAGTTGTATTAAATGTATCGACACTGTTTTTCGCATTTCCCATAATTTCCTGATCCAGCTTTCCGCTGGCGCTTCGGTAAGAGCTAAATTCTAATATAAGAATAGGGATAATGAGAATCGCGATAAATGAGACGATTAATTTCTTTGAAATAGACGGTTTCTTCAGCCAATTGATAAAAGTCTTCATGTCACTTGCTCCTTCAGGTTTGATACAGTATATATCGGCTGCTTAAAAAAGTTTTAAAATAAAAAATGGAAGAAGTTCTTTTTGGCTGTCTTCTGTCTTTTTAACTTTCATTGCCCAAGCCCTTTGCATATCTTATAAAAAACAAGGGGGGCTAAACATGATTATTGTATCAGGACAATTGCTCCGTCCCCAGGATATTGAAAATTGGCAGATTGATCAAAATCTGAATCCGCTGTTAAAAGAGATGATTGAGACACCTGTTCAGTTTGATTATCATTCAATTGCTGAACTGATGTTTGAGCTTAAACTGCGGATGAATATAATAGTAGCGGCAAAGACGCTGCACAAAAGCGGGGCGAAGTTTGCCACTTTTTTAAAAACATACGGGAATACAACGTATTGGAGAGTTTCACCGGAGGGCGCCTTGGAGCTGAAATACAGAATGCCGCCTTCAAAAGCGATTCGGGACATTGCTGAGAACGGCCCGTTTTATGCGTTTGAATGCGCAACCGCAATCGTTATCATTTATTACTTGGCCTTAATCGATACAATCGGAGAAGATAAATTCAATGCCAGCTTTGACAGAATTATTTTATATGACTGGCATTATGAGAAATTGCCGATATATACGGAAACAGGACACCACTTTTTCCTTGGAGATTGTTTGTATTTTAAGAATCCTGAATTTGATCCGCAAAAGGCGCAATGGAGAGGCGAAAATGTGATACTACTGGGGGAAGATAAATATTTTGCCCATGGTCTTGGAATCTTAAACGGAAAGCAAATTATTGATAAGCTGAATTCTTTTAGGAAAAAAGGAGCCTTACAGTCAGCCTACCTTCTGTCTCAGGCGACCAGACTGGATGTTCCGTCTCTTTTCCGCATCGTCCGCTAAAAAGCCCCATCGCCTATTTTCCGGACGATGGGGTTTCAAATGCCTTTCGTTTTCGATAGAAGGGGGCTGTGCCGAAATATTGGTTCGCAGCCCACTCCATTTTTTCAAGGTCATTTCTTGTCACGATTGGATCCTGGCTGCTCCATTTGATAAAGCGGACAAAATAGTAGCCTTTGATAGGAACCATTGTAACTTTTGAGTGAGGCCAGCCTTCAAATACAAACTCAATTTTCCCTCTTTTTTTATAAGAATATTGAAGAATGTTCATATCTGTCACCTCAGTTTATCAAGTTACGTTCGGCAAAGCTCGGTACGTTTACATCCATTGATTGACTATCCCTCATGCAGGCTTTCCTGAAAACAAAGGGTGAGGCGCGTGTCTCTTTCCCTCGCTTTTTATTTCGCATATGGACGAATGCCAAGCGCGCCTTCATTCGATAAAGCGGCAGCCGGGGCGGGTGTGACAAGCCCTCCGGCTATCGGCGTTTGTTCAGCGATCATGCTTTTGTCAAAAAAACAGCCTATTATCCCATCATTTTGATATAGCATGTCCGGGTGCGAGGTCCGTCAAATTCGCAGAAATAAATGCCCTGCCACGTTCCAAGAATGAGCCGGCCGTTTTCCACTATGACATGCTGTGAAGCTCCGACTGTACTCGACTTCATGTGTGCAGCTGTATTGCCCTCCATATGGCGGTCCAGCTTATGTTCCCACGGATATACCTCATCAAACCTTCTGAGCATATCTTTTTTGACGTCCGGATCGGCATTTTCATTAATTGTAATACCCGCAGTCGTATGCGGACAGTAAATTAGCGCTGCGCCGCTCGTTATACCTGTTTCTTGAAGAAACGTTTCCACCTCACGGGTGATATCAATCATTTCATCTCGTTTGGTCGTTTTGATTTGCAGTGTTTTCAGCATTTGTTTCTCCTTTCGTTTGTCCGCTCTCATTGCTTAATTCTTTCTGTGTTCTTTTTTTCCTGTTAAACCGCTCTCATAAACCTGATACAACAAAAAAACTCCAGTCTAAGGCTGGAGATTAGCGCCATAGATATATTCTTGCTTCATACGGCTTTAAGAGTGCTGATGTCATATGCTTGTGCGGCTCTGCTTCAATATTTGACAAGACGAGTGCATCTGATGACAATGGCAATCCAGAGTGCTTGAACAACGCCGGTGTTCCTGTCAGATTGGCCGCAATCAGTGCAGTATGGCTCTCGTTTTTCCGAAGATATGCAAAGATTTGCTGATCTTCCGGTAAAATGAGCTCGTATGTCCCGTTAATAAAAACATCATATGTTTGGCGCAGCTTGATCAAGCTTTTATAAAAATGGTAAACGGATGTTTTATCATTTTTTTGCGCCTCGGCATTCAGCCATTTGTAATTCTCATTGATTCCGATCCACGGTTTGGCCTCAGAAAATCCGGCGTATGGACCTGCATTCCATTGCATCGGCGTTCTTGAATTGTCTCTTCCCTTTTTCCAGACAATCTTCATCACATCCTCGTGTGATGTGCCTTTCGCCGTTTTTGTTTCATACAGGCGTTTCATTGCGACATCATCATAGTCATCAATAGATGGAAAAGCCACGTTCGTCATCCCGAGTTCCTGTCCCTGATAAATAAACGGTGTGCCTTTCATGAGAAAATAAACAGCGGAAAGCGCTTTTGCACTTTCTTTCAGGTACACTCCGTCGTCTCCCCACACAGAAACTGAACGGGGCTGGTCGTGATTCTCCATAAACAAAGCATTCCAGCCGATCCCTTCCAGATTGTCCTGCCAGTCAGTTAAAATTCGTTTAAATGCAACGATATCAATACTTTCATTGATCTCTACATCCCACAGGCCGAGATGCTCAAATTGAAAAATCATGCTGAATATGCCGTTTTTTTCTCCAGCCCAATCAGCTGCTTCTTTTGCAGCGACGCCGTTTGCTTCACCAACTGTCATAATCGGATAGCGGGAAAATGTGTTTTCCTTCAGTTCTGTTAACAAATCCATAATGCCGTCAGCATTCATATGATAAGGAAAGGAAGGGACATAGTCCAATCCCTTTGGATTCGGCATGTCGGGAAGCCCTTCTTTTTTCTTAATATGCGTAATGGCATCCACCCGAAATCCGTCAATTCCTTTAGCAAGCCACCAATTGATCATGTCATAAACGGCATTCCTCACCTTTTCATTTTCCCAATTCAAATCAGGCTGTTTTTTATCAAAAAGGTGCAGATAATACTGGCTTGTCTTTTGATCATACTCCCAAGCCGGCCCGCCGAAAATGCTTTCCCAATTGTTGGGCGTTTTTCCGTTTTTGCCGTCTTTCCAAATATACCAGTCGCGCTTTTTCGAGTGTATGGATGAACGGGATTCTATGAACCATGGATGTTCGTCGCTTGTGTGGTTCACAACGAGATCCATGATCAGCTTCATATCCAGATCATGAATGTCACCAAGCAGCTCGTCAAAATCTTCCATCGTGCCAAACTCGCTTAATATGTTTTGATAATCCCTGATATCATAGCCATTATCAGCATTCGGTGAATCATACAGCGGGCAAATCCATATGACGTCAGCGCCCAGCTCTTTTATGTAAGAAAGCTTGGATCTGATTCCTTGAATATCCCCGATTCCGTCGCCATTTGAATCTTTAAAACTGCGGGGGTAAATTTGGTAAACTACGGCTTCCTTCCACCAAGCCTTTTTCATACAGCCACTCCTTCCCAGTGTACCGTTCTTATATATCCTATGTAGAAAAAGGTCTTTACAGCATTGCTTTTTAAGAAATGACTTGATGACACAAAAAACAGCCGTTTGTTCCCCGGCTGTTTTTTATCAAAAATCAGTTTTTTTTATTTCTACAAAACGGATGTGATGATCTTCGGCGTCGAGGATTTTAAATTCACAGCCCTCCGCGTGTATCACATCCCCTGCTTTCAGCTCCATTTTTTGCGTTAGAAGCCAGCCTGCAATCGTATCAATTTCTTCATTTTCAATCGCAATGTCGAGAAGGTCATTCACTTCGTCTATTAGCGCTTTTCCATCCATCACATAATGGTGCTCGCCCTTTTTCAGGATGTGCGGTGTTTCATCCTGATCATACTCATCGCGGATTTCCCCGACGATTTCCTCGATAATATCCTCTACAGTGACAAGCCCCGCCGTTCCCCCGTATTCATCTACGAGAATCGCCATGTGAATCCGCTCCTTCTGCATGCGGATTAAAAGCTGCTGAACAGGAATGCTTTCAATGACCCTGATAACGGGCCTCATGATTTGCTCCAGCTTTATCGGCTGGCCGAGAAAATAAGCTTTAAACATATCTTTGCTGTTGATGATCCCTAAAATATGATCCTTGTCATCTTTGATGACAGGGTAGCGTGTATACCGTTCATTAATGATGTGATGAATTGCCTCTTCAAGCGACTGCTCCAGAGAGATAACTGCAATTTCTGTCCGCGGAATCATAATCTCTCTCGCTACCCGGTTGTCAAATTCAAAAATCTTATTTACATAACGGAATTCAGACTGATTGATTTCTCCCTTTTCATAGCTTTCTGAAAGGATCAGTCTTAGTTCCTCCTCGCTGATGACAACCTGATGCTCCTTTACTGAATGAAAGCCAAACAATTTCACAAGAAAACTTGCAGAGCCGTTTAATGCTTTAATAAACGGGTACGTGATTTTATAAAACCAGATCAGCGGCTTTGCAATCCATAAGCTTACAGCTTCAGCTTTTTGAATAGAAACCGTTTTCGGAGCAAGCTCCCCCATCACCACATGCAAAAAAGTGACGATGATAAATGCAACTACAAATGTGACAATGTGGTTAAACGGTTCCGGCATGCCTGTCATTGTAAATAAGGGATGAAGAAAACGTTCAAATGTAGGTTCACCAAGCCATCCAAGGCCGAGGGCAGTAATCGTAATCCCGAGCTGGCAGGCTGATAAATACTCGTCAAGATTGGAGATGATTTTATGTGCGGCTAGCGCTCGGCTGTCACCGCTTTCGATGAGCTGATTGATTTTTGAACCTCTGATTTTGACGATCGCAAATTCCGCTGCAACGAAAACAGCCGTAATGCCAATCAAAACAAAAATGGCGATCAATTGTAAAATAAGCAAAAAAAGCCCTTACCATAAATGGTAAGGGGCCACCTCCTTAACGTTAATTCTCATCACGACCGTTTAAGAAAATCATCACAAAACGAAGTAGTTCAAACAGGGAAACCAGGGCGGCGGCCACATACGTTAAGGCAGCAGCGCTCAGCACTTTATTTACCCCATTTTCTTCATTGTTTCGGATGAATCCTTCTGACACAATAATCTGCTTGGCGCGTGAACTTGCATTGAATTCGACAGGCAATGTAATCAGCTGGAAAAAGACTGCCGCTGAAAACAGTATGATGCCAAGCCCGATCAAATTCAGGCTGCCGAGAAGCATGCCTCCTAAGAAAAGCAAAGGAGCTACACCGGATGCAAAATTCACGACTGGGAAGATTTTATGTCTCAGCACAAGCGCACCATATGACTCCTGATGCTGCAAGGCATGTCCGACTTCATGGGAAGCTACGGATATGGCGGAAATTGAGCGGCCGTAATAGACCGGCTCAGATAAACGCACCACCCGTCTTGTCGGGTCGTAATGGTCTGTTAAAGTGCCTCTTACCGGTTCGACCGGCACGTCGTAAAGACCGTTTATATCTAAAATCCGTCTTGCCGTTTCTGCCCCTGTACGTCCGCTTGAGGCTTCCACTTTTGAATATTTTTCAAAGTTGCTCTTTACTTTAAATTGTGCCCAAAACGACAATCCCAATGCGGCTATTGTTAAAAATATAAACAGCATTTTTTCATCATCCTTTTTACATGATCATTTCTCTATTACGATTATTTTAATGAGTTTTCTTTCCCGTGTACAGAAATGCGCTTTTTCTTCCGGCTTGGAGCACACAATCCAATCAGCAAAAAGAACAGGCCTGCTGAAAACAAATAAAAGGCGAAACTGCCGGCCAGTTCTTTCAGAAAATGAAGCCAGGAGAAGCTGCCGGAGAAGTGATTATATGAATTCAAATCGAAAATAAACAAAATCACCGCGGATGCCGCCAGCTGCGTACCGATCAAAACCACGATCGTTCTTTGAAAGATCGTCATCTTTTTCATCCTTTTTGTTTTAGTTTATGGAGAAATCCGGTTTTATATGTTTTGTACATTTTTTGAAAAACATCACCGGAAGTGGGACATACTGTTAGAAAAAAGCACGGGTGTGATGGAAGCTATGAAAGTGACGAGTGAGGAAAAGGAACAGCTGAGCACAGCAATCGACCGAATGAATGAAGGACTGGACGCGTTTATCCAGCTTTATAATGAATCGGAAATTGATGAACCGCTTATTCAGCTTGATGATGATACAGCCGAGTTAATGAAGCAGGCCCGAGATATGTACGGCCAGGAAAAGCTAAATGAAAAACTAAATACAATTATTAAACAGATTTTATCCATCTCAGTATCTGAAGAAGGAGAAAAAGAATGAAATCAAATCGGATATTTATTTCATGGCTCAGGTGGCCGTTATTTATCCGAATCGGGGTTATTATTTTATGTCTGATTCTTTTGTTCGGCCAAATCATTTATATACTTGAGCCTAAGCAGTTCACTTCGGTATTCGAAGGCATTTGGTGGGCTGTCGTTACGGTTTCGACAGTCGGTTATGGAGACTATGTGCCGCACACGCCGCTGGGACAGGCAGCCGGAATACTGCTGATTTTGAGCGGAGCAAGCTTTGTCACAGCATATTTCGCTACGTTATCAGCGGCCGCATTCAGCAGACAGCATCGCTACATCGAAGGAAAAGTTGCTTACAAAGGCCGGGACCACATCATTCTGATCGGGTGGAATGAAAAAACAAATCGGCTTCTGAAGGACCTTCAGCTTGCCGCCCCTTCCAAAACGGTCGTACTAATCGATGAATCCTTAACAGAAGGCCCGCTTATTGAAAACGTTCATTTCATACGCGGGCACGCTGCCGATGATGGGACACTGAAACGGGCCAATATTACTGAAGCGGAATCAGTGATGATTACTGCCGATCAGTATAAAAGTGAAACTGATGCTGATATGCTGTCAGTGCTTACTCTTTTATCTGTTAAAGGGCTTAATCCCCTTGCTTACTGCATCGTCGAGATTTTGACTGACCGTTTTGTCACCAATGCGGAGCGGGCAGGTGCAAACCAAATCATCGGAACTTCAGAATTTATCAGCCGGGCGATGCTGCAGCATTACCAAGTCAAGTTACGGCCGTCTAAACAGCAGAACGGAATCAAGCTGACACTTGATCAGCATGTGGAGCTTCTTGCTGTTCCTGACGAACTAAAGGGAGCGGCTTACAAAACCTGTGTTCTCTATTTCCTTGATCACAACACAACAATTATAGGCGTACAAAAAGAGGAGGGGCCGATGATTTCCCCTCCTCTTACATACAAGGTGCTCGAAACAGATCAATTCCTTGCCATCTAGTGTAACAGAACATCCTCCAATTCTTTCACGAGAGAGGCGCCGATATCCAAAAATGCCGGATCAATTTCCGCGTCCCGCCTTTCCGGTTCGGAAAATTGATTAAACAGTGATTGGAAAGGCCCTCCCTCGGCGTGATCGTCAACATCCGCCTGAAACACCTGTCTCAGCATAAACGGCGTTCCGATCCGGACGGCCGCCCCTCGTTCATCGAGACTGCCCTGTACCGCATTGACGGGAATTCTTAAAAATAAATAGCCGTCTCTATCATCAATTTTATAATCAAAGTAGCCATGATCGTATTCCCAGCCGCCGTTTATCACATAACCGAGCGGCTTCATCACTTGTTCCAGTTCTTGAAGCAGAAAAGACTGCCCATCTATCGCGGAAGGTATTGGTATCATCAGAATGCCCCTTTTTTCACTTATCCTGTCCCGCCGAACAAGACTTCATTCAGAGGCGCCTACATGGAAATCGTTGTTTCTTTCGCGCGGCCAACAGAAAAGAAAGCGCATTCAATTAAGAAGTAAACAGTCATTGCCGCTGCAAGCCATACAGCTGAATCCCAAGACACATAAACAACCGTTGCATAGAGTCCTAATTTAGTGAAAAGAGTATGGGTTCGTTTTAAATGCAAAATCCGATGTACCGCATCGGTAAAAAGGGCAAGCGGCAAACCAATGAGAAGAAAGGCGTGGATGAAAAAATGTGACAGCGTGCCGCCAAAGCTTGAAGAAAACTCTGTATACACGGCATCAAAGGAGATAAGGAAACTTAAAATAGCTGCAGAAAAACCGGCAATGATGAGATGTTTAACCAATTGTTTCATGAACATCAGCACCTTTCTGATTTTATAAAAAGCCGACCGGCAAATGCCAGTCAGCTTTCTCACATTAATCTTCCAGACGTTTTTCAAGCTCTGCTTTTTTCTCTTCAAAGCCAGGTTTGCCGAGTAACGCAAACATATTGACTTTATACGCTTCTACACCAGGCTGGTCAAACGGATTGACGCCAAGGAGGTAACCGCTCATCGCGCAGGCTTTTTCGAAGAAATATACAAGGTATCCAAAAGTATATGCATTCAGCTCAGGAATGTTAACGATTAAGTTCGGAACATTTCCGTCTGTATGGGCAAGCATCGTGCCTTGGAATGCTTTTTTGTTAACGAAATCAACAGTTTTACCGGCTAAATAGTTCAAGCCGTCAAGATCGTTATCCGCTTCCTCAATTGTCAGTTCATGTTTAGGTTTCTCTACGTTCAGGACCGTTTCGAATAAATCTCTGCGGCCTTCTTGTACATACTGGCCTAAAGAATGAAGGTCTGTTGAATAGTTCGCTGAAGAAGGATAAATGCCCTTCTCATCTTTCCCTTCGCTTTCTCCGAACAGCTGCTTCCACCATTCCGCAAAGTATTGAAGCGCCGGTTCGTAGTTGATGAGCATTTCAATTGTTTTGCCCTTATTATAAAGGACATTGCGAACAACCGCATATTGGTATGCTGGGTTATCTTCCAGTTCAGATGTTGCAAAATCTTTGCTCGCATCCAGGGCGCCTTTCATCATGTCATCAATGTTGACGCCGCTGACAGCAATCGGCAAGAGACCTACAGCTGTTAAAACTGAATAACGGCCGCCGACATCGTCAGGAATAACAAATGATTCGAAGCCTTCTTCGTTAGAAAGCGTTTTTAATGCGCCGCGCTCTTTATCAGTTGTTGCATAAATCCGCGCTTTCGCTTCTTCTTTACCGTATTTCTCTTCAAGAAGCTTGCGGAAAATACGGAAAGCGATTGCAGGTTCAGTTGTCGTACCTGATTTAGAAATCACATTAATAGAGAAGTCAACATCTTCAAGAAGATCCATGACGTCTCTCATATAAGATGAACTGATGTTGTTCCCGATAAAAATGACTTGCGGATTACCGCGTTTTGCTTTTGGCAAAGTGTTATAAAACGCGTGATTCAGCGCTTCAATCGCTGCCCGCGCTCCAAGATAAGAACCGCCAATGCCGACAACAAGCAAGACATCAGAGTCAGATTTGATTTTTTCCGCGCTTTTTTTGATGCGCGCGAATTCTTCTTTATCATAATGTTCAGGGAGGTCCACCCAGCCTAGAAAATCGCTGCCCGCGCCTGTTTTTTCATGGATATTATGGTGTGCTGTTTTTACAAAGTCCCGCAGATATGTAAGTTCATGTTCGTTGAAGAAAGTCAACGCTTTTGAGTAGTCAAAGCGTACATGCGTCATTGCTTGTCCCTCCATAACGGTATAATGTTTTCATCTTTCACTTTATATGAACTTATCTGTGAAATCAAGTCAAGAAGAAAGGGCGGAATGACTGGATTCCGCCCTTTGAGTTTATAGAGACGCGCGAAGGATGGCAAGCACGTCATCTTTGTTCAGTTTTTGGAAGTTGCCGAAGCCGCCGTGTTCCATTTCCTTGGCTGCGATATCAGCAATCAGCTCAAGCTTTTCTTCTCCAATATTGTAATCAGCAAGACGAGAAGGCGCACCGAGGCTTGTCCAGAACGCAGACAGTTTATCGATTCCTTCAAGCGCAATTTCTTTATCTGTTTTGCCTTCAGTATCAATGTCAAACATGTTGAGCATGAGGTTTTTGAAGCGGCCTACATTTGTATCAAGCGTATATCTCATCCAGTTCGGGAACAGTATCGCCAAACCGCCCGCATGCGGAATATCATACACAGCTGAAACGGCGTGTTCCATTGTATGAGAAGCCCAGTCACCAAAGTAGCCCATTTGGAGCGTGCCGTTTAAAGCGATTGTACCAGCATACAAAATCGTTTCACGAAGCTCGTAGTTTTCCAGATCTTCAAGAAGCTTAGGAGCTGTTTCGATGACCGTCTGCAAAACAGCAAAGCACATTCTATCCTGAAGCGGCGTGTTTTCAACATTGTGGAAGTATTGTTCGAATACGTGGCTCATCATGTCAACCATGCCGTATACTGTTTGATTTTCCGGAACCGTGAACGTATTTTCAGGGTCTAAAATAGAGAAACGCGGATGAGTGACATTGCTGCCCCATACAAATTTCTCGTTTGTTTCCCAGTTTGTAATCACGGAATCAGGGTTCATTTCAGACCCTGTCGCAGCAAGCGTTAAAACAGTTCCAAACGGCAGCGCATCCTCCGCTGTTACTTTTTTGCTGAAAATATCCCAAGCGTCGCCATCGTATTTGACGCCAGCTGCGATTGCCTTTGTACAGTCAATCACACTGCCTCCGCCGACAGCAAGCAGAAAATCAATGTTATGCTCTCTGCAAAGGTCTATGCCTTTTTCCACTGTCGCAAGACGCGGGTTCGGCTCTACACCTGACAGCTCATGAACAACAGCGCCCTCTTCTTTTAAAATGCCTGTGACTTGATCATAAAGGCCGTTGCGTTTAATGCTGCCGCCCCCGTAAACAAGCAGTACATTCTTGCCGTATCGTTTGAATTCTTTTCTTAATTGTTCAAGCTGACCTTTTCCAAAAATCAGCTTTGTCGGATTATAATAAGTGAAATTTTCCATAGTAAAACCTCCAAATGATGCTGGTGAAAAACAGATTTTCCATTGTAACATAAGTTGACAAAAAGAAAAAGGGAAGCAGCCAAACGGCTATTTCCCCTTTTTTTATAGAGATGCTTTCAAAATTGACAGCACATCTTCTTTGTTGAGTGATTTAAATTGGCCGAATGTACCGTTAGCCATTGCCTTGTCAGCAATTGTGTCAAGCTGCTCATCATTAATATCATAATCAGCAAGACGGTTCGGAGCGCCAAGGCTTGTCCAGAATGCGGACAGCTTATCGATACCTTCAAGGGCAATTTCTTCATCCGTTTTACCTGCTTCTTCAACATCAAACACGCGAACTGCAAGCTGTTTCATGCGGGCAGGGTTTTCAGACAATGTGTGTCTCATCCAGTTCGGGAACAAAATTGCCAGTCCGCCGGCATGCGGAATATCATAAACGGCTGATACTGCATGTTCAATATTATGAGTAGCCCAATCCCCTCTTGCCCCCATAGAAAGCATGCCGTTTAATGCGATTGTTCCTGTGTACAGGATCGTCTCACGCAATTCGTAATTTTCGAGATCATTAATCAGCTTAGGTGCTGTTTCAATGACTGTACGCAGAAGTGATTCACACATGCGATCCTGATACGGCGTGTTTGATACATGATGGAAGTATTGTTCGAATACGTGGCTCATCATGTCAACCATCCCGTAGATCGTGTGGTTTTTAGGTACGGTGAATGTATTCACCGGATCAAGAATCGAGAATTTAGGGAATACGAGCGGGCTGCCCCAGCCGTATTTTTCTTTTGTTTCCCAGTTTGTAATAACAGATCCTGAGTTCATTTCTGAACCAGTCGCAGCGAGAGTCAATACCGTTCCGAATGGCAAAGCATCTTTTGGCTGATGCTTTTTCGTAACGATATCCCACGCATCACCATCATACTTCGCTCCTGCGGCAATCGCTTTTGTACAGTCGATTACGCTTCCGCCTCCGACAGCCAGCAAGAAATCAATGTTTTGTTCTTTACAGATGGCAACACCTTTATTAACAGTTGACACACGAGGATTCGGTTCCACACCTGCTAATTCATGCACGGTCGCTCCGGCTTTATTCAGCTGTTCAATCACTTGATCATACAGGCCGCTGCGTTTAATGCTGCCGCCTCCGTACACAAGCAATACGTTTTTTCCGTAAGGTTTGAGTTCCTCCGGAAGTCTTTCCACTTCGCCGCGCCCGAAAATTAATTTGGTCGGATTCCAGTATGTAAAGTTTTGCATGACATCTCCTCCTTAGATTTTTTATTATGCAGAATGTCCTCACCACATGTAAAGCAATCAGCTCTCACCGGTCAGCATACCAGATGGTTTTATTTTGCATGTCGCTGGGAAAGAAGCTGATATAAGCGAGGGCAGGCCAGCTTCCCTCATATGGAGAATGCATGTATAGATTCTCCAATATGTCACAATCTATAACTGTTTTAATAATTCATGGAGGAGGTTGCAAAACATGAGTACCATTCAAAGAATTTGTCTTGTATTAACCATCATTGGCGCCATTAACTGGGGACTGATCGGATTTTTCCAATTTGACTTAGTAGCGGCTATCTTCGGCGGCCAAGGGTCAGCTCTTTCCCGAATCATTTACGGACTTGTCGGAATCGCCGGCTTAATCAACCTCGGTCTGCTATTTAAGCCAAACGAGGAAAGATCACGTGAAGAAGCAGCAAATCCTGAAATGCGATAGGATATCAATCACGCTGAAATAGGATTTTGTATTAAATCAAAAGCACCGAACATTCCTGTCCGGTGCTTTTTTTCATGCTTATTTTTTGATAAGGTCTTTGCGGTTGGACATTTCGATCCACTCTTCAAGCTTATCTTTTAATGTGTTGAAACCTTGTGGTGTAGAAGCTTCTTCGCTTACTTGAGCAGCTTTAGGTTTTCTTGGTTTGCTTTCTTTTTTCTCAGGCGCAGCTTGTGTCGCACGAATTGAAAGGCTGATTTTGCCTTTTTCTTCATCAACAGCAAGTACTTTTACTTGTACTTCGTCGCCAACTGAAAGGTGCTCGTTGATATCTTTTACGAAACCGTGAGTCACTTCAGAAATGTGTACTAAACCTTGAGTTTCTTCATCTAATGCAACAAACGCACCATACGCTTGTAATCCTGTAACTTTACCAGTGTAAACACTGCCCACTTCAAATTTTGCTGCCATTCATAACAACTCCTAAGTTAAATTAAATATCTGTTTATACGCAATTTAAAATTATATCACACATGTCTTATTTCCGCAAAGAAAACTTTTTATAAAAAATCAGGTTTATGCACAGCAAAAAGGGGGTAAACTGAAAATACCAAAGGCTTTCTAGTATTCCCCCCTTTTATTGGATGCGAACAAAAGGTTCGTATCTTTTTTTATGTTGTTTTGTGCAGGAAGCGTTTCATTCTGACTAACGCTTCTTGAAGCTGTTCAATCGAGGTTGCGTATGAACAACGGATATATCCCTCACCGCTCGGACCAAACACACTTCCAGGAACAACTGCCACTTTTTCCTGCGTCAGAAGCTCCTCGGCAAACTGTTCTGAACTCATTCCCGTGCTTTTAATAGATGGAAAAGCATAGAAAGCGCCGCCCGGATGATGACAGCTGAGGCCGATTTCATTGAGCGATTCTACAAACAGATTCCGTCTTCTTCGATAGCTTTTTTTCATTTTTTCTACGTCTTCCATGCCGTTCTTCAGGCCTTCAAGGGCGGCAAACTGCGCCATTGCGGGCGCGCACATCATCGCATACTGATGAATTTTAAGCATGGCATCCCGAAGCAAGGATGGTGCCGCGGCAAAACCGAGCCTCCAGCCCGTCATTGCAAATGCTTTTGAAAAGCCTGAGATGACTACCGTCCGTTCCTTCATTCCCGGTAATGCCGCTATACTTGTAAATTCCTCATCATATGTCAGCTCCGCGTAGATCTCGTCGGCTAAAACGATGACATCATGTTTTTTGGCAAACTCAGCAATCTCATTCAGCTCTTCCTTCGAATAAACCGAACCTGTCGGATTCGATGGTGAGCAGATGAGAATGGCCTTTGTTTTTTCAGTGACTGCCGCTTCAAAATCAGCAGCCGTTGCTTTAAATCCTTTGTCTGCCGTTGTATGAACGTGAACCGGGATACCGCCTGCCAAAGAAACAAGCGCATCGTACGCCACAAAACACGGCTCAGGAATGATGACTTCCTCACCTGGATTCACAATGGCGCGGATCGCGATATCCAAAGCCTGACTTGCCCCCACTGTCACAATCAGCTCATTATCTGGCGAGTAGCTAAGGTCAAACCTGTTGCTCAAATAACGGCTGATTTCCTCCCGCAATGAGTATAAACCCGCATTTGCCGTGTATGACGTATATCCTTGTTCAAGAGAGAGAATGCTTGCTTCGCGGACATTCCACGCGGTGACAAAATCAGGCTCGCCGACGCCTAAAGAAATGACGCCTTCCATCGTTGCCGCCAAATCAAAGAATTTGCGGATGCCGGATGGTTTTATTTGTTGTACATAGTCTGATAAATACGAAGTCATTTACGGTGACACCACGATTCTTTTGTCGTCGTCTCCTGTTTCAAACACTTTGCCGTCATGCTTGTATTTTTTCAGGATAAAATGGGTTGTCGTAGATACAACTGAATCAAGCGTTGACAGTTTATCCGAAACAAAACGCGCTACGTCAGACATCGAATTGCCGCGAATCACGACAGACAAATCGTACACGCCTGACATCAGGTAAACTGATTCAACCTCTTGGAATCGGTAAATCCGTTCCGCCACTTCATCAAAACCGACGCCCCGTTTCGGCGTTACTTTGACGTCGATCATGGCCGTAACGCCCTCATGTCCGTCTACTTTTCGCCAATCAATCATAGCGGAATAATCGATAATAACCTTTTCTTTCTCCAGTTTGTCAATAATTGTTTTTACTTCATTTACAGGGATGCCCGCCATCTTTGCGATTGTTTCTAAATCGGCGCGGCTGTTTTCGTCTAAAATTTCTAATATTTCTGTTTCTTTTTCTGTCAATTTCATTTGATTCACACCTTTGCTATGTCAAGAAATCTCATGACATTATATCACGTTTTTTGACGAATGCTAAGAAAAAAACGAGGAGAAACTTCCGCTGGAATTGACAATTTCAGGGCATAATACAACCATCAAAAAAAAGGAGTGACACAGAATGGAGGCGGTTTCACCAATAAGGCGGTTTACGGTCGATGGAGTCAATGTATACTACGAACATTATCAAAATCCCGGCAGGCAAACGCTGGTTTGCGTACACGGTTTTTTATCATCTGCATTCAGCTTCAGAAAAGTAATTCCTCTCCTTCGGGACAAGTACGACATCATCGCGCTTGATTTGCCTCCTTTCGGCCAATCTGAAAAATCAAGAACGTTTATCTATACCTATCAAAACCTTGCTAAGCTTGTCATTGGGATTTTGGAGCACTTGCAAGTGAAACAGGCTGTGCTTGTCGGGCATTCTATGGGCGGGCAGATATCGCTGTCTGCTGCTCTCCAAAAACCTGAGCTTTTTTCAAAGGTTGTGCTGCTTTGCAGTTCAGGGTATTTAAAACGTTCACACCCGACGATTATTTTCGGGACCCATATCCCGTATTTTCATCTTTACATCAAACGCTGGCTCTCGAAAGAAGGCGTGATGAAAAATTTATTAAATGTGGTGCATGACAAATCGCTGATTGATGAGGAGATGATTGACGGCTATGGCAGACCGTTTCAGGACGAGCAGATTTTCAAAGCCATGACAAGGTTTATCCGCCACAGAGAAGGAGATTTAGAACCCGAGCAATTGAAGAATATGAACAAGCCTGCTCTATTGATTTGGGGCGAGGAGGATCGAATTGTCCCAATGGAGATCGGTAAACGGCTGCACGCAGATTTGCCTAATTCCGTGCTGTACTCACTTGGCCAGACCGGACATCTGGTGCCTGAAGAACGGCCTGAACTTATTTCTGAACACATTGCTGATTTTATCAAATAACAAAAAAACCGGTGCTGAACCGGTTTTTTAAGGCGTGCAGGAGCTGCTGTTTTTAATGAATAAAAGCTGGCCTGCCACTTCCCGGCAGCTGGCGATCGGCAGCGTTTGTTCAAAAGAAGTTTCAAATATTTGCTGAATGCTTTTCGCCAGCAAGTCGGGATCGTTTTCATCATAGACTGCCTGCACGACATCAACAGCCTCCGTTTCGTAAAACTCTTCTCCATATTTAAACGGGTCCCATTTGGCAATGATCTTAATCATTTCCCTGACCGCTTGACTTTCTTCCATATTCATCACCGCTTATAATAAAATTTGCAGTTCTATCTTATCATAGTGAAGCTTAGAAGAATAAACATACATGAGGGGGTAACAGAATGAACTTTGATAAACGAGAAGAACGCCTTGGCACCCAATCGGTCAAATGGGATAAAACAGGCGAATTATTTGGCGTGACAGACGCCCTCCCGATGTGGGTGGCAGATATGGATTTTCGCGCCCCGGAAGCGATAACTGAAGCGTTAAAAGAGCGTCTTGACCACGGTATTTTTGGTTATACAACTCCAGATCAAAAAACGAAGGATGCTGTGTGCGGATGGTTGCAAAACAGGCACGGCTGGAAGGTAAATCCGGAAAGCATCACATTCAGCCCCGGCGTTGTAACAGCTTTGAGCATGGCGGTACAAGCTTTTACGGAGCCGGGCGATCAAGTAGTTGTTCAGCCTCCAGTTTATACGCCTTTTTACCATATGGTGGAGAAAAACGGCCGGCACATTTTACATAATCCGCTGCTAGAAAAAGATGGCGCTTATGCAATGGATTTTGAAGATTTGGAGACGAAGCTTAGTGACCCAAGCGTTACATTGTTTATTTTATGCAATCCTCATAACCCTTCTGGGCGTTCATGGGGCCGGGAAGATTTACTGAAGCTAGGCGAATTGTGCCTTGAGCATGGCGTCACAGTTGTATCGGATGAAATCCATTCCGATTTAATGCTGTACGGACATAAACACACGCCGTTCGCTTCGCTCTCTGACGATTTCGCTGATATTTCCGTGACATGTGCTGCTCCAAGCAAAACATTTAATATCGCCGGATTGCAGGCTTCAGCGATCATTATTCCGGATCGCCTGAAGCGCGCCAAGTTTTCCGCAAGCCTTCAGCGAAATGGTTTAGGCGGACTGAACGCGTTTGCCGTCACTGCAATCGAAGCCGCGTATTCAAAAGGCGGACCGTGGCTTGATGAATTGATCTCTTACATTGAGAAAAACATGAACGAAGCGGAAGCCTTTTTGAGCACCGAGCTGCCAAAGGTCAAAATGATGAAGCCGGATGCATCATACTTGATTTGGCTCGACTTCAGCGCTTACGGCTTATCCGATGCAGAGCTTCAGCAAAGAATGCTAAAAAAAGGAAAAGTTATTTTAGAGCCCGGGACGAAATACGGGCCTGGCGGAGAAGGATTTATGCGCCTGAACGCGGGATGCTCTCTTGCAACCCTGCAGGACGGTCTGCGCCGCATCAAAGCCGCATTATCGTAAATATAGCTGTAAACGCCTTTACGTCTTCATTTGTAAAGGCGTTCTTAATAAAGGAATTTTATATTTTACTTCTAATATTTAGTGTTATAATAGATTCATATTTTATACGAAAGGATTTCACACGAATGGAAATTCTAAAAGACTATCTTCTGCACATCTGCTTTATTTTGTTTCCTATTCTTCTTTACCAAGTGTTTTGGCTTGGAAAACCTGCGATTCTTGTGCCAAAAATAAACAGCGGTTTGGTCACGCTCTTCGCCTGCGGCGCCTCCGTTTTATGCATTACTTTCCCGATTCATGAAATGGACTACATACAATACGGCCTTCAGATGATTCCCGTTATCATTTGTTTATTTTACATTAGTACCGCTTCCGGACTTACAGTCGCCGCATCTGTCCTATGTTTTGAACTGCTTTTTTACGAACCTTCCGCAATGTTTGTTTTCACTTTGCTGCCTTTTCTTATCATTATCCCAATCTTATTTCAGAAAAAATGGCCATTCATGTCCAAAGCGAAAAAACTGCTGCTGTCTTTATTGATCAGCTGCGTGGAGATTTTCCTATTTTTCGCCTCAAGCTGGATTCTTTCCGCCTTGAATATTTTAAATTTTCAAAAATCAGGAATTTTCGTTTACGAGGCGGCAGTCTCAGGGCTTTTCCGCTCCAGTGTTCTTCTATTAAGCATCTATATTATCGAAAGCATCGCCGAAAATATCGCCCTGCGCTCACAGCTTATCCATTCTGAAAAAATGACGATTGTGAGTGAACTGGCAGCGAGTGTCGCCCATGAGGTCAGGAATCCGCTGACAGTTGTCCGCGGGTTTGTCCAGCTGCTTTTTAATGATGAAACCCTACAAAACAAGTCGAGTGCAGATTACAAAAAGCTTGTACTGTCAGAGCTTGACCGGGCGCAAGGCATTATTACAAACTATCTCGATATGGCCAAACAGCAATTATACGAAAAAGAGGTTTTTGACCTATCAGCCCTTATCAAAGAGACAAGCTCCCTTATGGTGTCGTACGCCAATTACAAGTCAGTAACCGTCGAGGCTGAAACAGAACCGGACCTTTTGATATACGGAGACGCAACAAAGCTGAAGCAGGCTGTCATCAACCTGATGAAAAACAGTATTGAAGCGGTTCCTCACGGGAAGGGTGTGATCCACATATCAGCCAAAAGAAACGGCCATACGATCATGATTAACATCACAGACAATGGGGTCGGGATGACAGACCATCAAATGCAAAAACTCGGCGAACCTTATTATTCCTTAAAAACGAACGGAACGGGACTCGGCCTCACCGTAACCTTTTCCATTATTGAACATCATCACGGGACCATTTCATTTAACAGCAGCTTCCAAAAAGGCACTACGGTGACCATTAAGCTTCCCGCTGATCTTCCTCACTAGCAAATCGATTGGAACTTTAATAGAATGAATGCGAGGTGATGACAGATGAGCACGTTTGAGACAGGCTCTATCGTTAAAGGATTTTACAAAACAGGTGTATACATAGGAGAAATCACGGCTTGCAGGCCGCAGCACTATTTAGTGAAAGTGAAAGCGGTTCTTACCCATCCCTCTCAAGGAGACCTTCATCATCCAAAACAGGCGGATGTGCCATTTTTTCATGAGAGAAAAGCGCTCGCATATGGTGAACAGACCAATATCCCCCACCATATGGTGAAGCCTTATGACGGTGAAGTGCCGGATTATACCGAATCTCTGCGGGAGGCGACAGCACAGCTGAGAGCCAAATTGAATGAGGATGGTTCGGAGTGGGCAAAGCGCTCCCTTCATAATCTGGACATTTTAGAAAAAGAATATTTTAACCGGCCATAACCCAGTCTGACAAAAGATTGGGTTTTTTTAAGTTGCGCGTTTAAACAGTTCGGATAAATCGATTCTTTCGCCGATTGTCGGCGGTTTTGGCTTTTCGAGATACTGCTTATCCTGCTCAACAAGCTTAAAAAGCTTATATGCTGTGAGGGCGTCATCAAGCGCTTTATGATGGGTGCCGGTTCCGGTATCTCCATACTCCTCGGCAGCTTTCCATAAACCCGTCAGTGTCCGGTCTCCAAAAAAGTTTTTGTATTCAAGCGATAAATCTCTCATTTCTCCCTTAAACGGGAAAGGAATATGGTTAAACATACAGTTTTGCTTCAGCACTTTCATGTCCATGTTTCCCCACGTAATAATCGTGCTGTTCTTCTCAGGATCAAGCTCGTTTAGTTTGCGGATGAAATCCTCGAACCTCATCCCCTCGTCTACCTGCTTTTGGGTTATTTTTAAAAACGATTTGCAGCGTTTTGTCAGCTTCGGGAATTTTTTCGGTCTGATATAGCTCGAAAACGTCTCAACTACTTCATCATCAACCGACTTTACAATTCCGGCTTCAATGATTTCTGGGAAGAAATTTTGCGGGCTGTACTTTCCATCAGGCATTGTAAATTCGAAATCAATAATGAGTAAGCTGTTTGTCGTCACCTTTTTACACCTGCCTTTCCTCCGATCAGAAAATGCTATCTTTATAGTATATCAATTCCCCTTCTCGACATTTCTTCATTTTCTAAAAATAATGAATTTTCCCAGCCGCTTCGTTTCTTTTAAATTGTGAATCGTTTCTTTATAATTAGTAAGGAACCCGAAATAATAAGAAGGTGATGTTATTTCTATCCGTAAGAAAAACTTTGTCATTGTGTGGCTGGCGAACTTTTTTGTCTCCGCTAGCACAACGATGATCGTTCCCTTTCTCTCCTTATACATTGAGACGCTCAGCTCTTTTTCAAACGGCTTTGTGCAAAGGTGGAGCGGCTATGTGTTCGGCATTACATTTCTCATGGCGTTTTTGGTATCCCCGTTTTGGGGACGGTTCGGAGACAAACGCGGATACAAGAAAATCCTTATGGCAACCGGAACGGGCATTGCCCTTAGCATTTTCTTCATGGGCTTTGTTACATCGGTGTACCAATTGTTTTTTCTGCGTATGGCAATGGGTCTTGTAACCGGATTCATCCCGACATCTCTTGCGATGATTTCGGCACAGACTCCGAAGAGCTCAGCCGGCAAAACGCTTGGCACGCTGCAAATGGGGCAAGTGTCCGGAAGCTTGTTCGGCCCGCTTTTGGGAGGCATGCTTGCTGATCATTTCGGCTTTACGTATACCTTTTTTATCACATCCTTTGTGATTTTCTCGTCTGTTCTTCTCGTGTTATTTGGTGTCAAAGAAAAGCCTCTTGCAGAGAAAACAGCCAAACGTACGTCTTACTCGAGAAAAGAAGTGCTCTCCTATATTTTTCACCATCCGGCGCTGTGGGTCATGATGCTGTTAACCATGCTGATTCAAACAGGCAATTTCAGTATCCAGCCCCTGCTCGCTTTATATGTAAATGAGCTGCACGGACCTGTCAATCTTGCCTTTTTCTCCGGCATGGCATTTTCAGCAACGGGGCTCGGAAGTTTGCTGCTGGCTAGAAAATGGGGTGATCTGGGCGACCGCTACGGCCACCGCCGCATTTTAATCGGACTTTTGCTCGCCGCCTCTTTCTTTTTTATTCCGCAGGCGCTCGCGTCCTCACTCAGCGTGCTCCTTGTTTTCAGATTTTTATTCGGAATGGCGATGGGCGGTTTGCTGCCATGCATTACGGCAGCGATCCGCGTTCAGGCCCCCGGCAGCATTCAAGGTGAAGTTCTCGGCTACAATGTCAGCTTTCGCTTTTTAGGAAACGTGCTCGGGCCTCTGCTCGGCGGAATCATATCGAGCCATTTTACCATTTCGGCCACCTTTTACGTCACGGCGTTTCTCTTTTTCGCCGGCGCCTGCATGCTTTGGATCATGCAGAAACTTCGGAAAGATTCTTATGCCAAAGCAAGCTGATTCCGAGAAAAAACTGAGGAATCTTCTAAATTTAACCTTCTCGTAATCTCAAAAGAATGGTACGATATGGCTAGAATTTAGGAGAAAAGAGAGTGACCATGTTACGAAAAATAATCGGATGGATTTTGCTCCTTTGCATAATCCCATTGTTTGCATTTACAGTTATCGCTTCCGGAAAAGAAGTAAAACAAATGAAGTCCCTGGATCAGGTGCTTGATAAAAATATTAATCTGAAAGATATCAGCCTTGTTCAGAACAGCTACATGTATGACAGGGACGGCTCCCTTGTCTCGGAAATCGTCAGCGACCACGAAAACCGTGTGCTCGTTCCATTTAACAAGATTCCCGAGGAAGTCAAACAGATTTTCTTAACATCTGAGGACCGCCATTTTTACGAGCATAAAGGCTTTGACTTTATGGGAATGGTGCGGGCTACTGCTTCTAACGTAAAAGACAAGAAAATTGACCAGGGTGCCAGCACCATCACACAGCAGCTTTCAAGAAACTTGTATTTGAGCCACGAACGCTCCTTCAGCCGCAAGCTGACAGAGCTCGCGTATTCCTATCAGCTCGAGAAAAAATATACGAAAAATGAAATTCTTGAAGCTTACTTAAATACCATTTATTTTAACAATGGTGTTTATGGCGTCGGTTCAGCGGCTGAATTCTATTTCAGCAAACCGCTGAAATCTCTCACAGTGGGAGAAATGGCTTTTATCTGTGCTATACCTAATAACCCTACATTATATGATCCTCTCAAGCATTTTGACTACACGAAAAGCCGTCAAGAACGTTTGCTTAAAGGGCTAAAAGATGCCGGGGTCATTACGGACAAAGAGCTGAAAAAAGCCGTAAAACAAAAAATCAAACTGGATGTTGAAAAAAGAGAAGACAAATATCCTGACTACGTTTCCTACGTCAATGATGAATTCACTCAGCTGGTGTCTGAATCAGAAGGCTTTGATAAACGCCTTCAAAAAGCATCAGGAAAACAAAAAGAAAAGATCGAAAACGAGCTGTCCGCAAGAGTCAGCACGCTGATGAAAGACGGCGTGAAAATTTATACTGCACTTGATCCGTACATGCAAAATCAAGTTGTGGCACAAATGAATTCCAAGCTCCCGTATGCGGACGTACAGGGCGGAGCGGCTGTGATTAATCACCAGACGCATCAAATCATCGCTCTATCCGGCGGGAAAAACTATCAAAAATATGACTTTAACCGCGCCTACCAGGCGTACAGGCAGCCGGGTTCATCCATTAAGCCGCTTCTTGATTACGGCCCTTATATTGAACAGACCGGCGCGACAGGAAGCAGCACCATTGATGCCAGCAAGTTTTGCAGCAAAGACTACTGTCCGCAAAACTACAATAACCGCACTTACGGCACAGTGACGCTTGATACGGCGTTTAAAAATTCATATAATACACCGGCTATTAGAATGCTCGACCGCGTCGGCATCCAAAAGGCATTCAGTTATATTGAGCCGTATCATTTTGCCAAACTGGTCGACAGTGACTATCTTCTTCCGGCGGCGCTTGGCGGATTTACAAACGGCATGACGCCTCTTGAGATGACAAAGGCTTATACGACATTCGGCAACAGCGGAAGCTATACGCCGAGCCATGCGATTACAAAGGTGACAGACCTTAAAGGAAAAACACTTTATAAATGGAATGATAAAGCGACTCAAATATTCAGCGTCCGCACGAACATGCAGCTGAAAAAACTGATGTCTTCCGTTGTGAAAAGCGGAACAGGGAAAAAAGCATATTTCAATGCGCCTTACATCGGCGGTAAAACCGGAACATCAAATGATTATCACGATATGTGGTTTGTCGGCCTGACTGATACGTATACAATGGGTGTCTGGGTCGGAAAGGATACACCGACCAGCGTTGAATATCTTCACAGCATCAGCCCTCAGCTTTCCATCTGGAAAGGAACGCTGCAAGCTGCTTATTAAAGGATCGGAGGGGATATGGAGTGACTTCAGAACAAATTCCAAATCGCGTTTTGCTGTTTGACGGTGTCTGCAATTTATGCAATGGCGCCGTGCAATTTATCATTAAACGTGATCCGGACGGATTGATTTCTTTCACATCGCTGCAGTCGGAAACAGGACAGAGCCTGCTGAAAAAAAGCGGGCTTCCGACTGATCGGTTTGACAGCTTTGTCTTTATTGAAGACGGCCAAGTGCACACAAAGTCAACTGCAGCCATTAAGGTTTTCAGGCATCTGCGAGGCCCATGGCGGCTCTTCGTCCTGTTTTTCGCAGTACCGAAGCCTGTCAGAGATATGGTCTATTCTTTCATTGCCAACAACCGCTATAAGTGGTTTGGCAAAAAAAATGAATGTATGCTCCCCTCCCCTTCTATTAAAAAAAGATTTTTACCGTAAATAAAAAATGGCTAGGAAGCTAGCCATCACAGATTGTTGACAAAATCCTAAAACGGCTTCGTTTTAGGATTTTGTCATCTATTCAGCGTGATTGAAAACTTTTGAAGTTGTGAAACGGCGGAAACCTGAGAATCTAGCCGCCGTTTCATTGCGTACAGAGCACGAAGCGCAAATCTGACCACCAAACGCTGAAATGGCTAGCTTACACAGGTAAGCTAGCCATTATGCTATTATAAAGCTTGATAAATATGAACAGAATACCGATAACAAAGGTAAACCAAAACAGCAGTTCCAATAGAATGAATCCAACTAATGACATGAGAGAAAGCGTCGAATAAATCCGGTATACGGTAAACACAAAGTAAGCGAGCGTGACGACCGCAAACCAGATCACAATCCAAATGACATTTTGCAAGAGCACAAAGGATAAAATCCCGCCGCCCAAATAAATCATGGAACCCATTCTGAGTTTTTTCAGGTTGTTCCCTTCCGGATCATTAGCAAAAAACAGCAATGACAGCTCGGTCACGGTATTTGCAATTAATTTCAGAGCGGACAGAACCATAAAATATAAAAGTGCAAAGGCAGCAAATAACGCAAGCCTGATTCCTTTCTCTGAAAAATAATCGAGCATTCCATCATACATTCCAAATGAAGACAGCATCTTCAACGCATAAAGTGAAGTTGAGATGGATAAGGACGAACTAAAAAGCAGGATCGCAATCAGCGGAAAATATCCTGTCAAATAAGTATTTTTCATATAAAAAAGTCCCTTTCTATAATCTACCTCATTTATTATGGAGGACTTAAAACACATTGACAAGATAAATTATTCCATTTTTTCTCCTTTTTACGAATTACGGTCCCAAATCTTCACAAAGCAGCATTTTGAGAGTAAAGTAGTACGCAGGAATCATAAAACGTAAGGAAGTTTTATATGAAAAAAACATTAAAACTGCAAACCAGACTCACCATATTTGTTTGTATCGTTGTATTAATCGCATTGCTCATTACGTTTTTTACAGTCGGTGCCCAAACCACCAAACGGATTAGAGATCAGGAAAAGGCCACTGCGCTGCAGACTGCTGAAATGGTAGCTGAGGCGCCGATGACAGCCGCTGCTTTAGAAAACGGGAAAAAACAAAAGGAACTGCAGAGCTACACAAAGCGGGTTCAGAAAATCACCGGCACGGAATTTGTTGTCGTCATGGATATGAGCGGTATCCGCAAAACTCATCCTGACCCGAGCAAAATCGGAAAAAAATTCAGAGGCGGTGATGAGTCCGAGGTATTAAAAGGGCATGTCCATATCAGCACAGCCTCTGGCACGCTCGGGAAATCGCAGAGAGCGTTCGTCCCTGTCTACGCGGAGAATGGAAAACAAGTCGGTGCAGTCGCGGTCGGCATCACCGTAAATGAAATTGATGAAGTGATCAGCCATAGCTTACGGCCGCTTTACTTTATTATTTGCGTCAGCATCTTCGTCGGTGTGATCGGAGCCGTTATCGTCGCCCGTACAGTGAAAAATATCATGTACGGACTTGAACCTTATGAAATTGCGACTCTGCTTGAAGAACGGAGCGCGATGCTGGAATCGACGAAGGAAGGAATACTCGCTGTCGATGAACATGGCAAAATTAAACTTGCCAACGCGGAAGCAAAACGCCTATTCGTCAAAATGGGCATCAACACAAATCCCATTGATCAGGATGTAGATGACATCTTGCCGAAAAGCCGCTTGAAAAAGGTCATTGAGACAAAAAAACCTCTTCAAGACAGAGACGTCCGCATTAACGGGCTGGAGCTTGTGTTTAATGAAGTTCCTATCCAGCTGAAAGGACAAACTGTCGGAGCGATTGCAACATTCCGCGACAAGACCGAGGTAAAACATTTAGCTGAACAGCTTTCCGGTGTTAAAATGTATGCAAACGCACTGAGAGCGCAGTCTCATGAATTTATGAACAAACTGCATGTGATATTAGGGCTCGTCCAGCTGAAAGAGTATGACGATCTTGGAGATTATATTAAAGATATTGCCATTCAGCAAAAATCAGAAACAAGTGAAATTATAAATGATGTCAAAAGCTCCGTACTGGCCGGTTTTCTGCTCGGAAAGCAAAGCTTCATACGTGAGCAGGGCGCAAATCTTGATATTGAATGCAACGGTGTCATCCCGAACGCGGCAGACCCTTCTGTCATCCATGAACTTATTACAATCATCGGAAATCTCATCAACAATGGCTTAGACGCCGTTGCCGATATGCCGAAAAAACAAATCACCATGTCCATGCGCTTCCATAACAGCATACTTGATATTGAAATTACCGATACTGGAGCAGGCATGTCTGAAGAAGACCAAGCCAAAGTATTTGAACAAGGCTATTCAACAAAGGGCAAAAACCGGGGATTCGGCCTTTATTTCACACAGCAAAGCATCGAAAATTTAAAAGGCCAAATGATCCTCACAAGCGAAAAGAATGAAGGAACGACATTCAGTATTCGCATCCCGTACGAACCGAAGGAGGAAAATCATGATTAATGTACTAATAGTTGAAGATGACCCCATGGTGGGTGAATTAAATAAACGATACTTAAGCCAAATAGATGGCTTTCAGCTGAAAGGCATCGCTTCTTCCTTTCAAAGCGCTCTGCATATTTTAGGCGAGCACCATATCGACCTCATTTTGCTTGATATTTATATGCCGGGAAAAAACGGGCTGGAACTGCTGACGGAATTGAGAGCACAAAATGAAGCGGTTGACGTGATTGTCATCTCAGCGGCCAGCGAGCTTGACGTGATCAAGAAAACACTTCGGTACGGAGCTGTTGATTATTTAATCAAACCGTTTGAATTTGAACGTTTCCAAACGGCTCTGTCTGATTACAGACGAAAACAAAAGGTGTATTCAACCCATCGCAACATGAGCCAAAAAGAACTGGACGCCGAGCTTTTTCAAAAGAAAGAAGCAACAGAAAAAGTGCAGCTTCCTAAAGGCCTGACAAAAAGCACGCTGAAGCTGATCTGGTCCAGTATCCAGTCATTTGAAAATGAATCTTTTACGACAGAAGACTTGGCAAAGCACACAGAAATCTCTCAAGTATCCATACGAAAATACTTAAAGTTTCTTGAAGATATACAGGTTCTGAATGTAGAAATGGCGTACGGAACGATCGGAAGACCTGTGTTTCAGTACAACGTCAACAACAGTAACCTTAACGGAATAAAGCAATATCTATAAGAAAACGCACTGCTCGCTTTGAGCAGTGCGTTTTTCCTGTCATATCTCTTGCCAAGATGCTTGATTCTATTGTTGATAAGTTATACAAGAATAACAAAGGGCCTTTCACATTTTTAAGCAAACAATTCTAAAAATAGATACTTTTTAAAAAATTATGCGAAATTCTATTTATTTCTTATTAGTTAAATGATAAATTATGATTGGTTAGTTGATCCCGAAAAACTAAGTCATAAGTCTTACTTCAGAAAACGATGTCACGGTTTTCCGCCCGGAACGCCTTCCGCATCCTTCTCTTCCCCGCCTTTCGAAGGAAATACTCACACCACGCTTATTCAGGGAAGAATAGAACTGTCTCAGCGCATTCCATTTGTTATTATCAGAAAATTTTATCGATTCTAAGAAATTGTTCAGGACAGCCCATCACATGACTGGCCGGATCAGCTTTGAACCAAATTTTTCTGGGGGGTTATATCTTGAATAAACGAAAAATCGGATTGGCGATGTCACTTGTGATCGCAGCAGGCACCATTTTAGGAGCATGCGGAAACAGCGAAAAAAGCAGCGGCTCAGGCGAAGGCAAAAACAAATTCAGTGTGGCGATGGTTACTGACGTAGGCGGAGTGGATGACAAATCCTTCAACCAATCAGCCTGGGAAGGCATCCAAGCCTTTGGGAAAGAGAATGGGCTGAAAAAAGGCAAAAACGGTTACGACTATCTTCAATCCAAATCAGATGCAGACTATACAACGAACTTAAATAAATTGGCGCGTGAGAATTTTGACTTAATTTACGGCGTCGGCTACTTAATGGAGGATTCAATCAGCGAAATTGCTGATCAGCGCAAAAATACAAACTTTGCGATTATAGATGCTGTTGTCGATAAAGACAACGTCGCAAGTATTACGTTTAAAGAGCAGGAAGGCTCATTTCTCGTCGGAGTGGCCGCAGCCCTATCAAGCAAATCAGGAAAAATCGGCTTTGTAGGCGGCATGGAATCAGAGTTAATCAAAAAATTCGAGGTCGGCTTCCGTGCCGGCGTGCAAGCAGTTATCCCTAAAGCCGTTGTAGAAGTGAAATACGCAGGGGGGTTCGATAAAGCCGATGTCGGCAAAGCAACCGCCGAAAGCATGTATAAATCAGGCGTAGATGTTATTTATCACTCTGCGGGCGCCACTGGCACAGGCGTCTTTACTGAAGCGAAAAACCTGAAGAAAGAAGATCCAAAACGCGATGTCTGGGTCATCGGTGTCGATAAAGACCAATACGCAGAAGGCCAGGTAGAAGGAACAGATGATAACGTCACCCTCACTTCCATGGTGAAAAAAGTAGATACAGTCGTTGAAGATGTAACGAAAAAAGCGAGTGACGGAAAGTTCCCGGGCGGCGAAACACTTACCTACGGGCTTGATCAAGACGGAGTCGGCATTTCTCCATCTAAACAAAATCTATCGGATGATGTGATCAAAGCGGTCGATAAATGGAAGAAAAAAATCATCGACGGATTGGAAGTCCCGGCAACTGAGAAAGAGCTGAAAACCTTCAAAGCTGAATAAGAATCGCAGGGATAAGGAGGTCGAGCCCTTATCCCTTGTTTTTCTTTTATTTTGAAATAAAGGAGCGGTCAATCAATGGAATATGTCATTGAAATGCTCAATATCCGCAAGGCGTTTCCAGGTATCGTCGCCAATGACAATATCAATCTTCAAGTCAAAAAAGGCGAAATACACGCGTTGCTCGGTGAAAACGGAGCGGGGAAATCAACATTGATGAATGTCCTTTTCGGGCTGTATCAGCCGGAGCGGGGTGAAATTCGGGTGCGCGGCGAGAAGGTGCACATCAACAGCCCGAACAAAGCGAATGACCTTGGAATTGGAATGGTGCACCAGCACTTTATGCTTGTTGACACCTTTACAGTTGCTGAAAATATTATTCTCGGGAAGGAGCCAAAGAAGTTTGGCAGAATTGACCGGAAGCGTGCTGGCCAAGAGGTGCAGGACATTTCCGATCGATACGGCCTGCAGATCCATCCTGAAGCAAAAGCAGCTGACATATCAGTCGGTATGCAGCAGCGCGCAGAAATATTAAAAACCCTCTACCGCGGTGCCGACATTCTGATTTTTGATGAACCGACGGCTGTTTTGACGCCTCATGAAATTAAGGAACTGATGCAAATTATGAAGAACCTGGTCAAAGAAGGGAAGTCCATCATCTTAATCACCCATAAGCTGAAAGAGATTATGGAGATTTGTGACCGCGTTACGGTTATCCGTAAAGGAAAAGGCATCAAAACCCTTGATGTCCGTGATACAAACCAAGACGAACTCGCCAGTCTAATGGTCGGCCGTGAGGTATCGTTCAAAACCGAAAAGAGAGCTGCTCAGCCGGGAGCGGAAGTGCTTGCGATTGACGGCATAACTGTAAAGGATACCCGCGGAATAGAGACAGTCAGAGATTTGTCTCTTTCTGTCAAAGCGGGAGAAATAGTCGGCATAGCAGGCGTCGACGGAAACGGGCAATCTGAGCTGATCGAAGCGGTGACAGGACTCCGCAAAACAGATTCAGGAACAATCACCTTAAACGGAAAACAGATCCAAAACCTGACGCCAAGAAAAATCACTGAATCCGGGATCGGGCATATTCCTCAGGATCGCCATAAACACGGTCTCGTCCTTGATTTTCCAATCGGAGAGAATATCCTGCTGCAAAGCTATTACAAAAAGCCGTATTCAGCATTGGGCGTTTTACATAAAGGCGAAATGTACAAAAAAGCACGCAGCCTGATCAGCGAGTACGACGTCAGAACGCCGGATGAATATACACACGCTCGGGCATTGTCAGGCGGAAACCAGCAAAAAGCGATTATCGGGCGGGAAGTAGACAGAAATCCTGATTTATTAATTGCCGCCCAGCCGACTCGCGGCCTTGATGTCGGAGCGATTGAATTTGTCCATAAAAAGCTCATTGAGCAGCGTGATGCCGGGAAAGCCGTTCTTCTCCTCTCGTTTGAGCTTGAAGAAATTATGAATCTCAGTGACAGAATCGCCGTTATTTTTGAAGGACGCATTATCGCCAGCGTTAATCCGCAGGAAACCACTGAACAGGAGCTTGGTCTCTTGATGGCAGGAAGCACGCAAAAGGAAGCGGGGAAAGCAAATGGTTAAACGACTCTCTCATTTACTCGTGCCGCTCATCGCAATCATACTTGGTCTTGCGGCCGGCGCGTTGATTATGCTTGTGAGCGGCTACAGTGTGGCCAGCGGATATTCGGCTTTGTGGAATGGGATATTCGGAGAGATCTATTATGTCGGAGAAACAATCCGGCAAATTACGCCTTATATTTTATCCGGATTGGCTGTCGCGTTTGCATTCCGAACGGGACTCTTTAATATCGGCGTCGAGGGACAGCTGCTCGTCGGCTGGACAGCAGCGGTTTGGGTCGGTACGGCGTTTGACGGACCGGCATATATTCACTTGCCGCTCGCATTGGTTACAGCGGCAGCTGCAGGAGGATTATGGGGGTTTATTCCCGGCATTTTGAAAGCGCGATTTTACGTTCATGAAGTCATTGTCACCATTATGATGAATTATATCGCGCTGCACATGACCAATTACATCATTTCAAACGTCTTGACAGATCATCAGGACAAGACGGGGAAAATTCACGAATCCGCCTCCCTCCGCTCTCCTTTTCTTGAACAGATCACCGATTACTCACGGCTGCATTTGGGAATCATCGTTGCCCTTCTCGCAGCAGTTATCATGTGGTTTATCATCAACAAAACTACAAAAGGATTTGAGCTCCGGGCGGTCGGGTTTAACCAGCACGCTTCCCAGTATGCCGGCATGAGCGTGCGGAAGAATATCATGACCTCCATGCTTATCTCCGGCGCTTTTGCAGGCCTTGCCGGAGCCATGGAGGGGCTAGGAACATTCGAATACGCAGCAGTGAAAGGCGCATTTACCGGCGTAGGCTTTGACGGTATCGCTGTCGCTCTTCTCGGGGGAAACACAGCCATCGGGGTTATACTGGCAGCATGCCTGCTTGGCGGGCTGAAAATCGGCGCATTAAATATGCCGATTGAATCAGGCGTTCCATCAGAGGTCGTTGATATTGTGATTGCTATTATTATTCTGTTTGTGGCTTCAAGCTATGCGATTCGTTTCGTCATGGGCAAATTGAAGAAAAAGGGGGCGAACTAAGTGGACATTGTGCAGATTTTATCTATCATTGTCCCTGCAACACTCGTCTATGCGGCCCCGCTTATTTTAACTGCTCTCGGCGGCGTGTTTTCCGAGAGATCAGGTGTGGTGAATATCGGCCTAGAAGGCCTCATGATTATCGGGGCGTTCACCAGCGTGTTATTTAATTTATTTTTTGGTCCGGAATTAGGTGCCGCCGCACCTTGGCTTTCGCTCCTTGCCGCCATGGCAGCAGGCGCCCTGTTTTCACTGATTCACGCGGCAGCGGCGATTTCGTTTCGCGCCGACCAGACAGTCAGCGGTGTCGCCATTAACATGCTGGCGCTTGGGGCAACTTTATTTATCGTCAAACTGATCTACGGCAAAGCGCAGACAGACAAAATCCCAGAGCCTTTTTATAAGACGAAAATCCCCGGTTTGGGCGATATTCCCGTCTTGGGAAAGATCTTCTTTTCGGATGTCTATTATACGTCTATTCTTGCAATAGCACTTGCCTTTATTTCCTGGTTTATCTTGTTCAAAACGCCGTTCGGCCTTCGTATCCGTTCTGTCGGAGAGCATCCGATGGCGGCCGATACGATGGGAATCAACGTATATAAAATGCGCTACATCGGTGTGATGATCAGCGGATTGTTCGGCGGTCTCGGCGGCGGCGTATATGCCTCCACAATTGCGCTTGATTTCACGCACTCTACCATCTCCGGGCAAGGCTTTATCGCCCTGGCAGCGCTTGTATTCGGAAAATGGCATCCGATCGGAGCACTGGGGGCCGCCCTGTTTTTCGGATTCGCCCAAAGCTTAAGCATCATTGGATCGCTGCTCCCTCTTTTTAAAGACATACCAAATGTGTATATGCTGATGGCTCCTTATGTCTTAACGATTCTCGCTTTAACCGGCTTTATCGGGCGGGCAGATGCGCCAAAAGCCAATGGCGTGCCTTATATTAAAGGAAAAAGATAAAACATTCTCCCCTGGGAAGATGATTCTCAGGGATTTTTTTCTAATCCAAAAGACCCCCTTAATTTAATTGTTTATTAGTTTTTTAACTTAAAAAAATATGAAGTGTTAACGCTTTCTTGTAGACTGTAACAAACAATACATGGGGGTGTATGACATGGGAGCAATTCCAAAAACGGGGACAATTTCACCTGAGCAAAAAGACTCACAGGGGAAAAACCTGTTTCAAAAAATCTGGTCTTGGGAAATCGGTGTGATTCCTCTGCCTTTATACACAGTATTAGCTGTTATTATTATTCTTGCAGCCTATTACAATGAGCTGCCGGCAAATATGCTTGGCGGGTTTGCCATTATTATGATTCTTGGTGTGTTTCTCGGAGACATAGGCCAACGCATACCGATATTGAAGGATATTGGAGGCCCTGCTATTTTATCTTTGTTTGTTCCTTCATTTTTAGTCTTTTACAATGTACTGAATTCAACATCTTTAGACGCTGTAACCAACTTGATGAAAACGTCTAACTTCCTTTATTTCTATATCGCTTGCCTTGTTGTGGGAAGTATCCTCGGTATGAACAGAATTGTTTTAATACAGGGGTTTATCAGAATGTTCGTTCCACTGGTTGCAGGAACGATCGCGGCCATTGCAGCCGGCATCCTTGTCGGATTTATTTTTGGCTATAGTGCCTATGATTCCTTTTTCTTTGTTGTTGTCCCGATTATTGCCGGGGGAATAGGCGAAGGAATTTTGCCGCTTTCAATCGCCTACTCACAAATACTGGGCTCATCTGCTGATGTATTTGTGTCTCAGCTGGTTCCAGCCGCAATTATAGGAAACGTTTTTGCTATCATATGTGCAGCCTTAATGAAAAAGCTTGGCGATAAGCGTCCAGATCTAAATGGGAACGGACGTCTCGTAAAATCTAAAAAAGCAAATGAGATTTTTAATCAAAAAGAAGCCGAAGCAAAAATTGATTTCAAATTAATGGGAGCAGGAGTTCTGCTCGCGTGTACATTCTTTATTTTTGGCGGGTTATTGGAGAAATTCATCTTCATCCCGGGCGCGATCTTAATGATTATTTCAGCTGCGGCTGTCAAGTATGCAAATATTCTTCCGAAAAAAATGGAAGAAGGCGCTTACCAGCTTTATAAGTTTATTTCTTCAAGCTTTACATGGCCGCTGATGGTCGGTCTCGGCATCCTCTTTATTCCGTTGGATGACGTAGCGTCTGTGATTTCTATTCCGTTTGTCATCATTTGTATTTCAGTTGTTATCGCGATGATTGGTTCTGGATATTTTGTAGGCAAGCTGATGAACATGTATCCGGTTGAATCCGCAATCGTTACTTGCTGCCACAGCGGCCTCGGCGGAACGGGTGATGTTGCCATTTTATCAGCATCAGGAAGAATGGGCCTTATGCCGTTTGCCCAAATTTCAACCCGTCTCGGCGGTGCAGGCACAGTTATTTGCGCGACAGTTTTGCTTCGTTTTTTCACTTCATAAACAGAAAGAGTTCCGTTTTATGCGGAACTCTTTTTTTATTTATTCACAATCCGAATATACTCTCGGGGACCAAACGGCAGATCCTTTGATTCCGTCTCACTCATTCTGGCTGACAGGTGGTGCTCCAGTAAATACAGCTCCCACTCATCACTAGCCGCCACACCGCTGCGCCCGTCATATTGATTCAACATGAATGCCCCTGCAAATACTGAGCAGAATAAACCTGAGCACATCACGACTTTTCTTTTCACATGACCAGCTCCTTACCTTCAGCTTGATCAGGATTGATTTTAAATATACAAATAACCTCTTTTTTGTTAGACTTATTTTGAGGTCAAAAGAACTCATAAAAACCCATTACAGCAGTTCGAAGCGTGGCAGCTTGCAGAAAAGTGCGATATAATTTGGACTAGGTCGTTTGACCGTATATTTCATACATAGCGCATTTTTCAATTGAGAACGAGAAAAGGAGGTCTTATCTTTGCAGCTCTTACATCTTGCTATTTTATCGCCTTTTTTATTTGCTTTTATCATTCCCTTCTTGGCAAAATACGCAAAAAGAGTGCATACGGGCTGGTTTGTGTTGATCCTGCCCGTCTTGCTGTTTATATACTTTCTCCCAATGATCAGGATGACACAATCTGGAGAAACACTTCGATCGGTATTAGAGTGGATTCCGTCACTCGGCATTAACTTTACCGTTTATATAGACGGCCTCGGGTTATTATTCGCTTTACTGATCACAGGCATTGGCTCTTTGGTCACTCTTTACAGCATTTTTTATTTATCGAAAGAAAAAGAACAGCTTGGGCCCTTTTATGTCTACTTATTGATGTTCATGGGCGCCATGCTCGGCGTCGTTCTAGTAGACAATGTCATGGTTCTCTACATGTTCTGGGAGCTTACAAGCCTTTCATCCTTTTTGCTGATCGGCTATTGGTATAAGCGGGAAAAGTCGCGCTATGGCGCAGCCAAATCACTTTTGATTACGGTCAGCGGCGGGCTGTGCATGCTCGGCGGATTTATTCTCCTTTATTTGATAACGGATTCCTTCAGTATTCGAGAGATGGTTCACCAGGTTCAATTAATTGCCGGCCACGAATTGTTTATCCCGGCTATGATTCTCATTTTATTAGGGGCTTTTACGAAATCAGCGCAATTTCCTTTTTACATCTGGCTCCCTGACGCGATGGAAGCTCCGACGCCTGTCAGCGCTTATCTCCATTCAGCTACTATGGTAAAAGCCGGCATTTATGTGATTGCGAGATTCAGTCCTATTTTCGCCTTTTCAGCTCAGTGGTTTTGGATCGTGTCCCTCGTTGGCCTCTTTACGATGGTTTGGGGTTCATTCCATGCCGTGAAACAAACTGATTTAAAATCGATTTTGGCGTTTTCAACCGTCAGCCAGCTCGGCATGATCATCTCCATGCTCGGAGTCAGTGCTGCGGCCCTTCATTACGGACATACAGAATATTATACAGTTGCCGCTATGGCTGCCATTTTCCATTTGATCAACCACGCAACCTTTAAAGGAAGCTTGTTTATGGCAGTCGGGATTATCGATCACGAAACAGGCACACGGGATATCCGGAAGCTAGGCGGCCTGATGGCGATTATGCCGATTACTTTTACCATTTCCTTAATCGGGACATTTTCAATGGCCGGCCTACCGCCGTTTAACGGATTTTTGAGTAAAGAAATGTTTTTCACAAGCATGCTTCGCGTGACACATTTCGACCTGTTCAACGTGCAGACATGGGGCGTTCTGTTCCCTCTTTTCGCCTGGATCGGAAGTGTATTTACGTTTATCTACAGCATGAAATTGCTGTTTAAAACATTCAGAGGAAATTACCAGCCTGAACAGCTTGAAAAACAGGCTCACGAAGCGCCTGTCGGCATGCTCGTACCACCGGTCATTCTTGTCGCTTTGGCTGTCAGTCTCTTCTTTTTCCCGAATATATTGTCGTACAGCTTGATAGAGCCTGCGATGAACTCAATCTATCCGACATTGCTTGCCGGCCATGAGAAATTCCACGTTCACATTTCACAGTGGCATGGGGTTACAACGGAATTGCTCATGACTGCGGGTATTGTTGTGATCGGAACAATTGGTTATTTGTCGCTGAATAAGTGGAAAGGAATCTATAAACTGTTTCCTTCGAAACTCACACTCAACCGGTTATACGATAAGCTTTTGACTCTGATGGAGAAAGGCTCTTACCGGGTCACAAAACAATATATGACCGGGTTTTTAAGAGATTATTTGCTGTATATCTTCGCTGGTTTCATCATTCTGATAGGCGGAGCTTTTGCCATTAAAGGCGGATTTTCATTTAAAACGGAAGGCATGGCTAAAATCGGTGTATACGAAATCATTTTGACGCTTGTCATGATCAGTGCCACAGTGGCGACTGTTTTTGCTAGGTCAAGACTGACGGCGATCATTGCACTCGGTGTTGTCGGTTATACGCTTGCATTGTTTTTTGTCATTTTCAGAGCGCCGGACTTGGCATTGACTCAGCTCGTCATTGAAACGATTTCTGTGGCACTGTTTCTGCTTTGCTTCTACCATTTGCCGAAACTGAGGCTGAAAACAAAAACGAGAACGTTCCGGATGACGAATTTTATCATTTCTTTAGGCGTCGGTGTTATCGTTACTCTGCTCGGCATCGCATCCTCAAGCCAGCGGACAAAAGACAGCATTGCGTCCTTCTTTGTCAAACACAGCCACGATCTCGGCGGAGGGGATAATGTCGTCAATGTCATTCTTGTTGATTTCAGGGGATTTGATACAATGTTTGAAATTACGGTATTAACGATAGCCGCTCTCGGCATTTACAGCATGATTAAAACAAAAGTAAAAGAGGAGGGGAAAAGCGGTGAATGAACAAAAAACAAATGACTTGATTCTTCAAACCGCGACAAAGCTTGTATCCTTTATCATTTTGCTTTTCTCTTTCTATTTATTTTTATCAGGGCATAACGCGCCCGGAGGAGGCTTTGTGGGCGGACTGATCACGTCCTCTTCCATCGTTCTCTTGCTCTTGGCGTATGATTTAAAAACCGTGCGTTCCCTTTTGCCGGTCAATTTCATTTATGTCGCGGGAGCCGGCCTTCTGCTCGCTGTATTAACAGGCGTTGGCTCCTTTGTCTTCGGGGCTCCTTTTTTAACCCACACATTCGGATACTTTCAGCTGCCGATCCTTGGGAAAACGGAGCTCGCCACAGCGACGATATTTGATTTAGGCGTTTATCTTGTTGTCGTAGGCATAACGATGACCATTATTCAAACGATTGGAGAGGAAGAATAATGGAAATCTTAATGGCTGTATTAGCCGGTATTATTTTTATGGCTGCCACGTATTTGCTGCTGTCTAAAAGCCTGCTTCGCGTCATTATCGGAACAGCACTGTTAAGCCATGGCGTTCATTTAATGCTTTTGACTATGGGAGGATTAAAGAAAGGCGCCGCTCCGATTTTGAGCGAGCATGCCAAATCATTTGTCGATCCGCTTCCGCAAGCCCTGATTTTGACCGCAATTGTCATTTCTTTTGGCGTTACGTCATTCATCCTCGTCATGGCCTTTCGCGCTTATCAGGAATTGAAATCGGACGATATGGATCAAATGAGGGGAAATGATCAACATGAATAATTTTGTTATTTTGCCAATCCTGATCCCGCTTTTGTCGGCTATTCTTCTGATTTTCATGACGAAGAATCTTATGCTCATGAGAATCTTCAGCACGGCGGCATCGGCCATCGGGATTGTGATTAGCGGCATACTTGTACAGACTGTCTTCACAAAAGGCATCCAGACACTCAGCCTAGGCGGATGGAAAGCGCCGTACGGCATTGTGCTTGCCGCAGACCAATTCGCCAGCCTGCTCGTTCTCACAACAGCGGTCATCGGTTTATTGGTTGGGCTTTATTCCTTCCGTTCTATCGGTGAAAAACGGGAGCGCTCCTTTTACTACTCCGGCGTACAGTTCTTGCTTGCCGGCGTCAGCGGAGCGTTTTTAACAGGCGATTTATTTAATATGTACGTATTTTTTGAGCTTCTGCTTATTGCTTCCTATATGCTGATTGTATTAGGCGGCACAAAAATTCAGCTGCGCGAATCCCTTAAATATATTGTGTTTAATATCGTGTCGTCTGCCCTGTTTGTCATAGGGGTCGGCTTTTTATACGCTGTAACCGGCACGTTAAACATGGCGGATCTTAGCGTGAAAATCAGCGAAACAGGACAAACCGGGCTGATCACTGTGATTGGTGTCCTGCTGCTTTTGGTATTTGGCATGAAGGGCGGAATTTTCCCCCTCTACTTTTGGCTTCCAGGCTCTTATTACGCGCCACCGGCAGCAATCTCCGCGTTGTTCGGCGCTTTGCTGACAAAAGTCGGGTTATATGCGATTGCGAGGGTTTTCACATTGATTTTTATTCACGATACAGCCTTTACCCATCAGCTGATGATTTGGCTGGCGGCGCTGACTGTGATTTTTGGTGTCATCGGTTCACTCGCTTATTCGAATGTCATGAAAATTGTGATCTATAACATTATTACCGCTGTCGGCGTGATTTTGTTCGGTGTGGCAGTACACACCCCCGCATCTATTCAGGGCGCGATCTACTATCTGATTCACGATATGCTGATTAAGGGCGCTTTGTTTATGCTGGCAGGTACGCTGATCGCATTGACTGGAACCGCGAGCCTGCATAAAATGGGCGGGCTGATCAAACGCTATCCTGTTCTTGGATGGATGTTTTTCATTTCCGCTATTTCTCTTGCAGGCATTCCGCCACTGAGCGGATTTGTCGGCAAATTTAAAATTGCGGAGGGCGGCTTCGCAGAAGGTGAATTTACGATATCCATGCTGATTCTGCTTTCAAGTCTGCTCGTACTGTACTCTGTGCTGAGGATCTTTATACATGCGTTTTGGGGCGAAGAAAAAGAAACGCCAAAACCAAATCATCGAACAGCTAAAGGACTTCTTTATCCGGCAGCTATTTTTCTCTTGCTGTCTCTTCTCTTCGGGTTGGGTACAGAATGGGTGTCGCCTTACGTTGATCAAGCGGCCGAGACGCTGCTGAATCCGGAAAAATATATCGAAGCTGTTCTGAAGGAGTAGATCGCATGGCATTTCAAATTTTATTAAATGTGTTTCTCGCTTTTTGCTGGATGTTCTTAAGCAACAGTCCAAGCGCCGCAGGATTCATTACAGGCTATATTCTGGGAATGCTCTCTCTCTTTTTCTTCCGGCGCTTTTTCACTCGCCAGTTTTATCTATGGAAATTGATTTCTATCATCAAGCTCTGTTTCATTTTTATAAAGGAACTGTACCTTGCCAATGTCAGTGTGATGAAATCAGTCTTATCTCCAAAACTGAATATCAGACCGGGTATTTTTGCTTTTAAAACTGAACTGACGAAGGACTGGGAAATCACCCTGCTTTCTCTGCTCATTACATTAACGCCGGGAACCTTGGTGATGGATATTTCAGATGACAGAACAATACTTTATATTCATGCAATGGATATCGAGGATGCGGAAAAAGCGATTTTTGATATTCGGGAGTCATTTGAAAAAGCCATACAGGAGGTGAGCCGGTGATGTTTACGCTGATCCTGCAAATCGCGCTCGGCATTATGGCAGTGTCTACCTTTTTGTATGTCATTCGTGTCATTAAAGGGCCGACTGTGCCTGACCGGGTCGTGGCTCTGGATGCAATCGGCATCAATCTGATCGCAATCACGGCGCTTGTCTCCATTTTGCTGAAAACAAGTGCGTTTTTGGATATTATTTTGCTGCTGGGGATTTTATCGTTTATCGGAACGATCGCATTTTCCAAGTTCCTGGAGAAAGGAGAGATTATCGAAAATGATCGAAATCGCTAAGGTTGTTGTGGCTGTATTCATTTTGCTGGGTGCTCTTATATGCCTCATTGCGTCATTTGGCGTACTTCGCCTTCCCGATGTGTTTACACGCGCTCATGCTGCTTCTAAAGGCTCAACATTAGGTGTCAATATGATTCTGCTCGGTGTCTTCTTCTATTTGTGGTTTGTGACGGGGGAGCTCTCCGCTAAAATCCTGCTTGGGATTCTCTTTATCTTTATTACGTCGCCTATCGGCGGGCACTTGATCTGCCGTGCTGCGTATAACTCCGGCGTCAAGCTTGATGAGAGAAGCGTACAGGATGACTATAACGGAATCAGAAACTTTGTGATTAAACGAAAAGAGGATTCTTATTTATAAAAATAAGCAGCCGGACAGGCAGAGTTCCGGCTGTTTTTTTATTTCTTGATGACAGCCAGCGTGCATCTGGATATACAGATCAGCCTCTCTTGCTCGTCATATATGTGAATATGATAGACAATCGTCGTTCTGCCGATATGAACGGGCTCGGCTACCGCCTTTACCGTTCCTTCCTTTACAGATTTTAAATGGTTGGCGTTAATCTCCAAACCGACACAAGCCTGTGTTGAATGATCAATCAGGTTCTGTGCACCTGCGCTCGCCGCTGTTTCCGCCAGGGCCACTGAAGCGCCCCCATGCAAATATCCGAACGGCTGCACCGTCCGATGATCCACAGGCATGACCGCAACGCAACGTTCCGCTGTGTTTTCAACAATCTCTATACCAAGCGCTTCAAGCAATGTGTGCTTCGTATCCATCATCTACACCCCCAATATTTAAAGTACACCGTCTGATTTCGCAATCAAAACCGCTTCCGTCCGGGAACCGACATTCAGCTTATTAAAAATCGATGTCAAGCTGTATTCAATGGACCGCTTGCTTAAATGAAGGGCATCTGCGATTTCTTGGTTTGTAAATCCCTTTTCAACTTCTTGAAGAATCAGGCATTCTCTAGGTGTGAGCACATCTTGTTCTTTTTGAGAGGAAGGAGCCGGCTTTGTTTTTTGCTGAGTCATCAGCTGTTTAAAGTAAGCAAAATCGACTAAAATTTCTCCATTGAGTACGTGGTATATGTATTGGGTGATCTTTTCTTTAGATTCCGTTTTGCTGATGGCACCGTGCAGACCCGCACGAATCGCTTCCTCGAAATAATCCTCGACCTCATAACCGGTATACACGATAATTTTACAATGAGGATTCTCTTGTAAAATCTGTTTAGAAAGCTCCATCCCATTGACCTCGCCGCCTAAATTCAGATCCATTAAAATGAGATCATATGACGAGAAATCATGCTGCTTGATAAACTGTTCGCTCGGTTCAGGACTGAGACAATCAACAGACAAATTCGAATCCGTTTCCAAAATTGTCTTGGTGCCTTCCATGACAGCCGGATGGTCATCAATCACTAGTATCTTTTTCATGTTTTCCTCCCTTTTACTCACTCTTTTCCATTTTATAAAAAAGACTTGGCCTGTGCCAAGTCGTTTCCGTTATAAATCCATTACAATTCGATTTCAATATCAGCCTTAAAGCCCTTTCCTTCACTTGTTTCAATCCGAAGGCGCCCATCTAAAGCCCTGACTCTCTCCTTAATGCCAGAAAGCCCCATGCTCATGGAATGCTCAGTATTCTTTTCCTGATCAAACCCAACGCCATCGTCCTCATAATGAAGAACGATTTTGTTTTGAATACTGATGAGCATAATCAGCACATCCGTCGCCTGAGAGTGCTTGACCGCATTAGACAGAAACTCTTGAATGATCCGGTACAAATTCAGCTGCGAATCCAGATCAAGGGAAGCCGTAAATCTTCCGGTATTTAAACGAATGTGAAACGGAACCCGCTCCTGCTGCTGCGCCACCAGCTTCGACAGCGCCTTGACCAGCCCAAGATCATACAGAAGCTGCGGCCGCAGCTCATGACACGTCTCCCTCGTCATCGAAATCACATCAGACATCTGCTCATTCATCTGTACAAGCTTGTCCTGCACCTCTTCACGGCACGGATTATCATCCTTCTTGAAATCACCCAAAAACAGCTCACACTGGCGTTTTAAGGAAATCAAATCCTGAAGAACCGAATCGTGGAGATCACGGGCGAGTCCTGAACGCTGTTTTTCTTCGATTGCAAACATTAGCTTTTTCAGCCATATCGGGTTGGTTCCCTCTTGCTTTAAGTCCTTCAAATGTTCCATGAGCTCCTCAATATGCAGAACATTTTCCATGGACACACTTGTATAAAAAGACAGTGTTTTCAGCCACGATATTTCATCACGTGTTAGCCGGGGAGTGTTAATATTAGATAAACAAAGCAGAACATAAGAACTTCCACCTCGTTCACCAACTTTCATAAGAAAGCCTTGATTGACTTCTATAATTTTCCCGATTTCTGATGTTACGTTTTCAAACTCCTCTTTATAAAGATGCCATTCCGGTTCGATTTCATGCTTATCTAAAAATATCACTTTGTGATCAGGAGTTACCTCAAAGGTATAAGCTTTGCTTACATGTAAAACATCCAAAATAGTTTTTTTCAGTTCTTTAAAGACTTGTTGAAGAGAAGTTACACCTCTCATTAGCTGAGTATATTTAAAGATACTGTCCTGATAGTTGAATTTTTCAGAGAAACGTTTTAACCGAAATTTAAAATCTATGACCTCTTTAAAATAAAAGACAGCGAACATGACAACGAAAAAAAATACCGTTTGGCGTAAAGGATTCATCTGTATTTCCATTACATCAAACAGAACTAATGCACCAACTATAAGAAGAGTTGGTATCATGGCAAGTAGAGCATAGTATCTCATTCTTCCTAAGATAAACTCTATATCAAACATCTTATTGGCTACAAATTGGTATACTAACCCGAACGGAATTAGTACTAGTAATGACGCCGAAGCTAATGCCGGGAAAATATAATTACCTGTAAATATTATTGGAAGAACAAAAAATATCAAAAAAGGCGCAAATGATAAAGTGTTTGTTAAAATTAGTAATTTAAGAATAAACGAATGCTCAGCATATTTATATTTATTAAGATGAAAATATATCGCTGAAAAAGAAAATAGAGTCAAAATTGCAAAAGAAACCAAGTTAACAGTCGCTAAAAAATCAATATCTACTTGTAAATAGTCTTGAAAAAACTCAATTCCAAGATTAAATATTGGTATGATATAAAGAAAGGAGATTCTATTCAAAAAAGTTTTTCCTATTTCTCCAAGGTATGTTTGTATAAATTGAAGATAAAGAATAGGAGAAGATATAAAAGTAAACAAGTTAATATACCGATTGATTATATGTCCTCTAAATGGTCCACCTGCACTTATATATGCTATCGAAATGTCTAATAACAATAGAATAAGAATATAGGCAGCAAATGATCTCCTTTTTTTATTTACCTTAAATATATAAAAAATGCATATTATGCTTAAAAAGTAAAAAACCAAAGGAAGTACGAACAGAAAAAAACTATAAGATCTATTTAGAGTAACTAAATCAAAATCTTTGAGATGAATCTTTTTTCCACTTCTTAAAATATCCAAACTGTTAATATGACTCAAATATCCCCATTTCAAATGTTTGTCTGAAGGTTTTTCTTCATTGATTTTTAATATGATATCTCCCTGTCTCAGACCAACAAATTGTCCATATGAAGATTTTGATATTTCTTCTATTACAAATTGACTTTTATCATTTTTTTGAACCTTAGTCCCAATAATAATCCCATTCATACTAATATAAGTTGTATAGCTTATATAGAGGATACTCAAAACAATTACAGCTATTGTGAATTTTTTTATCAAGTTCTTCAATGCAAATCCACCTATTAATCACCCCATTGACGGGTTATTGGATCAGCCCGATAATAATCATTATAAGCTTTAATTATTGTTTCAGTTTCTTGCACATCAAAACCAATAAGGCAGGCTTCTTTATTTTTCAATTTTTTTAAAGCCTCAGGATAATTTAAAAAGTAGTTAATTAGGTCTTGCACCTTGTATCCCCCTTTTTATAACTTAGTAAGCTTTCCTTTATTAACTCTTTTTTTTCTTTATCTAAATTTAATTGTTCTATAGTAGAAAAACATTTTTGTTTGTATATCTCCAATAATACCGAAATGTATTGAGTAACTCCTGCCTGAATTAATTTTTCTTCGAATTTCTCCCTATCTAATAATGCTTTATAATATAAGTCTTTATGTGAAAATAAATATAATAATTCTTCCGAAGCATTATTAAACAATCGCTTAAGATATAAGTAAATCAGTGTTTGTTTGTTTTTTTCAATATCACTGCGATTCCCAGATAAAAGAACATGATAATCTCCAGAAATTTGAGCTACAATCCCTTTATAATAGGAATATCTTTCAACTGTTTCATTATATTCTCCTGTAGCCAATAAAACACCTGCTACATTTGCTAGTGCAATCAAACTTCCACATTTTAATCTAATTACTTCTAAACTTTCATCTTCTGTTTTAGATTTATTAGTGATATCGTCATGTTGACCTTGCATGGCTTCGTTTACGTATCTTAAAACATATTTAAAAATTAAAGGATTGGTATTTAATGAATAAATACTCGTTAATCCTACTGTATACAAGGAAAGAGCTGCATTTAAAGACTCTGAGCGATTAATTTTCATCCATAAAGCATGGTGATTATCTTCATCTTCAAGATCATCCATAATATCTGATGAAAGAATAAGTATTTCTATTCCCGCACCAAGCCATGTTGCAACATCTAAATTCTCTCCTCCAAAAACAACATAATGTAAGATTGCAGATTCAGCAAAGGAGAATGTTTCTTTAGAATCAATAAATGAGCAAAGAAGTTGTGACAAATCTTTGTTAGATATGTTTTGCTTCACAATCTCCTTCATTTTCTCCTTGATCCGGACAGAATCTAAACATATCTGCTCAATAACGACTTCCCCCCTCCCATTCCATTTTACTAAATGGGACATTTAAAGGACAGCAGGTTTTTCGTTTTTTAACAATCATATAATACTTTATCCATTTATTGTATCGGTAGAACGAAAAAAAAGACTTGTTTCCAAGTCTTTTTCACGAAATTTTCATTGCATAATTGTATTTATCGAGTTGATCAATGCTTTTGTTAATGTTTCGTAATGAATCTGTCGTTTCTTTAATATCAAGTTCGAGTCGGAATAACAATTGTTTTACTTCTTCAAGTTTCTTTTCCATCGTTTCCACACTCCTTTTTTTGAAAGATCAATGAATTGTGTATGGTGAACGAGTCCTAGGTATTTGATCTGTTACTAATAGTGTATCTGCTTTCGGCTCATTTTTCACCGAAAAGTATGCAAAAAGATCCTGCGTGACACCGCAAATATCAATAGGCCCTTATACTCAAAGGAATCACAACAAGAACGGGACTATCTTTCTATGCGAAAGAGCGTTTATATGTGCTGAAATTGAGAAAGATTCTTAATCTCCTTGATTTTAACGGGTTTCGCATTTTTACTAAGCAAGACTATAGTCCTTCATACCGTATTTTCAAAATTGAATATGCGATTCTTGGCGTTTCCTGACCGACAAACACCGAAAAAGACCGCAACGCTAAAGTTGTGGCCTTTTCGCTTTGTCATATTCGGCAATTAGGGATCTATACATATAGAAACATCCTTTTTTTGTGAGGTGCTCCCATGAGATATCGTTATCCCTGGTTTTACGTGTATCCGTATGAGGTACGCCGTCCGCCCGCTCCTGCCAACAATATTGATACCTTTATCCGTTCAGCGAAGCAGGCCGCAGGGATATTTGCGGATGCCCAGCTCGTTCTCGGCCGCATTGCGGGCTCGCGGGAGCTCTCGCGCCGCATTCTGACCGCAGCCGAGCAGTCCGATAAACAAACCATAAAGCGCCTGATCAAACAAATGGGCGTCCGGCATGAAGTGGATACGGTCTTTAATCCCGACGGCATCTATATCAGCCTTATCGGAACGCAAAGCCGAATGATTCTTGCTTTGCGGTGGTCAGAGGACCGCAATCATTTTGCGTCCATAAGATTATGACACCATTCCAGAGCCTCAAGATAACATTCATACGCTTCTTCTTTGTCGAGTTGATTGCCTAATTCCGAGCAAGTGTCCCAGTTGTTGCTTTCAATTAATTTCACAAGCTCAAGCATTTGGTAGTAGTCGTTTTGATGGCCTAATAATGCTTGCCCGACTTCATCTTTTAAAGGCAATTCTTGAACAATTTCCTCTATTTCTCTATGCAGGAGGGTGTCTATGAGAGAAAACATTCCGATCAGCATATAAGAAGCAGGCTGCGGCCGGGATGTCTTTCTCGCCAGCAGTTCGCAAAGCTTTGCTCTTATCAAAGAAATCTTAATGATTTCGTGCTTGCTGGAATGGCCTTTCCTGCTTAAATCCTTAAAGGAAAGGATATATATCCACCGTTTGATTTCATTAAATCCCAGCAGCATAATGGCCTGTTGAATGCTTTCAATTTTCTGGCTCAAACGGCTATGGGATGAGTTTAAAAATTTTAAAATTTGATAGGACAGTGATAAATCCCGCTCTATGTACTCTGTCACACACTTTATGTTAGGCTGCTCTTTGCTCAGTTCGTTAAGCAGTTCATAGTAAGAATAGAAATGAGTCGATAGGTCATGCCCGCTGATGATGCGCGGCTCGCTGAAAAAGTAGCCTTGGAATAATTGAAAGCCGTCTTGGACCGCCTGTTTATATTCTTTTCGGGTCTCTACTTTTTCCGCTAAAAAAATCAGGCCGCGGCAGCCGTAGGTTTGCAAAATTTTTCTGCGTTCCATTCGTGTTGTTTTGAGAAAATCAATTTTCAATATATCAATATAACTCATGAGTTTTTCCAGTAAGTCCTCATCTTGCGGGTTTATTGCATAAAAATCATCAAGCGCCAGCATATACCCCATTTTTTTCAATTCTTTGCATCTAGAAATGAGGGCCGGCGTGATCGGTATATCTTCAAGGATTTCAATGACAAGCTGTTTCGGATTGAAGGAGGTGGGAAGATTCGAAAACATCAGGCTTTCCGTAAAATTAACAAAACAGCGTTTCCCTTCCGTCAGCTTCTCAATTCCGATGTTTAAAAAGCTGTTGATCACCAAATCTGTTGTTGCCTGATCGCCGTCTTTAGCGCTATACACGTTCTCTTCGCTTTCTCTATACAGCAGTTCATAAGCAACAACCTGTTCTTTTCTATTAAAAATAGGCTGTCTTGCAACAAACACCCTCATTGATTTATCCCCCTTACAATACGCGCGGCTTTCACCCCTAAGTATATCAAATAATTTGACGAAAATTGTCTAAACATGAAAAATAATATATACATAAAGAAAACTGGCCCTTCGCGAACGAAAGGCCAGTTTTTCTTTATTCTTCCTCAAGCTCTTCTTCAATTCTGCTTTTCACTTCGTGGATCCGCTGCATTTTATTGCTCCAGCAGTCCTCGCTTAAATCAACCGGGTATTCCTCCGGCTTGCTGATTCTCTTATATTCCTCCCAAAGCAGGCTGAGGTTATCCTGCACATACTGCTGTATGTCTGAAATCTCAGGGTTTTGGTAGCAAAGAATACCTTTCTCAAAAATCAGCTCATGAAGATCCTTCGCATAAAAATTCGTGACAAATTTGCTGATGAATGTATGAACCGGGTGGAACATTCTGAGCCGCTTCTGATCATTCACCTGCTCATCATAAAGCGCAATATAGTCGCCTTCAGAATGATGATTGGACTGATTAATAATGCGGTAGACTTTCTTTCTGCCCGGTGTCGTCACTTTTTCAGGATTGGACGAAATTTTGATCGTGTCAACCATTTTCCCGTCTTCTTCAATGGCAACGAGTTTATAAACTGCGCCGAGAGCCGGCTGGTCATAGGCAGTGATCAGCTTCGTACCGACACCCCAGACATCAATGCGCGCTCCCTGAGCCTTTAAATTCATAATGGTGTGCTCATCCAAATCGCTTGAAGCAATCACCTTCGCATCTGTAAATCCTGCTTCATCAAGCATTTTCCGGGCTTTTTTTGACAGGTACGCCAAATCGCCGCTGTCCAGACGGATGCCAATGAAATTAATGCGGTCGCCGAATTCCTTGGCAACCCTAATCGCGTTCGGCATGCCTGAACGAAGCGTGTCATACGTGTCAACTAAGAAGACGCAATCCTTATGTGTTTCCGCGTATTTTTTGAAAGCTGTATATTCATCGCGGTAAGCCTGCACAAGCGCATGCGCATGTGTGCCGGAAACCGGGATATTAAAGCGCTTTCCGGCTCTTACATTGCTTGTCGCGCTAAAGCCGCCGATTAAGGCTGCTCTCGCTCCCCACATGGCCGCATCCATTTCGTGCGCCCGTCTTGTTCCGAATTCAAGCGCAACTTCATCACCAATGACGCCTTTAATCCGGGCAGCCTTTGTTGCGATTAATGTTTGATAGTTCACAATGTTGAGCAAAGCTGTTTCAATCAGCTGCGCTTCTACCAGGGGTGCCTCCACCCTCATAATCGGCTCATTGTTAAAAACGAGCTCTCCTTCTTTCATGGAGTAAAGTGAACCTGTAAAAGATAAGCCGCGCAAATATTCAATAAAATCTTCATGATACCCGAGTTCATCCTGTAAATAACTCAAATCGCTATCCGTAAACTTGAAATTTTCCAAGTATTCAATGGCTTTTTCCAAGCCCGCAAATACGGCATAGCCATTTTCAAACGGAAGCCTTCTGAAAAACAGCTCAAAAATCGCTTTCTTTTCATGAATGCCGTCTCTCCAGTACGTTTCCGCCATATTGATCTGATAAAGGTCTGTATGTAATGACAGGCTGTCATCTTTAAATCCGTACTCTAACACTGTTTTTCCCCTTCCTTACTCTGCCACTTGCGCTCCGATGCTGTTTGCAAAATGGGAAAGAGCCCATGCGTGCCCCTCCTGATTAAAGCTGGCAACAGCTTGTTTATGCACAACAATCCGAAAACCTTTGTTGTATGCGTCAACAGCTGTATGCAACACACAAATATCTGTGCAGACACCGGCAAGGTGCAGTTCGCCAATCTGCCGCTCTCTGAGTTTGAGCTCTAAATCAGTTCCCGCAAAAGCAGAATATCTCGTTTTTTCCATGTAGTAAACATTAGGTTCATGTTCATGTTTCTGATATAGAGGCAAAAGCTTTCCGTACAGATCTTTTCCTTCCGTGCCTTTTATATTATGCGGAGGAAAAAGACTGGTTTCAGGGTGATATTGATCCCCTTCATCATGAGAATCTACTGCTAATACGACGTAATCACCGTTTGTGATGAATTCTTCAGTTAAATTGACAATCGCCTCTTCAATCATTCTGCCGGGCTCCCCGCAGGTCAATTTTCCGTCACTCGCCACAAAATCATTCGTATAATCAATACAAATAAGTGCTTTTTTCATAGCCGGCCTCCCCGCCATCAGTATGAGAACATTATATCTTATCTCCAGTTGTAAGTGAATTGCCATGAACAAAAAGACAAACGGTCCGTTTGTCTCTTAAGATTTCAGCACTGACCGATTATAAATGTCGTCCTGAATATATATCAATTCACGATTCACAGCGATGTCAGCCGCAATAACGAGGCCTAAAGGCGTATGAAACTGAAGATCAGATACAATCTTGAAGGGCACTCCGTACCGGTTCGCCATTTGGATATAAGGAGAGTAAGACTGATACTGAAGCTCTCCATTAACCAAAAGGGTGACGTCATGGCTGTTTTTCAGCTCGTGCTCCGCCTCTTTATACGGTTTACTTCTAAGCACCTGTCCTTTCGTCAGTGCCAAAACGACTCTTTCTCTTAAAGAGCCTAAAAACAAATGGCGCTCGTCAGGCTTTGTCTCCAAAGGCCCATACATTCCTTGCTGCAAATAGAGATCCATTTTATCTTCACTCAAAAGCCTGTCCTCCCGTCTTGTTTGTCTTCATTATCACCTGATCAGGCAGGAGCTAAACTTTCAAGCGCCGCTTACATTTCTGTTACCCAATGAATGATTTTTTTGGCCAGCTCACCAGCAGGGGTTTCCTCTGTATGCCGGCGCAACGACGCTTCCAGCCGTTCAGGCAGAGTTGCTTTATCTTCTTCATAGGAAATGATCGTGCTCCACTCCAGCTGCGGTACCGCTACAAGCGTGCGCAGTTCTTTTCTGTTATCATGCAGATACACGTCCGTGATCATTCCGGTTTGCGTATTGATATTTGCTTTTCTGATTTTCATAACATGACCTCTCTATTTAAAGACTACCCATATTATACAATAAAAAAGCAACAGCCTCTTGTGAAAAGGCTGTTACCCGTTAAACGAAACTGTTTCATCAGTGATATCGGCATCTTTGAAGAGAGTTTTACTCGTTTGGTTGTTAATCTTCACAAAATCACCAAGCTGAAATGCGCCTGACCCCGCCCCTGAATGAGCGACGCTTTTTGGCGAAATCGCAAATACGTCTCCAAAGCTTGCCGCGGCATTACCCGTAACTGACATGATATAAATCGGCCCCACAATTGCAGGCATTTCCCCACCTCCGCATTGATTTACAGCATCATATGCAAAGAGCCGCTAATGGTGCCCGCCTATTCAGCTGGCTTTGCGTTTTCCTCGAGTCGTGACCGCTGGCGCAGCTTGATCAAGCGGACAATATTCAGGAAGAACGCCTTCACTACCGCATAAACCGGCACCGCTAAAATCATGCCGAGAATTCCGCCGAAGCTTCCCGCTCCGATTAACAGCAAAATAATCGTAAGCGGATGGGTATTCAGACGCTTTCCGATCACAAGAGGAGACAGCAGGTTTCCGTCCAGCTGCTGAACGATGACGACCACAATAATCGCAAACAGCGCTTTGGCCGGCGAGTCCATAAAACCGACAATGACAGCCGGCGCGGCACCGAGAAAAGGCCCGACATAGGGAATGATATTGGTAATCGCCATGACAATCCCAAGAATCAGGGCATACGGCAGTCCGGCAATTAAATAGCCGATAAAACACGCTGTTCCGACAAAAAGACAGATTAACAGCTGCCCCTGGAAATATGCCGCAAGCGTATCGGATAAATCTTTAAAAATCTTTAAGCCTTCTGTCCGATAAGAAGCCGGTAGAATTTTTACTGCCAAATGCGGAAAGCGATGTCCGTCTTTCAGCATGTAAAAAAGGATAAATGGAACAGTAATAATAACAAGCGTGATGTTTGTCACGACGCCAAACACCGCAGATAAACTGGACGTGATATTTTGCGGCAGGTTTTGGAGAAAACTTGTCAATGACTGTTCAATTTTTGATATCGATACATAATCCTGGTTCATCATCCAGGTAAACCATTGAGAATGGGACAAATCCTTTGTCAGCGCCTGAATCTGTTTTATATAATCAGGAAGGTTGTTAAACAGCCCTGTCACCTGTGAGGTGATGATAGGTCCGACTGACGCTGAAATAAAGGCAAGCAAACCGATAAACAGTAAATAGATCAATAGAATGGATAATGTCCGCGGAATTTTTTTCTCAAGCAGGCGGACCACCGGATTAAATATGAAATACAAAATTCCCGCAATCAGCATCGGGAAAAACAATGTCGAGATAAAAACAATAAACGGCTGAAATACAAATGAAACTTTTGTTGCTACAAAAATAATCAGCAAAACAAATAAAATCTGCAATGTCCAAAAATGGACTTTTGATTTCAACAAGCTTTGTTCCTCCTAGTTTTTCTTTGTCTGTCAGATAAAAGAACTTATACCCCATCATTGTAACAAAAATGAACTCATATCAGAACTCTTAATATAATGAAAGGAGTGTTGGTGATGAAGGCCGTGACATACGATACAGATTCAGAACTGTCTTATATCTATGTTCTTCCTCCGAAAAAGAACAGGAATGTACGGACTGAGGAGCTCAGAGTCAATGATTGTCTCCTGCTGGATATCAGCCAAGACGGCAAAATCGCCGGATTCGAATGTTTTGGTGAGGCAGCACACCTCTGTGCCCCATTTGCCGGGAAATCCCGGCTATATGTAAAAGATTCAGACGGTTATCATTTTCGGGTCTGCCAGCATGCTTCAGTCCGTTCCTGCTATACGGTGTACGGTGTCACTTTCTGTTTTTCAGATGGTGACTATCAGGAATTTGCCGGCTTTGACCTTGACGGAACAATGTATCATAGTGCGTTTTTACAGCGCTTAACTGAAAAATAGGACGTCCTAGTGTACGCCTATTTTTCATGCGCAAGCACTGTTAGACCCGCTCACTGTAATCTGGGGTGACGGAAATCATGTGCTGGATTCTGATCAAACAAACAGAATTTCGGGCTCCTTCAATTGTGATATGGTCAGGTTTTACATCGATCAGTCTGCCTCTGACCGTATCTCGTACTGTCTGTATAACGAACCTTGAGCCGATGAGCTTTTTAATGGTCTGATAGACATAAGGATCGACTAAAGAGACCAGTTGCGGACTACCTTGGTTGACCATACTTTTATCCCCTTTGTGTGTTTTATCTCAGCTTATGCCGCGCTTATGGATAATGACACAGGCTTACCTGATTAAACAAAGGGGTGCGGAGATTTTAGGAGAATACGTTTGGAAGCGGGTGTAAAGGAAGTATCGATGAAGCGGAGACAGCGAAGAAAGCTGGGCGCTGTTCCGTACTTATACAGGCTTTATCACGGATGCCTGGGCTTGGTCGATTAATTGGTCCAGCTTTTCTATTTTTTTTCGTGCGGTTGAAGGATCAATTTGGCGGTAATGATGGTGGCCGCCCGGCTCTTCATCCAGTTCGTCCGCTTTTTTGACAATCTGCTGCAGCGTGTTTTTATCTAATTCGCCTTCAGGCAAATAGGAATCTGTATGAAGCAAAATGGCTAGTGCAATCTCTTTTGCCGCTTTCGGTTCCTCGCCAAGCCGAATCAGAAGCTTATGCGCGCGTTCCGCCCCTTTAATGGCATGAATGTCATTTCTTTTGTATTTCTCATAATCCCACTTTCCGTCTGTATACCATTCATAATGGCCGATGTCATGAAGCAGTGCCGCTTTTGCTGCTAAATCAGGATTAATGTCAGCCTTCACAGACAGCCTGTATGCATGATAAGCGCAGGCAATCGCATGTGCCACGCCGGAACGCTGAAGATATTTTTGTGCAATTGGATGGGTGAAAACATCCATTAATGTAACCTTTCTCATGGAAACCCCTCCTTTAGATATTTTTAGAATCCTAACATAATTTGCAGAGAAACTCAATTCTTATGTCACATCATTTTGATCTTCTTATCATCATTGTTATACCCTAAAAGCAGCGTTTCAGTCAGTATATGCGGCTGTTCAATAAAATGCGCTGGCTGCAGCCTTTTGTATAAAAAAAAGAGCAGAAAATATCTGCTCTACAAAAACTCTTTAATATCATAAATGCGGCCGTTTTCCGTCCCTTTTTCTAGTAAAGAAAGCAGCGTGCCGGCAATAAAGTCCGGACTGCGAAGGCTTCCTGTTTCATTTAATTTCCGGAATCGTTCAATGTGGTGGAAATCCTTTTTCGATGAAGAACGGATGACGGCCTGCATCTCAGTGTCCATCACTCCAGGTGAGAACGAAATCATGTTCACCGGCAGCTCTTCATCCTCCTGTTCAAATCCGAATGTCCTCGTAAACATGTCGAGCCCGGCTTTTGAACTGCAATACGCGCTCCATCCCTTATATGGATTTTTGGCGGCTCCTGAAGTAATGTTGACAACCGTCTTTTTGCCGCTGTATGAAGCAAACCGTTTTGTAAACAGCTGACTCAAAAGCACGGGCGCAGTCAGGTTCAGCTGATAATGGCGCTGAAGCTCGTCAAGAGACGCTTCGCCGGCACGTTTGATCGGCGTTACCATTCCGGCGTTATTGACCAGGGTAATACCAGAATAACGATCTGGATCGATGGATGAGAGCAATGTTTCAAATTGCTGTTCAGCTTCTTTGAGATTGATGAGGTCTATTTGATGCTGCGTTAGTTTTTCATGAGAGACATCCGTTTTCGTTCTGGATAAGGCATGGACTTCATGCCCCTTTTCTAAAGCCTGTAATGCAACGGCTTGACCCAGCCCTTTTGACGCTCCGGTGATGATATAAAGTTCCATTGGAAACCTCCTTTTCCGTTATTATTGTACGGCACTGCTTTTACACAACACAAGCACGCGGCCTACGCCTTCTTGTTTTCCTGCGCTGTGACTTTTGGGATGAGGAACACGATGCCTGCAATTCCGAGCAGGATCAGTACGACATAGATCATCGGCAGCAGCAATGATGATGTTTCTTGTTCATCTTCTGTTTCCGTTGATGATGTCTTTGTTATTGGTTTTTCAGCAAATGTAATTCCAAGCTGTTTCGACTGGGCCGCAATCGTGTTGGAATCCTCGGCATTTGTTGATGTAAACAAATCTTTTATCAGCTCGGCGTCCTTGTCCTTCGGTTTATCAAAAGTAATATCCTTCTGTTCCTCAGGCAGTTCTGTTTTTTCTTCATAGTAGGTATCTTCATGCAAATAATTCGTATCGATTTCGATGTCTTTTTTCTCATACTGGTTTGGCGCGACATCTGTATTTTCTTCAGTTTGGGCAGCCGCGGCAGAGGGTATGAAAAGGGAAAAGGAGAGCATACAAATCATGATCCCCTTTTCCATGCTGCGATTACGCTTCATACGTTTCATCGCTTTCTGCTGTGTGTTCAGCCATCAGCCGGATAATCAGCGGCAGAGCCGCGGCAATCACCGTAATGATCAGCAGAACTGTTATTCCCATTGTAAACAAGTGCCCAGTACCGTACTGGATGTCGATATATACTTTCGAAACCGGATCTTCAAATGTAAAGTTCGGCATGATCAAATCAATAAGCGGTGCGACATAGAATAGAATCATAGCTGCTGAAGCAACCCATCCAGGGATTGATCCGAATCTGAATGCCGTCCGGATGAAGGCAGAGCTTGCGACCAGCAATAGAATCGTGAACACCGACCACTTAATCGTCTGATCGTCTGGCAGTGAATAAATATTCAAACCGAACAAGCTGATCATAAGTCCGACAAGGATATTCAGAATTCCGAATAACGCTCCTTTGACGAGAAGCGGTGCGTTTTGGTAATACGAGCTGAAATAGCCGATTAACAGACTGCTGATCAACACAATGACAAGGATGACAACCGGCGGTACCGTCTGAATTTTTTCTTCCGGAACCTCTCCGCTGATTTTAAGCGGATTCGCTAAGTAATCATATACATAGCCATTGTTTTGCCCGTCTACTAATGTGTTTCCGAGTATGCCGTATACGTCATTGCGCACGAGTTTCGTGGAGGCGACATTTTTCCCCCAGTTGTTGTTTAAGGTGTCGGCTTTCGCCTGAACATCATTGACGCTTTGCTGCATGTTGGTTGTGTAATCAATGATGCCTGACTGGCGATCAGACAATGACCCCATCATGTCTGACATTTGCAGCACTTCCTGGCCGACCGTATCTTGGACACTCAGTGCCATGGTGCCAGACAGCCCATCGTTGCTGAACGTCGCAGATTCCTGTGTTGCGCCCGTTACAAGCTGTTCTGACGCTTTTGCGGCACTTTCAGAGATTTTCGTCAGTTCGTCGAGAACACCTGCTTGAGAGTCACGAATAAAGCCGCTGTAGTCATCCGCAAATTTAGTCATTCCGTCGATGAAGGTGTTAATGTCTTCATCAGTTTGCATCGTGTTGTTTTTGAGAGCTTCCCAGCTGGCTGATTCTTCAGGTGAGAGAGCCAGGACTGATTTGACGTTGCCCTGCTGGCCGTCAATAGCGCCGGCTTTTGCAGCACTGTCAATCGTACCGGATAATACAGAATCATAAACAGACAAATATTTATAGTATTTCATTGCTGTATCTATATTTTCTTTACTTATATAGATTGCTTTGGTAAATGTGAGCTGATCTTTATTTTCAAGTTCTTGAATGGCGTTATACATATCACTATAAATACCTTCAAGTTCTCGCTTCCGTTTCGCTTCAAGATTTTCAAGTTTATCTTCGAGCGTTTTCACTTGGTCTTTCAGGTCTTCAATTTCATCATTAAGACCTTCCATTTGTTCTTTTAGTTCCTCTAACTTCTTTTTCAGCTCTTCATTATGGGCAGTTTCTTTTTCTTTGAGCTCTTCCTCAATTTGCTTGATTCGCTCAGACGCTTTGCTGAGCTGTTCTTTTGCTCTGGCGATATCAGAAATGTCACCGTTTCCTGGTTGATCTTGGTCCCCAGGCTCCGTCGTATCTCCGCCGCTACCGGTATCACCTGAATCTCCGGTTCCGCCTTCATTTGCCAGCTTGATAAATTGAAGGGCTGAATCAGAAGATGCAGTCTGTTCGGCAGATGTGCCCGTTTCGGTTTGTCCGCTGTCGGACGCACCATCAGAGGCATCACCGTTCTGCTCCTGACCGTCTGTTCCCTTCTGCTGGTCTTGATCCTGAGTACTGCCGTCCGTTTGTCCGTCATTACCGGTATCACTGCTGTTATTGTCGTTCCCTGTGTCGCCCTGTGTATCATCGGGCTTTGTACTGCCCCCGTCATCAGGTTTTTCTGGATTATCAGTGGACGGATCGTCTGGTTCAGTACCCGGGTCCTCCGGTGTTGGATCCTCTTTTTCAGGCTCCTTCAGATTGTCTGAAATATCCTGAATATCAGCAGCGATATTTTTCAGTTCTTCACGCTGTTTTTCAAGATCGATTTTCAGTTCTTCAGGATTTTCTTCTTTCGGGTCTTTATCTTTATCATTGTTGTCAGAGCCATCGTCTATGACTGGGTCGTCCCCTTTCGCAACTGTCAATGCCTGACGTGCCGGGACAAGCAATTCATACACCTGATTTAGTGCAGCCTGTCTTGATGCGGCCTGATATTGATCGATTAAATTACTTTGGATTTTTGCCATGCCAAGTTCCTGCTGGGACACTTGCCCTTCCCTAATTTGCTGGGCGTTTGCCAGCACATTACTGGTTTGTCCGAGCTGTGTCTTCGCTTGGCTGATCCCAGTTGCCAATCCGCTCATGCGTTCGCTGAACTGATTCGCCTTTTGCTGTGCCTGGATGGCATCCAGACCTGTCCGGATTTGCTGCTGTGTTGAATCCTGGGCTGCCAAAAGCAGCTTTTTCTGATTTTCTTGATATTCCTTGTATCTTTCAACTGTTTCAATGAATTCTTTCAACGTGTTTTTAGCTTCCTCCGCTGTAGAAGCTTTTTCTTTTGTCGTGCCTTGCGCTTCATTCATTGATTTCTTCAGCTCATCGATTAAGTCTTTTTGCTGTTTGATTTCACCTGCTAAATCATTAGAGCTTGGTTTGTAAAAGTTGTACATGACATTCTGGAATTCAGATTCTTTATTGACGATCTTGTCAAATTCTCCTCTGACGTTGTCCACTTTTTGTGAAACAAAATTCCAGTATAAGGCCGACATTTTTTTGTTCATTGTCTTTTGGGCATCCTCAAGCTCCCGCTGAACTTTTTCTTTGTTAACCGCATTCAGGTTATCTTGAATGCTGAATTCGAGCGTTGCTTTTTGAGGATGGTCTTTGTCATAGCTCAAAATGTTTTTTGAGAAGTCTGAGGGAATGTAGACGATCGCATCATATTTCTTTGAAGCGAGACCGGTCTCGGCCGCGCTTCGGTTTACGACCGTCCACGAATAATCAGGACGTTCACCCAGAACGGCCGCTACTTCCTTGCCGAACTGGGCGGATTTGTCCTCTTCATCAGACTTTACCTCATCACTCAATACGCCTGTGTCTTCATTCACCACCGCGATTTGCCGGGTGGAATTGACTGCTTTTTTCGTCGGATCGTCTCCGATAAATCGGAAAAACAAAACCGGGAGCAGCAAAATGATGATGACGGCGGATATTAACTTGATCAAGCTTTTTCGTTGTTCTGTCATCTAGCACTCTCCCTTTCAGCAGAACATAAAGGAATTTGAACTTTTTGCTCCTTCCCGTTTTCCACAACATATCCGAAGCCCGGCTGAATCTCAGGCTCCTGTCTTTGGTACGGGAGAGGAATGACATTTTGCTCAGATTTTTTCATCAGCAGAATCGCGTGGCGGATTTGCTTCATCTCAGTCGTCAAGGAGTCATAGCCTTTTGAGAATTCGCTGTGATTTCCGCCCGGGATAAAGCTGAACCCAAGATGAGCGTATGATTTCATGAAGTTAGCGAGACGATCTTGTATTCTCGTATCAATCGTCTGCTGGAATCTCGTTATCCCGTCAATCATCAGCACCACTTGTGAGAATCGCAGATTTTGCGCGTCTCCTTGGCGGACGGCTTCCACATACATGGCCTCTCTAGTTTTGAAAATGTCTTCTGCTGTTTCAATCCACTGCTCAATATCTTCTTTCGTTTCCAAATATGAAACAGCTGATTCCTTCGCATAATGAGATAAGCCGCGGTCAATCGAGTCAAACAGGCCGATCATTTCAGTTTCATCATCAATCAGATGTTCGAGCATTACTTTTAAGACGTTTGTTTTCCCGCGCTGAGTCTGGCCTAAAATCAGGCAGTGCTTATGCTTGCCTAAATCAAAATAGACTGGGCTGACTGTTTCTTCATGAAGCCCGATCGGTACAGATAAAGGCTTGCGTTCCAGCTTGAAGCGGAGAGAAAATTCTCTCGTAGACAAGCTCTCAGGCAGCATCGGAATCGGTGCCGGCTGCTCCATTGAAGCAAATCGCCCTTGAAGTTTCTGTACGTCTGATTTCAGCTCGTTGAACATGCCGATATCATCATCGGCGTCAACAGGCAGGAACATTTGCGCGAAATAAAGCTCTTCCTTTTGAATGATGACGCGTCCCGGAATCGGCTCAAGATTGAATTTCGGACGGCCGTAAATGGAATATCCTTCCGATTGATCCATGAGATAATGGACAACCTTTGTTTTCAAGTTATTTAACAATGACTGGCGGACAGCATTCACCCGCGTTGCTGTCAGCATAAAGTAGATACCCAAGCTTTGTCCGTCTCTGGAAAGCTGGACAAATTCCGATTCAAGCTCATGCATCTCATCCTTGACAATGTCAAAGTTGTCAATTGTGATGAAAATGAACGGAAGCTCTTCTTCGCTCAGCGCATTGTACATTTTGATGTGGCTGATTTCTTTTTCCCGGAACAAACGTTTACGGCGGTCAATTTCTTCTTTGATGCGAATCATGAACTTTTCAATTTTTCTTGACTGGTCCATCAGGAAGTAATCCGCGGTATGCGGGAGCTTCGCTAATGGCAGCAGCGTTCCGTTTCCGAAATCAAAGATATAGACATGAAGCTCTTCAGGTGTGTATACGTCCGCAAAGCTCATCAGGAACGTTGCGGCTGCAATCGATTTTCCGTAGCCCGAAGAGCCGAAGATGCCGATATTTCCATCTTCCATCATCTTATAAGCAATTGGCGCCTGTCTTTGCAGATCAGGTTCATCTACATACGCAAAGTGGAAATGGTCTTTTTCGTTTGAAGGGAAAAGAGTGCGCGGAATACGTTCCGCAAGCGGCGGCAGCCAAGGGCTTGGCAGCTTCTCGATTCCCATTTCATCTTGGATGCGTTCAATTTCGTCAACTACAGCTTCGATTTCGGTTTGAACGTCTTTTTTCGCGTTATCTTCGGTATCAACCTCAGAAAGCGGGATCAGACCCGTATCTGTAACGATCGCGATTTCATCCTCGGTACCGTAGACTTCCTCTAAGTAAGGCGCCCCGCTCCATGCAGATTGGAACAGCTCATACACTTCATTGTTTCCGACCTGCAAATAGCCGCGGCCTGTTACGGTAATGTTTGCGGCATCGCTGTTTTTCAAAATTTCTTTACTGTCGGTGGCATCCTGGACCTTGAGCGCTACTTTAAAGCGCGAGTTACTCCAGATCTGGTCGTCGATGATGCCGCCTGGCTTCTGTGTCGCCAAAATCAAATGAACGCCGAGGCTTCGTCCGATACGCGCGGCACTGACAAGCTCCCTGATAAAATCAGGCTCCTCGCTTTTCAGCTCGGCAAACTCATCAGAAATTAAGAACAAGTGAGGCATCGCCACTTCTGCTTTCCCTTGCTTGTATAGCTTTGTATAGTCATTGATGTGATTGACTTGATACTGGTCAAACAGGCGCTGCCTTTTTTTCAGCTCGCTTTTAATGGAAGCAAGCGCACGCATACTGAAGTTTTTGCTTCCTTCAATATTTGTGATCGTGCCGAGGAGGTGGGGAATGTTGCGGAACGGCTGCGCCATTCCTCCGCCTTTATAGTCAATTAGTAAGAAAGCCGCTTCATGCGGATGAAAATGCACTGCAAGTGACAAGATGTAGGTCTGGAGAAATTCACTTTTCCCTGATCCCGTTGTCCCCGCAAGCAAGCCGTGCGGACCGTGTGCTTTTTCGTGAAGGTTCAGATACACAATGTCATCTTTCCCTTTATAGCCGATCGGCACTGACAGCGACTTCGACGATTCACTTGTCAGCCATCTTTGCTGAATGCCGATTTCTTTTACTTCCTTCGCATGAAAAAGCTCCAGGAACGATACCGTTTCGGGAATGGAATTCGTAATGCCGACCTGGTGGTTCAGCGTCCGCAGTGTGCGTGAAAACCGTTCGTTGTCCTCACGCTGATGATGATCGAGACGGAACGGAATTCTTACCGCTTTTTTCTTTTGTATTAAAATGTCGCCTTCATGCTCATTGATGTAGCGGACAAGAGTTGTAATGTTTTCCGACAAGCTTTCCTTTGTTTCCGCAGCGACAATTGTCGAGATGCCCAGATGCTCATGCTGTCCTTCTAAATATTCGAGAATGACATGCTCGGAGATCAGCTGCTGATTCGTGATGACAAATACAAAATGCGGTTTGAACTGCAGTTTTTCTTTGTCATCTTCGAGATCACGCTCTCTGATCAATTCGTAAAGTGAAGACAGGAGCTGATCTCGCGTTTGCTCATTATAAATAAATCCCTTTGCATAAATATGGGGCATTTGAAATTGCGGAAGCCACTTCATCCACTCCCAGTCTTTATACTCATCTTCATGAAAAATAAATACAAAACGCAAATCGTGATAGCTGTTAAAGAACGACAGCTGTCCGATCAGCTGGTGAATCTCATTTTTCACAATTTGTGATTTACCGACAAGCCCCATCGGACCTTCTGCCAAATCGACCGTCACCGGCGCATTGCGGATATCTTTATAGACGCGCTGCATGTGCTGCGATTTCTCCATGAGATCATCGATATCACGATTCGCCAAGTCTCCGCCGCTCATATTGATTTCATAGCTTGACGGAACTGTTCCCGTCCCAAGCCGCAGCTGGAGATAATCCTTGCTTTCAAGGGATTTTTCCCAGATCCGGTCACTGATTTCACTTGTTAAGTATTTCATTTGTTCAAATGAAGGAAAGTGAAATTCAAGAACCTGCTTTTGTTTTTCAGCAAGTGCCTGAAGCTCTTTCCGCTTATTGTCTAAGTAAAGCTTATATACACGCTCCCGTTTTTCCTCGCGTTTTTTCCGCTGGTTTTTATCCCGGAAATATTGCACTGTCGAGGTAATGAGAGTCATCATAAACATCGCCAAAGAAACGAGTATAAATATGCCGCGCGGCTGGATGATGGCAACTACGCCCATCACGATCAGCATCACAAGCGGAGGCAGGATGACGAGCCACAGCCCTCTGTTGGTTTGATCGCTCTCCTGAGAGGGAAAACTGAAAGAAACGCGGTCATCCGGCAGATCGTATACCATCCGCGGCGTTCTTCTGTACTGCGGATATTTTTTCTGCATCTCTGTACTCGGTTTGACCGTTTCTGTTAACGCTGTTTCAAACTGGGCATAATGAACAATTTCTAAAAGGTCTTGTTCCGTCACCCTCATTTGCGTGAAGTTCCAGAATATTTCATCCCCCGGCTTAAGCGGCGTATTGGCGTTGATTTTCTCTCCGTTCAAGAAGATAGACCCGTTTTCAGGGCGGACCGACCAGCTGCCGCCTGAACGAAGCAAAGAAAACGTGCTTTGTTCTGCAAATGCAAAGTCTTGCGGATTCAGATAAATATCTGCATTCGTTTTTTCTGAGGAACATACAATTTCATCCCGATTTCCCGTAAAATAAACGGATTTCTCAGGTTCACTGCCCGTCAATATCAAGCGTATATCCTGCTGATCCGTTTGGAGAGTAAATGATATATCCGTCTCAATCGTGCCGAGACAATCATTTCCCAGGAAAACTTCGTATTTGCCGCCGGATTCCTTTCTTTTAAGAGAAATCACTCCGCTATTAAATGGAATGGAGCTGATCGTAACAGAATCCTTCACATCAGGCCCTATGGTCACCGGATGAGACGACGGGAGGTTAGACAGATTTAATTTTTGAACGTTATTTTGGTAAAAAACCCATAATAGACTCAAATGGCGAACCCCCTTACGGCCGAATGGCAGCATGCGATGACCTGTGCTTCATGTCTCACGTTATTTGTCATCTTTTTTCTCATCTTTCTTTTCTGTTTCTTTTTTCTCGTCTTCTTTTTTCTTCTGTTCTTCTTTTTTCGCTTTTTCCTCGGCTGCGGCTTTTTCTTCTGCCGCTTTCTCTTCTGCTTGTTTTTCTTCGTCTGTTTGTGTCTGTTCTTCGCTTGTATCGACTAACGATGTTTCAGAATTAGACTGTTTATTTTCTTGACGTTCTTTTTGGGCTTTTTCAAGCTCACTATTTACTGAGTCAAGTTCTTTTTGTATGTCTTCATCATTTGTATCCTCAGATAAAAGCTGCTGTTTATATTTAGCTAGGGCAAAGTAAATATAATCATTGTATTCAAGCTTACGGCCGATACTGATCGCTTCTTTGTATTCTCCTCGACCATAATCAATCCAATACAAGAAATGCTGAGGGTCTGATTGAAGGGTGACTAAGTTATTTTCTATATTTTTGGTTTTTGCACTCCCCAGGTTTTCGACCTCAACATAGGACGTCGCCAGCTGATACTGCACCGATTCAGGCAGGCTTTCCGCATCGTACTTGGACAGTGTGCTGATGACTTCACTGTACTGCTTGTTTAAGAACGCACGGTTGCTGTCCACTATCGCCTGGTGCTTTGGCTGCGCGAAAAATAAGGCGTACATCGAATAAATAAGTGCCGGTACAAGCAAAACAATGAGCCCCAGGCCGATATATCGCTGGATGTTCCACTTCTTTCTCGGGATATGTATGTATGTTTTTGCTTTGGCTTCGAGCTCATCAATATGGGTTTGAATCAGCTCGAGCAAATCATCATAGGATTCAGCATCTAATATCGCCTTTGCCTCTGCGGAGAACGTCAGCGTTTCATTGAATTTCAGGTAGTCTTCAAACGCAAAAGCGCCGTCAACTGCCAAAGCCGCTGCCGCTTTCAGCTCCTGCCATACTCTTTCCTCATCACGCTCATAAGGAGGAATGCTTTCTTTTACTCCATAATGGAGAAAATAAGGCGTAAGCCCTTTATCGAATACAATGTTTTCAGGAGCGACAATCAAATTCAGCCTCGACAGATTGTGCTGCTGTACGGCTTGAACAAGCTGATAGGCAAACTGCCATTTACTTTTTTTATCCTTAGCTTTCATGAAGCGGAATGCTTTATAGGAGGAGGGAGGTTGGATTGTGATGATTACTTCATCATCCGTCACATCGATTTCTTTATGAAAAAATGGATTTATATCTTTGATCACGTTAGCTTCAAGACCGTCGAGAAGCTTTATTTTTTCCCGTTGAAAGGTAAATGTATAGCCGGCATCTGTTTTCTCGGCAACAGCTTCTAATTGGTTTTCTAAATATGATTTTTGTTTACCTGACATTCAACCAGATCCTTTCATAATATTTCAAGCCGGTCTCCGTTTGTAATGCCGCAATCAGACAGCTTGCATTCTCCGGAAAACACCTTATCCTTGTTCACCACTCTGATCCAGTGCCCTTCGCGCGGGGGCATAGATACGCTTTGGGCCTGCCAAGCAATATCAATTACTTTTTTCACCGGGTGGTAATCTGACAATCTGAGATCAAAGACACTGCCGTTATAATGTTTCAAATCTATTGTAATATCAATATACATTTAGGATCACCCTTACATAGAAAGAGCGCCGTCTTCTTTTGAATCAGGCGCTCCTTCCCTTTCATACTGTTATCCGCGGATTTGATTTGCGATGTCTTGGTCAGTAGACTCAAGTGTATTTGCTGTTTGATCAAGCTGCTGATTCACATCTTGAAGCAAATCTGACATTTTGATAAATGAAGGTTTGAGCTGCTCGTATTGATCTGCGAACGCTTCGCTTGAAGCACCTTCCCACATGCTTTTCAAATCAGAGATCATTCGGTTTAAACGATCAACCTGATTTAATACTTCTTGGCTTTCAACGCCGTATTGCTTCGCCATCGCTCTTAGCTCTTCGGGTGTGACACGAATTAATCCTGCCATATTCCTCATTACCTCCTGTGCCATCAGCCTAAATATGGGCTAATTCACTTATTTTTAGAACGTCATTATTATAAAAACAGTTTTTCGGCATAGTCAAACAAATATGTTTTAATTTTACAAAATGAGTCCAATGGTTTACCCCGAATCACTTAAAAATGACATATAATGTAAAGTAAATAGGTTTATTTTCTTAATCTTCTCTTCATTCTCCGAATAATCCAAAAGACCCAAATAACTCCCCAACTCCCAAAAAAAACCTTTCAGAAAATTTGATGCTACAGCACCATTTCTGAAAGGTTCAGTTTTTTCTTTCCTTAATTAGTCTCGCCTCCGATGACTTTCTTAGAAGATTAATAGGATAAGCTGTCGTATTATATGAGGCATACAACTGTCCTGCAAAAAGGCGATTACACCGCCAAATGTATATAGAACGTTTCTCTCATGAAATTGTTTTTTTGCTTCTGTTCTTTGTTGTTGATTTTCACAAACAACAACAATCATAATAAAAGGAAGGGGATGAGATGTCAAAGAGAAATCAAGCACGAAAAGTAGGGAGATTTATGACCATGCCGAATGATCCGTTTAAATATAGTTTTGACAGACTTGAAGATGTGGCTGATCATATCAGCGACGTTCTGCGGTGCCCGATCACCATAGAGGATGTTAACCACAAGCTGCTTGCCTACAGTACACACAGCGACTGCACAGACCCTGCCCGGACGTCTACCATTATTGGCAGAAGGGTACCGGAGAAGGTGATTAACAAGTTGTGGAAAGATGGGACAATTCCAGCTCTCTTAAAAACGGACCAGCCGATCAGAGTCAAGCAAATTGATGAAGTCGGGCTGAGCAATCGCGTCGCTATTTCGATTTGGAAAAACAAGCAAGTACTTGGCTTCATATGGGCGCTTGAGATCCAAAAAACATTGTCCGATGAAGATCTGCTGACATTGCAAATGGCAGCAAAAGCAGTGAAAAACAAGCTTCTCAAACTTCAAATCAGAAAAACGAAAAATGAAGAACGCAGCCAAGAGTTTTTCTGGAAAATGCTGACCGGACACATCCATCAGGAGGATGATATGGCGGATGGGTTCCATAAGCTTGGAATGGCCGCTCCTTCAGAGTTTTCCGTTATGATCATCCGCATAAATGGCGAGCTGACTGAAAAAATCGAACAGCAGCTGCAATATTTACAGGAAACGACCCAGCAGGTTTACGTGCTGCTGGCGACCGTAGATTCCAATGAACTTATTATATTAACCTCACCCAAAACAGATCATCCTTTTCAAGATTTAAAACAGTTTGCTTTAAGTACGCAAAAACAGCTGAAGGAGCGGTATAAAATAGAAGACGTTTCTATCGCTTTTGGCGGAATATACAACTCTATTTCTTTTGTCTCCCGCTCCTATCAGGAAGCATTGTCCGTCTTAAAAACGAAGGAACGGTTCACTGAAGAGACCAAACATTTTTTCAGCTTTTCTGAGTTAGGTATTTATCAATACTTAGATGTCTTAAATGAAAAACGGAAACAGGCGGGCCATTATAATTACTCGCTTTCCAAACTGGAACAATATGACCGGAATCACCAGTCAAATCTGGTAGAGACGCTAGAGCGCTTTATTGAAGCAGACAGCAACGTGAATACCGCTTCTAAGCTGTTAAATATACACGTTAATACGTTGAATTACCGCCTTAAGCGGATCAGCCAGATCGCTGAAATTGATTTGAAAAATGTGAATCAAAAATTCACCATCTATTTAGATATCAAACTTCGGCACATGGATTTGTGAAATTTCACAAATTCATGTTTTTTTATTTTCTTAATCAAACAAAGAATTTTCCAAAATATCAAGCTACACTAAAAATATCACAGATACAGGAGGAGACAGATATGATCATAGGGGTTCCTAAAGAGATAAAAAACAATGAAAACCGTGTCGCATTAACACCCGGGGGCGTTTCTCAGCTCATTTCAAACGGTCACCGGGTGCTGGTTGAAACAGGCGCGGGCCTTGGAAGCGGATTTGAAAATGAAGCCTATGAGTCAGCAGGAGCGGAAATCATTGCTGATCCGAAACAGGTCTGGGACGCCGAAATGGTCATGAAGGTAAAAGAACCGCTGCCGGAAGAATATGTTTATTTCCGCAAAGGACTTGTGCTGTTTACGTACCTTCATTTAGCAGCTGAGCCTGAGCTTGCACAGGCCTTGAAGGATAAAGGAGTAACTGCCATCGCATATGAAACGGTCAGTGAAGGCCGGACATTGCCTCTTCTCACGCCAATGTCAGAGGTTGCGGGCAGAATGGCAGCGCAAATCGGCGCTCAATTCTTAGAAAAGCCTAAAGGCGGAAAAGGCATTCTGCTTGCCGGGGTGCCGGGCGTTTCTCGCGGAAAAGTAACGATTATCGGAGGAGGCGTTGTCGGGACAAACGCGGCGAAAATGGCTGTCGGCCTCGGTGCAGATGTGACGATCATTGACTTAAACGCAGACCGCTTGCGCCAGCTTGATGACATCTTCGGCCATCAGATTAAAACGTTAATTTCTAATCCGGTCAATATTGCTGATGCTGTGGCGGAAGCGGATCTCCTCATTTGCGCGGTATTAATTCCGGGTGCTAAAGCTCCGACTCTTGTCACTGAGGAAATGGTAAAACAAATGAAACCTGGTTCGGTCATTGTTGATGTAGCGATCGACCAAGGCGGCATCGTCGAAACTGTCGACCATATCACAACACATGATCAGCCAACATATGAAAAACACGGGGTTGTGCATTATGCTGTAGCGAACATGCCGGGCGCAGTCCCTCGTACGTCAACAATCGCCCTGACTAACGTTACTGTTCCATACGCGCTGCAAATCGCGAACAAAGGGGCAGTAAAAGCGCTCGCAGACAATGCGGCACTGAGAGCGGGTTTAAACACCGCAAACGGACACGTGACCTATGAAGCTGTAGCAAGAGATCTAGGCTATGAGTATGTTCCTGCCGAGAAAGCTTTACAGGATGAATCATCTGTGGCGGGTGCTTAATTCACAATGAGCTTGCAGAAAGATTTCTGCAGGCTTTTTTATTTTTTAAAAGGAAAAAAGAGACCATTTCACGAATTATGACTATGAAGTTGATCATAAAGGAGGATTCATATGGCTGTTCAGCAATATGGCGTGTTAAAAGGCATAGTCTTAGACATGAAGCGGGAAACAGATGATGACAGTCCTCATTTCCAAGTCAAAATGCTCGGTGAAGAGAATACGTATTACAGGTGCGCCATCAATGTGATGTCCAGTTCTGAGGAATCTGAAGTATTGTATTTGGCTGACGATCAGTTTGATTCAGGCTCAATTACCATCCTTCCGAACATGCCGTATGGATATACAAGGATCAATGAAGCAAACCGTGAAGTGGCACTGGATTATGTGCGGGGCAATTTGTTTGACCCGCGGGAAATGAAGCCTTTGCCTCATGAAATCACAGGACCTGATAATGATTTAAATGATTTTATTGAAACCTATATGAAGAAAGCACAAGATGAGAAAGCGCCGGTTTATATATTCGGTTCAAAATTCGGACCTGAACAGGCTGCAGATAAAATATTCGGCTTTACCCCGACCAACGGAATGCACAATATCCATATGAATCAAGGGAATGCAATGGATACCCGCTGGAAAAAAGACAACGGCTCTTGGCATGACGGGGGTATTCTGATTCAGTTTGCAGATCAGTGGGCCGCTGTGTTTTTAGCGTTTTTATCCCAATCTTGGTGTACCGATGAAAACGGAAACCCGGTCAGGGATTGTGATCATACCCAAACGTCTGCGTAAGATAGAAAAAGAGACTGCGGCTAGCAGTCTCTTCGGAAGTTTGTTGACAAAATCCTAAAGCGTTTTAAAAGCTTTAGGATTTTGTCATGTTTTCAGCGTGATTGAAAACCCTTGAACTCTAGGAAAGATGAGCATTGGAGCGGAGCGAATGTTCTAATTCGTGAGCACCAACGCGCAGACTTGACAACGAATGCGAGGGTTTATCGACACGCTGAAGAGACTACGGCGAGCAGTCTCTTTTTGATACGATTACACATTTTCAACAGTCTTTAGGCTGTTTGGCCTCATATCGCTCCAATGCGATTGGATATAGTCCAAACAAGCTTCACGCCCTTTTTGCTCATGAACGACTGTCCAGCCGTTCGGCACATCTATAAAACCGGGCCATAGGGAATATTGGCCTTCTTCATTGATCAGCACCAAATACGTGCCATCCGCATTTTCAAAAGGATTTGCCATTCTATTTCTCCTCCCTTATTTATTCAACTCTTCCAATTTGACAGCGAGAACCTTGCCGATTTGAGCCAGAGGTTCCGGCTGACATAAATCTTTATGACGGCAGTCGATGTCGATTTGTTCAATCTGTCCGTTAATATAAGGCTTCCACGAGTCAGGTTCAATCGGGTCAAACCATTCAGGAATGATTGTTGATCTGAAAAACAAAACATTTCCACGGAAGGTTTTCGGCTTATAGGAACCTAAAATGCCGACAGAATTGACATACGTATTCTTCAAATTTAAAATGACCGTTTCATCCAGGCTCGCAAGCGCACTGCCGTCACGGCGAAGAATCTCAATCGCCGCTTCAAAATCTAGCGGTTTTTCCCCTAAGCTGTCTGGATCGTACCCGCCTAATGCCAGAAGGGCAATAAGCGCTTCCTCATCATCCGGTGCCTCTTTTATAGGAAGGAAGTGGTTCGGATAGGCGTCCAGCATCACCAACAGGGATACTTCTTCTCCTTGATTTTGCAGCTGGGTAGCCATCGCTTGAACGACATTCCCGCCCAGGGACCAGCCCAGCAGATGGTATGGGCCTTTTGGCTGGACCGTTCGGATTTGTTTAATGTAATCGGCAGCCATGTCATCAAGTGTTTTCGGAAGCTCCTCGCGCTGCCCGATTCCCCGTGCCTGCAAGCCGTAGATCGGATAATCTGTTCCTATATTGGTCATCAAACCGGCATAACACCAGCTGAGCCCCCCTGCCGGATGAACACAGAATAAAGGAGGCTTGTCTCCACTTGTTCGGAGCGGCAGCAGAACGTCAAGAGCGCTTTGGCTTGATCCCATTTCAAGTCTTTCAGCGAGCCCGGCTACAGTAGGTGCTTCGAACAAGTTGCCGATGCTGAGTTCAACGCCGAGCGCTTCACGAATGCGGCTCATGAGCTGTACAGCAAGCAAGGAATGTCCTCCTAAATCAAAGAAACGGTCATCAATGCCGACACGCGGCAAGTGAAGCACCTCCATAAAGAGGTCACAGAGAATTTCTTCCTGCGGCGTTCTCGGTCCTCGTCCTGTCACTGCCGCTGCGAAATCCGGAGCGGGCAGCGCTTTACGATCAAGCTTTCCATTCGGTGTCAGCGGCAATTCTTTCATCGTCACAAAGGCAGCAGGCACCATGTAATCCGGCAGTCTCTCCGCAGCATATCTGCGCAGTTCCGCCGTATCAAATGTTTCTTCCGAAGGGATGACATAAGCTGCCAACCGTTTATCTCCCGGCTGATCCTCACGAACGATCACTGCCGCATCTTCAAGCTGCGGATGCTGAACAAGCGCGGCTTCAATTTCTCCCAATTCAATCCGGAATCCCCGAATTTTCACTTGATGGTCTGCACGGCCTACATAGTCGAGAGAACCGTCAGCGCGGAGACGGGCCACATCCCCAGTGCGGTACATCCGAGTGCCTGGAGGACCGAACGGATCAGCTATGAAGCGTTCAGATGTTAAACCAGGCCGACCTAGATAACCTCGTGCTAACCCCGCTCCTGATACATACAGCTCTCCGGCAACACCCGGCGGGACCGGCTGCAGGCGTTCATCCAGCACGTATACACCAAGATCGGGAATGCCGCAGCCGATCAAGCTGTTTGCCCGTAAAGCTGCCATGCTTCGGTCTAATTCGATATAGCTCACATGCACCGTCGTTTCTGTAATCCCATACATATTGATAAGCTGCGGTCTATTTTCAGGGTGGCGGTTATACCAATCCTCTAAACGGCTGAGTTCAAGCGCTTCTCCGCCAAAAATGACATAGCGCAGACTAAGTGCCTGTCCGAGATCCGGCTGTTCCCGTTCCGCCTGCATAAACTGATAGAAAGCAGACGGTGTCTGGTTCAGAACAGTCACACCCTCTTTGACAAGCAGGCGCAGAAACGCTTCTGGCGATCTGCTGACGTGGTGAGGCACGATCACAAGACGTCCGCCATGCAGCAGAGGACCCCAGATCTCCCACACCGAAAAATCAAACGCATAGGAATGGAACATGGTCCAGATATCGTCTGAGCTGAAACGGAACCAGTGCTCGGTCGCTGCAAATAAACGTGTTACATTTTGGTGAGGAATCATCACACCTTTTGGAACACCTGTTGAGCCGGATGTATAAATGACATACGCCGTATTCAAAGGCGAAAGCGGCTGAGTCCTATCCTTATTTTTTGGATTCTCTACAGGGTACGTGTTTAGTTTCTCTGCCAGCTCGGGATCATCCAGCACGATTTTCGGCACGTTTTCAACTGGCGGAATGTGATTTGCAGCTTTAGTGTTCGTCATGATAAACGCAGGCTGGGCATCTTTTAGCATAAAAGCAATTCGATCAGCCGGATAATCCGGATCAAGAGGGAGATAAGCTGCCCCGGCTTTTAGCACCGCCAATAGGCCGACAGCCATTTCCAACGATCGGGGCAGTGCCAATGCCACAAATTGCTCCGGCCCGACACCTTCACTAATTAGGAATCGGGCAAGCCGATTTGCTCTTTCATTCAGCTCTGCATAGCTCAGTGCCTGATCTTCATATACAACGGCAATAGCATCAGGACGTAAAGCAGCCTGCTTCTCAAACTGCTCTGGCAAACTTGCGTGCGGAATCTTTTCAGATACACTTTGCCAATCTGGCACCATGCTGCTGCGTTCCTCTGGCGCAAGAATATCCAGATTTCCGATTTGCTCGTCAGGATCAGACTCGGCAGCCTCCAACAGCCGCATCAAACGGTCAGCAAGAGCCTGAGCAGTTTCCCGCTTGAAAAGATCAGTACTGTATTCAAGCAGTCCTTCCATTCCGTTTGGTGTCCCGTCAGCAAGGCGATCTTCACTGATTTCCAGCGTCAAATCAAACTTGGCAGAACCGACACTGTTGATTCGCAGGCTGCTCTCCATATCAGGAAGATGCAGTTCAGCGTCCGGTGTGTTTTGGAACGCAAGCATGATTTGGAATAAAGGATGCGTCGCACGCGAACGAGCCGGATTGAGCACCTCTACAAGTCTCTCAAACGGCAGATCCTGATTGTCATAGGCGGCCAGATTCACTTCCCGTACTCTGTCTAGAAGCTCACGAAAGCTTGGGTCACCGGACGTATCAGTTCTGAGCACCAATGTATTAATGAACAGCCCTACAAGATCGCCCAGCGCATCATCATTCCGTCCCGCGATCGGACTGCCGATCGGAATGTCGGTGCCCGCCCCGAGCCTTGTCAATAAAGCGGCGAGACCGGATTGAAGCACCATAAACATGCTCACCCTATTTGCGCGAGCCAGCTCCTGCAATCGCTTATGAAGTTCGGGCTCAATACGAAAATGAATCGTATCTCCATCATGACTCGGCTCAGCCGGACGTGAATAATCGGTTGGCAGTTCAAGCTGATCAGGCAGGTTTTTCAAGGTTTCTTTCCAAAAAGCAAGCTGTCCGGCAATCAAGCTATTTGGATCATCCTCGTTTCCAAGCAGTTCTTGCTGCCAAAGCGCATAGTCTGCATACTGCACAGCAAGAGGCGCCCATTCGGGAGCTCGTCCGTGGCAGCGAGCCGCATAAGCCGTCCCAAGGTCTCGGGTCAGCGGTGTTAAGGACCAGCCGTCCCCGACAATATGATGTACGAGAAGAAGCAGCACGTACTCGTCAGGACCTATCACAAAAAGCTCGGCACGAAAAGCAGGTTCAGCTGCAAGATCAAAGCTGTAGCGTACAGCTTCGGCAAGCCGATCAGAAAGCTCCTTCTCAGCAATTTCAGTAACATGTAACTCAGGATGGGCTTGACCGGCATCTAAAATATGCTGATAGGATGTCCCCTGTGATTCAGGGAAGATCGTCCGAAGGCTTTCATGACGGCAGACGAGGTCATAAAGTGCCGCTTTCAGCAATCCTTGATCCAGCTCACCCGACAAACGGACAGCAACCGGAATATTATAAGTAGGACTCGGTCCTTCCAGACAATGCAGGAACCATAGCCGGCGCTGGGCAAATGAGAGCGGGATCTTTTCAGGCCGCTCAGCTCTCTGCAAAGCGGGACGTGCACTCTGCGCCAAATCAAGATGGGCAGCGAGTCCGGCTACTGTCGGTTCGTCAAAGAGCTTGGCGATACCAAGTTCGGCTCCCATTACCTCGCGAACGCGGCCCATCAGACGGGCTGCAAGAAGAGAATGGCCCCCAAGCTCGAAGAAACTGTCATCGATACCGACGCGTGCCAAACCGAGAACCTCTGCAAACAAGTCACACAATATCTCTTCCTGAGGAGTCCGCGGGGCCCGATCACTGACAGATGTGCTGAAGTCTGGTGCCGGCAGTGCTTTCCGGTCAAGCTTGCCATTAGGTGTTAACGGCAGCTCGTCCATCTCCACAAACGCCGCCGGTACCATATAATCAGGAAGACTAGCCTCCATATAACGACGAAGCTCTGCAGTATCAATAGCAGCATCAGCGACTACATAAGCCGCCAATCGTTTGTCTCCCGGCTGATCTTCCCGTACAACAACCGCGGCCTGTTCAATGTGCGGATGATTGGCAAGCACGGCATCAATTTCTCCAAGTTCAATTCGGAATCCGCGAATTTTGATTTGATGATCCGCCCGCCCGATATAATCCAAAGACCCATCGGCGCGCCAGCGGACCTGGTCTCCGGTCCGATACATCCGAGTTCCCGGCGGTCCGTATGGATCTGCAACGAAGCGCTCCGCCGTTAAAGCAGGGCGATGGAAATAACCTCTGGCCAAGCCGGTGCCTGCAATATAAAGCTCTCCGACAACGCCCGGCGGCACCGGCTGCAATCCATTATCAAGCACATACACCTGCGTGTTCCAAATCGGTTTCCCAATCGGAGGAACGCCCTTCAGCCCTTCTTCAAGAAAAGCTGTTGCAGACCAAATCGTTGTTTCAGTGGGACCGTATAAGTTCGTGACTGAACAATGAAGGTCTTGAAGCGCCTGCAAAAGACCGCTCGGCAGCGCCTCGCCTCCTACAAGCACTCTAAGCCCCCGAAGTTTCTCAGGTTCACTCGTTACCAAAGCGTGCCACAGTGTCGGTGTCGCCTGCATAATGTTAATATCGAAATTTTCAATCATTTGAGCTAATGCCTGCGGCTCACGGATCGTTTCTTTCTTTGCGATCACGATTTGCGCTCCGCTAATCAGCGGAAGATATAACTCTAATGCTGAAATATCAAAAGCGACAGTCGTCACAGCCAACAGCCTGTCTTCTTCTCCTAGAGAAAACGCCTCCTGCATGGACAACAGAAAATTGCTTAAGCTTTTCTGTGTCACAACGACTCCCTTCGGTCTTCCTGTTGATCCTGAGGTATAGATGATATACGCAGGATGGTCAAGAGAAACCGATACATCCGGATTTTCCGGCGAATAGCGTTTTATAATCTCCTGTGTAACAGCCTGATCAAGCACAAGCTCCGGTACAGCCAGGTCATCAGGCAGACTGGCTGCTATTTCCTCAGTCGTTATGATGCATGAAGGTTTCGCATCCTCCAGCATGTAAGAAATGCGGTCGGCTGGAAACTCCGGATCAAGGGGGAGATACGCCGCACCAGTCTTGAGCACACCAAGCATTGAGGCCACCATCTCAGGGGAACGCGGCAGCGCCAAAGCGACAAATTGCTCCGGACCAATCCCTTTTTCGATCAACAGACGCGCGAGGCGGTTTGCCTCTTCATTGAGCTTTCGATAGTTGACTTGAATGTCATCACACATGAGAGCGATACGTTCTGGCGTAAGAACTGCCTGCTTTTCGAACATGTCCTGAAGGCTGACCAGCTTCTCGGATTTTGCCGTCTCATTCCATTTAGAAATGACTTTTTCTTTCTCCTCTGGCAACAGAAGCTCCATTTGCCCAATCAGCATGTCCTCTCCGGCAGAAGCCGTTTGCAGCAGCTGCAAAATACGCCGCTGATGAAGCTTAATATCAGACTCACTGTATACCTCAGGATTCGCATCAACATCAATTCGCAGCCCGCTGCCGTCTGTTCTGTCATATACATTGATTGATAGATCATCAACAGGACCGGCTGAAAGATTATGCGTTGTGCCCCGGGCGCCGGCAAAGTCGAGACCGTAATCAAACGGCATAAGATTGATTTGAGGGCCAAATAATCTATGATTTTCTCCTATCAATTTCAGATCGCGCCGAAGCTCTTCATGGCGATACTTATGATGTCGCCGAATGCTGCGGATTTCCCGGGAAATTTGCTGAATCAGTTCAGAAAAGCTCATCGAAGAGCTTACCGTCAGCCGGAGCGGGAGAAGGTTCATCACCATAGCCGGTACATTCAGTGACGCGGACCCTATCCGACCCATCATGGGCAGGCCGAGCACAACATCCTCAGAGCCGGTCATACGGTGCATATAAACAGCTGACACCGCAATCATGACTTCATGCCAGCTTCCTGAGAAATAGCGCGCCGCTTCTTTTAACGCGTTTACATCAGACGGAGGCAGATATGCCATATGACGAAGAAAACTGTTAGATGTTCTTGGCGCCCGATCAGCCAAGCTCACAACTTCAGGTGCATCTGCAAAACGGTCCAGCCAGAATTGACGATCCTTCTCATACTGCTCTGATCCGCGATAATCTTTATCCTCCTCCAAAATGGCCTGGAGAGACCCAAAGGAACGGCTTTTAGCTGTTTGTCCTTTTATAAGCGCAGTATATGTACTTGCCACACGCTGGGCTATCAGGGAAAAACCGAAGCCGTCGATCGCTATATGGTGAATGCGCTGATACCAAAAGAAACGATCAGGCCCGGCAATAAACAGAGCTTCATTGAACAAAGGGTCATACCCTAAATCAACCGGCTTTGCTAAATCAGCTTTCATCCAGTTTAATGCTGTTTTTTCCGGATCAGGCTCAGAGCTGACGTCAATGACGTGCAGCTGTACATCCGGAGACGGGTTTATCATCTGCCAAGGCCCGTCCATATTTTCACCGAAGCGGACATGCAGCGATTCCGCTTCCTTGATCACGTGCCGCAAAGCTTCTTCAAAAAGAGCAATATTGACTGGTCCATTGATTTCTATATATTCCGCTGTATTGTAGATTGGATTGTCCGGATCAAGCTGCTGAGCAAACCATATGCCAGTTTGCGCCCCGGTCAAAGAATATTGAAGATCTTTTGTATCAGGCATCCGTTTGTTTACCCTCCTTTTATAAATAATCCACGTTTGGCAGCACTTGCTGGCTGCGGGTTGTGAGCAATTTCTGCCATTCTTCGATCGTTGGGCGTTCAGCCAATTCCACGAAAGTCACCTCTGCCCCTTCACGGCGCCATTGTTCCACCAATGTCATGATCCTTACCGAATCAAGACCACGATCGAGCAAATCCTCTTGATCTGTGATGTCTTCCGATGTTTCTTGCAGAAGCTCAGCAATTTGTTTACGGATATTCTCACATGTAAACACGTTCTTTTTGCCAGTGTTTGCTGACGTTTTTTGAACGTCTGCCGGCGCATTCTGCAGCTGATCAAGAAGACTGTCAGTCATCACGGTAAACGCACAGCGTCCAGCCGCATAGTCCAGCGCCATTTGATGTTTTTCTAATGAAAAATCAGCAACTGCATCTCCCACAAAAAAGGCTTTAATATCTTCCATAAATGCTTCGCATGCTGTAACAAGACAGCCGATATGGGCGTAAATTCCTGTAATGATCAGCTGATCGCGTCCCTCTTTGCGCATCATTTCAAGCAGATTCGTTCTCTTAAACGCGCTGTATCTCCATTTTGTCAGCACAAGATCATCATCCTCCGGTGCCAGCTCGGTTATAATTTTCTCCTCATAAGGACCGCTGTTTAATCCCGGGCCCCAAAAGTCTGTCAGCAGCGCACGGTCATCCGGATTTTGGCTTCCCGGCTGTGCGGTATAGACAACAGGAATCCCAAGCTGAACACATTGATTCTTCAGCTTTCGTATATTCGCTGAAAGCTCTATTACCGGAGATGCTTCCGCTGTGAAAGCATCGACAAAATAGTTTTGCATATCGTGTATTAATAGGACCGCCCGATTTGGATCAGGCACCCATGAGACTTTGTTTTGCGGCATATCAGATGCTGTCGGCATTTGATACGGCTGAATGGCAGGTATAGCCATATGAACACTTCCTCTCAAATTGTTGATTTATTTTTTTGACCCTGCAAGAAGTTTCTCGGAAATAGCTTCACGAAGAGCCTTTTTGCTTACCTTTCCTACCCCTGTCTGCGGAAAGGATTCGACAAATTCAACTCGATCAGGGATTTTATATGCCGCCAGTCCGCGCTCTCTCAAAAATGCTTTAAGCTCTGCGGCTTTTGGGGCTTCATCCCGGGGAATAATGAACACACAAGATCTTTCGCCAAGAAATTGATCAGGCATGGAGACCATTGCTGCATCATGGACAGCCGGATGCGCCAGCAGATGATTTTCTACCTCTTCAGCCGCAACCTTTTCTCCTCCACGGTTAATTTGATCCTTCGCCCGGCCTTCAACGACAATATAGCCGTCTCGTGTCAGCCTGACGATATCACCCGTACGGTAAAAACCGTCCTCAGTAAATGAAGCGGCGTTATGCTCTTCTGCCTTATAGTAACCGCGAATTGTATACGGTCCCCGCGTCAGCAGATGGCCTGTTTCACCAGGTTTTACGTCGCGATCCTGATCATCCCAAACACGCACTTCATCATATGGGGACATCGGTTTTCCTTGGGTGTTGACAATGATCTCCTCAGGATCATCCAATCTCGTATAATTGACGAGACCCTCTGCCATTCCGAACACCTGCTGCAGCGTGCAGCCGAAAACAGCTTTTACCCTGCGCGCGGCTTCAGCACTAAACTTGGCACCGCCGACCTGCAGCACTTGGAGGCTGGATAAATCATCACGGCGTGAGGATGCCGCATCCATCCATACCATCGCAAGAGGCGGAACAAGAGCAGTTATCGTGACCTTTTCCCGTTCAATCAAAGGAAATGCGTCATCTGGACTTGGAGAAGGAGATAATACCACTCTTCCTCCAGCGTATAATACGCCGAGAACCCCGGGTGAGCTCAGCGGATAATTGTGTGCCATCGGCAGCGCGGCCAAGTACACCGTGCTGTGGTCGAGCCAGCAGACCTCCACACTCCGCTTCAGGCTGTATATGTAGTCATCGTGGGTCCTCGGAATCAGTTTCGATAGCCCGGTGCTCCCGCCAGAAAGCTGGAGGAACGCCACATCCGATGATTTGACTTCAGGCAGTTTTACAGGTTCTGCATGCAAATCCTCCAGCGGTAAAAATTCCTCTGCCTCACCTGCGACAATGATGTTTTTCAAAGTCGGCAGCTTGCTTTGAACCTGTCTGGCAAGCGAACGGTAGTCAAAACCGGAATAAGCGTCGGGAATGATATATGCAGCCGCTTCAGCAAACTCGCAAAAATATGTAATTTCACTGCTTCGATGAGAAGGCAGTGCGAAGACTGGAAGCGCCCCCAGACGGAAAAGCGCGAAAATGACTTCAAAAAACTCTTTGATATTTGGCAACTGCACCACAACACGATCCATCTGTTGAATGCCGAGCTTTTGAAATCCGGCAGCCAGGCGATCAGCCCTTGTGTCAAGCTCTCGATAGCTCCAATGGGTGTTTCCGCATGTAATGGCAATGCGATCACCATATTTGGCTGCCCGGTCCCTTAACAAATCTCCAAACGTCTCACCGGCCCAGCAGCCGTTCTTTCGATAGGTCTCAGCTAACTCATCAGGCCAAGGCGTAAATCCTTTCAGCATGTTGTATCCCTCCAGCAATTCATTCTGTTCATATGTGATCCACGCCCATTGCCCGCAGCATTGTCCGAAACTTTGCGGACGTCTCCTGAAGCTCGTCCTCAGGCTTTGAACCGGCCACAACACCAGCTCCAGCATACAGGCGGAGTGAGCGTTCTTCTGCTTCTGCACAACGGATGGTCACGATCCATTCTCCGTCACCGGCATCGTCACACCATCCGACCATGCCGGTAAAGAAACCGCGGTCAAATGGTTCAATGCTGAGAATCGCTTCTCTTGCAAGATCAGTCGGTGTTCCGCAGACGGCTGGCGTCGGGTGGAGCGCCGCCGCCAATTCAAGTGCGGTTACAGACGGATCGGAAAGCTCTCCCTTAATCACGCTGGACAGGTGCCACATCGTTTCCGTTTTGATCAGTGAAGGCTTCTCCGGAACCTCCAGCGTCCGGCAGAAAGGTCTCAGCGCTGCCGCAACCGCGTCAGCGACAACCGCGTGCTCATGAAGATCCTTTGCGGAAGAAAGCAATTCAGCTGCCCGGCGCTGGTCTTCAACAGGATCATTACTGCGCGGCCTTGAGCCGGCTAATGGGTTGGAAACGACCTGTGTTCCCATCCTTGAAACGAGAAGCTCCGGACTTGCTCCGAGCAATGTTCGGCGGGGAGACGTTTCCTCCTGACTGGACACGTCTGCGGCAAACGTGTAGCCATGCGTGTTATGCTGAGCCAGATGGCGAAGCAATTCATCCGTCTGAATCGGTTCAGGCGATGTCAAATGCAGCGACCTGGACAGAACGATTTTGCTGAGTGTTCCATCGGCAATGCGTGCCAGCCCTTGTTCAACACCATTTTTATAATCCTCAGGTTCAGGAACAGGCTTTATGTGGTATGTATGCCCAGCCTGCTGTTCCTCTTCCTCATGATCAAATTGAAGCGGTCCTGACCAGCGCACTTCTTCAGGTACAACGAGCCGCGCTGCTTTTACTTGATCAAAAGGAACGGCCCCGACAACAAGCGGCCGGCTTTGCCCTGATTGTTTTGCCTGACGCAGCGTCTCTGCAATTCGGCCAGAAAGGGTTTCCATTTGGTTTTGCCCGTCTGCCTCCGGTACGATTTCACATATGCCTTTCGCTAACAGTACACGATGAGGAGACGCTAAGAAAAAGGCGCCCGGCTGATATTCATGAAGCAAATGCTCCGCTTTTGTTTCTGTTATAACGTTTTGATCCAACATTCTCATGAACCTCCTTTAAATTCAGTTACACGCCTAAGGTCGCGCCGCCATCTACGCATAAATTATGCATCGTAATATGCCCTGCCTGGCCAGAAACCAAAAAGAGCACAGCATCCGCAATATCCGAAGGCTTGGCTAGTTTTTTGAGCGGGATCCCTGTTTTAAATGTCTCAAGTGATCCTTTTATGACTTGCTCCGCTCCATTCTCGTCGGCCCATAATGACCACTGCATGTCTGTTTCCGTTGATCCGGGAGATACAATGTTGCAGCGAATATTGTATTCTGCAAGCTCAAGGCCAAGGCATTTCGTAAACATCACAGCCGCAGCCTTTGAAGACGCATATGCCGCCATAGATGTTCTTGGTACACCGGCAGCATTCGATCCGACTGTTACAATCGAACCCGATCTTCGGTCCATCATATATTTGCTGACTGAACGCGAGGCGTTAAATACGCCAGTCGAATTCACTGCGAACGTCGCCTCCCATTCCTCATCGCTAAGCGAATGGATCAGTCCCGGGCGAAGGACACCCGCTACATTCACTAAAATATCAATCGGCCCCATTTCACGTTCGATGCGCGCCGTGATCTCATCAATCGCCGCGCTGTCTCTCACATCCGCAGGAAAAGCTTCTGCATGGCGGCCTTCTGCTTTGAGGCTGCTCACAACCTTTTCCAGCTTTTCAGGATTATAATCAACTGCCGCAATATGTGCGCCTTGACTGGCAAGCGTCCGCGCAACAGCTTCGCCTATTCCTTGGGCAGCCCCTGTTATAAAAGCAATTTTTCCCTCTATACTCTTTGCATTCATATCATCAATTCCTTTCTTCGCTCTAAATGCCGAACAGACATCCAGCGAAAAAGACTGCTGCGCCTTGAAAAACGCAATCTATTGATAATGATTATCATTATCAATTATAAAAATAATCATATCCAAATGTCATGTGACAGTCAAATATAATTTCAGTGACAAATATTTTTTTAAAGGCAAGGCTGAGTATGTCTCAGCCCATTGAAAGATGCGGTCCGTCAGGGTGAAGCGCAAAACGCAGCGCCCGGCTGACCAAAACAGGAAGAACTGAAATATGTCCTTCTCCTGAAAACTCGCAAAATTCTGCCCGTATGCCTTGTTCAGATAAAACGGCCAGCCGCTCATAAAGCTCCCTCGCATTGTCGTTCATCCGGCTTTTATGATGCTGCTCCAATTCTCCTGCGGCAAGCAGGATATTGATAGGCTGATTGTTTTTCTTGGTGAGAGAGACGAAATGGTCCGTTTTCTCGAGAATAAACGGTTTATTCCAATGAATGGACGGACTTCCCGCGATATACGTTTGAAACGCATCGGGCTTTGTTAGCAGCACCTGCAGCACGAAAAGCCCTCCGAGCGAATGGCCAAAGATTGTTTGTCTTTTTTTATCAATCTGGTAATCTCGTTCTATCTCCGGTTTTAAATCCTCTTCAATAAATCTGAAAAAGCCCTCCGCTCCGCCATGCTCCGGCCATTCTCTGCCGTCGGGCCTTTCCGGCAGCTTCGATTGGGCTGTTGGCATTGTAAAATCCCGGTGGCGTGCTGAGGAGAACGGCTCCGCTGTCTCATAGCCAATGCCGACGATCACTGCAGGGATCACCCCGGTTTTTTCGGGTCGGCGTCCCTGTATTCGAACGGCTTCCGTCATCGTTCCGAAGACAGAATTGGCATCCAGCAGATAAATCACAGGATAACCAGCGGGTGGCGGCGGCGTACTAGGTTTCGAGATAAAAATGTGATAGGTACGGTTTTCATTGCGTGAAGACATCATACGCACTTCCGTACCAGGAATCGTAAATGCGTTCGATGTCCCGCCATTTGTCCGGTCTGTTGTTTGCTCTTTCATGCAGTACGACATTCCTCTCCTTAAACTAAACCGCAATGTATGATAATGATTTTCACTATCAACTAGACACCTCAAATAATAGGTTTTCTTCCAAAGAAAGTCAACTTTTTCCCGAATAAAAAAGGCACCTTGATCAAATAAGGTACCTGCAGACTATCAATATGGAAGTAAAAACCTAATAAAGATGCGTATTGTCCTATTTGAAATAGAACCTTAATCCCATGTAAACCTTTGATTTTGCCAAGGGTCGCCTCTCATGTGATAGCCATTCCGCTCCCAAAAGCCAGGGTGATTTTCTTTCGTAAATTGGATTCCGCGCAGCCACTTGGCGCTTTTCCAAAAATACAGATGCGGAAATACACCCCGCAGCGGAAAGCCGTGTTCAGGGGTTAAAGGTTCGCCATTATGCGAATAAGCCAGAAGGGAAGTTTCCGCTAAGAAATCATCAAGCGGCAGATTGGTCGTCCAGCCCTCTTCAGCATGTAAAATGACGTAGCCCGCTTCTTCTTTTACACCCGCTTTTTCCGCTATATCACAAGCCCGCACGCCTTGCCACACATTATCAAGCCTTGACCATCCCGTGACGCAATGAATGTCGTTTTTCGATTCATACCGTGGAAAGGCTTTGACATCTTCAAAGCTTAGCAGCATCGGATGGTCAACCAAACCGTATACTTGAAGATTCCATTTCGTCATATCTTCGTAATATGGGACATCTCCGGTATGAAGCACAGGAAATGAAGTGGTGACGTTTTGATTTGGCGGCACTCTTCCAGATTGATCGGACTGTCTTGTTTTTCCGAAATACATATGGTCCTCCTTTTTGTTAACCTAATTCAAAATCATGTTGACAATCTTTTTGTTCTTTATTACTCTATGATTGTGTATGTCAACCTAAGGGGGAACAACGATGAAACAACGTAAACTTCGTGCGGGAGATATGGCGCTGATTGGCATGTTCGCCGCACTTATGGCTGTCGGGGCAAACATTACATCAGTAGCACCCTTTTTACAAGTAGCCGGCATTCCGCTTTCGATGCAGCCGTTTTTCTGTCTCTTGGCAGCTTTGCTTCTTGGCAGCAAACGGGCAGCGATTGCCATGATTGTATATGCACTTGTCGGATTGGCCGGAGCGCCTGTGTTTGCTCAATTTTCAGCAGGCTTCGCACCGTTTGCAGGGAAAAGCGGCGGGTTTATTATCTCATACATTCCGGCAGCATTTGCAGCGGGATGGTTTTTAGAACGAAACATTCAGCCAAGTAAAATTCGATTTCTCATTGCTTCACTTATCGGAACGGCGATCATGTATCTCATCGGCACTACCTATATGTATCTTGCACTGAAGCTGTGGATTCATACGCCAGTGAGCTACGGCACGGCTTGGGGCTTTATGATTTGGTTTATGGTAAAAGATACAGCGCTGGCTGTGATACTGTCGTTTATCGCACCAGCAATTTACCGCTCTATTCATAAAGCAACCGGCTTTAACAGAAATCACATATCATCTACGTAAAAACCGTTCTATTGGACGGTTTTTTTATCATAACGAGAAAAGGCTCCCCAGTAAAGGGGAGCCTTTTTCCTATAAAACAAGCGCTGCAATCCAGCCAAAGATGACAAGCGGAATATTATAAAATATAAATGTCGGCACACAAGTATCCCAAATGTGGTGATGCTGGCCGTCCGCACTCAAACCTGAAGTCGGCCCAAGCGTACTGTCACTGGCAGGTGAACCGGCATCGCCAAGCGCAGCAGCAGCCCCGATAATCGCAATCGTTGCCATCGGGCTGAATCCAAGCTGCATGCATAGAGGCACGAAAATGGTTGTGATAACAGGAATGGTCGCAAAAGAAGATCCGATCCCCATTGTAATTAATAAGCCGACAATGAGCATCAGCAATGCGCCCAAGGACTGACTGTGTCCGATAAAACCAGCTGACGTTTTGACCAGTGACTCGACATCTCCGGTTTTCGTCAATACGTTTGAAAACCCGGCTGCAACAAGCATGACAAAGCCGATAAAGGCCATTAAAACCATTCCATCAGTAATCAGTGAGTCCGCTTCATCACGCTTCATCACACCGCTGACAAACAGAACAATCAGACCAGCGAGCGCCCCCATAATCATTCCTTCTACTCCCAAAGTCTGAGATAAGTAAAGCTGGACGCCGAGTGACACAACAATGGCTAGAACCGCAATACCAATACTTTTTCTCGTATATGGCGATGCTTCTGCACCTGAAATGTCTTTTGTTTCATATTGTTTCGGTTTACGGTATACGATCACTGATAAAATAAGGCCGACAACCATACCTGCAACTGGAATAATCAGTGCGTACGGAATATCAGCAAGCGGAACGTTTAACCCGGCATCCGCCATATTGTCCTTCAGCATGCCTTGGAAGATTTGGCCGAAACCGACCGGAAGCAAAATATAAGGAGCCGTTAAGCCAAATGTAATTACACACGCGATCAGACGGCGGTCCATTTCAAGTTCATTAAAGATTTTCAAAAGCGGCGGAATCAGCACCGGGATAAACGCGATGTGAACCGGAACGACGTTTTGCGAAAAACAAGATACAATTAAAATAATCAGCACAATCAGCACCTTAGACAGTGCTTTTTTTCGAGAATCTTCTTTATTTCCGATTAATTTAACGGAGGCTTCCACCATTGCGTCCGGAAGACCCGTTTTCGTCAAAGCGGCGGCAAACGCGCCAAGCATGGCATAGCTGACTGCAACGGTGGCATTTCCGCCGAGACCGTCTGTGAAAGCTTTAACCGTTTCGCCAAGACCGAGCCCGCCTGTTAACCCGCCGGCCAAGGCGCCTATAATTAATGCGATAACAATATTGACACGCAGCAGGCTTAATACAAGCATAAGCAGGACTGCGATGACGACTGCATTCATGATGATACCCCTCCAAAAATCCTTTAGTTTGCTAATGTAGTAGATAAATAAAGTACGAACGTATCGTATCATAACCGATCCACTTTAGTCAACTAAAGATTTCGGAAGAAAAAAATCCCTGCCGCATCATACAGCAGGGATTTTTCATTACTCGTTTTTATCTTCTTCCAATGTAAATCGCTCCGCAAGTGTAGCCAGTGTTCTTGCCATAACGCCAGTAGCCCCGGCCGGCCCGAAGCAGGTTGCTTTATTGGCAGTCGCTGTTCCTGCAATATCAAGGTGAACCCAAGGTGTTGACTCAGCGAATTCACCAAGAAACGTTCCTGCCATAATCGCATGTCCCTCGCGTCCCGGTGAATTGTTGAGATCCGCCATTTGGCTGCTTTTCACGCGTTTTTTATCCTTCTCTGTTATCGGCAGCTGCCAGATTGCCTCGCCGCACTCTTGTGCAGCATCAGCTACCTGCTGGTAAAAGCTTTGATCATTTGTCATTGCACCGGTTGTTTCAGTTCCTAATGCCACAACGACGCCGCCGGTAAGCGTAGCTACATCGACAAGAACTGACGCGCCATGCTGTTTCGCGTATGTAATGCCATCTGCAAGCACTAGCCTTCCTTCAGCATCCGTATTAAGGATTTCTATTGTTTTTCCGCTTAAAGATACGATCACGTCATCCGGCTTCATGGCCCCGCCGGAGATCATATTATCGGTTGATGGAATAACGCACAGCACGTTTTGCTCAGGACGAAGCTCTCCGATCGTTTCCATAGCACCGAGAACCGCAGCAGCTCCTCCCATATCTGATTTCATGCCGACAATTCCAGATTTCGTTTTAATGGAGTAGCCGCCTGTGTCAAAGGTAATTCCTTTCCCGACTAGTCCGACGACGTCTTCCCATTCCTTTTTGCCCTGATATTTCAACACAATCATTTTCGGCGGTTCGGTGGAGCCTTGGTTTACCGCAAGTATTCCGCCCATACCGAGCTCTTCCATCTCTGATTTCTCCAATATCTCACACTCAAAATCATATTTCGCCGCAAGCTCTTCAGCATACGAAGCGAGGTCAGTCGCTGTCAGCATGTTTCCCGGCATATTCACAAGCGTTCTAGCCGAATTTGTCCCTTGTCCGTATGCCTGGCCGACGCGAAGCCCTGCCTGCACTTCCTGTGTATCTTCATCTGTTACAACATACACGGCTTCAATTTGTTTGTCAGGCTCATTTGATTTGTGCTTATAATCCTGCACCTCATAGGAAGCAAGCAGGCAGCTCTCAGCTAAAGCATGAGCGGCATCGGCTGGAGGCACGTCTTCCGAAATAAACGTATCAAGCAGAACAGCAGTTTCTTGTTTTCGATCTTTATGAATGGCTTGAAAAACATGAGCAAAACGTTCCTTCGCCTGTTCAAACGAATAATTTGCTTCTCTCCCCAGACCAACGAAATAAATCCGTTTCATACCCGCAGAAGATGGAGGGAATACTTTTGATACTTGATTCGGTTTCGCAGAGACATCACCCTCTTTTAAAAGCTGTGTCAGATGGCCTTCGAGCATTTCATCAATTTCCAACGCTTTTCCTGTCAGCTGGCTTTTTTGAAAAAGCCCGACAACAAGGGTTTCTGTATGCTCTGATTGTTGAACCGCATAAAACATGAGGCTTACACTCCTAACGTAATGGGTATTTGTAATGAACAATGGTATAATAGGAAAAACATTCTTTCCACTATACTTATTTTAACAAACAACAGTCTAAGACTTGCTTTTTTCTTTTGAAACACGAAGGATTTTTCAAATAGAAAGGATGTCGCCGATGGAACTTTTAACGAATTTTCCTTTATTATCAAGCCTGGCCGCAATTATTTTTGCTCAGGTCATCAAAGTGCCCATACAGTTTATCGTGTCCAGAAAACTGGACTGGTCGCTGGTCACAAGCACAGGCGGCATGCCCAGCTCTCACTCCGCAGCGGTCACTGCACTTTCAACAGGCGTAGCCTTGGAGCATGGATTAGACTCCTCACTCTTTGCGGTTTCTGCCATTTTCGCCGTCATAACCATGTTTGACGCCACTGGCGTCAGACGTCACGCCGGTGAGCAGGCAACAGTCATTAATAAGCTTGTTATTGATTTTAACCGTTTCGTAAATGAAGCGAAGGACTTCCCTAAGGCTGCAGAGAAAGAAAAGCAAAAAAAGCTGAAAGAGCTTCTCGGACATCAGCCGATCGAAGTCTTTTTCGGAGGATTAACAGGTATTTTACTGACATTGGCACTCGCTTACTTTTTCATGTAAAAAAACGCTCCTGCTTTCGCTGGAGCGTTTTATTCTTTCACAGTTTTATATTGATTTCTGAACACTTGCAAGGATTTTGTTTCATTGAGCTTCTCAAGCTCATCCTCGGTAATCTTTCCCGTTCCCTTTTTAATCACATATACATCAAGGGTTTTTTTGCCCCATTCATTGTATACATCTTTGACTGTCTCAAAGTACAGATCAAGGCGGTTTCCCTTAATAGCTGATCCTGTGTCGGCCACAACTCCGAGACCGTAGTTCGGAATGAATAAAATTGTTCCGATCGGGAAAACGGACGGGTCAGCAGCAACCGTGGAATATAAATCCCGTTTCACTTTCACACCTGAATATGTAAGCCCGTATAATGGATCACCGGGATTTTTGCCCGTCGACTCAGCTCCTGCTGTGTAGCCTGTTGCTGTTACTCTTTGGACTGGATATTCATCCCAATCAAATGCCTCTTCTAACGGTTTTGTTTTATCCTCAGCCGCGGACGTGGTTTGTGTTTGTTTCTGCTGCAATGCTTTTAATGTCAGTCCTGCATGCTTCAAGTGCTTTTCCTGATGTTCCTGCACCCATTTTGACAAGTCCTTCGCTTCAATTCCTGACACTGATAAAAATGTCGTGCCAAATGCAAGCAGAAATAAACAGGTCATCAGCAAACGTCTGATCATATTCAACATCATTCACCTCTCCTCCGAATCATTGTTCCCAAGTGGAGAGAGCATTATTCAAAATGGTGAATGAGCTGAACGCATAAAAAAAGCTTTCTTTAGAAGAAAGCGGCATTTAAAACATTTGATATCCTCTTTTTCTGAGCATGTTGATCGCTATACCGGACACGATGGCGCCGGCCAAACCGCTGACTAAAATCAGCACATCAGCAGCCGCTAATGATAAGACACGATGAAACAGGCTGGCAAAGGATTCTCCCGGCGACTGGACATAGCTGATCAGCTTTTCTTTGCTGATAATGAAAAGGCATACAATCGGATAAATCACAGCCATAATCCAAGACATTCTCAGCAGCATGTTTAATAAGAAACCGATTCCAAAAAACAAGACAAAAAACAAAACAATTGAGATGATTACGACTGGCAGACTAATCAACCTATTCCACCCCCCTGCGTTGTTTTTAGTGTAACGCGGGGGCTGAAATAAAGTCAACGGCTGGAAAAAGAATGACTGTCTTTTCCTGTCCCCTGGCAAGACGGACAAGTCTCTGAACCGCCGAGAATCAATTGAAAATATCCTTTCCCTGAACAAAATGGGCATGCATGTGAAGCGGTTGTCGTTGCAGTTTTCATCTAATCATCACCCTTTTTCTTAATTTTCTGATAATATACCATATCAAGCTGTCAACAATAAAGTCAGATCATGTGACAAATCTTTTGATGTAAGCGGAAACATACTTGTTTTCCTCTCGTTCTCTTTTTATTTTGGCGTTTTTTAATAAAGAAAACCCGCTTCCGCGGGTTTTTAGAAAAACTTGAACTTGCCTTTTTTCAATGTCAGTCCGAGTCCGCCAATCATAAACAGTGAGCGGTTATCAATGACTTTTTTCATAAACGAAGCGGGCGTGCCTTTCAGCTTTCTGCCATAAACAACCCCAACCGCGTTATGCTCGCCAAGAGAAGCCACTGTTCCCTTAATGTCCGGCTTGAATTCCTCAAGCTCTCCGCCTTTAATAAGCCTGCCAAGGTTTTTAGCGACCGTTATGCCCTGCTGCATTGCAATTTGCGCAGTCGGCGGATACGGGCGCTCTGTATCTTCATTCATAAACAGCGAGCTGTCGCCGAGAATAAAGACATTGTCATGTCCCGGGGCGCGGAGATCAGGGTTGACTTTGACTCGGCCGCGCATATTCTCAAAACCGGCTTCCTCCACAATCGGATGGCCGCGGACACCTGCCGCCCATACAACGGTTTGCGATTTGATCTGCTCTGGTTCTTCATCTTTTTTGCCGACTCTGACTCCTTCTGGTGTACATTCTTGTACAGCCGTTCCGATCTTGAACTCAACTCCGTTTTCCTCAAGATAATGTACGGCGTAATCAACAAGTTCCGGATCAAAGCCCGGCAAAACGGTCGGCGCTGCTTCCACACAAATAATGCGGACAAGACTTCTGTCAACGTCATACTCCTTACAGAGCTCCGGCACGCGAGCAGCCAGCTCGCCAAGAAATTCAATTCCCGTAAATCCGGCACCGCCAACAACGATCGTTAACCTGTCCGGCCGTTTTTCCGCTTCCGTATTGTAAGTCGCAAACTGCAGCTCAATATGTTCCCGCAGCAGGCGCGACGTGTTGATGTTGGCAATCGGAAACGCATATTCTTTTAAGCCTTTAATGCCGAACGTTTCAGGCACGGCGCCGAGCCCGATGACTAAATAATCGTACTGCAATTCTCCATTCGCAAGCACAACTTTTTTCTCATCAATTTTGATTGCCTTTACGGTATCCTGTACAAAATTAACCCGTGACTGGTTGATTACATCTTTTATCTGATAACGGCAGCGGTCATGATGGAGCGTACCCGCGCTCGCTTCATGCATCCATGTCGTTTCATAATGATAATTGTGTTTATTTACAAGCGTAATGTCAGCATCATTCGGCCCGACATACTTCGTCAGCCTTGTCACCGTCATCAATCCGCCATATCCTGCACCTAAAATCACGATTTTGGGCTTATTCAATGCCATCACATCCACCTTCTCTTTTTTTGCTTTTGTTAGACCCATAATAAAATCATCATTTGTGTTAGCTTCAGCTTATTGGCGGGATTTTATGAAATATATTGAAAAGTTTTTTGTGAAGTCCTTACCCGTAGCACTATTATCATGTTTATCCGGCTGGCCCAAGAAACATTCAGAAAAAGATCATTTCATTTGGTTATTATCGTAGCGGCCTGCGGAAATATTTTCAAGAACGGATGGGCACGTTAGATCCTTACGATTTTTTCTGCTGACTCGTCAATTTGAACGGCAATATGGTATAATTAATAACAATTTTCATTTAGGAGGCAATTTTCGTATGCGAGAGGATACAAAGGTTTATGATATTACAATTATAGGCGGGGGACCGGTCGGCTTATTCACCGCTTTTTACGGCGGGATGAGACAGGCAAGCGTCAAAATTATCGAAAGCCTGCCTCAGCTCGGCGGACAGCTTAGCGCCCTATACCCTGAGAAGTATATATATGATGTAGCGGGATTCCCGAAAATCCGCGCGCAAGAGCTTATCAATAACCTAAAAGAGCAAATGGCGAAATTCGACCAAACCATTTGTCTGGAGCAAGCGGTTGAATCTGTTGAGAAACAAGCAGACGGCGTGTTTAAGCTTGTAACAAATGAAGAAACCCACTACTCTAAAACGGTCATCATAACTGCAGGAAACGGCGCATTCAAACCGAGAAAGCTGGAACTTGAAAATGCCGAGCAGTATGAAGGCAAAAACCTCCATTACTTCGTTGATGATCTGCAAAAATTTGCCGGCAGACGCGTTGCGATCCTTGGCGGTGGAGATTCCGCGGTTGACTGGGCGCTTATGCTTGAGCCAATCGCAAAAGAAGTATCGATCATTCACCGCCGCGACAAGTTCCGTGCGCACGAGCACAGTGTGGAAAACCTTCATGCGTCGAAGGTTAATGTCCTGACACCATTCGTCCCTGCGGAGCTGATCGGCGAAGACAAAATCGAACAGCTAGTGCTTGAAGAAGTGAAAGGCGACCGCAAAGAGATTTTAGAAATTGATGACTTAATCGTCAACTACGGTTTCGTTTCATCTCTTGGACCGATCAAAAACTGGGGCCTGGACATCGAGAAAAATTCCATTGTCGTGAAATCAACAATGGAAACAAATATCGAAGGCTTCTTTGCAGCAGGTGACATTTGTACATACGAAGGAAAAGTCAACCTGATTGCCAGCGGCTTCGGTGAGGCACCGACAGCAGTGAACAACGCCAAGGCTTACATGGACCCGAAAGCCCGCGTACAGCCTCTTCACTCAACAAGTCTTTTTGAAAATAAATAATAAAAAAAGGAGCTTGTGTCTGCGACACAGCTCCTTTTTTATTTGAAGATATTTATATAATTCAATGCAGTTCCTACAACCAGCGCAATCACAAGGGCTGCGACTACCCAGATCATTGCCATAATAATGCGGTCCTGAATCTTTTGGGACTTCGGTGTTTTTTCTTCGTTTTGGGCCATCTTATTCGCTCCTTTCCCATGTCCATGCCATAAAGAAAGCCTGGTGCTGAACGACCATGCTTTGCTGAACGTATATCATTCGCGTTTTGATCCGCTCTCTAAGACCATTCGTTAAAACTATGATACCTAAACTCACCCTGCATGACAAGCTTCGGCACTTGACCACACCTGCCAGCAAATCATAATGTTTGACATCCTAAATAAAACAGAGTACATTATAGAAGGCGAACATTTCATATATTATACTTTTAAATATTCGTTTTTAGGAGTGAAAACCATGGAAAACGTATTTGATTACGAAGATATTCAGCTAATTCCTGCAAAATGCATTGTAAATAGCCGTTCAGAATGTGATACATCCGTACGCTTAGGCGGACGTACATTTAAATTACCCGTCGTTCCTGCCAATATGCAGACGATTATAGATGAGAAGCTAGCGATTCAATTAGCCGAAAATGGCTACTTTTATGTCATGCACCGATTTGAGCCTGAGACACGAATTGATTTTATTAAAGATATGAACGCACGCGGCTTATTCTCTTCTATCAGTGTGGGCGTCAAAGCGGAGGAGTATGAATTTGTCCGCCAGCTGGCAGAAGAAAATCTGACTCCTGAATACGTGACAATTGACATTGCTCACGGTCACTCAAATGCTGTCATTGAAATGATCCAGCACCTTAAAAAACATTTGCCGGACAGCTTTGTTATTGCTGGCAACGTCGGAACGCCAGAAGCAGTCAGAGAGCTTGAAAATGCGGGAGCGGATGCCACTAAAGTCGGCATCGGACCGGGAAAAGTATGTATTACGAAAATCAAAACCGGCTTTGGTACAGGCGGCTGGCAATTAGCGGCGCTGCGCTGGTGTGCCAAGGCAGCCAGCAAACCGATTATCGCGGATGGCGGCATCCGCACCCATGGCGACATCGCAAAATCAATCCGATTCGGCGCAACGATGGTCATGATCGGTTCACTATTTGCCGGACACGAAGAATCGCCAGGCCAAACGATCGAAAAAGACGGAAAGCTTTACAAGGAGTACTTCGGCTCAGCCTCTGAATTCCAAAAAGGCGAAAAGAAAAATGTCGAAGGCAAAAAAATGCACGTGGCGCATAAAGGCTCAATCAAGGATACACTGATTGAAATGGAGCAGGATCTTCAATCTTCTATTTCTTATGCAGGCGGAACAAAGCTTGACGCCATCCGCAATGTGGATTATGTGATTGTAAAGAATTCCATTTTTAATGGGGATAAATATTAATCATAAAAAAACGCCAAGTCAGCGATTCTCCGCTTGAGTTGGCGTTTTCTGCTACTGCTTCAGCAAAGTAAGCTTATATTTGCTTTTTGAATTTATTTTCCATCAGTTCTGCCATTTGTTTTGCATTTGGATTTTCTTCATTTTGCAAATGTTCAATGACGTTCATATAATCCGTTTCATTTCGGTTCTGGCTTAATTTATATGCCGCTTGAATATCTTCCACCTTAATCTTAAATCCAACGATACCTTTCAATTCACGTTCTAAGAGTTTTGGAGAAAGCTTATCCCATAAAACAGGATTGTCACGATGTTTTTCGTATTTCTCCAGCATGATTGTTAATTCTTCTGCTAATTCATCTTTCTCTAACATACTTGCTTTTCCATACATGTGGACAGCCTGATAATTCCACGTCGGAACATTTTCGCGTGAATACCAGGAAGAAGAAATATAAGCGTGCGGTCCCTGAAACATCACAAGCACATCTTCACAGACTTCAAACGTTCTCCACTGAGGATTTCCATAAGCGAAATGCCCCGTAATATAGTAATGATCGTCTTTTTTATTGAATCCTAAAGGCAAATGTGTGGCAATTGGTTTTCCTTGTTCTGTTGTGACAATCGTACCAAAGGAGTTTTCTTGTACAAAATTCCAAATTTCTTCAGCATTTGTGACTTTAAAATACTTTGGAATATACATCATCATCCACCCTTCGAAAAATATTATATGAGTGTTTTAGCCATGATTAAATCCGTTTGCTCTTCATCACCCATATAAAAAGAGTGGGCGCCGGTCTGAACAAACCCCATTTTCTTATAAAAGGCAATGGCATTTTCATTTTTTTCCCATACACCTAGCCAAATGTTCTTTTTATTACGTTCCAGCGCAATTTCTATAGCTTTATTCAGCAGATGTTTGCCAAGCCCATGTTTTTGAAAGCTGTTCTTTATATAAATTCTCTCGATTTCAAGTGATTCAGCACCCATTTCTTCAGACTGAGCATCATCGATATTGACCTTTACATATCCAGCGATTTCATGATCAAAGTAAACAAAAAAGAATTGCGAAGACATATTGGATAACTCTTTTTCCAGCTGCTCAGTGTTAAATGCGCTTTCTAAATAGGCTTTCATATTTTCAGGTGAGTTCTGTTCTTTAAAAGTGTCATTGAATGTTTCAATACTCAATTGTTGAAGTGTTTGTAAATCTTCCCGGCTGCATTTTTTCATTTTTACACTCATTGTTCGGATTCAGCCCCTTTATTTTAAATTCAATTGTCTAGTGTCCCTTTTATATATTTAAACACGGAACAGATACTGACCTTGTTACCATTCCAAAAATCTTCTTCATCACCAACTCCCTATCGTGATTTTGTTGTAAATGCAATAAAATATACTCCGCATTAAATATAGCGTAACTTTGCTGTATTTACAACAAAAATCAAACAACAAAGCAGCGTTTCTCTTGCCTAAGTCCCCGTACTCTCTGCATCATTTCCCCATAATAAAAACGCCTCCCTTAACGATGATTTATCGCTAAGAAAAGCGTCAGTAATAGTTGCTATCCGTTTTTAGTGCTTAGCACTCTTCAGGCTTGCCTGCATTCGTTGCTGTTCTAAACGAAGAACCGCAGCCGCATGAAGCGATGGCGTTTGGATTGTCGATGGTGAAGCCGCCGCCGAGCATGGATTGTTTATAATCAATCACGGTGCCGTTCATGATGTCAAGGCTTTCTTTGTCAACTAGAACAGTGATGCCGTGCTGATCAAACACACTGTCTGATTCACTCTTTTCATGCTCAAAGCCCATGCCGTAAGAAAGTCCGCTGCAGCCGCCCCCTTTGACGCCTACACGCAGAAACGCGTTTTCTTCTTCATGCTCTTTCATCATATCTTTTATATGCAAAGCTGCTGCTTCTGTAATTGTTACCGGGTTGCTCATCATTGTGAACCTCCTTTTAAAAACCGGTTGCTGTCTTTTATTATAAACATGATCGTCCCAATTCTCAAACAAGGTGTTTTACAAGAAATAGACACCCTCACAAACGGTTTCAGCCGGCCCTGTCATCATTACATGGCCGTTATCTTTCCAGTTTATCACCAAATCCCCGCCTGCTAAATGCACCGTGATGTCTTGATTTCGCTTTGATACACCGTTTAATACAGATGCGACTGCCGCTGCACATGCTCCTGTCCCGCATGCCTGAGTAATCCCTGATCCCCGTTCCCAGACGCGGAAATGCAATTCTTGTTCATTCACGGTTTCAACGAATTCCACATTGATGCCTTCCGGAAATCTCGGATCTTTCTCAATCACCGGCCCCAGTGTCGTTAAGGGTGCCTGTTCAATGTCTGCGATCGGAAAAACGATATGCGGATTTCCCATTGAAACGGCAGTGCCTGTTAGTTCTACTTCACCAAATGCCATCGTTTCATTGATTGTGTGCTCTTCCCCGCCGTCAAGCATCGGGAGCTCGGATTTGGTCAAGCGCGGTTCGCCCATATCGACAGTGACCACATTCACTTTTCCGTTTTCGACTTGAACCTCCGCTTTCACAAGCCCGGAGAGAGTTTCAATCAGAAAAGATGTTTCCTCAACCAGCTTATGCTCATATGCGTATTTTGCGACGCAGCGCAGTCCGTTGCCGCAGTTTTTCCCTTCAGACCCGTCATTATTAAAAATCCGCATTTTAACAGGCGCTTGGTCTGATGGGCATATCAGGATCATTCCGTCGGATCCGATCCCTGTATAAACAGAAGAAACCTGAATTGCAATCTCTGACAGTTTTTCTTCTGGAAGCTGTTCTTCAAATTGATTCACATAAATATAACTGTTTCCCAGGCCGTGCATTTTGATAAATCGAAATGAGTTCATAGGTGCCTCCAACTTTTTTTCTTTTTCTTAGTATAAAAGCTATTATAAGCGGACACAATACAATTATCCCCCGTTTTTCATACATAAAAGCTCCTTGCACTGACGCAAGGAGCTTTTATCGTTTATATAAACATGCCGGCAATGGCTGCGCTGAGCAGATTGGCTAATGTTCCTGCAAGAACAGCCTTCAGACCGAGACGTGCGATATCTGAACGGCGGCTGGGCGCTAAACCGCCAAGCGTACCAAGCATAATCGCAATTGATGAAAAATTGGCGAATCCGCATAATGCGAAACTGATAATGGTAGCAGTTTTCTTAGAAAACTCGCCGATGTGCGGACCGAAGTTAGAATAAGCGACAAACTCATTCAGCACCAACTTCTGGCCGATATAGCTTCCCGCCTGCAATGCTTCATGCCAAGGCACGCCAATCAAAAAGGCGATAGGAGAAAACACATAGCCGAGAATGGATTCTAATGTTACGCCTTTTAAACCGAACAAGCCGAAAGCCCCGCCGAGAATACCGTTTACTACAGCGATTAACGCAACAAACGCAAGCAGCATCGCCCCAACGTTTAACGCAATTTGCAGTCCTGTTGACGCTCCCTTTGCCGCTGCGTCAATGACGTTGGCTGCTCCTTCGCCTTCATCCATTTTGAAATCGCTTTTTACGGTTTGCGTTTTTTCCGTTTCGGGTATAATCAATTTACCAAAGACTAGTCCAGCTGGAGCAGCCATAAAGCTGGCCGCCAGCAAGTACTCAATCGGAATACCGAGAAGCGCGTACCCAAACAAGGTAGATCCCGCAACTGCCGATAGACCGCTCGTCATAATCGTAAACAACTCAGAGCGCGTCAGTCCCGCAATCAGGGGTTTGATCACTAACGGAGATTCTGATTGTCCTACAAAAATATTGGCAGCAGCCGCCAGAGATTCCGTTTTGCTTGTTCCAAGGAGCTTCGACAATCCGCCGCCAATGACACGGAAAACGAGCTGCATGATTTTCAAATGATATAAAACTGCAATCAGTGCTGAGAAGAAAATGATAACGGGCAGTACACTTAATGCAAAGGCCGGACTGTCTCCGACCTTTAGAAGCGGTCCAAAAATAAAACTGATGCCTTCATTCGCATAGTCAATCAGAAGCTGTACACGGCTTGAAAACCATAAAAAAACAGCGCGTCCCGCTTCCCATTTCAACACGATGTATCCAAACGCCACCTGTGTGCATAAACCAACGATGACGATTCTTATCTTAATATTGCTTTTCTTTTCTGAAAATAAAAACGCGATAGCAATGATCGCAACTGCGCCCAGCAGCCCCCACAGAACATTCATGAATACTCGTACACCTCTTAAATTTTATTTGAAAAAATATCTTTTATACGATAACAATAATATTTTTTGATGTCTACACATTTTTTTAGTTCTTTTGTACGGCAAAATAAAAAAGGGCCTGTCCAGGCCCTTTTCTTTAAAACATTGGATTTTCTTCAATAAAGGTATATATATTCTCAACAAGCTCAGCAGGCGTTTCACCCATGACGACTTCTCCGTTTACCAGAGCGAAAAGCGATTCCATGCATGTCCCGCAGTAGCTTAAGCAGCCATATTCAAGGACATCAAGGTTGGGATCCTTCTCCAAAATCGCCCGGGCTTCCTGAGAGCCGTGAGCCAGATTGCTGACACAAAATTCAATCATTGGATTCATGCGGTTTCACCTCACATATGTCCATTATCGCGAATTTTTCACTATTCGTCAAAGACAACGGATGTTTCAAAATTTATTATCGTAACATATTATTTCTCAAATAACGTTTTACTAATTTGTGTTTTCAGGCTAAATTGTAGGTTATTTTGAAACTATTATTGTGATTTTAGATCAAATTCGATATAATTCTAGATGTTATTTTACATAGTTCGTATTTTCTTCAATGTATCTATCATACTCTTCGGATTAAAGGGGAATTCAAATGAAAAAATTGGTCTTGATCGGCGGAGGTTACGGGAACATGCGTGTTCTTCATCGCTTATTGCCAAACCAGCTGCCTGATGATGTTTCAATCACGTTAATTGACAGAAATCCTTATCACTGCTTGAAAACAGAATATTATGCCCTTGCCGCAGGCACAATTTCTGACCATCATATCAGAGTGTCATTCCCAGAGCACCCTCGCCTGGATGTCCAATACGGTGATATCACATCAATTGATATTGTACAAAAACAAGTGCTGTTCCAAGATCGTGAACCGATTTCTTACGATGACGCCGTAATCGGGCTCGGCTGTGAGGATAAATATCACAACGTGCCGGGAGCGCCTGAATTCACCTACAGTATTCAAACCATCGATCAGTCCCGCGAAACCTACCAAAAGCTGAATAATCTGAGCGCTAATGCCACCGTCGCCATTGTCGGAGCGGGCTTAAGCGGTGTTGAGCTTGCAAGTGAATTGAGAGAAAGCCGTGATGACCTGAACATTATTTTGTTCGACCGCGGTAATCTCATTTTATCAAGCTTTCCCGAGCGTTTAAGCAAATATGTGCAAAAATGGTTCGAAGAGCACGGTGTCCGCATTATTAACAGGGCAAATATCACAAAAGTAGAAGAAGGCGTTGTGTATAACCACGATGATCCGATTTCTGCAGACGCCATCGTGTGGACAGCCGGCATCCAGCCAAACAAAGTCGTCAGAGACTTAGATGTGGAGAAGGACGCACAAGGGCGTATTGTATTAACGCCTCATCACAATCTTCCAGGTGATGAACATCTGTACGTTGTCGGCGATTGCGCCAGCCTTCCTCATGCACCGAGCGCCCAGCTGGCAGAGGCTCAAGCAGAGCAGATTGTCCAAATCTTGCAAAAACGCTGGAATGGAGAAGCCCTGCCTGAATCAATGCCTCAGTTTAAGCTGAAAGGCGTCCTCGGTTCACTCGGAAAAAAAGCCGGCTTCGGGCTTGTTGCTGACCGTCCGCTGATCGGCCGTGTTCCGCGTATGCTGAAATCCGGCTTGCTGTGGATGTATAAACACCATAACGGTTAATGATAGAGAAGAACCGCTGATCAAGTCAGCGGTTTTCTGTATACCCATGCTTCTCCATTTCCTCATAAACGTCTTTTAATTTTGGATTGCCTTCACCGACAATTTTGTCTTCTACGAGCACAAGCGGATAAAAATACTCGTCATTTCTGATTTTTTCCGCAAGCTCTTTCGCATGTTCATTGTCAGGCGGCTCATAAATATCGATGTACTGCATCTCAAAAGGCTGATTTGGATATTTTCTTTTCAGCGCAGCCTCAAGCCACTCGTATGTATCCTTGGCTGTCGGCATATTGACACAGCTCGCACACACGGTTTCTGCCCCATATACGCTTAGCATGACTGGTTTCATCACTTGTTAACGCCCCCTTCTCCTATGCAAGTCCTTTCGTCCTTTCTTTTAAGTATACAGAGCCAAAGGACATTTTTATAGAAAAAAACCGTTTTTGTGTTGAGGTCTGAATGTGCTATAATAGGGAGAGCAACTTTGCAAACCAAACAATAGATTTTTATTGTTACACTGAATATAATGGTTTTATGACGACGAAAGGAGCGAATGTCATGACTGAAGTTGAAATGAAAGAACAGGTGCAGGAAGTACTGGACAAACTTCGTCCGTTTTTACTTCGTGACGGCGGTGACTGTGAGCTTGTAGACGTAGATGAAGGTATCGTTAAGCTTCGTCTTCTAGGCGCATGCGGCAGCTGCCCAAGTTCAACAATTACGCTGAAAGCCGGAATTGAGCGCGCTCTTCTAGAAGAAGTGCCGGGTGTCGTTGAAGTAGAACAAGTCTTTTAATAAAGCAGCCAGGCTGATATTTGATCAGCCTGGCTTTTTTTATTAGAGATATTGGTCAAACCATGAGCTGATATAATTCAGGCGCTTGATCCGCTGTCTTGGGTGTCCGGTGCGTGACAAATTGTGCGATGCATTCGGAAAACGGACAAGCTTGGTTTCCTTGCCCATTTTTTTCAGAGCGATAAACAGCTGCTCCGCCTGCTCGATCGGGCATCGGTCATCCCGCTCGCCATGCAGTATCAAAAGCGGTGTCTCCACGTTTGCTGCGTATTTTAAAGGAGACCGGTCCCAGAGCTTTTCTGTGTCCTCAAACATGTCATGCTCAAGCTGCCAGTCTGTAAAGAAATAGCCGATATCACTGACGCCGTGAAAGCTGATCCAATTTGATATCGAGCGCTGGGTAACGGCAGCTTTAAAGCGGTTCGTCTGCCCGACGATCCAGTTGGTCATAAAACCTCCGTAGCTTCCGCCCGTGACACCAAGCCGCTTAGGATCAATATGCGGATCTCGCTTGATAGCCTCATCCACAGCCTGCATCACATCGGCATAATCCTTTCCTCCATAATCCCCTCTGACCGCATTCACAAATTCCTGCCCGTAGCCGTGGCTTCCTCTCGGATTGATATAAACGACCGCGTATCCTTTCGCCGCCAGCACCTGAAACTCATGAAAATATGTATGTCCGTACATCATATGCGGACCGCCGTGTATGTTGAGAATAAGTGGATACGTTGTCTCACCTTCCATTTGTGCAGGCTTCATCAGCCAGCCGTTCACCATCACGCCGTCTTCTGTAGTATATTGAATCTCTTCAGGTATTGATATCGTATGCTCCCTGACAAACTTGTCATTCGCGCCAGTCAGCTGTTTCTCTTCCTGTCCAAGCGGGATACTGTAAAGCTCACTCGGTCTGTCCGGCTTTGTCACACTGGCAATAAAGTGCTGTTCATCAGGTGAAAGAGAAAAGCTATTGATGTACTCTTTTTCCAGACGAACCGGATACACAAGGCCTTCAATCGAAATATAATAGATGCCCGTGCTGCCTTGATCTGTGCCGATGACATAAAACCCTTGGCTGTCCTTTGTCCAAATCGGGCGCTGTTCAGCACCACCGATCAATGAATCTCCAATCAGCGCATCCGCTAAATGAACGTCCAGCATCTCAGTCAGACATGTGAGGCGGCCTTGTTCGATATCATAGAGCCACGCCTTTGAGAGCGTTGCATTCTGATATTCCTTTTCATTTCCAAGCAAAGCAAGATACCTTCCGTCTGGTGAAAATGAACTAGATCCGAATGAGCCGCGATGAGGTGTAACCTGCTTAAGATCTCCAGACTCCAGTGACATTATGTAAACATCATGCGGCTTGCTGGCATCATCTGTTTCAGTTAAATTAGCTGAGAAAACAAGCCATTTGCCGTCAGGAGAAAAAGCAGGATCACCATGATCAGCTTTGTGACTTGTTAGCTCCTTCATCTCACCCGACTTTACGCTGACAAGCACAAGCTGGGCATACGCACCTCTCGTCAGCCCTTTGCCGTCCCGTTTGTAGGAGAGGCCTTGCACTTCAACAGGTTCATAGCTGTCCTGCTCTGTTTTTTCTCGGTCATCAATGCTTTCTCCCTCTCCCAAACTGACAGTGACCAGAATCGATTCGCCATCCGGGGACCATATTGGCTTTGACACGCCATACGGGATATCAGTCAGTTTTCTTGCTTCTCCGCCTTCAGTGCTCATGATATAAAGCTGTGCCGCATCGCCTTCTCGATCAGAAATAAAGGCAAGCGTGCGCCCGTCCGGAGACCATCTTGGGTCGGTGCTTCGCTTTTCTCCATGTGTCCAAGGAACAGATCCGCCCGTTTTCGTTTCATAGATCCATATATTTGATGTATACGAATCTTTCTCTTGATTCACTTGTGATTTTACATATGCGGCACGGGTGCCGTCTGGGGCGTATTGAGGATCGGTCACAGAGACAATCGCTGTGATGTCGTCTGCGGTTATCAGCTTTTTCATATTCATCTCCTCCTTTTTACATGTATTTCGTTTTTCTAAATAAAAACTCCTTTATCTCCAGCAAAAAAAGCGCCCTCTGCTGACGCTGAGGAACGCTTGGCATGATCTATACACTTTTTACTTGATATAAAGGATTTCGCTCTATTATACTTCCCTCTTTCGGGACGGTCAAAGCGTCTACTTCACAATGAGGGAAATGAAGCGCGAGCTGTTCTTTTAGCTCTTCTCCCTTTCCTTTTTCGGTCATGACGAGAATCGTCGGGCCTGCTCCGCTGAGAGCCGTTCCATATGCGCCCTTCATCTCGGCGACGTGCTCTACTTTTGACAGCTCAGGCACAAGCATCGCCCGGTACGGCTGATGGAACATATCCTTCTTCATGATTTTCCCGACAAGCGGCCAATCCTTGGACATGATCGCAGCAATGAGTATATTGCTGACAGCACTTGCTTTTACGGCATCGGCATATGGAAACTCCTTCGGAAGCACGTCTCTCGCGTCTCTTGTCAGCACTTCGTAAAAAGGAATGACAACGACTACGTCAATGTCAGCATTCGGGACGCGGATCATTTGGGTCTCGTCATCCTCATGCAGGCCGATCACAAGTCCGCCGACGAGAGAAGCGCCAGCATTGTCCGGGTGTCCTTCTTCTAGACTGGCTAAATGCAGCTTGTCCGCTTCAGACAGCTTTAAGCCGCATAATTCATCAGCCAGTTCAATGGCCGCTACAATCGCCGCGGCGCTGCTGCCAAGGCCGCGTGCAAGCGGGATGTCGCTCCACACCTTCACATGGACAGGAGGTATTTCTTTTCCGTACAAATCTGCGGTCCGTTTAGCCACTTGATAGATCAGGTTATCTGTACCCGCCGGAATTCCGGCGACTGTTTCTGTTTCAGCCTCAAAAGACCATTTGTCGCTTTCAAAGACGGTCAGCTTCAAATATCTGCTGAGCGCCATTCCGACTGAATCAAAGCCGGGGCCTAGGTTAGCTGTGCTTCCGGGAACAGTGACAGAGAACAGCATGTCGGCTTCGTTCATACACGGGCCGCTCCTTTTACATATTCAAGGATGCTGTCTTCATCAGTCGGCAATGTGACAGGCTTGATTTCTGAAATGTCGACCGCTGTGTTCGGATCTTTCAGTCCGTTTCCTGTTAACACAGCTACGACCTTGCTGCCTTTCGGAATTTCTCCGGATTTCACCTGTTTCAGCACTCCTGCGATAGACGCGCAAGAACCCGGTTCTGCAAACACGCCTTCTACACGGGCGATCAGCTGATATGCGTGAAGGATTTCATCATCAGTGACTTCGTCAATTTTCCCATTGGATTCCTCGGCTGCCTTTACAGCTTTGTCCCAGCTTGCCGGGTTTCCGATACGAATGGCTGTCGCTATTGTTTCAGGATTTTCAATCACTTCATTGCGCACGATTGCCGCCGCACCCTCAGCTTCAAAGCCACGCATTTTCGGAAGGCCTGTGCCGTTTTTCTCATGATATTCCTTGAAGCCCTTCCAGTACGCAGTGATGTTTCCCGCGTTTCCGACCGGGATCGCTAAAACATCAGGCGCTTCCCCCAGCTGTTCGCACACTTCGAAGGCAGCAGTTTTTTGGCCTTCAATGCGGTAAGGGTTGACTGAGTTGACAAGGGCAATCGGTGATTTCTCACAGATGGAACGAACAATTTTAAGCGCATCGTCAAAGTTTCCGTCAATTGCGATAATCTCGGCTCCGTACATGACAGCTTGAGCGAGTTTTCCAAATGCAATTTTTCCGTTCGGGATGATGACAATGCATTTCATGTTAGCACGGGCTGCATATGCTGCCGCAGCAGCGGAAGTGTTACCTGTTGACGCGCACATAATCGTGTCATTGCCTTCTTCTTTTGCCTTTGCCACAGCCATAACCATTCCGCGATCTTTAAATGATCCCGTAGGATTGACGCCTTCCGTTTTGACATGAAGCTCAATTCCGAGCTGCTCAGACAGCTTCGGCAGGTGAATAAGAGGTGTGTTTCCTTCATGTAAAGTTAGCGCCGGTGTTTGATCTGTTACAGGTAAAAATTCTTTATATTGATGGATAAGTCCTTTCCACATTAGCTCCAACCGTTCCCTTCTACACGATATGTGCTTTTGACTTCTTGAACGACTTCCAAATCATTTAGGTTTTGCAGGATATCACTGAAATCAGCTTCTGATGTATGATGTGTGACAATTACGATTTCAGCTAACTCATCATGGCCTTTAATTGGCAGCTGAAGGATTTTTTCAAAGCTCACGCCCCGCTCTGAGAACACAGATGTAATTTTCGAGAATGAACCAACCTCATCTTTTACATGAATTCTTAAAAACTGCTGTGCATAAATGTCAGACGGCGATTTCATGTTTTTCTCATATTGCGGCCCGACAAAGCTGTTGCCGGTTACACCGAGGCGCATATTTTTCATGACAGCGACGAGGTCAGAAACAACGGATGTCGCTGTCGGCATGCTTCCGGCTCCCGGCCCGTAGAACATTGTCTCACCGACAGCCTCGCCGTATACATAAACAGCGTTAAACTCATTATGAACAGCAGAAAGCGGATGGTGGTCAGGAAGCAGTGTCGGCTGTACGCTGACCTCGATTTTGCTGCCGTCACGCTGAGCAATCCCGATCAGCTTCATTGTATAGCCGAGGCGTTTGCTGAAGCTGATGTCCTCGTCTGTAATTTGGGAGATCCCCTTTACTTTGACGTCTTCCAGATCCACGTTCATCGAGAAGCCGAGGCGCGCCAATATCGCCATTTTCCGTGCGGCGTCAAGCCCTTCCACGTCAGAAGTCGGATCAGCTTCGGCAAAACCGAGATCCTGCGCTTCCTTGAGCACTTCCTCATATGGGCTTTTCTCTTTGATCATTTTTGTTAAGATAAAGTTTGTTGTGCCGTTCACAATTCCCATCATTTTTGTAATTCGATCTGATGAGAGGCCTTCCTCTAACGTGCGCAGAATCGGAATCCCGCCGGCAACACTGGCTTCAAAGTAGATATCGCATCCATTTTCCTTCGCTTCGGCAAGCAGCTCGGAGCCGTACACAGCCATTAAGTCCTTGTTTGCTGTGACAACATGCTTTTTCGATCTCAGCGCGTCGACCAAATATTGTTTTGTCTGCTCAACTCCGCCGATCACCTCGATAACGACATCAACATCTGGATCATCAATGACATCATACACTTCTGTCGTGAGCACTTCCTTCGGCAAATCTACTTCTCTCTTTTTCTCTATATCTTTTACAAGCACTTTTTTTATCGTAACCGGACAGCCGACCTGATGCATAAGCTTATCCTGATGGTCTTGAATAATTTTAACGACACCGCTTCCGACGGTACCTAAACCTAAAAGCCCTACACGAATCGCTTTCAAAAAAACTCCACCTTTCTTTTGATTGTCCTCTTGAAAAAGACAATTGTTAACTCAACACAGACATATAAGTTACAAACATTATATAAGCCCGCTCCTGTTTTGACAAGACAGCACTAGGCTGAATTTTGCGAATGTAAACGCTTAACGCATTGATATGACAAGATTCTTTATTTTCTAATTATTTTTGTCAGATTTTCTCCTCACCCTGAGCTGCCTTTGCCGAGCCAGCTGACGCGTGGAACAAACAGCTTCTGCGCCCGCATATTCATGAATTCCTGCGCTGTATTGAGAAATTGTTCATAACGCCCACAGTCATTAAGAATGAAGTCAAGTTGTTCTTCAAAATAATGCTTTTCTGATTCTGATGACATGTAATAGCTTTCTACGATTTCAAAATAATGAAGCGGGAAAAGCAGACGGCTGTATAAAAGGCGTTTTGAAAACGAAGACAGCGGTGTGACTTGCTCGTATTCCTGTAAAAAGAGAAAGCCCTGCTGATTAAAATCTTGTCTGTGATGCAAAAACGTATGCCTCATATATTCAGCCAAATCACGGGAAGCGTGGTCAAACACCCAATCCGCCGGAATCCTGATCAATGATTCCGGTGACCATGTATGCCTTTCCATCCGCTGATGGCATATCGTTCCTGAATCAGCGGCTTGGGGCTTGTCATCCAGCTCAGTGTCCACTAAATATTGTATCGCGTTTTCTGACAGTCCTAAATAATAGGGAAATGATTCGATCATTTTTTTATCGAATGGCTCATGCGGAGGGGTCTGAACCTTTCTCTGCCAAAATGCTTCCAGCTGATCAATTCGTTTTCCCCACAGATCCTTCCACTGGCCGATTCTTCCGGCTGCCTTCACCTCATATGGATATCCTCGGCCTTTTCGGTGAAATTCCGCCAGCTCCGCTCCAATGGAGAACGCCCTATTTGAATAAGGGGGGGCCGCCTTCAGCAGAGCGTACGTTTTTCCCTCATGTTCAAATGTCAGCTCACCTTCTTTTGTAAAGATAAAAACCGAAACGTATGGGTCACTTTGTTCTTGTAAATACTGACTCATGTAATAAAGCTCCGCCAGCTCTGTTTCTGAGAATTGGGAAACGGGGACAATCAGAAAGTATGAATTAGGCGTCTGAAAGCATTGATATGTGTGCTGGTACATGGAAAGCTGCCTGATGTGAATGCCGTATTTTTCTTTTATTGTACCTTTCACCATGATCACCTGCCTGTTGAATTAGGGCTCATCACATCGTAGTCATACACAGCCGGAATTATGAATACATATTTTAATCCGAAGAAGGCGCAAGAAAAAGTCGTAAACTTCTCAAGCATTTTGTATAAACTAGTAAAAAAGATTGGGTGAAGCTGATGTCAGAAAACGAACAATTCAGTCAGATGGAAGCTAAAGCAAGAGCACGGATGAAGGAGCGCGGCGTTGAGGTATCAGACATTGCCGAGCTTGTCTTTTTTCTTCAGAAAAAATATCATCCGGATTTAACCATTGATGAATGCACGCTGAACGTCAATCGTGTTCTCGCAAAACGCGAGGTGCAAAACGCGATTTTAACGGGCATTGAATTGGATGTTCTTGCTGAGCAGAAAAAACTGTCTGAACCGCTGCAAACGATGCTGGAAATAGATGAAAGCCTATATGGAGTAGATGAAGTTCTGGCATTTTCCATTGTGAACATTTACGGATCGATCGGGTTTACGAACTACGGTTACATCGACAAAGAAAAACCCGGAATCCTTAAACGATTGAATGATAAATCAACCGGTGAATGCCATACCTTTTTAGATGACATCGTCGGAGCGATTTCCGCCGCGGCTTCAAGCAGACTTGCACACCGCGCGCGGCATACAGAATAAGGGCACCCTTTTAGGGCGCCCTTTTTTCAAATGTATGGAATCCATTCAGTCAGAGAGTCAATGGCGTGAGTCGGTTTTTCCATATCGTCTGTCATATGTTCTCTTTTCGTTACGCCGGTGTGAACGAGCAGCGTATCCATACCCGCGTTAATGCCGGCCATAATATCAGTGGCGTAGTTGTCGCCGACCATGAGTGTTTCAGACACATCTGTGCCGAGAACGCGCATCGCCTGCTCCATAATAATTGATTCCGGCTTGCCGATAAATACAGGCTGTACACCTGTAGATACGGTTAACACCGATGTCAGTGAGCCGTTTCCCGGCAGAAGCCCTCTTTCAGTCGGAATCGCAATATCTCCGTTAGTGGAAATAAAGCGGGCGCCATTTCTGATTGCCAGGCAGCCGACAGCAAATTTTTCGTATGTAATGGAACGGTCGATACCAACAACGACAAAGTCCGCGTTTTCTCCGCCAAATGTCAGGCCGTTTTCTTCAATCGCCTGGCGGATTCCTTCCTCCCCAATCACATACACAGACGCGTTTTTTTTCTGCTGGGCAATGTGCTGGGCAGTTGCCATGCTGGTCGTGAAGACCTGCTCTTCTGTTGCCGGAATATCAAAAGACACGAGCTTGTCCGCTACCTGCTTCGGTGTACGCGAAGAGTTGTTTGTCACGAAAAGATAAGGAACGCCGCGATCTTTCAGCGTTCTGACAAATTCACACGCTTCCTCGATTTTTTCCGTGCCATTGTACATCGTTCCGTCTAAATCAATTAAATACCCTTTATATGTTTTCATATCCAACACTCCTGTGGCTTTCCAGTTGTTATTTAAACGCAGAAACAGGTCCTAGCTCTGTTTCCAAATAGCTTCTGATCCGTTTCGGGAAGTCCTGAAGAGCTGTTTGATGCGCCTTGATCAGCCTGTAAAGCTCGCCGCTGTCAGCGAGCAGATAGTGTTGAACCAACGTTTTGCGGTAGGCGATCAATTTCTTGAGCTCAGCACCCTCTTTTTCCTTGACAACTTTCTCATCAACAAGTATATCCATAATGTCGTCATAACTGCCCGGGTCCCGCATAATAAAGCCGTCAATCATGTCATTGCCTGTATCCAAAATGCATTCGATTAACAGATGGCCTATACGCTGAAGTGCCAATTCCCCGATTTTAGACTGCCAGTCTGTTTGTGAGTCAAATAGCGCCAGCTGGTGCTCGAAGAACCCTAGTGTTTTCTCGATTTTGCTTCTGTCAACAAAATACATGACAGCATCCCCTTTGTGTATATTTATTTTCTGATCCGTTTCAAGACAAAATACGCACAGCCGAAATTGCAGTATTCGTAAATATATTCATCTAATGTGCTGATTTTCGTTTCGAAGGTTGCCTTTTGATTCTGGTCGTCAAAGAAGCCCTTGAGCCTTAACTGACCGTATCCCCAGTCTCCCACAATATAATCGTATTTATTTAATATATCGGAGTAGCGGGCTTTAAAAGCCTCTTCGTTGAAGCCGTCTTTGAAATTGTGCACCAATTCAAATTCGGCATTTTGAATAAGAATCATGATCTCACCTCTTTTTCACTCATTCCTATCATAATTCATTGCCCCGTCCCCATCAATTGCTAAAGAATAAATCATGCGATTTGGCTACCCTACACATGAGGAGGGATTGATAAATGAAACGAACCGCTGTCAGCCTCTGCCTTCTGACCGGACTTTTATCCGGGTGCGGAGGCGCAGGATTGGATAATGCCCAAAATGTCCGGAATCAGACGCAGAATCAAACCAAACCCATTCATGTGTCGGACCGCAACGAGGCTTTTAACAGGCATAATGAGAACGAACAATTTGGCTATGTCCGCTATCAAAAAGAACAATTTGACGGAGACCAGCAGAAAACGCCGGTGATGAACCGGGAAGAAACCGCTCACATGATATCAAGTTTAACGGTTCAGCTCCCCCATATTCAAGATGCTGCGACATTGGTGACTGACCGAGAAGCGCTTGTCGTATACAAAACCGATTCTAAAAACCGGGAGCTGACCGCCGATCAGGTGAAAAAAACAGCGGCCTCCGTGATACCGCGATACTATCACGTGTATATTTCCGATAATCCAAACCATATGCAGTCCGTCGAAAATTACAGCAATCTCGGCTCTGGTTCAAGGGATATCAGAGAGATCATGTCGGGGACGATTCAAGAAATGAAAACCTCCCCGCAAGGAAGCCCTGTCTCAGAGAATGAAAATGCCAATGGAGAAACGCGTCAGGACATGAAAATCGATAGGAATGACAAAAACGCCAGATGATCTGGCGTTTTGGCATTATGCTTGTGCTTGACGCTTTTTAGATGCTTCGTTTACTTGTTCATCCGCATGGTAAGAGGAACGGACAAGCGGACCGGCTTCACAATGGCTGAAGCCTTTTTGCATCGCGATTTCTTTTAATTCTGCAAATTCATCAGGATGGTAGTATTTTTGGACTTTCAAGTGTTTCTTCGTCGGCTGCAGATATTGGCCGATTGCCATAATATCCACGTTGTTCGCCAAGAGGTCGTCCATTACTTCAATAATCTCTTCTTTTGTTTCGCCGAGTCCGATCATGATACTTGATTTTGTCGGAATGTCAGGCTGCATTTCCTTCGCACGGCGCAAAAATTCCAATGAACGGTCGTACGTCGCACGCGCGCGGACTCTCGGCGTCAGGCGGCGAACCGTTTCGATATTGTGATTCAGGATGTCTGGGCGTGTATCCATCAAGGTTTTTAGGTTATCGTAGTTTCCGCCCATATCAGACGGCAGCACCTCAATTGTTGTGAACGGGCTTTTTCTGCGGATCGCACGGACAGTTTCCGCGAAAATGCCTGCCCCGCCATCTTTCTGATCGTCACGCGCAACAGCCGTAATGACCGCGTGTTTCAAATTCATAAGCGCGACTGAATCCGCTACGCGTTCCGGCTCTTGCAGATCAAGCTCAGTTGGAAGGCCTGTTTTGACAGCACAGAAACGGCATGCTCTTGTACAAACAGAACCTAAAATCATAAATGTCGCTGTACGTCTGACCGCCCAGCATTCATGAATATTCGGACACTTTGCTTCTTCGCATACGGTGTGCAGGTTGTTTTCCCGCATGAGTTTTTTGAGCCCTGTATAGTTTTCATTTGTATTTAATTTAATTTTAAGCCATTCGGGCTTTCTGAGGTGTTCGTCTTTCTTTGCCAATTCCCATCATCTCCAATATCCAATATACTCAATTTCTGACACGAAACATTCTGAAAACGAGAAAGGTGCAGGTTTTAGTTCTGCAACAAAAATAATGTTTTTCTAACTAAAGAAAGTCTTTTCTTTAGACACTTTAACATAGGAAAAATTTCTCGACAAGGGAAGATGATTACTGACATTTTTAAGCCGGGTTGCCGCAAACTATGTGTATTCAATATGAAAGGAGATTATTTTGTGAAAGTTTTGTTATCCGCTCTTCTTCTCCTTTTGTTTGCATTTGAGCCTTCTGCGTCTGGAAAAAAACTTTCAGATCCAGTGCTGTCGAAACGGATGGAATTATATCATAAAATCGAAGCTGTGACGCAGATCCCTTGGTATGCGCTCGCCGCTGTTGATCAATACGAGGAAAACGTGCGGAGCAACCGGAAAGATCTGCCTGACAAGGCGGGAATCATCAGCATCTATATACCCGATGACATTTGGAGCGGGCCTGAAAACCCGAATCCGAAAGACGATGCGCCGTTAAGCATTAAAGTGTTTGACGGAATCGGAATGGATGGCGATGGAGACGGGAAAGCCGAGGTCAGCAACGATGAAGATATTTTGTATACGTTCAGCCAATACTTACTGTCGTATGGCACAGATGAAGACAACATCCGGATCGGGCTTTGGAATTATTACCGGCGTGATCAGACAGTGGGGATCATATCTGAATTCATGAAGCTGTTTAAAGCCTACGGCCATATTGATCTGGGCGAGCATGCATTCCCGCTTCCGATCAGAACCGATTACAGCTATCGAAGCACGTGGGGAGATGCCCGCGGCTTCGGAGGAAGGCGGATTCATGAAGGTACGGATATCTTTGCCCATTACGGCCTTCCTGTCAAATCCACATGTTACGGCGTAGTTGAAATGAAGGGCTGGAACCGCTTCGGAGGATGGAGAATCGGCATCAGGGACATTAACAATACGTATCATTATTTTGCCCATCTCAATGGGTTTGCCAAAGGGATTAAAACAGGACAAATCGTTGAGCCTGGCCAAGTGATCGGATCAGTCGGCAGCTCCGGATACGGCCCGCCGGGAACCGCCGGGAAGTTCCCGCCGCATCTGCACTATGGCATGTACAAAGATAACGGAAGAACCGAATGGTCATTTGATCCATACCCGCATTTGAGGGCGTGGGAGCGATATGAATACCAAAAAAAGAAGTAACAAAAAGCCGCCTCTTCAACAGGCGGCTTATTTGCTGCTTTTTTCTTTTTTTGAATCGGCACCGTCTTCTTTGCTGCTCGGAAGCTGGACAGAAGGCGTGACACCCGAGCCGCCGCTTCCATTATAAAACTGCGGCACTTCGCCCTGCACTGCTTTAATCGATACAGGAACATTATTTGTGACGACAGCGGTTTTGCTGGCAAATGGAATGATGACCTTCACTTTAATTTCGACAAAGATGCTGATATCAATAAGTGCGTTATTTATGCCATACGGCTTGATTTTGGTTTTGACATCTGTAAAAGCGTCACCGATTAAATTGAACCGGACCGGGATTTTCGGCCCGAGGTTTCCAAGAAGGCTGTTGCCGGTTACCTGTCCCAGCGGAATGTTGATCATAATGTTTTCACTGGCGCCGCTGTGTCCGGTATGGGTTTCCATCTCTTTCAAATGAGCCTGAAGCTGCTTTGTCACTTTTGTTTTCACACTGTTTACAACCTGTGTATTAAAATCGATTGTCGTTAAGTTTCCGTTTTCATCAGAATTCATTTGAAACATATCTTTCATATTTTCACTGTCAGACATATAGTCCTCAATCGAATCCTGGATCACCTCTGTCGCTATACGCTTCGTTTCCATCTCGCCGATGTCCATTAAAACAGGTTTGATCGAGCCATTGATCATCCAAAGGCTGACCGTTGTTGACAGGATAAAAAAGACAACGGACAGGAGCATCACGTAACGGAAAGGCAAAGGTCCTCTCTTGCGAAAAGGGCCGCGATATCTTGGCAAGAAAATCCCCCCTTACATATCACAATGTATGCTTGTAAGAGGGGACATAGTAATAGCCGGAGCCAATTTATTTTATTTCACCATTTTTAAAAGCGCTTCTCTGCCGCTCATGCCGACTTGAATGCCAAGATCTTCCGCGGCGTACGTGACGGATTCTAAAGGTGCGTCTAACAGCTGGTCAATGGTGCGGACACCAACTGCCCGCCCCGCCACGATGCCGCGCTCCTTTAATTTTTCATTCAGCAGCGCCACATCAAGCGCGCCGCACATAATGTATCCGTGATCATTGGTGACGGCCATAAAATTCGTTTTGGGAAGCTTTACTGTCACAGCTGTAAAAGGCTGTCCTTCTATCATGATCGGTGTCAGGTTTACCACGTCAACCACTCCCTTCATTCATCACTTTATGATGAAGGGCACAGCTTGTTGTGGGCTGACTGCCTTATTGCGCAAGCTTCCAAGCAAGCAGATCCCGCAAAAATTCCGGCATAAAATATTCTTTTTCTGCAGCGTCGCGAATCAGCGGAAACAGTTTGCCGAGCGTAAACATATCAAGCACCGCAACGGAGTATTGTTTATGTTTTTCAATATCTTCCCCGTTCAGCGTGATCCGGGTGACGTGGGTGATCCCGTCATCGAGCCGTTTCGTTTCTACCTCAACGCCGGCATACACCATTTTCCCCATCACTTCTCCGCGGAAGCCGAGTCCTTTGATCCGGAGCTGCTCCATTTGTTCGGAAGCGGCATGGACAATGGTTTCCTTCAGTTCTTCTCCCGTCAGGCGGACAGCCACCGGGTTGATCGGATGCGGACAGATTCGGTGCAGATCCAACTTTGTCACAGGACCTGCTTTAAGCGGACCGAGAATGACACCTGAATTGACCATACTGATGTCCGTCTCGCACCATTCCTTTAAGGCGTATGCCAAAAGCAAAGGCAGCTCTGATTCTTCAAACCACTTCACCTCAGCATCTTGTGCAAGCTCTGCAACGGCATCGGACAGCTTCTCCTCGGCTTCACGTTCTTTTTCATTGAGAAACGCTTTTGTTTCTGCGGATTCTCCTGTCCATTTCGCCATGTTCTGCACAGAAGCCGTTTTGCTGATGATGCTTCGCTGTACGCTGTCCACCGTGATTTCTACACAGCCGACATAATGCCCGTATTTCTCGGCGCTGGCCAGCAGTACCCCATTAACCACTTGTCCATCTTCAAGCAAATGATGGGTATGTGATTCGAGGATTACATCAATCTCAGGCACCGCTTCAGCCACTGCCTGATCATCAAGAATGCCTAAATGTGACAGCAGAACGATAATATCAGCCTGCCCTTTCACTTCCAGAATGGTTTCCTTTATGCTTTCAAGGGCATCCGTTACTGTCCACCCCAGCTTGTCATAAACAGGATAATACGGCACAGTTACACCTAAGAAAGCAATGGACATACCGTTTTTCAATGATTTGATATGGTAAGGCACCGCCCAGGACGGACGGTTTCCATTTTTATCAAACAGATTAGAGACGATGACAGGAAATTCAGCATGATCATATAAGGCAGCAAGCTCTTCATGCGGAAGCGTAATCCCTTCGTTATTGCCGATCGCCGCTCCATCAATGTGAAGGCGGTTTAAGAGATCGACATTCGCTTTTCCGAATGTCGCCTCTGTCACGAATTGAAAACGATCTAGATGATCGCCAATATCAAAAACGAGCGTCTCTTCGCCGTCTGACTGATGCTCTTTTCTTTTCTGCTCGATATAATCTACAATTTTCGGCCAGTTTTCAAAATGGCTGTGCAAATCATTTGTATGATATAAGCGGAGCTTCTCCTTCATAATATCTCTCCCTAATCGTTCAGCTGAAAATGCCTTCATAAATGAGCTGGCAGCCGATCAAAATCAATACGATCCGCATGATCATAACGATCGTTTTCGTCTGCATTTTTCTGTTGATGGCGGCGCCAAGCTTTCCGCCGAACCAAGCGCCGGGCACAAGCGCGAGGGCGTACAGCCAATTGACGTGCCCGGAAATAATATGTGAAACAGACCCTGTCATAGAAGACAGGAAAATAATAAACATGGACGTTGCCACCGCAACCTTCGGCGGAAACAGAAATAACAGCATCATCGCCGGAACCATCAGTGATCCGCCGCCTATACCGAAAAGTCCGCCTAAAAAACCGACAACAAAGGCGATCGCAATGCCGACAGGGGCCTGATATGAATACGTATAAGGCTCGCCAGCATCATCCTGAAATGTCCGAATAATGCCTTTGTGCGCTTTATTGACCGGCCGGGCTTTCGCTTTCAGCATTAAGGATAATGAAATCAAAATCATAAAAATGCCAAACCAAACGGAAAACGAGTTTGAATTGAACAGCTTTGACACGTAAGCCCCGATCATGCTGCCGGGACCCGAACCGATAAAGAAAATGAGCCCGCTCTTATAATCAACGGTTTTATATTTAATATAAGCCAAAGTTGAAGAAAGACCCGTAAAAATAATGACCAAAAGCGAAGTTCCAATCGCAACCTGCGGCGTCACATCCTGAAACAGCTCCGTCACTGTGCTTAAAAACATCAGAGACGGCACAATGACAATTCCGCCGCCAAGCCCGATCAGACTTCCTACCGTACCTGCGATTAATCCCAGGACGACCAAAATCACAAACGACATCAGTAAAAACCTCTTTTCTAAAATAAATCGAGCTGTCTCGGAGCAAGTCCGCTGTACTCGATATCAAGCAGTTCAAGCATCTGCTTGCCGTTATCCGCGGCGTCACCGCCGGAATTGTTGTTGAACAGAACAAAAACATCCTTACATTGCTGCTGCAATTCATTCAGGTGCTTTTTCCAATCCTCCAGCTCCTGTTGGTTGTAGCGGTATAAGTACCTGACCTCCCGCCAGTTTTTCCCGCCATCAGGCTTCATCCAGCCCTGCTTGTTGCGTCCGTGAAATCTGACGAGCGTTTTGTTTTCATCGGTCGCGCGCAGCACAGTCGGAACGCTGCCTTCTCCGATTTGTGGTTCATCACAGACACTGTGAATCCAGCCTTCCGCTTTCATAAATGAAAGCGTCTGCTCATAAAATGGCGGCGAGAACCAGGAACGGTTTCTGAATTCAAGCGCACAAGGGATATCTCCCATTTGGTGCTTGCACCATCTCAAATAGGCGACATTCTCCTTCTTGCAGTCAAACCACGGCGGAAATTGAAACAGCACCATGGCGAGCTTATTGCTATGTAAATATGGCGTTAAAGACACCTTAAACGCATCAAACATCTCCTCTTTTGAGTCAAAGGGAATTTCGCCGCGCTGATGCCCTGTCATGCCCTGATATGCTTTCACGATAAATTGGAAGGTTTCGGGCGTTTCCTTCACCCACTTTTCATTATTGCGCGCCGGCTGAATCGCATAAAAGCTCGCGTCTAATTCCACGATCAGAAAATGGGAGGAATAGGCCTGCAATTTTTTCTGGCTGGCCGTTTTCGGCGGATAAATGCTGTCATGATCCCCCCATCCCGTCAGTCCGATATAAATCACACTCATTCACCTCTCTTCCAGTTTATCACACGTGTTTTCAGGTTTCCTCGGAAATGCTGTTCATATGGCGGGAAAATGCAGAACGAAGATGCTGATATTGTTCCTCATTCGTATCTAAAAACGCCTCTTCTCTTGAGGAAGGAATATGCTGATAATCAATAGGCGCCTGAAACTGCTCACTCGTAAAATCGAACATCACACCATTGATGCTGTTGTAAAAATGCCAGCTCTCACCGACTTTTGTTTTGAAAATCGTGCCGCCGAAATGGTCTTGAATCACCAATGCCGTCACGCCGCATTGGCCGCATGACGGGCATTCTTCCGTCCATTTAGAGCTCGTATGGCGCGACCAGGATTGCTTAAGTATGTATTTGACATGTTCCATTGCCTCCGCCTCCTTTAAAAAAAGATACCACGTTGATGAGATTTTAAAAACTAGAACGGAGGAAATCAAAAAACCCGGCGGTAAAATCCGCCGGGCTTACGAAGGAACGACCAGAGCTCCGTCAATTTCAGTGACTTTTTCCCCATCATTGTACACGCACCGGCCTTTGCTGTAAGTGGCCGAAATGCTGCAGGGAAATGTATGTCCTTCGTAAATGCTTTTTTTATGCTTTGCAAACATCGATTCTCTTGTAACAGTGTACGGCTCCATGCTGACGAGCACGAAATCTGCATCACACCCCGCCTCAAGCCGCCCTTTTTTCTGAAGGCCGAATCGTTTTGCAGGGGCCGCCGCTGTCCATTCTGCGATGGTTTCAAACGGAATCTGATGCTCAAGCGCCAGTTCCAGCATTCCTAATAAAGTGAACTGCCCGCCGCTGATTCCGCCCCATGATAAAAACATGTTATCCTCCCGTTTCAAGGATAGACGGCAGGGGGAATGGTCTGAGGAAACCATGTCAATGTCCCCGGCAATGAGCGCCTCGATCAGCGCCTCTTTTGATTGCCGTGACCGGAGCGGAGGCGCGCATTTTGCGACAGAGCCCCTTTGCCGTAAATCGTCATGGCTGAACAAGACATAATGCGGGCATGTTTCAACCGAAACATCAAGACCTTCCTGTTTCGCCTCTCTGATCAGCCGGACCGCTTTCGCCGTGCTGATATGGACAAAATGAACCGGACAGCCTGTCACCTTCGCATACTGAATCGTGCGATACACCGCTTCAACTTCTGCTTCCTCCGGGCGGGAGGCGGCGTACGCATCCGCGTCCACCTTTCCTTTATTGGCCAAAACCATCTGCAAGTAGCTTGTGATCGCGTCACTTTCCGCGTGGAGAGCGAGGATTTTTCCTGCAGCCGCGATTTCTGCCATGCCTTTGAGCAATGTCCGTTCATCAACAGAGCGGAACTCATCAGTGCCTGACTTTGATAAAAACGCTTTAAACCCGATCGCTCCCGCTTCAGCCATCGGACGGATGTCCTCGATATGGCCTGGCACAAGGCCGCCCCATAGCGCAAAATCCACGGCAGATTTTTGCCTGCCTAGCTCAGCTTTTGAGAGAAGATGCTCTGCCGTCACGGTTGATGGAATACAGTTGAGCGGCATATCAAAATAGGTGGTGCAGCCGCCTGCGGCCATCATTTGAGAACCTGTTTCAAACCCCTCCCAATCCTCCCTGCCCGGTTCATTAAAATGAACATGGCAGTCTATCACACCAGGAAACACGTATTTCCCGTCTGCCTGGATGATTTCCGTCCCGCTTGCTTCAATGTCAGAACCTATCTCGGCAATGACACCGTTTTGAACTGCAATATCAGCTTCTATAACGCCATCTGGCGTAACTGCCTTCGCACCTTTTATCACCATATCGTAAGCCATATTGATCCCCCCATATAAGGATAATGATTTTTCATGTCAGTTTATGTCACACAATCAGTTCTATTTTCCACAGTTTACTGCTACTATGATCGTATTACATCAGCAAAACCGCTAGAATTCCTATTGAAAATTATTCACCTTAACCAATGTTTTTATAGAAAAGGAGAATGCGCTATGAATATTTTTGATGTGATGAAAATACCGGCTTTTGAAAACGCCAATTTAATCGCTGGAAAAGCAGGAGGGGAAAGAGAGGTTCAGCATGTCAATATGATGGACGCTCCGGATATCGCAGACTTTTTGCATAAGAATGAATTGCTCGTCACCACCGCCTATCACCTGAAGGATCACCCGCATCAATTATCTGAACTGATTCGGCAAATGGCAAAACGCGGCTGCGCGGGCCTCGGCATTAAAACAAAGCGCTATCTGGAAGATATCCCGAAGGAAATCATCGAACTGGCCGATTCATATGCGTTTCCAATCATTGAGCTTCCGGAACATATCCGACTCGGCGATATTGTGAATGCCACACTCAGCCATATTCTCGATATGCGTTCTAACGAGCTGCAGCAAGCCATTTACGCGCATAAAAAATTCACAAACCACATTATGAGCGGCAAGGGGCTGCAATCCCTCCTCAAAAAGGTGTCAGACCTCCTTCAGCTTCCCGTGCTGCTGCTTGACCAGCATGCCAAAATGCTGTCTGCTTCTCATCAGATTTCAGTTGAGACCGAAAAGCTGAAAGGCACCCTGAATACCGTATCCGGGCCGTTTTTTACTTGTTTCTCTACAATCTCAGATCAGAAAACATATTCTGTCCTGCCTATATATAATCACGAAAAAAACTGCGGCTACCTGCTGATACCGGACATGGTGCAGGCAGGCGACAAAGGATTGATCCTCACCATTGAACAAGCGGCCAACGTCATTTCCTTTGAACTGCTGAAGGAAAATGCGCTGAAGCAGTTCAGCCGGCGGGCCCGCAATGAGTTTTTCAACAATTTTATTGAGCGGTCCTTTTCTTCAGATGACGAAATCAAAAACCGGGCGAAAGAATTCAAGCTGCGCTGGGATCAAAAATACATGTGCATTGCCGGCAAACTCGATCGCAATGACGAATCAATCAGCTTTACAGAAAATCAGCTCGCTTCCGACAGCGTATTCGAATTTCTTGAAGGTGAATTATCAGCCTTCCCGTTTCCGCCTCACTTCTTTATGAAAGGAAATGTCGGCATTATTCTAATCGAGGCGACAGACAGCTGGAGTGAAATGCACGCCTCGGTGATCAGCTTTTTAGAACAGTTTCAAACACAGGTCAGCGCTCAATTTAAACGAACCGTGTCCTTTGGCATCAGCAATATCTGCCAAAAGCTCATTGATGTTCCCGACGCTTTCACAGAAGCTTCTGATGCCCTGCAATCGGGGCATTTGTCAAGAAGCACCGCATTTATCCAGGTGTATCACGCCAAAGATGTGCCTGAGCTTCTGCGCTTGCTCCCGGTTGAGGATTTGAAGAAATTTTACAACTCCACGCTTCAGAGCCTCGCTGAAAAACAGCAGGAGGATCAAAGCCTGCTTCATACGCTTTCCGTCTATTTAGAGACACACTGCCAAATTTCAGAGACGGCAAAGCGTCTGTACGTTCATCGCAATACGGTCATATACCGCCTTGAAAAATGCGAAGAGCTGCTGGGGAAAAGCTTAAAAGATCCTGAAACAACGATGCGTTTGCGGCTTGCCTTACGTATGCAGCGGCTGATCAGCTAATATTTGTTACATTTTCTTACAAAATGAATCGTTTTTCGTCACTTTCAGCAATCACACCTGTCTTTTTCAGCTACTGTATCCAATGACACCCCTCGATCGGCACGATATCATGTTACTAAAGTTCACATACAAGGAGGGACTATAGTGAAAAAAAGATCGTTTAAGGTGTTTACGCTTAGCCTGCAGCATGTGCTCGCCATGTATGCAGGTGCGATTTTGGTGCCCCTGCTTGTCGGCAGAGCGCTGAATGTAACAACTGAACAGCTGTCCTACCTATTGGCGATTGACCTGTTAACATGCGGCGTCGCGACGCTTTTGCAAACCTTGCGCGGAGCATACATCGGCATCGGGCTTCCCGTCATGCTTGGCAGTTCATTTGTGGCCGTCACCCCGATGATTGCAATCGGCAGCAATTACGGCATTCACGCGATTTACGGTTCCATCATCGCGGCCGGTGTGTTCATCTTTTTGTTTGCGCGTTTTTTCGGCAAGCTGACTGTGTTATTTCCTCCTGTCGTAACAGGTACCGTTGTGACCTTGATCGGCCTTTCACTTGTTCCGACAGGTGTGAAAAATATGGCTGGCGGCGAAAAAATAAACGGCAGCGCCAACCCCGAATACGGTTCGCTCGAAAACCTTCTTCTCTCTGTCAGTGTCCTTGTTCTGATCTTAGTCCTCAACCGCTTTCTCAAAGGATTTGCCCGAACACTGTCCGTTCTTATCGGAATCGCCGCCGGAACAGCGGCAGCAGCGATCATGGGCAAAGTCAGCTTTTCTTCTGTTACAGAAGCACCGTTCTTCCAAATCCCGAAGCCTTTTTACTTCGGAGCCCCAACGTTTGAAATCGGTCCGATCTTAACGATGCTGATCGTCGGAATCGTCATTATTGTGGAATCAACCGGCGTTTTCTATGCAATCGGAAAGATATGCGGCAGACCTTTAACTGAAAAAGACCTCGTCAAAGGCTATCGAGCGGAAGGAATCGCCATTCTCATCGGCGGGCTGTTCAATGCCTTTCCTTATAATACCTTTGCTCAAAACGCCGGCTTATTGCAGCTGACCAAAGTGAAAGCAAGAAACATCGTCGTTACCGCAGGCTGTATCCTTGTCTGTCTCGGACTGATTCCGAAGATTGCCGCCCTTGCATCTGCCGTTCCTGCTGCTGTACTTGGCGGCGCGACCGTCGTCATGTTCGGCATGGTGATTGCCTCCGGCGTCAAAATGCTCAGCACAGCGGATCTCACAAATCAATACCACCTCCTGACCATCGCATGCTCAATCGCACTCGGCATCGGCGCCAGCACGGTCCCCGGGATTTTTGCTGAATTCCCCGCTCCGATCCGGATTCTGGTCAGTGACGGCACCATCACTGGAAGCCTGACCGCTATCTTTTTGAATCTATTTTTCAGCTTGCGCGGCAAAAAAGACAAAACAGCTCAGAAAACAGAACTTCCGGTATTAGAACATACACTCGTATTAGAAAAAGAGGTGTAAAAAAGATGAAGGAACAGCACAATGCCTTACAGCTGATGATGCTGGGGCTTCAGCACATGCTTGCCATGTATGCGGGAGCCATTCTCGTTCCGCTGATCGTCGGAGCGGCGATCGGGCTGAATGCGGGGCAGCTGACGTATTTAATCGCGATTGATTTGTTTATGTGCGGGGCGGCAACTCTTTTGCAGCTCTGGAGAAACCGATATTTCGGCATCGGCCTGCCCGTTGTGCTCGGATGCACGTTTACCGCAGTCGGCCCGATGATTTCCATCGGAAGCACTTACGGTGTCCCAGCGATATATGGTGCCATTATCGCCGCAGGACTGATTGTCGTCTTAGCCGCGGGCTTCTTCGGGAAGCTTGTCCGTTTTTTTCCGCCTGTCGTAACCGGATCAGTCGTCATGATCATCGGCATCAGCCTGATTCCAACGGCAATGAATAACCTGGCCGGAGGTGAAGGAAGCAAAGAATTCGGCTCACTCGACAACGTACTCCTCGGGTTTGGCGTCACAGCTTTTATCTTATTGCTGTTTTATTTCTTTAAAGGCTTTATCCGCTCCATAGCGATTTTACTCGGTCTTATCGCAGGAACAGCCGCTGCATATTTCATGGGAAAGGTCGATTTTTCTGAGGTTTTGGAGGCGTCTTGGCTTCATGTTCCGTCTCTGTTTTATTTCGGACCGCCAACCTTTGAGCTGCCGGCTGTTGTCACGATGCTTCTCGTTGCGATTGTCAGCCTCGTTGAATCGACAGGTGTTTACTTTGCGCTTGCGGATATCACAAACCGCAGACTGTCGGAGAAGGATCTGAGAAAGGGCTACCGGGCAGAAGGCCTTGCGATTTTGCTGGGCGGCTTATTTAACGCGTTTCCTTATACAGCTTTCTCACAGAATGTCGGCATCGTTCAGCTTTCAAAGATGAAAAGTGTCAACGTCATCGCCATCACAGGAATCATACTGGTCGCGATCGGCCTGGTTCCAAAAGCAGCGGCCCTGACAACAGTGATCCCCACCCCAGTTCTCGGCGGCGCAATGATCGTCATGTTCGGTATGGTCATTTCTTACGGGATCAAAATGCTATCCAGCGTTGACCTTGATTCGCAAGGCAACCTGCTGATTATCGCCTCTTCCGTCAGCTTAGGGCTTGGCGCTACAACAGTTCCCGCGTTGTTTTCATCTCTTCCGGGCGCGGCCTCTGTCTTGGCAGGAAGCGGAATTGTGATCGGCAGTTTGACGGCCATTGCACTGCACGCTTTTTTTCAAACCAAACAGCCGAATGGCACAGACATAAAAACGTAAAGGAAGATGCCAATGTTCACAATGGATGACCTGAACCAAATGGATACACAAACACTGACAGACACACTTGGCTCTATTTTTGAACACTCTTCATGGATTGCGGAGAGATCCTCAGCACTACGGCCGTTTACGTCCCTTTCTGATCTTCACCGCAAAATGACTGGCATTGTAAAAGCCGCGGATCGCGAGACACAGCTTGATTTAATCAAAAAGCATCCCCGGCTCGGAACAAAGAAAACAATGAGCGGTGACTCGGTAAGAGAACAGCAGAACGCGGGGCTCAGCAAATTAGAACAGCAGGAATACGAGGAGTTTCTCAAGCTGAATGAACACTATTATGATCGCTTCGGCTTTCCTTTTATTTTAGCGGTGAAGGGAAAGACGAAACAGGACATTCACCAAGCCCTTCTGGCAAGGCTTGAGAGCGAACGAGAAACGGAGTTCCAGCAGGCCCTTATAGAAATTTACCGAATCGCCCGCTTTCGTCTGGCTGACATCATCACTGAAAAAGGAGAGACGCAAATGAAAAGAACTATGTCTTATGGCAAAGGAAATGTATTTGCATACCGAACGTTTTTAAAACCGCTCACTGGAGTGAAGCAAATCCCAGAATCATCTTTTGCCGGGAGAAGCAATACCGTTATCGGCGTAGATGTGACATGCGAAATTGGCGGAGAAGCCTTCCTGCCATCATTTACAGACGGAGACAACACTCTCGTCGTGGCAACGGATTCAATGAAAAACTTTATCCAGCGCCATCTCGCATCCTATGAAGGAACGACAACCGAGGGGTTCCTACACTATGTAGCTCACCGATTTTTAGAAACCTATTCTCATATGGACACGATCACTCTGACTGGCGAAGACATTCCGTTTGAAGCAATGCCTGCATACGAGGAGAAAGAGCTCAGCACAAGCCGCCTCGTCTTCAGAAGATCGCGTAATGAACGAAGCCGCTCTGTACTGAAAGCAGAACGAAGCGGGAATACCATAACGATTACAGAGCAATACAGCGAAATCATGGATCTTCAGCTCGTCAAGGTGAGCGGCAACTCCTTCGTCGGCTTCATCCGGGACGAATATACGACTCTTCCCGAAGACGGCAACCGCCCGCTGTTTGTCTATTTAAACATCAGCTGGCAATATGAAAATACAAATGACGCATACGCTTCTGATCCAGCCCGCTACGTCGCGGCTGAACAAGTCCGCGACTTGGCGAGCACAGTTTTTCACGAGCTCGAAACCCCTTCAATCCAAAACTTAATCTATCATATCGGCTGCAGAATATTAGCGAGGTTCCCGCAGCTCACTAATGTCAGCTTCCAATCTCAAAATCACACGTGGGATGCGGTTGTCGAAGAAATCCCGGGCTCACAAGGAAAAGTCTACACCGAACCGCGCCCGCCATACGGTTTCCAACATTTTACCGTGACAAGAGAAGACGCCGAGAAAGAAAAACAGAAAGCCGCTGAAAAATGTCGGAGCCTGAAAGCCTGATGGGAAAACTGACAACCCATATTTTAGATTTAACCTGCGGCAAACCAGCGGCGAACGTAAAAATTGAATTGAAGCGGCTGGGCGAAAGTATTTTGAAAGAGGTTTACACTAACAATGACGGCAGAGTCAATGTCCCTCTGCTGGCTGGTGAAGAGCTGGTTTCCGGAGAGTATGTGATGGAATTTCATGCAGGAGACTATTTTGCGAGTAAAAACATGAACGCAGCCGATCAGCCGTTTTTAACCATCGTCACCGTCCGTTTTCACATTGCAGATCCAGATACGCATTACCATATCCCGCTTTTGCTGTCGCCGTTTGGTTATCAGGTGTATAGGGGGAGTTAAGAAGGAAGCCCGCCGGTGAGGCGGGCTTCTATTTGCACTTCAATAAACTTTTGATCCTAGGACAGTATTTGCAGTAATCCCACGCTTAGTGAAACAACAGCTTGAATAAACATTCACCAATATTTTTCAGGATAATTGCCTACGAGAAAAACATCCTGTAGTCCTTTCATTTATAAATCGGGGTTTCAAACTAATAAGTCAGCTCTTAGCAGCCGAGCTCCCTTTTCCAATCCTATAAACAGACCGCGTTTTTTCTCAAAAAAATACTTTGAAGACAATTGCTGCGGTTTTAATAGTTTAGATAATGCGTTCTCTCTTACACCTTTAGACAAAATATTCATTTTTTCTTTTTTAGACTTAAATCTATGTCGAAAATGATCGTTTGGCATATCTTATACTATCTCCACTAAAGGAGGTGACATTATGGGATTCTACAATTCTGGTGGATATAGTGGAAACTCTGGTTACTCAAACGGTTTCGGGAGCTCCTTCGCTTTGATCGTGGTGCTATTCATTTTGTTGATCATTGTTGGAGCAGCTATCTTTAATTATTAAGTTTAACTTTCCTTGCCTCCGCCGTATCCAACACCTCCCTGTCCGACAGACGCCATAAGAAGTTTTTATGGCGTCTTTGCTATGGATTCACTAATCATTTTCTAATCCAGAAGCTATCAAGTTCTACGAGATTTATCGTGTGTTTTCCCACAACGCTTCTGCGACTTGATCGCGCTGTCTGACTGAGGCTAAAAAAGTCCGGCTTTTAAAAGCCGGACTCCCGTCTACCCCCGTTCAACTCTCTTCTAATCCTGCAAGCTGACCGCATAATCCCGCCATACCCGGTACACCGGCACAAATTCCCCGCCAGCCCTTCTTCTATATCTTCGTCAGAAGGTTGAGGGGTTTCCCGAAACAGAGCTTTAAGCGCAATTATCATTCCTGGGGTACAGTAGCCGCATTGGAAGCCTCCTTCTTCCAGAAAAGCGGTTTGGCAGATATCCAGTTCCTCTTTTTGTACGCCCTCGATTGTTGTAATGGAATGGCCGTCCACTTGGTAAGCCATGGTCATACACGCATTGGCCAGTTTTCCGTCGATTAAAATAGAGCAGGCTCCGCAGCGGCCGATTCCGCAGGACACCTTTGTCCCGGTCAGCTGAAATTCCTTTCTAAGCAGGTCACTCAGATGTGTCGTAGGAACGGCAGCAACCTCCCACTCCTGCCCATTCACGGTCATCCGGAACTGTTCCTTTTTTACAGGAAATGGCCCGGCCTCTTTTACGTCCATTGCTTCAGCCCCTTTCTGTCTATCGCTTCAAGCAGCTCTTCTCTTGAAATTGGCAGCTTGTTTATCCAGCATCCGACCGCATCATGTACTGCCTTTACAATCGCCGGAGTGATGGCGATCGTTCCAATTTCGCCAACACCGCGCGGTCCATATGCATCACCCTTCATTAGTTCTTCTATTGCGATCACCTTCATGTTAGGAACGTCTTTGACTCCGGGGATCAAATAGTGATCTAAATTTTCCGCGGCATAACGGCCGTCCGTCATTTTCGCCTCCTCCATCAGTGTGTAGCCGAGTGCCATGGCAGCGCCGCCTTCAATTTGACCTCGATAACCCTGGGGACTGACAACCGGACCTGCCGCAATAGCGTGCTCACAATCTATTAATTTGACATCACCTGTTAACAGATCTACCTCCACCTCAACGGAAGCCGCTCCAAATGAGTAGAGGAAATGGCCGCCCACCACAGGATCAGGCGTTGTTGGAAAGTCAAATGCCGTTTCCTCTGCCAAAGGGCCTTTTTCAGCCAGCTCCTTATACGTCACCACGAGCGCCTTTGTGTTTTTGTCACGCAAGCCTGCAGCGCCGGGAATAAGGTTTTCCGCTGAACAGCCGTTCCATTCTGCCGCCCTTTTTTTCAACTGAGATAGAAACGGCTTCTTCAAACGCTGGATCGCGTGCCACACCATGCTTGTGCCGCGGGATGCTGTGGAGGAGCCTGACTTCGGCACTTTTGCGGTATCCCCAATAACAATGGAAATATCTTCTGCGGCACAACCCAGCTCCTCCATGACAATATGTTCAATCGCTGCTAGAATCCCCTGTCCGCATTCTTCAAATCCGAACGATGCTGTGATTTTGCCTTCACTCGAAAGGGACAAACGGCCTCCTGCCGCATCCATTCGGCCATAGCCCAGCCCGCCGCCGTGCATTGTAATTGCCGCTCCCGTGCCTCTTTGCAGATACCCGCAGTTCCGGCTGGTTCTTGTAAGAATGGGAGATTTAGATATGGCATTCAACACCTGCGCCGCTCCGTCAGTTGGTGCAATTCGATGCTCAAGCGGCCCCAAGTCATGCGGTTTTCTGATATTTTTTCTTCTCAGCTCGAGCGGGTCGATGCCGAGCATGCCGCTGAGACGATCGAGATGGGTTTCGAGTGCAAATGTGATTTGGTTGCCGCCAAAGCCCCGAAATTCCCCCGCCACCCCGTTGTTCGTAAATACTGATATTCCTTCAGTCCGGATATTCGGAATACGGTACGGCCCCGCGGCATGCTCGACAGAAAAATCAAGAACAGCCGGTCCGAGCGTAGCATATGCGCCTGTGTCCGCCACAATTTTCACGTCATGCGCCAATAGATTTCCCGAATGATCCGCACCCGTTTTTATCGTAATCTTCATCGGATGGCGCTTAATGCCAGAACGTACAGATTCCTTTCGTGTCTGATGGATTTTGACAGGACGTCCGCTTTTCAGTGACAAAAGCGCGGCATACGGCTGAATATTCAGCTCATCCTTCCCTCCGAACGAGCCGCCCATCGGACTTGACACAATCCTGATCTTCTCTTCAGGAATGTCAAAAATACGGGCAAGCTGGAAACGGTCTTTATAGCCGTGCTGGGTTCCTGCATACATCGTAAAACCCCCGTCGTCTTCCGGAACGGCTACGCCTCCCTCCGTTTCCATATACGTATGCATCTGCCGCGGCAGCTCATAGGTTTCTTCAAGGAGTGTGTCAGATGCTTGAAACCCTTCTTCCACATCACCGTTTGAAAAAAATGCGCGGTGCAGGATATTCCCGTCCTCATGCAGTCTTTGCGCATTCGGCCGAAGCGCTTTTTCTGGTGAATCCATGACTTCCAGCTCTTTATACTCAACTTGAATCAGCTCCAGCGCCGCTTCCGCGATTTCTTCCGTTTCCGCAGCAACTGCGGCGATCGCATCCCCGACATACCGCACTCTGTCCTCACATAAAACCGGCTGATCAGGGATGATAATGCCAAATCGGTTTAAGCCGGGAACGTCTTTATGTGTGACGACGGCTTGCACGCCTTCCATTTTCTCAGCTTTTATGGTGCAAACCGACACAATCTCTGCATGAGGATAAGCACTTCTCAGCACCTTGCCATACAGCATTCCTGGAAAGCTGAGATCGGTCATATATTTCAATTCCCCTGTGACCTTACCCCTTCCATCCGGCCTGACTCTTGACGGTTTGTTGATGATCATTTATTCCCCTCCCTCAGCCATCAGCTCTGCCATGATGACGTTGGCAGCGGCTTTTTTTCTGTATGCCGCTGACATAAAAGCATCTGAGGAAAACGGCAGCTCATGGATAAGTGTTTTGTACAGATCATGCGAGTCCCACCCTGGTGCCATCCATTTCGCTTCGCTGTCCAATAATCTCCTAGGAGTGATATCGGCATGGCCAGCGGCGAGGCGAATGCCGCCGTCTTTCAAAAAACGTCCAGCTGCAACAGCAGCCGCTCCTGTAAAAGCCTGGCGCCTTCCAAGCTTGTGATAAAATACACGCTCTCCCTCCGCCCGCGGGATGATGACACGCGTGACGATAGCTGTTCTAAAGTCTTCCTCAATGAGCCAAGCGCCAAGCGGCAGCCTGATTAGCTTCTTTTGATATACGATAAGCTCAGCATCAAGCACAAGCAGAAGCGGAATAAAATCACCGATTTTACTGGCTATGTTGCCGCCAATCGTGGCACGGCTGCGGATTCCCGGTGCGGCGACAGCGGAAGCAGCGTCACTGAAACAGCCAAGCGCGCTCTTGATCAAAGGGTTCTTTCTGCATTCATTCAGTGATGTGAGCGCCCCGATCGACACGTGGGTGTCACTGGCGCTGATCCCTCGCATCTCGTCAATCCCTTCAAGGCTGACAAGGTGCTGTTTCGGTAGAGTTCCTTTGTCCCACTGAAGCTGAAGCAGCGTGCTTCCCGAAGCGGCACACACATCCGGAGCAAGCTTCTCTAAAAGCGAATAGGCCTCATCAAGCGCTGTCGGCCTCCATAATTGAATATTCATCCTTGCTTTTGTCACTTGGCCGTTCAAGCCATCGCCCTCCTTACCATGTCATATTCCTTGGGTGTATCAATATCGTCCAACTCACCGCTATCCTTTGCCTCCAAAACCGCTCCTGCTCCAAGCTGTCCGCTTTTCAGGAGCCTGCGAGCCCCTTCATCTCCCTTTAACCCCTTTACATAAGGAAAACAAGCCGACGAGAAGTAGATTGGCGGGGTGAACGTTCCTAAAAACGATGACACGGCAAATGACTCAGGAGCCAGTGCCATAAGGGCATTAAGATGATCGACGGAAAGCTGAGGCTGGTCGGCTAACAAAATGACAACGCCGTCCGCCCCCATGCTTTCTGCTTTTCTCACCCCGCTGCTGACTGAATGCCCCTGACCCTTTTCTGCGTCTTGGCAAATGTGCAGGCTCCAGCGTTTTTGAAAAGGCGGAGCGTGATACGGCGTCCCTATCCACTCAAGGGAAGCATGTTCTGTCCGCTCGACGACCAGCACGTGATCAAGGCGGGACGACAGAGCAGTTTTCAAAGAAAGTGAGCCTATGTTTTCTCCTTTTAGCGGCAAAGCCAGCTTGTTTTGACCCATTCTTCTGCTTTTGCCGGCAGCGAGAAACACGCCGATCAGATAGGGGTTTCTCATACAACCGCCAGCCGTTTTCTTGTTTGAATAATTTCTGCAACTACACTTACCGCAATTTCCTCGGGACCTTCCGCACCGATTTTCAGCCCGACCGGACTGTAAAAGTGAGACGGAGGATGTTTTCCGTTCAGCAGCCGTTTCGTGCGGTTTGCCGAACCCAACAGTCCAATATAATGGAGGTTTTGAGAAAATAAGAAGTTGATGATCGTTTGATCGTGCTGATAATGATGCGTTGCCACAACAGCTGCATCATGCGAAAAAAATTGAAATTCGCTAAGCATTTGTTCCGGAAAAGCGGCGATCAGCTGATCCGCTTTTGGAAAAAGAGAGGATGTACAATAAGCGGGCCGCCAATCCGTCACGATAACAGAAAAACCTGTGTCAGCCGCCAAATTGGCCAGCGGTACAGTATCCGGTCCCGCCCCAAACAGAATGAGACGCGGCTTCGGTTCAATTCGCTGAATAAACATGTTAGTGGTTTGATCGAAATGCGGTAAATGAAGCGTTGAAACAATACGTTGAATATCTTGCAGAGGCGCGTCCGGCCAGTTCCCAAAATGCCCGTTCTCCGTCAGAAATAAATAATGGGGGGATCCAATCTTTGTAACGGCAGTGACAGCTTTGCCTGAATGAAGGCAGTCCCTCACTTTCTCATAGTGCCGCCTTTTTTCCTGAGTGATTCGCTCCGCATGAACATGAATAATGCCATTGCACCCGGCTCCCATGCCCCAAGAAAGATCATCCTCCGACCGCATGTCGTAGGGAATCAGCGTTGATGTGAGCTGTTCGCCCAGCGCACTGATTCTTTGGAATACATCTTCTTCCACACACCCGCCGCTCAGCAAGCCAATCCGTCTGCCTTTTTTCTTAAAGAGCATAGAGGCGCCTGCTTTTCGATACGCGGAGCCTTCAACTTGAACAATTGTCGCCAGTACAGCCTCCTCCTGGTCTTCCAGGAGCGCATCTAACATCGTGTGAAAATTCCCCAATGCCGCATCCTCCTCTCGAAAATTGCCGTGAGAAACAACTAGTTCAGCGTGATTTTATAGGTAACTTGTATAAAGAATAGATGATGGAAGAAAAAATGACTCATGATTTGTCAGAAAATAAAACACATAGAAAGAGGATTTGTAAAAAGAGTCAAACGAAGAAAATCAGATTGGAGAAAACACGAAATCATATCGTTAAAAAGCTTGCGGAGTTCCGCAAGCTTTTCTTTACACCGCTGCCTGGCGGTCAGCGTTTTCATACACATCCAGCGCTGCTTGGAGCGCTTTTCCTGCTTCGATTCCTGCGTTATGTCTAAGAAGCACAGCCTCTAACCCGGCAAGCACGAATAGCACGTTTTCTTTTCTGCAGCTGTACCCCATCGTGCCGATTCTCCAGATCTTCCCTGCGAGCGGGCCGAATGAGCTGGCGATTTCAATGCCGAATTGTGCCAGCAGCATGTCACGGACAGACTCGCCGTCAATGCCGCCGGGAATTTCGACACAGGTAACAACAGGCATTTTGCAGCTGTCATCTCCAAACAATCTTAGCCCCATTGCCTTTATCCCTGCTGCTAATGCGGCTTCATGGTGCCGATGCCGCTCGAAACGCGTCTCAAGACCTTCTTCAAGCACCAGTCTGACTCCCTCACGTAAGGCGTACAGCATCGTCGTCGCTTCTGTATGATGATTGAGCCGTCTTTCGCTCCAATAATCCTCAAGCTGGCTCAAATCAAAGTAGTTGCTTGTAATTGGCCGATTTCCCGAAAGTGCTGCCCTGTCAGCTTGTGTCGCAATCCCGCGTTCCACCTTTTTGCGAGCTGCAATCACGTCCGCCACCCGCTCATTATATGTAATCGGCGCCATTCCTGAAGGCACAGACAAACATTTTTGCGTTCCGCCGATGGCAGCGTCAATCTTCCATTCATCGACTTTAACCTCGCAGCCCCCAAGCGTTGCGACTGCATCGACGATAAACAATGCATCCTCGGTGCGGCAGGCTTCGCCGATGGCTTTCAGCGGGTGAATCCGTCCTGTCGATGTTTCTCCATGCACCATGGCCACAATTTTCGGCTTCACTTTTTTTATCTCCCGTATGATGTCCTCTGGGTCAAAAACCGTTCCCCATTCGCACTCAAGCATATGAACATTTGCCCCATATCGCTCGGCGATTTCAGTCAGCAAATAACCGAAACGGCCGTAAATGGGAATGAGCACATCATCTTCCGGCTCTATCACACTGGCCAGCACTGCTTCAATTCCCGCCCGTGAAGTGCCGTCAATCGGGTATGCCCAGCGGTTTTTTGTTTGGAACAGCTCCCGAAGCATCTCCATCGTTTCATTCATAATACCTGTAAACGCCGGATCAAATTGGCCGACAACCGGGGTGCTCATTACTCTTAATACACGCGGATCAACCTCAACAGGCCCCGGCGTCATAATCGTTCTTAATGGGGTGCATAATTCTCTTCTGCCTGACACAGCCATTCCTCCTTTATCAGTAAGCCAGTTTGTATAATAAATCAGTCAGTGCGCGGACGCCGATCTCAAGCTGTCTGGCTGACGTATATTCCTTCGGTGAGTGGCTGATGCCGCCTCGGCTTGGCACAAACAGCATACAAGCAGGATAGCGCCTTCCGATCATTTGCGCGTCATGCCCTGCTCCGCTCACCATTTCCTCACAGCTGAAGCTGTTTTCTAATGCTGTTTCAAAAGCCGCAGCCTTCAGCCTTTCGTCCATCGGCACAGGCTCTATCCGCATATATTCATCAATCACGGCGCGAATTCCTTTTTGAAGGCAAATGCCGTTGATCAAAGCAACCATGTCTTGATGAAACTGCTCCAGCACATGCTGATGCTGATGGCGAATATCGATTGAAAACTGGACGCGGCCCGGTATGACATTGGCTACATTGGGCTCTGCCGTTATTTTTCCGCATGTCAGACGGAGCTCCTCCGGCAGCTCCTCCGACCGCAGTAGCAGCTCATGAATGATACGGCTGCTGGCTGCGAGCGGGTCCTTGCGCCATTTCATGGAGGTAGTTCCCGCGTGATTGCATTCCCCCTCCAGCGTGACGAGATATCGCCTCTGCCCCGCAATGCTTGTCACAATCCCGAGATCCCGTCCTGACATTTCCAATGTCTGTCCCTGTTCAATATGGAGCTCAACAAAAGCGCTGATATCTGTCCGATATGCTGCCTGAAACACACCTTTGCCAAAACCGTTCTCATGCATCGCATGTTGCAGCGAGACTCCTGATTCGTCTCTTGGCTCTGCTCCATCCTGTAATGAAAAAACACCCGTTATATTCCCTGATCCCCAATAGGTCATTGGAAAACGGCTGCCCTCCTCCTCACATAAGGATACCGCTTCGAGTGTTTTTTTCGGCGCTCCATATGTCTCTTTGAGCCGCTTTATCGCAAGCATTGCCGCCAGAACACCATAGGCGCCGTCGTATTTTCCCCCATTGATGACAGTATCGATATGTGAACCGGTTACAATGACTTCATCCGGAGACTGGGTGCCCGAAAGCCTTCCAAACACATTGCCGACATCGTCGAATCTTGTTTCAAGCCCGAAAGAAGACATTTCCGTTTTCACAGCAAGCTGTGCGTCCATCCACTCTTTTGTGTATAAAAGCCTCGTTACGCCGCCATCCGCAGACGCACCGTATTGGGCGAGCCATTCAATATAATCTGTGATGCTGTTTTTTACTGAAAGCTTCTGCTTTTCCATGTACTCCCCCCTCTGGCCGCTATGGTGACTTCATTATAGAAGGAGGAACATGATAGTTCATTGACAGATTAACCAAAAAAACGTTTATTTTTTAGCCACAGTATCTATCCAGCAACCAGCTTCACCCTACATGTCACAACTATTTTGATGTAAAGGTCAAAAGAAAACACGGTAAGGAAGAGAGCCAGCAAGAGCGAAAGAGAGGGTCAAAATGCCTTTCATATGAACAAGCTAAGCTTGCCGGAGAGGCGATGTTTGCGGAACGGATGAAAACGGAAATGCCGGCAGCCCGCAAAAACAGGACCTAAAGATATGGGAACAGGAGATTTCCGCCTCCTCCAAAGGAACTAATTTACAATTTTAATGAAAAATATACAAAATGACACTTCTATCCTTTATTTCAATTTTAGATAATAGACATGATCTGATAAAAGGAGGGCAAGTGATGACAAAAAAAGCATGGTTTCTGCCGCTCGTCTGTGTATTACTGATTTCCGGATGGCTTGCGCCGGCAGCTTCAGCAAGCGCGCAAACCGCATTAAGCCTTAATGACCGATTGGCGTCTTCCCCTTCAGGAACGGGAAGCCTTCTCTCATTAGCCGCCCCCGCTGCACCCTATGCTGACACAGATACCTATTATGAAGGGGCTGAAGGTAAAACAGGAGACTCGCTAAAAAGCACCCTGCACCGTATTATCAGCGGACACACGATGCTGTCCTACAGCGAAGTGTGGAACGCGTTGAAAGAAACGGATGAAGATCCGAGAAATCCGAATAACGTCATCCTGCTCTATACGAATGAATCGCGGTCCAAAAACCTGAACGGCGGCAATGTCGGCGATTGGAACCGCGAGCATGTCTGGGCGAAATCCCATGGCGATTTTGGTACGAGCAAGGGACCTGGTACTGATATTCATCATTTGCGCCCGGCTGATGTTCAAGTTAACAGCGCCAGAGGAAATATGGATTTTGACAATGGCGGCACTGAATATGCGAAGGCACCCGGAAATTATTATGACGGCGATTCATGGGAGCCCCGCGATGATGTGAAAGGCGATGTTGCCCGCATGCTGTTTTACATGGCTGTCCGTTACGAGGGTGATGACGGCTATCCTGATCTTGAGCTTAATGATAAGACAGGCAACGGCTCAGCTCCTTATCATGGCAAACAATCTGTCCTGCTCGAATGGAATAAGCAGGATCCGGTTGACGACCGCGAGCGGAAAAGAAATGAAATCATTTATGAAAAATATCAGCACAACCGCAATCCATTTATCGACCACCCTGAATGGGCGGATGAGATTTGGCCGTAAGAAAAAGGTGCTCCTTTTTAGGAGCACCTTTTTCTAATACACAGCCTCTTCCGTTTCCGCATCGAAAAAGACGACGTGGTCCATTTTCACTGAGAGCTGGATTAAATCGCCTGCATCGATTCGCGTGTTTCCGTCCAGACGGACCTTGAGCCGCTCGTCCCCAGCCATGACATGCACTATGAGCTCCGAGCCCAGATTTTCATTCACTTCCACGTTCGCTTGAAACACTGAATCAAACAACTGGTCATTTCCTGTCATTTGTGTGATGTGCTCCGGCCGTACACCGGCAATCATCTGTTCTCCGGCATATCCCTTTTCCTTCAGCCGCTTTGCTTTTTCTTCAGGAATATGAAGCCGGATCGAAGAATTTGTGAAAAACAGCTCGCCATGCTGCTGTTCTATGATGCCTTTCAAAAAGTTCATTCCGGGAGAGCCAATGAAGCCTGCGACAAACAAATTGGCCGGGTAATGATAAATGTCATGAGGTTTCGCCACTTGCTGGATTTCCCCTTCATTCATGACGACAATCCGATCTCCCATTGTCATTGCTTCGGTCTGGTCATGCGTGACATAAATGATCGTTGCCTCTAATCGCTGGTGCAGCTTGCTGATTTCTGTCCGCATCGTCACTCTTAGTTTTGCATCCAGATTAGAAAGCGGCTCGTCCATTAAAAAGACCTTCGGCTCCCTCACAATCGACCTGCCAAGCGCCACCCTTTGCCGCTGCCCGCCAGAGAGCGCCTTCGGTTTTCTCTTCAGCAAATGTTCAATTTCTAAAATTCTAGCTGCCGCATGAACCCGCTCGGCAATTTCCTGTTTCGCCATCTTTCTGAGCTTTAATCCAAACGCCATATTATCAAAAACCGTCATATGCGGATAAAGCGCATAGTTTTGGAATACCATCGCAATATCACGTTCTTTTGGCGGAAGATCATTGACCCGCTCCCCATCAATAAGAAGATTTCCTTCAGAAATGCTTTCTAATCCAGCCACCATCCGCAGCGTTGTTGATTTTCCGCATCCTGACGGCCCCACCAGCACCAAAAGCTCCTTATCCTTTACATCTAAATCAAAGTCCTTCACGGTTAATTGTGAGTGATATGATTTTTTGACGTGTTCAAATGTTAATGAAGCCATCAGAAAAGTCCCCCTATCTTTTGACCCGTTATTTCGTCACTGGAAACAACTTGGTCTTTCTGTTATTTTTAGAGTAATCGATTCCCATTTTTGCTATATCTCTAAAATAAAAAATGTAAATTTGTATTATAACGTCATAATACATTATAATATAAATAATAGGTTAAAAGGAGGCTACCCTTTGTTAAACAACGGAAGTTCTACACCTTTATACATTCAGCTAAAACAAATCATCACTGATGACATCAAAAAGGGCGTGTATTCCCCAACTGCCAAGCTGCCTACCGAAAACGAGCTTTGCAGCAAGTATAACGTCAGCCGCATCACCGTCAGGAAAGCCATTCTCGATTTAGTCGAAGAAGGCTATCTGATCAGGCAGCAGGGAAAGGGAACGTTCGTTAAAAGCCCTAAATTAAAACGAGAGCTGATCGCTGTAAACGGCTACTCGGAATTTATGGAATCCACCGGCAAAAAACCGAAGCATCATGTGCTGTCCCATGACATCATTCCAGCGACAAAACCCATCGCCGAAAAGCTTCAAATCCATCCCGAGAGCCCTGTCGTTGAATTAAAACGGATTTTATATAATGATGATCAGCCTCTCACCTTTGAAGTGACGCATTATCCGCTTGATTTGTTTCCCGGCATTGATACCTTTATTGCTGACGGCGTATCCATGCATGATATTTTGAAACAGCAATACAAAGTTGTACCCACGCACAATACGAAGCTATTAAACGTTGTATACGCCCAACAGGAGGAAAGCAAATACCTGGATTGTGATATCGGGGATGCGCTGTTTGAAATTGATAAAACGGCTTTTACATCAAACGACCAGCCAATCTATTGCTCATTGTTTTTGATGCACACAAACCGTGTCACTTTTACCATCAACAGCCCCTACACATAACAGGCATAAAAAACGAGACACTGCTTATAGTATTCTCGTTTTTTCACTGCTTCCCCCGTCCTCCAAGCGATAAGGATAGCCATAGCCGAAAGCTCCGTACACACCGCATGTTTTCGCAGCCGTTTCAGCAGCCTGGCGCAAAGCGTACGTTATATCCTGCTTCACGCAAAAGGCAGTCAAAAAGCCTGCTATAAAAGAATCACCCGCTCCAAGTGTATCTATTATATCAGTTTCCACAATCGGCTGATGATAGATTCGATCACCCGCAGACAGGATTGCTCCTTGGCCCCCTCGGGTCATACAAACCATTTTGGCTCCGTACCCATGAGCTGTTTTGGCAAGCTCGCCGCATTCCGACTCACTCAAATCGCTTCCTGAAAAAAATGCATACGTCACATAAGGACAGACCCTCCTCAAATAATCATCCTCCCGATTGGTTGAAAAATCAAATGAGACCGGGACAAGCCCGCACAGCTGGGGAAGATCGTTCTCAAGCCTGCTGTACACGCTCGTATGCAGCAGATCATGTCCTCTGATAAAGGCTATATCTTTCTCCTGGAACACGAGCCGAAGCCGGGACTGAATGCCGCCTTTATTTGACCTGACAAAAATGCGGTCCCCCTGTTCATCAAGGGTGACAATCGCCATCCCGTTTTCTCCGTGCGCCTGGCGGATATAATCTGCATTGACCTGCTCCAGCTTGAGAACGTTCAACAGATGTGCCGCGGCTTCGTCATTGCCGACGATTCCGATATAGGAAGACTCATGCCCGAGCCGCTTGGCAAGCACAGCAACGTTTAAAGCATTTCCTCCCGGGTAAAATGTTTCTTGATCCTGGTAATAATCTACAACATTATCTCCAACCGCAATCAATTTCATAGCGCTTCCTCCTTTATCCTTTTACACTGCCGCTTGCAATCCCGCGGACAAAATATTTCTGCATCAATAAAAATAGAATAATAATCGGCGCGGCTGAAATCGTTAACCCCGCCAGCAGGACGCCCCAGTCTGTCTGCAGCGCGTCTCTGAACTGCATCAGCCCGGCTGGAATGGTCCGCAAATTCTCATCATCTATGAAAATAATCGCAAACATAAACTCATTCCATGTATGATAAGCTGTCAAAATGCCGGATGTCACCAAAATCGGCACGCTCATTGGTAAGAAAATTCTGAAAAATACTCCAAAACTTGTACACCCATCCAAATAGGCCGCCTCCTCCAATTCTTTGGAAATAGAAAGAAAATAAGAGCGGATCAAAATGATGGTGAATGGGATCCGATAAGCCGCATACGGCAGGATTAACGCCCAATACGTATTGTACAGGCCAAGCGACTGAATAATAGAATAAAGCGGCACAAGACTGACCTGCGGCGTCAGCATCAATCCGCCGAGACATAGCACCAAGAAGAATCCTTTTCCTTTAAACTCAAACCGGGAAAGGCCATAAGCTGCCCATGCACTGATAAAGACAGTGATCACACACGTCAGCGCCGTAACGATGACACTGTTCATAAAATAAGAAGAAATCCCCTGGTTCCAGGCGGAAACAAAATTTTCCGGATGCCACGAAGACGGCAGCGACCAGCTGTGCTCAAAAATATCGTCAGAGTTTTTAAAGGCGCTCATCACCATCCAGAGAAGCGGATAGGCAATCGCAATCAGATATAGAAACAGAAAAACCCACACAGACGTTTCTCCGATATACCATTTTCGTCTAGGCTTTCTTTTCACCTCAATGTGCTGGTCAGGCACAGGCTCCAACCTGAACGAATCTGTCTTCTTCTGAGGCAGCATCAGTTACTCCTCCTTTCCGGTTTTAAAGAACTTCATTTGCATGAGCGATAATGCAAGCGTAATGATTAACACGACAGTGGCAATCGCTGAGGCGTAGCCCATCATATCCTTTGTAAAGGCGCTTTTATATAAAAACGTGCTCAAGACTTCTGACGCGTTTCCCGGCCCGCCGCCTGTCAAAATGTACGGCTCATTAAAGACCGTAAAGGCCCCGGTCAGCGTCATGACCACCGCAACAAAAGACATCTCTTTCGTCTGGGGAACAGTAATATGAAAAAACTGCTGAATTTTACCCGCGCCGTCAAGCCGGGCCGCTTCATACAGTTCATCCGGTATTTTTTGAATCGACACGATGTACAGCATCGCAATATAACCGACAGATTGCCACTGGGACACAAAAATGACAGAAAGCATAGCTGTGCTGTCATCCCCGAGCCAGGCCCTCGTCAGCTGATCAAGACCGATGGCCTGAAGCAGCTGATTCAAAAGCCCTGTCTCCGGATTGTAAATAAAATCAAACAAAAGCGCGATCACCGTCATTGAGATGACAACCGGCAAAAAGAAAACGGTACGAAAAAACGGCGACCATTTTCTGACCAGCTTATCCTCAAGCACCGCCGCCAAAATCAAACCGCCAAACACCTGGCATACAATTGAGATCACTGCGTAAAGCACGTTATTGGTCAGTGCCTGATAAAAGACAGGATCATGAAATAATTCAACATAGTTTTTTAAGCCGATAAACGTTTTTTCCGGAGAAAATGAGCTCCACTGAAACAGGCTGAGGAATACATTCTCAAAAATCGGGATATAAACGAAAAGTAAAAAAACGAGAGCGGGCACCAAAAACAAATAGGGGATTATTTTATTCTGATTGACCAAGGGTATCTCATCTCCTTTATAAAAAGAAAAGGTGCGAAGCTTCACCTTTTCTTTGATTTATTCAGCTGACGCCCTCACCTGCTTTGCTGCCTTTTGAACGGCTTTCATCACCTGCTGCGGTGTCATGTCGCCGCCAAGCATTTGCTGGACACCCGTTAGGTACGCATCTGCGACTTCAACATCGACATCCATATCAAACCATGGAACCATTGATTTGGCATCAACAATATGCTGAACGGCTTCACGCTGAATGGCTGTTGCATTTTCTTCAGTAGCCGTACCTTGCACTGCACTGTATTTCCCGACATCTTTCACGAGCTTTTCGCCCATTTTTTTCGACGTCAAGAACTGCAAAAATTCCATCGCTTCCTTCGGATGTTTTGTTCTTGAGGAAATCATGAATCCTTCCGGCGCTCCCGTTAACGCTTCTGAAGATCCTTTCTGCCCGCTGATTTCAGGAAATGGGAACATCCCAAGATTAACCGGTTCAACCAGCTTGATTTCCGCTGTTTCCGCATATATCATCGCCGACTTTCCGCTCTTAAATTGCTGTCTCACATATTCGTGGTCGACGGAGTTTACATGTTTATTAAAGTAAGGCATCAGCTCTTGAAGCTTTTCAAGTGCTTTTACGTAGCCTTCATCAGTAAATTCACCCGTTTTGGCGTTATAGTCCTTTTCCCGTGTTTTTTCATCGACCATCCGCTGATTAAGCGTGCCGATATAGTGCGAGATTGTCCAAGTCGCCTTTGTTCCGAAGCTGATCGGTGTGTAGCCATGTTCTTTCAGCTTTTTTGACACATCGATTAATTCATCCCACGTCTTCGGGGGATCAAGATTCAGCTTTTGGAAAATGTCTTTATTATAGAAGAATGATTTAGCGTCCATTTGCCACGGCACGCCATATTGCTTGTTTTCATAAGTAAATGGTGTAATTTGCGATTGAACGAGCTGTGATGACCAATCGGTGTCATTTTTGTAGTAGGACGAGAGATCAAGTGCTTTATTGCCTCTGATAAATTTAAAAGCAAACTCATCGCTCCAAGAGAAGTAAATGTCAGGAGGGCTGGTGGTTCCCAGCATGACCTTAATTTTATCTTTATAGGAGTCATTTAAAACGGCTTCAATTTGAATATCGATATCTGGGTGTTCTTTTTCAAATTCCTTAACAACCTCTTCAAAATAACTTTTTTCCGGCTCCTTCGGCCATCTGTGGAAAAATTTCAATGTCACCTTTCCGTCCGCTGAACTGCTTTGGCTCGAACAGCCTGCAATGGTGAACATACTGACAGCTGCAATGATCAAGAACAACAACATTTTCTTCAAAGGGTTGGCCTCCTCTGGACATTAGACTATAATGTTATATAACATTATAGTCTAATGCATAATGGTTCCTCATTTTCAGATCAATACTCAACTTTCCACATGTATCTTCTATGAGATAAAGGATGATTTCTCGCCTCTGCCAGCTCGTCTGCATAGCTTCTCAGCACACGATTGAGAACGAGCGGAGCAAGGTAGCCTTTAACTGAATCGTCAATTGCAGTGAAGTCGTAAGATGCAGCATCAAGCACAGTGAGCTTTTTGCCATACTTTTTCGAGAAGGTAAGCGCCCGCTCTTCAAGAGGTCTTGTTTCATCTAAACCGAGCAGGATGATAAACGGCACGGATTCATCAATAATTTCAAACGGTCCGTGAAAATATTCTCCGGCATGAATGGCGTGGGAATGAATCCATTGCATTTCCATGAGAATGCAGATGCTGTAGGAGTAAGCGACACCGTAGTTTGCACCGCTTGCCATGGTATAAATAATACTTTCTTTTTCATGGGCTTTTGCAAATTGCTTGGCGTTGTCAGCTTCCTGCTTAAGGGCTTTTTCATATACAGCCTGCAATTGATCTAAGCCTTCAATTGCTTGTTGGAATTTCGTATTGTTTTCTAATACTTGCAGGGTTCCAAAAACGATTTGATACAAAACGCCATAGTTTGTATTGATCGCAAGCGCCTCATCACCCCAATCGTACTGGGCAACATATTGCGCTTCCTGCGCTAAAGGAGACTCCGGTTTAAACGTCATCGCAATCGTAAGTGCACCCTTGCCCCTTGCAAACGCAGCAGCTTTGACTGTCTCCGGGGTATTTCCCGAATGCGAGCACAAAATAACAAGAGACTTTTCACCAAGCTGAACAGGGTTGCGCTGAATAAATTCGTTGGCGCTGTAGAGGTCGGAGTTTATTGATTTTGACTCTCTGTCAAACACATACTTACTCGGATACATAATTGCAGAAGACCCTCCGCATGCGACAAAGAATACATGATCAATGGTTTTCCCTTTCAAATCCTGCAAGAAAGCTTGAACCTCACGATTTACTTTTGCTGTGGCCTGACTCAAATCCTTCACTCCCCGTTTTTATTATATAACGTTATATAACATTATATATTGTTATATTAAAGTCCGCGGCTAGGATTGTCAATATTATTTTCTGAAATTTCTCAATAATTTATTCGAATGATAGACAAAGGGCCTATATGCGTAAAAATGCCCAAATCAAAAGCCAGAACTTGACTTAAGCTCTGGCTCGCTGTTCAATCCGCAGACTGACGTCTTATTTAAAAAATACCTTGTCTATGTTGTACTTCGAGTGCTGTGTATTGATGATATATGTTTCGTAAATCTCTCTTTCCATTGGATCATCAACTACACATACCTCAATTTTATATACTTCGTCTCTGTGATGTTTGATCGGTGAAACAGTGTCTTCGAAATGCTTCTTAATTCTCTGTCTTAACTTTCTGGCTTTACCGACAAACAGCAGCTCGTCATGAATGTTGTAAAACATAAAAATGCCGCCTTTGTCCCTTGGGATCTGGTGAAAGTCGATGAATCCGTGAATCGGTTTTATCTTCGGTTCGTTATCATTAGCTGACTGCTGTCGTTCAGTGATGGTGACATTCGGTGCGGGTATATCAATTTTTATCAAAATCAGTTCACGTCCTCTTTTTCATTAAAGATAAATGCTAACACATACAGAAAAGAAAAGCCAGAACAGCTTTATACTATTTGTTTGTTAAGCCTTTATTTATTATGCAAGCGCTCCGGCTGGATCATACGGGCCAAGGTCGATTTCAGTCTGCTTTCCGAGAACGAGTTTTGCGAGCTCTGCACCCAAGAACGGCCCCATCGTCAGTCCAGAAGCACCCAAACCGTTTGCAGCATACAGGCCTTGAACATTCGGCACGGCCCCTACGACCGGCAGAAATCCCGGTGTAAACGGCCTGAAGCCCACTCTTGTTTCAACAGCAGCCGCATCAGCAAGACCCGGTGCAACGGCTAACGCTTTGCTCAATACTTCGTGCTGGCCTCCGGCTGTCACACGCAGATCATCAAGACCGGCATCGTTTTCGTGTGTGGCGCCGGCTACAATTCTGCCGTTATCAAACGACAGAATGTACTGATCACTCGGCGGCATTACAACCGGCCACGATCCTGTATCTGCATCTGTCATTTCAAAATGCATAATCTGCGCTTTTTGAAATGACACTTGAAAATGAATGCCGAGAGGCTTCAATATCTCATTGGCCCATGCTCCCGCCGTCACAATGACCGCGTCAGCCGCAATCTGCTTTATATCTGTTTGCACGCCGGTGACTGTTCCGTTTTCAAAAAGCAAAGATGCATTTCCTTTGATGACCGTTGCGCCGCGTTTCTCTGCAGCGCTTAAAAGCGACCGGCACAGCGCTCTTCCGTTCACACGGGCGGCACCGCTGATATGAACTGATTCATAGTCATCAGCTAAAATCGGAAACAGCTTTTTCGTTTCACTTGCGGACAAGCGGGTAATGTCGCCGATCTCCGGCGCATCCTCCCGTCTCTTATACGCCCGCTCCTCCATCTTATCAAGCTTTGACGCATCAGTATGAATGCTGATCGCACCAACACGTTTATATCCTGTATCCGTTTCTCCGTCCTCTTCCAACTGATTGATTAAATCCGCATAGTATCGCGCCCCGCCCTTAGCAAGCTGATACCAATCCTGATTGCGGCGCTGAGAGAGCCAAGGACAGACGATCCCCGCCGCCGCATCAGTCGCTTGTCCCGGCTCTTTCCGATCAATGACAGTAACGCGAGCGCCTGATTTTGCGAGATGATAAGCCGTCGACGCGCCCAGAATCCCTGCGCCGACGATGATGTACGAATTCATATGCAAACACCTTTTCTATTATAATGTCTATTCATTTTACCAAATAGAATGCTTTCCTTCGACCTTTTGCCCTAATGTGGAAAAACCGCGAAGTTCGTCCAATCTCTTTACTCTCCTAACGAATATCCTGTCACTATCAATAGAGAAAGGATGATACCATGAGCGAAAATCGTCATGAAAATGAAGAAAACAGACGCGATGCGGCAGTCGCAAAAGTCCAAAACAGCGGTAATGCAAAAGTCGTGGTCAACGTGAATACAGATCAGGATCAGGCACAGGCGCAGTCACAAGACGGAGAAGACTAATGAACGAAAACATCATTCCTCTCAACAGACATACTCAAGAGATACCCACTACTGAATCTGTTATCAAAAACAGCGGCAACTCAGAGGTCCATATCGACATTCACATTGATACAATGCCAATTGCTTTTGCTATATTATGCTCTGCATTAGCCGCAAAGCAGATGACAAAAGAGGAATTCGATATGGCTTATACTCAATTGCGAGAGATGAACAGAGAAAATAACAGCAGATCATCTGTAAAGCAAATTATCAACCAGGAGACAGAAGAAGAGTAAAAAACCGCGGGCCCTGTGGCCAGCGGTTTTTCTTCTGCATACAAAAAGGACGCGACTGAATCGGTTACTTCTGTACAATTTGAATAAGGTTACCGCTTGTATCGTCGAAAACAGCAATTGTGACTTCGCCCATTTTTGTCGGTTCCATCGTAAACGTCACGCCTTTTTCCTTTAATCGGTTGTACTCTTTTTGAATATCTGCAACGCCAAACATTGTGGCCGGGAAGCCTTCGGAGAATATCTTCTTTTGATACTCCTTGGCGGCAGGATGTTCATTCGGTTCGAGTAAAAGCTCGGTTCCGTCTTGATCATCTGGAGAAACAAGCGTTATCCACCTGAATTTCCCCATGGGAACATCCTCCTTTTTTACAAACCCCAGTTTTTCTGTATAGAACTTCAGTGCCTTGTCTTGATCTTGCACGAATATACTAGTCACAATGATTTTCATATTGTTGTTTCCTCCTTTGATATTTATGGTGTATGGTACTGTGCAAACAATCCGGCTTCAAGCAAAACAAACCAACATTTGTAAGAAACTCAGTACTGGTTTTATAAAATTACTCTATCCATCCTTTCAGCAAATTTTTAAGCGGTTCGTTGTTGAATATAAGTACTCGATATTTTCCCTTTCGTTTTGATGTTACGAGTCCTGCATCCTCCAGTACAGAAAGGTGTTTAGCTATCGCCTGTCGCGTAATAGAAAGGTCGTACTTTGTAATAAGACGTATCGTAAGTTCATACAACGTCAGCTCGTTGCGTTCAGATAATTCGTCTAATATAAGCCGCCGAGTCGAATCGCCGAGTGCTTTGAATATAGCGTCTTTGTTCCAATTCATATATTGAGTATAAGCAACTCATTAGTTGCATGTCAAGTATAAGCAACTGTATGGTTGCGTGATATAGAAACTGAACCTATCCGGCGCAGGTCTGAAATATTCTAATCGATAAGGAATTAAAACCATTAAAATAACAGTGGATATGTCTCTGAAAAATAAAAGAAGACGAACTTCAAAAGTTCGTCTTCTACAATCAAATTCGGCACGCCGGCCATTTTAAAAACTATCTCTAAACCCCTTGATAAACAAAGGAGTTTTCATCATTAACCAATAGAACCTTCCATTTCGAACTTAATCAAACGGTTCATTTCAACTGCGTATTCCATTGGAAGCTCTTTTGTGAATGGCTCGATAAAGCCCATTACGATCATTTCAGTTGCTTCTTCTTCAGAAATACCGCGGCTCATCAAGTAGAAGAGCTGCTCTTCAGATACTTTAGACACTTTCGCTTCGTGCTCCAATGAAATGTTATCATTTAAGATTTCATTGTAAGGAATTGTGTCTGAAGTTGATTTGTTATCCATAATGAGCGTATCGCACTCGATGTTAGAGCGGGCGCCTTCCGCTTTGCGTCCGAAGTGGACGATTCCGCGGTACGTTACTTTTCCGCCCTGTTTTGAAATCGATTTTGATACGATTGTAGATGATGTGTTTGGTGCTAGGTGAATCATTTTCGCACCTGCATCCTGATGCTGGCCTTTACCCGCAAGAGCGATAGAAAGCGTCATACCGCGCGCGCCTTCGCCTTTTAGGATACAAGCCGGATATTTCATTGTCAGCTTAGAACCGATGTTGCCGTCGATCCATTCCATTGTTGCGTTTTCTTCACAGACTGTACGCTTTGTTACAAGGTTGTAAACGTTGTTCGCCCAGTTTTGGATCGTTGTATAACGGCAGTAGCCGCCTTTTTTCACGATGATCTCAACGACCGCACTGTGAAGTGAGTTTGTTGTGTAAACAGGCGCCGTACAGCCTTCAACATAATGAACACTTGCTTCTTCATCAACAATGATCAGTGTACGTTCGAACTGACCCATGTTCTCAGAGTTGATACGGAAGTAAGCTTGTAGCGGTGTTTCAACCTTCACGCCTTTAGGCACGTAGATGAAAGATCCGCCCGACCAAACAGCTGAGTTAAGCGCCGCAAACTTGTTATCAGTCGGTGGGATTACTTTTGCCCAGTGCTCACGGAAAATATCTTCATTCTCTTTCAGCGCGCTGTCAGTGTCTTTAAAGACGATGCCTTGCGCTTCAAGATCTTCTTTCATGTTGTGGTATACAACCTCAGATTCGTACTGAGCAGAAACACCCGCAAGGTATTTTTGTTCAGCTTCAGGAATACCGAGCTTGTCGAATGTTTGCTTAATTTCTTCAGGAACTTCATCCCAAGAACGCTCTGAACGCTCAGACGGTTTTACGTAGTACGTAATTTCGTCAAAGTTCAGTGAGTTTAAATCTCCGCCCCATTGAGGCATCGGCATGTTGTAGAAATGCTCAAGTGATTTCAAGCGGAAGTCAAGCATCCATTGAGGCTCTTCTTTCATGCGAGAAATTTCTTCTACGATTTCTTTTGTCAATCCGCGCTCTGAACGGAAAATGGAAACGTCCTTGTCGTGAAAACCATACTTGTATTCACCAATATCAGGCATTTTTTTAGCCATCCATTTTCACTCCAATCCTTTTAATTGCCGCCTTCTTCTTTCGCGACTCCTTTTTCAAGTGCTTTCCATGAGAGGGTTGCACATTTGATACGGGCCGGGAATTTTGAAACGCCTTGAAGGGCTTCAATATCCCCGAGATCTATAGAATCATCATACTCTTTCCCTTGCATCATATCCGAGAAAATCTTAGACATGGAAAGGGCAGTTTCAATATCTTTCCCTTTAATCGCCTGAGTCATCATCGAAGCGGATGCCATTGAAATGGAACAGCCTTCCCCTTCAAATTTCGCATCTTCCACGATGTCTCCGTCAAGCTTCATTGTCAGTCTGATGCGGTCGCCGCATGTCGGATTGTTCATATCCACGACGATGCTGTCATTCAAAACCCCTTTATTTCGCGGGTTTTTGTAATGATCCATAATCACCTGTCTGTACAATGTATCTAAGTTTGCATTAAAAGACATTTGTAAAATACTCCTTTGTCTTTTGAAGAGCTTCCACAAGCTTATCAATCTCTTCCTCTGTATTATACAGATAAAAGCTTGCTCTTGCAGTAGCAGTTACATCCAGCCATTTCATCAGCGGCTGCGCACAATGGTGGCCGGCTCTGACTGCGATTCCCTCCGCATCAAGCACAGTCGCCACATCGTGCGGATGAACATCATCAAGGTTAAATGTGACAAGCCCGGCACGCTCTTCCGGCCCGTAAACCGTTACGCCGTCAAGCTGGCGGAAGCGTTCAAGCGCATAAGCTGCAAGCTTGTGCTCATGGCGGGAAATCTCATCAAGACCGATTTCTTCGAGAAAATCAATGGCGGCACCTAGACCGATTGCTCCTGCAATAATCGGCGTACCCGCTTCGAATTTCCACGGAAGCTCTTTCCAAGTTGATTCATAAAGCCCGACAAAGTCGATCATTTCACCGCCGAATTCGGCAGGCTCCATGTTTTCCAGCAGGGCTTTCTTTCCGTACAGCACACCAACACCAGTAGGTCCGCACATTTTATGGGAAGAAAGCGCAAAGAAGTCGCAATCTAGATCCTGCACGTCAATTTTCATGTGAGGCGTGCTTTGTGCACCGTCCACCACAATTACAGCCCCATTGTCATGAGCGATTTTCGCCATTTCTTTAATCGGGTTGACCGTGCCGAGAACATTAGATACATGAGACACCGCAACAATTTTTGTGTTGCTTGTGACCGTTTCTCTGACGTCTTCTAAAGAAATCGTTCCGTCTTCCTGCAGCGGAATATATTTTAATGTGGCGCCAGTTGCTTTTACAGCCTGCTGCCACGGAATGATATTCGCATGATGCTCCATGTAGGTGATGACCACTTCATCACCAGGTTTCAGGTTGGCGCGCGCATAGCTTAACGCCACCATATTCAGTGATGTGGTCGTGCCTTTTGTGAAAATAATCTCAGCCATTGACTTCGCGTTAATAAACTTGCGGACTTTTTCACGCGCTCCTTCATAACCATCTGTCGCTCTGGTTCCAAGTGTATGGACGCCCCGGTGAACATTGGAATTGTATTGGTTATAATACTTATCCAGTGTTTCAATGACAGCACGCGGCTTCTGGGAAGTCGCCGCGCTGTCGAGATAAACGAGATCATGTCCGTTCACTTGCTGATGAAGGATCGGGAACTGTTCACGAATATCTGTGATATTCATTACTTCACTTTCCTTTCGATAACAGAAACTAATTGTTTCTTAACGCCTTCAATCGGAAGTTCATTTACTACCGGTGCAAGGAATCCGTAAATGACTAAGCGTTCTGCTTCTTCTTTCGGAATTCCGCGGCTCATCAGGTAGTAAAGCTGAATAGGGTCCACACGGCCGACAGATGCCGCATGTCCTGCAGTTACATCGTCTTCGTCAATTAAAAGAATAGGGTTTGCGTCTCCGCGTGCTTTTTCGCTGAGCATCAGCACGCGTGATTCTTGCTCCGCATTCGCTTTAGAAGCGCCATGTTCGATTTTGCCGATTCCGTTAAAGATAGAAGAAGCGGAATCCTTCATCACACCGTGCTTCAAGATATAGCCTTCAGAAGCTTTACCGAAATGGATGATTTGTGTTGTGAAGTTTTCTGTTTGCTCTCCTCTTCCGACAACAACCGTTTTCGTATCGCCGTATGTGCCGTCACCGTAAAGGTTTGTTGTGTTTTCGGAAATCGTGTCGCCATCGTTCATCAGGCCAAGAGCCCACTCGATTTTGCTGTCGCGTCCGCGCGCAGCACCGCGGCGGTTCACATAAGTTGTCACACCGCTTGACAGATTATCCACCGCACCGTATGTTACGCTGGCATTATCACCTGTGATGACCTCACTGATAATATTGAAGACAGCGTCTTTCGGATTTACAGTGCTGATGTAGTTTTCTACATATGTTACAGAGCTGTGGTCTTCAGCCACAATCAGCACGTGGTTGAATAGAGCTGTATCATTGCTTTCGTGGACATAAACAGCCTGAACCGGCGTCTCCACCTGAACATTTTTCGGAACATAAAGGAATGCTCCTCCGTTAACAAGAGCCGCGTGAAGTGCAGTTAACTTATGTTCGTCAACCTTCACGCCGTCCTTCATAAAGTATTTCTCCACCAAGTCGCTATGCTCACGTGCAGCAGTCAGAATATCAGTGAAGATGACGCCTTTGTCTTTCAATTCTTGAGAAAGAGAAAGATGTGCCGGCGTCTGGTCACGCTGTACGTATAATGTTTTATCTTCGTTTTCAACGTCGATCAGCGCTTTTACTTCATCAGTCAAATCTTCTAATGAAGAAAGCGGTTCGTTATCCACTGTATGCTTCGCGAAATTCGTGAAGTTCCAGTTTGTGATTTTTGTTTTGTCAGGTTTCGGCATCGGCAGATCCTCAGCTTGTTCAAGAGCCTGTAAGCGCAGGTTCTTCAGCCAGGCAGGTTCTTGGTGCTTTTCGGAAAAGCTTTTGAGATACTCCTGATCTACGGATAGTTTTGTACCTAGTGTCATATTAATCCCCCTAACGCTTACGCTTCTTGGCCAACAGTTTCGTCTTCAATGCCAAGTTCTTGTTTGATCCAGTCATAACCTTCTGCTTCAAGACGCTGTGCAAGCTCTGCACCGCCGGATTTTACAACGCGGCCTTGCATCATAACGTGAACAACATCCGGAGTGATGTAGTTTAACAGGCGCTGATAGTGAGTGATCATCAAGCAGCCGAAGTTTTCGCTGCGCATTTTGTTGATCCCTTTTGATACAACTTTCAAAGCGTCAATATCAAGACCTGAGTCAATTTCATCAAGGATGGCGATTTTCGGTTCAATCATCATTAATTGAAGGATTTCGTTGCGTTTTTTCTCCCCGCCTGAGAAGCCTTCGTTAAGATAGCGCTGAGCCATTTCAGGGTCCATTTCAAGGAACTCCATGTTTTCGTCCATTTTGCGGATGAATTTCATGAGAGAAATTTCATCGCCTTCTTCTCTGCGCGCGTTGATTGCTGAGCGAAGGAAGTCGGCATTTGTCACACCGCTGATTTCACTTGGGTACTGCATCGCAAGGAATAAGCCTGCCTGCGCACGCTCGTCCACTTCCATCTCCAGTACATCTTTGCCGTCAAGCGTGATGCTGCCTTTTGTTACTTCATATTTAGGATGCCCCATAATAGCAGCTGATAAAGTGGATTTACCAGTTCCGTTCGGGCCCATTACTGCGTGGAATTCTCCACCTTTTATTTCAAGGTTTACACCCTTTAAGATCTCTTTCCCTTCGATTTCAACGTGAAGATCTTTGATCGTTAATGTTGAAGCAGCCATATCTATACCTCCAAAAATATATAATCATTATTCTCATTTTATTCTCATTCTAATTTTATAACAAATGAAAAGTAAATACAACTTTTTATCGTGCCTTGCACATTCCTCAAGTTTAACAAAGATCAGCACTTTATTAAAGCGATTGAAAAAGAAAAAGAGTGGATTCCCACCCTTTTTTAAAAGATTGATTTTCTCAATAAGCTCCCGCAGAAATCCGCTTGCTTTTTTCATAATCAAGCTCTCTCTGCCGCTCTACTTTCATTCTTGTTTCCAGCCGGCGTCCATATTCCTCGTATCCAATTCCGTGTGACAGCTGCATCGCTTTTTCCATTTCTGACGTATAATCGAGGTTCAGTCTGTCCTGGCTGCTGCAAATAATGAATCAATCCCTTCATATATTTGCTTTTTATTGTACCAGTGCTGCGTTGGATGCCGCAAAAACGATTTGGCGTGAAATAGCGGCAGATGAGACGAAAGCATCCTTTCAGAACAAATGAGAATGGTTTTTCGGAATATTCCTTCTCTTAATGCGTGGTGTTTCCGAATTCCTCAATGCACTGTTGAACGACTGTCACGCCTTGGCTGAAAGCCGCGCCGCCTCCAAATGCCGCTGCCACACTGACGGCTTCGAGAATGTTTTCTTCTGTCGCTCCCTGATCGAGACAGCCTTTTGTATGATAGATCATGCAATATTCGTCCTGAGCATTGATGGCAATTCCGAGGGCGATCAGCTGTTTTTCTCTTTCAGTCAGAGAATTCCCGGCAAAGCACTGTTCAGTAAATTCGTTAAATTTTCTTCCCATCAGCGGCATCTTTTGTTCAAATGTGCCTAAACCATGTTTATATTGTTTTAACGCGTCCTGCATGCTTCCTCTGTCTTGATTCAAAGAAAATCCCTCCATCTGTTTAACATTCCTTTTTATTATGAACAGCTTTTAGGAAAATACGCGAAAAAAACCCCGGATTTCTCATCCGGGGTTTCAGTCTTATTCAGATACAGGAAGCACAGCTCCGTCGTATTTTTTCTCGATGAAGTCTTTGATCTTTTTAGAATGAAGAACTTCCATCAGCGCTTTGATTTTGGCAGAATCTTCTTCGCCTTTTCTTACTGCGATAATGTTAGCGTATGGGTTGTTTTTCGTTGATTCTACTTCAATTGCATCTTTTTTAGGATTTAATTTATTTTGGATCGCATAGTTTACATTGATGAAGGCCGCGTCTCCTTCTTTGTTTTCATATGCTTTTGCCGTTAATTCAGGCGCTACTTTTTTGAATTCAAGGTTTTTCGGGTTTTTCTTAATGTCTTTCAATGTTGCGTCAACTGTTTCTACCTTAGAATCAAGAGTGATTAATCCAGCGTTTTCAAGCATTGCAAGCATACGGCCTTGTTCAGCAACGTTGTTTGTCAGAATGATTGTCGCACCGTCTGGAAGGTCTTTCAGTGATTTGTATGTTTTAGAGTAAATACCGAATGGCTCTAAGTGAACAGCACCGGCATTCACAAGTTTGTAATCTGTGTTTTCTTTCATTTCTTGCTCAAGGTAAGGAATGTGCTGGAAGTAGTTCGCGTCCACTTCTTTATCAGCTAAAGCTTTATTGTACATTTTGTAATCACTAAGCACTTTCACTTTCAGCGTATAACCTTTTTCTTTCAGCAATGGTTCAGCTTCTTTTAAAATTTCCGCATGCGGTGTTTTCGTTGCCGCAACGACAATTTCTTTCTTGCCGGATTCAGCGCCGTTATTCGAACCGCAGGCAGCCATAACTCCTGCAAATACAAGCAGTAATGCACCCAAAAATAGCTTTTTCAATGTAAATCCTCCCTTATCGTTTGTCTATAATATTTGTTATTAGATCACCGATGATTTGAATAATAAACACGATGATTAAAATAAACACAGTAGCAACGAAGGTAACATCAGCGTTATTAGACTGATATCCTTCTACGTACGCAAGGTTTCCAAGGCCTCCTGAACCAATGGCTCCGGCAATTGCCGTTGAGCCGATCAAAGCGATGGCTGTAACCGTAATGCCAGAAATAAGAGCAGGCATTGATTCCGGAATCAGCACTTTGAAAATAATCGTAGACGTTTTCGCGCCCATTGATTTAGCTGCTTCAATCACACCTTTATCCACCTCACGCAGCGCGATTTCAACAAGGCGCGCGTAAAATGGTGCCGAGCCGATTACCAGCGCCGGCAATGCGGCGTTTGGCCCTAAGATCGTGCCGACTAAAAATTTCGTAAAACCTAATAGTAAAATAATTAAAATAAGGAACGGAATCGATCTGAATATGTTAACAACGGCCGCAATCACTGAGTTGACCGCTTTATTCTGCCAGAGGCTTCCTTTGCTCGTCAGAAAGAGCAGCAAGCCGAGGATGACCCCGATGACAAAAGCAAACAGTAAAGAAATCAGCGTCATATAAAGTGTTTCATATGTCGCGTTCCATAATTCAGTTAAATCAACGTTCGGGAAGTATTTTTCAAACATTCGTGATCACCTCTGCTTTCACCTGTTTGTCATTAATGAATCGGATCACGTTTTGCACTTCTTCCTCGTCTCCGTCAATGTGGATGAACAGTGAACCGTAAGCCCCATCCTTCGTCTGCGAAATTTTCCCTTGCAGAATATTGACGCTGACATTGAAGTTTCTGATCATCTCTGTAATCAGAGGCTGTTCAGCTGACTCACCGACAAATGTGAGCTGAACCATTTTTCCTGATGCTGTATCATCAAGAAGGTGTTGAAGCGTCTCTTTCGTTTCTTCCGGCTCTGTCACCTGTTGAACAAATCGTTTTGTCATTTGTTCCTTTGGATTTTTAAAGACATCGAGAACCTCGCCTTCTTCGACCACCTTGCCGTTTTCCATGACGGCGACTCTGTTGCAGATTTTGCGGATGACATGCATTTCGTGCGTAATCAGCACAATCGTCAAACCGAGTCTTTCATTAATATCGGACAATAGATCCAGAATTGAATCTGTCGTTTGCGGATCTAATGCTGATGTCGCTTCGTCACAAAGGAGAACCTTCGGATTGTTTGCAAGCGCTCTGGCAATTCCGACACGCTGCTTCTGCCCGCCGCTCAGCTGGGACGGATATGATTTTTCTTTTCCTTCTAAACCTACCAGTTTAATCAGTTCATTGGCGCGCTTGATCCGCTCGCTCTTTTTCACCCCGGCAATTTCTAAAGGAAACATGATATTATCTCTGACAGTCCGCGACCAAAGCAAATTGAAATGCTGGAAAATCATACTGATCTCATGGCGTGCTTTTCTTAAACCGCGTCCATTTACTTCATTAATCTTGGTTCCCGCCACTTCCACGGTTCCTGAGGTTGGTTTCTCAAGGCCGTTCAGCAGACGGATTAAGGAACTCTTACCAGCTCCGCTATATCCTATAATTCCAAAAATCTCACCTTTTTTAATGGAAAGCGAGACGTTTTGGACAGCATTGACATCTCCATGTTTCGACTTGTAAACTTTTGAAACATCCTGAAGATTGATCAAAGCAATCACCTGCCTTAACACTATTCTAAGAAATCTTCCGGTTTTTTCTGCAAAAGAAAAGCCTTTCTGCACACTTGAGCAGAAAGGCTTATATAAAATGCCTTTCTCTCATCTTTCAAAGCTGAACGCTTCGTGTGAATTGGCACCATTTCAACAGTGTTGATGGTTGCCGGGCTTCATAGGGCACTTCCCTCCACCTCTCTTGATAAGAGAAATATATAGTCTTTTTCGTCCGGAAATTCTTAATGTAGAATAGCACGGCGAATGATTAAATGTCAATAAAATAAATGATGTCAACTTTTACTATTATAATAATTTATTATTTTTTAATTTTTTATAATCCTCTGAAAAAATCCATTTGTCAGCCAGAGAATGGCTTCCAGTTTTAACAGGGCCCTGAATGACCCCTTTACTTTGAGGCTTCCGCTCTGAATCAGGTGCTGAAGGGAAATGTCTCCGTGCAATAAATCAATAATTTCCGTTTGGTTTCCGTAAAAGGTCAGGTTGGACGTTTGGGGCGGAGAAACTTTTTTCATTTCTCCCTGTTCGTTTATTGAGACGGTTAAGGCTTCTGCTTCTCCTTGGAAGGTAATGAGCAATGTTGAGGCTTTCAAAAGGGGTTTTAAAAACAGATGCTGATACTCATCTTCTAAAACTTCCGCTTTCTCCATATGTACAACCTCCTATTTGTTGGTCATACATACACATTTCTCTCTTTGTCGCAAGAACCCCTTTATAAAACGAACGACAATTTCATTGGATATGCTGAGAAATATGTCATAAATGGGATGCGGAAGATGATTTTTGTTTGATCAGCTCATATAAATAAGAAACGGAATGAAATGCATATCCTCTTTCGACCACCTTTCCGCCTTTAAACAGCAGAAAACAAGGGACGCTTTCAATTTGATACGCTTTTGCGAATGTCGGAGAGTAATTGACATTGTTTTGATAGAAGGCGACATCCGGCAGCATTTCTTTCACCACTGTCAGCATTTTGCTTGCAAGCTGGCAGGTGCCGCAAAACGGAGTATATAAATATAGAAGGTACACATCATCTTCAATGTGATCAAGTTCGTGTTCTTGGAGTTCTTTCATGCTATACACCTCGGGACTTTCTTTCAAGAAAAATAGTATGGACATTCAGATTCGCACGCAGCAATACAGAAGCGATATGGTGCCTGGGCGCAGCCGCTACTTCCTTATAGGCTCTGTCGATATGGAGATGGCAGGCTTCATTAAATTCACGCTTCAGCTGTTTTCTCAATTTCTCACCTGATTCATCAGCATCAACTAATATATAGACGTCTTTATCATAAAGCTCGTCAGCCAATTCCTCGAGCCTCAGCTGGCTGATTGTTCCGTTTGTGCAGATAATGCGCACCGGTTCATTCAGGACGCTTTCGATTTTCTCTTTATCTGATTTCCCCTCGACAATCATAACCTTTTCCAGCTCATCCATCTTCATCTTGTTCACCTGCCGCGTCAAATTTGAAACGTTCAGATTGTAAAAGAAGGCAGTGAAATTCACCGCCAACATTAACACCAGCCGTTTTCGTAGTCACAATCTACATATTTTGCGTCGTCTCCAGAGACCACATCGGCTGTCTTATAAAATTTCTCATTTTCAAAGGAATAACCGGACTTAAGCTCATATTCATTCATGCTTGTCATTTGGCCGATCATCTCATTATCATGATATAACGAGAGCCGGCCATTTTGAAAGCGGCCTGTCACGTCATTGGTGACATCGAGCTTTTGTTTGTCGAAAGCCATATTGGACACCTCCCATAACGTTAGCGTGTCCAATTGCTTTTACGGCTATCCTGTTTTAGTCTTCTTGTGTCATCTCTTCATATTGCTCTGCTGTCATCAGTTTTTCAATTTCAGAAGCGTCGGATGGCTCAACGACGATCATCCATGCTTTTTCGTACGGAGATTCGTTGACGAATTCCGGACTGTCATCAAGATCTTCGTTTACTTCCACAACCGTTCCGTTAATCGGTGCATAAAGCTCAGATACCGTTTTAACGGATTCAACACTGCCGAATGGCTCGTCCGCTTTGATTTCAGCGCCCACTTCAGGAAGTTCGACAAACACGATGTCGCCTAGTTCGGACTGGGCAAAATGCGTAATTCCGATTCTGGCTTTTTCTCCTTCAACTTTTACCCACTCGTGTTCTCCTGAGTAACGCAAATCTTTTGGTATGCTCAATTGAATCCCTCCATTTTTTACAGCACTACAATAAGAAGATACCACACTTTTCAAAAAAAATTTACATTAAGCCCAGTTTTCTTCAAATTGGTCTTCTTTAAATCCGACAGTCACTTTTTCGCCGTCTGTTGTAAGCGGGCGTTTGATCAGCATGCCATCTGAAGCCAGCAGCTCGAGCTGTTCGTCCTCTGACATGTGATACAGCTTTTCCTTGAGATTGAGCTCGCGGTATTTCATGCCGCTCGTGTTGAAAAATTTCTTGAGATCCAGCCCGCTTTTTTCATAAAGCGCTTTTAATTCTTCTTTGCTTGGCGGCTGCTCAGCAATATGTATTTCGTTTATTTCTTTCCCATGCTCTTCAAGCCACTTCTTTGCTTTGCGGCACGTTCCGCATTTAGGGTACCAGTAAAAAGTTAACGACATCTTCTTCCCCCTCAATAAAATAATCGAGGTTATTTTAACACAGTTTGTTTTAAAAACCTAAAACAGTGCTTCTTAAAAAAGAGCTCCGCGCATTCGGAGCTCTTGGCCAATCAGACAGTATATTTCTCAGCCTCAAAAATGCCTGCCGCCGCCTCGCGTTTTTTCTGAATCACGTTTTTAGGCGTTACGCGTGTCAGCTTGCGCAGAGCGGAAAACATCATGCGGAGTGAATCTCCTTCTTCCATTGCGATAAGGGATTCCTTCGCATGCGCTTCAATTTCGTTAAAGGCCTCTTGAACGAAAATTTCTGTGTACAGCACCTTTTGCGCTGCTTTTTCAGCGCCTTGAGCGGCAATGGCCTTTTCCGTTCTGAGCACGGCTGATTCCATTGCGTATACATTGCTGACGATATCCGCTACGTTCACGAGAATTTCTTGCTCACGATCGATGGCTTTTCCGTATTTTTGCGCGGCTAGGCCGGCAGCAAACAACGCAATTTTTTTGGCTTGCTTGACGATATATTTCTCCTGCTCTAAGACGCCGCTTCCAGGCTCTTCAGGCATAAGCATCATGAGTTCTTCCTGCAGCGACTGCGCTTTTTCGAATAAAGGCAGCTCGCCTTTAAGCGCTTTTTTTAGGAAGGTGCTTGGCACGATTAACCGGTTGATTTCGTTTGTGCCTTCAAAAATCCGATTGATCCTTGAATCCCTATAGGCCCTTTCTACTTCGTACTCCTGCATAAAGCCGTAGCCTCCATGAATCTGCACGCCTTCATCAACGATATAATCAAGCGTTTCAGAGCCGAATACCTTATTCAGAGAGCATTCGATGGCGTATTCCGCAATCGATTTGGCGATTTGCCGGCCGTCCTTGAGATCTTCGGCCGTGAACTGGCTCATATTGTCTTCAAACAGTCCGACGGTTCTGTATACAGAGCTTTCCATCGCATACAGCCTTGAGGCCATTGTCCCGATTTTTTCCTGTGTCAATGAAAAACCAGCAATCGGCGTTTTAAATTGGCGGCGCTGATTTGCGTATGCCGCAGACAGCTCGATGACGCGTTTAGATGCGCCGATTGTGCCAACCGCCAGTTTGTAACGGCCGATGTTTAAAATATTAAAGGCGATGACATGCCCTTTGCCGATTTCTCCGAGCAGGTTTTCCTTTGGCACTTCAGCTTGATCCAGAATGAGGGTTCTTGTCGATGATCCCTTGATTCCCATTTTCTTTTCTTCCGGTCCCGTGGAGACACCCGGGAACTCTTTTTCTACAATAAAGGCTGAAAACTTGTCGCCGTCTACCTTAGCGTAAACCACAAATACATCGGCAAAAGCAGAGTTGGTAATCCACTGTTTTTCCCCTGTTAATACATAATGCGTTCCTGCTTCATTCAGCACAGCTGTTGTTTTTGCTCCAAGTGCATCAGATCCAGAGCCAGGCTCAGTCAGAGCATAAGCGGCGATCTTTTCGCCTGAAGCGAGTCCCGGCAAATATTTTTTCTTTTGTTCTTCTGATCCGAAAAAGACGATCGGCAAGGAACCGATACCGACATGCGCCCCATAAGAAAGAGAAAAGCTTCCCGCACGCGAAAATTTCTCAGTGATGAGTGCCGAGCTGATTTTATCAAGGCCGAGCCCTCCGTATTCTTCCGGCACATCGGCGCCAAGCAGCCCTAGTTCGCCCGCTTTCTTCAACAGTCTGACAGAATGCTCAAATTGATGGTTTTCGATATCATCTATATGAGGGAGAACATCTTGCTCGATGTAATCCTCTGTTGTTTTCGCAATCATTTTATGCTCGTCAGTGAAATCCTCCGGTGTATACATTTGATCGTATGTGACATCCTCGATTAAAAATCCGCCGCCTTTTTGTACTTCAGCCGCTTTTTTTGCCATTTGTTTTTCCCCCTTTAGCATAATTCAAATACACCGGCCGCTCCCATCCCGCCGCCGATACACATGGTCACGACTCCAAATTGCTCGTTTCTCCGTTTCATTTCATGGATGAGTGAGAGTGTAAGCTTTGTGCCTGTACAGCCAAGCGGGTGTCCAAGCGCGATTGCGCCCCCGTTGACATTCACTTTTTCTTCATCAATTCCCAATTCCCTGATTACTTGAATGGCCTGTGAGGCAAAAGCTTCATTCAGTTCAAACAAGCCGATGTCCTGCAGCTGAAGTCCGGCAAGCTTCAAAGCGCGCGGAATCGCTTCCACCGGTCCGATTCCCATCACTTCCGGCGGCACGCCGCCTACCGCAAAGGAGCGGAATTTCACAAGCGCCGCCAGGCCAAGAGCATCAGCTTTTTCCCGGTCCATCAGCATGACAGCCGCCGCTCCGTCACTCGTTTGCGAGGAATTGCCCGCAGTCACCGTCCCGTCAACGGAAAAGGCCGGGCGCAATGTCGATAAGATGTCTGCAGTCGTTTGCGGGCGAACACCTTCATCCTGAGAAAATACAAATTGTTTTTCCTGAGGCTTATGGTTTTCTCCAATTTCTGTCACCGTCACTTCTACGGGTACAATTTCATCTTTAAATTTTCCTTCTGCAAGGGCTTTAGCGGCGTTTTGGTGGCTGCGAACGGCAAACGCGTCTTGATCCTCACGGGAGACGCCGTATTTTTTCGCGACTTGCTCGGCTGTGTGCCCCATACTCATATAATATTCCGGTGCCTTTTCTGCCAAAGCAAGGTTCGGACGGGTAACATGCCCCATCATCGGAACTTGCGACATGGATTCTGCTCCGCCGGCGATCGCTGTATCGTAGGCGCCGAGCATAATTTTTTCTGCTGCATATGCAATAGACTGAAGGCCTGAAGAGCAATAACGGTTAACTGTAATCGCCGGAACTGTGTACGGCAGGCCCGCGAGCGCACCGATATTTCTCGCCATATTAAGCCCCTGCTCCGCTTCAGGCGTTGCACAGCCAATAATCAAATCGTCAATATTGCCTTCGTAGCCGCCTGCCCGTTTCAGCGTCTCTTTTACACAAATCGCTCCCAAATCATCCGGGCGAACGCTGGCCAAAGATCCTTTTTTTGCTTTTCCAACCGGTGTTCTTGCACCTGACACAATGACTGCCTCTTTCATAAGCTCCCTCCTAATTCCGTAAAGGTTTACCTTTCACAAGCATATGCTGCATTCTCGCTTGAGATTTTGCCTCTCCTGCCAAACTCAAAAACGCTTCTCTTTCGATCTCCAATAAATACTCTTCATCAACCTCTGTACCAAACGGCACTTTTCCGCCCGCAATGACATAAGCGAGTTTTTTCGCGATCTTGAAATCATGCTCAGATATATAGCCGGACAGCTTCATCTGCTCAGCGCCAAGCAAGAGTGCCGCATAACCGGTTTCTCCCGGCACCTTGACCTTTTCTTTTACAGGCGGCCGCCAGCCGGTATCGTATAAAGATGCGGCCAGCTGCTTCGCATCGTATAACAGGTGGTCTTGATTCACGCTGATCTGATCCGTTTCTTTTAAGATGTTCATCTCACGAGCTTCTTGAGCGGAAGCGGACACTTTCGCCATCGCAATCGTTTCAAATGTTTTCATTGCCGCATTCATCGGATCAATGCCGCGGCGAAGATGGTTGATGTACAGCTCTTTGTTACCTCCTCCGCCAGGGATGAGGCCGACACCGGATTCCACAAGTCCCATATAGGCTTCGCTTGCCGCTTGAATGCGCGCCGCAGGCAGGCACACTTCCGTTCCTCCGCCGAGCGTCATGCCAAATGGCGCGGCGACGACCGGTTTCGCACTGTATTTGATTTTCATCATCGTCTCCTGAAAACGGCGTATCACAAAATCAACTTCCAAAAAGTTGTCGTCTTGGACTTCCATTAAGATCATGGCGAGGTTCGCGCCGACGCAGAAATTTTTCCCTTGATTGCCGATGACAAGGCCCTTGTAATTCCGCTCTGTTTCCTCTAACCCTTTGTGGATCATCTGAATGATATCGAGACCAATCGCATTGCTTTTCGAATGAAATTCAAGAAGAGCCACATCATCTCCAAGGTCAATTAAGCTTGCTCCGCTGTTTTTCGCAATCACGCCTTTTGTTTCTTTAAGTGCATGTAAATGAATTCGTTTTTTGTTTTCTTTCACGGCTCTGTATTCGCCGCGGTCATAATAAAATACCGTTCCGTTCTCTTTGATGTAGAAGGTTTCATTTCCTTTATCCAGCATCTCTTTTATCCAGCCAGGCATATCTGCTCCAAGCTGCTCAAGCTTTTCCGCTGACTGCTTGAGGCCGATGGCATCCCACATTTCAAAAGGGCCCAGTTCCCAGCCGAATCCCCACTTCATGGCTTGGTCAATCGCATGAATATCATCGGCAATCTCGCCAAGCAGCTCGGCTGAGTAAAGCAGGGTTTGAGATGTGATATTCCACAGCAATCGGCCGGCTCTGTCATCCGAATAAATAAGCGCTTTCATTTTGGCTTTTGTCCCTTTTGCCTGTTTTGCCGCTTCAAGTGCCGGTGTTTTCATTTTTGTCCGCTCGCCGTAAGTAAGCGTCACTGGGTCAAGCTCATAAATCGTTTTTCCTTCTTTTTTATAAAAGCCTTGGCCGGCCTTACTTCCGATCCACCCTTTTTCCAGCATATCGTTCATGAAGCTTGGAAGGCGAAACACTTCTTTTTCATCGCCATCAGCTTTGTCATACACATTTCGGGCAACGTGGGCGAATGTATCGAGACCGACCACATCAAGCGTTCTAAAGGTAGCGCTTTTCGGCCTGCCGATCAGCGGTCCTGTGATCGAATCAACCTCCCCGACCTGATAGCCGCCTTTCAGCATTTCTTGGACTGTCACGAGAAGCCCGTACGTCCCGATGCGGTTTGCGATAAAGTTCGGTGTGTCCTTTGCTGTAACAACACCTTTCCCGAGGACATTTTCTCCGAAAGCTGTCATAAACTTTAAAATATCAGGATCCGTTTCCTTAATCGGAATGATCTCCAGCAGCTTTAAATAGCGTGCGGGATTAAAAAAATGCGTTCCGAGAAAATGGGCTTTAAAATCATCCGACCTGCCTTCAGCCATTTCCTGCACTGATATGCCGGATGTGTTGCTTGAGACGATGCTTCCAGTCTTTCGATGTTCATCCACAAGAGCGAAAATTTTCTTTTTGACTTCAAGGTTTTCGACAACGACCTCAATAATCCAATCTGCTTCTTTCAGTTTTTCTGCATCATCCTCCAGATTGCCCGGTGTAATATAGGAGGTATTTTTCGCTGATGTGAGGGGAGCGGGCTTTTGTTTCAGCAGTTTTTTCACCGCCTGCCGGCTCAGCCTGCTGCGCATCTCCGGACTGTCCTTCGTCAGCCCCTTTTTTTCCTCTTCCTTTGTCAAATCGTTCGGCACAATATCTAGCAGCAGGACAGGAATTCCGATGTTAGCCAAATGCGCCGCAATCCCGGAACCCATTACCCCCGATCCTAAAACGGCTGCCTTCCGAATGTGTTTGTGCATGAGATATCCCCCTTGAACATTGAATGAATAATCATTCATTTTTTGACCAAAAAAAATGAAACTCGTTTCTTCTTTCATCTTAAAAGATTTCCGGTTCGACTTCAATAGCTAATTTGTTATTTTTTTGTATGAAGCCTATAAAAGTCGGGCAACTTAAGCCCGGAGGTGAAGGGAATGGTACGAGAGAAAAAAAATCCGTCTTCAGCGGCAGTCAGCGCGGCGAGCGTAAAGGGAGATGCCGGTCCGACTCAGCATTACGGCGGCGGAAAACGGACAAGTCAAAATCAGCAGTATAAAAAACATAACATGGAACAATCATAATGCAGCTGCTTCCCGCGGCTGCTTTCACTTTTTCAAAATTCCTTTTAACACAAACGCTGCATTGGCAGGCCGTTCGGCAATTCTTCTCATAAAGTAGCTGAACCAGTCCGTTCCATATGGGACATACACACGCATTCTGTAGCCTTCCTTGGCGAGTTCCTTCTGACGCTCCGGCCTGATGCCGTATAGCATTTGAAACTCAAATTGCGACGCGGGGATTCGATGTTCGGCGACGAGCTGTTTCGTAAATGCAATGATGTCATCGTCATGTGTGGCGACAGCCGTGTAGTTCCCGCTTAACAACTGCAGCTTTATTAAGCTCTGAAAATGAAGGTCCGTTCCTCTTTTGTCGGGAAACGCTACGGCCGCAGATTCTTTATAAGCGCCTTTTACAAGTCTGAGATTCGGCTTTAAGTCCCGCATCTTTCTGATATCTTCTGCCGCCCGGTACAGATACGCCTGAATGACCGTGCCGAGCTTCTCAAATTCCTGTTTGCATTGCCTGTAAATAGAAAGTGTCTGTTCATAATGGGAATAGTCTTCCATATCAATGGTCACAGCAACATCATATTGCTTCGCAACGGAAAGAATGGCGCGCAAATGAGTAAGAGCAAGTTCTTCTGAAAGATCGAGCCCGATTGAGGTCAGCTTAAGTGAAAGCTCTGAGTCCAATTGATGTTCGGCAATGGCTTGAATGGCTTTCTTGCATTCCTCTGCGACTTGGTTTGCTTCTTTTTCCGAAGCTGCATACTCGCCTAAATAATCAATTGTTGCACACAAACCGGATCTGTTTAGCCTTTTGACGGTCTTAACCGCCGATTCAATCGTATCCCCTGCGACAAACCTTCGTGCTCCAAGCCGCGTTCCGTATGCTTTTGCGAACTTGGTAAGTGTTTTATTTTGAGATAAGAATAAAAACACATGTCTCAACATCCGACTCCCTCCCGCCGTCATCTTCAAAACACCTGTATATAACTCCCAGTCTGAAGGAAACTATAAAATGAACAGAAACCAAAGGAGGATCACAATGGATAATCAGCAGCAATCTCAAATGCCGCCTTCCGTTATTTCGACAAAGGATCATTTGTATCTCAATGACATGCTGAACTGGAATTTGCTCGCGATGAAGAAAGCGCATTTCATGGCGCAGCAGTGCCAGGATCAAACGTTAAAGCAAGAACTCGACCGCGTCGGACACATGCATCATGATCACTATCAAAGAATATTAAAGCACCTGCAGCCAGGCCAGCAGCAGTCCGGCTACATCCAATAAGGAGGCGCCAGAATGAATCAGCAAAATCAAAAAATCAGCAACCCGCAGACACCTGTACCGACAACATCGGAAATGAATGACAGAGATTTCGTCAACGAATTGCTGACAACCGAAAAATACATGACAACAGCTTATTGCACTGCTTTGCACGAATTCAGCCACGAGTCTCTTTATCAGGATATTCAATCCATTTTTGATGAGTCACAAAAAGCGCAAAGAAAACTATATGATCTCATGTTCCAATATGGATGGTATTCTGTTGAAGCGGAGGATGCACAAAAGCTGCAGCAGTCCTATCAAAAATTCCAGCAGACCATTCAGCAGCAGTCTCCTTATCAGCAATAACAACATCAGTAAAAAGGATACGATGTTCTTTCGGGCATCTATCCTTTTTTTGTGTAAAATCAGTTGACTTTTCATTTACGCTTATTTATGTTTAATAAGCATTAACTATTTTGTCATTAAAATATATATACAGTGTATGTAACAGAGGGGAAATGAATATGAAGAGTGCGGATCAGTTAATGTCCGATATTCAATTATCGCTTCAGGCGCTCTTTCAAAAGATACAGCCTGAAATGCTGGAAAGCATGGAGAAACAAGGTGTCACCCCAGCGCAGCTGTTTGTGCTGGCCAGCCTAAAGAAACACGGCAGCCTCAAAATTTCTGAAATTGCCGAGCGTATGGAGGTGAAGCCAAGCGCGGTGACGCTAATGGCAGATCGCCTTGAACAAAAAAATCTTATCGCCAGAACACACAACACAAAAGACAGGCGAGTGATTGATCTCAGTCTTACTGACGAAGGAGACAGAAAGTTCGAGGAGGTTTTGGCAGGCAGAAAGGCCATTATGGCGCGCTATCTTTCCTTTTTGACGGAGGAGGAGATGCTGCAGGCGGCGCATATTACAGCAAAGCTCGCACAAGCAGCAGAAACGGATGAAAAGCAAAACATGAAAAGAGGAAACGGATGAAAATGAGTAAAGAAGGCAAACAATCAAAACGAACGTTATTAATAACAGGCTTAATTATTGCCATGTTTTTTTCAGCCCTTGACGGCACCATTGTCGGAACGGCCATGCCGAAAATTGTCGGTGATCTAGGCGGTTTGAGCATGATGACCTGGCTGACAACTGCATATTTGTTAACATCAACAACCATTGTTCCAATTGCCGGTAAACTGGCTGATTTATTGGGACGCCGCATTGTCTATGTATCAGGTTTAATTATTTTTATGGCCGCTTCTGCTTTGTGCGGAATGGCCAACAACATGACAGAATTGATTATCTTCCGTGGACTGCAGGGCATCGGCGGAGGCATCATGATGCCGATGGCGATGATTGTTATCGGTGACTTGTTCACAGGAAAACAGCGTGCTAAATTTCAAGGTGTCTTTGGCGCAATTTACGGGCTGGCTTCAGTGATTGGGCCGCAAATCGGCGGCTGGATTGTAGACTCGTTAAACTGGAAATGGGTTTTCTATATTAATCTACCAGTCGGAATTATTGCGGTTATTTTTATTGCCAGAGGATTACAGGGACGCCAGCAGACTGGTCCGATCAACTTCGATATCGCTGGTATTTTCACAATGATTGTCGGGGTTGTCAGCCTCCTGCTCGCCTTAAGCTTTGGCGGAAAAGATTATGCATGGGATTCATGGCAGATTCTTGGGTTGTTCGCTCTCGCACTGATCGGCATTGTCAGCTTTATCATCGTAGAATCAAAAGCAAAAGAGCCAATCCTGCCAATGTATTTATTTAAAAACAGAACATTTACATTTCTAAACTTGATCGGCTTCTTTATGAGTATCGGTATGTTTGGCGCCATTACGTTTGTTCCTTTCTTTATGCAGGGAATTGTCGGTGTAAGTGCGTCTGAATCGGGTACAATTATGACACCGATGATGATTTCTATGATTATTACAAGTATCATCGGCGGACAGCTCGTTTATAAAATTGGGATTAAACCGCAAATCATTGCAGGCATGCTGGTTATGGCCGGCGGATTCCTGCTGTTAACGACATTGGATCTCAACACGAGCAAGCTTGTCGCTACATCTTTTATGGCGATTATTGGTCTGGGAATGGGCCTTGTTATGCCGATTCTGACATTGGCTTTACAGGAAAGCTTTTCGAAGGAGGAGCTTGGAGTTGTCACTTCATCCAGCCAATTCTTCCGTTCTATCGGCGGAACATTCGGCATTACCATGCTGGGAGCCGTAATGAATGCGAGATCAGGAAATCTATTAACAGATAAATTGGTTCCATATTTAGACTCTCTTCCGGCACAGGCAAGCTCGTTTGCCGCCCAGCTAAAGGGTATGATTGATACAAATCCGCAAGGGCTGCTGCAATCACTGTTCAGTCCGGACGCAGTCAAACAAATCCCTGCGGCTTTCTCATCCCATATTGTGCCGATTTTAAAAACATCGTTGATGGATTCGCTCCACAGCGTGTTTTATACGGGCCTGATCTTTATCGCAGTCGGAGCCGTATTCACCTTGTTCTTAAAACCTATCAAGCTATCAAATAAGAAAACGGAAGACCAACAAGAAAAAGAGAAAGCGGCAAAAGCCGTTGAATCACCTTCCCATTAATAGAGCACCCCGCGGGTATCAATCCGCGGGGTTTTTTATTCAATCATCTGGGCTCTTCCATTTCCGAAAGACCAATCCTCAGCCTGATTTCCGGCCAGCATGATAAACACATCTTCTTTTCTGACACCAAGCTCGGAATGAATCCGGCTCGCGATTGAGCGGTAAAGTGCTTTTTTCTGTTCAGTTGTTCTTGACTGTTTCAGTGTAAAATGAATGTATATCAGTTCATCAGTTCGCTCGACTTGGAGATAAAATGGATCATAAAAAAATTCGCTTTTTTCATATTGTCTGATGACTTGGAAATAGTCATCTTCCGGCACATTGATTTCTTCAATCATCGATTGGTGGATAGTCCTGCTCAGTTTTTGAAGCCACGCTTCGCTTCTTCCCGACCGTAAATGAATCTGTACAAATGGCATCTCCCTGCATCCCTTTCTTTACAGCGTCTGTCCGCTGTCAATTGTGATAATTTGGCCTGTGAGTGATTCCTGTTCAATTAGTGAACAAATCAATTTGGCAACATCATCTGGTTCAGCAATACACTGCAGCGGCAAAGAGCCGATCATGCTTTTCATTTTTTCTTCCCGTCCGGCCCACCATCTCGTTGCCACAGCTCCTGGTGCTACACCGCTCACTCTGATTTCAGGCGCTAAGGCGTGGGCCAATGATTTCGTTAAACCGTGCACCGCTGATTTTGATACTGCGTAAGGCATAGATGAGCCGGCACCAGTTACCCCTGCGATGCTGCCGACGTTTACGATCGCCCCGGCCTTGCTTTTCTTCATGAACGGAACCACTGCCCGCGCGCAGAAAAACATCCCTTTCACATTGACGGCATACAGCTCATCCCATATGTCTTCTGTCGCAGCCTCAAGATCATCCATTGGAATATGCCGTGTAATGCTGGCATTGTTGACTAAAATATCAACCGTGCCGTGTGTGTTCACGATTGCTTGAATCATATCCTGCACGTCGCTGTTTTTAGATACATCTGCTTGGATGGCGAAGGCTTGCCCGCCAGCTTTTTGAATCTTTTCCACTGTTTCCTCCGCTTCTGATTGCGAGCGTGAATAATTCACCGCCACAATCGCCCCGCACTTTGCCAATTCCATACTGGCTGCTTTTCCGATTCCTGTGCCGCCCCCCGTTACGAGAGCTATTTTGTTCAAGACATTCATTGCCGCCACTCCTTGCTGTTGACTAAAGTATATTTCTGATTCCATTGTAATCCAGCTTTGATGTTACGTATAATGATTGTTAAAGATACTAGATATCACTCAGATTGATAGTAAACGAACGGAGGAGTTCAAAATGGAAAGCGGAGATTTACGTGTGTTTCAAATGGTAGCTCGTGAAGGGACCATTACGAAAGCAGCCCTGCAGCTTGGCTATGTACAATCGAATGTCACGGCCAGAATTCAACAATTGGAAGCTGAGCTGGGTACCACACTGTTTTTACGCCATAATCGGGGCATGACTCTTTCCGCAAGCGGAAAGTTGCTGCTGGACTACGCAAATAAAATTATAGGCCTGCTTGATGAAGCTTCTAAAGCACTCTCATCCTCCGCAGAACCAAGCGGGCCGCTTATGATCGGCTCCACTCAGACAACCGCCGCGGTAAGGCTTCCAAAGCTCCTGGCATCTTATTATGAAGAACATCCAAACGTCCAGCTGTCTTTAACAACAGGACATACGCAATTTCTCCTTGATAAAGTTCTTCGTTATGAATTGGATGGCGCGTTTATCGGATGCGAATGCCATCATCCTGAGCTCGAATCCTATCCTGCGTTTGAGGAAGAACCAGTAGTTGTTTCGGCTGCCTCCGTGCCCGATGTTGAGGAAGCCATCACAAAGCCGATTCTCGTTTACAGCACAGGCTGCTCGTATCGAGAAACACTTGAAAAATGGCTGCGTTCCGTCGGTATCACACAGCCGGTCATTATGGAATTTGGGACGCTTGAAGCAATTATCGGCGGGGTTACAGCAGGTCTTGGCATCTCGCTGCTGCCAAGAACGGTTGTGCAGAAACATGAAGCAGAAGGATCAATTCGATTGTACCCGCTGCCTGAAGCTCTCAGCCAGATGAAAACAGAGTTTATTGTTCGAAAAGATTCGTTTATCAGCAGCGCGCTGAGAACCTTTATGGATTCCTTTACGCCAGATAAAACGGCTGAATCACAAAAAAGCAGTCTGCTATAATGAACAGACTGCTTTTTGGCTATTGTTTGTTTCGATGCGCTTCATTTAATTCCTTAATATGCTGAATGATCTCTTTAATGCCCTGCTTTGCGTCAGGGTATGTCGCATTCCAATGCTTAGCGAGGGGCGGCATGCTTTTGGCTATATGGGTGTACAAAATCCATTGCTTCACTTCTTCTTTTAGCTCATCGTTTGTTTCACCAAGCAGAAGCTCAGTATACTTCTCCAGCAATCCATCCAGTTGCTCCTGAAGTGTTTGTTCCATTTTCCATCTTCCTTTCGAAAAAACAGCAAGGAGCTTTCTCAATTGAAAGCTCCTTCGCTGCGTTATTTATCCATGTGATGTGAAAGCCGCTTCCTGGACAATGCATCTGCCCCTGCCATGAGGAATGCAAAGAGGCGTTCCGAAGAGCGGGTCCTGTGTAACCTGACAGTTCATAGAAAACACATTTTGCACAAGATCACAAGTGATGACCTCTTCCGGACGGCCTTCTGCATAAATCCGTTTGTCTTTTATGGCCACGAGATGATGTGCATAGCGGCACGCCAAGTTTAAGTCATGGAGAACCATAACAATCGTCCGGTCTTCCTTTTCATTCAGCTCAAACAGCAAATCAAGAATTTCAATTTGATGCGTCATGTCTAAATACGTCGTCGGCTCGTCTAGAAGGATGATATCCGTTTCCTGGGCTAGCGTCATCGCGATCCAAGCCCGCTGGCGCTGTCCTCCTGACAAAGAATCAACGGCGCGGTCAGCCATGTCCTCAAGCTTTGTTGCTTTAAGCGCTCTCTCAACTGCTTCCTCATCCTCTTTTGACCACTGCTTCAGCCAGTTTTGGTAAGGATATCTTCCTTGCTTCACCAGCTGATGCACCGTCAGCCCCTCTGGAGCCGAAGGACCTTGGGGCAGGATTGCGAGCTCTTTTGCGACTTCCTTCGTCGGAAGCTTGGCAATGGCTCTTCCTTCCAGCAGCACTGAACCGCCTCTCGGCTTCATCAGGCGCGCTAATGAACGTAAAAGTGTCGATTTTCCGCAGCCATTGCTGCCAATAAATACGGTAATTTCACCTTTGGGAATTGTTAAATTCAACTCATCAATAATAACGGCATCCCCGTATCCTAAGCTCAGCGTTTCTGTAGAAATTGCACTCATACCCATAACCGCTCCTTTTTGCTGGCTTTTAGCAGCACTATGTATTGCACGTTTTCTATATACATGCTTTTAAGTCAATTGTCATCAATGCAAGTGATTCCGATATTCAGCCATTTGATATGGTCATATATCCCTCATTGTAGCAGAAAACACTGACTTTGAAAATCATTTTCAATTAGTTTTATGGACATAATTGACGTTTATGGGTTTTTTATCACAAGATTACTTCTTGATTTCTCTGATGGAGCCGTCCTTCAGCTTCAATTTTAAATCGATATGATCATAATGACTGTCCAGATTAAATGCTGCCAGCACACTGTGTATCACTTCTGTTTCAGCCATTTGGTCTGTCACGGAAAGCTCGCTCAAAATCATTTTCATCTCATCCAATGCTTCTTCTCCCTCCTGATTGACACCGGAGAGCTTATCCTGTATTTCCGCTTTTTCCTGAGTCCCGTTCTTTGTATAGATTCCTTCATAACGGTTATGCTCACCATCCCCATAGCTCACACGAAGCGAAAAATTGCTGTAAGGAACGGACTTCAGCTGGGTGACGGCTGTATTTTCTCCTTCTGCCTGCTGCTGGTCTTCATTGAGACGGCAGCCTGCAATCAGAACCACTGCGAGACATACAGCCCCGGCTGCTCTGACCAAATGCATATGTTTCCCCCCTGTAGGATTCCATTTATTTTAGGTATATCCAGAGAATGAAATCCTCATTCAGAGAAGAATTGAAAAAGCCGGGGCATTTAACGCCACGGCTTTTTCTTTAAGATTCGGTCATTTGTAAAAAGGTTTCGGCGTCACGCACAGCCAGCTTGATGGCATTCTCCCAGAAATCGCGCTTCGTGATGTCAGCGCCCAAATGCTTCATCGCCAAATCCTCCACTGTCATAGAAGCCGTATCTCGCAATAGCGCCATATACTTCTCTTCGAATGCGTTTTTTTCTTCAAGCGCCAGCGCGTAAATGCCAAGAGAAAACAGGTAGCCGAATGTATAAGGGAAATTGTAAAACGGCACCCTCGTGATGTGAAAGTGAAGTTTTGATGCCCAAAAAAGCGGATGATATTCTTCTAACGCATTGCAGTATGCCTCTCTTTGCGCCTCTTCCATCAGCTCATTCAAGCGGCTGGCCGGTACCACTCCCCGCTTTCGTTCCTCGTAGAATCTCGTTTCGAATAGAAATCTTGCGTGAATGTTCATGAAGAACGCAACGCTTCTTTGCACTTTATCCTCCAGAAGAACAAGCTTTTCTTCCCTGGTCTCGGCCTGCTGGACAGTCGCGTCCGCGACTATCATCTCTGCAAACGTTGAAGCTGTTTCTGCAACGTTCATGGCGTAGGAGCGGTTTAACGGCCTGACGTTGAGCATTGCTTCCTGATGGAACGCGTGCCCGAGTTCATGCGCAAGGGTAGAGACATTTGAGGCGCTGCCCGAAAATGTCATGAAAATCCTGGATTCCCCGCTGTCCGGAAAACTGGTGCAAAAGCCGCCGACTCTTTTTCCGCTCCTGTCTTCCGCCTCAATCCAGCCGTCCCGAAACGCTTTTTCAGTGAATGAGGACAGTTTTTTGCCAAACGTTGAAAACTGGCTGGTAATGATATTTGCGGCTTCATCATACGAATAGACCTTTCCGTCAGAACCGATCGGTGCCTCGACATCGTACCAGCTGAGTTTTTCAAGGCCGAGCATGGATGCTTTCCGGTTCAAAAACTGAACGAACGGCTTCTTGTTTTCAGTGATGACCTGCCACATCGTATCAAGTGTTTCTTTTTTCATCCTGTTAATTTGCAGCGGTTCCTTCAGGACATTCTCCCAACCGCGCGCTTTATAGGTTTCAAGCCGGAATCCCGCCAAATGATTCAGCGTGCTGCTGAAAATATCTTGCTTACTCTCCCAAGCTTGGCGGAAACGTTCATATACTGTTTTTCTGACAGTACGGTCTTGATGGTCCATCATATTCTCCGCCTGACCGACAGACAATTGCTTGTTTTCACCGTTTTCCTCATACGGGATCGTCATTTTCCCGACAATCATATTGTATAAGTCACTCCAAGCGTGATATCCGTCCACCGCAAGGTTCCCGATCAGTTTTTCTTTACCGGGGCTAAGCTTTTCGGCAACCCTCTGTCTTCTTTCATTTAATATGTAAGAAACATCGCGCAATCCCGGTTTTGTTAACAACCTATTCCACACTTCTTGATCAATGTCCACAAGTTTATGATCTAATGTAACGAGCGACGATTGAAAATCTGCGGAAAGCCGGTTCATGAGTGCCTGATGCTCTATAGCCTTTTGATCATTGATATTCTGGGCCTGAAGACAGGCAACAAACGCGCCGGCCTGCTGAAGCTTGACGGATGTCTGTTCGAATAAATCAAGCAACGCGGTCAGCCCTTCAGCCTCTTCAGGCGATTCAGGCACCTGAAACGCATCAGTCCTGTCTTGAAATGCACGCAGACTTTGTGACAGCTTCTCAATATAACCTTTGAATTCTTCCGATTGGCTCCCGCCCTTAAAAAATGAATCAAGATCCCATCTTTGGCCTACCCCTTGCAGCGCCATATCACAAAACCCCTTTCCTTCTTTCGTTCTATTATAGAACAATTCTGAATTGTTGTATAAAAATTTCTTTTTACAGGCGTCATCTCCTGTTCAGGATAGTACAATAGCTGTAGCCTTTTAATAGGAGGTATAGGATGAATAAAAAAATAGCCATCGTAACAGGAGCGTCCAGCGGCTTCGGTCTGCTGGCAGCTGTAAAGCTTGCCCGATCATTTTTCGTGATAGCCACATCAAGACAGCCTGAAAAAGCGGAACAGCTTCGAGAATTGGCTGCAGCACACAATGTGTCTGATTCTATTCACATTACAGCTCTCGATGTCACCGATGAACAATCTATAGTCTCATTCGGAAAAGCCATTAGTGCTTACGCCCCGATCGACTTACTCGTTAACAACGCCGGAACGGCTTATGGAGGATTTATCGAGGATGTGCCGATGGAACATTTCAGAGAACAATTTGAAACGAATGTCTTCGGTGTGATCCATGTGACAAAAACCGTTCTCCCTTACATAAGAAAGCATGGCGGCGCAAAGATTATAAACGTGAGCAGCATCAGCGGACTGACCGGATTCCCAGCGCTGTCGCCATATGTTTCTTCCAAGCATGCATTGGAAGGTTTTTCTGAAAGCCTGCGTATCGAGCTGCTTCCGTTCGGTATCGAAACCGCTTTGATCGAGCCGGGCTCATACAAGACATCGATCTGGTCAACGTCATTATCAAATTTTATGTCGGTGCCTGCTGACGATTCAGCCTATCATCAATACTATAAAAAGATCCTTTCCTACGTTGAAAAAAACGGAGAAGAAAGCGGAGATCCCCAAGAGGTTGCCGACCTCATTTATCAATTGGCAACAAAACAGCACATAAAGAAATTGCGATACCCGATCGGAAAGGGCATCAAGCTCACCCTGCTATTCCGATCGCTTTTTCCTTGGTCTGCGTGGGAGTCTATCCTGAAGAAAAAGCTATTCAAATAACCTAAATTATAATTATTATAATTTAGTATTGATTTTTATTTAGTATATGGTATAATTAAATCAACAGATCACAAGGAGGACGTTATCTTATGAAAACTGAAAACGCAAAAACAAATCAAACATTAGTTGAGAATTCAATGAACACACAATTATCAAACTGGTTTCTTTTATACTCTAAGCTCCACCGTTTCCATTGGTATGTGAAAGGGCCTCATTTCTTTACATTGCACGAGAAATTTGAAGAACTTTATGACCATGCGGCTGAAACAGTCGATACAATCGCTGAGCGCCTGCTGGCGATTGGCGGACAGCCTGTTGCCACAGTGAAAGAATACACTGAGCATGCATCTATCACAGACGGCGGAAACGAAACATCAGCTTCAGAAATGGTACAAGCATTGGTAAACGACTACAAACAAATCAGCAGCGAATCTAAATTCGTGATCGGCCTGGCTGAAGAAAATCAAGACAATGCGACAGCGGACTTGTTTGTCGGATTAATTGAAGAAGTTGAAAAACAAGTGTGGATGCTTTCCTCTTACTTAGGATAAAAAAAGCTGAACCCTATTTGGGTTCAGCTTTTTGTTTTTTTCTTAGCTTGAACTGCTTTCTGTCTGCTTGGTCAGTGTCGCGTTCAACGTTTTCGTTTTTCCCTTTCGCAGCACTTGGATTGTTGTTTTATCTCCGACTTTTAAGTCTTTGTAAAGGATCTGACGGATATCCGCACTGCTTTCCACGTCTTTACCGTTTAGTTTGACAATGACATCCTCAGATTTAATACCTGCTTTTTCTGCCGGCGAATTTGCTTGAACTTCTTTTACATAAACACCTTTGCCCAATTGATCTCCAAACAGGCCGAGCGTATTTTCCTGATAGGTTTCAGGAACTTGTGACATGTCAATCATCTGCACGCCTAAAAACGGACGGTCCACCTTCCCGTTTTGCAGCAGCTGGTCAACAATCGGCTCGACATCATTGCTTGGGATCGCAAATCCAAGTGATTCCACGCCGCTTTCGCTCACCTTCAAGCTGTTGATGCCGATGACCTGGCCGCTTGCATTGATTAATGGGCCTCCGCTGTTCCCCGGATTGATCGCTGCATCGGTTTGCAGCACGTTCATTTCCACCGTCCCTTGTGTTGTATCCACATCAATTGTCCGGTTCAGTCCGCTAATGATGCCTTGTGTCACCGTACCGGAAAACTGCTGTCCGAGCGGGTTACCGATAGCGATTACCTTTTCGCCAGTGCGCAGCTGTGAAGAATCACCAAAGCTCGCCACTTTTTTGACGTTCTTGCTACTGATTTCCAAAACTGCCAAATCAGTAATGGTATCGCTGCCGACAAGCTTGGCAGTTTCCGTTTCTCCGTTGTATAGCGTAACAGTCAGCTTGTTCGCGCCTTCAACGACATGGTTGTTTGTAATGATATACGCTTTATCGCTGTCTTTTTTGAAAATAACACCTGACCCGGTTCCGCTTTCACTTTCTGAGCTGGAGCCTCCTCCCGTGCCGAATGTGTTATTTTGAGAGGTTTGGATATTTGAGATTCCGACAATCGTAGGCTCTAAATCCTCTACCATATCAGCGATGTTTGATGCGTTCGTTATCGGCGCCGTTGTAAAATTATCAGACTGCACCTGTTTATTTGCGGAAGCGGTTTCGGTCGCCTGATTTTGGTCTGACGGCAGATAAGGCGTGATGCCAAGCATGAGGCCCCCGCCGATAATACCGCCTAAAATCGGGCTCAGCCATGCGGCTCTCCGTTTCTTTTCTTTTTTCACAGCCGTTTCTTGCTTTTCCATTTCTAAAGCAGAAGCCGTTTCCTGCCGTCCCGCTTCATACGACACAGGCGCGTCAAGCAATTCTTGTTCAGAATGTCCAATCAGCTTCTGGTTTTCTGTATTCTGCTGTTCTGTATGTGAAGGTTCAGTTTGATGTTGATCGTTTTGGCCATCACGTCGATAATCCATGTTCTTACACTCCTTTAACGGTTATTCATTTATCGTTACATATTCATCGCATGTACAAGTTCAATTGTCCCAATAATGAGGAGAAAAGCAAAGCACCAAAATAGAATATGTTTGATCATCCTACATCTTCCTCGCTCTTTTTCTCTTCCTTTCTTCCCTTATACATATCATAAACAAACATTGTGGGATAAAAATGAAAAGAATATGTGAAATTATGAAAATTGCCTGCCGTATGTTAAAACTAGTTTATAATGACGTTGAAAGGATGTGAAGAGCCTTGTCATACACCATTTATCTAGTTGAAGATGAGGATAACCTGAATGAACTGCTGACGAAGTATTTAGAGAATGAGGGCTGGAACATTACATCTTTTACGAAAGGTGAAGACGCCAGAAAGAAAATGACACCGTCTCCCCACCTATGGATTCTCGATATCATGCTGCCGGATACCGACGGCTATACATTAATAAAAGAAATCAAGGCGAAAGATCCTGACGTGCCGGTCATTTTTATTTCCGCCCGAGATGCGGATATTGACAGAGTGCTTGGCTTAGAGCTTGGCAGCAATGACTACATTTCCAAGCCGTTTCTGCCGCGGGAGCTGATTATCCGTGTGCAAAAGCTGCTGCAGCTCGTATATAAGGAAGCTCCTCCTGTACAGAAAAATGAAATTGCCGTCTCCTCGTATCGGGTCGCTGAAGACGCCCGCGAGGTCTATGACGAAAACGGGAATATCATCAATTTGACGTCAAAGGAATTTGATCTGCTGCTATTATTTATCCATCATAAAGGGCATCCGTACTCTCGTGAGGATATCCTCCTAAAAGTGTGGGGACATGACTACTTCGGAACAGACCGGGTCGTTGATGATCTCGTCCGGAGACTGCGCAGAAAGATGCCTGAATTGAAGGTGGAGACGATTTACGGTTTCGGCTACAGGATGATGTCATCATGAAAAACAAGCCGCTCGCGTTTCAGATATGGGTTGTCATATCCGGCATCCTGTTAGCGATATCGATTTTACTGCTTGTGTTATTTTCAAACACGCTGCGAGATTTTTTCACTAATGAAACGTATACGACGATTGAAAATGAGCAGCATGTTCTGACAGAGTACCGCCTGCCAGGTTCGATTGAAAGGCGCTATTACAGCGAGGAAGCGACGGCGCCGACAACTGTCCGCTCCGTACAGCACGTGCTCCTTCCTGAAAATGAAGAGGCTTCTTCAGACAAGGATTTAAGCATTCTGTCATCTTCATTTATCCACAAGGTGTACAAGCTGGCTGATAAGCAGGAAGCTAAAAAGAAACGTTACAGCGCCGACGTCAATGGAGAGAAAGTGTTTTTTGTCATTAAAAAGGGACTTTCCGTCAATGGACAATCAGCGATGATGCTCTCTTACGCGCTTGATTCTTATCGGGACGATTTGGCCTATACCTTGTTCAAACAGCTTCTGTTTATTATAGCTGTCGTCATTTTATTAAGCTGGATTCCGGCTATTTGGCTTGCAAAGTATTTATCAAGGCCTCTTGTATCATTTGAAAAACACGTCAAACGGATTTCTGAACAGGATTGGGATGACCCAGTAAAAGTGGACCGGAAAGATGAAATCGGCAAATTGGGCCATACCATCGAAGAGATGCGCCAAAAGCTTGTGCAAAAGGATGAAACAGAAAGAACTCTATTGCAAAATATCTCTCATGATTTAAAAACGCCGGTCATGGTCATCAGAGGCTATACACAATCAATTAAAGACGGGATTTTTCCTAAAGGAGACCTTGAAAACACTGTAGATGTTATTGAATGCGAAGCTCTTAAGCTGGAGAAAAAAATAAAGGATTTATTATATTTAACGAAGCTGGATTATTTAGCGAAGCAAAAAGTGCAGCACGACATGTTCAGTATTGTGGAAGTGACAGAAGAAGTCATCGAACGATTGAAGTGGGCGCGGAAAGAACTATCGTGGGAAATTGATGTAGAAGAGGATATTTTGATGCCGGGCGATCCGGAGCAATGGAACAAACTCCTCGAAAACATTCTGGAAAATCAAATCCGCTATGCTGAGACAAAAATAGAAATCAGCATGAAACAAGATGATCGAAATATCGTGATCACCATTAAAAATGACGGTCCGCATATTGAAGATGAGATGCTCTCCAGCCTCTATGAGCCTTTTAATAAAGGGAAGAAAGGCGAATTCGGCATTGGTCTAAGCATCGTAAAACGAATTTTAACTCTTCATAAGGCATCTATCTCAATTGAAAATGACAAAACGGGTGTAACATACCGCATAGCAGTGCCAAAATAGACTGTAGATGTTTTGCAGTCTATTTTTTTATGTGAAAGAATAGCCGTTAAAATCTCTGTAATTTGTTTTGAGCGGCTGTTTGCATTGATGAACCCATTTTTTCTCTGACAAGGTCTGCTTCGGATATTTGACTTTCTCCACTTTGATTCCTCTGTTTCGCAAGCGGCTGATCATTTCGTCCAATTCTCTCATTCTAGATTCACCCTTTCGCTTGAGCTTTGACCATTCGGTCATCTCAATTTATAATATAAATAATACATGATAAAAAAACAAGTTACAATAAGGTTAATTTTATAACAGACGGTGTGACTATATGGTCATATCCTAGCAGGCCTACGGGCTCCGAAAGGGTGGAACCATTGAAGGAAAAAGAAAAACTGATTATTGAAACAGCCTTAAAACTATTTGCCCAAAAAGGATACAACTCAACATCAGTCCAGGAAATCGCAAAAGAATGCAAAATATCTAAAGGCGCTTTTTATATTTATTTTCCTTCGAAAGAAGCGCTTCTTCTCTCTATGCTGAACTACTATTATGATAAAACGTTTACCCGAATTTTAAATATTAAAACGAAGGGCGACAGCCCCAGAACGGCTTACCGTAAACAGCTGACCGTCCTCTATGAAAACATTCTTGAACACAAAGATTTTATCAGTATGCAGTTGAAGGAGGGTTCTCTGCCTTACACAGAAGAAGTGGAGCAATGCGCAAAAAAAATCCGCCAGTCCTCACTTCAATTTCATATCGACAGCCTGCTGAACATCTATGGAAAAAAAGCGGAACCGTACACTGCTGAGCTTTGTTTTTTAATAGAGGGCATCAGCCAGATTTACCTGGAATGCATGATTTTGCTCGGGTACACTGTGAAGCCGTCTCAATTAGCTGATATCATTATGAATCGAATAGATGATATGGTAAAAGGCATGTCTGAACGAAACGATAAGCCTTTCATCACATTGGAAGAGGCGAGTTCTTTATTCGGGCCTCTTACGCACGGACGGCCTGACCCGCTGACTGAATCGATTGTGAAAAGCCTACGTGACAAAATTAACAGCTTAAACACAAACTCCTCTCTTGAATTATCGGAGAGCTTGGACATACTTGAAGCAGAAATGAAGAAAAAAACACCGAAGCTTGTGATCATTAAAGGAATGATTCATAATCTGACGGAGTCTGAAGCTCTCGCCAAAGATGCGGAACAGCTTAAATATTTATTAAAACAGCAACATATTTAGAAGAACGGCTGCTTAAAAAGCAGCCGTTCTTTCTTTCTATTACGCCTTTGGTTTTACCATGTCTTCCGGCTTAACCATTTCGTTAAATTGCTCCTCTGTCAGCAATTCAAGCTTCAAAGCTGCTTCTTTGAGCGTCAATCCCTCTTTATGTGCAAGCTTGGCGATTTTCGCCGCGTTTTCATAACCGATATGCGGGTTCAGCGCCGTAACAAGCATTAATGAATTTGACAGGTTTTCCTGAATGGTTTCTTTATTAGGCTCAATACCGACAGCACATTTATCATGGAATGAATTCATGCCGTCACTGAGCAGCTGCACAGATTGCAGGAAGTTGTAAATAATAACAGGCTTAAACACGTTCAGTTCAAAGTTTCCCTGACTCGCAGCAAAGCCGATTGTAGCATCGTTCCCCATGATTTGCGCTGCGATCATTGTTAACGCTTCGCTTTGTGTCGGGTTGACTTTACCAGGCATAATGGAGCTTCCCGGCTCATTTTCAGGAATGACGATCTCCCCGATGCCGCAGCGAGGTCCGCTTGCGAGCCATCTGACATCGTTCGCGATTTTCATTAAGTCCGCCGCAAGCGCTTTTAATGCGCCATGCGCATAAGTGATTTCGTCATGGCTTGTCAGCGCGTGGAATTTATTCGGTGAACTGCTAAACGTTTGGCCGGTCAGCTTAGTGATCTCTTCTGAGACAAGCTCTCCAAACTCTGGGTGGGCGTTGATACCCGTTCCGACAGCCGTTCCACCAATTGCAAGCGCACGCATTTTATCTGTCGCTTCCAAAATCATTTCCTTCGAACGGTCCAGCATGTGAACCCATCCGCTGATTTCCTGTCCGAGGGTCAGTGGCGTAGCATCCTGAAGATGCGTGCGTCCGATTTTGACAATATCATTGTATGCTTTTGCTTTTTCATCCAGTGTATTGCGAAGCTGATCAAGCGCCGGCACAAGCTGCTCGTAAACAGCCAAAACAGCGGCAACATGCATCGCCGTCGGGAATGTGTCGTTTGAGCTTTGGCTTCGGTTCACGTCATCATTTGGATGAATCGTTTGATCAGAGTTCTTCTCTTTTAATAAAGCAGTCGCACGGTTGGCTACCACTTCGTTCATGTTCATATTGCTTTGTGTGCCGCTTCCGGTCTGCCATACGACAAGCGGGAAGTTGTCATCGTACTTGCCTTTGAGCACATCATCACAAACCGCTGCAATCGCTTCTGCTTTTTCAGCATCCAGATTGCCGAGGCGTTTATTAGCTAGAGCTGTGCTTCGTTTTAATATTGCAAACGCCTTCACAACACGCATCGGCATTTTTTCAGAACCGATCTTAAAGTTCTCCTTGCTTCGCTGTGTTTGGGCGCCCCAAAATTTATCAGCAGGAACTTTTACTTCTCCCATGGTGTCTCGTTCAATTCTGTATTCCATTTATGTATCCCTCCATAACGGTTGCTTCAATAGATCATAATTCGCCAATGACACAAAAAATCCTTTTTATTTTTCGATCTTGGCAGATTTTAATTTTAATTCAAGATATACGCGGGAATCCTTTGAATATTTGTATTTTGGATTCGTCCTTCCGTACTCCTTTGATGTATAAGAGACATCATAATGCTTTTCAAATGATCTAATGAGCTGTTCAATTTCTTCTTGTTTTCCAGCTAGCCTTACCTGTGCCACTTCGTATCCTCCGCTTTCATAAAAAAACTTACTCCATGAAATACTCTAACACAGTATATCATTTTTTTAACAGGAAAAGATAACCTCTACTAAGGTTTTGGATAAGAGGTGACCTCATTGGAACAAACAGAGTTTAAGGAATATATACACGATAATTTAGCATTGGTGCTGCCAAAATTAAAAGAAAACGATGATCTGGTGAAAAACAAAAAAATGCTTGCGAACGGACTGGTTTTTTACTATCTCTATTTCAGTGAACTGACTGATGAGAATAAGGTGTCAGAAGCCATTAAAACTTTAATTAAAGATGAGGAGACCTTAACGCTTGACCAGGTCAAAAAACGCCTTGACCAGCTTGACGCAAGACCTGTTGAAACCGCAAAAAAAACGATTGAATCGATTCTCAACGGCAATTGTGCTGTGTTTATCAACGGATTGGATAAAGCCTATATTCTGACCACAGGAAAGAAAAAAACAAGAAGCCTGACAGAGCCGACAACTGAAAAAGTGGTACGCGGCCCAAAAGTTGCGTTTGTAGAGGATATTGATACAAATCTCGCTCTGATCAGACAAAGAACCTCTCATCCGAAATTGATCACCAAAAAAATCATGATCGGCGAAAACAAGCTGAAGCCCGCAGCCATTATGTACATTGAGGGCAAAGCGAAAAAGTCCGTCATAAAAGAAGTGAAGGCGCGGCTTAAAAATATCCAGCTGGAAGATATCCAGGACAGCGGAACGCTCGAGGAGCTCATTGAAGATAATAAATATTCACCATTTCCGCAGATACAAAATACGGAAAGACCTGACAAAGTATCTTCAGCCCTGTTTAACGGCCGTGTGGCAATTTTGGTCGACAGTTCACCATTTGTGCTGCTGGTGCCGGTTTCTCTCGGCATCCTGATGCAATCCCCGGATGACTACTATGAACGCTGGATTTCAGCATCTCTTATCCGGTCGCTGCGCTTTGCTTCTATCTTTATCACCTTGTTTTTGTCATCGATTTATATAGCACTTGTTTCCTTCCATCAGGGGCTGCTGCCGACCGCGCTCGCCGTTACAATTTCGGCGAACAGGGAAAACGTGCCGTTCCCTCCGATATTTGAAGCCCTGCTGATGGAAGTCACCATCGAGCTGCTAAGGGAAGCCGGACTGCGACTCCCCAATCCGCTCGGACAGACGATCGGCCTCGTTGGGGGCGTAGTCATCGGACAGGCTGCTGTAGAAGCGAATCTCGTCAGTTCGATTATGGTCATTGTCGTCAGTGTCATTGCCCTGGCATCCTTTACCGTTCCTCAATACGGAATGGGTCTGTCTTTCCGGGTGCTGCGTTTTATTTCGATGTTTTCCGCCGCTATTTTAGGGCTGTACGGCATTATTTTATTTATGCTTGTCGTTTATACGCACTTAACGAGACAAACGAGCTTTGGGTCTCCGTATTTTTCGCCAAAAGGATTCTTTAGCCTGAAAAATACGGATGACTCCATTATCCGTCTCCCAATTAAAAACAAACCAAAAGAGGCGAATAATCCAAATGAGCCAAAAACAGACTCCACTGAAACTTAATACCTTTCAAGGTATTTCTATTGTTGCAAATACAATGCTTGGGGCCGGACTTTTAACATTGCCGCGAGCGCTGACCACTAAGGCTAATACGCCTGACGGCTGGATCACGCTGATATTAGAAGGTTTCATTTTTATTTTCTTCATTTATTTAAACACGCTCATTCAGAAAAAACATCAATACCCTTCACTCTTTGAATATTTGAAGGAAGGGCTTGGGAAATGGATCGGCAGCATCATCGGCCTTTTGATCTGCGGCTATTTCCTCGGCGTAGCCAGCTTCGAGACACGGGCAATGGCTGAAATGGTGAAGTTTTTCCTGCTGGAGAGAACCCCAATTCAAGTCATTATTTTAACGTTTATTTGCTGCGGTATTTATTTAATCGTCGGGGGTTTAAGTGATGTGTCGCGGCTGTTTCCCTTTTATTTAACGGTAACCATTATTATTTTGCTGGTTGTGTTTGGGATCAGTTTTAAAATTTTTGATATCAATAATTTGCGTCCTGTTTTAGGTGAAGGCCTTGGACCTGTTGCAAACTCCCTTACCGTCGTTTCCATCTCTTTTTTAGGAATGGAAGTGATGCTGTTTCTTCCTGAACATATGAAGAAAAAGAAATACATGTTCAGATATGCGTCTCTAGGATTTTTGATTCCGATTATCTTATATATCCTTACGTATATTATCGTTGTCGGAGCTTTGACCGCTCCCGAGGTAAAAACGCTGATTTGGCCGACTATTTCTCTCTTTCAGTCCTTTGAGCTTAAAGGCATATTTATTGAGCGGTTTGAATCGTTTTTACTGGTGGTCTGGATTATCCAGTTTTTCACTACATTTGTCATTTACGGATACTTTGCCGCTAACGGGCTAAAGAAGACATTCGGATTATCGACTAAAACAAGCATGGTGATTATCGGCATAACGGTCTTTTATTTTTCTCTCTGGCCGGATGACGCCAATCAAGTCATGATGTATAGCGATTATCTTGGCTATATTTTTGTCTCCCTGTTTCTGCTTCCCTTCATTCTCTTTTTCATTGTAGCTCTCAAGAGGAGGATTACAGCAAAATGAAAATCCGGATTTTATGTATGTTTATATGCACCCTATTGCTGTCCGGATGCTGGGACAGTGAGAATATCGAGGAATTAAGCTTAGTGATCGGAGTAGGGCTAGACAAGCCTGACGATGAAAATTTAGAGCTGACACAGCAAATTCTCGTGCCGAAAAAAATCAGCGCTAAGGAGGGCTCTTCATCTGATCCGACACAGCTTTCTATCACAAAAGGTGAAACTGTCCATCAAATGATGAGAACCTCTGCATTAAAGCATAATCCTACGTTTTCACAGCATTTGCGTCTCATTCTGCTTTCCAAAAGCGTGATTGCGGATCAAATTGGAATGGACGCGATCATTAACCAGTTTGTCAGAGACAACGGAACAAGGAGGAGTTCCTACGTCTTTATCACCAACGGCCGAACTAAGGATATATTTAAAATGAATGATGAAGGCGAACCCGCATCCAACGTGATATATGATCTGACAGAGAATAATAAGGTGACAATCAGAATGATGGAGCCAGTTACATTAGGGGAGATCTCAGAACACTTAACCTCTGACGATTCATTCCTCATCCCTCATGTCGGTAAGGAAAACGGCAAGCTCGCGATAAACGGAGCCTCTATCATCAAAAACAAATTATGGCACCGGGATCTCACCCCGATTGAGATTCAAAATATCAACTTATTTTCAGGCACTGTCGAAGGAGGCGTCATTGACTTGAAGCGCGATGGCCATCTCTTTTCTTATGAAGTATATTCGAGCAATCGGAAGATCAAGACGGCATACAAGGACGGAAAGTTCAAATTCACCATTACCCGCAATATTGAAGGTCGTCTATCTGAGGACTGGAATCCCAATGAAGACTCGTTTAAGGATTCATATATTAAAAGTATTGAAAAGACAGTCGAAAAACGAGTACACGAAACAGTAACGTCATTTATTACAGAGAAGCTGCAGAAAGAGATCAAAGCGGACGTAACCGGGCTGGGAAACGAGGTCAGAATTCATTATCCTCAAAAGTGGAAAAAGATTTCAAGAAAATGGGATGATGATTATTTCAGCAATGCGGAAATAGACTACCGGGTCAATGTGGTTGTCAGAGACTTCGGAACGAAAGGCGCCAACAAATAGCAGCCGCCTATTTTACGAGATGGTTTCGATGTGCGTACACTGCCGCCTGCGTCCGGTCACTGACATCCAGCTTTGATAAAATATTCGTAATATGCGTTTTGACTGTTTTAATCGTAATAAACAGTTCCTCGCCTATTTCTTTGTTTGTCTTTCCTTCTGCGATCAGGCAGAGTATTTCGAGCTCCCGTTTCGTAAGTGATTCATGCGGGAGCGCGTTTTCACCTGAGTGGCGCAGCCTGGATAATACTTTTCCCGCCACTTTTGACTCCAGCTTCGGCTCTCCCTTGCTTGCGGCGCGGATGGCATCGGCGATTTCTGCCGCTTTTGAGGTTTTCAACAGATAGCTGAGCGCGCCAGCTTCAATAACCGGGTACACTTTGTCATCATCAATGAAGCTAGTGAGCACAATAATTTTCGGGTCGGAAAGCTCCCGGCAAATTTGCTTTGTAGCTTCAATGCCATCCATGCCCTCCATGACAAGGTCCATTAAAATGACATCAGGCGACAGTTCCGCAGCAAGCCGAACACCTTCGCTGCCGTCCGATGCTTCGCCGATGACTTCAATATCGGGCTGCGCCTCCAAAAAAGCCGCGAGCCCCATTCTGACCATTTCATGATCATCAATCAATAATACTCGAATCACGTTCGTTCTCTCCTTTTTCTTCCGGGAAAATCGGGACCTTCACTTCGATTTGGGTGCCTTTTCCTTCTACTGAAATCACTTCGGCGACCCCGCCGATTTCACTTGCACGTTCTTTCATAGAATTCAAGCCGTATGAGGAGGCTTTCACCTGGTCCATTTTGAAGCCTTTTCCATTATCAATCACCTTCAGACGGAGCTGGCTGTTCTTTATGCCCAGAATCACGGTTACTTTTGACGCTTTTGAATGTCTAAATACGTTTGAAAGGGCCTCCTGCACGATTCTGAACAAATGGTCTTCAACACCCTTGGATATCGCTGTGTCCTGTATATCCCACTCAATATCAATCGGCTGCTTTTTTCGGAACTCGTCCAAAAGCTCCGTAAGGCCCTCCTTCAGCCCTTTTCCTTCAAGGGTAACAGGCCGTAAATGGAGCAGCAGCGCCCTCATCTCATTTTGGGCTTCGCCTGCCATATGCTCGACCATCCTGATCCGCTTGACTGTTTTGTCATCAGCACCCTTGACATGTTCCAGCACGGCTGATGTCATCATCGATATGGCAAAGAGCTGCTGGCTGACCGCGTCATGAAGATCTCTGGCCAATCGCTGGCGTTCTTCTGAGATAACCGACTTCTTCATTTGCGCCTGCCATTCCGCACGTTCATTGGAAAGTTTCTGCAGGGATGCGACTTGAAGCTCCACGCGCTTCGCCATTTCGTTCAGCTGATCGGCGGCCAGGCCGATTTCATCATCACCGAGCGGCGGTATTCGATAAGCGAAATTGCCGTTTTCAAAGGTTAAAATGGATTCAATTAATGTATCAATCCTTGTCTTTAACCGGTTGCCGTACATATACCCTGAGGCGAAACCGACGGTCACGCTGATCAGAAGCAAAATCAGGATAAACGGAATTCCGAACCAGCTTGATGACAGCAAAACAAGCGGATCGAGCCGATAGTAAAACATCATAAAGGAAATCAGGCAGGCAAAAAGGAGCAGGCTGATTCCCGTTGTCATGCGGATGGCGCGCCATTGGAGGCTGGCAAGCATTTTTTTTCTCATACGTACTTCACATCCACATCACCGATAAATAAGGAAACGGACACTTTGACCCGGCGCTTTGACTCGCTGAAATCGGTTGACGCGGCATATACCTTCGTGCTTAATCCGCTTTTCTTCGAGCCAATCAGATTGATGTCTCCTATAAAAACAGCCGAGCTGACAGCCACTTCAAGGTCCGATGGTACATATATATCAACGTTTCCAATGACTCCGCTAATGACGATTGTGCTTTCTCCCTCGGGAATCATCGCTTTAGACAAATCGATTTTGATATCACCGATAAAACCAGAGACATTTAAATCATTCAGGTCAAACGGCTGCTTCATCATTTGCAGCTCTCCGATAAAAAAGCTGCGCATGTCGGAATGTTTTACATCTTTTGGCGTCTCATGATGTTCTTTTTTATTGAGATTGACCTGTTTCTCATTCGGTTCAAATATCGGCTTCCCTTTGATAAGCCTGTAGCCGGCATAAATCAGAAATGCGGCAAACGCATAGCCGAATAAATTAAAGGTGATGCTGAAGAGGTTTTTCAAAAATAGAAACGCGGCAAAGATATACATGACGGAGCCAAGCCAATCACGGGAATATTTTTTAAGGAAATAGCCGGCAATCAGAAAAAAGAGCGGCCAAAACAGCAGATCGCCTATTCCGATAATTTGCAAAAACATACTGATGCCGAATAAAGCAATGATCAATCCGAGAAGCTGTTTTTTTGTCATTCCTGGTGTCCGCCTCCTTTCTTCTGCCTGGTGCTACCGTATCGCTAGATCCCCGCTGTCCGTTTTAATGTCGATTGGATGCCGGCCGCTTCCTTGCGTGCCTGTGATGTGATGCTGCTCTTTATGTGCTTTATCAGCAAATGAATACGGCGAACTGACGTCACCGCTCGCTGATTTCGCTTTGACTGTAAAGCTGCCGTTTTTGGGAAGGCTTAGATTGGCATCACCGCTTGTCAGCGTGACAGATACGGGGCCGGTTATCTTTGTCAATACAGCATTAAAATCTCCTGAAGTCATTTTCACATCAAGAGAGCCTGATACATGAACCAGATTTGCGTCCCCTGAAGCTAAATCAATGCCGGATGTTTTGGAGACGGTATTTGAAATGGTTACATCCCCCGATGACGCCTTCACTTTCAGGTCTTGAAGGCGGACGTCCGTCACGCTCGCATTTCCGCTCGCAGATACTGCGTTCAGCCCGGAAAGCGCAAGATGGTGATTCCCGGCCACAGACACGTCACCGCTTGAGGTTCGTACTGCCAGATCACCTTTATAATCATACGGAAGCCTGACGATAAGAGTTGAACGGTTAAACCCATTCAAAAATTGAAATTCTTTTTCCTTTACGGTCAGCTCCAGTTTTCTTTTGTTTTCAGTAACAAATAACTTTCCTGAGTCTCCTGAAATGCCTGCCGATATGTCACTTCGTTCTTCCGCTATAATCCGGACATCCTTGCTATCCGACTCAATGACCATGCTGTCAATGTCCCGCGGCGATGCGCTGGCTGAATCGGCTTCTGTGCCATTTATGAAACCCAGGCCTGCAGCAAACACATCTTTTACGACGACGGCGAAAAAAACCAGAATACCGGCAGTGATCAACAGTTTGCCAAGCATTTTTTTCATTCGGTTTCATCCTTCTCATTCATTCTATTATAAAGGAAAAGCTTGCGAATTGATACGTGCGGAAGGGAAGGACTTGACCGCAAATCCTTCCCCGTTCCGCTTATTCATTTGCCGCTTTTGTCTGGTCTGATTTTTGCAGTGAAAGTGTCCGCATTTTTTCAATCTCCGCTTCCACATCGTCTGCGAATTCTTTACGTGTAAGTTCTGTGCCGGCTTCCGCTGACTTTGAATAATTCGCGCGGATTTCCATTTCTTCAATACGATTTTCAATACGTAAAAATTCACGATACGCGCTTTCACTGTCAATTTTGTCAAATGTCGTATTCATATGCTCTTTAGCTTTCGCCGCATTTGCCCGCGCAATCAGCGCCTGTTTTTTATCCTTTACGTCCTGAAGCTTTGTTTCAAGTGCCGCCAGCTGCTCTTTCAGGTCAGCCAGCTGACTGTTAGCCTGTTCATAGGAAGCTTTATGCTCAGCCGCCTTCCCTTCTAAATACTTCATTTCAGTCAGCGCCTTTTTCGCCAGTTCTTCTTCACCTGCGTCAAATGCGAGCTGCGCCTGATTTTTCCGTTTGCCAGCCACTTCAGCGGCTTCTTCATATTTTTTCTTAAATTGATAGGCAATCGTGTGCTGTTTCACAATTGTTTGCTTTGCTTTTGCGATGTCGCTTTCCATATCGCGTACATATTGATTCAGCATCACCTTTGGATTCTCCATTTTATCAAGTCCTTCATGAACTGACGCAACAAACATGTCTCTGATTCTTTTTAATACCATACCTGATTCCTCCTAATATATTGATATTATTTTTTCTTCAAAAATTCTTCCCATTCGTCATCAAAGTGAGATTGGTAAGCAACAGAAGCCGGTTCAGGATCAAAAGATGATACACCGTTATCAGCTGATCCGTTTTTCATCAGCTTCCAGCCGTAATAAACCATAGCGGCTGCCAATGCGATTCCGACGACAAACGGAAGTGAGCAGATGAGCATAATGGCTCCGATACCGCCCACGATGATTCCCGTGATGGTTTTTCCCGCGGCAAACCTTTTGACTCCTGCGTATGTCATTAAGCCCCCGATGGCGAGCGGGATGATAAAGCCGAAGCTTCCTCCTCCAAAAAAGACAGAGATCCCAAATACAATTAATAAGAATCCGCCTATTGTTTTCTTGTTTATCTTCATGCAGATCCTCCTTTCGTTTTCCTTGTCTTCATCTTATACAAGTTGGAAGATATGCAAAACGAATCAGAGATTGATTTTTATATAAGACCGGAGTCGTATCTGGCACCGGACCCATCGGCACAAAAAAACGCCATGCACGAGGCATGGCGTTTCAAAACCCTTTACAGATGAACACTTGCTTCCCTTTCTTTAATCAGGTCGGACCTTTCTGCTTTGGCCAGTTTTGTAAACAGCAAGATTCCGATACCCGCAATAATTTCTACAATCCCGCCGACAGCGATCACTTTACCTGAGCCGAAAGCATTTGCGGCATACCCGCAAATGACAGCTCCGGCAGGGATCGAAATATTTGAGATCATATGTATAACGGCGTAAACCTGCGGCTGATCCTCACTGTCCACAGACGTCTGGATAATCGTATACTCAGGAACATTAACAGCACTGACTGCGGCGCCAAAGGTAAAAGCAGCGAAAAAGACGAGCGGCAAAAAGGTATTCATCCCGGTAATAAAGAAAGCAAATCCTTCAATAATGCCGGCAGTGACGAATAACAAGCCGTACCTGTTTACCTTGACTTTCGCCAGCACAAACCCTAATAAAAACGCGCCCGCGGCGGTGGTGGCCTTTAAAAGCGAGTATACGATCGGCTGGCCGTTTAAATCTTCCGCAACGTATACGGCAGAGAGCGCTTCCCATGGGGCAGCCGCGAAATTCATAAAGATACAGTAAATGGCGAGCGGATATAAAATCTGGTGTTTTCTGACGAGCCTAAAGCCGCGTTTCAGTCTTCCGATATATGTGCCTCTCTGTGTAACAACTGCAGACTCTGATTGAGATTCAACCGCAGTGTACTTAATAAAAAGAACGAGAAAACCCGACACCAAATAGAGCACAAGTGCGATAAGCATGGTATAAGAAGGACTGATAAATGTAAGAAAAGCGCCGCATAATGTGACAGCCCCGAGCCGAACAATTTGAGCGGAGGATTGCAGCACAGCGTTTGCTTTTTGAATGCCCTGTTCATTGACGATTTGAGGAATCAAAGCGATAGAGGCGGGATTGTAGGCAGCTCCAGTAGCTGAATGCACAATCATAAGCGTCATGACAAACCACAGCGGAGAGAAGCCCGCAAAATGACATAGAGGGATAATCAAAACAATCGCCGCCCTTGTCAGATCTGAAAAGTACATCCAAAATTTCAGCGTGGTCTGTTTCATAAAAGGCCCCGTCACAGGCGCCAGAACGGCTTCCGGCAAAAAAGTGACAGCAATCAATAAAGCAGTGCCGATCGCACCTTTGCCGTCATAAATTAAAAACCATAATATTGAATTAAATGCGAACATATCGCCGGATATCTTGACTATTCTTGAGAAAAACAGATAATTGAAATTTCTCTTCCAGATGCTATCACTTTCAATTAAATTCACCATCCATCAGAGCCCCCCCGTTGACTATTTTTTACATCTATTTATTACAATATCTCATTTTTCCATTTTTCAGTCAATAATTCATAAGGTTCATTTTTTGTCGTAAAATGGGAAATTGACAGAGTGAAAAACAAAAAAAGCCGGCATGTATTTGAACACGCCGGCTTTCCTTTTCACTTTTTATGATTCGCTGCTGTTTCGGTCCCGAAACACAATGGCACTTCTTTCATATTCTACATCGCCAATACCGCTTCTTGCATTCACAACCCGGGCGGCGGCAAAGAAATAATCGGACAGACGATTGAGATAACGCAGCACTGTTTCATGAATCTCCTCCGATTTCATCAGCGCCACCACTCTTCGTTCTGCCCGCCTTGTAATGGTGCGTGCGATATGGAGAAGCGAAGCACCCTTTGATCCGCCTGGAAGAATAAATTTCTTCAGTTCCGGCGCTTCTGCTGTATAGGCATCAATGCGCGTTTCTAAAAAGGAAACAGATTCTTCCGCTAGTTTGTAGTCTTTTCTTTCTGTGACGATTGCCAGATCGCCTCCGCAGTCAAACAGCTCATGCTGGATGGTCAGCAGCTCGGCTGTCAGATCTTCAAAGCCGGGCTGCCCGGAAAGCTCTGCCAAAGCAAGCCCGATAAAGCTGTTAAGCTCGTCAATCGTGCCGTAGCTTTCGACGCGTAGGCTGTCCTTGTCCGTTCTGCCCCCGACTAAGCCCGTTTGTCCCTTATCGCCTGTTTTTGTATATAGTTTCATACCCTGAATCTCCTTTACAGACTTATTCAAACAACTCAGCAGCCTCTTTTATACATTCAGCTGTCCCTTTCTTTATCAATTGGTTCAGCCGCTGTTCTATGTTTTCTGATTGCTGAGTTTGAGTCGCGGCGATGAGAATATCACCTGTGCCTCCTCCGTCTCCCAGCACTTTCGTCCGTTCTGCTTCGGCAGCCATAAGAGCTTTGATGAAGAATTGATCTGCCGCATAGCCGTTAATCAAAATCCAAATCGAAAAGCCGGTCTGAACGCATATAAAAACGGATAACTCTCCGTCTTCATATGTTCGATACACGAAACGGTCAAGTCTTTCTGAAGAAGCCATCGCACACGTCTCCTGCAGTTGAAAACCGCTTTCTGAAAGACAGGCCGTAAGTCCTTCTATCGGATCTGGCTGATCTGGCAGCCGTTTATGGATCAGCGTCCTGCTCCACGAAAACCCTGCACCGATAGGCGTCGAGGACAATGTTCGAAGCGGGATTTCCGTTTTCAGAAGAATGTCATCACGTCCCGCTTGGAGCAATGCTTCAAATGGGATAGACTGCCGCTTCACGCTATCTTTTTCAGGCTGAATCACAATCATCGGTTTAGGTGAGCTTTGATGTACCAAGGCGGTGACATCTGTATCGTACACCGCCTTTATGCTTTGTTCTGTAACAGCATATTCCGGTTTTTGCTTAGGCCCGGCGGTACCGTTTTTCATAAACATGAGCTCATCACAGTACAGGCTTGCGGTGTTCAGATCATGAAAAACGCTGACAGCTGCCAATCCGCTTTCTCTCGTCAGGCGTTTGATCAGATCAAGCAGGTCTTTTTGATAAGCCAGATCGAGAAAATTAGTCGGCTCGTCCAAAAATAAAATACGCGGCTGCTGCGCCAAAGCTTGTGCCAAATACACCCGCTGCTGTTCCCCTCCGCTTAGTTCGCGAATCGGCTTTTGCGCAAAATCGGCCACTCCTGTTTGCTCCATTGCTTCCTGTACAATGGCTTCATCCTTTTCAGTCTGCTGTCTGAACAGCCCCGTTTGGAATGGATATCTGCCAAAGGCTACAGTTTCTTCGACGGTAAAGGTGAAGGCTTGATCCGTTTTTTGCGGCAGGACAGCCATGATTTGGGCCAGTTCCTTCGGTTTATAGTCCGCCAGCAGTTTTCCGGCCAGATAAACCCTGCCTTCCTTGGCCGGCAGCGTACCTGTCAGCAAGTGCAAAAGCGTAGTTTTTCCGCTTCCATTGGGGCCGAGAATTCCGAGAAATTCTCCCTTCTCCACGGTTAAGCTGACATTGTTAATTAGGCGGCTGTCGCCGTATCCTCCCGACAGCCCTTCTGCCTTCATCATAAGCTTCTCCCCCCGCGGTGCTGCCGAATTAAAATAAGAGCGAACACAGGCGCTCCCGCCAAGGACGTAATGATCCCGATCGGCAGTTCAATCGGCTCAATGATGGTTCTGGAAAGCAGATCGGCTAAAACAAGAAACCCTGCCCCAAGCAAGGCGGACAGCGGCAGTAAATGCCGATGGTCCGTTCCCCACAAAAGCCTTGTGATATGCGGAATCACAAGGCCGACAAAACCAATCGTACCCGATACTGCCACAGCGCTTCCCGTCAAAAGAGATCCGGCTATTAAAATCATCATCTTCCTCTGCTGAACGCTGACTCCAAGAAGCTTTGCTTTATCTTCTCCATATGTCATCACGTTCAGTTCCCTTCCGTTTATAATCAATAAAATGGTTCCCAAAAGAAAAAACGGGAGAAACAAAATAACATAGCTCCAGCCCCTCATTGAGACGCTGCCAAGCAGCCAATGCACAATCGGAAGCAGGTTGTCTCCTGTCAAGGCGATGATAAGAGAAATAAATGCGCCCAAAAAAGAGTTGGTGATGACACCGGTCAAAATGAGGGTGGAAACAGACATCGAAGCATGAACGAAGCGGCTGAAGAAAAGGACCGCCGCCATCGTGGCCAGTGCCGCGGCTACACTCAAAACCGGGAGTGTAAACCCTCCGATGACAGGAAGGTGCAAACCTAAGAACAGAGTCACAACAGCTCCGACTGAAGCACCGGATGACACACCTAGCGTATAGGGATCAGCAAGCGGATTTTTCAACAATCCTTGAAAAGCGGCCCCTGCAATAGAAAGAGCCGCCCCCACAAGGGCGGCCAGCACAACTCTCGGCAGTCTGATATTCATCATAATATTAGTGTACATCGGATCATCAGAACCGATAGAGCCGCCGAAACCTTGATGCCAAAAGACACGAAAAACAGCGGGAATAGGAATATGCAGGCTGCCGCAAGAAATTCCTAAGATGATGCTCACGGCTAAAAATGAGAAACCAATGATATATGCGGCATAACGATTATTCCTTAAACGTATCCGGGTAAATGCTTTCCGCAAGTTCTTCGACCCCTTCGATCAGACGGGGACCGGAACGTGTCACAAGATCAGGGTCCACATCATATACACGATGATGTTTCACAGCATTGATTTCGCTCCAGCCATCGCGTTTTTCCACAGCTTTCGCTTTCACACCGTCCGTTGTAACAATTGCATCAGGATTGAGTTTTACGATCGCCTCGTCTGTCATTTGCACCCATCCTGTCTGATCCGCAGCTGCGTTTTTAGCATGGATGACATTCAGCATTTCATTCATAAACGTATCTTTTCCGGTTGTATAAATGTCAGGATTAGGAGAAACCTCGATAAATACGCTTTTCTCCTCGTCCTTTGAAATGTTTTTCGCTTTTTCTTTAATATCCTTTAGATCTGATTTCATGCTTTTCACGAGCTGATCGGCTTTTTTCTCCGCCCCGGCAGCTTCTCCGATCATTTCAATTGATTTGTATACCTCGGAGAATGATTGTGCATCATTGACAGTCAGCACTGTAATGCCCGCGTCCTTCAGCTGTTTGATGGCATCCGATGATGCTGACATGGAAGACTCATGGGCCAGAACGAGATCTGGTTTTAGAGAAATGACTTTTTCAACGTTTACATTCATATCTCCGACTTTCTCAACCTTTTTGACTTCCTTTGGATAGGTATCGTTTGTGGTGACACCGACCACTTTGTCACCAAGGCCAAGTGCGTATGTAATTTCTGTGTTGCTCGGCATTAATGAAACAATCTTTTTTGGCTCTTTTTTGATGGTTACATCTTGGTTTGACGCATCATCAATGGTGACAGGAAACGCTTCTGTTTTTTGTTTTGTCTTTGAATCCTTCTGATCCGCAGGATTGCCGCAGCCTGCCAGCATAACAGCAGCCAACAGGAGCGCAGTCCATATCCCGGCTCGTTTTTTCATAATCTTTTCCTCCTAAACGAACTAAAAAAGCATCTCTACGACGGTAAAGATGCTGTAAACAACACAAAAAAGCCTATTGTTTACACATCATCTGTCCTCGCAGAATTCGTGCTGATCAAACAGGCAGGTATCCTGGCTCTTGGCGCTTGGCCAATTACAGTGGCGGGACCGCACCGGCTTTTACCGGTTTCCCTTTTAAGCCGGCTGTTGTTCACGGACCGGCACCTATTTGACATTCGTATCCTTTTTTCGGAGTAATTATACTATATGACTGACAGGCTTGTATATGTGTCCTGAATGACTTTTCCCCATATTGTGTATGGGAGCAAAATCCTCGTAAACACTAAATTTGATCTTGTATACTTAATACCATCATCAATCAAAAGGAATGATTCTTATGGATTTACAGCTAAATGACAAACTCGTCTTAATCACCGGCTCGACGTCCGGCATCGGGAAAGCCGCCGCAAAAAGCTTTCTGCAAGAGGGTGCGGCAGTCATTGTCAACGGACGCAAACAGGAGACTGTCGATCGCACCATTGAAGAGCTTTCTGGCTATGGAACAGTGCACGGTGCTGCTGCCGATTTGTCAAAAACAGATGAAGCAGCGGCTTTTATCGAAAAAGTAAATGAAATCGGTGATATCGATATCCTTGTCAACAACCTTGGTTTCTTCGAGGTAAAAGACTTCGCCGATGTGACAGATGAAGAGTGGAATCAATATTTCGAAGTGAACGTGATGAGCGCCGTTCGGACAAGCCGTCACTTCCTTCCAAAAATGCTTGCCAAAAACAGCGGCCGTATTTTAAATATTGCAAGTGAAGCAGGCGTCAAACCGCTGCCAACGATGATTCCATACTCAATGACAAAAACGGCGCTGATCAGCCTTTCAAGAGGAATGGCTGAAATGACAAAAGGCACAAATGTGACGGTCAACTCAGTGCTCCCGGGACCTACTTGGACAGAGGGCGTGGCATCCTATATGGAAGGCGCCGCACAAGCAGCCGGCCAGGATACAGATACATTTATCAAAGACTATTTCAAGGTCAATGAGCCAACTTCGCTTATTCAGCGATACGCGACAGCAGAAGAAGTCGCCAACACAATCGTATTCCTCGCGTCTGACGCCGCATCCGCCATAAACGGCACTGCACAGCGTGTGGAAGGCGGCATTATCCGTTCTCTGTAGTATAAAAAAAACGCATCCGTGTTTCGGATGCGTTTTTTTATACGTCTCCAGCAAATGGTACCGGCTGATATCCGCCTGTTTCCAGTTGTGCTGAAAACAACCCTCCAGCGTGAGGCTGCTCGTATCTCTCTTTTTCTGTCATTTGTTCTGTTGCCGTTGTAATGTAAAGAGTTTTTAAGTCTCTGCCGCCGAACGCGCAGCACGTGACATATTTAGCCGGCACGCTGATTGAATTGATTTCTTTTTTCTGAAACGGGTCAATGTGAACAACGCGGCTGCCGCCAAACAGCGCCACCCACAGCATGCCATTTTGGTCAATTGTCATGCCGTCCGGCAATCCGTCCGACTGATCAAAACGATAGACAGGTTCTGGATTCGAAACATCTCCGCTTTGAGGATCATAGCTGTAACGCACAATCTCCTGCGTCGGCGTGTCGATGTAATACATCAAATTCCGCTCGCGGTCCCAATCCAAACCGTTTGAGGTGGAGACTTGATCCTTGATTTTGACAAGACTGCCGTCTAGATTCAAACGGTACAGCGACGCCTGTTTTTGCTCGCCTTCCATGCTCGTCGTCCCCGCCCAAAGCCTTCCGTACGGGTCACATTTAGCATCATTAAATCTCAGGCTCTCATGCATGTCCTTCGGCTGTTTAATTTTTTCCAAGCTGTCATCCCGAAGATGATACAGGTAAAACCCGTCCTTCATCGTCATAATCAGTTCATCCTTTGAATATTTCGCAAGCGCCGTCACAAAGGATTTGAATTTGATTGATCGGTTGATTTTTTCTTCAGGGTCAAAGATGTGGAGCTCGCTCCCCAGGATATCAACCCAATATAAGCGGCCGTTTTCTTCATCCCATAACGGGCCTTCTCCAATCACTGCCCGAGTGTCTGCTTCCAATACTGCATCCATGTGTTACACCTCTTTAGCTTCAGTCTATATATTGTTATTCCCGGCAAAGAGGTGTCCAAACCACATGATGTTTATTGTTTTTTAAAAAGGATGGTAATGACCGTTCCAATGTCCATTCTGCTGTTCACATGGATCGTTCCGTTATGCAGATGGACAAGCTCCTTGGCAATCGCGAGCCCGAGACCCGTTCCGGCAGTTGAATCTTTTGTGTTCGTCCCTCTGTAGTAACGGTTAAACAAATGGGTAATGGTTTCTTCATCCATTCCTTTCCCATTGTCCTTCACCTTTAAAGAAATATGATTTTTTGTTTGCTCCAGAATGACTTGAATCTCTGTTCCTTTGCCGTTGTGCTTCACGGCATTCCCAAGGAGGTTTTCTAATATGCGCCTGAACCACGCTTCATCAAGGGCAAATTCAATATGCTCTTCTTTGGATACAAACGAGATATCATACCCTTCAGAAAACGGATTTTTCTTAAAATCCTCAATGACATTTTTAAAAAACGGGATAAGGCTAGTGAGCTTTCTCTCAATAGGAAGAGCATCATTTTTCAGCCGATACGTTAAATTTAAGTCTTCAATCAGCTTGGACATGTATTCAGATTTTTCTCTGACAACCTGCCCCATTTCTTTCACTTCTTCCGGCGACCAGTCATACTGCTTCGACTCGAGCATCATGCTGTAGCCGTAAATGCTGCTGAGCGGTGTTTTTAAGTCATGTGACAAACCGGCAATCCATTCTTCCCTTGTCGCCTGGATTTTTTCTCTGTTTCTTTTATCCCTTCTCAGCGTTTCAGTCAGCTGATCCATTGATTCAAATATCTCACCGAAGAAGCGGTACGGCTGTTTGATTTTTCCCTTTTTATTTTTGCTGACAGGACGGCCTTCCCGGTTTCTGGGCTCCTCAAGCTTCCCTTTTGACAGATTGACCAGCCATCTAATCGTGTGAAAAATCGGCAGCCCGAATCGGAACATATACCAAACGGTCATCCAAATGATATACATGAACAAAACGGCCATCACGAGAAACATCGCTTTTAATACAACCTTCAGGAATGATTTGTTAAACTCCTGATCGGTTACATAGACTGGGTTCGGCACCGTAGCGACCATCCATCTGTCTTTATTGAGGATCTTAACGGAAATTTCCCGCTTATAGTTCCAAGGCTTAGAGCTGTATTTAAGCAGCTCCAGCTGGTTCATCGTTTTTCTCTCGCTTTTTGTGCTGTTGATGCTGTCGAGAATCTTTCCATTGCTGTCTAACAGGTAAATGGCGCCTTTTTTCCGTTTAATATAGTCGATGGTACTGGACTTATAGTGCGCTAGTGAGTCTATCTTTTGTTCGCGCTTTTCAACCGACGTCAGGAGCTGTTCACTTTTTGATTTCCAGCCGGACAATAGAAGATACGACTTATCTTCAATATTGATGGCCCAATAATTCAGTTTATAGTTATGAAGCTTTTTGGTTTTATAAATAGACAAAAGCTCTTTCTTGGTATAGGTGCCCGGCACGTCTTTTGGCACGCCGTAGGAATAATCAGTGTTTCCTTCCGAATCAATGATTTGCATCCAGCCGTGCTGTTTATCAACAGATTTCTTCAGGAAATTATCCACTTCCCATGTCCCGTCTTCGTTTACATCGAGATATGCCTCAAGTGTGTCGGTCGTTGCCTTCGTCAGCCCTGAATTGGATTCCGCATCGCTAAAACGAGCGTCTAAATAGAAAAACGACGCAACAAGCATAACCGTAAGCAGCAGGATCACAATCAGCATCTGGCCGAAAAAGTGAAACAAAAACTTCCATCTTAACCTCATGACCGCTTGCCTTCAGGATTTGGGATAAAACGATAGCCGAGACCTCGAACGGTTACAATATATTCCGGATTGCTCGGATCGCGCTCAATCTTCTCCCTAAGCTTGCGAATATGAACCATGACGGTGTTGTTGTCACCGTAGGAAGGATAGCCCCATACTTTTTCATATATTTGATCTTTGGAAAGCACCACGTTAGGGTGTTCACAAAAATACTGCAAAAGCTGCAGAAGCTGGGCTGAACAGGCAACGGCTTCCCCGCCTACGATAAGCTCGGCATTTTGCGGAGAAAAAGTAAAATAATCATATGTGTAGGTTTGATTTGAACTTGTTTCTTTTGATTGATATGTACGCTTGAGATGTGCTCTGATCCGCGCCGCTAATTCCAGGGGATTAAATGGTTTTGTGATATAGTCATCAGCTCCAACCGCAAAGCCCGATAATTTGTCCGCGTCGGATGATCTTGCCGTCAGGAAAAAAATCGGAGCGTCTGAATACTCTCTGATCAGTGTGCAGGCTTCAAAACCGGACATTCCGCCCATCATGACATCCAGCACAATCAAGTCAACCTTATTGGCCTTCACAACGGGAATCGCTTCTTCTGCGCTTGCCGCATCCAGTATATTTCGATAACCTTCTTTTTCGAGAACGCGTTTGATCATGTCCACAATCGCTTTCTCATCGTCTACGATTAAAATTGATGCATTTTCCACTTTTATGTTCCTTTCTGTCACTGTTTTTTTCATCTTATCATTATATCGTTTATTTATGGTACATTTTTGAATACATTGGAGCTTGGCAAATCAAAACAGCAAAAAAGGAGCAAACAAGCGCTCCCTTTTGATGTTTTTTATATGAAAATATTATGAGTTCTCATCTACCATGTACAAAATAAACTCCCAAAATCCCGGGACATCCTGACACAAAAGCATATCAGCCTTTTCAAACATTTTGATCTTCAGCTCTTGCTCTAAATCTTCTCTTTCTTGATAGGACGTATTGCTGAGTTTTTTTCTGATCATCGGTGAAAAGCATGCAATCAGATGCTCAATGTCATAAGTCTCGTCTTTTTGTTTCTTTTTTTGTTCAAACTGGCCGTTCACAGCTTACTTTTCCCCCTTTTTTTGCGCCGCTAGCTGCTTTCTGATATTCTCCAGCCCCTTTTTATGAATGTTGGAAATGTTTTGTCGGGACTCCCCTAATGAATCTGCAATCTCCTGCATCGTGGCACCGTGAAGATACACTTTCGTCAGCACACTTTTTTGTTTGTCAGTCAGCTTCTGAATCGCTTGGTAGAGCTGGTAATCCTGAACATGCTGGCTCAAATCATCCTGCCTGTCTAAAAATTCTTCAAATGCATCGCTTCCTGTTTCGGAAGGAAGCCGATCTCCTGCCTCCGGATGATCAACCGTCAGCGGATACCGTTTTTGATTTTTGCGAACCCGCTTATCAAAATCAATAGAAAAGATGCGAATCATTGAATTCATATACTTGACGATGCGGATTTCTTTATAAAACTGCTTAAATAGCTCGTCCAATGATTTTGCATCTTTTTCGTTAGGGCTTTCCATTACGTTTTTGAACAAACGGTAATGCTGAGGATTGCTCAAAAAATGCTTCACGATGGGATGCTTCATTATCTCCTTACATTTTGACCGTAAAAGACTTTGATAGTCCATCAAACCGCCTCCCTACTAAATTAAATGAAGGAAAGCAAAAAAAAGTAAACTACTACTTTCCGACTAGTGTCTTCCAAAATACTTTGCAGCAGTTTACGTTTTATCGGTTTTCCTTCACTTACATACATGACTGCAGAAAAAGAAGGGAGGTATTTTCCTATGGATCAGGTTTTTATAGAGGAAGTCGTAAAACAGATCGGCAATTTGGGGTTTCCCGCGCTGATTGCAATGTATCTGCTGACCCGATTCGAAAAGAAGTTTGATCAACTAATAGAACTAATGACAGAACTGAAAGATCATGCAAAAAAATAATTTTTCAATCGAAGTTGACTTTTCACTGGTTTTTTTCACTTAACAAAACAGAAGGGAAAACGAAAGGCCTTTCACCTTCTCTTTCTGCTATCACATTAAATTTAAGGAGGAAATATTTCATGAAAAAACAAAATGACATTCCGCAGCCAATTAGAGGAGACAAAGGAGCAACGGTAAAAATCCCGCGCAATATTGAAAGAGACCGGCAAAACCCTGATATGCTCGTTCCGCCTGAAACCGATCATGGCACCGTCAGCAATATGAAGTTTTCGTTCTCTGATACTCATAACCGATTAGAAAAAGGCGGATATGCCCGTGAAGTGACAGTACGTGAATTGCCGATTTCAGAAAACCTTGCATCCGTAAATATGCGGCTGAAGCCAGGTGCGATTCGCGAGCTTCACTGGCATAAAGAAGCTGAATGGGCTTATATGATTTACGGAAGTGCAAGAGTCACAATTGTAGATGAAAAAGGGCGCAGCTTTATTGACGATGTAGGTGAAGGAGACCTTTGGTACTTCCCGTCAGGCCTGCCGCACTCCATCCAAGCGCTGGATGAGGGAGCTGAGTTCCTGCTCGTGTTTGACGATGGATCATTCTCTGAAAACAGCACGTTCCAGCTGACAGATTGGCTTGCCCACACTCCAAAAGAAGTCATTGCTGCGAACTTCGGCGTGACAAAAGAAGAGATTGCCAATTTACCTGACAAAGAAAAATATATATTTGAAAACCAACTTCCTGGCAGTTTAAAAGATGATATTGTGGAAGGGCCGAATGGCGAAGTGCCTTATCCATTTACTTACCGCCTTCTTGAACAAGAGCCGATCGAATCTGAGGGAGGAAAAGTATACATTGCAGATTCGACAAACTTCAAAGTGTCTAAAACCATCGCATCAGCGCTCGTAACAGTAGAACCCGGCGCCATGAGAGAACTGCACTGGCATCCGAATACCCACGAATGGCAATACTACATCTCCGGTAAAGCTAGAATGACCGTTTTTGCATCTGACGGCCATGCCAGAACGTTTAATTACCAAGCCGGTGATGTCGGGTATGTACCATTTGCAATGGGTCATTACGTTGAAAACATCGGGGATGAACCGCTTGTCTTTTTAGAAATCTTCAAAGACGACCATTATGCTGATGTATCTTTAAACCAATGGCTTGCCATGCTTCCTGAAACATTTGTTCAAGCGCACCTTGACTTGGGCAAAGACTTTACTGATGTGCTTTCAAAAGAAAAGCACCCAGTAGTGAAAAAGAAATGCAGTAAATAAAAGACTTGCGGCTTGCAGAGAGCACTCGTTCTCCGCAAGCCTTCATAAGGAGCTGAACCAGTGAAACATCAAAACCCTTCAAAACGCTTATTGCGGCTCTCCATAAAGTACTTGCTAGCCGCAGCAGCAGTGGTGTTGACCTATTTTGCTGTCATCTATATATTGTTTTCTTTAGCGGGAACGAGCTACCGCTCAGCAGCTCATGTCCTGCTTTTTGCCGTGGTATTTCTTGTTCTCGGATTATGCTTTGAACCATTTGAAAGGCTGATGATACATAGCTTTACATTTTTCAAGACGGGAAAACGTCTATTCATTCTCCTTGCCGGCATCGTACAGCTGCTGTTTTTGTGGATGACTGCTCATACAACAGACCAATTGATCAGCGACATCTGGCTGTCCACCACAGAAGAAATGATTGTCGCAGCCGTTTTTTTGATTTTAGACAAATGCAACTCGGCTCTTCCCAGCTAAAAAAAGAACGCATTCCAATTGGATGCGTTCTTTTTATTCATAGCGAAGCGCGTCTACAGGCTGAAGCTTCGAAGCCTTAATGGACGGAAGCAAGCCAAAGATAATGCCGACTGCCATTGAAAAGATGAGTGCTCCGACAACAGCTGGAATGGAGACGATAAAAGGCATCGGAAAAATGACCGTCAGCAGCTTGGCGATGCCGAAGCCCGCCAGCACACCGAGTATTCCGCCAATGCTTGTCAGCACGACAGCCTCGGTTAAAAATTGAAATAAAATCACACGCCGCTTAGCACCGAGCGCTTTCTTAATTCCGATTTCCCTCGTGCGCTCCGTTACGGAAACGAGCATAATGTTCATGACGCCGATACCGCCCACCAAAAGTGAAATACTGGCGATTCCGCCAAGCAGCAATGCAAATGACTGATTAAAGGACTCCACTTCCTGCGCGATCTCCTGAAGATCCATTACACTGTACTCTGCTTTTTCCAGCTCAGCTTCTGACAGTCCCTGATTTAAAAGATCTGCAGCCATTACACCCGCTTCTTGGATATGCTCAGAAGAATCAGCCTGCACGGCAATCTGCGTTGGCGCGTCAAACCCTTCAATAAGCGGCCACACTTTTTTCGGCACGTACAAAACCGGGTTCGCATAGTCGCCTTCAAACATGCTTTCCTGTTGATTTTTTTCTTTAAAAACACCGACGACCTTAAACGGCACACCATTCATCTCAATGCTTTTATGCAGAGCTTCTCCGTCCGGAAACAGTTCATCTCTGACAGCTTCATTAATCATCACCACTTGGTGTGTGCTGTTTAAATCATTTTCCGTCAGCTTTCTCCCTTCGGTTATTCGGATTGGAAACATGTCGAAGTAATCATCGTCCACTCCATACACTTGGGGATACGAAACGTTAGTTAAATGAAAAACGCTCGCGCCTTCTGATAAGTAATATAAGGATAATCCTTTGACCATCGGATCTGATTTGATCGCCTTTACTGTTTCTTCCGCTACAGGCGGCGCAGACGCATACGACACCTGAGGGCCGCCGCTCTCCTCTTCTCCGCCAGACGGCTGGTAGACAACGTTGATCGCGTTGTTTCCCATGCCGATCATACTTTGCTTTAATTGCTCACTTTGGCCCTTCAGCATTGAAACAATCGCGATGATTGCCGCTATGCCGATAATCACGCCGAGCATTGTCAGAATGGATCTTAATTTATGAGAGAAAATGGATTGAATGGAGATTCGAATATGTTCAAGCATGGCTGATATCCCCTCTCTCATCTAATACCAACTCTCCGTCTCTGATAAAAACGGTTCTGTCAGCTTTTTTGGCGACGTCCGGGTCGTGGGTTATCATAATAATGGTCTTGCCTTCCCGATGCAGTTCAGAAAACAGTGACAAAATTTGTTCACTTGATTTGGTATCAAGCGCCCCGGTCGGTTCATCAGCTAAAATAAACCTCGGCTGATTGACGAGGGCCCTCGCTATCGCCACCCGCTGCTTTTGGCCGCCGGACAGCTTAGGCGGTTTGTAGGAGATCCTGTCTTTTAATCCGACCTTTTCCAGCGCTTCATATGCCCGTTGCCTTCTCTCTTTTTTCTTCACTTTATTGTAGATCATCGGCAGCTCGACATTTTGCAGCGCGGTGAGACGCGGCAGCAAATGGAAAGTTTGAAACACAAACCCGATTGATTCATTGCGAATTTCGGCTAAAGCCCCGTCTTTCCCTTTCAATATATCGATCTGGTCAAGCGTATAGGTTCCTGAGGTTGGCCTGTCCAAACAGCCGATAATATTCATTAACGTTGACTTTCCAGAACCCGAAGGCCCCATAATAGCTAAAAACTCCCCCGCCTGAACAGTCAGATTGATATGTTTCAAGATTGGAACTTCTTCTTTTCCCAGCTTGTACGACTTTGAAATATTATTCAGTGTCAGCATTGACTGTAACCTGCTTTCCTTCCTTGACCGCGGGATCAGGATAGATCACATAATCTTCCGGCGTCAGGCCGCTCTTAATTTCCACCATGTCATTTTCATCAGTCTCTCCGATTTCAACAGGCTGCTTAACCGCTTTCTGATTCTCATCAGCTTTCCACACATACGGTTCGCCGTCATCCTGAATGACCATGTCGGACGGCAGCTTGATCGTGTCCGCATCAGCATTATCACTCATCACTTCGATGTTGACATGATAGCCGACTTCAAGACCTTTATGGCTGTCTAATAAAATGGTGAAAGGATAGTTAGAGGACTGGGGATTCATTTCTTCATCAGCAAAGCTTTCTGATTCTTCACCCTCGCCTGCTCCCGCTGGAAGCTTGCCGATCGAGGTGACCTTTCCTTTCCACTCGCCCTCACCGCCTGTTTTCAGCGTGACCCTGACTTTGCTGCCTTTTTTGATCGTGTCCATTAACAGCTCATTGATTTGGCTTTTGACCAGATATTTGCCCGTCGAAACAATCTGGATATACGGGCCCGTTGCCTGGTCGCCTGTTGCACCGTCAGCGATATCCTGATTGACGCTTTGAACGATTCCGTCATGCTTGCTTGTAATGACATTGGAACCTTTGTTTTTCGTCAGGCCAGCCAGTTCTTTTTGATGCTGCTTCAGTTCAAGCTGGCTTGTTTTCAAATCGAAATTGGCCTGATCAAGTTCATCTTGAAGCTGGGTTTTCTCTTCTTTTCCTGCCGCTTTCAGCTTCTTTTCCGTTTCCGTTATTGATTTTTGCAAACGGTTGATTTGCAGATTTGTCATTTCAATTTGCAAATTGGCTTGCTCCACTTCATCAGAATGATCCTCGCCCTCATACTCAAAAAGCTTATCGCCCTTTTTAACCTGATCGCCTTCTTTGACGTATGTTTTTTTAATGCTGCCTTTTTCTGAATCTATGTATACTTTCTGCTGTTTCTCAGGTTCAACCTTTCCAGAAAACGTTTGGCCTGATTCTGAATCTCCTCCCATGTATACCGCGACCGATTCAGCATAGGGCTCCGATGATACGGCAACTTGGTTCATGTGGGTAAAAAAGTAAAAACCGCCAGCGCCGATCCCAGCCAATACAAGCACACCGGCACATATCGCACCGCCAATAAGCCATTTTTTCTTCTTGGACACAACGATCTCCTCTTTCTGTAAACTATGTAATATTTTCGAAACATTCTAACCAATATTATCTATTAATTCAAAAAGACTTGCAATCCTTTTATTGAAATGACGGAATCAAATAGAAAAATTGTATTTTCAAAGCCGAATAAAAAAAAATCCCGGCTTCAAACCGGGATTTTTTCATACAGTAACTAGCTCTTTTTCATTTTTAATCAAGTCATATGTCAAGCATACAGGTTTATTTGTACGGGGATCAGTCACGATTTCGGCATCAATCTGAAATACCTGCTTCAAAATGTCCGGTGTCATGACCTCCAGTGCAGTTCCTTCCTTGATGACCGTGCCTTTTTTGAGCGCGATCATATAATGAGAAAAACGAGCTGCATGGTTAAGATCATGAATGACCATTAAAATCGTCCGCCCTTGCTCTTTGTTGAGTCTGTCAAGCAGCTGCAGAATTTCAAGCTGATGTGCAAGATCAAGATACGTTGTAGGTTCATCCAGCAGAAGCAGTTCCGTCCCTTGCGCAAGCGCCATGGCAATCCACACGCGTTGACGCTGTCCGCCTGACAATGCCTCAATCGGCCGTTCAGCATATTCAGCCATGCCTGTTTCTTCAAGCGCCCATTTGATAATCCGGCGGTCTTCGTCATTTAATCTGCCGAATCCTGATTGATGTGGAAACCTGCCGTACGACACCAATTCGTGCACTGTTAGGCCGCTCGGCGCTTCAGGTGTCTGTGGAAGAATCGCCATATCTTTTGCAATGTCCTTTGTAGACATTTTATGAATCGCTTTGCCGTTTAAATAGACGGCACCTGCATGTGAACGCATAATTCTGGACATTGTTTTTAAAATCGTTGATTTCCCGCAGCCGTTCGGGCCAATTAAGGTGGTAATTTTCCCTTTAGGAATCGATATATTTAAATCTTCTACAATCACCCCGTCGCCATAACCGATTCCAAGCTGTTCCGTTGATAATGAATTCATATTCGGCCCCCTCCTCTAATTCGCTTTCATCAATAAATAAATAAAATAAGGCGCACCTAGCACGGAAATGACAAGTCCGACCGGAATTTCTGATGGTGCCAATACATTTCTCGCCAGCGTATCAGCAAGCAAAAACAGGAATGAGCCGATGAAGGCGGAGACCGGTATCAGCGTCTGGTGACGTGGACCGGTCAGCCTTCTAGCCACATGCGGCGCGATCAATCCGAGAAACGCAATGCCCCCCGCAGCTGCCACGCATGAAGCGGCAAGAGTGACCGCTGCCAGAAGAAGAATCCGTCTTTCCTTTTCAACAGCGGTGCCCAGCCCGGTCGCCAATTGGTCTCCGAGCTGCATAATGTTCAAATAGCGTGCCTTATATAAAGTAAACAGAAGCAAGATCACAATCCAAGGGAGAATCGCCCAGATCATATTCCAGTTCGCCCCCAATATTGAGCCGGATATCCAAACCGCGGCTTGCATAAAATCATGAGGGTCCATCTTAAGCTGAAAAATCAGCAACAGGGCGTTGAATCCGGCATTCACCCCTATGCCGACTAAAATCAGCCGAATCGGTGTCACGCCTTTTTTCCATGCCAGAATATAAATGAGAAACGCAGCGAGGATTGCTCCTGCCAAAGCACTGAACGGCAGCATAAATGTTCCGAAAAAGCTGAGATCTGAAGCTGACCCTTGAAAAAAGTATATAAAAAGCACTACAGCAAGTGAACCGCCGGCGTTAATTCCGAGAATACCAGGCTCGGCAAGTTCATTTTGAGACACGCTTTGCAAAATGGCTCCAGCTACGGAGATCCCTGCTCCAACAAGCAAAGAAAGGATGATCCTGGGCAGCCTGAACTCAAATAAGACAAGTTCATCACGCGCCGTTCCTTGGCCGAAAAAGACCTGAAGCGTTTTAAGCGGTGCAATTTTGATAACGCCCAAATTGAGACTGATAAAAAAGACCACCACGATAAGCAAAAAGGTCACAGCCATTACAACGAGCGGTTTGTTTGTTTTTGTTTTCATTACAGCCCTCTCCTTTCACGACGTGCCAAATAAAAGAAAAAGGGAACGCCGATAAGAGAAGTCAGCGCGCCGACAGGCGTTTCAAAGGGCGCATTTACGAGTCTGGCCGCTATGTCAGCAAAAACAAGCAAAACAGCACCGAGCACCGCCGAGCAAGGAATGATCCACCGATAATCCACACCGACCAAAAAACGGGTAATATGCGGAATGATCAGCCCGATAAATGCAATGGTGCCGGCAATGGAAACCGCAGCTCCGGTCAGAATTACTACAATAAGCATGCCAACCAGTTTCACCGCTGATGTATATTGTCCAAGCCCTTTTGCCAGATCGTCACCGAGACTTAACACTGTAACAGACCGGGCGATGAAAAACGCGAGCGTTAAACCGACAGCCCCTGCAATAAGCAAAAGCTGGACCCCCGACCATTTCACACCCGCTACCCCGCCTGCGTACCAAAAGCTGATATCCTGAGCGACATCAAAGCGGATTGCAATGGCAGTTGAAATGCCGGTAAAGAAATAAGTAACTGCCGTACCCGCCAGAGCAAGCTTTACAGGCGTAAGTCCGCCCCTTGAAAACATGCCGATGCCCATTACCGTCGATGCCCCCAGCCCCGCTCCCGCAAAGGACCATAGCACAAGCCCCATTGCAGAAAGCCCGGGAAAAAAGGCAAACGCAATCGAAACAGCAAACGCAGAGCCTGATGTCACACCCATAATCGAAGGCTCTGCCAAAGGGTTTCTCGTCATCCCCTGCATGATTGCTCCCGACACTGCCAACAATGCGCCTACAAGCGCGGCAGCCGCCGTTCTCGGCAGCCGAAGATCATGTATAATTTGGTGAGATGTCTTTGTCGGCTGATAATGAAAAATGGCGTCCCATACAGTGCGCAAATGAATATCCGCTGCACCGAGAGATATGGATAAAAATGCGCCAAGGCAAAGCAGGCATAGACCTGCAATAAGGACGATGACCGCGCCATATGTCCTTGACGTCCATTGGATTTCTTCTGATGCAGTCTGTATATTTTTATGTTGACTCAACTGCCGTACTTCCTTTCTGTTACTGATAATGATTATCAATTGCTGTTTCAGTATATCACTTTTTTCAGCTGATTTAATAGAGTGTTTTGAACAAAAATGAAAATGCATTTGCAAAAATATCGTGTCAACCGGCACTTGCAGTGGTATAATCACAGATGATAATGATTCTCTTTTTCATTTATTTTTTTAGAAAGAAGGTATGAGATATGACCCATATATACAAGAAACTCGGAGCCGCGTTTTTTGCCCTGTTATTGATTGCAGCGCTGGCAGCCTGCGGGAATAACTCAGAAAGCAAAGGTTCTGCCTCTGATTCAAAAGGCGCAGAAACCTTTACATACAAGGCTGAAAACGGAAATGTAAAAATCCCGAAGCATCCTAAACGGGTGGTTGTCATGGCAGACGGCTATTACGGCTACTTCAAAACACTCGGCATCAACGTTGTCGGTGCGCCTGAGAATGTATTTAAAAACCCTTACTACAAAGGAAAAACTGACGGCGTCGAAAACATCGGAGACGGCACTTCGGTTGAAAAGGTCATTGATTTGAACCCTGACCTGATTATCGTCTGGACAACACAGGGCGCTGATATTAAAAAGCTTGAAAAAATTGCGCCGACTGTCGCAGTAAAATACGATAAGCTCGACAACATCGAACAGCTGAAAGAATTTGCAAAAATGACGGGAACTGAAGATAAAGCTGAAAAATGGCTGGCCGAGTGGGATAAAAAAGTTGCGGCCGCTAAAACAAAAATCAAAAAAGCGGTTGGTGACAAAACCATTTCCATTATGCAAACGAACGGAAAAGACATTTACGTATTTGGTAAAGACTTTGGAAGAGGCGGAAGCATCATTTACAAAGACCTCGGCCTGCAGGCTACAAAGCTGACAAAAGAAAAAGCCATTGACCAGGGGCCAGGTTATACAAGTATTTCATTAGAGAAGCTCCCTGATTTCGCCGGAGATTACATTTTCGCGGGCCCATGGCAATCAAGCGGTGATGATGGCGGCGTATTTGACAGCTCCATTTGGAAGAACCTGAATGCCGTTAAAAATGGCCATGTATACAAGATTGATCCGATTGGCTTCTATTTCACAGACCCGATTTCATTAGAAGGACAACTGGAGTATATTACGGAAAGCTTGACTAAATAAACAAAAGAGCCGCCTGTCCGCGGCTCTTTTGTTTATTTATAAGGAACGGCTCAATTTGAATCATATCGGATATTTTCTTTGAGCCATTCATATTAAGCTGCATCCTCAACACGATCAGTTTTTTTATGCTGGAGAGACTGAAAAACGTTTTTTGCATATTCGATTGTGCCTTAAGGTTTTTCTTTCGATTTCAGCTTTCCTGTCAGCTAGGTTAACGAACGGATTCCTAACAGGAGAAATTGTGATTTTATAAAAAAGACACCTGAGCAAATCAGGTGTCTTTTCATTATGCTTGTTTTTCTTTCTGGAACTTTTTACTCACAAATGGATAAACGATCAAGCCGACAAAGAATAAACCGATGCCGAGGATAAATGTCGTTAAATCTGCTGTGCCTGTTACGATAACAAACACGGAGTATGCACACGCCAGTATCGCGATCAATCCGTCTCTTACACGGGAGCCTTTCAGCTGGTCATACGTTTCACCTTTGATGACTACCTTCAAGCTGTAGATTGCAGATACCAGATACGGAATTAAATATGCGAGTGTAGCCGCTGTCGTTAAAAATGTAAATGCGTCACTTATTGTCCGGGAAATAACCGAGAAAATGAAGACCTGTGACATGACGTTTGTAATAATGAGTGCAATGACCGGACTTCCCTTTTTATTCGTTTTTGCAAAAAATGCCGGGAAATCTCCTGCTTTAGCGGCTTGGTATGGCACCTCAGAGCCAAGCAAAATCCAGCCGAGCATCGTTCCGAATAAACAAAGGATAGCCAAAAGCGCCATAATCACGCTTCCCGCGTTTCCAACAATCGCATAGAGTACATCAACAAATGGTTTTTCAGAGCCGACAAGCTTATCATGCGGCAGAACACCCATCGTAATTAAAGTCACAATAATATATATGCTCAAGGCAATCAGCAAGCCGGTAATTGTCGCACGTTTCACATCACGCTGAGAGCGCGCACGGCCGGACAGGATCACCGCGGATTCAATTCCGACAAACGCCCACAGTGTAGAAATCGCGGCGTTATGAACCTGGCCGCCAATTCCAATGCTTGTGCCGTTTTCTCCTTGAACCGGGAAATAAAAATGACCGAATAATGTCGTTTGAAACACAAACAAACCGGCAACGATAAAGAAGACAAAACCTAATACTTTAGAAAGCGTTGTGACAAAGTTTAATTTACTTGCGCCGTTAATGCTGGCAACAAGAATCGCGTGCGTTCCCCATAACAAGATCGTACATACGGCAAACGTCAGTAATTGGCCGAGTGTCACCTCTTGCCCGCCGATCGAAAACATCTCACGTTTATCAACCAAGATCGGGAAGAACGAAGTCAAGTAACCGGCGAGACTTGTGATGATCGCCACGTTGCTGATCCAGCTCGCCACCCAGTAGCCCCACACCATTGTGAAACCGGCAGCGTTGCCTTTTTTCGGGTCAGAAAACAGCGCTCTTGCATAACTTTGCGGTCCCGCTGTCAGTTCAGGCTTGCGAATGGACAAGTGTCCGAACACAAGTGCAATCATCAGCACGCCGGCACCTGTCAAAAGCCAGGCGGACGTAGCTCCAAACGGACTCGCAATTGAAGCAAGCGAGCTCGGCAAGGAGAAAATTCCTGATCCAACCATATTTCCAACGACAAACGCCGTTAATAACCAAAAACCCCATTTTTTTGTCTGTTCCATTCCAGTACCTCCATGATTCTTTGTACGGACCAGACCCCGAGATCATATAAACGCAAAAAAAGCCTGAACAAAAGTCCATGCTTAAAGAAACACACACCCTTGATCTCCGGATAGCCCTCCGCGAAAAAGCACGCGGCAGTCCTGCACTTATTCAGATACAGTCCCAGCATAGAGAAGGATCGGCTTTCTCCACACTTCGGCGCTGATGCCTTTTACACATGTTTAACAGCCCCTGTCAGCCTGGCATGTGTGACTTATCATCCGCGCAACCTCTACCTCACTGAGAAAGAGTGAGGATTTAATTATTCAGTTACTCCCAGAAGGTTATCAAAGAAAGGATGATCTGTCAAAGGGAACAGATGGAAAATACGGATAGGGCCAAGCCCTATCCGCATGTGATTATCGATTATTTTTCTTTTTTTGCACAGCTTCTTGAAGCGGATCATCTTTTAGAGCTGAACCAGCATCTTCAAGAGCTCCTTGGATTACGTTTTTTTCTTTTTCGGAACGTTTTCCTTTATCTTTATTAAAGAAACCCATTCGTATCACCTCTTTTAAAAAATAGGTACATGTTTAAGATGCCTCTTTTATGAAAAATTATGCGGGATATTTTTTATCGTCCAAAGTCCTGTTGATCAAACTTACATTCTCTTGATATATTTGTAATTCAGAGATTTTTTGCAAAAGATAAAAGGAGAAGCGGCAAATGACAGGAAAAACACACATCATGGGAGGCATCGCTTCTTGTACGGCAGCGGCTTATTATTATGGATTTGATCCAGTGCTTATGGCTGCGTCAGGCGCGGTTGGAGCATTAATACCCGATATCTGCCACACACAAAGCAAAATCGGGAGAAAATTTCCTATTTTATCGAAAGTGGTCAGCTCCGTTTTTGGCCATCGTACATTTACACACAGCTTGCTGTTTATGCTCATCATGTTTTTTATCACTTCTACATACATTCCAGATAAAAACATATCAGCCGGCCTGATGATCGGAATGGCAAGCCACTTGATTCTTGACGCTTGGACGGTGAACGGAATCAAATTATTATTCCCTTCAACGATCCGCGTTCGGCTTCCATTATATATGAAGACAGGCAGTTTTTCTGAGCAGCTCGTGCTAGCTGGCCTGACCCTTGCTTCATGTTACTACTTTTATATGCTGTTTCATGGGCGCATGTTTTAAACATGAGTGCTGAGACTTGTCTGAACCGGCTGTTTTTAGTAGGTTTTACTTAAGAAGCATTTCATGCAGATGATCAAGAAAACGCGAGGAGTCATATTGATGAAAGGAACCTTTTTTCACAATCAGCGGTTTTTATGTTTTTCGATCTTATTTATGTGGATCAAAACGTATGTGATATATAAACTCGGCTTTGATTTGCAAATCGATACTCTGTTGGAGGAGCTAATGCTGCTGGTCAACCCGCTCAGCTTTATTCTTCCTTTATTCGGGATCGGCCTGTTTCTAAAAGAAAACAAGCAGCGGGCCTTTTTGCTGATTGCCAATTTGGTTCTGACTGTCATCTTGATCTCTAATACGATTTTTTACGGCTTTTATATCGATTTTATTACCATCCCGGTTTTATTTCAGGCCAGCAACATGAGCGATATGGGCAGCAGTGTAAAAGAACTGTTCCATCCTCTGTTTATCGCCCTGTTTGTGGATTTGGTTTTTCTGCTGCTGTTCGCCAGAAAAACCAAACACCCACAGACAAAAGCCGCTCCCCGCACGATCAAACGGTACTATGCAGCTTCCTGCGGCATGCTTTTATGCACACTGGCACTTGCAGAAGTACAGCAGCCGAAGCTTTTGGCACATTCTTTTGACCGGGAAATGCTAGTCAAAAGCATCGGTCTGTTTCAGTTCCATATTTACGATACAATTTCTCAGACTGTTAATATCAGCGCGAAAGCTTTTGCCGATGAAGACAGTATAACTGCCATTAAAAACTACACAGAGGCTGATTACAGCAAGCCTGATCAAAGCAAATTCGGCCTTGCAAAGGGGCGCAATGTCATCTTTGTAACACTTGAGTCGACCCAAAGCTTTGTTCTGAATGAAAAAGTAAATGGAAAAGAAATTACACCATTTATGAATGATCTCATTAAAAAAAGCTATTCCTTTGATCATTTCTATCAGCAAACAGAACAAGGCAAAACATCAGATTCAGAATTTATCGTCGCTAATTCACTGTATCCTTCCCTTAGCGGCGCCGTCTTTTTCACGAAAAGCGACCATCAATTTCATACAATGTATAAATCGTTGAAACAGCACGATTATTATTCAGCCGTCTTTCACGCTAACCATAAAACATTTTGGAACAGAGATGTCATGTACGATACATTTGGCATTGACCGCTTTTATGATGTTGATGATTTTCACGTCACTCCCGGGACATCGACAAACTGGGGCTTAAAAGACAAAGAATTTTTAGAGCAGTCCGCCGAAAAGCTGAAAAGCCTGCCGCAGCCGTTCTACAGCAGTTTTATCACGTTAACGAATCATTTTCCGTTTGAGATTGATGAAAAGGATCAGCTGATAGATGAATTCGATTCAAGCAGTGATCTGTTAAACCGCTATGTGACCACGGTTCGCTATGAGGATGAAGCATTGAAGCATTTTATCAAAAAACTGAAGGACGAAGGCTTATACGAAAATTCGATGATCGTATTTATGGGAGATCATTACGGCATTTCTGAAGCCCATAACGAGGCAATGGCTGAGTTTTTAGGGAAAGACGAAATCACACCGTATGACAACGTTCAGCTCCAGCGGGTGCCGTTTATCATACATATCCCGGGAATCACCGATCAACAGCCGGAAACCATCTCTGATGTTGGCGGGCAAGTCGACGTCAGACCGACACTGATGCATTTACTCGGCGTTGAGACAAAAGGCGATATCCAATTCGGCAATGATTTGCTGTCCAGCGACCGCACCCCATTCGCCGTTCTGCGAAACGGCAGCTTTATTACGAACGATTATATATACACAAAGAACACGTGCTATAGCCAAAAAACAGGTGAAGTGCTGGAAAATCAGGATGCGTGCCTCCCTTATAAGGAGAAAGCAAACGAAGAACTGTCTCTCTCTGATAAAATTTTAAATGGTGACCTGCTCAGGTTTTCCGAATGAAAAAAATCCCTCTATCAAGAGGGATTTTTTACGTTTCCAATATCACCTTGCCAGTCAGCTTTGTTTCATAGCCGTTTAAATGAGACAAATTCGCCTTGTATTCCTCAGAATTCAAAATCTCCTTCACGGCCTTCAGCAGCTGCTCATGTTTTTTCAAAACGACGATATCATATTGTTCGTCGATGAGCGGGATAAAATCAACACTGCCCATATGTGCCGCGTGCTGTGCCCCGATTCCCGCGTCAGCCTGTCCGCTTGAAACTTGTGAAGCAGCAGCGTAATGATCAGTCACGATATCGCTATATCCCACTACATCAGCTGGATTCATACCAAGCAAGCCAAGCTGTTCATCAAGGAGCACCCTTGCGCCAGAACCCTTTTCCCTGTTGATGATCCGGATATCGGTTCTTTCCAAGTCCTTCCAGCCTTGAATATTTTTCGGATTCCCTTTTTTCACATACAGTCCTGCTTTGCGGAGAACGACATTGAGGAGACAAAACGGTTCACCTGTCAAAATCCGTTTTACATAAGGAGCGTTATACTGGCCCGTTTCAGCATCGTACAAATGGAGGCTGACAATGTCACACTTGCCTTGATACATATCAATCAGGCTGTTTAAGCTTCCTTTGTATTTACGGAGCGGCGTCTCCTGAATGGCATTCTCCAAATGCTTGCTGAGAAGATCCATCGAAATGTCCTGTCCGCTGATCATGACATTCCGTCTGTCGTCCGGCTCAGCCTCCTGCACCTGTTTCGGCGCTTCTGTTGCAGCGATGGGCTGAGACATTCTCATATTCGTTTTATATTGCTTTAAATCTTCTTCATCCACACGCATCTGCCTTCCGACACGATAAGCAGGCAGCACGCCTTTTTTAATCAAATCATAAACGGTCAGCTTTGATACCTTCAGCAGACCTGCAACTTCTTCTATCGTATAGGAAGAGGTTTCATTCATCATCATCACTCTCCTATTTTATTATACCTTTTCGTCCAATGTAAAAAAACCCACATAAACCAAACATAATCAGTTATAATTAGTTATATCTAATGATAAGGGGTGCAATCATGTTTAAGAAGTATTCTATTTTCATCGCAGCCTTAACTGCTTTTCTCCTTGCAGCGGGCTGTTCTTCAAACCAGTCTTCAACGGACAGCGAGAAAAAAGTAACGTTAACCATCTCAGCTGCCGCCAGCGCGCAGGATGCACTTGAGGAAATCCAAAAAAATTATGAAAAAGAGCATCAAAATATTACCATCCAAGATAACTATGGCTCATCCGGCGCCTTGCAAAAACAGATTTCTCAAGGAGCAGGAGCAGATCTGTTCTTCTCAGCTGCTGAGGATAAATTTAAAAAGCTGGTGGATGATGGAGATATCGCAAAAAAAGACAGCACTGATTTAGTCGGTAATGAAATTGTGCTGGTCGTACCGAAAAACGGAGATTCACCTGTGACAAGCTTCAGCAATCTGGCTGAATCAGAAAAAATCGCCCTTGGCACTCCGGAATCCGTACCGGCAGGAGCTTATGGGAAAGAATCACTGACAAAGCTGTCTTTATGGGACAAAGTGAAGGATAAAATTGTGTATGGAAAAGACGTTCGCCAAGTTCTTTCTTATGTTGAAACCGGCAATGTAGACGCAGGTATTGTTTATAAAACAGATGCCCTGGTCTCGAAAAAGGTCAACATTATTGACGAGGCAAAAGCAGATACACACAGCCCAATTGTCTATCCGTTAGGAATCGTAAAAGATACAAAACACCGTAAGGAAGCGAAGGAATTTTACGAATACCTGCAATCTGATGAAGCAATGAAAGTATTTGAGAAATATGGCTTTACTGCCTAGTAGCATAAGCGCTTCAGAATTTTTCACACCCGTTGCGCTTTCCTTTCAGGTGGCGGCAGTTGCCGGAATTGTTGTCATTATTCTCGGAACACTTGCTGGAGCATGGATGTCACGGGCATCATTTTTCGGAAAAACGGCACTCGAAACATGTTTTATGCTTCCGCTCGTTCTTCCGCCTACTGTTGTCGGTTTTATTTTGATCGTCATTTTCGGAAAGCACAGCTTCATCGGACAAGCCATCGAGTGGATTTTCCAGCAGCCTGTCATTTTCACCTGGTGGGCCGCTGTGATCGCCTCGGCTGTTGTAGCCTTTCCGCTTATGTATCAATCAGCCAAAACCGGATTTGCTGACATTGATCCCGATATACAAGGTGCGGCAATGGTAGACGGCGCTAGCAGATGGAAAGTGTTTATCCATATCTCCGTCCCGCTTGCCTATCCTTCGTTACTGACCGGAAGCATCCTCAGCCTTGCGCGGGCGCTCGGAGAATTTGGCGCAACACTCATGTTTGCAGGAAACATCCCCGGTGTTACGCAAACACTGCCGACGGCGATATATGTCGCATTGGATTCCGGCAACAATACCCTTGCTTGGGCGTGGGTCGTCTGTATTGTTGTCATTTCCTTTTTGATGCTGTTTTTCATTCAACAGAAAAAAACGCACTAAAAAAACTCCCCATAACGGGGAGTTTTTTGATTAAAACAGAAGCTCATCAGGATTTGGGCCGACACGCTCATCTTTATTTAATGCGTCAATTTTGTCCATGTCTTCTTGAGACAATTCGAAATCAAAAATATCAGCGTTTTCGATGATACGGTGTTCTTTAATGGATTTTGGAATGGTTACAACTTCATGCTGCAGATCCCAGCGCAAAATCACTTGAGCCACAGATTTATTGTGTTTTTCAGCAATCTGTGTCAGCACTTCGTTATCCAAAAGCTGTCCCTGCATGAGCGGAGACCACGCTTCCAGCTGAATGCCTTGCGCTTTGCAGTAATCTCTTAATTCTTTTTGCGTCAAACGAGGGTGAAATTCAACTTGGTTCACCATCGGTTTGATTTCAGCATCTTTCAACAGCTCTTCTAAATGATGAACTTGGAAGTTGCTGACGCCGATCGCGCGAATTTTGCCATCTTTGTACAGCTTTTCAAGCGCGCGCCATGTATCTTTATATTTATCTTTGCCAGGCCAATGGATCAAATATAAATCTAAGTAATCAAGCTGTAATCTTTCCAGGCTTTTTTCAAAGGCAGCAAGCGTTGTTTCGTAGCCTTGATCTTCATTCCACACTTTTGATGTGATGAAGAGCTCTTCTCTTGACACACCGGATTCTTTAATCCCGATGCCAACGCCTTCTTCATTTTTGTAGATCGCTGCTGTATCAATACTGCGATAACCATTTTTAATTGCCGCTTTCACTGATTCAGTCGCTTCATTACCATTTTCTACTTTAAAAACACCCAGACCGAACCAAGGCATTTCAACTCCGTTATGTAACTTTACAGTATCTTTTAAACTTGTTGGCACTTGAACATCCACCCTTTCACTGAAATGTAAGCGTCTATATTATCTCACATTCCTCTCAGCCGATACCAATAATACGCTTAAGACCCTCTTTTTGCTTCTTTTTTCACAGCACAGGCAAATTCAAACACTATTTTTTTCCTATTTTAACAATATTGAGATTACAAATACATTGAGCAGGGTATGCGTGTAGTGTAACCAAATGAAAACAAAGGAGGAAACAACTTGAAACGTATTCGTATCCCAATGACACTTGCTCTTGGTGCCGCTTTGACAATTGCCCCTTTGTCCTTTGCTTCCGCTGAAGAAAATCCTGCTCCGAAGATGTCGCAGACAACTACTGCTGGAACAACTGCCGCTGATGTAGGTTTAAACGTCAACCTGGATGTACTTGGAATTGCCAACCAGATCGCTGATGCCATCAAATCCGCACAGAATAGGGATGGCTTTGTGAAAAACCTCATGGAGTCTTCCTTCTACGCGTCCGGCCAAAAATATAACGTCATGGTCTTTAATTTAAGCCAGGAATATGAAGATCATTTGAACGGTGTGCAATTTTACGGCTCAGCCGTTTACGACGGCATTACGTATGGCATTTGGGTATTTGAAGACGGAACCTTTACAAACAAAGGCGATGGCGGCTGGATCAACTGGGCCTTCAGAGGCTGGTTCGACCGGGATGGCAGCACTGTCGCATTTCATCGCCCTTAATAAAAAAAAGCTGGCGCTCTAACGCCAGCTTTTTTGCTGCATTTATTCGCCGCCTTCAAGCATGGCGGCTTCGACATCATTAATGTATTGGCGAAGCTCATGGGAGATGTCCCGGGAAATTTCTCTTTCCTCGAAAAGTGTTTGAATTTCATTTCTGATCGCCTGTACAGCCTTCAGCTTCACTTCCAGCTTCTGATTTTCAAAATGGGCGCTTGATTTCAGCTCATGATGGCTGTGCTCCAGCCTGAAAATTAACTGTTTATAGAATGTAATGACAGATAAAAACACTTCTTTATGCTCTTCCGTATTGTGTTTTTCCAGATATTCTATCGCTGCTTTTGCCGTTTTCACTCTTGTTGCCCGTATCAATCCCGCTTCATTTAAAATCGACATCTCCGGCTTTTTATGTTCACCGAAGAAAATCCAATACATCAGCCTCTTGAGCCTTGTTTTTGATAATCCGACTTTAAACGGGTTCGCATACAAAATTTCCAACTCGTTAAATCGTTCTTGCAGCACATTTGCTGTTTCTTCCGGGATGTCTCCCCGCTCCAGCATCTTCATCAGCGCCTCTTGCTCTGCCTTAACCCCTTGGGCACGGACTTTACGCTCGTGCTTTTTGATGCGATTAGACGATGTATATTGCTGAAAACGAAGATTTTTCATTTTCTCATTGTATTCAGCTATCACCGCAAGAGAGGCCGTTTTGTTTGTCTCATTCATGTCCTCTTTAATCGTTTGAAGGGCTGTTTTGATCAATTTGCGTCTCGCCGTCAGCAGCTTCTTGTTTCGTTCCTCGTCCTCTTCTTCTTTTTCAGTCAGAATCGGCAGCACAACGGTAGCAATGACAAGCGTGCATAAAATGACGCCGGCTGCTAAAAAGAGAATCAGATTTCTTTCCGGAAACGGCGTGCCGTCCTCCAGGAAATACGGAATGGAAAAAGAACCTGCAAGCGTTACTGCTCCACGCACACCGGAAATCGAAATTAACAGCGTCGAACGAAGACCCGGTTTATAGATGTTCTGATCTTTATTAAAGAACCATTTGCCGTTCCAGAAGAACAGCACCCACAGGAATCTCAGGAGCATTAACGTAAATGTGATGACTAGGATATAGCCGATCACCTTCATGTTGCTGATGGCAGTGTCGTTAAAGATAACAGAAATAACATCAGGGATTTGCGTGCCGAGAATAACGAAGACCAGGCCGTTCAAAATAAATAAAATAATGTTCCACGTACTTGAGGAGACGATTTGCAGCTTGATCATCGTAGATTCCAGACGATCCTGTTCAACCGCATGGGTAATACCGCCAGCCACAACAGCTAAAATGCCGGAAACGCCGATTTCTTCAGCTGCCAAATAAATCACAAACGGCGTCAGAATTTGAATCAGCATATGCATCGTGACATCCTGCATGCCAAGGCGGCGCAGAAATAGGCGAAAACGAATAATCAAAAATGAAATGACAACCCCGCACAGCAAGCCTCCGAGAGAAATAAAGACAAAGCTGACAGCCGCTTGTGCTAATGAAAATGCACCAGTCACTGCCGCTGCAATCGCAAACTTAAAGGCCACCAGACCTGATGCATCATTCATCAGCCCCTCACCTTCCAGCAGGCGAAGAATCCCTTTTGGCATTTTCACTCTTCCTGATAATGCGCTGACAGCGACGACATCAGTCGGTGAAAGAATGGCCGCAAGTCCAAAGGCCGCTGCCAGCGGAATAGCAGGAATCATCCAGTGAATCGTGTAGCCGCCTACAATCACAGTCGCAAATACAAGGCCGAGTGCAAGCAATAAAATCGGAGCCCTTAAATTCCAAAGCTCTGCCCGCGGTGTCCTCTTTCCATCATTAAATAGCAGAGGCGCGATAAACAGAACAAAAAACAATTCGGTATTTAATTCAAAATGAAGACCCTGTGGAAATGAGGCGGCAAGAATCCCAAGAGCCACTTGAATCAGCGGCACCGGAATAAACGGAATAAACCGGTTCACGATATTAGAAATCGCAATAATCGTTAATAATACGAGCACAACTAAAAATATGTCCAAATGCATGACCTCCTTCGTCTGTTGTGTGTCGGCATGATGAGCCAAAAAATCTGTTTGTCTAAAAGCCCTTGAGCTAGGGTGGCCTTGCATCCGCTATGTGGTTTCGCAGGAGTTCCCTCCACACTTGTCTTCTTTTATAGTACCCTTTTTAGGGTATTTTTTCTCATGATATGCTCACAGTGAACTTTTTTGCAGCAGAGCAAATTACAGAAAAAAGAGACAGGAAGCTATTCCCTGTCTCTCTTCTTAGTTTTCTCAATCATGAAAATTCGTACCGTCAGTTGTTGCTTTAATAATGCCCGCACGGATGACAAAGTCACCGAAATGCTCGCCTTCCTCGCGTTCTTTCGCATAGCGGGAAAGAAGGACGCGCAGCTCGCTTAAAATGTCTGCTTCACCGATGTTTTCACGATACATTTTGCTTAAACGGCTTCCGTCAAACGCAGCGCCAAGATACATATTATATTTGCCCGGCGCCTTTCCGATAAATCCGATCTCACCGAGCGCATGACGTGCGCAGCCGTTCGGGCATCCTGTCATGCGAATGGTGATTTCCTGATCACGAAGGCCATTTTCGTCAATAATCTCTTCAACCTTATCTAACAGGGTCGGCAAATAACGTTCTGCTTCAGCCATTGCCAATCCGCAGGTCGGAAGAGCGACGCATGCCATCGAGCTGCGGCGAAGCGCTGAATAATGCTTGCCGTCAGTTAGTCCGTACTGTTCAATTAAAGCACTGATTTCTTCTTTTTTATCGCTTGAAACGTTCGCAATCATTAAGTTCTGATTGGCCGTCAGCCGGAACTCGCCTGTATGAACTTTGGCGATTTCCCGCAAGCCCGTCATCAGCTTATAATCATCGTAATCCGTTATACGGCCGCCTTCGACAAACAGCGTGAAATGCCATTTATCCTCGATGCCTTCCACCCAGCCATAGCGGTCGCCGTTATGATCGAAATGATACGGCTTCGCTTCTTCCAGGCTCCAGCCGAGACGGTTTTCCAATTCTTCTTTTACGTTTTCTAAACCGAGGCGGTCAACTGTGTATTTGAACCGCGCATTTTTACGGACAGAACGGTTGCCGTAATCACGCTGAATCGTAATCGTTTTTTCAGCAACGTCATACATTTGCTCAGGCCGGCAGAATCCGATCACCTTGGCTAATTGCGGATATGTCGCAGTATCGCCATGCGTCATTCCCATACCGCCGCCGATTGCCACGTTAAAACCGATCAGCTTGCCATCCTCGACAATCGCAATGAATCCCAGATCTTGTGAAAAGACGTCAATATCATTAGACGGCGGAACGGCAATACCGATTTTAAACTTCCGCGGCAGATAGAGCGGTCCGTACATTGGCTCGACTTCTTCCTCCGGCGTGCCGGCAACTCTTTCCTCATCAAGCCAAATTTCATGATAGGCTCTCGTCCGCGGCAGCAGATCATCACTTAATTTTTTAGACCACTCGTATACCTCTGAGTGGATTTCAGATTGATAAGGGTTTGATGCACACATGACGTTACGGTTTACGTCTCCGCAGGCTGCGATCGTATCCAAAAGTGCTGAGTGGATCGTCTGAATGGTTTTCTTCATGTTCCATTTCAGAATCCCGTGCATTTGGAACGTTTCACGTGTCGTCAATTTTAATGTGCCGTTCCCGTATTTCTGGGACAGGTCATCCATGACAAGCCATTGTTCAGGCGTCGAGACGCCCCCTGGCATACGCACGCGCAGCATAAACTGATATGCGGGCTCAAGCTTCTGCTTTTGGCGTTCATTTCGGAGGTCCCGATCATCCTGCAAATAACTGCCGTGGTGTTTCATCAGGCGGTTATCATCATCCGGAATTCCGGCACTGATTCGATCGAGCATCACTTCTTTCAGCGTGCCGCGCAAATAATCACTTTCTTTTTTAATGCGTTCAACATCACTTGGAGAGCCGTCCGGTGCTTTTAGAATTTTGGTCACCATGTTGAAAAACTCCTTTCAAGTCAAATCAATATACATCACGCTGATAGCGTTTTTGCTGCTGCATATCGGCAAGATAAGCCTCCGCTTCTTCGCGGCTCATATTGCCTTCTTTTTCGATAATTTCAAGTAATGTGTGATGGACGTCATGCGCCATATGCTTTTCATCTCCGCAAATATAAACAGCCGCTCCTTCTTGAAGCCATTCAAACAATTCTGCGCTATGTTCAAGCATGCGGTGTTGCACATATACTTTTTCTTCCGTATCACGTGAGAACGCCACATCCATTTTTGTCAGCACACCGTCTTTGAGCCAATTCTGCCACTCTGTCTGGTAAAGGAAATCCGTGACAAAGTGCTGATCGCCAAAGAACATCCATGCCCTTCCTTCCGCTCCCGTCTCCTCACGCTCCTGCATAAAGGAACGGAAAGGTGCGACGCCTGTCCCAGGGCCCACCATGATAATCGGTGTTTCAGGGTCTTTCGGAAGCTTAAAGTTTTGATTGTGCTGTACATAAACCGGCAGTGTGTCACCCGGCTGCAGACGTTCCGCGCACAAAATCGAGCAGACGCCTTTTCGTTCACGGCCGTGCGCATCGTAGCGGACTGCGCCGATTGTTAAATGCACTTCATCCGGATTTGCGGATAAACTGCTTGCAATCGAATAAAGGCGGGCAGGCATTTTTCGCAAAATCGAGACAAACTCCTGCGCAGATACACTAAATGGGCCATAGTCACGGACGAGATCAAGCAAATCGCGCCCTTCAATATAGGCTTTTACATTCTCCTCATTTCCCGGGGCTAAAAGCTCTCTAAGCTCATCGTTCCCTGTCAGCTGGGCTGCCTGTTCAAGAAGCGGTTTTGTGAGAACGGTAATCTCATAGTGAGAAATCAGCGCTTCTTTCAGCGGACGGACATCACCTTGCTTATTAAGCGTCACAATTTCTTCCGGGTCCCAATTCATTTCCTTAAGGAGCAGCTCGACAAGTTCCGGATCGTTTTCCGGATAGACGCCGAGGCTGTCACCAGGCTCGTAAGTCAGGCCAGATCCTTCAAGAGACAGCTCCACATGACGTGTTTCTTTATTTGATCCTCTGCCGTTTAAATTTAAATTTTCTAACACTTCAGCCCGAAACGGGTTTGTTCTGGAATACGAAGACTCACCGGTTTGTGACGCAGCCGCCGACGCAGGCGCGGCGTTTCCGCCCCCAGCTTCATTTAATCCTTTCAATACACCCTCAAGCCATTCGGCTGCCGGTTCATCATAGTCAAGATCGCAATCAACGCGCGGAGAAATCCGTTTTCCGCCGAGTTCTTCTAAGCGCTGATCAAATTCTTTCCCTGTCTGGCAGAAAAATTCGTACGAACTGTCACCAAGCGCCAAAACGGAAAAGCGCAGGTCTTCAAGCTTAGGCGCCCGTCTTCCGTGCAGAAATTCATGAAACGACAGCGCGTTATCAGGCGGCTCGCCTTCTCCATGCGTACTGACGACGATTAAAAGATTGGTTACCTTCTTCAGCTGATTCGGCTTAAAATCGCTCATGGATGAGACGGTCACTTGAAAACCGCTCTGTTCAAGCTGCTTGCCGGCATTTTCTGCAAGCCCCTGTGCGTTTCCCGTCTGTGAACCATAAAGAACGGTCACTTCTTTTGAAACGGCCGGTGCCGGTGCTTCCGCAGACACAGCTGCCGCCGGCGTACCCGCAGTTTCTTGGACGGAAACAGATTGAGCGGATAAATATCCGCTCAGCCAGATTTTCTGGGATTCGGTCAAGGTCGGCAGAAGGCGGTTAAGGAGCTCTGCCTGCTCCTGATTAAACGGACTGTTCATTACCTGAAGTTGCAACGTATCCACCTCACAAAGTTATAAACTGATCGAAAATTGCATCTAATTGAACTTTACCGGAATACTAGGCTTAAGTAAAATATATTTACATGATGATAACTATTAAGAATCCTAATGATAAAACGGCTATGCTTCATGTAAATAGAAAAAAGAGAAGGACTCCCTTCTCTTCATTCAGCAATCTGATATAAGTGAGGCGGCACAGCGGTTACAAACGGACTGGCTTCACCTGTATAAAATACCGCCAGCATGTGCATCGCACGGGTGCACGCAGTATATAAAAGCCTACGGTCGTGCTCTGTATGATAGTGTTCTTCAGATGCATCATAGACAAGCACTGCGTCAAATTCAATTCCCTTTGCTAAATACACCGGAATCACGCAAACACCCTTTTGGAATGGTTGATTTTCTTTATGAATCAGGCGAACATCTGTATATTCACTCATGTGGGCGTGTGCCTGTATGCATTGCTGCGCTGTCTTGCAGATGACGGCTATTGTTTCGTGCCCTTTTTTCTTGAGCCGGCCAATTTCTTGCGCGAGCTTTTGGCAAAGGCTCTCATGTCCTTCAGTTTTGACAACGAGCGGCATTTCCCCGCTTCTATTAAACGGCTCAATATCCGCTCCATCTTGAAGCATCGCTTTGGTAAACTCGACAATCTGCCTTGTTGATCTGTATGTTCTCTTTAAACGAACATACTCAGCAGGCTCATCCTCAAAGCACGCATCCATACGCTGATCCCCGTTTATGGTATGCGCGTAGATGGACTGATTGATATCACCGAGCACTGTCATGCTGGCAGCCGGAAAAATGCTTCTCATGTAAGCCATCTGAAACGGTGAATAGTCCTGGGCTTCGTCAATAAATAGATGTTTGATCTTCGTATTTTTCTTTCTGCCCTCAATCAGATCCTGCATATAAAGAAACGGTGCTGCGTCCTCATAGAGCAATTTATTTTCTGCAAATGCCGATCGGGTCAGCTCTCCTATTGCCGCCATCTTCTCATGCTGAGATTTCCCTCCCCAGCCAGAAAACAATTGCAAATACAGCTGTGAAACATCAAGAAATGCAAGGAGCCTGACTGCCTGCTTGAGCGGTTTGAAAGCTTTTTTCACAATGATGGCGGCAAGCAGCTGCTGCTCTCTTTGATAATCGTTAAACGTACTCTCGCTGAACCGTTTCCTTTCTTGCAGTTTTTTGTACACGTCCAAGTAGTCCTCTTTGTCAAGCAGCTCAGCTTCATGAACGACCCAATCCTTTCGCCGTTCCTTTTTCTCAAGCTTGTTAAGCTCACTCAGCAGCCACTTCGCGGTTTGCTCCATCCGATTCGGAATGGAGTGATTTTGATCCAATGAGTAAAAATAGGATTGAATTTGCTCCTTTGTGATCAGCTTTTGTCCGCGGAATATGATATTTTTAAAAATCATCCCTTCAGAGGAAAGCCGTGTGACGTATTCATTAATGAATTGCTGAAAGGATAAACCCGCCTTCCATGTGATTCCCGCAAGCCTTGTTGGAAAATCACCTTCCTTAGTTTCGGTCAGGCAATATTCGAGCTGATCAAAGGGGCTTTCACATTTGAACTTGCGGCCAAGGCGATGCTCGATATATTCCTGAAACGTCGCCTGCTCCATATTCTCTTCTCCTAACTCAGGCAAAACAGAGGATACATAGCTGTTAAATAAGAAGTTGGGAGAAAACAAAACGATTTGTCCGGCATCAATGACGCCGCGGTGCCTGTATAACAAATAAGCGACACGCTGAAGCGCAGCCGATGTTTTCCCGCTGCCAGCCGCTCCCTGCACGATCAGGACCTTGCTTTTTTCATTACGGATAATCTGATTTTGTTCTTTCTGAATCGTAGACACGATGTTTTTCATTTGGGTATCGGAGTGATGGCTTAATACCTCTTGCAGCATTTCATCACCAATCGTCATATCGGTATTAAACATCGCCTTGAGAGTGCCGTTTTTGATCATAAACTGGCGTTTCAGCACCATTTCCCCTTCTATCGTTTCACCGGGCACCTCGTACTCCGCTTTTCCTGGGGAATAATTGTAGTACAAACTTGATATCGGCGCCCTCCAGTCATAAATCAGAAAGTGTTCCTCCTTCTCATCCAAACAGGAAGCTAAACCGATATAAATTCGCTCTGCCTGTTCCTCGCCGTTTTCAATAAAATCAATCCGGCCGAAATAAGGCGATTTTTTTAATTGATGAATTCGTTTGAGCTGCTGATCCATGCGCCGATGATTCTGTTCCCGATCAGACAACAGCTCTGCCTGCTGCTTAATGCTTGCCATCGTTTCAATCGCTTCATGGGCATCATCAAAATTAACCTTAACATCTTCCCAAAAGCTTTTTCTTAATCCGATGATATCATGCTTCAACCCGCCCGCAGACGTTTCCAGAAACCGCTCTTTTTTTTCGAGCTCCTGCAGCACCTCATCTATTCTCGACTGCTCTTCCTTCCATTCCTTATCCTGCTGATTCATGAACGGCACCTCCAGAAAATAGTTGACAAACATAGATGAAATACTGTAAAATATAATTGGATACATATATTAAATATATGATGAAAACTGGCAAAGACAATTTATCTTAGCACATTCACCCAATACCAATCAAGGTTTGGGTTATTTATATGCAGAAAAAACCGATTTCAACTCGAAATCGGTTTTTTCTCTTATGATTTCACATTGATCACTGTTGGACGTGCTTTTCTTAGGTTGCGAATCTTCTCTTTCATCAGTATCGATTCCTTATTCCATTCAATCTTCGATATAATATATCTTTTTCATTTTAAAAACACCGCAGAGCTTTACCGTATTTGTCTGTTCATCTAACGTGAAGAATGACTAAACTGGCTGTTATTGTCATCTTCCATAAAGCAACTACATCTCTGCTAGCGTATCTATAGTCGCAGTAAAATAGTCATTTTTCATCCAATTTCGACATATTTCAACAAATTGAAGTTTTTCATTTGGGAGAATAGGACGATGTTACATTATTTCTCTCGGTTTATGATATGAACATGAAGAAAGAACCAGAATTAGTTAGGAGGAAATACTCAGTGAAGAAAAAGCTATCTATGATGTTGCTGGCATTCGTCGTAGCCGTAACAAGTTTTACGGCTATTGACCTAGTAAACAACAAAGCGGAAGCTAAAGATTGGGTTAAAAAAGGTCAAATATGGAGTACTCATTACCATTCGGGCTCATTTAAAAACTATACTTACTCGCCAACTTTTCATATTTATTATCCAGGACAAGGAACTTGGGCCAACATTACAGCAAACGGATCAGGCAGCGGGAAAATTACAGCAACTCTGCAACAAAAGACAAATAAAGGCTGGAAAAATGTTAAAACTTTTTATGCAACGAAAAAAGGCTCTACAAATTTAAGTTACAAACAAGCTTCTAAAAGCTACAAAACAAAATACAGATTCAAATTCACTAACACAGGAACTAAAAAAACCATCAGCTATACCTTTTGGGCTACCTATTAATTTCAAATAGCTTTGTTCTGCGCGGTTTCGAAAAGGACTTTTTATTTGATCCCGGCAGGCTACCATAAAAGAAACCTCTCCATGACGGAGAGGTTTCTTTTATTTTACTGACTATCTAAGCGAAAAGAACGGTTTGGCAGCTTCCAATTAAACATATAGGAACAAACCCGGCAAACAACGAGCACGAAAAACAGAACGTATAAGCCGAACGAGTTTCCCAGCCAGCCCAAGCCGACGATTAAACCGCCGAGAGCCGCCCAGACTGCATAAATTTCTGCCTTCAGCACAAGCGGTTTGCGCCCGGCAAGAAGGTCGCGGATGATTCCGCCCCCGCTTCCCGTCAGCACAGCAGCCACGATCACGGCACTAAGCGGATGGCCCATTTTGACGGCATACAGTGCGCCTTGGATAGCAAAGGCAGCGAGGCCGATCGCATCTGATAAATTGCCCCACTTATTCCAATGCTTCAGCAGCAGCTTCGGAAACAGAAACACAATTGTAATAGATAAAAGCGCGATTTGAAAGTACGCTCCCTGCTCCCATAGCGCTGACACCGGAACGCCGATCAGCAAATTGCGGATCGCTCCTCCTCCAAAAGCTGTGACAATCCCTAATATATAAACTCCTAAAATATCATATTCCTCTTCCATCGCAACAATTGCGCCGCTGACTGCAAACGCAATGATGCCAATCACACTGAGCAGCTCCCAAGCCATTCTGATGACTCCCTTTTATGTTTGTTAAATTTTCTGACGACCTCTAGATTTTATAATCGCTCAAGGGTAAAATCAATAACATTTTCACGATAAAAAAAGATAAATTTTGAGGGAGTACACCAAACGCTATTGAGCGTGAGTTTTCGAGATAAAAAAAGCGCCCGGCATACGCGGGCGCTTTTTTTGTTATTCAGATTTTTCGCCTTTCAGCAGGCACATAAAAATGATAATCAGGATAAAAGCAATCAGGGCCAGGAATGGAATCGTAATAAAACCAAACCAGTTAATATATTGGCCCGAGCACGGCACGCCGCTGACACATGGCTTAATGCCGCTAAAACCGGGCACTTTTTGCTCTAAGTAATGCATGATCGAAATGAATGCCCCTATAATCGCCATCGGGAGCACATATTTTTTCACTCGTGTGTCCCCTTGAAAGGTGGCGATGCCTAAAATCAGGACGAGCGGATACATGAGGATACGCTGGTACCAGCACAGTTCACATGGGATAAACTTTCTGATTTCACTGAAATACAGGCTGCCCAGCATAGCGATAAGAGCCACAACCCAGGAAGCATATAAAAATACGATTCTATTTTTCATATCGTTACTTCCCTTTCAGCTCTTTTTCTATTGTCTCTTTGATTTCATCATAATCCGCAAAATTTTTGATCACTTTATCATTGACGTAAATCGTCGGTGTTGCCTGTATGTTCATTTTTTGATTAAGGTCAGAATCCTTTTCCACTTGAGAAGCGAATGTTTCCTTATCAAGATTTTCCTTGAGCGTCTCAGGTTTTATCTTTGTGGTGCTTTTTGCAAGATCACCAAGGAGGCCTGAGGTTACCCATTCCTGTTTCGTATCCGGCTGTTTTTCGAACAGCTTTTCATGGAAATCCCAGAAAGAGTCAGGGTCTTCCTTCCATACTTCTTCAGATGCAAGAGCCGCTAACCTTGAACCTTTTCCATGGAACATGACGTTCACGAAAGAAAATTTCACATCGCCCTTATCAATAAAGTCTTTTTGTATTTTTGGAAAGATATCACTGTTAAACACCTTGCAAGACGGACATTTGTAATCTCCGAATTCTACTACAGTTACCGGTGCATCGTCCTTGCCAAGCACAGGCTGCCCTTTGATAGACGGCTGTCCGGACACCGCATCATTGCCTTGTTCCGTTTTGTTATTAATGATGACAATGGCTGCTAGCAATACAACAACCACAACCGTAAGGATGACCGCGAATTTCGCAGAAGACTGCTGTTTCTTTTTCACTCCGACACCTCATCGTTTTAAAATTAAAAAAGAAGCGGATCGCAATTGACCCACTTCTTTATTTTAACAAGACAAGCGCTGATAAGAAAACCCCGAAAAAATGAATTCTCTCCGACAATTTATTTGTTTTTGAGACGCATGACGCGCATGGCGTTCGCCACAGCAAGCAGTGTAACGCCGACATCTGAGAAAACCGCTTCCCACATGGTCGCAATTCCAAATGCACCAAGAATGAGAAAGATCGCTTTCACACCTAAAGCAAATCCGATGTTTTGCCACACGATACGCCGTGTCCGTTTCGCAATCCTAATCGCTTCCGCTATTTTTGACGGCTGATCTGTCATTAGCACGATGTCTGCGGCTTCTACCGCGGCATCTGAGCCAAGGCCTCCCATCGCGATCCCTATATCTGCGCGGGCAAGCACCGGCGTATCATTGATGCCGTCACCGACAAAAATGAGTTTTTCATTAGGTGAAAGCTTAGCTTCCAATGCTTCGACCTGCGCGACTTTATCTTGCGGCAGCAGCTCTGCATATACCTCACCAATCCCAAGCTGTTTTCCGACGGCTTCTCCCGTTTGTTTCGAATCACCCGTCAGCATAGCTGTCTGTTTGATCCCAAGCGACTTCAGATCAGCAACCGCCTGTGCTGCGTCTTCCTTTATCTCATCCGCTATGATGATTGCTCCGGCATAGCGTTGATCAACAGCAACGTGTACGATTGTTCCAGCATTTTCATCCGGGACATCCTCAATTTGTTCTCTTTCCATGAGCTTTTTATTCCCGGCAAGGATCTCAGTTCCATTTACCTTTGCAAAAATGCCGTGGCCGGGGATTTCTTCGTATGACTCTATCTCATCGGAGGAAAGCATTTTCCCGTAAGCTTTACGCACAGATTCAGCAATCGGATGCTGTGAATGAAGCTCAGCGTATGCCGCCGCTTCAAGTAATCTATCCTTTGTAAAACCTTCCGCAGGTTTGATTTCTGTCACTTCAAAGCTGCCTTTTGTTAGTGTTCCCGTTTTATCAAACACCGCGTATTTGACTTGATTCAAAGCTTCTAAATAATTGCTTCCCTTTACAAGCACTCCGGCCTTTGAGGCCGCTCCGATTCCGCCGAAGAAACCGAGCGGAATGGAGACAACAAGCGCACAAGGACAAGAAATCACTAAAAAGATAAGCGCGCGGTACACCCAATCGGAAAGCGCGGCGCCAGAAAGAACAAGCGGCGGAACAAAGGCCAGCAATACCGCGATGATCACAACAGCAGGTGTATAATACTTGGCAAACTTCGTGATAAAGTTTTCTGTCCGGGCTTTACGGCTGCTCGCATTCTGAACCAAGTCTAATATTTTTGATACTGCTGATTCCTGATAGCCCTTTGTGACTTCAATATGCAGAACGCCGTTTTGATTGATAAAGCCTGACATTACATCTTGTCCTTCCGCAGCTTTTCTCGGAACGGACTCACCTGTTAAAGCAGATGTATCAACCATCGCTGACCCTTGCACGACCTTACCGTCCAAGGGTATGCTTTCTCCCGGATTAACCACAATGATGTCTCCTGTCTGAACGTCCTCCGGGGAAACCTGTTCGATGCCGTTCTTTATTTTGAGATTGGCGTAATCAGGCCGTATGTCCATTAACGCACTAATTGATTTTCTGGAACGGCTGACCGCGGCTCCTTGAAAAAGCTCACCGATTTGATAAAACAGCATAACGGCGACCCCCTCAGGGTATTGCTGAATCAGAAAAGCGCCGATTGTGGCAAGAGCCATTAAGAAATGCTCATCAAACACCTGACCGCGGATGATGTTTTTGACTGCGCGGATTATAATGTCACCGCCGATAATCAAATAAGCACCGAGGAAAAGGAAAAATTCAATGGTTCCCGAATGAACCAAATATGCTGCTGCGCCGAGAATGACAGCCGCCGCCATTCTGATCAGCATATTGACCATTCTATTACGATAGCCATCATCAGCTGATTTCTTTATATGCTTTTGGCGAACCGTTACATGCGGATCAATTGATTTCACTTTTTTCTCTACTTTATTCGTGACCCATTGCTCTTCTTTCCCATCGGCTGAGACAGTTAAGGTGCTTGCCGCAAAATTTACCGCGCATCCGTCAATGCCTTTTATGCCTTTGACTCCATTTTCGATTTTTTGGGCACAATTGCTGCAATCCAAACCGTCCAGAACGTATTCCTGTTTCACTAGTCTCACCTTACCTTCCGATTTAGGGTTCCCACTTCAAAGCGTATCAATGAGTATTGCATTCTTTATAATATATATGAGCATATACTCATATAATAGTTACACCTATTATATGTTGTTTTCCAAGAAAGTGTCAATGAAAAACAAAAACCGGCATATAGCCGGTTTTTCATTTTACTTTTTGCAGACGAAGAGCATTCAGAACAACGGAAACGGAGCTGAATGCCATTGCTGCTCCTGCTATCCACGGTGCTAAAAATCCAAGTGCTGCGATTGGGATGCCGAGGCTGTTATAGCCAAGCGCCCAGAATAAGTTTTGTTTAATGTTTTTCATTGTCAATCTGCTCATGCGGATTGCGTCGGCAATGCTGTTTAGATCGCCGCGAATAAGTGTAATGTCTGCTGTTTCCATGGCAATGTCAGTTCCAGTTCCAATCGCCATGCCGATGTCAGCCGTGGCAAGCGCCGGCGCATCGTTAATTCCGTCGCCTACCATTGCTGTCTGGCGGCCTTCTTTTTGCAGGCGGGCAATTTCCGCCGCCTTTTGTTCTGGAAGGACTTCCGCAATGATATTCGCAATTCCCGCTTCCTTCGCGATGGCTTCTGCGGTTCTGTGATTGTCTCCTGTCATCATGATGACATCAAGGCCCAACTCTTTCAGACGGGCAACAGCCTTCCGTGACGTGTCCTTAATCGTATCTGCAACCGCTACTAGCCCAGCTGCTTCTCCATCAATGGATACAAGCATAACGGTTTTTCCTTCTGCCTCTAGCTCTTCCATTTTGGCGAGAAGAGTCCCATGCTCAACCTGTTCGCTCTCCATTAATTTTCTTGTGCCGACGAGAATGCTTTTTCCTCCGGCTTCAGCCAAAATGCCTGCGCCGACTTTTGCTTCAAAACGGGTTAGCTTCGGTATCTCAAGCCCTTTATCTTTCACGCCAGCAATAATCGCTTCGCCAAGCGGATGCTCTGATCCCGTTTCGGCTGCCGCTGCAAATTGAAGCAAATCTTTTTCTTCAAAACGGCCGAATGGAATGGCATCCGTCAGACGCGGCTTCCCGTTTGTCACGGTTCCGGTTTTATCAAGAACAATTGTATCGAGACGATGTGTTTTTTCTAAATGCTCTCCGCCTTTAAATAAAATCCCGAATTCAGCAGCGCGTCCAGATCCAGCCATTATGCTCGTCGGAGTAGCAAGACCGAGGGCGCAAGGACAGGCAATGACAAGAACCGCAATGAACTTGCTGATCGCTTCGGCAAAATCGCCAGGAGCCGTCCAAAGATACCAAATGAGAAAAGTGAGAACGGCAACCCCCAATACAATGGGCACAAAAATGCCTGAAATCTGGTCAGCGAGACGCTGGATCGGCGCTTTTGACCCTTGTGCTTCCTCAACAATTTTGATGATATGAGAAAGCGCAGTATCCTTTCCGACGTTGACAGCTTTAATTTTCAGGAAACCGTTTGCGTTAACGGTTGAACCTGTCACGCTGTCACCAGGATTTTTGTCAACAGGAAGACTTTCTCCTGTAATCATCGATTCGTCAACTGCTGAGCGGCCTTCAACCACTTCTCCGTCGACAGGAATTCGTTCGCCAGGTTTGACGTAAACAATGTCATTAACAAGCACTTCGTCGATCGGGATAATTTGCTCCTGTCCGTTTCTTACAACAGTCGCTGTTTTCGCTTGAAGCTTCATCAGCTTTTTAATCGCATCCGAGGAACGGCCTTTTGCTTTTGTTTCAAACAACTTGCCTAATAAAATCAGCGTCAGCAAAATCGCGCTTGTTTCATAGTAAAGGCCGTCTGTATGCCCATGGGAGCCAAGGCTTTGAAAAGTAAGATAAAGACTATAAGCGTAAGCAGCCGTCGTACCGAGGGCGACCAATACATCCATATTGGCGCTTTTATTTCTAAGCGCCTTATAAGCACCCACATAAAACGGCCAGCCGATCAGAAACTGGACTGGTGTCGCCAGCGCAAATTGCATCCACGGATTGAGAAATATATCGGGTACCCAAATGAATGATGTAAATGTAAAATGGCTCACCATCGCCCAAAGCAATGGAAACGACAGGACAGCTGAAAAAATCAGTCTCGCCGTTTGCTTCCGTTCTTCTTTCTTTTTAGCAGCAGCAGCCTCACTGTCCTGTTCACCCTTCAACTTTAGCTTATATCCAAGCTTATCTACCGCTTCTTTCAAATCGCCGACAGACGCTTCTTTTGGATTGTATTCGACCGTAACTGTTTCTAAAGCGAAGTTTACTGGAGCATTTGCGACGCCTTCTATTTTGTTAAGCCGTTTTTCAATCCGATTGGCGCAAGCCGCACAGGTCATGCCCTCAATATCGAATTCAGCTTTTTCTGTAACGACGTGATAGCCCAGCTTCTCTATTTTTTCCTGAATCGCTGCAGTCCCTGTTTCAGCAGGATCGTAGATTACATTTGATGTTTCCGTTGCCAGATTAACATTTGCATCCGTGACACCGGGCATCCGCTTCAGGCCTTTTTCAATTCTGACAGCACATGCCGCACAGGTCATACCAGAGACCTGCATCGCGATTTCCTTTTGTTCACTCAACATACTCACTCCTTTATATACACCTGGGGGGTATATAAAAATGAAAGAAATATCGCGCCTCCCTAAAGGCGCGATACCTTGAATCACTTGGCTACATCATAGCCCTGATCTTCTATCGCATCCGCAATATCTTTGACTGATACTTTGTCAGCATCAAACGAAACATCGACTTTACCCGCTTCCAGATTGACATGAACGGCACTGACGCCGTCCAGTTCTCCTACGCTTGTTTCTACTGCTTTGACGCAGTGCTGACAAGACATTCCTTCAACTTGCAATGTTTTTTGTTCCATATCAATTCCTCCTGTTTATTCTTTCTATTTTCATCCTACCATACCCCCGTAGGGTATTACAATAAAAAAACGCTTTATGATTTTGTGAACTTTTTAAATACGTCCAAAAGCTCAGAAATGGCCTGTTCCCCGTCTCCGCTTTTGATGGCATCTGCTACACAATGATGGGCATGATCCTCAAGCAAATGAAGCGCCACATTTTTCATTGCCGCCTGAACAGCTGAAATTTGCACAAGAATATCTACACAATATCTGTCGTTTTCCACCATGTTTTGAATGCCTCTGACCTGGCCCTCAATCCGCTTAAGCCGGTTTGTAATCTGATCCTTTTCTTTCGAGCTTTTATGGTTTAATGTTTTATGTTCGTTATGCTTTTCCATGCGTACACCTCTGTTTAATGATATTAATTCCCATTATACTGATTGTCCAAACGGTTGTCTAAGCATGCCGACGCAAAAAATGAATCAGTTAGGTTTTACCATTTGATCAGGAGGGTATATACTTCTGTTGATAACGCTTTTAAAGGGGAGAAGAAAAGTGGATACGATCAAGGTTGGAATATTAGGATACGGATTGTCCGGTTCTGTTTTTCACGGGCCGCTGCTGGATGTTCTGGATGAATATCAAATCAGCAAAATCATGACATCACGGACAGAAGAAGTGAAACGGGATTTTCCAGATGCTGAGGTTGTACATGAGCTTGAAGAAATCACAAATGACCCTGCCATTGAGCTTGTCATTGTCACCACCCCGAGCGGCCTTCATTACGAGCATGCTATGGCATGCATACAGGCCGGAAAACATGTTGTGATGGAAAAACCAATGACAGCAACGGCCGAAGAGGGGGAAACATTAAAAAGGGCTGCCGATGAAAAAGGCGTATTATTAAGCGTATATCATAACCGACGCTGGGATAACGACTTTTTAACGATTAAAAAGCTGATCTCTGAGGGATCTCTTGAAGATATCAATACATATCAAGTTTCCTATGACCGCTACAGACCTGAAGTTCAAGCGCGGTGGCGGGAAAAAGAAGGCATTGCCACTGGTACGCTGTATGATCTCGGCTCCCACATCATAGACCAAACCCTGCATTTGTTTGGGATGCCTAAAGCCGTGACTGCAAACGTGATGGCCCAGCGGGAAAATGCCGAAACGGTTGACTATTTTCATTTAACCCTGGATTATGGCAAGCTTCAAGCCATTCTATACGGAGGATCAATCGTTCCGGCAAACGGACCTCGTTATCAAATCCATGGAAAAGATTCCAGCTTTATCAAATATGGAATTGACGGACAGGAAGACGCACTCAGAGCGGGAAGAAAACCAGAGGATGACAGCTGGGGTGCGGATGATCCGGAGTTTTACGGAAAGCTTACAACCATTCGTGGCTCCGGCAAAAAAACAGAAACGATTCCATCAGTAAATGGCTCCTACCTTACTTATTACCGTAAAATAGCGGAAAGCATACGAGAAGGTGCTGCGCTGCCAGTCACTGCTGAGGAAGGTATTGATGTCATCCGCATCATTGAAGCCGCGATGAAAAGCAGTAAAGAGAAACGAACCATTATGCTGGAGCAATAAAACAAAAGCCTCCCCAAATAAGGGGAGGCTTTTTCATTAGAATGTTTTTCCTGCTTCTTTCGCACGCGCAATCGCGTCTTCTTTGATTTGCTGTGCTTTATCAGGCTCCGCATTATGTCCCTCTACGAAAATGCCATCGAATGATGGTACGCCGAAGAAGTTCATCATGATGCCAATGTAGCGGTGCCCCATTTCCATCTCAGCCGCAGGGCCTTCTGAATAGTAGCCGCCGCGCGCTTGGATATGAATTGCTTTTTTATCAGTCAACAAGCCAATAGGGCCTTGTTCTGTGTATTTGAATGATTTTCCTGCAACAGCAACAGAATCGAGATACGCTTTCATCACTGGCGGGAATGAGAAGTTCCATAAAGGAGTAACAAATACGTACTTATCAGCTGATGCAAATTGATCGCTAAGCTCTCCCAAACGGCCTACTTTCGCTTTTTCGCTTTCAGAAAGCTCTTCAAAGCCTGTACCTGACTGAAGCTTTCCCCATCCGCTAAATACATCTGCGTCAATGTGCGGAATGTTTTCTTTGTACAAATCGATATGTACAACTTCATCATTTGGATTTGCTTCTTTGTAAGATTCGATAAATGCTTTACCTGTTGCCATACTGTACGAAGTTGCTTCGTCATGCGGATGAGCAGTGATATATAATACTTTTGCCATTTTTACCAGCCCTTTCGTTTTTAAAAATCACACATCAATTATTATCATACAGATGCATAATGATTATTCTGTCTCTCTTAGACTTTATTATAGAGACAAAGAAATTTACTTTCAAGTAAAATATCTCGAATTAAAGATTATTTAACTTTCCCAAACAGCTTACTTTTCAAAAGCTGTTCTCAAGCCGGAATACAGCGCGGACAATTCTTTACTGATCCGAGGATAATGAGGAACATGCGGCACTTGAATATCCGCAGGCATCCTTTTCATGATAAAGGATTGCTCAGCCTGTTCAAAAAACGCCCGCAGCTGGTTGATCTCTTCATCAGAAAACGGAGCAGGCGGACGGCGGTGAGCTTGCGCCGAGAGCAAATAGTACCCTAAGTGCTGAGCACCGGAAATGGCAGGCCAGAGCGCCTCCGCATTCGCATGAGGAAACTCTCCAAGGGCCTTGTCATACGCATCCCGAAGCCTGACAAGACTCACCCTTAACTTGTGTTCGTCGGCATTCTGCCCGGTTAACAGTTTCTCCATAAACTGCCCTTCCAGCCGGATGACGTTCCCCATCAGTTCAGGCAGTCGCTTCGTTGAAAACCGCCGCCACAAAAGTATTGTCCCCAACAGCCCGATCACGCTGCCGACAGCTACATCAGTCAGCCTCGCTATCATAAAATAACCGGCGCCCGCGCCGCCATGCATACTTTCTGTGATAACAAGCGCATTTGCGGTTAAAAAGGGAACAGCCAGCGCATAATTGCGGACGATCAGCATCTCAAGAAGACATTGCAGCGCTGCAATACAAAACGCAATATAAACACCGCCCGGCTTAAAAAACAGGATTGCGCCTGCCAGTATAACACCGATCACCGTTCCGGCCGAACGCTGAATAGCCCTGTGAAGCGTAAAAACAACAGTAGTGCCAAGCATGACCGCTGCTGCCGAAAGCGGAATCCAATAGGAACGTGCAAAGCCGAATGCGAGGGCAAACATATCGGCGGCAAACAGAACAATTCCGTACTTTAACGCTCTAATTAAAACTGGAGACTTCCAGTCAAAAGCATTTCTCAAAAAGTAAAAAGAGGATGGCAGGCGGCTCGGCTCCCCGTCAAGCTGCTTATCAAAACGTTCTGAAGCGATATTCAAAACCTCATTGATTTCTTCAAACAGCTTCCGCCTAGGCTCAGATTCGTTCTCATTAATCTGAAACGTACCGGAAACCCGTGCATGCGCAAGCATATCTCCGGTTTGGCGAAGTGCCTTTTCAATCTGCGCGGTCTCTCTGTCCGGCGTTTCAGCTGAAAAATGAATAATGGCAATGAATATGTCGTCAGCTTTTTCAAGGAGGCGGAAAAATCGTTCATCATGCCGCGATTTTTTCCGTCTGTTCCCTTTCCCAAGAACCGTTTGGCGGGCTGTTCTAAGCATGAGCACGGTCTGATGCTGTGCGTTATGAAAACCTGGCGTTCCGACGGCTGAAAGACATGCAGCCAGCTGATGATATGTTTTTTGCAGCACCGCTCCCTCCGGTCCATGTTTGTTCCATAACCAGCCGATTAAAGCGATACCCATGGCGAAAATGCCGCCGAGAAACGTCAGTCCCGCTCTGAACAGCGCTTGTGAAGGATCGGCCGGCAGCCCGGAACTGACTAAAAAGGCAAGGACAAAAAACATCGGCGCAGGGCCTTGAATGCCGAGCGCGCTAAAAATAAACATCGCCGCTGCACCGATCAGCCCCAAAACAGCCGCCATCATCCAAAGCATCCCGGACAAAAGCGTCCCTAAACCAAATGAGAGGGCGATCCCAATAGAAACCAAGAGCAGCTTCAAGGCGCGCTTTTTGTACGATTCACCGCCCGCATATAAATAAACAAAGCCTCCGATACTTGCAATTAATCCGTAATCCGTGTGACCTGCCAATGCACCGACCAGCACAGGAAACCCTGAAGCGAAACCTGATCCGATAGCCTTTTTCCAAGGAAATGGATTTGCATGAATGCGAAAGGCATCCTTCACGATAGGCATGATTCTTTGATTGTTCGCAGCAGTTTTGTTCATTTGACAAAATCCTTTTCAATGAATGTGTAGAACTTTTCCCGTTTCTTCGCTTTAGTATGCCCAAAAACGCGGTTAGCTTCTCAATTGGTGCGCACGATAAAAAAACAGAGACTTATACCGTCTCTGCTTCATTACATCAGTTTATTATAAAAGCGGCACCTGTCAGGACTGTTTTGTCCTTCTGCCTTCCTTCAAGAGCAGGTGAATAAAAAATAAAGGATAAATCAATAGATACCCATTAAACAGCCACCACACAAGATCAAAGTCCCTGCTGAATGTCCAGAATGATAGCGCCTGCAGACCTGAACAACAGGTCAGCACAAGAGAAATCAGCGCCATCAGCTTCCAGTCAGCACGATTCACCCGCTGTAAGTACAAGCTGTACAACCCTGTGACAGAAATCAGGATATCCAGCGGAAAAAAAGACCAGTTCCAAGCGATCATAAACGGATGGTCATGATGTTTAAAAGCCCAGCTTTCCGGTATGAGCGAAAACCCGGCTGACAGCCAGTACAAGATAAAACCGATATCAGTCACGAGAAAAAACAGCTTCATATATCTCATTTGTACTGCCCGCTTTTATGTACCGGCTCAGACACCGCAGCATGCTCGATCAGGTTTAAAGACACAACACCGGCAATAATCAAACCAATTGAAATGACTTTCATGACACTAACATGTTCTTGAAAAAACAAAAAACCAATGACTGTAATCAGGACGATTCCCATCCCTGACCATACAGCATAAGCAACAGATACATCTATTGATTTTAGCGTAAGCGTCAGAAAGAAAAGACTCCCTCCATAAAAGAAAATCAACAGCAAACTGGGAATAAGCTTTGTAAAACCAGACGATAGCTTCATGCTGACCGTTCCCGCAACCTCAAACAAAATCGCCAAGCATAGAAACACCCAATTCACGTGGCATCAGCCTCCTCATCAGCTGTTATACCGTTAAACAAAACATCTACAATTGATTCAAGCACCTCTCCTGTCGTGAACTGATGTTTCAGTGGATATTCAGGGTCATACACTTGGTTGATGCTCCCTATATACATGTGAACAAACAGGTCCGGATTGATGTTTCTGATTCTCTTTTGCTGTTTGCACTCGTTTAATAATGCTAGGACAATCGCCCATTCTTCCTTAATAAACGTGTCTAATGTAAGCCACGCATCGTAATGGTATTTCTTGAGTTCATTTAATAATCCCATGTTCAGCAGTTCCATCCCCTGCGGAAGGCTGATCAGCATTTGTTTCACCTTTTCAAGCACATTTAAACTATCATTTTCATAGATGTCTCTTTCCATTTGCTTCATTTCAGCTATAAATTGTTCGACAACCGCCTCAACAAGCTGATCTTTAGATGAATAATATGCATAGAGCGTCCGCTTGCTCGTTCCCAGCGCTGCCGCCAAATCATTCATCGTAAATGAAAATCCTTTCTGCTTAATCAGCCGGATGGTTTCCGCCATCATTCTTTTTTCCACATTAATCCCCCGCTTTCGGTACCAAGAAAACTATTTTGGTACCAATATTATACGAGAGAAATTTATGGAAATCAACAATATATAAAAAAACCTCTCCTATTGGGAGAGGTTTAAAAGACACTGCGGACCAAACCGCCGTCCGCCCGAAGTGCCGCGCCATTGATCGCAGAGGAAAGCGGACTGCTTAAAAATGTAACGAAGTGGGCGATTTCTTCCGGACGGATCAGTCTTTGAATAATAGATGTCGGCCGGTTTTCTTTCATAAAACGTGCCTCAGCTTCTTGAACAGTCAGGTTTTCACCAGGATACAGCGAGTTCAGCATGGTTTCCACACCCTCTGTTAAGGTAGAGCCCGGCATGACGGTGTTGACTGTGACATTCGTGCCGGTTGCCAGCTCCGCCAAACTGCGGGAAATGGACAGCTGCATCGTTTTTGTCGCACTGTAATGCGCCATTTCCTGTGACGGCATAATCGCCGCTTCACTGGCAATGAAAATCACACGCCCTTCCTTTTTCTCTATCATGTTATGCAAATACCTGCGTGTCAGCCTTACACCGCTCATAATATTCACTTCAAAAAAACGAAACCATTCATCGTCGGGAATATCAAAGTACTCCGCCGGTTCAAAAATCCCTAAATTGTTGACCAAAATATCAACCTCTGGATATGCCTGAAACAGCTCATTGCAGCCTTCTTCTGTTCCCAAATCAAATGCAGCCGGATAAAGAACCGCTTCAGCATGTTGTGTTTTCAGTTCATCTATCGTCTGATTCACTTTCTCTTCCCGGCGTCCGTTAATGATCACTGCCGCACCTTCTTCAGCTAACGAAGAGGCAATAGCTTTTCCGATCCCTGATGTCGAACCGGTCACCAGTGCGGTTTTTCCTTGTAAATTCAGCTTCATTATTCATCCCTCCGTTTTTGATTCCTCTTATTTATTGACAGAAATCTGATTGGTGAAACATCTGCTCTGCAATCAGTATGAAACAGCTGGGATTGAAATGGAAGTACGCACTTTTTGGTGCCTGTGGTTTGGAGAATAAATAAAGCAGAACCTCTTGAGAGGTTCTGCTTTATTGTCAGTATGTATGGAGACGGTGGGAGTCGAACCCACGTCCAGAAACATCGATTACTTAAGCGTCTACGAGCGTAGCCTGCATATTTATGGTTTCACTCATCTTCTTGCCTGCGGGCGGGCCTTCCGAGAGCTAGTCTGTTCATCTCTTCTTACGTTCTCAGACAGGAACGCAAGCGTAGCCTACTTGGATGTGCTCTTCACAGACACATAGGCAATGTCAGGAAGAGCTCGCTGCGCTTATTAGGCAGCTAATGCTACGTTTTGGTTAAAACTGTTAGTTTTGCCAGTTATATTTAAGTGCGTGTTTACGAGATCGCCTCTCGGCTCGCAGCTCAAGCTCGATCCATCCCTGTCGAATCCGTAACGTCCCCTTGGTATAAGGGAAATACGGGAGAAAATATCAAGCTCTCACTCAAACTGGCTATAGTCTTATTATAACATGATCACGGCTCTTTTCAATTGTCAAATCCTTCAAATGAATGGCGTCGTGATCTGATCGTGAACACAGTATAGCACAGGCCTGATTTTCGAATCAAGCACTATGCCTTTAGAAGCCTTTTTGACTGTCTCTGAACGCTCTTTCGATTTCCCGCTTCGCGTCCTTGCGCTTCAGATCTTCCCGTTTGTCATAGTTCTTCTTCCCTTTTCCAAGGCCGAGAAGCACTTTCGCAAAGCCGTTTTTTAAATACAGCTTCAGCGGAACGAGAGAATAGCCTTTTTCCTTTGTTAACCCGATCAGCTTATTAATCTCCTTGCGGTGCATTAACAGCTTTCTTGTCCGGAGCGGATCGTGGTTATAGCGGTTTCCCTGCTCATATGGGCTGACGTGCATATTGTGGAGAAACACTTCTCCCCGTTCGATTTTGGCGAAGGAATCTTTAAGGTTTACGCGGCCGGCGCGAATCGATTTGATTTCGGTTCCTTGCAGGACGATGCCTGTTTCATAGGTTTCTTCTATAAAATAATCGTGGTTGGCTTTCTTATTTTGAGATAATACTTTTCCTGACCCTTTTGGCATGCCAGAACCTCCTCTCTCTAAGGAAAAACTGTCCACCTTTTGCGATACGCTCTATTTTACCAAATGTCACGTACCGCTACAATGAAAAGCTGTTTCCGAAAGAAAGCAAATAGAGCGCTGCGGCCCTATTTGCTGGTTGAGCTGCTATTTCTTCTTTTTCCGTTTCTGTTTCGGAGCATTCTGGAAGCCGCGTTTTTTCTTTTTCTTCTTCGGCTTAGTGAACCACTCCCCTTTTTCCTCAGACGGAGCTGGAGAAACAGGCGTATTGGTGCTTTGAACACGTTTTCTGGCAGGCTTTCCGCGTTTTCTGCTCCGGCTGCTGTCCAATTCTCTCGGACGCCGCGGAGTGCCCTTCATGCCGACGATTTCAAAGTCGATATTGCGCTCATCTTTATTGACATCGACAACCTTGACTGTGATTTCATCCCCGATGCGGAAGACGTTGCCTGTCCGCTCGCCAATCATTGCGAAATGCTGTTCGTCAAAGCGGTAGTAGTCATCTGTCATAAAGCTGACGTGGACGAGTCCTTCAATTGTATTCGGCAGCTCGACGAACATCCCGAAGTTTGTCACAGAGCTGATCATGCCGTCAAACTCTTCACCGATTTTATCAAGCATGTATTCCGCTTTTTTCAGGTCATCCGTCTCACGCTCGGCGTCAACTGCACGGCGCTCCATTGATGATGTATGTTCGGCGATATCCGGCAGGCGTTCAGCCCACTTTTCCTGTGTCACTTCATCGACTTTGCCGTTGATCAAATACGTTCGGATCAGACGGTGAACGATTAAGTCCGGGTAACGGCGGATCGGCGATGTGAAATGCGTATAGAATTCCGTTGACAGACCGAAGTGCCCCAAGCTTTGCGGGTCGTATTTCGCCTGTTTCATCGAACGGAGCATAACAGTAGATATAACCGTTTCCTCTGGTCTGTCACGCACAGCGTCCAGAATGCTTTGCAGCGCGCGCGGATGAATATTCCCCGCCGTTCCTTTCACCACATAGCCAAATGTCGTCACAAACTCTAAAAACTTTTGCAGCTTTTCAGCATTCGGCTCTTCGTGAATCCGGTATATAAACGGGACGTTCATCCAATGGAAATGCTCCGCCACTGTTTCGTTTGCTACAAGCATAAATTCTTCAATCAGCTTCTCGGCGACAGAGCGTTCTCTGATCACAACGTCTTTAACCGCTCCTTCGTCATCAACAAGCACCTTTGCTTCTTTGAAATCAAAGTCAACGGCGCCGCGGTCCATCCGCTTATCGCGCAGAATTTGAGCCAGACGCTCCATGTCTTTGAACATCGGAACAAGAGGCTCGTATTTTTGTTTCAGCTCTTCATCATCGTCAACAAGAATTTTATTCACATCTGAATACGTCATTCTTTCCGTTGTTTTGATGACACTTTGGAAGATCTCGTGCTCTGTCACCTGTCCCTGACTGTTAATGGTCATTTCACAAGAAAGCGTCAGGCGGTCAACCTTTGGATTTAAGGAGCAGATGCCGTTTGACAATCTGTGCGGAATCATCGGGATGACACGGTCAACCAGATACACACTTGTCCCTCTTTCAAGCGCTTCTTTGTCAATCGACGAGTTTTCAGTTACGTAATGGCTGACATCAGCTATGTGAACGCCAAGCTTGTAGCTTCCATCTTCAAGTTTCGTCACGGTAACTGCATCATCCAAATCCTTCGCATCCGCACCATCAATGGTGACAATCACCTGGTCACGGAGATCACGGCGGTCTTTCAGATCTTTTTCATCAATAGTGTCAGGCGTACTTGATGCCTGTTCCATCGCGTCAGCTGGAAATTCTCCCGGCAGGCCGTGCTTATGAATGACCGATAAAATATCAATGCCCGGGTCGTTTTTGTGGCCGAGAATGGTTTCAACCTCACCCTCTGCGTTCATGCGGCCTTCAGGATAGCTCGTCAGCTTGACAACAACCTTATGCCCTTCCGTAGCTCCATTTTTCCCATTTTTCGGAATGAAGATGTCACTCGTGATTTTTTTGTCGTCCGGAATGACAAAGCCGAAGTTTCTCGTTTCTGTATACGTGCCGACGACCCGCTGAATCGCTCTTTCTAAAATCCGTATGACGGTTCCTTCCTGCCTAGAGCCGCTTGATTGTGAGTTCAGACGCACCATGACGATATCGCCGTTCATTGCCGTATTTAGCTCATTAGGCGGAATAAACACATCACTTAACGACGTATCCTCAGGCAGCAAAAAGGCGAATCCTTTCGCATGGGCTGAAATCTTTCCTTTTATTAAATTCATCTTCTCCGGAATGCCGTAGCGGTCGCTTCTCGTCCGTACGATAAGCCCTTTTTCTTCCAAGGCGACTAACGCTTTGACGAGCTCTTTAAACTCCTCGGCTTCCGTAATATTTAACATCTCCTCAAGTTCCTGAACGGTCAGAGGCTTGTACGCCTCTTCCTTCATAAACGAGAGAAGCTTTTCCATAAATGCTTCTTTTTCCATTATCCGACCTCCTGTTGATTACCAATCGAGCTTCTCTAAAAATTCATACACATCCTGATGGACGAGGTCACGTTCTTTGTCGAGTGTAATGACATGCCCTGATTCCTCGTACCATTTCAGCTGTTTATCATCAGTTTCCACTTCGTTGTAAATAATATTGGCGCTTTCGGTATTAATCATGTGGTCATGACGGGCCTGCACCACAAATGTCGGTGAATAAATCATATCGACATTATTCCGCACATCAGCAATTAAGTCTTGCAGCGCCTTGAGGGTATTCATCGGCGTTTTTTCGAATTCTTTCATTTCCTCTTCAATTTGCTCCGGGCTTTTCCCCTCAAACTTTTTGTAATTGCGAGCGTATGAAAGAACGCCTTGATACATGACCTCTTCACTCTTAATATGCATCGGTGCGCACATTGGGACAATTCCCTTTATGGGTACAGTGTAACCCAATTTCAGCGAAAAAACCCCGCCAAGCGACAGTCCGCAGGCAGCAATGCTCTCATAGCCTTCAGATTTTAAGTATTCATAGCCATCCATTACGTTTTTCCACCAGTCTTCGGGCCCCGTATGTACAAGTTCTTCAGGCGGGACGCCATGTCCTTCATATTGAGGCGCGTGGCACGTATAGCCGCGTTCATTCAAATATCGTCCCAGCATCCTTACATCCGCTGTATTTCCTGTAAAGCCATGCAGCAAAAGCACCGCTTTGTCTCCGCCTTTAAATGTAAATGGTTTTGGTGTCACAACTTTCATGCTCATGTCTCCCTTTCTATCTGCACGATCATTTTAGTTTTCCACAGTTTAATCAGAAAAAAACGTTTTGAATATCATCCAGAAACGTGAAAAAGGCCTGACTTCACATCAGACCTTATACAAACATTGCCCTATAGGATATAAGCAAGCGCAATCGTTAACACGAAAAACAAGACTGCCAGCACTACCGTAATGCGGTGCAAAATTAAATCAAGACCTCTTGCTTTTTGTTTCCCGAAGAGCTGCTCCGCTCCGCCTGAAATCGCACCAGATAATCCGGCGCTTTTACTGGATTGAAGCAAAACGACAATAATAAGTGCAATGCTGACGATAACCAATAAGGTAATCAAAACTGCGTGCATCCCATACACCTCCAGACTCACTGGCTACATTACTTCTATTTTACATGAAAAGGGTTGGCATGTCACGCTGTATCAGACGCCAAAAGGCCGGATAAGACGTTTTATCTTGGTTACCCTATTCATAATGAAAAGGTCAAAGGAGAAAAGCGATGCCGCTTATCAGCATAGACAGCAGGAAACATCTTTTTTATGAAGAATATGGACAGGGAATCCCTATCATTTTTATCCACCCGCCGGGCATGGGACGCAAGGTTTTTTATTATCAGCGCCTTCTATCCAAGCATTTCAGGGTGATTTTTCCCGATTTAAGCGGCCACGGTGACAGTGATCACATCGATCAGCCAGCATCTATTTCCTATTACGCAAACGAGATCGCGCAAATCATGGACGCTTTGCACATTGATAAAGCTGTGTTATTCGGGTATTCTGCCGGAGGCTTAATCGCGCAGCATATCGGCTTCACCCGCCCGGACAAAGTGTCACACCTTATTCTGTCCGGCGCCTACCCCGCTGTTCATAACGTAATCGGCCAGAAGCTGCACAAACTGGGAATGTATCTGCTTGAAAAAAACCCCGGTTTGCTCATGAAAATCCTCGCTGGCAGCCACACAAAAGACAGACAGCTTCGCAGCATATTAACAGACCATATGAAAAAAGCAGACCAGGCCCATTGGCATCAGTATTATCTGGATTCGCTTGGCTACAACTGCATTGAACAGCTGCCCCGCCTAGAAATGCCAATGCTGTTTATGTATGGCGGCCTGCGGGACTGGACCTTTACAAACGCAGGCTATTACCGAAGATCGTGCAGACATGCCGAATTTTTCAGATTGGAATATCAGGGACATCAATTGCCGACAAAACAATGGAAAACGTGCAATGAGCTGGTGACAGGGTTTGTGCTGACACATCATTCATAGGAATAGAAAACGCTTGGCTTCCTTGCGTTTTTTGTTACTTCATTGACTTTTGTCAACAAAATCATAGTAAAAAAGATCCTCAAATTTCAAATTAAAATAGTGAAGCATTTTACCAATCACAAGCTGCCCCGGCCTTCTTTCTCCATTCAGCACGCGGCTCAGTGTGGCGGGTGAGACTCCGATTTCCAGCGCAAGCTGATTAAGGGAATAATCGTTATTAACCATATACTGCAAGACATAATCACGTCTAATCTGTATCTTTTCTACTGGCACTTTCCTCACCTTCCATTCCTGAAAAACTTTTTTCTATACTTTTACATTACGGCTTATGTTAACTTTTGTCAATACATTTCCAGTCTACCTATTCCCTTTAGTCAATAAACATACTAAAATATGAGTAACAGTGAGGGACGGGGTGAGATATATGGAAAGCTTTGGCGAACAATTACGGGCATTGCGTGAAGAGAGAAAGTTAACAGTCAACCAGCTGGCGACTTATTCAGGCGTAAGCGCGGCCGGCATCTCCAGAATCGAAAACGGAAAACGGGGCGTTCCCAAACCTGCCACCATCAAAAAACTGGCAGAGGCCTTAAAAATTCCTTATGAGGGGCTTATGTACAAGGCTGGTTACATCGAAGAAGTGCATGAAGCCAGGGCCCCTTATGAAACGAAGTGCAAGCTACTTGAAAAAGCGGAGGCCTATGATCTGAAAAACCTTGCGCTTCTTGAGAACGAAAAGTGGCAATATCTCAATAAAGAAGATTTGCTCATGCTGGATCATTATTTTTCGTTTATTTCAGACGAAGCCAAAAAACGGTCTGCTGATGACTGACTCTTGATAGAAATGTGAGGCGATAGACCATGTCACCGTTCGGACAGCAATTACGGGAGCTGCGCCGCGCTCGCAAACTGACAGTGAATCAGCTTGCGGTGTACTCAGGCATCAGCTCGGCCACCATTTCAAAAATTGAAAACGGCAAACGCGGGACGCCAAAACCCGCCACGATTAAAAAACTGGCAGCCGTCCTGAAAGTGCCGTACGAAAACCTAATGGCCGCCGCAGGCCATATTCAGGCCTTTCCTGAAGAAATCCGCGAAGCATCTGAAAGCTATCAATCCGTTTATGAAATTTACCAGACGGCTGTCACACGCGGAGCGGAGCACCTCCCGATTTTCAATAGTCAAAAATGGGAACATCTCTCAAAGCAGGATATTGAAAATCTCAGCAAATACTTCGATTTTTTGTCTTCAGAAGCAAAAAAACGCGCCTCTTCCTCATAATCCCCTGTTTCTCTTTCTATATTTTATCAATCACGCTTGCATACCCTCCCTCGTTATTTGCGTTATAATAGTGACAGACGAGGTGAAAAGTATGAACCAATCAGAAATGTGTCCTAGATTTGAAAAAGCAGTCGACATCTTAAGTAAACGCTGGGTCGCTTTAATCGTATTTCAGCTCTTGAACGGGTCGCAGCGATTTAGCGAAATTGAAGCAGCACTTCCAAATCTAAGCGGCAGAGTTCTGTCAGAACGGCTGAAAGAACTTGAGCTTGAAGGAGTAGTGAAGCGGGATGTCATCCCTGAAACTCCGGTTCGCATCGAATATTCATTGACTGATAAAGGAAAGGCACTAGCACCCATATTAGGTGAGATTTCTAAATGGGCGACTGAATGGATTGACCCTTCCTTTCTTTCTTAATTAATTACTAAAACAGCTCTGATCTCAGAAACGAGAAAAGGAGCTGTTTTTATTTTTCGAATGAAAAATGATTTCTCAGCTCAGAAAATTCTTATGTTATTAAGTACTTGGAAAACAGAAACGGAAAATCTGACAGACACCGGACAGGCTATGCAGCATATCAAACAATCCGTCACCCACGTGACAGACCGCATTAAGGAAGTAACGGATGGATTGAAGCAGTTAACAAACCAGTCGATTGAAAATATCGCTTCTGTATCTGAAAAGTCTGCCTCCGGCATTGAAGAAACATTTTCGATTACCGAGCAATCCGCCCACTCGATGGATCAAGTGCTTGAAAATGCCGAAGAGCTTGAACAGCTGGTGAAGGAGCTTAATGAGAAGATGGATCTGTTTAATAAAAAAAACCCTCGTCGAGGTTAGCCGAGGAGGGCAAATTATGCACTGCGTATATATGTCCATAATAAAGGTTCTAAATTGTATACTGATTTAATAACTCTGCTTTATATTTCTCAATATCTATAACATCGTAACCTAAAAACTTTTCATAATTATCATCAGCAAAACAGAATAAAATCCCATTAAATTCAAACGAATTTGATGTTTCCAAATCATACAATCTAAAGCTATAAATTTCTTTTTTGTTTCGAGCGGTTTTTTTGTAAATTTTTTTAGAACCTGCTAATTTAGATATGTCATTAGCTAATTCTCCGAAAATCTCCATACCTACTATTAAGTTTTGCTTATTAATATCTAATGAAATATTTTCATTAACTTCCAAATCCTCAGTCAGCTCAACTGTAGATGGTTGATTAATTGGAGGAATTACATAAATATAAGCTAACTCAGCTTCTTTATCATATGTTATTGCCGAATTTGAATACATGGGATACCATCCTATCTCCAACGTTTTTTAGGCTTCGCAGATTTATAAGTAGTAGTTAAAGTATTACCTTTTCTAGCGACTGCAACACCTTTATAGTAATATACGGTTGATTTATATTTAGGATCATAATATTTTTTACCCTTTTTTACTGCCATAAACACATTGGTAGGTGAAATTCCTCTTTGATACATTCTTAATCCTAAATGGTAAGAAACCTTTATAAATTTAAAACCATATTTTTTAAACATAGATGAAGACATTGCTATTAATACTCTGACAGCTGGGCCTAACCATTGACCTTCTACCTTTTCTGAACTTTGTTGTTCATCTATTTCTTGATCCATTTGATCTATGACACTAGTATCTATTTCAGGGTTAATTTCATCTATGTAAGCAAACGTTTCATCATCAATTTTGATATCTTTTTCATCGATTGTCTTTTCTAAAAACGATTCAGTATTTTTGACTTCTAGTTCAGTAATCTCTTTTTCGGTATCTGCAACATAGTTTACCACTTTTTTATCATCAATCATATCCGAAACGTCTAGATTTAGCAATTCTTCATCTGATAAAGTTGTATTGTTTTCTAAATCAGTAACGTCTTTAAAGCTCTGATCATTGATTTGCTCAGCAAAAACCGTACCTGTAGCAGTAAAAAACATAACAAATGCTGTTAATAGAAAAACTAACTTTCTACTTTTTTTAATTACATTCTTGTTCATTTCTTCCTCCTAAGATAATATATTGATAAGCATATATTACCACATTGAATTTTTCCTTCAACTATTTTTTGGTTAATTTTCATAATTAAAGGAGATATAAATGTTAAGACCTAATATCACGAATTATTTATTCTTTTTGCTTATGATAATTTTTATCACCTTATTCCCATGTAACAACTTAAATGCATCTTCTAATGATATATCACAACAATTTAAAGATATCCAAAAAATTAAAAACAAGTATAAGTTAGATGGGGAAGGGGTATCTATAGCGATTTTAGATTCAGGAATTAGCACTAAAATGAATTTCCTTCCTATAGAAGAAAGCGTATCTTTTGTAAATGAGCCTAATACCACAGTTAATGACTTAAATGGACATGGAACTTATAACACCGGTATAATTAACGCCATTGCTCCGAAAGCAAAACTATACATTGTTAAAGTGTTAAATAAAGAACTTAAAGGGAATTATACAAATATTACAAAAGGGATTGAATGGAGTATAAAAAATGACGTTGATATCATATCCATGAGTTTAGGTGGAGATTCTTATTCTAAAGAACTTCATGCCGCCATAAAAAAAGCCTATAATAAAGGCATAATACTTACTTCTTCTGTAGGCAATAAAGGTATATCAAATCTAGACACTGTTTCATACCCAGCTAAATTTAATGAAGTTATAGGGGTGGGAGCATTAAACTCACATGATGACCGTTTATTTTCTTCAAGTAAAGGGCAGGGAATAACTATAATGGCCCCTGGAGAAAATTTAAAAAGTTATTCAATTAATAGTGACTATTATAAAACAAGCGGAACTTCAGTTTCTAATGCATATGTAAGTGGGGCACTAGCTCTTCTATTTCAATTTGAAGATTTTAATATTACTAATGAAGATATTATTAACACTGTGAAAAAATCAGCCTACTCCAAAGGATCAAGATTTGAATATGGTTACGGAATATTTGACTTAGAAGAAGCAATTAAACGTAGACATAATGCTGAATTAATAAAAATCACTTTTTGTATCTTTGGTATCATAACTATTTTCTTATTGTTCCTATTTTTAGTTAAAAAAATTATATCTCCTAACATTAAGAAGATATAATTTTGTAATTCTACATATGTTTTATCTTTCTCTAGTTACTATATCACCTTCAAGGTCCGCTCCAGCCAAGCCATAAGCAAATCAGCTCCTACCGCCATCACCGCAGTCGGGATCGCTCCGGCTAGAATAATGGCTGTTCCGTTTGTCGCGTTTGAGCCGCGGACAATCATGTCCCCAAGGCCTCCGGCACCGACAAATGTGCCAATCGCTGTAATTCCGATGGCAATGACGAGAGCCGTGCGAAGGCCCGCCATAATGACAGATAGTGCGAGCGGGAGCTCAACCATTCTGAGCACTTGGAATTTCGTCATGCCCATTGCTTTCCCCGATTCTAAGTAGGCATGCTCAATACTGATAATGCCTGTGTACGTGTTTCGAATAATCGGCAGCAGGGAATACAGAAATAATGATAGAATCACGGTATTTGCGCCGAGCCCCATAACAAGCATTAAGACGGCCAGCATAGCGAGCGCCGGGATTGTTTGAATAACGTTTGTTACGGCAAACACCCAGGCTGACAAACGGCGAAAATGCGCGATGAGGATTCCGACCGGAACCCCGACGACAGCGGCAAACAATACGCCGTAAGCCGACATGAGAAAGTGGCGGCTGAATTCATCCATGACGTAACTGCCATTCTGCGCGTAATACGTCATTAACTGTTCAAACACGTTCATTGACCTCGTCCCCCTTTCACGATTCGAAGTAGCGATGTTTTTCTAAATATTCCTTGGCAACGACAGACGGTTCTTTGAGATTGCCGTCGACTTCATAGTTAAGCTCCTGCATCGTGGCTGTGTCGATTTTTCCGAGCATTTTCTTGATGATGCCTTCAAGCTCAGGATGTTCTTTGAGCACCTTTTCCGGAACAACCGGAGAGCAGTCGTACGGCGGGAAAAATTGTTTATCATCCTTTAGCATTTTGAGACCATAGGACTTGATTCTTCCATCGGTTGAATACGCAAGCACAATGTCCATTTTTCCGCTTTTCACCGCGTCGTACACAAGGCCGATCTGCATCGGATACGTGCCGCCGAATGTCATGCCGTAGGTTTTCGTAAAATCCTGATAGCCGTTTCCTTTGAGCTTCATCCAATAGTTATCAACGCCCAGCTTTAATTGCGGCGCCCATTTTTTAACGTCTGATACGGTCTCTAAATGGTATTGGTCGGCCAACTCCCTGCTGACTGTAAAGGCATATGTATTATCAAACCCGTAGGAGTCATACCACTTTAAATCATATCTTTTTTTAAACTCCCGCTGAGTAAGCGCCAGCGCTTTGTCCGGGTCTTTTTCCGGTTGCATTCTCAGCGTGCCTGTCAGCGCGTCTCCCGTATATCTTGTGGCCGCAATGTCAATTTCCCCGTTCATTAAAGCCTGCTGCTGCACCGCGTTGGAGCCAAGATTTTTAATCGTTGTTGTTTTGAGATCAGTATGGTGTTCGATCAACTGGCCAAGCATGCTGGCGATGATTTCTGATTCGCTCATGCTTTGCGCGCCGATTTTAATGGTCTGGTCTGCAGCAGCGCTGAGACCAGGAAGCGAACAGCCGCTCAGCGTCAGCGTTGCCGCAAGTGCTAAACCTATCATTAATTTGAGATATTTTCTTTTCATGAGCCGCCTCCTTATGACAATTCCTTCAATCTCTGCATGCCGGCAGGTGTCAGTTTTCGTTCAGCAACTGCCAGCACATAATCAATCACAATTGCCAATATCGTGACAGGTACCGCGCCCCCGATGATATATTCCGGCTGATATAAATTCAGGCCGATAAAAATGTAATCACCCAATCCACCGCCTCCGATAAAGGAAGCAAGCGTGGCCCAGCCGATTAAGTAAATCGTCGATGTTCTGATTCCCGCCATGATCACTGGCGCGGCAAGCGGCAGCTCCACCAAGCGGACTTGTTCAGTCGGCGTCATTCCTATGCCTTTACCAGATTCGAGCAGATTTTTGTTGACGCCGCGAATGCCGGTATACGTGTTGCGAAGAATCGGCAATACGGAATAGAAAAACAAAGCCACAATGGCCGGAACCTTCCCTACACCAAGGAGCGGGATAAAAAAAGCGAGGATGGCCAGACTCGGCAGCGTCTGAATAATATTGACAATGCCGATAATGGTGCCGGCTCCTTTTTTCATTCTGGTAAGCACAACTCCGAGGGGGACGGCAACCAGCACGCCCAGGATCACAGCAATGAGCGATATCATAATATGCTCGTATGTTTTATAAAGAAGCTCGCCCCCATTGGTTTGCAAAAATTGAACAATATGATGCATGACTTATCGCCCCTCCCTATGACAATGCTGCGAGCTGCTTTTCTTCTCCCCAGAGGGAGTCATACACGATGTCGACCAGACTTGCCCTCGTCACAATTCCGATCAGGCGTCGGTCTTCATCCACAACGGGAACATATTTGACACCCCGTTTTAAAATTTTGCGAACCGTGTCGCGCAGCAGTGTGCCGCCCAGTACTGTGTATATATTTTCATGTAAAACCTCACCTACGAGATTGGCCTTTTTTCGGCATTGATCAATGATTTCAACATCGACATAGCCTTGCAGAACGTGCTCGTCATCGACGACCAGCAATGAATCGACCCGTTCCTGCCTCATCAGCTGAATGGCCTCAGAAAGCGTTTTATCCGCGGTGATCGTTACAGGCTGTGTGTTCATAATCTGGTCAACCCGTTCAACATCCGGGCTGGATGACTGAATCAGCCGCTCCTTGCCGATAAATTCCTCAACAAATTCGTCTGCCGGATTTCTTAAAATGTCATCGGGCGTTCCAACTTGAACGATTTCTCCCGCTTTTAAAATCACAATCCGGTCTGCCAGCTTAATCGCTTCATCCATATCATGGGTAACAAATACGATGGTTTTATGTAAGGTTTTTTGCAGTTTTTTAAATTCTTCCTGGAGGGAATCCCTCGTAATCGGGTCGAGTGCCCCAAACGGTTCATCCATTAAGATAAGCGGCGGCTCCGCGGCAAGTGCCCGTAATACACCAATTCGCTGCTGCTGCCCCCCGCTTAATTCATGAGGGTAACGGTCTAAATATTCAGGCCCCATATCGACCAATTTTAAAAGCTCACGCGCCCGCTCTTTCCGCTGCTGCTCCGGCCATTTCAGCAGTTTTGGGACGAGTGAGATATTCTGCTGAATGGTCATATGGGGAAACAGGCCGATCTGCTGAATCACATAGCCAATTTTGCGCCTGAGCTCTACAGGATCCTGGTCCATGATGTTTTCGCCGTCAATGAAAATCTTCCCGGCGGAAGGCTCAATTAATCGGTTAATCATTTTCATTGTTGTTGTTTTTCCGCAGCCGCTCGGCCCGATAAAGCAGATAAATTCGCCTTTTGCAATCTTAAGATTTACGTTGTTCACGGCTTTTTTGCCGCCCCTGTATGTTTTCGAGACATTTTCTAATGTCAGCAAACATCGCACCTCCAAAATTAAGTTTATTCAATTTGTTCAGTTTAAATTTAATTTTTCAGACAATTGAATGCTTCCCATTATAGAATAAAGTTTATAAAATAAAAAGTTTACAATTTGTTCATATTATTTATAAAGTATGTGTAAACGCTGATTTACCCGCATTGACGTGTGTTGATCTCCTTATTGCTCCAATTTCCTGCCAAATTCTCTTTTGACAGCATTTTCGCCGTATCAAAAATGTGGTATATTGACATCGGAATTGTTAGCTGAAAGGATGAAACCGTTGGAGAAAGATCCGTTAACGATCATTGAACAAGCCGAGGACCATTTTATAGAAAAAATCGCGGAAAACATGCATGCATTTGGAATGCCCTCTACCGTCGGACGTGTGCTGGGCATTATTTATATGAATCGAAAACCGATGACGCTTACGGAATTATCTGAGGCCACCGGCATGAGCAAAACACGCATGAGCCAGGTAGTGCGGGAAATGCTTGATGCCAACATTGCCGAGAAGGTGTTCGAAAAAGGCGTCCGAAAAGATTTATATGAGGTTGAGCAGGACTACTATCAAACATTTATCACGCTGTTTTCAGCCACTTGGAGCAAAGTCGTCAGCAAAAACAAAATGATGCATAAAAAACTCAATCGGGAGCTGCTTAGCGTGTTGGATGAAGAGCTTACTCCTGAAGCGGAAGAAAAAGTGAATGAACTGCTGAAAGAATTAAAGGAATGGCTTGATTATTATAATTGGCTCAGCCGTTTGATTGAGTTTTTTGAGAGCGAAGACATTTTTAAATATGTGCCGAAGCCGTAAAAAACGCCCTGTCATTACAAGGCGTTTTTTCTTATGCGGCACCTGCCAAGTTTTTCTTCTTTCTCTTTTTAATCGGGCTTAATGCTCGTTCAAGCCAGCCCATGACCAAATCGGCAATCACCGCCATCAGAGCTGTGGGGATCGCTCCCGCTAATATAATCGCGGTTCCGTTTGTGGCATTTGATCCCCTGACGATGATGTCCCCGAGACCGCCTGCACCGACAAATGTCCCGATGGCCGTAATGCCGATGGCAATGACAAGCGCGGTGCGCAGGCCGGCCATTATGACCGAAAGCGCAAGCGGAAGCTCGACCATCCTCAGCACTTGAAATTTTGTCATCCCCATTGCTTTTCCGGATTCAAGATAGGCGTGCTCAATACTGATAATCCCTGTATACGTATTTCTGATAATCGGCAGAAGAGAATACAGAAATAATGACAATATCACCGTATTAGCGCCCAGCCCCATGACAAGCATCAGCACGGCAAGCATGGCGAGAGCCGGGATCGTCTGAATGACGTTCGTGACCGCAAAAACCCATCCGCTTAATCTTCTGTATCTGGCTATCAGGATGCCGAGCGGAATTCCAACAATGGCGGCAAATAAAACGCCGTATACCGACATCAGAAAATGGCGGTAAAACTCCTGCAGCACATAACCGCCGTTTTGCGAATAGTATGTGCCAAGCTGCTGTAGTACTTCCATATGATCCACCTCTTTTCTTAGTCAAAATAATGATGTTTCTCTAAAAATTCCTTTGCTACGACAGACGGCTCCTTCAGCTTGCCATCCACTTCATAATTAAGTTCCTGCATCGTTTCCGTGTCGATTTGCCCAATCAGCTTATTGATCACACCTTCAAGCTCCGGATGCGCCTTAAGCACCTTTTCCGGAATCACCGGTGAACAGTCATACGGCGGGAAGAAACGCTTATCATCTTTTAAGATTTTCAAGTCATAGGCTTTAATCCGTCCATCCGTTGAATAAGCCAGAACGGCGTCCATTTTCCCGTTTTTGACTGCGTCATAGACAAGCCCGATCTGCATTGGATAAGTTGTGCCGAATTCAAAGCCATATGTGCTGACAAAGCCTTTATACCCGTCACCTTTTCGTTTCAGCCAAGCATTGTCGACGCCTAATTTATATTGGGAGGCATTTTTTTTCAGGTCGGACACGGTGTTAATATGCTCATTTTCCGCAAACTTTTTTGTTACGGTGAAGGCATACGTGTTATCAAAGCCGTAGGAATCAAACCATTTATAAGAAAAGCGCTTTTGAAACTCGTTCTGCACAATGTTCAGCGCTTTTTTTGGATCTTTCTCCGCTTCCTTGCCGAGGGTGCTTGTTAAATCTGTTCCGGAATAGCGCGTGGCTGAAATATCAATGTCACCGCCCAGCATCGCTTGGTGCTGAACATAGTTTGAGCCGAGGTTTTTCACTAAAGCGGTATTCAAATCTGTATCATGTTCAATAAGCTGCGCGATCATATTCGCTAAAATTTCTGATTCTGTCATGCTTTGCGCCCCGATTTTGATCGTGTCGTCAGAAGCGCCGCCGAGACCCGGCAGAGAGCAGCCGCCTAGCAGCATGACAAAGACGAGAGCAAACGCGCCAAGCCATTTGATTTTTGTCGTTTTCAACAGAGCCAACTCCTTACGAAACTTCCTTCATCCCTTGTAATCCTTTCGGCGTCACCTTTCGTTCTGTCACGGCTAGGACATAATCAATGATAATTGCCAGAATTGTGACAGGCACGGCACCGCCAATGATATATTCAGGCTGGTATAGGTTCAGGCCGATAAAAATATAGTCCCCGAGGCCGCCTCCCCCGATAAACGACGCAAGTGTCGCCCAGCCAATTAGGTAGATCGTTGATGTGCGGATCCCCGCCATGATGATGGGAATTGCCAGCGGAATTTCAACGAGCCGAATCTGCTCCCAGCCGGTCATGCCAATCCCTTTCCCCGATTCCAGGAGGTTTTTATTTACACCTTTAATGCCGGTATACGTATTGCGCAAGATCGGCAGTACCGAATAGAAAAATAAAGCGACAATCGCAGGCACTTTTCCTACGCCGAGAAGCGGAATAAAAAAGGCTAAAATCGCCAGACTCGGCAGGGTTTGCACAATGTTTACGAAACCGATAACCGCACCTGCGCCTTTTTTCATTCTGGTAAGAGCAACGCCGAGCGGCACTGCAACGATAATGCCCAATACAACGGCTATGAGTGAAATATATAAATGCTCTCCTGTTTTATACAACAGCTCTCCGCCGTTCGTTTGCAAAAAAGTCATCATTTGATTCATCTTAAAAGAGCTCCTCCCCTGGTCAGATCGTCATGAGCTGGTTTTCCTCGTCGCCCCAAATGGAATCGTACACGATATCAACAAGGCTCGCTCTTGTCACAATCCCTGCTAAATGGTTCTGTTCATCGACCACCGGAACATACTTGATCCCCTGCTTCAAAATTTTTCGGACTGTATCGCGAAGAAGCGCCCCTTTTTGAACGGTATATATATCTGAACGGTATACGTCGCCAACGATGCTTGCTTTTTTGCGGTTTTGATCAATCATTTCCACATCAACATAGCCCTTCAGCACGTTTTGCCGGTCCACAACGAGCAGCGAGTCAACACGTTTTTCTCTCATCAGCTGAATCGCCTGAGAAAGCGTTTTGTCCGCAGATACCGTCACCGGCGTTCTGTTCATCATTTGCTCTACCCGCTCGATATCCGGTCTTGATTGAATCAGGCGCTCTTTCCCGATAAATTCTTCAACAAACTCATTTGCCGGGTTTCGAAGAATCTCATCAGGTGTGCCGACTTGAACGATTTCTCCCGCTTTTAATATCACAATCCTGTCGGCAAGCTTAATCGCTTCATCCATATCGTGGGTTACAAACACAATCGTTTTGTTTAAGGTTCTCTGCAGTTTTTTGAATTCTTCCTGAAGGGAATCACGCGTAATCGGATCAAGCGCTCCGAACGGTTCATCCATTAAAATGAGAGGGGGTTCCGCTGCCAGGGCGCGCAGCACGCCGATTCTCTGCTGCTGTCCGCCGCTGAGCTCATGCGGATAACGGTCTAAATACTCCGGGCCCATATCCACAAGCTTTAACAGCTCGCGCGCCCGTTCTTTCCGTTTTTCCTCAGGCCATTTCAACAGTTTTGGTACAAGTGAGATGTTCTGCTGGATGGTCATATGGGGGAACAAACCAATCTGCTGAATCACATAGCCGATTTTTCTCCTCAGCTCAACCGGGTCCTGTTCCATAATATTTTCTCCGTCGATAAAGATCCTTCCAGACGATGGTTCTATCAGCCTGTTGATCATCTTCATCGTTGTCGTTTTTCCGCAGCCGCTCGGGCCGATAAAACAGATAAATTCACCTTTGGCAATATCTAAATCAATGCTGTTCACAGCTTTTTTGCCGCCTTTATATACTTTTGACACTTGTTCCAATTTCAGCAATCCGTGCACCTCCGCAGGTTTCCTTTAAATTTTCTGAAAAGTATAATCCTTATTATAGTTTGAACTTTGTAAAATAAAAAGTTTACAATGTGTTGAAATTATATGTTATTTATAGATTATTTATTGTTATGACCGAGACGGAAAGGGTGTTCTTACAATTACGCCGGATACCTCCCACTTCCTCTGCATTCAGCTATTTTCAACACCAGGAAGAAATATGATATATTGACACCATCAATTGCCATTTGAAGGGATGATCAGCTGTGAAAAAAACCGCTCTCGACATCATTGAACATGCTGAAGAGCATCTCATTGAGAAGATTGCCGAAAATATGCATACGTTTGGAATGCCTTCAACTGTCGGACGTGTGCTCGGAATTATTTATATGAATCGAAAACCAATGACCTTAAGCGAGCTCTCTGAGGCAACGGGCATGAGCAAAACACGGATGAGCCAGGTTGTCCGGGAAATGATCGATGCCAATATCGCCGAAAAGGTGTTTGAAAAAGGCGTACGAAAAGACCTTTATGACGTCGAGCAGGATTATTATCAAACCTTCATTTCTTTATTTGCGGCGAATTGGACAAAGGTCGTGAGCAAAAACAAAGTGCTGTATAAAAAATTAAACCGGGAACTGAGTGATCTTTTACAAAGGGACGGGCTTACCCCGGAAGCGGAAGAGAAAGTCAATCAGCTGCTGAATGAATTAAAAGAATGGCTTCATTACTATGATTGGCTGAGCAGGTTGATTGAATTTTTTGAGAGTGAGGAAGTCTTTCGGTACGTGCCAAAAACAAAAGAAAGCAGCTCTCTAAAATAAGGGAGCTGCTTTTTGCATCATGAGGTTAAGATCGGAAACATGCCTTTCAGCCCCGCACCAATCATCCCGACCGCAACCACGGCTAAGATTAATCCCATCAGTCTGGTAATCACATTCATCTCGGTTTTTCCGAGTTTGCTGCTGATAAAAGCAGAATAGTGGAAAAAGAGAAAGGTCAGGGCAATAACGGCGGCTATGCCGATCGTGACAGCCGCATAATGACTAATGCCGCTATGACCGGCGGAAAGGCTCATTACTGTTGCAATCGTTCCGGGCCCAGCAATGATCGGAATGGATAAAGGTGTGACTGATATATCCGCTTTTTCCTTGCTTTCCTTATGTTCATCATGGTGAAGAGATTGCACGTGTGATTCTTTCGCATTCAATAGATTATAGGCAATGCCGAAAATGAATATGCCGCCCGCCACTCGGAGCGCGTGAATGTTGATATCAAACAGTTTAAAGATAAGATGGCCGAAAACCAAAAAAGCCACGAGAATAAAAAAGGATAAAATAGCTGCCTTCCGGGCAATCACTTTTCTTTCCGCTGCAGTATAGCCTTCTGTCAGCGTCAGAAATATCGGTACGTTTCCGATCGGATTCGATACTGCGAATAAAGAAATGAAGACGTGAACGATAAATGAGAACATCATATACCTCCTTGTTGATAGTCTCTGCACAGGAAATAGAATTATTCTCCACCCTTTTACCCGGAGGCGATTTCCCGGTAAACCTTTATAGCCTGTCAGAAACGCGCCATGCTACAATGAAGTGACAAATTGAATAGGAAGGACGTATACAGATGTTCAAAAAAATTGCGGCAGATGCCTTGGGCTTATCTGATATCGGAAAAATTATCGAACCTCAGGACTATGACAAAACAGACGCAGACGACTATGTCATGCATGAAGATAATGAGAAAATTTATTTCTTGATTAAAACAAAAGCAGACGAGTATTGCTTTACGAACCTGGCCCTGATCCATGTGGACGGCGAACGCGCCACTTCCTCAAAACGAACGTTGAAACGCTATCCTTATTCGCAATATAAAATCTCTGACGTTTTTCTTGAAACTGCCGGAAAAGTGGATTTGGATGTTGAAATTAAGTTCAAGCTGGGCGGTGAACAATTCGACATTGATGTCCACAAAGACCAGATTGAAAAGTTAAAAGACCTTTATAAAGCACTGCTTCGCATCGCTGAAACAACCTATGAAAATGACATTTTAATCAATCAAGCGGAGCAAAGCTTAGATAAAGCAGTGACGATTCTTCACCATACCCGCCCTGAGCACGTCAATATTGAAACGCAATACAAAGAGCTGACCGAATTCGGATTTACTTGGCTGACATCCGTTCGCTCGCAGTATCATATTAAGGATTTTGGAGATGTATTTGAGAAATATATTAATAACTAGCATAAAAAAAGACACAGCTGCTATCGGGCACGTGTCTTTTTTTGTATGAATATTGATTACTTTACAACTTTTTTCTTTTATAATAAAACTATTAGTCTATTTTCCCTATATTACAGGTAAAGGAGTTATTTTATGTATTGTCCTCAATGCGGCCATCAAACAGATGGCGGAAATTTTTGTGAGAAATGCGGATCACCGCTCTCCGGTCAATCAGGCCACCAGCATGCAGCTCAAACTGGAGCCGCTGCAAAGCAAGCAGCAAAACAGTTCGGTTCATTTGTCTTATCCGTCCTGAAACGCCCTTATCAGGAATGTAAAGCAACAGGCGGAGAACAGCTGATCAGCGCAATCATTACGATGGTTCTTTTCAGTTTGCTGACCCCTTTGATGTTTTATATTCTTTTTTCAGACGGTCCCGGAAGCGTAAGCTTTACAGCAATCTTCTTAGAGCCAACCATTTATTTTATTTTATTTCTATTTGGCCTGCATGCATGCATCTTTTTCGCCCTGAAAATCGCGGGAAACCAAGTGTCTTTCAAGGATTCATTCTCAAGATTCGGAGCATTTCTTATTCCTTTTACGGCTATTTTGATTCTTGCCCTTTTCTTCTTTTTATTACATACAGACATTTGCTTTACCATATTAGCCGTTGGTTTAATCGGTGCATTCTTCGCCATTCCTCCTGCGATGCTGAGCAGTTACCAGCATTCATATAAAGGGAAGGTTGATGTCATTTACTCAACGATTGTAATTTATCTGATCATCTGCGTTACATTTCAGCTTATTATCGAACACTATGTCAAAGAAATTTTCCGTTATATGCTCTTTTAAAAACAACCCCATCACCTGCTGGTGATGGGGTTGTTTTATTGAATAGACGTTAAGTAAATTCTTCCGTTCTTCACTACGCCGGTATAGGTCCAGTTATATGTTCTGAGCTTTGGACTGCCGCCTGATTTTGTGATATAGAATTCTTCATACGTCTTAATCGTGATAGCCGACCCATTTTGGCTCCAGCTTTTCACTTCATAGTTATTAAAGTCTTCTGTTGTCCCCTCTTTATTTAATTTCGACACGAGATGCTGCTGGTCGGAATAAAGGGAACTGCCTTTTTCAAGGCTGTCTTCCATCAGTGAGAAATTATTTTGATTCACGGCATCTGCCTGACTTTGCAGATAACTGCCCATAAATAATGTCACTTGTTCATCTGTAACATCGCCGCTTGCAGAGCTTTCACTGCCTTTGTTTTTCGAGCCAGCCCAGGCGGAAGTGTATGTCTCTGGTTTATCATTTTTGATTTTCTTTATATTTGTGCCTGCAGATTGGAATGTTGATTCTGCATCTTCGAAAATCCACTTTTTCTGTTTTTTATCATATGAAAGAAGATATTCATAACTCGGACTGTCGTCAGTCATTTCAGATTTTGTATAGTCGTTATACGAAGAAGACTGGTGAAGTTCTTTTCCTGTTACCGATACCTGCCACGTTCCGTCGTTTTTCTGAGAGAGGGCAAATGTGTCCAGGTCAAAATCAGTTTCCAAGTATCTATCTTTTAAGTATGAATCCGCACTTTTCATAGAATCGACGGTGTCCTTCGTCTCCGCCTTCCAATTGGCACTTGCCTCTGTCATCTGGGCTGTATTCCCATCAGATAGAGCTTTGGAGTATTGTTTTGTTGTTTTGACAATTGTGTTCATAATCTGTTCCTGTGTATCTTGATCAGGAATTAACGTTAACTCCATTTCTTTATCATCGATCGGAACGCCGGCAGTTTTTGTTTTTCCCCACGGAAATTCTGCCTCGACTGAAGCTGTCATTGATCCATCTGTCAGCAGCGGACCATATGTTACGGATTTGAACGGATCTTTATGAATTGATTTACCGTTAATCAGCAAATCTCCCTTCCCGCTCTTGATGTCATCCGCTAAGCTGAATGTCACATCGTCTGCTTCCAATGAGAGATCAACACGAAAGCTGCTATCGCCAACCGCCTGAATGTCTTCCTTTTTCACAAGATCGACGACATCGTTTTTCAGTTTGGCTGAGACTGTATATTCGCCGGGAATGTACGGACCAAGGGTTTGTGCTTGATCTTCTTTCTTTACAGATCCGGCTTCCTCTTTATTGACATATAGATCGGTATTTTTATAATTGCTGCTCACTTCAAAATAAACAGGTGCTACCTTTAAGTCATAATGGTCAAATACCAGCAGGCTTTTCCCGTCTTTTTCCGCATATACGATATCCTTCTGGGCTGTTTCATCCCGCAGCGATGCAAAAAGTTCATCTTTTTTGTCTGGATGATCCTTCAAATATGTAAGAAACGGTTTTACATTATTTTTAGTGAGTTTAAGATTGTCATTTACCGGTGTAAGTAGAGTCGCGATTTGGTCCTGATCCTCATCATTTACGGCCTGTTCAAACTTGTTAACTAACCTATCCTTTGAAGTAAAATACGCTCCGGTTTTATATGCGGCGAATAATATAACGCACGCCGCGGCAATGCTGCTCCATAAAATGATGGTTTTCTTAGGGATCGGTTTTCGCGAAACCTGCCTTGTTTCTGCAGTGCTAGCTGTTTCTTGATTCGCCTGTTTGCTGCCCCCTCCGATCGGGGTGCCGCATTGTTTACAAAACTTGGCTCCTTCATTATTTTTTTGACCGCATTCCTTACAAAACATGTGGCTTTCCTCCTGTTTGTTACCCGCTATATTTTGTGCTTATTTCCTATGTTACATATTTTATAATAGAATGGTAAGAAATTGGAGAAAATCATGAAAATATCTCTATAAACTATGAAAAGGTGGAATGATAATGCAACACCTCACCATTCAAAAAGCAACAAACTTTGATCAAGCGCTGTATGAGCTTCTGCTGCTCGCCGATCCGTCAAAAGAAATTGTTGATGACTACTTGGTCAGAGGAGAATGCTACACAGGTTATATATCAGGCGAATTAGCTGGTGTATACGTGATCATCACAACTAGGCCACAAACGGTAGAAATCGTTAACATCGCAGTAAAACAAACAATGCAAAAACAGGGCATTGGCAAGCTTCTTATCCTCGACGCCATTGAAAAAGCGAAACACATGGGAGCAAAGGTGATTGAAATAGGTACTGGAAATTCAAGTATCCATCAATTGTCTCTATATCAAAAATGCGGATTTCGCCTTCAAGCGATCGACCATGATTTTTTTATCAGACACTACGACGAGGAGATTTTTGAAAACGGCATTCAATGCCGTGATATGGTGAGGCTTTATTTGGATCTCTGAAAGCATAAAAAAAGCCGCCGAGAAAATCCCGGCGGTCTTTTTATTACTTGTTTAAGTTGTAGAAAGAGTTGATACCGTGGTATTGAGCAGTTTCAGCCAACTGATCTTCGATGCGAAGAAGCTGGTTGTATTTCGCAACACGGTCCGTACGAGACGGAGCACCTGTTTTGATTTGTCCTGCGTTTGTTGCCACAGCGATGTCAGCGATTGTGCTGTCTTCAGTTTCACCAGAACGGTGAGAGATAACAGCTGTATAGCCTGCGCGTTTCGCCATTTCGATCGCATCGAATGTTTCTGTCAATGTACCGATTTGGTTTACTTTGATCAGGATAGAGTTGCCTACGTCGTTTTTAATACCTTCAGCAAGTTTTTTCGTGTTTGTAACGAAGAGGTCGTCACCAACAAGCTGAACTTTTTTACCAAGACGCTCAGTAAGAAGCTTGTGGCCTTCCCAGTCGTTTTCGTCAAGTCCGTCTTCGATAGAGATGATTGGGTATTTAGAAACAAGCTCTTCATACCAGTCAACCATTTCAGCAGATGTTTTCACAACGCCTTCGCCAGACAGATGGTATTTGCCGTCTTCTTTGTTGTAGAACTCAGAAGATGCAGCATCCATAGCAAGTTTAACTTCTTCGCCAGGTTTGAAGCCGGCTTTTTCGATTGCTTCAACGATTGTTTGAAGCGCTTCTTCGTTAGAACCAAGGTTTGGAGCGAATCCGCCTTCGTCACCTACAGCAGTGTTTAAGCCTTTTGCGCTTAATACTGATTTCAGGCTGTGGAAGATTTGAGCGCCCATGCGAAGTGCTTCACGGAAGTTAGGAGCACCTACAGGCATGATCATGAATTCTTGAATATCCACGTTGTTATCAGCATGCTCTCCGCCGTTTACGATGTTCATCATCGGTACAGGAAGCGTTTTTGAGTTGAATCCTCCAAGGTATTGGTAAAGAGGAATCTGTAAGAAATCAGCAGCAGCACGCGCACAAGCCATAGATACGCCAAGGATTGCGTTCGCACCAAGTTTGCCTTTGTTTTCAGTACCGTCAAGCTCGATTAAAAGCTGGTCGATTGCGTTTTGTTCAGTTACATCAAAGCCAAGAAGCTCTGGAGCAATGATTTCGTTTACGTTGTTAACAGCTGTTAACACGCCTTTTCCAAGGTAACGGTCTTTGTCGCCGTCACGAAGCTCAACCGCTTCGTATTCACCTGTAGAAGCTCCGCTTGGCACTAATGCGCGGCCGAAAGCTCCTGTTTCTGTATATACTTCAACTTCAACTGTTGGGTTGCCGCGGGAGTCTAATACTTCGCGTGCATAAACATCAACAATGTATGGCATGAGTTTTGTCTCTCCTTTTGATTTTCAAATTATTTTTGAATTAAAGATGTTCCTGTCATTTCTTTCGGTTTTTCAACACCAAGAAGGTCTAATAACGTTGGTGCAAGGTCGCCTAGGATTCCGCCTTCACGCAGCGTAATGCCTTCTTTCGTTACAATCACAGGGACTGGGTTTGTTGTATGCGCAGTGTGCGGTTCGCCTGATTCTGTAATCAGAATGTCAGCATTACCGTGATCAGCGGTAATGATGGCGTGTCCGCCTTTAGCAAGAATCGCGTCAACGACTTCGCCCAAGCATTCGTCCACTGCTTCAATTGCTTTAATTGTTGGTTCAACCATTCCGGAGTGGCCGACCATATCAGGGTTTGCGAAGTTAAGAATGATCGCGTCATGCTTGTCAGCTTCAATTTCTTTGACAAGCGCGTCTTTCACTTCATACGCACTCATCTCAGGCTTCAAGTCATACGTTGCAACTTTAGGCGAGTTGATGAGAATACGCTCTTCACCCGGGAATTCAGCTTCACGGCCGCCGCTCATAAAGAACGTGACATGCGGATACTTTTCAGTTTCTGCAATTCGAAGCTGTTTTAACCCGTGCTGAGATAATACTTCTCCGACTGTGTTATCAAGATTTATCGGTTTAAACGCTACATAGCCGTCAACTGTTTCACTGAAGTGAGTCAGGCAGACGAAATACAGGTTCTTTGGATAATTCTCGCCGCGGTCGAAGTCACGGAAGTCTTTGTTTGTGAACGTGTTGGAAATCTGGATGGCGCGGTCCGGTCTGAAATTATAGAAAATCACAGAATCGCCGTCTTGGATTTTCGCAACAGGCTCACCGTTTTCTCTTGTGATGACAGATGGAATCACGAATTCATCGTAGATACCATTTGCATATGAATCATCAACAACATCCAGGGCGCTGCGGTAAGAAGGGCCTTCGCCGTACGCCATTGCGCGGTACGCTTTTTCTACACGGTCCCAGCGTTTGTCGCGGTCCATAGAGTAGTAACGTCCGGAAATGCTGGCGATTTCACCCACACCGATTTCCTTGATTTGATCGTTCAGCTGGTTGATGTACGTTTTCGCTGTCTGCGGACCTACATCACGGCCGTCAAGGAAGCCATGGATATAAACCTTTGTCAGCCCTTCTTTTTTCGCAAGCTTTAACAGTGCGAATAAATGGTTGATATGGCTGTGCACGCCTCCGTCAGATAAAAGACCGAACAGGTGCAAGGCTTTGTTGTTTTCTTTCGCGTTGCTGATCGCGTCAAGGAATGTTTGATTGCGTTCGAACTCTCCTTCGCGAATGGCAACATTTACGCGTGTTAAGCTTTGGTACACAATACGTCCCGCACCAATATTTAAGTGACCTACTTCGGAGTTCCCCATTTGCCCTTCAGGAAGACCTACAGCCTCGCCTGAAGCAGTCAATGTTTGATGAGGATACTGGTTCCAGTAGCGGTCAAAATTCGGTTTTTTCGCTAAAGCGACTGCGTTCCCTACTGTTTCGTTACGTAATCCGAACCCATCAAGAATGATGAGTGCAGCTGGTTTTTTACTCATATTGACCTTCCTCCAATAATTGAACGAATGACTGTGGCTCAAGGCTCGCGCCGCCGACCAAAGCACCGTCAATATCGGACTCTGCCATATATTCTTTAATGTTTGCAGGCTTTACGCTTCCGCCATATTGGATGCGAAGCTTGTCTGCAGCTTCTTGGCTGAAGCTTTCAGCGACGGTTTTACGGATATGCGCACACACGTCATTCGCATCTTTCGCTGTAGAAGATTTGCCTGTTCCGATTGCCCAGATTGGCTCATACGCAATAACAGAAGCAGCAACTTGTTCTTCAGAAAGACCAGCAAGGCCTTTTTTCACTTGGTCAGCAACAAGATCATTTGTTTTGCCGGCTTCACGCTCTTCAAGCGTTTCACCTACACAGATGATCGGTACAATGCCGTGTTTGAAAGCTGCGTGTGCTTTTTTGTTAACTGTTTCATCAGTTTCAGCGAACATTTCACGGCGCTCAGAGTGGCCGATGACGCAGTAGTCAACGCCAAGATCTTTCAGAGCAACCGGGCTGATTTCACCTGTGAACGCGCCGCTTTCTTCGAAGTGCATGTTTTGAGCGCCGACTTTTAGGTCAGTGCCTTTAACAGCAGAAGCAAGCTTTTCTAAGAAAAGCGCTGGCGCGCAAACAACAGCTTCAGCTTTGTCTGCTGCTGGAATGGAAGATTTCACTTCTTCAACGAAGCTGACAGCTTCGCCGAGTGTTTTGTTCATTTTCCAGTTACCGGCGATAATTGGTTTTCTCATCTGTTCCACTTCCTTATAGCAGTTTTGAGATTATTTATCGTTCAGTGCAGCTACCCCTGGAAGCTCTTTGCCTTCCATAAACTCAAGGGATGCGCCGCCGCCTGTTGAGATGTGGCTCATTTTGTCAGCAAGGCCGAATTTTTCAACCGCTGCCGCAGAGTCTCCTCCGCCGATGACAGAGTATGTATCTTTCGCCTCTGCCAATGCTTCCGCAACCGCTTTTGTTCCTTGAGCGAACAAGTCGATTTCGAATACGCCCATTGGTCCGTTCCACACGACAAGTTTGCTGTTTTGGATGACGTCAGCATACGTTTCGCGTGTTTTCGTACCAATGTCGATTGCTTCTAAATCACTAGGGATTTCAGAGATCGGCACAATTTTCACGTTTGCATCGTTAGAGAAATCATCTGCAACGAGTACATCTTCAGGCATATAGAAGTTAACGCCTTTTTCTTTAGCGCGGTCCATAAATGATTTCGCAAGCTCGATTTTATCCTCTTCAAGAAGAGATTTACCGACTTCATAGCCAAGCGCTTTTACGAAAGTATAAGCAAGACCTCCGCCGATGATCAGGTTGTCTACTTTATCAAGAAGACTCTCGATTACACCGATTTTGTCTTTTACTTTCGCTCCGCCGATGATCGCTGTGAATGGGCGGTCAGGATTGGAAACCGCTTTTCCAAGTACATCAAGCTCTTTTTCCATTAAGAAACCTGCAACTGCTGGCAGATGCTCGGCAATTCCAGCTGTAGATGCGTGAGCACGGTGGGCAGCACCGAATGCGTCATTTACATATACATCTGCAAGCTCAGCAAATGCTTTTGCAAGCTCAGGATCATTTTTCTCTTCACCAGGATAGAAACGTACGTTTTCCAATACAAGAACGTCTCCGTCCTTCATCTCGGAAATTTGTGCTTTTACAGCATCGCCGTATGCTTCATCCGCTTTTTTCACTTTTTTTCCAAGCAGTTCGCCGAGACGTGCAGCGACAGGAGTTAAACGAAGCTCCTCAACCACTTCGCCTTTCGGGCGGCCTAAGTGGCTCGCAAGAAGGACTTTTGCGCCTTGGTCTGCAAGGTGTTTGATTGTTGGAAGCGCAGCACGGATACGTGTATCGTCTGTTACTTCCCCGTCTTTCATTGGAACGTTAAAGTCGACGCGGCAGAATACAACTTTGCCTTTTACGTCGATGTCTTTGAGAGTTTTCTTATTCATGCCTAGGAGATCCTCCTTCAAAATGGTTTGCAAACAGCACGAAAAACGTGAAACCGTCTGTTCAAGCGATAACGCCGCTAGGGCAGATCGCAGTCTTTTTCGGCACAGGGCAGTTCGTCTAAAAGCCAGGGCAGCGGCCTTAGGCGAAAGTGCCGGCAAAGCTGCTTAAAACGCGGTCGTTTCTCTATCACAGAGCGTTTTCTGAAAGCCGGTCTTCATGGAAAAAGGGAAAGGGAGTCCGTCCCCTTCCCTTGTCCGCTTTCATTATAGCGCTTCTATTCGAAAGAACCAAGTCAGGTCCTTTTTCAGCTATAAATTAAAGACCTTTTTTTGCGATGTAAGCTGCAAGGTCAACAACGCGGTTAGAGTAGCCGCTTTCGTTATCGTACCAAGAGATTACTTTTACCATGCTGCCTTCCATAACCATTGTAGAAAGAGCATCGATTGTAGAAGAGTTTTTGTTTCCGTTGTAGTCGCCAGAAACTAATGGCTCTTCGCTGTAGCCAAGGATTCCTTTAAGGTCGCCTTCAGCCGCTTCTTTAAGAGCTGCGTTTACTTCTTCAGCTGTTACTTCTTGGTTCAGTTCAGCAACCAAGTCAACTAGAGAAACGTTTGGAGTTGGAACACGCATTGCTCCACCGTTCAGTTTGCCTTTTAGTTCAGGAAGAACTAGAGAAACTGCTTTAGCAGCACCAGTTGATGTTGGGATGATGTTTTCAGCTGCTGCACGCGCACGACGGTAGTCTTTGTGCGGAAGATCAAGGATTTGCTGATCGTTTGTGTAAGAGTGAACAGTTGTCATCATACCGCGTTTGATGCCGAATTTATCGTTAAGTACTTTTGCAAACGGCGCAAGGCAGTTTGTTGTGCAAGATGCGTTAGAGATAACATCGTGGTTAGCCGCATCGTATTTATCTTCGTTAACACCCATAACGATTGTGATATCTTCTTCGTTAGCAGGAGCAGAGATGATTACTTTTTTCGCGCCAGCTTCTAAGTGTTTCGCAGCGTCTGCGCGTTTTGTGAAGAAACCAGTAGATTCAACTACGATTTCAACGCCTTGTTTGCCCCAGCTAAGTTTAGCAGGATCGCGTTCTGCAGAAACTTCAATTGTTTTGCCGTTAACAACAAGGTTGTTACCGTCAACTGAAACTTCAGCGTCTAATTTTCCGTGTACAGAATCATATTGTAAAAGGTGAGCCAGCATGTTAGCATCTGTTAAATCGTTAACCGCTACTACCTCAACTTCAGGATTGTTTAATGCTGCGCGGAATACGTTACGTCCAATACGACCAAAACCGTTAATACCGACTTTTACTGCCATGATTGTTTCCTCCTTTAAATAAGTGAGAGATATTTATATTGAGGGATTATTCATCCCTTAATAACTTCTTTGCGGCTCCTTCGTCTGTGACGAGAACCGTGTTGCGTGGCTTTTTAAAGTAAGCCTCGATCGCCTCGGCTTTTGATGATCCGCCCGCTACCGCAATAATATCGGGGATGGCATCTATGTCATCCAGCTGCATTCCGACAGAATGCACTTTGTGAACCACTTCGCCGTCCGCGTTAAAATAGTAGCCGAACGCTTCTGTCACCGCGTCGTTATCATCTATTTTCTTTAAGTCTTCTAAAGGCGTGTTTCTGCGCTGAGCCATAGTTTTAGCTTCGCCGATTCCGTGAACCAGCATACTCGCTGATTTAATGGTGTTCAGCACCTCTTTGACAGAAGGCTCTTCAATAATAGATGAATAGGCGCCTTGTGACAGCTGTCCCGGAACAAACAAAAGCCGGTAAGTGCCTGAAGCCTTCTCCGCCATATGCGCGCATATGGTGTTCGCCTGGTTTTTCACATCTTCGCCTAAACCGCCTCTTGCAGGCACAAACAAAAGCTCGCGGTTTTTAGAATCCGGCGTCATCATTTCGGCGACAGCTTCAATTGTCGTACCGCCAGTTACAGCGACGATATTTTTGCCTGAAAATCTTTTTTTCATACATGCGACAGCCGCTCTTCCCATTTCTTTTTTGACCCATGGGGATTGATCGCTGTCTCCGGATACGATAATGGCATCCTTCAGATTTAAACGTTCTTTTAATGTCTTTTCCAAAAGAGTCAAACCTAAAACATCTTTCATCGTATCTTCCAAAACAGAAAGCAGTTCATAGCCCTCTTCTGTCAATGTCATGCCGTTTGTCTTAATATCGACCAGGTTCTGTTCCTTTAAAAACTGAACCTCGCCCCTCAGCACACGCTCGCTGATTCCGAGACTGGCAGACAGGCTTCTTCGCCCGATGGGTTCTGTCAGCCTGATATACTGCAAGATTTCAAACCTCTTTTGCATAACGAGCAGAAGATCAGGCAATAATTTTTTTTGAGCTTGTATTAACTGGTTCATGACTCAAACGTTCCTTCCTTTTTTGCTGGACATTATATGTCCCGCTATGACAAAAAACGTCCCGTCATAGCCAAAAAAAATCATTTCTGCTTTCTTTAATTATTTTAACAGGGTGGAATTGTTTATTCAACTGTTAAGAGCCAATTCATCGACAATATTCGCAGAGTTTTCATGCCGCGTCGTTTTATCCAGCAATATTTTATCCTATATATCTTTATCTTATACAGAAAGCGCCAAATGGTGCATCCCAATATAAACAGCCCTTCCCGTAGAAAGGGCTGTTTCATTAAAGCGTTTTCATTTTATCCAAAGCTTTTCAATTTCCTCGAGCGATTTGTTCTTCGTTTCCGGACAGATCGTAACGACAAACAGGAAACAAAGGATGTTAATCACCGCAAAGATCCAAAATGTATAGGCGAGCCCGAAAGAATCAATCATCATTGGCACAAACTGTCCGATCGCCCAGTTTGCTCCCCATAAAAAGATGGTCGCAATGCCCGCGGCCCGCGCACGCAGATGGTTCGGGAAGATTTCAGAAATCATAATCCATGTGATCGGTCCGACCGAGACACAGAAAGCAGCGACAAAACCTAATATAAGGACGATCATCATGATCCCGCTTGTTAACTCAAAATAAAACGACGTCCCGATTAAAATCATAAAAATAGCCATAAAAGCAGAACCGATGGACATCAGTTTTTTTCGTCCGACTTTATCAATCAGCAACACCGCAATAACGGTAAAAATAACTTCTACAACCCCGACGATACAAGTCGTCACAAATCCGGCGTTTTGCCCGAATCCCATCATTTTAAAGATTTCCGGCCCGTAGTAAGTAATCGCGTTCATGCCGATGACTTGGTTAAACAGCGCCAGCAGGATTCCAATGACAAGCGCCTTTCTGAGACCCGGCTTAAACAGCTGGGAGAGCGACCCCATTTGTTCTATTTTTAAAGAGTTCTCAATGTTCTTTAATTCTTCTTTTGCAACAGTTTCTCCATTAATACGTGTCAGGATCTTTAAAGCTTCATTTGTTTTGCCCGCTTTCGCCAGCCATCTCGGACTTTCCGGGACGACGAGCAGGACAAGGAAAAAAATGACGGACGGCACCATTCCATAAGCAAGCATCCATCTCCAGCCGGTGTGCACGCCCCATTCGTATGTTCCGGACCGCTGCACAGCTAGATTAATAAAGTATGTTGCGGAAATCCCCAGTATCGTAAAGAGCTGATATAAGGAAGATAAACTTCCGCGTATGGCGGGCGGTGCCGCTTCTGTAATATACGTAACAGAGAGCGATGAGCCCATCCCGATTCCCAGCCCCCCGATAATCCTTGCAATGATTAAGGTGGACACGTCTTGAGAAAGCGCTGAAACGATTGCTGATATCGCAAATAACAAAGCGGCTGTCATTAAAATTTTTCTCCGGCCGAATCTGTCACTTAAAAATCCGGATATCCCGACGCCCACAACTCCTCCAATCATAATGCTTGAAATGACAAGTCCCTCCATAAACGGACTCAGGCTGTATAAATCTTTCAGAAAACCGATGGCGCCAGAAATCACTGCCGTGTCATAGCCATACAATAAGCCGCCAAGCCCCGCCGCACATGAGATCAAAATGACAAATCCCATTGAATGGCTTCTTGTTACAGGAACATTTGGTTCTAATTGAGTTGGAGTATTCTTCATTTCCCTGCCCTCCCGAATGTTGAGTAAAGCGTTTTCATTCAAAACTTCAATTGTACGTACTTATATTAAAATTTAACGAAAATTACATTTAATTAGTACGTACAAATATAGAATAATCTTGTTTGCATTTTCTGTCAATGTTTTCTTACAAAGAACGCTGTGATATACTGAAATTTGTCCGTATACATTTTGGAGGAATGGATATGTTACCAAAATACGCGCAAGTAAAAGAAGAAATCAGTTCATGGATTAATCAAGGCAAAATACTGCCCGATCAAAAAATCCCTACCGAAAACGAATTAATGCAGCAATTCGGCGTCAGCCGGCATACCATCCGCAAAGCGATCGGAGACCTCGTATCACAAGGTCTGCTGTACAGCGTGCAAGGCGGAGGCACCTTTGTCGCTTCACGCTCTGCTAAGTCAGCGCTGCATTCCAATAAAACGATCGGTGTTTTGACAACCTACATATCAGACTATATTTTCCCGAGCATCATCAGAGGAATCGAGTCCTATTTAAGCGAGCAGGGGTATTCTATGCTTTTGACAAGCACAAACAACAACCCGGACAACGAAAGAAGAGGCTTAGAAAACCTGCTGTCCCAGCATATTGACGGACTCATCGTAGAACCGACAAAAAGCGCCCTTCAAACCCCAAACATCGGCTATTATCTGAACTTGGAGAAAAACGGCATTCCTTTTGCGATGATTAACGCGTCATATGCCGAGCTTGCCGCGCCAAGTTTTACCTTGGATGATGTGAAAGGCGGGATGATGGCGGCGGAGCATTTGCTTTCTCTCGGCCACACGCATATGATGGGTATTTTTAAAGCTGATGACACACAAGGCGTGAAACGGATGAACGGATTTATACAGGCGCACCGGGAGCGTGAGTTGTTTCCTTCTCCGGATATGATCGTGACATTTACAACGGAAGAAAAAGAATCAAAACTTCTGGAGAAAGTAAAAGCCACACTGGAGAAAAACAGCAAGCACATGCCGACAGCCATTCTTTGTTATAACGATGAAATTGCGCTGAAGGTGATTGATATGCTGAGGGAGATGGATCTTAAAGTGCCGGAGGATATGTCTATTGTCGGGTACGATGATTCACATTTCGCCCAAATCTCAGAAGTGAAACTAACCTCTGTCAAACATCCGAAATCAGTGCTTGGAAAAGCAGCCGCCAAATATGTCATTGACTGCTTAGAGCATAAAAAGCCGAAGCAAGAGGATGTCATATTTGAGCCTGAGTTGATCATTCGCCAGTCCGCACGAAAACTGAATGAATAAAAAAAGCAATGTATGGGTCTCCCCGCTACATTGCTTTTTTTATAGCTGTTATCTGTTTTTCCAAACGTCAGCGATGATTTCAAACGAACGCATTCTGTCTGCGTGTTCAAAGGTTTCTGAGTTAACCATAATTTCGTCAGCCTGTGTCGTTTTGACGAAATCTTCAAGCTTCGCCTTCACTTCTTCCGGACCTCCGACAATCGTGGAGCTCAGCTGCTCATTGACCATCGCTTTTTCATACGGGCTCCAGATTTGATCCATATCCTCAACAGGCGGTTTAAGCTGGTTCGGCGTACCGCGGACAAGATCAAGAAACCTTTGATAATGCGAAGTCGCAAGGTGCTGCGCTTTCTCGTTTGTATCTGCCGCGATAATGGTGACACCGACCATCGCATACGGTTCGTCGAGCACGTCTGACGGCGTGAAGGAATTGCGGTACAGCTCCAAAGCGGGAACCGTATTCGCCGGTGAGAAATGAGCGGCAAAGGCAAACGGAAGACCTAATTCACCTGCCAGACGGGCGCTGAAGCCGCTTGAGCCCAGCAGCCAAATCGGCACGTCTATGCCCTCTCCGGGAATGGCGCGAACTTGATTGCGCACATTTCCTGACGGTTTAAAATAATTGCGCAGTTCCTCTAATTGTTCTGGAAAATCCTCCCCGCTGTTGATGTTTCTGCGGAGTGCTCTGGCTGTCAACTGGTCTGTTCCCGGCGCACGTCCAAGCCCCAGATCAATCCGACCGGGATACAGTGTTTCCAGTGTGCCGAATTGTTCAGCAATGACTAATGAAGAGTGGTTCGGGAGCATAATGCCGCCGGAACCGACGCGGATTTTCTTCGTGCCTCCGGCAATATGGCCAATCAAAACTGCGGTGGCAGAGCTTGCAACACCTTCTATATTATGATGTTCAGCAAGCCAGTAACGGTGATAGCCCCATTCCTCTGCCCGGCGCGCCAAGTCCATGCTGTTTCGGAATGATTCTGCAATCGTTCCTCCCTGAACAACCGGAGATAAATTCAAGACAGAAAGCAAGGTATCTTTGCGTTGGTTGTTAGACATATTGTTCTCCTTTGCAAATGTGTTATCAGTAAACAGCCCAAAGCTGTCAGGTCATGATTGTAAGAACTTCTATCACACCATAACACAACTGCATTCAGGAATAAAAGAATTTGATTCGATGAAATTCGAACAATATAAAACGAACGGTTTGGAACATTATTCTGCTCCAAACAGCTCCTTAGCCATCTCAATAAAGAGCTTAGCCGCCAGAGAAGCCTCCTTTAGCGACGGAACAGCAAGCTGCACATCACGGTATACCTGCGGGTCCAATTCCCGGGTCACCACATGCTCCGGAAGCGGCATCCCCGACATGGACATTTCCGATAAAATGGCCAGGCCCAGGCCTTCTCTGATCATACTGATCGAGGTGTTGATGTTATAGACCGTGAAAGCTGGGTGCAGCGTAGCACCCGCCTGCCTGAACATATCGATAAATGGTGATTCATAGCCGCCGTCACAGACGATCATCGGTTCATGGTCAAGATCTTTCAGCGTAATGGCTGAATGACTGGCAAGCGGGTGATCGTCCCTGAGCACGACAGCCATTTTGTCTTTTTTCAAATGAATGTACTCCATCTCCTCTGTTGGATACAGAAGAATCCCAACATCTATCATCCGCGTATGAAGCCACTCCTTGACTTCATTTACAGTTCCCTCGTGCAGCACGAGCTCAAGTTTCGGATATTTTTGTTTAAATTCACTGATCAGCTTCGGCATAAAATAAGCCGAGGCAGTTGAGAATGTGCCGATATGGATCGTTCCCAGTTCAAGCCCTTTTTCCGCTGCTGCTACCTGCTCAACTTTTTCAATGCCTTTTAAGACTTCTCTGATGTGTACTAAGATCTGTTTTCCCGTATCTGTCAGCATCAGGCCATTGCGGCGGTCACGAATGATCAGCTTTACATCAAGCTCAGCTTCGATCGCAGAAATCGCATGGCTGACAGCCGGCTGTGTCATGTTCAGCGCCTGACCCGCTTTTGTAAAGCTTCCAGTTTCAGCTATTTTCACAAAAACCTTTAATTGTGTAATGGTCATAACAATTTACTTATGCTCCTTATAAAAAAGATTCATTTTATTTATCTTATGTTCTACCGTATCATATGATGGAAAAGTTCTACAAGGAGTGAATGAACAATGAAGCAGCTCTCAAAAACGCGGACAGCTCTCCTGCTCGCATTTCTCGTCATCATGTGGGGCGTCAATTGGCCGCTGTCCAAAGCCGCGCTCGCCTATTCTCCGCCATTATTGTTCGCGGGCATCCGAACGCTGATCGGCGGGCTTTTATTAGTCATTGTCGCACTGCCGCGTATTCATAAATTACGCTTAAAAGAAACGTGGCCGATTTATCTTGTTTCTGCTCTTTTAAATATTACATTATTCTACGGCCTGCAAACGATCGGGCTGAATTATCTTCCGGCCGGCCTGTTTTCTGCAATCGTCTTCTTCCAGCCTGTTCTGATGGGTGTATTTTCTTGGCTGTGGCTCGGCGAATCCATGTTTGTAATGAAAGTGATTGGCCTCATCCTCGGTTTTGCGGGAGTAGCCGTCATTAGTGCTGCGGGCTTTGGCGGGCATATTTCTGTCATTGGGGTTCTGCTGGCTCTCGGCTCCGCAATCAGCTGGGCGCTCGGAACGGTATATATGAAAAAAACAGGCAGCCGCGTCGATTCCATCTGGATGGTCGCTCTGCAGCTGACGATCGGAAGCGTGTTTCTGCTTATATCCGGCTTTTGGACAGAAAGCTTTTCGGCGATCCAATGGACAGCTCCGTTTATTACAAGCCTGCTGTTTATCTCCGTATTCGTTATCGCACTCGGCTGGCTTGTCTTTTTTACGCTTGTCGGTTCAGGAGAAGCAAGCAAGGTCGCATCTTATACTTTTTTGATTCCGCTCATATCAATCGTGGCCAGCTCCATTTTCCTGCATGAACCGCTCACCCTTAGCCTCTTGGCAGGGCTGCTGCTGATTGTCACGAGCATCTGTCTCGTGAATACAAAATCAAAAGCGCAGAAAGCTGCGGCGATTGGTATAAACGAGAAAGCTGCACAATAATAAAAACCCTCTTGCCGGATGCGGCAAGAGGGTTTCTTATTTACTGATGCTTGCGTCCTTTGACCAAATATGCAACTGTAATCAAAAGGTAGATCGCCGCAGTAATGCCAGTAATGACAATTGATGTTGTCATGATGACCCCGATCAGAATGGCGAGTAATGCCACAATCGCAAACCATGTCGTGTACGGGAACCATTTTACATAATAAGCCGGTGTTTCCGTTTGCTGTTTTCTCGATTTTAAATGAGCGAATCCGATGATCAGCCAAATGAATAAAACGGTATATCCCAATGATCCCATTAAATAATTAAATGTTTGGCTTCCTGCGAACAGAGAAATCAATACGCCAATATAGAGAGAAGAAGTGCACATCAGAATCGCAAACATCGGTACGTTTTTCGATGAAAGCTTCGAGAAGACCTTTGGAAGCCTTCCGTCACTTGCCTGTGTATACAAAATGCGTGATGATCCGTATAAACCTGAATTCATAGAAGAAATGATCGCCAGCAGGATGACTGCATTCATGATATGATCCGCGCCCGGAATGCCTACCATTTTAAAGACCATCACGAAAGGACTTTCCGGAACGGAATTGACTTGGTTCCATGGAATCAGGCTGACGATGATGAAAAACGGCAGCAGGTAAAACGCGACAATCCGTGTCAGTGTGCTGCGGACAGCTTTCGGGACAACCTTTTCCGGATTTTTTGTCTCTGCAAGCGTTACACCGATAATTTCTGTACCGCCGTAAGAGTAGATGACGACAAGCATCGCCGTGATCAGCCCTGTGCCGCCGTGCGGGAAAAATCCGCCGTGGTCTGTCAGATTTGAAAATCCGGATGCTGTATGATCACCGAATGATACAAATAAGAGCAGCAATCCCAGAATAATAAAGATAATAATAACGGTAATCTTGATCATTGCCAGCCAATATTCGGTTTCGGCGAAGATTTTAACAGAAAGCAAGTTTACAATCGTGACGATAAGAGAAATTCCTAATGCCAACACCCAGATCGGGCAGCCCGGCAGCCAATATTGAATGAAAATCGCAGCTACAACAGCTTCAGCCGCAATGTTAAGCACCCACATTTTCCAGTAGATCCAGTCCAAAAAGTAAGCGGCGTAGTTTCCCAATACCTGCTGGACAAGATCACGGAAGGTTCTGGCGTTACGGTTTCGAACAGCCATTTCCGCCAGCCCCTGCATAATAAACAGCAAAATAATCCCGCCGAGCAGATATGCGATAATGACAGATGGCCCTGCCACATCGATCGCTGAGCTGCTCCCCTTAAATAAACCTGCGCCGATTGCTCCGCCCAGCGCCATCATCATAATATGGCGGGACGTCATCGTGCGTTTTAACGTTTGATTGTCGTTTTTCATCCTCTTCTACCTCTCCTTCTCGTTTTCAAAAACAAAAAAGCCCGCCGTCTCCTACCTAATCTAATAGATAAAGAGACGACGAGCCTTCGGCTGACCGCGGTACCACTCTTGTTGATTCTTCATGAAGAATCCTGCTTTTGACCTGTAACGAAGGTTAGCCGTTAAAACATAGGGAATATTCAATCTATTCCGTTCCGTCTTACCACTCCCGGGCGAGTTCAAAGAAGAATCAGGCTGCGTCGCACCACCCCGCAGCTCTCTGTTCTGATCACTTTCTTTTACTGCTCCCAATCTATGTGTTTTAGTTTTCTGAAAAACTCAAATTTTATGATCTGAATATATTAACATAATATACGTGCTTCTCTTTTAACTGTCAATAACTTCAGAGAAAAAAGAAACTGTTATTTTGTCCCTTTTCGAATGGCTTTCCAAAAGGATTCTGACTCGTTTCCTAATGCGTAAACTGAAACACCTGCTATTTTATATTGCTTTGCCAGATGGCTTTTCGTTTGAACGGTTTTTTCGTTTTCATACCACACGACATGTTTATGCTTCTTTTTGTCAACATAAGAAAACGTCATCGAGCCTGATTTTTTGTTGAATGCCGGCTTTGCTTTTTGTTTTTTGATGAGGGATTTGAGCTCATTCCATTCCCTTATTGTGCTGGTACTTCCGTCTTTTACATCCCAGTCATAGCCGTACGCAGGGATTCCCATGATGACTTTATTGGCTTTGATCTTTTTGACTGAAAACTGCAGAGAGCTTTTGATCCAGTTTGTGCTTGCCACTGACCCTGGCTCACCCCAAATGCCATGTTCGTCGTAGGTCATGACTTGTACGAAGTCGGCATATTTGCCGATTTTCGCATAATCATACGGCCAGCTCCAGTCATCATTTTTATCATCGGCGCTTTTGGCCGGAACGGATACCATTGTTTTAATATGTTTCTTATTCAAAGCCTGTGAGACATATTGAATGAAGTTCGAGTACGCAGCGCGGTCTTCTGGATTTACTGCTTCAAAATCGATATTAATTCCGTAATATGAGTGCTTTTTGGCCAGTGTAATTAACTGATCTGTGAATCGTTTTTTCGCTGTTTTATTACTCATGACCCGACTCGCTAAATCTCCGTCAAAATCATAAATGGCATCATTATAGTTTGAAATGACAGCCCATGTCTTGATTTTTTTCTTTTTGGCATATGTCAGCTGCTTAGTTGGGGGGGCATCGCCAATCACATGTCCGTTTTTTTCAAACGCAAACGTATCGGTTGCGATGGCATTCATGTATGTATGATATTTCGTAAGAGAATTGTATGAAGCCGTATCCCCAGTCGTGTAGCCTAGTGTCATTCCGGCTGCCTTCGCTTCTGTTTTTGTATACATAAACAGAACAATCGCAATCGCCAGTGAAACCGCTATGATCAGCCATTTTTTCATCGCATTTCCTCCTGTATCAAGTCATACTCTTCTCATCGGCCAAAAAATTGGAAGTTGAAGTTTTTTCAAGCAAAAAGCCCGGCATATGCCTGCCGGGCTTCCTGAGTTCAGCGGTCAGAGACGAGAATATATGCTGCCTTTACAGGTCCGTGCACTCCCACAACTAAATCCATTTCAATGTCTGCTGAGTTGCTCGGTCCGGTAATGTAGTTGATACATGAAGGAACAGTGACACCGTCCGCAATGTTTTGGCGGATGATATCACTGGCTTGTGTCATTCTCGGTACAATGCTTGATTTCGGCACGATCGCAATATAAGTCGTCGGCAGAAGGCTGACAGATCGGCCGATGTCTTTTGAGGAGAAGAGGACAACCGTCCCCGACTCAGCCAATGTAATTTCGCTGAATGTAATCCCTACATTGGCTTGCTCCGCTTTTTTGATATTTTCCTCGCCTTTGTCAGCATCCCACTCCCAGACCGGCGTTCCTTCACTCGGCCAGTCCTTGGTGAGCAGGCTTTTCAGTCCGTATTCTTCAAAGCGGGGGTCCTTCGGAATGATGACAGGGCCTCCGGAAAAGCCGCTGACTTGCTCGCGCAGGGCATCATAAAGGCCGGTTGAATCCGTTTCAATCAGCTCTGTATGGATTTTGACACAATGGTTTTTGAGCACTGTGACTAAGTCATCCGCTGAATAACCTTCAAGTGTTTTATATTGCGGCTGATGCGCCCATTCAGGGACTGCCACGCCTCCTGTTCTTCTTTCACGGCCCAGGCTGGATGCGATTCGATTTAAAAAGCTCTCTTGATTCTGAATGGTTCCCTTCGTCATCACTGCTCCTCCTTCGTGCGTTCACTTGTTTCTCTGTCCGCAAACCAGTCTCTGAATCTCGATTTATGCGGTGCCGGGAAGTCACGGATCTGTGTCCAATTTTTAAGCGGGCCGGGCCCTTTCGAAATTTTTTCGTCCTCTGTAAAAGGCGTCATGGCGGCCGGCGCCCATTTTGAGCCCATTTTGTAAAGCGATAAGGAGGATGCGCCAAGTCCGAATGCTTTCATTGCAAGCTTTTCACTGATCGGCGCTCTGCCTTCTTTTTCGACGATATTCTGACGATGCTTGAGTAGCAGCTCATGAAGCGGGATTTTGACCGGGCAGGCTTCTGAACAAGCAGCGCACAGTGAAGACGCGTACGGCAGCTCCTTATAATCATCATAACCGCCGAGCAACGGCGATAAAACCGCTCCGATCGGCCCCGAGTAGATTGAGCCGTATGAATGTCCGCCGACATGGCGGTACACAGGACAGACATTGATACAGGCGGCACAGCGGATACATTGCAGCACAGACTGGAATTCCGTTCCAAGGATATTGGATCGTCCATTATCAACGATGACAAGATGGAATTCTTCCGGACCGTCCACCTCACCTTCCAGCTTCGGACCCGTCAAAGCTGTAATATAACTTGTCAGCCGCTGTCCGACAGCACTTCTTGTCAGCATGCTGACTAGCACTTCAAATTCAGAAAATGACGGGACAATCCGCTCCATTCCCATGACGGTAATTTGTGTTTTCGGCAAGGTGCTCACAAGCCGTCCATTTCCTTCATTGGTCACAAGGCTGACAGAACCCGTGTCAGCGATGGCGAAGTTACAGCCGGTAATGCCGATATCCGCTTCCAGAAACTTTTTCCGGAGAATGGCGCGCGCATGCATCACCAGCTCTTCCGGTTTTTCTGTATGTTGATAGTCCAGCCTTTCTTTAAACACATCGCGTATCTGCTCTTTATTTTTATGAAGGGCGGGCGCTACGATATGTGACGGCGGATCGTGATCATCAATCTGCAAAATATACTCGCCGAGATCGGTTTCTACGACTTCACAGCCTTCCTTCTCCAGCACCTCATTCAGATTGATTTCCTCTGTAACCATTGATTTTGATTTTACGATTTTCTTCCCGTTCTTCTTTTGAATGACATCACGAATATAGGAAGACGCCTCTTCCGCTGTTTCCGCAAAATAGACATGTCCGCCTCTTTTCGCCACATTATCGGCAAGCTGTCCGAGATAGAAATCAAGGTTTTCAAGGACATGCTGCCTGATTTCCTCTGATAATGAGCGCCACTCCTCCCAGTTTCCCAGTTCTTCTGCTGCCTCTAGGCGCCGCGTCCGCAGACGCTCCTGTGCACCCGAAACAGCACCTCTCATAAATTCATTATCAATCCCCTGTGATACCCGCTCTTTAAAAGCGTCAGTACCGATTTTCATCGCCATGATCCTTTCCCCCTCTGAATCCAGTTTTATCTGCTGTTGAGCACTTCGGCGATGTGCATCACTTTGACATTCTTATCTTTTCGGCCAAGCCGTCCCCCGATATTCATCAAACAGCCGCAGTCAGCACCGATCAGCACCTCTGCTCCCGTTTCCTCCACACATTCGACTTTTTCATCGACCATCTGCTCAGAAATCTGCGCCATCTTGACGGAGAACGTTCCTCCGAATCCGCAGCAGTTATGTTTGCCCGGAAGCTCTGTAAACTGCAGGCCCTTCACATGGCTCAACAGCTTCATCGGCTCCTCCCGAACACCCAGCAGCCTTGTCATATGGCACGACGTATGTAAGGTCGCTTTTGTATGAAGGGTCGCGCCGACATCCTCTACTCCAAGTACGTTCACAATAAAATCTGTCAGTTCATACGTTTTATCCGCCAGCTTTTGCGCTTTATCGGCCCATTTCGGATCATCCTGAAACAGGTGCGGATACTCCCGGAACATCGTTGTGCAGGAACCGGAAGGACTGACAACATATTCAGAATCCTGAAACGTTTCGATCATCCGTTTCATTGCTTTTTTGGCGTCATTTACATAGCCGCTGTTGTAAGCCGGCTGCCCGCAGCAAATCTGCCCTTCCGGAAAATCAACCTCACACCCAAGCCGCTCCAGCAGCTCAACCGTTGCTTTTCCGACATTTGTTTGAAACATATCAACAAGACAAGTGACAAAAAGTGAGACTTTCATGATGAACCCCTCTCTCATCCCCAATATATGATCAGGTCATCTGATGACCTGAGTTAAAATAACTATATGAATATCGTACACTATTCTGACAATGGAAGGGAAGGGTTTTCTAGGGATATTTTCATTTGTGGCATATAAAAACACTCCCGATCTCCCAGGAGTGCAGTATATGGTTAAATCCAGCCCTTTTCCTCAGCGATGCTGGCGGCTTCTGTCCGATTTTTCGCATTAAGCTTTTGGATGATTTCTGAGATATAGTTTCGAACTGTGCCTTGAGATAAATAGAGCTCCAGCGTAATGTCTTTTGTTGTCTTGCCTAAAGCCGCAAGCCTCAGAATTTCTTGCTCTCTAACGGTTAGCGGATTTTCGTCTCGCATCATATTAAACGTCAGCTCAGGGCTGAAGACACGTTTTCCCTTTACACATTTTCGAATGGCATCGGCCAGATCGTCAATTTCGCCGTCTTTCAGCAGATAGCCATGTGCACCGGCCTTTACGGCGCGTTCAAAATATCCGGGGCGAGCAAAGGTGGTTAAAATAATGACCTTGCTGACGCAGCCTTTTTTCATTAATTCCTCTGCCACATCCAGCCCGCTTCGAACCGGCATTTCAATGTCCATAATGCATACATCCGGCTCCAGCTTCAAAATAGCATGTAGCGCCTCTTCCCCGTTTAATGCTTGTCCGATGACTGTCATATCCTCTTCTAAATCAAGCAAAGATCCCAAAGCGCCTAAAAGCATTCGCTGGTCCTCAGCAATAAACAGACGAATCATTCTTTTCGTCCTCCAATCATTCTGCTTTTTTAATAAGCGGAATCGTCAGTGCCACAACCGTTCCGTTATGATCTGAAACCGTTAATCCCCCTTCAATGAGCATGAGCCGTTCTTCCATTCCCCGCAGGCCATTCCCAAACATTTTCTCCTTTGGCGCTCCCTTTCCGTCATCCCGTATCACGATCCTCATTTTGTCAGCAAACTGAGAAATGGTGATGGCACAGTGGGTTGCTTTGCTGTGCTTGATAATGTTAGTCACGGCTTCCCGCATACACATACTGATAATATTTTGAGTGACGGGAGATATCGCTGAAAAGTCGTCGGCTCCTTCGTATTGAAAGGTAATGTTCCCCGCTCTTAATATGTGCTGAATGTTTACGAGCTCCTCTGTTATCGTGACCGTCCTCATATCAGAAACCAGCTCTCGAACTTGCTTGAGTGCGGATCGTGAGCTGGTTTCCATTTCTTTTGCCTCAAGCTTGGTCCGTTCTGGATCAGATGCAGCCAGCCGCTGAATGAGCTGGCTTTTTAATGTAAGCAGCGACAGGGTGTGGCCAAGAGTATCGTGAAGATCACGGGCGATTCGAACACGCTCCTCTCTTTTAGAGAGTTCTTTTATCTGTTCGTTGGCTTGTGCAAGCTTATTTTCAAGCTCAATTCTCCGAAACATAGAACGAATGCCGAATGGAGAAATGAGCATAATGACGAGAAACGGGAGAACAGAAAAAAGCTCCCGGAGCGAGACCGAATTCGCGATAAATTGGTATAGGCATGGAAAAAGCAGTATAAAGATTAAAGCGCAGAACGCACGGTTAAAATTCGTTTTCTCTTTGAAATAGCCAACAAAGTTTGCCGGGAAAAAACCTAAGTATATATAGGTGATATTGTAAAACACACTATACATCAAAATAACCGCCATTTGCACGATAAGCCAATATGTAAACGAAGCTTTGCCCACGCTGCAGAATAACTGGCGATATGCCGCTACAAAAAGGAGCAGCATGCCATATCCGATCCCCTGTTTGACCCCTGATTCTTTCAATAAAGAGAGGAACGGCATAATCGTATACACCAGAAAGATATAAGGGAAAAACCCGAATTCCTTCGGGAAAATAGATATTGCCTTTTTCATGTATTACACCGCTTCTTGTTTTCTTCTTATATATTTAGATAGTAGCATGAAGAGCATCATATAAGCGATTAATATCAGAATATTTTTCCAAGTCGGACTCCCACCCCGGACAAGTTCCCACGCTCCGCTCCCGAAATGATAAGACGGAAGCCACTGGCCAATGCTCTGCATCATGTCAGGCATGACCTCAAACGGTATCCACATCCCTCCGCCTAAAGCCAGCAGCATATAAAGCACATTACTGATTCCGGCCGCTGTTTCTACTTTTCTCATGAGGCCGATTAGTGTGCCTAATGCTAAAAAAAGGCAATGCGCCAAACAAAATCCACAGTCCGCTCATCATCCATTCAAACGGTGACAAGGCAATATCATTGATGACTGCGCCGAACAGAAATATGACGGTAATCGATAAAACGTGAATGACACTTTGGCCGATCATCTGAGCTGATAAATAGATATGATCCTGAAGAGGCGTAAGGCGGATAAAGGCGGCCCAGCCTTGTGACCGTTCTTGTACCATTCGGATGCCAAGCGTCATGATAGAGGAACCCATCACGCTGAAGACTGTCATCGACATCAGGTAATGGGCTTCCCATGCACGTTGATCAGGGACGTTGGTATTCACTACATTTGTAAAGAAATAATAAAAGGCAATCGGCATGATCAGAGACCAAAGCACAAAGTACTTGTTCCTAAGCACCCTTTTCATTTCAGCGATGCTTTGCTTTTGCAGCATGTTCACTCACATCGCCTCCCTGTTGCCGTCAGCCAGCTGGCGAAATGCCTCATCGAGCGTCGCTTGCTCAATTCGAATATCTCGTGCTGGGATGTTTTCTTGAAAGATCAGCGCCAACACTTTGTCTGTATTTGATGTCTGGATGATGGTTCTCTCATGCTCGTGGATCACTCTTTCGACTTCCGGGTGACAAGACAGCCTTTCCAATGATTCACTTGAATGAAGCATAAAGGAAACAGACTGTTTTTGCATTCTTGAGCGGATTTGCATTGGTGAGTCGTCTGCAACAAGCTGTCCTTCAGTAAAAAATAGGATTCGCTGTGCGGCATCGTCTGCTTCCTGTAAATAATGAGTTGAAAAAATAATTGTTTTTCCTTGGTCCGACAGTCCGTGAATGGTCTGCCAGAATCGGTGTCTTGATGAAGTGTCCATGCCGACTGTCGGTTCATCAAGTATAAGCAGCTCCGGGTTCCCGGCAAGAGCCAAAGCAAAGCTCAAACGGCGTTTTTGTCCGCCGGATAATTTTTCTGCTCTTGTTTTCAAATCTTCTTTGGTGAGTGCTGTTAACGAAACGAGTTCTTTCATGGACAATGGATTCGGATAATAGCTCCGGAAGAGTTCAAGGATTTCATCCACCTTAAGGCCCGGCATGACACTTACTTCCTGAAGCATTACACCTATTTTTTCACGAACCTGTTGATCATCGGGAACCCGGTTAAATAGTTTGATTTCTCCCTCACTCGGTTTCAGCAATCCTAATATCATAGAGATGACGGTCGTCTTCCCTGCCCCATTTGGCCCGAGAATGGCTGCAATTTCTCCTTTTTCAATACTGAAGCTGATGTGGTTTACAGCGGTTTTTCGCTGGAAATGTTTTGTCACGTTGCTTACTGTTATTGCTTCTTTCATCACATGAGCACCTCCTGATCGTTTACATTGATTGTAAAATGACGGAGAAGACGATGTTAGTATGGGGTGTCATGATGATGGAGTGACAAATGTCATTTTCTTACTCACCCCGGTATCTAGGCAATCCTCCTCCTGCATCTTCCAATTCATCCATCTTTTCTATCTCCCATGTCCTCTTTCTTTTAAACTGCTGTGACATTCATAGAAAGATACACTCTTCAAACCATCCGAGTGTTATGATAGATCTATTGAACTTTATATTACTTTCCGGCTGAAAGGAGCCAATCATGAACGAAGCGATTTTGTCTAGAAATCATGTGAAGGTGAAAGGCAGCGGCAGAGCATCTATCATGTTCGCACCTGGTTTTGGATGCGATCAAAGTGTGTGGAATGCCGTGGCACCTGCCTTTGAAGAAGATCATCGTGTGATTTTATTTGATTACGTCGGTTCGGGACATTCAGATTTGCGCGCATATGACCTGAATCGTTACCAGACACTTGACGGCTATGCCCAGGATGTTCTTGATGTTTGTGAAGCTTTAGATCTGAAGGAAACCGTGTTTGTAGGTCACTCCGTCGGGGCCTTGATTGGGATGCTTGCATCCATCCGCCGCCCGGAGCTTTTTTCCAATCTGGTGATGGTGGGGCCTTCTCCTTGCTATTTGAATGATCCGCCTGAGTATTACGGAGGATTTGAAGAGGAGCAGCTCCTTGGCTTGCTGGAGATGATGGAGAAAAATTATATCGGCTGGGCAACTGTATTTGCGGCAACCGTTCTGAATCAGCCAGATCGGCCTGAAATTAAGGAAGAGCTTGAAAGCCGTTTTTGTTCTACTGATCCTGTCATTGCCCGCCAATTCGCGAAAGCGGCGTTTTTTTCTGATCACCGAGAGGATCTTTCGAAGGTAACGGTTCCCTCTCTTATTCTCCAATGTGCAGATGATATCATCGCACCTGCAACAGTAGGTAAGTATATGCATCAGCATCTGCCTTATAGCAGTCTGAAACAAATGGAGGCTCTCGGACATTGCCCTCATATGAGCCATCCAGATGAGACGATACAGCTGATCGGCGATTATTTAAAAGCACACGTGTGATATAGGAACGAAAGGGATAGAGGTGACCCTCTTAGATGGACAAACAATTGAATGATGCACCATGCGGTTTCCTCGCTTTGTCAGAAGAGGGGTCGATCATAGCTGCCAACCGCACCCTTATCAAGATTCTGGATTATGAGCCGGAGCAGGTTATCGGCCAGCACATGAATATGATGTTGACCATTCCCGCACAGCTTTTCTGCCAGCTTTATTTTTTTCCGCTTTTGAAATTAGAGCATCACATCGAAGAAATATACATTTCCCTGAAAGCTAGAGATGGAGAAGAAATTCCCGTCCTTATCAATGCTATTGCGAGACACGATAGCGGGGCTTCTGTCTTTGATTGTGTTCTGATTCCAATGCGAAAGCGAAATGAATATGAAAATGAGCTGCTGATAGCCAGAAATGAGGCACAGGAAGCTTTGCTTGCCAAACAGAAAGCCAATGCGGAGTTAGAAATTGCCTTGGAAACGCTGAAAGCAAAACAAGAAGAACTTCTTGAGATCAACAAACAAAATCAACAATTTAAATTAAACACCAAAAGAGAGCTTGAACTCGCCAGAAAGATCCAGAAAAACTCGTTGACTGAACCGATTGTAAACGATCAGGTTCAGATTGACTCTTATTACAACGCATCGAGTGAATTGTCAGGTGATCTTTACGGATATTATCAAATCGATGAACACCGTTACGGCATTATTATCCTTGATGTGATGGGGCACGGAATTTCATCTGCATTGATTACGATGTCTCTTCATCCTTTGTTCCAGCGCCAGATCACGCAAGGTCTCAGCCCCGTTAAAGTTATGAAGGAATTGGACCGGCACCTTCACAGCTTGTTTCAAAATGATGAGGAAGCAAGACATTATTGCACTGCTATTTATCTCGAGATTGACATAGCACGGCAAAGAATTGATTATGTCAACGCAGGGCATCCGCCGGCACTTTGGCAGGACGATAGCGGAACTCAACATCTGCTTCACGCTACCTCGCCTCCGATCGGGATGTTTGAAGACTTAGTGTTTCAGTCAAGCAGCCTTTCATATACGGAGGGCGGAAGATTGCTTCTGTATACGGATGGCGTGATGGATCCTACGGCTTCATGTTATTTATTTGATTTACTAAAGGATCATCCTGATTCGCCGATCGCTGACCTGAAGGAGAAAATCCTTACATCACTGCAGCATCAAAAGGAAGCTCATCATAAGAGTGATGACGAATGTTTTATATTAGTTGATGTAAAATAAAATGATCCATGAGACATAACAATGATTTGTTACATCTCATGGATTTTTTTGTTTCAGCGTTTCTTTGGAATATGTCCTGACTCCGCATATTGAAACACCTGCAAGGAAGGCAGCGGGTGTCCATTAAAATCAAATAAAGCTTGATTATCTACAGCACTTCCCCCATACCACTTCCCGGCGTCTTCAGGGTCGTATTCAGCAGCATAGCTGGACGCCCACCCTGACCCGTATGTTTCCCATAACACTTTGTTTTTCTCTATCTGTGTCTTCGGCCCGACTGGAATCCACGCAGGCTCCCAGTAGAAAACACCAAGTCCTGCTTTGCCCGTATTCGCCACTGCCTCCATTACATCTCTTACTGCAGTTGCCTGGCCTTGAACAGAAATTGGATATGGCAGCGTCTGCCCGCTTTTTGGTGCTGTATTTCCATGCCCATCGCCATCCTCAGCGGTATAGGTGTACGATGTCTCCGCCACCATGACTTTTTTGCCGTACGTGTTGGCAACAGCCTTCAGCACGGAGGTCAAATTTTGTAATGTGCCATGCCAGAAAGGATAATAGGAGCTCGCAAACACATCATAATCCACTTTGTTTTTGCTGAGTGTTTCCGCAATAAATGGATACCTTCCAGCCGTTTCTGGATTGGTAAAATGCAGGGCGACCAAAATATTTGAATTTGTCTCCCTGACCGCTCGGCTTCCTTCATTAAATAATTGGCACATCTTCGTCCAATCAGTCTCACCGGCAAATCCTCCTGTTGTTTCATTTCCGACCTGAACCATGCCGATGTCAACGCCTTCCTTGATCATCTTTTGCAGGCTTTGTTTCGTATACTCATAGAGCTTTGCTTTTTTTGCTTCAAAGCTGAGATTCACCCAGGCTTTGGGCACCTTTTGTTTCGCTGGATCGGCCCAGAAATCAGAGTAGTGAAAGTCGGCCAGCACCTTCATTCCGTTCGCTGTCGCTCTTTTTCCGATTTCGATGGCTTTTTGAACATCATTGTTTCCCCCGCCATACCCATTGCCATTTGAATCATACGGGTGATTCCAGATGCGGACGCGAACATAGTTGACCCCAGCCTGTTTTAAGGTTGTAAAGATGTCCTGGCGTTTTCCGCTTGTATTGTAAAAGGTGACACCGCTGTTTTCCAAAGCAATAACGCTGGATACATCTGCCCCTTTGATAAAATCCTTGTTCATCCCCTCTACTTTTTTAACAAAAAGATCCTCTACCCGAAGCTCTGACACGTGCTTCTCCTTCTCAATGGCAGCGGCATATCCTGTTGAACTACATGCACTCCACACGATGGCAGCCGCAAAGAACATTTTCACTTTGCTTTTCATGATTTCATCCCCCCAAGACTTAGTAAGCGGTTTCATTCTATAGAAAAAAGAATCCGCCCATATCGAGCGGAGCATCAGCCTAATGTGTGTTTACGATAATTCTCACTTCATACTTTTCCATCGTCAGGTCGCCTGACAATATGTCTCCTGTCATCATGTCCTTCACACTCTGGTCAAACGTGACCAGCTGTTTTTCTTCCGTGAAATTCATGACAAAAATATAATCATTGTCCTGATCCTGCCTCGCTTGTACGGAGACGCCTTTTCCGTGCCGAACCGGAAAAACTGGAGAAAGAGACAGGTCTGTGATCAGACCCTCATAGAAATCACGCTGAAATTGATCCTCCAAACGCGCGCCGATAAAATACGCCTTGCCCTGCTGATACTCATGGCTTGTGACCGCTGGCGTGCGCGCATAAAAATCTTCTTGATACACCGCTTCCACTGAAGCAGTCTTTACATCAATCACAGTTGCATAATCCTTCATTTCATATATTTGGCTGCGGTAGCTGACAGCGTTTCGATCCTTCGGATACAGGGTGTCCGTTTCAAGAGGCTCAACTCCAAATATAGCTTGAAGATCCGGATGCCATCCGCCTGTGTATGTTAAGTCATGCTCATTCACAACCCCGCTGATATACGTCATGACTAAGGTGCCGCCGTCAGCCGTAAACGCTTTTAAACGGGAAATGGTGTCCTCGCTGATTAAATACAGCATCGGGACGATCAGCAGTTTATATGGTGAAAAGTCTTGTTCTTTCGTGATGACGTCGACAGGGATATCGTGTTCCCAGAATGTGCGGTAATGCTGCTGAAGCGTTTGCGGATAACGTTTTGTCGCCTTCGCAAACCCCTGAGCATCCTCGAGCGCCCAATGATTTTCCCAGTCATATAAAATCGCGGTTTGAGCCGGCCTCTTCGTTCCGACAACTTCGGACAGCCGTTCCAATGTCTCGCCTACCTTGGCCACTTCTTGAAAGACGCGGTTCTTCGGGCTATTGTCATGATCCACAACCGCTCCGTGTAATTTTTCTGATGACCCCCGTGATTTGCGGTATTGGAAATAGAGAACGCTGTCCGAGCCGTGGGCAATCATTTGCATGGATGACAGCAGATTCATGCCCGGGCGCTTTGCCTTGTTGACGTTATGCCAATTGACCGCGCTTGGCGTACACTCCATTAATAAGAAAGGCTGCTGCTTCAAGCTTCGGTACAGATCATTGATAAAGCCGACCTTCATCGCCAAATCAGCTGTGCTTTCCCAGTCATTGTGCCAGACAGGATAAGCGTCCCAGCTGATGACATCGACATGCTTTGCAAATTTGCTGTAGTCGAGGCCCTGATACGGGATCAAATCCGCTGTGTCAGCCATAAAATTCGTTGTGATAGGGATATCAGGCGTCAATTCTTTCAGCGGAATGATTTCATTTTTATAAAACGAAATCGTTTGATCGGTGACGAACCGGCGCCAATCTAAATTCAGGCCATGCAAGCCATTTTCACCGATCGGCGAAGGGCTTTCAATTTGTGACCAGTCATTGAACGTATGGCTCCAAAAAGGAGTCCACCACGCCTGGTTCAATGTCTTGAGGCTGTTGTCATATTTCGATTTCAGCCACTCCCGGAAAGCATGCTGGCATAGATCACAGTGGCAATCTCCCCCGTATTCGTTTGAAATGTGCCACATTAACAGCGCCGGGTGATGTCCGTATCGTTCTGCTAATAAGCGGTTGATGTGCCGTGTTTTTTCTCGGTAGACTTTAGATGTGAGGCAGTGGTTGTGCCTTCCGCCGTGCAGCTGTTTGACGCGGGAGGCATTGACGCGCAAAACTTCCGGATAGGTTTGCGACAGCCAGGCCGGACGGGCTCCGCTCGGCGTTGCTAATATGACCCGACCGCCTATACTGTGAATCCGCTCAAAAATATCATCCAGCCATTCAAATTGATATATGCCCTCCTCCGGCTCAAGTGCGCTCCATGCAAAAATGCCGACAGAAAACGTATTCGTATGAGAAAGCTTCATCAGTTTGATATCGTCAGCTAAAATATCGGGCCGATTCAGCCACTGATCGGGGTTGTAGTCTCCCCCATGGAGCATAAATTTCGCTTCTGTTACGTGCGTTTTTTCAAGCTTTGACATCACATTCTCCTCCTTGTTCTCTTAGCCCTTCGTTCCGCCTGCGGTTAATCCGGATACAAAATTCTTTTGCAGCATGATAAAGATAACGGCAACCGGTATGCTGATAAGCAGGGCTCCGGCCGCAAATGTCGTATAGCTGGCCCCCATGACATCATTCACTAAATTGAATAGACCGACGGGCAATGTATATGATTCAGGCGTTCTCAATATGGTTGAGGACAGCACAAAATCTCCGAGCGGACCGGTAAAGCCGTTCATGGCCACGACTGCCGCCATCGGTTTTGATAATGGCAGAATGATCTGGAAGAAAATTCTGGTGCTGCTGGCTCCGTCAATCTTGGCGCTTTCGTCTAAATCCATCGGAATGGAATCCATGTACCCTTTCATCAAATACGTATTCATCGGGATCAAGCCGCCGATATAAAGCAAGATTAGCAGCCAATGGCTATTGATCATTCCCAAGATTTGCGCCAGCACAAACAAGGCAATTAAAGCTGAAAACTGAGGAATCATCTGCAGCAATAAAAAGAGCGTTAAAGCGTATTTCCTGCCTTTGAAGCGAAAGCGCGAAAACGCATAGGCTGTAAACGTCACACAGAGCAAAGACCCTGCCATTGTAAACAGGCTGATCTTCATTGAGTTGACATACCACTGCACATATTGAAGGCTTTCTTTGCCCGCAAATAATTCCTTGTAATGGTCGAATGTCGGATGCTTCGGAATGATGGATGTACTGATTAAGCTGTTGCCAGGGTTAAAGCTTGCGCCTGCTGTCCAAAGGAGAGGATAAACAATGATGACCGCCATAAAGGCTAGCAACAAGTAAGAGAAAAGGAGACGGATATATTTTCTGACCTTCATATCTGCCAGCATGCCTTATGCCTCCTCTTTAAAAGACTTTGTCTGTCTGAACTGCCACAATGCGATGGAGATAACAAATACAGATAATAAAATGGTTAAAGCCGCAGCAAGTGAATATTGGCTTGACTGCATTGTCAATTTATAAATCCATGAAACGAGGATATCTGTCCCGCCGGCTGTTGATCCGGTTACAGCCGGACCTCCGCCATTGAATAGATAGATAATATTAAAGTTATTAAAGTTAAACGTAAACTGAGTAATGATAATCGGAGCCATTGCAATGAACACCATCGGAAGCGTGATGTATCTCAGCTTTGAAAAGACAGAAGCGCCATCAATCGTAGCTGCTTCATACAGATCGTCCGGGATGGATTGCAATACGCCTGTTGAGACGAGAAAGATGTACGGAAATCCGAGCCAGCCCTGCATGAGAATCAACGCAAGCCTCGACCAATTGGCATCTGTCATCCACGGAAGCGGATCTATCCCAAAGAAAGCCAAGATGTCGTGATTCATCGCACCGAAGCTATCATTAAACAGTCCCGCAAAAATTAAAATCGTCACAAAACCGGGAACGGCCCATGGCAAAATCAGAATCGTCCGAAAAAAACGTTTAAACCGAAGGTCTTTCTGGTTAACAATGATCGCGAGAAAAATCCCCAAGCTGACTTGCAGTGTGGATGCAGCAAGTGTCCAAACCACCGTCCAAGCCAGTACATCAAAAAAAGTCGACCTCCAAATATCAACTGTGAAAATATTTGCGAACGTTTGAAAACCGACCCAATCAATTAATTTTGCAGGAGGAGAATGATACAAATCATAGTTTGTAAACGCTAATGCAAAGCTGAATAAGATAGGAAAGATCACGGCGAAAATTAAAATAAACAAAGATGGGCCGCTGACGACATAAGGATAGCCCTCAGAAATGATATGTTGGTATTGTTCCTTTAAGGAACTTAATGGCTTATTTTCATCACGTTGTTTTCCGCTTTGGAACGCATCGCGAAGATTCACATAATACACCGCAAGGCCAAAGCAGGTCACGATGACAGCAATAATTCCTTCCGCCAGCAGAAAAACGGAATTATCCCGCGGCACTTCTGTTCCCAGTGTAAAGATTCCCCAAAACCCCATATTGAGCAGATCTCCAAAGACCGCAAAAAACGATGCGCCTAAGAAAAGAAAGACAATACCTTTTATCCATTGCTTGTTATAAAATTGCCCGAGCCCCGGGATGATAGAAAGCAACAAAGCGACTTGACGATGCTGCACCGTTTTCACCTCTCTTACAATACAAATCTAGCTTCCTCTTTATTTTCCGCTGTGCTTTGCCTTAATTTGTCCTTTGGCGGTTTCAGCGGCTTGATCCAATGCTTGTTTCGGATCCGCCTTCCCTGTTGCAACCGTCTGTAATGCTGAATCAGCCGGCGTCCATATTTCATTCATTTCCGGAATATTTGGTGTTGGCTCTGAGAAACGGGATTGTTCAGTAACAGCCCGTGCCGCCTCGCTTTTCATAATAGCCGGGTCATTGGCTAGGGATTTCACAGCAGGAACTTCTTTCGTCTCTTCATATCGTGTTTTAGAATTTTTTTCATTTGCCAGGAAAACGGCTAATTCTTGCGCCAGCTCTGCATTCTTTGAAAATGCACTGACGTTGTAGCTTTTGACGCCGATAAAGGAGCTCATGTTTTTCCCATTTTCCAGCTTCGGCAGTTTCGTAATGCCATAATTGATTCCTGCTTTCGAAAAGGCTTCTACATTCCATGGACCAGAAATAATTGCGGCGGCTTTTCCTTCTGTGAACAGCGATTCCAATACGTTAATCCCTTGTTCTCCAATAATGCCAGCCGGGAACAAGCCATCTTTGTAAAACTTCTGAATCAGCGCCGCACCTTTGACAGCTCCTTCATTATTGATTCCAATGTCTGACGGGTTATAGCTCCCATCTTTGGCCTTTCCAAAAATGTATCCGCCATATCCGCTCATCACACTTTCTGCATAATAAATTTGATCGAATAGGGCTAAAAAGCCAAATTTGCTGCCGTCAGCAGTCTTTTTGGAATAGTCGTACCACTCTTCCAGCGTTTTGGGCAATTCCTTTTCGGAGATGAGATCTTTGTTGTAAAAAAGGACAGTCGTTTCGACCGCTTTTGGCAGTCCATAAAGCTTTTGATCTACCATTTGAGACTGAATGGAAGCGTCAGTATAAAGTGATTGAACGTCTTTTTTGACATGTAATTCCTTGAGTAATCCTTCCGTGACAGCGGTTCCGATTTGGTCTCCTGGCATTGTTAACACGTCAGGGCCTGTGCCGGCCGGTCCGTCCATTCGCAAATCTTCAATCTGCTTGGCATACGGTTTTTCAACGACTTTGACCTTCACATCATGCTCTTTTTCAAACGCAGCAACGGCGGCTTTAATGCCGATGCTCTTTTCTTTATCCTCCCATACAACAAGCTCTGATCCTTTCGAACTCGATTTGGCGCTGCTGCTTTCCTTTGGGCCGCAAGCCGCCAAGGATAAACTGACAGCTGCGCAGAGCATGAATACGGAACACTTTTTTGCCATTTTCATTGATTGTCACCCTTTCGGTAGGAATGAAAGCGCTTTAAAGATAATATAGCACGCCTGAGAAAATGTGTAAACAAACTATTTACTTCATAGAGTAAATTTTTTTACCTAAATAAAAAATGACTTAGTGTCCTAAGTCATCCTTAATTCATACTCTTCCTGACGATTAATTCTGCGCCCACATATAATGTTTTTACCGTTCTTCTCTTGTCCTGCACTTGTTCAAGCAGTAATTGAACAGCATTTTTACATAATTCATGTATATCAATATGAAACGTCGTCAGAGGAGGCGAGACATACTTCGCGAAGCTGATGTTATTGATACTCACAATGCTTACCCTGTTTGGTATGGCAATTCCTTTTTCGTTCAGGGCTTGCAGACAGCCCACTGCAATCGGGTCCGCTGCAATCATAAAAGCAGTCGGAAGCTGATCGCCTAATGTGTCGATCGCTGCTGACATCAGGCGGTAGCCGTTTTCTACAGAGAATCCGCGATGACAGAAAATATAGCGCTCGTCCAGCATGGCTTTTTCCCTCATATAGGATCTGAAGGTTTGTTCACGGATGTCCATTTCATCCTGATTGGTATTCGGATTTTTGTAAGTGCCGCCGATAAAACCGATGCTCTTATGCCCCTTCTCAGTCAGGATGTTTACCGTCTTCCTTGTCATTTGTGCCAAATCGGGCCTTACCGAGTCAAAATGATCGGGATCAGGAGTTGAATCGATGAACACGCCGTTTTCAGTGAGATTTCTGAGGAAAGCCAGCTCTTCATCTGAAAATGTGCCGACGGCAATAAACCCTTCCGTATGTTCTGGAATGCTCTCGATTCCATCCGCTATTTTATAAGTGGTCATATCGACATTGAATGCTTTCGCCAGTTTCTCTACTTCTAATCTCATCGTTTTAAAATAGACATCTTCTAATTCTTCTTTATCTGTCAGCCAATATAAAAACGCAATATGTTTCACCAGCGGCCTTACTGTTTTTTTGCGGTAATTGAGCTTTTCCGCCGCTTCATAGATTTTCTCCCGTGTCTCATCAGGAACAGAAAGGCTTTCATCGTTATTTAAAACGCGGGAAACGGTTGAGATTGAAAATCCCGCTTCCTGCGCGATATCTTTAATTGTCGCCATTGCATCTGCCTCCATTATTCAGCTCGCATTGTTTTAGTAAAATATTTTACTTTCTTTTTCGCAAATGTCAAGTGCACAAAGCCCTCTGGCTGCCTCATGTAAAAAGACTGAACCATTTGCGGCTCAGTCTCAGTTGTTCGTATCATTCGGAACCGGCGGAATTGCCCGGGAAATGAGTTGGTTATTGCACATTTTCCTCGAAATATCCCGAAAGCACATCTTCCACATTCGTCAAATGCGCCAGCATGGCGGCTTCCGCCTGTGCACCGTTCCCGGCAGCCACAGCATTGTAAATCCGTTCGTGCTCCTCATACAGCCGCTGAACGGAGGTCTTCTTGGAAAACAGCCAGATTTTCCTCGTTTCCCTCATTGTTTCCAGCAGCAATGATGACACGTGATTCATCAAGTGTTTAAGAAGTTCATTTTGAGAAGCGTCCGCAAGCGCAAGATGAAATGCAAAGTCTGCTTTCTCTCCCAGCTCCCCGTCCGCTTCAATGCTGCCCATTTCCTTCAGTGCATCCTGAATTCTTTCGAGATCTGCTTCTGTCCTTTTTTCAGCCGCTAGTGAAGCCACGCCGATTTCAAGCAGTTTTCTGACCTCGAGCAGCTGCTTGACGTCCTCTTTTTTCATCAGAAGGGCGGCTGAGAGCGGCTGAGAAATTTGATTGAGCTCAAATTCCTTCAGATACGTGCCTTCTCCCTGTTTCATTTCGACAAGCCCCATCGCTTTTAGCGCAGAAAGTGCCTCGCGAACCGCTGAACGGCTGACTTGAAAGCTCTCAGCAAGCGCCTGAACAGAGTCCAGTTTATCCCCCGGCTTCAATTCGCCGTTTTTGATCATATCTAATAGTGCATCCGCTACTTCTTCATATATTTTTTTTGTTTTAATCTGTTTGTATTTCAATGCAATTCACCCCGTAACTTGTAGGTCTGGCTGTTTACGATCTATTATACTCTGTTTTGTGGGCCGCCAAAAGATTTTGACTATTTTGTCAAAAAGTCTTGTACTTTGATTTTTTTCAAAATATAATGCTAGGTAACTGGTCTTATTACCCAGTCATCAGATGATCATATCATCTATAGAAACCGCTTACATATGGCGCCAGTTTATGTTTCAAGGAGGGGTTTGGGATGCAATGGACACAGGCATATACGCCTATAGGGGGAAATTTGCTATTATCAGCGCTTGCCGCACTTGTACCGATTATTTTCTTTTTTTGGGCACTCGCGATTAAACGGATGAAGGGGTATACAGCAGGCTTGGCCACATTGGGGATCGCCCTTATCATTGCTGTATTGGTTTATCGGATGCCGGCGGAAAAAGCGCTGATGTCCGCGACACAAGGAGCCGTATACGGATTGTTGCCGATCGGCTGGATCATTGTGACGTCTGTTTTTTTGTATAAAATCACTGTGAAAACGGGACAGTTTGATATCATTCGCAGCTCTGTTCTCTCGATTACTGATGACCGACGGCTTCAGGCTCTCTTGATCGCTTTTTCATTCGGGGCTTTTTTAGAAGGGGCAGCAGGCTTCGGAGCGCCGGTCGCCATTTCTGCCGCGCTGCTGGTCGGTCTCGGCTTTAATCCTCTTTATGCTGCGGGGATCTGTTTGATCGCCAATACGGCGCCGGTTGCCTTTGGGGCGATTGGGATTCCAATTACAGCCGTAGAAGGGCCGACAGGGATTCCGGCGATGGAGATTTCGCAAATGGTCGGGCGGCAGCTGCCGTTTTTATCCGTATTTATTCCTCTTTATTTAATCATCATCATGAGCGGGTTCAGGAAAGCCTTGGAGGTCTGGCCGGCGATTCTCGTATCTGGTGTTTCCTTTGCTGTTGTTCAATATCTCAGTTCCAATTTTTTAGGGCCTGAGCTGCCCGATGTTTTGTCAGCTCTTGTTTCAATGGCTGCACTTGCTGTGTTTTTGAAATGGTGGAAGCCGAAAACAACATTCCGGTTTGCCGGTGAACAAGAGTCGGCCGCCTCAATTGAAACGGCGCGCACAAATCCGGCGGCGCCTGCGTACAGCGGCGGACAGATTTTTAAGGCTTGGTCGCCATTTCTGCTGCTGACGGCGATGATTTCCGTATGGGGCATTCCATCTGTCAAATCTGCACTAACCGGGCATTATGAAGGCTCTGCGGTGTTCTTGAAGTGGCTGAATGCTGTTGGAGAAAAACTGACTTTTGCCCCCGGTGTGCCTTTTTTGAACAATCAGATTGTCAATGCTGACGGTACGCCGATTGAGGCGGTTTACAAGCTTGAGGTGCTTGGTTCAGCCGGCACCGCGATATTGATTGCCGCAGTGCTGTCAAAGTTCATCACGGCGATTTCGTGGAAAGACTGGGGAACCGTTTTTAAAGAAACAGTCCAGGAATTGAAGCTTCCGATTTTGACCATCGCTTCTGTCGTTGGTTTTGCCTATGTCACCAACTCCTCGGGAATGAGCACGACACTCGGGATGACACTCGCGCTGACAGGTTCGATGTTTACCTTCTTTTCGCCCGTCCTCGGCTGGCTCGGCGTCTTCATTACCGGCTCGGATACTTCCGCCAACCTGCTGTTCGGCAACCTGCAGAAAGTCACCGCATTATCAGTCGGCATGGACCCCGTTCTGTCTGTGGCCGCCAATTCTTCAGGCGGTGTCACAGGAAAAATGATTTCACCGCAGTCGATAGCGGTGGCATGCGCCGCGGTAGGACTCGCCGGAAAGGAGTCAGATCTTTTCCGCTTTACCATTAAACACAGTCTGTTTTTGCTGCTGCTCGTCTGTATCATCACCTTTTTGCAGCATCACGTATTCAGCTGGATGATTCCTTAAAAAAATCCTCCCGTCTAGGGAGGATTTTATTTATATCGCTTTCTCGCTGCCGATGACGGAATATTCATTTGATCGCGATATTTTGCCACGGTGCGTCTCGAGATTTGGATGCCGTGTTGTTCATACAGCAAATCGACAAGCTTTTGATCTGAAAGCGGTTTTGTTTTGTCCTCTTGATTGATCAGGTCTTCCAGATGCATTTTGACTGCATAATTCGACGCATCTCCCTCTCCTGAAGCCTCGGCTTTTGCTGAGAAAAAGAGTTTCATCTCAAACAGCCCGTAAGGCGTTTGTATTGTTTTCCCTTTAATGGCCCGGCTCACAGTTGATTCATGAAGGCTTAGACAGTCCGCCACCTCTCTCAGAGTCAGCGGCTTCATTGCGCTTCGCCCTTTCAGAAAGAAATCCTTTTGGCGTGTGATCAGTTCATTGATAATTCTCGTGATTGTCTGTTTTCGCTGCCTCAGCGCGCGGCTCAGCCAGCGCCACTCCTGATATTTCGCAGATAAATAGGAGACAGTATCCTGACAGGAGCCGGATGATAAAAGCGTTCTGTACTGCGGATGCAGATCGATCTCGGGAAACGAGCGGGTATTCAGTTCCGCTGCGATGTGCCCATTTTTTACGGTGATAAAAATGTCAGGCTCAATATACACATCTTGCTCTGGCCGGGCAAACAGAAGGCCAGGTCTAGGATGAAGAGCCGCGATATCATCTGAGATATCTTGAATGGTATGAAGCGGAATTCCTGTCTCCACTGAAAGCGCTTTCCATTTTTTTTGTGCAAAAGCATCAAAATGAGCTGAAACCAGCATTTCCGCTTGTTCATTTCTGTTCGGCAGCCGCTGTAATTGAAGAAGGATGCATTCCTGCAAAGATCTCGCGCCGATTCCAGCCGGTTCTAACGACTGGAGTTTTGCCAAAACAGCCTCCGCTTCCTTGGCCGATACAGATAATCGCCGTGCTGCCTCCTCTATATCTTCTTCCAAGTACCCGTTTGAATCAAGCGAATGAATCAGATAATTAAAAATCTTTTTTTCAGTGTTGGTCAGATTCATATCGAGTGACTGCTGTTTTAACGCATCCTGCAATGTTTTTTGCGGATTACTTAATTGAAGGCCCGCTTCCTGTGCATTCATCCTGTTTTTGTTTGTTTTATGGTAAGATAGTGGCGGTGTGTCTGTTTCCTTTCGTTCAATAAGAGGGTTTTCCAGTGAGAGCTCATCAATGTACTCGGCGAGTTCTGCCGAATGATAGCCAAGCAGCGTGATGGCCTGCCTGAGCTCCTGTGTCAGTTGAGGCTTTAATACTTGTACTTGCTGAAGTTTCATATCCATCTTGCTCACTCCCCTTTCTTCATTGTACATGATTGAGATCACACCGTATACATTTATGAAAAAGGAGCTGCCAAAGAAATGTCTGAACTTTTTTCCGTCCCTTATTTTATTGAGAATTTAAAACAGCATATTGAAATGAATCAGTCTGAGGATAAAATCCACGCGATGAACAGCTACTACCGTTCCGTCGTCTCAACACTAGTGCAGGACCAGCTGACGAAAAACGCAGTTGTCCTGAAACGGATTCAGCATTTAGATGAAGCATACAACAAAGTCAAACGTGGAGAATCAAAATAAACCTTCCGCTCACATGTGAGCAGGAAGGTTTTCCTTCTTTGAGGTGTGCTGGATGAGACGGGTGCTTGGCACGCCTTCCATCCAGGTATGAAAGTAATTGGCGTTTTTCCCGTAGGAATTATCAATGACCGTGTTTTCTTTTTGAAGAAGAGAAGACAGGATGTGGCCGTGCAGCCTTGATGTTTCCACCGATTCGTAACGGCTGAAAAACCGAATCGCTTTTTGGACGATATAATCCGAGTATTTTTCCCATATATACGCAATGGGCAAAGGGTTGCCTGCTTTTTTATTCAAGACGTTCAGCGTTTGGAGAAAAGCAATCGTCCGGCGGTCTGAAGCTGACAGCACCGTGCGCCAGTCGTAGCTTTCCGCTTCTGCGTGTTCCTGAAGCGCCTGGTTTGCTTCATGATCTGTTCGGATAAATCTCAGCTTTTGATTGGACGGCTGCTGCGTGGGAATGACGGGAAACAGCTGATGAGCCATATCAGGCAGAAGCTGAATGTGATTTGTTGTAAAATAGGCCTGTGCCGTAGCATAGGAGGCTTTTTCTCTTGTCATGATGTGAAGGTTCGCATGCTTAGAAAATATCTCTGCCGTCCGTTTGAGGTTGTCTTTGTTTTGAAAATAAATCGATTGCGGCAGGATCACAATTTTGTGGTTCGGATAGGTTTGAACGATTTTCTCTCTAAAGCCTTGATAGTACGGATACAGATCCCCGAAGTTTCCGCCTCCCTGGCAGACGATGATGAGATTCGGATCAAGCTTTCGCCCGATTGGGAAATTGTCTGGATTCCAGCGTTTTCTGACCCGAATCCCGTGTTCTTTAAAGAAGGCTTCTGTTCCTTTCATAATAAATAAATCCCCTACATTCCCATATAGAGGATAGTCAGCATATATAATCTCTGATTGTTTCGGAATGACGTCGAGCAGCCCGGACAGTTTCTGTTTTAGGCTGATCATCGAATGCTTGCTGTCCATTTCTTCACCTCGGCAGTTTGGAATAAGTGCAGTAGCACTTCAATGACCCGGTCTTGCTCATCTTCTGTCATATTGGACCCCGATGGGAGACAGATTCCTCGCTTGAACAAATCTTCGCATACGCTTCCTGTATCTTCATGAGAATAAAATAAAGCCGGATTGAACAGCGGCTGGGTATGGAGCGGCTTCCACAGCGGACGGGCTTCAATGTTTTCTTCAGCAAGACGTTGAACTATGTCATATGGGCTGAGCCCGTTATCAAGTGTGAGCGTGGTGAGCCAGCGATTGGATACGCCTGCTGCGTACTCTGGCATAAAGCGGACGCCGTCTAAGTGACCGAGCGCATTTTTGTATCTCGTGAAAATGGTCCTTCTTTTCTCCACTCGCTCATCCAGCACCTCAAGCTGGGCAATGCCGACGCCGGCTAAGATATTGCTCAGCCTGTAATTATGCCCCATTTCACTGTGTTGATAATGAACAGCCGGCTCTCGTGCCTGCGAAGCGAGAAATCTTGCTTTTTCCATTGCGGCTTCATCATTTGAAACGAGCATTCCTCCGCCTGATGTGGTGATGATTTTGTTCCCATTAAATGAAAAAATGCCGAAGCGCCCGAACGTTCCGCTTTGCTTCCCTTTATAGACTGTGCCGAGAGATTCGGCTGCGTCCTCAATGACAGGAACTCCGTATGCATCACACAGGCTTACGATTTCATCCATTTTCGCGCTCTGTCCATATAGATTGACGGCAATAACCGCTTTTGGCAGTGTTCCGTTTCTTTTCGCTTCCTCCAATGCTCTTTCAAGGGCTGTCGGCGACATATTCCACGTATCAGGCTCAGAATCAATAAAGACGGGCACCGCTTTTTCATATAAAATCGGATTGGCGGTTGCTACAAATGTGAAGGACTGGCAAAACACGCTGTCACCTTCTTTTACCTCAAGCAAACGCAGGGCCAGATGAATCGCCGCCGTTCCAGAGCTGACCGCAGCTGCTGCTTTTACACCGACTCGTTCTGCCAGCTGTTCTTCAAATGAATTCACGAGCGGCCCAAGCGGCGCGATCCAGTTTGAGCGAAAGGCTTCTGAAATATAGTGCTGCTCCCTGCCGCTCATATGAGGGGGAGATAAGTAGATTTTTTTATGCATAGAATCATCCTTTGTTTGATGTTTGAATGGAAGAAATGATGCGTGCCGGAGCACCGGCCGCCGTTACCCTGTCCGGTATGGGACGGATCACCGCGGAGCCGGCGCCGACAATGCTCCAAGCCCCGATTGTGATCTGCGGTATGACGGATGCACCAGTTCCGACGTGAGCGCCTTCCTGAACGGAAACCGCTCCTGACAGCGTGACACGCGGGGACAGATGAACGTAATCGCTGATTTGATTGTCGTGCTCTGCCACTGCACCCGTATTGATGATGCAATGAGCGCCGATGCGCGCATCCGCCTGAATGATCGCGCCCGCCATAATCACTGTCCCTTCCCCGATGACAGCCGACTTGCTGACGATGGCTGACGGGTGAATCAATGTAATAAAATCATCTTTCCTCAGTCCCAGTCGCACCGCCAGCTGTTTTCTGACACTGTTATTCCCAACAGCAATCAGAAACAGCACATCCGGAATGAGCCTGCGCAGTTCAGTAACGGCTTCCGGCGGTCCTGTGTACCATTCTTTTCCGCCTTCGAACGTTTTGAATTTATCATCCAGCACCGCGGCTAAGCGCGTATCTGAGCGGGCGTTTATCAGCTCTCTGATCACCTTTCCGTGTCCGCCGTCACCCACAATGGCCACGTTTTTCATGAGGACACATCTCCGCTTCCGGTAAACCGTTCCGCGGTCACATGATTGGTTTGCTGAATCCCTTCTGAAACAAGGACCTTTCGCACCGTCAAACATAAAATTTTCAAATCGAGAAAAAATGACCGGTTGTCAACGTACCATACATCTAATTCAAATTTCTTTTCCCAGGAAATCGCGTTTCTGCCATTGATTTGCGCCCAGCCTGTGATACCCGGCTTCACCTCATGGCGCCGTGCCTGTTTTTCTGTATAAAGAGGCAGATAGTCCATCAAAAGCGGCCGCGGCCCGACAAGGCTAAGATCGCCCTTCAGGACATTCAGGAGCTGCGGAAGCTCATCAATGCTCAGCTTTCTGATCAGCCTGCCCGTTTTCGTCAGCCGGACTTCATCTGGCAGCAGATTTCCCTCACTGTCCCGTTCATCCGTCATTGTCCGGAACTTATATAGGGTGAACGGTTTGCCGTGCAGGCCTGGCCTTACTTGCTTAAAGAAGACAGGTGATCCTATTTTCAGCCTGACAACGGCGATGGTGAACAGAATGATCACACTCGTACAGCACAACAAAAAAATGGCGGCCGTCAGATCAAAAAGTCGTTTCAGGATCAAAGATTCACAGCTCCTTTCGTTTTTCGAAACCGTTTTAGTATCAGCTGTCTTTCCTCTTTTGTACAAACGAGCATAAAAGCGAAAACAGCGTAGCAAAAGCTGACTGTCACTCCCGTCGCTATCAGTGACGGCCAGCTGTCAATCTTCACAACGAACTGAATTGCCTTACAGACCGTCCAGGCAAATACAGCGGCTGAAAGAGGCCCGATTATGCCTTTAAAGAACACGTGCTTTTTGTAGCCTGTAATGCGGGATACGTAAAGCGGCGTAAAGATGGCATTTTTTAAAATAAGAGAAATGGCCCCTGCCAATGTTATGCCGTACAGACCGAGATGAGCCGGCCCGCTCAGCGTGACCGCCAGCACCACATTCACCGCACCTAACAGCAGGGTAACAATCGCCGGTGTTTTTTGTTGATTAAAAGCGGTCCATATATAAAACAGCGGCATAAAGGCGAGGCTGACAACCAAGTATCCGGCATGAATAAATAAAAGCGGTGCTATCGTTGAAAAGGACGGTCCGAGCCAGATTGTCAGAAAAGGTCCCGCCAATCCGCCCAATAAGGCAGCAGGAAGTGCAAGCAAAAGACCATTGAGCCTTACTGCCTTATTGGCGTAATTCATCAATCCTTCCATATCGCCTTTTGAATAATATGAAGTCATGATGGGCGCAAACAGGGATGCGACCGTTCCGGCCAAGCTGCGCAAAAGCAGCGGAAACTGGATAATCGCCGCGTATTTCCCGGATGCAGACGCCCCCAGCATCAAATTGGCGGTTAACAGATCAATCTGCAAAAAAAGCAGGACGCCGATTTGATTGACGGAGCTCCATGCGCCCGCTTGAAACAGCTCCTTGCTTGTACGGAATGAAAGATCCTTCATACGAAACGAAAACCACGGAATCAGCTTTTTGAAGAAATAGAAAGACAGCACAGACGCAATAACAGCACCAGCTAAAGCTGCAAGCTGGATCTGCCAGATTTTCGGCGCAAAGCATGCAAACAGGAGCAGCACAGACAGCACCCGTATAAGCATTTGCACCGCCTGAATGGAACTGGTGATATAAAGGCGGTTGGCATAAAATGGTGCAGCGCCGAAGCCCGCCATCAGAAACGTTAAAATAAACAGCAAACTGCCGATTAAAATCGACAAACGCACATCAGCCAAAAGCGCTTGCGGCACATTCATGACGCGGTCAATAAAAAAAGCCGAACCCGCAAGCGGCAGCAAGAGCAGCAATGAAATCAAAACAGAGGCCGCTAAATAATTGCTGATATACGCATTTGCTTTCTCCCGCTCTCCCCTGTGGGCAGCAACAGAAAAGAACCGAACGACAACCGAGCTGAGCGCCACGGTAATAATCGAAAAGTAATTAATCACATTTTGTGTCAAGTGAACAAAGCCAAACGCTTCCACACCGAGCGTTTTGACAATAAAAGGCGTCATCCAAACCGATAGGAAAACGGACAAGAGAAAAGCCGTGAGATTAGCGCTGAAGTTTATTGTGAATTTCATGCTTGCTTCGCACTGCCTTTCATTATCCCCCGATGCTCGAAAAACAGCTTGATGAGAAAAGTGAGCCGCCATTTACACAGTGCTAATACCAAGCGCTCTCCTCTTAATAATTTCTCATGCTGAAACGGTGTATGTCTGACAGCCTGCCGCACCATGTCATAGGATAAAATCTGTCTGATCTTCTTTTTGATGTCTTTCGGCGAATTCGGAGAAGCACAGGCATTTGCCAAAAGCATCGGAAGCTGGTGCCTGCAAATGTACACATTCAAATCTTCTTGGCATGCGCCTGCTAAGCCATAGTGATTGTAGAATGCGATTTTAGCTTGATATTGTTTTTGAAGATGTTCATCCATCGCCGGCTTATAAGGGATTTCTGTCAGGCTGTTCGGGTTTTCACGATAAATGTACAATCCCTCATCAAGCATTTTCACCCGCTCCGCTTCGCAAAAAGCGGACAAATTGAAGGGAGAGTCTTCAGCAAAACGGATGTCTTCATCAAACATCAGATTCGCCCTATCAAAAAGCTCACGGCGGTAAAGATAACGCCATACATACCAGATAAATCTCGTTTCGTGAGCATGTTTAAGCCGTTCAGTCATTTCTCGTTTTGTCAGCACGCGGTTTGCCTCAAGATGCGGCGGCACATATGTCCGCCTGTCCGATGACTGTTTGTAAAAACCGCATCCGACGATGTCGAGCCGATTTTCCTCCGCTTCTTCAGCCAGTCTCTGGAACATGGAGGAAGATACATAATCGTCTCCGTCTACAAAGCCGATGTAAGTGCCCCGCGCGGCCTTTATTCCCGTATTTCGCGCTGAACTAAGCCCGCCGTTTGCCTGATGAATGACCCAGATTCTCGCATCCCGTTTTGCATAGTCCTCTGCAATCTCGCCTGAACGATCCGGTGTTCCGTCATTCACGAGGATGATTTCAATATCAGAAAGCGTTTGACGAAGCAAAGAATCAATGCACTCCCCTATAAATGGTTCAACATTATACATCGGGACAATAATGCTGACGAGCGGGGTCATTGCGCTTCACCGCTGATTTTGTCACGCAGACCTTTAAAATACACATCTCTCGGAAAGCCTGCACGGGATGTTTCTTTTGTTAAAAGCTCATTGACTGCGGCTGTTACGCGCTCTGGCTCCGGATGTTCTATCAGCTTCATGAACGGGATGTCTTTAAGCCATTGATAGCCCTCCATCACCTTATGGTCAAAGGAGCGAATGACAACACACGGCGTTCCTGTCAGCGCGCAAAAAATCATGCCATGAAGCCTGTCAGTGACGACGGCTTCTGCGCTTTGCAGCTTAGACCACAGCGCTTCAAGCTCATGTTCGCGTGTATCGCGGCTGACCCGGCGGCCGATCGTTGTCTTAAAGGATTTGATCTCGCCGAATTCCTCACATAGCGCAGCCTTGACCCGGTTCCTCTGCTCCTCCTGAAGCACGCTTTCCTGATCCTCGCGCAAACACATATAAACCCCTTCGCGTTCTGCGGGGGCCTTGCTTCTGTCTAAATACAGCACCATGTCCGGCTGCTTCAAAATTGTTTTTTCTTGAAAATGCTGTTTCATAAATTGATACGTTGTTTCATCCCGCGCCATCAGCAACAGGCCGGGGTGCGCATTATAAATTTTCTGTGCCCGTTTCAGCTCTTTGCGCCCTTTTTTCGTGTCAGAAAAATGAGCCGTTGCCGGAAGCTGGACAACCCGATAGTCATGGAATGTTTTAATGATGAAGCGGCGCGTCCACTCCTCATAACGGTATAAATCCCCCATATTTCCGCCGCCGATGATAAAGACCATATCCTCCGGATGGCGCGAGCGGATCAGGTTTTTTGCTGATTTGTAAATGTCCTTCATATCGACCTCGACGATGTCAAAGTCCGGGTATTCTTGCTCAAGAAATGCCTTGCTGGCATAAGCAATTGCGTGATCTCCCAAATTGTCATGGGACGGCAGCAGGGTCAGTATGATTTTTTTCTGATGTGCTGCGGCCTTTACCGGTTGATCTGCCGCTCCCAGCCAATATTGGGACGGGTATTTGACCTTTAGCAGCAGCCATTCTGCAAAATTGATTTTCAACGATTGTAACGACATGTCCTCACCCTCTGTTTCTCATTTTGTACTCGATCACCCGCTGATACACAGCCGATGCCATAGCGACGAACGGAATCATTCTGTATTTCGCCATCAGAAGAAGGCATGACCGTTTTGCGTCAAAAGGAGCAGTACCCGTTTTTGAAAGACTTTCTTGAAACACCGGGTCCGCGCATATCACGCCAACATTTCTAAGCTTTTCAAACAGCCGGCGGCTTCCGCTCGTTTTCCATTCATTCAGCATACAGATGCTGCTGTGAAGAACGATAAAGGTATCAAGCTCCTTGCGATACTCCTCCAGTTTGTTGTTCTCCTGTAAAAACGCCGCATTCGCCTCATACAGCGCAAGTCCTGATTCAAACAATTTTTTCTGATAGCGCTGCACAATGGAGGAAAGGTGAATTCGGTAATGATAGAGCGGCGTTTTTACGTAGGCTACTGAGCGGGCGAAAAAATGAGCCCTGAAGCTGAAAAACTGATCCTCGACATGCTCCAGCTCGCCTCGGAGCGGAAACGACAGCCGATGGGCTTCAATCATGCTTCTTCTGTACAGTTTGTTCCATGAAAACCCTCTGACCTTCCCTTCGAATAACGCCTTGATATAGTGCTCCTTCGGTTGATCCTGATAGGTTTGGGCAATGTCAGAGTCCATGGTTTTGCCAGTGTCCTCAAACTCTGCGGCGTAATTGCAAATGACCAGATCAGTTTCATCGCCTGCTGCCCGGAGCATCTGCTCGCAATAATCAGGCTCAATCCAATCGTCTGAATCGATAAACGCGATAAATTCGCCGCGTGCTGCCTCAATGCCTTTATTCCGAACCGCACCGAGACCCTGGTTCTCTTGATGAATCACCTTGAACCTGTTGTCCATATTGGCGTATTCTTCTGCAATATCCGGGCTTGCGTCTGCTGAACCGTCATTAACAATGATGATTTCTATATTGTCCACTGTCTGGTTCCGCAGTGATTCGAGACACGTTCTGATATATGTTTCTGTGTTATAAACAGCGACTAACAGACTAACCGCAGGTGTTTCCATAATGACCGGCTCCTCTTGCATAAATTACCGGGAAAAAATCGTTCTGTAAGGCAGAACGGATGAATCAACCGGCATAAGCAAATAACTGTAAAGAAAATAACAAACAACAATAGCGATATAGATAAGGGCGTTCGATTTTTCATCAAATATCCTGACAAAATAAGGGACTAAGATCATTTGATACAGACCGAAATAAATATTGAATCTGGCAAAAATCACGTCCTTTGTGGCCAAAAGGCCGAACAAAAAACCAAGCAGGCACAAATTGACTACAATATCGATTTGCGGCCACAGACTCCGCAATCGTTCTTTATAGCAAAATGCAAGGAACAGCGGCAGAACCAACACAGCGATTTTGATCACATTCATTCCATTTGTGTTCGTCATGAGCCATTTTTCATAATGGCTGTATGAGCTGTTTTCAAGTACAACGACAAACACAGAAATAAATTTTTGATATAAAAATGTCATGCCGAGAAATAAAGCGGATAGGCCGAATATCGCCGGTGACCAGGCTTTTCTTCTGACAATAAAGTACACTGGAATCATAATCAGCGCCGACGAATGAAAGAGAGAGCTGACCAGCACAATCAGGAAATATCGCTTCCAGTTCCCGCTGATGATATAACGGATCGCCCAAAACAAAGCAGCTGCGACCATATATTGCCTGATGCCGTTAAAAGACGCGTAGTAATGAAAGGTTCCCAAAAACAAAAAGACACTCAGCTCAAACGGCCTGCCATAGTCGGCGAGTGTCTTCATAATAAAGCTGTAGGTCACGACCGCCACCGTAAAATACATGATTTGAGGATCTTCCGTGATGAAATTCATCAGCCAAAGGAGTGCGGTAAACCCCGGATCTGTCGCTGTTTTCGCAGTGCCGAAACCGAATATCTGCCACACATTTTGATAATCGCCCGCCAATTCGTACAGCAGCGTGTACGTCTGAAAATCCGTGCCGACTCGATAGCGGAGACCTGACACGAGCACAAGTGAAGCGAGCGGAATCCAGATCAAAAGCTTATTCGGCCGATACCCCGTGGCAAGCGAATCGTCACGGCCGCCGCACATTTTAGCGAACCAAGACCAAATAAATACAATCCCCATATTGACGGCATATACAATCATCGGTCATGGTCCTTTTCCGTGCTGATGTTGTATACATTCAGCAGCGCTCCTACATTTTGCTGTGCATCGTAGCCAAGTTGAGCGAGTGTTTCTTTGATGAACTCACGCTTCGGCCTGCCTGCGGCGGCCGCCCTTGCAATGGTTTCAGCCCAGACGCTGATCGGCTCAGAAAGACTTAATCTTGTGACAAGCCCGAGACCGGCGTCGACTTTTTCTGTAATGCTGTCTGAAATGATGCATGGAAGCCCCGACGCCTGTGCTTCCACAAGCACAACCGGCAAGCCTTCGTACAGAGACGGCATGACAAATACATCAAATGTGCGCATCAATTCATGGATCCGTTCTTCCGTGCCTAAAAAGAGGACGTCTGAAAGCAAATTCTGCTGCCGCGCCTCCTCCTCTATCTCCCCGCGCAACGGCCCGTCTCCCGCCAGAACGAGCTGAAAGCGAACGCCTCTTTCTTTGAGATGTGCGGCAAGTTTAAGCAGGAACGCGTGGTTTTTCACTTCATGAAACCGGGCCACATGGCCAATGATGAGCCGGTCGGCTGCAATGCCGCGTGCTGCTTTTTCTTCATCAGCCGCCTGCCCATTTGGGGCGAACAACTCAAGGTCAATCCCATTCGGAAGAAGGTGAACACGCTCCCGCTCCATATTGGACTGTCCAAATAAAAACCTGCCCGCATCCTCTCCGCAGGCACACAGCGCTGTCGCATTCGCCAAGATGAGCCGCCTGAACACCATCAGCTGCAAGCGATCCTTCCAATTGAAGCCGGTCTTCCAAGACGTATTGTGGGAATGGCATACCCTGACCGGCACTCCGGCGAGCCTTGCCGCAAGGGCGATAAAGCCCGTTTGGAAATCCGTGTGCGCATGAACGGCGCTGAACGGCCCGTTTTCTTTTATCGCGTTTCTCACATTCCTCACAAATGTAAGGGGATTGCTTTGCCCAATGCTCGGGACATAAAAAAGCCGCCCGCCTAAAGATAAAATCTCTTCATCATAAGCGCACGGATCATTTCGATACGTTAAAAAGTCAAATTGCACTTTGCTTTTGTCCATCTTCCGATATAAATTCATTACCATGGTTTCCGCGCCGCCCCTGTTCATGCCGCTGAGAACATGGAGCACGCGCTTTTGGCTGCTATTCATGCTTGACAAGCCCTTCCTTTTGGTTCATCACTCTTTTTTTGTGGTAGCGATTCATCACGGCTGCAGGCATAAACGCGCGGATTAACGGTTTTGCGATATATATGTAATCAGATAAAGGAAGCTTCAAGCGTCTGCACGCCTGATAGACAAGAATGGCATTGTCGATTGAATACGTAAATGACCGCCGTTTGAATGCATCGCTGTCTTCCCTCACTTTATACAAGGCTTCCTGAAGATTATAGCCCCTGAAGCCCTCTTCAAAAAAGCGAAGCCACAAATCAATATCTTCCATTCGTCTCGTTCGCCGCACCGACCGATAGCCTTTCAGCGTGCGGTAGGAACTCGCTCTCATCATAATCGTGCCGTGGCAAAATGGGGTCCCTTTTGCCATGATGCCCGGCTCCGGAACAGAAGGCAGAATGCGGGTGCCTCTTACGCCAAATTCATCAAACACAAGCATGCCGGTGCCAACCACCTGATAGTGTCGGTGCTTTTCTAAAAACGCGACCTGCTTTTCCAGGCGGCGCGGGAACGAAAGATCATCTCCGTCTTGACGTGCGATATAATCTCCTGTCGCATGCGAAAGACAATGATTTAATGATGCGGCAAGCCGCTTGTTTGTTTTGTTTTGAATCAGTTTGATGCGGTCGCTGTAATGAGCGGCATACTGCTTCGCGATACGGAGCGTGCCGTCTGTTGACGCATCATCGCACAAAATCAGCTCCCAATTTTTATAGGATTGGCTGAGAATGGATTCTATGCTTTCTGCCAAAGTGCGTTCGCAATTATAAATGCCCATAATGACAGAAACTTTCGGTCCTGAGTTCATACGCTTTTCTCCTTTGTATCCATATCCATGTACGCGGAATAAATATCTGCCATTTCTTCCACCGTTCGCGCCTCCGAGAAGCGCAAGGCTGTTTTTCGGCCTTCCTGTCCCAGCTTTCGGCAGAGCTCCGGCTTATGGTAAAGCTGTTCAATCCGGCGGGCAAAAGCAGCACTGTCACCGATTTTGATCAGAAAACCGTTTTCTCCGTCGCGGATGATTTCCCGATGCCCGCGATTATCTGTGGCGATCGCCGGTTTTTCTGCCGCCATTCCCTCAAGCACATTCATGCCGAGGCCCTCTCTAATGCTGGATGCGACAGATATATCCGCAAGCTGAATCAGCTCATGTATGTCGCTGCAAAAGCCGTAAAAACAGACATTGGCGGAAGCGCCAAGCTTTTCAGCCAACGTTTGATACGTTTGTTCCATTGCCCCTTCCCCGGCAAACACAAGGCGAAGCGAGGGAATTTTTTCTTTTAGCAAGGCTGCGGCTTCAATTAACAGCTTCTGGTTTTTGTTCAGATTGAGCTCAGCCGGATAAACCAATATAAAATCATCTTCACGGAATCCGTGCTTTTCTCTGAGTCTTTGCTGCTCTATCGGACTGACAGGCCGGAAACGCTCGGTATTGACGCCAATGCCGTGAATTTTCTGCGTCCTTCCGCCCGGCCTTTGAAGTCCTTTCGCCCGTTTATAATCCTCTTCATTAATCGTAATCAGGCAGTCCGTATATGCTGAAAGCCATTTCTCGACCGGATAGTAAAGAAACCAATTTTTCATTGGTGCTCCTTTGCAGAAGTGAAATCCGTGCGCTGTGTACAGCACCTTTGTTCCGCACCGCCGTGCCTGCCTCGCCGCCAGTCTGGCGAGAACACCGCCGACCGGTGTATGGCAATGGACAATATCGTATTCATAGGTGTCGATCACTTTCTTCAGCTGCCTATAAACGGCCAGGTTCTGAGGGTTAAAAGGTGACCTGCGAATCGGGATGGAGAATTTCTCATCCACATACGGCAGCTTGGTTTGTCCGTTCGCGGCGACATGAACCTCCCAGCCCATTTGCTTGAACCATTTAAAATAAGGGAGGTGAAAGGCCTTAAAATGATAATCAACAGTCGCGCAAAACAATATCTTTTTCGTCATTTTCACTCCCCCTAATGAACGCTGGCAGCCGTCATTTTGTCTGATGTATTGATTGCCGCAAACAGCCTCGCTCTCAGGTCGGCTTCCGACAGTTCAGTGAAATCCTCGATAAAGCGCATCAGCACCGGCCAGTCGCCGTCTACCGCTTTGCCGATATGAATTTTTGGAAAGACTTGTTCAGCGTGGACTTCATTTTTGTTCAGTAATTCTTCATACATTTTTTCGCCCGGACGAATGCCTGTGAATTCGATCGGAACCTGCTCAGTCGTGTAGCCGGACAAATGAATGAGGTTTTTGGCAAGATCCACAATCTTTACGGGCTCTCCCATATCGAGAACGAAAATCTGACGCCCTTTCGCCAGTGCCCCAGCCTGAATCACAAGCCTTGATGCCTCGGGAATCGTCATGAAATAGCGGGTCATTGCCGGATGTGTTACTGTCACCGGGCCGCCTTTTTCAATCTGTTTTTTGAAAATCGGAATGACGCTGCCGCGGCTCCCGAGTACATTGCCGAAGCGAACAGCGACAAATTTGGTTCTGCTGACTTTCCCAAGATTCATAATAATCATCTCTGCGAATCGTTTTGTCGCCCCCATTACGTTGGCTGGGTTCACCGCTTTGTCCGATGAAATCAGCACGAATGTCTCTGTTCCCGACATATCGGCTGCTTCCGCGACATTTTTTGTTCCGATAATATTGTTTTTGACCGCCTCTTCAGGATTGTGTTCCATTAAAGGCACATGCTTATGGGCAGCTGCATGATAGACAACATGCGGCTCGTATTTTTTCATCAAGGTAAACATTTTATCGCGGTCCTGCACATCAGCGATTTCCGTATGGAACACAATGTGTTTGCCGAATCGTCCGTTCAGCTCTGTATAAATCGAATGAATGCTGTTTTCCCCATGGCCGAGCAGAATAATTTCCTTAGGCTGAAACGCGCTGATCTGACGGCAGATTTCCGAGCCGATTGATCCGCCCGCTCCCGTGACGAGAACTGTTTTTCCTTTGATGCGGTTCGAAATTTCGCTAGTGTCGAGGGTTACCGGCTTTCTGCCGAGCAAGTCCTCAGCTTTTACATCTCTGATTTGTCCGGCAGTTCGTGTGCCAAGCAGCATTTCATCAAAATGAGGCATAATTTTAATGCTTACTCCTGTTCGCACACATTCTTTATATAACACCTGAAGCTCATGGGTGCGGAGTGAAGGAATGGCAATAATAATATAATTAATTTTGAGCTTTTGCACCGCAGGCATGATACTTTCTTTTCCGCCGATTACGGGCAGTCCCATAATTTCTAATTTATGCTTCGTTTGGTCGTCATCAATAAAAGCGACAGGTATGATATCAGGTTCATCTTTCGAAAGCAGCTGCCTGACCATCAGAGTCCCACCTGAGCCCGCCCCGATAATCAGCGCGCGGGACGAGGCGCAGCGTTTTTTCCTGATGCTTTCGTTTAATACTCTGGATAAAATACGGGTCCCTCCAATAGACAAAAGCTGAAGCACCCAGCACGCGGTTAACAGACGGAAGAACATCGTATGATACACAGCATACTGAATGATACCGGTCACAGCGGCGGAAAGCGTAATGCCCTTAAGCAGGACAATCAGCTCGCCGAGTCCGGTGTATGTCCATACCTGTTTATACTGATTGAACAGGAAAGCACACACATGATAGCTGAGGAGCAAGCTGACAGCGGTAAGCAGTAATGCTCCGGAGTCATAAAATTGATAGGAATCTTTTAAAAATTGATATCCTGCAATAACTGAATTTAAAACGAGGTAAGTATCCAGCGCAATAATCATTGACAGTCTTCTCCGGTAACTCAACCTTTTCCCCCCTAATTCTTTTATCGGTTTAGCTGCGGCGGTTTTCGTCTCTCCAAAAAATCGGCAGCAGCTAAACCGACAATACGTCCTATGTATATATCAGATAAGTGGGCATTTAACCCATCCTCACGCCCCGCCAGCGACGACCAGCATCTAAGGCAGCAACTTCAGCTGCCCACAGCAGAGCCGAGTGCCTCCATTGATACAGGTCAGGAGACATCACCTTTACAAAAACTAGTAGGAATAGTGTTCCGATTTTTTCATTTTCTTTTTGTTTAAAAGAGCGCCTAACAGCTTCGCATTGGATTGTTCCAGTGCATCTTTTGCTTTCAGAACGGTATCGGTTTTTGTTTTTCCGCTTAAAACGACGAGCACGCTGCCGTCTGTTTGATTTGCTAGAATCTGAGCATCTGCAACAGCCAAAAGCGGAGGGGAATCAAAGATGACGAGGCTGAATTGTTCATAGATCTCAGATATTAAGTCTCCCATTGCTTTTGAAGACAGCAGTTCTGCCGGATTTGGCGGGGTCGGCCCGCTTGTCAGTACATATAAGTTATCGATCGGCGTCTTTTGCACCGTCTTACTGAGTGAAGCATTGCCGACCAGCACATTTGTCAGCCCGGTTACATTATCAACCTGAAACGTCTGATTGATGGTCGGCTTTCTTAAATCGGCATCCACCAGCAGTACTTTCTTTTCCTGCTGCTGCGCAAAGACAGCCGCAAGATTCGCTGCACTGAACGATTTACCTTCACCAGGCACAGAGGAGGTGACGAGGATAGATCGCAAGTTGGTCTGGACAGATGAGAACTCAATGTTTGTCCGAATGGTGCGATATTGTTCCGCAACAACTGATTTATTGTGTAAAACAGATATTTGAGCCAAACCTCGCCTTGCTTTCTTTTTTCTAAAGATCACTCGCTTCACTCCCCGAAATGTTTTATCCCGCGATTCCGCCCTTTGTGGACATCAGGAACGGAGCCTAAGCATGGCAATCCGGTTCTCTCGCTGAGCTGCCGTGCGCTTTTGCAAGTATCATCGAGAAAATGCAGAAAAAATGCCAGTGTAATGCCGCCCATGACAGCAGCGCCAAAAGCCATGACCATATTTCGCAGCCTGGCCGGCTTGATCATCGGGCTTTCCGAAGCCTTCGCCTCTGATAATATATGTACGCCTTGTACATTCATTCTTTCATCTACTTCTTTTTCAAACTTGTTCACTAACGTGTTCGCAATCTCAGCTGCTTTCGCCGGATCGTGATCCTGAACGGCAACGTTGATTATTTCTGATTCATTTTCACTGCTGGTAACCACTTTTCCTTTCAGCGAGGAAGCCGATTCAGATAGGTGCAATTCCGCCTTAACTTCTTCCATCAAGGCAGTGCTTTTCATAATCGATTGGAACGTGCTGCTATACTGAAGATTTCGCTGGATGTCACTGAGATTCGAGTTTTCTTCACCGTCTGATTCATGAACCAGCACCTGTGTCGACGCCTGGTAGGTCGGTGAAATGACCTTAAATTGCACAAAACCCATAATAAGGGTGACGCCGATTGTGATGAGCAGAATCAGCACGAATCTGTGTCTGACAATCGCATATAATTCTTTGAAACTCATATTCTCATTCATGTATTCATAGCCTTCAGCCTTCCCGCGGCTGGCTTCCCGCGCCCCTTTCTGTTAATGATTGGATTATAAAAGAAAACGTTATTATTTAAAAATTGCAAAATAAGCCAATAAGTTCTCTTTAGAGAACAAAAACGTGATTTTCCTCTAATTTACTGCACTTCCCTTATTATTTTAAATTTTATAAAGAACGAAAAATTCCTTATAATGAACGAAATAACGACAGGAATAGAGGAGAATTTCATATTATGATTGGAAGAATTATCCGTTTGTACCGTAAAAGAAAAGGCTATTCTATTAATCAGCTGGCTGTTGAGTCAGGCGTATCCAAATCCTATTTAAGCAAGATTGAAAGAGGCGTTCACACGAATCCGTCCGTTCAATTTTTAAAAAAAGTTTCTGCCACACTGGAAGTTGAATTAACAGAATTATTTGACGCAGAAACAATGATGTATGAAAAAATCAGCGGCGGTGAAGAAGAATGGCGCGTCCATTTAGTGCAAGCCGTACAAGCCGGGATGGAAAAGGAAGAATTGTTCACTTTTACGAACAGGCTAAAGAAAGAACAGCCTGAAACTGCCTCTTACCGCAACCGCAAACTGACGGAATCCAATATAGAAGAATGGAAAGCGCTGATGGCGGAAGCAAGAGAAATCGGCTTGACTGTCCATGAAGTCAAATCCTTTTTAAAAACAATGGGAAGATGATGATCGGTTAAGGGCTAACGTTCGCATCTGTAGGGTAAATCTGTTTATAATGGGGGAAAAAGGGAGAGAACACGATGACTCATCAAATAGTAACGACTCAATACGGCAAAGTAAAGGGCACAACGGAAAACGGCGTACATAAGTGGAAAGGAATCCCCTATGCCAAGCCGCCTGTCGGACAATGGCGTTTTAAAGCACCTGAGCCGCCTGAAGTGTGGGAAGATGTCCTTGATGCCACAGCGTACGGCCCTATTTGCCCGCAGCCGTCTGATTTGCTGTCACTGTCGTATACTGAGCTGCCCCGCCAGTCCGAGGATTGCTTGTTTGTCAATGTATTTGCGCCTGACACTCCAAGCCAAAACCTGCCTGTCATGGTTTGGATTCACGGAGGCGCTTTTTATCTCGGCGCGGGCAGTGAGCCATTGTATGACGGATCAAAACTTGCGGCGCAGGGAGAGGTCATTGTCGTTACACTGAACTATCGGCTGGGGCCGTTTGGCTTTTTGCACTTGTCTTCATTTAATGAGGCGTATTCCGATAACCTTGGGCTTTTAGACCAAGCCGCCGCACTGAAATGGGTGCGAGAGAATATCTCAGCGTTTGGCGGTGATCCCGATAACGTAACAGTATTTGGAGAATCCGCCGGCGGCATGAGCATTGCCGCGCTGCTTGCTATGCCTGCGGCAAAAGGCCTGTTCCAGAAAGCGATCATGGAAAGCGGCGCTTCCCGAACAATGACAAAAGAACAAGCGGCAAGCACTGCGGCTGCCTTTTTACAAGTCCTTGGAATTAATGAGAGCCAGCTGGATAAATTGCATACGGTTTCTGCGGAAGATTTGCTAAAAGCGGCTGATCAGCTTCGGATTGCAGAAAAAGAAAATATCTTTCAGCTGTTCTTCCAGCCCGCCCTTGATCCGAAAACGCTCCCTGCTGAACCAGAAAAAGCGATCGCAGAAGGGGCTGCTTCCGGCATTCCGCTATTAATCGGAACAACCCGTGATGAAGGATATTTATTTTTCACCCCGGATTCAGACGTTCATTCTCAGGAAACGCTTGATGCAGCGCTCGAGTATTTACTAGGGAAGCCGCTGGCAGAGAAAGCTGCCGATTTGTATCCGCGTTCTCTGGAAAGCCAAATTCATATGATGACTGATTTATTATTTTGGCGCCCTGCCGTCGCCTATGCATCCGCACAGTCCCATTACGCCCCTGTCTGGATGTACCGGTTCGATTGGCATCCGGAGAAACCGCCGTACAATAAAGCGTTTCACGCATTAGAGCTTCCTTTTGTCTTTGGAAATCTTGACGGATTAGAACGAATGGCAAACGCGGAGGTTACGGATGAGGTGAAACAGCTTTCTCACTCGATACAATCAGCATGGATCACATTCGCCAAAACAGGAAACCCAAGCACCGAAGCTGTGAATTGGCCGGCGTATCAGGAAGAAACAAGAGAGACGCTGATTTTAGATTCAGAGATTACGATCGAAAACGATCCCGAATCTGAAAAAAGGCAGAAACTATTCCCTCCAAAAGGAGAATAAACAAGGGGAAAACAGGATACATTGGTGCTGCCATTGTTGTGGCAGCTTGTATCATTATTTTATCGGCCGTGGTATGTTTACGGGACACAGTCTATTACCAGCCTATGCGCTGGACTGGCATCATACTGTTTTTCACGGGAATTGTGATGGTTCCCGCATACTCAGCAAAAAGAAAACCCGGAAAAGAGAAGTAATTCTCTTTTCCGGGTTTTTATGTTTATTATAATCTTCCCGCGCGAATATCGTCTGTCATTCCCTCATAAGGAGCCTTCGAAATCACTTCTTCGTTGTCGACTCCTTCATTTTTCAGAAATGTAATTTCCGCAAATTCAGGTACAACGTATTTTGGATACGTTTCATATTTTTCGCGGGATTCTTCCATCAAATCAATGTGGTCATTTTGGTAGCAAACCGTAATTTCAGGATGTTCATGCACCCATTTCGGGAAGAAAATAATGCCGTGCATGCGTTTTTCATTTGGCATAAAGTTTAATGAAACATCCGTGCCAGTCGGCTCTGTCCAAGACACTTTATATACGCCTTCTGTCAGTTTGACAATATTCACTTCCTGATCCCGAACCCAGCGTCCGGCAACCATTCCGCTATGAATTCTATAATCAATTGTATGGTCGTTTTTAATATAAATCTCGTATTCCCAGCCGTTTTCATACGTATAAATCATGTGGCTTCCGATAAAGTTTTCCATTTTTCACACTCTCCTTAGTCTTTTACTGCACTTCATAAATGTCTAGTCGAACGTAATCAGGGGTTCTTTCTGCGGAACCGATAAACAAGCGGTCATGGAGCCATTGATAGGCTTCACTGCCTGTTTCAAACGTCGGTACCGTACGAAAATAAACATGCTCCGGATCAATGATTTCCCCGGCTGCCGCTTGTTTTCGAAACGGCTCGCTGACTTGCCGTATTCCATTGTTTTCAATGTAAATCAGTTCATGATCTGCTGTTTCGATCACATACCTGGCAGATAAATCGGTTCTGCCGTCAGCGCGAATCATTTGCGAATCGGCACCGCTCGGCAAAATACGTCCCTTTACTTCCCCGGTTATTGTTCCCGAACGAATCGGAATGAATCGTCTCAGTCCCAGGCCTGTCTCACCAATCGTGATAGGCGGATCAACCTTGATTTCTAAAGAGGCGAATGGTTTTAAAACCGGCTTCTTCACGAGAACCACCTCACCTTCAGAAAAAATCATGTAACTATTTACATGTTTAATTTAACACTATTGCAGTTAACTGTCAAACAATAGGAACATAAAAAAACAAGGACTGTTTGAAGACAGTCCTTGTCTGAAGCTAGCTTTGATATGGAAGATATGTGCTGACAGTGCTTTTTGCAAGACAGGCCGAGGAATCTATAATCGGAATCTCACTTTGAATATGATCTAACACCGCATTTAAATCCGTGCAGGCTGAAATGATGATGTCTGCATGCTGACTGATTTCTTCATATAGCGTCTGCCACAATGCTTGTGTATGCTCCATATGATTAGGCTGTTTGATTGCGGCGATAAGCTGGTTCACAGCCTGCTGCCAATGGTCCTTGTGAACAACTTCTTGTCCATTTGCCTTCAGAACTTTTTGGTAGATGGCGGATTGGATGGTTGGCTCTGTTCCTAAAACCACCGCTTTTTTTGCAGGATGCGGAATCTCTTTTATCGTTTCCTCAACGATATGCAACATAGGAACCGACAATGCCTGCTGAATCTCTTCATAGTAGACATGCGCCGTATTACAAGGCAGCGCAATGAAATCCACTCCTGTTTTCTCGAGCTTTACCGCTCCGTCGATAATCGCTTTTTTCATCTCGTCATGGTCAATTGGACGATCTGCATAGAAGGGCGTCGGGCATGAATAGATCATCATGTGCGGGTAGTCAATATCGTTTGAAGCCCCATACAGCTTCTGACAGTAATCAATCACCTTATCAATAAACGGCGAGGTCGATTTCGGCCCCATTCCGGCTAATATTCCGATCATCAAATTCATTCCTTTCTAATTCGTACGGACCGCTTCTTCCTCTGAGCCATCCTCATAGAGGATAAAGCTTTTCGCAGCATCCTCACCTAACATGAATTCAATTTCAACAGACAGTGATCGCAGAAAGAAACGGGTTTCCGAGGAAGGAAATAACTCCAGTCTCAGCTGCCCGGTGATCTCCAAATAAAGCCGTTCATTCTCGGCTGTCACCTGTGCAGCCGTCCCATCCTGCAACAGGTAGCTGCCAACATAGCGGCTGTATATAGCCGTATCAATTGCTTTTTTCTTTTTATCAGCAGGACGTTCCGGGACCTCATATGGCTGGCCAAATAGAATATGTTCCGCCGCCTTCAGAATCGCTTGTTCATATTCAGTATCCTCTTCCTTATTACTCAAATAGATCAGCGTTTTACGATGATCGATATATCGGATCATCATCGTCGAATAGCCGGGCCATCCTCCGCTGTGGCTGACAACCCGCCCTTTTTCAGGACTGTTTTGCAGTACCCAGCCAAAGCCATAATCAATTGTTTCTCCATTGTTGAGGCGCACTGGAGAAAACGCAGATTCCTTAGAAGCCTTGCTGATTAAATCGTCCTGATATAAAGCCTGATCAAATCGAAACAAATCGCTTGTGACAGAGTTCACCGTCCCATCTCCCTGTATGCCATCGAGATACACAACATAGTTCGTTTCCTCTAGCTCATCAGGGAGGACGTATGTTTCGGAATGTACATCATACACATATCCATATGCATAATGATCAATTCGCTCAGGCGAAAGCCTCCTGTTATACACTCTTGTTTCATTCATGCCGGCCGGTGAAAAAATACTTGTTTTCATAAAATCCGCATAGCTCATGCCAGATGCTTTTTCAATGATAACCGCCAGCAGCACATACCCCGTATTGCTGTACAGCCAGCCTTCATTCGGCTCAAAATAACCAGATAGCCCCTCATTCATCAGCATATCGACAATATCCTGATTCACCGCAATCTTGTGTGAATCCCAATTGGCAAAAAACCATCCCATATAATCAGGAAGCCCTGACGTATGGTTCAATAAATGCCGAATCGTTACGCCCTGATACGGAAAACCGGGCAGCCAGCGATCCACTTTATCTTCATAGCCAAGAATCCCCTTCTCCTCCAGCAAGATGATTCCCAATGCTGTAAAAGGCTTTGACAAAGACGCTAACTCAAACAAAGAGTTGGTTTTCAACGGGCGTTTTTCCGTCATTTCCGCATAGCCAAAAGAGTGATGATATAAAATATTGCCACCCTCCGCAGCCAGAACCGTCCCGTTAAACTGATGTTTTTCGCCTAATGTCTCAAATAATGCCTGAAGATGCTTTCTTTTATTCTGCTTCATTCCTCCACCTCCCATATCTCTGTACGTAACTAACCTACTAACGTTTCAAATATTTTGAAAACAATAAAAAAAGCTGATTAATCCTCAAATAGGAAAAATCAACTTTAATATAGCGGTATTAGATCTGCATGAATCAAAAAATCCTCTTTTATGAAGTCGGAGAAGGAACTCTAGCGGCTGCAAAATGGGTTCTCGTAGTCGCTTGAATGACTCCTGCGGCAGTACTCCTCATTGCAACTGTCACCGTATCTCCGGCGTTTAACTGAAGAATTTCCGTAATGGCTACGACAGCGGGGAGATTCCCTGCTTGAAATTGGTTATTTCCGCCGCCTACCACATCTTGATTCACGAGAAATACGACTTCTAAGTTGAAGCCAACATTCGCATTCGCTTGAAATTCAACTGATGCATTAAGAGAATACACGCCTGCTGTTCTCGGGGAAAATGTAGATGTGCCGGGGTTATATTCATTCGCCAAATCAAATTGGACATTTTGAAAAAGAACTCCGCTGGCTGCATTTGCAGCAACTGACAGATTCATATTGCTGGTGGCTCTGAAAGCAGAAATAGGCTGGTTCGTCATTGGTGCGAAGGACTGGTTTTGTTGAGCTGATGGGGTATTTCCATTTGTGACACTTGGTGATAAAAGAGGTTCCGGTCGATCGTTCCTCTTAATCCATTTAGTTGGCCGGGGCTGCATAACTTTTTCCTCCTTATAAGCCTTACGCTTCTATCATTTGTTTGCTAGTTAATACATTATTATATTAATCGTTACAGACATTGAAACGGTATCTGCCCGACTGTATTCAAAAATAGAAATCACAGCAGCATGTTCCAAAACAGATTACTGCTTTTGATCCAAGAGGCATGCTTCATCAAGGCATCAGACGATCTTATATGAAAGACCTCAGTTAGAGATCCTTTTTAAAACATCACATATACCTGTCTTTCACTATTATTTAGTGAAATGAGATATTATGATATTTTCTGAATTGTGATTAAAAAGGCAACTTTATGCCCATGCAACAGAAACTATAACAAATACAGAGAATGAAAAGAAACAGATAGATTTTTTAGTTCTTTAGGCCCGTAGTATGCAAATCCTTTTATGATTTTCTATCAAACAAAAGAGGAAAATAGACCAGTTGCAATCCAAACGAGAGTCTAATAGAATGAGGTCGAAAAGTAAATCGAGCGGGTTTGTTACTGATAAAGCAGGCAAGACCTAAAATGTGTAAAGGGCAAAGTGTATACTTTGGCGTCACCCCTTACATATTTTAGGTCTTTTTTTATTGTGCGTAACTAACTTGCCATCTTCAAACAGGAGGGCTGGAAGAAGCAGACCGCTAACACAGTACATAAAAAAGGAGACATGAACGATGAACATCAAAAAGTTTGCAAAACAAGCAACAGTATTAACCTTTACTACCGCACTGCTGGCAGGAGGCGCAACTCAAGCGTTTGCGAAAGAAACGAACCAAAAGCCATATAAGGAAACATACGGCATTTCCCATATTACACGCCATGATATGCTGCAAATCCCTGAACAGCAAAAAAATGAAAAATATCAAGTGCCTGAATTCGATTCGTCCACAATTAAAAATATCTCTTCTGCAAAAGGCCTGGACGTTTGGGACAGCTGGCCATTACAAAACGCTGACGGCACTGTCGCAAACTATCACGGCTACCACATCGTCTTTGCATTAGCCGGAGATCCTAAAAATGCGGATGACACATCGATTTACATGTTCTATCAAAAAGTCGGCGAAACTTCTATTGACAGCTGGAAAAACGCTGGCCGCGTCTTTAAAGACAGCGACAAATTCGATGCAAATGATTCTATCCTAAAAGACCAAACGCAAGAATGGTCAGGTTCAGCCACATTTACATCTGACGGAAAAATCCGTTTATTCTACACTGATTTCTCCGGTAAACATTACGGCAAACAAACACTGACAACTGCACAAGTTAACGTATCAACATCAGACAGCTCTTTGAACATCAACGGTGTAGAGGATCATAAATCAATCTTTGACGGCGACGGCAAAACGTATCAAAATGTACAGCAGTTCATCGATGAAGGCAACTACAGCTCAGGCGACAACCATACGCTGAGAGATCCTCACTACGTAGAAGATAAAGGCCACAAATACTTAGTATTTGAAGCAAACACTGGAACTGAAGATGGCTACCAAGGCGAAGAATCTTTATTTAACAAAGCATACTATGGCAAAAGCACATCATTCTTCCGTCAAGAAAGTCAAAAGCTTCTGCAAAGTGATAAAAAGCGCACTGCTGAATTAGCAAACGGCGCACTCGGCATGATCGAGCTAAATGATGACTACACACTGAAAAAAGTGATGAAACCGCTGATTGCATCTAACACAGTAACAGATGAAATTGAACGCGCGAACGTCTTTAAAATGAACGGCAAATGGTACCTGTTCACTGACTCCCGCGGATCAAAAATGACGATTGACGGCATTACGTCTAACGATATTTACATGCTTGGCTATGTTTCTAATTCTTTAACTGGCCCATACAAGCCGCTGAACAAAACTGGCCTTGTGTTAAAAATGGATCTTGATCCTAACGATGTAACCTTTACTTACTCACACTTCGCTGTACCTCAAGCGAAAGGAAACAATGTCGTGATTACAAGCTATATGACAAACAGAGGATTCTACGCAGACAAACAATCAACGTTTGCGCCAAGCTTCCTGCTGAACATCAAAGGCAAGAAAACATCTGTTGTCAAAGACAGCATCCTTGAACAAGGACAATTAACAGTTAACAAATAAAAACGCAAAAGAAAATGCCGATATCCTATTGGCATTTTCTTTTATTTCTTATCAACATAAAGGTGAATCCCATATGAACTATATAAAAGCAGGCAAATGGCTAACCGTATTCCTAACCTTTTTAGGAATATTGCTGTTTATCGACTTATTTCCAAAAGAAGGACATGACCAAAAAACAAAATCAAAACAGAAGCCGGACTACCGGGCGGCATATCATTTTACGACGCCGGATAAATGGAAAAATGACCCTCAAAAACCGATCTATTTTGATGGCAAGTATCATTATTTCTATCTATATAACCGGGATTATCCAAAAGGCAACGGCACAGAATGGCGCCATGCCGTCTCAGACGATTTGGTGCACTGGACCGATGAAGGCGTGGCGATTCCGAAATATACAAACCCGGACGGTGATATTTGGACCGGTTCCGTCGTGGTGGATAAAGAGAACACAGCCGGCTTCGGGAAAAATGCGCTTGTCGCGATTGTGACACAGCCCTCAGCCAAAGACAAAAAACAGGAGCAATATTTGTGGTACAGCACAGACAAAGGAAAATCATTCAAATTCTACAGTGGCAACCCCGTTATGCCTAATCCGGGTACAGACGATTTCAGAGATCCGAAAGTCATATGGGATGACCAAGATAACAAATGGGTCATGGTCATGGCTGAAGGATCAAAAATCGGCTTTTATGAATCCGATAATCTTAAGGACTGGCATTACACAAGCGGATTCTTCCCAGAACAGACGGGAATGGTGGAATGTCCCGACCTCTACATGATGCGGGCAAGCGACGGAACGAATAAGTGGGTTCTCGGTGCCAGCGCGAACGGCAAACCGTGGGGCAAACCAAATACGTACGCCTACTGGACCGGAAGCTTCGACGGAAAAGAATTCAAAGCGGATCAGACTGAAGCCCAATGGCTTGACTATGGCTTCGACTGGTATGGCGGTGTGACGTTCGAAGACAGCAAAAGCACAGATCCATTAGAAAAGCGGTACGCGCTTGCCTGGATGAACAATTGGGATTATGCCAACAACACCCCGACAATGAAGAACGGCTTTAACGGCACAGATTCTGTCATACGCGAACTCCGGCTGAAGGAGCAGGATGGAACATACAGCCTCTTCTCACAGCCGATTGAAGCTTTGGAGCAGCTGACTGTTTCAACTGACGAAATAGAGGATCAGGATGTGAACGGATCAAAAACACTGTCGATAACAGGTGATACGTACCAGCTTGATACGGATCTTTCTTGGTCAGAGCTTAAGAATGCAGGCGTCAGGCTCAGAGAATCAGAAGACCAAAAACGCCATATTGATGTCGGTATTTTCGCTGAAGGCGGCTATGCTTATGTCAATAGAGCAGCCACAAATCAGCCTGACAAAAGCAATACCTTTGTCGAAAGCAAAGCACCTTACGATGTAAGCAAACATAAGGTGCATTTGAAAATACTTGTCGATAAAACAACGATAGAAGTATTTGTAGGCGACGGGAAAACCGTTTTTTCAAATGAAGTCTTCCCAAAGCCTGAAGATAAAGGCATTACCCTTTTTTCTGATGGCGGCACAGCCTCCTTCAAAAATATCACCGTGAAACACTTTGATTCGATTCATGAATAAAAACAGGGGAAGCGCAGGCTGCCTCTGTTTTTTTATTTGGAGCGGTATTCTCTGTTACATATTGGGCATTGTAAGGAATATAAGGCTGGTTTCAAAGGAGGAAGCGAATGTCTAAACAAGGAAATTTTCAAAAATCAATGTCGCTGTTTGATCTGATTTTGATTGGGATGGGAGCCATCTTTGGATCAGCGTGGCTGTTCGCTGTCAGTAATGTCGCTTCAAAAGCAGGGCCCTCCGGCGCTTTTTCCTGGATCCTCGGAGGAGCCATTATTTTGTTAATCGGGCTTGTATATGCGGAGCTCGGAGCCGCTCTGCCCCGTACCGGAGGCATCATTCGATACCCCGTTTATTCACATGGCCACCTTGTCGGCTACTTAATTTCGTTTGTCACGATTGTCGCTTATACAAGCTTGATTTCAATTGAAGTGACAGCTGTGCGCCAGTATGTGGCCTATTGGTTTCCCGGCCTGACCATTAAAGGGTCTGATTCGCCGACCATTTCCGGCTGGATCTTGCAGTTTGCCCTATTATGCTTGTTTTTCCTGCTGAATTATTGGAGCGTCAAAACCTTCGCTAAGGCGAATTTCATCATATCGATTTTTAAATATATTGTGCCGATTACCATCATTATTGTGCTGATCTTTCATTTTCAGCCGGAGAATTTATCCGTTCAAGGATTTGCACCGTTTGGATTTACAGGTATTCAGGCTGCCATCTCGACAGGCGGCGTCATGTTTGCGTATCTCGGCCTGCATCCGATTGTATCTGTAGCAGGTGAAGTCCAAAATCCAAAACGCAATATCCCGATCGCTTTAATCATTTGCATCATCGTTTCAACCATCATTTATACTGTTTTGCAGGTCACCTTTATTGGTGCAATCCCGACAGAAACACTGAAACATGGCTGGCCCGCAATTGGCCGGGAGTTCTCATTGCCGTTTAAGGATATTGCGGTCATGCTCGGATTAGGCTGGCTTGCAACGCTTGTCATTTTAGACGCCATTCTGTCTCCCGGAGGAAACGGGAATATCTTTATGAATACGACATCCCGCCTTGTTTACGCCTGGGCGCGTAACGGCACATTATTCGGCATATTCTCAAAGGTCAATAAAGATACGGGGACACCCCGCGCTTCGCTTTGGCTTTCGTTTGCCCTGTCCATTTTCTGGACACTTCCCTTTCCTTCGTGGAACGCGCTCGTCAATGTCTGTTCAGTCGCGCTCATTCTTTCATATGCGATTGCACCCATTTCTTCAGCTGCGCTAAGGGTCAACGCGAAGGACTTAAACAGGCCGTTTTATTTAAAGGGAATGAGCATTATCGGGCCGCTTTCCTTTATATTTACAGCGTTTATCGTGTACTGGTCAGGATGGAAAACAGTCTCCTGGCTGCTCGGTTCACAGCTCGTGATGTTTTTGATCTATCTCTGTTTCAGCAAATATACGCCTAAAGAAGATGTCAGCCTCGCTCAGCAGCTGAAATCAGCCTGGTGGCTTATCGGGTTTTATATTATGATGCTGATCTTTTCCTACATCGGTTCTTTCGGACATGGTTTAGGGATTATCAGCAATCCCGTCGACCTCATTTTAGTCGCGATCGGCTCACTTGCGGTTTATTACTGGGCAAAGTATACCGGGCTCCCAAAAGCCGCCATTGATTACGATAAATAAAGAAGCAAGAGGTTTTCTTGCTTCTTTATTCTTTACAAACATACATACACGCGATAAAATGAATGAGAGTCAGTCATTACTGGAGGTGTTCCTCATGCCAAAACAAACATCGGGTAAATACGAAAAAATTTTGCAGGCGGCCATAGAAGTCATTTCTGAAAAAGGCCTCGACAAAGCTTCTATTTCTGATATTGTCAAAAAGGCCGGCACTGCCCAAGGAACATTCTATTTGTATTTTTCATCTAAAAATGCCCTCATACCGGCCATTGCAGAAAATCTTCTCACCCATACACTTGATCAAATCAAAGGTAGGCTGCATGGGGACGAGGATTTTTGGACCGTTTTAGATATATTAATTGATGAGACTTTTCTCATTACAGAACGCCATAAGGATATTATTGTCCTCTGTTATTCCGGGCTTGCGATCGACCACTCCATGGAAAAATGGGAAACGATCTATCAGCCTTATTATTCCTGGCTTGAACAAATCATCAACAAGGCCATTGCAAACCATGAGGTAACGGAAGGAATCAATTCAAAATGGACGGCCAGAACGATTATCAACTTGGTCGAGAATACTGCGGAACGATTCTATATCGGATTTGAACAAGATGAAAATGTTGAAGTGTATAAAAAGGAAATTTTCACTTTCTTAAAACGGAGCTTAGGTACTGCTTAAAAAATGACTGGGTAACACCGCTCATTTTTTAATGCCCTAAAAATGACTGACGTTCATTCATAAAATAGAGAGGTGTTTCATTTGAATTGGGTTCTTGTTTTTATTGCAGGGCTTTTAGAGGTTGTTTGGGCCTCTTCCCTCAAACATGCCGATTCGCTTTTGGATTGGATCATCATTTTTATCTTAATCGCGGTCAGCTTTATCCTGTTGATCCGCTCTTATCAAAAAATCCCGATGGCCGCCGCGTACACTGTGTTTGTGGGAATCGGAACCGTCGGAACATATCTGACTGGAATTGTTCTGGGCGAATCCTTCTCAGCAGCCCAAATATTCTTTTTAGCTTTATTGCTGGCTGGCATTTTAGGAATGAAATTATTTACGAAAGAAAGCAAATCTCAGCCGGGAGGTGAACAATAATGGCATGGTTTTTATTAGTGATTGCCGGCATAGAAGAAATTATAGCTGCCATTGCCATGAAATATATAGACGGAACAAGAAAAAAATGGCCGATCATTGTGATGACTGTTGGATTCGGCTTATCCTTTTACTGTCTTTCCCAAGCGATGATCGTCCTGCCTGCCGGAGTCGCATATGCCGTCTGGACTGGCATTGGAAGCATTGGTGTTTCGGCGGTCGGGCTCATCTGGTTTAAGGAGCGATTTCAGCTTTCACAGGTGATTTCACTTTGCCTTATCCTAGCCGGCGTCATCGGCCTGCGTCTTACGTCATCTTCATAAAATCAAGGCATATACAGCTGTATATGCCTTTGCCATTAAGCTTCGTGATGTTTTTGAAGATGAAGCGGCGGCGGGATGAGCCAGCCTTTGTTTTTTAGCAGCCTTAAGTATTTTGCGCCAGTTGCCGCTTTCGACATATGAAATTGCCCAAACATCATGGCAATATCCTCACGAATCGATTGCCCCATCATTTTGCTGCATGTCACAAGACCTGCAGCATTTTGTGCTGCCGCGGAGGCCGCCACATCCGGATCGAGAAACCGTGCGCCAGGCGGAATATCGTTAAGATCTGCTGTCGGCGGTTCAGGAGAAGCCGGCGGCAGCGCCACCCCGTTTTCTTTCAGGATCGTGCTGACCTGTTTGATTTCATCTTGGCATTTCTCAATAGACTCACGAAGCAGCTTCTTCAGGTCATCATCACCGACATGATTCAATAGCATTTGGTAATTGCCGACCATTTTATTGCCCGCCATCACATAACTCCACAAGCCGAATACCTCACCGTAATGCATCGGTTCATCCTGCGGATTCCCGCTTAAAATACCCATGTTCATCCTCCTCGCAAATTCAATATCGCACATTTCATAAACTGCCCGGTAGGAGGAAAATTTATGTTCCAGCGGGAGAGATTTATGAAACAAAAAAGACAAGAGTGGTGAAATGCAAAAACTCTTGTCTTTCCTCTTTTTATGTTCGCCTGCTAAACAGCCTTTTTTCTCGGTGAGGCCTGCTGAGAAACCAGTTGATTCTAATTTTTTCATAAGCTTTTGAGCAATCTTCCTGTCAAACCCTCCAACAAGAATCTTTTTTCTTATCGTTTTTAGAGCCATGTACAGATTTTTTCCGTGTAAATATTCGATCGTGGTAAAAAGAAAAGTGAGATAAAAATGGGATAACGCATGATGAAGGTTGAAAAATCGAATGATTAGGACAAGAGATGTTCATTCATTCATCCATACAACAGACTCTAGATAAACATATACTGAATGATAGTTTTAATTAGAAAGGAGAAACCAGCTTTGGCAAAATATCGGATCATAACCTTTGATGGGGGAGGTACCTTAGGTGCTTTAAGTTTACAGCTGATGAACAGACTGGCTAAACAAAATCCAACATTAATAAGTCGAACTCATGTATTTTCGGGAAATTCAATCGGTTCATTTACTGCCCTTGCATTAGCAAGCGGAAGATCTCCGAAGGAAACACTTCAGTATTTTGAGGATGAAATCCTGCCCGCATTCAGCATTTCCCGGCCGGGCGGACCTGTTTTCAATCAACAATTACCATACTCCGGTTTTATAAAAGCAGTACGAAATTTTTTCCCAGCAGACCTTCGTCTTAAAGATGTAAGAAAACGAATTGTTGTCCCATCATTCAAATTATATTCTCCAAAACTGGATCGTTGGACTCCTGTATTATTTCACAACTTTCCCGGCTCTCCCTATTTCAATGAGAAAGTAAGTGATGTCATACTGCGGAGCAGCGGTGCTCCCGCGACGCAACGGGCCTATCAAAACTATGTGGACGGATATGTAGTAGCAACGAATCCTAGTACAGCCAGTATCGCGTTTGCGGTTGGTAAAGCCAACGTACCACTGGATCAAATTGCGGCATTATCCATTGGAACAGGTGAAGCCCCGACTCGTTTAAGAAGAGATACGAGGGGGTGGGGAATGGTAAGTGCAGATAACATACGTCCTGAAAATCTGAAGAACCTTCCTCCAAATTGGGGAGTTCTTTTGGACAGATCGCCTAATGAACCTCTACTGCCATTTCTTCAGATGATCTCTGGCGGAAATGGTTACTACGAATCCATGGTCAGCGCGAATCTTCTGGGAGATCGCTTTTTTCGGCTAGATCCACGAATTCCAAACTTCTCCAAAACGGATCCTACCGTGTTTCCCGCTCTCATTGAGATTGCGAACAAAACCAATTTACAACCTGTGATTCAATTTATAGAGAAGAACTGGAGGACCAAATAAATTTTTATTTTAAAACTATTCTCACTTACATTTCTAACTTACCACTTTTCTCTGAGAAAAGTATTCTCGAATAAAAACAGGCAATGGGTAAAAGGAATTTTTTTCTTCTTGTTTTGACAATAAAGTTGTTTACAAGTGTAATGTCTCTTTGGATTCCAACAAGTAAACAACATTTTTGCAAAGTATCAGTAAGAACCGGATTTTTTTTAAGTGTTATTCAAAGCTAATAAGACAATCGCATAATGATTGATTTGAAGTTTATTTCAAAACTCGAAGGTTTACTATGCCTCTTTTTTCACACAAAAAAGACAAGAGCGGCAAATCGCCAAACCCTTGTCTTTCCTGTTGTTCTATTGGACGCGCTCGGAGGGATTCGAACCCCCGACAGACGTGGTACCGGAAACCACCGCTCTATCCAACTGAGCTACGAGCGCAGAATGACTGCGTTATGAGAACGTCAGCACAACTAATTATACGATAATTCCATTCAAATAACAACCCTCTATTTCGAGAGGCCGTTTTTTAAATAGACAAAGCATCTTAATTGGCAATCTGACATACGATGGTTTGAACCCCTGTATTTTTGGGGAAAATGGGAAAAAGAGACGACTTTGCATATCAGGCCAGCTTTTTGTTTGACCTTTATTGACCAAAAATGTATCATGTAACTACATACTTACCTAAAAGGTGAAGGAGGAGCATTATGAATTTAATACCTACAGTCATTGAACAAACGAACCGCGGGGAAAGAGCGTATGACATTTATTCTCGTCTATTAAAGGATCGTATCATCATGCTTGGATCTGCGATTGATGACAACGTTGCGAACTCCATCGTGTCACAGCTTTTATTCTTAGCAGCAGAAGACCCTGAAAAAGAAATTTCTCTTTACATCAACAGCCCGGGCGGCTCTATTACAGCCGGTATGGCGATCTATGATACCATGCAGTTTATTAAGCCGAAGGTATCTACAATTTGTATCGGTATGGCTGCGTCAATGGGAGCGTTCCTGCTTGCAGCCGGCGAAAAAGGCAAACGCTATGCGCTTCCAAACAGTGAAGTCATGATTCACCAGCCTCTTGGCGGTGCGCAAGGTCAGGCGACAGAAATTGAAATTGCCGCGAAACGCATTCTCTTGCTTCGCGACAAATTAAACAAAGTCCTTGCTGAACGTACTGGCCAGCCGCTTGAAGTGATCGAACGCGACACAGACCGTGATAACTTCAAGTCTGCTGAAGAAGCGCTTGAATACGGCCTGATTGACAAAATTTTGACTCACACAGAAGATAAAAAGTAATAATACAACCTGCAAGAGCTGCGTCTCTTGCAGGTTTTTTTCATTACAAGGAATTGACTCCCTTAAACACTTTTTATTCTATACTGCTCCCATTCCTCATGTAACAGCTCAAGCGTCAAATCATTCGTCTGCCTCACAACCAGATCAGCACCAAGCATCGGCTGTCCTTGACCGACACCAACCGCAAACATCCCCGCAGATTTGATTGCAGAAATGCCTGCTTCTGCGTCTTCTATTGCAGCGCAATCAGCAGGGGAAACATCGAGCATCGCTGCAGCTGTTAAAAAGATGTCAGGATCAGGCTTCCCCTTCGCAAGAGCCGTCGGATCAACAATGGCATCAAAATCATCGATAATTGCCAAACGTCTTAAAATCTTAGGAGCATTGCGGCTTGAAGATGCTAACCCGATTTTTATATTTTCGTTTTTCAATTGACATAGAAGCCTGCCAATCCCCGGTAAAAGATCTTCCGGCGTCAATTTGCTGATCAGCGTTTGATAATCGCGATTTTTCCGATGCATAAGCTCTTGTTTCTCCGCATTTGTATACTTTGTTTCCGCACCGCCAAAGATCAATATGCTTTCAAGTGACTCTTCTCTGCTGATTCCTTTTAGCCTTTCATTCATGTCTCTGTCAAAAGGGATATTGATTTGTTCTGCGATATGCTTCCAAGCGAGAAAATGATATTCAGCCGTATCTGTTATCACTCCGTCTAAATCAAAAATGACCGCTTTCATATACTAATGACCATCACAGCTTCATAAGGTTTGAGGCTAATACTCTTTAAGTCAGCCCGCTCCTGCGGATAGTTTGAAATCAGCACTTTCCAACGCTCATGAATCAGTTCTGGAGGCGCTTCGAACAGAGCCTTTTCTTCCGATAAATTCACAACGACAAGAAGCTTTTCCCCTTGATATTCTCGAAGGTAAGAAAAGACCTGCGGATCATTCTCCTGCAACAGCTGATAATCGCCATATATCATAATCTTATATTGCTTTCGTAATTGAATGAGCTTCTGATAGTAAAAGAAAATCGAATCTTGATCTTCCAAGGACTCTTTCACATTGATATCTTGATAGCGGGAATTTACCGGTAGCCACGGGTCTCCGGCTGTGAATCCCGCATGTTTTCCGGCATCCCACTGCATCGGTGTTCTCGCATGATCCCTTCCTTTTATCATCACGGCTTTGACAAACTCTTTTTCTGACATCGTTTTGTTTTCGACGACTAGTTCACGATATGCATTCTTTATTTCAAGATCATCATACATCTCCAGCCGCATATCGCTGTTGACCATGCCGATTTCTTCTCCCTGGTAAATAAACGGCGTTCCTTTCATGCCGTGCAGAACCGTTGCAAATGCCTTCGCACATTCCTTACGCAGCTTCCTGTCATTGCCCCAGCGGGAAATAACCCTCGGCTGGTCATGGTTCTCAAAATACAGGGTATTCCAGCCGACATTCATTAACCCGGTCTGCCACCTTGTCATCGTCTTTTTTAAAGCAATCAAATCAAATGGCTTGATCTGCCATTTCCCATTTGGCGAGTTTTGTTCTGTATCAATATCCATATGTTCAAATGTAAAGATCATATTCAGCTCTTGCCTGCTTGCATCTGTGTACTTTTTCGCCTCTTCAATATCAGAGCCGTTTGCCTCTCCGACTGTCATGCAGTCATAATGAGAAAGCACTTCCCTGTTCATCTCTTGAATAAACTCATGAAGACGGGGGCCGTTAGAGTGATAACGGCCGACAATATAGCTGCGGCTGTTATCCGTTTCGTAGTCCGGAAAATCGGTGTATTTAGAAATAGAGCCGATCACATCCATCCGCCAGCCGTCAACGCCTCTATCCATCCAGAATCTCATTACATCATAAACTTCCCGGCGAACGGCTTCGTTTTCCCAATTTAAATCAGGCTGTTTTTTTGAAAAGTAGTGCAAATAATACTGCCCTGTTCCTTCATCGTATGTCCACGCTGAGCCTGAAAAGATCGATCCCCAATTATTCGGCTCTGAGCCGTCCGGTTTAGGATCTTTCCAAAAATAATAATCCCGGTAAGGATTGTCCTTCGACTTGCGGCTTTCAGCAAACCAAGCATGCTCATCTGACGTGTGGTTCACGACCAAATCCATGACGATTTTCATTCCGCGTTTATGGACTTCATCAATCAGCTGAAACATATCTTCATTTGTCCCAAACTTTTCGTACATGTTTTTGTAATCGCTGATATCATATCCGTTGTCATCCTGCGGGGAATCAAATACCGGGGAGAGCCAGATGACATCCGCCCCGAGATTTTTGATGTAATCCAGCTTTTGAATCACACCTTGCAAATCCCCGAATCCATCTCCATTGGCATCATAAAAACTGCGCGGGTAAATTTGATAAACGACAGCTTCTTTCCACCATTCACTCATTAGGCGTTCTCCTTTCACATCGTCCCTGTAGGACAACTGGTTCCTCATAAACGTTCATGTGCAGCGGCTCGCCTTTTACAAGCTCAAAAATAACGCGCTTTTCGTCAACCGTCACATTGATTAATCGATTTCGATAATTGATGTTGAATGAATATTCGTCCCATTCTTTCGGCAAAAACGGAGCAAATGACAGCGTCTCATTCGCGGTGCGCATGCCTGCAAAGCCATGAACGATTGCCAGCCAGCTCCCCGTCATTGAAGTAATATGCAAGCCTTCTTCCGTATCATGATTGTAATTATCAAGATCAAGCCTTGCTGTGCGCTTATATAATTCGAGCGCTTTCTTTTCCAGCTTGAGTTCGGCTGCGAGAATCGCATGGACAGAGGGCGATAGGCTTGATTCATGAACAGTCATCGGCTCATAAAATTCAAAATTTCGCCGTTTTTCTTCCATTGTAAAACGGTCATTAAAAAGATAAATGCCTTGGAGAACATCTGCCTGCTTAATAAAATTGGAGCGGAGAATCTTGTCCCATGACCATTTCTGATAAAGAGGCCGCTCCGCTGGATCTAATTCGTCAACTGCTTGCAGATCTTTGTCCAAGAACGTGTCATGCTGAACGAAAATTTGCAGTTCTTCACTATACGGATAGTACATGTGCTGGATGATTTCTCTCCAGACTTTCAATTCTTCTTCCTGCACATCCAGAAGGCGGCGTTTCTCCGCTGAGATACTTTCGAGACTTTGTAGAGTATACTCCAACGTCCAAGCCGCAATGACATTCGTATACCAATTGTTGTTAACGTTGTTTTCGTATTCATTCGGCCCTGTGACGCCATGAATCATATACTTATTTTTTCGTTTCGAGAAGTGAACACGGTCGGCCCAAAATCTGCTGACTGCCACAAGAACGTCTATCCCGTATTCTTCCATATAGTTACGGTCGCCTGTATAATTGATATAATTGTAGATCGCATAACAGATCGCGCCATTGCGGTGAATTTCTTCAAAGGTGATTTCCCATTCGTTGTGGCATTCATCACCGGTGAACGTCACCATCGGATAAAGAGCCCCCTTCATCCCCAATTTTGCAGCGTTTCGTTTGGCAGCCTCCAACTGATGAAAGCGATACAAAAGCAGGTTTTTCGTCACCTCCGGCTCGGCTGTCGCCAAATACATCGGAACGGCGTACGCCTCAGTATCCCAATATGCGGCACCTCCATATTTCTCGCCAGTAAATCCTTTCGGCCCGATATTCAAACGGGCATCGCCCCCGTAATATGTCGAGAATAACTGAAAGATGTTGTAGCGTATTCCTTGTTGAAGCTCCTCATCTCCTTTAATCTCAATGTCCGCTTTTGCCCATCTTTCCTTCCATCGATCAGTGTGCCTCCGTTTTGCATCTTCATAGCCGTTCTCTACCACATCCGACAAAAGCTCCTTGGCTTTCGATAAAAGCTCTTCCTCCCGAAAATCACGGGAAGTCGTGACAATCACAAACTTTTTCAATGATGCCTTCGTTTGATAACTGTAGCGATTCTCGACATACATTTCATTCGTTTTAAAGCTTTCATTGACAAAACCCTCCGTCTCGTTTGCCATCGCGGCTAAAACCGTGAAGTGCGGTGTTCCAAATGGATTTTCGATCGTTTTTGCCGCTAAATGGCCGCTGTGAGAATCAGCACCTTTCGCTTCCTCCTGCCAAAACTGTTCTTGGTAGTTAGAATCTTCATTTGCCACATTTCCATCCAGGTAAGGAACAAGCGTAATGACAGCATCTCCCGTCAGGCACTCCGCTTCATAATGAATCGCACAAAGTTCTTTTACAGCAAGGCTAAGAAACCGCTCTGACCTGATTCTGACGGATTTATCCTGAATGCGGACAACAGCTTTTCGCCGCAGAATCCCCTCTTTCATATTGAGTTCTACCTCAAATGATTCGATTGGGTTTTGATGGAGATCTATTTTTTCACCGTCAACATATAGGCCTATGCCTATAAAGTTCATCGCATTGATCACTTTTCCGAAATATTCTGGATACCCGTTTTTCCACCAGCCTACTCGCGTTTTGTCGGGGAACCACACGCCTGCAATATATGTGCCTTGGTGACTGTCGCCTGAATAGCCTTCTTCAAAATTTCCTCTGACCCCCATATAGCCATTGGCAAGAGACGTCAGGCTTTCCAGCAGCCGTGTATGCTCCTTATTAAATGTATTTGTTTTGATTTTCCATTCATCAATCTCAAATAACCGCTGATTTATCATCATTTCCTCCCGAATGTAAGTTTCCATTATCACGGCGGGTTTTGGTCAAATATCTAAATGCAAAAGAAATCATCAAAGTAACGCCACACGAATGGATCATCAATACAGTAATCAAATCAAAATGAACCATGCCGATAGCAGCTGCCGCAAATGCCGGCAGTGCTGATGCGCAAATCGCTATAGATGCCGCTTCCTTGAATGATGCAATAGAAACCATGTTTGATATTTTTGTGATCCAGAGGCCTCCGGCAAGAACAAACGTTAACAAAAGCTGGATCATAGAAACCACCGTATATGCCAGCATCATGATCATCGGCTTATACTGTGCCAACCATAATGTATCGATCAAAACCTCTACATCATGGACGTTTGGTTTCTCGAGCTTAACGTCCATTTTCGCATAGCCAACAGAAAACCCCGTTTCGTTTTGATCGGTGATCACCAGTTGATCAGGTTGAAATATGACGGCGTTTTCAAATCCAGTTACTTTCAATCGCCCATTTTCACCGCTTGTCTCATATTCATGCTTCATATCAACTGCCATCACATTCTGCCCATCTTCAATCCTCTCAGAGCTCTTCCCGCCTGTTAGTTTTCCGTTCCTGATTTGAAAACCCTGTAATTGATCAGCAAATTGATCATTAACTCCTTGAATCGCTGACGGCATAAAAGATGCAACGCTGAAGCGATCCATTTTCACAAACGAAACCGCTAACGGCGCCATTAAGCAGGCCGTTAAAAACATAAAGAGAAAAGAGAGCTGCAGCCAGCTGAAGGTATTCCCATAGCTGCAAACACCTGATGGAGATGCAGCCGCTTTCAGGCAGCGGATGATAAAGCTTTTATTCTCCAGATTCTTCATTGAATTACCCCTTTGTTCCGCCGGCTGTCAAACCGGACACAAAGTTCTTTTGGAGAAAAAAGAATAGAACGCATATCGGCAGTGCGGCAAGGATGGCGCCAGCCGCAAATAGAGCTACTTTTTGCTGCTGCGGATTAGAAATAAAGGATTGTAATCCTACAGCGATGGTCAGCCTTTCCGGTGAGCGAAGCAAAAACTTTGCCAGCAAATAATCACCAAACGGTGCCATAAATGCCCAAAGCGCTTGTACCGCGAGCATTGGCTTAACAAGCGGCAGAACAATTGAAGCGAAAATCCTCAGATGTCCCGCTCCGTCAATTCGCGCGGCTTCATCAATTTCTCTCGGCACAGTATCAAAATAACCTTTCATCAGCCACGTGTTCATCGGAATTCCGCCGCCGATATAGATCGCTGTTAAAAACCAGTATTGATCGAGTGCGCCTATCAGCATCGCCAAGACATAAAAAGCAGTCAGCGCCGCCATTGTCGGCACCATTTGAATGATTAAAAAGAATATCAGGCTCTTTTTTCTGCCTGCAAACCGATAGCGGCTGTACGAGTACCCGGCAAGTGTCACAATCGTAACCTGCAAAACCATGACCGATAGCGCGATGACAAGTGTATTGCTGTACCAATTGAGATAAAGCGTTTCGTCAAATAGCCGCTTAAAATGATCCAATGTCCAAGAACCCGAAAAATCGAGCTGAAAAGCCGCCGAATTCCCCACACGGAATGCTGATGATGCCGTAATCAGCAACGGATATATAATGACAATACTTAAAAGCGTCAAAAAGAAATACGTACAGATTCTATTAAGCATTCTGGCAGTTCTCGCGTTCACCTACATAACCTCCTCATTGCCAAAAGCATTCGATTTTTTGAAAGCAATCAGTGAAATTCCAATGACAATGAAAGAAATTAACAGTGTCACAGCCGCCGCAACGGAATATTGGGGTGATGTGCCTGTTGTCAGTTTATAAATCCACGAAATTAAGATATCGGTCGATCCGGCCCCGGCTCCCGCACTGCCTGGCCCTCCCTCATTAAATAAATAGATGATCGAGAAATTATTGAAATTAAACGTATACTGAGTAATCATCACGGGTGCTGTGGCAAATAAAATCATCGGGAATGTAATATGCCGAAAACGCTGAATAAAAGTGGCCCCGTCAATCTTTGCCGCTTCATACAATTCACCTGGAATCGCCTGAAGCACTCCCGTTACCATGACATAAATATATGGAAAGCCGAGCCACGTCTGAATCATAATGAGGGCTGTCTTTGTCCAGAAAGGATCAGTCTTCCACGCGATCGCAGGCAGCTCAACAAACGGCAGGTGATTGAATAGTGGAATCACCTGTGCATTCACCGCTCCTATGCTGTCGTTAAACATGTTGGAAAAACTCATGATTGTAATAAACGCCGGAACAGCCCATGGAAATAAGAAAATCATTCGAAATATCCGCTTGCCTTTTATAAAATCCTGATTGACGAAAAGTGCCGTCACAATACCTAAAATGATTTGCAGCGTTGTTGCACAGATTGTCCAGATAACCGTCCAGCCCAGTACATTCACAAATGTTTCACGATAGGAGCCAAGGAAAAAAATATTTAAGAAATTTTTAAACCCGACCCAGTCAATCAGACGATTAGGCGGAATATGATAAAAATCATAGTTTGTTAATGCAACAAACAGAGTCACCAAAACCGGAAAAATAATCACAAACACCATCATGATATATGCCGGAAGTGTAAATAGATATGGAAACCCTTTATCGCCCGCATGACAGATCATATCCTTGGCTGTTGTATTGACTTCCAAACCCGCCGCTTTCATAGCGGCGGTCTTACGCGAATCATGGATATTAAAGATATAGAACATGAGGAAAATCACCGTCACGATCAATTGCAGCGTGCCTTCAATCAGCATAAACAGCGAGTGATCTTCACCGGGAACACTTCCCAATGTCATCAATCCGGTTAGCGCCTGTATACCGAAAACGCATAATTCAAAAGCAAACAAGCCTGTGATGGCAAGAAATAAGAGCCCCTTTGACAATTGCTGATTCGCAATCTGCCCAAGTCCTGGAATGATCGATAAAAGCCCTGCCTTTCGTTTTTGCTTTGCGAGTGTGTGATGTTTATTCATTTTTTCCGCCCTCTATTCTTCCGGACGCTATCCCGCCGTTTTATTTCACATACTTTTCTTTAATATTTTCCTTTATGACGTTTACAGCATCATTCGCTGATGTTTGTGTCGATTTTTTTCCTGAAGCTGCATCAAAAATTAAACTTTCCGCTCCTGTCCATACTTCAGCCATTTCCGGAATATTTGGAGTCGGCGTTGCTGTTTCATATTGTTTAATCACAGCTGACGTCAGTTCATTCTTTTGCTCATCGGCTTTCTTTCTTGCAGCCGTGTTGGCCGGAACTTCGTTTGTATCCTCATAAAAAGCGTAAGCATTGGCATCATTTGCAGCATACTCAAGCCATTTTTCAGCCAGCTCGGGTTCTTTTGTATATTTTGAAGCTACCCAGCCCTTCCCGCCCGCAAAAGGGGCATATTCTTCTCCATTGGGCAATGTCGGAATGGGAGCCGCTCCGTAGTTCAATTTAGCCTCTTTATAATTGGCAGCTGACCAAGGACCGCCAATGATCGCAGCCGCTTTGCCTTCTAAAAACATCTGCTGAATAAAGTCGTCTGCGCTTGAATTGTCTTGCATTCCTTTCGGCCAATATGTCTCAAACCATTTCTCCGCATATTTCACCGCTTCTACAGCCCCTTTATTGTTCAGGCCGATGTCCCCGGAATCTGTGCCGTTTTTTCCAAACACATATCCGCCGTATCCAGCCAATAAGCCGTACGACATATAAAAGTCAGTCCATTTTGCTAAAAATCCGGTTGATTTTCCTTTTTCCGAAGCAAACGCGAATCGAGGATCTTCCGTTAACTTTTCAAGGTCTTTAAATGTTTTTGGCGCTGTTTTTAAAAGATCTTTGTTGTAATACAAAATAAGTGTCTCAATGACTAGCGGCATTCCGTACACTTTGCCGTCAACTGTCACCTGCTGCATTTCTTTATCACCAAAGCTTTTTGTATGAGATGGCTTAATGTCAAGCAAATGTCCTTGCTGTCCCAAACCGCCGATCCGGTCATATGCAGCAAGCATAACATCAGGCGCATTACCCGCCGGGCCATCAAGAGGAAGCGCTTCTAACTGTTCGAACATTTGCTTTTCAACAATTTTTACTGTGACATCATTCTCTTTTTCGAACTTTGTTTTTATGCTTTCAATGTATTCTTTATACGTTTCTTCGACAGACACAGTCAGCACCTTTTTGCCATCAGAGCTTGCTGGATTTTTTGAACTTGAGCAGGCGGCAAGGCCGATTGCCAGAAATGATGCCGCCAATATGGCGAACCCCTTTTTAAAAAGAACCATCTCTTTTCCCCCTTCTATTTACGAAACTATAACAATTGTATTGTCCTATAGAAAGCGGTTACAACAACTTTCGATTTGTTACCGATAACAGAATGTTATACAGGGGCGGCAGCACTCAAAATCAAAAATTCTCCCGGCTGAACGGCAATGACGTCGTGATGCTGAAGCGGCTGCTCTGTCCATGCATCACAGATCCTCTTATTCCTTTCAATATTCAAATCTAGTAAACTGACATGTTGAACCACATTCCCTTGATTAAAGAAATAAATCAGTATTTTTTCATCAAGAGTCCGCGAAAAGCTGATAAAATCATTTTTGTCATCCAGCAGATTCCACTCAAGATGTCCTTCAGTCAATAAAGTGTTTTCCTGCTTGCGTAAAGCAATTAACCGTTTCATAAATCGCAGCATGTCTTGGTTTTGCTTCTCCTTTTCCCAAACCATACATTTCCGGCATAATGGATCATTTCCGCCGTCCAGCCCGATTTCCGTCCCGTAATAGATGCATGGTGAGCCTGTCTGGGCAAACATAAAGGCCAGCAACGCACGTGCTTTCTTCTCATCATTGCGGCATCTGGTCAAAAGGCGCTTTGTATCATGGCTATCCAGTAAATTAAACATCACCTCATTGGCTTGCTTCATCCCATTCATCAAATGCGCATTGACAAGGTAGGCCATACGTGAGGCTGGGATCGTCCGGTCAGCAAAATATTCAATCATAGGCTCTGTAAAAGGGTAATTCATCGCCGCATGAAATTCATCCCCTCTAAGCCAGGGTTCGGCAGAATGCCAGATCTCACCTAAAATATAAACATCAGGCTTTTCTGCTGATACAGCCTGCCTGAATGTCTTCCAAAACACGTGATCCACTTCATTTGCGACATCCAAACGCCAGCCGTCAATGTCAAATTCGCGAATCCAGTACAAAGCAATATCAAGCAAATATTTCTGCACTTCGGGATTAGCCGTGTTTAGCTTCGGCATATCAGCTGTAAAAGCAAACCTGTCATAATTGTCGTCTGTGACGGGAAAAGAGTGAATATGGAACCAGTCTTTATAGCGGGATCGAGCTCCGTTTTTGACGACATCCTGCCATTGCGGAGACGCGCTTCCTATATGGTTAAAAACCGCATCTAGCATAATTCTCATCCCCCGCTGATGAAGCTGGCTGACCAATGTACGAAAAATCTCTGGATCCCCGAAATGCGGATCAATAGAAAAGTAATCCAGCGTGTCGTATTTATGATTAGAAGGCGCGGAAAAGATCGGCGTCAGATAAATGCCGTTCACCCCTAAATCCTCTAAATAATCAAGCTTGTCAACAATCCCTTGCAAATCTCCTCCAAAAAAATCATTGACGCCCGGGTCCTTGCTCCCCCACGGCAATGCATTCTTCGGTGACAAGTCTTCTCTTCCATTTGCAAAACGCTCCGGAAAAATTTGATACCAAACCGTTGACTTGACCCATTCAGGCGCTTGAAATGTATCAGCCTCGTGAACAAACGGAAATTTAAAGTAATAATGAATCGTTTCCAGTGTTTTTTCGTTATAAGGGCATACACCCGAACTTCCGAAAAAGATGTCTTCATGATCGTCTGTTACAACAAACGCATATTGTAAACGCCTAAATGGCGGCACCACTTCAGCAAACCAATAGTCATGCATTTCTGTAGCAGCAATTTTCCTCATCGGCTGCTCGTTTGCCGACCACTTGCCATCGTTGTACTCATAGGGATCACCCCAAATGAATCGAATGTGATCTGCATCACCTTTTTTCGTCCGAATCTTGATATGCACAGTCCGCCCATCATAAGAATAAGCATCTGTGCTGAATGGCTGGTGGTGAATCGCTGCATATTCCATCATGTTTCCCCCTTTGATTTCCGTTTTATTGAAGCCGGCTCATAGTTTGAAAGTATCATGATGAAATTGTGGGAACAATCCTTTTCACCCTGTTACCGATAACAGAATAAGGCGCTTACAGCGTTGATTCTCGTACAATTAACTCTGGTTCAAAAAATAGACTTCCTTGTGCAGCACCGTCTTCATTCATTTTTTTCAGCAACATTTTCGCACAGGCTTCCCCCATTTCAACAACAGGCTGTCTGACCGTAGTCAAGCGCGGCGAGGAGATGCGATCAAGAAACACACCGTCATTCCCGGTAACCGCAACGTCTTCTGGAATTCGCTTTCCAAGGGATTGCGCCGCACGAATGACGCCGAGCGCGATTCGATCAGATGCGCAGACAAATGCGGCCTGATTGTCCATGGATTTCAGCAGTTCTCTTGCAAGGCATTCACTTTTCTTAGAACTGTTGTCGATCCGAAACATATTCGATTTTTTAAAGCTTTTATTCATCGCCCGTATATACCCCTGTTCTCTTGCACGTTCGAAAGGCTCATCTAAATCAATGCCAAAAAAGACAACTTCCCGCTCCCCCAGCCCCATAACATGGCGGGTTGCCATAAAAGTGCCTTTCTCGTTATTCACATCGATAAAGTCATAGCCCATTTCATTTTGTCCAAATACGACGAGCGGCTTCTCAAACGCTTTTATTACACCTTCAAAATCGTTCTTTCTCAAGCCGGTGGCAATAATGCCGTCACATTGGCCAATATTAAGAGAATTTCTTGTTACAAGCTGGAGAGCATAGTGATTGCGATCCAGCTCCCTGCTGATTCCTGTCAGCAGGTTCATGTAATATGGTTCTGTCGTATCCATTTCCTCAAGTATCAATAGTTTCACAACCTGTGTTCTGTTTTGCACGAGCGCTCTCGCCGCATAATTAGGGATGTAATTCAGCTCTTTCATCGCAGAATGAACAAGCTTTTTCAATTCATCTGTCACCGTCTCAGGGTGATTGATCACTCGTGATACCGTCATCTTCGAAACATTTGCTTTTTTTGCCACATCTGACAATGTTGCCATTTTCATCCCCTCCTTATCTGTGCTTATTATCCAAACTAGTGATAAAGTCCTCTATTACTGTTAAATATACGATGCAGGCAAAAGAGAAATAAAAAAGAGATTTCCCTTAAGGAAACCTCACTTTGTTAAAAACACTCGATTTTTCATGAATTCATACGCTAGGTTGCTGACTCCACTTCACGAGAAAGTCTCTTTTTTAAATTTCTGTCCACTTTTTTTCTAAAATCGGATAAGAATAAGTTTGCATTTGCTCAATTAACTCATCCGGCCGTGACGAGCTGTGAATCAGTTTTAGGTGCGATTCGTTAGAAAACCCTTCTTGAATGCTGTATTTCACCATTTTCATCATTGGTTCAAAATATCCGTTTACATTGTACAGTCCGATTGGCTTTTGGTGGATGCCGATCTGTGCCCAGCACAGCACTTCAAATAATTCTTCATATGTACCGAAGCCGCCCGGCATCGAGATAAAGCCGTCCGCCAGCTCGCTCATTTTAGCCTTTCGTTCATGCATCCCGTTTACTTCAATCAGCTCAGTCAGATTCTGATGGACAACCTCCCCGCTGAACAAACCGCTCGGCATGACCCCGATTGCAGTTCCGCCGTTTTCCATAATCGCGTCGGCAATCGTGCCCATCAAGCCTACGCGGGAGCCCCCATAGACAAGGCCGATTCCCTGCTCAGCCATATACACGCCAAGCTCTGCCGCTTTTCTTTTATACGCTTCATTTCCCCCAGGGTTTGATCCCGCAAATACACAAATGGTTTTCATCTTGTCATCTCCGCATCTATATATCGTGTTAAACATTCAAAAACACACTATATATTGTCCCATCTTCATGTGATAATATCAATATGAAATACATAAAGAATGCAGGAGTGATGAGGTTGGAGCTGGCTGATGCAGAAAAATGGATGAAAGAGTTTTACGAAAAAAGAGGCTGGACAGAATACGGACCTTTTATTCGCGTCGGCTTTTTAATGGAGGAAGCCGGAGAACTGGCCCGGGCTGTCAGGGCGTATGAAATCGGCAGAGACCGGCCGGATGAGAAAGAATCGTCACGCGCTGAGCAAAAACAAGAATTGATTGAAGAAATGGGAGATGTCATCGGAAATATCGCCATTCTTGCTGATATGTATGGTGTCTCTTTAGAAGACGTCATGAAGGCCCACCAAGAAAAACTGACAAAACGATTTGAGCATGCATAAAAAAGCGGCCGCGATGGCCGCTTTTTTTAACCTGTGATTTCATCATGGTGATCAAAGAAATGCTGCTTTCCTATTTTGTGAAAAAGGCCTGTTTTATGCAGCAGCTCCTTCGGCTGCGATTGCAATCCTACAATCATCAGCTTTCCATTATGGCGCTTAATTCGATTCATAATGTTCCCAAGCACCGCTTCAGCTGACGTATCCATATAGTGCACCTTATTCATGAGCAGAATAAGGGTTTTCGGTTTTTTCTGTACATGCTCCAGCAATGACGATTCAAGGGAATCAATTGATCCGAAAAACAGCGGCCCTTCTATGGCATACATGCTGACAGATGGATCTTCTCTCTTCGCCAGAACAGGATGCGATTCCTGATTGTGGATGCGGGTCGCTTCGCTCATTCTTCTGATAAAGAACACAAATGCGAGCAGCAATCCGGTTGCCACACCGATGATTAAGTCAAACAGAACCGTAAGGGCGAAGGTCGCCGCCAAAATAAAGGAATCAGCATTTTTCAGTCTAAGCATGTTTGCGACTTCCTTGCGCTCACTCATATTCCATGCGACCACCATGAGAATCGGTGCCATACTGGCGAGCGGCACATGGGACGCATAAGGCGCAAATACAAGCAGGACAAGGAGAACGACTACGCCGTGAACGACGCCGGAAACTGGAGAAACCGCTCCGTTTTTTATATTGGTCGCCGTTCTCGCAATCGCTCCTGTAGCCGGGATTCCGCCAAACAGGGGCGCTGCCATATTCGCAATCCCCTGGCCGACAAGCTCCTTGTTGCTGTCATGCTTTGAGCCCTTCATGTTATCAGCGACCATTGCGGACAAAATCGACTCAAGTCCTCCAAGAAGCGCGATGACAAGCGCAGCTGGAAACAGCATAACCATTTTATCCAAAGTAAGCTCAGGAAACTGAAATTCCGGCAAATGGCGGGGGATTTCTCCATAAGTTGACCCGATCGTTGCCATGCGGTCAGGGAAAAAGACAACCGCGACCACTGTGGAAATAAGAAGCGCCAACAAAGCGCCCGGCACTTTAGGCATCACCTTGGCGGATACAAGCAAAATGACGAGCCCGATCACAGCTGTCAAAATGGCATACACGTTAAAGGTGCCGAGCTGCTGCACAATTTCAAACATGTTGTGATGAAAGTTCTCATGTTTTTCAACATTTCTCAATCCGAGAAAATTAGCGATTTGTTCCGTAAAGATCAGCACGGCAATTCCGGCTGTAAAACCGACGATAACGGGTTTGGGCACGAATTTCATTATTTTTCCGAGCTTAAACAGCCCAAACAGTACCAGCATCACTCCTGCCATAAACCCCGCAATCAGCAGATTTTCCAAGCCGTACTGCATGATAATGCCGAATAAAATCGGGACAAAGGCGCCCGTCGGACCGCCAATCTGATATTTTGATCCTCCGAACAAAGAAATACAAATCCCTGCTATAACAACAGTGTATAGCCCATATTCAGGCTCGACTCCCGAGGCAATGGCAAACGCCATTCCTAAAGGAATTGCCACGACACCTACTACGATACCTGCAATCAAGTCTTTCTGAAATTTCTGCAAATTGTATCCCTTAAATCTCCCTGAGAATCGCATATTTTGTTATAACCTCCCTTATGAGTGATTGTTTATAAGCTCAGTTTCATAACCGTTAATGACCACATCAAGTTTTCCTGTTTCAGGATGAATGACAAGTCCGTGAACCGGCACTTTTTTCGGAAGCAGCGGATGGTTCTTAATCATGTTCACACTGTGGGAAACGCTTTCTTCCACGCTGTGAAAACCAGTCAGCCACGTTTTCAAATCGAGTCCGGCACTCGTCAGCAAATTCAGGCAGCTATCCTCCACCCCGCGTTCCTTTGCTTTCTCAAGAATCGAGGACGCATTCAGCCCAGACATTCCGCATTCATGATGGCCGACAATGCATACCTCTTCAGCCTGCAATTCATAAATCGCGACCAGTATGCTTCGCATCACGCTTCCAAATGGGTGAGAAACGATGGCTCCCGCGTTTTTTACAATTTTAGCATCACCGTTTTTAAGCCCCATTGCTTGCGGAAGAAGTTCTGTAAGCCTTGTATCCATACAGGTGACAATGACGAGCTTTTTCGAAGGAAACTTTGTCGTTTTGTACGGTTCATACTTCTTCTCACTGACAAACCGCTGATTGTGTTCCAAAATTGATGTTAAAGAAACCATTTGATTCATCTCCCATCCATATGATTTTGCAAGCCTTCTTACCCAGCTTACAGTAAGGAATTATAGCATAGGAATAAGCCAAGAAAAGGCTTTCAAAAAAAGACACTATAATTGGACTGTAGAATCAAAACATAAACATTTATATCTTTCAAAGATAATAAAATTTATATTTAATGCATCCTATAATCCGGCTGCAGTTCGCATATCGATGATTTGTCTGACAAAAAATATGGGTGAATTCTGATAATTAAAAAACTTTTTTAAGCAGATTTAGCTGTTCGATCTTCATTTTAAGTTCAAAAGAACCAGAAATTTTAAAAACGCAGCTATATTTTTAACATCTATTTATTTCCGATATAATGAATTAGACAACAGCCATAAAGGGGGAGCCTTGTTGAAACCATTTGTATTTATCACAAAACCGATTCCTGAAGAGATTGAAGCATTCATCGGTGAACATTGCCGTTATGAAGTATGGCAGGAGGATACGCTTCCGAGTGACGTGCTATTTGAAAAATTAAAAGAAGCGGAGGGGCTTTTAACATCAGGGACGTCCGGACCGTCAATCAATCGTGAGTTGCTGGAACACGCGCCTAAGCTCAAAGTGGTCAGCAACCAATCAGTAGGCTACGATAACTTCGATATAGAAGCAATGAAAGAAAGAGGAGTCGTCGGGACTCATACACCTTATACACTGGATGACACAGTTGCAGATCTGGCTTTTTCACTGATTCTATCTTCCGCCAGACGTGTTGCCGAACTGGACCGTTTTGTCAGAGCAGGAAAATGGGGGACCGTGGAAGAGGAAGCGCTTTTCGGAATTGATGTTCATCATCAAACGTTAGGCATTATCGGCATGGGCAGAATTGGAGAACAAGCAGCGAGACGCGCCAAATTTGGTTTTGATATGGAAGTGCTTTATCATAACCGACATCGCAAACAAGAAACAGAAGACAGCATCGGCGTTAAGTATGCAGAGCTTGATACATTGCTGGAGCAATCTGATTTTATTCTTCTCATTACGCCGCTGACTGACGAAACCTATCACATGATAGGAGAACGCGAATTTAAATTGATGAAGGATTCAGCAATTTTCGTCAATATTTCCCGGGGAAAGACAGTTGATGAGAAAGCACTGATTCGCGCTCTTCAGGAAGGCTGGATCAGGGGAGCCGGCTTAGATGTATACGAAAAAGAGCCTGTCACCCAAGATAATCCGCTCCTGCAGCTGGATAATGTCACGCTGCTTCCTCATATCGGTTCAGCAACAGCTAAAGTGCGCTTCAACATGTGCAAACAGGCTGCCGAAAATATGCTCGCAGCGATCCAAGGGCAAACACCGAAAAATCTCACAAGAGAATTTCAATAAATCAAAAATCCGGTCTGATAACAGACCGGATTTCATATTACATACGCTGAAGAACAGCACGCTTATAAATATGACGGGTAACGATATAATAAAGAGCTTGGAATACAAAATAAATGAAGATGACAATTACGGCCTCAAGAAATAAATTGGAATTCAGCATATTACTTAACGCTGCATACGCAAAGCCCGCGTGAATCGTACCTGCGATAAATGGGATGAAGAATAAAAATCCTATTTGCTTTCCAAGGATCGAGTGAATCTCTTTGTCCGTAACCCCTATCCTTTTTAAGGCTAACACCTGCACTCTCGTATCTTCTATTTCCGTAAACATCCGCAAATACAGCATGCTTCCTTGCACGATAAAAAACAGCACGCTGACAAACAGACCAATAAACAGCATTAATGCAACTCCCTGCTTTACAATTTGATAACTGGGAGCACGTGTTTGAAAATCAGATGTATGTTCTTTCGGCACCATGTTTTCAAGCTTTTCAGAGACATCCACCGTCTCCTGCCAATGCTCAAGCTCATAACCTACCATTCTCATCTGTTCCTTCAGCGGCACATCCTGTGACAGACTGTCAAAGCTCTTTTCGCTGACAACCAATAAACGGCTGACTCCATCGACAGACATCAATATCCCTTTGTTTTGCTGCTTTTTCATGACGTAGGAAAGGGTTTTTCCTGACTTCATATGAAATGCTGCTGTTTCCCCTTCTCCAAATGTGTCTTTCACCATCATTTGAAAAGAAACATTAATAAATGCTTCATTTTCTTGTAAATGAATAACTGGGAACCCTTTTTCCTTTGCGACTTGATTATAGACTTTTTCTGAAATCAGCAAAGCTTCCGCTTCCATCTTCTTATTTCCATACGGCAAGTCTGACTGAAAAGTGACAGGAATCCCTGTGGCATCCACCTTATACTTGATAACAGCATGAGCTTTTTTCAATGTATTCTCAGCTGTCTCAGGCTTCATGACCTGAAAGCGGGAAGCATCCTTTTCCACCCAGGAAACAGACTGAGGAATGCTTTGCTCCTCCTGCCTTTGTAAATCGGAATAAAACATATAGATGACACCTGTAGCTGTTAATATGACCGCTGTAATGACAGAGGTTAAAAACAGCATGCGTGCATGATCCTTCAGCCTGAATATCATGTTGGAACGCACAATGATATTCGTGCCTTTGTAGAAGCTGTGTTTCTTTCGGTACAGCATGCGGAAAAACGCCACACTGCTTTGGGTAAAAAAGAAATACGTGCCAATTAACACTAAAATCAAAATTGGAAAAACCCGAAACATCATGTCAATTGCATTGGCTGTTGCAGATAGATAATAACCGCTGCCAAGACATAGCAAAGACAATACAGTGAGCCATTTCGAATAAACTGGCAAACTTTTCGGCTTTTTGGCCGATTTAATCAGTTCAATGATTTCCAGCTTCCGAATCCGTCCCAGTGATAAAATGAGCAGCGTCTGAAACAGGATGAGAAAGCCGGCAATTGTCATCACAAACGCTTTCGGCACAATGGCAAACGAAATCGGCACCTTCACGCTGAGCATCCATGTCATGATCATAAAAAACAGTTTTGAAAATAACAGGCCTGCTCCAATGCCGGCCGCAATCGCCGCAAGAGAAATAAGTGACTGCTCATAATAAATCATCTTGCGAAGCTGCTGCTTTGATGTGCCAAACAGTGTCAGCAGCCCAAACTCTTTCTTTCTTGCCTGCAAAAACGCTGAATTGGAATATGTAATGAAAAATATACAAAACACAATGATGACGACAAGAGCTGCGCTCAAGCATGTTTTGACAAGGCTTCCGCCATATATATTGTCTTCATTGACATCAGGATGAAAAATAAATGATGTGAAGACAAAAAACACCGAAACGGCAAACACACAGCTTAAAAAGTAGGCCACATACCGTTGCAGATTCCCAAGAATGTTTTTACGGGCGATAGTTCTCAAATTCATGAAAATCGCCTCCCAACACACTCAAGGTATCCAATATACTTTGATAAAACACCTGCCTGTTTGTTCCTCTGTGAATCTCTGAAAAGAAACGTCCGTCTTTAATAAAAACAATTCGTTTACAGAAACTTGCTGCTGTGGCATCATGCGTAACCAACAGAATCGTCGCTTCCTTTTCCTCATTCAGCTGAGCCAGTGTGTTCATCACTTGCTTTGCCGATTTTGAGTCGAGGTTTCCTGTCGGTTCATCGGCAAGAATGAGCGCCGGATTGTGAATAATCGCTCTGGCACAGGCTGCCCGCTGCTGCTGTCCGCCCGACACCTCATATGTGCGATGATCGAGAATGTGCTTGATTTGCAGCGTATCCGCCAGTTCATCCAATCGGGCTTCCATTTCTCTCAGCTTTACCTTATCCAATGCGAGCGGCAAGAGAATATTTTCACGAATCGTCAGCGTATCAAGCAGATTAAAATCCTGAAAGACGAAGCCGAGTTCTCTTCTGCGAAACAAAGCCAGCTCTTGGTCCTTTAACGTTTTCGGCTGAATGCCGTTGATCATCATCTCGCCCTGGGTCGGCTTATCAATGGTAGCCAGCAAATTCAAAAGCGTGGTTTTTCCGCTTCCCGACGGCCCCATAATCCCGACAAATTCCCCTTTTGACACACTGAGATCAAAGGCGCTGAGCGCTTGGTATGATATTGTTCCTTTATTTGAATAGTACGTTTTCGATAGGTTCGTTGTTTGCAACACGTTCATGTTCTGCTCCTCCTTTTTCTTTATTATAAAAAGGAAGTCAGCATCCTCCCATCGAACTTTCTTGCAATTCCGCTCCCCAACCTTACAATGCTGTCACATTCACGAGGGTGTCACTTGAAAACACGATGGTCATCACAGTGCCAGCCCCTTCTTTTGATTCCGCATACAGCTTATGGCCGAGACGGCTGCACACCTGTTTTGCTAAATAAAGGCCCATTCCAGTTGCCTCTTTCATGGTTCGTCCGTTTTCTCCGGTAAAAAACGCGTCAAAAATCCGCGGCAGATCCTGCGGCGGTATGCCGATTCCTTCGTCGGCAACCGACAAGCGCGTCTCATGTCCCTGTGTTTCAATCCGGATTGTAATAGGGTCTCCCACACCTTGCTTTGAATATTTTAAGGCGTTGAAAAGGATTTGCTCAACAACAAAGGAAAGCCACTTTTGATCACTGGAAATCTGAACGGCATTTGGCGGCACATGTAATGTTGGAAAAAGGCGCCGTTTAATAAACTGACGTTTTTCCTGATTGATCAGTGAACGAACCATTTCTGCCAAATCAAAGGTTTGCGGCTTTACATCAAATGCAAATTCCTCCAGCCGGGCCGTTTGCAGCATCATATCAAGACCGTGGCGAAATCTCTCATTCTCATCCTCCAGCTCCTCTAAAAACGTCGGAAAAGAGGATGAAGTTCCGTTTTTTCCTTCCTGAATCATTAAGGATATGACGGATACCGGTGTTTTCATATGGTGGACCCATTGGTTGGTGAAGGTATAATGCTGTTTTTGCTGATTGATATATTGTGAGAGCCTGCTTTCGTATTGCTGCCCGAGTGCGTTGATCATCTTCGTCCAAAGCGCTTGCTCTCCTGTTCTTGGCTTTCTGGCTTTCAAAGACTGTCCGATGTCATTCGAAGAAGAGGCTTGTTCTGCAAGCTTTTTAACATATGTGAGAAAGGAAAATTGCCGAACATAATCAACAGCAAAACCTGCGGCTAAAAGAGTACCGGGCAAAATCCATATGTACATCATATTTTCTTTGGAAGGTTCTGCGCCGCTCTCTACAATGCTTAAATGCGCAATCAGCATGGCGGATCCTATCCCTAATAATGAAAATAGAATAATGGCTAAGCGGTCGATGAGATAAGTCTTTAACACTCCGCTTCATCCTTCCGATTGACTTGAAATTGATAGCCTTGTCCTCTGATTGTGGAAATGCAATCTTTCAGTCCGGCATTCTCCAGTTTTCTCCGCAGCCGGTTGACATTGACCGTTAACGTATTGTCATCGACAAAATCAACGTCATCCCATAACGCCTCCAATAGTTCATCACGAGAAACAATTTTTTTATGCTCCCTCACAAAAATAGAGAGAAGCTGAAATTCTTTTTGGGAAAACAGAATACGGGAGCTGTTCCATTCGGCCTCATTTTGATCAGGATAAATCGTCAGCCCACCAAGCTCCACTATTCTAGATTCCTGCGGCAAAGAGGGCGAATATTCACCATATGTGCGGCGCAGGACGCTTTTGATTTTGGCCATCACTACCTCTAGATGAAACGGCTTTGTGATATAATCATCGCCGCCATTTTCAATCGCCATTACCTGATTCAGCTCATCGGTCCGTGCCGATATAAAGATAATCGGCGCATTGGAAATGGTACGGATTTGCCTGCACCAATAAAACCCGTCAAAAAAAGGCAGGTTGATATCAAGCAGCACAAGATCAGGCTTCATTTCTGCAAATTCCAATTTTATATCATTCAGCTGTTCAGCAATTTTCACTTCATATCCGTATTTTTGAAGATGACCGCCCAGCAAAGAAGCAATCCGCTCATCATCTTCCACAAGCAAAATCCGATACACGTTGATCCCCCTTATATGTACATCACGATGATTTTTCTAGAAGATTCCAAAATTATTATAGCATGTGCAGAATAGTAAATCGGACTTTTTCTTTTTGTTATAATAGAATGATAAAGGTAAAATTTTCATAATAGGCAGGTGTCGTGATGAAGAAAATCATGCTGTTTCTGGCAATGACGTCAATTCTTTCAGCATGTCAGCCCAACTATACCGGGAAATACATAGAAATTGGGGATACACTAACTGAATATGAAAAAGAGTGTTTTAAAGAGAATGAAATTCCTTATAAATACGAAAAGGGAAAACTGTATATCCCAGAAGATGCATTTGATACAGCAATCTACACTTGTTCATAAGAAAAAGCTTGCAGATCCTGCAAGCTTTTCACGTTACAAAAAATGAGTATTTAATTTCTCTTCAAATTCTGAAGGGCCAATGTCACTTTTTTGAATGTCACTGCCGTTTTCATGAATCGTAAAATGGCGCTCTGACATGACCATCCTTCCGCTCGGCGTCAGCTTTGAGGCAAGCGGGGATTTGTTAAAAGGAGATTTTTCATGAGAGTGAATGATGTCCTTCATGTTATCTAAATCACCGAGATCACTCTCTTCAAGAGTAAAGGCGTACCCGATTTGCCAGCCTTCTCCCTTGTCCATCAGCAGAACATGGCTGCCCTTTTCTGTCTCTTCTCTTTTGATTCGGAATGACCCGACTGGTGACTGTACCGTTTCTCCGGAAAGCGGTATCGGCTGGAGCGCCAGGTTGATGCCGAAGCCGATATCAACGAGGTAATCGCCGTTTTCCGCAGACAGCCATACAGCAGCATGCGTCCCTTCTAGTGCCCATCCCTCTTGATTGCCTGCATAAACCGTTCCTCGAATGAGCTTCACATGAAACCCGGCCTCACGCAAGACAAAATAAAGGAAACCATTTAGATCGTAGCATAGGCCGCCGTGCTGATCTTTGAGCAGACGTCGCCATAGCTCTTCTTTTGTGATCTTATAATTCTCTTTTGCAAGTACGGCACGGTTTTCGAATGGAAAACGGTATGCCATTGCTTTAAGAAAAAGGGGAAGATCGCCAAAGCTGACATGATCTTTCTCCCAGCCGATTTTCTGAAAGCAGTCTTTTAGAAAGTCACTCATTTTTATCACCTAAACTTCTTCTTGAACGTAAGCAGCCAGCTTCTCCAGCGCCTCTTGTTCATCTTCTCCCTGGGCAATCAAGGTAACCTCAGTGCCTGTGCTTACCGCAAGGCTCATCAGCCCCATGATGCTTTTGGCGTTTACTTTTTTCCCATCCTTCTCAAGAAACACATCTGACGTAAACCGGTTTGCTTCTTGTACAAACAAAGCAGCAGGACGTGCTTGCAGTCCTGTCTTTAATCGAACTTCCACTTTCTGTTGAACCATAAGATCTCCCCTTTTCTTTACGGTTATTTTAAAGTGACGGTTTGCCCTGTCCGCAGCTGTTCTGCGATTTCGTCAAGTTTTCTCAGCCTGTGATTGATCCCTGATTTGCTGATTTTCCCGCTTGCTACCATTTCCCCCAGCTCTTTCAGCGTCACTTCCTGATAATCAATCCGAAGCTGCGCAATTTCCCGAAGTTTTTCAGGCAGCGCCTCCAGGCCGATTCTTTCATCGATGTATTTAATATTTTCCACCTGTCTCAGCGATGCGCCGATCGTTTTGTTTAAGTTGGCTGTTTCACAATTGACGAGGCGGTTGACCGAATTTCTCATGTCCCGAACGATTCTGACATCCTCAAATCGCAGAAGCGAATTGTGAGCGCCGATTACGTTCAGAAACTCTGTAATCTTTTCAGCCTCTTTTAAATAGGTAATGTAGCCTTTTTTCCGTTCAAGCGTTTTGCTGTTTAACTGAAACTCATTTAACAGGTCACATAATGAATCGTTATGCTCCTTATAAAGAGAGAAGATTTCTAAATGATACGAGGAGGTTTCCGGATTATTGACCGAACCTCCTGCCAAAAATGCTCCTCTCATATAAGAACGCTTGCAGCATCTCTTTTTGACCAGCTCTTTCGAAATACTTCGTTCAAACACAAAATTCTCCCCGAGTATTTTTAAATCCTCTAAGATCGCTTTTGCATTTTCTGAAAAACGCACAATATAGACGTTATTCTTTTTCAGCCGCATTTTCTTTCTGACCAGCAGCTCGACCGACACATCATATTGTTTTTTCAGCAATGTATAGATGCGGCGGGCAATCGCCGCGTTTTCGGTTTGAACATCGAGTACGAGATGGCGGTTTGTAAATGATAAAGCTCCATTCATCCGAATGAGTGCAGACAGCTCGGCATTAATGCAGCAGTCCTTCACTTCCAGATTCGTTAATTCTTTTTTTGTTTCTGATGCAAATGACATATAGCCACCTCATTTCAAGGCTTCATTCTTTCAGTAAATCAACAAGAAGAGAGGCCACTTTATGTGTATCGTGACGTATTACGTCATTTTTATACGTTACAATTTGATCTCTGATGACTTCAAGCCCCATCGCTTTCAGCTCTTCAATATCAAAATCAACAGGACGCGCCGATTCCATTTCGTACTTACGCTTTATTTCGTCGGGAATGTCTTCACTGTTCACTAATATCGTATCAATAAAACCGCAGCCCATATGCTGATTGAGCGCTTTCACATGATCAGCAGCGGTGTAATGGAGCGTTTCGCCGGGCTGAGTCATCACGTTGCAAATGTATACTTTTTTCGCCGGCGCCTTTATCACTTCTTCCCCGATTTTTGGGACGAGCAAATTGGGAAGAATGCTTGTATAGAGGCTTCCCGGGCCGATAATAATCAAATCCGCTTCCCTGATCACGTCTATTGTTTCCGGCAGCGGATCAATCTGTTCAGGCGTGAGAAAAACACGCTTAATACGCTGTCCGTATTCCGGGATCGTTGACTCGCCTGAGACCACGCGGCCGTCTTCCATCTCAGCATGCAAAACGACACTGGCATTGGCAGCCGGCAAAACCTTTCCTCTTACATTCAGCACCTTGCTCATTTCTGTGACAGCGTGAAAAAAATCACCGGTTATATTTGTCATCGCTGCCAAAATCAAATTCCCGAGAGAATGACCTGTTAAGTCATTCCCTTTATTGAAGCGGTGCTGAAAAAGATCTTCAACAAGCGGCTCCACATCGGATAAAGCGGCAAGCACATTTCTGATGTCTCCGGGAGGCGGAATTTTCAGTTCATTCCGCAGACGGCCAGAGCTTCCCCCATCATCGGCAACTGTTACAATGGCCGTGATGTCAACGGGTTTATGCTTTAGGCCCCGAAGCAATACAGAAAGACCAGTACCGCCGCCAAAGATTGCGATTTTCGGCTTTTGTCCCATCTTATTTCCGGCTTCTCTTTTCAATGTCCCGGTGAGTAACATGAGTATAGTAATCCTTTTTGAAATAATCAGCTAAATTCTCGGCTAATGTCACAGAGCGGTGCTGGCCCCCTGTGCAGCCGATCGCAATGACAACCTGGCTTTTTCCTTCTCTTTTATAAGATGGAAGCATAAAGCTCAGCAGATCAATTAATTTCTCATTGAACTTTTGCGTTTCATTCCACTTCATGACGTAAGAGGAAACCTCTTTATCCTTGCCAGTCAGCGGCCGCATGCTTTCGATATAGTACGGATTCGGCAAAAATCTGACATCAAAGACGAGATCTGCATCAATTGGAATACCGTATTTAAAACCAAATGACATGACATTTACGGTAAATGTCTCTCCTTGGTTTGTCGCAAAGTGCTTCACGATTTTTTCACGCAAATCACGCGGCTTCATGTCAGACGTATCGTAAATGATTTGAGAGCGGCCTTTTAATTCCTCAAGCAGCTCTCGTTCCAGCGCGATGCCTTCAAGCGGCAGGCCAGTCGCTGCCAGCGGATGCGAGCGTCTCGTCTCTTTATATCTTGTGACGAGAATGGAATCCTTCGCGTCCAGGAATAAAATTCGCGGTGTGATCCACGGATTTTCGGCCATTTCATCCAGCGCTTCAATCAGCCGGTCAAAAAATTCGCGGCCGCGCAAATCCATCACGAGCGCAACTTTGCTCATTTTCGAATTTGATTCCTTCATCAGCTCTAAAAACTTCGGAAGCAATGAAGGCGGAAGATTATCGACGCAGAAATAGCCGAGATCTTCAAAGCTTTGGATCGCGACCGTTTTCCCCGCTCCCGACATTCCGGTTATAATGACAAGCTGAATATCATGTGATTCACTAACACTCATCTTTCTCCCCCCTGACTTGTCTTTCTATTTGATGTGCTGCGGGTCTAAACGATAACTGAGCAGCTCAAATTCCGGTGTATACGTAAATGTGCCGTGCAGCAGCCCTTGTCCCTTCATCATAAAATCAAGGATATGGCCGTCTCCAGGGGCCATAGGCAGGTTCTGAATGTCATTGACATCATGCCACTGCAGTTTGCCTTCCTCTGATTCTGATACATTTTGTCCTGTATAAGAATCCGCGACAAACGTAAACATCATCCACTCGGAGACAATGTGGTCACCGTCTTTAATAATAAAGGTAAAAACGCCTTTTAATTGAGGATTTATGATATAGATACCAGTCTCTTCTCTGTACTCTCTGATGACGGAGTCTCTGACTGATTCTCCGCTCTCCATCTTGCCTCCCGGCGCGACCCACCATCCGCGTCTCGGCTTTTGAAGCAGAAGAACTTTGTCATCCGTCTGAAGCACACAATTTGTCACTCTTTGCAAGTACGTCACCTAACCTTCGTCCTGTCATCGTCTCTTTATTATACCGCTTCAAGATGCCTCCCACAATGAAGAGACATTGACAATCTTTTCTTCTATTTTACAGCATATTCATTCCTTAATTCAGATGATTTTGCTGTAACTGGCATTCATCTTTTATTTATGGACAAAAAAAGGACACGGATAACTGGAGAATCCGTGCCAAAAAAGTGTATTCATTATAAAAAGGGGGTCAATTACTTTATTAATCATAACCGAAAAGCATTACACATGTGTTACAGCGGAATTAAAACCCAGTAACGTAATGTGAAACTCGTATGACAGCCCTTTTTATTTTAAGGTTTTCAGCGTTTCTTGAAGCTCTTCAACATAATGCTGTACGCTTTGCGCCGCAATACTTCCGTCTCCTGTAGCCGTTACGATTTGGCGCAGTGATTTTTCGCGAATGTCTCCGGCAGCGAAAATTCCTTCAACCTTTGTCTCCATGCGGTCATTTGTTTCGATGTAGCCTTCTTCATTCGTAATGCCCAGATTCTCAAACGGTTTAGACAGAGGAAGCATGCCGATGTAAATGAATACGCCGTCTGTTTTGAATTCACTTTCTTCACCGGTTACCGTATCGACAAGCGTTACGTTACCGACTTTGCCGTTTTCCTCATGAATTTCCTTCACGGTTTTGTTCCATAGGAAGTCAACTTTTTCATTATCAAATGCTCTCGCTTGAAGAATACTTTGAGCACGGAGTTTATCACGTCTGTGAACAATCGTTACTTTTGAAGCGAAACGAGTCAGATATACGCCTTCTTCAACCGCGGAATCTCCGCCGCCAACAACGACTAGTTCTTTGCCTTTAAAGAAAGCGCCGTCACATACTGCACAATAAGATACACCGCGTCCGCCCAATTCTTTTTCGCCAGGCACGCCGATTTTTTTATACTCCGCACCTGCAGCAATGATGACGGCACGCGCTTTATATTCCTTTGAGCCGGCTTTGACTACTTTATACTCTTTGCCGTCAACGACTTCTTTAATATCGCCATAAGCGTATTCAGCGCCGAACTTTTTCGCATGTTCAAACATTTTGTTAGAAAGCTCAGGCCCAAGGATACTTTCGAATCCAGGATAGTTTTCTACATCTTCCGTATTGGCCATTTGTCCGCCAGGAATTCCTCTTTCAATCATTAATGTCGATAAATTCGCTCTTGATGTGTATACAGCGGCCGTCATCCCAGCAGGGCCCGCGCCGATTATAATCACGTCATAAATTTTTTCTTCTGACACACTATTCACTCCTTAAACCATCTTTTCAAGTTTGGGCTCTTTCTTATAAGATAAGAATCCCCATCAAACGTATTCCTTACCCATATCCTATAAAATCTCATGGTGATACGCTATTTTTTTGCTCATTTTTTTCGAAACGCGATTAAATGTATTTCAAAAGGGTATGTATATTAATAAAGAAAGAGCCTTCTGTCCATAGAAGGCCCTTGTCTTATTTATTATTGAACAACACGTCTTACAACGCCTTTAAATGCTGCTTTCCAGTAAGGATTGCTCATAGAGTCAACAGATACACCATGAGATGTATTGTCGTTTAGGAAAGTACCGTTTCCTAAGTAAATTCCAACGTGACCGTTTGTTTTATATGTGTCAAAGAAAACTAAGTCTCCGCGTTTCATATCCGATGCGCTGACAGCTTGTCCTCTGCCAACTAACGTATCAGTTGTTGTTCCACCGACAGGTCCAAGGTTAACACCTGCAGAAGCGTATGCCCAGCGTACGAATGATGAGCAGTCAAAAATACGGTTGTTGATATCAGACTGACTGCGTCCGCCGCCAAACTTGTACGGAGATTGTCCTACAATGCTTGAACCAACGCTGATCGCGCCTTCAATTCCGCCAGAGTTGCTGATAACAGTGCCGCCTGAATTGCTGTTTGAGCCGCTGCTCTTCTTAGAAGATGAGCCGTTAGACGAACTGTTTGATGAACCGTTAGAAGAATTGTCTGAAGAATCATCAGATGAGCTTGCTTTTGCTGATTCAGTTGTAGCCGTTTGGCTGTCATCTGTTTGTGTTTCATCAGATGCTTTTTGTGCTTCTTCCTGCTTTTTGATCAAAGCAGCCGCTGCTTCTTGTTCTTTTTTGATGCGTGCTTGTTCAGCTTCAGTATTTGCTTTTTGATTTGCAAGTTCAGACGCCTCTGATTTTAATTCAGAAATCGCTTTAGCCGTTTTCTTCTGGCTTGCTTTTGCTTCGTCGAAAAGCTTGTCTTTTTCATTAAGCTGTTTATCAAGGTCTTTTTGCATTGTTTCTAATTTAGCCAATGCAGCTTGAACTTCTTTCAGCTTGTCATTCAAATCCGCTTCAGAATCCTCGAGCTTCGCTTTATCCTGCTCTTGCTGTTTGATTAAATCTTTGTCTGCGTCCACAATAGATGAAACCGCAGTCGCACGAGAGATAAAGTCACCAAAGCTTGTTGATCCTAGAAGAACATCTATGTATCCTTGAGATCCGCCGCTTTCCTGTAAAGAACGAACGCGTTTTTTCAGGATTTCATTGCGTTTTTCGATACGTGCTTCTGTTTCTTTAATCTCTTTTTTCAGTTTTTTGATTTCTTCTTTTGTTTTATCGTTTTCTTCTTTTTTATCTTCGATCTTGTTACTTGTATCAAGCGCCTTAGCGTTAATGTCTTTCAGTTCTTTTTCAATCTTTGATTGATTTTCCTGAAGCTCACTTAATTCTTTTTCCTTCGCTTCAATGCTGGAAGCAACCTCAGATTGCTTGCTTTCGATTTTTTGTTTCTTTTCATCTAATGTTTCCGCCGATGCAGTTTTACTTGTAAATGGGATCAAAAAACTGCTTGTCCCGATGACGGAAGCCAAACCAAGTGTAATTAAACTCTTTCTCACTTTTTATATCCTCCCTTTTACTGTGAACCTGTCCTCATTTGGAATCGTATTTTGAACATCAAGTTTCGTTCCTCATACTCTACGAGGAATGATGGTTGTTTATGGTTAATTATTCTGTGCATCTCTTATTCTGGTTGTATAGCGTTTATTTCACATCATATGTAAAAAACACTAATTCCTTATGTACGAGAATCATTATACCATCAAGTTTCGACAAATTAGCGATAAATTTTATTACATTTATGTTTCAAACAGATGTCAAGTCACACATCATTTGTCATTTTTCTTAAGCGTGTAAAAAAACTGTCGATATTATTTTCTTAATATAATCTATCAAACAAAAAAAGAGTCGATTAAATAAATCGACTCTTTAAAATTTACTATTCTAGAATATCATCAATATATTTCATATATTTCGTCAACGTTGCCGGAGAGATGCCGAATCGGGCCGCTGTGTCTTTTTTCGTGTCTTGCTTGCCATGGGCTTCTTTCCAAATATAACAGATGGCTGCTGCCCAGCCTTTCTCATTCTTCAACGGAGCAGCTGCACGAATTTGCTGGATGACATGGAAAACCCAGCAGCTCATGACTTCTGTTTTCATCTCTTCTTTTTCAGCTTGCTCTAATAATTTGACCGTTTGATAGGCGAAAAGTGCATCCTCTGAAACGTCAGCAGCCGCAGAATCTCCATTTAGAAGCAGCTTTACAAAATGATTTTCAAAAGGAGCGGTAATTCTCTTTGAGCGTATCACCGCTTCAAGATGCTCTGTTTCTCCCTTTGTGCTGCTGATATAATAGGCTGCGAGACGCTGCTCCACAGATGAAGGAAGAGCTTCCCTCCGCTCAATCCAAGGCGCCGGGCGGTCTTCGCCGGGATATTGCGACTCGACTTTTCTCCAGATCGTCTCGGCAAAGTCGGTATGTCCCGTAAAATAAGCAGAGCAGGAAAGCCAGTAAAAGAAGGTGTCGTCACCTTCAAAGCCGGTTTTATATAATGATTTGAGCCATTTATATCCGATCTCGTAGCGGCCGACAAGCGCCAAAGTAGCACCCAATTTATAACGCTGCTCCATTAGCATCGGATAGACATTGGAGAGCTGATCACTCAATTCCACCACTTTTTCGTCTTCTCTTTCATAATAGTAGAAAACGAGAAGATTGCATAAGGCGTGAAGATTTCCTTCATTATGAGAAAGCACTTCATAAGCGGTTTGCTTCGCTTTTACAACGTTTCCAGAATAGAAATAGGCAAGCGCGAGATTGTTGTATGCTGACCAAAGCTCCGGATATTCAGCTGTGATTTCCTCAAGCGCCGCAACCGCTTCAGCAAGCTGGCCGCTTTCCAGCAATGACTTTGCCCGATCCTGTTTCACCAGCAGTTCATCGTGATCATACAACGAATCTTCAATGCCGTCGTCTCCTAAATCGAGCAAATCAAGCAGACTATCGTTTTCTTCGGCGAATTCACCATCCGGGTCCGCATCAGAATAAGCGGCCGCTTCTTTATAAGCTTCCTGGAAGAGCCCCAGATGGGCAAAGTTATTCGCTTTAAAGTAATGGCACTCCGGCATTTCGGCCTCCAGATTTGCCATGATATAGTCAAGAAGATCGTTCGACTCTTGATACTGGCCCATTTCCGAATAAATGACCGCAAGCTGTGAAAGCATCTCTGAATCCTCCGGCTCCAAATGAACCGCGCGCTGAATCAGTTTGCTTGCCCGTTTTAGATTGCGCTCTTTATACGCTTTCAAGCCTTTATGAAAAAAATATTGTCCATCTTGAAGCAGCTGGACAATTTGTGCGTGATTTTTATGTTCAGAAGTGTGTTTTCCCACAACTACCCTCCGTTTTATACAATATTACCGTCAGTAGTATACCATAAATCGTAAGCCCCTCAATAGTTCAAAAGGAAGGATTGGGAAAATCCCTCCTCTTTTTTATTGGCTGATTCGACCAAAATTTACCCGGCTTTGTTTTCTAAGTCCGCATTCATTTTCAGCTGCTGTTCAGCAAAATCCCTATAAAGACCATGGGAAGCCATTAACTCATGGTGTGTTCCACGACCGGTAATTTCCCCTTTTTCAACAAACAATAGCTGGTCCGCATCTACAACGGTAGATAGGCGGTGAGCGATAACAATCGTTGTTCGGCCCTCCATCAGCACCTCAAGCGCCTGCTGAACTGATTTTTCAGATTGGCTGTCGAGACTTGAGGTCGCTTCATCGAGCATAAGAATGCTTGGGTTACGGAGAAGCGCTCTCGCAATTGCGATTCTCTGCCTTTGTCCGCCTGACAGCATAATGCCGCGTTCGCCTACTTCTGTATCAAACTGATTCGGCAGCTCCTTTATAAAATTGAGCGCATATGCCATCTCCGCGGCTTTTTCGATCTCAGCATCCGTCACATCTCGTTCTAACCCGTAGCAAATATTTTCTCTGATTGTCCCGGACATTAACGGGCTTTCCTGTGATACATACCCGATATGCTCCCTCCACGATTCAAGCGAGTAAGTATCGACCGGCTCGTCCCCCAGTCGAATGGTCCCTGCAGTCGGAGTATAAAAACGTTCAAGCAGCTTAAACAGCGTCGTTTTCCCCCCGCCGCTCGGACCGACAATCGCTGTGACTTTACCTGCTTCAATGACGGCGCTGATTTCTTTTAAAATCAGCTGATCAGGCTTGTATCCAAAAGACACGCGATCAAGCTGAATAGGGAGATGCGCATTTTCAATTTGTTTTCCTGTCACTGTATCTTCTTCTTCCTCTGCTAAAATCTCAATCATTCGTTCTGTTGCACCGATTGATTTTTGCAGCTGTGTGAAAAACGTTGTAATCTGGCCCATCGGCATTATAATTTGAAACAAATATAAAATAAAAGCCACGAGCGCTCCCGCCGTGAGTTCGCCTGAAGATACCTGCATGCCGCCATATCCGATCACTGCGACAAGCGCTGCCATTAGCACGAGTGAGATAAGCGGGCCGACAAGCGATTGAACCTTGGCTTCACGAACGCCAAGCTTAAATAATGAGGAAATCCCCATCTTCCCGCGCCCATATTCGACATCCTCCGCATTTGAAGCTTTGACAAGTCTGATTTCCGGGAGAATTTGATTCAGCAGGCCTGTAAAACGGGCTGTTTCATCTTGCGTTTCCCGTGAGATAGAAAACATCTTCCGGCCAATCGGCATCAAGATGAGAGCGGCCAGCGGAACGACCACTAACACAAGCAGTGTCAGCTTCCAGTTCATAATAAACAAGATTGTCAATGATCCAATGACAGAAATGATGCCTGTAATAAATCCGCTGATATGGGTTGTAATCAATTCTTTGACCACCATCGTATCGTTCGTTACACGGCTGACTGTTTCTCCGGAAGCATTTGTATCGAAATAAGAGACAGGAAGCTTAATTAATTTCTTCCATAGTAACTCCCGCAGCCCGGAAATGATTTTTTGTCCATTATAGTTAAGCGCATAGGTGGCATAAGCGCTTAAACCCGCCTGAACGAAAAACACCAGCGCGATCAAACCGATTTGCGTGCCTGACAGATTTGACATAGAAAAACCATCGACAAGCTGCTTCGTTAATAATGGAATGAGCAGGCTGACCAGCGTGGTTACAACACTGAGGGCAAGCGCAAAGGCAAGCTTTCCATAAGAAGGATTGGTCCGTCTTACTAAGGCAAAAAAGGGTTTCAATTTACTTTTAGATTTTTGTTTCTTGGTTGGCATATATTTTCCTCCTGTTTCAGCGTTCAGAAAGGTGAAAAGTCATAGCAAAAGGATGATTTTTACTCTTTCTCAATCATATCAATGGAGAAAGACTTTTTCAGTATATTTTTACCGTGATCAAAATAAAAATCTCCCACTCATTGTTTGAATAGGAGATTTTTATGTTAGACATCTTTCACAGGCTTCTTTTTTCTATAAGTCAATGTTACATCCTGCTGTCGCAGGTCTTCAATTATCATTTTGTATCGATCAACTTTTGCGGTATGTTCTTCTTTTATCATCTCAAGGGCAGCTTTTCGTTTTTCGCTTTTAGACTCAAGCTCTTTTTTTATTTTTTTACAATCAACCCTTTTTGCCCTTTGATTTCCTCTTTTAATGAAGACTCAAATTTCTTTGTCAGGCTGAGAAAGTCGTTGATCGGTTGATTGAGGGTGCCCGCTTTCCCCTTCATTTCATCTTGGGTAAGAAACATATAGGTCGTTGATACAATTTCTATTTCACTTTCTGAAAATAAGGAAGTCACTCTTCATATTCCTCCTAAGGCTGAAAATCAAATAACTGAGAAATCATTTCTTCTTTTTCAAACAGCTTTTCAATACTCTCGCGGATATTTTTGATAAAATCTCTTTTTTCTGTTGTCTGTTTTTTTAATTCAGCAACAATTCCATCATTAGCAGGTAGCGCACCTGTGTGAAATGATTCATGAACTGAGATTTTCTCCAATTTATCGAATGTGTGGCTGAAACCAGCTGCAAGCCGGAATTGAAGATCGAAGGCATAATGCGAAGGGTTTTCTTCCATATGATGAATAGCCGTGATGATCGCCTGCTTTTTGTCTATGAAATCTTCATCGATTTCCTGACTGTAAACCTTCTGGTACTTAGAAATCGCATCTTCCAAATCTTCAACGATTTTCATACCGTTTTGATAGATTCTGACAGCGGATGAGAGATTGACTTGAATCGTTTCTCCCGAGCCGCTCTTCCCTGTAAAATAAATATCGGAACCTTTATAGCTGAAGCCTTTTTCCTTTGACAAGGCGTTGAGCATTTGAACGATACTGTGGCCGTCGACGATAAGTTTTAGTGCGTCTTTTGTTTCTGTGTCGAGTGTTTTCAATGAGGACAGAATTGATTTTACGTAGTCCACTATTTCACCAACGTCTTTTAAAGCTTGCATAAATTGGCCATGCTTTAGATGGTCTATGAAATGTTCGTACCGTAATTCTATGCCTCGCATACTCGCATTAATATTCGTTAATTCTTTTTTGATCACTTTCTTTTGCGTTTCATCAATATAACCATTTTCAGCTAACTGATCTACGACCGGTCCGCTGTTTCTCAACAAGGTATGAAGAAAACCTAAAAACGACGGCAGTTCCTCTTTTATTCGGCCATACATTTGCTTAACATCATCAAAATGCTCATATAGGACACTTACTTTCTTTAAAGCGCCGTCTGTGTTTTTCACTCTTTCAATCAGGTCTATGTCTATCCCGCTGGCTGCCTTTATAAAACCGTTCAAGCCGTCTTTTTCATAGTCATCCTTATATTTTTGAAGGAATTTTTGAATTGACCTCACATCTTCGTCAGGAACCCCATCCATAATGTTTCGGATGCCTTTTACACTTGTATTTGTATCTGCCATCTTCACATCACCGAATGTAATGAAATCGGCCTTGCCGCTGACTCCATACAGCGGGTCATCTTTTGAGATGCGTTGGATGATGTTCGCTGTGACGCCTTTGTCTTCATAATATTTTTGGATTTCTTTTTTTAACTTTTCTGGCGGGATATCATTAATATCTTTTAAGCGTCTAATATGAAATTTATGCATTAACCTATCTCTCAAATTCAAATCAGTTGCTAGTAGGTGGTCAACGCTTATTTGAGCTCCGTTAACCCCATAAACTTCATCAAATTCTCCATCAATTAATTGAACCATCACCTGATTATTATTTGCCAGTGAGTGCCCCATAGCAAAGGTCTTTAAATCATTAGAATTCTCTGTTTCTCTTTTGGCATTTCTTACAAACTCTTTTGTCGCTTGGTACTGGCTGTCATCTATCCCTAAAAAGAGACCAAAGAAATTGTATGACCAGTCTTCGTTATCAGCACTCCCCTCTGAAATAATATGAAGTTGATTAACGTGTTGTTTATCATCCTTAATATAAATAGCTGTACCATCATATCCGGACTCTCTTATTGATGTATCTATTTTCGAATTTTTTTTAATAAGTTCATTAGATGTGTATATTTCCACACTTTTTGGAAGGTCTCGATGTGTTTCTTCTTTGTATATTCTACGCACCTCGACTTCAAAATCTGTTTTAGCTCTCTTTATTTCACTTTCAGTATCAGAAGCAAATCTTTCTTTATAATCGTACTCCAAGTCAATTAAACGCAGCTTTACATTTTCATTTTCAAATATATTCTTATTTTCCATTTTCTCTATTTCTCCTTTTTAACTTTTAAAAAGGTAATAGAATCAATTATTTTCCGAACTTTTTTTTCTGCTTCTTCTTCCTTTAATGAACAAACCTCTTTACCCTTATAGCAAGAAAAACGAAAAGAATACTCTATTCCTAAATAATCCTCTTTTTTAGATTTAACATAACCAAAAAATCTATAAGAAAAATTATTCTTTTCATCTACATCATCAAAAATACTTTTCTTTTGAGCAGAATATACAATTTTATCAGATAGCTCTCTTTCTTCGAATTTTCCTTTATAGCTATTTCTACCGCTTACAATGTCAAGCATTGTGTCCTTGTCATTCGCAAAACTTTTTTCTTGATGATAATCTAATTGCCCGTCATATTGAATGTTAGTTTTTTTATTGAAACTATCAAATACTATTGTTTCCTCATTTTCTCCTTTACTTGAAAGATCAGGTACGTACTCCCCATCCTCCGGAAACAACATCCTAAACCCTTTCAGCTTAGATTCCAGCAAATAATATCCTGGTTCCTCTTCTTTTGTTGACACCATATACTCTCTCGTTTTCTCGTCCTGAAACGCAGGTACTTGAGGCAGATCCTTGGGATCCATGTCTTTTGGTTTTACCGCTTCCGTTTTATTGTCATTTGTGCTGTTTTTATCATTGTCATTCATACTGCATCCTCCTGTCAGGGCAAGTAATAAGCTGAAGCAAATAAAGATGATCTTTTTCATTACGAACCTCCACGGGTTTTGTGAGAATAGTATTCTATTTTTATATCAAAAATAATTCTATTGACCTGGTTAAGAGATGATTATTTCATCCTTTTTCATGTTACATCATGGCGGAATTTGGATAAATAGGAAATGAGACTCGGTTTTGATCTCCTTTTATTAACTAATCATATATAACACCTAATATAAATCTAAATACCTATTACTTTTTTCACAAAACAAAAAGAGCCGTAACATACGGCTCTTTACTCTTCTTTCTCAGAATGGCGTTTTTTCAATACGTCAAGCACATCATCCAGCGGCAAGGCTTGTTCTCTGAGCAGGACAAGCAGGTGATACAGCAGGTCTGCCGCTTCCCATTTGAGTTCCTCGTGGTCCCGATTTTTCGCGGCGATGATGACTTCGGATGCTTCTTCTCCGACTTTTTTCAAAATCTTATCGACGCCTTCACGGAAAAGGTAAGTGGTGTAAGCTCCTTCAGGCATCTCCGCTTGGCGTTCCGCGATCACGCGCTCCAGTTCGTTCATGATGCCGAATCGGCCTGCGGCCTGTTCTTCTGTTTGTTCCTTCGTAAAACAGCTGTAGCTGCCAGTGTGGCATGCCGGGCCGGACGGCTCTACAAGTACGATCAGTGCGTCCTGGTCGCAGTCATACCGGATACCTTTGACGGCTTGCGTGTTCCCTGAGGTTTCTCCTTTATGCCATAACGCTTGGCGTGAGCGGCTGTAAAACCATGTTTCCTTCGTTTCCAGCGTTTTTTCGTACGATTCCTTGTTCATATACGCAAGGGTCAGCACTTCTTTGCTTGCCGCATCCTGCACGATGGCAGGAATTAATCCGTCCTCGTTAAAACGCAGCTCATCTGCCTGTTTCATCTCACATTCACCCCGTACTCTTTCAAGTATGATTTCACTTCTTTAATCGATGTTTCTTTATAATGAAAAATTGAGGCGGCCAGCGCGGCGTCGGCTTCTCCTTTTGTAAAAGCCTCAAGCATATGCTGTGCGTTTCCCGCGCCTCCCGAGGCGATAACAGGGACGGGGACAGCTTCGGAAACAAGCTTTGTCAGCGTGTGGTCGAAGCCTTTTTTCTCACCGTCAGAGTCCATGCTTGTCAGCAATATTTCTCCTGCCCCACGTTTGACGCCTTCTTTTGCCCACGCGGTGACCTCCCAATCTGTTTTCTTTCTGCCGCCGTGCGTGTAGACCTTATATGTGTCAGATTCTTTGTCGTACTTGGCATCAATGGCAAGTACGATGCATTGAGAACCGAAAAACTCGGCTCCTTCTGTAATCAGCTCAGGGCGGAGAACAGCTGCCGTGTTCACCGACACTTTGTCCGCTCCGGCACGCAGTATCGTTTTCATATCGCTGAGCTGATTGATGCCGCCGCCGACTGTAAACGGAATGGCAAGCTTCGCGGCAACCTGCTCCACAACGTCAACCATCGTCTTTCGTCCTTCGTGCGAGGCGGAGATATCAAGAAAAACAAGTTCATCCGCACCTTCCCGGTCGTACACTTCAGCGAGTTCAACTGGGTCACCTGCATCCTTCAATTCGAGAAATTGAATTCCTTTGACAACGCGTCCTTCTTTGACATCAAGGCATGGAATAATCCGTTTTGTGATCATTTGCGCTTCACCCTTTCAAGCGCCTCACTCAGCGTAAACTGATTGGTATACAGTGCTTTTCCGATGATCGCTCCAGAGACGCCGTCCGCCTCATAGCGGGCGAGAGCTTCGAGATCCGCGACGGAGCTGACTCCGCCGGAAGCGATCACCGATTTCCCCGTTTCCTTAGCAAGCTCGACCGTGCTTTTAACATTGGGGCCTGACAGCATTCCGTCTGTCGCGATGTCAGTAAAAATAAAGACTTCCGCACCTTCATTGGCTAGCTCTTTGCCCAGTTCAGTTGCCTTAAGGGTTGATGTTTCAAGCCATCCCTCTGTTGAAACAAAACCGTTTCTCGCATCCAGTCCGATTGCAATTTTCTCGCCATATTGTTTCAGCATTTTTTTTACAAACGGAGGGTTAGAAACTGCTGAGCTTCCCAGGATCACCCGATCGACTCCTGCTGATAAATATTCATAGACGTCTTTTTCGGAACGGATCCCGCCGCCGATTTCGACTTTCAGGTTCAGCTTTTGCGCAATCTCAATCACATGGCGGTCATTCACTCTTTTCCCTTCTTTGGCCCCGTCGAGATCAACGAGATGGATCCATTCGGCACCCTCTTTCGCAAATAACTCAGCCATGTCGTACGGTGAATCGCCATATATCGTTTCCTTATTATAATCCCCTTGAACAAGGCGGACACATTTGCCGTTTCTCATATCAATTGCCGGATATAATGTAAAATCACTCATTTTTTCACCTTCTGTTCTTCTGCCATTTTCGTAAATTGGGTTAAAATAGACATTCCGACCGTGCTGCTTTTTTCCGGGTGAAATTGGGCGCCGAAGACGTTCCCTTTTCCGACTACAGCAGGCACTCGCACACCATAATCGGCGCTTGCCAGAAGCGCGTTCTCCTCCATCCCGTCAATGTAATAAGAATGAACGAAGTAAGCGTAGCCTTGTTCTGTTTCAGACAGCAGCGGAGATTCATTATGAAAAGAAAGACGATTCCAGCCCATATGCGGAACCTTCAGCTTGTTTCCTTTTTCATCTTCTGCTTTCAGCCTGACTGCTTTTCCTTTTAACAGCCCGAGTCCTGAAGCGGTGCCGTTTTCTTCGCTTTCTTCAAATAAAAGCTGCATGCCGAGGCAGATCCCGAGAAGCAGCCTTCCCTCTGAGAGCATATCGTGAATCAATTGATCAAGCTTCGTGTAGCGCAAATTGTCCATCGCGTCTCCAAATGAACCGACTCCCGGCAAAATGAAGGCATCAGCTTCTTTCAGCTCCTCCAGCTTTTCAGAAACAAAATACGGCACGCCGACACGCTCAAGCGCCTTTGAGACACTGTATAAATTCCCCATTCCGTAATCTATCACGCCGATCATTTACAGCATCCCTTTCGTTGACGGTATTCCTTTAACACGCGGATCGATCGTTGTCGCTTCATCAAGCGCACGTCCCAGTGCTTTAAAAACGGCTTCAATCATGTGGTGGGTATTTGTGCCATAATGAACGATGACGTGCAGGTTCATTCGAGCTTCGAGCGCCAGCTTCCACAAAAATTCATGTACAAGCTCCGTATCGAAAGTTCCGACTTTAGCAGCCGGGAAATCAGCGCGCATTTCTAAGTGCGGCCGGTTGCTTAAATCAATCACAACTTGAGCAAGTGCCTCATCCATCGGCACAAACGCCGATCCGTAGCGTTTGATTCCTTTTTTATCGCCTAACGCTTCGAGCAGCGCCTGCCCTAAGCAGATGCCGATATCTTCAGTCGTGTGGTGATCATCTATATCAACATCGCCTTTTGCGTTAATGGAAAGATCGAATTGGCCGTGTTTCGTGAATAAATCCAACATATGTGTCATAAACGGCACATCTGTTTTGATATCCGCTTGTCCTCCGCCGTCTATTGTAAATGCCAGCTCAATATCTGTTTCGTTTGTTTTCCTGACGCGTTCCGCTTTTCTCATTTAGAAATCCTCCGTTCTCTCGCTTCAATTGATCTGGCATGGGCTTCTAACCCTTCCAGTCTGGCAAAAGCCGCGATACTTTCGGCATGTTCTTCAAAGGCTGATTGACTGTAAGAAATAATGCTCGATTTCTTTTGAAAATCAGTTACGTTTAATGGACTTGAAAATCTGGCTGTTCCGTTTGTCGGAAGCACATGGTTCGGTCCGGCAAAATAATCACCGACAGGCTCAGGGCTGTATCTGCCTAAGAAAATTGCACCCGCATGTTTGATACTGCCAAGCAAAGCTTCCGGAGACTGTGTTATGATTTCTAAATGCTCTGGCGCGAGTGTATTGACAGTCTCAATCGCTTCTACCATTGTTTCCGCCACATATATACAACCGTAATCTCTCACTGAAGCTTCCGCTATTTCTCTTCGCGGCAAGGTTTCCAGCTGCTTACTCACCTCGGCTGAAACCGCCTCGGCCAGCGCTATGGAATCTGTGACAAACACACATGAGCTGAGCTTATCGTGTTCCGCCTGTGACAGCAGATCGGCTGCAATTTCGCTCGGAATCGCTGTTTCATCAGCCAGCACGACGATTTCACTAGGTCCGGCAATCATATCGATATCGACATCACCGAACACCTCCCGTTTGGCAAGCGCGACATAAATGTTGCCCGGACCCGTGATTTTATCCACCGGCTCAATGGTTTCTGTTCCGTATGCTAACGCCGCAATCGCCTGAGCGCCGCCCATTTTGTAAATGTCTTTTATGCCCAGCTCGGAAGCAGCAACCAAAACTCCAGGAGACAGCAGACCGTCTTTTCCCGGAGGCGTGACGAGAACGATTCTTTCAACGCCCGCTACAAGCGCCGGAATCACATTCATCAAAACAGATGAAGGATATGCGGCCGTTCCCCCCGGCACATATACACCCGCGGAATCCAGCGCCGTCACTTTCTGCCCCAGCATTGTGCCATCCTTTCTGTGATAAAACCAGGAGGATTGCAGCTGTCTTTCGTGATATTCCCTAATATTTTCGATTGCCTGCCTAATCACCTGAAGAAGACGTGAATCCAGTGAGGTGTATGCCTCCTCAAATTCTTCTTTTGTGACCAGCGGGCTGTCTATTTCGATGCCGTCAAATTTCGCCGTGTAGCTGCGAACCGCCTGATCACCGTTTGCTTTAACATCTTCAATAATGGACCGGACCGTCTTTCTTTGTTCTTCCGTTCCGGCATCGATGGAACGCTTGAGAGAAAGCCGTTCCGTTCCGCTGATGGTTTTGATCTTCATTTTGCCGTCTCTCCTTCCACAACGAGAGATAGGCGAGATGCCATTTCGTCAATCACATCGTCTTTCATGCGATAGCTTACCGGGTTGACAATAAAGCGAGAGGTAATGTCACAAATGTGCTCCGTTTCAACAAGCCCATTTTCTTTCAGCGTCTGTCCTGTGGAAACAATGTCCACTATCCGATCTGCAAGCCCAATGAGCGGAGCCAGTTCAATTGAACCGTTGAGCTTAATGATCTCGACTTGTTCTCCCTGCTCTCTGAAATAACTGGAAGCCACATTCGGATACTTTGTCGCGATTCTTGGCGCTACGCCGCTCCAGTCTGTATTCGGAAGTCCGGCGACAGCTAAGTGGCATTTGCTGATTTTTAAATCCAGTACCTCATACACGTCGCGTTCCTCCTCCAGCATGACATCCTTGCCCGCAATTCCGACGTCTGCCACGCCATGCTCCACATACGTGGTTACGTCCATCGGCTTCGCTAATATGAAACGAAGATTTTCCTCCGGCACATCGATGATCAGTTTTCTCGAATCTTCAAACTCCTCAGGGAGCCTGTAGCCTGCCTGCCTCAGCAGCCCTGCCGCTTCTTCAAATATCCGGCCCTTTGGCATCGCCATTGTGAGTAACTTACCCATTTTGCTCTTCCTTTCTGGCACCGATAAAATAAGTGACGTTTGCAAAAGATTTTGTCATCTGGTCGATATTTTCTATTCCCGATAAATCTTGAAGAACCACTTTGTTCCCTTTCATGCGTTCTTCATTCGCATAAGCGATAGCTTGCGCCCGCTGCTCTTTGCTGAAAATAACAGCGTCTATATCAAAAGGTTCTTCTTTCATATGAAGGGCTTCAATCAGCCGGTCGATCCGAAGCCCGAAGCCTGTTGCCGGCGCAGGTGAATCAAAATGGCCCAGCAGCTTGTTGTAACGGCCGCCGCTTCCTATGACAAAACCGACATTCTCGGCGTACACTTCAAATAAAATCCCTGTGTAATAGCTCATGTGGCTGACCATATTCAGATCCAGGCGGACATTTTCCGTACATCCGTAATCCTCAAGAATGCTCCACAGCGCCTTCAGCTCATCAACCACGCTTTTTCCTTGCGCAGAATCGACGATTTCCTCGGCACGTCCGCATACTTCTATACCGCCCCGCAGTTCAAGGAGCTCAAGCAGCCTGCTTTTATCAATGGAGGAAAGCGGGAGAGACTTGACATGCTCTCTGTAGCCGACGTAGTTCTTTTCATATAAGAACCTCCGCAGCACATCAGCTCGTTCAACGTTTCCGAGCACCTCAACAAACAAAGCATCCGCAATGCCGGCATGGCCAATTGCAATTTTAAAGGATGCCAGCCCAGCGTTTTTCAATGCCCCGACGACTAAAGCAATGACCTCCGCATCCGCGCTCGTCGTGCCGTCACCGATTAACTCCACTCCGACCTGCTCGAACTCAGCCGGACGCCCGCCTTCACGCTCCTGAGCCCTGAATACATTTGCCGCATAGCCGACTCTTAGCGGATGACCGTGTTTCAAAAGCTTCGATGCCGCCACCCTTGCAATCGGCCCCGTCATATCCGGGCGAAGCACCAATGTCTTGCCGTCCTGATCAAGTAGCTTAAACAGCTGCTGCTCTTCAATTGCTGACTGGACGCCAACGGTATCGTAAAACTCCAGTGTCGGCGTTTCCATAAATTGATATCCCCATTTATCAATCAAATCGGTTAACGATCGTCTCACCTTTTTTTTCGTTTCGTATAAACCAGGCAGTGTATCTCTCATGCCGTGCGGTTTTTCAAACATAAACATCAACCCGAGCACCTCCGCTGTTATCTTATGAAGGAAAATTCCGAATCCTTTAGTTCGCTAATATGATAACATGTTAGCAGATGAAAGAATGAAAATCAACGCTTAACTTCAGTAAGGATATTTTTAGTTCAAATATCCTTCTCCTCATTATGAAAAAATCATGAATAATGTATTAAAGGTACGTAATATCTCAAATTCTTTATGTTTGGCATGCTATAATACAAATCAAATAGAGAACAAGGAGATAAAGATGAAAACACTGCGAACTCTATGTGTCCTGATGATTCTTTCAGGCGTTATTTTTTTCGGACTTAAAATAGATGCAAAAGATATAGATATTCCTTTTTTGAACAGCCTTAAAAAAGTGGTTTCTGATAGCGATACAGACTCAGCTGCGAATAGCAAAAAGGAGCTGAAGGGAAGCGCAAAACCGCTGGATGTCATCCTTTACAATCAAATGGACGCACCCCGGCTCTATAACGGCTGTGAAGTAACAAGCCTTGCGATGGTGCTGAATTATGCGGGATACGACGTGACAAAAAATACCCTGGCAAATCAGGTTGCCACAGTGCCTTTGACATACAGCAGCGGATTAAAGGGTGATCCGAATGACGGATTTGTCGGGGATATGGCGAATGGCCCTGGTCTCGGTGTCTACCATCGACCGATCTATCAGCTGGCGAAAACCTATGCGGGAGACAAAGTGTCTGATCTGACTGGAAAAAGTATTTCCGCTGTTTATCAGCAGCTTGAAAAAGGCAATCCAGTTTGGGTTATTACGACAGCCAACTTTACGCCAGTTGACAACATGCAGACATGGAAAACGCCAAACGGAACGATAGAGATTACGTACAGCGAACACAGCGTCGCCGTTACGGGATATGATGATAAATATGTGTATCTCAATGATCCGTATGGCTATAAAAACAGAAAAACCGATAGAACAAGCTTTGAAAAAGCGTGGAAACAAATGGGCAGCCAGGCCGTGGTTATTCAAAAGTAAACACCTGAAGCCTCACTATGCTCTATCCTGAGCAAATACGACAATATTCATGCTTTTTGTATCAATCGGTAAGATCGATTCATTTTCCATTTTTCACCCAAAATTGTCTTTACTTTCAGGCTGTCTGTTTTTATGATTAAAGCAGATTCAGCCTTGCCCCGATCTATGCGAGAGAAGCCGGTGCAAGTCGCTGACGCTTCTCTTGCAAAAAATGAAAGATATCCGGGGAGGATTTATCATTGAAAAAAATCGTGTCTATCCTATTTATGTTCGGTTTGGTTATGGGTTTCAGCCAGTTTCAGCCATCAACCGTTTTTGCAGCTGACAAAGTGGTGCACGAAACAATTATCGTACCAAAAAATACAACATATGACGGGAAAGGACAGCGGTTTGTGGCAGGGAAAGAATTAGGTGACGGAAGCCAGTCAGAAAACCAAGACCCTGTTTTTCGTGTGGAGGATGGAGCAACCCTGAAAAATGTGGTGCTTGGTGCACCTGCAGCTGATGGCGTGCACACTTATGGAAACGTTAACATTCAGAATGTGAAATGGGAAGATGTTGGTGAGGATGCGTTAACGGTGAAGAAGGAAGGAAAAGTGACGATCGACGGCGGTTCTGCTCAAAAAGCGTCAGATAAGATATTCCAAATCAATAAAGCCAGTACCTTCACAGTGAAAAATTTCACGGCGGACAATGGCGGGAAGTTCATTAGACAGCTTGGTGGTTCAACCTTCCACGTTGATGTGATCATCGACAAGTGCACCATCACAAACATGAAGGAAGCGATATTCCGGACGGACAGCAAAACAAGCACGGTCAGAATGACAAATACACGCTACTCTAATGTCGGTCAAAAATGGATTGGTGTTCAGCATATTTACGAAAACAACAACACTCAATTTTAACAAAAAAAGTCCGCTGATGTTATTCAGCGGACTTTTTCAATCTTTCTTGCATTTCTTCCTTCGTATAGATGATCTTCATCGGATTTCCGCCGACAAATGCCCCATCAGGCACATCCTTATGGACAAGCGTTCCGGCGGACACAACTGCGCCATCTCCTATTTTCACCCCGGGCAGAATGGTCGTGTTGGCACCAATCATCACTTCGTCCCCGATCAGAACTTTGCCGATCCGGTATTCGTGAATCAAATACTCATGGGCCAGAATGGTCGTATTGTACCCGATGATTGTATTTGTTCCGACTGAGATCTTTTCCGGAAACATGATATCTGGCATCACCATGAGGGCAAAGGATGTCTGTTTTCCAACCTTCATCCGCAGAAATGTGCGGTACAGCCAGTTTTTCATCCCTATAAACGGCGTATATCTCGCAATTTGAATGACAATGAAATTTTTGACGACCTTTAAAAAAGGTACCGTTTGATAGACATGCCACAGTGAGTTGGCCCCCGAGACCGGATGACGATCTGTTTTTCTCACAGATTACTTCACTCCAACGATTTGTAATAGATCACTCATTTTCTCAAGCATAAAATCCGGCTCATACTTCGCCAGCATTTCCGGCCCTTTAATCGTCCATGCGACTCCTGCCGTTTTTGTACCGGCGTTTTTCCCAGCTAGCACATCGTGGTAATTATCTCCGACCATAATGGCTTCCGCCGGCTCGCTTCCTAGCTGTTTCAGCGCTAAAAGCACAGGCTCGGGATCAGGCTTTGCATTCGTCACATCATCAAGGGTAACAACTGTTTCAAAGAATTCGCCGATTCCCGTGAGCTTGAGGCCCATGTTGACAGTATCTCTTAATTTTGTTGTCACAATTCCTAATGTAAAGCCGGCTTTTTTTAATGCATCCAGGGTCTCATATACCGTTTCATATTCAGTCACGAGTGAATCATGCATGTCATGATTGTATGCTCTGTACATGGCGATCATATCCTCGCATTTATCAGGGTCCATCGAAGAGAACGTTTCAAAAAGAGACGGTCCGATAAACGCAAGGACATCTTCTCGTTTATACTTGCTCGGATAATAATGCTCCAGTGTATGCAAAAAGGACGCGATAATTAATTCATTCGTATTAATAAGCGTTCCGTCTAAATCAAACAGAATTGTCGTTACTTGTTTGTCACTCATATTGCTTCCTTTCCAACCGCTGAGGGTTTCCACTTTTTCCATGTATGCGCAATAGCCATTGTCAGCAGAACTGCTGTGGTGACACGAATCACAAGAAGAGGCCAGACCGGTATGCCAAGCGGAATAAAGACAAGTGTATCTTCTACGACCGCGTGGCAGGCAACGAGAAATATAAATGCCAATGTCATATCCCGCCTGCTCACGCCATCATCCTCGACAGCTTTGATCATGACACCCGCTCCGTAGGCCAGACCAATCGTCAGTCCCGCCACCATCGTCATAGACGTATTTTTATTCATGCCAAGCAGCTGCGTAAACGGAGACAGCCACCTGGAGAACCGATGCAGCCAGCCTAAATCTCTTAAAAACTGGATGATGATCATCAGCGGTATGACAATTGCCGCCAGCTGCAAAACACCAAGTCCGGCTTTCATTAGAGCTTCTGCCAGCATTGCCAGCCAGCTGTCTGGCGCGGCGCTCTTCGCAGCGATAAAACCGTACTGCGCCGTTTCCTGTCCGCCATGCCAAATGAGGTTGATGACGATGGCTGACACAGCGGCCAAACCGATGCGCACCGCCAATATGACGCCAATTCTGATACCAACCTTTGCGGCAACTGTCGATTCGATAATTAAGTTATGACAGAATGAAAGCATAACAGCTAAAATAAAGACTTCTTTCACAGATAAATCCAATGTTAAAATCCCGGCAATTCCCGCATACAGATTCAGCATATTTCCCAGTACAAGCGGAATGGCCGCTTCACCAGAAAGCCCGAAGAGACTCATTACCGGTGTGATCAGCCGTACAAGCCAATCCATGACAGGGGTATGCTGAAGCAAAGTGACCAATAGCGTTACCGGGAAAATCACTTTACCCAACGTCCATGTTGTTTGAAAACCTGCTGCAAGACCGGCCAGAAAGATCTTCTTCATCCCTCATCCCCCTTTGTTGACGTCTACTCCGCGTACCGCTCCTTCGAGTATCCCTTGACGCGTCTGAAGATGATGGCTGCCACAGCCAAAACAATCAATACGATTGAAATCACCTGAGCGATGCGAAGTGAATCAGTCAGCATTAAGCTGTCAGTCCGCATTCCTTCAATAAAGTATCTTCCGATTGAATACCAAATGATATAGATCAAGAACATCTCGCCTCTACGCAAATTCGCTCTGCGCAGCAGCAGTAAAACAATGACGCCGACAAAGCTCCATAGTGATTCATATAAAAAAGTAGGATGATAATATTGCCCATTGATATACATTTGATTGATGATAAATTCAGGCAGGTGCAGGTTTTCTAAAAAGGCTCTGCTGACAGCCTCGCCGTGCGCTTCCTGATTCATGAAGTTCCCCCAGCGGCCGATCGCCTGGCCGAGCAAAATGCTGGGCGCGGCAATATCTGCAAGCTTCCAGAACGAAAGGTTTTTCACTCTCGAAAACACATATCCCGTTAAAATGGCGCCGATTAATCCGCCATGAATGGCAATGCCGCCCTTCCAAATCTTAATGATTTCTCCCGGATGTGCCGCATAATAATCCCATTCAAAGGCAACGTAATAAATTCGTGCGCAAATAATCGCAATTGGAATGGCAAACAGGACAAGATCAATAAACGTATCTTTCTGCAGCCCCCGTTTTTCACTTTCCCTCATCGCTATCCACAGCCCGAGCAAAGCGCCGAGACCGATAATGATTCCGTACCAATGGACGGCTAACGGCCCCAGCTGAAAAGCTATCGGATTGAGTGGTTCTATCGCTTCATTCATTTAACGCCAACTCCTATTCTCCTTGTTCACCGTCTTCAATGACATCCGCCAGCTTGTTGGTAAATTGTTCAGCGGCATTCAGCCCCATCCGCTTCAATCTGAAGTTCATTGCTGCCACTTCGATGATGACTGCCAGATTTCGGCCTGGACGGACGGGAATCGTCAGTTTTGTGATTTCTGTATCAATGATTTTCATGGTTTCTTCCTCAAGCCCGAGACGGTCGTATTGCTTGCCCTGCTCCCAAAGTTCAAGGTTCATGACAATCGTGATTCGTTTATTGCTTCTGACCGCGCCGGCGCCAAACAGCGTCATCACGTTGATAATGCCAAGCCCCCTGATTTCAAGGAGATGCTCAATTAATTCCGGAGCGTTTCCGACAAGGGTATCCTGATCCTCCTGCCGAATTTCAACGCAATCATCGGCAACAAGGCGATGCCCTCTTTTCACAAGCTCCAGCGCTGTTTCACTTTTCCCGACGCCGCTTTTTCCTGTGATCAGCACGCCGACACCATATATATCGACAAGAACGCCATGAATCGCCGTGGTAGGCGCCAGCCGGCTCTCAAGGAAGTTGGTTAAACGGCTTGACAGTCTTGTCGTTTTCAGCGGCGATCTGAGGACTGGCACCCCATTTTTCTCAGAAGCGTCAATCAGCTCCTGCGGGATGGGCATATCTCTAGAAAGAATAATAGCTGGTGTTACATCAGTGCACAGAGAATCCATTCGCTGTTTTTTATCCTCTTCCGGAAGCTGTTCAAAGAAAGAAAGCTCTGTTTTTCCGAGAAGCTGCACGCGCTCTCTCGGGTAATATGTAAAATATCCGGCAATTTCAATGCCTGGTCTTGATAGGTCACTCATTGTAATCGGGCGGTTAATTCCTTCTTCTCCGCTGATTAATTCCAAATTGAACTGTTCCATTACGTCTTTTGTGCGAACCTTTGCCACGATATGTTCCTCCTGTTCCGGGCTGCCCCGAGCTTGCTCACAATACTTTCATTTTATCACTTTCGGGCTTGAACCTAAAACAGATTTTATAAAAGGGGGGAAAACACCTCAGCTGGTCTAGATCACTAGTCTGAAAAAGAGTAAAATAAAGGTATTCAAATTCCAGAAAGGCGGATCATCTATGGCAGAGAGTCTTCTTATCAAAGACATTGCGATCGTGACAGAAAATGAAGTAATCAAAAACGGCTATGTCGGAATCAATGACGGAAAAATCAGCACAGTTTCAACAGAACGGCCCAAGGAGTCATATTCAAAAGAGATTCAAGCACCTGCGGATTCCGTTTTGCTTCCCGGCATGATTGACATTCATATCCACGGCGGCTATGGCGCAGATACAATGGATGCTAGCTTTTCCACGCTCGACATCATGTCGTCAAGACTGCCCGAAGAAGGCACGACGAGCTTTTTAGCCACAACGATTACCCAAGAGCATGGGAACATTTCTCAAGCTTTGGTGAACGCAAGAGAGTGGAAAGCGGCTGAAGAGTCCTCTTTATTAGGTGCAGAACTGCTCGGCATTCATTTAGAGGGCCCCTTTGTTTCGCCTAAAAGAGCCGGAGCGCAGCCAAAAGAGTGGATTAGGCCTTCGGATGTTGCGCTTTTCAAAAAGTGGCAGCAGGAGGCGGGCGGACTGATCAAAATTGTTACACTTGCGCCGGAGGAGGATCAGCATTTTGAACTGATCCGCCATTTGAAAGACGAATCGATTATCGCGTCCATGGGGCACACGGATGCCGATTCCGCATTGCTGTCGGATGCCGCAAAAGCAGGGGCGAGCCATATGACTCATCTGTACAACGCGATGAGCCCGTTTCATCACCGAGAGCCCGGAGTGATCGGAACGGCGCTGGCCCATGATGGGTTTGTGACAGAGCTTATCGCCGATGGCATTCACTCCCATCCTTTAGCTGCAAAGCTTGCTTTTTTGGCGAAAGGCAGCAGCAAGCTCATTTTAATTACCGATTCCATGAGGGCAAAAGGCCTGAAAGACGGCGTATATGAGTTTGGCGGCCAAAGTGTGACGGTAAGAGGACGAACAGCTCTTCTTTCAGACGGAACCCTTGCCGGTTCGATCCTCAAAATGAACGAAGGCGCACGGCATATGCGTGAGTTTACAAATTGCTCTTGGACGGATATAGCTAATATAACTTCTGCAAACGCGGCCAAACAGCTGGGCATCTTTGACCGAAAAGGCAGTGTGACTGTGGGAAAAGATGCAGATTTGGTGATTGTCAGCAGTGATTGCGAGGTGATTCTCACCATTTGCCGCGGAAACATTGCATTTATATCCAAGGAGGCTGACCAGATATGAAAGTAATGGAATGTCAAACGTATGAAGAGCTAAGCCAAAAAGCAGCCAGAATAACGGCAGATACAATCAAAGAAAAACCTGATGCCGTTCTCGGGTTAGCGACGGGCGGCACACCGGAAGGCACGTATCGCGAGCTGATCCGCCTGCACCAAACTGAGAATCTCTCATTTCAAAACGTCACTACAGTTAATTTGGATGAGTACGCCAGACTTTCAAGCAATGACCCGAACAGCTATCACTTCTATATGAACGACCGTTTTTTTCAGCATATCGACAGCAAGCCTAGCCGGCATTTTATTCCGAATGGAAATGCAGACGATTTGGAGGACGAATGCAGACGGTATGAACAGCTAGTCGAGTCCCTCGGCGGCACTGACATTCAGCTTCTCGGCATTGGCCGAAACGGACACATCGGCTTTAACGAACCGGGAACGTCTTTCAAGTCGCAAACTCATGTTGTGACATTAAATGAGCAAACCCGCCAAGCGAATGCCAGATATTTTCCCTCCATAGACAGCGTGCCGAAAAAAGCACTGACAATGGGAATTCAAACGATACTCTCAAGCAAGCGCATTCTTCTGCTTATTTCTGGAAAAAGCAAAGCGGAAGCTGTTCGTAAGCTGTTAGAAGGAAACATAAGCGAAGATTTTCCCGCATCTGCTTTGCACCTGCATTCCGATGTTACGGTTTTGATTGATCGTGAAGCCGCGTCATTAAGACCTTGAAAGGAACATGCTGACTTATGAATATCAATAAACAATCGCCTATTCCGATTTATTATCAGATTATGGAGCAATTAAAAAACCAAATTAAGAGCGGAGAGCTGCAGCCGGATATGCCTCTTCCTTCTGAGCGCGAATATGCCGAACAATTCGGGATCAGCCGGATGACAGTTCGCCAGGCGCTTTCTAATTTAGTTAATGAAGGCTTGCTCTATCGCCTGAAGGGGCGGGGCACCTTTGTCAGCAAGCCAAAAATGGAACAAGCACTTCAAGGGCTGACAAGCTTTACCGAGGATATGAAAAGCCGCGGGATGACACCGGGCAGCAGGCTCATTGATTATCAGCTTATTGATTCGACTGAGGAACTCGCGGCTATATTAGGCTGCGGGCACCCCTCCTCTATCCATAAAATCACTCGGGTGCGGCTGGCAAATGATATTCCGATGGCGATTGAGTCCTCACATATTCCGTTTGAGCTTGCGGGTGAATTAAACGAATCGCATTTTCAGTCGTCGATCTATGATCATATTGAAAGGTACAACAGCATACCGATTTCCCGTGCAAAACAGGAGCTTGAGCCAAGCGCTGCCACCACGGAAGAAGCGAACATTCTTGGTATTCAAAAGGGAGCGCCGGTCCTATTAATCAAACGAACAACATATCTGCAGAACGGAACTGCTTTTGAGCATGCAAAATCTGTATACAGAGGCGACCGTTATACATTTGTCCACTATATGGATCGTCTTTCATAAAAAAAAAGCCTCCAACCCTTTTTAAGGATTGGAGACATGGCGAAAATCAAACTGGTCTGGTGCTGGACGATATGTCTCTTTTTTCGTCTTGAACTTCCAGATCGGTGATTTCGTTTTGCCGTTAAAACTGTCTTCCACTATAATGTACCAATAATAAACAGACTGCGGTTGAAGATGATCCCAGCGGAATTCAGCTGTGTCCCCGCTCTTCACTTGCTCCCGTTTTCCGAGCTCTTCATTGGTATATACGTTACATTCAAAATAATCGGTTTCCACCTTTTTGATTCTTGGCTTCAAATCAAGCGAAAGGGAAAATTCATCCTTGTTGCCATAGGTATCCGTATCATAGTAGTTCTTATCCTTTACATACGGAGAGTACGTCGATACGTGCACCATGTCATTGGCTTGGTCAAATTGAAGCAAACGCAAATACCCTTGGCCGCCTTCTGGCCCGCCCTGATAATCGGCCAGCATTTGATGCACAAGACGATCCGGTTTCCCATCACCATCATCATCCAGCTCATCTGTTTTTCTCATCGCACTATGATAATGCCCGCTCAACACCATCACGACATTCGGGTTCGGCTTTACGATTTCTTTGAATATTTTCTCTCCGATTGGGCTTCTGTTTCCGCTGACCAGCAAATACTCATGAAAAGCTAAAATGGCCATCCGGTCAGGATGCTTCTTCAGCACCTGATTCATCCACGCGATGTCTTCATCCGTAATGCCCCATCCCATGTACAGCATGATATAATCATTGCCGTTGCTAGAAATCAGGTCATAATGTCCGCGGTTGTTTTTATAGGAACCGCCATAATGCAATTTTTTATCAAAACGATCGCTGCCAAAATATTTGCCAAACGCCCTGTAGGAGCCGTCCTTATGCCCGACATCGTGGTTGCCGGCCAGCACGCCGTAAGGAATTCCGCTCTTATCCAGAACGGACATTGACCGATCAGCGTTTTTCCACTGTCTGATATCAGCGGAATCATCTACAATATCACCCGTGTGGAACACATATTTGATATTGAGCTGCTTTTGATTATCTTTTATCCATTCGGTCTGTTTATCAAAAATATGCGGATAGCTTTCGGCGTAATACTGTGTATCAGACATCCAGACAAATGTGTACATATCCTTCGCAGGGGGAATTTCATCCTGTACAATCACATTCATTTTCGACTCCCGTACAAAATCGGCGGCAATCACAGATGCTTTCAGCGTAAACGGTTTGTCATCCTTCGCGACGAAGCTGTCAACAGGCTGCCATTCGTTTGTCCGATAATTCCAAGCATACATCGTCACCTTTCTCCCCGGCAAAGAACTGCCCTTCCAGACTGCTTCTGCCAGATCATTCTCATCAATTGATGGATCAACCGTCACTTCAAAGCGATGATAAGGGAAACGCTCTTTGTTTTCTGTCGATACTGTTTTTCCATCAGCAGCAGATACCCGCTCCAATTCTTTATTCGTAAATGGGGTCTCACTTTCCGGCACAAAGCTTTTCGGCGGTTCAGTCAGTGACGCGTGCTTAAATATTTTTACATGATTTCGCGCTGTATATTGAAATCCCCTATAAAAACCAACATCCATGGCGTCATTCGTCGGATCTTTCACCCGTACAGAAAGCTTAGCCTTATGCGTGTCGGCTTCGCTGTCTATAACCTCCGGCTGGTCCGGATGCTCTCGTTCGGTTTTAAACGTCCTCTCAATCACTGTTTTATTGCCCGCGAGATCCGTTGCTGTCACTTTTAGAGAATGTTTTCCCGGCAAAAGGTCAGAAGATGACGTATGATATGGGAGTGTAATGCTTTCTCCATCTAAAGACGCCTTCGCTTCCTCAATTTTGCTCCATTTATCATACATATCCGCCTGCAGGATAAGGTTTCCTTTATACGTTTGCCCCTCGGTGATATTCGGCTCAATGTGAGGTCCTGAATTATCTACCCGTACAACCAGGCTGACATTTTCCTTGCCGTCGCTTGCTTGAATATGGTGAGCGCCTTCAGAAAGCTTTGATGTATCCCACTCCAGCAGCTGTGATGTAAACAGTCCGTCAGGCAGATTGAACTGAAATTGCCAGCTTTTATTCGAGCGCTGATTATCGCCAATAAAGAGTTCCTTCTCAGGGGACACCCTCTGATCCCTGATCACCGTTCCATCCGATAACACCAATCGGGCGTTTTTGACTAAGAAGTCATCACGGTTTTCAGCCGTATCAAACGGGGACACCTTCGAACCCGATCGTATCGTAATACGCTGCAGCTGCTTCCCTTTCCGAAGCAGTGTCTCTGGCAATGGAACAGAATAGGTGCGGTATTTATTTGTTGTATCATCGAACACCTTTAGCACTTTGCCTTCCATCGTTACCGCGTTTTTAAAATAAAGGTTCGTTTTCCTCGTATCGAATGCAAAATATACTTCTTTTTCCATCGCGGGCTCTGTCACTTGTTTTTTCCCGTCAATCCATAGCTTAATGCGGTCAGCTCGCCCTTCTGTCGTGGCTTTGAGAAATTGAGTTCCCGACAGCGTGTCTCTGTTTTCAATATTCATCCGCAGACCGTGCGACTTGCTTGTTTGTTTAATATCAATCATTTTGACCGGCGTTCTCGCTTCATTGATCCCGTCCCCGGCCGCCACATAATACTCTAGCTGATCCTTCCCGATCAATTCAGGCGAATACACAATATAATGGTAGAGATTATCGTTGCGGTCTTTTTCAGCAAGAATTCGCTTAAACGGTTTGTTCTCATCCGTCCGGTAGTAAAAGGCCGCTGTTTTCACTAGACTTCGGTCCCGTATGTCAGCCCGCAGTTCAATGCTTTCAGCAGGGCGGACAGGCTTGCGGTCAGTTAAATCCTCAATGACCGGCTTTTCTTTATCGAGCTTGATTTTCCGTTTCTGCTCGGGCACCTGTGCCTGTAATACGGTTCCGGGAGATGGATTCTTTTCCCCGATTGAAATGTTCAGAAGTTCTGCGGTTCCGTTCAGCGGATACTTATAAAGCACTGATGACAGCCGGCGCAGCGCATGTTTCCGATAATGCGCAACCGAAATGTCCTTTCCTGTATTCGTTGATATCACAACGGCCCGCGGCCTCGTATTGGCCATACCCTCTGTCTCGTCTATCACCGCGAGATTTTTTCCTTCTTTTAGTTGTGTCTGATAATAACGATTGAAATCCTCTGACGTCAATTCTGGATGCCCGGCAGGCTTCAGCCAGACGACAAACGTTTCGCCGGATGGTATCAAGATCCTTTCATCAGGTCTCCAAATCAGATCGGAGTCAGGCCCTTCTTTTGGGTAGCGGTAACGGATATGGTAGTCTTTAAAATCAATCGTTCTGTCAGTCGTATTAAAAATCTCAATAAATTCATAACCATCTGCGCGTCCTATATTCTTCGTATCAACCGCCAGCTCTGTGATCAGAAGCTCCGGAATATGGGCAAGGTCAGCCTGGTATCCTTCAAGCTTCAGTTTCTTCGTCTCCGACTTCACCCTCTGCTTCCCATTCGACATCACAATGTAATACTCAAGCTCGCTGTTCCAAATCAAACGTTTCGGAATTTGTGCCAAAAACTTGCGGACCGCTCCGGGGGTCGGGTCCATCGGCACCATTTTGTAGCCCAGCTCATTACTTTGTTTATAAAAAAGAAAGGCGGAAAATGCTTGATACGAATTATCGCGAACTTGAGCCTCAATCATTAGATTGCTTCTCATTTCAGCTTTCACATCAATTTGAGGAGGATTTTCAAGCAAGGGTATGTAATGAGGCGTTTGAAATAGTTCCTGCTGTACAACAGGAACAGCTTTCGATTCATGATGGCCGCCAGACAAAACGGAAAGAAAAGACAGTAATATAGAAGCAATAACCGTGTATTTCCTCATCAAAGCACCTCCCTTTTCATGTATTTTGCGTCTGAACAGGGAAGCTTATGAGTTCATTTTTAAACAATATCCAATCTGACAAAGCAGATGGTATACGACATATACGCGGGACTGCTGACAAAAAGCGAACACTTCACTTCACAATTTTTTAAGGAGGCTGCAGAACATGTAAAAAAGCTGCCTTTGCGGGCAGCTTTTTTTTATTTTTTTCTAAGCGGCTCTAAAATGCCTTTTTGAATCAGCAAATGGAAGACCGACAGGATAACGGATGCCCATATCGCTGTGCCGAAGCCGTCGATTTGAAAGCTGTCACCCATAATGGACGCGGTCATCATAAGCGTGATGGCGTTAATCACAAACAAGAAGAGTCCAAGCGTCACCATGGTGACCGGCAGTGTAAAGATAATTAAAAGCGGTTTAATCAGCACGTTTAAGATCGATAAAATGAGGCTGGCGATAATCGCTGCCCCAATGCTGCTGATATGGATGGAGTCAATATATCCATCAATGACGATTAATAACAATGCATTGACTAAAATGCTGACTGCCCATTTTACCATGTCATTTCATATCCCTTTCTGACGGGACGATAAAAATCCAAATGATATAAATGAGCAAAACCGGCAAGACACTTGTCATAATGGCTAAGATGACAGTTATGACTCTGAGGAGTGATGCGTCCCAATTGAAATATTCCGCGAGACCTCCGATAACACCGGCGATTTTCTTATTTTTTTCTGAGCGATAAAGCTTATTCATTCGATCACCTCTGTGAGTACTTTAGTTTGATGGCGCCTGTTAGTGATTCTGAGAAGACGGTGATGTTTTGATCATGTGCCTGATTTGAAGTGAACATCATTTCTTTTTGAATGGTATCATTTTTTTCCTTCAGCATCTCAACATCCATTAATTCATGGGACAGCGAACCAAGATTGCTTTTCAGCTCTGCCTTCACTGCGAGATCGTCCGGAATCGCAAGCTCCACACTTCCAGTCGTTGTTTTTGCATAAATGGAGCGGCAGTCTGATTCTGTTACGTTAATCGCAATATTTCCGTTAAAGCTTTGAACGTCAATGGATTCGCTTTTCCCTCGGAGATCGATCAATCCGTTAATGGTTTCCGCTTCTATCGTTCCGCAGCTGTGGCTGGCGAGTTTAATTTGCCCGTTGGCCGTTTCAGCTATGGCTTTTTCGGCTGTTAAGTGCGAGAACGACAGCACGCCGTTTGTCGTTTTCGCTGAGAACTCTTTTACATGTAAATGTTCCCCTCTGACCGGACCGTTAAACAGCTTCACCCGAATCTTATCATACTCCTTCTGAGGAATATACAAAGTGACATTCGTTTTCATCGTCTTTTTCTCAGTACGGATAAAAAATTTATTTCCTTTGATTTCACATTCAATATGCTGAAGAAATGCGTGTCTCGCCGCATCCTGGCTGTCAGCGCGATATACCTTCGCCTGGCATTCCGCTCTGATATCGTCATCTTCCCAAGGGACGATATTCACGCTGCCATTCGCAATTTGCAGCTCAACACTGGAAAAGTCAGTATCTTTAAATTGAAAAATGTGCTGAACATCATACGCATGGCCAAAGTTTAAATCAAGGTCAACTTCCTTGACCTTTTTCACAGCAGAATCAATCCAGTCAAACAGCTTGGCTCCTAAAGACGGCTTGCCGCTTTCTTTTTTTGCCGTTGTAAATGGCTCTTCCTCGTCATGAACGTGAACTGAGAGCGCTGTGATTTTCTCTTCTTTTTCCTTGTAGTCGCTGTCAAGCTTTTCAATCAGTGTCAAAGCTTCTTGTGCTGTAAGCTTTCCTTCCTCAACAAGCTTAAGGATTCGTTCCTTTTCTTGCATCATTACGATCTCCTCCCCATTGTCTACTTATGCTGCACGCAGGACCTTAATGCCCTGAATCACATTCCAAATGATAATGCCAATGACAACCAAGAAATAAATAACCGCTCCCCCAATGATTACAAATACAGGAAGCAAGCTGTCTCCATCAATCGCAACGGCTCCGCCAAGTAAAGCAATAAAAAGGAACAGCCAGCCGACAAACGGAACTATGTGAGAAATAAGAGAGCGTATCGCATGGCGTTTTGTTTCTTTCTCATTTACAACAAAATAAGCGACAATCGGCACAATGATTGGCGCAATAAACACACTGAAATAACAAAGTGATGCAATAATAGCTTGATTACGGTTCAATTCATTCCACACTCCTATTGTGAATTGTCCATGACAAAAGATCAGGGACGTTTTACTTATTTATACGTTTAAAATCTCTTCAGGTTTCAAATTCATTCTTTAGACATGCTCCGATTTACGGAAATTGGATTTTAAAAAGTTTTAGAAGTAGAATCTTCCGGCTATACCGATTACAATATGTAAAAAGCTTACGGCAACCAAGGAGGCTGGACAAGCAATGGAGAAAGATCCCAGTGACTATACAGTAACACAAGAATCAGTGTTAAAGCTGATTCATGAACAAAAAAGAATGAATCGTGAAATGATCGCCGAGCTTGAGCAGATTCACGGACCCTTCCCGATCTCTCACGATATCCAATATATAAAAGTGCTGCTCGACAGCAGCAACACGCATATTGTTCAAGATTTAATGAGTGTAAGTAAGCAGCTGTATAAGAAGACTTTGTAATTGCGGAAAACATATCATTCATTATAACTGAAACAAAGCTAAAGGTTAGATGACAATATCTTGCCTTTTTTGTTTTGAAAAAACAAGTGATTCCCTGGCTGTCACAAAATGATTGTAACAAAAAAAGCCTGCCGGCACATCCAGTTAATGGACTCTGTCGGCAAGCTGTAACTATCAGAAAGAGATAGCCGTTCAAAATTAACGTAACAATTGAAGCACGTTTTGCGGCTGTTGGTTTGCTTGAGCAAGCATCGCTTGAGAAGCTTGAGAAAGAATGTTGTTCTTTGTGAAATCGCTCATTTCTTTCGCCATGTCAACGTCACGGATACGAGACTCAGCAGCTGTCAAGTTTTCAGAAGAAGCACCAAGGTTGTTGATTGTGTGCTCTAGACGGTTTTGTACCGCACCAAGTTTAGCACGTTGGTTTGAGACATTGTTGATTGCAGTATCAATACTTTCAAGTTGAGTATCAAAAGGAGTATTAGCAAAATCTGTTACATTAAGTGCGTTTACTCCTAAAGCAGTTGATGACATGCTGTCAATGTTAACTGTAAGCTGCTGGCCAGCATTTGCTCCAATTTGGAAAGTGAAACCATCAGTTTCAGTACCATCTAATAACTTTTTGCCGTTGAATTCAGTACGATTTGAAATGCCATCAACTTCCTCAATAAGCGCATCCATTTCATCTTTAATTGCACCAAGATCTTCTGCTTGCTGTGTACCTGTGTTTCCTGCTTGAACAGTAAGTTCACTTCTAAACCTATTATGCCGTAAAGAAAAAGCTTGCCTGCTAAGCCCAAGGATGGACTTGCTGACAAGCTGTCCCCTCTTAACAGAGGGTTTTAAGATGTAGCTGTTTCTTTCGCTTTCAAGAGCGATTTCATGCGTGTTTTGTCACGTTCGATAACAGGCTTCAAATAACGGCCTGTATACGATTCTTCCACTTCAGTGATTTCCTCAGGCGTTCCAGACGCGACAATGGTTCCGCCTCCGGCCCCGCCTTCCGGGCCCAAATCCACAATGTAATCGGCCGTCTTAATGATATCAAGGTTGTGCTCAATAACCAGTACAGTGTCTCCGTTGTCTGCCAACCGTTGCAGCACGACAAGAAGCCTGGCGATATCGTCGACATGCAAACCTGTCGTTGGCTCATCTAAAATGTAGAGCGTGCGTCCGGTCGAGCGTTTGTGCAGCTCTGACGCGAGCTTCACGCGCTGCGCTTCTCCGCCTGACAAGGTCGTCGCCGGCTGGCCGATCGTAATATAACCTAAACCAACATCATAAAGGGTTTGGAGCTTGCGTTTGATTTTCGGGATATTTTCAAAGAAAGAAAGAGCATCTTCAACCGTCATATCAAGCACACCAGAGATGCTTTTTCCTTTGTACGTCACTTCAAGCGTTTCACGGTTATAGCGTTTGCCGTGACACACCTCGCATGGAACGTATACGTCAGGAAGGAAGTGCATTTCAATTTTAATAATCCCGTCTCCGCGGCAGGCTTCACATCGTCCGCCCTTCACGTTGAAGCTGAAACGGCCTTTTTTATAGCCGCGGACCTTCGCTTCATTTGTCTGCGCGAATACATCACGAATGTCATCAAATACACCGGTGTATGTCGCAGGGTTGGATCTCGGCGTTCTTCCAATTGGCGCCTGGTCAATGTCAATGACTTTGTCTAAATGATCCAAACCTTTAATCTCTTTATGGCTGCCGGGCTTCGCTTTCGCTTTATGAAGCTTTTGCGCCAGCGCCTTATGCAAAATTTCATTAACGAGTGTACTCTTTCCTGAACCGGAAACACCTGTAACTGCTGTAAACGTCCCAAGCGGGAACTTGGCATTCACTTTTTTCAGGTTGTTTTCTGAAGCACCTTTAATTTCAATGTAACGTCCGTCCGGCTTTCTTCTTTCAGGAGGCAATGGGATAAACTTTTTCCCTGATAAATAGCTGCCCGTTAATGAGTTTGGATCTTCCATCACTTCTTCCGGCGTACCCGCAGATATCACCTGTCCGCCGTGAATGCCGGCTCCCGGTCCAATATCTATTAAATAATCTGCTGCCATCATCGTGTCCTCATCATGTTCGACAACAATCAGCGTGTTCCCGAGGTCTCTCATATTTTTCAGAGCGCTGATCAAGCGGTCGTTATCACGCTGATGCAGACCGATAGACGGCTCATCTAAAATATAAAGCACACCGGATAAGCGCGAGCCAATTTGAGTCGCCAGCCTGATGCGCTGCGCCTCTCCTCCGGACAATGTACCCGCTGCCCTGCTCAATGTCAGGTAATCGAGGCCGACTTTGTCCAGAAAGCTTAAGCGCTCCACAATTTCGCGCAAAATCAAATTGGCGATCTGCATATCCTTCTCAGAAAGGGTAAGATCTTTAAAGAAGGCAAGTGCGTCGGCGACAGACAGCTCGGTAATTTTTCCAATGTGGCGGCCGTCAATCAGTACGGCAAGCGCCTCTTTCTTTAACCGATAGCCTTTGCACGTCGGACAAGACTTCTGAGACATATACTGCTCCATTTGCTCACGTATGAAATCGGAGCCTGTCTCCTTATAGCGTCTTTCAATGTTGCGCAATACGCCTTCAAATTGAATTTCACCTTCGCGGATTTGTCCAAAATCATTTTCATATCGGAAATAAATCAGGTCATCTCCGCTGCCGTACAGCACTTTATCCAGTTGATGCTTCGGCAAATCTTTGACCGGCACATCCATATCAATCCCATAGTGGGTACAGACTGCCTCAAGCAGCTGAGGATAATATTGTGAGCTGATCGGTGTCCAAGGGGCGACCGCATTCTCCTTCAATGACAAATCTTGATTGGGGATGACAAGATCGGCATCCACTTCAAGCTTCATTCCGAGACCGTCACACGTCGGACACGCCCCGAACGGACTGTTAAACGAAAACAGACGCGGCTCAAGTTCACCAATTGAAAATCCGCAGTGCGGACAGGCATGATGCTCGCTGAACATCAGCTCTTCCTCACCGATGACATCGATCATAACCCGTCCTTCACCTAAACGAAGCGCCGTTTCCAATGAATCTGACAGCCGGGCTGCCACGCCTTCTTTCACGACAATCCGGTCAATGACTACCTCAATGGAATGCTTCTTGTTCTTTTCTAATTCGATATCGTCGGAAAGCTCAGCCATCTCGCCGTCAATTCTGACTCTGACATAGCCTTGTTTCCTAATCTGTTCAAGCACTTTGACATGAGCGCCTTTTCGGCCCGAGACAATCGGCGCCAGCACCTGAAGCTTCGTCCGTTCCGGGTATTCCAGAATTCTGTCCACCATTTGCTCGATGGTCTGGGATGTAATCTCAATTCCGTGTTCCGGACAATGAGGCTTCCCTACTCTCGCATATAAAAGACGCAGATAATCATAAATCTCAGTTACCGTACCGACAGTAGACCTCGGATTGCGGCTCGTTGTTTTCTGATCAATGCTGATGGCGGGAGAGAGCCCCTCAATTGCATCCACATCCGGCTTATCCATTTGCCCTAAAAACTGGCGGGCATAGGCAGACAGCGACTCGACATACCGTCTCTGTCCTTCAGCATATATCGTGTCAAAGGCAAGGGAGGATTTACCTGATCCGGACAAACCCGTGACAACGACAAGCTGATCTCTCGGAATCGTTACATCTATATTTTTCAGGTTATGCGCCCTGGCTCCCTTCACCTCTATCCGATCCATAGCCATTTGTTCATCATCCTTCCGCTTTTAGCTCTAAAAGTAAATCGCGAAGCTCCGCGGCTCTCTCAAAGTCAAGCGCCTTGGCGGCTTCCTTCATTTCATGCTCCATCTGTTCAACGACTTTCTGGCGTTCTTTCTTCGTCATTTTCGACAGCTTCGGCGCGGCTTTTGTTTTGTATTCCGCTTTATCCTCAGCTGCTACTGTGGCACGAATGACATCGCGAATTTCTTTATTTATCGTTTTCGGCGTAATGCCGTGCTCTTCGTTAAACCGCTCCTGCTGCTCGCGGCGGCGTTTTGTTTCATTAATCGCAATTTCCATAGACTTCGTTATTTTATCGGCGTACATAATGACGCGGCCTTCCGCATTTCTCGCTGCCCGTCCGATGGTCTGGATCAGCGACCGCTCCGAACGAAGGAAACCTTCCTTATCCGCATCCAAAATCGCAACAAGGGATACTTCGGGAATGTCCAAACCTTCCCTCAGCAGGTTGATGCCGACAAGCACATCGTACTTGCCAAGGCGCAGGTCGCGGATAATTTCAATCCGTTCAAGCGTCTTGATCTCAGAATGCAGATAGTTTACTTTAATGCCGATTTCCTTTAAATAATCGGTCAGATCCTCTGACATCTTCTTCGTCAAAGTTGTCACAAGCACCCGTTCATTCCGCTCGATTCTTGCTTGAATTTCGCCGATCAAGTCGTCAATCTGACCTTCGATTGGACGGACGTCAATAAGCGGGTCAAGAAGCCCCGTCGGACGAATGATCTGTTCGACCATTTCATCTGTATGTTCAATCTCGTACGGCCCTGGTGTTGCTGATACATACACGATATTGTGCATATGCTTTTCAAATTCCTCAAAACGAAGCGGACGGTTATCAAGCGCTGATGGAAGCCGGAAGCCGTGATCCACGAGCACCTGTTTCCGCGCCTGGTCTCCGTTAAACATGCCGCGCACCTGAGGAATTGTCACATGCGACTCATCCACCACGATCATAAAATCGTCTGGGAAATAATCAAGAAGCGTATACGGCGTTGAACCTGGAGGCCGCAGAGTCAAATGTCTTGAATAGTTCTCGATGCCGGAGCAGAAACCCATTTCACGCATCATTTCAAGATCATATCTTGTCCGCTGCTCTAAACGCTGCGCTTCAAGGAGCTTTCCGTTTTCATGCATGACCTTCAGCTGCTCCTCAAGCTCCTTCTCGATATTTTGAATCGCCTTCTCCATTTTCTCGGCCCGCGTTACGAAGTGGGATGCCGGGAAAATCGCAACATGATCTCGGTCGCCGAGAATTTCTCCTGTCAGCGCATCTACTTCCCGAATCCGTTCGATTTCGTCACCGAAAAATTCAACTCTGACACAATGCTCATCACGGGATGCCGGAAAGATTTCCACTACATCCCCGCGCACACGAAATGTACCGCGCTGAAAGTCGATATCGTTGCGGGCATATTGGATGTCTACAAGTTTTCTGAGCAGCTCGTTGCGCTCAATTTCCATTTCACTCCGCAATGACACGACCATTTCCCGGTATTCCTCAGGCGAACCGAGGCCGTATATACAAGACACACTCGCAATAATAATGACATCTCTGCGCTCAAACAAAGCTGATGTGGCGGAGTGTCTCAGTTTATCAATTTCATCATTAATACTAGCGTCTTTCTCTATAAATGTATCCGTTTGAGGCACATACGCCTCCGGCTGATAATAATCATAGTAGCTGACAAAATACTCGACAGCATTGTTCGGAAAAAATTCCTTGAACTCACTGTAAAGCTGTCCAGCAAGGGTTTTGTTATGGGCAATCACGAGAGTCGGTTTATTGACTTCTTTAATCAAATTGGACACCGTAAATGTTTTCCCAGTTCCTGTTGCACCCAGCAGAGTCTGATGCTTCTTGCCCTCCTGAATTCCTTTCACAAGCTTTTCAATGGCTTTCGGCTGATCTCCCTGGGGCTGATATTTCGAGACTAACTCAAAGCGATCTTTCACAAAAATAAGCCTCCGTTTCTTTAACGAAATCTTCCTATAGATATAGTAACACAATGGAAAGCAAAATCACTAAAAATACGAACTAAAGTTCGGTGGTTTTTTATTTCCAGCTGTTTTTGTGTATAAAAAACCTGCTTTTAAAACGTAAAAGCAGGTATTCGGTCTTTATATTCATTATGTCCGATTTATTCTTCTTTTTTCTCTGCAGCTTTTTTGGCCATATACAGTCCGCCAGCCACAAGAGACACAACATCCAATCCTACTATAAAATACGTTTCTGTATAGCCTTTTAAATAAGAGGCAAACAGCAATGCAGCTGTTAAAGCGATCGCCACATAATGATTAAAGGTGACTCTAGTAAATAGAACAACAAGCATAAAAGGGAAAAACAATGCAAAAACGGCTTTTGTAATCAACAAAAACCCTCCTCAGGGATTCTTCATCTGATCTGATTATAGTAAAAAATGAAGAATCGGACAATCGTGCATTCGCTCCCTCTACTACACCATACCCCTTTTCAGCCAAAATCAATCACCATATTTGCATTTTGGTACCGGTCAAAACTTATTCCATGGTGCCGCTGTTCTAATCAGCGGCACTTTTTTTATTACATCATCAAGTCCGCCGCCAGATTCCGAGAATAAAAGAAAATAGGCATACAGTACCAGTACGGCCGCATTTTTCATGATAATCTAACTAACTTAACTATTCATTTTATTTAGGACTTTCTGCGTTTGACAGCATTTTCCTGAAAACCTACAATTGAATGATAGTGTTTACTATCATTCTTTTAAACACAGGCTCCGCAATAAAAAGACTAGAGAGAAAAACAAAATGAATGAAGAAAAGAGGGGTTTCAAATATGTATTCTGTTTTATTTCGCCAGGCAGAAGAGTCCAGCCAGCTGGCTGGAGCAAAAGGAATGAATTTGATTAAATTGACCAAACACGGTCTTCCTGTTCCGGACGGGTTTATTATTCAAACGAATGCGCTCGCACGTTTTATGGAGGACAACCAGCTTCAAGAGACTAGTGAAAACGTCGAAAGCGGGATCATTTCCGGAACATTTTCGGATGAGCTGAAAGATGAGCTGACTAGTTCCTTTTATAAGCTTAGAGAATCATATCGATCCGTAGCCGTGCGTTCTTCGTCTGCCTCGGAAGATTTAGAAGGCGCCTCATTCGCGGGTCAATATGAAACCTACTTAAATATCAAAACAGAGGAAGAGTTTCTGGCTAAAGTGAAAGAATGCTGGGCCTCATTTTTTTCTGGGAGGGTCAGCAGCTATAAGAAAAAAATGAACAATCAAATCGCAGAGCCGTTAATGGGAATAGTCGTTCAGGGGCTGATCGATTCAGAAATGTCAGGTGTTATCTTCAGCCGCAATCCTGTTACCCATGATGATAGAGAGCTTTTAATCAGCGCCAGCTACGGGCTGGGTGAAGCTGTTGTTTCAGGAAGTGTTACCCCAGACACGTTCATTGTTAATAAATCTTCGTTTGAGATTCAGAAAGAAATAGGTGCAAAGGAAATCTACATGGAGTCTGCGGCAGAAGGAATTGCTGAAAAAGAAACGAGTGAAGACATGCGCAGCCGTTTTTGCCTTACAGATGAACAAGTGATTGAATTGGCTGAAATCACAAAAAAAACCGAAGACCTGTACGGATATCCTGTCGATATAGAATTTGGAATTGCTGATCATCAAATATACCTTCTGCAAGCTCGTCCGATTACAACCATTGATCAGGACAAAAAGGCGGCAGAAGAAAAACGCAGCTTCATGATTACCGACACTGATATGAATGATTTCTGGCTTAACATGGAGTCTAATATTGAAGGTCCGGTGAGTCCGTTATTTTCATCCTTCATCGTGCCTGCGTTGGAATATGGCTTGAAGAAGAGCATGCAAAAGTTTCCGATTGGTGTAGTTGTTGATGAAGTAAAACTTTATCGCGGACATATTTATTCCAAAAACCAAGGCGGACAGCAGCCTCCTTCTGAAGACTGCGGCAAAGAGCTTTTCCCGATTTTATCGGAGCATATGTATGACATCATCAATCACACATACCTCCCTTTTTACCGAACACTGGACCAGCTCGCACAAACTGAGCATAACGCAGAAAGCGCACTGGATGCTTTTCAAAAACTAAAGGCCTTTTATCTCACGGCTTATGAAGAGCACTTCAATATCGTTTTCCCGCAAATCCTTTTAACAAACAAACTGCAAGCGATGTATCAGGACATTCAAGGAGAGTCCGAAAATGCCCATTTTTACGAGATGCTGACAGGAAAAATGAACAAATCACTGGAAACGGACCGTTGCTTATGGCTATTTTCTGTGGAAGTTCAGGAGAACCCGAACCTTCTGGCCATTTTTGAAAACAACAAGCCTGAACAGCTCCAGGAGAAATTGGAACAAACAGATGAGGGAAGACACTTCCTGAAGAACGTCCATGAATTCTTGCAAGAATACGGATGGAGATCTGTTAAAAGTCATGATCTAATTGAACAAATCTGGGTGGAAAATCCGTATTTCGCTCTGGCCAATATTCAAAATTATGTCCGTAATGGCTATCATTTTGACAATGAATTTCAGAAAACGAAAGAAAAACGAGAGAAATTATACAATGAATTCTTGGAAAGCATAGAAGATCCCGGTTTGCGCACCGAATTTGATCGCTATTATCAATGGACACTGAACTCTGCAAATATAAAAGATGATCACCACTTTTATATTGACGCCATGCTGGATGCCAAGGCGAGAATCTTTCTGCTGAAGATAGGTGAATTGCTTGCGGAAAACGGTGTCATTCAAGATCGGGAGGACCTTTGGTTCTTATATGATGACGAAGTGGAACAAGCGCTTCTTCACCCTGTATCCCTGCAAGAAAAGGCTGAAAAACGCAGACAGATTTTTCATGAGTATGAGCTGGCCCAAGCCCCGGCCTACCTCGGCACCCCGACAAAAGAACAGCTCAAAGCAGCTGAAGAAATTGTCGGCGCTGTGATAGAGGATGAAAAAAACACAGAGAATCATATTTTTGGCATTGCGGCATCAAGCGGCATTGCGACAGGTCCGGTGAAAATCATTCGGGACGCCAATGAATTTTCTCAATTCGCGCCTGGGGACGTACTCGTTTGCAAGATGACCACACCGCTATGGACCAGCCTGTTTCAAGACGCCAAAGCGATAATTACAGACACAGGCGGCATTTTGTCTCATGCTGCAATTATTGCCCGTGAATACGGCATTCCAGCCGTTCTCGGTACACGCACGGCAACCGAAAGACTGCGAGACGGTGACATCATCACTGTTGACGGAAGCAGCGGCAAAATCACAGTTGTCAGCCGGTCCTGATGCGTCCCCCTCTTTCTTATACAAGCGGGGCGGGTGTATACTTGTCCTGCCAGTATATTCGTGAGGTGAAACGTATTGAGACCGACAAACAAGAGAATCCTTGACGCTGCCATGCAGCTGCTCGTCAAAAAAGGATATCGCGCAACAACTACAAAAGAAATTGCAGAAAAAGCAAATGTAAGTGAAGCGACGATTTTCAGGAACTTTAAAAACAAACAAGGACTAGTTGAGGCTTTGCTTTCTCAGCATTCTTCAAACAGAGGCAGCATTTTGGAACAAACAGAAGGGGATTTGTACAAAGACCTGCTTCATATCGGAACCTGTCTCTTGGAGGAGCTCGAACATAGAAAAGATATCATTAAAATCAGCTTTCGTGAACCGGCCATGTTTCAGGATGTCATTAACCACGTCACTGAATATCCCCAATCTATGAAACAGCTATTGGTTGATTATCTCAAAACGATGGGTGAGAAAGGGGTTATTCAGACAGGAAATGAAGCGGAGAATTCCGACGTGTTCATGTCGATTATCTTCGGTTATTTCATTCACCGTCTCCACTTAGGAGACCGGGTCATATCAATGCCCCAGGAAAAAATGCTGGAGCACAGCACAGCTCTATTTGTCAAAGGAATTTCTGCTGATTAACTCCTTGGCATAATAAAAAGGAGGATCCCAATGAGCTCAAGAAAAGAATGGGCGCTGATCGTCTCGCTATTATTGGGGGCCATTCTGGTTCCCATTAACTCAACGATGATCGCGGTCGCGCTCTCATCTATTTCCCATACGTATAACGAGTCCATCGCAAGCATCACTTGGGTGGTTACCGTTTATTTAATCGTGATGGCAGTCACACAGCCGATTGCAGGAAAGCTCGGTGACATGTACGGCAATAAAACAATGTACTTATGGGGAGTCGGCCTTTTTCTAATCGCATCTCTAGGCTGCGCCCTTTCACCGAGTCTGCTCCTGTTAATTGTCTTTCGGGCATTGCAGGCTGTCGGCGGGGCATTGCTTACGCCAAACAGCATTGCCATTATCAGGCATGTTGTTTCTGAAAAACGCCTACCGAAAGTGTTTGGATTTTTCGGACTGGGCGCGGGACTTGGTGCAGCACTCGGGCCTTTTATCGGCTCTATACTGATTGACAGCTTCAGCTGGCATTCGATTTTTTGGGTCAACATCCCGTTCCTCGCCATTGCTTTATTTACGGCATTAACGATGTTTCCTCAATATAAAGAAAATAAATCTGACGCGCCGCTGGATATCATCGGCTCTCTCTTGCTTGCAGGCAGCATCGTTTCAATTATCCTGCTGACGAAAAATGAGGCTCCGTGGGGATATGCGGTATACAGTGTATTGATACTTCTTTTTGTTCCGCTTTTTTTCAGAAGAGAAAAACGTACCCAGCACCCCATCATTGACTTTGCACTGTTTAAAAGCTCAACCTTTACAAATGCGAATCTATCAGTCTTGTTAAGCAATTTGATGATGTATGCCGTCTTATTGATTATGCCGTTATTTATGACGAACCAATTTGGGCTTAATACATCTAACAGCGGGATGGCGCTTTCTGTATTTTCGATCTTCATGTCAGCCAGCAACTGGGTGGGAGCGCAGCTCCATCACAAATGGGGAGCCAAAAAAATCATTTTTCTTTCATTTGCCATGATGGCTGGTGCGAATCTATTATTTTTGCTGTTAAGCAGCTCGCATTCTGTCTTGTTCCTCATGCTCTCTCTTATCCTTGGCGGGCTCGCTTCCGGAGTCGGTCTGACCAGCATGCAGGTTTCATCCCTTGCCACAGTAGACCCCGGTATGTCAGGAGTGGCATCTGGGATTTTCTCGACCTTCCGTTATTTCGGAAGCATCATTTCATCAGCCTTAATTGGCCTGATTTCGGGATATCACATCCTATTTATGATTCTCTTTGCTGTATCCATCATCGGCGTTTTTGTTTCATTGGGCATCAAATCTGATGAAACGGCACGGATAGAAAAAAACTCAGCGTAACACAAAACAGCCCGGCATCGCATCTTCCTGCGGTGCCGGGCTGCCTTTTATGATCCAGAAGCGGCTGCTTCGTCTTCACGGTCATCCTTTACGAAGAGGATGCCCAATTCATGATGTTCTCCTTCATAAGAAGCTCGCTGGTCAAAACGAATTTCTCCATTCAAACCGATAATTTCAAGCTTTACATATGCACGGTTATGCTGAAGCGCTTCATAGAAATCAGAAACGTTCTTAACCGGTATGCCATTGACTTTCGTTATGATTTCCCCAATTTTCAATTCCAGATCCTCAGCCGGCGTATTGGGGATAATCCCAAGCACCATTAAGCCCTGATCCCTTTTCGAGAAATAAAACGGAGCCGCGTTATCATTCACTCTTTGCTTTATGGACAGAAAAATACGCCCTAACAAAGCAGTACAGACCGCTGCACCCGCAAGCGGCGTCCACAGTAAGCTCGCTGCCCCGAGAACTGCGACGGCAAGACCGAGAATACAAACGCGTTTCGCTGTGATCCTTATACTCGTTTCAGGCAGCGATCCCTGTACCCTTTGTCCAAATCCGACAAAGTAAGGAATCCATAGAAAATGGAATGAGCCGCCGGGAACAGTAAACACGGGCCACCAGCTAAGGTGCGATTCTAAACCATTACCGGGCACGAGAAGGAACAGCGGCAAAAGCCAAACCCGGTTTGCCAGCTGCTGTCCGATCGGCAAACCACGGCTGCTTACGACAAGTGCCGGTGATGTTCTCACATGCGCAGAACGATAAGCAACCGCTCCTTCAGTGATAATCAGCAAACCTAGAAACACAGCCACAGCCGGCCAAACAACTGCAAATCCTTGCGGAAATCTCTCCAGAAAGGGCTCTGCCTGATATATTTGCAGTCCAAAACCTATCAGCATACTCACACTGACGATATATGCAGCAGACATCCAGTTTGCGCGAAGAGTGAACGCTGCCGCTGCAGTGATAACGGCAATAATCGCAAGTAAACCGAGAGGAATCGATATTCCGAGTCCACCTAAAATAACTGACAAAAGAAGACCTGGAATCAGTCCCTTTGTATATGTAAATTTCAGATCATCATAAATATCTGCTATTCTTGTATGAAAGGTTTTTCGTTCCCGTTTGATTCTTACATAGCCGAAAGCCAGGGTTATGATGATAAAAAACCAGAAAAGCGGGTGTAAGAAGAACAAGCCCGCGCTTTTTAACAGTTCAATTCCCCATTGAACAGACACTATCTCTCACCGCCTCAAGCCAAACATGTTACTCATATTCTATCAAATATTAAATGGCTTGGATATCCTCAGGAGAGTTTATCTCTCTTGCGTCATCCACAGCGTGACATTCGATAGTGAAAAATCCTTTAAATAGTGGTTTACATCCACATCCAATAACCCGCTGATTAGATGCATCGACCTTTTTATATCTGTCAGATTAATTCCTAATCGCTTATGGTTTTTCATTAAGTAGTTAAAATAATGTTTGGCGCATTCCTCATTAATGTCATTTACTGATTCGACATTGGTGTAATTGACCAAATATCTGCTGAACAGCATAAGAAGACTTAGTGCTTTTGTAGCTGAAAATGTTACGTCTTGTGTTCTGTCTTTTAATTGTTCCACTAATTCATAATATTTTTTTTCACGCACAATACTTGCCCTCTTCAATTGTGAACCCCCATTTTCTTTATACAGATAAGCACGGGCCAGTATAAGCAGCAGTACTGGAGTGCTAACAAGCATTCTCGCTAACGTTACTCTTTAAATACCTGTCGTTCAGCTGCCATTAACCTGATTACTGTTCTTTTTAGAACCTTCTTATATTGTATGAAGTAAACAAAGACTAGGCAACTTGCAAAAGTTTCATTTTAAATGCATATTAACTCGTTAGAAAGTCTCTCTCATATATTGATATCGGGTAATAACAGTCCTTTATAAATGTTTATTTGTGAAAATTTTTTTAATTTCTTGTCAAAAACTCATTTTTTATGTGACTAATGATCCATAATCTCTTTAAGCACAAAGAAACAGGAGATGGAATACCATCTCCTTTAATTGACAAATAATGATTTCAATGCTGTTTGAAGCTGCAAATCATTTTTTTCATCTGATTTTTTCTTTTCTATCTGCTGATTTAATGTCTCTGCAGTGCGAGTGTCGATCACACCGGTTTTATTCAGCTTGTTTTGATCCTGAAAAGCCATAACCGCTTTTTTCATGTCTTTGCTGAAATAGCCATCCTCACGTCCCGGATCAAAGCTGAGACCTTTTAACAATACCTGCGCATGCTTGACGTCTTCATTGTTCATGTCCACTTTAAGCGGCTCTTTCAGCTGTAAGGGCCCGGCGGAAAAATAATCGGGCTGCTTAATCGCAATGGTCGGTTCAATTCCTTTCTTATGAATCCAGTTTCCATTTGGCGTCAGCCACTTGTAAAGTGTTAATTTGATGTTGCTGCCGTCCCCCATTGGCACAGCCTGTTGAACCGTTCCCTTTCCAAAAGACGTATCGCCTACAACATCATAATGGCCAGCTTCCTTTAATGCGCCGGCAAGAATTTCTGATGCAGAGGCACTGCCTTTATCCGTAATCACATTGACAGGGTACGCTTTTTTATGGGTCAATGTTGAAAAATAACGTTTTTTATCTCCATTGCGTTCAGCAATCTGAATATACGGCTGGTCCTTTGTAACGAAATGCTTAAGAATTTCTTCCACACTTTGAAGATATCCGCCCGGGTTGCCGCGTACATCAATGACAAGTCCTTCTATTTCTTTTTTCTCAAGCTCCCTCAGCGCTTTTGCAAAATCCTCTGCGGTGTGCTCAGAAAAAGTAGAGATGGCGATATATCCGACAGAATGCCCCTGTACTTTTTTCTCTGATGCAAAAACCGTTTCGAGCGGAATCTCAGCTCTCTTGATCCGGAATGACAGCTGCTTCTTCGTTCCAGGCCGCTGAATCTTCATTGAAACGCTGGACCCTTTTTTTCCTCTTATTTTTAACACAGCGTGGTTTAAATCCTTGCCGGCCATCGATTCTCCATTGATGCTGATAATTTCATCATTAGGCTTCAACCCGGCTTTTTCCGCTGGCGATTTCTTGAATGGGGAAACAATAATAATTTTGCCGTTTTCCATGCCAACCTCAGCCCCGATGCCTTCAAATGAGGAATCAAGAGAATCAGAAAATTGCTTAGCTGTCTGCTTGTCCATGTAAACAGAATAAGGATCATTTAGCGTAGACAGCATTCCCTGGATGGCTCCCTCGAGCAGCTTTTCTCTATCTACTTTTTCTACGTACTCATTCGAAATTAACTCATACGCTTTTTCGATTTTGTCCATAGCTTTATCCCGTTCAGAGTCAGCTTGTGCCGTCGCGGGAACTGCTGCAGTCTGGGGCTTATCCATCTCAAGCAGGTTGATTCCCGCATATACACCGGCGCCTCCGAACAGCATGCTCCCTGCTGCTATCACAGCCATTATTTTTTGATTCATCCTTTACTCCTCCTGTATGCCAGACTGTCTTTACCAAAACCTAGAGATAGTATATGTAAAGGATGGAGATTTCATGTAATCATAGAAGAAAAAGAAGGCAAATGAAAAGCCGTCCCGAAAGCGGGACGGCTTTTTCACTTTATACTCGCAGGAACTTGCGGATGGAAGTCAGACTTCCCCATACTCCAATTACTGCGCCGATTGCCACCAGCACTAGCGAAACTTGGAATACAAATGGATTATAAGGAAGAAGAGAGACAAATGATCCTTGAACCTTTGGAACGACCCATCCGATGACGTATTGGTAAGTGCTCAGCACCAGTGCAATCGGAATCACAGAACCGAATACGCCTAGCAGCAATCCTTCAAGGAAAAACGGCCAGCGGATAAACCAGTTTGTCGCACCGACAAGCTTCATGATTTCAATTTCTTTTCTTCTTGCGAAAATTGTAATTTTAATGGTGTTGGAAATTAAGAACATCGCCGTAAATACCAGACCGATAATTAACGCGATTCCAATGTTGCGGGAAACGCCGACCACTTTAAACAAACGGCTGACCTCTTCTTTTCCATAAGTGACTTTATAAACATGATCCATTTTTTCGATCTTTTTCGCCACGTTCGGCGTATCATGCGGATCTGTCGTTTTGACGACAAACGCATCATTAAGCGGGTTTTCCTGATCCTTCATTGTCAGGGATTTTCCGCTGTCACCAAAACTGTCAACCAGCTGGTCAAGCTCTTTTTCTTTAGATGAAAAAGTGACACTCTGAATGCCCTTCAGTTCCTTAATATCGTTCTGAAGCTTGTCCTGTGCCTTCTGATCTGCAGTCAGATCAATCAACACTTTGATTTCAACTTGTTTTTCAGCATTCGTGGCCATGTTATTCAAATTCAGCATAATCACTAAAAACACGCCAACTAAAATCAGCGTAACGGTTACAGCACTAATGGATGCAAATGTCATCCATGTGTTTCTCCCGAGAGATTTAAAACTCTCACGCAAGTGGCGCCCGAGAATTTTAATCATATGAACCATACTCCCCTCTTGACTCATCACGCACAATGATACCATCTTCGATTGCAATGACACGTTTCTTCATGGTGTTTACGATTTCTTTATTATGTGTCGCCATCACGACTGTTGTCCCGCGGTTATTAACTTCCTCCAGCGTCTTCATGACTTCCCAGGACGTATCCGGATCAAGGTTTCCTGTCGGTTCATCAGCAATGACAACATCAGGGTTGTTCACAATTGATCTGGCAATAGATACACGCTGCTGCTCCCCGCCTGAAAGCTGGTCAGGAAATTGTCGTGCTTTATGCTTCAGCTGCACGAGATCAAGCACTTCAAGCACCCGTTTCTTAATGACAGAAGGCTGTTCTCCAATCACTTCAAGGGCAAATGCTACATTTTCAAAAACAGTAAGTTTCGGAAGAAGCTTGAAATCCTGAAAGACAACGCCTATTTTTCGGCGCACGAAAGGTATCTCTTTTTCTTTAATTGTCGCGAGATCTTTATGATTGATTAAAATTTGTCCTTTTGTCGGTTTTTCTTCTCTGTAAATCATTTTAATAAAAGTAGATTTACCTGCTCCGCTCGGACCAACAACATACACAAACTCGCCGGGATGAATGGTAACAGAAATCCCATTGAGCGCTTTTACGCCGTTCGGATAGGCTTTATATACTTCCTTCATCTCTATCATGAAATCACCTAATCTTTTATATCATTTTATCTATCACACGGTCATACTCTTCGAATGCATTCGACAATTTATGACCCATTCATTTGTAAAAAGATGAAAAATCTGAAAGTTCCCTTTTTCAATACACTTCATTATACGTCAAATTTAGACATAATACTATTACAGTTTCTTTTCATTCATATTGTCAAGGCATAAAAACATCCTTGCCGGCACTCGGCAAGGATGTTTTTATCTTACTTTTTTTCTGACAGCCATTTGGCAATAACAGCGGCTTCGTTATCATCTACAAGCCCCTTTGGCATATTGCCGCGGCCGTTTTTAATAATGCTTTCAATTTTGTGTTCATCGTATTTGCCTCCGACCTCTTGGAGATTAGGCCCTGACACACCTTCTAAATCCTTGCCGTGGCAGCCTACGCAGCTTTGCTGATATAATTCTTCCCCTTCAGATGCAGTGGCTTCCGTCTTGCTGCCAGTGTCTGTCTTCTCTTCTTTTGCATCGTTTGATCCGCAGGCAGCCAACAGAACAGAAAGCGCAAATCCAATCATTAGTATCGATAACTTTGATTTCATGTTGAGAAGCACAACTCCTTTACGATCTCTTCCATATTATAACCTCGTTTAAGCGCGTTTGAAACCCTCGCCCAGCACCTCGCTCGCGTCTGCTACAATTACAAAAGCTGACTCATCAATCTGTTTGACGATTTGTTTCAATTTGGTGAATTCAGTTTGCCCAACCACGCACATTAAAATCGGACGCTCATCGTCAGTATATCCGCCGACTGCAGAAATTTTTGTCACGCCTCTGTCAATCTTCTGTAAGACAGCCTCCTTGACAGCCTGCTCCTGCTTTGTAATGATGAGCGCCATTTTTGAACGATTAAAGCCGACTTGCACAACATCAATGGTTTTGCTGGACACATAGACGCCAAGCATGGCATATAAGCCTTGCTCAATATTAAATACGATCATAGCCGTAACAACGATCATTCCGTCAATGATGGCGAGGCACTTCCCCAATGACAGACCGGAGTACTTATGAATGATCTGTGCAGCCAAGGCTGTACCTCCCGTCGAACCTTTCCCTAAGTACACAATACCAATTCCGATACCTATCCCGACACCGCCAAAAATCGACGCCAAGAGTTCATGATGAGTGGCGGGCTGAATATCCCTTGTCAGAAACACTACTAGCGGCAAAAACACAGAACCTGCAAGCGTCTTTAGTCCAAATTTCCCGCCGAGCAAAATGACGCCAGCAATAAATAAAGGGATATTAATAATCCACTGTACATACGCTGCTTCAAAACCATATGATTGTAAAATCGTACTGATCCCGCTGACACCGCCGGCGGCAATCTTGTTCGGAAGCAAAAATACATTAAAGGACACGGCCGTAATCGCTGCTCCTATCAATATGTATACATAATCCCGCAAAATCCACAATGTTTTATTCCGTACATCCATCATATATCCTCCGTTTCTTCCAATGCTCTCCGATAGCATTTTAATCCTTCCCTGATTAGATGTAAATAACACCCAAATACAGTGGTAATATGCTAAAGCAGCAGTGAAATCAAGGATATAAGGAATAAAAAAACACACCCGTATGCATCAGGTGTGTTTTTCAGCTTATGAAAGCTTAGAACGCAGGTAGGCATCAATAAACGTATCAATGTCACCATCCATTACAGCTTGAACGTTCCCCATTTCTGTATTGGTCCGATGATCTTTTACCATGGAATACGGATGGAATACATAAGAACGGATTTGGCTGCCCCAGCCGATTTCTTTTTGTTCACCGCGAATTTCATCCAGCTCTGCCTGCTGCTCTTCAATTCTGCGCTGATACAGCTTGGCCTTCAGCATTTTCATGGCTCTTTCACGGTTTTTAATTTGTGAGCGCTCCGTTTGGCATGTCACAACTACGTTCGTCGGCAAGTGAGTAATCCGAACGGCTGAATCCGTCGTATTGACGTGCTGTCCGCCCGCGCCGCTTGCACGGTACGTGTCAACTTTAATATCCTCCGTACGAATATCAATATCAATTTCATCGTTAAATTCAGGCATGACTTCACATGAAACGAAAGATGTGTGGCGGCGGCCTGATGAATCAAATGGTGAGATCCGCACAAGACGATGAACACCTTTTTCTGCTTTGAGATACCCGTAAGCGTTGTGTCCTTTGATGAGCAATGTCACTGATTTGATTCCCGCCTCATCACCTGGAAGGTAATCGAGAGTTTCTACTTTAAAGCCGCGGCGCTCTCCCCATCTTGTATACATTCTAAGAAGCATAGAGCCCCAGTCCTGTGACTCTGTACCGCCAGCACCAGGGTGCAGTTCTAAAATCGCGTTATTTTTATCATACGGCTCGCTGAGAAGAAGCTGAAGCTCAAACTCATTGAACTCTTTTGTTAATGATTTTAGTTCTTTTTCAAGCTCAAGCTGGAGATCAGTGTCCGGCTCTTCTTTCAAAAGATCATGAGTCATTTGCAATTCTTCGTGGGATTCATTCAATTTTTTATACGAATTGACATAATCCTTTAAACCGTTTGCTTCATTTATAACCGTTTGAGCTTTTTGCTGATCATTCCAGAATTCCGGATCAGCCATTTGTTCATCTAGCTCAGCAATGCGGGCCTCCTTTGATTCGAGGTCAAAGAGACCCCCTAAAGTCCGCTAAACGAGAAGCCATATTTTCGAGCTCTGCTCTGATTTCTGATAATTCCATTTCATTCACCTCATTAAAAGATCCGCAGGCGCCTGCAGGCGCCGCGGTCAGTAAACTTGCCGGGGCGAACTATTCAGTACGGCCGCAGCAATTTTTATATTTTTTCCCGCTTCCGCAGTGGCATGGGGCATTTCGGCCGATATCAACCACTTTGCGAACCGGTGCTTTCTTTGCTTTTTTGTTATCGTCGCCTTCTTGCGGCTGATGAGCTGTTGTTTGGCCTTGTACAACCTCTTCACGCTCCAGATTGTTTTCAATCTCAGCTTTCATCACAAATTTTGCGACTTCGTCCTCAATTGATTCAATCATATGCTCAAACATCGCAAAACCTTCCATTTGATACTCACGAAGCGGGTTCGTCTGCGCATAAGCACGAAGGTGAATCCCTTGGCGGAGCTGATCCATCGCATCAATATGATCCATCCATTTAGAATCAACGGCACGAAGAACGATAACTTTTTCGAATTCGCGCATTTGCTCTTTGCCGAATTGCTCTTCCTTCTCATTATATTTTGTGATGATGCGATCCATAATGAGCTCAAGCATTTCATCCGGTTCTTTGCCGAAGATATCGCTCTTCTCAAGCGCACCTTCATCAAGATAAGTTGTGTTGATAAGATCAACTAGACCGTCAAGCTTCCACTCCTCAGGAAGCTCTTCTCTTGGCGTATAGGCTGCAATTGCGCGTTCGAGAGAAGACTTGATCATATTTTCAACGATTTCACGCAGGTTTTCAGAGTCAATGACTTCAAAGCGCTGCTTATAAATGACCTCACGCTGCTGGCGGAGAACATCATCATATTGCAGAAGCTGTTTACGCGAATCGAAGTTATTGCCTTCGACGCGTTTTTGAGACGATTCAACCGCGCGAGATACCATTTTGCTTTGGATTGGAGTAGAGTCGTCCATGCCGAAGCGGTCCAGCATCGCCATTGTCCGCTCAGCTCCGAATCTGCGCATCAATTCATCTTCCATAGAAAGATAAAATTGAGTAATCCCCGGGTCTCCCTGACGTCCGGAACGACCTCGAAGCTGATTGTCAATCCGGCGTGATTCATGTCGTTCAGTTCCGACAACAGCGAGTCCGCCAAGCTCTTTTACACCTTCGCCAAGCTTAATGTCCGTTCCGCGCCCCGCCATGTTAGTCGCAATCGTAACTGCGCCTTTTTGGCCGGCCTCTTCAATGATCTGCGCTTCACGTTCATGGTTTTTGGCATTTAACACTTGATGCGGAATTCCTTTGTTTTTAAGCAGCTTAGAAATCAATTCAGATGTTTCAACGGCAACCGTACCGACTAGAACAGGCTGTCCCGTCATGTAACGCTGTGCGACATCCTCCGCAACTGCCTTAAACTTTCCTTCCATCGTGCGGTAAATTAAATCCGGACGGTCATCACGGACAACAGGCCTGTTGGTAGGGATCGTGACAACCTGCATGTTGTAGATGTTGCGGAATTCTTCTTCCTCTGTCTTAGCTGTACCCGTCATACCGGCAAGTTTTTCGTACATTCGGAAGTAGTTTTGGAACGTAATCGTCGCCAAGGTCATGCTTTCGTTTTGAATCTCAAGCCCTTCCTTTGCTTCAATCGCTTGGTGAAGCCCCTCACTGTAGCGGCGGCCTTTCATCAGACGTCCCGTGAAGGAATCAACAATAACAACCTGTCCGTCTTCCACTACATAGTCAACGTCCTTTTGCATCGCAACGTGAGCTTTTAAGGCCTGGTTGATATGGTGGTTGAGCGCGACATGCTTCACATCAAAGAGGTTATCGATGCCGAACGCTTTTTCCGCCTTCGTCATTCCTTCTTCAGTAAGCTGTACAGCTTTTGTTTTGATATCGTACGTGTAATCCTTCTCCGCTTTTAACGTACGGACAAAAGCATTTGCCTGTACGTACAGCTTAGTGGATTTTGCAGCTTGTCCAGAAATGATAAGCGGTGTTCTCGCTTCATCAATTAAAATAGAGTCAACTTCATCAATTACCGCAAAATGAAGCGGGCGCTGAACCATCTGCTCTTTATAAAGAACCATATTGTCACGCAAATAGTCGAAGCCAAGCTCGTTGTTTGTGGAGTAAGTAATATCAGCGGCATAAGCTTCCCGTTTTTCGTCTTTTGACATTGAGTTTAAATTCAAGCCGACAGTCAAACCGAGAAACTCGAAAATTTTCCCCATTTGCTCAGCGTCACGGCTTGCCAAGTATTCGTTGACAGTCACGATGTGTACGCCTTTACCTGTTAACGCATTTAAATAAACAGGCAGAGTAGACGTTAATGTTTTCCCTTCCCCTGTTTTCATTTCCGCGATATTTCCGTCATGAAGCGCCACGCCCCCCATGAGCTGGACTTTAAACGGAAACATGCCTGTTACGCGGCGTGAAGCTTCTCGAACAACAGCGAAAGCTTCAACAAGAAGATCATCCGTTGTCGCCCCTTTTTCAAGGCGCTCTTTAAATTCAATTGTTTTATGTTTCAACGCGTCGTCAGAGAGATTTTCATAGTCTCCGCGAATCGCATCAATATCGTTAGCAATTTTTTCGTATCTATTCAGCGTACGTTTTGTTGGATCAAACATTTTATTTAAAATTCCAAGCATTTATAACGCTCCTCTATCATCACATGCCTATTTTAAAGGCATGTATAAATAATTTACTAGTCCATGTATACCTCTCATTATCATATCATACCTTTTGTTATTTCCAAAGAATTTGCAAATAAGAAAAACAAAAACCTTCCGCGAACATCACGGAAGGCTTCTCTTCATTATTCAGTCGGTTCAATTAAGCCATATTTCCCGTCATTTCTGCGGTACACGACATTTGTAAGGTTTGTTTCCGCATTTGTGAAAACAAAGAAATTATGGCCAAGCATATTCATTTGCAAGATCGCTTCTTCACTATCCATCGGCTTTAAATTAAAGCGTTTCTGACGGACAATGTCCAAGCTCTCCTCCTCTTCTATGTCATCCTGAACCGCAATATCTGTATCAGAGCCAAGGCCGTTTGCCAATAAATATTTTGGAGAGCCCTGCTCACGGAATTTACGGTTTACTTTCGTTTTATGCTTACGGATTTGACGTTCCAGTTTGTTTGTTGCGAGATCAATTGCGTTGTACATATCCTCGTTATGCACCTCGGACCGAAGCGCCAGATCTGTCATCGGAATCGTAACCTCAACCTTAGACTCCTTGTCATTGTAAAACTTCAAGTTGACGTTCACATCGGCATCCACACTATGGTCAAAATAGCGCTCCAGCTTGCCGATCTTCCTCTCGACATGATCCTTTAACGCGGGTGTCACTTCAATATTTTCTCCTCTGATGTTATAGTTCATCAAAGAACGCCTCCCTTTTATTAAGGATATGTATCTATTTCTCTTTTACCCTTTACAATTCCTGCTGAAACATAAATCTTTTGTGAAAATTCAGTGAACTTTGTCGAATTTTGTTTGTATTTGCTCTGTTATTGGCGGTTCGGAGGTATATGTATATGCTGATTGAACGAAACAAATACCTCGCACACGCCTAATTGATTAAAAAGGGTTCCATACATTGATGAATAGACAGCATCCATTTTCTATAATGAATCAGAAAATGTTCCTTTAAATACTCACAGAACTCATGAGAGGGAAAAGAGAAAGAGACCAATTGATCAAACTCCGCAAAAATTTGGTCAAATGCTTTCACACAAATTTCAGCACACCGTGAATCCATAATGAAGAGAAGTGTTGAATGTGTTGAATCCAAATAAAAAAAGGCTTGGATCAGATCTTGGTAGATCCGATCCCCTTCTGTTTTTGATAAATTCTCTTCAGCCTCTATCAAATAACACAACCCTTCTTCAATGGTAAAAAGAAGATGATAATAAGCTGATAAAAGCGTATAATCTTCAATGCTCTTCAAGGCACTCACCTATTTACGCTTGTCATAATATGTGCCGTCAATCGTAATGTTGTTATAAGGATTTAAATACGTGGTATGCATCACACGTTTTCTTTTCATCTGCTGAAGTTCTGCTGCGATTGACTGCTTCAGTCGTTCCATTTCCTTCACAATAAGCTGATCCCATGTCAGCACAAGCTTCATCTGCTTTCGCTCTTCTTCTGAAAGCGGCAGAGATATCTCCTGAATCAGTTCAGACCGTTTAGCCACAAAGTCTTCAATTTGTTTTAAAAGCTCATCGCTTTCCGGCGTATTTTGTATGTGTGACAGCATACTCTTCGTCTCAGTGTAAAGTTGATCTATGTTTTTCATGCGATCCCGCCTGATCCGTGCCGGTCCTTCCGTTCACTTTGAATGGCTTGTTTCCAAGCATCGCGAAAATCTGTTACATAGCCTTCAACCTCAGCCAGCATGCCCGTATCATTTTTGATATTTGCCTGTACCAATCTTCGATACATATAATCGTACATGGCACCCATGGAAGCGGAAAGCTCTATGTTACGATTAAGTGTAAAATTTAATTCCTGAATGATATTTTGCGCTTTAATCAGATTTTCATTTTTACGTTCCATATCATCATTCTCGATGGCCTGAGAGGCAAGTCTTATAAATTTCAAACAGCCATTATACAGCATAAGCGTCAGTTCACCGGGTGTAGCCGTATTCACTGAATTTTGCTGATAGGCTGTATAAGGATTTTGGATCGCCATGTGTCATCCTCCAAATTACATTTATTGTACAAGAAGCTGTGATAAATAGGACGCTTGTTCGTTCATTTTTTGAATCGCAGAATCCATTGCACTGAATTTTGTATAATAGCGGTTTTCTATTGTGGTCAACCGGTCCTGCATTTTGGTAATATCTGTGCTGATCGTGTTTAAATTTTTACCGATTGAATAATCATTGGTTCCCATTGTCGAGTTGCCGGCTTTTGCTTCAATGCTCTTCACCGTACTTTTCAGGGTGTCACCGATGCGTTTCATAATCCCTTTATCACTATAGGCGCTGCTGTTCGACCCACTTGTAAATAAAGCCGCAACGCTTTGCGGATCTTCTTGTATTTTGGCTTTCAGTTTGTCTTCATTAATCTCTAAATGCCCCCGCATTTGGTAAGCACTTGAGGTTGTTATGCCGAATTCTGTCAATTGATAGGTTTTCCCATCCGCATTAACTTGAGTATAAAAGTCAGTCCGCATTTGGTTCGTGCCGGTGCTGATGCTGGAATCATTTCTAAGCAATCCGCTTTTCGCCTTCTCCTCCCAGAGCTCTACCTCTTTATCGGACATGGCTTCTTTTTGTTCACTTGTCAACGGAGTATAGTCTCGGTATTTTTCTTCTTTCAGCTTTTCATTCAGGCTGTCAACCATTTCATTGTATTTATCTACAAACTCTTTGATTTGGTTATAAATCCCGTCAACATCAGTAGAAACAGATGTGGTAACAGGGCCTGTGGCTGCTGTTGTATTTTTAATCGAGTAAGTAACACCATTCACCGTGAAATTGTTTGTCAGCTTCTCCATTTCAAAGCCGTTGATTGTGACTTTGGCATTTGTGCCTTCTTTGTAAGCAGTGAGCTTATTATCAGCATCCAAAGAAAAACCAAGCTGACCGGACATAAAGTCAGCTGTAGCAGAGTCTGCTGCCTGTATACTGCCCCCTGCACCTGTTGCTTTAGAAGAAAACGCAATTGTTTCTACGTACTCTGTACCATTCCAAATTTTATCTTTAAAAGCTGATACTCCAAGATCTGAGCTGTTAAGTTTAGAAATCACATTATCAATCGTATCGGCGCTCGTCACACTAATGTTCACTGTTTTTGCCGTTGTTTCGCCAGGCGCAACAACGTTAAATGCCAAATTGTAATCGCCTTGAGTGTATCCCGTATAATTGTTTGCCTTATACGTTGCTGCGGTTGCCAAGCTCGCCACTTCAACAGTAGAAGAAGAGTTTGGTGCACTTGCGCTTCCTGTAGCAGTTAACACAGACTCATTAGAGCTTGTCACAGTTTTGCTCTGATACGTGCTAGGATATGTCAACGTATTTTTAGACATATAATCTTGCAATTCTTTTATTTTTGTATTGACTTCACGATAGCTGTCACGCTGCCATTCAAGAGTCTGCTTTTTTTGCTTCAGCTTATCAAGCGGGGCTCTTTCTGTCTGCATCAGCTTTGATACAATATCATCTATATCCATTCCTGACGCCAAACCTGTTATTCTTGTGACCATCTCAAACCACTCCTATTCTACTTTTTTTCATCTACAAATAACCCAAGAAATTCAGTCATAGCCGCATAAAAATCAAGCCACCGTTTTGGTGGAATTTCGCGGATCACTTCATTTGTAGAGTCCTCTATTACCTTTACATAGTATTCATTTAACTTGTCATGAAGCTCGAACTTCAGATGAACTTGCGAAGGTTCCAAAAGCTTGTTCATTTCCCCCACCATTTCAGCAAGATTGGTATCTGAAACTTGATGAACAGGAACCTCGTTATCATTATCTTTCTGATTATGTATTTGAGTATCATAACGATCCCAAACAGGTTGTAACGTAGTGAGCCTTTCAATGTTCAATTGATCATCCCCTATGCCCCAATCTATCGTTTATATCGACTAAATGGAGATAAGATTACACATATTTTTGGAAAAAAATCTTCTGTTTTAGATTTCTTGTTTGGAAATACATTTATAAAAAGTTAGTGGAGAATCCGGTTATTATATCATGAGTTAGTGACAGGATGAGGAATGATTCGGAGATAGAAATATAAATTAAAAGACCCTGGCAACGCCAAGGTCTTTTTTAAAATTAACGTAACAATTGAAGTACGTTTTGTGGCTGTTGGTTTGCTTGAGCAAGCATCGCTTGAGAAGCCTGAGAAAGAATGTTGTTCTTTGTGAACTCGCTCATCTCTTTAGCCATGTCAACGTCACGGATACGAGACTCAGCAGCAGTCAGGTTTTCACCAGAAGCGCTCAAGTTATTGATTGTGTGCTCAAGACGGTTTTGTACCGCACCTAATTTTGAACGTTGAGTAGATACATTGTTGATCGCTGTATCAATTAAACCAAGTTGTGTATCAAATGCTGTTGCATCATCTTTGAATGCAGTAACATCGATACCAGCAACTCCAAGTCCAGTTGCACTCATATCACCGATATTAACTGCAAGTTGCTGCCCTGCGTTTGCACCGATTTGGAATGTTAATTTGTCAGTTGCAAAGTCGCCATTAAGGAGCTTCTTACCGTTAAATTCAGTTCTGTCAGAGATACCTTTACTTCCACCTGTCATACCACCAACTTCTTCAAGTAGAGATTTGATCTCTTCTTGGATAGCACCTAAGTCAGTACCGTCTTGAGTACCAGTATTGTTTGCTTGTACTGCAAGCTCACGAACACGTTGAAGAATAGAGTGAGTTTCAGTCAATGCACCCTCAGCTGTTTGGATAAGAGAGATTCCGTCTTGAGAGTTTTTAGAAGCCATTTCAAGACCTCTGATTTGTCCTCTCATTTTTTCAGAGATCGCAAGACCTGCTGCGTCATCTCCCGCACGGTTAATGCGAAGACCTGAAGAAAGTTTCTCCATGTTTTTTTGTGATGCACCGTTGTTTGAAGACAAACGGTTCAGTGTGTTAAGTGCTGCGATATTGTGGTTAATTCTCATTGTTTTGTTCCTCCCTGAATATGTTGTTAAGGCACGTCCTTGTGCCCTTATTTTGTAACTGGCGGAGTCTTTTGCACCTCCTCCCGGCTACATCATTAATATCGGATTGTCTCTGATTTTGTTAATACAAAAATAAAAAAATCCTCACTTTTTTTGTGAGGATAATGCGGAGATCACATCGCTGGATAACGCTGCTGCACGGTTATTTTCTTCCTGAATGGTCAAGTAAATTTCTTTCCTGTGAATATCAATATGCTTTGGGGCGTCAATTCCAAGCTTCACTTGATCCCCTTCAACCGCAATCACTTTTACTTCAATATCAGCACCTATTTGAATCGCTTCGTTTATTTTCCGCGATAAAACTAGCATGATTCTCCTCCAATCGGATGCTTTGTCGTATATGAGGAGTCGTGTAAAACGACTTGCTTAGCCATCATGTTCTTGCGATTCACAATAATGGGAGCCAATAAATTCGCAGTAGACTTTTCGAATGGCTCTGCCATAGTCAATATTGTCATGACTTCTACGTCTTGAATATTATCGATATCCAAAAGTTCAGCAGTTGATTCATCAAGATCAAATTCATAATTCTTAAAAAAGATAAACGGACTTACGACGATAAACGCAAGATTTTCTGAAGTGACGGACTGCAGTGCCACGAATGGAGAGTCTTCTGAAAGCGGAAGTATGACAAATTGTTTTTCTTCTAAAAAGCCTGGAATCCCGCTTTCAAAAAGAATGATTTGTTCTTCTTTTATGTTCATTTGGCCATGGTACTTCGTATGAATGATCATTGTTCACGATCCTTTTCTTTTTACTTTTCGGGTGATTCTTTCGGGTATTCTACATCTATATTTAAATCAGGGTATTGGAGCATGTCAACCTTAACATTTCCTGGCGTATATTCAACAATTGGCTTATGCGGCTCAGCCTGAATATCAGGCTTTCGCGGCGTAATCTGAACATCAAGCTGTGACGGAGTATATTGTATTTTCACCCTAGATAGAGAAGGAGCATAATTTTCGCCTAATTGAATTTGGTGCATTTCAGAGTTCCTCCTTGCTTGTGAAGCGATTGGGTTACCCTTATTTTCAATCCTCATAAGCTCGTCGCCTTCTTCTGCAGTACGCGCTATTCCCTCCATTACATCCTCATGCCCTTGTTGGGCGGCTTCTTCAATTCTCTTGAAAACATGCTTTCTGTCTAATTCTTCCCATGCTTGTGTCTGGTCAATCGTGAGTTTTCCAGGTGTCACCGATATTTCCATTTCCGCACTCGGCTGTTGGATCTCAAGATCGGCTTGCGGCTGCTCCATTTTTAAGCTGGCGGGCGTCGTTGTTAAACCTATTTTCCCTTGAACACTATGCATAATCAATCTGGGAATCTGCATCACTCTACCTCCTGAACTATAAAAAAAGCGAACTCCTAAGAGCCGCTTACTTTAAAAAGTCAATCAATGTAGGCTGAACAATTTGCGCATTAACAGCCAGAGTTGCCCTGTGCACACTTTGCTGCGCAATAAATTCAGTTATTACTTCTTCCAGCTCTACATCTTCATTGTCTGACAACACTTTGGTAGCTGTTTCTTCTTGAGCTGAAAGTCTTGTATTAACCAATTCAAGACGATTATATCTCGCTCCAAGATCAGATCGTTCAGCACTCATGCCGTCAGAAAAATGATCAATATCATCTAAAACACTGTCCATGCCATCTAGCGAACCAGAATTTAGTGCTTTCTCAAAAGAATCAAGCATTTCAAATACATTCTGCCCGCTTTCAGAAGTGCCTCCAAAAGCTGACTTTGGGTCTGAATTCACTTTCAATGACATATTATTTGATATATTGACTACGACATCAGCTGTATCAGAAATTGTATAAGTTCCGTCTCCGTTATCTGTAACCGGAGGCTTATCTGAATTTGTGCCATTAAAGATATATCTGCCGTTCACTTGTGTATTCGCAATATTTAAAAGCTGTTCCTTTAACTGCTTTACCTCTACGCCAATCGCTTGCCGCTCCGACTCGCCGTTTGTATCATTTTGAGCTTCAACCGCTAATTCTCTGACCTTTGACAAGATGTCAATTCCTTCTGTAATGTTTGTTTCTGTGTTTTCGAGCCAGGTAAAGGCTTGAGAAGCATTGCTTTTGTACTGCTGCACTTGAGACAGTTGCGTATTATACTTTAAGCTTTTCATTGCTACTACAGGATCGTCGGAAGCTTTTGAGATTTTTTTCCCTGAAGAAATCTGCGACTGGAGTTTATCCAGTTTCGAGTAGCTCGAACCGATATATCTCAGTGAGTTTTGCTGTATCATGCCTTGTGTTACTCTCATGTGACTCTACCTACCTTCCTCCAACACCCATGCCATTGATCACTTTATCAAGCAATTCGTCTTGTAAAGTCACCATTCTTGCAGCTGCATTGTATGCGTGTTGGAATTGAATCATATTCGTCATTTCTTCGTCTAAAGAAACTGCGCTCATTTGCTGACGGTTTATGTCAGCATCATTTAGCTGTGTTTCTGTATTAGACGCCAGTCGATTAGCCTCTTGAGCTTCTATCCCTAGCTCGCCAATCAGACCAGCATAATAATCTAACACACTAGTTTCTTTACCGTTAATAGTAATTTTACCGGTTAAAACATTTGCTAGTTTTGTAGCATTTGCGTTATCGTTGGCTGCACCAGTCAGTGAGAAAGCAATGTTTGCGCCTTTTGAATCTATTATGCTGTCAGCCACTTTGATCTTGCCCGCCGCGCCCTTGGCAGGTTCAGTTTCACCGCCAGTAAAATCAAAAAAGTCTCCGCCTTGTTCACCGCTCTTGGTCACACCATTTCTGTGCACTTCATTGAAAGCTTTCGCGAATTCAAGCGCCATATTGTCAAGATCAGAAAGCATTTCCGGGTATACGCCCTTTTCTTGGCCGTCTGCTGTTATATACCCGTAGGACTCTATAAATCCTAAAAGGGATCCCTTGCTGCTGAAGGACTCCGCCTGCACAGCTGTATCTCCGATTGAAATACTTGATACTAACCCAGTTTCATTATCATAGTTGGCTGCAAGTTCTGAAACCTCGTAATTTTTACCGTCCAAAACAGTTCCTAGCGACTGTTTATTTTTATCGAGGATTTCAATTGATACAGTTCCTTCAGCAGAAGCAAGCGCATTCCCGCCTGATTTGTTGTAGCTGACTTTGATATCAACCATTGAGGATAATTTATCGATCAGCAAATCTCGCTGGTCATATAAACCATTCGGAAGAAGCCCGACCGGCTCTACTTGTGCAATTTGCTTATTTAAACTGTTTAATTGAGAAAGCAGAGAATTGACATCCAACACAGTTGTATTTAGCTCTGCTTTTAAATTCGATTGGACATTTGTAAGTGATTCAGAAATATAATTAAACGTTTCAGCTACAGCTTGTCCTTTTCGAGCAACAACAGAACGTGCACTTTCTTCATTTGTATTATTCGATAATTCCTGCAGGGAGTTCCAAAACGAATTGAGCACACTGTTCAAGCCGCTGTCATCCGTTTCATTTAAAACGCCTTCCATTTGGGACAGCGCTTTGGCCTTCGTGTCATAGTATCCGGCACTGTTGTTTTGAAGACGGTATTGGTAGTCAAGAAAGATATCTCTTATTCTCTCAACTGATTTTCCTTGAACGCCCGTACCCATTTGTCCCGCTGTTTTTTCTGCGTTTTTGGATACAGCAGGGAAATAGTCAGTTGCCTCCAATGAGACCCGCTGTCTTGTATAACCATCAGTATTGGCATTTGCCACGTTATTTGCAGTAGTGCTTAAAGCTGCCTGCTGAGCGCTTAACGCCCGCCTTGCAGTTTCAAGCCCCATAAAGGTAGATGTCATTTTCTGAATTCCTTTCTGCTAAGCTTTTGAATCAAACAGTTTCATTTGGCTGCTTTTCGGCAGCTCAGCTTTAATTGATTTGCTGTAATTGAAGTTATTTTCCTTAGGAACCAGCATATCGTACGAAATAGAGATGAATTGCAGCGCGTCTCTTGTCAGCTGCCTATTCATCTCATTTACTTTTTTCAGACGTCCGAGAACTTGAGAAAGAGATTCGTATAGTTGTTCCAGCTCTTCCTTTTCACTGCCTGAGGTTTTGGCGATACATGCGGAAATAGTATTATTTTCGCTATATCCGAGAAAGGCCGAAGTTGTTTTGATCCGGTCATCTTCTGTCTGCGTGATCGCTTGAATATATTTTTGCTCTTTTGTCAAAATGTTAGAAAGCTCTTTTGTTTTGCCGGCTTTGAGCGCTTCCGTCTTTTCTTCAGACAGCGTGAGCAGGTGCTCATGCAGAACGCAAAGTCGCTTCAATTGTTCAATAATTGCCTTCGCTGACATGGGCTTTCTCCTTTTTTATTGCTTTTTATAAAAATTAATCATATTTTTCGCGATATGATTTGCGTCTACTTTGTATGACCCGTTTTCAATTTGCGCTTTAAGCTGTGCAATTTTTTCCTGTCGTGAACCAGCGACTGCGTCGGATGCATGTTGCATTTCTTTAGCCTGTGATGAAATTTCAATTTTATCTTGAGGCTGTGCAGCAGTTTTTTGCACCGCTTGCTTATCATAATTTTTTTGATATGGATTAACGGATTGTGTTCCAAATTGATTGATTTTCATAGGATTCCTCTCGCTTTCCGTTGCAGTCTTTAAACAATCTTAACCCTTTTATCGACTGCGTCTTCAGTTAGTTTAGGGAATCAGCTGTTTTTGGTATTATAGGCATAGTATGTGTCTTTTTTACTATTTTCTTTCTCGATTTTCAGAGCATCCTCGTGGTTCAAATGATCCATTTGATCCTTAATATCGGACTGGCAAGCCTTGCAGAACTTGCCTTCTCTAATCGATGTCCCGCACCTTTCACAAGGGTATGCCAAATTAGGGAGATGAGTGATCTGAATTCGCTTCTGCCTGATGAATTTCAATATCAGCTCTTCTTCCACACCTGTTTCCTCAGTTATCCGGCTCAAAGTTGATTGCCGGTTTTCCTGTTTTCTTAAAAATTTATAGACAGTCTCAAATGATTTTTCTTCTTCCTTAATACACGCCTGACATACGGTTTGCAGCTTTGTTTTTAAAAATAAAGCATTGCATTTCGGACAATTAGCCAGTTCTCCCATCTTTTTTTCTCCTTATTAGATAATATGCCTGTGTCAATTTCTAGTGATTATATCGGCATAAAAACAGAATCATTTAGCTTCTGATCAAGGTAAAAGATGACACTGAAGCGGCTTTTCCTTTTTCTAATAAGCAGCGGGCTGCGAAGTGCAAGGTGGCGCCTGTTGTATAAAGATCGTCTATTAAAATGATATCCATACCTTCTGCTGAATTATTTTTTGTATCAAAAATGCGCTCTGATAGCAGGCGTTCTGTTTTCTTTTTCTTTGACTGTTTCTCATTATTCAGGCGAATGAGGGGATGGTGGGAAGGCCGGTCTAAACATTCTGCCAAGAGCTGTGCCTGGTTAAATCCGCGCTCTTCTTCCCGTTCCTTGCTCAGCGGAATAGGTACAAGAACAAAATGCTTATCGGGGTAAACCTTAGAAAAGGTTGAAGAAAAATCACTTTTAAATGCATTTATGATTTCTGCATCTCCTCTAAATTTAAAACGGGAGAGCGTTTCTTTCATCATATCATTATATGTGTAAACTGAACGGTTTTGACGCAATAGCAAACTGTCTCTGCTCCTTGTTCTCCACACCTCGCAATCCCTGCATACGGCATGAACAGATTGAGGTCTGCCGCACAGGGGGCAGATATGTCCTGTGATTTTCTTTAATTTGCTTCTGCAAGAATAACAAACCTTTTCATCAGGCTTTAATAAAAAAAGGGCTCTCCATGTAACATCTTGAGAAAATTGCGAATCACATAATAAACAGATCAGTTTATGAATGCCTCCTCCTGCTTCGTTTGACATAAATCGCTTGGACTCTCTGAAACTACAGCAGCAGATTCAGCCAAAATGACAAGCATTGCTGTGTTTTTTTGTTTATCTACCAGCTCAGCTTTCGTATATGCGATCTTTTTAAGATCAGTAACGTAGGATGGACTCACTTTGTTTAAAGAAAGTGCCAATACATCGTTTTGGCATACTTGGCAAGTACAGGCCATATGAAGCTGGTCCATATATCGGTCGAGCAGTTCTTTCATTACGATTTCTTTTGAATTGACAAGCATTTTTACAGCTCCTCATCATCGGTTATATGAGTATACTGTACCACGTTTTCAAATAATGGCTAGTCTGTACATTCAACTTTTGCTGCCAATTCATTCATTTCTTTTATATGCTTCCTTGCATCGAGCATACTCTTTGTTTTGCCGAAGTGAAAGTAAATGACATCGCCGTCCGCATATTCTTTATGCCGGCCGGTTCTTCCTGCAATTTGAACAAGTGCGCTTTCCGTAAAAATAGGTGATTCCGCTCCTAGTACACCCGTTTGCACCTTGGGGACTGTGACGCCTCTTTCCAGTATTGTTGTTGTGATTAATAAATCGAGCTGACCATCTCTGAATTGCTGCACTTTCTCCTTTCTATGCTTGTCTTCCGCGTGCACAGATGCGGTTCGGCAATGAACACCTCTAAAGCACGCAGCAGCCTTTTCCAGAATAGAAACGGAAGGAACGAATAAAAAAACAGGCCTCCCTTCTTTTACATGAAACTCTATCCATCTTTTCACCGCTGGCGGAATTTTATTTCGGTTTAATTTCTTCTTCCAGTTTCCACACCATACAAAGCGCGGTTCGGGTAAAGGTTTCCGGTGGTGTCTTGCGGGGATGCGAACTGAATGTAACTGTCCGTTCAGTGCTTTTCTTTTTAATTCTTTAGGAGGTGTTGCACTTAAATAAACGAGGGTGCTGTTTTTCTTTCTTGCTTTTTGAACAGCGAATTGAAGGGTTTGATCAGCAGAATATGGAAAAGCGTCAACTTCATCAATGATCATAACATCGATTGCATCTTTATATCGCAAAAGCTGATGCGTAGTGGAAATCATAAGCGGAGATAGCCGCCCTTTGTCATCGCTTCCTCCGTAAAGCGCTGAAATGTCAGCACCCTGAAAGGCAGCCTTGAGTCTTGGAGCAAGCTCTAATACAACATCGGTGCGAGGTGTTGCAATACATACACGCAGTCCTTGATTTAACGCTGATTCTATACCAGGAAACAGCATTTCTGTTTTGCCAGCGCCGCAAACCGCCCAGATGAGGAGCTCTTCTTTTTTTGATATTGCTTCAATTAAAACATTGGCGGCTTTTTGTTGTCCGCTTGAAAGCTTGCCGTCCCATGTCAGTTTAATTGACTGCCAGTTTGGTTCATTTTCCTCTTCCCATGAATATAAAGGAACCTCCTCACTCACTCTGCCCATCATGACACAGGAACGGCAATACAGCTTATTCTTTCCAGATGAGTGATAAAAAGAAAAATACCGCTGATCAGTTTGTCCGCACCTATTACATCTATATCTCCGTTTATTTATGGATATAGAATTTTCAGCAGTGATATATCCATTCTTGATATGCCATTCAATCATCTCATCGGAAAATGAGAGCTCAGTCCTGAGCAAATGACGGCTTCGAAGCGTCTGCTGCAATTCTTTTGAAAAGGAACTGTTTTTTTCAACTGGCACATTCACATAGCACGCCTCCTTTCGAGACAGTATGCCTGAATGAATATTTTCTGTCCAACAATCAAAATAGGAATATAAAAAAATCTCCGCTCTAAAAACGGAGATTTGGCCTTATTTAAAACACCAGCAAATTCCTAGCGCACCTTCACCCAAATGAGTGCCGATTACCGCGCCAAAATAGCTGTTATAAAATTCAACATGAGGATATTTTACAGAAAGCTCTTCAATGATTTTCGCTGCTTCTTCCTCTCGATTAGCGTGGATAACAGCAGCTCGCATAGGCAGCCCTTTACTCGCATCTTCGTCTAAAAGCTCATAAATTCGCGAAATTGCTTTTTTACGTGTGCGAATCTTCTCAAAAGGCACAATTACCTTATTGTCAAAATGAAGGATAGGCTTTACCTTTAGAAGACTACCAATGAAGGCTTGGGCGCTGCTTAATCGCCCGCCGCGCTGAAGATGAGCTAAGTCATCTACCATAAAATAAGCTCGAACTGTTTTTTTCATTTCTTCCAGTTCTTTTATAATATCTTCCGGCGAGGATGCTCCGTTTTTGATTAATTCAGCAGCTTTAAGGGCATAAAAGCCTTGAGCCAAGCAGCTGATCTCTGAGTCAAATGGATACACATCAATATTGTCGACCATCGAATCAGCCGCTGCTGCACTGCTGAATGTTCCGCTGATCCCGCTGGAAAGATGGATACTGATAACCGCATCATAAGACTTGCCAAGCTCTTCATACAACGCAACCAGCTCGCCGATTGGCGGCTGAGAAGTCGTCGGGAGCTCATTATGTTTTTTCACTTCTTCGTAAAAGCTTTTCCAGTCCAACTCAATTTCTTCACGGTAAGTCTCCTCCCCAAAAACAACCTGGAGAGGGATCATATGTATCTGATGTTGTTCACGCATTTCTTTCGGAATATATGCCGTGCTGTCTGTTACGACTGCAATATTCATAGCTTCGATACCTGCCTTATTGCTTTATAACTTTATTGTAAGGGAAACGGCAGCCTAAAAAAAGACCTGCCTAGAAAAAGGCAAGTCTCCTATTATACTATCTCATTTCTACCCAGCCATTTTTAATGGCGACCACAACGGCTTGCGTCCGGTCGTTTACATTCATTTTTTGTAAAATATTGCTGACATGGTTTTTAACGGTTTTCTCACTGATAAACAATGATTCACCAATACCGCGGTTGCTTTTTCCGTCTGCAAGCATCTGCAGCACTTCACATTCCCGCCTAGTTAAAATATGTAATGGTCTGCGGATTTCAGGGTAAACCTCATGTTGAGGGTGTGCAGAAACTCCGCTTGTTGCAAGGCGGCGGAATTCGTTAACGAGGTTGTGAGTAACCTTCGGATGAAGGTAAGATCCGCCCTCAGCCACTACTTTAACCGCTTCAATTAATGTATCAGCATCCATCTCTTTCAGCAGATAACCTCTTGCACCTGTTTTCAGGGCATGTGTTACATAATTTTCGTCATCGTGAATTGATAGAATAATTACTTTAGATTCAGGATACAGCTCTACAAGCTGTTTTGTAGCTTCCACACCATTTACGTTTGGCATATTGATATCCATGATCACAACATCAGGATGATAGTGCTCAACAATACGAGCCGCTTCGTCTCCGTCATCACCTTCGGCTACCACTTCAAAGGTAGGTTCAAAATCCAATATCCGTTTAACACCTTCACGAAATAACTGATGGTCGTCGATAATAACAATGTTTACTTTAGTCACAAGCCACGCCTCCTTGTATTATTGTTCTATATACTCTAGCATTCGGTCAATATGCCTTTTGGCTCTATTTTACAAATCATAGTCAAAGAGATAACGGAACCTTAATCATAATAAATGTCCCAAGACCTATTTTCGAATCTATTGTCATCGTTCCTTCCAATAAATCTACTCTTTCTTTCATGCCCAGCAAGCCGAATGATTTGTTTTTCTTCTCTTTCGCTTCCTTCAGGTCGAACCCTTTACCGTTATCTTTTATCATTAAAATCACAAAATCCTTTGTGATCTCAACTTTGACTGTAATTTCTTCAGATTCAGAATGCTTTAGCGCATTAGACACAGCTTCCTGTGCGAGCCTGAAGAGCGCAACCTCAAACTGAGGCGCTAGCCTCTGATCCTCTGTTTCTCCAATGCACTGAAAATGTATTTTGACCTTCCCGTTATATTCCTCGGTTGTATATAGATATTTTCTTAAAGTTGGAATCAGGCCTAGGTCATCAAGGGCCATCGGTCTTAAATCATATATAATCCTTCTCACTTCGTAAAGGGCATTCCGAACATTTTGGCGTAGATTTTTAATTTCTTGGAACCCGTCCTCTGCGCCCCGGTCACGGAAAATCCGCTCGATTAATTCCGATCTCATCATAACATTCGCCAGCATTTGAGCGGGTCCGTCATGGATTTCTCTTGAGACTCTTTTTCGCTCTTCTTCCTGCGCCTCAATAATTCTTAAGCCGAAATCCTGTTTTGCCTGAGCATCAGCAAGAAGCAGTCCAACTTCGCGCAAATCCTGATTCAAGTAGTTGAGCACAACTGTAATTTGGCTTACTAATGATTCTGACCGCTCAATGATTTCCTGAAGCCCTAGCAATCTGCGCTCCAAATCGTCCCGCCGTTCGCGCAATTGCTTCTCACGCTGCTGGATCATCGTCAATTCTACCTGCAGCTTATGGGCTTTTTCATAAGCATTGCGGATTTCCTCTTCACTGAATCTATGAAAATTACGGCTGACCTCGGATAAACGGTTTCTCGCATGGCGGGTTTGCACTTCAAGTTTATCGCCAAGCTCGATCACTTCATACACCTGCTGTTTAATTTGTTTCAGTTCTTCGACCAGCTGTTCATACTGCTGGCGTGACTGCTCCCCAATTTGAAAAACCTCGTCCTTGCTCCCGTCAACGGTTTTCAGCATCTTCATCAAAATAGAATCCAGCACTTTGGAATCCATCTTTGTTTTATTCATAATTTCCCTCCGTCACGGCGTTGTCATATATTTTTATTATAAATGTAATTGATCTGCAAATTATGTCGAATTATAATGAAAGAATGCGTATATTCTAGAAAAAAACATTTTTATATACTATCTACTCTTTATGATACCAAAATACGCACAAAAATTCTAAAGACTGTACGAATTTGTATAGGCAGTCTTTTATGCTTAGCAGGAGGGTCAGCTAGCATGCTGCACAGCTATTTTACTGTGAAAGAAGCAGGAGAACACGAGATTGTTATAGAAAAATCGCGTTTTATCTGTCATTTAAGCCGTGTTTCTACCGAACAAGAGGCACAGGAATTTATACAGAAAATAAAGAAACAGCACTGGAATGCGACTCATAATTGCTCGGCTTATGTTATTGGCGAGAATGATCATATCCAAAAAGCCAATGATGACGGAGAACCAAGCGGTACAGCGGGAGTACCGATGCTCGAGGTTTTAAAAAAACGCAGACTGAAGGATACTTGCGCCGTCGTTACACGCTACTTCGGAGGCATTAAGCTTGGGGCTGGCGGACTAATTCGCGCTTATGGGAAATCAGTGTCTGAAGGATTAAATCATATAGGTGTTGTAGAACGGAAGCTTATGCGAATCATGCATACTTCTGCAGATTACACATGGCTTGGCAAGATTGAAAATGAATTAAGGGAGTCACAATTTCTGTTAAAGGAAATCCATTATTCAGAAAATGTTGAATTCGAAACTTACGTCGAAGAAAAAGAAACAAACGCTTTTTCTGAATGGATGACAGAACTGACAAATGGAAAGAGTGATATTAAAGAGGGAGAGTTGACGTATCTTGAAAAAGCCGTCAATCACATAAAGGAGACTGAATAATGGCTGAACGCGTTAGAGTGCGTGTGCGAAAAAAGAAAAAGAGCAAACGCAGGAAAATTATAAAAAGAATAATGTTATTGTTCGTCCTCGCATTATTAGTAGTTGTGGGGCTTGGCGGATATAAACTTTATAAAACCATAAACGCTGCGGATGAATCGTACGATGCCCTATCCCGCGGGAATAAATCAAATCTTCGCAACGAAGTTGTAGACATGAAGAAAAAACCGTTTTCTATTTTATTTATGGGAATAGAGGATTACGCGACTAAAGGACAAAAAGGGAGATCAGACTCTCTTATTGTTGTTACCCTGGATCCCAAAAATAAAACCATGAAAATGCTGAGCATTCCGCGTGACACACGTGTGCAATTAGCTGGTGACACAACGGGAAGCAAGACGAAGATCAATGCCGCTTACAGTAAAGGCGGTAAAGATGAGACAGTTGAAACTGTTGAAAACTTCTTGCAAATCCCGATTGATAAATATGTCACAGTTGATTTTGACGGATTTAAAGATGTGATTAATGAAGTCGGCGGTATTGATGTAGACGTGCCTTTCGATTTCGATGAAAAAAGTGACGTAGACGAAAGCAAACGGATTTACTTCAAAAAAGGCGAGATGCATTTGAACGGCGAAGAAGCCTTGGCATATGCCCGGATGAGAAAACAGGATAAACGCGGAGACTTTGGCCGTAATGACAGACAAAAACAAATCTTAAACGCGCTGATTGACCGCATGTCAAGTGCAAGCAACATTGCTAAAATTGATAAAATCGCAGAAAAAGCCAGCGAAAACGTTGAAACCAATATTCGCATTACTGAAGGTTTAGCGCTTCAGCAGATTTACAGCGGCTTTACCAGCAAAAAAATCGACACATTGAGCATTACAGGTTCTGATTTGTATTTAGGGCCTAACAACACATATTACTTTGAACCTGATGCTACAAATCTCGAGAAAGTCAGAAAAACGCTTCAAGAGCATTTAGATTATACTCCTGATACAAGCACTGGCACTTCCGGTACCGGAAGTGCAACAGACGGGACTGACAGCTCAAGCAGTTCTGGCAGTTCTGGCAGCACTGGCACAACAACTGACGGGACGACGAGCGGAAGCAGCTATTCGAATGACAGCAGCACAAGCTCAAACAACAGTACAACGAATTCAACAACTGATTCATCCTATTAAAAAATGCCCGGTCCTTTTAAAGGATCGGGCATTTTTGCGCAGAAAAAAACTCCGGAACATAAGCCGGAGTTTTTAATTCCTTTTCACCAGCCGTTTATAAAACTTTGTAAACGGCTTAAATTTTTCATTCACGAGTCCTGTCACTTCTGCTATGATTTGCATAAAAATAATTAAAATGAAGATAATAAACAAAGAAAGCCAAATTGTGGCACTTTTAAGTACAATCGCACTGATACTGAAAATAAATCCAATTAAATAAATAACTAAGACCGACATCCGATGTGAAAGGCCAAAGGCCATCAGTCTATGGTGAATATGCGACTTATCAGGCGCTGAAATCGGCTGTTTGTTTAATATTCTCCTGATGATAGCAAATGTTGTATCAAAAATCGGTACGCCTAATATAATAATCGGGATAACGATACTGAACAATGTGACACTTTTATACAGGCCTAATAATGAAAGAATCGAGATACTATACCCTAAAAACAGTGATCCCGTATCTCCCATAAAGATTTTTGCCGGATGGAAGTTGTAAAACAAAAACCCCAGCGTGCTGGCAATAACGACTAATGAGAGTGACAGAATGAGCACTTTTCCGCCGGATAGCGCCATGACAGCAATCGTTGACAGGCCGATAACAGAAAGACCGGCAGCAAGGCCATCCAATCCATCAATCAGGTTAATTGCGTTCGTGATGCCGACAATCCATAATACCGTCAGCGGATAAGCCATCCATCCTAACTCAAATCGTTCTGTTAAAAAAGGTACTGAGAAAAAGTCCATTTTTAAGCCGGTGCTTACAATCATAATGGCTACACCTAATTGAATCAAAAACTTAACTTTTGCACTTAATTGATATTTATCGTCAAGAATACCTAACACAATAATGATGAATGCTCCGACTGTAATTGCCGTCATCCTTGTTTCTGTGTAAATACCGGATGCAAGCACGCCTGCAACCACCCCGATAAATATGGCCAGCCCGCCCATGCGGGGCATGATTTTGTCATGTACTTTTCGATTGCTGGGCTGGTCAACTGCACCTATTTTAATCGCAATCCTTTTTACGATTGGGGTTATGATTAAAACTGTCAGCAGCGAGACAATAAACGCAACAACAATGCGAATCATGCGTTCGTCAAGCATAAAGAAGTCTCCTTTGGAATTAAATGAAGTCTTTATTTATATAGAGAACCGTTCCTTCCATTATACCTTCTCCTTAGTTATTATAACAAGCTTCATCAAAAAGAAACACGTATAATCAAAAAACGCGCATCCCAATTTATAGGACTACGCATGTTTTTGAATCCCTGTATATTTCATAATTTGTCTAAATAAGCAATTCCAATCTTGTGTGCGAGCGATGTTTCGGCGCATTTCTTTATAGGTTTCGTCTCCGTTTTGTTCGAGAACTTTTTCACAAGCTGCTATAAAATCAATTGGATGATCACCTTCTACATATTCGTATACATACGGCTTTTGCATTTTTGAGGTTGACGGAAGATTAGAGCCGACGACAGGTTTTCCTGCCGCTAAAAATTCAAATAGTTTCAGCGGAAACACAGCTTGATTATACGATGATTTTTTATATGGCATGATGCCAATGTCGATAAGCTCCATAAAATGCGGAACTTCTTTCGGATCTGCCGGACCGGTCCATATAACATTTGGAAGTCTCAGCAGCTCTTGAAATGAAACGTCACCATTGGTGGCATCCGGGCCAACCCATAAAAATGTCCAATCAGGCTTTTGCAGGGCGGCTTCTTCAATCATTTTAAAATCGAGCTTCGGTTTAATTCCGCCGATAAAACCTAACACTGTTCCTTCTCTCCCCTGCAGTATACTGCGATCGGGAGCTTGTTTATTTGCAGAAAACATCTCATACTCCACACCGTTTTCCACAGTATGAACCTTTTCTCGTCCTGCAGTCAGTTTTTTGTCTACTTCCTTGTGAAGATAATCTGATGAACAGGTTATTGAATCTGCTCGTTGTATAATTCTCAGCTCTGCCGTTTTAATGACTTTTCGCCGGAATTCAGACAGCAGATTTGATCGGCCGCTGATCGGCGCCGCCCATAGGTCACTGCAGTCATAAATGACCTGATCCCAAGGATACAGCGAAGACAGCAGCGGGAATCCGGGAAACGTGTACCATAAACAGCAGCGTTCACCGTTTGCAGAAGCAGGTGTAAGCTCATCGAGTAATGGGGAGAGCTTATGTCTGTAAAAGACATCTGTATATCGTCCGAAACGAAACATTTTTTTCTGCAGCAGGTCTTTGACAGCGAATTGCCTGATGCCAGAATGGACTTCCTGAAACTCTTTCCCTTGGGCACGCGGAGCCGGACATACCCAAATAACTTCCTTCGTTTCCTCCTGAGCAGCTAAAAATTCTGCCAGCCGGTGCCTTCTGTATCTCAATTGGTCTTTTCCCCATTCAGCAGTGGCAACGATGACATGAATGATTGCTTCTTTTGTTTCCACCTTCATCACCTTTTCTCTCTGTTTGCGGCTATAATCTTTTTTTCACCGCGTTTTTTGCATATTGAACAAAACACCATGTTGCTTTCATAAAATGAAGCCGTTCGATCTCCCTGTAGACAAACCACGTTTTTTTCGCAGCCTTCCATTTGTTGCTGGAAATTGAGTTATTGACAAGCCGATATTCAGCCAGGCATTCATTCATTCCATAGGCAGTAAATCCTTTTTTTAAAAGAGACAGCCATGTGGCTAAGTCCTGTCTCGTTCTGATATTCGGCATTTGGATCTGTCCCGTTTGCTCCCTGTCAATCATCACCGTCAAGCAGCCGATAATTGTATTTTTCAGGGCGTCATCGTACGTCAGGCTTTCCGGCGCATGAATAAATTTATCGAGTGGGGTCCCGTCCTGCGCCATTAAGCTGTAGCCCGTGAAAGAAAACGCACAGGAGCGCTCCATCATAAACTCAAGCTGCTTTTCCAGTTTGTCTTTTTTCCATTTGTCATCACTGTCCAAAAATGCTACGTAGCGCCCTTGAGCGCGTTCCAACGCTTTGTTGCGAGCAACCGCAGCTCCGGAGTTCTCTTCCAGATACACCACATGAATTCTTTCGTCTATTTTTTCATACTGCTGTAAAATGTCGCGGGTCCCATCCGTTGAGCAATCATCCACGATAATCATTTCCCAATGAGGATGGCTCTGATCTAATACCGAATGAACCGTGTCTTCAATATAGTCACGCGCATTATAGGAAGGTGTAATGACAGATACGAGAGGTTTCCAATTGGTCATGATCACATCTCCATCGTATGATTTTAAAAGGATTCCCTGAAAAATTCAGGAATGACAACGAACATAAAGGCAATCGTAAGGCCAATCATAACGCCGAGAACTGCTTTCTTTTTCGGAGACATTCCGCCGCCTGCTGTCTCACTTACGGTTTCGGAATCAGTAACACTTGCCGCTTTCAGGTTAAGCTGTGTGTTTTTGAGCTCATACAAAAATCTCTCTTTATCCACTTTGGAATCCTCGCTCACCGACTCGCCTTCAAGCGCGTCTATGCTGCTGCGGATGACGGCTTCTCTTTCTGCATACAGCTTTTGATCGTTTTTGAGGAAGGTGGAGGAAATGGCTTTTAAGACAGATTCCGTTTTATCCTTATCCTCGTCGCTATAGCTTAAAGTCAGTAACGATTTGGATTCCGTTTTGATGGTAAGCTTCTCTTTGATCTCTGCTACATCTTCATCCTTTTCATCAGGAAGCGCCTCCTTCAAAAAAGAGTCGCTCTTTAATAGAAGCGGAATCTCTTCTGTGCTGTTATAAACCGGATGATCATAGCTCCCCACAGCCAAAGTATCTTCAGCTGTATAGCTCTTTTGATCAGCGATCTGTGACGGCAGGATATACCCCGCCGCACCTAATATAATTGGCACCGCTATGATCCAAATGATATTTTTTTTTATGCGACGGGCTATTCTTATCAATATATCGTTCATATAAGTCTCCCTGCTTTTTGTAGTCTGTTTATCTGTACATCGGCTCAGGCATTTGTCTGGATCGCCTTAACACATTCACGGCTGCGATGACGAGCGCCATAAACACCCAATGGAAAAATAAATTTGAAACAGAGCTTGGGCTGATACTTGATACCAGGAAACTGACCATAGCGGTAATAAGTCCTTCTGTGATCAGTTTTGACTGATTTTCTAATTTTCTTTCATAAAACTTGTAAAGCACCCATATGAGGTAGGCATAAATGGACAGGTATCCCAGCATGATGAACAAGCCAAAATTAGCCAGAATTTCAACAAGCCAGTTATGCACCTCTGCCACATTGTCAGTATCATATACAGCATAATGCTCAAGATAATAGGATACATTTCCTGCTCCGACTCCGAATCCGTATGAATCAAGGAAAAAATGCCAAGCGTTTTTCAGCAGATTTGCCCGAGCCACATTTGATGGAAGCCTGTCATGAAATGAATGCAGCGTCTGCGGGGCCAGAAACAGCTCCCAAAACTTTGAATAGATTTTGCTGGCGAAAAGAACTGCGAAAAGAGCAATTCCCGCCGCCGACAGCCATATAGCCATTTTCTTTAAAACAGGCGGCAATACAATGAAGATGTAGACAGCAATACCTGCAAAAATACCCAGAAGGCTGGCTCTTGAACCAGTGGCAAAAATTAAATACAACGCACAGAGCGAGAGCACAAGGCCAATTGCCCTGATGTATCCATTCTTAATGTTTTTCATCATCGTGATGTAAAAAAAGAAGCTGATGGATAAAAAGGTCGCAAAGTCATTTTGATTAAAAAAGACCGATGTCGGATAATGCTGCTTATACTCCGGTCCGCTGTACAATGTGGAACTCGCAAGATGATGGTGGGTGATATGATTGTAAAAACCAATGATCATCAGAAATACCGTCATCACCAGCCAAATGGCATAAACAATCATCAGCCGCTCCATTTTTTGCACGTACATGACAATAAGATAAATGAAGAAAATTCCCATTGCCAATAAGGCTAAATATTTGAGGCCGGCTGTTACCGACTTGGCCCACAGCAAAGAAACAAGGCCATATATAAACCAAAAGGCGAAAAAGAGCAATATCCCTTTTACTTGCAGCCCATGCCATCTTTCAATATGGGTTCGATTCCGAACCATGCCGAAAATATGAAGGCAACCCGCTGCAATGAGCAGAAGCCGGTAAAGGAACAAACTGAAAAATCCAAGATGAATGGCGAAAAATGCATTATTTAAAAAAGTGCAGGCGATCAAAATATAGATTACAGCCATAAAGAACCGTTCTTTTGTTGTAAATGCGGTTGCAAGCGTCAGTAAAAACAGGCCAATTGCCAACACCGCAAGCGCAGCAGCCATCTGCATGAAACCTATATCTTTATGGATGGCTCCCAGCAATAGGACGACTCCAAATATAGCAGCGGCCAGTAACGCTAGCGTATGGACCGCTGATCGTTTGATACTCACATGTTTAACCCCTTTCCTGATGTTTCAGGAGCCGGCGGCCGAGCCTAGCAGCCGGCAGCTTCAACCAAGTAACACTTTTTCTTTTTATAAATTGACGCTTCCCAAGTCTTTAGCCAATTCTTCAAGCGGCAAGCCCGGAAAATACTTGTCAGAGGGTTCCGTTCCCCGAACAGCGGGACGGCCGATAGAGTGATAAATGTATCCGGCTGCCTGCATCTCTTCAAGTGAAAATAAATTTCTGCCGTCGATGATGACTGGCTGTTTTAAGAGGTTTTTTACTTTTACAAGCTCCATTTCTTTCACTTCCGGCCAATCCGTTAAAATCAGGCATGCCTCAGTGTCTTCAATCGCAGCATACACATCTGTGTAATACTCGACCTGTTCGCCAAGGATCGCTGAAGCTTCAGGAATAGCAATCGGATCGTATGCTTTTACATGGGCGCCCAGCTGCTGCAGCATTGGGATAATATCAAGCGCTGGAGCGGATCTCACATCGTTCGTATTCGGTTTGAAGGCTAATCCCAGGACTGAAATGGTTCTCCCTTTGACGCTTCCCATAACAGTCAAAAGTTTATCTACAATATGAACACGCTGCTTTTCGTTTGTTTCAATGACAGCTTCGATGAGCTTGAATGGATAGCCTGCCGATTTTGCGATTTGAAGCAACGCGGTTGTATCCTTTGGAAAACATGAACCGCCGAATCCAATACCCGCTTTAAGGAACTTTCTGCCGATACGGCTGTCAAGACCAACACCATCAGCAACTTTTGAAACGTCTGCGCCGACTCGCTCACAAATGTTTGCAATATCGTTGATAAAGGAAATCTTTGTCGCCAGAAATGCATTCGCGGCGTACTTAATCATTTCTGCACTTTCTAGGTTTGTTTTAATGACAGGAGCATGGAATGGCTGATGAAGTTCCTCAATGATGGCAGCGGCTTTATGACTTGTTGAACCAATCACGGCACGCTCCATATTCATCGTGTCATGAATCGCTGACCCTTCCCGAAGGAATTCAGGGTTAGATACAACATCAAATGAGTATCTCCCCTTTGAGGCTTTTTGAACGATAGATTGCACCAGTTTCCCTGTTCCAACCGGGACTGTGCTTTTATTTACGATCACTTTGTAGCCGTTAAGATGCTCACCGATTGTTTTCGCCGCCGCTTTGACGTACGTTAAATCAGCTTCACCTGTTTTGGACATAGGCGTTCCGACTGCAATATAAATAATATCTGAGGCCCGAATGGCGGACGGGATATCGTTCGTAAAGGTCAGGCGCTGATCCAGCACATTTTTTTCAACTAAGTCTGCAAGCCCTGGTTCATAGATTGGGATTACCCCATTTTTCAGACTTCTGATTTTTGATTCATCGATATCACAGCAAACAACTTTATTGCCGATCTCCGCAAAGCAAGTGCCTGATACGAGTCCTACATAACCTGTTCCAATGACAGCTATTTTTTTCACAGCGCTCATCCCTCTCCTGTAAAATGATCTTCCTATTTATATTGGTCGCAGTTTCTTACGATTAAACGGACGTTTTCGTGACCGTCTGATACTGATGATGCAAGGCCTTGGCGTTTTTTCCTGCGTCAAATTGAGCCTGCACGGTTTCATATAAGTCATCTGCTACTTCCGGCTTCCATATTTGCTCATGTTCGTACCGAGTGATCGCTTCCGCCAAGGCTTGAGCGGATTTCGGTTTAATCAGCAGATGTTGGTGCTTTCCGAACAAAGACGACACTCCGCCAACATCCGTACAAATAACAGGAACCCTTAGCGCCAGCGCCTCAATCACAACAGTCGGCATCCCCTCACTGTAAGAAGGAAGCACGAATAGATCTGCCGCAAGTAAATAGTCTCTTACCTGATGATTCGGGACTTGGCCTGTGACGATATGCCCCTTCTGCGTCAGCGTCGATTTTGCGGGACCATCCCCGACAAAGACTGCCTTAGGAGAGTCCTGCAGCGATTCGATCGCTTCAGACAGTTCAAAAATGCCTTTCTCTCTGACCAGCCGGCCGACATAGACAGCCAGACGCTGATCGAGCGGGAGTCCGAGTCTTTTTCTGATTTCCTCTTTCGTCTCCTCATTCTCCTGAAAACGGCTGAGCTGTATGCCGATTGGCAAAACCGAGCTGTCAAAGCCCGAAAGCTTTTTGGCTTCTTCCTGAAGCTTGTGGCTGACTGCTAAAACAACTGATGCAGAACCTACGGCACGCTTAAAAGCTTTAAACGCTCCTTTGCTGTAATGCGGATAGACATTCACATCACTGCCATGCAAGGTCAGGACATAAGGAATTTGCGCTGACTCTGACACGACTGCCGCAGCCCCGCCCGATGGCATGGCAAAATGAGCATGGATCAGATCCGGATATAGGCCGCGCTGTTTCATGGTTTTTAAAACGGCTGATGCGATTCTCCGATGAGGCTGCGCCCACTTCAGCTGGCCGGGAACTGCCCGATAGAAAGGCCGGTAAACCGGTATTCCCTTTCTAATCTCATACTCCGGTCTGGCATCCTTTTTTCGATATGTCTTTTTCAGCATGCGGACAGGCGCTGAATGAAAAGGCCGTGGGCATATCACAGTGATATCAAGCCCGAGTTTTTGCAGCTCTTGCACTTGTGTCTCATGAAACACACCCTCACCGGGTTTCATACTGCTCGGATATACGCTTGTGATCCACAAAATCTTCATGACAAACGTCCTTTTCTTAGTAGTTTGCTTTTCGTTTGAGGGTACGCTTTTACCAAAAGAAAGAGATAGCACAGCGCCCCGGCCGCAACTGAAATGGCCAGCCGCATTTCTGCCTGCATACTGAAGTGTTCGGTACTGAGGCTTACACCAAACGCGATGATGCCCATCGCCGCAGTAATCAGAAATGGCTTCATAATCGACTGGAAATAAGCTGAAAGGTTAAGCTTGATGACATATGCCAAAAGCCAGCGCCCGATCAGAAAATTAACAACGCTGATAATGGCATACACCCATGCGACTGTCAGCAGGCTTCCCGTCTGTACAGCTGCAAACAGTGATAATCCGTACAGCAGCAGCACGCCGGAATCCCAATAAAACGCTAAGTCAGCTCTTCCTTTAGCCAGCAACACAGATCCATTTGGATTCATGAGCACTCTTAGTATTCCGACAATCGCCAGAACATTTAGGATCGGAACAGCAGCAAGCCACTTTTCTCCGAAAACCGCTGTGATAAAAGCGTCTGACACAGACACGAGCCCGATTAACAGCGGAAACGAAACAAGCGCCAGCATTTTTGTCATATTCAGAAAGCCTTCTCTGATCACGCTGTTTTCATATTTGTTTTTTGCGAAAACAGGGAATGCCACCCGTGTGACAATCGGATTGATCTTCAAAACCGGAATGGTGACAATCTGATAAGCGAGGTTATAAATCCCCAATGCTTCAGCACCAATAAACCGGCCGATCAAAATCATGTCGATATTTGCTCCCAGCCTGTTCACAAGACGGGATGAAAGCTGAAAGGCTCCAAAAGAAAAGAAATCCTTCATGCCTCTCAAATCAAAAACAAAAGCAGGATGCCACTTTTTTCGGTATACAGCCCAATATAAAATCCCTTTACTGGACTGCAGCAGGACTTGAGAAATCACGTACGCCAAAATCGCATCCATCATAAAAACCGCTATCGCTAAATATCCGAATGACAATACATTTGAAAAAATCTCTATTTTGCTTAACGTATTAAAATGCAGCTGCTTTTGCAGCATATACTGATATTGCTGTCCAATTGGCGCGATCAAAAACATAATCGCCAGAATCCGAACCAGAAACACCAGCTCTTCTCTTTGATAAAATCCCGCAATGACAGGACTGCTCACATATAAAAGAACAAACAGCAAAACGCCCGTCATAATGTTAAGCCAATACAATGTTGACAGCTGGCGCTCCGTCGCGTCGTCTCTCTGAATTAATGCTGCGCCAAAACCCATATCGAGCACAATCTGGGCGAAAACTGTAACCGTTGTGATCATGCCGACAAGCCCAAATTCTGTTAAGGTCATCATATTTCCAAGCAGGGCAAACTGAACAATTTGTATGATTGTAATACACATGGTTGAAATACTTGTCCACTTTGCACCGCTCATGATTTGTTTTGTAATACTTGGCATCATATTCCCTACTTCTTTTTAAGCTCAGATTGATGGTGAATAATGGCATTCCGTTTTATCTTGCACCATCACCCGTCCAAACTACTTTACAAGTTTTTAACATAATTTTTAATTCTAAAGTGAAAGTCAGATTGCGAATGTAATATAAATCAAATATCAGCTTTTCCTTCGGCGTCATATCGTAACCGCCGTTCACTTGAGCCCAGCCGCTCAATCCCGGTTTAACAGCCAGACGCTGTGTAAAGCCTGGAATCTCATTCTGGAATTTTTCCGTAAATACGGGCCGTTCCGGACGAGGGCCAATCATACTCATATCGCCTTTCAGCACATTAAACAGCTGAGGAAGCTCGTCAATTCTCGTTCTTCTGATAAAAGCTCCGATCCTTGTCACCCGCGGATCTTGCTTCTGTGCCCAAACCGCCCCAGACTTCTCGGCATCTATTTTCATGGAACGAAGCTTATAAAGCTTAAATGGTTTCCCGCCTTTCCCTACGCGTTCCTGCGTATAAATGGCAGGCCCCGGCGTCTCCAAACAAATCAATATTGAAAATACCGCAATCATTGGCAGCGCAATCGCCAACCCAATGAGCGCAAACCAAATATCCATTACGCGCTTTATTGCCAAATAACGAGCCGTCTTTTCAGATAATGTAAAAGAATGTATTTGCTGAACTGAGAATTCACGACTCACATTCATGCTTTTCTCTGCACTCACTGACACACACCTCACGATTTGTTTGGGATGTTATGATGACCTATGCCAGTCAGTTTAGCAGACGGATGTTAATTGGATGTAAATGGTATGTTAAGAAGTGTGAATTTGTTATTTTTTCTGACATTTATCCGTAAACTTTTTATTGTTTTAGACACTTTTTTTAAAAATTAAGCATATTGTTTAAAAAAAGAGACAAATCATTTTACTGATTTGTCTCTTTTCGTTGTGAAGCATTTAATATTGAAAATAAAACTTTGATTTAGAGGTTAACAGCTTGTATTGAACCTCAACCATTTTACTAAAGAATAACATGGATTTTCGTTCCACATTCCTTGTGTCCAAGACAATTGCTTGGTTATCCACTTTTGCACTGATTTTATTTTGAGAAGTGTTTATCGCAAATTCAATTAATCGCTCTTTCTTTACATGAGCAAGCTGTTCAAGCAAACTCTGCACGTTTACCGTCAATTTTGTGCAATTAGGCTCTAACTCTATACGTTTTACCGGTAATGAGATTTCAGACTGTCCGGTATTCACAATCATTTTTGAATGATTTGGCAAACAGATTTGCTTATCTTTAAAAATAAATGATAAATCTTTTGATTCAGTTTCATATGAAAGTTCTGCTTCTGTATAGGCATGTTTCTTTATATCAATCGAAAGATTATCGTAGTTCATTGTGAAATATGGTCTTGCACTGAAGACAAACAACGCATTATGCCCTAAATACATCGTGTTTGTTGAATACTTATACGCAGCACGCTTGTTTCCGATTCTCGCCCTTAATTTATAACCATCTATTGATGATTCAATAAAGAAATCCCAAACGCCTAAATCTTCTTCTGCAGATGCCAGTTCATCAAACTTGCACTCAAATGTAAATGTTGAATTTTCATACTTAGCCGGCGCGATATATTTTTCCGCCTTTGTATCGCGATGAACAAATATTCCTGTCAGAGATTGATTTTGATTCGTTTCATCATCCAACAATTTGTGTTTAATGGTTCCTTGAATGCTGAGGCTGTGATCGCTAAATTCAATATTCTGCAGATAATGTTCAAGCTTATTTTTATAATTTACTTTTAATAACTCTTCAGAAATTGGATAGCGTTCTAAGCTCGGATAACGTGCAATTAAATCCCCATTATTTACAACACAGAACTTTTTAATGTCTTGTTCTTCACGCTCATACTGGGTTAACCCCTGCAAATCATTATTCCGAATAAACAGCAGCCGCAATTTGATATGCGGAAGCACAAATTGGTCAGCCTCTTCAGGTACTGCATGAATAAATGAGGACAAATATTTAAACCATTCAGCTCTTTCTTCATCTGTCTTCATTTTTATTGTGACATTTTTTGTCCGCGAAAAATCGAAATGCCTGTTTAAAAATACTGCCATCAGTTTCGTTTTTCTTGCTTCTTCCAGATCACTAGCCTTGATAGCAGAGATAATATCTTCCATTGCTCCATAAAAGTTCTCTGGGGGAACATAAGCAACACTCATATGTTCACCGTCTCTTTTGACCAGATAGTAATAATCATAGTCAGCTGAAACAGAAATCTTCTTTGCTTTTAAATAAGCGTTCATTGTGAAGACTTGATCTTCCGCTGCTTTTATGTGAGTAGGGAAGATGATTTGATTTTCTTTTAAAAGTGAGGCTTTAAACAGTTTTTGGGGTCCCAATGTGAAAACAATTTTGGAATCAACCAAATCAACATCTGGGTTTGTTTCCTTAAACATTGATTTGGGAACACCTCGGCCGTTTATCCCTTTTAACTTACCTAAAGTAATATCTGAATCATTCTCTTTTGAGAAATTGTACCATCTTAACAATGCTTCATTGCCTAGATAGTCATCGGAATCAACAAACAGGATGTATTCACCTTTGGCAATTTTTATTGCATCATTCCGCGGCGCACCTGGACCGCCTGAATTTACGATTCTTTCAACAACAACAATATTGTCATATTTCTTTTTATATCGATTCAAAATGTCTAAAGATGAATCCGTAGATTTATCATCGACACATATAATCTCATAATCCTCTTTTGGCATCGTTTGGTTAACTAAGCTATCAAGACATTCGGAAATAAGATCTTCTGAATTATATACAGGGATAACAATGCTTATTTTCATCGATTACCTCACTACCCTAATGGATCGGTTATATTTTTGCCTGATAATTATATCAAAAACATCTGTCAATAAGAATAGGCCTAACCTTAAATTTTGTTAAACTTTTACATAGCATATGTGGTTTAAAATTTTTCTCATTTTATCGTATAAAAAAGCTTGCCGGCAATTCCTGATGGGTTCTGCCGGCAAGCCGCTATTGATGTCTACTAATTTAATCCCCTAATAATATCCAATGATTCCTTCATATATTGCTTGAGCTGCTTTTTCTTGATACAAAGCACTCTTTAACTTACTTGCGTCGTTCGCATTTGAAATGAACGCCAGCTCCGCTAAACTGCTCGGCATCGTTGATTCTCTGATGACATGGAAATTCCCGATTTTCACGCCGCGGTTTTGAGTATTGAGTGCTTTATAGAGTCTGTTTTGTATTTCTGTCGCAAGCCGTTTGCTGTTTTCTGACTCATATTTTGTATAATAGTAGGTTTCAGTACCGGTTGCTGCTGGGCTCGCTGAATTGGCGTGAATACTCACAAACAGGTTTGCATTATTGCTTTTTGCTTTTGCAACCCGCTCTGAAAGCTCTAAGAAAACATCTGTAGATCTGGCCATAATCGGAATGGCTCCACCATTGGAAAGTTTGCTGTTTACAAGCTTAGCAACGGCAAGGTTAACATCTTTCTCTTTTAAACCATTACCGACCGCGCCGCTGTCATAACCACCGTGTCCTGCATCCACAAATACCTTTTTGCCTACAATTACATTTTTAAGTTGGTTCACGACATTTGTTGTCACTGAAATAGTTCCCCCAAGAACTGTGAAGGTATTCTTGCTATTTGATCCGATGACTGTTCTTGTCGCAGTCGGCAATGAACCGGCGTCAGTAAATAGCATTGGGCGATTTTGCTTCGCCGCCAGCACAGAACCCGCTAAAGCATCTGCATATTGATAGCCATTGCTGACAAATGCAGCTTTTGATGAAGAATAATACTTTTTCGCTATGTTGGCAGCCACTTCAAAACGGCTGTTCCCGCCGATTCTTGTTGGTGATGGCAACTGGCTGTAAACGCTTTTTGAGACACTGATTTCTCCCCCGACCACAATAGTCGATGTTGTTCCTTTGCTGTTCATCGCATTTTTCGTTGGTTCGGGAATAGAGCTTGCAGTCGTCAGAAGAATTGGAATACCGTTACGGGCAGCATAAGAACCGATTGCCAGACTGTCAGCATATGCCGTTCCATTTGCGATTACTGCTTTTGAATTTGAAGACAATTTTTTAGAAATATTTTGAGCAACTTCATAGCGGCTTCTTCCGCCGATCCGTTCCACATTGGAAATACCCAATTTTTTAATGTCGCTTACAACGTTGTTAGAAACACTGATCGTTCCGCCAATGACGATGACCTTGCTCGGTTTAAGCTGGCTGATTCTGTCTTTCGTCGGTGCAGTCAGTTTAGATGATTCCGTCAATAAAATCGGGGCATTGTATTTATAAGCCAAAGGAGCAGCAGTTAATACATCGGCATACGCTGTTCCGTTTGCCACAACAACCGTGCCCGCACTGCTCCAGCCTTGTTTTGATACATTTACTGCAACCTCATATCTGCTTGCTCCATCCAGCCTTGTAACAGAGTTTGCCGCAAACGCATTTGGTACAAATAACACGACTCCTAGTATCAGCATAGGTATGCTTTTAAGAAAGATCCGCAAAGATAGTCCCTCCAAAGATTCATAATGATTCATAAATCAAATAACGAACAAAGGAGGCATCTCGCCTCCTTTGACTCTAACAATCTTTTAATAGCTTGATAGAGTTGTTCCCGGATAGTAAAAACTTAAAATTGTTGTATAAGATTGTCCGGCAGCTGCTCTGGCATTGGCTCCGTACTGACTCATGCCTATGCCGTGTCCGTATCCTTTACCGCTAATGAGAAAGGCGTTTGTATTGCTTGAGACAGAAGCATATGTACTCTTCATATTGGAAGCGCCAAGCATCGTTCTCAGCTCTGTTGCAGGTACAGTAATTGTTGCTGTTTTTTCACTGAGGCTTCCATTTGACAGGATATAGCCATTTGATTTTTCTTTCACGAAATATGAGAATGTGACGCTTGCTGTTTCCGGCCGCTGACCGGCAGTTTTCTCCGTGCTGAATTTCACACTGGATATTTTCGTGATTTTGATAGACTCGGCATTGCTGTATTTATTTTTAATAAACCAGCTTTTCAAACCGCTCAAATATGATGAGTTTGTTTCATTTTTAGAGCTCCACCATGAACCCGGGCTTTTCAGATTCAGACTGCTCTTATCAAGCTGGGTTTTATTTAAAGACAGAGACCAGCTGATTTGCGGGTCGTACGTATCTTTTTTGGCGATTAAATAAGGAAGCTGGCTGCTCCACACCTCACCGCTCGCTTCTGTGTAGCCGCCGTTGCTTGAGGAATACGTAGCAGAAATCAAATTCCCATTGTATTTCAAAACTTTTCCTTTTGTAGCTTCGACCACTTCTGAAGTTTTTGAATTCCAGTCATATCCGCCATATACCTGAAAAGCGGTGGTGTCTTGTACTTCTTTTCCGGCCGAACTGATGGAATAAGTTCTCGCTGCGACAGCTTGGGCTTTAAGCGCTTCTTTCTGCCAACTGGCCGGCATTTCATGAGGAACAACACCCTTTAAATAATCTTCAAAGGGGATATTCACATTGATTGGCCGAACATATTTGCCTGACTCTATTGTAAATTTCATGTTTCCGAGATATGGCGTTCCGTTCAGACTGATAGAATTTGTAGTTGCATATTTTTTAGGCTGTGCTGTAAAAGACGTTCCAAGCGTCTTGATTGCAGTACTGTTTTTATAAAGCACTAGGTTTCCGCCGGTTAACTTGACTGTATATCCAGTTCCTGCAAAAGTATCTGCCAGTTTGTTCTTTAACGTATCACTGATGGAAATGCTTCCTCCAAGCAGCGCAAATGACTGAGTTCCTTTTGACGCTACTACATCAGCGACTGGTGACGGCAGGCTGCCTGATTCAACCAGCAGTAAAGGGCTTCCCTGCTTTGCTGCAAGCACAGATCCCGTCAATGCATCCGCGAATGTTTGGCCGTTTGACATAAATACCTTTGTTGCTTTCATATTTAATTCTTTAACGATATTGGCAGATACCTCATATCGGGAAACGCCGCCAATCCGTTTCACAGTTGCCTTCTTTTTTAATGCAGCTTCCACACCAGTGCTGACACTCAACGGACCGCCGACAATTGTAACCTTGCTTGGAATTTTGTAATCACTGCGGATGTTATTGTCTCCCGCAAGTAAAATCGGATAACCGTTCATTGCAGCATATGGCGCGATTGACAGGGCATCCGTAAAGACCATGCCTGTGGCCACTACTGCCTGGCTGTAATTCCCCATCCGATCGGCTATGTTTTTAGAAACCTCGTAACGGGTTGCTCCGCCAATCCGATCGATAGAACCATATTTTTTTAATGTATTTTCTACATTTTTAGAAACACTGATTGTCCCGCCAATGATGAGAATATTGTCAGGATTTAATTTTGCAATTTCGCTTTCTGTTTTTGGTGTTAGCGAATCTGCGTCTGTTAATAAAATCGGTGCATCGTACTTTTTGGCAAGCGGGGTTGCTGAGAGCGCATCGGCAAAAGCGTCCCGATTCACAATGACCACAGTCGTTGGATTTGTCCATCCGGCAGAGGCGACATTATTGGCAACATCAAAACGGGTTGCTCCTCCATATCGCTCCGTATCCGCAATTCTTGAGCCGGGAATTTCATATCCGCCTGTGATATCGACATCCAAACTTGATTTGCTGCCTACATAATTACTCAGCTTAACCGAAATGGTTTTATCAGCGGCTTTCGCAGTCTGCATAAACGCCGGACATGCTACAGCCGCCGCAGTGACTGACGATAGAAGCAAGAGCTTCATTTTTTTCAAAACATGGAACCCCCTAAGAGTTTTTTATTACTTTGTCTCAAGATCCTTAAGCATTAAAGCGCCATTTGAATCTTTTGTATATTTGACAACAACTTTTTGCCCTTCTGAAATGCTGTTCATTTTGTCCTGAAGGTCTGAACCAACCTGAATCGACGTCTCTTTATCATCAATAGTGACTGCAATTGTATGGCTGTCTGCCAAACCGGCAAAAGTGCCTTCCTTCGTTACTGTCTCTTCTGCAGCTGCATCCTGGCTGTCTGAATTTGTTTCTGCTCCTGATGAGTTCTGAGCTGTGCCGCACGCAGACAAAAGAAGCAGCATTGAGAACATTAAAATAGCAATTTTTTTCATTCCTATATCACCTCTCCACTTTTTATCGACAATTTTAAGCTTATTTTAAGATTTCTTTCAAAACAACGAAAAATTTTTGCGGATTTTCTTAAAATACCGAAACATTTGTTACAAGGAGCCGTCTATTGTAAAGAATCAGACAAATTTTAGTTGTTTTCAAATATTAAGAAACTTATAATCGTACTAGATTACAAAAAAGCGAGGACTTTATTATGAGAGCTGAAAAAAGAAAGAAAAAAAGAAAGGCATTACTTGTCATTTTAGCCATTGTGGCCGTATTTGTACTCGGAACTGGCGGCTATGCATACTACTTATGGCATAAAGCAGCATCAACCGTGGCAAGTATTCATGAAAGCATTGATAAATCGAAAAAGAGGGATAAAGAGGTCAGTATCAATAAAAAAGATCCTTTTTCCGTCTTAATCATGGGTGTGGATGAACGCGACGGCGATAAGGGCCGTGCCGATACGCTCATTTATATGACCGTTAACCCAAAAACGAATACAACCGACATGGTCAGCATTCCGCGTGACACGTATACAAAAATTATCGGAAAAGGCACAATGGATAAAATCAACCATTCATACGCTTTCGGCGGCACGCAGATGACGGTAGACACTGTTGAGAACTTCCTCGATGTTCCGGTTGATTATTTTGTGAAAGTGAACATGGAAAGCTTTAGAGACGTTGTTGATACACTTGGCGGCATTACAGTTAACAGCACATTCGCGTTTAGTTATGACGGTTATTCGTTCGGCAAAGGAGAAATCACGCTGAACGGAAAAGAAGCGCTCGCTTATACCCGGATGAGAAAAGAAGATCCGAGAGGCGACTTCGGACGCCAGGATCGCCAGCGCCAAGTCATCCAAGGTATTATTAATAAAGGCGCTAATATTTCTTCCATCACGAAATTCGGAGATATGTTTAAAGTTGTTGAAGATAATGTGAAAACGAACTTGACCTTCGATAACATGTGGGATATCCAGTCCGATTACAAAGGTGCGCGGAAACATATTAAACAGCACGAACTAAAAGGTACAGGCACGAAAATCAATGGAATTTACTACTACCAAGCTGATGAAAGCGCCCTTTCCGATATTACAAAAGAGCTGAAGGAAAGCCTCGAAAAGTAAAACAAAAAAGAAGCTTCGCACAATGTGCAAAGCTTCTTTTTTATTTGCCTGTAAATGAATCCGGTTGTTCTTTCCGATACCCGTAATGAAACAGCAATTCTTCCACAATCCGGCGAGAAGCCTCTCCATCTCCATACGGATTAGAAGCCTGGGACATTTTCTTGTACTCATCATGATCAGTTAACAGCTGTTTTGCCAGCTGATAAATGTTTTCCTCATCCGTACCTGCAAGTTTCAGCGTTCCCGCTTCCACTCCTTCAGGCCGTTCCGTCGTATCACGCAGAACAAGCACTGGTTTCCCGAGAGATGGGGCTTCCTCCTGCACGCCGCCCGAATCTGTCAATATAAAATGCGATTTCGCTGCAAAGTTATGGAAATCAATCACCTCTAAAGGTTCAATCAGATGCACTCTGTCAGAATCACCAAAATGCTTCTGAGCCGCTTCCCGGACAACTGGATTCAGGTGCACAGGGTAAACGACTTGTACATCTTCAAATTCCCCTACAATTCTGCGGATGGCCTTGAACATATTTTCCATTGGCTCGCCCAAATTTTCCCGGCGGTGAGCCGTCAAGAGAATCATTTTATCCTCACCCACCTGCTCGAGAACAGGATGTGAGTAACCATCCCTAACCGTTGTGTTGAGTGCGTCAATCGCTGTATTGCCCGTTACAAAAATAGAGTCGGCCTTTTTGTTTTCTTTTAATAAATTGTCTTTCGCCTGGCCTGTCGGAGCAAAATGCAAATCAGCAATCGCCCCTGTCATCTGTCGATTGAGCTCTTCCGGAAACGGGGAATACTTATTCCCTGTACGGAGCCCCGCCTCCACATGACCGACAGCAATTTGATGGTAAAAAGCGGCTAGGCTTCCGGCAAACGTCGTCGTTGTATCACCATGGACAAGCACAATATCGGGTTTGATATCTTTAAACAACTCATCCAATTTTACAAGTGCGTTAGACGTAATCTCTGCCAGTGTCTGCCGCTCCTTCATAATGTTCAAATCGAAGTCAGGCTTGATATGAAACGCATCTAACACCTGATCGAGCATCTGTCTGTGCTGTGCAGTTACCGTTACATAGGAATCTATTTCAGGATATTTTTTCAATTCAAGCACAAGCGGTGCCATCTTGATCGCTTCAGGCCTGGTTCCGAAAACGGTCATCACTTTTAGTTTTTTCATATTTGTCACCTGGTTTCTTTGTTTAACGGGCTGTTAGATAGAATTTCGATTGGTCCGATTGTATAAATAGATCTACTTTCTTCTTTATTTTAAAGCACCATAGCTTTTTTTCAATATTTTTACTGCAAAAGTACACACTGACATCCTTTTTCGGAACCAATGTGGTTTTATAAGAATTAATGGATAAAACAATATTGGTGTTTTGTAAATAAGCCGGAGCAAACTTTTGCTGAACGAGATTCCGATCAACCTGTATCACTGTCCCATCAGCTGAACTGATTTGATTTTTTATTGGTATTAAAAACTCTTGGTTATTGCATTCGAGCAATAATAAAGATTGCTTCGGAAAAAACAATTGGCTTCCAGGAAATACGAACGTTAAATGCTGGTCCGAATCATTATCTCTGAATTCGACTTTCAGAACTTCCTGCTTTCTGATATCCACCGACAAATTATCATAGGTTTTAGTAAAGTACGGCCGTGCGCTGAAAGCATATTCCCCGTTATTCCCAATATATTTAGCATGTTTTGAATAAGGATACGGTTCTCTGCTGCTGCCAATTCGGACGCGTTTTTTATAGCCGTCTATCCCCGATTCAATAAAGAAATCCCACACACCAATATCTTCTTCATGAATAGCCAAATCAGTAAACTTCGTGAGAAATTCAAATTCTCCGTCCTTGGAATACACTGGAGAAATGATTTTTTCAGTTTTTCTATCACGGTGCACCCAAATGCCGTATAAAGTTTGCATAGCTTGATGCTCTGGTTGTAAAGCCGTGTGGGTAACCGACCCTCTTAATGTGAAAGTGTTGTCCTTCATTTGAAATTCGCTCACGTAATGACTGATTTTGTTTCTGTCATCAACAATCCGTTCATTCTCTGCCAAATGATATGAGATAAGGCTGGGATAGTTTGCTATGATATGACCATTTTTAACTGACGTATATTGGGCCATATTTTCTTTATCAGCTTCAAACTGCTTCAAGCCCTTTAGGTCATTATGGCGTACAAAGTGTAATTTTAACCGCGTATGAGAATGAACAAGCTTATCAATTTCCCGTGGTATATTTTGTTCAACAAAATGATGCAGCTCTGTCATCCATGTTTGCTGCTCCCGTTCGTCCTCGATTGTTACGGTAAAGTCCGTTGTTCTGGAAAAATCAAAATGACGATTTAAAAACTTCGCCATAAACTTCATTTTGCGATTATGTGAAAGACGGCTATTACGAATCATATCTATGATTACCTTCATTGCGCCATAGTAGCTTTGAGGCGCAACGTATGCAAACGTCATATGCTCGCCGTCATGCTGTACAGCATAGTAATAATCATAATCGGCCAAGACAGAAATTTTGTCCGCTTCTAAATAAGCCTGCATGACAAATACCTGATCCTCCGTAGCCTGTATATTAGAGGGGAAATATATGTCATGCATTCTAAGCAGTGAAACTTTAAAAAGTTTTGTCGGTCCTATTGAGTAAACAAGCGGAGATTTTACAAGATCCGCCTCAGGTTTCGTTTCCTTAAAAATAGCTTGCGGGACCGATCTGCCGTTTACACCGACCATTTTCCCAAGCACAATATCTGAATCATGCTGTTTTGCAAATTGATACATTCTCTCAAACGCTTCGATTCCTACATAATCATCGGAATCAATAAAAAAAATGTATTCACCGTTCGCAGCACGTATCGCCTGGTTTCGCGGCTCTCCCGGCCCTCCCGAGTTTTTTTCTCGTTCTATAACCGTTATATTAGAATACTGTTCACTGTACTTTTTTAATATTGAAACCGTGCCATCCTGAGAACAATCATCTACACAAATAATTTCGTACTCATTATTCGGCATGGTTTGTTGAACCAGACTATCCAGGCAGCGGGAGATAAAATGTTCTGAGTTGTATGTGGGTACTGCTGCAGTAATTTTCACCATGACACCTCTATCCTTATCCGCTTCTATTTCATTCACAAAAGCTCATATAATGAACAAAAACAGTATAAAAAAGCACTATTTCGTCATTTCAAATACTTCTTCCCATCTTTCAAATAATCGGGCTTCACTATATTCAGTATCCATTAAGTTCTTTGCGTTTTTTCCGTATTGAATGGCTCTCTCAGGGTTGTCGTACAAATAAATGATACTTTCAGCAAGCATGTCAATATTATCAGGTTCTACAAGCATTCCCGTTTCGTGTTCTTTTATGAGCTCCCTCGGGCTGTATTTCACATCAAAACTGACAACAGGGGTTGCGCACGAAAACGATTCACAAATCGCGAGACTAAACCCCTCAAATTTTGATGTTAATAATGTGGCAAGCGCCTGCTGATAAAATGGAGCAGGATTTGCGACATACCCTTTTAAATGTACATTATCTAACTTAAGATCATCGATCAATTGCTGGTATTCCTTATGGCCAGGACCGCTGCCATATATATTCAGGACAATATCCGGCCGGGATTTTTTTACGATTCCCATTGCTTTTATGACCTTATCGATCCCTTTTTCCTCATGATATCTGGCCACCATGACAAACTCGTTTTTCTTTTTTTCATACGTTTGTAATTTTTCAAGCCTTCTTGGTGCATGAGGAATAACAAAAATATTATTGTTCGACTCAAAATCCTTCATGATATCTTCTTTTTGTTCATTCGTTAATACGATCAGCCCGTCATAATCCTTAATATGCTCCATCGCATATTGATGATTGTTTCGAACTTTGCTGCCTAACGTATAAGGATAATCTAAATGATTTGAGTGAACACAGTAAAATCGTTTTGCCAATCCTGCACGCATTTCATTTACTTTTGAAGCACTTCCGACTCCATCACAGATGATAATAGGGTCCTTTTCTTTCTCACATAACGTTTCAAGCCAATGTGTATGAAACTGGTGCTTGTTTTTGAAAAATACAGCTTCCTTTTCATCACGGCCAAACAGCATAACTCCTTGACTGGCTCCTGTTTTAAAATGGTACCATTCTGTTAAATAACAGAAACCGTCGGGTGCTGTGTAGTGAATTTGATTGATTTTTCCGCTTCTTGTATCGAATATCACAGTTTTATTTACATAACCGCCATGAAAGAATTCTCGCTTTGTCATTTGCATATTTTCATTGAAATGATCTACATATAAAAGATTATCCGACTCATCCCATTTTTTCTTTTTTATATATAAGCCATTCTTGAAGTATTCCGTTTCTAATTTTTCCTCATTATGATGCGCAGCATATGGTTCTTCAAAGCGATTACAATTTTGATCATAGTAACTTTGTTGCGCTTCCCCAATTTTTATATGCTTATGCTGATTTTTATAGTCATCATAAATATTGAGGATATTTACATCAGCATGCAGCCTTCCAGCGCTCTTCAGCACTTGCTCAATCTGATCATAATTGTCTTTATAATCAAGTGTAACCAAATCGATTTTATGGCCGCGCTCCGCAAATGTAAAAGATCTTGACATCATAGAGCTTGTAATGCCGCCTTTTTCAATGTCTATTTCATATATTAGTGAAAAGATCCTTCTCATCTTCAAGCTCCTTCTTCTGGTAAAACCTTGTCTGCTATTTTTTCACAAACAGCCGTTTCATTAATTTTCTCCGAAATCCCTCGGCAGTCTGAACACGCAAATAATTATTTTCTTTTTCTAAAGTAACTTGCCAGCCTGAAATACTTTGTTCTGATAATGGAATTTCCTTTGAACCGGTTATTCGCACACCTGATGCAAAGAAGCTATTATCCCACTCGGAACAGAGATGCAATTCAATGGTAGACAACTGATCTAATACAGAGTGAACACGAAGTGTACCGCTTACGGTAAATATTAGTTCTTCCTCGCTGTTTACTTTTGCGTTAAACGTGCTTTCAGTGCCGCTCTTTTTATTTTTTAACTTCCAATACATTTTATGGCGGCCAATAGCATGGGGAGGAATGCAGCCTTTAAATTCAACCTTGGCTGACAAATATAAATCGGATTTTGATTGCCATTCTGCCATTAACAGCTCAACATTCATATCCTTCAATTGATTATTAAATGGCACCTGATCTATTAGTTTGTCCACAAAACGCTTGCGGGTAAACGGCTCTTCAGAAACGTAATAAATATTTGTGCGAGGCCCCGTATTTTTAATTATGTCATGATATCTCTTCAAGGAAGGAACCACGAAAGCATCAAGGTGGCCTATTTCCTTTTCAGGGTTTTCCAACATCTCATTCGTCTCTATAAAACCTAGATACATGGAAGAATATTCAACTGAAAGAGATTTTAATGTAGTATATAACTCAACTTCAGAAGTCATAAATAAATAATCCGCTTCCTTTATCAAGCGGCTCAGAAAATAACGGGAAAGTTCATTTTCTGAATACAATACACTGACTATATTCTCTTTTTCGTCAAAAATGACAATTTTTTCAGTTGTTCCATCATTCTTATACCATTTTGTCATATAACAAGTGCCATCTGCCCTTAAATAAAGATGCTGCTTCGGTTTGTTAGTGTCCAGATCCATGTACATTAAGCTATGTACATATCCAGACAAATCATATTCTTCCCTTTTAAATCTTTGCCTGCTTTCATTAAAGTAATCAATGACAGCAAGTTCTCCTGATGCTGTAAACCTTTGATATTTGATATAACGTCCATTATTGTAATAACGATAAATTGGCTTATTTGGTTCTTGAATATATGTTAAACCTTCTTGTTCAATCGGATGCTTGATTTTATCTTTCTGAGGTTCAGAACCTTTAAAGTAGCTGTACATATTAATAACAGCAGTATCTTTAAAAGAAGAGGGCCCATTGGGCTCATGATGTAAAGTGACAATTTCCATTGGATAATTCCAATCGATCGTATTGATACTAAACTTTTTTGCAGCATTCAGCTCTTGACAAACAAATGCTAATTTTGGAGTAGAAACCTTAATCGTCATCATCTATTTATTACCTTTCGAATAAATTCGTACAGTCACATTTTCAGAACTACATTATATCACTTTTGCTGAGCAGGCTCTAGAGATGAAAAAGCTGTTATGTTTCTTGAAATACCGGATCAGTTGAAACTGTTTTATCTATCAATTAATGATATTTTTTTGTATTTCCTCGACCCCAAAGTCACTGAATTGACTCTTGTTTAATATTGGTTTTTCTTATATGATTAAATGTGTTTAACAGAATGAAAATAGGGTATTGATGAGAAAAGAAACTCAAACATTTTAAATACTCAGCATTCAAAAGAGTGACCCTAAATCTGTTCTTAAGGAAGGTGCTTTGAAATTGAAAAAAGTACGTAAAGCCATAATCCCTGCCGCAGGTCTCGGAACGAGATTCTTGCCGGCTACGAAAGCAATGCCGAAAGAAATGCTTCCTATCGTTGACAAACCTACCATTCAATACATAATTGAAGAAGCTGTTGAAGCCGGTATTGAAGATATTATTATCGTAACAGGAAAAAGCAAGCGTGCGATTGAGGATCATTTTGATTACTCTCCTGAGCTAGAAAGAAACCTAGAAGAAAAAGGAAAAACTGAGCTGCTTGAAAAAGTGAAAAAGGCTTCTAACCTGGCTGACATTCACTATATCCGCCAAAAAGAACCTAAAGGTCTCGGACATGCTGTCTGGTGCGCGCGCAACTTTATCGGCGATGAGCCGTTTGCGGTACTGCTTGGAGACGATATTGTTCAGGCTGAAACTCCCGGGTTGCGCCAATTAATGGATGAATATGAAAAAACACTTTCTTCTATTATCGGTGTTCAGCAGGTGCCTGAAGAAGAAACACACCGCTACGGCATTATTGACCCGCTGACAAGTGAAGGCCGCCGTTATCAGGTGAAAAACTTCGTTGAAAAACCGCCTAAAGGCACAGCACCTTCTAATCTTGCCATCTTAGGCCGTTACGTATTCACGCCTGAGATTTTCATGTATTTAGAGGAGCAGCAGGTTGGCGCCGGCGGAGAAATTCAGCTTACAGACGCCATTCAAAAACTGAATGAAATTCAAAGAGTGTTTGCTTACGATTTTGAAGGCAAGCGTTATGATGTTGGTGAAAAGCTCGGCTTCATCACAACAACTCTAGAATTTGCGATGCAGGATAAAGAACTTCGCGATCAGCTCGTTCCATTTATGGAAGGTTTACTAAACAAAGAAGAAATCTAAACAAAAAGGCTATTGGACATTCATCCAATAGCCTTTTTTTATTTCAACATCAAAGTCAGCGTATGCTCTTCATTATCAACTGCGAAGACCTGATCAGCTGTATTTACAAGAAAACGCTTCTTGCTGCTGTCATACAATACATCGCTATCACTCAAGGATAGTGACGCCGGGTTGATAGGAGAAATGTTATGAAAAATAAGCTCTGTTGCTTTATCATTCTCCAGCACATAGCTGATTTTTTCATAATCAAAATCTAACGTTTTTCTGCCGTCAGCTGTATCCCCTTCAGTATATCCATTCAACTTGGATTGAATGCTGGTGCTGCTGTCTCCCAGGAATTTCAGAAAGTATTCATAGGAAGATGCTGCGTTTTGCGAGACATAAGACGTAAATGCAGCGGCTTGCAATTCAGCGTGTTTCATGTTAGTTGCAACAGCGCTCTGTTTCACATAATAAGAGTGTCCGTCAAACTTTATTTTCGCTGCTTGTTTGCCTTTTGCAGCTACCGTCACTTTTGTACCGAATGGCAGTGTAACGTCAGCCTTCTGTTTCAAACCCTGATCCTTATAAGCAGCCGCTTTTTCATTTGCTATAAACCCTTGCTTATTGACTGCGGTTAAGCGTTCCTCTGACTTGCCCTTTGCATTGCCATGATGATTCTTCACTTCATTTTGCGGAATAGCGCCAAACGAAGCAATTGTACGAAGCGGAGCATTAAAGAACATCGTTCCTGCCATGAATACAGTCAGGATAGACAAAATAGCAATTTGAACCGCATTAGCCAATGATTTCGGCTTTTTCTTCTTTTGGCGGAAACGGGCAAACGCTTCAGGATCTTCTTTCTTCCTCTCTTCCGTCTGCTCTTTTTTATATGTCTCTTTTTCTTTTTTAGACAGCTTATTAAACCAGTCAATAAACGCTTTATACTCTTTGACAACTGTTTTTGTTTCATCAAACATACGAAGCTCGCCATAGTGCATCCAAGCAACACGGTCACACATCTTTTCAATCTGGCCGATCGAGTGGCTGACAAAGAAAATCGTTTTTCCTTGCTTTTTAAACTCATTTATTCTGTCTACACACTTCTGATAAAACGTTTGGTCCCCTACAGAAAGCGCTTCGTCAATAATTAAAATGTCAGGGTCAATATGCACGGAAATCGCAAAACCGAGACGCGATTTCATCCCGCTGGAATAGTTTTTAACCGGCTGATTAATAAAATCGCCAATCTCGGCAAATTCAACGATGCTGTCATACATATCATCAATTTCTTTATTGGTTAACCCCATCATCAAACACTTGAGCCGGACATTGTCCCGGCCCGTTAATTGGTTATTTAAACCGGCAGCAATCGCAATCAGCGACGGCTGGCCGTTCATTTCAATTTCACCGCTGGTCGGCGGAATAATTTTAGCCAGCAGGTTAGACATGGTTGATTTCCCTGATCCGTTTATCCCTACAAAGCCGATTGTCTCTCCCTCATACACGTCAAAGGAGACATTCCGCACAGCAAAAAAACCATTATCCTTAGCCGGAAAAAACAATCCTTTTATCTTGTCCGATTGTTTTTTATACAAATGATATTGCTTTGAAACATTTCGAAACGAAACTTTTAGTTTCATCGTACAATCTCCTTACGTATTAAAGAAAGTCAACAAACTTGTCTCTGAATTTCATATGCAGAATAGAACCCACTAACAATAAAAGGAATGTGAACAGCCAGAAATACAGCGTATACTTCATGTCTTGGAAAAACCATTTTCCATCTAAGAAGCTGTTCCTAAATCCTTCTATCAGATAAAAAATCGGATTCAGCTTAAGCACAGGCAGAAGATTCGGGTGATTTTTCCCGAGCTGCTCTGAGATATTCCAAAAAATCGGAAGTAAAAAGAACAATAATCTGGTTACGGCCTGCAGCAGAAATTGATAATCTCTGACAAGCACACTGATTGTAGAGTTAAACAAGCTAAATGAAAACATAAACACAATCATGCAGATTAAATAGTAAATATATTGTATCCAATGCAAGCTAGGGTAAACACCGCTTGCTAAAAGGACAATGACATAAACACCCATCATTACAAAATAACTAAATAAATTTGAAGCAATCACGACAGAAGGCAGTGAACTGATTGGAAAATTCATTTTCGCAACCATATTGATCCGTTTAAATACACTGTTTGATCCATCCAGAATCGTCGGGCTAATAAAAAACCACGGGATCAAACCAGCCAGCATCCAAACAATAAAAGGCACTTCTCCAATACCTGTTATGACTGGCTTGCTGTTACGAATCCCCATACCAAATACAAACCAATACGCCAGCATTTGAATGAGAGGATTGAGAAACTGCCATAATACGCCAAGATAATTCATCTGATACTGAGACTTTGTCTCATACGAAGCTAAGCGCAAAATTAAAGGAAACGATGTCACTTGCTCTTTTACGATTCTTACTAATGCATTCATTGTTTATCTTCCTTAGACTTAAATGATTTTTTGGATCTTTCGGTTAAAGAAATTTGAAAGCACCGGTGAATATTGTAACAGATATTCATTCATTTTTCATGTAATAGTCGACAGACCCACTTGTTAATTTAAAAATCCAATATACAACTAATATAAAAAGAATAGTTCTAAAAAAAGATAAGATAACAACAACCTTATTTTAGAACTATTCATGTAATTAATTTTTCATTTGGTCTTCTGATGTGATTTTTAATAATCTGTTAAAAAATTCTCTGTAGTAATCTGATTCATAATGAGAATAAGATAAACCATAAGGATATCTTTCATCTCCTATAAACTTTGTATCAGACAAATCTATTACCTTTGCTGAAGGGGCAATAGACAGGAAATAATTATCTAATTTATCCCAAAAGTAATTATTTCTCCTTATCATTGGAATATCATCAAATGTTTTTATTTTACCATCCATTCCATAATATGTTTCGGTAAATCTGCCCTTATTCAATATAATTTTATCTTCAGGAATAATGGTTTTTAACTTATCAAGAAATTTACCAATATTTTTCTTCCAAAGCTCAAAATACTTCTGATTTTCATGATGATTTATGATGTGTATGTTATCCCAATTTGATAAGAACTTACTTACTTCAATAAAATAGTTACAAGTCACATAATTATTTTCCTGAGTTCTAATGACCGGCTTACTCGCGTCGCAATAAAAATCAATAATAATGTAATCCGGTTTTGCTTCTTTCAACTTTACAAAGAAGTCTTTTTTAAAATCCGTTTCTACCCATGGCCGATCACTTTCTTTAACATCATTATATTGATTAAAATCTATATCTACAGGATCAGACATCAAACTGATGACTGATGAATGGAATTGTGTATAACAACATTTATAAAATTTTTTGTAATCAGGGTTAAAAAATGATGACGAATTGAATGCATTTCTGCTAAAACAAGTACCTAAAACAGCTATATTAAGTGTATCTGCATCTTTATTTGAGTCAAAAAGCATATACAAAGATAATCGATTTCCACCATTTTTAAAGAACTTCACTTTATATCCATCAGCTATATTAAAATAATCAGTCTCAATATTTTCATTACAGCTAATATAAACATAGTCTTTACTATCAATTAAAATGAACACGTCCCATACACTCGCATGATCTTTTCTTAGCAATTTTAACAAATTTTCTTTGTCTATCTCACAAAAAAATCGATCACCGTTATTTAGAAGACTGTATTCTTGAGAAAAATAATATTCGAAACCATTTCCTTTTTTCTCTCTTTTTCTAAAAACTACTTTACATTGTGAATTTATCTTAGTATTTATCTTAATATAAAGCCTTACAATCTTGTCATTTTCTTCAAATGAGGTTAATTGAGCAATATTTGTATCTTTTCGATATGTGTGCAGAGATAATGAGTTGCTTCCTGTTTTGTTTAATTTGACATAATGAAATGGGTGGCTTCTCAGTGCACTTAATTTATCAAGAGAACTTGGCAATTCTTTATCAACTAAACAAGAAAGCAAAATAGATTCAGAATTATTGTCTAATTTGATATAAAAATCCCAAATGTTTGAATCGTCAACAATAATATTATCCGGAAGATTATATAAATCAAGGTCAACCTCAAAATGGTCATCAGCTTGAGACAGTTTTCCAAGTTCTATTTGTTCTTCATGAAACTGATAAAGGGTTCCATGTGGCCTACGTGAAAGAACGAATAATAAATCGTTGTTTTCAAATAATTTATGCTTCTCTCCCTTTATTTGAAGTTTCAAATGAAACTTGTCAGGTGAATTACCCTCTTCAATACTAAATATACTAAATTTTGCATTGTCAGGCTGTACTGTAATGACTAATTTATTATTCACTAATGAGCAGGCCCCAAAATACAAAGAATCTGGTTGCTTTATTTCTTGTTTGTGTTGACCATCGAGACAGCTAATTAGTAATTGGGCATCTTGGTTTAATACTGTCAATTCCCACTCATTAGAGAAGGCGAGTTTTTTCGACTTTATTATATGAGCAAATTTCACTTCACATAAGAAATAACCTTCCTTATGCATATAAGAATAAGGAAGCTTTATCTGAATAGGCTGCTCAAAGGCTATGTTATTAGTCTTTAATTTTAAAGCCAGGCCCTCAAATTCCTCGATTCTGTGTGTATGACCAAAGATTATCCACCCATCATTTTTAAGATTTACAGAAATGTTCATTATCTCAATTTTCACGATGAATCCTCCGTATACTATTTATTTAAAGACTGAGTTTTTTAACTGGTCCAAAAAATTGGTATAGTAATCCATTGTATAATGAACATAAAATTTGCCCCATGGATGGTTTTCATATGAATTATATTTTTTATTTTCGAATAAACTTATTGCCTCTACATCACTGAAGCTGTCTAACACGTACGCATCAAATTTGCTCCAAACACTATTATAATAATCAACATCAATTATCTTGATGTTTCCTCCATTAATAAGCAACTTTTTCTTATCTTCTTTATCAAAAAAATGATGAACATTTCTTGCACTATTTAAGATAATTTTGATATCGGGACAATTTAATTTCACATAGTTATAAAAAAGATTAAACTTTTGTTTCCATAGTGAAAAATACTTTTCAAAATGATCTTCAATATTAAAGCTTTGCTTTTTATTTTGAATTGAAAGTTTATAATAATTTGTTTTAGGAAGTGTCCACCTGTTATTTGTAATATACTGATTGCTAGAAATTTCTACGTAACCAAAATGCACATCTGCAAAAAAATCTAAAATTAATATATCTGGCTGAACAGATTTAATCTCGGTTAGAAAGCTATTCTCAAAATCCGTCTTTAAAGTGTTTTTTTCATGATTAGACATGTTCTCATTATCAATAACAATGTAGTTAGGTTTACTCATTGTTGAAATAATGGACGATTGGTTTTGGGTCAATACACAATCAAAAAAATTTTTATAATCAGCATTAAATTGAGAGTTAAAATTATCCCGTGTAACACAACTACCGTAAACCGCTACTTTTTTCATTTCTTTATTCCCTCTTTAATATTAGTTCCTAGACTAATAATTTGTTGATAAACACGTTTACAGTTTTCTTTATCCGTATACTTATAAAATTGATTTACTCTATCAATATATTTGGCATCCATTATACAATCGTTTTCCATACAATTTATCAGCTTATCAACTAAAGCATCTTTATCAGCAATTACTTCTCCAAACCCCATTGAATTGTAATCAAAATACCCTTTTTCCAAGTGATTTTTTTCGTATTGGAAGTAAAAAACAGGTTTTTTAAGATAAGCAAAGTCAAATGCAACGGATGAATAATCTGTAACTAAAATCGCACTATTATTGAAATGATCTCGATAACTTTCATTAATGTCCGCAATCCTCACTGAACTATTTTTGTTGAAATCTTTCAACTGCTGAACAATATTTGGATGCGGGAAGAATACGATCTCGTATCCTTTTTCATTAGCCTCATTAATAAGTTTAGCATCATTTAATAAATTATTAAGTTCATTAAAATAAACTGAGTTTTTAAAGAGTGGTGAGTAATCTCTTTTCCCTGTTTGCGGATTTATTTTTCCTACTAAATGATTTCTCCATGTTGGCATAATTAATATCTTTTTATGATTATGATTAACAAGCTTATCAAATCTAGGAAATCCAGTTAGAATTACTTCTCTTTTTGAATAATTATAATGACCATTAATTATAGACTCATACTCAGGTTGAGCGGCTGTTATAAATAGTCTAATATTTTTCTTATACTTATTAAGCCATCCCGAAATATCATCTTTCGTAATTCCATGTTGCAGAAAAACAAAGTTAAATTTAAATAAGTCCTTATAATATTTCCTCATATTCACAAACGGGTTGACTACATAATCATCTGCATGTGAAGAGATAATTTCATCGGCAAGTAAATGTAAAAATTTGTGCTTAGGTGACCCGTATGCAACAACTGGTCCTATTTTTTTCAGCCTGTTATAATCTGGACTATCTTTACTGATAATAAAATATTTTTTGATGCCGTCATTCTGCTGCATTGCATATTCAAATAATGCTTCAGCATTATCATCTGCCTTGTTGATTCTATCCATAAAAAGCCATACTCTTTTATTTTTCTTTATTTTATAGAGGTGTTCCATAATCTTTCTTACATTTGATGCTTTCTCAGCACCTATTTTATTAAAGGTCTTAAAACGTCTTTGAGCCCGCTTTTCTTTTGCTCTAATAATCTGATTTTTATCTTTTAGAACTACTAAATTATTAAGTTTATGATCGAAATAAATCCCTATACCATTTTTGGTATAGAAATCAACTATATGTTTATCCAGCGGGAATAATCGTCCAAAGTTAATTTTTACTTTTATTAGTTTTCCATTTGATGAAATCATCATTTCAATATTCGAGTTATTTGCAAGCTCACCAACTGGGATATCAACCTTAAAGCCCAGGTACTCTTTAACTGGCTTATTTAAGCAATATAAGTTGTGTACTGTTCTATCAATTTTTTCGGCATGATATATTTTGTCATTGACACATGCTTTCACTTCTAATTCTGCGGCATCAAATAATGAACCAAAATTACCTTCAAGGGTTAAAATCCCCTTTTCAATGCTTAATAGCTCCATTGTTATAGCTTCATATCTCATAGAATTAATTAATTTCTCTTTAAAATATAAATTCACATTACGATTCAAAAAGATCTTTTTAAATACATTTTTTTTATTTCGATATTTCAATTTGATTAAAAAATATTTTCTGTGCAAGTTTAGAGATTTTTGTTCAAAGATTATGTCGTCATCTATAAATGCAAGTATTCTTTCTAGCAAGTCAAAAAACTCTTCAACTTCCTTATCCGTCAAAACATCAGTTCTGTCTTCTATATTTATTCTCCACTGCAAGTCATAGGCAATCATATACTGAATGTATCTTGGAACGTATCCTAATGTTGTAATACTATGATTAATTAATTCTCGAGAGAAATTCTTCAAATAATCTACATACCATTTTTTATCATTTTTACCTGTTTGAGTTGCAGATGACGCATCTTCTCTTCGTCGATAATTATATTGTCCTTCTGACACAATACCGTATACTTGGCGCTTCATTATAATTTTAGTCAGCCATTCACTATCTTCAGCGTAGGCCATATCTTCATTAAAAAAGTGATTTTTAACAGCTTCTTTTTTCACGAATGAACTTGGTGCTGATAATTGAATTCCTGTATGTTCTTTCAAGATATGAACTAGCCTAGTTTTATCAAATTTATAATTTAATAAGTGTGGACCACTTGTTTTACCAAACATCATCATTGGAATAGAAACTACATCGACTTTAGAATAATTCTTTTCAAAAAAATCATATACTTTTAAAAGGGTTGAAGGGGACAATGTATCATCAGGATCTAAGAAATTAATATATTTACCTTTGGCATATTTTAAACCCTCATTACGCGCACTACTTGCTCCGCCATTCTCCTTATCGATAAAGACTATATTTTCTGGATACGCTTCTTTATACTTTAAGCAAATTTCCCCTGATGCATCAACACTTCCATCGTTGACTAAAATCAACTGTATATGATGCTCAAAATCAAGTGCCTGATCAATTATGCTTGTTATTGCTTCATCTAAAAATTCTTCAACATTGTAAATTGCCATTATAATAGAAAAGAAAAAATTCTTTTGTTCCAAGTTTTCATTCTCCTTTTGAATTTTGTTTTATAGAAAAGAATTAGATTCGTATTAACCTCTTAAATAATTTATTTAAAACATTGACTTTTTGGAGATAAACATAATGATTATCTTTTTCAACTATAAACCTAAAAAAAATAACTCCTAAAGGAATTTTTAATTGGTAAGAAGAATATTTTCTATCTCTAACAGTAGTTTTCCAAATAACAATATTCTTTTGTGTTTGTTCGTTTAACTTGGCCCTTATGAATTTTTTTCCATAAGAGATGTAAACATTATTTTCATCTTTAATTGCAGATTCTTCATTACTCAAACTCACAGTTAGCTCAATAGAAAATTTATTGACTCTCCATGAAGTAATTACAACTTTTTCGTTTTCAATTTTTCCTATTTGAATAAGTTTATTAACAGGATAACCCCATCGTTTAAATGAAATCAGATACTCTTTTAAGTATGTTTTCATTTTTTGATTGATAATTAACTTTTCATCCATATATTTTAAAATTTTATATAATTCTCTGAAGAATTCCAGTTGTTCTGTCTCATCTAGTACTTCATAAATCAAGTTATTGTTTTTTTGAATAATAAATAACTTTACATGATTTAGAATTAAGCATTGAATATAAGGTATTACCTCACCGTATTCCTCTAATGATCTTTTGATCATTTCCTCATAACCATTTTTAAGTAAAAAAGTATACCTATTTTTTTTATACCATGAAGTGTCTACGAGAGAATTTTCCTCTTTTCTTTTTCTATAGAAATACTTAGCATCAGGAATAAGACCATATTTTTGTTCTTTAATTAAAAAAGTATTAATAAATAAAACATCTTCCCAAAAATCCATCTGTTCATTAAAAGAAATTCCTAAACGATCTATTGCTTTTTTCCGAAAAAATGTTCCACCAATGTGATAGTGAACAGAAGAGTAATTATCAGTTATGTTTACAATGTTTTTATTACTTTTAAATCTATAATTAAGTGAATGCTCTCCATTTTTATTGTCAAAGAAAAATAGCGGCAGCACCGCTAAATTAATATCGGTATGTTTTTTAAAAAACTTTAATACTTCTGCAATAGCATTTGGTGAAATTTTGTCGTCTGAATCAATAAAGCCTATAAATTCACTATTTTCACAAAATTTTAATCCATTATTTCTTGCTAAACTGACATTTGGTGTATCTTGATAAATAATTTTTATATTATTCGGAAATGCTGTTGCATATTTTTCACATATGTTTTTCGAATTGTCGATACTATTATTTTCAATTAATATAATTTCGATGTTTTCTTCAAAATTAAAAGTTTGATCAATGATACTGTCAATGGCTTCACTTAGATATAACCCCGAATTATAAACAGGCATTACAATTGAAAACAACATTTCAAGTACTCCTTTAAAAGAAAATGTTTTTATCCAAGTATTTCTTCAACAACTTTTTTAGATGAATCACCTTTTTCCAAATAACAAAATTGATCATAAAACGAAGTAAGGTTTTCATCCTGCTTATAGTGCTGTGTTTTGTGTATGGCTTCAATTACTTTTTCTGTTGTTTTAAGAAGAGGTCCCGGAGCACATTTTTCAAAATCATAGTAAAAGCCTCTTAGTTTATCTCTATAAAATTCAATATCAGGAACATAAAAAAGGATCGGTCTATTTAAACCGGCAAAATCAAAAAACACCGAAGAATAATCTGTTATTAATATATCTGATATTAAATATAGCTCTCTAATATCATTATGATTTGAAAAATCATAAGCAAAACCCTTGTACGCAGTTAAGTTAATATTCTCAGATACAAGATAGTGCATCCTTAAAATAAGAATATATTCATCACTTAATTGGTCTTTAAGACTTTCTAAATCTAAAACCATATTAAATTTATATTTACCTTTAGCATAAAATGAGTTATCTCTCCAAGTTGGGGCATACAAAATAATTTTCTTATCTCTATCAATACCTAATCTGTCTTTTATTTTTAGCATTTCTTCATATTTATTTTCTTTATGTAAAAAGTCATTCCTCGGATAGCCAGATTCAATAAAGGTTCTTTTAAACTGAAAAGCACTTCTAAAAATCTCCGTAGAGTAAGCGTTAGGGGAAATGAGATAATCCCATTTACTAGCTTCTTTCAGGAAGTTTTTTTTATATTGTTCAGTCGTCGTGCCGGGCATATGTACTTCGTCCATGTCATTTGCAAGTTTTTTTAGGGGAGTTCCGTGCCAAGTCTGCACATATGTGGTTTTTCTCGGTTTTGGGATCCATAACGGCAAGCGGCTGTTTGTTATCCAATATTTCGCTGTAGCCATATACCATAGCCATTTGAGAGAGAATCTTTTTAAATATTTCACATCTAAATTATCAAATAAATCTTTGTTTCTTTTATCTATACTCCAGATTAATCGGTAATCATATTTATCTTTATTTTCCTCAAGATACTCAAAAATTGCTCGTGGATTACAGCTGAATTGTTTGCCGGAATAGCTTTCGAAGATGATTAATTTTTCATTCCTGGGCAAAAGCCCAATTATTCTAAAAGCAATTGAGTATACTCTGACCAATAGACTTCTATATTTCATTAAAATCTTTGATTTCATCTTAGACTCCTTAAATGTTCGAACAATTAAATACTTATCTCAGCAAACAAGAAAAAAAGAAGCAACTGAATTACTTCAAGCCTCTTTAAGTTAGTCTTCTATAAACTAGCCATGTCTTTTTTGATTTTGGTAGTTGAAATGCCTTCTGTTCTCGGAAGGTAAATGACCTCACAATATTCCTTTAAGAAGTCAAACTTCCCTTTCCAATCATCGCCGATCACAAATGTATCTATATCGTACTTTTGAATATCTGAGATTTTTTGTTCCCAGTTTTTTTCGGGAATCACTTCATCCACAAAATCAATTGTTTCTAAAATGAATTTTCGATGTTCATAGGAATGATGCGATTTTTTTTGTTTTTGAAGATTAAATTCATCTGTAGATAATCCCACGATTAAGTAATCACCCAGATTTTTTGCTCTTTGCAGCAGCTTCATGTGTCCATAGTGAAATAAATCAAATGTTCCGTACGTTATCACTTTCTTCATCAGATAACATCACCTTCCAACCGTTTTCAACTGAGAGTACCAGAAAAAAACCACAAACCTTAACAGATTGTTTATAATTTCGACACATTTTTTACGTACCATTAATATTGAACAATAATAGCATAAGTTCCTATAAAAGTTAAGGCTCTTTAAAAATGTCAATCATCAGCATTTTTTGGTATCATCGTTGTATTGATGTATAATTTTTACAGGTCTAATGTCTTATCCATACCCATTATAACAAGTTTTCTTTTTCGAAAAAATCGAATCTTTTGTCGCGTTTTTAAGTGAAACGATTTTCTTTCTGCTGCGTCATTTATTTTGTACGCCCTCCTCATATTAATTCATCGTCAAAACGTGAAGGAATTGTAATGTGAATGTTAAAAGTTCCTAAAGATTTTTGTGGTAAGATAGAGTAAAATGTTTTCAGACAAAGAGTCTTTAATCAAACTATACGAATGACACGTATTTTTTATAGACATATAGATGAAAAGGAGGGTTGATACGATGCAAACAAAACCCATTAATCAATTAGATTTTGTAGACGGTGAACTGACTTCATTTGTATCACATTTAGAAACGTCATTTTTGGACCAGAATAAAGGTGCGTTCATCGTAACAGCGAATCCTGAAATCGGATTTGAAGCGATGCAAAATCCGCGTTATGAAGCGGTTCTTTCATCTGCTGATTTTATTTTGCCGGATGGCATTGGTGTTGTGTTGGTTTCCAAGCTAATTGGTAAGCCGCTTCAATCCAGAATCGCCGGTTATGATTTGTTTACGTCTTTGCTTGAGAAGGCTGATCAAAAGAAAAAACGGGTTTTCTTTTACGGTGCAGCTAAGCATGTGATTGCTCAGACAATCGAGCGAGTCGAACGTGATTATCCTGGGATTGAAATTGCCGGATATTCTGACGGTTATGTGAAAAATCAACGTGAGGTGGCAGACAAGATCGCAGCCTCAAATCCTGACATGGTATTTGTTGCTTTAGGTTATCCTAATCAGGAGTTCTTTATCCATAAATACCGACATCTATTCCCTCAGGCTGTTTCTGTAGGGCTGGGCGGAAGCTTTGATGTGTTCAGCGGAAATGTCAAAAGAGCGCCCTCATTTTTTATCCGTTTTCACCTTGAATGGATGTACAGGCTGATCACAAACCCTGCGCGCTGGAGAAGAATGCTTAGCATTCCTAAGTATGTTACAGCCGTGCTGAAACATGAACGAACTTCAGCAAAGCCGCAATATACGGGACAGGTCAAAGATCAATCACGCCATCTGTAATGGGCCTTAAAGGAGCTATGGTATGTAATGAAATGCATGAATCTTTCACTGTGCCTGCCGACAATCCGCGGCAGCCGTTTTGAGCTGATGACAGATTGAAATCCTGGTTTGCGTTTTTTTACTATGTGTTCATCAAAGTCATCGGCGCATTGCTGTTTTGGGTTAAACCGGGAAGTCAAGTGACCCTTCTTGTTTCCTTTCCTGATAATGCCCGGGCAATATTAAAGGAATATCAGATGGGACAATACTCATTTCCCATTCATGTACTTCTGACCCAGCATGCCAAATCGCTGGAAACAGAATTTCCTGAGCTTACTGTTTCAATTATTAACGAAAAACACCCGCTTCATATATATAAAGCGGTCTTTTCTATGCTGAGCAGTAAAGCTGTGATTGTTGATAACTATTTTGTTTTGACAACCGTTTTGACCTGCAGACCTGATATCGAGTGTATCCAAGTTTGGCATGCGAATGGAGCGTTTAAACGATTTGGGTTAAAGGATATCAACACACAGAATCGTTCGCGGGCTGACGTGAGACGCTTTCGCAAAGTGTATGCTTCATTTGACCGGATTGTCGTCGGTTCTGAACATATGGCTGACATATTCAAGGAATTCTTCGATATAAAAGGTGATAAATTTCTTCGGTTTGGCGTGCCTTTAACCGATGCTTACTATGAGGTGAAGGAAAACAGCAATGACCTTAAAAGCAAATATCACCTGCCGGCAGAGAAAAAAATCATCCTGTATGCGCCAACCTTTAGGGATCATCAGTTTGAAAGCTTTTCGCTGCCGTTTTCAGAAAAACAGCTGCAGCATGATTTAAAAGGAGAATATTTACTTGCAGTAAAACTTCATCCTGTTATGAAGCAATCTGCTGAATTACCTGGGGATAGTGCGTGGATAAAAGACGTATCAGACCTCCCGCTTGCAGACCTTTTAAAAATGAGTGATCTGTTAATATCAGATTATTCTTCTGTCCCTTTTGAATTTGCTTTGCTGGACAAACCCATTTTGTTTTATACGTATGATATGGAGGCTTACAACAGAACCCGCGGTTTAATCCGCCATTATACAGAGGTAATCCCCGGGGTTCCTTGCCGTGATTCAGGAATGCTCTTGGACCAGCTGAAAGATATGAACAGGCTTCAAGCTGAAGTGGAGCGCTTTTCACGTGAATGGAATCTGTACTCAAGAGGAAATGCCAGCAAGCTGCTTTTAAGCTATGTAAATGAGAAATCAAGCTGATCTTTATATATAATAGAGATCGGTATTGCAAATAATATGAAAACCTTTTATAAAACATTATGAGTTGTAGTAAGGAAGGAGTCATTTTATGATTTATGCTGAGATTCTAGCCGGTGGAAAAGGTTCCCGCATGGGGAACGTCAATATGCCAAAACAGTTTTTGCCGTTAAATAAACGCCCAATTATCATTCATACGGTTGAAAAGTTTTTATTAAATGACCGTTTCGATAAGATTTTAATCGTCTCCCCTAAAGAGTGGATTAACCATACAAAAGACATTTTAAAGAAATTCATCGGGCAGGATGATCGCCTGATTGTCGTTGAAGGCGGCAGCGACCGTAATGAATCTATTATGAGCGGCATCCGCTATATTGAAAAAGAATTCGGTATTCAGGATGATGACGTGATCATCACTCACGATTCTGTGCGTCCGTTTCTCACTCATCGCATTATCGATGAAAACATTGATGCTGTTCTTCAATACGGCGCGGTTGATACTGTTATCTCAGCCATTGATACAATTATTGCTTCAGAAGACCAGGAATTTATTTCTGATATCCCTGTCCGCGATAACATGTATCAGGGGCAAACACCGCAAAGCTTCCGGATCAGCAAATTGGTCGAGCTTTATAATAAACTGTCCGATGAGCAAAAAGCTGTCCTTACTGACGCTTGCAAGATCTGCTCGTTAGCAGGTGAAAAAGTGAAGCTGGTCCGCGGTGAAGTCTTTAACATTAAAGTAACGACACCATATGACTTAAAAGTGGCTAATGCCATTTTACAGGAGCGAATTTCACAATGATTAATCAAACATATCGTTTAGTTTCTGCCCGACAATTTGAAGTGACATATAAAGATAAAGTTGTCCATTCAGATAAGGTCGTCGTCCGTCCTACCCATTTATCCATCTGTGCTGCAGACCAGCGTTATTATACTGGCTCACGCGGCAAAGAAGCGATGGACAAAAAACTGCCGATGGCTCTGATCCATGAAGGGATCGGAAAAGTCATGTTTGATCCGACAGGCACATTTAAAGTCGGAACCCGGGTTGTTATGGTGCCAAATACACCGGTTGAAGAGCATGAAGTCATCGCGGAGAATTACCTGCGGTCCAGCAGATTCCGTTCAAGCGGTTATGATGGATTTATGCAGGATTATATGTTCATGGCGCCAGATCGGCTTGTTGAGCTTCCAGACAGCATTAATCCGCATGTCGCAGCCTTCACTGAGCTTATTACAATTGCAGTTCACGCGCTTTCCCGCTTTGAGCGCATGGCGCATAAGAAGCGTGACACATTCGGTGTCTGGGGGGACGGAAATCTCGGATTTATCATGACGCTTCTACTGAAGAAAAAATATCCAGACAGCAAGGTGTTTATTTTCGGAAAAACACCTTACAAGCTTGATCATTTTTCTTTTGTTGATGCAGCTTATCAAATTAACGACATTCCTGAAGATGTCAGAATCGATCATGCCTTTGAATGCGTGGGCGGACGCGGCAGTGAAAGCGCAATTGAGCAAATCATTGCCCATGTCCATCCTGAAGCGTGTGTAGCGCTCTTAGGCGTATCTGAATACCCTGTTGAAATTGAAACAAGAATGGTGCTTGAAAAAGGGATTACGCTGATCGGCAGCAGCCGAAGCGGACGCGAGGATTTTGCCCGTACTGTAGACTTTTTAGCTCAATACCCTGAAGTCGTTGATTATTTAGAAACATTAGTTGGCGGACGCTTCCCGGTACGCAGTATTGAGGAAATTACAAACGCGTTTGAAGCAGATTTGACTTCATCTTGGGGAAAAACTGTTATTGAATGGGAAATTTAAACAGTGAAAACATTCCTTACGCGAATTGTAAAAGGAGTATTCGGCACTGCTTATAAACTATTGAGCGCTTTATTACCAGTACAGCACAACAAAATTGTCATAGCTTCCTATCGTGAGGATCATTTAAGTGATAATTTTAAAGGTGTCTATGAAAAGCTGAAGCAAGACCCGTCTCTTCGCATCACCCTGCTGTTCCGCAAGATGGATAAGGGGCTGATCGGACGAGCTGCATATTTGCTTCATCTTTTCAGCTCGTTATATCACCTTGCAACATGCCGCGTGCTTTTGTTGGATGATTATTATTTTCCTTTGTATGTTGTGCCAAAACGAAAGGAAACTGTTGCCATCCAGCTTTGGCATGCTTGCGGCGCGTTTAAAAAATTTGGCTACAGCATTGTGAACAAGCCGTTCGGCCCTTCTTCTGATTATTTGAAGATTGTTCCCGTGCATTCAAACTATGATTATGCCATTGTCAGTGCACCCGCTGCCGTTCCGCATTTCGCCGAAGCCTTTCAAATGGAGCAAAAGCAGATTTTGCCGCTCGGTATTCCAAGAACGGATTATTTTTATCATAAGGAACATATTCGCACTGTACTGGATGAGTTTCATCGGGTTTATCCTGAACTGAAGCATAAAAAAAAGCTTTTGTATGCTCCTACTTTTCGAGGCAGCGGACATCATCAAGAGGGTGACGCTATACCGCTTGATCTGCTACAATTAAAATCGGCGCTAAACCATAAAGATTATGTCGTGATCCTCCATCTTCATCCGTATATGCGCAAACATGCGCACACGGAAGAGGATGATTTTGTGCTGGATTTAACTGATTCGTACTCTTTGTACGATTTAATGGCAATCTCTGATGGGCTGATAACCGATTATTCTTCAGTTATTTTCGAATACAGCCTGCTGAAACGTCCGATGTATTTTTACTGCCCGGATTTAGAAGACTACTTGGAAGAACGTGATTTCTACTATCCATTTGAATCGTTTGTACCCGGGCCGATCTCGAAAGACGTTCCATCGCTTGTACATGATATCGAGAGTGATCATGAGGCTGATACGAAACGGATTGAAGATTTTTCACAGGCATTTATCACCCATCAGGACGGCAAATCTTCAGAGCGGGTAGCCGATTTTATTTCATCATTTTTAACATCTGGTGCCGATTAGGAGAAAGTGAGGTACAAAGTGAAGCTGGCAAGAAAGATTAAGAACAGACTTTTCAGATCAAAAAAGAAAACGCAAAAAGAAAATGCAGCTGTCATTGTCCATCCAGCTGATAACAGGGTTTTTTCTCTATTTGATAAAACGAAGCGAATTGAAGAAAACCAGCAAGTCCCTGTCAGAAAGATTTCTGAGTTTTCTTGGAATGGGTCAATTCTAAAAATTGCGGGTTATATGTATATCAAGGGCCTGCCGCTTCAAAAAGAGGATCAGGTTCGAAAACGTTTATTATTGGTGAACAACGGTGTTTTATTTACAGCTGTTTCACTGCGGGATGTTCCGGTAGATAAGCTGTCAATTGATACTTCAAATGTGCCTGGAGCCTATAAGTGGGCAGGATTTTCACAGCAGATTAACTTTTCTAAGCTGATGAATGACAAACCTCTTCCGCAGGGCGAGTATAAGCTGTTTCTCGAGATTGAAGCTGTAGATGACCAAAATGTAAAACATCAGGAAGTGCATACAGTCGGAAATGTAAGTAATTTCCTTTCTAATGATGTGTATGCCACAAAAATGGAATTTCATTCTGCTAAAAAGCTGATGAAGTTCAATTTGATCGTTAATTATGATGAGGGCGAAAAGACGATTAATTTGTCTTGCAACAAACTGCAGGAAATTGATCCGAGCCTTTTGGAGCTGGATACTGGAAAAGAGGCAAACCGCTTTTTGCGCAAGCTGAATACAAGCTTGTTCCATTTTGCATATGATGTGTTCCGTCTGCTGCCGATTAAGTCCAATAAGATTGTCTTTGCTTCTGACAGCCGGCTTGATATGACAGGAAACTTCGAATTTGTTTATGAAGAGCTGCTGAAACGTGAAGAAAATTTTGATTTCAAATTTTTCTTAAAGAGCAGCATTCGAGATAGAAAAAGCCTGTCTGAACTGATGTCGATGGCTTATCATTTTGCGACAAGCAAAATCATTTTTATAGATGATTTTTATCCGATTATTTATCCGTTAAAAATCCGTAAAAATGCGGACCTTGTCCAGCTGTGGCATGCTGTCGGCGCCTTTAAGACATTCGGCTACAGCCGAATCGGTCTGCCGGGAGGACCGTCACCGCATTCGAAAAACCATAGAAACTACACGAAGGTTATTGTCAGCTCTGAAAATATACGGAAGCACTACGCAGAGGGCTTTGGGGTAGACATTGAGAACGTCATTGCTACGGGCGTACCGCGAACAGACTTTTTCTTTGATGAAGCGAAGAAGGCATTTGTAAAAGAACGCCTTTACACGGAATATCCGTTTCTAAAGGACAAAAAGGTCATTCTTTTTGCTCCAACCTTCCGCGGAAACGGTCAGCAATCAGCTCATTATCCTTTTGAAGTGCTTGATTTTGACCGTCTGTATCGTGAGTTAAAGGATGAATATATCTTCTTATTCAAAATTCATCCATTCGTACGAAACGATGCCAATATACCTTATCAGTACAGCGATTTCTTTTATGATTTCTCTTCGTTCAGGGAAATTAACGAGCTATTGCTCGTAACAGATATTCTGATAACGGATTACTCTTCTGTTTGCTTTGAGTATGCTTTATTAAATAAACCAATGATCTTCTTCAGCTATGATGTAGATGATTATATTCGCAAACGTGATTTCTATTACGATTACTTTGACTTTATTCCTGGCCCTCTTGCGAAAACGTCTGAGCAAATGATTTCGATCATTAAAGAAGAGAAGTATAACTTTGAGCAAATTGATTCATTTGTTCATTATTTCTTCGATGATCTTGATGGAAAAGCAAGTGAGCGAGTCGTCGATCAAATTGTTTTCCCTCAGGAAGAAGAGCCATCAGAGGATAAAGTTCTTAAAAGATAAATCAAAAACACCTTTTGCAGCCGCAAAAGGTGTTTTTTTATTGATATTCCGGAACATCAAAGTAAAGTGTATAGCCGTCCAGCAATGAATACAGGCTGTACATGCGGTTTACTTGTTTGTACGCCCAGCCGATGTCTGTTGCGTATTGATGTGTCGCTGTAGCTGACCATCTCATTTTGTACAGTGTGTCCTGATTGTAAGCTGTGTTGTGGATATACGATGAGCCTATGAATTTTGCTCCGCCGATAATGGCCGCTTCTGGTGTGAACCAGCCCTGCTCGTACGCATATTTGGCTCCGTAGTAATTCGGATTGCTGTCGTATGCTCCAATTCCATACATGTTGTATACGGTTTTTCCGTTATAGGTTAATCCATTGGCTAAGGCGGATGTCCCGTTTCCTGTTTCAAGAAGAGCGTGTGAGATTAAATACAGTTCGTTGATGCTATATTGATTGGCGGCATCGATAAATGCCTTTGCTCTCCCTGTCAGGATGCCTTTACCCGCAAGCACTTTCTGATTGACCTCAGTAACGCTGAGGCCCGCTGTCTGTGACAGCTTGAGAAATTGGAAGTAGTATTTGCTGTCTCTTGTAAAGTTATTTGGATCCACGTATTGAACTACTTCATCACTGCTTGCGTTTCGCCAGCCCAAATTGATCTTAGCCCAGCCGTTTATCTGTCCGATGATTTTCACTTTATCGCCTTTTTTAAATTGGCCGATCACGTTTGTCGGGCTGACTTCCGGCGTTGACCGGATATTTAGTACATCAGCCGTAACGGTTGATGTTGCTGTATTAATGTACGTGAGCGATACGTAAGCCGCTCCGTCTGTTTGCGGACTTACTGTCATTTGTTTTTGGACCATATCACGAAGCGAGAGATTGTAGTTTGTTTTCATGATTTGCGGGCCGTTTTTGATCTTCACGATAGATGATGTCCATCCGTATAATTGTTTTAGCTTCGTTGATGCCGCAGCAGCTGTATCATTGCCTGTGAACTGCTCATTTACGCTGATTTTATAAAGCGTATTGCTTTTCGTTGTGTAGCTCGGGGTTACACTTTTCGATTTAAGATAGGTTAACCCATTGTTCAATGCTGTTTTGCTGCTGAGCTGTGTTGTCACGATTTTGTATTGTGTATATGCAGTCTGGCCTGTTTTTGATGTTGTGACTGCGATATGATTTTGTTTGAAAAATGTTAAAACGCGGTCAATCTCTTCTTGGCTGATGATAGCTTCAGTTGTGATTTGATAGCTGCTCGCAGCTGTCTGACCGGTTTTCTGGCTTGCTGCTGATATATGATTCGATTTGAAAAACGTGAGTGCCTGATTGACTTTCGTTTGATCAAGCAGAGATTCGGTTGTGATTTTAAACGTGTCAGCTATTTGTTTTTTGACGGATTTCGCAGAAGCACTTAGCTGATTTTTCTTTAATATGTTCAAACCCTTTGTGACTTTTGCTTGATCTGATGTTTCTTCTGAGATGAGCTGATATTGATTTTCTGCTGTTGATCCAGCTGCTGTTTTTGCAGCTTTTACTTTTTTCTGAGCAAAGAAGGCTGCTGCTTTGTTTGCTTGCTGCTCGCCTAAAATCTTAGCCGTCGTGATTTGATAAGCTGCAGACGTTGTCGTTTTTTTGACGCTGGATGACGTGTAATGCCATTTTTTCTTTTTAAAGAAAGTGTCTATTTTTTGGAGCTGCTGTTTTGTTACACCCTTCATATTCACGGTATATGATGTGCTTTTTCCAACCTGTTGATAACTGCCGGATACGCCGGTGTTTTTCTTGATTTGGCTGATAGCATCCTTTACTGTATTCAGCCCTTTGAAATAAGCTGATTGGACATTGTATGACTCAACGGTTGTTTTTTGATTGATGGACTTGTAGCTGCCTGTGATGCCAGTGCTCTGTTTCAGCTGCTGCAATAGAGTCTTGGCATTCGCTTCACCTGAAATGGCGGCAGTTGTGAACGTATAATAGGCTTGTCCTTTCACCGTTTCCTTTAATGATGCATGCAGCCCCGACTCCTTTTGGAAGGCGTTTTTGATCTGCGCTGCTCTGCTGTCTCCCACGATTGTGCCAGACTGAATGGTTGTGACAGACACCGTGTGTGTGATGGGCTGATACGAGCTTTTAATCCCCGTTTGCTTAGCCAGGCTCTGGATAAGCGCCTTGACTTTTGTCTCATCAGCAATGTCTGATGTCATGACGTTCATATAGGGCTGAGCTGCTCCGTAAGCTTTTACAGCGCCAGCCACTCCCGTCTCCTGTTTCAGCTTTGCTAGGATAGTGTTGGCCTGTTTTTCTCCGGAGATGGCACCTGACGAGATGGTGACATATGGCTGTTTGCTTCCAACAGGACTTGACGTTCCTGTAATCGATGTCTGTTTGGCGAGTCCGCTCAGTATTGCTTTCGCTTCTGATTCGCTATGGAAGCCTGAGGCGGAAATTTGGTAGGTCGTTGTTGTGCCTGAAGCCTGGTAGGATGCATCCCAGCCAGTATCTTTTTCCAGTTTGGCGACAGCTTGTGAGGCTTGGCTTTCTGTACTGAACGTATTCGACGGCTCTACTTTATATAGTGAGTAGTCGGTATACGCGGCTGCCTGGGCAGAACCAGACATGGCAAAAAAGGCAAGGGACGCGGCGGATAGAAGCATAGGTGCGATTAGTCTCTTTTTCATTCCTTCTCCTCTTTCTTATTCTATGAGAATATAAAACTAGTTTATTTATCGGCACGCGCATGCTTCATTTATAGGTGAATCACTTCCATTTTCTAATAAAAAAAACTTAATCTCGAAGTGAGATTAAGTTTAAATATGAGACACGATAAGGGTACAAGTTCCTTTTATCGTAAAATCGGGCATTTGAGCCGGCAAAATAAAGTGATCGCCTTTTTTGAGCGGACATGTTTTGTCCTCATACATGAGCAAACCGCTTCCTTCTATCACGCTGCAAATCAGAAAGGATTCATCCTGAGCCATTTCAGCTTCGCCATTGATGTCCCATTTATAAACCGAAAAATATTCCCCTTGGACAAATGTTTTAATGGTTATTCCTTTTCTTGATTCTGTCGATTCATCTATATACCCGTCCACATGGGGAACCGTGGCCGCATTGACCGCTTTGGCAAAATGAAGCTCTCTCGGACTTCCGTTGCTATCAAGACGGTCATAATCGTACACCCGGTATGTGGCATCAGAATTTTGCTGAGTCTCTAAAACAAGGGCCCCCTTGCACAATGCATGCAGCGTTCCGCTCGGCACATAATAGAAATCACCCGGTTTAATTTTGATTCTTCGCAGCAGGCCCTCCCAGTCACCGCTGTTGATCATTGTGACAAGTTCGGTTTTTGAGCGGGCCGTATGCCCGTAAATGATTTCTGCGTTTTCCTTACAGTCGATAATGTACCAGCATTCCGTCTTGCCGAGTTCTCCCTCTTCGTTTTCTCCGGCATAGTAATCATCAGGGTGAACTTTAATTGACGTACCTTCCTTCACATCCAGCAGCTTTGTCAGAAGCGGGAACCGATCCCCCTCTACACCGCCGAATACTTCACGGTGCTCTTCCCAAAGCTCGATCAATGTCTTTCCTTTATACGGGCCATTTGCAACAGTGCTCGGTCCTTTTGGATGAGCGGAAATGGCCCAGCATTCCCCCGTTGATTCTGAAGGAATACTGTATCCAAATCTATCTCGTAAAGCGGTTCCGCCCCAGATTTTTTCTTTAAACACAGGCGTTAGAAAAATCGGTGATTGCGTCATGATCCGTACCCCTCCCCTGTAAATAACTGATCATCATTTTCCCGGTGCGCCCCTCTTACAAACGCCCGTATAAGCTGTCTTTTTCCGATGACAACATATGTACAAAGCATCATCTTTTCATTACCCCTTCAAAGAAAACGCTTCCTATCTATTATATCACGTCGAAAAGAAGCTTTGTTTCAGCCTTTTCCTCGATAAGAATAATTCTCCTTTTTTGATACAAATTAATAAAAACCGTCAATCTGTTTACGAAGGAGAGAAACTATGCAAATCGACTCTGATCTCCAGAACAATTTAGACACACTGAAAAAAACATTGGGACAAAACGACGATATGATGTTTTATACATTTGCTTTCGGAGATAGCAGACAAAAGGCGTGTTTACTGTATATTGACGGTCTGACAGAGAATAAAATGCTGGCGCAATACGTCATTTCTCCTTTACAAAAAGAGGCGTTAGCCCATAAGGAAAGCTCGATTGAAGACTTATCCGCCTTTTTTTTCGGCTTTCACCACAGCGTTGTTTCTACAATGAAAGAAATAGAGCAACTCGTTTTTTCAGGGCAAGCCATTTTGCTCGCTGATGGCTATCGCGGAGGATTAGCTTTCGACACAAAGTCAGTCGCAACACGCAGTCTTGATGAACCCTCCTCCGAAGTCGTGGAACGCGGCCCTAAAATAGGATTTATTGAAAAACTGCGGACAAACACGGCGCTTTTACGTGAACGGACGAGTGACCCTAATCTTGTCATCAAAGAAATGACACTCGGAAAAAGGACGAAAAAGAAAATCGCTGTCGCTTATATTCAGGATATCGCCCCCGATTATGTCGTCAAAGAAGTGTTTAAAAGGCTGAAATCAGTCAATATAGATAATTTGCCGGAATCGGGGACGCTTGAACAGCTGATTGAAGACGAACCATTTTCAATTTTCCCCACGATTTTAAGTACAGAACGGCCAGATCGTGTAGAGGCTGCTCTATTAGAAGGACGAGTGTCCATATTAGTGGATGGTACGCCGTTTGCTTTGATTGTACCGGCTACGGTTGACGAATTTATTCATTCGCCCGATGATTACAGCCAGCGCTGGATCCCAATGTCACTTGTACGCCTTCTTCGTTATTCCAGCATCCTGATCACCATTTATTTGCCCGGTCTGTATATTTCTCTCGTTTCTTTTCACACCGGGCTATTGCCGACTAGAATGGCCATTTCCATTGCAGGCAGCAGGCTTAACGTACCGTTCCCGCCTTTTATAGAGGCCTTTATCATGATCTTTACGATCGAATTGATTCGAGAAGCCGGATTAAGGCTGCCTAAGCCGATTGGACAGACAATTGGCCTTATCGGCGGGGTCGTCATCGGACAGGCAGCTGTTCAGGCACAAATTGTCAGTGCGCTTATGGTCATTGTCGTTTCTGTCACAGCACTGGCATCCTTTACCGTTCCTTCATACGCCTATAACTTTCCGCTGCGGATCATTCGGATCGGGGTTATGATAAGTGCAACAGCGCTTGGCATGTATGGCGTTATAATGGTTTATCTGTTTGTGATCGGCCATCTCATGCGCCTGAAAAGCTTTGGACAGGATTACATTATCCCGATCATGGCGCAGCCTGGACAGGATTTGAAAGACACAGTCATCCGTATTCCCACGATGTTTTTAAAAAGAAGACCGACACGAAACGATCCTGAAGATAACATCAGACAAAGGTGATGGCTATGAGGAAATCAGAGCATAAACTGACATTTATGCAGACGCTCATTATGATCAGCAGCACACTGATCGGTGCCGGGGTCCTAACCCTTCCCCGCTCAGCTGCCGAAACCGGCAGTCCGAGCGGATGGCTTATGATACTGCTGCAGGGCGTTATTTTTATTATCATTGTTCTGCTTTTTTTGCCTTTCCTTCAAAAAAACAGCGAAAAAACTCTTTTTAAGCTCAACAGCATTGTAGCTGGAAAATTCATCGGCTTTCTATTGAATTTATATATCTGTCTATATTTCATTGGGATTGTTTGCTTTCAAGCTCGGATTTTGGGAGAGGTTGTCGGATTCTTTTTGTTGAAAAATACGCCAATGGCAGTTGTGGTGTTTATATTTCTTGCAGTTGCCATCTATCATGTGGGCGGAGGCGTTTATTCAATTGCAAAAGTATACGCTTATATTTTTCCTATAACCCTTATTATTTTTATGATGCTTTTGATGTTCAGCTTTCGCTTGTTCCAGTTCGATTTTATCCGGCCTGTTTTTGAAGGAGGCTATCAAAGTTTTTTCTCTTTATTCCCAAAAACACTTTTATATTTCTCAGGATTTGAAATCATCTTTTATCTCGTCCCATTTATGAGAGATCCGAAGCAAGCGAAAAAGGCTGTTGCTTTTGGGATCGGGACTTCTACAGTGTTCTACAGCATTACTTTGTTCATTGTGATTGGCTGTATGACTGTGGCTGAGGCAAAAACGGTGACATGGCCGACTATTTCCCTCATCCACGCATTAGAGGTTCCGGGTATTTTTATTGAACGATTTGATCTGTTTTTACAGCTGACCTGGACAGCTCAGCAATTTACCTGTATGCTCGGATCCTTCAAAGGCGCCCATATCGGGTTAACGGAAATCTTTCATCTAAAAAATAAAAACAATGCTTGGCTGCTGACTGCAATGCTGGTTGCGACGTTTTTCATAACGATGTATCCCAAGGACTTGAATGACGTGTTTTATTACGGGACGCTTCTTGGATATGCTTTCTTAATTGTGATTGCAATTCCATTCTTCGTCTGGCTTTTAAGCTGGGTACAGAAAAAACTTGGGAGGGGTCAGCTGCAATGAAAACAGCAACAAAACTCGCAGTCATGTTTCTTATGCTGCAGGTTCTCTGCGGGTGCTGGGATGTCAAAAATATTGAGAAACTATCCTTCGCCAGAGGGCTGGCGATCGATGAGACAGATGATCACCAGTACAAACTGACGTATCAAAACCTTCTTCCCCAAAGCGAAGACAGCCAAGCATCCGGAAAACCCGAATTTGTCAATGTGACGTCCTACGGGAAAACGATCCTGGAAGCAGTCAGTGATGTATCCATCAAGGACCCTCCTGTTTATAGCGATCATTTAAAAGTGATTCTTTTGGGAGAAAAACTGATGAGGAATCAAAATGTAGACCAAGTCTTCAACCACTTTATCCGGGATGATGAGCTGCGGCGAAGCAGCTATTTGATGGCAGCCAGAGGGAATGCAGCTGATGTTTTCACAAAAGGAAACCCCAATCAGCAGCAGCCGATGCCCTCAGAAAAACTGATTGATTTGACAACTCACAGCGGATATAACGGTAAGATTATGATACCGCTGCGCATCGGCAGAGCATCTATATACTCTCAGAACGGGTACAGTTATCTTATTCAAGCCGTGAAAAACCAAAAGGGAAAAGCCAAGTATGACGGTTCAGGCGTTATCAAAAGAGGCAGCAATAAACTCGTTGGGTTTCTTTCAGCTGATGAAACCCAAACACTGACATGGGTCATGGGGACGATCCAAGGCGGTGTCATGCCAACGACAGATAAAGGACATCCGATTACGTTTGAAATTAAAAAGTCGAAAACGAAAATTAAGCCGGTCATTGAAAACGGAAAACCTGTCTTTCATATTTCTGTTAAAACGAAGGGCATCCTGACAGAAGACCAAAACCCGAATGAAAACTCGTTCAGCAAAAGTTATTTGCACAGGCTGGAAAACATTTTTGAAAAAAAGCTTGAACGAGATGTAAAGCAGGTGATGGATAAACTGCAGCACGAGTATAAAACCGATCCGGTCTTTTTATCAGACCACATAAGGATTCAACACCCTGACTACTGGAATAAAGTAAAAGGGCATTGGGATGAAATATTTTCTGAGGCTGATTTTAAGTACGATATTTCTTTTAAAATCATTAACTTTGGCACGGTGGGAAAGTAAGCAATCAAAAGGGTGCGCATGATCGCGCACCCTTTTTTATGTCCCGACAGTCTGCTGTTTTCCGGCCGATCCTCCCTGTCCGTTTTTGTCCCGTAAATCCTGCTCAATTTCTTCAAGGCTTTTTCCCTTTGTCTCTGTCACTTTAAATCGGACAAATAAGAACGCCATGATACCGATTGCGGCATAAATCAGGAATAAATAACTGATTCCGATCGCTTCCATTAATATTGGATAGGTTAGTGAAACAATCAGTGTCCCAACGTGCAACATTAAGGTCGAAACACCGGTCCCGATTCCTCTGACATGAAGCGGGAACAATTCAGGAAGCATCACCCATACAACCGGTCCCCAGCTGACCGCAAAGACAACGATAAACACGCCTAAACAAATGACGGTCGTCCATGAGGCAGCCGGAGTGTTATCGAAAAAGAGATTTACTAAAGCGAGAACGATCAAGCTGATCACCATGCCCGCATTCCCGAATAGCAGTAACGGCTTTCTTCCAATCTTGTCGATGATTTTAATCGCTACTAATGTCATGACAACATTGACTGTGCCGATTCCGACCGTGCCTAAAATCGAAGCGGAGTTTCCGAATCCGACGTTTGTAAAGGTCTTTGGCGCATAGTAGATGATCGTATTCGTTCCGATAAATTGCTGCAAAAAAGCGAGTCCCAAACCGGCAATAAGCGCTGGGCGCACCCATGGATCGAACAGCTCCTTCAGGCCGCCTTCATCCTGCTTTTCCGCTTCTTTTATATCATGTATTTCCTGATCAATATCTTTTGTGCCACGCAATTTTTCAAGAATGTTCTTCGCTTTGCTTTCTTCGCCATTCGTGAACAGCCAGCGCGGGCTCTCCGGCATAAACAAAATGCCAATGAGCAAGAGCAATGACGGCACAGCAGCCAATCCAAGCATCCAGCGCCACGCTTCGGCATCGGCAAATATGTAATTGACAATGTAAGAAAGAAGGATGCCGACCGTGATCATCAGCTGATTCAGTGATGACAGCGCCCCGCGTTTATGTTTTGGCGCCAGTTCAGATAAATAAAGCGGCACGATCGTCGTCGATGTTCCGACTGCAAGTCCCAAAATGATGCGAAACAGCACCATGACTCCCGTATTCGGGGCCAGCGCCACACCAAGACCGCCTATACAAAACAGCAGCGCGGCCGCCATAATTGCTTTTTTTCTTCCGAAACGGTCAGTCAGCTTGCCGGCCGCTCCTGAGCCCAATATCGCCCCAACCAGCAAGGAGCTGACAACAAGACCTTCTGTAAACGCGTTTAAGCCTAACTCCTTTTTCATAAATAAAATAGCTCCGGAAATCACTCCGGTATCATAGCCATATAACGCGCCTCCAAGAGCTCCGAAAAAATAAAGCCATATATTTGACTGCTTTTTCATAAAAATGACTCCCTTTCTCCATCAGCTGCAATGACATTGTCTGTGGGATTTTTTTAGAAATCTTTTAGCCTCTTTTTCCGGCCATTAAACCTTTTTATTTTGCTGATCATAAGTTTTCCAATCATTTACTTGTATTTTTTTCAATGTCGCCGAAACATTTTACCTGCTGCGGCGTCCAATATAAGGTGATTCAGCACATTATCGTTATCAATTTTCAAAAACAAGAACTTATAAATATAGGAATATTTATCGAAAAATGTCTTTCGAGGAGTTGCCCCATGGCAAATAGAATGGTACGCTTCAAATATTAAAGAAACGTGAGGTATTGATATATGGAAGAACGATCACAGCGCAGAAAGAAAAAAAGAAAACTAAAAAAATGGGTGAAAGTTGTTGCCGGATTAATGGCTTTTTTAGTCATTGCGGCAGGCTCTGTCGGCGCCTATGCTTTTGTAAAGCTGAACAATGCTTCTAAGGAAGCTCATGTCAGCCTTGCACGCGGAGAACAATCTGTAAAACGGATCAAAGAATTTGATCCTGGAAAAGATTCTTTTTCTGTATTGCTCTTAGGAATTGATGCCAGGGAGAAAAACGGCGAGACCGTCGATCAGGCAAGAAGTGACGCGAATGTGCTGGTTACATTTAATCGGAAAGAAAAAACAGCTAAAATGCTGAGCATTCCGCGTGACGCCTATGTAAACATCCCAGGCCACGGGTATGATAAATTCACACATGCTCACGCTTACGGCGGCGTTGACTTGACTGTGAAAACAGTTGAAGAAATGCTGGATATTCCCGTCGATTATGTCGTAGAAAGCAATTTCACGGCTTTTGAAGACGTCGTAAACGAATTAAATGGCGTCAAAGTAACAGTAAAAAGCGATAAAGTCATTCAGCAAATCAAAAAAGATACAAAAGGTAAAGTCGTTCTTCAAAAAGGAACACATACGCTTGATGGGGAAGAAGCGCTCGCTTACGTAAGAACACGTAAAGCGGACAGTGACCTTTTACGCGGGCAAAGACAAATGGAAGTGCTGAGCGCCATTATAGATAAATCAAAATCATTGAGCTCAATTCCGGCTTATGATGATATTGTGGATACGATGGGGCAAAATTTAAAAATGAACTTATCCCTTAAAGATGCCATCGGCCTGTTCCCGTTCATCACTTCATTGAAATCAGTTGAGTCTATTCAGCTGACGGGTTATGATTATGAACCTGCCGGAGTTTATTATTTCAAATTGAATCAGCAAAAGCTGCAGGAAGTTAAAGAAGAGCTGCAAAACGATTTAGGTGTATAATGAACGGGATGGCGATTACGCCATCCCGTTTTACATATTTCCTTGTTGAAAATTATCAAAGTAACGTTTAGCCTTGATTTATATGGATTATGTTTCACAGGCAAGCTGAACATACTACACGAAGCAGCTTCATTTTTAAGGAGGTTCCCCTACATATGAAATGTATTGCGATTGATCTAGACGGAACATTACTGAATAAAGAAAGCGTCATTTCTGCGGAAAACAGAGAGGCGATCAAGCGGGCCGTTGATGCCGGCATCCTCGTCACCATTTGCACGGGAAGAGCGACATTTGATGTAAAAGCGCTGCTGGATGACTTGGACATCCCTATCATTGCAGCTAATGGCGGTACGATCCATGACACGGGTTACCGTTTGATCAGCCGGACATTAATGGATCAGGAAGCCGGTAAAGCGATTGCTGATTACTTACTTTCAAAAAACATTTACTTTGAGGTATATACAGATGACCATCTGCTTTCTCCTTTTGACGGCGAAGCTAAGCTGCACGCGGAGCTTGACATTCTAAAGAGCGCAAACCCAAACGAGCAGACGGATGACTTGTGGCAAGGAGCCATGACTCAATTCAAACAGTTTGGCATTAAACCAATCCCTCATATCGAATCGGTTTTTGACGGCGGTGAAAACATTTATAAGCTTCTTTGCTTCTCCTTTGATATGGACAAGCTGAAACAAGCGAAGGAAGAACTGAAGCATCATAAAAAACTGGCGCAAACCTCTTCAGGAAAACATATTATCGAAATCCTGCCGGCCTCGTCAGGAAAAGGACGCGCGTTAACAAAGCTGGCTGACATATACGGAATTGAAACACAGGATATCTATGCGATCGGCGATAGTCCAAACGATTTGTCCATGTTTGAAGTCGCCGGACACCGTATCGCCATGGAAAATGCGATTGATGAATTAAAAGAAAAAAGCACCTTTGTCACAAAAAGCAATGACGAAAATGGTGTGGCCTACTTTATAGACCAGCTTCTTTCGGGGCAATATGCATAAAGAAAAGACTCCAGAGATTGGAGTCTTTTTCTTTTATTGCACCCGTATACTTCCTGCGTATTTATCCTTCCAATATGTGCTCGTGTTCATATTGGTGATGGTCACGCCGTTTGATAATGTGACATGAACAACTTGTCCGTTTCCGATATAGATGGAGGGATTTAAGCTTGTTGATTGAAAGAACACAATGTCTCCCGGCTTCAGGTCCGCCTTCTCAATCTTAGTTCCGGCATTGTACTGGCTTGTTGCGTATCGAGGCAGGGAAATACCGGCTGCTTTCTGGTAGACATATTGGACAAATCCAGCTGTATCAAATCCTGTCTCAGGTGTTACTCCGCCCTGTTTGTAAGGCACTTCTCCGACATAAAGCGTCGCTTCGGAAACAATCGGATTTTCTTTCGGGATTGTCAGGTTGTCAAATCGGCGAATACCCGTCATCTTCGATTTCCAGTAATCCTCTGACAAATAGGAAATGGTTACTTTTTCTGACCGGCTTGCCTGAATGAACCTGCCTGCGCCCGCATAAATGCCTGCATGTGAAATTCCCGTTTTATACGTATTGCTGAAATAGACGACATCACCAGGCTTTATGTTCTGAGGGGCTACCTTCTCGCCCACTGCCCACTGCTGTTCGGCTGATCGCGGCAGATAAATGCCGAGTGCCTGTTGAAACACATATTGCACAAGCCCCGAGCAATCAAAGCCCTCTGACGGCGTACTTCCGCCAAACACATATGGGACACCGATATATTTTTCGGCCTCCTGAACGACAGGAACATCAGCCGTTGCCGGATCGGCAGCGATTCGTCTCGCTCCGATATAAGTTCCGCTCCAATAGCTGCTTTTTTTGTAATTGGTGATGATAACCCCTTTTGACTGTGTACTGTGAACCATTTGGCCGTCTCCGATATAAAGGGCGTCATGTGTCGGAACAGTGCCGGTGCTTCCCTCTTTCTTGAAAAATAAAATATCACCCGGCTTCAAGTTTTCCGGCTTTACAGCTGTTCCGATTTTATACTGGTCGTTTACAGATCTCGGCAGATGAATATCAGCCTTACTGAACACATATTGTATCAATCCTGATGGATCGAAACCCTCTTTCGGCGTTTCCCCGCCATATTTATACTGATATCCAAGCAGGTTTTTTGCTTCGCTGACAATCAATTCTGATGATGTATCAGCTTCCGCAATCTCCGCTTTTGTCATAATTGGAACCAAAAAACAAATGATAACCGCCACAAGCAAAAACTTCTTCCAGTTTGCCAGTGTGTTCACTTTTATTATCTCCTCCTCTTTTTGCAGTTTTAACATCGGTATTTTTTTGAATATGTTAAGAGACTTTTTAATATTTTTACAGAATGAATATGCTGGGCAAACAAAAAGAGAGTGTCTCATCAGACACTCTCTTTTTTTGAATTATTTATTGGCGTTTACCGGTTCTTCCTGCTGCTGGATTTTATTCATTTCCATATCAATCTTCTGTTTTTCCTGATCTGTCAGCTGATCATTGAATTTAAAAGCTGACATAAACATGAACACGATGGCTACGGCAACAAACGGCCAAATGGCTTTGACAAATTTCATCTTTATCACTCCGTTTATTTAGATTTTAGTTTGTCACTATGATCAATATCAAACGTCAGTTTTCCGTCTTCTACTTTCCAAGCGAAATTAGAGTCTTTCGTCAGTTCGCGAATAATGGTTTTCTGTTTAAGGCTGTCTTTTTTCACAGGTGCAGGTGTCGCTTCATGGATATCGATCGGTGTCACTTCAAAGCGGCCTGTTCCATTTTTCTTCAGGTGATACTGAACCAGTGCACTGTCTCTTGTTCTCGTCCAGCCCTGGTCAAAGACAAAGTTGCCGAGGCTGTAGAAAATGACGGTTCCGTTATATACTTCAATCGGTTCTAAGACGTGCGGGTGATGGCCGACGATGATGTCAGCTCCCGCATCAGACATGGCTCTTGCAAGCTGGCGCTGGCGGTCGTTTGGATCATTGTCATACTCTTGGCCCCAGTGTGACTGCACAACAACGATGTCCGCATGTTTTTTCGCTTCTGAAATCATAGGGATGAAGATTTCAGGATCTGCGGGCAGCACGCCCGGCGTATTCTTTTTAGCCGCGAAACCTTTCCCGGACACATCGGTAAAGCCAAGCGTCGCAATCGTTACCCCGTTGACTTTCTGGTACGAAATTTTCTTTTTCGCATCACTTAAGCTGTATCCCGCTCCAACGATATCAAGGTTTTGCTTCGCAAATTCTCCAAGCGTATCTTTCATGCCCTGAACGCCGTAATCCATTGCGTGGTTGTTTGCGCTGTTGAGAACCGTGAAATTCATATCCTTCAAGACTTTCACTGATTCCTTATTCGTCTGCAGATGAATCTCTTTATCTGCTTGTTTATAATTCTTTTGATAGGTTACCGGGTTTTCAAAGTTTCCTGCTACATAATCCGAGGCTCTAAAGATCGGTTCAACATATTGAAAAATACTGTCTGCCCCTTTTTGCTCCGTTACTTTTTCAACATAGCGTCCCATCATAATATCGCCTACAAATGAGGCTGAGAGTACGTCGTCAGAATACGTTTTGACCTTCGGCGTTTCCGCTTTTCCCGCCCACATGAAAGCGAACATAAGGACAAAAACGATCGGAATGGCAATAAATACGTGCTTATTGGTTTTCTTTTTTTGCTGTTTTGTCAGCTTTAGCAGCTTTTCATGAAAGCTCAGTTCTTTTTTCATCGTTTGACACACCTTACATTAAATTAAGTAGTAAACAAACATGATAGCAAAGGTCGCTCCGCTCAATAGCAGCGTGCTTCCGAACGTAATGGTTAAACCTTGTTTCTGAATGGTATTGGCAATTAAACCTGGCACGATGATGCCGATTCCTCGAAATTCTGCGATTTCAAATGGTACAATCGGGTATAGAAAATCAAACGCGATTTTTAGGACGATCCCTGTTATCAGCATGGCAGCGAATTTTCTGCGTCCATACAAAATCATAAATTTGGATAAACCGTATTTCACAATAACATAAGTGAGCAAGCTCACTAGCAAAACAAGTAAAATAAAGACCGGCTGATTAAACACAAGTCCTAGATATCCCGGTACAACAAGTCCTGCCGGCACGATCCCTGTTTTTTCCGCAAAAATTAAACTGAGTAGTACACCTAAAATTAGTGCGATGTATAAATCTGATCCGAACATGTTTGCATTTCCCCCTAGCTTACGAGCTGCTTAACCTTGTATTCGTGGATTTTTTCAATTAAAGGCTCTGCGGCACCATGAATATTGCCGACGCCATATATGACACGGTTGTGCATTCTTTTCTTTAACAATTCCATAATTTCATCTGTTGACTTATACTCTAGATCATGCAGTTTGTCTGCAGGAATTTTGCCTTCTTCGTAGGCTTTTACGATCGGTTCTGTTGTTTCACCGATTAAGATCAGTTCACTTGCTTCAATATAAGGCAATACGTCATTTGCGAATTGCTGTGTCCGATCGACACGGTCTGCGCGGCAGTTCATGATGATGATCGGATCATCGGTCGGGTAACCGATTTCTTTTACACGTTTCCATATATTCAAAGTAGAAGAAGCGTCGTTTGCGGCAAACCCATTAACAAAGTGCCCAGGCTCGCTCGGACTGATCAGCGGAAGAATTCTCATTGCTCCCGGATCTGGCGGCGCATTCAGCATTCCCTTAAATGCTGTTTCTTCGTCAATGCCGAGTGCTTGAGCCACACCCAGCGCCAGAGAAGCGTTATCAGGGAATACCATGTATTCAAATTTACGTAAATACTCATCTGTAATTTTTGAGTTATCAGCAATGATGACTTTTGTGTTTCGTTCTTTTGCTTTTTGTTTAAAGAACTCGGTATATTCACTATCTGTAATGACAAGATGGCCATTATAAGGAATTGTAGCGGTAAACGCTTCTGCAATTTCATCAAGCGTCGGCCCCATGACATCCATATGGTCTTCTAAAACATTCACAATGACGCCGATATTGGCCTGCAGAAGTTCTTCCTGAAAGATGATTTGATAATCTGGGTTAACAGCCATGCATTCACTGACAATCGCGTTAGCCCCTCTTTCTACTGTTTCTCTCATGACTTCTTTTTGCTCTCCGATATTCGGCCCCTGAGGTTTCCGTTTAATCGGCTTTTCCTCCGGTGTGTCCCAGTAAATCATTCTTGCATCTGTTCCTGTTGTTTTTCCAACAGTCTTGTAACCGGCTTCTATTAATATTCCGGTTGTCAGCCTTGTCACAGTCGATTTTCCGCGGATGCCGTTAATATTCACCCGAACAGGGAGGGCATCAATGTTTTTCTGATGTCGTCGTTTTTCTAATATTCCGATGACCAGTATGACAGCACAGGCTATAATGAGTAACCACATTGCTTTTCGACATCTCCTTCTATATTGTTGTAAATTCATTCATCAGTATATAGAATCACTATGAATTCTCAATCGGCATTATGTAACATAATCTTCCCTAATCGACTAAGCCAAACTTCTCTTTTGAAAGAGATTTTATACCTACAAACTGTTTTCTATTTTTGGAAAACAGCAGGACTTATACCTTATCACTTTTTTGAAAAATCGAAGAGAATGCGCTTTCATTTTTCTCCTGATATCCTTCTGGACGTATAGTCACACCCTGCTGTTTGTATTTAATATGCATTTCAAATCAATCTTTTTTTCAGCCTGTGTTATCAAGCATTTCCTGCTATCATGCGTGTTTCCGGTTCTTATGAACACAAAATAATTTTATCCTGTTTCTTAAGGACAAGGTCATAATGTCATCCTTTCTGCATGGAATAAGCAATATTAGGCCCATTCCAAAATGACTAAGGAGGTTCGAGATGAAAACGCTAAACATACGAGTCCGAATTCTCTAACATAATTAAACATTTTCTGGGATGATAGTCTTTTCTGTTTCTCACCATTTACAGGTCTAAACGCATGACTTTGAAACAATTTTAATAAAACTTAATATTTGTTCAAGAAATCTTCATCCATATTTGTGAAGACTTTGTCAAAAAAAGAGTGAAAACCTTAATTTTTTCAATTATATATACAATTTACAATTAGATTTCTTTTGATATTTTTATTGCTAACTTCGGATTGTTCATGATAATCTATCTATGTAAACGGTTACATAAACAAGGAGGAGCTGTTTTGGCTACAATTAAAGATGTCGCCGGAGCGGCGGGCGTTTCAGTTGCGACGGTTTCCCGCGTCCTGAATGATAACGGCTATGTACACGAAGAAACGCGAACGCGTGTCATAGCGGCGATGGCGAAGCTGAACTATTACCCGAATGAAGTCGCCAGATCTCTATATAAAAGAGAATCCCGACTGATCGGACTTTTGCTCCCGGATATCACAAACCCTTTCTTCCCTCAGCTTGCCCGCGGTGCGGAGGATGAATTGAACCGGGAAGGCTATCGCCTTATTTTCGGCAACAGTGACGAGGAATTGAAAAAAGAACTTGAATACCTTCAAACCTTTAAGCAAAATCATGTCGCAGGCATTATTGCCGCAACGAATTACCCGGATCTCGAGGAATACAGCGGCATGAATTATCCAGTTGTTTTTCTGGACAGAACACTTGAAGGGGCTCCTTCTGTGTCCAGTGACGGCTATACAGGAGGAAAGTTAGCCGCCCAGGCTATCATTCACGGAAAAAGCCAGCGCATTACGCTCTTGAGAGGCCCCGCTCACCTGCCGACCGCTCAAGACCGCTTTAACGGCGCTTTGGAAATCTTAAAGCAGGCTGAAGTTGATTTTCAGGTCATTGAGACGGCTTCATTTTCAATTAAAGATGCACAATCAATGGCGAAGGAGCTGTTTGCCGCTTATCCAGCGACAGATGGTGTGATCGCGAGTAATGATATTCAAGCCGCTGCCGTTTTACATGAAGCATTGCGGCGCGGAAAAAACGTGCCGGAGGACATTCAAATTATCGGCTATGATGACATTCCGCAAAGCGGACTTCTGTTCCCGCCACTTTCTACAATTAAACAGCCCGCATATGATATGGGGAAAGAAGCTGCCAAACTGCTTTTGGGTATCATCAAAAAACAGCCGCTGGCAGAAACGGCAATTCAAATGCCTGTCACCTATATAGGAAGAAAGACGACAAGAAAGGAAGATTAAGATGCGTAATATTTGTGTGATTGGTAGCTGTTCTATGGATTTAGTGGTCACCTCGGACAAACGCCCAAATGCCGGTGAAACGGTTCTTGGCACGTCATTTCAGACTGTGCCGGGCGGCAAAGGAGCAAATCAGGCCGTTGCCGCAGCCAGACTTGGGGCCCAAGTGTTTATGGTCGGCAAGGTTGGAGACGATCATTATGGAACAGCTATTTTGAATAATCTCAAAGCTAACGGCGTTCGCACTGACTATATGGAACCGGTTACACATACGGAAAGCGGAACCGCTCATATTGTGCTTGCTGAAGGCGACAACAGCATTGTCGTTGTCAAAGGCGCGAACGATGACATCACCCCAGCGTATGCGTTAAACGCGCTCGAACAGATTGAAAAGGTCGATATGGTGCTGATTCAGCAGGAAATCCCAGAAGAAACGGTTGATGAGGTGTGCAAATACTGCCATTCTCACGATATCCCGATCATACTAAACCCAGCACCGGCCCGCCCGCTCAAGCAGGAAACAATTGATCACGCTACCTATCTGACGCCGAATGAACACGAGGCTTCGATTTTATTCCCTGAGCTTACCATTTCTGAAGCTCTGGCGCTTTATCCGGCAAAGCTCTTTATTACGGAAGGAAAACAAGGCGTCCGCTATTCGGCTGGCAGCAAAGAGGTGCTCATCCCGTCCTTCCCTGTAGAGCCCGTTGATACAACCGGAGCCGGTGATACGTTTAACGCAGCATTTGCCGTGGCCCTGGCTGAGGGAAAAGACATTGAAGCCGCATTGCGGTTTGCCAATCGTGCCGCTTCCCTTTCTGTCTGCTCCTTCGGTGCCCAAGGCGGAATGCCGACAAGAAATAAAGTAGAGGAGCTGCTGTCATGAAAAAACACGGTATACTGAACAGCCATCTTGCCAAGATTTTAGCCGACCTTGGCCACACTGATAAAATTGTCATCGCGGATGCCGGACTGCCGGTTCCTGACGGCGTTTTGAAAATTGATCTTTCACTGAAGCCGGGCCTTCCGGCTTTCCAAGATACAGCGGCAGTGCTCGCTGACGAGATGGTCATCGAAAAAGTCATTGCTGCAGCTGAAATAAAAGCATCCAATCAGGAGAATGCGAAATTTCTAGAAAATCTTTTCTCTGAACAAGAGATTGAATACCTTTCTCACGAGGAGTTTAAGCTGCTGACAAAAGAAGCAAAGGCAGTCATAAGAACAGGAGAATTCACACCATATGCCAACTGCATCCTGCAGGCAGGTGTGCTTTTCTAGAAAGGAGGAGGAAACATGCAGATTGAAATGAAAGACATTCATAAAGCATTCGGAAAAAACCAGGTGCTGTCAGGCGTTTCCTTTCAGCTCATGCCTGGCGAGGTTCACGCATTAATGGGAGAAAACGGCGCCGGCAAGTCCACGCTTATGAACATTTTGACAGGCCTGCACAAAGCAGATAAAGGTCAAATCAGCATAAACGGAAACGAAACGTATTTTTCCAATCCGAAAGAAGCGGAACAGCATGGAATAGCCTTTATCCATCAGGAATTGAATATCTGGCCGGAAATGACCGTTCTTGAGAATCTATTTATCGGTAAGGAGATATCCTCCAAGCTGGGCGTCTTACAAACAAGAAAAATGAAAGCGCTAGCAAAAGAGCAATTTGACAAACTTTCCGTCTCTCTTTCTCTTGATCAAGAAGCCGGCGAATGTTCCGTCGGACAGCAGCAAATGATCGAAATCGCAAAAGCGCTTATGACAAATGCCGAGGTAATCATTATGGATGAACCGACCGCAGCGTTGACTGAACGTGAAATCAGCAAGCTCTTTGAGGTCATTACAGCGTTAAAAAAGAACGGCGTCTCCATTGTCTATATTTCGCACCGCATGGAAGAAATTTTTGCAATTTGCGACAGAATTACCATCATGCGTGACGGAAAAACGGTAGATACAACAAACATCTCAGAAACTGATTTTGATGAAGTCGTCAAAAAAATGGTCGGACGGGAGCTGACTGAACGATATCCAAAACGCACGCCTTCTCTCGGTGACAAAGTATTCGAGGTGAAAAATGCCTCCGTAAAAGGGAGTTTTGAGGATGTCAGCTTTTATGTTCGTTCCGGTGAGATCGTCGGTGTGTCAGGATTGATGGGAGCCGGCCGGACAGAAATGATGAGAGCGCTGTTCGGCGTTGACAGGCTGGACACGGGTGAGATATGGATCGCTGGGAAAAAAACGGCTATTAAGAACCCGCAGGAAGCCGTGAAAAAAGGTCTCGGCTTTATTACAGAGAATCGCAAGGATGAAGGGCTCCTGCTCGACACCTCGATCCGCGAAAATATTGCCCTGCCCAATCTGTCCAGCTTCTCACCAAAGGGTCTCATTGATCATAAGCGGGAGGCTGAATTTGTCAATCTGTTAATCAAACGACTCACTATCAAAACAGCATCACCGGAAACGCACGCACGCCATTTATCAGGAGGAAACCAGCAAAAAGTGGTGATAGCCAAGTGGATCGGCATCGGACCGAAAGTGCTTATCTTGGATGAGCCAACCAGAGGTGTGGATGTTGGCGCCAAACGAGAGATTTATACGCTGATGAATGAGCTGACCGAACGCGGCGTCGCTATCATCATGGTGTCATCAGAGCTGCCTGAAATTCTGGGAATGAGCGATCGGATTATCGTTGTCCATGAAGGCAGAATCAGCGGAGAAATCCATGCACGAGAAGCAACACAAGAGCGAATTATGACACTTGCCACGGGAGGGCGGTAATATGAAAACGGAACAACTGCAAACAGAACAAAAACGGATTCACTTCGACGGAGTCATGCAAAAACTCGGCCCGTTTCTTGGTTTATTTATTCTCGTTATCATTGTATCTATTTTAAATCCCAGCTTTCTTGAACCGCTGAATATTTTAAACCTGCTTCGCCAGGTCGCCATTAACGGATTAATCGCGTTCGGAATGACCTTTGTCATTTTGACAGGCGGCATTGATCTTTCTGTCGGCGCTATTCTTGCCCTGTCCAGTGCTTTAGTTGCGGGGATGATTGTGTCCGGTGTCGATCCGGTTCTCGCGATCATCCTTGGCTGTATCATTGGTGCCGTACTAGGCATGATCAACGGATTATTGATTACTAAAGGAAAAATGGCGCCCTTTATCGCCACGCTTGCGACCATGACTGTGTTTCGCGGACTGACGCTAGTGTATACAGATGGAAATCCGATTACCGGACTTGGCACAAACTACGCTTTTCAGATGTTCGGACGCGGTTACTTTTTAGGCATTCCTGTACCGGCGATTACGATGGTTCTTGCCTTTGTCATCCTTTGGGTGCTTCTTCATAAAACACCATTCGGACGCCGAACGTACGCTATCGGCGGCAACGAAAAAGCCGCGCTCATTTCAGGCATCAAAGTGACGCGCGTGAAAGTGATGATCTATTCTTTAGCCGGTCTTTTATCCGCTCTTGCAGGTGCCATATTGACTTCCCGCCTGCATTCGGCCCAGCCGACTGCGGGGGAATCGTACGAACTTGATGCTATCGCGGCAGTCGTCTTAGGCGGAACAAGTCTTTCTGGCGGCCGAGGACGCATTGTCGGCACGTTAATCGGGGTACTGATCATCGGCACACTTAATAACGGACTTAATCTGCTTGGCGTCTCATCATTTTATCAGCTGGTTGTCAAAGGGATTGTTATCTTGATTGCGGTATTGTTAGACCGCAAGAAGTCAGCTTAGGAGGGTTTTCACATGAAAAAGGCTGTATCCGTCATTTTAACGTTATCATTATTTTTGTTAACCGCCTGTTCGCTTGAGCCTCCCCAATGGGCAAAGCCGTCAAACTCGGGGAACAAAAAGGAATTCACCATTGGCTTGTCCGTCTCAACACTTAATAATCCTTTTTTTGTCTCATTAAAAAAGGGTATCGAAAAAGAAGCTGAAAAAAGGGGAATGAAAGTCATCATTGTTGATGCACAAAATGATTCATCGAAACAGACGAGTGACGTGGAAGATTTAATTCAGCAAGGTGTTGATGCATTATTAATCAACCCGACTGATTCTTCGGCGATCTCAACGGCAGTAGAATCTGCAAACGCAGTCGGTGTGCCCGTCGTAACAATCGATCGATCTGCCGAACAAGGAAAAGTTGAAACCCTCGTTGCTTCCGATAATGTAAAAGGCGGTGAAATGGCCGCGGCGTTTATTGCCGACAAACTTGGAAAAGGAGCAAAGGTGGCAGAGCTTGAAGGCGTCCCCGGCGCATCTGCCACACGGGAACGCGGCTCAGGATTCCATAACATCGCAGACCAAAAGCTCCAAGTTGTCACAAAACAATCAGCTGACTTTGACCGCACGAAAGGCCTGACTGTCATGGAAAACCTGCTGCAGGGCCATCCTGATATCCAAGCTGTTTTTGCTCACAACGATGAAATGGCGCTCGGTGCTCTCGAGGCAATTAACAGCTCGGGGAAAGACATATTGGTGATCGGTTTTGACGGCAATAAAGACGCGCTCGCTTCCATTAAAGACGGAAAGCTGTCAGCAACCGTCGCTCAGCAGCCTGAGTTAATCGGTAAACTGGCTACAGAAGCAGCAGATGATATTTTGCACGGAAAAAAAGTGCAAAAAACAATATCCGCGCCTCTCAAACTAGAAACACAAAAATAATTGTCTGATGTTTAGGAACCTGCGATAACGTGAATAGAGTTATAGAATGAATTATTTCTCTTACGTGAGGAGAGGAACGGCATGAACAAACCAACAAAACTATTTTCAACTTTAGCACTTGCGGCTGGAATGACTGCGGCTGCTGCAGGGGGCGCTGGCACGATCCATGCCCAACAGCCAGAAACAACGGTAAGCATTGATGATTTATACAGTTATCCGATTGATTCTTATTTGGTATCAGCAGAGGCTCTAAATGTCAGAACGAAGCCTTCCGCATCAAGCCAGAAAGCCGATACGCTGCACTTAGGAGATAGCCTAAAGCTGATTTCCTTCTCAAATGCTGACTGGGCAAAGGTTCATTATAAAAACGGAAAAACAGGCTTTGTCTCCACTCATTATATTGTAAAAGCAGCAACAACAGTAAAAACCAAAACAAAAACGAAAGTATACACATCCGCTAACGGAAAGAGCATTAAGACTCTTCCAGCAGACACAAGCGTTTCTTTTTTAGGCTGGAGTCAAACGAATAAAGGCGGTTTTGATTTTGATTGGGTATTCGTTGATTACGGCGGTGCGACAGGTTATATGAAAACAAAGGATTTACACATGACAAAATAACTGAGAGGGATTCCGTATTTATGCGGAATCCCTTTTATTATGAATTGATTTGTCACATTCCCAAGATATTTCTCAGGAAATATTGTCGTATGCTGTGTCGAAACCTTACATGATCATCGACATTTTTGTTCACGCTAAATAGCGGAGGTGTAAATATGGATCAATTTGAAGCAGCATATGAATCGTATAAAGCCCGGCAAACAACTGTCGATCAAGAAAATGTTCCATCTGGAAAAGAAGAAATTATTGCGGTTAGAAGAAATGAGGAAGACAATATTATCGCAGTGAAAACCAATACAGGAAGAGAGCTCGACTATCCTACTGCGCTGTCAGAAGCAAAATCAGGAAAACTCGCTCATGTTGATGTCTTCCATAAATACGGGCGTGACATTTTGCGAAGTGAACCGGACGGCATCAAGGAAAATAACCTGTCTGAGCTGCCGGATTTTTAAACAAATACAGCCCTGCCGTATGTTCGACAGGGCTTTCTTTTAAACAAAAGGCTGCTGAATGTATTCGGTTAACCGTTTTGCACTGTGAGAAATATCCTCTGCAGCTGCATAATTCACGCCATAGAACACATATGGAGGCAGATACTTCATGCCGATCAGATTACTCGTGGCCTGAAATGGTTTCAATAGCTCACTGATCGAGTAATGATTTGCTCCGCCCGCTTGATATTTTTCCGCTTCGCTCCCTGTTGATACAGCCAGCATCAGCTCCTTGCCATGCAAGGCATTTCCTTCTGAACCAAAAGCCCAGCCGTAAGTCAGCACAAGATCCTGCCATTTTTTCAAGAGCGGCGGAGAGCTGTACCAATATAGCGGGAATTGAAAGACAATCCGATCGTATTCCTCGCACAGCTGCTGTTCCTTCGCAACATCTATTTCTTCATCCGGGTATTCCTTATAAAGATCCCGTACTGTGATATTGTCATGTTTACTCAATTCCTCAGCCCACGCCTTATTAACAACTGAGGTCTCCATATGAGGATGCACTGCCAAAACCAATATTTTCATCAGACCACACCTTTACTGTTTTGATGTTATTTTAACTAAAATCAGGAAAAGAGCCAAATAAAAAGAAAGCCCTGCTAAAAGGGGCTTTCTTTTTTTCTTTTATTCAGGACTTCCTTCAGTTGTTTCGATATCTTTCGCAAAATCAGGGTTATCCAGATTCGCATTAAAGAAATCCGCTGTGTTCGGAAGTCTGAGATTCATGTTCATTTTTTGAGAAATCGTAACCGTGCAATCCTCAAGCACATAGTCAAAAACGTGTCCGCCTGAATTGCGTCCTTCGTCAATGAAGTGCAGGTGATAGCCAGAAACGGCGATTCCGTTTGCATAAGCTGGTGTCAAGAAACCTACGATCGTTCCTCTCACGTTGTCGAAGTTGAAAATCGGCTGTGTTTTGACCGCTTCAACCATTGGCACGTAAGGTTTTTCTTGAAGTTCTACCGTTCTTGTCTGCACCTTTTTAAACAATCCGTCAATGCGAATTGCATAAAATAAGTTTCTGCTTGGCAGCATGCTGTTGATCTCTTTTTCAAAGTCTTCGCGTGTCATTTTCGCATCAATTTTGTGCGTCATGTCCGGTGTAAAGAACGTAAATGAACAGAACGGAGAACGATCCCCATTTTGGACCGGTGTCGCAGTTCCGTCTGAACGGAGACGGTAAAATTCGCCGTCAAACCCAATCAGCTCTCCGTCAAGCTTGTTAAAGGTTCCGATACCGAAGTCTCCATATTTCGGAATCTCTGACAGTTCAAAATCTCCGTCATATACTCCGTCTAATAGAGAAGTCATTGTTGATACTTGATAAATCTGGCTCACAGGCTGATCTTTTTGACCGCGGTTGAGCACTTGAATGTTGCTTTCTCGTTTCATATTTCCCTTCACTCCTTTTATTTAGTGCTGTTCATAAAACAGTGTCGTGATGCGCAGAGTGCTAGAGAGCTTTCGTTTTCATGAGTTCCCCGAATTCTTTCGGAAGCTTGTCACTTGCTAAATTAATGTTATCACTGTAGTCAACCGGGACATCGATGATGACAGGACCTTCAGCGTTCATGCCTTGACGCAGAACATCTGCCAGCTGGTCTGGTGATTCTACGCGCAAGCCAGTTGCTCCGAAGCTTTCCGCATATTTCACGATATCGATATTTCCGAAATCGACCGCAGATGTACGGTTATATTTTTTCAATTGCTGGAATGCAACCATGTCATATGTGCTGTCGTTCCATACAATGTGTACAATTGGTGCTTTTAGTCGAACCGCTGTCTCTAATTCCATTGCCGAGAATAAGAAACCGCCGTCACCAGAGACAGAAACCACTTTTTCTCCCGGTTTCACCAATGAAGCGCCGATTGCCCAAGGAAGCGCAACACCGAGTGTTTGCATACCGTTACTGATCATTAATGTTAACGGCTCGTAGCTACGGAAATAACGTGACATCCAAATGGCGTGCGAACCGATATCGCAAGTTACTGTAACATGATCATCGACTGCATTACGCAACTCTTTAACGATTTCAAGAGGGTGCGCTCTGTCTGATTTCCAATCTGCAGGCACCTGCTCACCTTCATGCATATATTGTTTTAAATCAGAAAGGATTTTCTGCTCACGCTCTGCAAATTCCACTTTCACAGCATCGTGTTCGATATGATTGATCGTGGACGGAATGTCACCGATCAATTCAAGATCAGGCTGGTAAGCATGATCAATGTCAGCGATAATCTCGTCTAAATGGATAATTGTCCGGTCTCCATTGACATTCCAGAATTTCGGATCATATTCAATCGGGTCATAGCCGATCGTCAGAACAACATCTGCCTGCTCTATCAGTAAATCGCCAGGCTGGTTGCGGAACAAACCGATACGGCCAAAATACTGATCCTCTAAATCTCTCGAAAGGGTACCGGCAGCTTGATATGTTTCAACAAATGGAAGCTGAACCTTTTTCAAAAGCTTGCGAACCGCTTTAATCGCTTCCGGTCTTCCGCCTTTCATACCGACTAATACGACAGGAAGTTTTGCTGTTTGGATTTTTGCAATGGCCGCACTGATTGCATCATCTGCTGCAGGACCGAGTTTTGGCGCTGCAACAGCTCGCACGTTTTTCGTATTTGTGACTTCATTCACAACATCTTGCGGAAAGCTCACAAAAGCGGCCCCAGCCTGCCCTGCTGACGCTATCCTAAATGCATTTGTAACAGCTTCCGGTATATTTTTAACATCTTGAACTTCTACACTGTATTTTGTAATCGGCTGGAATAGCGCCGCATTATCCAAAGATTGATGTGTCCGTTTTAAACGATCTGCACGGATCACGTTTCCAGCAAGCGCAACGACAGGGTCTCCTTCAGTGTTCGCTGTCAGCAGGCCTGTTGCCAAGTTAGAGGCACCCGGTCCTGATGTGACTAACACGACTCCCGGTTTTCCAGTTAAACGGCCGACTGCTTGGGCCATGAATGCTGCGTTTTGTTCGTGCCGGGCAACGATAATTTCAGGTCCTTTATCTTGTAAAGCGTCAAATACCGCATCAATTTTTGCACCTGGAATGCCAAATACATGTGTGACACCTTGCTCCACCAAGCAATCAACAACAAGCTCCGCCCCTCTGTTTTTCACAAGGGATTTTTGTTCTTTTGTTGCTTTTGTCAACACCCTCACTCCTTATTATGCATTTTAAACGTAAAATTTTAAATATCTTGTGATAAGTTTCACTATACACTCTTTGGAAATTGACCTCCAATATCGATTCGCCTTATGATTAATATGTAATACGAATTATTAACCTATGGAAAGGAATGCATATTGAATGGAGCTTCGCCATCTTCAATACTTTATCGCAGTAGCCGAAGAGCTTCATTTCGGAAAGGCTGCCCGGCGGCTGAACATGACGCAGCCTCCTCTCAGCCAGCAGATCAAACAGCTGGAGGAAGAAGTCGGAGTTACGCTTCTGAAAAGGACAAAACGATTTGTCGAGCTTACCGCAGCAGGAGAAATCTTTTTAAATCATTGCCGCATGGCATTGATGCAAATCGGACAAGGAATTGAACTGGCACAGCGGACGGCCCGCGGCGAGCAAGGCCTTCTCGTAATCGGTTTTGTCGGATCAGCTACATATGAATTTCTGCCGCCGATTGTCCGGGAATATCGTAAAAAATTCCCATCTGTGAAAATAGAACTGCGTGAAATATCCTCGTCTAGGCAGCAGGAGGAGCTACTAAAGGGCAACATTGATATTGGTATACTTCATCCTCCCTTACAGCATACAGCTTTACATATCGAAACCGCCCAAAGCAGCCCTTGTGTTTTAGCTTTGCCTAAGCAACACCCATTGACTTCTAAGGAATCAATTACGATTGAGGATTTAAGAGATGAACCAATTATTACTGTTGCTAAAGAAGCATGGCCTACTCTATACATGGATTTTATTCAGTTCTGTGAACAAGCGGGCTTCAGACCCAACATTGTCCAGGAAGCCACAGAATATCAAATGGTGATTGGTTTAGTCAGTGCCGGAATTGGTATGACATTTGTTCCTTCCTCAGCCAAAAAATTATTTAATTTGGATGTTACTTATCGAAAAATGGACCAAATACAGCTTAATGCAGAATGGGTTATCGCTTACCGCAAAGACAATCATAATCCGCTTATAAAGCATTTTATTCATATTTCAAATTGTCAGCAGACAAGAACTAAAGAGAGTGATGCAGGTACATGAACGATACTTGCAATCTCTTTTTTCTTTTGGGATTCTTATGGAATTTTTATTAATTTAATATAATCGCTTAGTACAACTTCATATCAGTATACGTATACATACAGTACAAATAGTTGGCAAGGACATTAGTAAGCGCAGGACATTAGTTTGATTTTAAAAATGAAAGATAGAGAGGTGAAGTAAATTATTGAGTTCACCGGCATATTCACATTGCTCGCTTTTTTCGTAACAATGATTTTTATTTTCTGGAGACCAAAAGGACTAAATGAAGCTATCCCCGCCACATTTGGCGCTTTAATGGTTTTATTGTGCGGAAGTGTGTCATTGGCAGACTTAGGGGAAATCGGAACAAAAGTCACGGGTGCATCGGTTACAATCCTTGCCACTATGATTATGGCCATTGCACTAGAAAGCTTTGGTTTCTTTTATTGGGTGGCTGCAAAACTGCTCCAACAATCCAAGGGTTCAGGCATCAAGCTTTTTTGGCTAACCAATTTGCTCTGCTTTCTCATGACCATTTTCCTGAATAATGATGGGAGCATTTTGATCACAACTCCAATCCTTTTGCTTGTACTAAAATATTTAGGTTTAAAAAAACATCAAAAAACCCCATATTTATTAAGCGGTGTTTTAATAGCCACAGCCTCTAGCGCACCGATTGGCGTAAGTAATATTGTTAATTTAATTTCTCTCAAAATCATTGGAATGGATCTATATCTTCACACTGCCATGATGTTTGTCCCTAGTATGATGGGACTCATTTTTATGACCTGTCTACTGTTTATGTTCTTTTATAAACGTCTTCCCAAGAGCCTGCCAGATATACCGAGCCATTTTCAGTCTCTGCGGCATAGAAGGTACCATCCTCTTCATTCGCCATCAGCTCCTTTACCAGAACGAAATCAAACAAAAATCATGTTGTTTGTGCTTGCATTTGTTTTTCTCGTCAGAATGAGTCTATTTGCAGCATCATATACCGGTATTTCTGTTCCTCTAGTCGCTGTCATCGGATCTTTTATCCTGTTGAGCTGGAGATGGATTTATTTCAAAACCTCCCCAAAAGACTTGTTATATAAATCGCCTTGGCACATTTTTATATTCGCTTTTACTATGTATGTCTTAATTTATGGTCTGCATAATATTGGATTCACAGAGTTACTTGTGAATTATTTTGAACCTGTGGTTTCTGGAAGCCTCGCCCATGCAACTTTCGCATCAGGTATCTCTACTTCAGTTTTTTCTAATCTCTTTAACAACCATCCAGCGTTAATGATCAGTACTTTTACCTTAACTGAAATGACCCTGAATCCTTCAACAACAAAAATCATCTACTTGGCAAATATTATCGGCAGTGATATCGGTTCATTATTATTACCTATGGGAACCTTAGCAACGCTTATTTGGATGCATATATTAAAACAGCATGATGAAAGTATTTCATGGGGCGAATATATAAAAACGACCATTATCATCATTCCGCTGACTGTTCTTTTTACGTTAACATGTTTATATTTTTGGATCAGTTGGTTATTTCTTTAGTTCAGTATGAAACGAAAAACTGCCTTCTGCTATTCAAGAGGGCAGTTTTGTATACACTAGGGAAGATGCATTGTCTTTAGATGATTTAACTTCCAAATGACTGGCTCTCCACTTGCGTTAATAAGCTCAATGATATTATTAGAGACACCCTTTAATAGTCCGACTTTTTCTGGCACCTCTCCCATATCAAATATGACCAATTCACCAATATTTTTTTTGATCTGCTCCTCAAAATTACGCACAAGAGGAACTTTGGAAGGCACGACCGGCAATTGTGAGTTGTCAAGAGTATACGGTGTTTGTTCAGTTGAATAAGGGGTAAACCATTTTAAATGATGCATAGATATAAAAAGTATTTTAAATACGGGTGAGAAAAATACAATATAATCGTTTAAAACATTTGTAACATACCCATGGATCGATCGACCCCCAGTTACATAAACTTCAATAAACTGGCCTTTGACCTTGTTTAATGTATTTCTATATGAAAAAGCTAGAGTTTCTGCCTCTATCATTGGATCTTCCGGATTGATCAAAAATGGCTTCTCAGTACTGGTCATTATTTTCGCCTTGTTTATTTGATGAAGATGCAACAAGGGAATATAAAGATAATTGCAGCCATCAAAAATAACAAAAATATCCTGTCCGATATCTATGAGGGTGCCGACAAACCTTGTATCTCCTGAAATGACAACCTCAACATCTGTGTTAAGGAATTGATTCAAACCTTTCACGATTCTCCTCCTTTAACTGAAAAAGGGCATCACTTAATCTGATGCTCCTCCATTATCTATTAATATTTACGTTTCCAGTGATAGTCTATCGTTCTGACAATCGTTTCATAGCTATAATCTTCCTTTTGTTTTCCTGAACTTTTTATTGAACTTGAATAACCTGGTGATCTTGATGATTGATAATCTGATGATCTTGGTGATCGTTTAGATGTTTTTGATGAACTCTTTGCACCTGATGAACTGTATGATTTTGATGATTGATAATCTGATGATCTTGGCGATCGTTTAGATGATTTTGATGAACTCTTTGAACCTGATGAGCTGTATGATGTTGATGATCGATGATCTGAAGATTTTGATGATCGTTTAGATGATTTTGATGAACTCTTTGAACCTGATGAGCTGTATGATTTTGATGACTGATAATCTGAAGATTTTAGTGATCGTTTAGATGATTTTGATGAACTTGATGAGCTATATGGCTTTGAAGAAATTAACGAACTGCTGTACACTTCTTCTTTTTGATCTGTATCATCGCTGTCTTCCTGATTTTGATGCTCATTCTTTTCATCCTCTTTTTTGTACGACCCTTTTGGGCCTAAGCTGATGCTTTTTATGTGAAAAGGATAGATGCGAAGCACCTCTTGATTTTTCACTATAGTATAATGGCCGTCGGCATTATCTACAAGGATACCCTCAATGGCTTCCGGACCTCCACGATTAATTGAAACCCATTTATGAGTCAGACTCTTAAAAACCTCGCTTAAATAATCAGCTTCCAAGACACCTGATGGCGTCTGTCCTTCTATTTTCAAATCGGGCTCATGTTTACTTATACTCTTTATGTGATGGATATTAAAATACACTACCCCATCCTCATTTGTGTTTAACGCAGCGTAATCATCTCCCAGCCAGACCAATCTTCCTTTTTTAGATTCCGGACCCCCTTGATTAAATTGAACTGATTGGTTCATTAATTGTCCGATTAAGCTATGAAAATCGTCAGCGTCGGGCATTTCCTCAGTCTCAATTGTTGTGGTGCTATTATTGGTATCCTCAGTAATACTTTTCACATGCTCCAACTGATAATAAATTATTTTTTTTTCAGCTTGTAAAGCAATATAATCTGATTTTACAGCAGCTAATTTTCCTTTTTTAGATTCCGGACCTCCACGATATACAGTAACAATTTTATCTTTCATTGAATGCAAAAAGTTATAATAAGATATTTCATCATTTGAATGATACTTCATTCTTCTCTTGCTCATTCAAGTTCCTCCTAGTCACTTATACATAGATGATAAACATATTGCATATATACGTGTCACGTTTATTTGTTGAACTAATTCAATAGCCTAATTGTCGCTTTTTCAGCAGAATACCTATTTTCACACATTCATAAAATACTTAAATTATTTTTAAGGTATTGTGAACGGTTTTTAATATACTCACAAATCACATCCGGCTCACGGTCAAAACGCTCAACATCATTCTTTTTATATGGGTCCATTAAGATAAAAGGCCTAATCCGCTCATACATCGCCATTATTTTCGGTTCCATATATTCTATCGTAAAAAGAGATTGGAGCGTTTTTTCTAACAGGCGCTTGTAGGACTTGCGAAACTCGGATTCATCCAATATCCGGGCGGTTAGTGTATTAAATCCTTGAATTCTTACATAATCGGCAGCCATCCGCTCTCCATGGATATCCCTGCCCCAGGTCGCATCATAATCCCAAGGAATCACCTCAAATAATCCGGTTTCCCCGCTTCTGTATAATGCGTAGTTGTGGACAAATCCATCATAGTTCGAGGTGAATACAATACCGGCAAGCCAGCGCAAATACTTATCGACATCCACATGTTTTGTCACTTCTGACTTAAACTGAGCTTTAGGGACAGTATTAATTTTAAAAATCATATCCTGTAAATAAAAATCATCTTCCACAGTCCCTGTCTTCTTTTCATATCCAAGCTCCAGCGACGTCTTCGTTTCCTTTTCCAAATCGCTCATCAGAGAAAAGTTAGCATCATCATCCACCGCGTAAAAAATCGCGCCATCAGCCAGCTTCCTTTTCGCCAAATAATATTCATCTACGGATTCAAGTTCAAGATAAACCCCTTCATTCTTCCCATTCACCTTTACAAACACAAACTCTGCCTTTGGAGACAGTGTCCCTAGCTCCGAGAAAAAATCCAGAGACAATTTGTTTCTCATCAAGGAAGGGTCTTTATACTCCGCATTTAAGTGAATCTCTCGCGCGCCGCGGAATGTTTTCGGCTGATAAAAGGAAATATGGTATGACTTCTTTTTGAAGTCTCTGATATGTGATCCCCGATAAGCGATATCGATATCCAGCCTTTTTTGATTTACCTTCATCACAGCTGGCACCGGATCATCGTCCCATATATCCTTTTTTAATTCACGCAAATCTTTTGGATGAACAAACAGCTGATAAAGCGGTAAATTGGATTGATTCTTCATCCATAATCCCCCTTACAAATTTTAGGCTTTTATTTTTATAAGATCTCAGCGGAACACTTATACACTTTTTAAAACCGCGCGTACTATGAGGGTAGTAAGGATCTTCATCCTTAACATCATTTTTAAAAGGAGGATTTCAAATTGGGCCACTATTCCCATTCTGACATCAAAGAAGCGGTGAAATCCGCAAAAAAAGAAGGTTTAAAGGATTATTTATACCAAGAGCCCCATGGAAAAAAACGCAGTCATAAAAAGTCGCACCGCACTCACAAAAAATCTCGCAGCCATAAAAAATCATACTGCTCTCACAAAAAATCTCGCAGCCACAAAAAATCATTCTGTTCTCACAAAAAATCTCGCAGCCACAAAAAATCATACTGCTCTCACAAGAAATCTCGCAGCCACAAAAAATCGTACCGTTCTCACAAAAAATCTCGCAGCTATAAAAAATCTTGCCGTTCTTACAAAAAATCTCGCAGCTATAAAAAATCTTGCCGTTCTTACAAAAAATCTCGCAGCTACAAAAAGTCATACTGTTCTCACAAGAAAAAATCTCGCAGCTATAAAAAGTCATGCCGCACACACAAAAAATCTTATCGTTCCCATAAGAAATACTACAAAAAACCGCACCACCACTGCGACGACTACAAAAGACACGATGATTATGACAGCAAAAAAGAATACTGGAAAGACGGCAATTGCTGGGTAGTCAAAAAGAAATACAAATAATCTAAGTTTTCATTGTTTCAATAGGCTGCCGGCGGAGGTACGGAAGCCTATTTTTTTATTTGCCCTGTATTAGATATATGTCATGACATAACATATGCAACCCGCATCATTTGGTTTCCTTTAAACCATTTCGTTATAATCAAGGTATCCTAACGATAAAGGCGGTTGTTGCTATGTACATATTTCAAGCTGATCAGCTTAGTGCCAAAGACACATACAAGCTATTGTCAGGTACCGTTATTCCCCGCCCCATTGCATTTGTGACAACACTTTCTTCAGGAGGAGCGGTCAATGCCGCGCCTTTCAGTTTTTATAACGTCGTCAGCTCAGATCCTCCGCTTCTCAGTATTTCTGTTAACAGGACGGAAGGACGCCAAAAAGATACAGCGCGAAACGCAGTGGAGAACGGAGAATTTGTCGTTCATGTCAGTGATGAAGCCATCATTGAAGATATCAATGAAACAGCTGCAAGCTTAAGGCCGGATGAAAGCGAGCTTACACGCACCTCGCTTCATCCTGTTGAAAGCAAAGCTGTTTCAGTTCCCGGCATTAAGGAAGCCCGCGTTCGCTTTGAGTGCAAATTAGAGCGGCATATTACCTTTGACAATGATCAAGGCGTCACTACAGCAGATCTGCTCATCGGAAGGGTTGTCTGCTTCCACCTAGATGAAAAGGTGTATGATGCAGAAAAGGGATATATTTTAACGTATGAATTAAAGCCTGCCTCACGATTGGCGGGAAATCACTATGCCAAACTCGGGGAAGAATTCACACTGATTCGTCCCAGCTGAAGAGAAGGACTACTTAAATAGAAGAAACTAGTCAAAAAGACCTTATGATTACATAAATAACGCCTGTAAAAAACTGAAAAAGTATCAAAAAAAAGAACACCCAGAGTAAGCTCGGGGTGTTCTTTTATGAAACGTTTTTCCTTTTTCTTCGTATAAAGGTAGATGAGGAGGAATTGGAATGACAAACTTTTGGATTTTAATGCTGATCGCTATTACCATCAGTCTCGCCTCTCAATTTTTTATAAAGAAAAAATACGGTATTGATAAATCCGGCTGGCGATATAAGCATGTCAGCAATACACACAAATGGATCGAAATCACTTTACTTATTTTGTTTGTGGTTTCACTCTCCTTTTTTCCAGTTGAATATTTGCTTCTTTTATTTTTTATTGTGATTGACTCAATACGAATTTTTATGGAGTGGCATTATAGACCTGAAGATAAACAGTATATGTACCACATTGTAGAGGTCTCCCTTATGTTTATGCTTTTGATTTATATTTGTACCCTATAGTTATTTATATCCCCACAGCCGCTCCGTCTCCCCGAGGATCGGCTCCGCCTTGGAGAAAGCCTTCTTCATCAACTTTGATTGCAGCCGCTTGTCCCATCAGCGGATCATAGTCACCGACAACCTCCACGAGATGCCCGCTGTCTTTCAGTTTTTGGATTGTTTTGTCTGTGAATCTGCCCTCGACTCTGAGACCTTCGTATTCCTCTCCCCACGTTCTGCCCCATACCCAGCGCGGTTCGCTGATTGCCTGCTGTGGATGCATTCCGTAGTCCAGCATTCGGGTAATGATGGCCGTCTGGGTCTGCGGCTGGCCTTCGCCGCCTTGTGTGCCGTACAGAATTTTTGGCTTTCCGCCTTTACAGACCATAGCCGGCATCAACGTATGGAAGGTGCGCTTTCTCGGTTCAAGCGTGTTGACATGATTTTCATCCAGTGAGAAAAATGATCCGCGGTTTTGCAGTAATATGCCTGTATCACCGGCAGTGACTGCCGAGCCAAATTCAAAGTACAGGCTTTGAATGAATGACACTGCGTTGCCATCCGCATCGATTACGGCCGCATATGCCGTATCACTTCCCACCGGCCTGCTTTCTGCCGGTATTGCGAGATAGCCGATTTCTTCTGCCAATTGTTTTGCATAACGTTTGTCCAAAAGCCTTTCAAGCGGAATGTCTGCAAACGCCGGATCAGTCAGGACGGCATCCCGATCTAGAAAACTCTTTTTCAATGCCTCCACAAGCACGTGATAATACTCAAATGAACCGTGTTCGATTTGGGTGAAATCATAGTTTTCCAAAATGTTCAGTGTTAATAAACCGGTAAATCCCTGAGAATTCGGCGGCGCCTGATACACACTGTATCCTCGATAATCACTTGATACAGGCACTGCCCACTCACCCCGATGCGCTTTAAAATCATCGATTGTCATGTAACTGCCGTTATTCTGTAAATGTGAGACAATCCGCTGAGCGAGATCTCCTTCATAAAATGCGCTTCTTCCTTTTTCAGCAATCAAGTTCAGACTGTCTGCAAGCTCTTTTTGCACAAACCGCTCTCCCGGGACAGGTGCTTTGCCCCTTCTCGTGAAGATGTCAGCCGTGTAAGGCGTGGAAGCCAGCAATTCAATATTCTTTTCTGTGTGACGACACTGATCTGCTGATACAGGAAACCCATTTTGGGCATAATCGCGTGCGGGCTCCAATACATCTGCAAGAGACAGACGCCCGTACTCCTTTAGGACCGCATCCCAGCTATCAACCATTCCCGGCACGGTAATGGCACTGTCAATTCCCCGCAGCGGAATCGCGCTTTTTCCCTTATATACATCTCTCGTTACGTTTTTTCCTGAACGGCCGCTGCCATTGTAGACTTTTACTGCCTTTGTTTCCTGGTGAAAGGTCAGCCAAAAGGAATCCCCGCCAAGTCCGGTCATATGCGGGTACACAACCGCAAGACAAGCACTCACCGCAACAGCGGCGTCAAACGCGTTGCCTCCCTTATCCAGTATGCGGTTTCCGGCTTGAGAAGCGAGGTAATGCGGACTGACGACCATTTGCTTTGTACCGATGACAGATTTGTTCATCACAAGTCCCCTTTTTTAAGAAATTTTCTTCAGTATAGGGAGCCTGATTTTTCACATCTACTGATCCGGCAGAAAAACTGACGAACTTTCTTCTTTTCGCAAATAATAAGATATTTTTTCGTTCATTTCGAAAACAAATGAAAAATTATCATTTCGATACGTAACTTTTATGATAAAATGATTGCTAAAAGGCAACGAAAGCAGGTGGAGCAATTGAGTCATGAATATCAAATCCCCAACCTTGTACTTGATGAGACTGATAAACAAATTCTCACGATTTTGCATGAAGAAGGCAGAATTTCTTATACGGATCTTGGCAAAAGAGTCGATTTGTCACGGGTCGCCGTGCAGGCCCGTATCAACCAATTAATTGAAGCCGGTGTTATTGAAAAATTCACCGCTGTCATCAATCCCGCTAAAATCGGCATTCATGTTTCCGTGTTTTTCAATGTCGAGGTAGAACCGCAATTTTTAGAAGAGGTCGCTCTTAAGCTTGAGGAAGAGCCTGCGGTCACCAGCCTTTATCACATGACAGGCCCGAGCAAGCTGCATATGCATGGGATCTTTGCCAACGATCAAGAAATGGAAGAATTTTTAACAAAACGGCTGTATCCATTGCGAGGCGTCGTCAGTGTTGATTGCCAGATGCTGATCAAACGATACAAAAGCCGTATGGGAATGAAGCTGTAAAGGAGAGAAACGAATGAAAAACCATCCTTATCGGGATATGACGGTCGCAATGGTTCGCACCGGCATATTAGGGTTCGGCGGCGGACCTTCCGTGATTCCGCTGATCCGCCATGAAGCGGTCAATAAATATAAATGGATTGACGATGATGAATTCGGAGAAATATTAGCAATCGCTAATGCGCTTCCCGGACCGATTGCCACCAAAATGGCTGCTTATCTGGGCTTTAAGCTAAAAGGCACATTAGGTGCAATTGTGGCGACCCTCGCCCACATTCTGCCTACATGTCTTGCGATGGTGGGCTTGTTTGCGGCTGTAAATGTGTTAAGCCATTCAGCAATTGTTGCAGGTATGATTGGTGCCGTCACGCCGGTAATTGCGGTCATGCTCGGAATCATGGCGTACGAGTTTGGCCAAAAAGCGCTTAAAGGTTTCGGCTGGGTCACCGGCATCCTGTTTTTTATCATCGCTTTTATCGGCCTGCAAACTTTACAGATTAATCCCGGCCTTGTCATTATCATTTTCTTAGCGTACGGGGCGTTTCATTTTAAACTGAAAGACAAAATCACAAATAAACATTCAAAAGATAAAGGAATGTCAGCCTCATGATATCGATCTATTTATTTATGGCGTTTTTTATCGCAAACCTACTGGGATATGGCGGCGGACCTGCGTCTATCCCGCTAATGTTTGAAGAAGTCGTAAACAGATACAGCTGGCTCTCAAACGATCAATTCTCAAATATGCTCGCACTTGCGAACGCATTGCCGGGCCCGATCGCCACGAAAATCGCTGCGTATGTCGGCTACAGCGCAGGCGGGTGGCCCGGCTTCCTAATTGCCCTGATCGCAACCGTCGTACCGTCGGCGCTCGCATTGATCGTCCTGCTGCGCATCATCCAGCGCTTCCGCCAATCACCTGTCATCAAAGGCATGACGCTGTCCGTCCAGCCTGTCATCGCGGTCATGATGCTCATTCTTACCTGGCAAATCGGCGCAGACGGCATCAAAGCGATCGGCTGGGTCCAATCGATCGTGATTGCGGGAATTTCGCTCCTTGCCATGACAAAATTCAAAATGCATCCGGCATTTTTGATTATTGCGGCGTTTTTATATGGGGGCCTTGTGATCCCTCATTTATAGAAAAAAGCACCTGGACAGGTGCTTTTTTATTTTGGCCCAGAAATGCCGTTTGATATGACAGCTGTTTCTTCTCCTGCGTCACTCTTGATGATGTGCTTGACTTGCAGCGTGGTTCCTGCCATTCTCACATATTGCTTCAACTCGGACGAATTGGTTTCAACTTGTATCCAAACAGGAGGCTGGACCTTCCAAAATAAAAAGAATGCAAGAATCAGCATGCCAGCAATGACCGACAGCAAAAACTTCATATCGCATCGCTTCTTTTCAGTAAGCGGCTCGCAGCGGACAGCGCCTGATGATCACGAAGAATATCGCCTGGACGATTGCCTTCTCCCAGCACATAACCTTTAAAGGGCATTCCCATAAAATGAAAAATATGTTCGAATTGCTGAATCAGCGGCAGCCCTTTTATTTTTGGATTGTCTCCGCCCACTGCTGTTACATATGCCTGTTTCGCTGACATTTGCTGTTTAAAATCAGGAAATCTCGGATCTCTCAACGTCTGTGACCAGCGATCAATAAACAGCTTTAATTTCCCTGACATGCCAAACCAATAAATTGGGGTGGCGAATACAAGAATATGGCACTGCAATATCCGTTCAATGATAGAATCGTAGTCATCTTGAACAGGACGAAAGCCGCCTTGGGCGTGACGCAGATCTTCAATTGGCTGGATTCGATATTTCCGCAAATGAATGTGCTCTGTATCGAATCCTTGAACAGCCTTCTCCGCAAGAATATCCGTATTTCCGCCAGACCGAGTTCCGCCGTTAATAACCGCAATTTTCATGATGCATCTGCTCCTTTGTTTACGAATGATTTTCTTCATCTTATAATGGATTCATCAATCAATACAGATGATTATTTCGATTAATCCAATCGCTAAAACCGATTTAGAAAGGAAGAGAACAAGTGGAATTGAAGCAGCTGATCACCTTTATTACGGCGGCAGAACATGTAAACTTCACCCTAACCGCCAAAATGCTTAATTATGCACAATCAAGCGTTACCTCTCAGATCAAATCACTTGAAGAAGAAATTGGGACGCCTTTATTTGAACGGCTCGGCAAGCGGCTTATCTTGACAGAAGCAGGAAAAACGTTCAAATCTTATGCACAGAAGATCATTGCGTTAACAGAAGAAGCGAAAATGGCCGCAAATCAAGTAAGAGAAACAACCGGAACCTTAAAAATCGGGGCGACAGAAAGCCAGTGCACATACCGCCTGCCCCCTATCATAAAAGAATTTAAACAGGCTTTTCCCCAAGTAAAGCTCATATTCAAACCATATATCTCCAATGAACAAGCGAAAGAACAGCTCTTACAGGGCCAGCTTGATATCACCTTCATCTTGGATGTAAACCGGATGGAAGACGCACTGCACGTTGAATCTTTGATTCAGGATGAGATCAAAATGGTGGCTGCTAATGACCATCCTTTTCCTGCGGATTTACCAATAACATTGAAGGATCTTCAAAACGAAACTCTTCTGCTGACAGAGGACGGCTGCTCGTACCGCACGCTCTTTGAGAACAATTTGCATGACTCCGGTGTCTATCCTAACAAATTGGAATTCGTCAGCATAGAAGCCATCAAACAATGCGTGATGGCCGGACTTGGGATTGGAATCTTGCCTGAAATGACAGTAAAAGATGATATTGCAGCAGGCCGGATGAAAGAACTCAATTGGCAGAGCGATTGCCCCGTTTTCACTCAATTAGCATGGCATAAGGACAAGTGGATGTCTGCGCCATTAAAGGCTTTTATCGATTTGACACGGAAAACATTCAAATAAACCTCTCCACAAGGACGACATGGTTTTTGAGACCAGAAAAGCACACACATACAAAAAAACACTTGATGACTTAGAGCCCCAAGTGTTACACGTGATTTTTCTGATAAAACATTCGCAAAACATGAGTTTCAAGGTCAGCCAGGCGGACAGGGATCGGCAGTCTGCTTTCTTGATTAAGCAGGCTCAACGTAATTTGATAACTGCTTTCTAAATCAATGTTATTTCCGCAAGACAAGAAAATAGGCTTCACATCCCGCCGCGTTCGCAGCGCCCGTCCATATACCTCGCCGTCAATGATAATATCGGTGTATGCGCCTACTTCATTTTCAGGCGTCACGAAATCATAGCCTTTGATTTTGAGATAGGTTTTCGCAATCCCAATCGTCGGCTTACCCAGAAAAAAAGCCGCATGGGTGGCAACGCCCATATGGTTGTAATGCAAATATCCGTTGCCATCAAACAAGAAGACATCCGGCTCCGTCTCCAGCTTTTTCGCCGCCTCGATGATCAAAGGCAGCTCACGAAACGCAAGAAAACCGGAAACATACGGCACGCTGATTCTCCCCATGCTGTGCACTTTTTCAATGACTTCTTTTGTATCAGCGTCAATCACGATAATACAGCACACCCCATACGGTTCTCCATCCTGCTCCCAATAGGCCAGGTCAACGCCTGCGCAGGTGTTGATGGAGTTGGGATGGATCGTGTGGGATAGGTTGATACGATTTCTAAGGGATTGTTGTGTTTGAACAAAATCCGATTCATCTTTTAGATGAAAATCGTGAATTTGATGTATTTCCATTTTACTTGTTTCCCTCTCTTCGCGCTCAATTGTCCTGCATGTCGAATCTAGCAATGACACCAAATTATATCATTGAAAAAAGCAGATAGTATAATCTGCTTTTTTATTAATATTCATTTTTCATTTCTTTCATAAAAATATAATCCAATTGTTTAATTAATTCTTTAAGTTCAGTACACATAATATCCTCTAAAGGATTTTCCCAATCTTCGTTTTTTATCAGTTCAATCCCATAGCTTCCGGCTGGATCACCTTCTGGGTACCACCCTACGTCAAGCAGCAAATTTTTTGTCTTATGAGAAATCTGCAGGAGATCTTGATTAAAGTCAAATAACCAAGCATCATCATTTGCCTCTAGCGTCTTAGGATCAGTATCTTTTAATGTAATATAATCAACAGTCCAACCAGCCGGTATCTTTAGCCTTAAAAAATTGGGAATCTGTTGGCTTAGTGGCTGCAAACCCTCTAAAACCCCGCTTCCCACACTCCAGATTTGATATTCTAACTCTTCTAATAATTGTTCTATCTCATTAAAAGACTCATCTTCATAAATCTTATCTGTTTTTAAGCCAGCTACTTTGATATGGTATTGATTATTTTCATATACTGCCTTCATAACAGCATTACGTTTTTCATTTTGTAGTTTTAGTAGTTCACATTTTTCTTGCATTCTTTTTTCTGAACATAAATTGTTCAGTACTACAGACCAGCCATTACAGATTTTTAATGGCTGCAGTTGAGAAATATGGTCTCTTTCCATCCCGCTTCTCCTTCATTATTCTAAAAAATCTGCCGATTGACAACCCAGAAAGAAGTTTAAACTATTCTAATATATCAGTAAACAAGGCACTTCTAACGTTAACCTCCTATTGAAAGCTGTATACAATGAGAAACAAAAACGCCAGCCCTTGGTGTCCATAGACTGACGTTTCTTGAAAACCTCTCTTAACCTTTTTTAAAAACGATAAAATTCCCGTTAGGATAATCGCCATTCCAACCACACGGGAAATAACCCGCTTTATAAATTTCAAAAACCTTTTCAAAAAAATTATTTGTATTACCATTAATTGCTCTATTAATAGCACAATTGTTTAGGTCAGCTACTATATCCTCAAAAAAAGTCTTGAATTCAGTAGAAGCATGTCTGATGCTCTCAGAAAAAATATCTAATAATGCGTCTATATTTTCCGGCTTTTGATTATCTTCTAATTCGTAAAACCGCTCCCATACTTCACTCATTTCAATTTCTCTTATATCTTTCCATGTATACTCATCTTCTCCATATACTTCTTCATAAGCCAAGTATTCAGCCTTTTCTTGGTCATTAATTATTTGAGTAAAATTAGATACATTAACTGAATTTATAGGCTTGAAGGTTTTTGAAAATTCAACTACCTCTTCCACCAGATTATGATATTTTCCAAAATTCATTACTTGTTATACCACCTTTCCCAAAGATCAACTGTTGCTCCACCGCCTCTTTTCCAAACGGGTTTTCTTGAGGCGTTATCTTCTCTCCTTTCTAATTTATATGCTTCTAATCCTTTCTCCTTTATTTTCTTTAATTCTGTTTCTAAATAATCATCCCTCATATAAAGAGGCAACCCTTTTTCTTGTAATTCTCTTAATTTTTGTTGTAAATCATATACCTGTTTTTCAATGACGTCTACACTTTGGTTAACATTAATCTCATCTAATTTTTTTCTCACAAAACTACTATAAACTGAATGATATCCCTTATGCCGTGAAGTAGCACTTTTATCATCATCCGGGACCCTTAAGAAAAAGCCATTTGACGCATCATCCATATCCATTCCTAACTTCTTCAAAACAGGATGACTTCGAAACTCCTTCGGGATAATATGTTGAGCCTGATATGGAGTACGTTTTGTTGAACGTGGAAGTCCCATTTGCTCAAACATATTTTTACCTAATTTAGTTGAACTCCCCCCTGTAACCTTTCCTGGGGTCCCTGGAATTAATCTTGTGGTAGTGCTTCCACTGCTACCACTACTCGCCATCTTCACAATCCCAAGATCTTTCACAGCTTTCGTTTCCACATCAGCGTGAACAATTGGGAAAGTTGTCCCATCCGGTGTGACAGTCTTGTGGACACGAATTTTTACATTCGTCGGCACTTTGAATTCTTTTACTTGATCTAGAATCTTTCTCCCTTTTTCAACTTTTGCTACTTGTGGCGATTTAGCAAGCGGGATGCCTTTATCAATATGTTTCGCCAATGCACCGGCTCCAACCAAGCTCAATGCCGCTTCGAGCGCCCCTTGCTTCCGCTTCTCCTCAGACACTTTGTTTCCAAACATATCCCGTCCCGTGACGGCTTCTGAGAATCCGTTTGACGCAACAAGGCCGTATGCGCCCATTTCTGTCATTTTGAGAATGTCTAAGGATTTGCCTGTTTTGTAGGCATCTAAAGCGTGTTCAGCTGCGATAGCAGCTTTTCCGGTTTTGTAGATGGCTTTTCCGCCTTTGAAGGCGCGGCCTGCCCAGCCGACGACTGGTATAAATCCGGCTGCGGCCATAGCTCCTGCTGTCACACGTTCTGCGGTGGAGAGTTTTTCTCCGGTAACCGGGTCAACGCCTTCAGTTGCTCTTTTATAATCATAATAGCCAGTGACTTCTCCAGTAAAGTTGCAAACTCCATCCCATGTTTTTTCGTACCACGGTTTGTTTGCTTCTTCCTCGGCTTTTTCCTGGAGCCGTCTTGCTTCTGCTTGCTGGGTTTTTGCATCGATATAGGTTGTTCCTTGATTTTCTACTTCAATGACGCTTTTGTAGACTTCATTGCTGTGGAAGGCTTTTTTGTCATAGTACATAGGGGATGCGCTCTTCCCATTGCTGGTGGCCTGCATGAGAACAGAATATTTGGTGAGCACTGCGTTGTCCAGAGATTCTAAATTTTGATATTCAGTGGTCAGGGATTCATCAAGCTTATCGACAGCTGTGATCGTGTCACGTCTGATTTTTTGGGCATCGCCCATCTTATCTGCATAGTCGTCAAGCGTATACATGTCGAGATCAATAATATCGCTGATGCCTGACAAAATAGAATCGATTTCTTCTTTATGAGCGGAGACTATCTCTGAGGCTTTCAGGTCTCCATTGGGCAGCTCATGATCCAAAAAAGAAGTTTCCACATATGAATCATTCAGTTCTTGATCTTTAATATCTCCTGAAATGCCATTTAAAAACGCAATTTGAGCAGAGACAAGCGTCAGCCAGCTGTCTACGATTTCCGCCTGCCCCTGAAAAAAATCTTTAATATTATCCGCGCCTTTGCCTTTAAAATTATCGCCTAAATCTGCAACTCCCTGAAACGCTTTTTTCAGCGTATTCAGCTGCTCCTCAAGCGTCTCATATTGCTTTTTTCTGCTCTTCGCTTCTTCGATTAAAGATTTAGATTCAAATACTTTGCTCATCGCACTGCCCTTTCTGTTCTATTTTACCGCTATCGCCTCGTCCTGCTCTTTGAGTGAATCTACATTATCCTTTGTATCCTCGATATTTTTCTGTACCGCTTTTTTGTAATCTCCGAGCATGGTTTTGATGTTCTCCTCACGCTCATGATATTTTTTCGTATAATCGAGTTTATTTTTTCCATTGGACCCCGCGGCGCCGATTGATACGTCAGCAAGCGCATCTTTGACAGAATCTAATGTTTTGATTACAGTATCGTATTTCAATTTAATTTCTGACATAAAAAAGATCACCACAATTTAATAGATTTAATTTGATTAACAGCATCCTCCAAGAATTCTTCACCCTTAGCAAGAGTATGACCAGCAAAATTCGCTAGCTTTAATTCTTTGTCATAGAGAAATTTCATAGATTCCAACTGAATAATCTCCATCTGAATCGAAGCCATATACTGGTTATATTTATCATTCACAATCTTAGATGCTTCCGATTTCGCCTCTTCTCTTCCCTTGTCGAAATCATCGGCTTTTGTTCCCGTCCAATGCTTGCCCAATTCCGGTTTCACAATTTCTTTGATTTCAGTGATTGCCTCTTCTTGCAGTGTGTCTATGTCCTTTTTTGCTTTTTTCAGCTTTTCGATCTTGTCTTCCACGTCGGAAATTTTTCCGTTGAGCGAACTTTTGATATCCGCCAGCATACTTTCATAACCCATCTGAATCACCTCTTAATACTCAAAAAGTCGTATGGAGGGGCTGATGAAGATAGACTTTTCCATACTTTATTTCCATATATTATATTTTAAAATAGCCAGAAGGCGGCTTAAATAGGGTAAATGGCTTAATTTAGGCATATAACGCTCTTGAAATGTAGGTATTTGATCTTGTTTTTGTTCGTTATACAGTTAATAAAAGCGTTTTATCAAATAGAAATACCTAATGTCATAGTTATAAAGGCACTTGAAAGAGGCAGATTTTGTTGGCCTGCCTCTTACCGTGCTGAGCTTATTGTTCATCAGGTCGATCACGTCTGATTTTGTCTTTGGCTTCTATTATTCCCCGCTTCTGACCCTTTGGATCAAAAGCTTGTATTAGCTGCAGTCCCAGTTGTACAGAACGTTTGAAAAGTCTTTTTTCCTTAGATCTTCAGGTGTGATGAAAAAATTGGCGATGCCGACGTCTCCCCACATTGAATCGATATCATCGTCTGAATCAATTTGTAAAAGCATGATGGTGTGTTCTTTATATGCGTATTCCCGCGGATCATGCTGGGTAAAAGAAGCGTATCCGCCGATTTTATGGCCAAATCCGTTTTCAGCCAGTTCATTATAAATGTCTTCTTCATCCTCGCCGAACTGACCAAAGAACTCCATTGTTTCCATGCCCGTATACTGCTCAAATTGAAAATCTGTAGGCAGCACCCATTCCGAAGATTTCACAGGCTCGACTGCCGCTTCTGATAAAATCGGAAAATCACATTCGCCAGTGCCAATAAATGAAAAATCAGAAACAAGCTCGTCTTCGTTTTCTATGATATTTTCAAAATAGATCACTCTGAAATTCTTTTGTTCACATCGATCGTCAAAATTCAATCCATAGACGTCATCATGAACAGAAATGTAGAACTGCAGGATACCTGAAGAAGGGTAGCCGTCAAGCTGGGGAATGTGTGAGAAATTAATCTGTGCCAGAAGCTTCATCGGCTGTCCATTTTCATCAGTCGGGTATGTTTCATGCTTGGAGAAATAGGGATCACCGGCAATTTTGCTGTCATATCGTCCTGTTTTCCCTTTTCTCACATTCAGTTTCACGTATTCTTTCGCTGATTTCTCCAGCAAGTCGCGGTACGGTCTCATTTTTTCGGGCAGATGATTCATCAGATTCTCTCCTTTCCGGCATCTCCAAGGTTTTATTTTCTGGTTTTCTTCGTTTCTTCTAATGTTTTTCAAACGATTGTTTAAAGAAGCCCTACTTCTGCATAATTTTCCAAACAATAGTTAAATAGTAGCAAATGTATTCAGCACCCCGCAATAGAGGAAAAAAAAAGACTGGTGCGCAACCAGCCTTTCTTTTTCCTCTATTGAATTGCACCTGACGGAACAACCGCCTTCCGACCGACAGAATAATACTCCACTCCTGAAGCCGCAGCTTCATCCAATGTGTAGCAGTTTCTGCCGTCAAATATGAGCGGCGATTCCATCAAATCCCGATAAGCCGCTAACGGAAATTGTTTAATGTCAGCCCAGTCGGTTAAAATCATGACGGCGTCAGAACCTTTGACAGCTTCCTCGATCGTCTCTTTATATTCAACAGCTTGCGGGAGAACATGCTTTGCATGACCAACTGCAATGGGATCGTAGGCTCTGATACGGGCGTCGAGCGCAGCGAGACGGTCTGCAATAACAATTGACGGCGCTTCTCTCATATCGTCCGTATTCGGTTTAAATGACAGGCCTAAAAGGGCAATCGTTTTTCCCGTCACCCCGCCGAGCCTGTTCAGCGCTTTATCAACCAGCATCGCCTGCTGATTGTTGTTGACTTTGATAACCGATTTCAGCAGTTCAAAATCATGCTCGACATTGCCGGCAATTTGCACGAGGGCGTTTGTGTCCTTTGGAAAACAAGAGCCGCCGTAGCCTATGCCCGCTTTTAAAAACTGGCTCCCGATCCGCTTATCCTGTCCCATCCCGTACGCGACTGCTTCAATATCGGCGCCGACCTTTTCACATATATTCGAAATTTCGTTTATAAAACTGATCTTAGTGGCCAGAAAAGCATTTGAGGCATATTTGATCATCTCGGCACTTCTGATATCCGTTTGGTAAATCGGGATTTGAAACGGACGGAAGAGCTCCTCCAGCGTATTTGCTGTTTTCTCATCGGCCGTCCCGATCACGATCCTGTCACCATGAAAGGTATCATAGATCGCCGACCCCTCACGCAAAAATTCCGGATTGGATGCGACCGAAATACTGACAGGCTCCGCTAGATGTTCAGTGATCAGTCCATTAATCAAATCGTTTGTCCCAACGGGCACTGTGCTTTTCGTTACCACGACTATATCTCGTTTGACATGCTTTGCGATGCGTTTGGCCGCATCTGTAATTTGCTCCAGATTGGCGTGCCCGTCGCTTTTCTGCGGTGTGCCGACCGCTATAAAAATGATGTCTGCCTGTGCCAAGCCTTTCTCATAGCTCGTTTCAAAGTTCAGCCGTCCATCAGCTGTATTTTTTCTCATCAGCTCTTCAAGACCTGGTTCAAATATGGGGGAAATGCCCTTTCTCATTTCATCAATCTTGTGAGCGTCAATATCAATGCAGGTTACATGATGTCCAATCTCAGAAAGAGAAACACCTGTCACAAGACCGACATAGCCTGTTCCGATGACTGTTATATTCATTGTTTCCCTCCAACAGTTAAATTGCTGCTTTGCAGCTTCCGTAATATCGTATGAGAACATCCTATCATGAATGCGAATGATCTCCCGCATAGCCTGTCGGGTACATCCTGTACAGATTTCTGAAATGTGATTCAACCATACAATACACTATTATATCGCTCTCAAAAAGAAAGTGGTGAAATGAGAATCGGCTGTTAAAAAAGACCAAACAATTTTCTTCTTTTGACCGGTTGCGGAGGCTGTCTGAAGATGGTCTGATTCCGCAGGAGAAGCTCTGCATTTTCCGTCAGCATATAAGGAAGTTCCGAGCCGAATTCTTTCTCAAGAACATAAAGGGCCTCTTGAGTGTGAAAATTTCTCGTTTTCACATTATGGGCATCTGAGGCTACGAAATGGATCAAATTGGCTTCAACCAGCCGAAGAGAAAATGCTTTCAGCTGCTTGCCGAAGGTCCCCGCAAGACTTCCTGAAGTAATCTGAGATGCTGCTCCTTTTTCTACAAGATGATACAGCAAGGACGGGTTTTCGCGAATTTCCCTGTTGCGTTCAGGATGGGCGATAACCGGAATATATCCTTTCAGCTGCAAATCATAAAAAAGCTGCTCCGCATATCGGGGAACGTGATCAAACGGAAACTCAATCAAGATGTGTTTTGTATCATTCAGTGAAAGCAGCTGCTGTTTGGCAAGGTCTTGTTCCACCTCGCCGGAGATTCTGATTTCCTGTCCCGGAAGCACATGTAAAGGAATGTCTTCTTTGATTAAACGTTTGTTTAACTGATCTGCTGCTTCTCTGACTGCGGCTGGCTCGTTTTTATACACACCGTTGTTATGATGAGGTGTCGCAATGATCGTCCGGATTCCCTGACGAACAGCTGCTCTTGCCATTTCTATGCTGTCGGCCGAATCACCTGCCCCGTCATCCATTGCGGGAAGAATGTGACAGTGAATATCGATCATGTCCTAGCCCCCTTTTTTCGCAAAAATAAATAACGGGCACGATGCACGTTATTTATTTTTGCATGAAATTGTCCTTGTTTCCGTAATATCCGTATTCAGAGTGCTTCGAAAGCTTTTTGCCGTTCATAATCGCCCCAAGGAGCTTGCTTTTGCACGTTTCAAGCGCCTCTTTCGCTTTTGCGGCTTGTTCTTTTTCTGTTTTCCCGCTTGAAATAACCAGAACAGAACCGTCTGCCACGTTGCCTAAAATCTGTGCATCTGCTACGGCAAGAATAGGCGGCGTATCAAAAATGACCATATCATATGCCGCACACGCTTCGTCTGCAAGCTCCTTCATCCACTTCGAGGAGAGAAGCTCGGCCGGGTTTGGCGGGATCGGGCCGCTCGTCAGCACGTCAAGATGTTTTTCATTCGATGCTTGTACAGCCTGCTCCATAGAGCTTTTCTTTAATAAAACAGATGTTAAGCCAACCGTATTTTCAAGAAAAAAAGCCGTATGTACTGTTGGTTTTCGCAAATCAGCATCAATCAGGAGCACTTTTTTTCCCTGTTGGGCGAATACGACAGCCAGGTTGGCGGCCGTTGTTGATTTTCCTTCCCCCGGACAAGCCGATGTAATCATGACTGATTTCATTTGCCGGTCCACTGAAGCAAATTCTATATTCGTGCGAATCGTCCGATATTGTTCAGAGTTCAAGGATTTCGGCTCTGTCATTGCAATGACATTTCTCCGCATCCGCGAGCCTCTGTTTTTTCTAAGCGCCAAAATGTCCACTCCCCGTTTTTTCAGATTGGAAACCCTGTAAGGTCTTTGCTGTTTTCTGCTCATTCGCAATGGTGGAAACTGTCCCTAAAACAGGTATGTCCAGCAAGGATTCGAGCTGCTCTTCCGATTTGATCGTATTATCCAAATGCTCAAGCAGGAAGGCCAGTCCGATGCTTCCCGCCAATCCGGCCGCAAACGCGATGGCAATGTTTAGTAGCGGCTTTGGCGATACAGGGGACGGATGTTCTGAAACCTCGGCTTTTGACAGAATGCTGACATTGTCAACATTCATAATGGATGTGATTTTGTCTTGAAAAACAGATGCTATAGTATTGGCAATATGAGCCGCTGTTTCCGCGTTTTCATCCCTGACTGATATGTTGACCACTTGGGAGTCCTGTTCGCTGGATACGGTAATTTTGTCATTCAGTTCTTGGGATGTCATCGACAGGCCCATTTCTTTAATGACTTCATCTAAGATGGCAGGGCTTTTAATGATGACATTGTACGTATTGATTAACTGAAGATTGGTTTGGACATCGTTAAATTGAACTTCTTTTCGTTCATTTTTCGATTGGTTGACCAGAATCTGAGTTGAATTTTCATAGATGGGTGTAAGTGCGAAGAAACTAATGAGTCCGCCGGCAGCAGTGGCAGCTGCGGTTACAATCATAATCAAAAGTATGCGTTTTGTTAACGTTGATAATATCTCTTTTAAGCTAGTAGATTCTCCCATGATACCTCCAAATCTCTTATAACATCCTTTTCCATTTACGATTATACAACGTTGAAACCGCATTTCTCCAGCTTTTCACGTGACATAATTCGACATTTTTTTACAAAACGATATGTTACTCTTTTTTATGTAAGCGCTATATTTACTGTGTTGACAGTGCTGTCTCATTTTCTCTTATTCGTGCAGTCACGTAATCTCGCATAAAAAAATCCCGCTAAAGGCGTGCGGGATTTTTATGTTGCATATCCATTTTTAATATGAGAAATCAAATTTTCAAGCATTTCCTTCGTCGTCATCTCAGATGACTGCTCACCAATTTCATGTGCATGCATCAAAATTTTCAGAAATTCTTCTTGATTCAATTTCTTTTCACTCATCTTTTTTTTCCTTTCAGCTTCCATTAAGTTGAAAACACGATTATTATATGATGCTGGTTATCAATTTGCAATCTCTAATACATCATTCGACACATCCCATTTTTTATGTCCTTTTTTAGGAAAAACTTTTTAAGGCCGATGTGTTGCGATATAATAGAGAAATTGGATCTTTTTATTACGTGACTCGGTTAGGAGCGATAATCATGCTTCAGAATATGATTTCCAAAGACGATGTGCTGGCATCTGCTGAACAGTTAAAAGAACTTCTTCCTTACAATGAGGAAAATGTTCAGCTGATCAAAAAAGCCCTTATTTTATATCGGCAGGATTCAGTCTATCGTTTACAAGCAGTGAGTCCGACGGAAGTTACAGCTTACGTGCAGGATGTTGTGCCTGTGCGGGTCACATTGAACTTGTTTGTCATAGTCAAAAGCGGCTGTTCATGTCCGTCCGGAAGAATCTGCCGCCATATGTTGGCTGTGTTTTTATATGTATATGCAATGTTCGAGCGAGTGGGTACTTTTACAGAGTATTGGCTGGAGAGGGAAAAGCTTGAGGAAAGCAAAGAGCTCGTCCGCCGCCAGTTTCAGGAAAAGGTGCTGCCTAATGAAGAATCGCTTTCAAGCTGGCTTGCTTTTTTTGATTCAGAGTTTTCTCTCTGGCAGGCACGTACGCCAGAAGGCAGCCAAAACATGCAGGGCCTCTATTACGGCTACCTGTCCGCATTAAAAAAACATGCGCCGAACAAACCGGAGCTGAAAAGCCTGTATCAGATTCATTCCGCGATTGCGGTTTGGCTTCGCATGTTCACATTGATTGAAGCGGGCAAGCTGAACCCCGAACAAGATTTTTATTCCCTCAATCCGTACGTTGAACAGCTGATGGATACAATCTACAGCTCTATTGATAAATTAAAAACATACGCGCTGTCTTTTGCGCTTGATCCGTTTTTGGATAAAACACCGGATGTTATCCGACATTTGCTGTTGAGAGAAGAAATTTTCCAATATGAACGCATCCGCGTCTTCGGTGAAATTTGGAGTGCGCTGCTTTCGCGTCCAAAATGGGTGACACGCGAACAGGAGATGTTGAAAAAAGAAGCAGGACGGCGTTTTTCTCCCGAATTGCAATTCGGGCGCCTGCATTTGGAATTCCTGCAAAAGAATGATGACGTTATTTTTGCGGAAGCGGATCAATTCCCGCCGGAAGCGCTCCCTTATACGTTCCAATGGCTGAGTGAAATGACTGCCAAGAAGGACTGGAAACGGCTTAAAACATGGTACCAGCAAATTGAGCCAATTGCGATGGGTTATACGAAGCTGGATAAGCCGTTTAAAGAGATTCGCGATGTGATCGGCGAGTTGTTCCTTCTGTTGAATGCCTATGTGCAGCAAACCAATGATCAAGCGCTGTTTGAGCGCTTTGCCGCGGGCTGTCTGCCGTATACGTTCACAGAATACAGCCATCATTTATATGAAAAAAAACGCTATGCCGAGTGGATTGAAATTCATAGCCTTGTCGGCTTTTCCATCAATGAAATGGATAAAATGATGCTCAAGGAAATTGCAGCGAGCGACCCTGAGGCGCTTATACCGGCTTACCATAGAGAAGTGGCTTTTTTCATTGATCAGAAGAACCGCAGCTCGTACAAGGAAGCCGCCCGGTATTTGAAAAAATTGCGCACCCTGTACAAAAAAGCGAAAAAGCAGAAGGTGTGGGAGCGGTATATTCAGCTGCTGAGCTCGCATTACAAGCGCCTGCGTGCGCTTCAAGAAGAACTGCAGAAAGGAAAGTTGATTGATGGCGAGTCTTAAAGAAATTCTCATCCACGTCGAACAAATGGAAGATGGGTCATTTACGCTCTCAGCCTTTGATGAAAATGAGCAGCCTCTTCCCTACAGCCATATGAAAAAGCATTTGTTCCAATGGCATGAATCCTCATTTTACGGAACCTTTCTAGAGGATGTCAGCTTCATCGGGACGACTGCTGTCCTGCTATCTCCATGGATGACTGTAGAGCTTCTCGGCAAAAACTCGTTCAACTCATTCAGCTCCGTGCAGCTTACAGAAGAAACAGAGCCGCTGATCGAGGCGGCATCGACCATCTATGAATTTATCGCGGACGGCGATTTTCTGCCTGACTATGACGCATGGACAAACGGTGTTTTTCGCTGGAAGGACCGCGATAATATACTGGAAGGCTTTACTGCGGAATGGTTTTCCGCTGCCGTACAGGATTACATCCAATACGACGATGACCTGCGGGAGAAATGGGAACATATCAAGGAGAAATCGCCTGCGGTTACGACATTCCGCGGCCATTTTCTTGATGAAGAGGATTTTCTGGAAGGCATTGGCTGGATTGACGATCAATCTCCATTTACTGTCGGCTTGCGCTTAAATGAACCGGACTTTGACGGAGACGAATGGAAGATCGAGATGTTTTTACGCGATAAAAAGAGCGGTGCTGTAGAATTCTTTGACGGACTGAAGAGCCTCAAAAAATCGTGGCAGGCGTACAGCGATAAAATCGCGCGTGAGCAGGACCGCTTTCACAGAACGGTTCCGTGGCTGTCGTTTGATTCCGGGACAACGCTGATCTCGGAGGAAGAAGCCTGGATCTTCCTGTCAGAAGCAAGTGAGACGCTTGTCGATATGGGGGTAGAAATCCTCCTGCCGTCTTGGTGGCAGATTGTCAGAGACAGCAACATGATGCTGAAAGCAAAGGTGTCTTCCTCCCCGCGCGGCGAGTCATTTGTCGGCATGAATGCACTGCTTGATTTCAACTGGCGGTTTGCGACAAATGGAATTGAACTGACTGAGGCTGAATTTAATGAGCTTGTCGCCAGCAACAGGCGCCTTGTTAATATCCGCGGGCAATGGGTTAAAATCGATCCGCAGTTTATCAAACAGATGAAACGCCTGATGGAAAAAGCAGAATCAGAGGGACTCCACATGTCTGATATTCTGGCGCGCGAGCTAATGGATCAGCAGGATGGCGGACTTGAGGATTCGGACCTGATTGATACATCTGCTTTTGCCGGCATTCAGTTTGATCTGTCTAAACAGCTCAGGTCACTGATTCGAAAGCTCACTGCCGCGGAAAACCTGCCGGAGCACGAAGTCAGTCCTTCTTTCAAAGGAACGCTCCGCCCTTATCAGAAATACGGCATGAACTGGCTGCTGTTTCTGCGGGAAAGCGGTTTTGGCGCCTGTCTGGCTGACGATATGGGGCTTGGGAAAACGATTCAAATGATCGCCTATTTCCTTCACGTGAAGGAAAGCGGCCGGCAAAAAACGCCTCATTTGATTATTGCGCCGACATCCGTACTTGGCAACTGGCAGCGGGAGCTTCAAACCTTTGCCCCTGATCTGTCTGTCGCGCTCCATTATGGGCCGCGACGGCCAAAGGGTGATGATTTCGCCGCGCATTATGAAAACGCAGACGTGGTGCTCACTTCATATGGACTGTCACATGCCGATACTGAAGAGCTTTCTTCTGTGACATGGAACACGATCTGCCTTGATGAAGCGCAAAATATTAAAAACGCGCATACGAAGCAATCACGCGCAATTAGGAAGTTGAAGGGGCTTCACCATATCGCGCTGAGCGGCACGCCGATGGAAAACCGCCTGACTGAGCTGTGGTCCATTTTTGACTTCATGAATAAAGGCTACCTCGGCAGTTTGACCGGCTTCCATAAACGCTATGTGCTGCCGATCGAAAAAGACCGGGACGAAAAGAGAATCGGACAGCTTCAGCAATTAATCCGGCCATTCCTTCTCCGCCGGACGAAACGGGATGAAGAGGTCGCGCTTAATCTTCCTGAGAAGCTGGAAGAAAAAGAATTTATCCCGCTGTCAGCCGAGCAGGCATCCCTTTATGAGCAGCTTGTCAAAGACACTTTTGACCATATGACATCCCTGACCGGCATGCAGCGAAAAGCGCTGATCCTCAGCATGCTTGGACGGCTCAAGCAAATATGCGATCATCCCGCGCTTTATTTAAAGGAAGAGCAAACCGAGCTGCTGGCCGGCAGATCAGTCAAGCTCGAAAAATTGCTGGAACTGATGACAGCGATCCGCGCCCAAAACGAAAGCTGCCTCATTTTCACGCAATACATTCAGATGGGGAACATGATGAAGCGGCTGCTTGAAAAAACGTTCGGGGAACCTGTGCAATTTTTAAATGGGAGTCTCTCTAAGCAAGAGCGGGATACACTTGTTGAGAAATTTCAGAGGAAAGAATATCCGACACTGATTCTCTCACTCAAAGCTGGGGGCACCGGACTTAATTTGACTGCCGCCAATCACGTCATCCATTATGACAGATGGTGGAACCCGGCGGTTGAAAATCAAGCGACTGACCGTGCATACCGCATAGGCCAAGAGCGCTTTGTCCACGTTCATAAAATGATTACGACGGGAACAATCGAAGAAAAAATTGATGTCATGCTTGAATCCAAGCAAACCCTGAACGATCAAATTATCCAAAGTGAAAACTGGATTACCGAGCTTTCCACACAGGAGCTCGAAGAACTGTTTACATTAAGCGCTACAGCGCAATAATCATGACTAAAAAAGCTGGCTCTAGAGAGCCAGCTTTTTTCCGTTCATAGCCGTCACGCCGAATTTCCAAAAAATCCGTTACGCCGGTTATCAACAGGATGCGCTTTTGTGGCAGCACATATACTTACAACAAATGTTTCATCATATGTGCGACACCATGTTCGTCATTGGTTAAGGTGACAGCATCGGCTATCGATTTGATGTCTTCCCGGGCATTGCCCATCGCTACACCTTTTCCCGCAGCCTCCAGCATCGATTTGTCATTTAAACTGTCACCTACAGCAGCGGTTTCCTCGAGCGGAATATTCAGCTGTTCCGCAAGCCTCTTCAGCGCCTGCCCCTTGGAAGCTTTGCGGGAAGAAAGCTCAAAGTTGTGCTCAGCCGAACTGACAAGCGTCAAATCTTCGGCATGCTCATATCTTTTCCAGCCTGCCTCAAGCTTTTCTTTGAAGAAAGAAAAGCCGAGAATATTGTAAAAATCGATTGGCTGATCGGCTTCAAACAGCTCTTGAAAGGAGTTAATGTAAGCAAAGCCCAATTGGCTGTATTGCACCTCGGCCGCCTGCTTAAGGACAGAAAGATCCGCTTCCGGATTTGCGCTTCTGAATCTGTCGAGCTCAACATCAAGAAGTTCTCTGCTGTTTTGCGGCGTATAAATTGCTGAACCTGTGAATACCTCATAATAATAGTTTTCCGACTCAAGCCATGAGAGAATGTCATACGCCCGTTTCTTATCAATCGTTTCGTGATGATAAAGCCTGCCGTCGGGATCGTGAATGACGGCGCCGTTTGCACTGATGACCCATGTTTTGATCCCCAGCGGTTCAAAGATTGACATGACGTCAAAATGAGCGCGCCCAGTTGACACCACCACTTCAATGCCATCCCGCTGCGCCTGCCGCAGTGCGTTTTCATTTTCCAAGCTTACCTGATGCTTGCTGTTGAGTAAGGTTCCATCTAAGTCAATCGCAATTAATTTCACGTTTGTCAGTCCTTTCCTTCATCCTGCTCTGTCACGAGAAGCTCAACGCCGTTTCGGTCAAGCAAGTCACAAAATGCCTGATTCGGCAGCCTGTCTGTAATCAAAAGGTCGATTTCATTCAGCTCCGCATACTGATAAAAACTGGTGCTGCCCAGCTTAGAATGGTCTGCAAGCGCGATTACCTGCTTTGCCTGCTGTATCATTTTCCGCTTCACCATGCCATCCTCTTCATGCGCAATTGTAATGCCATGTTCGGAAATGCCGACCACACCAATCAGCGCTTTATCAACATGGTAGCTTGAGAGCTTTTCAATCACAGAGGACCCGTACAGAAAGCGGTGCTCCTTTTCCAGCTTGCCTCCCAGCAGATAAATTTCAATTCCCTCTTTATCGGACAGCACATCCGCAAGATTAATCGAATTGGTGATTACGGTACAATCAACCGCATTCAAATGCTTTGCACATGCCTGAACAGTTGTAGAGGCGTCTAAAATCACCCGGTCTCCATCATGAATAAGCGATGCTGCAAGCCTGCCGATCTTATTTTTTTCCTCAGACACTGTTTTCAGGCGGCCGGAATAGCTTTGAATTTTCTGATGTACAGTCGGCAAAATGGCGCCGCCTCTTGTGCGGATGATGGCATTCTGTTCCTCAAGTTTCACAAGATCTCGTCGCGCTGTATCCCTTGACACTTGCAGGAGCGTACAGATCTGCTCCGTTGTAATTCGGTTATGCTGTTTTAAAAAATCCAAAATCGCTACTAATCTTTCTTCTTGGTACACGCCCTCATTCCTTTTCTCAGCAATCATTTATAAGTAATTATAAGTTTTTGTTTAATTTTATTCAACATTAATAAGTGATTTTAAGTAAAAATACGTCGAGAGAACCAATTTTTCCTAAGTAGACAAAAAGAAAGAACCAGTCTGGTCGACTGGTCAATTTTGAGGGGATGATGCGAAGATCCGGATAATAGTGAATGGATAGATAACGGGAGGAGCAGGGGGTGTCAATCAGCAGCTTTTTCCCGGGGTTTAGGGTCCATAAAACGAACAGTGTCAGCCAACACTTCTGTTACATACACGTTAACGCCTTCCGCGTTTTCATAGCTTCTTGTCTGAATCCGTCCGCTTACGCCGACGAGAGAACCTTTTTGGCAATACAACGCCGTGTTTTCAGCTGTTTTTCTCCAAAGTGTGCAATTGACGTAATCAGCTTCGATTTCACCTGAAGCATTCTTGAAGCTGCGGTTCACCGCGAGCGTAACATGTGCAACTGCCGCACCGGCGGAAGTGTAGCGAAGATCAGGATCTTTTGTAAGACGTCCGACAAGCATGACCTGATTGAACATGCGATTCCTCCTCTCCTTGCGGTTGTATGTATTGTAAATGATGCAACAAGAAAAGAAAAACGCTTAAAAATAGCTTTCAGCCTCTGTTTTTATCTTTCGTTTTCATTTTTCCTTCAGCTAAAAACATCTTTTGCTTTTTTCCTTTGAAGAAATATGTACTTTTTAAAAAACGGAAAAAGATTTGCTTTGTCAGCCAGTTTTGCGTATTCATGCGCACATAGGAAGAGCCATCCCACGCAAACCACTGAAAGCTCAATTTTTTTTCCGGCATTGACAGCTTGATTTTATACTGCTCCATGCCATCTTGTGTTTCGTATAAAAAACTTATTCTTCCTTTTTTGTTCAGATGAACCTCAAACACTTCTTTACGGCTTAACATATATGTTACTTCCTTTTGAATCAAATGGCTTTCAGAAGGAGCGCCGTCAATATAAATTTCTTTTAAACGAAATTGATTCATACCACATCTCTCCGTAATCCATAGTCAGTTACAGTATAATGAAAAAATAGAAATTATTAAATGTTTCGCTCATACAAAATTCTTTAGCCCCAGCATTGCAGGATTTTTTCCTCGAAAACGTTTATGTTATAATGGAAGGCAAGAAAACTTTGGAAGTAATCGGGGTGAGAAGAAATGAAAACCTTTAAACTGGTTGACCTGAATGTGGAACGAGTGGACAAGGAAGAACAATCAATCGAACAGTTTCCCCTTATTGACGGACTGATTATAAATAAAGAAGACGGTGAAAATCACTGGCTGATTGAGGCGCTTGTACAGAAAGAACATCTGTCTTTTTTTGAACAGCTTCAAAACAGCCAATCTGAAGCCAAAGTATTTGTAACGATCACGAAAAAAAGCAATCGCCCCGCCCAGCTGACAGCAGCAGTGAAAAATATCGTCAAGCTGGAAGAAAGCATCCAGGTTTTACTCTATGGACAAATGGTAACAAGAAAACAGCAGGGCACTGAAACCATTCTCGAGTCCCTTGTAAAAGAGGGCTATACAGGAACAAAACTCATTGAAGCATTTAAACAAAAGTTATAAATATGAGGGGGCATGTTCCCCAAAACAGACACAGAACCGAAGAGCATCACAATAGACATTTTGAATAGATATGTTCTGCATGAAAAAAGCTGCCGTTTTGAACGGCAGCTTTTCTCTTCGTGCTTTCACACTTGCATATTTAATTTGTATGGCCAAAAGAATCAACCAATTCCCCTTTCACAACAAGGCGCCCTTCAGTTTTGACAGCCTTGTCACATGTGATTAGCGTAATCTCTTTTTTGTTTGTCTCCTCAACTACATCTGCATCCGTTTCCGATATGATGTCTTTAGATGTTACAGAATAGATATAATCCTTTTTAAAATCCGTGATGACAATTTGGGCACCTGTTTTTATATTCTCCAGAGGTCCGAACAGAAGATTCTTTTGCTTCAAATGATGGCCCGCCAACGGATAATTTCCCTCACCCATTTTTTGATCCGGGCGCATTGTTGCCGCCCCTATCAAAAGATTTTCATTGGTTGTGCCTTTTACGATCGGAAGCTCCAGATCGACACTTTTAATTGTTATCTGCCCGATAACCGCTTTTTGATCGTGATCAAAGCCGGCCTTTACAGCATCCATCAACTCAGGCGGCTCGATTGAATCAAATTCAAATTCCGCTTCTCTCTCATTATTTTTTTTCAGCTGCTCCACAGTTAAGGCCGATTCACTCTGGCTTTTGCTAAGATAAGCTATAATTCCACCTTTGATATAAGGAGAAGAGATCAGCAGCAGTCCGAAAAGGATGAACACCGTAATGATCATTTTCTTGTACATGCAAAAAACCCTTTCTTATGCATCCTAAAAACGCTTCGTGTCACTTTTCAAAAAAGCACCTGATCGATTCTTCGATGATCAGGTGCCTTCAACTTTATCCTTTTCTTTGTTTCTTTCTTGAGGCAACAGCTAAGCCTCCGCCTGCCATAAGCAGCAGGATACCGATCATTGCTGTCAGCATGCTGTCTGTATCTCCGGTTTTTGGGAGGGTTTTGTCTGTGTTCGACTGACCATCCGAGCTGCCATCTGTACCATTGGTATTCGGATGATCTCCATCATCTTTTCCATTTCCGCCCGGTGCAGGTTTATCAGGATGATCATGCTTATCAGGCGTTGGTGTTTTCACTTTTTGATTAGAAACAACGATCTCAACAGCTTTTGACTGTCCTTTTTCAATTGTGAATTCAATCGGTGTTTCGTCAAGTTGGTAACCTTCGGGAGCCTTCGTTTCAATCAACTGGTAGCTTCCCGGCGCAAGGCCTTTTACAGTGAACTGCCCATTTTGATCTGTTTTCCAGAGTTTAGAAAGCTCTTTTCCATACCCGTCAGTTTTTACAGGCTTGCCGCTTTCGTCCAATAACTTGAATTCAGCGCCCTCCAAAACGGTATTTTTATCGTCTTGATCCACTTTTTTCACATTTACATCACCTGGTGCCAAAATGTTTTCCGCGGTGATTTCGACTGTTTTCGTGTCTGTGTTTGTGATCTTGAACGATATAGGAGTTTGGTCCACCTCATAATCCTTAGGCGCTTTTGTTTCCACAAACTGATAATCGCCAGCTTTGAGGCCATGCACCGTGATTTGTCCTTTGTCATCGGTAACCAAACCGGACTTCAGCACTTTGCCGTTGGCATCTGTCAAATTGAATTCTGCGCCTTGCAGAACTTTACGTTGATCATGCTGATCCACTTTTGTGAGGACAACCCGGTTCTTCGTATTAACCGCTGTTACTTCAACTTGTTTAGGTTTGCCGCCGTTTTCTGCCTTAATGGTGAATGGCACAGGGATGGCGGATAATAGATACCCGTCTGGCGCCTGTTTTTCGATAAATTGATAGCTTCCCGGCGCTAACCCGTCAACTTCAATTTTGCCGCCTTCTTTTGAGACTAGATCGTCTCTCACTGTTTTTCCATTGCTGTCAGTGATTTTGAATACCGCGCCTGCTAAGCCTTTTCCATCCTGATCTTCCTTCGTCAGCTGAACCGATCCTTGATAGTTCACGACGATCCCGGCATCAGCGGATTTTGGCTTTCCTGCTGCTGATTTAGAAATGGTAAACTCTTTTTTCTCCGTGTTTAGCACATAACCGGCTGGCGCTTTCGTTTCAACAAAGGCGTAACGTCCCGGTGCAAGGCCCGAAGCCTTTACTTTTCCATCTTTATCGGAAGTCAGCTCTTCTTGAACCGTATTTCCTTCCTCGTCGACAATGTTGAATACTGCACCTTCAAGCTTCTTGCCTTCAGCATTTTCCTTCGTCAACTCAACGGAGCCTTTATGATTAATGGCGATCCCGGCATCTGTAGCTTCAGGCTTTCCTTCAGAGGAATCAGAGATCTCAAACTCTATTTTCTCTGTGTTCAGCACATAACCGGCTGGCGCTTTCGTTTCAACAAAAGCGTATTGTCCCGGTGCAAGGCCTGAAGCTGCGACTTTCCCGTTTTTATCTGAGGTCAGTCCTTCTTGAACCGCATTACCTTCCTTGTCGATAATCTTAAAGACGGCTCCTTCAAGCTTCTGGCCATCTGCATCTTCCTTCGTCAGCTCAACAGAGCCTTTATCGTTAACGGCGATTCCGGCATCTGCGGCTTCAGGCTTTCCTGCTGCAGATTCTGAGATGGTAAATTCTTTTTTCTTTGTATTCAGCACATAGCCGGCTGGCGCTTTTGTTTCCACAAAGGCGTAATGGCCCGGTGCAAGGCTCGAAGCCTCAATTTTTCCGTCTTTATCTGAAGTCAGCTTCTCTTGAACGATCTTTCCATCTTGATCGACAATGTTGAATACTGCGCCTTCAAGTTTCTGGCCTTCAGCATTTTCCTTCGTCAGAGAGACTTTTCCTTGATAATTGGTCATTGCCCCCAAATTGACGTCAGACACTTGATTCTTTTCATTCTTTGCGATTGAGAAGTGAATCGCTTTTGTATTTACGATAAAGCCTTCAGGAGCTTGTGTTTCTGTCAAGCGATAGTAGCCCGCCGGCAAACCGTTCATTTCTACTTTTCCGTTTTTATCAGATTTTATATCTGTTCGTATGAGAGTATAGGTGCCGTCATTTGATTTTTTCTCCAGCTTAAAAACAGCACCCGCCAAAGGATTGTTTTGTTCGTCTTGTTTGATAAGCGTCACCTTGTTCTGTTGATTTACGACTTTGTACAGCGCTCCTGGCTTGGAGGAGTTGCTGTCTATCTTTACAGAGACTCCTTTTGCATAAGCATCACTGATGGTATATCCGTCAGGCGCTTTTACTTCTTTTAATACATAGGAACCGTAGCGAATATTTCCGAATGTAAGCTTCCCGCCGGCATCCGTCGTACCAGTGCGGAGGAGCTGTTTGGAGCCCTCAGACCATAACTGGAATTCTGCTCCTTCAAGAGCTTTATCGTCCTCTCCAGTCTTAAAAATCGTCAGGCTTCCTTTTTCTCCGGATCCGGAACCGTCGCCGCTTGAAATGGCAACAAAGATCGAGCTGCTGTTTTCTTGAGTCTGCTCCTTCACATTTGTTCCTGAAATGGACACCTTATTTTTAACATGGCCGCTCGTGCCGGCTATGTTAATCAGAGACCGGTATTTGATCACATAGGCGCGATCAATTTGCTTATAGCTGCCTATGAATTTTAGGACAAACGATTGTTCACCTGTTGTATTGTCCGTTTTGATGTCTAACGTGTAGTCTTTGTCTTTTTGAAGCTCGACATCTCCCGCGGTCAGATTTCCGCTGCTGTCTTTGACCACTCCGTTTTCATCATATTTTGCTTGATATACTTTAAAAGAATCTGCATCTAGTATTTGATTTTCATCCGGCGTGTCAGTAACTTTTACGTCATCCAGCGTTGATTGGCTGGAGTTGACATTGATGTTCCAATCGATGTAGCTTCCATTTTGTTTGCCGCCTTTGAAAACCAGGCTTCCTCCGTTCGCAACTGAAACAGAGCCTGTTAACGTGCGGTCTGCATAGCCGTCATTATAGTAGGTTGCCTTGTTTGTATACTGATTCTGATCAATGACCTGTCCTTTGAGTGATGTCTTAAACTCAATCAGATATGGTACAGAATCGCCTGTTTTAAGGTGTACCGTCAGCGTGCGTTCATTTTTCGCAGAAGGCTCTTCGACATCATACTTGGAAGGATCAAGCGCGTCTCCTTCTGTGATCGAGCCGTTTTTATTGATCGTATAACTCTTAACGACAACTGAACCCGGCACAAATTGCTGAGGATCTGTTATGGCATCTTTGATATAAGGGTTTTTCGTCGGCTCGCCGTTATAGTTGACGCCGATTTTCCACGTGATTTCCTTTGAAACCGCGTTGTATGAGCCGTTTTTAAACCCATTATTTGAAGTCTGATGATTCGGCGTAAAACCGCTTGATACCTTATTCGTGCGCTCAGTGCCGTTTTGATCAGTCCATGTCGACTGAGCTGTATTCTTAACGCTTTCGTTAGAATAATCGGCATTGAATGTTGTCGTATAAGTGATCTTAAATTGACTGTCTGTTTTTGCATAATCCCCGATCAATGCCAAAGTAAAGCCTTTTTGATCAGGTTTTTTTGTTAACGTGTAGTCTTTGTCTTTCTGTAATGTTTTGTTGTTCGTTGTGTCTTGAAGCTTGAACGATTCATCAAGCAGAACCATTCCGCCGCTTTCAAATTGATCATCCAAAGTCCAATTGTTCATCAAGTATTTATTTTTATTAACTGTAATCGTCCAATCAACCGTCTTCTTCTCATAATCAACGTTTGAATATCCTTTGATGAGATTTTGCTGAATGGCTATTCCAGAAGCTTCTTTTGAATCCCCTGTTCCGGTTACAACGCTATTGGTGTATGTTGTAGATTTATCAATGATCACTCCGCTGTTGACCTTTGTTTGATATATGATTTTGTAAGCGCTGGTTACGTTTTTATTAAATTTGATTTCAAATCCGCTTCCATTATCGATGAGCGTGTAGTCCTCGCCTTCCTTTAAAGGCGTGCCCGCTTGCTCGCTGCCATTCTGACCAAAGGTAATAGGAATAACCTTCAAAGAATCTTTCACAAGATGCAAATCACCAGTTCCAAAAGAATCTTTAATGCTGGCCTTGGATTGGTCGATCTGTTTCTCACCGTAGTTGTATGCAAGAGCCCAGCTGAATGTTTGAGATTCTCCATCATAGCCGGTCGATGATTTCGCGATCATTTTTCCATACTTGGCTGCAACAGTGGCTTCTGCAGAAATGGGTTCCAGGTTGTCTCCGCTGAATGCCGCCTTATTTGTCAGCGTTATATTTCCGCCTTCACTCGGCTTCGCACCATTGTCAATGTCGGTTTCGTATACAAGGCGGTAGGCTGAATCAATTGTCCCGTCAAATGTGACATTTCCTTTTGAATCAACACTGTAGCCTGAAGAAACTTCATTTCCTCTGCTGACAGAACCATCAATGTTCACATTGAGTTCATACACTTTAACTGAACGGTAGATTACGCCATCTGGAAAGCTTTCCGTGAGTTTGGCATTTTTGACTTGATCCAACTTTTTATTGACATCGACCGTCCATGTTACTTTACCAGGGTTGATGCCTTTATCCAGCACACCTGATTTATCAATGGTTTTACTCACATTGGGTTTAAAATAAACTGTTGTTTCAGGAGTATCAGCATTCACAGGGAATGGAATCTTTTGTGTTGTCGAACCCGTTATTTTTTTCTCGTTGAACTGCGTATTGATAACCAATGTGCCTTTGACATTAGAACTTTCTTTTACCTCGCCGTTAAATGTCATCACCACATGTCCGTTCGTATCAATAGAAAATGTCCCGTAGGTGGTGTCTCCGGCGCCTAACGGCAGGTTCACAATGTCATTATGCATAATAAATTCTTTAGGCAAATCAAATTCATATTTATCGCCGGCATTGATCGTTTTTCCTAAATCGTCAGGAATAGCCCAATCAATTGAAATTTTCACCGGAGAATTCGTATTGGCGCGATTGCCCTTGTCATATGGCTCTCCGTTTGCATCCGTCAATGTCACGCCGGTTAAAATATGTTGCGTGATTTGTTTTTCTTCAGTTTGCAAGCTTTTGAAAGCTGATTGACTTGAGGATGACACTTTTTTTGAATCATCACTCTTAGAGGATTCGCCGCTCTTAGAGTCATCTGACGGCTGCTGTTCTTCCTCTTTTTGATCCTTGCTGACTGAAGGTGCAGATTTGTCATCTTTCCCTTCCTGATCACCCGCAGTATCAGAAGAGTCGTTTTTTGGCTCTTCCGCCTCGGCATCTGGTGTCTCCTCTTTCTTAACAGGAATGATCACCTGCTGGGTTTTGCCTCCCCCTAGCTGAAAAAGGGCTGCTGCTGTATGTTCATCGTCTTTTACATCTGCAGAAAACTTAGCTGGCAGTGTAATGGTCCCCTTGGCATCAGGAGAATCCGCGGATGCAGTTGTTAATTTTACTGTCATGGTGCTGCTGCCCGCCGGCACTTGATAGCTGCCGATGACCTGATCAGCAGATTTGATCTCACCTTCTGCACCTTTATCAAATGTAAAGCTTTTAGGTATCTCCACATTGATTTCCTGTTTGCTATCTGCTTCTTTATCTTTTTTCAATGACCATTCATATGTCAGTGTCACTTCATCCCCCGGCGTTAATGCCGGTTCGTTTCCTTTTGATCCGTCAACAATCTGACTCTTTGCGTCCTTAACTGTTACCGAATCGAAGAATTGGCTGTCACTTGACGTTACGTCCACAGCCTGTGCTGTAAGAGTATAGCTGGCGATCTGGCTGAAGAAGAAAAAGATGGCAAGGCTTATGATCATAACGATCCGCCCGCTTTTTTTCAGCCCTAAGGGAAAACTCCTCGTTCTCAACTTTTCATTCCTCCCTTTCTTATCTATCTTTCACTTGCCGACTGATCCGCGAGACCATAACATCATGTCTCATCCCCCAAAAAGAACTGCTAATACCGAATGAGTTTCAAAACTAAGATTTGCCATCCGAACCAAACTACATTGTATGAAATGGAACTATACAATTTCTGTACAACTCAGAAATCATGTATGATTGAAGTGAATTGGAGAGAGTTGAAGTTTCACCCAGGAGACATATGGCGAGGCCTTCTCTTTAAGTGCACAAAAAAACCAGTGTGCATCGAAAAGCAATCGACACATACTGGTTTGGAGTTCTTTAATTAATTTGATCCTTCATTTGTTTGTAACGCTGATATTCTTTTATCGCATCTTCTACCTTCCCGTTTTTGTTGAATAGCTGCAGCTTGTATTGCATAATTTTATGATCGCATGGCTCAATTTTCTCGGCTTGCAGGCAAATGTCCATCGCTTGATGATCGTTCATTTCATGAATATGATAATCGATCAGTTCATAGGCCTTTCCAAGCCAAAGCTGGGAAAGACGCGTCTTTTCCGGTTCTGCCCAAAGATAGCCGTGCTCCATTAGATAATGATTTTGATAGGACATGAAAATATCCATGTGCAGATGTAATGTAGCCGTATTGAGCGGCGGCGCCCCTTTTAGCGATTTTTCCCATTCCACAACATCGATTTTTGCGCCTGAAAGCCGAAGAATATATCCAGTATCAGTCTTCTCGATAGTTTGGCTGAAAGGGATCTGGCTGAATAATTTTCGTATTTGATAAATGGTTGAGTAAAGTTGGGTGCTTGCTTTTGAAACATCGTAATGAGGCCAAAAAAGATCGATTAGCATGTCTTTACTGACCACATGGCCTTGATTGTGAAGTAAAAATAAGTATATTTCACGTGCTTTCGACGTTCTCCACTTGACTGGAATGCTTGTTTTGACATCCTTTAAGGTTTGATGAAACTGCAAGCTCCCAAAACATTGGATGGAAAAATGCGCCTCGGTATTTTCTGCATTTTGTCTGAGCATATTATTCGTTTTGATTCGTTCAACAGTTGTCTCCAGCCGCTTGTATATGACAGGCTTCAGCAAATAATCAATGGCATTCAGCTCAAACGCTTTGATAGCAAACTCATTATAAGCCGTGATGAAAACGACTTGGATGTTTTCATTCATCGATTGAATCGCCTCAGCAAGCTCAATGCCGTTTACCCCCGGCATTTCAATATCAAGAAACACCGCATCTACAGCAGGAGTCTCAGGATGCTCTAAGGCCTCAACCGGATCTTGATACGCCATAATAGATTGAAAGGCGTTTGTTCGTTCAAGCATTTTCTTAAAATGGAGCAATGCCAAGTGCTCATCGTCAACAATTAACGCTTTCACAAAACATCCCACCCTATATGTAAAATCGAGATATCAGTAAATAACTTCTATTATATCATGACAAATAACCCCTTTATCTGGATTCTTTTTCTTTCTATTGTAGTTTTTGAAATTTTGCACTTACAATATTTATAAAAAAAATAGGAATTTAGAATGATCCTATTTGAATAAAGGAGCCATGATATGAAAGAGAAATTGATCTTCACTTCGATTATTTTCGGTTACGCTGCATTCTTTATGGGTTTCATAGCCATTGACCATTTTTCCGGATCAACGCTTCCTGCGGCAAGGCATGGGGTCATGAACTTGGAGAATTGGGATTTTCAGAAGGATGGGAATGTACAGCTGAACGGAAAATGGACATTGTATCCAAATCAGATTCTGTCACCAAAAGAGATCGCTTCAGCAAAAGGAAAAGATCCCTTATTCGTTGATGTCCCCAGCAATGTGAAGCTGGCCAAGCAGGGTATCAATGTTGATTACGGAACGTATAAGCTGACCATCAGATCAAAGCAAGACAATCAGGTTTTTGGGATCAGCACGTCGTTTATTTACAGTGCCAATCGCATTTACTTTAATGGACAATTCATTGGCCAAAGCGGCAGCCCTTCAGATAAACCTGATTTTGCGGCACAAAACCGCCCATATACGAGCTTTTTTACGCTTCACAAGGGTGACAATGAACTTATCGTACAATTTTCGAACTTCGGAAAAACGCCGGGATGGGGAATCGCAAAGCCAATTACTTTTGGCATCCAGGAGCAAATAGTGCGGGAAAACAAAATTTCCTTTCTTAATGATACAATCATGATTACAGCTTTTTTCATTACCGGATTATATTTTCTGGGCTTTTTCCTGCAAAGAAAAAAAGATAAACATTTGTTGTTTTTTTCTGTTATGTGTCTTCTGTTTTCGTTCATTATTCTGATGATCGGAAAAGAGCGGATTATATTTCTCCTCTATCCGTCAATTTCATTTTCACTGCTAAATTCATTGAGGGCCATCTCTACAGTGCTCGTCAGCATTGCGGTTTTTCTCTATCTCTTTTTTGCTTACAGAGAGATTGTTTCAAAGCGATTTATTCGCATTGCCACTGTTTCTTCCGGGCTGGTCTTAGTCACAGATTTTTTAACCGTGGGTTTTATCGGCCATGCCTCGTACATCTTACATTCTGTGCTAGCGGTCTCGACTCTGGTTTATATTACATATATTTTTACGATTGCTGCGATCCGCAAAATGGAAGGAAGTCTGTATCTGACCATCGCCTCTATATCAATGAGTGCTTTTGTCATTTTAACCACCATTTCAGCTTATAGCGGCAAAACAGCCTTTTCCTTTAATTCGATTTATTCATTGCCAACAGTTATCGCTTTGCTGGCGATCGTTCTGCTGATGGCGCAGCAATTTGCCGGGGCATTTCGTGAAAATGAAGTGCTGTCGTGGAAATTGCTCAGAAGTGACCGGCTAAAGGATGAATTTATTGCTAAAACATCACATGAATTCAAAACACCGCTGAACAGCATCATTAATATATGCCAGACCCTGCTGGCCGGCAAGGGAAAAAGAACGATAGAAGAAGAGAAAGAAAATATGCAGCTCGTCATCCGCATGGGCTACAGGCTGTCCAATCTGGTAAATGACATTCTGGATTTAGAAAAAATAAAGCAAGGCATGCTTCAAATCCACCCGGTTCCTGTTGATATTTATACTTTAGTTTGTTCGGAAATGAATTTCTACAACCTCTTATCGAGACATAAAAACTTAAATATCATGAACCATATCCCAGACGATCTTCCTCTGGTGCTCGCAGATGAAAACCGCTTCCGCCAAATATTAACCAATTTAGTCGACAATGCAATCAAATATACAACAGAGGGCCAAATCACACTTTCTGCTTCAAGACTGAACGACAACATGATCAAAGTGACAGTAACGGATACGGGAAGCGGCATATCAGAAGCCGATCGCCAAACCATCTTTGAGTCTTTTCAGCAAGCCGAAACGAATAAAGACGATGGTGCCGGTCTTGGCCTCAGCATTGTCAAACAGCTGGTTCAGCTCCAAAACGGAGATATTTGGGTCGAATCAGAAGAAGGAAAAGGTTCTGCATTCCATTTCACCTTGCCGACCGCCCAAAATGAATCTGTCTCTGAAACAAAACAACGTCACCCTGAATTACAATCCGGGAGAGATCTATCAGATATCTCATTTAGCACGCCTTATTACTCTGAGAGTATTGACGCTCCAATCATTCTGATTGTCGATGATAACATTGACAGTTTAAAAATTTTAAACGATATGCTTGAAGGTGTGCCCTACAATGTGATTGCTGCGAAGAACGGAAAGGAAGCATTAGAAATCTTCTCTTGCACGAAGCTTGATTTGGTTATTTTGGACTTGATGATGCCGGATATGACTGGTTTCGAAGTCTGTATGAAAATTCGCGAACGATTCAGCATGGTTGATCTTCCGGTTCTGATCATTACAGCTGCCATTATCGGCCATGACAAATACAAGGCTTTTCATGCCGGAGCGAATGACATTTTGCAAAAACCCTATCATTACTCTGAATTTATGGCGCGTATTCAAAACCTGATAATGATGAAACATACAGCAAATCAAGCCACAAGAATGGAAATGGCGTTTCTCCAGTCGCAAATCAAGCCTCATTTTCTTTATAATGTATTAAACACGATTATTTCTCTCACTCATTTGGATATTGAAAAGGCCCGGGAGGTAACAGAGGAATTTACCAAATATTTAAGAATGAGTTTTGACTTTCAAAATACATCAGCCATCAGTTCCTTCAGACATGAGCTTTCGATTATCAATTCCTATCTTTCTATAGAAAAGACGCGATTCGGTAATCGGCTTGAGGTTCTTTTCGATATAGATGAAGACATTGACTTTATCCTTCCGCCTTTAATGATTCAGCCCTTGGTGGAAAATGCCGTTCTTCACGGTGTCAGCAAGAAAAGAGGCGGAGGATGGATCAAACTGACAGCTAAAAAACAAAGCAAAAATGAGTATTACATCAATGTAGAGGATAACGGTGCCGGGATAACTCTCGAAAAACAAAAAGATCTCTTATCCGCGGATTTCGATCGCAGCGTCGGATTGAAAAATATCAATCAGCGGCTGAAACATTTTTGCGGAAGCGAGTTGATGATCAGCAGCACTCCGGATGCAGGCACCTCTGTCTCAATGCTCATTCATCTCGCTGAAACAACAGAAAGCCCTGCAGAACTGAAGGACACAGAACGAACCTAAACGGAAATTGAGAAAAAAAAAGACGCCGTTTCTAACGGCATCTTTTTTATTCCGGCGACTTTGCTTGCTGCTTCAGCAGGTCTCTGATTTCTTTCAGCAGCTCCTCCTGCGCATCCACCGCTTCCTCCGCAGCCTCTTCTTCTGCTGCTTCTTTTTTGCGCCTTAACCCATTCAAAGTCCGAATGACGATAAAAATGGAGAACGATATAATTAAGAAGTTCACAATCGTCTGTATAAAGCTGCCATACTTCACTACAGCATCGCCAAACGTAAACGACAGGCCTGAAAAGTCAAGCCCTCCCAGCAGCAAACCGACCAAAGGCATAATGATATCATTTACTAGAGATGTGACGATCTTTCCGAAAGCGCCGCCTATCACAACACCAATCGCAAGGTCTACGATATTCCCCCGCATGGCAAAGGCTTTAAATTCATTCCACATACAATCACCTGCTTTTCTATATTTGTAAAGAAAAAAAGACAAATGTGCCGCTGGCCATCTGCCTTTTTTCAATTATTCTCCGAGGGCAAAAGTCAGTTCTACTTCGCAAACGACTTCGCCATCAACTGTGGCAACGCCTTTTCCGCGCCCGATTGTGCCGCGGGCACGAATGATTTCAACCTCAAGGTGAAGCTGGTCACCAGGCTTGACTTGTTTTTTAAAGCGGCAGTTATCAATGCCTGCAAAAAAAGCCAGTCTGCCGCGGTTTTCTTCTTTAATCAACATCGCAACAGCTCCGACTTGAGCGAGTGCTTCTACGATTAATACGCCGGGCATAACCGGGTACTGAGGAAAATGTCCGTTAAAGAACTCTTCATTAGCGGTTACATTTTTATAGCCTTTTGCCCGTTTGCCCTCTTCAACTTCCGTAATCCGATCCACAAGCAAAAACGGATAACGGTGAGGAATAATTTCTTTAATTTGCTGAGTATCAAGCATTGTCTTGACATCTCCTTCATCTGCATTAGTATGTATAGCAATCATCAAAGATCCAATCTGTACATTTGAAAAGTATATTATGAATTAATCTCTTTTTCAACCGCGCTAAAATGTAACCAACTGTCAATGAGAGCCGTCAAAAGTTATGATATGATAATTATAGATTTTACCAATAGCAAAGAGGTAGGAAAATGATTTCGAAGTTTATTGAAAAAAGAATGCTAAACATGTTAGACGAGTGGTATTCCGCAATGAGCAAACGCAAAATGAATCACGTTTGCACACTGAAAGAGAAAATTGATCAGCACCTTCCAAAGATCAAAAAGAACACAAAACTTTGGATGCGTTATCAATTGTTTCAGGCCCGCCATCAGCTGCTTTTTGAAAACCAGAACGGACTCGATTCATTGTTCGATAACCTATATGGCCTGGAAGACAAAATGGATGATGAATTGAAATATTATCTGTATTTTTTCTCTGGGTTATATGAGATGGTAAAAACAGCTCCGAAACATGCAGTACATCATTTTAAAAAAGCTGAACAGTACCTGGCCGCCATTCAAAATACGTTTGAAGCCGCTGATTTATATTATCAAACCGCCGGCGCCTATTACTTGATGAAATCACCGCCGCTTTCCATCCAATACGTCAAAAAAGCATTACACATCTATTTGCACCAATTCGGCTATATCAAAAAGGTAATCACCTGTAAACTTTTGCTCGCCGTGAATTATATTGATCAAGAACGCTATGAAAAAGCTGAACAGCTTTTCAAAGAAATCATTAAGAAAACCCAGCAACTACATGACGAAAACCTGCTATGCCACGCTTATTATAACCTTGGCTTTTTAAAAGCGACCGAGAAAAAAGACCAGGAAGCGCTTCTTTACTTTAGAAAAGTATTAAAGAATCAAGAATTTGAAATGAATTCACCAGTCTCATATCTTCATTGTGTGTACGAGTCTGTCAGAGCGCTTTTTAAAACAGGAAACATCACAGAAGCTAAAGCCGTCCTTCAAAAAGGAAAAGAATTATCTGAAAAGGTAGACATTCAAACCATTTATTTAAAATTAAAAACGCTTGAAGCCCTCTACACCTCAGTGGAAGATCCCTATGAGCAGCTGCTCGAATATGTGCTTGAATTAGAAAAAATCGAGGCGTGGGTGGATTTAGAAGTGCTGTTAGAAGATATTACGGAATACTACAAAAAAAAGGACGATTTCGAAAAAGCCGCTTTTTTTATCATGCGCGGCTGATTGAAAAACGCCCATTTTCTTATTATCTGACTGAATTGATTAAACCGAGCATTTGATCTCCCATTGTGATCGTTCTGCTGTTCAGCTGATATGAACGCTGGGACGTAATCAAATCTGTCATTTGTTCTGAAATATCGACATTGGACATCTCAAGTGAGCCCTGCTGCATGCCGATATTTTGTCTATTAGCGCCGTTCAGCTCTTCAAAAGCTGCCGCATTATCAATAGAGAAAAGGTTATTCCCTTCGGATTTCAGCTCTTGAGGGTTATTCACTTGGACAACGCCAAGATTAAACCGCTGAACCGCGTTTCCATCAGTTGCGGTTAAGGTGCCGTTCTTATTGATGGTGATATTCTTCATTGAGCTGTCGATGTTCACTGTATTGCCGTTCTCATCAAGTACGGGATACCCATTTCCAGTGACGAGCTGCAGCTGGTTGGCATTATTGGCTGAAGGCGTTAAATATAATGCTCCGTCTCTCGTATACTGGCGGTTTCCATTTACATTTACCTGAAGATACTGGTATGGAGACGTAAATGCGATATCCAGATCGCGATCGGTCTTCTGAATGCTTCCTTGATCAGAGACTAGGCGTGAATTCATCATCGCTCCGACGCCAAGGCGCAAGCCGGGCGGCGTTTTTCGGGCTTTTGCCACTTCCTCGTTTTTTTCATCAACCTGATCGAATTGCTGTCTGACAAGCTCAGAAAAATTCGTATCTTTTGCCTTATAGCCGGTTGTGTTGCTGTTTGAAAGGTTGCTGCTGATTGTGTCAATCTGCTGCTGCAGCTGGTTTAAGGTTGTTGATGCCGTTAGCATTGACCTGAGCATAGTTGATATCCCCCGTTTTTTCTTCCGTTATCTTAAATTTTTCCGATTTCATTTGCTGCTTTATCCATACTTTTATCGTAAGCCTGAATAACCTTCTGATTAGCCTCAAACGATCTGTACGCTTCAGTCATTTCTGTATAGGCGCTTGTCACATCCACGTTTGAAAGCTCTGAGACGCCTTGTTTTAATGAATAAGATACCTGATTATTTCCGGCTGCGCTTGGCAGATCATTACCGTCCGCCGTGCTGTACAAATCATTTCCGTCCCGTTTGAGATTGCGGACATCTTCCGCCATTCTGACATCAATCTGGCCGGCTGTGCGTCCGTTCGTTGTCACAGTACCGTTTTCAGACACAGTGAAATTCTCATTATCAACAGTGATTGGCTGGCGATCCGTCGATAAAATAGGGCGTCCGTTGATCGTCAGCTGGTTGTTCTCGTTTAGTGAAAATGTGCTGCTTTTTGAATAACGGATTCCATCCGCTGTTTGAACAGGATAAAAAAGAGCAGCTTTTTCATTGGTTTCCGCATTCATCGGAACTTGATTTTCAACCAATGCAATGTCTGTAGGCTGGTCTGTGGACTTCAGGCTTCCCTGTGTGAAGAGAGGCTTGAGCTCCTGCATATATACTCCGGTATTCACGGAACCGATTTCCGTCCTCGATGTCCCGGCCGGAGATTTTGATTCTATTCTGCTGAGCAGCATCTCAGGGAACGCGCGCATCGAGCCTTGATCAGCTTTATATCCTGATGTATTTGCGTTAGCAATATTATTTGAAAGCATTTCCGTTCTTCGCTGCTGGGCAATCATTGCGGATGTTGCTGTATATAATCCTTTTAACAAATTTCCCACCTCTAAAAATGGCATTTTTTCCAGTTGTCATATAGGAACGTTCGTTCTATAATAAAAACTCAGTATTTTATCCTATTATCGTCATTTAACATCTTTTCGTGAAGGCTTTTTCATAAAAAAACCTCATTCTTTTTGCAGAATGAGGTTTGTGAAATCAGCTTAGTTTGCGTTTAGGAAGCTTGTCCATATTATCAAGCATGACACCTGTGCCGATGGCTACGCAATCCATAGGATTTTCAGCAACGAGGACCGGTACCTTCAGCTCTTCAGCAAGCAGCTGGTCAAGGCCGTTTAAGAGCGCGCCTCCGCCGGTAATAATAACGCCGCGGTCAATAATATCAGCAGAAAGTTCAGGCGGTGTTCTTTCGAGCACTTGTTTCGCAGCCTGAACAATAACAGCGACAGATTCACGAAGGGCTTCTTCTACTTCTTTACTGTTTACTGTAATTGTTCTTGGAAGACCGGAAACCATGTCCCGTCCGCGAATGGAAATTTCCTCGTGACGTGCGTCTGGGAAAACAGTTGCGACTTTAATCTTAATATCCTCCGCAGTACGTTCGCCGATCAGCAGCTTGTACTCGCGTTTGATATAATTTAAGATTTCCATGTCAAACTTGTCCCCAGCCATTTTAATAGAAGAGGAGGTGACAATATCGCCCATTGAAATAACCGCGATATCCGTCGTCCCGCCTCCGATGTCTACAACCATGTTACCGCTTGGCTGGAATATTTCCATACCCGCGCCGATAGCGGCAACTTTAGGTTCTTCTTCAAGGTACACATGTTTCCCGCCGCTTTTTTCTGCAGCTTCTTTGATTGCTTTTTGCTCAACGGATGTAATATTCGTCGGGCAGCAAATGAGCATGCGCGGCTTTGAGAACAGGCCTTTTACATTCAGCTTGTTAATAAAATGTTTCAGCATTGCTTCTGTTACTTCAAAGTCAGCAATAACTCCGTCTTTCAGCGGGCGAATCGCAACAATATTCCCAGGTGTACGTCCAACCATTCGTCTTGCCTCTTCGCCAACCGCCAGCACTTTGCCGCTGTTTTTATCAAGTGCAACAACGGAAGGTTCATTAAGAACAATTCCTTTACCTTTAACATGGATCAGTACATTTGCAGTACCGAGGTCAATACCAATATCCCTTGCAAACATCTATTTATATCCTCCTTGAAAATCTGTTTCACAGTAAATATCCACATTGTGCCCTAATTATATATATTATCATAAAATATAGAAAAAAAGTTGGAAGCACAATAAGTTCTTTACAAATTTTTGCGGATGTTTTATGAACGATTTCAAGAAGGCAATGCCAGGTGATTACGATTGCTGAACAGGCTCTCCTTCGAGAATTTCATCTTTTTTATATTTGAGCTTTGTCGCTTCTCCTCCTCTTAAATGCCTGATGGATTTATGATAATCGAGTATTTCTTTCACTTCGTTTGCCAAGTCGGGGTTAATTTCAGGCAGACGCTCTGTTAAATCCTTGTGTACTGTACTTTTGGAAACACCAAATTCCTTCGCAATGACACGAACGGTTTTCTTTGTCTCCACGATGTACTTCCCTATCTTGATTGTTCGCTCTTTGATGTAATCGTGCACACCACTCGACCTCCCTAAAATGGATGTGAGAAGTGTGAAATGAGATCCGTATTCTGTAAAGAGTCGTTCATTATGCCGCTTCTTCGTTGTATGGTTTTAAAAGTAAGTTTGTGAAATATGCCCACGATCCCTCACCTCAAACACTCTCTTTGTTAGGTTTGTAACAGTGTATTAGCATTCTTTTGGGAATATGCTAAAAACTCAATAAGGACAAGGGGTGAAACGAACTTTTTCAGATTCAGCAAACTATTTCGCGTCACTAAATTTTCACCTTTACAACTATCGATCGCTCCTGTAAAATGAAATAAGCAATTAGTTACTTAGGTAAGTTTTTTAGAAGGAGACCGACATGTCCTACGTCAACAGACACCTCATTCATCAAATCAACCAAAGCGCCCGCCTGATTGCCAAGAAAGCCAATGAACAGCTAGAGCCATTCGGCCTTTATTCATCTCAATGGTCAGTTTTATATTGTTTGCGTACGATCGGACCAATGACTCAAAAAGAGATTTGGTCCTATTTAAATGTGGAAGCGCCGACTGTGACTCGGACGATCAAACGCCTGGAGGAGAACGGCTGGGTTCAGAGACGGCAAGGTGAAGACAAACGGGAAAAACTTGTTGTCCTCACAAAAGAAGCCGAGAAAAAATACGAAGAAATCAATGTGAAAATGCTGAAATTCGAGGAAGAGCTGCTTGCTGATTTCCGGGATGAAGATAAAGAAGCTTTTTCTCATTTATTCCGCATGTTTTTACAACAATGAAAATAAGGAAGTGACATACATTTGAAAAAAGCGGATGCGATATGGACCAAGGATTTTATTATGGTCCTGCTTGTCAATTTATTTGTGTTTGTGTTCTTTTATACATTTTTAACTGTATTGCCGATCTATACGCTGCAAGAGCTTGGCGGCACAGAATCACAAGGCGGGCTTTTAATCAGCCTGTTCCTTCTGTCTGCGATCATTACACGGCCTTTCTCCGGAGCCATCGTTGAGCGTTTCGGGAAGAAAAGAATGGCGATTGTATCAATGGCGCTCTTCGCCCTATCATCTTTTCTGTATATGCCGATTCATAGCTTTTCCCTGCTGCTCGGATTGCGGTTCTTCCAAGGAATTTGGTTCAGCATTTTAACGACTGTTACAGGTGCAATTGCCGCTGATATTATTCCAGCCAAACGGCGCGGTGAAGGGCTTGGATACTTTGCCATGTCTATGAACCTCGCTATGGCGATCGGGCCTTTCCTTGGTCTGAATTTGATGAGAGTGGTAAGCTTTCCTGTATTCTTTACAGCCTTTGCGCTGTTTATGGTTGCGGGCTTACTTGTTTCGTTCTTGATAAAAGTGCCGCAAAGTAAGGACAGCGGTACGACTGTATTCCGTTTTGCGTTCTCGGATATGTTTGAAAAGGGCGCACTCAAAATTGCGACGGTCGGTTTGTTTATTTCTTTCTGTTATTCAACAGTCACATCATATCTGTCTGTATTCGCCAAATCAGTTGACCTTTCGGATATCAGCGGATATTTCTTTGTTTGTTTTGCGGTGACAATGATGATTGCACGCCCGTTCACAGGGAAATTGTTCGACAAAGTCGGACCGGGCATTGTCATTTATCCATCAATCCTGATTTTCTCTGTTGGACTCTGCATGCTGTCCTTCACACATAGCGGCTTAATGCTTCTGCTTTCAGGGGCGGTTATCGGTCTTGGCTACGGATCAATCGTTCCTTGCATGCAAACATTGGCGATTCAGAAATCTCCGGCTCACCGCTCCGGTTTTGCGACGGCAACGTTCTTTACCTTCTTTGACAGCGGAATTGCTGTAGGATCGTATGTATTCGGATTGTTTGTAGCATCTGCCGGCTTCTCTGCCATTTATTTAACAGCGGGGCTGTTCGTTTTAATTGCTCTGCTTCTCTACACGTGGAGCCAGAAAAAACCTGCTGAGGCTGAAGGAAAAGTGTCTATTGCAGAATAACTTGTCAGACTGCCGGGAAATCCCGGCAGTCTTTTTTCCATTAAAACACGGCGCCCTCTTAGAGAACGCCGCCAGCCTGAGGGAGCTATGGTGCTCCCTTTTTTCATGTCATAATAATTGAGATTCTTCAACACTAAATTAGCTTGTTAGAAACTATGTACTTTGAGAGAAAACACTTCTGACTCCTTCGTATCACTTCATTCAGAACCGTGACAATATGATTTACGTTCAAACTAAACTAAATCCTGTAAATTATTTTATAAGTGATAGAATCAATAAGTGAAACGGTGAGTATTGATTTATTAAAATTCCTTTTTATTACAAAATAGTATTTAAGACCCTTCCAATAGAGGGTTATCCCTCTTATAATTAAGATGTATTACAAAATTTGGGAATGGAGATGATTCACATGAAATTGAGAAGGACAATTACTGGAGTTGCTTTATCTTTAGGATTGCTTTTACCTGTTTCTGGACAAGCTCTTGCTATAAATGATTCAACGGATGGGGATATGCGTACGAAGGCTACTTCAATTGTAGATTGTTCTATAACTCCATTTAAAGGCGCAAGTAATAGATTATGTATGTATTCAGATAATGGCGTTTTTGCAAATAGTTTCGATCGTTTTGGTACTACATTTTACTTTAAAGGCAAAGCTGGAAATTATGCGTATTATGAAAGTGCAAGTAGATAAGACAACGGGGGCTTTTAGCCCCTCAGACTGAGAGAACATCTCGACAAGAGCGCAGCTTTGCAGCATGGGTTTCGCTACGGCCGATTGAGGGGAAAACAAAACGTAAGTGGCAAGTTCTTCTCCCATCTGCATGTCAGAACATGAAAAAGTTCATTCATCATACATGAGCTAAAAATAAAAAAATTGTAGAAAAACATGAGTTTCTCTACAATCTGACGGCGCTCTCTTAGAGAACGCCGCTTATGGCATATTATTCAATGACTTTCCGCGCAGGTGAATCAGGATCTAACGAAAAATCATAGGACGCTTCATCACGAAACATCGGGTCGGCATAAATGGATTGCTGATCGTTTTTTGTTGCTTTTCGATACGACGAAAATGAATCATATTCTTTCTTTTTCCACATCCATATGCCGTCTTGATCCGCTTCCTTGTGGTACACGTTATGATTGACCGTATTTCCTTCATTTTCTGTAAAATCGTTTCCGATAAATAATCTGGAATCACCGGCCGTCAATATATTCTTTTCAATTGTGTTGTTTTTCGTATCGTACTGCAGCAGCAGCTGTCCGCCGTACAGTCCCTTTGTGTCATTCCGGTACATAATATTGCGGGCAATCAGAGAATTGCTGGTGCCGCCCCGCTTTTTGTCATATCCTCCGATTGAAATACCGGTGTACGCATTGTTGTACACTTTGTTGTCAGTGATCTGAATGGCATTTGCATACTTTCCTTTGTGTTCAGACGTTGCTTCAATCCCAATATCGTTATCGTAAACTGTGTTATTCTTAATTTCGATCTTGTGTCCTCCATCGACATAAATCCCGCCCGCTGAGTATTCATCTCCATAAGCAGGATTGCCGTAAGTCGAGTTTTGATAAACTGTATTGTTTTCTACGATTCCGTTTCGCACGTAATCGTTTTTATCCGCGGTTCCCTCATAACCAATTAGATCGATCCCGATGTTGTTATTGTTGCGGACCAGATTGCCTGCAACAGTGAAGCCGTCGATATTACCGTTCAGCACAACTGCTTCACTCGCTCCAAGCGTCAGATTCTCAACTGTATTGTCCTCGATTTGGATGTCTTTCATGCTGCCAGTCCCATAAACTGCGATTCCATGAGCATTTCCTTCATCCGCTGTTGTCTTAATCCCCCGGATGTGATTATCCTTAATGGCGATATGACTGCTGGAGCCTGATACATAAATCCCTATAGCAGTTGCTTCCTCAGATGAAACAGAAAGATCTTGAATCGTTAAACCGCTGATGGCAATGTCATGTTTATCGTGAATATGAATGAGCGGTGTCTCATATTTTGCGTTCGTAATGGATTCACCGCTAATCACGACGTTTTCATTTTCATAGTTTCGGAATGTGATAGGCTTTCCGTCCGTACCGCTGTGCTTTACATCAAGGGTCTCATGATACGTGCCCTCCCGAATTATGACAGTTGTGCCGGCAGCAGCCTTCTCAGATGCGTGTGCCAATGTACGAAACGGTTTTTCTTTTGTTCCTTCATTTTGATCACTGCCATTTGGCGAAACATACAGATAATCCCCAGATCCTTCCTCATTCGCTTTTGTCTTATCATAAACGAAAGCGAGGATGACAGACGTTAAAACACCCGCCAAAAGAATAAAATACCATTTTCTCATTTTCGATTCCCATTTCGTTTTAGAATAGATTTCTAAAACAATTATAAATGTTCTATTTATGGAAAACCATTCAAAAATATGAAAATATACCGTCTAAATAGATCTTATTCAGCCTGGCTGACCTGCGCATGTTCAACCATTTCAATTGCCAATGATGCAGGCGGGTGAACACGCATCAGAACAATGTAGAAAAGAAAGGAGATTAGCACACCTACAAACCAAGAAATATCGTATAAGCTTTTCAATGCAGGAACATACATGCCAATCAGCGAAATCAGCGCTCCTAACATTGTGGCTGCAAACGCACGGTAATTGTAGCCCTTCCAATACACATACCGTCCTGTTTCGGAATACAGGTCATCTACCGAGAGCTCACGTTTGCGAATGATAAAATAGTCGGCCATCATCACGCCTGCCACCGGTCCAAGCATGCCGCCTATTAAGCCAAGAAACGCATACACGCTTGTCGCGCTCTCCATCAGCTTCCATGGAACCGTAAATAAAGCGAGCAACGCTGTGATAAAGCTGCCACGTTTGAAATTGATATATTTCGGCAGAGCATTCGCTATATCATAAGCGGGCGATACGATGTTCGCCGCGACATTTACAGAGATCGTGGCGATGCAGAGTGTGATCACGGACAAGACGATGACATAAGGGTTATCAAACCGCGCCAAAATATCGACAACATCCCAAATCGGCTCTCCGAACGCGACCTGCGAGCCGGAGGTCACCGTAATACTTGCGAATGCGAAAAGCGCAAACGTTCCCGGTAAACCGTAAAATTGTCCTTTGATTTGCTCTTTTTGTGTTTCAGCAAACCGTGTAAAATCAGGTATATTTAAGATCAATGTCGCCCAGATGCCGATGATGCCAGTAACTCCGGCAGCAAACGGCCAGAATGTTTCTGAAAACGTATGAAACTTTCCTGGTTGAGAGTATATCGGGCCCAATCCTCCGGCAATATCAATGGCCCACCATACCATGCCGCCAAATACCAGATATACTAAAGGCCCTGCCCACACCTCAAAACGTTTAATCGACTCCATGCCGTGATGCAATACGAGTAAATGAATGGCCCAAAAGAATACAAAGGAAAGCAAACCGGACAAGTGAATGCCGAGAATGTTCCACTCGCCGCCAATTTCTCCCCAGCCTGGCCACATATTCAAAAGCAAAATGTTCAGTGCCGTGCTACCCGCAAAGGTCTGGATGCCAAGCCACATGATAGCTGTAAACGCCCTTAGAAGCGCGGGGATATTCGCGCCGTATATCCCGTAAGAAGCCCGAATGATCACGGGAAACGGCAGCCCGTATTTTGTCCCCGCATGGCCGTTTAAGGCAAGAGCGCCAAATAGGATAAGTGATGCCGTAATAATGATCGCCAGCACCTGCCAAGGCGAAAGGCCGATCGCAATTAATCCTCCCACGGTCGCGTAGGTCGGTATGTTATGTATACATCCCATCCAAATGGAGGCAAAGTTCATTGCTTTCCACGTCCGTTTTTCCTGTCCCAAAGGCACCAGATCTTCATTGCTCAGCCTGTTGGATTGCTGCTGACTCTCTTTTAATTTCATAGCCGGCTCCCCTTTCCATATTGTCTATATGTCATCACGTTATGTTTTTTGACATTAGATGTCACTTAATATAACTGAAGAGTCAGACAATAACACTGGCTATGATATACAATTTTCCCGTTTGTATTTGAACAGCTTAAACAAGAAAAAGAGACAGACCTCAGAGCCCGTCTCTTTCTTAAGATGCAGTTTTCATTAATGCAGCAAATCTCACAGCCATTAACAGGCTTGCTCCGCCCGCTATGATCATAATGATTCCCATCATATCAAAATGGGCTGCCGTGATTTCTTTACCAAAAAGAATGCCAAGGATCACCGAAGACAAAATCGATCCTAGGTAACGGCAGGTTTGAAACAGGCCTGAAGTCGTTCCTACCATGTTGGAAGGACTCGTTTTCAGCATCGCTGCCTGAAGCGCGACATTTCCCAGTCCGTAGCCTATACCCAAGAGCGATAGAATGAGGCCTTTCCCAATGGTCTCGACATTGATAAAAAAGATGGTTAAGAGCACGGCTCCAGCCGTCATCAAAAGCGCTCCCGCAAAGATCGGCTTGACGACACCAGATCGGTCGATCCATTTGCCGGTTAGAGGTGACACAACGATGCTCATTCCAGACATAAACAGCATAAACAGGCCGCTCGTTTGAACAGAAAGATGCATTTCATCCTGAAAGTAACTTGGCAAACCAAAAAATAAACAATAGAAGAAAACATTCAATAAAATAAACTGAACATACACGGCTGACAGGCTTCGCTGTGTTTTAAACAGACGGACATCAATAAACGGCTTATCCGTTTTCAGCTCGCGCCAGACAAACGCACAGAGCAGAAGCAAGCCAAGCACACCTTCAACCGCATGCGGCGACGTGCTGAACGACAGCAAAAAGGATAGAAGGAAAATGATTCCCCCGGCAAATAAAACAATTCCAAGAATGTCGAGCTGCTGAATAATGGTTTTGATTCCTGCCCCTTTTTTCTGATCTTTCGGGAACATATACAGGCCCAATAAGAAGCTGAGGATAATAAACGGCAAATTAACGATAAAGATCGCCGGCCAGCCTCCCCATACAATCAAAAAACCGCCGACTGTCGGCCCCAGCGCCGTCATGGCGGACGCAAAAATAGAGAGTACAGCCAAGGCTGAAGCTTGGCGCTCATGAATATGATTCCGAATCAAGCCGACACCTGACGGATAAATCGCGCTGCTCCCCACCGATTGAAACAGCCGCATGACCAATAATGTCATAAACGTCGGCGCAAACGGCGCCCCGATGGCAGAAACCGCAACAAGAATAAGCCCGAATAAAAACAAGCGTTTCCGCCCAATCAAATCACCGAGCTTTCCCGTAACCGGCTGCGCTACGGCACTCGCCAAGTAAAACGAGGAAATCAGCCAGGAAACCGTTGTAAACGAGAGGTGAAACTCATGCTGGATGCTATGGAGCGCAAGAGAGATCATAGACGAGTTCAGCGGATTCAGCATTGTTCCCGAAGCCACCGCTGTTAAAAAAACAGCCCGGCTTTTTTTCGACAACATCATTTCACTTGTTCCAGAAACTCTTCCGTCGTTCGCGATTTACCGATTCTCGGGAAAATAAAGCGCAGTGTGGCTTCATGCTCTTCATCGCTAAATGTGGACATGGCATCTGTAATAAAAATCTGCTGATAGCCAAGCTGAAATGCCTCCCGTGCTGTGCTTTCCACCCCGATATTCGTTGCGATGCCGCACAATACAATCGTATCAATGCCGCGGCGTCTGAGCTGCAAGTCTAAATCTGTGCCAAAAAAAGCACCCCATTGCCGTTTTGTCACAGTATAATCGCCATCCTGCACACCGATTTCCGGAACAAATTCGGCCCAGTCCGCCGGCATTTTCCCTGAACCTCCCTGCGCAGGCTCATCCGTTTGCGGCTTCAGGGCGTCCGCTCCATCATGAAAGGCTACATTTACAAAGCTGATGAACCCGTTATGTTTCCGAAATTCATCTACGAGCTTTTTCGCGTTCGGGACAACCTGGCCGCTTTGATCAATCGGCACAATTCCCTTTTGTAAATCAATGATAACCAATGCTGTTTTTTGAAAATCAATGTTGAGTGTATTCATCATACGTCTCCTCCTGATACTGTTAGTGTTTCTCACATTGCATATTTTACTCTTCACACTGCCTAAGTTCTTTTATGATGCTTGTGAAATTCTCAGAAGGAGCGTTTTCTCATGATTTTTCTTTTATGTAGTAGTAACAGGTTGTGCATACGAACAAACCGGCAAGCACAGTAATCATAAGGGGCGTCATCGCTTCATCACCTGCCTGCTGTCTATCGGTTCCTGCCTGAAAATGCCCATGAATTTGCGGCGGTCCATCCAAAGCAGGATAAGACACATAACCATTAATATCGTGCTAAGATCCTGCACGCCAATATCAAAACAATAGTTAATCAAGACGATGTTCACAATAATGGGCATAAAAATAACCGCCCCTAATGCAGCCGTTCGCGGAATCAGTAATAAAACAGCTGCCAGGATTTCACCAAAACCTATAAACAGTTCATAGACATGAGAATAACCGAAAAATGTCCACGCGATCGTAAACCCCTTCCCGGCAGCCGCCTCGATTTCAGGCGTCACCTCGCCAAACTGGCCAATTACCACTTTCGCCAGACCGTACACGAAAAAATTAAAGGCTAAAAACAATCGGAACGTCGCGGGAATCGACTTGCGTACCGCTTTCCTCAGCCTGCCGCCTTTATTCATCATACATCCCCCTCAGTGTATTATTTGATGTAGTACACTTAATACAGTATAGAGTATTCTAATTAATGTCAATTCCCTTTTCAGCTCATATGAATAGTTTCTTTTATAGATACAAAGTCTTATATCGCAAAAAATGCCATTCTCCTTCCTTTCCGTCCCTCGATAACATTCCTTAAAAACCATGTCAGGAAATCTTACATGAAAATGTTTTATCATTCTTTTTTCTCTATAATGAAGAAATATAATAATTGCTTTTTATTCTGAAAGATACGGAGGAATGAGACATGCAAATGGGCGATACAGTTTTTATGTTCTTTTGCGCTTTACTCGTGTGGCTGATGACCCCGGGATTAGCGTTATTTTATGGAGGAATGGTAAAGAGCAAAAATGTGCTGAGCACTGCCATGCACAGTTTCTCTTCCATTGCCATCGTTTCCATCGTTTGGGTGCTGTTCGGATATACACTTGCCTTCGCACCAGGCAATTCAATCATCGGCGGGCTGGAGTGGGCAGGCCTCAAAGGGGTCGGATTTGATCCAGGAGATTACAGCGATACCATCCCCCACTCGTTATTTATGATGTTCCAAATGACGTTCGCCGTTCTGACTACAGCGATTATTTCCGGGGCCTTCGCAGAGCGGATGCGATTCGGCGCTTTTCTTTTATTCTCAGTTTTATGGGCCTCTTTGGTTTACACACCCGTAGCGCACTGGGTATGGGGCGGCGGCTGGATCGGCCAGCTTGGAGCGCTCGATTTCGCCGGCGGCAATGTTGTTCATATTTCCTCCGGTGTGGCAGGACTTGTTCTTGCCATTGTGCTAGGCAAACGGAAAGACGGCACAGCGTCTTCTCCGCATAACCTCATTTACACCTTCTTAGGAGGAGCTTTGATTTGGTTCGGCTGGTTCGGCTTTAACGTCGGCAGCGCTTTGACTTTAGATGGTGTAGCCATGTACGCGTTCATCAACACAAACACCGCGGCTGCAGCCGGGATCGCCGGCTGGATCTTAGTAGAATGGCTCATTAACAAAAAACCGACAATGCTCGGAGCGGTATCTGGCGCAATCGCCGGGCTTGTCGCCATTACGCCGGCTGCCGGATTTGTCACACCGTTCGCTTCTATTATTATCGGCATCATCGGCGGAGCTGTTTGTTTCTGGGGAGTATTCTCGCTTAAAAAGAAATTCGGATACGACGACGCGCTTGACGCCTTTGGCCTGCACGGGATCGGCGGCACATGGGGCGGAATCGCAACAGGATTATTCGCAACAACCTCTGTTAACTCAGCGGGCGCAGATGGGTTATTTTACGGTGATGCAAGCTTAATCTGGAAACAAATCGTCGCCATCGCCGCCACTTATGTTTTTGTATTTATTGTCACTTTCGTTATTATTAAAATTGTAAGCCTCTTCCTTCCCCTTCGCGCAACCGAAGAAGAAGAGTCACTTGGGCTTGACTTAACGATGCACGGGGAAAAAGCATATCAAGATTCTATGTGAGGAGTGACGCTATGAGCGGTCAAATGTTCAAGGTAGAAATTGTAACGCGTCCGGCAAATTTTGAAAAGCTGAAGCAGGAACTCGGAAAAATCGGAGTGACCTCTCTGACTTTCTCCAATGTACACGGCTGCGGCCTTCAAAAAGCACATACGGAGCTCTATCGAGGGGTAAAAATAGAAAGCAATGTATACGAGCGTTTAAAAATAGAAATCGTGGTCAGCAAGGTTCCTGTTGATCAAGTGACTGAGACCGCTAAAAGGGTGCTGAAAACGGGATCACCAGGTGACGGTAAAATATTTGTCTATGAAATCAGCAATACGATCAACATCCGCACAGGCGAAGAAGGACCTGAAGCACTTTAATATCGGTACGAGATTCGGACACTCCGGATCTCTTTTTTTGTGCACAGAATCCCCCCAGAAACCGCGATTCCTCTTCGAATTCTCTTCAAGCGCCGTTATTTCAGACAATCTCTATTTTTATTTGAAACTTTTCATGAGTAAGATTAGTCTACTAAATATAAAAATGTAAAAGGTGATTATTTGAACTACGAAATTTTTAAAGCAATCCATGGACTATCTCATCACAATTCAGTTCTCGATTCCATTATGGTCTTCATCACGGAATATGCCATTGTCGCCTATGCCCTTATCCTATTGGCAATCTGGCTGTTTGGGAACACACAAAGCAGAAAACATGTGCTATACGCAGGCATCACAGGAATTGCAGGCCTTGTGATCAACTATTTGATTACGCTTGTTTATTTCGAACCGCGCCCGTTCGTTGCGCATACAGTGCATACACTGATTCCGCATGCTGCGGATGCTTCATTTCCAAGTGACCACACGACAGGTGCATTAGCGATTTCTATTGCGATGCTTTTCAGAAACCGCAAAATCGGCTGGCCGCTTGTCATTTTTGGGCTTTTGACAGGCTTTTCGAGAATTTGGGTGGGACATCACTATCCGGTAGATGTATTGGGCAGCCTCGTTGTCGCCATCATTATCGGGTTCCTTTTCTTTAGATTTTCAGATCTGCTTCGCCCGTTCGTCGATTTGGTCGTGAGGATTTATGAAACCATTATCAATAAACTGACGAAAAAACCAACCGATCAAAATTTCTAAGAAAGACAAAAGCCGGCGTCTTTAACCAAGACAGCCGGCTTTAATATTTCCCATACATCTCTTGTTTTCTTCGCTTCGCCAACACATATAAACCATAAAACAATCCAATACCAACAGCATCGATGAGCACATCCCGGATACAACCGTTCCTGCTGAAGAAGAGCTGAAGAACTTCTGTAAAAAAAGCAAACGCAAATGAGCCGGCTGAAGCTGATCTTATGCTGCCCCGCTGTTTCCACAGCAAATATGTCAGCACAAAGAAGGAAAACGCATGTCCGATTTTTTGAATAAACGCTTCAGGGACAGTAAGCTCAGTAAAATCCATAACTAAAAATTGAGACAGATCAGAGTGCGGCTGAAAATGAAAAGCCACCGTTTGCGATACGACCATGCCGCTGAAGCTTTCCGTACAGACAGAAAGCAGGATAAAAAAGATCCAGCCTGCGAGCAATAGGCGGTTCATGACATAACCTCCTTTATAACGTACGTGCCTACATGTAACTACATAGACGGTAAAACAAAGCAAAAAGTAACAGAAAAAAACGCCCATCACAAGGATAGACGTTTTCTTCATTAAGACTGTTCAGTGTCTTCTGTTGTGCTGCTTTCTTTGGAACCAGATTTGTCAGTTGAATCATCCTTTTTCTCACCGGATTTTTCTTCTGTTCCTTTTTCAGTTGATCCGTCCTTTTTCTCGGAAGATTGCTGAATGGATTCTTCTGTTTCTTGGGTGGCAGCTTTTTCTTCAGCAGCTGCTGCTTTTTCAATAGAAGAAACTGGTTTGTCCATAAAGTTTAACGGATTCATTGCGACCCCATCTTTACGGATTTCAAAGTGTACGTGGTTTCCGCTGTCTTCACTGTAAAGGTTCTTGCCAGATTTTCCGATCACTTGATTTTGTTTTACTTTGTCACCTTGCTCAACGCTTACTTCGGAAAGAGATTGATACACAGTCGATAAACCGTCGGCATGTTCTACTTCCACAACATATCCCAGCACTGGATCTTTTTCAGCTTTAACAACCGTACCGCTCAGAGAAGCAGAGACATCGAAATCTTTTCCGTCTTTCTCAGCTAAGTCAATTCCTTTGCTTAGGCTGTACGTGTTATTATAGGTAACGAGTGCTGCTTCTTTCTCTTCTTTTGCGGCATCGGTTTCATAGAACTTTTTCACAACAGAAACGTTTTCAGAATCAACAACTGGCATTGCGACATTTTCCATTGACTTTCCTACTTCAACTGCATCGTCGTTGTTGTCATATGCGGAGTTTCCGCCGTTATCAGCTAACTGATCCTTTACCTCATCATTTGATACTGATTGATACCAAAGGACAGCTGTTAAAATGACGGCCGCACTGACTAAGTAAATTGCAGGGAACACCCAGCGTTTACGAAAAAACTGCTGAAGTTTTTTGACTTGAGAAGTTTTCTTTTCTTCCTCTCTCATTGTTTCATCACCTCAGCAACATTCTGAACACTTTTCTGAAAATATATACACCTATCCAAAAAACTTTTTTAGATGTAGTTTGCGCAGACTGTTACGAAAATATGTCATTTTTTTGAGAGGAGTGCCAAAAACGTATGAACATGACATTGCGCCTTGCTGAACATAAAGACTTGGAGGCTGTTGTTGCGATTTATAATTCAACGATTGCTTCTCGAATGGTAACAGCCGATACCGAACCGGTAACTCCTGAAGACCGGATGGAATGGTTTTTAGGACATACAGAGGCACGTCCGCTCTATGTGGCCGAGGACGAAAACGGAAACGTCGCTGCCTGGATCAGCTTTGAAACATTTTATGGAAGGCCAGCCTATAATAAAACAGCGGAGGTCAGCATATACATTGACGAAGCATGCCGCGGCAAAGGCGTTGGATCATATTTGCTTCAGGAAGCGCTCCGCATTGCCCCGGATCTTGGCATTCGCTCACTTATGGCCTTCATTTTCGGGCATAATAAACCAAGCCTGAAGCTGTTTGAAAAGCACGGGTTTGCAGAATGGGGATTATTCCCCGGCATCGCCGAAATGGACGGGAAAAGATACGATTTAAAAATTTTAGGGAGAGAGCTTTCATGATTAGTCTGGATAAAGATGAAAACGAAATTGAAAATCATAATGAAGAAAATAGCCTTGTTGAACAGGAGACTGCACCTGTTGAACAGGAGACCCGCCAGCTGAGCGCCTCCGCTGTCAAGTCGCTATCCGACATTGCCAAGTGGGGCAAAATTTCTGGCATCTTGTTAATCATTATGGGATCGCTGGTCACTCTGACCGCCTTGATGACAGTGATTGGCGCCATCCCGGGCGTACTGCTCATTATTTCAGGCGTATTTTTGATGCGCTCAGCAAAAGCAGCCGCGGAAGCCGACGGAACTCTTACCGGCGCCGCGGGTGAAAGCATGCTTGAGAACTATGGAACGTTTATTAAAATGCAGCTGTTTTATGCAGCATCCAGTATCGTTACTGTCCTGATCGGGATCATTGTAGCCATTTTCGTGCTGGTGGTAATCGGCATTGCTGCTTTTGAGAACACGCCTTCGTATGATGATCCGGATTCTTATTATTATGAGGATGATCCGGTGTTTGAATAATGATGAGACAGGACAGGGCATGAGTTCCATATAAACGGAACCATGCCTATTTTATTTGACTATTCAAAGCAGGCCGGCGTAAACACCAAATCCTGAAGCAAGCATACAATAGACATCTCTAGTAGTGGAAATCAACAAAGCAACGCTGTTACCCAGAAATAAATAACAAAAAAACGGATGAAGTCGGAATCAATCCGAAACCGCGCTTTTTATTTCGGGTGTCTGCATGCAAAAAAACACACCCGGATCGTCTGGAAAATCTCAACAATCCGGGTGCAGCTCTTCTTTAATACATTTTTTTGCGTCTGTCTTCCTCAGTCAAAAATTCAACAAAACTCCGCATCGCAAAAGGCTCTTCCTTTATTTGTCGTGCGTAGGAGCTTTTCCGCTCTTCTGAAAGGATTTCGCTCTTTTTGATCCTGTTCAGCATATAGATGTGAACCGTTTTTTGGATTTGTTTATGCTGATAGCCTGCCTCTTTAAAAAATGCGAGACCGAGCGCCGCCAAAATGGCGAATATGCCTGCGCTGATCAGGGACTCCCTGTCAGCTGAAGCATGAAATAGAAAAGCAGCTAAATTAAAGAGAGAGAATGCAGCAAGCGGAATAGCAAGAAAACGGTAAATGACGGTTTTTTTCATGAAAGGCTGTACGGCCTTTTGAATTTTTTGCATTTCTGTTTTGATGAACCCCGGCATTTGTTCGACTCTGTAAAAGTTCATATAATCCTCCCCCTTTATTTGATGTTTCAAGCTTCACGAACGTTACATATGTGTTTATTTTAACGCAGGTGCAAGCTGGTTTTAAAGAAATCTGCCCGTATTTTTCACGAAGAATCTGGATCGCCGCTCTTTATTCTTTTAAAATGTGAGTGTTATAATTTGTAATGGGAATCAGATCACTGTTATTCATGGAATACTAATGGCAATCTTCTTGATAAATATGAATGAGCGGGGTTACAAAGTGAGTATTTCTTCCATCCTTTTATCACTTTTTTTCATTTTAAATATTCTTTTGGCCATCATTGTCATCTTCAAAGAACGGCGCGATGCCAGTGCATCTTGGGCGTGGCTGCTTGTTCTTTTCTTTATTCCCGTTTTAGGCTTTATTTTATACTTATTATTCGGCCATAATCTCAGACGCAAGCATTTGTTTCAATGGGAAGACCGGAAAAAGATTGGAATTGAAAGGCTGCTGAAGCATCAGCTTGAAGATTTAGAAACCAAGCAATTTCAGTTTAACAACCGGGCAACCTTTGATAACAAAGATTTAATTTATATGCTGATTATGAATAACCATGCTGTGTTTACAGAGGATAATTCAGTTGACGTCATTACAGATGGACGGGATAAATTTCAGCGGCTGCTGAGTGACATTTCAAAGGCTAAGGATCATATCCATTTACAGTATTATATTTATAAAGGCGATGAATTAGGCAAAAAATTGCGGGACGCTCTCATCCAAAAGGCGAAAGAAGGTGTTCAGGTCAGAGTGCTTTATGATGAACTCGGGTCCAGAACGCTGAGAAAAAAGTTTTTTAAAGAGCTTCGCGAGGCTGGCGGGCATGTGGAGGTCTTTTTCCCTTCAAAGCTCAGGCCGATTAACCTGCGGCTGAATTACCGGAACCATCGAAAGCTTGTGATCATAGACGGAATGACCGGTTATGTCGGAGGCTTTAACGTCGGAGATGAGTATCTAGGGCTTAATCCGAAATTCGGTTATTGGCGGGATACGCATATCCGGCTGCAAGGAACGGCCGTGCACGCCATCCAAACACGGTTCATCCTTGACTGGAACCAAGCTTCTCATCACCATACGCTGACATATATTCCAAATCACTTTCCTGATTACGGCCCAAAAGGCAACGTCGGGATGCAGATTGTCACAAGCGGCCCTGATTCGGAATGGGAACAAATTAAAAATGGCTACATCAAAATGATTTCGAACGCCAAGCGTTCCATTTTGATACAAACACCTTATTTTATCCCAGATGCAAGCCTGCTGGATGCTTTAAGGATCGCTTGCCTTTCGGGCATTGACGTTAACATTATGATTCCGAACAAGCCCGATCACGCCTTTGTATACTGGGCAACACTTTCGTATATCGGCGATCTGCTGAAAGCCGGAGCCACTGTCTATATTTACGATAACGGCTTTATTCACGCGAAAACCATCGTGGTGGATGACGAAATCGCTTCAGTCGGCACAGCGAACATTGATGTCCGAAGCTTCAGGCTGAATTTTGAGGTTAATGCATTTATTTACGATATCACCATTGCTAAAAAACTGGTTTCAACTTTTAAAGAAGATTTGCTAGTATCCAGAAAATTCACCTATGAGGAGTATTTGCAGCGCCCGTTGTGGATTCGAATAAAAGAATCCGTCTCGCGGCTGTTGTCGCCGATCTTATAAGATGCGCAAACCCCCGGCCTTTACGGCCGGGGGTTTTCCTGATGGTCACAGTAAATGATGATCGCCTCCCGCAAAAAAGCGACAAGACCTTCTCCATATTGATTGATTGAATCGGTAAATCGCTCGTCAGTGATATACACTTCCCCGAGTCCTCTGAAAATGTCGAGTGTGCAATCGTAATGATATTGGCAAATATGATCGCGAAATGCCCCCACTGCGGCCTGAACCTCTGCATCATCGGGCCCATGCTTCATTCGCGCCGCAATTCGTCTGTAAATCGAATCAAATTCAGCCATGATCGTGCGCCAATCATCTGCCGAGTATGCAGATGTCCTTTTCTCTGTTTCTTCTGCGATTTCCTTTCCATACAGCTTTCTGACTTCATCAGCGTATGTCTGCTGGTGCTCTTCAATATCTTTCATGCTTAATCCGGCAAATAAATCCCTCTTATTCATCGTTTCCCCTCCATCAACGGACAAAAGCGTCCTGTCAATTGTTTGAATCATCTCATCCATTCTTCGTTTTTTCTTCTTCAATATCTCCTTTTGCGACTGAAGTGCCGCTTTCCGGTCAAAATTCGGATGATCCAGCATCTCTTTAATTTCATCCAAACGAAACCCGATTTCCTTGAAAAATAAAATCTGTTGCAGTCTTTCCAGATCTGCGTCACTGTACAAACGATACCCAGCATCAGTAAGCGCTGAAGGATTCAGAAGCTCAATATTGTCATAGTGATGAAGCGTCCGAATGCTAACACCTGATATCTCCGCCACTTGTTTAACTTGATATTTCATACATAACACCTCCTCTTTTTTATCGTAAACAATCACGCAACGTTAGGGTCAATCCCCAAAATGTTATTTTCTATATACAAAACTTCTCACAAATAGTGTATAAAAGAAAAGTGAGTATTTTTTTGTAAAGGGGAGCCAGTATACATGAATCCTGAAACAATGAACAAAACCCTCATCAGCATTTCGAAATGGGGAAAAGCTACAGGCATTTTATTTATTATTATGGGCGCAATTACCGCGCTTTCAGGCGCGTTCATTTTTCTAATCGGTGCCGTGCCAGGCGTACTGCAAATTATTTCCGGTATCTTTTTGATGAGGTCAGCTAGGGAAGCAGGCCAAATGGCTGAACACAATAGCGGACAGTCTGAAGACTTAATGCTGGAGAATTACGCGAAATTCGTAAAGATGCAAGGGATTTATTTGATCGTAAGCATTGCTGTATCCATTCTTGCGATTATCGCCTTCTTCATCTTTTTAATGCTTGGGATTGCTGACGGCCTTTTCAGCGATACGTACAGCACTTATTAATGAGAAAAACCCGGAGCTGGCTCCGGGTTTTTTATTATTCCGCTTCGCTTACCACTGTGAAGCGTTCATTTTTGTGTTCGGGATGTTCAAGCTCGTCCAACACGGCAATGGCATAATCTGCATAGCTGATATAGCTGTCGCCTTTTGCATTTACGATGACATTGTCTTTTCCTTTTTGGTAAGAGCCAGTCCGTTTTCCTGCTGGATCAAAAAATGCCGCAGGACTGAGGAACGTCCAGGAAATGGAGTCTGTCTGCTGCAAATCTTTCAGGTTCTCGCCTTGATTTGATGCAGTTGGCAAATATTCTTTCGGAAATTCCGGCGTATCCATTAAACGGGTTGTTTTGGCTTCATCAACAAACAGGCTTCCCGCTCCGCCAACAACAAGCAATCTTGTGTGCTTCGCGTCCTTTAAAATGCTGATGAGTGCTCTTCCTGCTTCAACATGAAGATGTTCTTGGCCGGGTGCTGCTCCAAAAGCGTTTACGACCGCGTCGAACGGCTTGATGTCTTCCGCAGTCAGTTCAAACACATCTTTCTCCAAAACCGCTACGTCCTGCTCCTGCACTTTTGAAGCGTTTCTGACGATGGCTGTCACTTCATGGCCTCTTGTTTTCGCTTCTTTCAAAATCTCGTTTCCCGCTTTCCCGCTTGCGCCTATAATACCAATTTTCATTTTTCATTTCCTCCTTATTTGTAACAATTTTAGTTACATGTTAGCGGTGAGAAGTCATCCCTTTTGATTAAAAGAGATGATTCATAACATCTTTTAATGACTTGCTCGCCAGTTCATTTTCCATCGCTCTTTGCACACTTTCAAACGTTTCATCCAGAGCGTTCTGAATTTTTTTCCCTACCGGACATTTCGGATTCGGGTTTTCATGAACCGCAAAGAGTTCTTCTTGCTTTTGGACAGCCCGGTACACTTCTAAAAGAGAAATATCAGCAGGATCTTTTTTGAGGCTTGCACCCGGCACCCCGGCGCGTGATGTGAGAATATCAGCTTTTTTCAGCAGGCTGATCATTCTTCGCACAACTACCGGATTCGTGTTGACACTGTCTGCAATGATTTCTGAAGATGTTTTTTCATCCATCGAGATGAGGGATAAAATATGAATGGCAACAGCAAGACGGCTGTTAATCATGTTTTTTCACCACCGTTGTAACTATAATAGTTACATTTGATTCATTTGTCAACATCTAATATACACTAAATACATGGGTTTTGTGCACCGTTTTTAGTCAATAGAACGGCCGGATGCACTCCGGCCGCGTCTTATCAGAATAAGAAATATCTTTGTCCAAGGGGGACATAATCGACAGGCTGGCAAGACAATTCCTCCCCGTCAGCAAAGACCTGATAGGTTTTTGGATCAATCTCAATCTTCGGCAAAGCCGAATTCAGCTTCATATCCAGCTTGCTCAGCTTTCTGATATTTTTGACTGGAGAAATCCTTTTTTCCAGCCCTAAGCTTTCCGCCACACCACGCTCTATGCTTGCCTGAGACATAAATGTAATCGAGGTTGAGCGGTTGGCTTTTCCGTAAGACGCATACATTTGGCGCATGAAAACCGGTTCAGGAGTCGGGATGGACGCGTTCGGATCTCCCATTTGCGCACGTGCAATCATGCCGCCCTTTAAGACCAGTTCCGGTTTTACGCCGAAAAATACCGGGTCCCACAGAACGAGATCAGCAAGCTTCCCTTTTTCCACCGAGCCGACTTCATGGCTGAGCCCGTGCGTAATTGCCGGATTAATCGTGTATTTGGCAATGTACCGTTTTGCGCGCACATTGTCATTTCCGTTTTCGCCGGCAAGAGCGCCGCGCTGTTTTTTCATTTTATCGGCTACCTGCCATGTTCGGATGATCACTTCACCGACCCGCCCCATCGCTTGGGAATCCGATGATGTCATGCTGATCGCACCGATATCATGGAGAATATCCTCCGCGGCAATCGTCGCAGCCCTGATTCTGGAATGGCTGAACGCCACATCTTCAGGCACTTTCGCATCTAAATGGTGGCAGACCATCATCATGTCAAGATGCTCATCCATCGTATTAACGGTATAAGGAATGGTTGGCGTTGTAGATGACGGCAGAATGTTCGCATAAGAAGCGAGCCTCATAATATCCGGGGCATGGCCGCCGCCTGCACCTTCAATGTGATAAGTATGAATGACCCGGTCCCCGATCGCGTCGAGCGTGTTTTCCAAAAAGCCCGCTTCGTTAATCGTATCGGTATGGATGGCAACTTGAATATCAGCCTCGTCCACGACTTCCATACACGTTTTAATGGCGCTTGGCGTCGTGCCCCAGTCTTCATGAAGCTTAAGGCCGATGGCGCCGGCTTCCACCTGCTCGATCAGCGGCGCTTTATCGGATGCATTCCCTTTCCCTAAGAAGCCGACATTGATCGGAAACTCCTCGGCCGCTTCCAGCATCCTTGCCATATACCACGCGCCGGATGTACATGTTGTCGCTTTGCTGCCTGTTGCGGGTCCTGTTCCGCCTCCCAAAAGGGTTGTCACACCTGAAGAAAGCGCAACTTCCATCTGCTGAGGACAAATAAAATGAATGTGCGTGTCCACTCCCCCGGCTGTTAAAATTTTGCCTTCACCGGAAATCACCTCTGTCCCCGCTCCGATGACCATGTGCGGATCGACTCCATCCATGATATCAGGATTTCCGCTTTTTCCGACACCGACAATCCGGCCGTCTTTCACACCGACATCCGCTTTGACAATGCCTGTGTAATCCAATAGCACGACGTTGGTGATAACCAAATCCAAAGCGCCGTCCTTCCCTGTGATTCTGCCGTTTTGGCCCATGCCGTCGCGGATTGTTTTTCCGCCGCCAAAGATCATTTCTTCACCGTATACTGTGAAATCCTTTTCGACTTCGATCCATAAATCCGTGTCGCCCAATCTGATTTTATCGCCCGTTGTCGGGCCAAACAGTTCCGCATATTCCTCCCGTGACATTTTCATCGGATTACACCCTCCATCCAGCCGGCTTGTTTTAAGTTGGCCAACGTTTTTTCTTTGCCGCGTTCATCGATAAACGTGTCGGCCATTCCGTTCAGCCCTTTAATTGTCTTGCGTCCTCTGATTTCCACTAGTGAGACCGTTTTCTGCTCTCCCGGCTCAAAACGGACCGACGTGCCTGATGGAACATCAAGACGCATGCCTATCGCCAGTTCACGGTCAAATAATAAAGCCCCGTTGGCCTCCGCAAAATGAAAATGCGAACCGACTTGAATGGAGCGTGATCCGGTGTTTTTTACCGTTACCTCCCGTATCTCACGGCCTTCATTAATCGTAATGGTTCCCTCAGCAATTTGAAATGCTCCCGGCTTCATGACTTCACCTCCGCAGAAATTGGCTGATGTACCGTAACAAGCTTTACTCCATCCGGAAATGTGGCCTCCACCTGAATGCTGTCCAGCATCTCAGGCACACCTTCCATCACATCTTTTTCCGTTAATACATGGCGGCCGGCTTCCATCAGCTCTGCTACTCCCTTCCCATCACGTGCGCCTTCCATAATAAAGCAGGTGATATAAGCAGCAGCCTCAGGATAGTTCAACAGAACGCCCCGCGCCTTTCGCTGTTTGGCTAATTCCCCCGCTGCAAAAATGAGCAATTTTTCTTGTTCAACCGGTGTCAGTTTCATCTGTAATCCTCCTTCTTTTGTCATATAAAGCGGATGCGGTTACTACGAATTTGTGGAGCATGCAGGCGGGACATCACCTCCCTTTCTTCGAGAATGGGGGTCATACGGTAGGGTGCCTTTCAAATCGGCATGCCGTTTCTTCATCAGCCTTGCCATGGTCAACAACCGTTCCCCTGTCGATTACAGAAAGATAGTCAGCACAGATTAACGCGTTTTCCAGACTGCGCTCGACTAAGATAACAAATGTCTTTTTTTCTGGAAATTTCTATAATAACTTGTCTGACTAGTTCGACAATTAAAATCTGAATTCCTTCCAATTGTTCATTAAGTAAAATATTTTTCGGATTTACCATCAGCGCTCTGGCGATTGCAAGCTGCTACTGAGACCGCCTTTTCGTTTTGAACAAACGTTTGATTAAAACAAATAGCCCCCCTGTTTAGCCGGAAGCAGGCCTATGAAGTGGATTGGCCGACTCCATTTCGGCCTAATACAGCGACAATCTGCCCCGGGTGAACCTCCATGCTGAGGCTGTGCTAAACCATCGATTGATCATAACCAGACGTTACATTTCTGATGGCAGCCCGTTGTTTTGCTCCGCAACCGGAAGCATGGCATGGAGGCCAGTCTGAGGCGCCGTCCTCCACGATACCGAGAACCCGATTATTGCCATTAACTCCGCATCATAGACGGACACTTCGCTGATCGCCACCGTTCGGCTTAACGAGTGAAGAATCCCGACCTTCACTGAATCCCGCTTGTGTCGATATTAACTGTTTTTTCGCACTCCCGCTGGCTTCCGGCACTTTCTTCGGTGCAGTACATTCCGTCATCAAAACCCCTTTGTTTGATTTCTCCAAATGATGTTATAAAACTTTACAACTTATGTCATTATTATATAGAAGAGGCCTATTAATTCAAAGAATATTTAAAAAATTTAGTTACCTTGACCAAATCAGCTTCTTTTTTTGTTATATTTATTCACATCAGAAAAAGCGAACAAAAAAAGACAAGAAACATTTCGTTTCCTGCCTCTTCCGTACGATTAATCTTTATCTGAAAATTTATCCTTGGCTTTCCCGATATCCTTTTGGATTTCGCCTTTTGCCTTATCTTTTTTGCCTTCAGCCTGCATGTCCGTTCTGTCAGCCATATCTCCGACTTTATCCTTCACTTCTCCTTTGGCTTTATTGAAGCCGCCCTTCATTTTGTCTTTTACACTATCGTTACCCATGTTAATTCTCCCCTCTCAATTATGTGTGTACTTGTTACCTTCCCGATCTGAGAGGCAATAAACATTCTAATGTTATTTATCGATTTCGTAGCGCTCTCCGTAACGGAGCACCTTGTATATCGCCAGCCCGTCTGATGACTTTTTCTCCGAATATCGGACCGGCAGCAGGGCAAAAAACACATAATACGTAGAAAAATAGACAAACTGATAGAAAAACACATTCGGCTTTAATACACTGTGTATAATCAGCAGATTGATTGCAAAAATCGTGATGAGGTTAAACAAGCAGCCCCCTGCATACACGAGTGCATTTGAGAATCGATTGTCAATTTTCAACTCCCCGTACCGGCAAAAAGAATCGATAAAATAAATCGTTCTGAACCGTATGGGTCCAATTTTAAGCAGCGTTTTTCCCATGCCTATATCCAACGATCCCTTTCCGCCAAAAATAAAAGCCATAAAGCTGTGCCCTGAAACATGTATAATCTGTACAAGCGGCAGAACAATGAGGAAAGACCACAGAAACTTCACCATATCATTAAAACCAAACATTGAATTCCCCCTCACATGCATATCTGCATCCCAAAACGGCTTTTGTTCAAAAAACAGTGCTGTAGCGATTTTTCCTGTTCTCCCCGGAAATAAACGTTCCGATGCTCCCCTTTTTTTGCATAAAAAAAAACCATCTGCCAGCAGATGGTTTTGTCTCATACTTCATATAAACAATCGTTCCTTTGAATCATCTCTCTCATGCTGACCGCTTTTTCATAAAAATACACCGCTTCTTTATATTGTTCGCGATGACTGAAATAGGAGGCAGCATCTAAAGCAAATTCTTCAATATATACATACAGGCCCTTTTCTTCCATATAATCAAATACTTCTTGAATCATATTCAAATTGACAGATTCCACATATAATGCCTGCAGAAATTTATATTTTGCCAGACTGAAGAAGTCGTTTCGTTTTTGGGCAATGGCAATCCCTTTTTCATAGTACCGCATCGCGGCTTCGCTATCTTGTTTTTTGAAAAGAACGCGAGTCAGGCTGAAGAGCGCTTTTGGAAGCTGTTCCAGCTGATAATCCTCGAAGACAGGAAGCGCTTTTTCAAAGTAATCGGCGGCCTGATCCAGCTCCCCCTTGTCATCATAGCAATTCCCGATATTATAAAGGGCTGATCCGATCAAACGGGGCTGTCCTTCCAATAAAGCAAGGCGATACGCGTCATCTAAATGTTCAAGCGCTTTTTCATAATTTCTGTAGTCTATGTAGTTTCCTGATATGACGAAATGGCATTGAATTCTTCTGACTCTATAAAAATCGTGAGCCTTATACGTCTCCAGCGCCTGTACAGCGTGGTTCATGGAAAAGTGCGTCTGCTTCATAATATAAAAGACTTCCGCCACTTTAAAATGAAATTCCGCTCTTTCAATTTCATCTTCTACAAACGCAAGCATCTTCTCAGCTTTCCGATAAAAGGATATAGCCGAGATGTAATTGTTCTGTTCAAATTCGTACATTCCTCTAAACAAGTGAAAATAATACTCAGATAATCCGGAGATGCTGTCCTGATTGCTTTCCAGCGTTTTGATCAATTCACGATATTGAAGCTGAGATTCCTCGTGCAGGTCAGGCTTTACATAATCCAGCATAATTTGGTGCCGGTAGCTGATCAGCTGATAATACAGGAGAAGCAGCTGATCCTCTTCCATCTGTTCGATATCTAGATCAATTTCTTCCTTCAGCTTTACGGCATCAGCCACTTGAAATGCTAAAATGTGCTTATACCACTTATTGATTTTCACTCCTACTTGAGATGACGGGATCTCGTACGCGGCCATGCCCCTCCAACCCTTTCTATTTTCTAATTGGTTATATTTTATCATAATGTATGGCTTTGGAATTAAATTTTCTTACAATGATTCCTTCTTTATGCCTATCCTTATATATTTCGGTTTTTATACGTATTTTTTGCACTCGGATTCTAATAAAAAAGCTTATCGGACAGTGCCGATAAGCTTTTGACTTCAAATTAACCGCCAATATAAGACATTTCCACTTTCTTTTTGCCAGATGCTTTTGATAGCGTACGATCGACTGAATACTGATCAATCCGATTTTTCCATACTGTCCCGATCATTTCTGATAGTTCGTCATCACTTAATTTCTGGCGAACCGGAGCTCTGAGGTCAAATCCGCTTGAAGCGAATAAGCAGGTAAACAGCTCTCCTCTCGCAGAAAGACGGGCTCTGTTGCAAGATCCGCAGAACGCATCAGATACAGATGATATGACGCCGATTTCTCCGGAGCCGTCCAAGTAGCGGAATCTGGAAGCCACTTCGCCTATATAATTAGGCGCTATCGGCTCAACCGGCATGTGTTCATTGATCAAATCTATGATTTCCGCCTTTGTCATGACGTCTTTCTTTTCCCATTGGTTGGTGTTGCCTACGTCCATAAATTCAATGAATCTCAGGATATGCCCTTTTTCTTTAAAATAACGGGCCATAGGCAGTATATCTTTTTCATTGACGCCCTTTTGAACGACCATATTGATTTTAACACCGAGCCCTGCTTGCTTCGCCGCTTCAATGCCTTCCAGCACCTTGCTGACAGAAACTCCACGCCCGTTTATCTTCTTAAAACGCTCGTCTTCTAAAGAATCAAGGCTGATCGTAACCCTTTTCAACCCAGCCTCCTTGAGCCTCTTTGCATAAACAGGCAGCAGTGATCCGTTTGTCGTCATCGCGATGTCACGAATACCCGGTATGCGGGCCAGTTTTTTGATTAACTCCGGCATATCCTTTCTCATGAGGGGCTCTCCGCCGGTCAGGCGGATTTTTTCAACGCCAAATCTTGTGACAAACAATGTCGCAAGCCGTTCCAGCTCCTCAAATGAAAGCAGCTCCTCTTTCTTTAAAAAAGGATAATCCGGGCCGAATAATTCGGCGGGCATACAGTACGTGCATCGGAAGTTGCAGCGGTCTGTAACAGAAATGCGAAGGTCTCTCAGCGGTCTGTTTCTTTTATCCAACATCTGACGCGACTCTGTAATCATAGCTACAGCCCCTTCCTATCCCCTGATTCTCTCAGGGTGTGTATATACATTAAATGATCCGTTTCTGACAAATCCAATCGCTGTGATATTCAATTCTTCAGCCATTTGAATCGCAAGCTCCGTCGGGGCCGATTTGGAAATGACAATCGACACGCCGATTTTGGCCGCTTTTAACAGGACCTCTGATGAGATTCTGCCGCTGAACACAATCAGTTTGTCGCGTACGGACATCCCGTTTAAAAGGCAGTGTCCGTATAGTTTATCAAGTGCGTTATGCCGACCGATATCTGTGCGCATCAACAGAAGCTTCTCTGTGTCGCAAAGCGCCGCATTATGGACGCCTCCCGTATCCTGAAACGTCCCGCTCCCTTGCTGCATGTCTTTCATAAGCGCCAGACATGCCTCAGGCGATATCTTGATTTGGCTGACAGCCGTCTTGGCTGTTTTGACATCCTGCTGAAAATAAAAATGACGGCCCTTTCCGCAGCATGAGCCGATCACCCGTTTCGTATAATCCTTTTGATCCAATGTCTCAGGGTGAACGAGGTCGACATATACAAAACCGAGACTTTCATCTATTGTAAACCTTTTAATTTCTTTTTGAAATCGTATAACACCCTCTGATGCGAGAAATCCGATGACAAGCTCTTCGATATGCTCAGGCGTACAAACGAGCGTCACAAATTCACTGCCATTCAGTATCACTGTCAAAGGGAATTCCGTCACCATCCGGTCTTCTACTTTGCTTATTTCCCCTTGTTCATAGCGCCATACATCCCTGACCGCAGTTACTTTATCGTTCAATGTCTCTTCCCCTCCGCAATGTTCCTGCCTTTATATTTTTTCACACTCCTCGGATTTTGTCGAATTCTGAGACACAAAAAGAGCCCTCTATATAAAGGGCTTTCACAGGATGTGATGACGGCGGTGTTTAGGCAGGGCGCCTAAGCATTTAGCCGCCATTCCTTTTACCAATGTGCATTGACAACGAACGCTGGGCTTGTCGACACGCTGAGAGCCCTCTATAGAAAGGACTCTATGGTTGATTATACTGATTCTTTTTCAGAACCGTAAACAGCACAATAGCTGCGATCAAGGTGAGAATGCTGACAAAAAAGAAGGCTGCCAGTTTTAGAAGAACACCAAGCAATATGAATGCAACGGTTGCTATAAGAAAAATCATTCCGAATAATTTCATATGTTCAACCCCTTTTTAGGGTATCATTCCCGCCCAAACTGTTTTTAAACCAATAAAAAAAGGCGCCTGGGGGAGCGCCTGATCTTTAGGTTCCTTACTCAGTAAATTTTTGTGCTTCTTTTTCCCAAGCCTGTTCGAACTCATCCGCACTGTTCGCTGAAATATATTCTCCGCCGCCAGCGACAGCTGCTTGTTTCATCTCTTCATTACCCTTGACATCAAAGTTGAAGCCAATGATGTTTACAATCGTATCCACATTTGATGCACGGAGCTTTTCGATTTCTGCCGCAGGGTCTCCGCCGCACGTTTCTTCACCGTCAGTGATTAAATACACCACGTTTTTCCCGTCTGCGTCAAATGCTTCAAATTCTTTTCTTGTGTCTGCAAGTGCTTTGGCAATCGGTGTCCATCCAGTCGGCTTGAGCTCACTCAATGAATTGTCAAACAGAGACCCTTCATATGGATGAAGGCCGTAAATGGTTTCCGTCGTACTGCACGAAAGGGCTTTACCGGACAGTTTATTGTTCCCTGCATGCCCGAAAACGCGAAGCATAAGATTTGTATCCTTCGGAAGAAGTTCGGCAAAAGATTTTACTGATTTTTTGGCAATGTCTATTTTGCGCTCTCCTCCTGTTTTTTGAACCATGCTTCCGCTTCCGTCAAACAAAACAGCTACATTTGTATCAGCCTGTTTCTCAGCGGCAAAAGACGGGGAGGCAATGGAAACAGTCAACAATCCAATGATACCGGCAGCCAGCAATTTTTTCATACGATTACTTCCTTTCTTTTTCATATTTTCCAACTATATGTTGGATTCTTCTTTATGCTAGAATACGAAAATACAAAAAGATATAGGACATGCTGCCTTTTGTGCTGCTTTCACGATCTGTCCAAAATCGCTTGAAATGCCGTTCATTTTTAGCCATTTCCGCCCAGAAAGCATAAACAGATTGTGTGATCATTCATTCTTTTTTCGCCTTGATTATGACAGAAAAACGGAAATCTGCTACTATGCTACAGGCAGACAGCTAATTAGTTTTGAAGTTTTTGTTACATACAAAAAGAGGCTGACCATCACCAGCCTCTTTTTTCTTATTTAGATAACATTAGTGATTGCTGAGTGAAAATTTTCTCAACATCTTTTTGGGTATAAGCCGGGAAGTATTCACCGCCGCCTACTTTCGCAATTGCGTTCAGCTGGCCTTTGTATCCCTCTTTATAATCAAAGCCGATCACATTAACAGTGATATTGTCTTTTTGCAGTTCCTTTGCTGTTTTAATCGGGTTTCCTCCGCACGTTTCCTCACCGTCTGTCAACAGATACACCACTTTTTCCCCTTTTGCATCAAGCTGGTCAAAAGAAGATTTTGCCTCGTTCAGCGCTTTGGCAATTGGCGTCCAGCCAGTCGGCCCAATTGTATTGAGAGAATTGAGGAAGCTTTGCTCGTTAAAGCTTTGGAAGCCGTATACGTTGCGAATGGCTTCACATGACTGAACTTTTCCGGAATTTTTATTGTTTCCTTCAGAGCCAAACACGCTCATTTTCACCTGAGTTCCTTCTGGCAGTGAGCTTGCAAACTTTGAAATTTCTTTTTTGGCTGAATTAAATTTAGAGACACCGTCTATTCTTTTCGCCATACTTCCGCTGGCATCAAGCAAGACTGCCACGTTCGCAGGAGCTTTAGCCTCCGTTTCTTTCTTTTCAGCTGCAAAAGCAGGTGAAGTTAATCCAAAAAGCAATCCTGTCATCATGATCAGTGAAAATCTTTTCTTCATGTTCGTACCCCTTTACCAATTTGTTTCTGCGTGCAGATGTTCAACGCTGAACATAATCTATCGTAATCAACAAAAACCGAGAAATAAATAGGGCGGGCTTCCCCATTGCTGTTGTTTACTTTTGCATAGAAACCTATGTTTTTATTAGTGATTTCCACCTAACGCCCCTATGAAAAGAGAAGATTGTCCGCCTTTCGGCTTTCGTTATATGAGTCTGTCGAAGTCTGTCGACTAATGTGGATGACTTTACCACAATCTCAAAGCCTGAAATCAGGAAAAAAGGACTGATCCTTAAAGACGGTCAGAAGCTCCTCTAAACCGTTTCAACTGCTCTTAGATAAAAGATATTCAGGAACAGAAAAAGACGCCCAAAGAGCGTCTTTTTCTACTTTTTCGCCATATATTTATTCAAAAACGCATCTGCCTCAGAAATTTGTGTGCCTTGGTAATAGTACTTTACAATGTCATCAACCGTTTTGCCTTCTTTGGCCATAAAATTCGCTCCGTATTGGCTCATCCCCACACCGTGGCCAAATCCTCTCGTCGTGACTGTAATTGTGTCTCCATTTCGCTTCCATTCAAAATCGGCGGAGTTGAGACCCAGCTTTTCACGTATGTCTCTTCCTTTCAGCGTCTTGCCGTTAATGACGGCAGTTGCGACCTGGTGGCCCGGTGTCTCGCCGGTAATCTTCCCTACTGCGCTAGATCCATCCAGCTTGACGCCAAGCTTTTGCTGAAATTCTGCCGCTGTAAAGGTTTTCGTTGCCTTATATTTCGGAGACTTTTTATCCCATGGGCTTTTGACGCTTTTTAAATATGGGATAGCACTTGTCCAATAAGCTTCTGCATTCTCTGTGTAGCCGTTGCTTGTGGAGAAAAAGGATGCTTCAATCGGCTGGTTGTTGTACGTTAAGATTTTGCCTTGCGTACTGGCTACCGCAGCTGTGATTTTCTTCAGTTTTGTCTCATAGCTTGTGCCCCACTGTTTTTTCAGCTCCGCTTTGTTTTTATACACCTGGAACATCTGTGTATCATCCACCAGTGAGCCTTTAGGAGCCTCAACCGCTGAATTTGACACCATCAGTCTGACAATAAATGTTCTGGCGGCGAGAGCCTGGGCTTTCAATGCTTCAGATTCAAAGGTTGCCGGCATTTCGGAGGCGACGACTCCAATCACATACTCTTCAAGCGGAATGTTTTCTACGGATTGATTTGCGGTTCGATAGACGGGAATAGAAACAGGTGATGCTTTCAATGTTTCTGCTCCTTTCGATGCTGGTTTCGTGCTGACTGCTGTCTTTTCTGATTCTATGCTGGCCCCCGCTTCCTTATTATGCTGGAATGGTATAACCAAGAGTGTGGGAACCAAGAGAATCAATGCACATAGTACGGATAGTGTGATTGCGAATTGTTTCATATTCAGCTGCCTCCTGCTCGGGATTCGACTCTAGTCTAGTCTATGGGCAGGGACAAGCTAATATGACTCTCGTTTTGGACAGAAACTTTATTTGTCATTTACGTATTCTTTTTTGCTATTTTGCGCATAATGATGATAATACACAAAAAATAAAAAACCAGTATGCCAGAGTGACATACTGATTTTCAAGTAAGTTTATGCATTTAAGTCAGAAACGACTTCTTTATTCTCTTGCTCAGAAGCAGACACATCATTTACACGTTCGATGTCTGCGCCCAGAGCGGCAAGCTTCTTATGGAAATCAACGTAACCGCGGTCTAAGTGCTTCAATTCAGTAACACGTGTGTGACCTTCAGCCACTAACCCCGCAAGAATCAGCGCTGCACCTGCACGCAAATCAGTCGCTGCAACTTCAGCTCCCTGAAGCTGTACAGGACCGTTAATGATGACAGAACGTCCTTCAATCTTGATATCACCATTCATACGGCGGAATTCTTCCGCATGCATAAAACGGTTTTCAAAAACTGTTTCTGTAATCATGCTTGTGCCGCTTGCACGAAGCAGAAGCGCCATCATTTGTGACTGCATATCAGTCGGGAAGCCCGGGTGAGGCATTGTCTTGATGTCAATCGGTTTAAGTTCTTTCGGGCCGATGACACGCAGACCTTCACCTTCATCCTTAATTGTTACACCCATCTCTTCCATTTTTGCAATTAAAGAGGTGAGGTGTTCAGGAACGGCTCCTTTTACTAATACGTTTCCTTCAGTGATCGCAGCAGCAACCATAAATGTGCCCGCTTCAATGCGGTCAGGAATAATATGGTGTTTTACGCCGTGAAGCTTTTCGACTCCTTCAATTTTGATGGTGCCGGTGCCAGCTCCGCGGATTTTTCCGCCCATGCCGTTGATATAGTTTGCTAAATCAACGATTTCGGGTTCTTTTGCCACGTTTTCCAGCGTTGTTGTTCCTTCAGCTAGAGCGGCTGCCATAATCAGGTTCTCTGTAGCTCCTACACTTGGGAAGTCCAGATAAATTTTTGCGCCTTGCAGTCGGCCTTTTACTTCAGCTTCAATGAAGCCATTACCGACTTTGATTTTTGCGCCCATTGCTTCAAAACCTTTTAAATGCTGATCAATCGGTCTGGAACCAATTGCGCATCCGCCCGGAAGTGCAACTCTTGCATGACCTGTACGCGCAAGAAGCGGCCCCATGACAAGCACAGACGCACGCATTTTACGAACATATTCAAAAGGTGCTTCAGTTTGCAAAGCGTATGAAGCATTTACAGTCACTTCATTATTTTCAAAATGCACATCTGCTCCTAAATGACGCAACACTTCGTTAATTGTATATACATCGGAGAGCGTAGGTACATCACAAATTACGCTTTTTTCTTCACTTGCTAATAAAGATGCAGCGATAACAGGTAAAACGGCATTTTTAGCGCCTTCAACTTTGACTGTGCCGTTTAACTTCTGACCGCCGCGGACGATGATTTTTTCCAAGGTATTCCCCTCCGCGTCCCTAAATTCTCTATATTAATATTCAGTCGTAACGATTGGTGTGCCAACCGTAACGGTATGTTTTCCGCCCATTCCTGCACTTCTAAGTGCAATTTGCAAATTCATTTTATGTTTCGAGGTCATAATGTACTCTTCCCACTCATCTGTAAACGCAGAAATAGAAACGAAATTTGGCTCAACTACATGTTCTACTGATCTTGCTTGAAATTCATTTAATAACTGATTTGCTTTTTTTTGCAAAACAATATTCATATTATCATCTAAGTGACCATTTAGACAAGTAAAAATAACTACTTTTTCTTGGAATATCCCAAGTGTCTCCCGTTCAAACTGTTCATATGTATCATTCCAGCTATCCGGTGTCTCTAGACTCATTTGCTCATATAATAAATACGAAGTTGGATTGTGTTTTTTGAGGGTTGTGACAAGCTGCAGTCTAAAAGAAGTACGATTTTTTTTGTCAGTATATGTGCCAATTGCCTTTATCATTTTATCTTCCCGTGCAATCACCCAATCATATTGACGATACTCTGATTTTAAACGTTGCACTTTTTGATAAAATTCTTTTTCGGTCAGTGACATGTTTTGTTTTGCATGCAATGTCCACTTATCTATTGACACATCTTGGCGTTCCATCCCCTCTGCCATTTGTGCTAACGGCGTTAATTCACTCGCATGGATGGTATGGAAAACAGCAATGACGAAGCTTAACATGACGGAAATGATAATAGCGTGGCTTACTTGTTTTTTCTTCATGTTCATCTCTCCCCCTTATCCCCAGTTTTACCGGAGGCAAGAGGCGCCATACGTAAAAATCTTCGTCAAAACTCGAGCTATTCGCTTCAACCCGCTTCTCCCAACCATTTAATGATAATAATGTTCAAAACCTATTAAAATAGATAGGGAAGCTGCTGTGAATAATTGAGATAATCTAAAAAGAAATTGGCAACGGCCGTTCCAATGGCAATTGTCAGCAAAATCATCAGGAGTCTAGCCTGCACGACTTTGCCTTTTTTGGTTAACGGATCTATATTGACGGCTTGCAACGCCCACCAAGTCACTGCTATAAAAATCAGGTGAACGACAATGCCGATTGCAGCCTGCTGTCCCAATACACTCATCTATTACACTCCTTTCTCTGCGTTCATACCCTTTCTTATTATATAAGAAGCACAGATAAAGATGATACATTTTATACAGAACGGAATAATCAGCCAAATCTAGGGCTAATCCCTGCTTAAAGTGCGATTCTTTTACATGGTATACTTTATTGGAAAGGAGCTGGCAAATGTGAATCATTCTTTTTTTCAGCCTGAAAAGCAATATGGTGAGGACCTGCCAATTTTTGATCAGGAATGGGAAGCAATTGCATTCTATTATGATTATAGACAGTCACAGATTGAAGAACTGAATGAATTGTGTCAGTTTTTTAACATTTCTCTTACCTATACGAGAGAAAGCCTTGAAGAGCTTGAAAACCTCTATTTTCAAAGTATACAAGAGCTTTTGCTTGCTGATTGGAATCTTCCTATTGAAGAATTCGAGAAAATGATCAGTGTTTATCTTATAGATTGCGTGATTGCCCGCCATGAAGATGCTGAATGGGTTGTAAAACCTTATCCCTATAAAGACGGCGCTTATACACTTGGCTTTAGAAGACATCGCAAATCGTGGCATACAATGAATGCCTGTGATAGTTTATACCTGCGCCAAAAAGAGGATCGCCCGCTGCTGTCGCTGTTTGATTCTCTTGTTCGTTCATAAAAAAATCCTTCTCATAAAGAGAAGGATTTTTTCTTATTTCCCTGCTACATCCAATCTGTTCAAAGCCCGCTGTAACGCAAGCTCAGCCCGACGAATGTCAGTATCATCTGATTGAGTATTCAAACGCTCCTGCGCCCGCTGGCGTGCAGCTTCAGCGCGCTCTTTATCGATGCCTTCTGCTGTCTCGGCAGCCTGGGCAAGGATGGTGACCTGATCAGGACGGACTTCGACAAATCCGCCGCTGACGGCAACCATTTCAGTCTGCCCGTCTTTTTTCAGACGGACAGCGCCGATTTTAAGAGGAGCCACGGTTGGAATATGGCCTGGCAAAATACCGAGATCGCCGCTTTCGGCTCTCACACTCACCATTTCGATATCCGCATCGTATACTGGGCCGTCGGGAGTAACGATATTGACTTTAACGGTCTTCATGCTTTTACCCTCCTAGGACCAGATTAAACTTCTACACCCATTTCTTTTGCTTTCTCAACAACTTCTTCGATACGGCCTACAAGACGGAACGCATCTTCTGGAAGATGGTCGTATTTACCGGCTAAGATTTCTTTGAAGCCTTGTACCGTCTCTTTTACAGGCACGTAAGAACCTTTTTGTCCAGTGAACTGTTCAGCCACGTGGAAGTTCTGAGAAAGGAAGAACTGGATACGGCGTGCGCGGTGAACGACAAGTTTGTCTTCCTCGCCTAGTTCATCCATACCGAGAATCGCAATGATATCTTGAAGCTCTTTGTAACGCTGAAGCGTTGACTGTACTTCACGCGCAACTGCATAATGCTCTTCTCCGACAATTTCAGGAGCAAGGGCGCGTGATGTAGATGCCAACGGATCAACCGCAGGGTAAATACCCATTTCAGTTAATTTACGCTCAAGGTTTGTTGTCGCATCCAAGTGAGCGAACGTTGTCGCCGGCGCCGGGTCAGTGTAGTCATCGGCAGGCACGTAGATCGCCTGGATAGATGTAACTGATCCAACGTTCGTAGACGTGATACGCTCTTGGAGCTGACCCATCTCAGTTGCAAGCGTCGGCTGATAACCAACCGCTGAAGGCATACGGCCAAGAAGGGCTGAAACCTCTGAACCCGCTTGTGTGAAACGGAAAATGTTATCGATGAAGAACAGTACGTCCTGTCCTTGTACATCACGGAAGTGCTCAGCCATTGTAAGGCCTGTCAAAGCAACACGCATACGTGCGCCCGGCGGCTCGTTCATTTGTCCGAATACCATGGCTGTTTTGTTGATTACGCCAGAGTCACTCATTTCGTAGAAAAGGTCGTTCCCTTCACGAGTACGCTCTCCTACGCCGGCGAATACAGAGATACCGCCGTGCTCTTGCGCGATGTTGTTGATTAATTCCTGGATTAATACGGTTTTACCTACACCGGCACCACCGAACAATCCGATTTTACCGCCCTTAATGTAAGGAGCAAGCAAATCAACAACCTTAATACCTGTTTCAAGAATTTCAACTTCTGTTGAAAGCTGATCGAATGAAGGCGCCTGTCTGTGAATCGGATCCTTTTTCGCATCCGCAGGAACCGGCTCATTCAAATCAATATTTTCTCCGAGAACGTTAAATACACGACCAAGTGTTACATCACCAACCGGTACTGAGATTGGCGCTCCTGTATCTACAGCTTCCATACCGCGCTGAACACCATCTGTAGATGCCATTGCGATTGTACGGACTGTATCATCACCTAAATGAAGAGCGACCTCAAGCGTTAAATCAATACCTACTTCGTTTTCACTTGCAGCTGGCTGTGAAATTTTAATCGCATTATAAATTTCAGGCAAGTGACCGTCTTCAAAACGCACGTCGACGACCGGTCCTAATACCTGGCTAACGCGTCCTTTCTTCATCGCTATCCCTCCTGACAAAATCTTTCTATTCTAAAGCGGCTGCTCCGCCGACAATTTCCGTAATTTCTTGTGTGATGGCTGCTTGGCGAGCGCGGTTGTAAGAAAGCGAAAGTGAATCGATAAGTTCCTTCGCGTTGTCTGTCGCGTTTTTCATCGCCGTCATTCTTGCAGCGTGCTCACTTGCTTTACTGTCAAGAAGCGCACCGAAGATTAAGCTTTCTGCATATTGAGGAAGCAAAACCTCCAGAACCTCCTCTTCAGATGGTTCAAATTCATAAGACGCCGTTCTTTTTCCGCCGCCGCTGCCCAAATCAGATAACGGCAGAAGTTTTTTCTCCGTTACTTCTTGAGTAATGGCGCTGACAAAATGGTTATAAACAAGGTGCAATTCATCAAACGCACCGTCTATAAACATTTGGATCGTTTGACGGGCAAGATCTTTAATTTCTGTAAACGTTACTTCATCCCCAAGTCCTGTTAACTCGGAAATGATCGGAATCTCACGTTTCTTAAAGAAATCACGGCCCACTCTTCCGATGGCAATCACCGCATACTCATCCTTAGACTGATGACGTTCTTGCATGGCCTGATAAGCACTCCGTAAAACCGAACTGTTAAAAGCGCCGGCAAGACCGCGGTCAGACGTAATGACAAGGTATGCCGTTTTTTTCACTTCTCTGCTGAGAAGCATCGGGTGCTTTACGTTGCCGGAAACTCTTCCGACGTTTGACACAACCTCTTGGATTTTATCCATATATGGCACAAATGATTTTGCATTGTTTTCAGCACGATTCAGCTTAGCCGCAGATACCATCTGCATGGCTTTTGTAATCTGACTTGTTTTTTTCGTTGACGTGATCCTTGACTTAATATCGCGTAATGAGGCCAAAGATTTCACCACCTTTTCTCTTCATCTGCGTAAAAAGAGAGAAAAAGAGAACCTTTTTCTCTCATCAGCATTCGAGTTAGTTGCTTGGTGCAAATGTGCGTTTGAAGCCTTCGATTGCAGCTTTGAAGTCTTCATCAGCAGGAAGGTTTCCTGTTTTTGCAATTCCGTCAAGCAGGTCTTTATGGTTTTGGTCAAGGTACATGTAGTACTCTTCTTCAAAACGTCTGATATCCGCCACAGGAATATCATCGAGATATCCTTTTGTCAGCGCATAAAGAATGGCTACTTGCTTTTCAACCGGAAGCGGCTTGTTCAGATCCTGCTTCAGCACTTCAACTGTACGCGCACCGCGGTTCAGTTTTGCCTGAGTCGCTTGGTCGAGGTCAGAACCGAATTGAGCAAATGCTTCCAGCTCACGGTATGACGCAAGGTCAAGACGCAAAGTACCTGATACTTTTTTCATCGCTTTGATTTGCGCTGAGCCGCCGACACGGGATACAGACAATCCGGCGTTGATCGCTGGACGTACGCCTGAGAAGAACAAATCAGATTGCAGGAAGATCTGTCCGTCGGTGATGGAAATGACGTTCGTCGGAATATAAGCAGAGATATCTCCGGCTTGTGTTTCTACGAACGGCAGAGCTGTAATTGATCCTGCGCCTTTCGCGTCGCTAAGCTTTGCTGCACGCTCAAGCAGACGGGAATGAAGATAGAATACATCCCCAGGGAACGCTTCACGGCCTGGCGGACGGCGAAGAAGCAAGGACAGCTCACGGTAAGCAGCCGCTTGTTTAGAAAGATCATCGTATACAACAAGAACGTGCTTGCCGCTGTACATAAATTCTTCTGCCATTGTAACCCCAGCATACGGTGCCAGGTACAGAAGCGGTGCCGGCTGTGACGCAGACGCCGTTACAACAATTGTATAATCAAGCGCGCCGTGTTTACGCAATGTTTCTACTACGCCGCGGACTGTTGATTCTTTTTGACCGATCGCAACATATACGCAGATCATGTCTTGGTCTTTTTGGTTCAGGATCGCATCGATCGCAACAGATGTTTTACCTGTTTGACGGTCACCGATGATCAGCTCACGCTGGCCGCGGCCGATTGGAATCAGTGCATCGATCGCTTTGATACCGGTTTGAAGCGGTTCATGAACGGATTTACGGTCCATAACGCCTGGTGCAGGGCTTTCAATCGGGCGAGTTTTGCTTGTAAGGATCGGGCCAAGTCCGTCTACCGGCTGGCCTAACGGATTTACAATACGGCCGATTAACTCTTCACCAACAGGAACCTCCATGATGCGGCCTGTTCTTTTTACTTCGTCTCCCTCACGGATCTCACTGAAAGGTCCTAAGATGACGATACCTACGTTTGATTCCTCAAGGTTTTGAGCCATACCCAAAACACCGTTTGAAAATTCGACAAGTTCACCGGCCATACAGTTGTCAAGGCCGTGCACACGTGCAATACCGTCACCGACTTGGATGACTGTACCTACGTCTTGAACTTCAATATCAGATTGATAATTTTGTATTTGCTGTTTTATCAGCGTGCTAATCTCTTCAGCTTTGATGCTCACTTAGGTTTCACCCCTTCTATCGATTTTCCCCGGCTAATTGACGTTCAATGCGCTGAAGCTTCCCGCTTACGCTGCCGTCATAAATCCGGTTTCCAATGCGGACTTTAATGCCGCCTATTAAATCCGTCTGCACTTCATTTCTGATTCTCAGTGAAGCGACTCCGGCTTTTTTTGCAAACACTTGTGATAATGGTAAAATTTCCGCATCCGTCAGCGGTTTCACTGAATATACGATTGCGTCTTCTGTTTGACGGGCCTCATTTGCGAGTTTGATAAACTCATCTGTGAGCTCAGGCACAATCGCGGCACGATGGCGGTCAATCAAAAGAAAAATCGTATTAAGCACGGACTGTGACAAAGAGCCAAATGCATTTTGGATCAGCTCTTTTTTCTTCGCAGCCGGCACCTTCGGATGGTTCAACACATCATTAAGCGCTTTTTCATTTTGAAATACTTGTTTCACAACAGTTAGCTCTTCTTCTACTTGATTCAGCTGAGCGGACTCATTGGCTATATCAAAAAGAGCTGATGCATATCGTTTAGAGACAGCTGATCCACTCATCGGCTTTCTCCTACCTCTTTAAGATAGTCCTGGATCAATTTCTCTTGAGCTTGTTCATCCAGTTCTTTTTCGATCACTTTCGACGCAATCATGACAGAAAGAGACGCTACTTGCTCACGGAGAGCAGAAACCGCCTGTTCTTTTTCCTTCACGATTTCAGTTCTTGCTGCTTCTTTCAGACGTTCAGATTCTGCACGTGCAGCCTGAATAATCTCTTCTTTTTGCTTCTCTCCCAGTTTCTTTGCGTTTTCGATAAGAGTTTGGGATTCCTGTCTTGCTTCTTTTAAAAGAACGCGCTGCTCTTCAATCAGCTGCTGCGCCTCTTTATTTTTTTCTTCAGCAGACGTAATTTCTCCAGCGATGTGGTCTTCACGCTGTTTCATTATGTTTAATAGCGGCCCTAAAGCGTATTTCTTCAGAAGCGCTAATAAGATTAACATAGCTAACAGTTGGAACAGGATATCTCCGCCGTTAAACGACAATCCTAGTTCAAGTGGTAATTGAGACATCTACTACGGCAACTCCCTTCTGCAGGTTTTTCTTTGCTGATCCAGCAGCCGCACTTGTCTCTTTTCAGCCGGCAAGGCGGGGTGCTTATCAGACATAAAGCAATGGCGAAGGTTCTCTTGGAATGATCTTCGCCATTTTTAGTTCATATAAGGCTTTTATGCTTAGCCAAAGAACGCTAAGAATGCGATAACGACAGCGATAATAGGAAGGGCTTCAACTAATGCGATACCCATGAACATAAGAGTTCTCAGTTCTTTACCTGCTTCCGGCTGACGGGCAATCCCCTCTACCGTACGTGAAACAATCAAACCGTTACCAATACCTGCACCAAGTGCGCCTAAACCAATTGCAATCGCAGCTGCTATTAAATTCATGAAAAAGTTCCTCCTTTAAAATGTTATCCGTTTGGATATAATGTTTTAATGATCATGACTGATTTTATGAGACATGTACACCATCGTCAGCATTGTAAAGATAAATGCCTGGATAGCACCAATAAATAAACTGAATGCTTGCCATGCCAGCATCGGCAGAATGGCACCGATTGTACCGACAAGACCGAGAGCCACGCTTTGCGAATAATGGCTTGTTGCTAATCCCGCAAGCAGGCCGAGAAGAATCTCACCGGCGAAGATGTTACCATACAGCCGCAAACCTAGAGTCAGCGTATTCGCAAACTCTTCGATGATTTTCATCGGGAGCATGAATGGAACAGGTCTTAAATAGTCTTTGGAATATTCCTTGAGCCCTTTCATCTTCACACCATAGTAGTGGGTTAAAGCAACAACCATCACGGCTAGCGTTAATGTAATGGCAGGATCGGCTGTCGGAGACTTCCACCAGAGCTCATGTCCGATTGTAATAGAGAACGGCAGCCCCAGCATATTCGACACAAATATGTACATCAGCAATGTGACACCAAGTGCCAAGAAGTTAGCCCCTGTTTTTAAATCCATTGTACTGCCAATAATATTGCGGACGAAATCAACAATCCATTCCATAAAGTTCTGGGCTTTTCCGGGACGGATCGAAAGCGTTCTTGTCGTCAATATAGCAATCAATAAAACAATCACACTCGCCACAGTAATCATCAGAATGTTTGTCAGATTAAAAGTAAGACCTAGAAATTCTATAGTTCTGTAACCATGATTCAAAGGGTTTTCACCTCTCTTCCATTGATGAACGTTTAAGCTGGATAAAGGAATCTATCATAATGACAGGGTATATTGTCATTAATCCAATAACTGTACTTGCCATATGAAAATATTCGGGATTTTTATAGGCAACAGCCACAGCAAGAATCGCATTGCACCACCGCGCTGCGCTCCCGAGAGATCGTATGGACTTTCCTTTCTCAACAGCTCTGTCAAAAGCATTCATTCTTCTGACGAGCAGTAAAAAATTAAACAAACTGAAAACAGTTCCCAGAATAAGGCCTAAAAAAACGGTATTATACGCTGTTAAACCATAACCCAGTACATACACTGCCAAAATGAACAATAAATATTTGCGTTGTCTGCTAAATGTAAGCTTGGGATCGTCCATCAATTATCTGTCTCCTGATGAAAAAATAATGTATAGCTTGGATACGGCAAAAATCAGCGGTTAACCCTTAGTAGAAGACCTTTTTTGACCGGCAAAACGGGCCTGTTCGAAAAAATCATTCATCCGCAAGCCTTGCAGGGATGCTGTTTCATTCGCTTAAATAAATCCTCATAATACGGGTTTGCTGAGAGGATTTACATTGAGGATGAGGACTATAATGAAAGCTATGAAAACCTTCTCATAATACCCTCGTTTAGCATACAATAGCCCCTAACATGTGTCAATCTGTTTAAAGTTAAAAAACTTTTTATACTTTACGTCTCCACAGAATGTTCACATTTTCACCTATAATTGTATACAGATTCACCGAATAGCAAATAACTGGATAAAAAAATGAAACCCCCTTTTGGGGATTTCATTTTTTATTTTGTTCCAAACATGCGGTCACCCGCATCTCCGAGACCTGGAACAATATAACCTTTTTCATTTAATTTTTCATCTAACGCCGCAATGTAAATATCAACGTCCGAATGATGCTTCTGCAATTCTTCCACACCCTCCGGCGCTGCTACAAGACACATGAAACGGATATTTTTCGCACCGCGTTTTTTAAGGCTGTGAATGGCTTCAACTGCGGAACCGCCCGTAGCGAGCATCGGGTCAACCACGATGAATTCACGCTCTTCCACATCAGAAGGAAGCTTGACATAGTATTCCACGGGTTTTAAGGTTTCTGGATCACGGTAAAGGCCGACATGTCCCACTTTTGCCGCAGGAATCAGCTTTAAAATGCCGTCAACCATTCCCAATCCTGCTCTGAGGATAGGAACCACTCCGAGTTTTTTCCCTGAGATGACTTTCGATTTCGCAGCCTGAACCGGTGTATTGATATCCACTTCTTCCAGAGGAAGATCTCGGGTAATTTCAAATGCCATGAGTGTAGCCACTTCATCTACTAACTCTCTAAAATCCTTCGTACCTGTATTTTCATTCCGTATATATGTCAGCTTGTGCTGAATTAAAGGATGATCAAATACATAAACCTTTCCCATACTGTGTTTCAGCTCCTTTTTTATTGTCCCATCAACAATTACACACTTCTATTGATTCTACAAAAAAAGACATTGAGTTTCAAGAACATCGTCAAAAAACCCGCCGGGCATAAGCCCAAGCGGGTTTTAGGATCTTAATAATCTAATTCTTTATATAAAGGAAATTTATCAGTCAGAGCAGCTACACGCTGTCTTGCTTCTTCAAGTTTTCCTTCGTCTTCGTGGTTTTTCAATGCAAGCGCAATGATAGCACCGACTTCTTCTAAAGCGTCTCCGTCAAAACCGCGGCTAGTTACAGCAGCTGTACCAAGACGGATGCCGCTTGTTACGAAAGGTTTTTCAGGATCATATGGAATCGCGTTTTTGTTAGACGTAATACCGATTTCATCAAGTACATGCTCCGCAACCTTACCAGTCAGTCCGAGCGAACGAAGGTCAACAAGGATAAGGTGGTTGTCTGTTCCGCCTGAAACGAGCTGGATGCCCTCTTTCGTTAAGGCTTCAGCCAGACGTTTCGCGTTTGAAATGACGTTTTGTGCATATGTTTTGAAATCGTCCTGCAATACTTCACCGAATGAAACAGCTTTTGCGGCAATAACGTGCATCAGCGGGCCGCCTTGAATTCCAGGGAAGATCGATTTATCAATTTTCTTGCCAAACTCTTCACGGCAAAGGATCATACCGCCGCGAGGACCGCGAAGTGTTTTATGTGTTGTTGTTGTAACGAAATCAGCGTAAGGAACCGGGTTTGGATGAAGGCCTGCCGCAACAAGTCCTGCGATATGTGCCATATCCACCATGAAGTAAGCGCCGACTTCATCAGCAATTTCACGGAATTTCTTAAAGTCGATTGTACGAGGATACGCACTTGCTCCTGCTACGATAAGCTTCGGTTTATGAGCGAGGGCTTTTTCACGCACGTCATCGTAATCAATATATTGAGTTTCTTTATCTACGCCGTACTCAACAAAGTTATATTGAACACCGCTGAAGTTGACTGGGCTTCCGTGTGTTAAATGGCCGCCGTGGGAGAGGTTCATCCCAAGTACAGTATCGCCTTGCTCCAAAATCGTGAAGTACACGGCCATGTTTGCTTGTGCGCCTGAATGAGGCTGAACGTTTACATGCTCCGCTCCAAAGATTTCCTTCGCGCGGTCACGGGCGATATCTTCAACGACATCGACGTGCTCGCATCCGCCGTAGTAGCGTTTGCCCGGATATCCTTCTGCGTACTTATTTGTCAAAACAGATCCTTGTGCTTCCATAACCGCTTCACTTACAAAGTTCTCAGAAGCAATCAATTCGATCTTAGTCTGTTGGCGTTCACGCTCATTTTTAATGGCGTTAAACACTTGTTCGTCTTGCGCAGGTAAATGTTTCATCAGCGAGATCCTCTCCTATCCGTATCCTGTTCTTTGTTTTTACCATCACTATTGTACATGGTTTTTAAGGCCGATGTAAAAGATTATTTTTAAAAAATCTAAATTTTTATTGGTAAAAACGAATATTAATAACTTAAATTTAATTTAAAGTTCGGAATTTATTTCACTGTCTTAAAATAAAAGAAAAGACTGGCTATGCAGTCCTTTCATTCGCACTCATAAACCGCCCGCACTCCGCCGATTAGTTTCGGCCGTGTACGCGCCAATGTCACATGAGCTGAACCGAGGCTGTTTTGAGAGACACGCACAGGGACAGCCACCGGCTTCAGATGCATGCCGATAAACGTATCGCCTATATCAATTCCGGCGTCAGCCTGAATGGTTTCAACAAGAACAGGAGACTTCATCTGCTTAAACGCATAAGACGCCATCGCGCCGCCCGCTTTTGGAACGGGCACGGCAGAAACGGTTGGAAGCCTGAACAGCTTGGCTGTTTCTGCTTCGACGACAAGCGCTCTGTTTAAATGCTCGCAGCATTGAAACGCCAGATGGATTCCCGTTTTTTCCCGGAGCTCAGCAAGTCCGCTGTAGATGCTTTCAGCGATATCTACACTGCCCGATGTGCCGATCCGGCTGCCGGCCACTTCGCTCGTGCTGCATCCAAGGACGAAGAGCTGATCTTGTTTCAATTCCGCTTGGTCCTGAAACTCAGACAGCATCGTCTTCCACGTTTGTTTCAACTCATTCATTAAACAGCACCCCTACAGGTTTTTCTCTTCATAATCTGAGATTTTTCCAATACGCGTTTGGTGTCTTCCCCCGGTAAACTCAGTAGTCAGCCAGATTTTTGCGATTTCCCGAGCCAAACCAGGTCCGATCACCCGTTCACCCATCGCAAGGATGTTTGTGTCATTATGCTCCCTCGTCGCCTTCGCGCTGAAGGTATCGTGCGCCAGCGCGCAGCGAATCCCTTTTACTTTATTAGCGGAAATGCTCATGCCGATGCCTGTCCCGCAAATTAAAATGCCTCTGTCAACTTCGCCGCTAACCACTTTTTCGGCCACCGGAAAAGCATAATCCGGATAATCGACAGAGCCGCTGCCGCAGTCACAGCCCATATCAATATATTCAATTTGCAATTCGTCCATTAACTCTTTGATTTCATTTCGAATGTGAACGCCGCCATGATCCGATGCAATGGCTACTTTCATCTGCTTTTCCTCCCAGCGTGTGTGATGCGGCCCGCCCGCTTTATTGACCGCGCAGCCTGTCCGCTCTTTGATTCACACCATATGATGTGCTTTTCACTATATTCTACTCCTTCACGCAGGATTTGCAAATGACCTGTTTGCAGATTTTCTGACAACTTATCTGCGGTCTTTTTTCAGCTGTTTTGCCAGCTGCTGAAGAAGCTCTTCAAGCTCATCTCGCGTTTGTTTATAGATGTCAATTGAGCCGCCGAACGGATCGATGACATCACCATGGCTGCCTGTGACATATTCTTTTAACGTAAACACTTTATCACGATAACGTCCAAATTGGCTGGCAATGATCTGCTTGTGCTGATGGGTCATAGCCAGAACCAAATCAGCCGACTCCATATGTTCTTCAGTTAATGGAGAAGACACATGATTAAGGGCAATATGTTTTTCAAACAGCGCTTCGACTGCATGAGGCGTCGCTTTCCCATTAGGTGAAGCAAACACACCTGCCGAGCGGACATTGACATTCAGCCCTTCCATTTCTGCAATTGATTTAAAAAGCGCCTCAGCCATTGGGCTGCGGCACGTATTTCCAGTACAGACAAAAATAATATCCATGTCAGTCACCCCTTATTTTTCTCTATTATATATGAAGAAAAAAGAAACGGCGACTTCGTTTCTTTTATTGGTATATTAAATTGGCAAAAGCAGCTTTAATCCAAACACGATTAATATGATGCCCCCGAGCGCTTCGCTGTATGTGCCAAGCCATGACTGCACTTGTTTTCCGACCAGCAGGCCCAGCCATGTCAACATCATGCTGAACAGCCCGAACAGGGTAATTGTGAGGAGCGGATGCGAGCCGTATATCCCCAAGCTCAAGCCGACGGAAAAGCTGTCAAGGCTGACGCCGATGGCAAACAGCAATAAGCCCGGCCCTGCCGGTGACATGAATCGTTCTTCTGACTGTTTAAAAGAGGCCATAAGCATTTGAACCCCAAGAACAAAAAGCAGCGCCCCACCGATATAAACCGCTAACACGCCGAGGAGCCCTGACAGCATGTTACCGGCCGCCATCCCTGCGAGAGGCATGATGACGTGAAAGAGGCCGATGATGAAACCAATATAGAATATCTGCTTCTTTCTAAGTTTGACCATGCCCATTCCAAGGCCGACAGAAAAAGCATCCATCCCTAAAGCAAACGCCATGATGCTTAATGTAATCAGTTCGCCTATAAACAAATCCGACATACATAAATAACCCCCTTGGACACGCCCCGCTTTTTTAGCCTATGCGTGTCCAAAAAGGGTTAGAACATCTGACTGCTTTCAGCGAATCACTCTTCCTCCGGCGGCTTTCATCAGCCTGTTCATAATAGCCAGACCGACACCTGTGTCCGGAAAGGATTCCGCAATAATGAAATCTACCTTATTGTCATCAAAGCTGCGCAAAGCATCATACAGCCCTGCCGCAACAGTCTCAAGCTGAGCCCGTCTTCCGCAGCTCTTCACATAATCAGCGGAATAAACGCCCGCGTTTTCTTCTGTCGTCAGGATACCGACCCTTCTTCCGCCCTGTTGATATTCTTGAATGAGGTGCTGAATGCGCTCTGGGCTGCCTTCGCAAATGGCAAGCGGCGCTGTCGGCGCATAATGTGTATATTTCATCCCTGGAGAAATCGGCTTCTCGTTTTGATCGCTGAGCCCTTTATCCACATGGATCGGCCCGATCACCGCTTCAATTTGTTCCTTCGTAATGCCGCCCGGACGCAGGAGAACAGGGATGTCGTCCGCACATGAAAGCACGGTTGATTCGACCCCGATTCCGGTAGGGCCTCCATCCATAATACCGGCTATGCGGCCATCCAAGTCGTGAGCCACATGCTCCGCTTTTGTGGGACTTGGCTTGCCTGATAGATTGGCGCTCGGTGCTGCAATCGGCAGTCCCGATTCGCGAATCAATGCAAGAGCAAGCGGATGATCCGGCATTCTAATGGCAACCGTTTCAAGACCTGCCGTTACACGAGGTGAAAGCGCATCAGGTTTGCAAGGCAGAATGAGCGTAAGTGCTCCCGGCCAAAACCGTTTCATCAATGTTTTCGCCTTTTCCGGCGCTGGGCCCGTTAAATCCTCAAGCTGGCTGATATCCGCAATGTGGACAATCAGGGGATTATCGCTCGGCCTTCCTTTCGCCTCATATATTTTTTTGACGGCATCCGTATTTTTTGCGTTTGCGCCTAGGCCATATACTGTTTCTGTCGGAAAGGCAACGACCTCATTTTCTCGGAGCAAAGCGGCTGCTTGTGCAATTTGTGGATCATTTGTGGATAACTCGTCAGTTACATCCACAAACCATCTTTTCGTTTTCATTTCTGACCAAACTCCTTATTCACAACAATAAAACGATTGTTTTACGCGTGTAATTCTTTTGAAAGTATAAAAGATGTCCTGTAATAAAACAAGCGTTATCCACAAATTGTGGACAACGCTAATAAAGAAGTGGATAAGTATGTGTATAAACTGCACTTATCCAGACGCTTTTTTCATCAAAACGGCTCCTTCTGTTTGCCGCGATTCACAGAAGTGATCAGAAGAAAACAGCTCCTCCGGTACACTATCAGCTCTTTCAAAACCCATGGCCGTCAGAAAATCCGCAGAGGAATGCTGATTTGCTACTAGGTACACGGTTTTGATCTGATGCTTTTCGCACAGCACCTCCATGCTTTGAAAAAGCGTGACGATATGGCCTTGGTGAAGCTTGTCCGATATGACAAGTGATCGCAGCAGCCCCTGGTCACAGCTTATTTTTTCAATACCGAGGCATCCGGCAATGTTTTTCTCACTGTCCTCCAGCATAAGAAATTGAGTGAAGCCTTCTTTCACACCTTCATAGCTGGTTTTCGCCTGTTTTAAAAATGCCTCGAGCACATCTCCGTCTTTTTCCCTTGCCACCCGCAGTTGATAAAACATCCGTTCACCCCGTTTTTGCGTTCTTTCTTCCAATCTATGAGGCAAATCTATTTTTAGACCAGATGATTAGGAAAAAAGGTCGGAAATCCATTCGACTAAAAAGAATTTCACTTCTGTGCCGTCTTCTTTCTCTTCGTTCTCTTCTTTTTTGGCTTTTTCCGCTTTAGCGGTTACGTCCTCAAGCACTTTTTCAGTCTGCTTTTTTGAGGCTTCTTTATCTTCTTGTTCTTTGACGGCTTCCCCGTTAGAAAAATCGAGAAAGCAGAGGGGCGGGAACAGCACACACCACCAGTTGGCGCCGTCTCCGTTTCCAAGCGTAATCAAAATCGCTTCATACTCACCGGCAGGATATACCATGTTGCCGTAAAGCTTTGTCGGAAACGAGATTTTGTCAAAATCAACGGATATCGACTGATTCGCTCCTTCTTTCTCCATTGTTTCCTTTGCAATTGCTTTGATTTCAGGCAGCTTTGAACGAATCACGCGACGCGCTTCTTCAATAGAAGTAATATCCTTTACCCAAGTTGTGATTTCTTTATTCACCGCGTCTCTTATATGACGTTTTAATTGCTGGTCTTGGTCACTATCGCTGTTTGCCAATATTCTCAGACGAATCGCCTGATCCGGTATGACCACCGGCTGATTTTCCGATTTCTGTGCCGTCTCTTCTTTTGCCAGCCCTACGAGCGCTCCAGATAGTAAAAGAAAGATATATATACAAATGATTACTGTTTTTTTCATCGGTCCCCACCGTTCCTCTCCGTGCTTTGTTTCTAGCCCTATTATGGACAAGGAGAGCCGGGGGTAAACGTGCAGGGTGAAAAAAATCTAGCAAGCTGTTAATCTTATTTATGGTACGATAGTGTTTTAGGAGGTTTAAGATGAAATACAATTATACAGTGCTGTTATCAGCATTCACGATGTCCGTTCTTTATTCAGTAATTTATATTCATTCATTTATCATTGCCGCTCTCATCACAATGGCATTTTATTTTCTGTTTCCTTATTTGATCTTCGCACTGCCGCTTCAAATCATGGTGAATAAAAAGCCGAAACGGTTCAGCCCTTTGTATCTGCTGTATTACCTTGCCGCTGCTTTTATTGCCAACGCGATCATTTTCGGCGTGCTTCAGCCTTCGGGACAATCTCTGTTTCAAAATACAGCCTTTTATCTTTTCGCTGTATTAACAGCTCTTATCTATTGGATATGGGATTCTGTTTTACTGCAAAAAAAGGAAGCCTAAGAGGCTTCCTTTTTTATTAAAACAAAATCGTCAGCAAATAACATAGAATGGAAGGTATCGCCGCAACAAAGAAAGCGGCCGCCATTTTCATGCGAGATGTACGGCTTTCTTTGGTTTCTGAATGGTAGTTTGCCCGCTGATCGCTTCCGCTTACAGCCAAACCCGATGTAATGATCGCGAGCCCCACTAAAACGAGAGACGCAACGCCAAAAATCGCTTCATATGAAAGAGCCTGCGGAAAAATGGTGCCAATCATGCTCTCAATCGCAATGAGCAGGATTCCTGCTGTCAGGGCCTTTTTCATGTTTACATCCCCTTTGCTGGTGTTAAACAGCTTGATCCATTCACTCGCCAGCAAGCTGCTTATTTATTTTTATGAATCAGAGCGCATATGGTTCTGTCTTTTCCATTAATATCTTTCAGCACTTCCACTTCCGCTCCCTTAAACGCCTTGAGGATCAGGTCTTTGACCGCCGCTCCCTGGTTCCATCCGATTTCAAAAACGACAAATACTTTATCCTTCATGACAAGCGGAATGTCTTCCATAAACCGCTTATAAAATTTCAGCCCGTCTCCGCCATCGGTGAGAGCGTGCAGCGGCTCATGAAAACGGACAATTTCCGATAGATCAGCCATTTCTTCCTCTGAAATATATGGCGGGTTTGAGACAATGATATCCGCTTTTTTTCCCGCCTTAATAAAAGGCTCAAGCAGATCGCCCTGATAAAAGCGCACATTCGCTCCGAGTTTTTCTGCATTGGCAGAGGCGACTTGCAGCGCCTCTTTCGAAATATCGACCGCCGACACAGAAAAGCTTTGGTTTTCAAGCGCAAGCGTGACGGCTATTGCGCCGCTCCCTGTACCAACGTCAACAACTTCGAGTTTGCCGTCTTCAGAAAAGACACTCCGATATTTTTCAAGCAAATGAAAGACAACTTCTTCAGTTTCCGGCCGCGGGATCAGCACATCATCATTCACCATAAATTCCCGTCCATAAAAAAACTCTTTTCCTATAATGTATTGAACCGGCACGCCCTCTTTATGCATCTCAACGTGACGCTTAAAGCGATACAGTTCGTCTTCACCAATCGGTTCCTGTAAGCTTGCGAGCAGTTTGCTTCTCTCCATTCCGGTATCATAAAGCAATAGGAGCTCGGCCGCATTTTCTTCTCTTCCCGCTTCGGTTAAATAAGAAGAAGCCCATTTCAGGGCTTCGAATATCGTCTTCATCTTAACCTTCCGACTGCTGAAGCTTGCTTGCCTGATCTTCAACAATCAGCGCTTCAACCACTTCGTCAAGTTTTCCTTCAAGAATCTGATCAAGCTTTTGAATCGTCAAACCGATTCTGTGATCCGTCACACGGTTTTGCGGGAAGTTGTATGTGCGGATACGTTCAGAGCGGTCGCCTGATCCGACTGCTGATTTCCGTGTTTGATCATATTCAGCCTGGGCTTCCTGCTGAAATTTATCATAGATTCTGGCACGGAGAACCTTCATTGCTTTTTCTTTGTTCTTAATTTGAGATTTTTCGTCTTGGCATGATACAACAACACCTGTCGGCAAGTGAGTCAGACGAACCGCAGACATTGTTGTGTTAACGCTTTGTCCGCCCGGTCCGCTTGAAGCAAACGTATCGACACGGATATCCTTCTCATGGATGTCAACCTCTACCTCTTCTGCCTCAGGAAGACATGCCACTGTTGCAGTGGATGTATGGATACGGCCGCCGGATTCCGTTTCCGGAACACGCTGCACGCGGTGGGCGCCGTTTTCATATTTGAGTTTAGAATACGCGCCGCTTCCTGTAATCATAAAGATGATCTCTTTGTAGCCGCCCGTTCCGGTTACATTCGCTTCCATGACCTCTGTTTTCCAGCCTTGAAGCTCAGCATAACGGGAATACATTCTGTACAGGTTGCCCGCGAATAAAGCGGCTTCCTCGCCTCCCGCAGCCCCGCGGATCTCCATGATAACGTTTTTGTCGTCATTAGGATCTTTCGGGATCAGGAGCACCTTCAGGCGTTCGGACAGTGTTTCCGTTTCCTTCTGAAGTTCAGAAATCTCTTCCTTCACCATGTCGCGCATCTCAGCGTCCAGCTTCTCTTCAAGCATCGCTTTTGCATCAGCCAGCTGTTCTGACGCATCTCTGTATTGTCTATATACGTCAACTGTTTCTTGTATATCAGATTGCTCTTTTGAATATTCTCTTAGCTTTTTCGGATCGTTGACTACTTCTGGATCGCTCAAAAGCTCATTTAATTTCTCGTATCGTTCTTCAATTGATTTTAAACGGTCTAACACGGTCTTCACCTCTGTTTTCCTGTGCGTAACATTCTCATTATAGTATAGTGATTAACCCCAGTCAAAAGCATTTCAATCCCAGCTGGAAAAGCTCCCTCTGCTATACTGGAATTCGAGGAGGGATGATGTTGCTGAAATCCATACATCATATTGCAATCATATGTTCAGATTACGAAAAGTCGAAAGCTTTCTACGTACATAAGCTTGGTTTTCAGGTGATTCAAGAAACGTACCGCGAAGAGCGCGGCTCCTATAAGCTTGATTTGTCGCTTAACGGCTCGTATGTCATTGAGCTGTTCTCGTTTCCCGATCCGCCCGAACGACAAACCCGGCCTGAAGCCGCAGGCCTGCGTCACCTCGCCTTTACAGTCGTCAGCTTGGATAAGGCGGTTCAGGAGCTTCATGAAAAAGGAATCGAAACAGAGCCAATCAGAACAGATCCGCTGACCGGCAAGCGTTTCACCTTCTTTTTTGATCCTGACCAGCTTCCATTAGAACTGTATGAACAATAACAGTTTTTGAAGAAAAAAAGGAGATACCCACTTTCTTTGCCGAATCTTTTCTTGTTTTGTCTAACGGGAAGGGAACCGCATTCTATGGTCGAATACCTAGCTTAAAAGGAGGTATGGGATCATGAATACAAATATGGTAGCAAGTGAACTCGGCGTCTCCGCAAAAACGGTGCAGCGGTGGGTGAAGCAGCTGAATCTTCCGGCCGAACGCAATGAGCTCGGACACTATTCGTTCACGGCAGAAGACGTGAAGGTTCTAAAATCCGTTCAAAAACAAATCTCTGAAGGCACGGCGATTCAGGATATTCATCTGCCAAAAAGCGCTAAAAAGCGCACAGGCTTCCTTGTCCAAAAAACAAGTAGCGACACAGAACGAAGAATCGAGCAGCTTGAACAAAAGCTGGACACCCTTTTACAGCAAAGGCAGGACGAAAGCGAATTGATGGCAAGGATGTCGGAGCTGGAACGCCAGCTGAAACAAAAAGCCGATGAAGGTGTATCTTACCAGCTGCTTCAGCACCGCAGAGAAATCGATGATATTCTTGCAGATCTGCAATCACTGACCTCACAAATGAAAGAATTCACCGCTCAGCCGATCCCCGAGACCGCTGCTGCTTCTGAAAAAACCAAAACGAGAAAAAAACCGCTGCTGTCACTGTTCAAATTTCAAACCTAAAGCAAAAAGCTCCCGTAAAGGGAGCTTTTTTTGTTACGCAGTAAGCGCGATAATGATTGGAAGTGAAATCAATGACAGAATCGCACTGACCACAAACGCAGTTGCAGTTTCTTCTTCTTGTTTCTCGAAACGAGTCGCAATCATGGCTGCAACGGCAGAACCAGGGAATGCAACAAGAAGAATTGCTTTTGTTGTTTGGTCAGCCGGAAGTCCGATAGCAAGAGCAATCAAGAACATTAACGCAGGCTGAACCGCAACTTTTAGTAACGCAATACCGATAGCCGGCATACTGAGTTTAATTTTACGAATACCAACGGTAACACCGACAGCAAAGAGAGCAACACCAGATGTTGTGCTTCCAAGCTGATCAAGCATTTTAACACCCAGCTCAGGAAGAGTGAAATTGAAAACCAGCACTAAGATCATACTGATTAACGGAGCAGCTGCAAGCGGCTCACAAAGACCATGCAGGATTGATTTTCCTGTCATCTTCCAGAAGCTGTCGCCACTCTCTTCGTTTTTCTTAGAAGACTCACCAACAGTAGCGATAATGATCGCGAGCGGATCAAGAATCGCGTTAACCACGATACCTGTGACCGCGATCGGAATCGCAACTTCATTCGCTCCGAATAAGCTTCCCAATACCGGGATACCCATAAATGCGAATGTCGGCTGTGCAGAGTTCAAAGAAAATACAGATGAGTTCGTTAAATCATACTTGAAAATAAATCTGCAAACCAAAAGAATGATGATATAGAAACCAACAATCCCAATAATTAAAGAAATCATTAAAGGTACTTGTGATAAAAATTCACTTCTGGAAGTTGTCAAAATACCAGCGATAAAGTGAGCTGGAAGTGCGTATTTCGTTACTAACGTACTTACCCCTTTTGCCGACTTGGCATCATAACTTCCAAAATGTCCTGCAAACCAACCCAGCACGATAACAAAGAAGATCGGCGCCAGGAGGATTAAGATATCTAAGATGCTCAAAATATTCTCCTCCAAATCCTATGTCCGTATACTTTAGCTTTACAAAAAGCTTTCCCTCGGACAGAAAAATTTACTCGCTAATTATTTCGCGATGACTTTTTTGTATTCAGGTGTCCACATTGCATCAAGTACCGCTTGTTTCACATCTTCAGGCTGACGATTTGCCACGCCGTCTTTAATTGCTGCTTCAGCAACGGCAATCGCAACTTGGATAGAAACCTCTTGAAGCTTATCAATGCTTGGAAGCAATCCTGCTCCAGGTGTTTCAAGATCAACCATTTCAGCAATCGCATCAGCAGTTGCTGCAAACATAGCAGGTGTAATGATACGCGCTTCAGCTACAATTGAACCAAGTCCAAGACCAGGGAACGCGAATGCGTTGTTAGATTGTCCGATTTCATAAGAAACACCGTTGTATTCTACATTGTCAAATGGGCTTCCTGTTGCAATAAGCACTTTTCCGTCAGTCCATTTGAACAGATCTTCAGGAACAGCTTCAGCAAGGTGAGTCGGGTTAGACATCGGCATGATAACCGGACGGTCTACGTGAGATGCCATTTCTTTTACAATTTCCTCTGTGAATGCACCTGAAACCCCAGAAGTACCAATCAAGATCGTTGGTTTCGCTTGACGAACCACTTCATCGAATGGAATTTGACCTTTTTCATCGCGCTTCCAGTCTTTCACTTCATCCGCATTGCGAAGGTAAGGTTTTTGGAAATCAAGGATGCCTTCGATGTCTTCAGTCAGCAAGCCTCTGTAATCAAGTGTGTAGAAACGTTTGTTAGCTTCTTCTTCAGATAATCCGGCAAGCACCATTGTGTCACGGATTTGGTCAGCAATACCGATACCAGCAGAACCAGCACCGAAGATAACAACACGCTGATCTTTAATAGAAGCGCCGGTTTTCTTCATAGCGGCAAGCACACCTGCAAGTGTAATCGCGCCAGTACCTTGAATATCATCATTAAATGTCAGGATTTCATGATTGTATTTTTTCATGATGTTGCGTGCATTTTTGTTGCCAAGGTCTTCCCAGTGAAGAAGCGCTTTAGGGAAGAATTTCAATGCAGCTTTTACATAAGCGTCAATGAAAGCTTCGTAGCGTTCACCTTGAACACGTTCATGCTTGTTACCAATATATAAAGGATCGTTTAGAAGTTTTTCGTTGTTCGTACCGACATCAAGCACAACCGGGATAACACGGCTAGGGTCAATACCAGCTGCAGCAGTGTAAACAGCCAATTTACCGATTGCGATATTAATACCGCCTACACCCCAGTCACCGATACCGAGAATGCTTTCGGAGTCAGTAGCAACGATAAGATCAATATCGCCTGCTGTCGCATGAAGGTTTTCAAACGCTTTTTCAATACCGTCAATGTTGTCGATTGACAAGTAGATTCCTTGAGGTCTTCTATATTCATGGCTGTATTCCTGAATCGCTTCACCAACTGTTGGCGTGTACACAACAGGAAGCATTTCGCGAAGATGGTTTTTCAGCAATTTATAGAAAAGAACTTCGTTACGGTTTGCAAGATCACTTAAGTAAACATTTTGACGAAGGCGGTCAGGCTGCGCTTGGAATTGCTCGTACGCGCGTTGTGCTTGTTGATCAAGAGAAAGTACAGTTGGCGGCAGAAGCCCTTCTAAGCCGAGTTCTTGTCTTTCTTCTAGCGAAAAAGCAACGCCTTTATTTAAAGTAGGAATAGATAAAACTTCTTTTCCTCTAAGAGTTGTTTCTAAGTGGCCTTCTTTCGTTTTTTTTATGTTATTCAAGCAAATCTCCTTCTTTCTTGAAATAGTTAACCAAGTTAAGTAATAACCCATCTAAAATATGACCGATCATGATCTTTATGCGACTTTATGACAATTATTCGAACAATGTCTCAAAACTATTTACATTACGTAAGCTATTGTATGCCTGTCAAAATCAAAATTCAAGGGAAGAAAATTACTTAATTTTTTAATATACTTATTTAAATTTTTTAATTGCATATTATCAGAATATAAAAAAAACACCGGTGTTTTTAGCCGGTGCATTCTATCTTTATACCCATGTTTTGGACTATTTTTTAGATTTACCTGGGACTTCGTGATGATGTCTGCATCTTGCTTCATATGATTCAGATGCACCAACCAAAATGACCGGATCATCGTAAGAAGCAGGTTTGCCGTCAATGAGGCGCTGTGTTCTGCTCGCCGGTGATCCGCAAACAGAACAGACGGCTTGCAGCTTTGTCACACTTTCCGCAATCGCCATGATATTCGGGACGACACCGAACGGCTCTCCCCTAAAATCCATATCAAGGCCTGCTGCTATCACACGGTAGCCTTTATCGGCAAGAGATGATAAAACCTCAACAATTTCCTTATCAAAAAACTGCACTTCATCAACCGCAACCACATCTGTACTTTCACTGATGTGATCCCAAATGTCCGCAGCAGACGAAATGGCATAGCTCGTCATCGATGTTCCATTATGGGAGACAACAGCAGCTTCGCTGTATCGGTTATCAATTACAGGCTTAAATACCCTGACTTCCTGCTTGGCGTAAGTCGCTCTCTTCACTCTTCTGATCAGCTCTTCAGATTTCCCCGAGAACATGCTGCCGCAAATCAGCTCAAGCCACCCGCTTTGTTTCATTATGTACATAGGCTTCGCTCCCCTCTCTCTGCCAGCTGTGTTTTAGACAATATAAAAAACAGGCAAGACTGCTGCTTGCCTGTTGAGAAATCTATTATTACTTAAGACCGTATTTTTTGTTAAAGCGATCAACACGACCATCAGCAGAAGCGAATTTTTGACGGCCAGTGTAGAATGGGTGGCATTCAGAGCAAATCTCAACGCGTACCTCTTCTTTTACTGAGCCTGTTTCAAATTCATTTCCGCAAGCGCATTTAACTGTTGCTTTTTTGAAATTAGGATGAATTCCTGCTTTCATTGTATCCATCTCCTTCCGCCCTGAATCCCGTGTGGAAACAGAGTTATTATTTCGGAGCATTGTCCGAAACGCATATGAGAAAATTATATCAGTGATTTACTTCTTTTGCAAATACAATTTACCTTCTAGCAGATGATAGATTTGCCTGTTTCCATTCTTGATTGAGAATATCGAAAAATTCCTGGTTTGTTTTGGTTTTTTTCATTTTTCTCATGAACTTTTCTGCGAAATCAGGTGAATCAGACATCGTTTTGCGGATAGACCATAAACGATCAAGATGCTCTTTAGGCACAAGCAGCTCTTCTTTGCGCGTTCCTGAACGGCGAATATCGATGGCAGGGAAGATGCGGCGCTCGGCAAGAGAGCGGTCAAGATGGAGCTCCATGTTGCCTGTTCCCTTGAATTCTTCATAAATGACATCATCCATACGTGAACCTGTATCGACCAGAGCCGTAGCAAGGATGGTTAAGCTGCCGCCCTCTTCGATATTTCTCGCAGCCCCGAAGAAGCGTTTCGGACGGTGGAACGCCGCTGGGTCAATCCCCCCGGAAAGCGTTCTTCCACTTGGCGGAATCACTAAGTTGTAGGCGCGGGCAAGCCGTGTGATGCTGTCCATCAGGATAATGACGTCTTTTTTGTGTTCCACGAGACGCATCGCACGTTCAAGCACAAGTTCGGCCACTTTGATATGGTTTTCCGGCACTTCATCAAACGTTGAGCTGACGACATCCCCAGCTACAGAGCGCTCGATATCGGTTACTTCCTCAGGTCTTTCGTCAATTAAAAGCACGATCAGCTCTGCTTCAGGCTGGTTCGCTGTAATGCTGTTGGCAATTTCCTTCAGCAGCATCGTTTTTCCGGCTTTCGGCGGCGCAACAATCAATCCGCGCTGCCCAAATCCAACCGGCGCCATCATGTCCATAATTCTTGTAGACAAGAAGTTCGGCTTTGTTTCAAGCACCATTTGACGATCCGGATAAAGTGGCGTAAGAGCCGGGAAATGCACACGCTCTTTTGCAGATTCGGGATCATCCCCATTTACTGCTTCAACGTGCAAAAGTCCATAGTAACGCTCATTTTCTTTTGGCGGGCGAACCTTGCCTGATACTTTGTCTCCGTTCCGCAAATCGAAACGGCGGATTTGTGAAGCTGAGATGTAAATGTCTTCTGAGCTTGGAGAGTAGTTGATCGGTCTCAGGAAGCCGAAACCTTCAGACTGGATGATCTCAAGAACACCTTCCATAAACAGCAGATCTTCCTGTTCTGCATTCGCTTTCAGAATGGCGAAAATGAGTTCTTTTTTTGTCAGTTTGCTGTAATAGGAGATTTTATAATGTCTTGCAAGTTCATAAAGCTCTTTCAATTTCATATTTTCCAAAGAGGAAATAGATACGTCTTTCATAAAAACACCACGCTTTTCATAGTCAATATCTTACTCTGAACATGTCATCTGCTGCTTTTGCACAACATCCGCCAAAGCACATTCTTTTTTTAACATAAAGGAACTTCTATCGGTAACACTTCCACCCATGATCGGCGCTTTTGTTAAAAGGATTGTCTTAATGAGTTTTGAAGGAAGCGAGGACAAAAACATGAGAAGATCAATACTTATATCGTCTGTATGCGGTAGAAATTGAAACTTTCCTAGTGCTTAAAAGAAGGTATTACGCAGTAAAATTCGCAGCACTCTTTATTTTTACCTTATTTCAAAAAATTATTCAACTGAAATAAGGTTTTGACACGGAATTGATAGAGTTGACGCTTTTCTGCAAAAGTTAAAGCGGGCTCACACCCGCTTTTTCTGTTTGTTATGGACGGATTACAAGATTTGGTTTCTTTTTCAAGCTGTGTCTGCCGTCAACGAAACGAACAGTGCCCGATTTTGCACGGATAACTAAGCTTTCAGTTGTACCGACAGAGCCTTTGAATTGAACTCCTTTTAACAGCTCGCCGTCAGTAACCCCTGTAGCTGCAAAAATCGCGTCATCACCCTTCACAAGGTCTTCCATGCGAAGGACTTTGCTTAAATCAAGGCCCATTTTGTGACAGCGAGTGATTTCTTCTTCGCTTTGCGGAAGAAGTTTACCAATGATTTCTCCGCCGAGTGCTTTTAGCGCAACAGCGGAAAGCACACCCTCAGGAGCGCCGCCTGATCCGAACAGGATATCAACGCCCGTGTGGTCGAAAGCCGTGTTGATGGCGCCTGCGACATCGCCGTCATTGATCAATTTGATTCTGGCGCCGGCCTCACGAAGCTCGGAAATGATTTTTGCGTGTCTTTCACGGTTTAAAATTGTGGCAACGACGTCCTCAACGTCCTTGTTTTTCGCTTTTGCCACCGCTTTAAGGTTGTCAATGACAGGTGCTTCGATGTCAATGCAGCCCACCGCTTCCGGACCGACTGCGATTTTTTGCATATACATGTCAGGAGCATTCAGAAGCGTGCCGTGGTCTGCGACCGCGATAACCGTCAGCGCATTCCAGCCGCCGCTTGCTAAGATGTTTGTGCCTTCAAGAGGGTCAACTGCGACATCCACGCGCGGGCCGTACCCGTTTCCGAGTTTTTCCCCGATATACAGCATTGGCGCTTCGTCCATTTCCCCTTCACCGATTACAACAGTCCCTTTCATCGGCACTGTATCAAAAACGTCTCTCATTGCACTTGTTGCCGCTTCATCAGCCTCATCTTTTTTTCCCCGGCCCATCCATCTTGCTGATGCCAATGCCGCAGCTTCGGTCACACGTACCAATTCCATTGATAAACTTCTTTCCATTTCAACACGATCTCCTCTCACAAGAAACCATTATGAATTTTGAAGCTGTTCTATTTCTTCGTCAGTCATTCTTTCACGCCAAATTGTCGCTCCAAGCCCCTCAAGCTTCTTCTCAAGGCTGCTGTATCCGCGGTCAATATGCTCCAGTCCCGTAATTTCCGTGACGCCATCAGCCATCAGTCCGGCTACCACCAAGCAGGCTCCGGCACGCAGATCACTCGCCTTCACTTTTGCGCCTTGAAGCTCGACAGGACCTGTGATGATGGCAGATCTGCCTTCTACTTTCATATTGGCACCCATTCGTCTCAGCTCATCAATGTGCTTGAATCTTGCCGAGTAGATGGTGTCTGTGACGACACTCGTCCCTTTCGCCCTTGTCAGGAGCGCCGTCATCGGCTGCTGTAAATCAGTCGGAAACCCCGGGTATACGAGGGTTTTAACGTCAACCGGCTTTAAGTTCTTCTGCCCGCCGACAATGAGGAGCTGGTCGTCACTTGTTTCGATATGATAGCCCATTTCTCTCAACTTTGCCGTTAACGACTCTAGATGAGTGGGAATGACGTTATCGATAATGACTTCCTTGCCCATTGCAGCCCCTGCAATCATAAATGTCCCGGCCTCAATTCTGTCCGGAATGATCGTATGCTTGCAGCCGTGCAGTTCCTTCACGCCGTCGATTCGAATCACATTGGTGCCCGCACCTTTGATTTTGGCGCCCATGCTGGTAAGCAATGTCGCGACGTCAATGATCTCAGGCTCCTTGGCAGCGTTTTCGATGATCGTTTTCCCTTCTGCCAAAACAGCGGCGAGCATAATGTTAATCGTTGCCCCAACGCTTACGACATCTAAATAAATCCGTGCGCCTCTCAGCCTTTCAGCTCGCAAATAAATGGCGCCTTGTTCATTGGTTACTTCAGCTCCGAGTGCTTCAAAGCCTTTGATATGCTGATCAATCGGACGGGGCCCTAAGTGACAGCCGCCAGGCAATCCAATGACCGCCTGCTTGAAGCGGCCGAGCATCGCCCCCATTAAATAATATGACGCGCGAAGCTTTTTTACTTTCCCGTTAGGAAGCGGCATGCTGATCATCGACGTAGGGTCAACAACCATTTCCCCATTCTCAAAATGCACGTTGCCGCCGATTTCCTTTAACAGGTCACGCAGCGTTTCAATATCTGAAATCTCTGGAAGCCCTTCAATTGTCACCTCGGAATTTGCCAAAATGGTTGCAGGTATTAACGCAACAGCGCTGTTTTTAGCGCCGCTGATATGTACTGTACCGTTTAACGAGTCACCGCCGGCAATATTCAACTTTTCCATGATAGTCTCCTTCCATAAGAAGATAGCTGCGGAGCTAAATAAAATGTCATTTTATTCTGTCTCTGCAAATAAAGCTCATGTCCAAAATCTAGCCAATTCGAAGAGAAAGAATACAACACATTGTAAAATATCAGGAAGAAAATAGCGAAGCTTTGGGGGGTACAGGTTTCAAAAGATGCACAGAGACCCGCCGGCTCGAGAGACATCGTCGTCATCCGGCAAAAGCAGTACGCATACCCTTCATTCCGATATCAGCTTCTGCAGCCCAATGATTCCTTCTCTGTAAAGCGGCGTCAGCATCTGAAGATCCGCTGTATCAGGTCGGTGAAATACAAAGGCCGCGGCAAACAGGCATAAAGCTGTTTGCCGCCCCTTTCATTATTTGTTCCAGTCTGCCAGGAATTGTTCGATTCCTTTGTCTGTTAACGGGTGTTTAGTGAGCGCATGAATGACTTTCAGCGGCATTGTGCCGATATGAGCCCCTCTAAGAGCAGCTTCTGTCACGTGCTGCGGGTGGCGGATTGACGCTGCAATGATTTGCGTGTCAAGGCCGTGAATGTCAAAAATCTGTTTAACTTCTGAAATCAGGTCAAGCCCGTTGTGGCCGATGTCATCTAAACGTCCCAGGAATGGAGATACATATGTTGCCCCCGCTCTGGCAGCAAGAAGCGCCTGGTTTGCATTGAAGATCAATGTGACGTTTGTTTTGATGCCTAAGTCAGTAAGTGCTCTTACCGCTTTTAAACCGTCAGACGTCATCGGGATTTTCACCGTAATGTTCGGTGCGATTTTCGCCAGTTCTTTTCCTTCCTCGATCATTTCCTCAGCTTTCAAAGAAATAACCTCTGCACTTACAGAGCCTTTCACGACGTCTGTGATCTCGCGAAGACGGTCGTGGAATGATACATTAGCTTCCTTTGCTACTAAACTAGGATTCGTCGTTACACCGGCGAGAATTCCTAATTCATTCGCTTCTCTAATTTCATCGATATTGGCTGTATCAACAAAGAATAACATTTTCAAAAAGCCTCCCTGATTAAGAAATTTTCTGAACTGCGAATATGATTGCGCTTTCTAAAGATAGACGGAAAACCGCCTGTCAAGCTGTCAGGCGGCTATAAAAAGTTCCAATTGAATTAAGCTTGGTTTGAAGAACCAAATTCACGCATTTTACCGATAACTGTTTCTTTGATCGCTTCACGAGCTGGTCCAAGGTATTTACGTGGATCGTACTCGTCAGGCTTAGCTGCCAATGTTTCGCGAACAGCTTTTGCAGAAGAAATTTGGTTTTCAGTATTCACGTTGATTTTAGCTGTACCAAGTGAAATTGATTTTTTGATGTCAGCAGTCGGAATTCCAGTACCGCCGTGAAGAACTAATGGAAGACCAGTTGATTTTCCGATCTCTTCCATTTCTTTGAAGCCAAGGTTTGGCTCACCTTTGTAAGGGCCGTGAACAGAACCTAATGCAGGTGCAAGGCAGTCGATGCCAGTGCGCTCAACAAGCTCTTGGCACTCTTTAGGGTCAGCGTAGATTACGCCTTCAGCGATAACGTCATCTTCTTGTCCGCCTACTGTTCCAAGCTCAGCTTCTACAGATACTCCGTGGAAATGAGCAAGCTCAACAACTTTAGCAGTTGTTGCTACGTTTTCTTCAAATGGATGGTGAGAAGCGTCGATCATTACAGATGTGAAACCTGCATGAATCGCTTTCGCACAAGATTCAAAGCTTGAACCGTGGTCTAAGTGAATCGCAACAGGAACTGTCACTTTGTACTCTTCCATAAGTGCTTTTACCATAGCAACGACTGTTTTGAAGCCGCCCATGTAGCGTCCCGCACCTTCGGAAACACCAAGGATCACTGGAGATTTTTCTTCTTCAGCTGCTTGTAAAATCGCTTGAGTAAACTCAAGGTTGTTTAAGTTAAATTGTCCTACAGCATACCCTTTTTCTTTAGCTGTATTCAACATTTCCGTCATAGAAACTAAAGGCATGTCGAATGTCCTCCTTATGTAGCCTGATTGTCTTCTAGCGAAAAAAGCTTTCCACCCTAGCATGACCCATATATTGCTGTCATATGTAAATACTCAGATCGCTTTTTCTCCATAACTAGGATACCAACTTTTCGACAAATCGGCAACACAATGACACCATTCATTTGTTTCTTCTTTTTGTCAGTTCGACTTCAGGGGCAGATATTTTTTGACGGCGTCTCTGATTTCGTCGATGTCAAACGGCTTGGCAAAGTGCGTCAGAGCGCCCAATTCCTTCGATTCCTGGATCATGTCGAGCTCTCCGTATGCCGTCATGATAATGACCCGGATGTTTTCGTCAATGACCTTCATCCGTTTTAAGATTTCGATTCCGTCCATGCCGGGAATTTTCATGTCCAAAAGCACAAGATCGGGCCGTTCTTTTGTCACAATGTCAAGCGCCTGCAGGCCGTTCGCAGCCTGAAACGTCTGGTAGCCTTCTTTATTGAACACTTCATTTAGCAAAATACGAATGCCGTATTGATCATCAACGATTAAAATTTTTTCATTCATCATTTTACACCCCAATATTATGATTTTCGTCAAAAGTAAGCAGTATTGTATGTATTCTGTTTGATTTTCCTATTTCCTTTAATTATAATAGTCTACTTTACGACATTTTCTGAGCATTTTCTCTTTTGTTGTATACTGATATTGTACGTTATAAAGGAGGATTCACTTATGTTGAAAATATTCACGACGCAGTTAACAGGTATTTTTTCCCGCATTCAGGATAAGGAATCTGACGCGATTGAAGATGGGGCGCGGCTGCTTGCTCAAGCGGTAATCAGCGGGCATTCCATTTATTTATACGGAGCGAATGAGCTTCAGGGCGTCTTTTTTGAGGCCACTGAAAGCAAAGAACCCTTCCCATCTGTCAAAGCCTTTCCAGAAAGCGCTGAGGAAGTGACAGAAAGCGACAGGGTGCTGATGTTTTGCTCAGGGACGGGCACAGCCGAAGAACAGGCGCTCGCAAAAGAGCTTTATGAAAAAGGGGCGGGAGTCGTATGCGTATCACCCGCAGCCAAAGACAGTGCGGGAATAGAACAGTATTGTGATGTGCATATTGATTCTAAATTAAAAATGCCGCTTGTTCCCGATGAAGACGGCACCCGTTACGGGTTTCCCTCTTTAATGACAGCACTGTATGTCTATCACGCTTTATCGTTTACACTAAAAGAAATTCTGCAAGAGTATGCATAATATCTTATTGTACATGCTGGAACTTGCCGGAAACAAATAAAAAAGACTTGCCCGCTTTTGACAAACGGCAAGTCTTTTTTATTACTTCTGATTTGCAGCTTCGACAGACGCTCCGATAAAGCCTTTGAATAGAGGCTGAGGTCTTGTCGGTCTTGACTTGAACTCTGGGTGGAACTGAGAAGCCACGAACCAAGGGTGGTCTTTCAGCTCGATGATTTCCACAAGGCGTCCATCAGGGCTTGTGCCTGAGAATACGAAGCCTTGTTCTTCCATTTGCTGTCTGAATTCATTGTTAAACTCATAGCGGTGGCGGTGGCGCTCGTACACCACTTCGTCCTGATACACTTCAAAGGCTTTCGTGCCTTCTTCAAGCTTACAAGGGTAAAGGCCGAGACGAAGCGTTCCTCCGAGATCCTCCACATCCTTTTGTTCAGGAAGAAGATCAATGATCGGGTATTGAGTTGACGGATCAATTTCTGCTGAGTGAGCGCCTTTTAAGCCCAATACGTTTCGTGCGTATTCAATAGATGCCACCTGCATGCCCAAGCAAATGCCCAAGAACGGAATGTTGTTTTCGCGTGCGTATTTTGTCGCGACGATTTTGCCTTCAACACCGCGGTCTCCGAATCCGCCCGGCACAATGATGCCGTCTGTTCCGCTTGTGAGTTCTGCGATATTATTTTCTGTCACTTCTTCCGCGTTGATCCACTTCACTTTTACATCTGTGTCAAACGCATAGCCCGCATGGCGGAGAGACTCGACAACAGAAATGTATGCGTCAGGAAGCTCAACGTATTTGCCGACAAGGCCGATTGTAATCGTTTGAGACAGGTTGCTGACTTTGTTAACAAGCTCTTTCCACTCGGACATTTCCGCTTCTTTGCATGCCAATTTCATGTGCTCGCAAACAAGCTTATCAAGCCCTTGTTTTTGAAGCTCCAGCGGAATGGAGTAAAGGTTGTCCGCATCTTCACATTCAATAACCGCTTTTGTATCGATGTCGCAGAAAAGCGCGATTTTATCTTTCATATCTTGAGAAATCGGCATTTCTGTACGAACGACGATGATGTTTGGCTGAATGCCCAAGCTGCGCAATTCTTTTACGCTGTGCTGTGTCGGTTTTGTTTTTAATTCGCCAGCAGCTTTAATGTAAGGCACGAGCGTACAGTGGATGTACATTACGTTTTCACGGCCGATGTCGCTCTTCATTTGGCGGATCGCTTCAAGGAATGGCAGTGATTCGATGTCTCCGACAGTACCGCCGATTTCTGTAATGACAACATCTGCGTTTGTCTCTTTCCCTGCGCGGTAAACACGGTCTTTCAATTCGTTTGTGATGTGCGGAATGACCTGTACGGTTCCTCCAAGGTAATCTCCGCGGCGTTCTTTTTTAAGAACTGTTGAATAGATTTTACCTGTTGTCACGTTGCTGAATTTATTCAGGTTAATGTCGATAAAACGCTCATAGTGACCAAGGTCCAAGTCTGTTTCAGCGCCGTCATCCGTTACGAATACTTCACCGTGCTGGTACGGGCTCATTGTTCCCGGGTCAACGTTGATGTATGGATCGAATTTTTGAATCGTCACGTTCAGTCCGCGGTTTTTCAGCAAACGCCCTAATGAAGCTGCTACAATACCCTTTCCAAGTGAGGATACAACTCCCCCGGTTACAAAAATATATTTCGTCATTTCGTTTGCTCCTCTCTTCGCTCTTAGCTACATTTTTAAAATGTACTATTTTATAAAAAATCATTTAGCCTTTTAAATGATTTATAAGAAAAATGAGGGGTGAAAATAAGAAAGCTCCCTTTCAATTTCTTGAAAGGGAGCATAACGTACTATGTTCTCTCTTCGTTTTTGAAGAGCCCAAAATACATACTACATAGTTCGACTATGAAAGTCAAGATCGTTTTGAAGATGAAATCTGATACTATTTAATTTCCTCTTCTTCATCATCATAGTCTTCATCATCTTCATCAACAATATCTTCTTCGATCTCAAGATCGTCGTCGTCGTCTTCGTCAAGATCTTCATCGTCAAAATCGTCGGCTTCAAGATCGAGTTCTTCCTCAACTTCATCCAAATCAAGGTCATCTTCGTCGATCTCTTCAAACTCGTCAAGATCAAGATCTTCTTCGACTGCTTTCTTCGCTTTTTTCTTTTTCGCCTTGACTGTCGGCTGAGTTTCTTCATCAAGCTGATCATACGGATACCAGCTGCGAAGCCCCCACGTCTGGTCAGAAAGCGCCAGGAAGCGGCCGTCAATGTTTAAATCTGTATAAAATTGAGCGATGCGGTCTCCAAGCTCTTCTTTTTTCACGCCGAGCAAAGATGCGATTTCATTTAAAAGCTCCTGAAAAGGAACTGGTTTTTTATGTTCTTCAAATAATTCGTGAGCGATTTCAACTAAAGCCATTTCCTTTAGCTCTTCCTGTGAATATTGTTTGATACCCAAGGTCGGACACTCCCTTTCTATTACTTATATGTATCTGTTTTATCAATAATGAAAGCGATTTTGTATCGTTCTTATACAAACCATACCTCTCATTATAAACAAAATAAAACAGAATATGCTACCCTTAACAGCGTTAATTTAAATAATTTTACAAGAGTGATCCGACTGAGAGATGTTTTCCGTTAATCCGCGAGCATTCTGGAGATGACCAGTCTTTGAATTTCTTGAGTGCCTTCATAGATTTGCGTGATTTTTGCATCACGCATATAGCGTTCTACCGGATAATCTTTTGTATAGCCGTAGCCGCCGAAAATCTGCACGGCTTCGGTCGTTACCTTCATCGCCGTATCCCCAGCCATCAGCTTGGACATGGCGGAAGCTTTTCCATATGGAAGACCCGATGATTCTAACCACGCAGCCTGATAGGTCAATAGCCTTGAAGCTTCTATCATTGTCGCCATATCCGCGAGTTTAAAAGCGATGCCCTGCTGCTCGCCGATCGTTTTTCCGAATTGCTTTCGCTCTTTTGCATATTGAAGCGCCGCATCAAGCGCTCCTTGGGCGATGCCTACGGCTTGTGCAGCTATGCCGTTTCTGCCTCCGTCAAGCGTCTTCATCGCGATTTTGAAGCCTTCTCCTTCTTGTCCGAGACGCTTTGATACGGGCACTACACAATCTTCGAACATGATTTCCGTTGTCGGTGAAGAACGGATGCCCAGCTTCTTTTCTTTCTTGCCTGTAAAAAATCCTTCAAAATCCTTTTCTACTATAAAAGCGGTAATGCCTTTTTTCTTTTTCTCGGGATCGGTGACGGCAAAAACAATGTAAATATCAGCAACGCCGCCGTTTGTGATAAACACTTTGGAACCATTTAACACATAGTCATCGCCGATTCGTTCAGCAGTTGTTTTCATGCTGCCGGCGTCAGAGCCAGACCGTGCTTCGGTCAAAGCGAATGCGCCGATTTTCTCTCCGAGGGCCAGCTGTGTTAAGTACTCTGTCTTCTGTTCCTCCGTTCCAAAGGCAAACAGCGGCCAGCTGCAAAGAGAGATATGGGCGGAAAGCGTCACACCGGTGGATGCGCACACTTTTGACAGCTCCTCCACCGCGATGACGTAGGCCAAATAGTCACTTCCGATTCCGCCGTAATCTTCAGGCCATGGAATTCCCGTCAGCCCCAGATTTGCCATTTCCCGAAACAGCTCGCGATCGAAGCGTTCTTGTTCGTCCCGTTCTGCCGCTGTCGGGGCCACCTCATGCTTCGCAAAATCGCGCACCAATTTTCGTATCATCTGGTGTTCTTCTGATAATGAAAAATTCATTGCTTCTCCCCCATTTTCAGATCAGCGCCTAAAACGGATTGAGCCAGAAGCTCGACTATGTCATACGTTTTGACTTGGTCTTCAGCTTCCTTCGCCTTTGTGCCGTCCCCAAGCATTGTGAGACAGTACGGACAGCCGGAACTGATCACCGATGGGTTGACTGCGAGCGCTTGCTCTGTCCTGGCGACGTTAATCCTGTTGCCTGTTTCTTCCTCCATCCACATTAATCCCCCGCCAGCTCCGCAGCACATGCCGGTTTCCCGGTTTCTCTCCATTTCAACAAGCTGCACGCCCGGAATGGCTTTCAAAATCTCTCTCGGCGGATCATAAACTTCATTGTATCGGCCCAAATAGCACGAATCATGGAAGGTAATCTTCTCATGAAGCGGGTGCTGCGGCTTTAATTTTCCGTTTTTTACAAGCTCGGCCAGCACTTCTGTATGATGATAAACCTCGCCTTCAAATCCGAAATCCGGATATTCATTTTTAAATAAATTGTATGCATGGGGATCGATCGTAACGATTTTTTTGACATCATTTTTTTCAAATTCAGAAATATTCTTCTCAGCCAGCTCTTGGAACAAAAATTCATTTCCGAGACGGCGCGGCGTGTCTCCTGAATTTTTTTCTTTATTGCCGAGAATCGCGAAGGACACGCCCGCGTGATTGAGCAGCTTGGCAAAGGAAATTGCGATTTTCTGGCTTCTGTTGTCGTAAGACCCCATGGAGCCTACCCAGAAAAGGTACTCAAATTCTTTTCCTTCTTTTTTCATTTCTTTTACAGTCGGAATCTCAGCATCCGGCGCCTCGTCACGCCAATTTTCACGTTCCTTACGGTTGAGTCCCCACGGATTCCCCTGCCGCTCAATACTTGTCATTGCGCGCTGGGCGTCACTGTCCATTTTTCCTTCTGTCAGTACGAGGTAGCGGCGGAGGTCGATGATTTTATCCACGTGCTCATTCATGACCGGGCATTGATCCTCACAGTTTCGGCAAGTGGTGCATGCCCAAATTTCTTCCTCTGTGATGACGTCGCCGATCAAGCTTGGATTGTAATCAAGCGCCGCTGCGGCTTCCTGCGATCCGCTGCCCGCTGACGCCGCAGCCAGCTGATTGCCTCTCGTATGCCGAAACGCTGCTGCGGGCACCCATGGGGAGCGCGAGGTGACGGCAGCGCCTTTTTCCGTGAGATGGTCTCTGAGACGCAAAATCAAGTCCATCGGAGACAGCATTTTTCCGGTGCCTGTTGCAGGGCACATATTGGTACAGCGGCCGCACTCGACACACGCGTACAGATCAAGCAGCTGAGACTGCCTGAAATCCTCAATTTTTCCCGCTCCGTAGCTTTCTTTCGTTTCGTCGGTAAAATCAATTTTTTCAAGTTTTCCGGCAGATTCCATTCTGTTGAAAAAGACGTTTGCCGGGCCGGCGATTAAATGGGCATGCTTCGACTGAGGCACGTACACTAAAAAGCTAAGCAAGAATAGGAGATGGATCCACCATGCGATATAGAAAATCACCGCCGCGCCTGTTTTCCCGACACCGCTAAGCATAAACGCAATACCTGAGGCAATTGGCTCGCTCCAAGAAAGCCCATGCTCATGCCAAATCAGATTCATCCCGTTCCCAAGCAGAACGGTCAGCATTAACCCTCCGATAAAAATGAGAACGAGTCCGGCTTTGAAACCGCGTTTCAGCCTCACTAGCTTTTCGATATAACGTCTGTAAAATGCCCACCCAACAGCAATCAAAATGAGAAACGTAACAATTTCCTGAAAAAAGGTGAAGGCGGGATAGACCGGGCCAAGCGGCAGATTCCGGCCGGGAGCCAGTCCTTTGATGATAAAGTCAATTGCTCCGAACTGAACCAATATAAATCCGTAGAAAAACATGACGTGAATGATTCCGCTTTTCTTGTCCTTGAGCAGTTTTTTCTGTCCGAATACATTCACCCATATGGCGTGAAGCCGTTCCTTGAACCGTTGATCAAATTGTTCTTTCTGGCCGAGCTTGATGTAGGCCAGTCTCGTTTTGACCAAATACACAAACAAATAGACAGCGTAAGCGGTTACAATCAGAAATAATAATGCATTTGCGATGAGAAAGCCGCTCATTCCAATTCCCCCTTTTTACTGATAAAGACCGCGATCCCCTACCCCCGAATCTGTATAAGATTATCTTTATGATAAATAATGAATGAGTGTTCAGTCAATAATTAAATTCCTGCTGTTCGGGCACACTACCTTTACTACGGAAAGGAGTGCCGGTATGAAGGTATTTATCGTGATTATGATCATTGTCGTTATTTTCTTTGCCTTGATTCTGCTTGATATCTTCATGGGCCGTGCCGGATACAGAAAAAAGGCGTACGAGCCTGTTTTTTCAAAAAAGAAGAGTGACATCGAATTGATCCACTGCGGCGCTGATCTCGTTGAGCGGATGATGAATGATATTCGCCAGGCCGCCTCTTCTGTTCACATGATGTTTTTTATTATGAAAAATGATGAGGTCAGCCACAATATGTATACCTTGCTGAAAACAAAAGCCCAAGCTGGCGTATCCGTTTATTTGCTTCTGGATTGGGCGGGCTGCCGGGCAATTAAAAAAACGGCGCTGCAGACGATGAAAAATGCCGGCGTCCATGTCCATGTGATGAATCGTCCCCGTTTTCCTTTTTTCTTTTTTCACATGCAAAAACGGAATCACCGGAAGATTACGGTGATAGATGGAAAAATCGGTTATATCGGCGGGTTTAACATCGCCGAAGAATATCTTGGAAAGAAGGCGAAGTTCGGCAATTGGGAGGATTATCATCTGCGCATGATGGGAGAAGGCGTACATGATCTTCAAACGCTTTTTGCTTCTGATCTAAAACGTAATACCGGAATCGTTCTGGGTTCGGATGTTTGGCCAAAGCTTCAGCAAGGGACTATTTCTCACAAGATATATGCGACTGACGGTTATTCCCTTGAAAACATATACTTAGCCAACATTGCCCAAGCGAAGAATCGCCTTACGGTTTGCACGCCTTATTACATTCCATCAAAACCGCTTCAAGAGGCCCTTATTAACGCAAGAAAAAACGGCGTATCCGTGAGAATCATTGTACCGATGAAATCAGACCATCCGCTGGTACGAGAAGCGGCTTTTACGTATTATTCGGAGCTCTTGGATGCCGGCTGTCTTATTTATCGTTATTATCAAGGGTTTTATCATGTAAAAGCCCTCATCATAGACGACCATCTCAGCATAATCGGAACAGCCAACTTCGATAAACGAAGCCTGTTTTTAAATGAAGAGGTGAATGTCGAAATTGATGACGAAGCGTTTACAAGTGAAGTCTATGCCACGATTGAGGAGGATATGAAAAAGTCGGAGCGGCTGACCATGGAGGATTTCAGCAAGCGCACATTCAGGCAGCGCCCGGCGGAATGGCTCGGCAGGGCATTATCTTATTTCTTATAAAGGAGAGTTCCTATGATTTTCAGATTCGGGTTCGTTTCAAATGCGATGAGCCTTTGGGATGCGTCTCCCGCTAAAACATTGACATTCGCGCGTTATTCAAAGCTTTCAAAGACTGAAAGAAAAGAAGCGCTTCTGACTGTGACAAAAGCCAATTTGCGCAATACGATGAGAACCCTTCACTATATCATCGGACACGGCATTCCTTTGTACCGTTTTTCCAGTTCGATTGTGCCGCTGGCTACGCATCCCGACGTGATGTGGGATTTTGTAACACCGTTTCAAAAAGAGTTTCGGGAAATTGGAGAGCTTGTTAAAACACATCAACTGCGAACAAGCTTTCATCCAAATCAATTCACTCTGTTTACGAGCACGAAGGAATCCGTCACAAAAAATGCGGTAACCGATATGGCCTATCACTACCGCATGCTTGAGGCCATGGGCATTGCTGATCGCTCCGTTATCAACATTCATATTGGCGGCGCTTACGGAAATAAAGACACCGCCACTGCACAATTTCATCAAAATATAAAACAGCTGCCGCAGGAGATCAAAGAGCGGATGACACTTGAAAATGATGATAAAACATATACAACGGAAGAAACGCTTCAGGTCTGTGAGCAGGAGGATGTTCCGTTTGTCTTTGACTTTCATCATTTTTACGCCAATCCAGACGATCACGCCGACCTGAATGTAGCACTGCCCCGCATGATCAAAACGTGGGAGCGGATCGGCCTTCAGCCAAAGGTTCACTTGTCTTCCCCAAAATCGGAGCAAGCGATACGCAGCCATGCCGATTATGTTGAAGCCAACTTTTTGCTGCCGCTGTTGGAACGCTTTAGGCAATGGGGAACGAATATTGATTTCATGATTGAAGCAAAGCAGAAAGACAAGGCGCTTCTCCGCTTGATGGATGAATTAAGCTCCATCCGCGGTGTCAAACGCATCGGGGGCGGTGCGCTGCAATGGAAGTCATAAATGTGCAAAAATAGGTTTACGACTTGTCAGCTTTGGGAACTTAGGCTATATAAGACAACAATCGATGGAGGAGAAAGATCATGAAAAATATCAAGTCTCTGAAAGTAGCCGCACAGGCCTTTACTTTAAGAAATTTGATTCATCTTTATAAAATGTGCCATTCCGGAAGCCACGAGGTTTATATTTATTCAAAGAAAACGATGTGCAAAATCAAAAGCTTAATTGAGCTTGAAACATTCCGCATGGCTCATAATGAAAAGGAATATTTGATCGTAGTTGAAGGAACAAAAGCATCACAGCTCATTGAAAAATTCCAAAATTTCATCGAGCCTGCTGAGAGAGAAGCGCTCTAACTTACATACAAAAAAGGATAGACATTTGTCTATCCTTTTTTCTTATGCTCTTACATAATGGAGCTGAACCGCTTGTCCAAATTGTTTTGTCCCTATTAACCGCAGTTTTGTTTCATATGTTAGTTCGTGAAACAGCGGGATGCCGCTTCCTAAAACGACGGGAATAACAGTGATGATGAATTCGTCGATGGCATCTTCTTTCATAAAGGCATTCACCAGCTCCGCCCCGCCAGCTATCCAGATGTTTGAGCCTTTTTCCTGTTTCAAACGGTCAGTGAAGGCTCTGGCTCCCTCATTGATAAACGTCACATGTTCATCTTGATAACTGTCGGGCGATCCTGTAAAAACATAGCAGGTTTTATCCTGATACGGGAAAACCGGTGTTAGCACTTTTACGTGCTCATATGTGCTCCGGCCTAAAATGACTGTATCAACAGTCTGATAAAAATCACTGTAGCCGTTGTCGCCTTCACCTTCAAATTCATCCAGCCAATCGATGCTTCCATCTTCTTTTGCGATCATCCCGTCCAATGAAACAGCAATGTACAGCACAGTTTTTCTTTCCATGTTCTCCTCCTATCGCTGCACCATTTGCCCGAATTGCGCTTGATGCAGCCTGCTGTATAGGCCTCCGGCTTCGATCAGGTCTTGATGACGGCCTTGTTCTTCAATACCGTTGTTTGTAACAACCACAATTCTGTCCGCGTCTTTGATTGTTGCCAGCCTGTGGGCGATGACAAGCGTCGTGCGCCCCTCAGACAACTCTTGAAGCGCCTTTTGGATCGCCGCTTCCGTCTCTGTATCAAGGGCTGAGGTGGCTTCGTCGAGAATCAAGATCGACGGATTTTTCAAGAACATCCTTGCAATTGACAGACGCTGTTTTTGCCCGCCGGAAAGCTTCACGCCGCGTTCGCCAATCATAGTATCCAACCCATCGGGCATGTTATGGACGAGCTCTTCCAGATGCGCCTGCTTCACAGCTTGCCAAATGTCTTCTTCTGATGCGCCTAGTCGGCCGTAGGCGATATTTTCTCTAAGCGTGCCCGAGAATAAGAAAACGTCCTGCTGCACGACGCCAATCTGCCCGCGCAACGAAGAAAGCGTCATGTCTTTTATACTGATGCCGTCAATCGTAATGTCGCCCTCCGATGCTTCATAAAAACGCGGAAGCAGACTGCAAAGCGTTGATTTCCCCGCACCTGACGGACCGACGAACGCCACCGTTTCCCCCGCTTGAATGGATAGGTTGATGTCATTGAGGACATTGTGATGGTCATCATAGCCAAACGAAACATGTTTATAGCGGATATTGCCCTTCAGGCCGGAAACATCTTTCGAATCAGGTGAATCCTGAATGTCCGGCTCTGTCTCCATGAGCTCCATATAGCTTTTGAAACCCGCGATCCCCCTCGGATACATTTCGATAATGGCATTAATTTTGTCAATAGGCCTGAACAGCACATTTGTCAGGAGCACAAACGCCACGAATTCCCCGTACGATAAGGAGCCGCGAATGACAAACCACGTCCCGCACAAAAGGACAAACAGCGTGACAAACCGGGTCAGCATATAGCTGATTGAACCGTTTTTCGCCATGATTTTGTAGGAAGAAAGCTTTGTGACACGAAAACGCTGGTTATTGACGGCGAAACGTTCTTTTTCAAACGCTTCATTTCCGAACGCCTGCACAAGCCGGATGCCGCCGATGTTATTTTCTACACGCGCGCTGAAGTCTCCGATATCCTTGTTCAGCGTGGTAAATGCTTTGGTCATTTTTTTGTTGAAATAAAGCGCTAGCCAAATGACGATCGGCATAATGATAAACGTTAATAAAGCAAGCTGCCAGTTAATAAACAGCATCACTCCGAACGCCCCGAGAATGGTCATGACCGCAATGAATAAGTCTTCCGGTCCGTGATGGGCGACTTCACCGATATACATTAAATCGTTCGTGAGCTTCGACATCAGCGTTCCCGTCTTGTTGTTGTCGTAAAATTTGAACGAGAGCTTTTGCAAATGGTCAAAAAGCGACTTTCTCATATCAGTCTCAATATTGATACCAAGCATGTGTCCCCAGTAGGTCACGATATACTGAAGAGCCGAGCTGAGCGCGTACACCGCAAATAACCCGATTGAGGTCGCGATGATCAGTCCCCAATCCCTGCCCGGCAGCAAGGTATCAATAAAATAATTGACGATCAAAGGAAAACTCAGCTCCATTAAACCTCCCGCGATCGCTGAGAAAAAGTCGAGAAAGAACAACGTTTTATATGGTTTATAATATGAAAAAAATTGCCGCAGCACCCTATCTTCCCCCAATGTATAAATAACTGATAATATTTCTCAATTATACTATACACGGGCTGTTTTGAAAAATCAGATTTCTTTTTTCTTACAGAACACCTGAAAACAGGCGGGCAAATGACTCTTTTGTCCGGTCAGCCACGCCTCTTTTATAAAAGCCGACAGGGCTGAGCTTTTCACTTTCCTGCATATCCTCTTCAAAATGGGCCTCAAGGGTTCGGATCGCTTCGGCATCCGTGAAGAACACATTCACTTCAAAGTTGAGCTGAAAGCTGCGCATGTCCATATTCGCGGTACCGACGGAGGCGAGATCGCCATCAATGATCATGACTTTTTGATGCATGAAGCCTTTTTGGTAGGAGTACACTTCAATGCCCTCAAGAAGCAGCTCCGGGAAATAGGACCTCGACGCGTATTGGGTCAAAAAGCTGTCGTTCTTCTCCGGCACCATAACCCTTACCTCTACCCCCTTTGTCGCCGCTGCTTTTAGCGCCGTGCGAATGGATTCATTGGGGACAAAATAGGGTGTGGCGATCCATATTGATTTCTGCGCTGAAGAAATCATTTCATAATAAAGGTCGCTCATGCTTTCTTTCATGTCAGGGCCTGTCGCGACAATTTGATAAATGCCTCCTCCTTCCACGGGAACCGGGGTATTGTACTCCTCTTGATCAATTAGCACTTCATTGGAGACATATTCCCAATCCAGCATAAAGATAGCGTGGAGCGTTTGCACAATTTCCCCCTCAAGCCGCAGGTGTGTATCTCTCCAAAATCCGATGTACGGATCTCTGCTGATATATTCCTTCCCAACATTTAATCCGCCCACAAAACCGGTTTTCCCATCGATGATCACGATTTTCCGGTGATTTCTGAAATTCAGCTTCTGGTTGAAAAACCCGTATTTCAGCGGAGAAAACGGGACGATGTCCACCCCCGCTTGTTTCATTCTCATAATATCTCTTCTTGCCAGCTTCATGCTTCCTGCCGCATCGTATAGAAACCTCACCTCGACACCCTGGCGCGCTTTCTCCATCATAATGTCCATCATGCCGCGTCCGAGCATGTCTGATTTAAACATGTAGTATTCAATATGTATGTAAGATTCCGCTTTTCTCATCGCTTTGAAAATGTCCGGGAAGGTTTCTTCGCCGTTTTTCAGCACTTTGATGTTGCTTTTCGTATTGATATTCATATGGGCAGCCTTGATGGAATAGGTAAAGAATCTCTCTTGATTGTCCTTCAGCCCTGTCACTTCGGGCGTTTCCTCCTTGTCAAACAGCTTCCTGAGCTTTTCCCTGTTGTACATTCGTTTTGTCTTAAACAGCTTTCCCTTTACATAAAGCTGTCCCGAAAACAGATAAAACACGTAGCCGACGATTGGAAAAAAGACAAGAATATGGATCCATAGCAGCGTGTGCTGCGAGGTGCGGTTTTCAAGAATTAATGAATAGATGCTGAACAAAATAATGCTTATATAGCAAAGCAATCCTCCGTAAAACTCAAGCCTGGAAACCGGAAAAAACCAAATGACATATGCCCCGATGAGCATCATATATAAAAAGAAAAATTCCAGTCTCCTTTTCAGCATCCTGATTCTCTCCAATCTGATTCAATTACCTCTGTATTACCTCTTTTTTCTAATCGATAAACCTTGTAAGCAAAAAACCTCTCCGCCAAAGGAGGAGAGGTTTAGAGAAAACTAACTGTCACGGAATTCATCCGCATCGTTTCTGCAGAAATAAAGCAAGACTATTGGCAACGCCGAGTGACAACATAAGCGGCAGGCCGAACCCGCTCAGCACTCCGGCAAGCGCCGAAAAAGAGGCAGCGCTGTGACTGCAAATACGGTGGATAGAGTGAATTTGATACCCATTCTGATGAGAGAAAATATATAAAACGGGATATTGATCACAAAGATATAAGGAGTTAGTCAGGCTGAGTCATAATCTGCAGTTCAGCCGGTTTAAAATGAGTAAAATCCGTTTTATTCTTGATGTTATTTCCAGGATTCCCGGCCGCCCAGCCATTACCTTGGCAGAAAAAACCCCCTCTTGCAAGGGGGATTTTCACGAGCGTTTCCGATATACAACGTAGCTGCGGGTCAGATACTTGAGCGGCAGACTGAACACATGAACCAATCTCGTAAACGGCCACAGGATAAAAACGACGTATCCTATTACAATATGAAACTTAAACCATAGCGGGACACTCTCCATCAAAGAGGCGTCAGGCCTGAACAAAACGATTTCCCTGAACCAGGGCCCGACTGTGGTCCGGTAATCAAATCCTTTCGAATCAATATTGAGAAACGTGGCCGCAACGCCTGACAGCATCATGAACAGCAGCAGGAGCAGCGTAAGGATATCTGATGGCGAGCTGGTTTTGCGGATCCTTTTGTCAAACAGCCTTCTGTACGTCAGGATGACAAGTCCGGTACATGCCGCAATGCCCGCCGGCAAGCCAGCGCCAATCGCCATTTTGTGATACATATGCTCTGAAATGCCAAGGGAAGCATACACGCCTTCCGGGATCAGAATCCCCATGACATGCCCGCCGACAACGCACAGCAGTCCCCAGTGAAAAAGTGTGCTGCCCGCGGCGAGTTTTTTCTTTTCTAACATCTCGCTTGATTTCGCCGTCCAGCCAAATTGGTCATGCTGGTAGCGGTAAATATGGCCGCCGATAAAGATTGTCAATACAATGTATGGCATAATACCCCAGAGGATCTGCCCGCTCATGCCTGAACAGCCCCTTCAACGCTTTCACGTACGCCAATGTTTTCAAGCGCGGCCAGCAGCACGTGCAGCAGTTCAGCGTATATACTGTCATTTTTTTCGAGACGGGATGCCAGCTCCCTCACATTGGACAGATATTTCTCAAACACGCTTCTCGCTGCTTCAATTTCTGCAGCCGCAGCAAATTCCAGCATCAGCGGCAGATAATCAGGCAGCTCTTTCTCTGTCGGCAGGAAACCGGATTGCTCGTATGTGTTTTTTAAATGCAGCAATTCAACGCCGCGTTCCCTTTGCTCGCCCGAGTTAAAGTAGGTGACATACATATTTGTTTTTTTCCCAAAGTCGAATGTATAGACATAGTGTTCAATCAGCGCTTCCGGTGAAAAGCTGGCTGACGCTTCGAAAAAGTGCAGCAGCTTCTCCCGGATTTGCCGGTTGCTGATTTCATGGATAAGAGCCTTCCAATCGGGAATCTCGGCTCTCCACTCTTCATCCGGATAAGAGAGAAGAGTGGATAGAGCGGAGAACGTAATTTGCCGGTCTGTGGTGTTCATCTTGTTACACCTCATTTATCAAAAGTTAGAAACAGGAGCCGGGGCCGCCTGAAAATGATAAGCCGCAGCTCCCTTGTTCAGCATATAAATCTGAAACTTCTTCTCGATGACTGCTCGGTATCACAAAGCGGTCATCATATTTGGCAATCGCAAGCAGCCGATACATATCTTCAATTTGCTGTTCTGTTAAGCCGACACTGGAGATCAGTTCCGGGTCGATTGATTTATTCGTCTGGATCGCTCTCATATACTGGCGCATGACAGACATTTTCTTCAACGTTGACCGAATATGATCCGTATCACCGGCTGTTAACAGCTGCGCCAAATAATCTATCGGGATTCTCATTTGGTCGATAGCCGGAAAAATATCTTCCGCGGATTGCCGGCTGCCTTTTCCTTCAAAGAGATTCATAATCGGGCTGAGCGGCGGAATGTACCACACCATTGGCAGGGTGCGGTACTCTGGATGAAGCGGCAGCGCAATCTTCCAGTCAATGATCATTTTATAGATCGGCGATTGCTGCGCAGCCTCTATCCATTCAGCCGGAATGCCTTGTTCTTTTGCCAGCTTGGCAACCTCAGGATCATTTGGATCAAGAAAAACGTCCAATTGGGAATGGTAGAGATCCTTTTCATTTTCAACAGATGCCGCTTCCTCCACTTTGTCCGCGTCATACAGCATGACGCCGAGGTAGCGGATTCTGCCAACACACGTCTCAGAGCAGATGGTTGGCAGTCCCGCCTCCAAACGCGGAAAGCAGAGTGTGCATTTTTCCGCTTTGTTCGTTTGCCAGTTAAAATAGACTTTTTTATAAGGACAGGATGAGACGCAATATCTCCATGAACGGCATGCGTTTTGATCCACAAGCACAATGCCGTCCTCCTCGCGTTTGTACATGGCGCCGGATGGACAGGATGAGACGCACGCCGGGTTGATGCAGTGCTCGCAAATACGGGGCAAATACATCATAAAAACCTCATCGAATTCTGTTTTGATCGATTCCTCCATCTTTTGTACGTTGGGATCTTCAAGCCCCGTTATGTGGCCGCCCGCGAGATCATCCTCCCAGTTCGGTCCCCATTCGATATTCATGAAATCCCCCGTCAAGGACGATTTCGGGCGTGCTACCGGCTGGTGTTTTTTCTGCGGGCTGTTCGTTAATGTTTCATAATCATAGTTCCAAGGTTCATAGTAATCATCAATTGACGGCTGATTCGGATTATAGAAAAGGCCTGCAAGCCGATTGGTTTTCGAGCCCGATTTCAGCTCGAGCTTTCCTTTTTTCAATGTCCAGCCGCCTTTATATTTGTCCTGGTCCTCCCATTGCTTCGGGTAGCCGATGCCCGGCTTTGTTTCTACATTATTGAAGTACATATATTCCGCACCGGAACGGTTTGTCCACGTGTTTTTGCAGGTGACGCTGCACGTGTGGCAGCCGATGCATTTATCCAAGTTCATGACCATACCGATTTGCGCTTTAATCTTCAAGCCAATCGACCTCCTTCAGCTTGCGGATGACGACGTTCAGGTCGCGCTGATTCCCCGTTGGACCGTAATAATTAAAGCCGTAGCTGAGCTGGGCGTAGCCCCCGATCATCTGTGTCGGCTTGACGTGAATCCTTGTCGGGCTGTTATGGGTGCCTCCGCGGTTATTCGTCAGCTTTGTTCCGGGCACGTTGATGTGGCGGTCCTGGGCATGGTGCATAAACGCCATTCCTTTAGGAATCCGATGAGACAAAACCGCTCTCGCGACGACAACACCGTTTCGGTTAAAGCATTCAATCCAATCGTTGTCTTTGATATCCGTGTCCTCTGCATCATCTTTATTCATCCACACGGTCGGCCCACCGCGGAACAGCGTCAGCATCGGCAGAGAATCAAAATACATGCTGTGGACAGACCATTTATTATGCGGCGTCAAATAATTGAGGACGATTTCTTTTCCCTCTTGATCAGGCCGCTTGCTCAGAAACGGGCGATGCTGGAGGATCGGTTTGAATGTCGCCATCGTTTCACCGAATTCCATCATCAGTTCATGATCGACATAATAGGATTGTCTGCCTGTCAGCGTCCGCCACGGGATTAATTTTTCAACATTCGTCGTAAACGGCGAATACCTGCGCCCTCCTTTTTCAGAGCCGGAAAACGCTGGAGACGTGATCACCGTTTTCGGCTGGGCTGTAATTTGTTCGAACGTAAAGCATTCTTCCTCGCGTTCTTCCGCCAGGTCTTTCAGCTTCAGGTTCGTGATGTTTTCAAGTGATTCCCATGCTTTGACGGCGACCTTTCCATTCGAAGTGGATGATAGGGCTAAAATCGCTTCTGCTGCCTGCTTTGCTTCACTTATATTTGGACATCCCTTTGCGACGCTGTCCGAGGTGATTTCTCCCAATCTCTGTTTGAGTGATTCATATTCATCGGCTATTGACCAGCTCATCCCTTTTGTTCCGCTCGGCTTTAGAGCAACGTTCGGACCAAGTGCAGTCATTTTATGAAAAATGTGTTTGTAATCCCGTTCAACGACTTGGATGTTCGGCATCGTTTTTCCCGGAATGGCTTCACATTCGCCTTTGCTCCAGTCATTGATTTTGCCGAATGGCTGGGCCAATTCCTGCATGGTGTCATGGAGGAGCGGCGTCGCAACCACTTCTTTCACCGGCTCCATATCGACTTCTTCTGCCAGATCGGAAACGGCTTTTGACAGCGCCTTGAAAATATCCCAGTCTGACTTCGATTCCCACGGAGCCGAGATCGCAGGAGCAAAAGGATGAATGAACGGATGCATATCTGTGCTGCTGAGATCGTGTTTTTCATACCATGTCGCCGCCGGCAGCACGATATCGGAATACAGCGCCGTACCGGCCATTCGGAAGTCAAGATTGATTAACAAGTCGAGCTTTCCTTCCGGCGCCTGCTCCCGCCATTTGATTTCTTCAGGGCGGATGCTGTCGCTGTCGTCATTCATCAAGCCGTTTGTCGTCCCAAGCAAATGCTTGAGAAAATATTCATGCCCTTTTCCTGAGCTTGAGATCAGATTTGCCCGCCATACGAAGAGATTTCTTGGAAAATTCACTTCATTGTCGGGATCTTCAATCGCGAATTTCAGTTTTTTCTCTTGGAGCTGTGAGGCCACGTACGCACCAACGTCTTCAGGTGTTTCTGCCCCTGCTTTTTCAGCTTCTTTATACAGATCGATGCCATTTTGATTGAAAGTCGGGTAAGACGGAAGCCACCCCAGCCGCGCCGCCAGCACATTGTAATCAGCGTGGTGCTTGTAGCGGGATGACGCAGCAATCGGTGATGCCAAATCACTGATCGGCTGGTCCTCATAACGCCACTGATCTGTCGCAAAGTAGAAAAATGAGGTGCCGTTTTGCAGCTTGGGCACGCCTTCCCAGTCCTTTGCAGTTGCAATCGTCTGCCACCCTTCAGCAGGTCGGAGCTTTTCCTGCCCCACGTAATGGGCCCAGCCTCCGCCGTTTACGCCTTGGGCGCCTACAAGTAAAACAAGATTTAACACCGCTCGGTAGATCGTGTCGGAGTTGAACCAGTGGTTAATGCCAGCCCCTACGATAATCATGGACCGGCCGTCTGTATCGATCGCATTTTGAGCAAACTCTCTGGCAATCTTAACGACAGCTTCTTTTTTGATTCCTGTCATTTGTTCCTGCCAAGCAGGCGTAAACGGCTCAGGGTCATCATAGGAGACAGCCGATCGTTCGCCGATGCCCCGGTTCACGCCGTAGTTAGCCAGTATCAAGTCAAACACGGTCGTGATGTACGTTTCTTCACCGTTCAGGTTCATTTTTTTAATAGGAAGATCCCGCTCGAGCACTTTGTTTCCGTCATTTGAAAAATACGGGATGCGCACCGTGCCGATTTCGTCCTCTATTCCCAGCACAGAGAGACGGGGTTCAATCGGTTCCCCGGTTTCTTCATCAATCATGTGCAGGTTCCATTTCTGCTGCCCGTCCCAGCGCGAGCCCATTGTCCCTTGGGGTATGGCAAATGAACTTGTCTGTTCATCCCAAACTGCAGGCTTCCACTGATCATGCTTTGTCTTCCGCCCGATGTCCTTCGCATGCAGAAACCGTCCCGCTGTGTATACGCCATTTTCTTTTGACAGAGTGACGAGAAATGGAAAATCAGTGTATTGCTTCGCGTACTCAATAAAACGTTCAGTTTCTTGGTTCACGTAAAATTCCTGCAGAATAACGTGACCCATCGCCATCGCAAGCGCCCCGTCAGTCCCTTGGCGAATACTCAGCCAGTCATCCGCGAACTTTGAGGATTCCGCAAAATCTGGACTGATCGAAATGACCTTAGCGCCTTTATAGCGGGCCTCCGCCAAAAAATGCGCGTCAGGCGTTCTCGTTAACGGAACGTTGGAGCCCCATGTGATAATATAGCCGGAATTGTACCAATCACTGCTTTCCGGAACGTCCGTCTGGTCACCCCAAATTTGCGGGGATGCTGGAGGAAGATCCGCATACCAGTCATAAAAACTGAGCATAGGGCCTCCGATTAACGACATAAACCGGGAGCCTGATGCGTGGCTGATCATGGACATGGCCGGAATCGGAGAAAAACCGACGTTTCGGTCAGGCCCGTATTTCATCACTGTATACAGCAGAGAGGCTGAAATCAGCTTCAGCACCTCCGGCCATTCAGCGCGCACAAAACCGCCTTTCCCTCTCGCCTGTTTATAAGACTTCGCTTTTTCAGGGTTTTCGACGATCGATTTCCAGGCTTCCAATGGATTTTGATGCGTCTGCAATGCCTCCCGCCACAAATTGATCAGCACACCGCGCACGTATGGATATTTCACACGGAGCGGGCTGTAGATATACCATGAAAAACTGGCCCCCCGCGGGCAGCCTCTCGGTTCAAAATCAGGCATATCCGGGCCTGTTGATGGATAATTCAAATTTTGCCCTTCCCACGTGACAATTCCGTTTTTCACATAAATATTCCAGCTGCAAGACCCTGTACAGTTGACGCCGTGGGTGGAGCGAACGACTTTGTCGTACTGCCATCTGTTTCTGTATACATTCTCCCAATCGCGATCCTCGCGGGTAGTTTGGCTATGTTTATTTGAATGGTGTTCGATAGGAGAGAAATAATTCAATCTCCTAAACAACGGACTCATTTTCTTTTTCTTCATGAGAGTTCACTCCTTCCGAGTCAGGTGATGCTAAGTTCACTATAAACAGAGACAGCGCGTTTCCTTGTGAACTATGTCACACACTCTGCTTTTTTCACAAAATGTTCACACAAAGGAGAAGGAAGGATTTTCACAAGATGTGAGGAAGGCTGCGTTCAGGCAGGACGCTTGGGTCATTAGCCGCCTTTCATTCAAAGATCCAAAAAAACCGGCTCTATTTAAGAACCGGGCTCGGCGTTTTCATCCTGTGATGTATGCAGATACCGCAAAAATAATTGATAGGAACAAAAAACATTTTGCTGAAGCATAGCCAAAAAGTTCATTTGCAGCTGCGGATGATAAGACATCATTTTCTTAAATATGTAATATGGGATGTTGAGAATCAGAATGTCTGAAGTGGCATTGACTGAGATAAAGGGCGATAAATAAAGCCCGCCTTTTTCATCAATCGGAAACACATCGCCTTTTTCCCACAGCGCAACGGTTTTCGACCCTTCAGGGAGCCTTGTGTCCATAAAACGGACACTGCCTTTTAATACAATATAAACAGATTGAGAATGAAGAAAAGATGGAGACTGATCACATGAACCGCGGATAAACGTGCCGTTTTTCAGCAAGGTTTCGACAATGGATAGAGGCACTTCATTAAACATAGGAAGTTGTTTCAGAAATAATAAATAGTCACACTGATTCATAGGAAAACCTCCTGTGCTAAGGATAGCTTTAGTGTAGCTCGACTGAGCCTGTACAGCAGTGATGTATTTCACAGCCTGTATGATGAATGTCACTTATCAGGAGGGTGAATGCATTTATAATGAAAGAAAAAAGGAGGATTTCGATGAAGGCGCTGATTCCGAAGCAGCACGGGGCGTGGGCGATGCTGCTGATCCCATTTTTACTCGGCATGGTCAAGGGAGGCCCCGTTATTTGGCATATTCCGCTCTTCCTAGGCTGGCTTTTCCTATACTTAGCGGTTTATCCCGTTACGCTTGCCTTAAAAAAGAAACAAAGCAAACCATATCAAAAGTGGATGTGTTATTACGGTTTTCCCGCCTGCTGCTTTTTGATGATCTCGGTCTTTCATAAGCCGCCTCTCATCTGGGTGGGCGTTTCTTTACTGCCGCTGTTTCTCATACATATGTATTTTGCCCGCAGAAAAAACGAACGAGCCCTATTGAATGATGTTGCAGGTGTCTTGTTCTTTTGTTCGGGCGGGTTTGCGAGCTGCTGGCTGGGGATGGGAACCCTTGACGGCTGGGCTTGGTTTATTTTCTTGCAGTCTGCTTTATTTTTTATCGGGAGTTCCTTTTATGTGAAATCGGTGATCCGCGAGAGAAAAAACAGGGCATTTGCATACTGGTCATGGGGATATCACCTGCTGCTCCCCTTTTTATCCGCTCTTTTCGGAGCAGGATGGGCGTTTCTCGCTTTTATTCCGAGCAGCTTGCGGGCATGGTTTTTTCATGGAAGGGATTGGCCCGTAAAAACGATTGGCATTCTGGAAATCGTGAATGCCTGCTTCTTTCTTGCCGTCATGTGCCTGTTTATCACAAGGTAAAAAAAACAAGGACACCACTGTCCTTGTTTTTTCAGTCAATATTGCAAATCTCCAGCGGGCAATTTTCACACTCAATCTCACATCGTAAATAGTCCCGCTTGTGCAAAATAATTTTTCCGGATTCGTCTATCGAAATAACCCCTTTTTTGCGGAGATCTCCGAGCATACGATTGACGCTTTCCCGTGCAGCCGCGCAAAACTTTGCCAAATCCTGATTTGTCAGGACAATGTTAATCAGAATGCCGTCGCTTCGCTCCACTCCGTAGCTGTTTGATAAGCGGATAAGGGTAGAATAGAGCGCCCCCTTTTTGCCATGAAGAAGCAGATCCCTGATTTTGGACTGAATCTTCCGGAGGTGCGTGCTCATCCATTTCATGAACTCAAATGTCAAAGCGCCGTTTTGGATTAATTCTTTTTCCAGCTTATTTTTATTAATGACGAGCACCTCGCCATCCTCTAGCACTTTTGCACTGAGCATATACCTCGGTTCTTCAGTGAAAAGTGTTAATTCTCCGACGATATCATGCTTTTGGCAGATTCTAAGCGTCAGGTCTTTTCCGTCAGATGTCAGCTTGCCGATTTCAATGAGTCCTGATTGAATCAGATAAAGCTCTTCTGCATCCATTCCTTCTCGAAACAAATACGTGTGTTTTTCCATTTTTCTTTTCGTGCTGATCGATTCCAGCAATTCATGCAGATCGCTGGATATAAGATCTCTATCAGATGGTCGAACAGAGAGAAAATTCATGAGCTCACCTCGAAGAAAGTCACGTTGTGTGTTTATTGTAACGTGAATTGATTTGTACCCATCGAGAAAAAACTAACAATCTTGTGAATGCCCCAGTGTTAGTTGATGCTCTGGCTGTTTCTCTCCGTGTGTGTTTTCATTCTTTCCTGCCAATACATCCATATGACAAGGACAAAGCTGGCTAACGCCACCTCTGAAAGCGCCATAAACCCGATCGCGTACTGGCCTGTTGCCTGAAACACACTCGCCAATATGAGCGGAGGAAAAAAGCCGCCTAATCCGCCCATGGCAGACACAATCCCATTGGCAATCCCCGCTTGCTTCGAAAAATAGAAAGGCACCAGTTTAAAAACAGTCCCGTTTCCTATGCCTGAGCAGACGGCCACGGTTAATGATCCAAACGTATAAAGGCCGATTGTCGGCGAGAACGATAGGATAATGCCTGATAATGTAAGCCCGGCAAAAACAAACATCAAGATGCGGAGCGGGCTCATTTTATCAGCCAGGAATCCGCCCGCAGGCCTGAGCAGCGTAGAAACCGCAATAAAGCCAGCCGTCCGCAAGCCGGCATCTGCAGGATTCAGCCCAAAATGCTCCACCAGAAAGTTCGGCAGATAGATAGTGAAGGCGACAAAGGCACCGAACGTAATAAAATAAAACAGGCTCAGAAACCATAGCACATGATTTCGGTAAACGGCTTTGATTTGAGTCTTAACAGAAACTTTGACCTTCTTCTCATGCCTGTCACCGAACAAAACGTGCAGTAAGGCAAAGACAGCCAGCAAAACCAGATACATCTGCACGGTTGATTTCCACCCGACGGCTTGAGCGATAACCGGCGCTGCAAATGTCGTAACGGCTGTCCCGATATTTCCTGCACCGTAAATCCCATTGACGACACCGTGCTTTTCTTTCGGATAATATTTCGGGAGGGAGGTCACTCCAATGGAAAACACCGCTCCCCCGATCCCTAAGAAAAAGCCGCCGGCGATTAAATCAAACAGAGAATCCGCGATACTGATCCAAAATACAGGAAATAAAAGCAGGATGAAACTGATCATAAACATCAGCCGCGCGCCAAACCTGTTCGTTAAATACCCTAGAGGAATGCGAAGAAGCGACCCGAGGATAACGGGAATCGCCGTCACCAAAGAAATCTCGCCCTTGCTTAAATGAATATCTAATGTGATTTGGGAAATGAGTGATGAAATCAGCACCCAAACCATAAACCCTGCCACCAAGCTTAATGACTGTAACGATAATTGAATGTGTTGACGGTTGATCATTTGGCTTGCCCCTTTCAATGATTCAATAATCAGTCTTATCATACAAAAACTCGGCAAACAGGATTGTGAATTACATCACACGTTTTTCTCATAAAAAAAGGACAAAGCCCGAAGACTTTGTCCTTTTGATCGTGATTACATTTTTTCCGGAGCCGATACGCCGATCAGCTGAAGCGCATTGTTCAGCGTAATTTGCGTTGCCTTCATTAAAGCCAGGCGCGCGCGGCTTTTCTCTTCATTTTCAGGGTCGATGACTTTCTCTGCATTGTAGAAGCTGTGCAGAGCAGAAGCCAGATCATAAATATAGTTAGTGACACGGTGCGGAATTCGTTTTTCCGCTGCTTCCGCCACTGCCTCTGGGAAGCCGCCGATCGTTTTCAGCAGATCGTATTCTTTTTCTGATTGAATATGGCTGAAATCAAGATCTGCCGCCGGTTTAAGTCCCTGCTCTTCCCCTTGGCGAAGCATGCTGCAAATACGGGCATGCGCGTATTGTGCATAATACACGGGGTTTTCGTTAGATGTTGATACAGCAAGATCTAAGTCAAAATCCATATGGGTGTCCGCACTTCGCATCGCAAAGAAGTAACGAACGGCATCCAAGCCGACTTCTTCAATCAGGTCACGCATCGTTACGGCTTTACCGGTCCGTTTGCTCATTTTCATTTTCTCGCCGTTTTTGTAAAGGTGAACGAGCTGAATGATTTCTACTTCAAGCGTTCCTTTTTCATAGCCCAGCGCTTCAATTGCCGCTTTCATACGCGGGATGTAGCCGTGGTGATCGGCGCCCCAAACGTTGATCAGCTTATCAAAGCCGCGGTCAAGCTTGTCCTTATGATACGCGATATCAGGAAGCAGGTACGTGTACGTGCCGTCCTTCTTGATCAATACGCGGTCTTTATCATCGCCGAACGTCGTGGAACGGAACCAAGTCGCGCCGTCTTCTTCATAGACATGGCCTTTTTCGCGGAGCGCTTCAAGCGCCTTGTCAATTTTTCCATTTTGGTACAGTGAAGTTTCTGAATACCACACATCAAACGGCACACGGAAGTTTTCCAAGTCCTTGCGAAGCTTTTCCAGCTCGTATTTCAGGCCGTATTCACGGAAAAACGCGAGGCGTTCACTTTCCTCTTCGTTAACGAAACGATCACCGTATTCCTCAGCGAGACGCTTTCCGATCGCAATGATATCCTCACCGCGGTAGCCATCCTCCGGCATCGGTTTTTCCAATCCGAGTGCTTCAAAGTAACGGACTTCAACAGAAAGCGCCAGATTGTTGATTTGGTTTCCCGCATCGTTAATGTAGTATTCGCGGCTTACATCGTAACCCGCTTTTGAAAGCACGTTGCACAAGGAATCGCCGACAGCCGCCCCGCGCGCATGCCCGAGGTGAAGGTCTCCCGTCGGATTCGCTGATACGAATTCTACCTGAACTCGTTCACCGTTTCCGATGTTCGTTTCCCCGTATGCTTCCCCTGCTTCCAGTACAGACGGAATCAGCTTTGTTAAATACTGATTGTTCATATAGAAATTGATAAAACCCGGGCCGGCGATATCCAGTTTTTCAATCGAAGCCTTCCCTTTATCAAAATGGGCGACAATCTCTTCAGCGATTTGACGCGGCGCTTTTTTTGCCACTCTTGCCAGCTGCATCGCCATATTCGTTGAGTAGTCGCCGTGTGTTTTATCTTTCGGTGTTTCTAAAACAACATTGGGAATCTGGCTTTCTTCAGCCAGTCCCGCTTTCAGAACGGCCGCTTTAATTTCTTCTTTCAGCACGTCCTTCATTTGTTCCGCAATGTTCATGCGTGAGTTCCTCCCTCATACGTGATCGTCATATTATGTAAATGCTCCTGCTCGTCTCCGACATGCATGTCATATGCGATGCTGATACGGCCTTTTTCTTCATCGAGATCAGATTGAATCGATTTTGTGCTTGTTTTCAGCTCAAGCTCACCAAATGACATTTTATATTTAGCAATTGTGGAAGCTCCCGTTACGAAACGCTGATTCATTTTGACAGCGCCTGACCTCATGACCAGGACTTCGCCTTCGCTTACTTTCACAATCGTTTTGACTTTGCCTAAGTCGTGTTCTTCATAATAAGATAGATACACTTTATTTTGTTTTACATAGTAAAATCCGGTGGTGCGGAATTCGATGACTTCTTGGTTTCCGTCATCCTCGATCACAGACTTCACATGGAGTGTTATCGGTGTCTCTTGCTTCATTCTGACACGTCCTTTTCATCATTCCACTTTGACTTGAATAGTATAATCATTCGGTTTGTAAACTTCAACTGCTTCTATCTTACCATCATTGCTCATCAGATTTGAAGATAAACCTCATAAAAAGCATTTCCTTATATAGAAGAGAAAATCATATCACTAATTACCTTTAGGAAATGTTACATTTTTCCGAAATCTATCATTTTCTTTTCACATTTTTTTCAAATTATATGTATTGAATTAGTAATTTGATAGTTTTAAGATAAAAGTACAACATAGATCTGCTAGAAAAACAAAAAAAGGGAGGATTCAATTATGAAAAAAGCTGTCATTGTAGAAAACAAAGGTTGTGCAACATGCTCGATCGGAGCCGCTTGTCTAGTGGACGGTCCTATCCCTGATTTTGAAATTGCCGGTGCAACAGGTCTATTCGGTCTATGGGGGTAAGGATCTCCCAAAAGGGCATAGTCATTCTACTATGCCCTTTTTAAGTAAATTACAATTTTTAACTAAAATCTACCTCTTGGATATACATACACAACCGTTTTTCATTTGAATCATATGTATAGGGGATGGTATTTTGTTTATAGAGCAGATGTTTCCATTTATTAATGAAAGTGTAAGAGTTCACCAGCTTCCTGAGGGCGGCGTGTTAGAAATCGACTACTTGCGCGATAATGTCTCCATTTCTGACTTTGAGTATTTGGATCTCAACAAAACGGCTTACGAGCTCTGCATGCGCATGGATGGCCAAAAAACAGCTGAGCAGATTTTAGCTGAGCAATGTGCAGTGTATGATGAATCACCGGAAGACCATAAAGATTGGTATTACGACATGCTCAACATGCTCCAGAACAAGCAGGTGATCCAGCTTGGAAACCGGGCCAGCCGCCATACAATCACCACGAGCGGAAGCAATGAATTTCCGATGCCCCTGCACGCCACCTTTGAACTGACGCACCGCTGTAATTTGAAATGCGCCCACTGTTATTTGGAAAGCTCACCTGAAGCGCTCGGCACCGTGTCGATTGAGCAATTCAAAAAAACGGCTGATATGCTGTTTGATAACGGTGTATTGACATGCGAAATCACAGGTGGAGAAATTTTTGTCCATCCAAACGCCAATGAGATTCTTGACTATGTGTGTAAAAAGTTCAAAAAAGTCGCTGTCTTAACAAACGGAACACTCATGCGAAAAGAGAGCCTGGAGCTTTTGAAGACTTACAAGCAAAAAATCATCGTCGGCATTTCTCTTGATAGTGTCAATTCCGAGGTCCATGACTCCTTTAGAGGGAGAAAAGGCTCTTTTGCCCAAACTTGTAAAACGATAAAATTGTTGAGTGACCACGGTATATTTGTCAGAGTCGCTATGTCTGTCTTCGAAAAAAACATGTGGGAAATCCACGATATGGCCCAAAAGGTTCGGGATCTCGGGGCGAAGGCGTTCTCTTACAATTGGGTTGATGATTTCGGAAGAGGCAGGGATATTGTCCATCCAACGAAAGACGCCGAGCAGCACCACAAGTTTATGGAATACGAGCAAAATGTGATTGATGAGTTTAAAGATCTGATTCCGATTATTCCCTATGAGAGAAAACGCGCGGCAAATTGCGGCGCTGGCTGGAAGTCCATTGTGATCAGCCCGTTCGGCGAAGTACGTCCTTGCGCCCTCTTTCCAAAGGAATTTTCATTGGGAAATATTTTTCATGATTCCTATGAAAGCATCTTTAACTCCCCTCTCGTCCATAAACTGTGGCAAGCGCAGGCGCCGCGGTTCAGCGAACATTGCATGAAAGACAAATGCCCGTTCAGCGGCTATTGCGGAGGCTGTTACTTAAAAGGGCTGAACTCTAACAAATATCACCGGAAAAACATTTGCTCTTGGGCGAAAAATGAACAATTAGAAGACGTGGTCCAGCTTATTTAGGAGGGAAACGATTTGTCACCAGCACAAAGAAGAATTTTACTGTATATCCTTTCATTTATATTTGTCATCGGCGCAGTCGTCTATTTTGTCAAAAGCGACTATCTGTTTACGCTGATTTTCATTGCCATTGCCATTCTGTTCGGGATGCGCGCGCGGAAGGCTGACTCGCGATGAGCATTTTGGATATACACGATGTATCCGTTTGGTATGAACGGGACAACGTCATCTTAGAACAAGTGGATTTACATTTAGAAAAAGGCGCCGTTTACGGGTTGCTTGGGGTAAACGGCGCCGGAAAAACGACACTGATTAATACGCTGACAGGCGTGAACCGCAATTTCAGCGGGCGCTTTACACTGTGCGGAATTGAAGCGGAGGCCGGCATGCCGCAGAAAACATCAGATCAGCTGAAGACTCACCGTTACTTCGCCGCCGATTATCCGCTGCTATTTACAGAAATTACGGCGAAGGACTATGTGTCTTTCGTCCATTCGCTTTATCAAAAGGATTTTTCAGAGCAGCAGTTTGCCAGTTTGGCCGAGGCCTTTCATTTTTCGAAATACATCAATAGGAGAATTTCGGAGCTGTCCTTGGGGAACAGGCAAAAGGTTGTATTGATGACAGGCTTATTGCTGCGCGCTCCCCTGTTTATTTTGGATGAGCCGCTCGTCGGTTTGGATGTGGAATCGATAGAGGTTTTTTATCAGAAAATGCGCGAGTACTGTGAAGCAGGCGGGACCATTTTGTTTTCTTCTCATCTGCTCGATGTCGTGCAAAGATTTTGTGATTATGCGGCTATTCTTCACAACAAACAGATTCAAAAGGTCATTCCGATTGGAGAGGAGACCGATCTGCGGCGGGAATTTTTTGAGGTGATCGGCCATGAATAACATAATCCCTATCATGTCTTTGCTGTTCAAACAGCTTTACAGCCGGCAAGGGAAAAAGGATGCCATCCGCATTGCCGCAGGCCTTGTCATTCTGGCCGTGTTTGAAATTGGGCTGATCCGCCAGGCCGGCATTGATGAATCGGTGTTGCGCAAAACGTATATCATACTCGCGCTTCTCTTAATGAACGCATATATGGTGTTTCTTTCTGTGACATCTCAATGGAAGGAATCTTATATGAAACTGAGCTGCCTGCTGCCGATTTCTTCACGGAGCTTTTGGCTCGCCCAGAGTGTCGTTTTGTTTGTCGATACCTGTTTGAGAAGAACTTTATTCTTTTTTATTTTACCGCTGTTCTTATTTGGAAACGGAACGCTGTCAGGGGCGCAAACATTGTTTTGGCTCGGCAGGTTTTCGTTTTTTACCGTTTACTCCATTATTTTCGGAGTTGTGCTAAGCAACCACTTCGTCAAAAAGAAGAACTTGATGTTTCTGCTGCATGCGGCGATATTCGCCTGTGTATGTCTCAGCGCCGCTTTGATGCCGGCCACCACGCTTCCGCTTTGCGCGGTTCATATGCTGTGGGCGGTGATCATTGACTTTCCTGTCTTTCTGCAGGCGCCTCCGCAGCAGGGCAAGATGCATTCATTTATGCGGCGATCTGAATTTTCGTTTTACAAAAGAGAATGGAACCGATTTATCTCTTCTAAAGCGATGCTGTTAAATTACGCGGTAATGGCGGTATTCAGCGGCTTCTTTTCGTTCCAGATGATGAACACCGGCATCTTCAATCAGCAAGTGATTTATATCGTGATTTCCGCGCTTTTGCTCATCTGCTCGCCGATCGCCCTTTTGTACTCGATTGAAAAAAATGACCGGATGTTGCTCATCACGCTTCCGATCAAGCGGAAAACGATGTTTTGGGCGAAATATCGCTTTTATTCAGGCCTATTGGCAGGCGGATTTCTCCTTGTCGTGATGATTGTGGGTTTCATCAGCGGCCGTCCGATTTCAGTTCTCACTTTTTTGCAGTGCATTGAGTTGCTGCTGGCGGGAGCTTTTATCAGGTTAACTGCGGATGAAAAAAGGCCCTCCTTCAGCTGGCAGACGGAGCAGCAGCTATGGAGCGGTTTCTCAAAATATCGGTCTTATCTGTTTTGTCTTCCCCTATTCTTAGCCACATTAGCCGGCACCGCTGTATCCTTGGCGGTCATTCCGATAGCCGGTCTGGTCATAGTCTATTACCTGCAAAAACAGGATGGTGGTTTCTTTGATACAAGCAAAAGAGAACGGCTTGGAAGTTAACCTGCTGAAGACTCATCAATTTTCAACTATATCAATCGCCGCGAGCTTTCTGAAACCGATCGAAAGCGCGGCGGAACCTGAGGAAGAAACAATTTATTTTTACGGCGCCGCCGCGTACCTGAAGGAGCAAATCATTGACGCTTTCGGTTGTGCTGCCGGCAGCCGTTTCATGTACTCAGCGAATCTCTTTTTTGATCAGCAGCTGAAAACCTGCGGGACCCGTTTGATTCACCCATTATATAACGGGAATCTTCATGTTGACGCCCTGCTGAAAACTTTTGCAGACTTGTCTTTCCCTTCTTCTCTTTCATTCGAAGCAGTTGAAAAGGCCAGGAATGAGCTGCTGCTGAGAATCGAAAAGAAATTCACTGATCCTTTCTCCTACTCGGCGGCGCGCTTGGCTGAGGAGGTCTTCGGAAACCCGATGTACGGCACAGGCATGTTTGGCCGGAGAGACAGGATAAAGGCGATTCATCCTAAACGGTTTCTCGACGCAACGGACTTTATCGTTGATTTAGTGTCCCAGCAAAAACAGCTGAACATATTGGGACAAGTACAAGCATGTGATGTTCGGGGACATGCCCCGCAAACGTCCGCTGTAACGTCCGGAAGAATACCCGTAAACCGGCATATTTTTGAAACAGAGACACGCAGCGCTGCAGGTCCTTCCGTCTTGACACTCGGATTTGACTGCGGAGAGATGAAAGATGCCAGCGATTATATCAAAATACAGCTAATAGACGGATTACTGGGAAAGTACGGCCATTCCGCTTTATTCAAGCACTTCAGAGAGAAGGATCTGGCAGTCTATCACGTTATCACCCGTTACGATGTCATGAACAATTTGCTGCTTGTTTCAATATGTACAGATCAGCTTCATGAGAAAGACATTCCCCCGCGCGTTTTGGAAGCTGTCTCAGCTTTTCATACAGATGAGCGGGAACTAGAACAGGCAAAGCAGTTTTTACGCAATGAATTGCTGCTGCAATTCGATTCTCCCGAAGGTCTATTGGCCTATATGGGGGTCCTGCGCCGCTTCTCCTGCACGAAAGAAGCCTTGCTGGATGGCATCTCAGCGGTTACATGCCGTGATGTATTGCAATTCATAGCGACCATCAATTATATCGGAGCTCATGTAGTAAGGGGATGAAGAGATGGAAAAGAAAGCCTTTTTTCAACAGCTGGATGAACGAACCGATATCAGATACACAGACAGCGGACTAAAAATATTCAGATTGAAATTCCCCCGCGCCCACCTGCGGCTGTGCAATGTAAAAATCGATTTTGGAAGCCGGGATGTATGTATACGGGCAGAATCCGGTGATACACTGCTTCCGTATGGCACAGCACATTTTTTAGAGCATCTTCTCTTCTGGCATAACGGCCGCAATCTGTACAGTGATTTTTTTGCGCATGGCGCGCTTTTAAACGCATTCACTACCTACACCGATACCAATTTCATGTTTACCTCATTACCGGATCGGCTCAGACAAACGATTCCCATCCTGCTTGATGCTTTATGGAACCACTCATTTGACAAGAAGATTGTCGCTCAGGAAAAAGCTGTGATTACAAGCGAAATTCAAACAGCACACCTTAACCATCAGCTCTCATATCATTATCAGCTGATCAGCATGCTTTCTCCCTCCTCACCAGCTGCCGTTTTCCCCGCAGGCAGAATCGAAGATATTGAGGCGCTGGACATCAGTGATTTACAAAAAGCCTATAAGGCTGCCTACCAAGCCCATCGGATGACGCTGTTTTTGATTGGGGGCTCAGAAAATACAGAAACGCTTTTGCCTCCTCACCTCCAGCTGGAAAAGCGTCCGGATTATCATGCTGAAAGAAAAATCATCCCGGCATGCCCTCCAGCCCTCTCACAAAAAATGATGCTGGGTGATGAGGAGCGGATGGAAGATACCTGGACCGGATTACAGATCGGCGCACTTCCCGGGCAAAACGATCTGTTGTCGATAAAGCTTTATTGGGATATCGCGGCTCGTATTCTATTTCAATTAGATTCACCGTTTTTTCAAGAGATTCAGCAAACGTACCGCCTGGAAATCGATCGCTTGTCAGCCGAGACTTATATATATGAGGATGGCGGTTTCTTGATCCTTCACAGTCAAGGGACCCATTCTTCAGCTTATATCGATGTGGCTTCATACTATGTCACACAGAAGAAAGAACAGGTTGCCGCCTGGCTTCAATACGGCAAGGACTCTTTGACAGACGCGATCATTTATGACAGCGATTATGTGCGTAAATGCTTCGAGTGGGCAGCCGAGTGTGACAGGTGCGATTGCTCGTTTCTTGACATGTACCACATCATTCAAGATATGGATGCGCAGGTTTTCTTGTCTCTCATTGATGCAATGGCATCTTCTAACAAAGCGATCATTCACGTTTCTCAGAAAGAGGCGATCAGACAATGAAACAAAGCACTGTCTTTACCCTTTTATTGCTGCTTATAGGTATGGCGGCTTATTCCTTCGGCTGGGTTCAGGCCGTTGCCGAAGCCGCCGCCCAATATGTACAGATGATCAACAATGATGCTGTGCGGCTCGGACTGCTGGCTTGTACCGCTGCCCTCCTGATGCTGCCTGCTTTTCTCTATCTTCACTATGTCACCCAATCCGTGAAAAACATGACAGCAGCTTTTCAGAAACTCACACAGTCTCATCAAAGCTGCTGTGACTTTCAGCAACACAACTTGTGCAGCCGATATGCAGAAGACGTCAAATCGCTGCGTGACAGCTATAAAAACGTCCGCCAAACATACGTGATGGCTGCCGTGTTGTGCCAAGTCATCATATTCGGCTGCATGTTCGAAATCGTTAAAGCCGTCCCTTTCCGCCTTCATACGCCCCCTGCCTTTTCAATGGGACTTGCGATGCTACTGATCCTGTATTTATTGTTTTGCATGCGAACGTATTTGCGGCAGCTTTTCCGGCACGGCAGCCTGTTCAGAAAAGTGTTTGCGGGAGCACTGGCAGCAGCCGGGATTTGGTGGATGCTCAGTTTCTCTATAAGTGAACTGCTGTTTCTGATTATCCTGGCTGCCATTCAGCAAATCGGATCATTTATTTATAAACGATTCTCTTATCACAGCACCGCTTCTCTTGATCTATAAAATAGCTACATCGCAATCGCAGACGGACCCGCGCCAACCGGAATCACCGTCACGGCTGTATAATCACTTGTGCGGTACACGGTCACAGCATTGTCGTTGGGCTGTGCCGCATAAATATACTGTTTGTCCGGCGTTACGGCGAGGTCAAAGGCGCCGGGGAGAGACACGTTTGCAATGATCCTCTGTCTGGCCGTATTAACTACGTATAAGTTATTAATGAGAAACGGTTCACTATATGGCTCTAGAAAATAAGCTCTAGTACTATCGAGAGAAAATACAATCGTCCTCAGCGTTTCAAATAAACGGCTGAAGTCCCCTCCCCTGCTTAATGGTGACAAACTAATCTCCGTTACACCTTTCGGCCACAGCTCACCATTCAATACGTACGCAAAATTTCCAGCGTAAGGAGTTGTAATTAAACTGGGAAATTCAAATGTATCTATGATACTTTCTACCAACTGCCCAGTATTTACATCATATTTATCAACCGACCAACTGCTTCCATTAGCGGTATAGACATACTGTCCATTCGGATCAAGAGCAAAGTCTAAAGCGCCGGGTATCGGAATGACATCAATGACCGATTGAGAGGCCGTGTTAATCACATATATAGATCCGGCGGCCATCACGTATGCGAACTCATCTGTTGGATCAAATTCGATTTTTCTCGGCCCTCCTCCAACAGTAATGGTATTTATGATAGTTAATGTTTTATTATCAATCACTGAGACAAGGTTGGTATTTCCATGGAGGATATACGTGAATGCTTTATCGAAAGTAACGCCTAGATTAGTTGGCACAGCAGAAAACGGGATTGTTTTTACAATAGTGTTTAAATCTGCATCAATGACTGAAACCGTGCTGTCTCCAGTATTGGCAGTAAACACATACGATTGAGGGTCTGGCGATGGCGGTAAAACAAGTATCCCGGCCACCGTGAGCGGACTGCCGTAGAAAGGCGGCACAATGAGAAGATCTTCCACTGTCATTTGACTAAAATCAGGACAGCGGCCAGACTGTGCTGCATAATAAACAACTTGATCAATCTCTTCAGTATGAATCACAGAAACAGCCCCGTCTCCTTGTCCATATTGATTTCGTACAGGCGACACACTGACAAGAAGCGTAATGGCCCCTTGTACTCTCACGGCATATCGAACACCGATATCTTCTGGTTCCGGCCCAGTCTGGATTAAGCAAGGCTCACTGATACAGGACAAATTGTCTGTACTCCATGTAACAGCCGCTGACGCTTCGGCCGAATCAACCTTGAAGCCCTCAGGGATATCTATCGGCACTTGAAACGGCGCTTCCCGGCTAATTTCCTCATCACAAAAACAGAAACAATTTTCCTGTAAAACAGAAAGATCATTCTTTTTCATGATTTCACGTCCTTTTAGAAATGCACCACACATAGTTGATTAAATCGCAATAGCTCCCGGTGAAACCCCAAGAGATATGACAGTCTCCACGGAGTAATCATCCGTGTTGTAAACAATGATGCTCTGCTCTATAAAACGAGTTGCATACAGAAAATCGCCATTCGGGGTAAACGCATAGTCTGTTGCTGATTGCGGAAGATTTCCAATTACACCTGCTCCATTCGGACTGACAGAATATAAATTGCCAGTGAAGCTGTCATGTAAATACACCTCTGATCCACTCGTAAACATTACATATAGCCCGTCAGGCTCCAGCTCTTGGGTATCCCTGATCGTAAACGTATTTAAATCAATAACCGTCAAATAATTGAATAAGAATTCTTGTTCTAATACATACGCATACCGCTCCGTAGAATCTGTTTCTATGGATGATACGATAAGCTCTCGTTCAATCGTTCCTAAGACTTCACCGGTAGATAAGTCCACTTTTTGCACTAACCCAAAATTAAGAACATAGGCGAACAACCCATTGGGGTCAATTGCAATATCAAAACCTTCTACAGGAATAGACCTCTCAACAGTCAACGTATCAATTCCAATCACATAAATGGCAGTACCGGTGAAAACATAAGCAAACTCATGATTAGGGATAAATCTAATCAATCGAGGCGGCTGATCCAGCAATATAGTTGCTGTCACTGTTAATGTGTCATAATCGATGACAGAAATCACATTATTGTTGGGATGTAAGACAAACACAGCGCTTTTATCTGGCGTAATTTCAATACCTGCCGGATTGTACGGAAGAGCAATCGTTGTCACAACAGTATGGGTGTTTGTATCAATCACAGAAACTGATTGATCATTTGGATTCGCTGTAAACGCGTAGACGGGTTCCGGCTCCGGTACAAGCACAATCGTCCCCGTCACCGATAAAGGACTGCCGTAAAACGGCGGAACAACAACAAGGTTCTCAATCGTGATGTCACTGATATCCGGGCAATCATCCGGTTCATCGGAATAATAGACGACTTGATCGATTTCTGCATTGTGAATGACGGAAACAGCCCCGTCCCCTTGTCCATATTGATTTCGCACAGGTGAGACACTGACGAGTAGCGTAACGGTTCCCTGCAGGCGCACTGCAAATTGAACACCGACCTCATCAGGCTCTGGCCCCGTTTGAATTAAGCAACGGTCACTGACACAAGAAAGGCTGTCTGCATTCCACGTCACGTTTGCAACAGCTTCAGCCGGATCAACGACAAATCCTTCAGGTAATTCAATCGGCGCTTGAAACATGGCTTCTCGGCTTGCTTCTCCCTCACAAAAACATAAGCACTCTTCTTGTTCTGCTCCTGCTTTTTCTTTAAAGGAAAGCTTATTTTTTCTCATTCCTTCACTTCCTTTTCAGACATACACTGCTCACGCAGATATAACAGAATATGGAAGGGTAACGTGTTTGCTTGTACAAATTGCTGAGGGTAAAAGCTTCTTTTTGAAAATATATCTCCAAACATGCGGTGTAACGAAAGAAAAAATTGCGGTTTTTTTGCGCTTCTCACAAGAATGTTGATGATAAAATATGACATATATAGAATTATGAAGGGAGGGATTTGCAAACGTGACAGGTGTCATATCTTCTTCTTCCATCGGAGAAAAGATTAACGAATGGTATATGTACATACGCCGATTCAGCATACCCGATGCAGAATATTTGCGACGAGAAATCAAGCAAGAGCTGGATCAAATGGAAGAAGATCAAGACCTTCATTTGTACTATTCACTGATGGAGTTTCGGCACAACCTGATGCTTGAGTACCTTGAACCGTTAGAAAAAATGAGGATTGAGGAACAGCCGAGACTGTCTGATCTGCTGCTTGAGATTGATAAAAAACAGGCTCGTTTAACTGGTCTGCTTGAGTACTATTTTAATTTCTTCAGAGGCATGTATGAGCTGGACCAGCGGGAATATCTGTCGGCTATTAAATTTTTCAAAAAAGCCGAAAGCAAGCTGATATTCGTTAAGGATCGGATAGAGAAAGCTGAGTTTTTCTTTAAGATGTCTGAATCTTATTACTATATGAAACAAACGTATTTTTCAATGGACTATGCACGGCAAGCATATGAAATATACAAAGAACATGAAGCTTATAATATAAGATTGCTGCAGTGTCATTCTTTATTTGCCACCAATTTTTTAGATTTAAAACAGTATGAGGATGCCATCTCACATTTTCAAAAAGCTTATTCTATGGCAGAAGCTGAAAAGCAGCCCCAATTAATGGGGAGAACTTTGTACAATATCGGGCTTTGTAAAAACAGCCAAAGCCAATATGAGGATGCCATAACTTATTTCAAAAGAGCAATAGCTGTTTTTGAAGAATCAAATATTCTTCCTTCCTTACCTCAAGCGTATTTTTTAATTACACAGATCCATTATAAATTAGGAAAAATGGATAAAGCTCATGAATATCATAGTAAGGGAATGGCTTATTCACAAAAGGCCGGAGATGTAATATATTTATCAGAGTTTGAATTTTTGAAATCTTTATACTTATCAGGCCCGGATGAAGAAGCAATTCAAGGATTTTTTGATTTTCTCGAAAGTAAAATGTTGTATGCTGATCTTGAAGATTTCGCTATTGATGTGGCAAAATATTATCATGAACGTAAAAATTTTCAAAAAGCTTCTGCTTATTTTTTGAAGGTGGAACAAGTAAGGCAACTTATTCAAGGAGGAGTGAGTTTGTATGAAATTGAAGTCTAAACTATTACTCTCTTGTCTGGCTCTATGCACTGTGTTCGTGGCAACAACTATTGCAAATGCACCTACACACCAAATTGAAGTTGCACAACGAGGAATGATTTAACCGCCGTCCATCGGCGGTTTTTTTGTCCCCTCTTTACCCAGTCTCCCAATCCATGCTATGATTTTTTCAATAATCTTAAAAATAGTGGAAATGCAGCATGTCTCTGGAAAGTGTGAGAACCCACTTTAAACAGTGGAATCGAGAAAATGATGTGACGGAGTTCGAAACGTCGAGCGCGACAGTTGAACAGGCAGCTGAGACGACCGGCGTGAGCCCGGCTAGAATCGCCAAGACCCTGTCCTTCAGAGGGGAAGGAGATCAGGTGATTCTGATTGTGACAGCCGGCGATGCCAAGATCGACAACAAAACGTTCAGGCAACATTTGGCTTTAAAGCAAGAATGCTCTCTCCTAATGAGGTACTGGAGCAGACAGGCCATGAAATTGGAGGAGTTTGCCCATTTGGATCGGCTCATGATCCTGAGGTTTATCTTGATGTATCGCTGAAACGGTTTGAGACTGTTTTCCCCGCATGCGGCAGCAGAAACTTCGCTATTGAGGAGAATTATCCGAATTTTCTTTCTTAAAAGCATGGATTGATGTTTGTAAAGACTGGGAATAAAAAAACATCCAGACATCGTCTGGATGTTTACTTATTTCACAAAACCAAGCAGCATTTCACGGATGATTTTACTGGCTGTGTTTGCCGTTTGCTCTGAGTGGTCATACACCGGTGCGACTTCCACTAAATCAGCGCCCTTTACGTTTACCTCTGAACGCGCGATTTCATGGACGGATGCAAGCAGTTCTTTAGACGTGATGCCGCCGGCGTCAACCGTTCCTGTACCCGGTGCGTGTGCAGGGTCTAATACGTCAATGTCAATTGTGACATAAACCGGACGGCCCGCCAGCTTCGGAAGCACCTCTTTCAGCGGTTCAAGCACTTCAAATTTTGAGATGTGCATGCCGTTTTCCTTCGCCCATTCAAACTCTTCTTTCATGCCGGAACGGATTCCGAATGAATACACATTGTGCGGTCCGATCAATTCTGCCGCCTTACGGATCGGCGTGGAGTGAGAAAGCGGTTCTCCCTCATAATCAACACGAAGATCTGTATGTGCGTCAAAATGGATGATCGCAAGGTCTGGGTATTTCTTGTACATCGCTTTAATGACAGGCCATGACACGAGGTGCTCCCCGCCCATACCCATTGGGAACTTCCCTTTTTCTAAAATGCTGTCCACGTACTCTTCAATCATATCCAGGCTTCGCTGCGGATTTCCGAACGGCAGCGGAATGTCGCCGGCGTCAAAGAAGTTCAAGTCAGCCAGATCGCGGTCTAAATATGGGCTGTATTCCTCAAGGCCGATTGACACCTCACGGATTCTGCTTGGACCAAAGCGTGAGCCCGGGCGATAGCTGACTGTCCAGTCCATCGGCATGCCGTAAAGAATGGCGTCCGCTTCTTCCCACTCGGGACGGCTCGCGATAAATACTTTTCCTGAATAAGCTTCATCAAATCTCATCTATAATACCCTCGCTTTCCTGTAAAAAAGCGCAAGATTCGCTCCTGCGCCATACCTTCATTATTTAATCAGGTCACTCACAAATTTCGGCAGAACAAACGCCGCTTTATGAATATCTTTTGTGTAATATTTCGTCTCAATATCGAAGAAACGGCTGTCTTCCACTGCAAGCGGATCATATTTTTTCGAGCCAATTGTAAATGTCCACAAACCGCTTGGATATGTCGGAATGTTCGCCGTATACAGCTTCGTAATCGGGAAGATTTCCTTCACGTCGCGCTGTACATTTGTGATTAATTCCGGTGTAAACCATGGGTTGTCCGTCTGCGCAACGAAAATACCGTCTTCTTTCAGCGCTTTTGCGATTCCTGCGTAGAATCCTTTTGTAAACAGGTTTACAGCCGGTCCGACTGGTTCAGTTGAATCTACCATGATGACGTCGTATTGATTTTCAGATTTTGCAATGTGCATAAATCCGTCATCTACCTGCACGTCAACGCGCGGATCATCCAGTTTGCCTGCGATAGAAGGAAGGAACTTTTTAGAGTATTCGATAACCTTGCCGTCAATGTCTACAAGTGTCGCTTTTTTCACGCTTGGGTGCTTCAGGATTTCTCTGATAACGCCGCCGTCACCGCCGCCGACTACGAGAACGTGCTCCGGATTTGGGTGCGTAAATAATGGCACATGCGCCACCATTTCGTGATAAACGAATTCGTCTTTTTCAGATGTCATCACCATGCCGTCCAAAAACAGCATGTTGCCGAACTCTTCTGTTTCCACCATTTCTAAATGCTGAAACTCCGTTTGTTCTGTATGTAACGTCTTGTTAACCTTCATCGTAATGCCAAAGTTTTTCGTCTGCTTCTCTGTGTACCAAAGTTCGCTCAATTGTCATCTCCCTTTCGAGGCTGTATTCATTTATTGTAAGCGTCTTATCAGCTTTTATTCTCGGTTGAAATCTCATTTTCACCTAAGGAAAAAGTATAGAGGATGGCGGGGAAAAAGTAAAGATGCGTCCTGTTCTGCGATGTTTAAAAACGATCTTTTTTTCTCATAATAGTAGAAACATAAAAAAAGGGGGAACCCGTTGTGGATGCAATGACAAATAAACGGCTGAGACTGACGCTGAAAACCGTTCGCGCCTTTATCTTTTTAGGGGCTTTTGCGGCCTTGGCGGCAGCTGCCGTGTTTATGACTGTCATTTTGATAGCCAAATACCAGGGCGCTCCCTCGGTGCAAGTGCCGCAATCCACGATTTTGTATGCGAGTGACGGCTCAAAGCTCGGGGAAACGAACTACGGCGAAAAGCGCTATTGGGTCCCCTTAAAGGACATGAATCCGACGATCGTAAAAGCGACAGTGGCGATTGAAGACCAGAATTTCTACGATCATCACGGCTTTGATTATAAACGCATGGCCGGCGCGGCGCTTGCTGACCTGAAAGCATTTGCCAAGGTTCAGGGTGCAAGCACCATCACCCAGCAATATGCCAGAAATTTATACCTTGAACACGACAAAACGTGGAAACGGAAATGGAATGAGGCGTTCTACACGATCCGTCTGGAACAAAACTATTCTAAGGACGAGATATTAGAAGGCTATTTAAATACGATTTACTACGGCCACGGCGCCTACGGCATTGAAGCAGCTTCCCGCCTTTATTTCGGCAAGCATGCCAAAAACCTGACGGATGCGGAGGCGGCGCTTTTGGCAGGAATCCCGAAAGGCCCTTCCGGCTATTCACCGTATGTCAATGAGACGAAGGCCAAGGAACGCCAGAAAACGATCGTGCGGATGATGGAAAAGCAGCAGATGATCAGCCAAAAGAAAGCGGATGAATTGATCAAGGAACCTCTTTCCTATCAGCCTTTGAATAAACAAGTTTCCAAGAGAAAGGCTCCTTATTTCTATGACAATGCGATGAGAGAGCTGGAAAAAAAGCTCGGCATGACACGGGAGCAAATTGAAACGAGCGGGTTAAACGTCTATACAACGGTAGATAAACGGATGCAGCGCATCGCCGAGGAGACCATAACCGAAACGGTTAACGCGGGCTCTGACATTCAAGTCGGGTTTTCAGCCATTGATCCCCGCACCGGAAACGTTCTCGCCCTTGTCGGCGGCAGGGATTATCAAAAAAGCCCGTTTGACCGGACGACACAGGCGAAGCGCCAGCCTGCTTCGACGATCAAGCCGTTGCTGTACTATAAAGCGATTCAGAGCGGATTTACGCCAGTCACTTTGATGAAAAGCGAAGAAACCGAGTTTCAAATTGATGCAAAGGGAGAAACCTATTCTCCAAGCAACTATAACGGATACTATGCCAACAAGCCGATTACGCTTCTGCAGGCGCTGGCGCTTTCCGACAATATTTACGCTGTGAAAACACATCTTTTTCTCGGCACGAACAAACTTGTAAAGACGGCAAAGGAATTCGGCATTACCGCCCATCTTCAAGCATTGCCGTCCCTGGCACTCGGCACCGAACCCGTGCGTCCGATTGAGATGGTCAACGCCTATGCCATGCTCGCAAATGGCGGAAAGAAAATCGAACCGACTTTTATTTCAAGGGTAACGGACGCAGCCGGCCACGTGCTGTACGAAAACCCGAATCAGCATAAACAGGTGCTTGATGAAAAAGCCGCTTTTGTCACAGCGAGTATGATGACAGGCATGTTTGATACCGATTTAAATGGATATACGTCGGTTACGGGACGAACGATAGCCAACCGCCTGACAAGAACGTATGCCGGAAAATCAGGAACCACAAGCGCAGACAGCTGGATGATCGGCTTCAATCCGAAACTGGCCGCAGGTGTTTGGACCGGCTATGACAAAAACAGCACCATCGACTCAGTCGAAGAAAAAAGCTATGCTAAAACCATTTGGGCGGACTTCATGGAGGACGCGCTCAAAGGCGAACCGGAAACCGCGTTCAAGCCGCCAAAAGGCGTAACCGGTGTGTACATTGATCCGGAAACAGGCTACTCATCAGGTCCCGGCTGCGCCGCTAAGCATTACACATATTTTGTGAAAGGCACAGAACCAGCAAACGTGTGCTACGGGGCAGAACCCGCAAAACAAACAAAAGACCGGCTTCCATCCAAAGAAAAGCCCGCTTCCGAGAAAAAATGGTGGGACAAATGGCTGGGGCGACATCATTGAAAATAACCCGGCTCCTCGGAGGCCGGGTTATTCGTATGGTTCCTTCATAATCGATGGAAGAATGTTAGACAATCGAGCTGAACAATCAGTTTTGGGATAAAGTGGTGAATTTTTCATTTCTTCGACGTCGGCTTTCATCTCCCAGTCGCCGACTCATATCCCCCTAAAAATGAAAAACCCCGAGTCTTGTTTCGGCTCGGGATTTTCCATGTCCTATTTCTGTATCACCAGTTTACTCAATGTTTACGAAAAATATCTCAAATACTTTAAAAGTTCACAGAAAATTCACAAATTAATTATCTTCCGGAAGCAGGCTTGTTTTTAATTCATCTGAGGAACGGTCCCATAGGCCCTGATCATGCTTTTTCAGAAATTCGCCTAGTACACGCTTCGAGCTGTCGTCCATTTTATCAACGATGATTTTCCGTTTCATGGATTTATCCATCAAATTCACATGCTCAGGCAGCGACTTGTAGCCTCTTCTGATGCTTCTGTCGACCGTCATTTCACAGGCTGTCACACCAGCGTAATAAGGCCCCTCTTCTTTTCTGTCAATCGTTACCCACACAAGCCAGTATGGTTTTCCGTTCGGAACTTCTTCTTTATTCGGGAGAAATTTAATTCCTTTTTCGACGGTGCTGCGGGCATGCATGGCGCCGATGTCTACGAACGCTTCTTTTTCCTCTACATCAACGAATACGGGAGAAATGTTATCAAGGCTGAGTGCCCCTACGCCAAAACCGCCGTGTCCGTCTGTCGGATCACTTTTGATAATATTAAACCCGATTGATTTTTTCTTTTTTTCTTCCATGAAGTCCTACCTCCTACAAAAGCGGTTGAAATATCGCTGAAAACAGCTTTAAAATCGAATCTCTTCCTGCATTGAGCATCGGCCACAGCACGTAAGATCCGAGCGGTGTCACAAACAGCACCAAAAACACGATAAAGCCGTAGCTCTCCGCCTGCGTCATTTTGGCACGCACGCCCGGCGGAACGAGATCTTCTATAATTCGATAGCCATCGAGCGGAGGAAGCGGCAGCAGATTAAATAAAAACAAGACAAGATTCAGCTGTATCCAAATAGAAAAAAACTGATCAAGCCCCGTGCTGAACGCCGCAAGCATTTCCATTCCGTACGCATGCATCAACACTAACAAAAAGAAACCAATAAACGCAAGAATCAGGTTACTGACGGGCCCGGCTATAGATACGAGCACACCAGCAAGCCGGGGTTTCTTAAAGAAGCGGCGATTCACGGGAATGGGGCGCGCCCACCCGAATCCGGCCACCAGAATCAAAATGGTTCCGAACGGATCAAGGTGTTTAATGGGATTCAGCGTCAGTCTTCCTTGTTTTTTCGCCGTATCGTCACCGAATTTGTATGCGACATAAGCGTGGGCAAGCTCGTGCATCGTAAACGACACAATTAGCGTGATGACGAGGTATGGCATTAAAGATAACGGATAATATAAAAAACGGTCCAAGTGAGATATCCCTCTTTCTCAAAATGCAAGAATTTACTTTATTCAGTATACTATAAGAAGCCTCTTTTTCTAAAGAGAGGAAACGAGATAAAGGAGGATTCAGCACCCATGCCATACGTAACTGTCAAAATGCTCGAAGGCCGTACAGACGAGCAAAAACGCAATCTTGTCGAGAAAGTAACAGAAGCCGTAAAGGAAACAACCGGTGCTTCTGAAGAAAAAATTGTTGTCTTTATAGAAGAAATGAGAAAAGACCATTATGCCGTCGCAGGCAAACGCCTGAGCGATATGGAATAATCTCTATAAAGCCGGCGCTTCGCGTACCGGCTTTTATTATCCCTATTGAGCCAGCTTCGCAATAATCGCCAAGAACGTCTTTTTCTCTTCGGCTGTTAAACGTTCAAACATGCCATCAATCAGCTGCTGGCGGTTTTCGATCATTTGTTCAGCCGCTCCCCGGCCCGATTCAGAAAGCGTAATCCATACAGTGCGGCGGTCATTGTTATTTCTCGATCTCTCAATAAACCCTTCCTGCTCTAAATGATTCAGAGCTGTGGTCGTGGCAGAGGGAGACAGTGTGACCTCCTTCAAAATATCCTTTATGGTGCAGCTCCCATGTCTGTATATGATCCGCAGAATAAACCCTCTTACATTATTCACGTGTTTCGGAACGGTGGCTTCATCTAATTGCTTCGTGCTTTTCAAATATTTTGTAAGTGCGTGATCCAGCAAATTTGCTTCCAGTTTGTCATGGTCCATGTAAATTTCCCCATTTCGAGATGCATTCATAACATACGAACGATATGATTTACTTATTATTTTACTGATTCCGAATAGGGAAAGTCAAAAAAGCAAAATATGAATTCACAGCTTTTATCCTACATGCCTCGATTTTCCACCTGTTTCACAAGCTTATCTTTAAATGTCTGAAAAGGAACATGTTCATTCTGCTGATGTCCGAATTGGCGGACGTTTACCGCATTCTCCTGCTCCTCATGATCTCCAAGCACCAGCACGTACGGGATTTTCTGCACCTGCGATTCTCTGATTTTATAGCCCAGCTTCTCATTGCGCTCATCAATGCCGGCTCTTATCCCCACCTGCTTCAGCTCCGCCTGCACCTTTCTGCAATAGTCTAAGTGAACGTGCGAAACCGGTATGATTTGAACCTGGACCGGTGCGAGCCAGACTGGGAAAGCCCCGCCGTAATGCTCGATCAAAATACCGAAGAAACGGTCGATCGAGCCGAAAACCGCTCTGTGGATGACAACGGGACGAACCTTTTCATTGTGTTCGTTGATATATGTTAAATCAAATTTTTCCGGCATTTGAAAATCAAGCTGAATTGTCGCACATTGGTGGCTCCGTTTCAGGGCATCTTTTATGTGGAAATCAATTTTCGGCCCGTAAAACGCCCCATCACCTTCATTGATCTCATAAGAGAGGCCAAGCTCCTCAAGGACGCGTGCTAAGGCACGTTCCGACGCTTCCCAAAGGCTGTCATCGCCTAATGAATCCTCCGGGCGAGTCGAAAGCTCAACTGAATACTCGAAACCAAATGTCCGATATACCTCATCAATCAGCCGAATCGCTTCTTTGATCTCACTCTCAATCTGATCCTCCCGAACGAAAATATGGGCGTCATCCTGACAGAACGTCCGAACGCGAAGCATTCCGTTTAAAGCGCCGCTGTATTCATGGCGATGCACCTGTCCGAATTCCGCCATGCGAATCGGCAGATCCCGATAAGAATACAGGCTGTTTTTAAAGATGAGCATGTGGCCGGGGCAATTCATCGGCTTCATTGCGAATCTTGTATCATCCACTTCTGAAAAGTACATATTGTCGCGATAATGGTCCCAATGGCCTGACTGCTCCCATAACCGCTGATTCATCATAAACGGCGTACGCACCTCATCGTAGCCGGCATTTGTTTGCAGCTCACGCGAGAAGCGCTCCAGCTCATTGCGGACAATCTGCCCTTTCGGCAAATAAAACGGCATCCCCGGCGCTTCTTCAGAAAACATAAACAGCCCTAACTGTTTGCCGAGCTTGCGATGGTCTCGTTTTGCCGCTTCTTCCAGCATATGCAGGTGCGCATCCAAATCTTTTTTCTTTTGAAACGCAACCCCGTACACCCGCTGCAGGACTTCATTTTTACTGTCTCCGCGCCAATAAGCGCCTGATACTCTTGTCAGTTTGAACGCCTTGATCATCCCTGTAGAAGGAAGATGCGGCCCGCGGCACAGGTCAACGAATTCCCCTTGCTGGTACAGTGTGATATCCTCCCCGCGCGGAATATCCTTTAAAATCTCAAGCTTGAACCGCTCGGCTTTTTGTGCAAACAGCTCTTCAGCTTCTTCGTAAGAAACCTCTATACGTTTGATTTCAAGGTTCTCATTTATTATGTTTTTCATTTCTTTTTCGATGGCCTCTAAGTCTCCTGATGCCAAGCTTTTCCCCAGCTTCATGTCATAGTAGAAGCCGTCTTCAATCACAGGCCCTACCCCCAATGACACTTCGCCGTACAGCCGTTTTACTGCTTGGGCCAGCACATGCGCTGATGTGTGGCGAAGCACCTGCAAGCCTTCTTGTGAATCGAGTGTAACAATCGAAAGCTCAGCATCCTCCTCCAGCTTGAAACTGAGATCAACAAGCTTGCCATTGACCTGACCTGCAGCCGCCTTCTTTTGCAGACTGGAACTGATAGAACCAGCCGCTTCTTTGATTGTGATGCCTTTCGGATATTCCTGGATCTGTCCGTCCGGAAGCTGAATGTGTACATGTTTACTCATTTTAGAACACTCCTTATTCATTGTTGTATATAAAAAAACACACCCGTCCCGCAGATAGGGACGAGTGTGTGATTAACCCGTGGTTCCACCCAAGTTCCCGACAAATACGATATTGTCGGCTCGGTGCTGTAACGCAGCATAGACGGCATTGGTTACTTCAGTTCCCCAATGCTGCTCCAAGGCGGTAAATGATATTCCTAAGCTGGGAAGCTCTCACCTTTCCTTCCCTCTCTGAAAACCGTAACTATCATTCATGTCCTTTTCATCGCATGTATTCAATTCATAAAAAAACACACCCGTCCCACAGATAGGGACGAGTGTGTGATTAACCCGTGGTTCCACCCAAGTTCCCGACAAATACTATGTTGTCGGCTCGGTGCTGTAACGCAGCATAGACGGCATTGGATACTTCAGTTCCCCAATGCTGCTCCAAGGCGGTAAATGATACTCCTAAGCTGGGAAGCTCTCACCTTTCCTTCCCTCTCTGAAAACCGTAACTATCATTCGTGTCCTTTTCAACGCATTTATGTAGTTCATATAAAAAAACACACCCATCCCTCTAAAAAGGGACGAATGTGTTGATCATCCGTGGTTCCACCCAAATTCCCGACAAGCGCTATGTTGTCGGCTCGGTGCTGTAACGCAGCATGACGGTATCGGATACTTGATTTCCCCGATACGGCTCAAAGGCGGTAAGCTGCTTTCCCTGCGTTAGGAAGATCTCAGCTGTCCTTCCCTCTCTGGAAACCGTAAAAAGCATCTCGTGTCCTTATCAGTGCCTGTTGTTTCAATAATTTTTTATATCTTACTATATATTCCCACAAAGCGCAATCAGTGATTTACATTTTTTTCTGACGCAGCAGTTCCGTTATGGGCAGCCAGAAACAGCCATACAAGCAATGCAGCGAGGCTGTATGCCGCTCCCATCATCAAAAACGTAAACCCGGCACCGGCATACCAAGTGGCGGACAGATGAATAATCACCCCGGTTATCGCTACGCCGACCAAGGCTCCGATTTGCCGGTTTGCATTTAACGCCGCACCGGCGATATTCGCATGTCTTTGCCCGGCAGCCTGCATGATCACAGTTGTCATGGCAGGAACTGTAATACCGGTACAGAGGTTCATAACAGACATCAACACCGCCAGCTGCCAATAAGGAAAATCCGGAGAAATCAGCACAAACAACAGCAATGCAATGATACAGCTGACCGCCATTGATACAAACATAAGCTGCCCGGCTTCAAACCGATTCGCCAGACGGGCAAACAGCAGATTGCCGATCACGAAGACCGCCATCATCGGCAGCAGCTCAACTCCAGCCATAAAGGAACTTGCGCCTCCTGCTTCCTGCAAAAAAAGGCTGAGCATAAACATGCCGCCAAAAAGGGCGAAATTCAGCAAAAACCCGATAAATTGGGCAGCTGAGAAGCGACCGTTTTTGTATAAGGACGCCGGCAGGATGGGTGCTTTTGCAGAAATTTCCCGCAGCAAAAACAGCACAAATGCCAAAATCGCTGCAGTAAATGCTACAAGAATCACTGGCGAGCGCCAGCCCGCTGAAGGCCCCTGTATCAAAGCATAGGAAAGAAACCCGAGAGCCATCATGCCAAGCAGATGCCCGATGATGTTCACGCGGCTGCTTTTTCCCGGAACGCGGCTGAGGATTCGGTAAGCTGAAATGAGCGCAGCAGCCCCCAACGGCACATTGATCAGAAAAATACTCTGCCAGCCCGCCAACTGTACCAGCACTCCCCCGATAAAGGGCCCGAGGCCTGAAGCGGCGGAAACAAGCGCGGCCCACAGCCCAAACATTCTCGCCCGCACCCGCTCATCAGGGTAAGAGGCAGCCAAAAGGCTGAGTGAGCTTGGCATAAACAATGCTGCCCCAATTCCCTGTATAAGGCGTCCGGCAATCAGCATCTGACCATTTATAGATGCAGCGCATAGACAGGAGGCGAGAACAAAAATAGCTAAACCCAGGATATAGATCGTCTTCGAGCCGAAACGGTCGGCCAAGGCTCCGCCCGCCAGCAGAAGCGACGCAAAAGTAAGAATGTACCCGTCCACAACCCACGTTACACCTGAAAGTGACATTGAAAGAGTGCTTTTCATATCAGCCATCGCCACATTCACAACGGTCACATCAAGAGTTGCCATGAGGAAACCAAGTGCGAGCACGATCAGCACGGATATGCCTGTTGATGATGTTGATTCTTGTATAGACCCGCTATTTTTCATTACAATTGCCCTTTCACTTGCTTGATTACCCAATCATCTATTTTTTCAAGATCATACAATTCCCCGACTCTGTCCATAACATGCTGCAAGGATTCTTCTCTCATAAGATTGGACCATTTATCCTCGATTTCCCCCATGACTGTCTCCAGCACACAGTGACTTTCACCCTCAAATACAGATTGCAGCAGGCCTTTCCCCTGATACATCGAACCTCTGCCTTCGACCGCTTGATAAACATCATAAAGCGTAATGTCAGCCAAAGGCTTCGTCAGGGTAAAACCGCCCTTCGTCCCTGGCAAGGATTCTGCCAAACCGGCTTGAACCAATGTTCTCATCAGCTTCTTCAAGTAAGACGGAGACACACGCAATCGCTGGCTTATAGCCTCTGACGTCAAAGAAGCCTGTACCGGCAGCCGTGACAGTAACAGCAGCACAGAAACCGCCTGCTCCATTCCTGATTTCATTTTCATCCTATTCACTCCTGATTCATTATGGATAACTATTATCCATAATGAATCTCTTAGCAGCTTTTGTCAATAAAAAAAGCAAAAGAAACGATTCATTTCTTTTGCTTGGTATGGTTAACAAATCTGCTTCAGTTCCTCTATGTATTGAAGCGCTTCGTCATATTCTTCATTTGTATATTTTTGCTTGCTTTTGATGGTAAAGACTTTTTCTTTCTTTTCCTCATCCTCAAGCCCGTCAAAGTAAAGGATCGTGGAAACCAGCTCTAAAAACCGTGATGAACGGCTGTTTACACTGTCGATATAGCCTTTCATATCCGGCATGTCCAGATCAGCATGGTCTAAAAATGCGGAGCCTGTCTCAGTCAGCGAATACCGGTATTGAAAGTAGCCGCCCTTTTTTTCCTTCACCTCATGCAGAAATCCAAGGTTGCACAGCTCTTCAATCTGGAGCGTCAGTTCCTCTGAATATGGTCCGTAAAAGTGAAAATCATATTTCTCATAGAAAGGAAACTGCATTTTCTTGGCGATATAAATCATTTTCTGCAGCTTCTTTCGCCCGATGATTTCTCCAGAATCCGAGAACACCTTCATCAGTTTTGCATGTTCTTTCAACAAATTCCCGACATCTCCTTTTTCCTTCTTTCCAATTTCTATGTCAGTCCCAGCAGCTGCCGGATTTTCATTTTCGCTTCCGGATGTTCAGAGCCGTCGCAAATCAAGTCCTTTGGATAGTACAGCTTGTGGTCCGTCCGCCGTTTACCTGAGATGGATTCCACAATAGCCGACTGCCTGGACAGCTCTTTAATTTGGCCGTTTTGCGTCAAGAGATGGATCGGCAGACGCTCCTCTTCCTCTCCCGGTCGGTAAAAATCGTATGGCAGATCTGATGAAGAATCAACGACCAAATAATAGCTCGGATCGATTCCCGCCTCTTTGAACAATGAAGTCAGCTCAAAATAAGCCGACATTTCTTCATTCGGATTGAATTCAACGTATTGGAACAGCTGGCGGTTAATGAATCTGCGGCACAAGTCGGATAAAATCGCGTCTTCTTCATCCTCCCAGGCCTGGAAGTAATACAAAATAATAGATTCATCCAGCTTTACATAATCCTCCAGTGTCAATTTCCCTTCAAAAATAGAATAGAAATGAACCGGAGCGTGAGTGAAGACATAGCCTTCATCGTGCAGCTGCTTCGCCCTGTGAAGAATCTTCGTTAAAATGACCTCTGCACTTCTAGTCACAGGATGGAAGTAGACCTGCCAGTACATTTGGTAACGGCTCATGATATAGTCTTCGACAGCGTGCATTCCGCTTTCTTTAATGACGATCTGATCCTCGCGCGGCCGCATCACCCGAAGAATCCGCTCCATATCAAAATGGCCGTAGCTGACGCCCGTATAATATGCGTCGCGCTGCAGGTAATCCATGCGGTCTGCGTCAATCTGACTCGAAATCAGGCTGACCACTTGCTTGTTTTTATATGTTTTGGCAATGACTTCAGCAACATCCTGAGGGAAACCCGGGCTCACCTTTCTGAGCACCTGATTAACCTCCGTGTCTCCCAAAATGATACCTCTTGTAAAATCCTCGTGGTCAAGGTGAAAGACCTTTTCAAATGAATGCGAGAACGGCCCGTGCCCGAGGTCATGAAGCAGCGCCGCGGCCAAACAGAGTTCGCGCTCACTGTCATCCCATTCAGGGCGGCCTTTAAAGACGTCATCAACCATTCTTCTGACAATTTCATAGACACCGAGAGAATGGTTGAACCGGCTGTGCTCAGCCCCATGGAACGTCAAATAGGTCGTTCCGAGCTGCTTAATTCTGCGGAGACGCTGAAATTCACGGGTTCCGATCAAATCCCATATCAGCTTGTCCCGAACATGAACATAGCGGTGCACCGGATCTTTAAACACTTTTTCTTCTGATAATTTTCCATTTGGATACGCCATCGTCATTCCCTCTTTTTTTTAGCCGTGTTTCTATTATATCGACTCTATTCTTTGAAAACATCCTTGAATTTGCCCGGCGATTTGTTCCATCTTCATGAAAAACACATCTTGTGAAGCAAAAAAGCCTGACCTGAGGGCCGAGGCTAAGAAAAAATATGTTTTTACTTTTTTATTTTCTTTTTTACTTTGTCAATCAGCTCATCCTCTGTCGGAGCTGACAGCGGGCGATTGTTCACAAAAGCAAATGATTTTTTCCGTCCGGGCCCGCAATAAGATTGGCATCCTACCTCAACCTTTGCGTCCGGGTCCACTTCTTTCAAACGCGGCAGCAATGTTTTGATATTAGTGGCTTGGCAATCATCACACACTCGAAATTCATTAGCCATGACGTACGCTTCCCTTCATTTCTATGTTCATCTATGTGAATAACCTAAAATCACGTTTCAAAAAAAAATCACATCACTCTTCATTTTACAAGGATTCGACTGTTCCTGCAAGCCGCTCCATCCTTCGTATCTCCTATTCTTTCAGCCAATTTGTATAAATATTTTCCAACCTGGACATTCTAATACCATGAAAAGAAAAATGGGAGTTGAGATAAATGACAAAACAGCGACAAGACGCTTGGTCAGAGGAAAACGATCTGCTTTTAGCCGAAACAGTGCTTCGGCATGTGAGGGAGGGCAGCACTCAGCTGAACGCCTTTGAAGAAGTCGGCGATAAATTAAACCGGACATCCGCAGCCTGCGGATTCAGATGGAACGCAGTGGTCCGCCATCAATATGAAAAAGCGCTTCAGCTTGCGAAGAAACAACGAAAACAGCGGATGAGAGCGCTCGGAAACGGGCAGCCTGCGAAAAAAAGATTATTATATCAGCCTCCTGCCGTTGATCCTGAAATCATTCAAGAAACCGCAGCAGAAGAGCCGGTTAAAATGGAAACACCATCTGTCGAAAATGAGCAACCTTTAATGTCTGGCGAACATATGCCTTTTGTTGATGAAAGCTTTAAGGAAGAGTTAGCTAGTCTATCACACTTATTGTCTCCTCAAACGCCTGCAGCTGCGCCTGAGATGACGATGAATGATGTGATCCGCTTCCTGCAGAATTACGAAGGCAATAACGAGCAATCATCAGCATTAAAAATGGAAAACGAGCGTTTAAAGAAAGAAAATCAGGAATTGCAAAACAAAACAGAGCAGCTAGAGGCAGAAGTTCAAAAGCTTGAAAAAGACCAAAAAACGATCCAAGAAGATTATGAAACCTTGGTGAAAATTATGAACAGAGCCAGAAAGCTAGTTTTATTTGAAGAAGATGAACATGCCTCTCCGTCCTTCAAAATGGACCGGAACGGCAATTTAGAAAAATTAGCGGAATAACATAGAAAAATCCCAAGACGGGCAGCTGTTTTGGGATTTTCGCCATGTACAAAATCCCCTTTTCTATTGAGAAAAGAGAATTTCCTCATTTTGCAGCCGGATCAGCTATTCTTGTAAAATGAGGCCAAGCTTATGTGAATCTATTAAGACATGTGAGCTGCCTCGGCCGTTTTTTGTTTCCGAGGCGCAGCAGAAATGACCAAAAGCCCCAGCATCATAAGCGCAATGCCCAGCCACGAGGAAGGCGAAAGCATTTCCCCTATGAAAAACACGCCAAGCAATGAAGCTGTCAGCGGTTCAGCTAAAGACAGCGTGACTGCCGCCGAGGCCGGAACCCCGGTAAGCCCTTTCGCAAACAAAAAGTATGCGGCACATGTTGCAATTAACCCGATGTAAAGGCTTGTTCCCAGTCCTCTAGGGGTCCATATCCACGAGATATCTGACTGCCATAATAGCGGCGTCAGCAAGATGGCGCTGATCATGAATACAACGGCGGAGGTCGCTCGCGGAGGCTGGGTTTTCATCATCGCTTTACTGATGAGCGTATAGCCTGCAAAAGAAGCACCCGCTCCAAGCGCCATAAGAACACCAGCCACATCAATCCGAACATTGGAACTGTCGGAAAACAGAAGCCAGCAACCCGCTAAAGCCAGCACAGTCGCAATCCACCAAGAGTTTCGCGGGCGTTTCTTCAATACGGCCCATTCGAGGGTCCCAGCAATGATAGGCGCACTGCCGATGGCAATCACAGTTCCCACTGCAATTCCCGTTTCTTTAACCGCTGTGAAAAACAGCGGCTGGTAACACGCCATACAAACAGCGGCTAAAAATACGAGCGGCCATGACCAATTTTTCACGTGAAGCTCCCGGCTGATCCAAACCGCAAGCAGCATGGCGCTTCCTCCTATTAATAACCTGAACGCCCCAAATGCCAGCGGTGTGGCGCTTTCTGGAGCCAACGCCTGAACGGTTCCCGTAGTTCCCCAGAAAAAAGCCGCCATCAATACAAAAAGGCTGTAAATATTCCCCTTCATCTGCCTCTCCCCTTTAATATGGATGCTGATGTCATTTTATCGTTTTTCTTTTTGTCGTGGTTATCTGTATGTAAGAAGGATTTATCTGAAAATAAGATTATTGGGGTAAAATGCCGCTTGAGATAAAAAATGCATGCCGTCATATACAGCCGGCATGCGAAGAACGTTCACCCAAATACCTTTGCATTCCGCTCAGCCATCCGGATGAGGTTTTTCTCAAATTCCATTTCCTCATCAATGGACAGTCCAGCTGAATAAAGATGGGTGCTTAACGCTTTTAATTCCGTCAATAAAGCGAACATTAAGTCTTGTACGGAGATGTCTTTTTGCAGAAGCTCACTTAAGGACGCCATCGTTTCCGGACGTATTTCCGGATAGACGCCTTTTTTATCGTTTTGTTTGTCTTTCAGCGCCGCTTGATAGAATCGTCTGATCAAGTCGGCCCTTTCACTGCCGCTTTTATCCGCACAGAGATAAATTTGAACAGCGACTCCGCCGCGAACGCGTCTCTGAGAGATGCCGGCAAACTTTTTGCCATTTATACTGAGGTCATAGCTGCCGGGACAATAAGACCCTTCAATTTCATAGGCTTCGATCTTTGCGTTGTACGGTCTCAGCATTCGTCTCATCAGCTCGACCATCGCTTCATATCCTTTGTCTATATCGATGCCTTTCTTTTCGTCCTCGAATATGAGAGAGATATTTAAAACACCGTCATCCAATACGACGGCAAGACCGCCGGAATTGCGTACGATCACACGGTATCCTTCGCTCTCCAGCAAGGAGATGCCATCCTGCAAAAACGGGAGGCGTGTATCCTGTATTCCAAGGACAATTGTATCGTGGTGCACCCATGAGCGCGCTGTCGCCGGCGACACGCCTTTTCCGACGGACATGCACAGCGTATCATCCATTGCGAAGGATTGCTTCGCATCAAATAAAGGGCCGAGACTGGATTGGTCAATGACTCTCCATTTCGGCTGCATCAGTAAATCAATCGGTTGGTTTGCCATCTATGTAAAACCCTTTCATGTTAGGCTTATTGAACGAAAACTATTATATCATTTCAGCAGCTGTGATTGATAATTGCTTTTCAGCATCGTAATAAAAATTTCTTTATTTTTTGTATTCTCCATGAGAGGAGAATGAATGTAAGACAGCTTGCGCTTTAACGAGAAATCTTTAATATGCAGAATTGAGATTTCGCGGTGGATCAAATCCTTATGCAGTACGCTTCTGGATAGAACCGAAAGTCCCATGCCGTTAATCACCGCTTCCTTTACACCTTGATTGCTGCTGATAGTGAACATTGATTTCGGCCGAAGTCCATTTGAACTGAGTACATGATCGAGATATTCTCTCGTCCCGGAGCCTTTCTCTCTTGTCACCCACGCTTCGTTCTGCAAATCGCTGATCGAAATCTCTTTCCGCCCAGCCAGCGGATGCTGATTTGGAGCGGCAATGCACATTTCATCCTCCATGAACGGTTCAATTTCCAGCTCATTCTCGTTTGTATGTCCTTCAATCAGCCCGATATCAGCCTGAAGCATCCGCACACGCTCGCTGACCTCCTCTGTATTGCCAATCATGACATCGAGGTTCAGCTCTGGATACAGCTTTTGCAGCTGGGCCAATAGCGGCGGAAGAATATACTCACCAATTGTAAAGCTTGCAGCTATTTTCAATTCGCCCTTCACATAGTGATGATGCGCATAGATTTCAGCCTTGGCTTGTTCGTAGAGAAACACCATTTGCTTTGCTCTTTGATATAAAATGTCTCCTGTCGGCGTTGTCGTAAAGTGTTTTGGCGACCTGTTCAGAAGAGCCGTTTGAAATTCTTTCTCAAGATTTTTGATATGCAGACTGACGCTGGGCTGGGAGATCATCAGCTTTTCTGCCGCTTTTGTGAAGTTTTTTTCTTCTACCACCGCTATAAACGTTTTCAGCACGTCGTAATACAAAAACCCCACCCCTGTCATTAATGAAATATATGGTTATGATTAGTTTTCTTTATTGTACTCATATCATCCGTCTTGGTAAAGAAGGGCTATACAGAAGCGCAAAAAAGGCAGCCCTCGGTCGAGAGCTGCCATCGTCTTCATTTTTATTACAGTGCTTGCGCCGCTGTAATTAATGCGAGATTGTAAACATCTTCAGCGTTACATCCTCTTGAAAGGTCGTTTACAGGCATATTTAAACCTTGCAGGATTGGTCCTACCGCTTCAAAGTTGCCCAAACGCTGAGCGATTTTATAGCCGATGTTTCCTGCTTCAAGGCTTGGGAATACGAATACGTTAGCGTCCCCTTTGATTTCGGAATCCGGCGCTTTTTTCTCAGCTACAGATGGAACAAATGCAGCATCAAATTGGAATTCGCCGTCAAGTGTCAGTTCAGGCGCTTTTTCTTTCGCGATTTTAACTGCATCCGCTACTTTTTCTGTTTCATCAGATTTTGCTGAGCCTTTTGTAGAGAAGCTGAGCATTGCCACGCGAGGCTCAATGTCGAACATTTTTGCCGTATTGGCACTTTCGATCGCAATCTCGGCAAGATCTTGGCTGTCAGGCGCAATGTTGATCGCGCAATCTGCGAATACGTATTGCTCTTCCCCGCGAGCCATGATGAACACGCCTGAAGTCTTTTTCACGCCTTCTTTTGTTTTGATGATTTGAAGAGCCGGGCGGACAGTGTCAGCTGTCGAGTGAGCAGCTCCGCTTACAAGTCCGTCTGCAAGGCCTTTATACACCAGCATTGTACCGAAGTAGTTCTCGTCTAATAACGCTTTGCGAGCCTGTTCTTCTGTCGCTTTGCCTTTGCGGCGTTCTACAAATGCTTGTACAAGGTCTTCCATGCCTTCATATGTATGAGGATCATAAATCTTAACGCCGTCCAGCGTAAGGTTCAATTCTTTTGCTTTTGCTTGGATCTCATTTTCATTGCCGATCACAATCGGATTCAGCACTTTGTTTCCTGCAAGCTTGCTGACCGCTTCTAAAATACGCTCGTCTAAGCCTTCAGGAAATACAATTTTAACGTCTTTTCCAGCTACTTTTTCTTGCACTGTTGAAAATAAATCTGCCACAATAAAACCTCCTCAAAAAGTTACAAAAACGCTTTCTTTTACTAGCATACTCTTCTTCCAATCAAATTCAAACAGCCAACTTTCATTATAGCGCTTTCATAAAAAAATCTTATTTTTCTAACTAATTTAAGTGACTCAATCTTCCCTTATAGGTTCTTCTATTTTGATGGAGTTATACGGAAGGGATGTTCAAGGTTTCTCCACAGTAGAATCGGATAAACTATGGTATAGTGAAGGCAATCATGAAAAGATAATGGGAGTGAAGATAAATGAGTGAACAGCAAATGACGAATGAAGCTGCAAAAACGCTTGACGGCTGGTATGCGCTTCATGATTTCCGCACAATGGATTGGACTTCCTGGAAGCTGCTGTCCAGTGATGAGCGCCAATCTATCATACATGAATTCACCGGGTTGCTTGAAAAATGGGGCGTAGCCCAAAAAGAAGGAAAAGGATCGCAAACTCTTTACAGCATCGTCGGCCAAAAAGCTGATTTTATGCTGATGATCCTTCGTCCTACAATGGAAGAATTAAATCAAATTGAGCTTGAATTCAACAAATCAAGACTTGCTGAGTTCACCATTCCGGCATACTCCTACGTATCAGTGGTAGAGCTGAGCAACTACTTGGCAAGCGGTGACGGCGATCCTTATGAAAATCCGCATGTGCGCGCTCGCCTTTACCCTGAACTGCCGGAATCAAAATATGTATGCTTCTATCCAATGGATAAAAGAAGATCCGGCAATGACAACTGGTATATGCTTTCAATGGAAGAACGCAGAAACTTGATGAGAAGCCACGGTTTAATCGGCCGCAGCTATGCGGGCAAAGTCAAACAGATCATCACCGGCTCTGTCGGCTTTGACGATTACGAGTGGGGCGTTACATTATTTAGCGATGATGTCCTTCAATTCAAGAAGCTAGTGTACGAAATGCGTTTTGACGAAGTCAGCGCTCGCTATGGCGAATTTGGTTCATTCTTTGTCGGCAATCACCTTTCGCTTGATACACTTCCTCAATTCCTATATGTATAATATCCCCTCCCGCCCTATCCGGCGGGAGTTTTTCAATCCTCCTTTATCAGAATTTAAATAAAATTTGCTATTTTCTTCGTTTTTTCTTACGATGTAGATAATAATCCAATTTTTTCAAAGGGGTGCAGTTATTTGTCAAAACGAACCGCATTTGTTATGGGAGCCAGTCAAGGGATCGGGAAAGCAATCGCTCTGAAATTAGCAGACCAGCATTTTTCCCTCGTCATTAATTCGCGAAATTTGGATAATATTGAATCTGTCAAAGAAGACATTTTGGCCAAGCATCCTGAGGCGAGCGTCATTGTCCTTGCGGGCGATATGTCTGACCGGCATACGAGAGCGGGCATTTTTCAGGAAATCGAATCTCAATGCGGACGGCTTGATGTTCTGATTAATAATATCCCGGGCGGCGCGCCTGATACATTTGATAACTGCAATATAGACGATATGACGGCCACGTTCACTCAAAAGACCGTTGCCTATATTGACGCTATCAAGCGTGCTTCCTCACTGATGAAACAAAACGAGTTTGGCAGAATCATCAACATTGTCGGAAATCTGTGGAAAGAACCCGGCGCCAACATGTTCACAAACAGTATGATGAATGCCGCTTTAATTAACGCCAGTAAAAATATTTCCATCCAGCTTGCTCCTCACAACATTACTGTCAACTGTCTGAATCCTGGTTTTATCGCTACAGACCGTTATCATCAATTTGTGGAAAATGTGATGAAAAAGAACAGCATATCCAAACAGAAAGCAGAGGAACAGATTGCTTCCGGGATTCCGATGAAACGGGTCGGATCAGCCGAAGAAACCGCAGCGCTCGCCGCGTTTCTTGCCTCTGAGGAAGCCTCCTACATCACGGGACAGCAAATTTCCGCTGATGGCGGCAGCATGAAAAGCATATAAAAACATCCCGCTTTTTAGCGGGATGTTTCTTGTAATGACCCGAACGGCAGGTTCAGCTTTTGAATCCGCGTGACAAATTCCCGCAGATCCTCCTGCTTCGACACCATTGAGATTCTGACATGCCTTTTTCCGTTGCTTCCAAAAATTTCGCCCGGTGTGACTACGACATGGGCATGCTCCAGCAAGTAATCGGAAAATTGGTGAGATGTCTCAAACGTATTCGGAATTTCAGCCCATACGTAAAAGGTTCCTTTTGGCTTTTCCATCTTCCAGCCCAGTTCCTTTTCACAAAGCGCCGTAAAAAAGTCAATTCGTTCCTTATAAATTCGTTTCAACGATTCCGTATGCTCCGGATCTCCAGAAAGCGCCGCACTCGCTGCCTGCTGCAGCCCGCCGAACATGCCGACAAATACATGATCCTGAAATTCATTGACGGCCTGAATGATCCTTTCGTTCCCAACCGCAAACGCCATTCTCCAGCCGGCCATGTTAAATGTTTTTGAAAATGAATAAAGCTCTGCTCCGACAGTTTTGGCATCCTCTGCCTCAAGAAAGCTGGCCGGTTTTTGATCGAATTCAAACGCCCCGTATGCAAAATCATGAATCAAATGGATGTTATGCTCTTTCGCAAAAGCAGCAGCTTTTGCATAAAAAGCCGCATCAGCCACAGCTCCAGTGGGGTTGTTCGGATAGTTTAAAAACATAAGCTTCGCTTTTTCCAGCACGGCTGGATCAATCTTTTCAAAATCCGGCAGATAGCCATTTTCTTCATACAGCGGCATTTCGTAAAGCTCAGCTCGCGCCATCGTAATCCCTGATAAATATTCAGGGTAGCCTGGATTCGGGACTAAAGCGATGTCTCCCGGATTGAGCAGGCATTGTGTCAGCACATACAAACCGGCTTTCCCGCCTCCGAAAAGCGCGACCTCCGTTTCAGGATTGATTGTCACGCCGTATTCTCTTTTATAGAAAGCAGCGATTGCTTCCTTCAAAAAAGGATAACCTCTGAATGGGCCGTATCCATGAAATGAAGGATTCAGAGACGCCTCCCGCAAAGCCTCGACAATATGCGGCGGAGTGGGAAGGTCAGGGTTCCCCTGTCCGAGATTAATGATATGGGCTCCCGTTTTTTCCATTTCCTTTACCTTTTGAAAAACGAGAGAAAACTCCTGCCTTGGAAGTGTCTTGATGACATCGGACGGTGTTATTTCCATCTAAAAGACTCCTTTTTGCTCCGTTTTGTTATCCCGTTCCAAAAACGATTTGTTGACGAGCTTCGTATGCAGAAACAAACCGCATACGATCACGACAATCAGCCCCATAATGACCGGAGCGCTTAGGATGTTAATGAACATTGAACCAATAGAAATGCATAATCCGATAGACGCTTCGGCCACTGAAAAAATGCGCCCTTGAATCTGGTTTGCCGCATTTTCCTGAACCTTCACTTTTGCAAGCACTTCCCCGTATTCCATCGCGATGAAAAAGAGGATCGCCGCGATGACAGAAACAGCGAATATCGGTGTGAATAAAAACAGCGCCAGCGAGACAATGGATAAAACGGTAAAGTACGTCAGGCCTCTATTGTTGTTAAAGCCCCATTTGCTGACAAGCGCCGCTCCGATAAAGCCGCCGAAGCCGATGCAGAACGTGAGAATAAAGTTGCCGATTTCCCCGTCACCCAGAAAGCGGCTGACAATCGGAAAATAGCTGTACACAACTCCCCACAGCAAAGCCATCGTAATCATCGTAAACATGGCGTTTAATACGAATGCATTGGTTTTGATTTCCTTGAGTCCTTCCTTAAAAGACTGAAAGGCCTCTTTAATGTTTTCAGATTGAATCGGCACAAATTGCAGCTTGATACGGCTGATAAAAAATGCCGAAACCAGGTATGTCACACCGTTAAAGGCAACAGCCAGCTCTACAGATCCGCCTAACAGAAAGAGCCCTCCGGCAGCCGCCCCGACGATAATGGAAATGGTTGTCGCTTTTGCAAATAACGTGTTGATGCTTTTAATATCTGATTCTAAGGACGACATGACAGCGAGACGGGCGGGATTAAAAAACACGCCGCTTCCATAAGAAATAAACAGCAGGGCCAGAAAAATCAGCGGATACTCGCCTTTTGGAAGAAATGTGAGCCCCAAAAAGATGATGCCTCTGATGATATCCGTCCACAGCATGATCTTAATTCTGTCTAACCGGTCGACCAGAACCCCCAAAAACGGCTGAAACACCATCGGAATGCTTCTGACCACGATGACCCCGGACGTCACCCAATAATCGTGATAATATGTAGACAAAATGAGCAGGGCAGGGAGAACACAATAGTCTCCCATGAATGATAGCGCCTGCCCGTAAAGCAAGTATTTAGAGTTGGGTTTCAGCTGTTTCATACTGGCAGCACATACTTTGCCGTCAGCTTCGCATGCTGCTGAATTTGTCTGATTGATTCAGCCACATCCTGTGAATTACTGCCTTTCAGTTCAAATGCAGCAATGGAATTGAAAGCTTCAAACAATGTCAAATCAACTGAAGTTCCTGGTGCTGCGGCCGAAAAAGAAACGATTTCAGTATCCCCTTTTAAAAGCCCGTCAGGCAGATCGATCGCTTCAATGACCAAATCCTCAGCAGTTTCTGGAATCTGGCCATTTTGTTTGAAATGCTGCGGGTACAAATGGCAGTCGGCAACATAATAAGGCTCTTGATCCAATAATCCGTCCGGCAGATCGGCGTCTTTTCCGAAACAAAGGACATCTAATAATAATTGCGCCATATCAAGGCCAAAGACCTTTTTAATATTGGGGATCATATTCCAGCCGGCGAATCTGGCTGCCGATTCAATTAAACCCGGTTCTCTGTTTTTCATTAGCTTGATCTCTGTATGTGTTGCGCAATTTTGCAGTCCAAGCCCTTCATTTGCCTTTTTGGCAGCTTCGACAATTTTCTTTTTTGCCTCTTCATCCAGAATGGACGGCGTAATGTGGGATGTCTCTGTAAACCCGATTTGCGGCGTTTTATCATGAATGGCGATCGGGAAATACTCACCGTCAGCCATGATGCCTTCTATACTGATATAGTCGGAGTACCCTTCTGTTTGATACCAGTCTCCGTACTCACCCTGTAAAAATTCTTCAGCGATAAACGGCGCTTCAAACGTAACCGCCTTTGGCACGTTAATTGATTTCAGATAGTCATTGACTCTGTTAAATTCATCTTCTGCCGTCTCAGTGTCCGTAATCAGCGTTACACCGATTGAACTCGCTAAGTATGTAGGCTTTAAGATAAGAGGTGTGCCGATCTCTTCAAGAGCAGCACGGAAATCTTCAAGAGTTGTGACTCGTTTATTTTTGATCGATTTGACTCCGGCCTTATTAAAAGCGTCCCTCATTTTATTTTTATCTCTGGCATTTTCGGCTGCCTGCACGCCGGCACCTCTCAGGCCCAGGCGTTCACAGGCTTTCGCCATCGGAGCAATGAATAATTCATTGTTTGTTGTGATGGCATCCGCCCCAAACATTTCGGCAACCTTGACGATTTGCTCGACGACCTCTTCCTCAGGCTTGTCATGATCCTCATGCGCCCAATAAATGGAATCAGGATGCTCAAAATCAGCTAAACTCTTAAAATAGTCTTTATCTTTTATGACCGCGACCGAGTATTTTTCAATCAATGCTGCATGGGAGGCTGTAATTGCAAAAGGTCTTGGAATAAAGCTGACCAGGTTATATTTTTCAGCAGCGCTTTTATAAAACATGTGCGGCGGGCAGCCTCCAAGATCAGCGATGACCAATACTGTTTTTCTCTCCATATGTAAAACACTCCTTCTCTATTGTGCGGTGTATCCTCCGTCTGCGGTGATGGCGCTTCCGGTCATATAGCTTGATAAATCCGAGGCTAAAAACAGCATCACGTTTGCGATTTCTTCAGGTTTCCCAAGCCTCAGCAGCGGATTTACCTTCGCCTTTTCTTTTTTGATCTCTTCAAGTGTGCCTTCATTATTTTCAAGGAATGATTTTTCATTCAGCGGTGTGTCGATGATCCCTGGGCATACGCAGTTCACGCGAATTTGATGCTTCGCATAATCAACAGCCATTGATTTAGTCAGCTGCAAAACCCCGCCTTTGCTGGCGTTATAGGCAGGAATATCAGGCCATGCCACGAGTCCGCCGACAGAGCACGTATTAATGATGTTACCCTTGCCGGCGGCCAGCATATGCTTAAGTGCATGTTTGCTCATTAAAAACGTGCCGGTCAAATTGACTTGCAGCACCTTGTTCCAATCGCTGAGCTCCATCTCGTGAATAGGCGCCACGATTTCGATGCCTGCATTATTAATCAAGACATCGAGCCCGCCAAATGTATGAACCGCCGATTCAACTGCGTGCTGGCAGGCAGCCTCGTCTGTGATGTCCGTTTGCACAAAGTGCAGCCTGTCATTATTTTCTTTTCGTACCATTGCTTCTCCCTGCGCTTCGTCAATATCCGCCACAACCACATTGGCCTGCTGGCCCAAAAAAGCCTGAACCGCAGCATAACCAATGCCTGATGCGCCTCCTGTTATGAGGACGGTTTTATCGGTGAGGTTCATGATCATTCATCCGCCTTCATTTTTTTTGCTTTTGCTCTGTTGTAGCGCGGCGGGAAGAAGATATTAATCGATTTTGATTCTTTTTCCGAACGGTTGATGGCACCGTGATCTTCACGAGGCTCACAGAAATAGGCTGTGCCGAATTTCATCTCGACTGTGCAGCCTTCGACCGTCATGTCATAGCCACCGCCGATGCAGATGCCGATTTGTTCATTCCGATGTTTATGGAAAGGCATTTCTCCGCCATTTCCAGGGATTTTGGCAAGCATAATTTCTACCCAATCCTCAACAAAGAACGTGACTTCCATGCCCGGCAACAGGTCTCTTGTTTTGAAAATATCCAAAAAGTAGTCCTCAGGACTTGTATATGTTTCATCAGCTTTCAGCCGCTTGATATCAATAGCAATCACTTCTTGGTCTGTGTCGTTTCTTGCCCCGTGAGGCACATGCGGCGGCGCGATATAGGCAGATTCCAAGGCTGTCATTTTTCTTGTCACATCTCCGACAGTCATCATCAGCTCGCCAGAAACGACCATGCCGATTTGGACCTCCTTATGCTGATGGGGTTCAACATTGGTATGCGGCGGGACGTAAGACATTAATACTTCAGTATCCCCTCGTACGGTTGAATACTGCCTCACTCCGTTTTCCCATTCAATTAATTTCGGTGTCGGGAAATAAAGCTCCTGCATATCTTCTTTAGTTTTCATCATCACCGTCTCCTTTTCCAAATAATGACCAGCTCATTGGAATGCTTTTGAATGTTTTTACAAAGGTTAGCCCGTACTTTTGCCGTGCAAGCTCATTGGTTAAGGCAATATCATACAAGCCTTCTTTTACTTTTCTTGCGGCTTGACTGGTTGAATTGACTAGTTTGAAACGAACATCTTTGCGGGTAAAATATTTTATTAAATTAATAGGTGAAGGATGTGAAACAATAACAGATGTATCAAGCATATCGTCCCTGAATTCAAAATCAGGACGAACAGCCAGGCCGTACATCGGTGTATCGCACCTGAAGATCTGCAATAGCTGCAAATCCGGCCTCATGTAGAAATGCTTAATGCCATCGTAAGCATGTGGGACGATGGTATATTCCAGCGGGCTTTGGAGCGTCCTTTCGATGCATGATTCAAAAGTATCATGCAAGGACAATTTACTGTTCAGCCCTTGTAGAAGAGTAAAATTGGAAATGAAATGCTTTGCTGCGTACTCACTGCTTGTCCCCTCAGGGCCGAGCGTGTTGACTGTAATGAGTTTGGATAGTGAATCAGTTCTTTTTTTTGTCTGAATGCTATTATCCAATATAATCATGAGCACCAACCAATCTTTTAAAATTTTAAGTAAATTTTATCCAGCGGAAATTGAACTGTCAATGTTTTTTGAAAATATTGATAATTATTCCCATACAAACAAAAAAACCCTTTAAAAAGGGTTTTTAATTATAGGAATTTAGAAACTTTGTTTATTGAGATAAGGACTGATCGGCCTTCTGCTCAAGTTTGCCGTACTTTTTATATGCGAATACACTGAGCACAAATCCGAGGACTGTGATGGCTGCGCAAATCAATCCGACAGCTGCATAGCCGTATGCCACATAGACGGGTCCCATTAAAGCAGAACCTAATGTCACGGCCAGATTCGAGGCGAGGCTGTAAAACACCATGACTTTTCCGCGATGACGCTCTGAGCAGTCACTCAAAATGGTGCTGAGCAGCGTCACCGTCAAACTTTGCATTAATCCCCAAATAAATAGGCTGGCGATTAACAGAAACATAGACGCCGGCGCATATGGTAAACACACCAGCAGAACGCTGATGACCCCCAGCGCAATCAAAAGGGAGCGCATTTTTCCGATGCGGTCGGCTATCTTTCCTGTAATCACACTCATGGAAAACCCGATTCCATAAATCATGATAAATAAGCCCGCAGCCGTGTTTCCTCCGGTAAAAACGTCCTGAAGATAGGTGCCTAAAAAGGAATACATACCGTAAAAACCAATCATATTACAAAAGGTTATCGTGATATAAACAGGTACACGAGGGACTTTCAGCGCATCCCGGAATGTTCCTGCCGGCTCTTCTATTTCTTCCTTGCCGCTGTTTTTATGTTGGGCATGGCGGCGCATTTCAAGGAGAATCAGCAGGACAACTAAAACGCCCATCAAGGCGAAAATCCAAAACGTCCATCTCCAATGCAGGACGCCGCCGATAAATGATCCGAGCGGCACTCCGAAAATCAGCGCCAGCGACCAGCTTGAAACGATCAGTCCCATCACCTTGCCCCGGTATGTATAAGGGACACGATCACCGACAACTGCGTAAGCGGTCGGAACAAACGCTCCCGCAGCCAATCCCGAAAGCGCCCGGCCTAAAAAGAAGAAAAAAATATTTTGAGCTAAAGCGCATATCACCGTTCCTATGATAAAAATCATAAGCCCGGCCAATAAGCTCAGTTCTCTGGAGTATTTATCGCCTAATGGAACCAAAAGCGGCGCACCGATAAAAATCATAACGCCGTAAATACTGATAGATAATGCAAGGACGCTGACATCTGAGCTGAAGGCTTTTGCTAAATCCGGCAGCAGCGGTGAGATTACAAGCTCTTCAGATCCAGCCGCAAATACCCCCATCGTTAAAGCCAGTGCCAACAATAACGGAAAATGATGTTTTGTTTTGATGTCATTGTTTTGATTGCTGTTCATTCTTTCTCAAACACCTCTTCCATAATCTTCTTATCATAAAGTTGTATTATAGTTTAGCATTGTTTTTTCACTATTTACAATTCGAACGAAATATTTATAAGTTTTATTGTTTTCATTTAAATCCCATTATATATTTCTATATTTCATTCTAAAAACACATGAGGATGTAATGCGTAGAAAAAGCTCTCCGGCCTCCCGGAGAGCTTTTTCTATTGCGCCTCTGTCTGCTCTTTTTCAATCGGTTCATGATTTATACGCTTTTTGATGCTTAGATGATAGTATGCATAACAGAAAATAATGATCGGCACACCGCAGTATAAGCCAATTCTTTGATCCGGAATGAAAATAAGGCTGATCAACACGCAGCCATATAAACAAAATCCGAGAATCGGGACTAGCGGATAAAGCGGCGTTCTGAACTCCAGATCATTCACATTTCCGCCTTCAGCAAGGAAACGCCTGCGAAAGAAAAATTGCGACGCACAAATGGACATCCACGCGACAACTGTCACCATGCCCGAGATTGAGATACACCATAAATACACTGTTTCTGCAGCCATGACACTTGTCAGCAGCGAACAGCCTGAAATGCCTAGCGTAATCAGCAGGGCATTCATCGGCACGCCTTTTTTTGTCAGTCTGGTGAGAAAGGAGGGACCCATTTGATTTGATGAAAGTGACCACATCATACGCGACGCCGCATACAATCCCGAATTAGCAACAGATAAAATGGCCGTTAAGATGACAAAGTTCATGATATCTGCCGAAAATGGGATGCCGATTTGATCGAGTACCGCTACAAACGGGCTTTCAATCACCCCCGCCGTTTTGTACGGAAGGATGGCAACCAAGACGAACATAGCGAGCACAAAGAAAAACAGCGTGCGCCAAATAACATTTCGAATGGACTTTGGCAGTGTTTTTTCCGGGCTTTCACTTTCCCCTGCCGCAATGCCGACAAGCTCCGTTCCCTGGAACGAGAAGTTTACCATGACCAGCGTAAACATAACGGCCAGCACCCCATTAGGGAAAAGCCCTCTATCAGTCATAAAGTTAGACAAAAAGGGTGTCTCCTGTCCGCCTTTAAAGTCAATCAAGCCAAACACAGCGGCTCCGCCAATCACAATAAATAATATGATCGCCGCCACTTTGATGCTTGAAAACCAAAATTCCATTTCCGCAAAGCTTCTGACAGAGAGCGCATTAATCAAAAAGATGACGATGCCGAACACGAGGCACCATATCCAGATCGGAACGGAGGGCAGCCACCTTTGCATCAAAATGCCTGCTGACGTCAGCTCTAACCCCACTGTATTCGCCCAGCTGAACCAATACAGCCAGCCAATCATAAAGCCTGTCGACGGTCCCAGAAATTTAGTGGCGTAGGCCTGAAACGATCCGGCCACCGGCATGGCAACAGCCAATTCTCCTAAACAAAGCATGACGAGATACATTAAAAATCCGCCGATGATATACGCGGCAATGGCGCCGAGCGGTCCCGCCTGGCTAATGGTAAAGCCAGAGCCTAGAAACAGCCCAGTGCCAATCACCCCTCCCAAAGCAATCATAAACAAATGCCTGCTTTTCATGCTGCGCTGCAATTCATTTTTATGATTCTGCATCATCCTTCCCCCTTTGGTTCTTTTGCCGTGATGGTCATCCGGTAGCTTTGCAAAAGATGAACGGTGGTTTGCTGTATGAGGAGAGGCAATACATGAAATGTGTACGGTTTATAGACTCGTTCTGTCCATTTATGGCCGTCTTTTCCGTACACGCCCATATTAATGGATGGAATATTCAGCTTGCGTATGTCTTTGAACGGAATGGTTCCAATCATATTCCACCCAGGGAAGTTCCTGATAAAAGAATCAATTTCGCCATCGGTTTCGTGCAGTGATAAAAAACTGCCGTCTGCCAAGTAGGGGAAAAACTTTTTGAAGACAAATGTTTCGCCTGTCGATTCAGCGGTTTTGTCAGCCGCTTCTTTAATCACATGCTGCAAAAGCTGATCTCTTGCGCTATCTTCTTTCAAATAGTTATGCGGCAGGTAAGGAGGTGCGTAAAATAGAATGACTTTTGCGCCTTGATCGGGGTCAAGCTTTTGAAGCTCTTCGATTGCCTGAAAGCATCTCATGCGAAGTTCAAGGTGCTCGTTGGCTTTGAATGTCTGCTCGATACACTGCTCGGGATCTATCCCCCGGTTTCTCAGCTTTTCTAAGTATTGCTCCAGGCTATACACTTGAATGCCCCATGATAAATGTTTCTTTGGCAGGTTGGCTCTTTTTGCATATTCTTCATAATAATCTGATAATTTTTGTTCTGTCTCTCGGCATGCTTCCTCAGTGACTTCAATAAGCAAATCCATCATTTCTTTTGCTGTTCTTTCATAAATAAAACAATTGAAATACAAGCTGGTGCTGACAGCCGTTTGCACATTATAGGATTCCTTGTTATCACGCTGATACAAACAGGATGGGGGCAGAACCAACTCCCCTTCAACCTTTTCTGCCAGATGGATGTTATTGTGGAGACGGCTTGTGATTTCAGATGAAATTAAATTTGGGTCAATCCCTGCCAGTGTATTGCCAACATGGACTTCACGCCCGTAAATGTAAAAGCAAGGCAGCAGTTTTCCCGCGGCTCCGGTATAGATATATCTTGTCTGATCACCATCGTAAAGCGGGGTAATAAAATCCGTATTAATAGCAGCCAAATAGTGAAGCTGTTTTTCTTTTTTTAGCCGGTTCAGCTCTGAAATGCTGGCAAGAATGCCCGAATGCTGGCTCTCCTCATCGGGATTGGCCATAAACAATACATTTCCCGGCAACGTCTCAAGGTTCTCCGAAAAATGCAGGAGATTGGCTAAATGCACGGCGATGCCGCTTTGCATATCGACAGATCCTCTTCCGAACATCCACTCGCCTGATTTGGCATCCCGCTGAACATCCTGATCGAACTCATAGCGGCTGAAATACTCGGCCAATTTCTCACAATCAAAAGCGATATCCTTTAAAGGGCCGAAATCTTCGATTCCAACTGTATCCAGATGGGCATGGTAAATGACTGTATTACGGCTTTCTCCATGTCCTTTAATAAACGCAAAAATATTTTTGCGATTGTATGGGTCATTGGGAATGGCCTGTTCCCACACATGACTGGGGTTTTCCTGAAAATAAGGATAGCTCGTGATCACTTCTTTGATGAAATCTGCTTTTGTCCCTTCTCCAACGGTGCCGTTCACGCTGCTGAGGCTGACCAGAGATGCTGTCAGCGCCTCCACTCTTTCAGCCGGATTCATGTGACTGATTTTTGTATACTGCATAAATTGTCCTCCTGATCAAAAAGTTGAAATCGTGCGATCCGCTAAAGAATCGCACGATTTTATTTCTCTCAAATCAAAAAGCTTCGGACGTTGTTTTGGCTTGCATATGAAGAATTAAGTAATCGGGACCGCCTGCTTTTGAGTCTGTTCCTGACATATTAAAACCGCCGAACGGCTGATAGCCGACAATTGCTCCGGTACATCCTCTGTTAAAATATAGGTTTCCGACATGGAAATCCTCGCGTGCCCGTTCAATGTGCGCACGGTTTTTCGTCAGAAGCGCACCTGTTAATCCGTATTCCGTGTTATTGGCAATCTCCAGCATATGATCGAAATCACGCGCTTTGCAAATCGCAACAACCGGACCGAAAATTTCTTCCTGCATCAAGCGGGCGTTTTCATCAACATCTGCAAAGATCGTCGGCTGAATAAAGTAGCCTTTTGAATCATCGCCTTCTCCGCCGGCCAATAGCTTGCCTTCAGATTTGCCGATTTCAATGTATTTCATCACTTTGTTGTAGGATGCTTCATGAATCACGGGACCCATATACGTATCAGGATCTTCTGGATTGCCGACAGTCAGCGTTTTGGTCAGCGCCACAGCTTTTTCCACCACTTCATCATAAACATCCTGATGAATGACCGCGCGGGAGCCCGCAGAACACTTCTGTCCTGAATATCCAAAGGCTGAATACACGATAGAGGATGCAGCAAGGTCAAGATCAGCGTCCTTGTCGACAAGCACTGTGTCTTTTCCGCCCATTTCTGCAATTACCCGTTTGAGCCATTTTTGGCCCGGCTGCACTTTGGCGGCTCGCTCATAAATCCGGCAGCCGACTGCACGGGAACCTGTAAATGAGACAAACCGTGTCTTCGGATGCTCAACTAAGAAATCACCGATCTCCGCTCCATCTCCCGGAATGTAATTCAGAACGCCGTTTGGCAGACCCGCTTCCTCCATGACCTCGACAAATTTTGCTGCCACTACCGGGGCTGCGTCAGCCGGTTTTAAGAGAATCGTATTTCCTGTCACAATCGCTGCCGCCGCTGTTCCCGCCATAATCGCAAGCGGGAAATTAAATGGAGAAATGACGATGCCGACGCCAAGCGCTTCGTAATGATATTGATTGACCTCGCCAGCACGGCTCTTCACCGGAGCCCCTTCCTTGAGCTTTAACATTTGGCGCGCGTAGAACTCTAAAAAGTCTATCGCTTCAGCCGTGTCCGCATCTGCTTCCTTCCACGGTTTTCCCGCTTCCTTCACAAGATAGCTTGAAAATTCATGCTTTCTTCTGCGCAAAATAGCCGCTGCCTTAAAGAGAATATTCGCGCGGTGCTCCGGTCTTTGTTTTTTCCAGGAATCAAATGCCTGCAATGCGGCTTGCATCGCTTTTTCAGCAAGCTCTTGATCCGCTGTAGACGCGTACCCAATGATCTCTTCTTTATTTGCCGGGTTAATAGAAATGATTTTGCGGTCCGTTTCAATTTTTTCTCCATTTATGACAAGCGGATAATGCTTGCCGAGCTGAGTGTTTACAAAGGCCAATGACTCCCCAAATGCAGTTTTATTCTTTGCTTCCGTAAAATCGGTAAATGGTTCGTGCGCGTATGTGACTGTCATATGTAGTCCCCCTCGTGTTATGAAATATATCTTCGCATATGAATAAAAATGCAAGAATCATGCCATTTTCTTGTCTTTTGCTGAAAAAACTTGTTGAATCGAACAGAAATTTGTCTAACAGGTGATCACCTTTCTCTTTTTCCGATCTTGAACGCAAATTTATTTTGCGATTTTTGCTCTTTACGCAAAAAACAAATGCAAAATTATTTTGCGGAGGCTTCTCAAATTACACCCATCCGCGGAATCTCGATGCTTCTGCCGATTTTCTGATGCCCGTCATGTAAGCCGCCAAACGCATATCCACTTTATGTGTTGCCGCTGTTTGATAAATTGTTTCGAACGAGCTGACCATGACGTTTCTCAGTTTTTCTGCAACTTCTTCTTCTGACCAATAATATCCTTGGTTGTTTTGCACCCATTCAAAATAAGAAACCGTGACGCCGCCGGCACTCGCCAGGATATCCGGCACAAGCAGCACGCCTCTTTCATTCAGGATCTTAGTGGCATCAATGGTTGTCGGTCCGTTCGCCGCTTCAACGACGATTGACGCCTGAATGTTATGTGCGTTTTTGGCTGTGATTTGATTGGAGATCGCGGCAGGCACTAAAATATCGCAATCCTTTTCAAGCAGCTCCTCATTTGTGATGACGTCAGTAAATAAATTGGTGACCATACCGAAGCTGTCCCGTTTATCGAGCAAATAAGGGATATCAAGGCCGTCTGGGTTGTAGAGCCCGCCATTGGCATCAGAAATCCCGATCACCTTCGCGCCCGCATCGTGCATGAATTTGGCCAGGAAGCTACCCGCGTTTCCAAAGCCCTGTATGATGATGCGCGCGTTTTGCAGCTTGATCCCTTTTTTCTTCACCGCCTCTTCAATACAAATCGTGACGCCCTGTGCCGTCGCCGTTTCCCGTCCTTGCGATCCTCCCAAAACAAGCGGTTTACCTGTAATAAAGCCCGGAGAATCGAATTCCCGCAGCCGGCTGTACTCATCCATCATCCACGCCATAATCTGCGAATTTGTGTATACATCTGGAGCTGGAATATCCTTTGTCGGACCGACGATCTGGCTGATGGCACGGACATACCCCCTGCTCAGCCTTTCCAGTTCTCCAAATGACATTGTCCGCGGATCACAAATAATACCGCCCTTCCCGCCGCCGTAAGGAAGATTGGCAATCCCGCATTTGAGCGTCATCCAAATGGATAATGCCTTTACTTCCTCTTCATTAACTTCTGGATGGAAGCGAACGCCCCCCTTTGTCGGACCGACAGCATCATTGTGCTGTGACCGGTAGCCTGTGAACACTTTGACGCTCCCATTGTCCATTTTGACCGGAATGCGGACAGTGAGCATTCTCTGCGGCTCTTTCATGAGTTCATACATATCTCCCGGATAACCCAGCTTCCGAAGGGCTTCCTTAATGATTGTTTGGGTAGACAGAAATAAGTTAAGAGCTTCTTTTTCTTCATCTTTCGAGACTTGCTTTGCTGACATCTTTTTCACCTCATTGTTTTTTTGGCCGGCTGTAATGTAAGCGCTTTAAAAAATCAGCCCGCCAATTCCTTTCTGCATCGGATTCACCCTTATCATCATGCAAGATCCGTACCAGCTTTTGAATCCACAAAAAAAAAGAGACTGAAAACATCTCAGTCTCTGACTACAAATCTATCGATTAACGGGGATCAATCACCAGCTGCGTTTCAGCATAAAAACTGCCGATTCCCAAACCGTTTACTACATCGCCTTTAATCGTGTAAGTGCCTGCGCGAGGAAGAGTTTTACGCACCATGACAAGGTCAAATTCGGATGCGCCTAACAAATCAAGCGTAAGCGGGAGTCTGACTGTTTTTCCATCGTTTAAAATCTGTGTTTCTTTCAGTGTTCTTCCATTCACTGAATCTCTTGTCGTAGCATGAAACCCGTCAGGAAATTGAAATTCTACCGCTCCGAGAGAAAGCACCGCATTTGGTTTATATGTCACTTCAATATCAGAAGTGGTCCACTCTTTCGTGCTGTTAATTGTTTTTGCCTCGATTGATGCAGACTGTGCATGAGCTTGGCCCGAAGGAAGTAAGATTGATAGTAAAACAGCTGAACTGATGAATAATGAAGATACGAATGAAGTTCTTTTTAGCATGACATTTCCCCCTAATTGATTGTTGAAATTTGGCCAGAGCGTCCTCTGCAGAAAAAGCGCTTTTTCATAATTCGCGAATTACCAGTTCTTTTTCTTAAAAATTAATCTATCATCATTTTCCATGGAAGTAAATGTTTTTTAAGGAATATTAACACTTGGAATTCAATGAGAATTACTTCCTGTTTACACAAGGTTCAAATGGACGATTTCTCTCTCTTTTTCTAGTAACATCTGCCCGACATTTTCTATCTTTTATCCTATTTTAAAAAAGGGCAAAAAAAGTCGAAGATGCCTCTGCTCTTCGATTGATCACGTTCCTATTTTTATCTGAATTCAGTGTTCCAGTTAAAACCGATCGTCTCATCATTCCACGGAATTCTTTTTTCATCAGGCTGATCCGGGTTATACGACATGGTGGTAAAATAGATAATTGTCAGCGGTGTCTCTCCCAGCACTCTATATCCGTGAGCCACCCCTTTTGGGATTAATAACAGCATCGGGTTGTCTTCGCCCATATAATAGACGTCCGTTTCTCCTTTTGTCTTTGAATCCTCTCGAAGATCGTATAGGACAACCTGAGCGTGGCCGGTTGGGAAGAACCAGAGATCATCCTGCTTCTCATGATAATGAAATGCCTTAATCACACCCGGATAGCTTTTCGACCAAGAGGCCTGCCCAAAATGCTCAAGGAGATTCTCATCGTCCCGGACCAGCTCAGCAAAAAAGCCTCTGTCATCGCTATGCTTCATCAATTTTTTCACCTTGACTCCATCAATCACACGCACTGCTCCTTTCCTGCAAATACTCTCGTAACGCTTCCCGCCAGTGGCGGGGGCGGATGCCGGCTTCTTCAATAGCCCGATGGCTCAGCACAGAGTATGCCGGGCGGGGCGTTTTGTTCCCGTATTCCTCTGTCGTTACAGGCAAAATGGCTGTTTCCAGCCCGCTTTCTTCCATAATTGCCGTCGCAAACTCATACCAGCTGCATATGCCTGAATTGCTGACATGATAGATGCCCGGCGGATGGCTGAACAGCTTGATGACCGCTTCTGCTAAATCCTTCGTATAAGTCGGCGAACCAATTTGATCGCTGACAACCCGAAGCTCTTGTTTCGTTTCAGCAAGCTTCAGCATGGTTTCAACGAAATTACTGCCGCCATGTCCGTACACCCACGATGTTCTGATGATCGTGCTGTCTTTTGTCGTTAATCGTATCAGTTCTTCTCCAAGCCTTTTGCTTTTCCCATAAATGGTTTTCGGATCGAGGGGATCGTCTTCCCTATATGGCTGGGTTCCTTTCCCATTGAATACATAGTCCGTGCTGATATGAACATATTGAGCACCGATGCGGGTTGACTCAAGCGCTGTATAATAAGCGCCGATTCCGTTAATCAAGTACGCTTTATCAAGCTCTTTCTCGCATTGATCAACCGACGTAAACGCGGCGCTATTGACCACGATATCCGGCTGATAATGGCCAAACGAATGCCGTACTGAGCGCTGGTCAGCAATGTTCATCATCTTCTTTGTTAACGCAATGACCTCATATCCGGCTTGCTTCAGCTGGCGGCATAGTTCCAAGCCAAGCTGTCCTCCGGCCCCAGTTACCAATACCTTTGTCAATCAGATCACCTTCTCATCGGTCATTGTCTGTATACCACTGAATCGTACGCGCAATGCCTTCTTCAAACGTCACTTCCTGCCGCCAGCCCAGTTCATTTTTCAGCTTAGATGCATTGATCGCATAGCGCCGGTCATGCCCTTTTCGGTCTTCCACGTGGGCGAACAATTCCTCACAGCCCAGATGCTTCAAAATGACACTCGCCAGCTCTTTATTCGTGCGTTCATTTCCGCCGCCGATGTTATACACCTCGCCGTCGGTTCCTTTTTCTAAAATCAGTTTGATTGCGCGGCAATGATCCTCCGCAAACAGCCAGTCTCGGATCTGGAGTCCATCGCCATACAGCGGAACAGGCAGGCCCTGCTTCGCATGACGGATAATCGTCGGAATCATTTTTTCGCTGTGCTGATAAGGTCCGTAATTGTTGCTGCATCGTGTAATGATGGCCGGAAGCTTGTGGGTTTTCACATAAGACAACACGAGCAAATCTGAGCTTGCTTTGCTGGCTGAGTATGGGTTATTAGGAGAAAGCGGCGTCGTTTCTGTAAACGCGGGATCATCCGCTTTTAAATCTCCGTACACCTCATCTGTTGAAATATGAATCAGCTTCTTGGCTTTTCCTTTCAAGACCGCTTCCGCCAATCGGTAAGTCCCCATGACATTTGTGGTGATAAACGGCTCCGCTTGGGAAATGCTTCTGTCCACATGCGATTCTGCTGCGAAGTGAATGACGCCGTCGTAGGTCTCGTCAAACGCCCGGTCGATATCCTCCTGAACGCTGATGTCCCCTTTTACAAAGCGAAAACGGCTGTTTTGCTGTAATTTTTCCATTTCCTCCGGGTGGCTGGCGTACGTCAGTTTATCTAAAACGGTAATGCGCGCTTCCGTTTCCCTCAGCATGAGCTTTGTAAACGTGAGCCCGATGAAGCCGGCCCCGCCTGTAATTAAATATGATTTTGCCATCACTTTTCGTCCTGTCCTTTCCGTAAAGCCTGGTGTACAAGCTGGGAAGCGAGATAAAGCGATTCGTGAGTTCCGGCATCTACCCACCAGCCTGATAACACATCATACGTAAGCTGGCTGTTTTCGATGTATAGATTATTAACATCGGTGATTTCCAGCTCGCCGCGCTTTGATGGTGATATTTGTTCAATATACGAAAACACCTCTGCATCATACATATAAATGCCGGTAACACAAAGGTTGGTCGGTGGCTGTTCGGGCTTTTCGATGATGGAACGAATCCGCTTGTTTTTCTCATCAATCTCAGCAATCCCGAAACGTTCCGGGTCATCAACTTCTTTCAGAAGCACTTTTGCTCCTTTCCCCTGCTGTTCAAAGCGTTCTGTATAAGGCTTTAATGAATCTTCAAATATATTATCACCTAATAATAAAATGAAAGACTCTTTTTTCGTAAAGCGCTTTGCATAAGACAGCCCATCCGAAATGCCCGATGCTGCCGGCTGTACTTGATAAGTGATAGTAACGCCAAGCTCTTCCCCGTTCCCAAGCAGTTTGTAAAATTGCGGCATATGCTCCTTTTGGCTGATGAGTAAAATGTCTTTTATTCCGGCTTCCTCCAGCTTCATAATCGACCAGTATATCATCGGATACGGGCCTACAGGAAGCAAATGCTTGTTGACGGCTTTCGTTAAGGGCATAAGGCGTGAGCCGTTTCCTCCGGCTAAAATAACACCTTTCACATTAACACTTCCTTACATGCATTTTTATATCTCTTGTTCATATAAATCTTGAAGAATAGCTGTTACCCGTATAATGCCTTTGCCATCCACGAGCGGCCTTCCTCCCTTGTGCAAAGAAAGGCGAAGAGGATAGCTGCTCATAATGCGTGACATCTGATAGATGAGTGTTTCATCCGGTACAAGCTCACCCAATCCAAGATCAAGAGCGGCGCCTTGGCCAGCAAATGTTTTTGCTGTTGCCGTTTGATGCTCAACCTGAGAAAGAACAAGGCACGGCACGCCGATGCAAATGGCTTCATATAGAGAGATGCCGCCGGCGACAATGGCTGCGTCCGCTTGTTTCATCAAACCTGCCATATCATTTGTCTGTTCGATCATCTTGTACTGCGGCTTCTTTTCGATCCGCCTTCGGACTGCCTCTTGATGCGGTGAAGCGCTCCCCATCACAAACATCATGTTTTTGTCTTTTATGTCGGGGACTTGATCAGCGGCAGCCAGCACTTTAAAAATAAGCTGCTTCGGATCACTTCCTCCTAATGCAACAAGGATATTGCGGCAGTCTTTCTTAAGTGTGTAATCCTCTCTAGCGGCCTGAAAGGCGGGGTGAAGAATAAGATAGTCCGGACCTTCATAGATGCGTGTGTTTCCCTGAACGTACACCCTGCTTCTGATGTGACCGTAAATTCCGTTAATGACTGCGTCACTATATTGAATCGATTTACCGTTTTTCTCTTCAAAAAGAACAATTTTCGCATCTGTCTCCGTCTTTATTTTCTTTAACAGCTCTGCAGGCGCGCCTAGAATATCAAACAAAAGCAAATCAAGCTTCTTGCTTTTTATTTCCCGGAGAATAAATTCGTGCTGCTGCAGCTCCGGCTTTACGATGACACGCCAATGCTCTTCATGAAGAAACGCTTCAGACTCCTGATTCGTATAAAACGTAATCAAGCATCGCTGTTTGAGCCCCTCCGCAAGCCTCTTCATCCGGACAACATGGCCCATTCCCTTTTCATAGCCGCCGTCTGCGAAGATCCCAACATGCATGGCTAGTCAGCCTCTCGTTCGGTTGCCGCATCGGGGTTCCGGTTCAGAAGGGTGATAAGCTCTGAGGCGGATACATCGGGGCGCTCGCCTGCTTTTTGATAGAGGGCCTTTATCGATTCATAGTCTTCCTTTGTATCAATGGTCAGCCGATATTGAGGGGCGCGAAACCGTTCCGGCGCCTCTAAAAACTGAACACGATAAAGAGCTGGATGATTCCTTATATATAACGTGACATGCTCCTGATATTGATCCTCCAAAGCCTGAATACGGCTGATGTCAATTAACAGGTTGGCGTTGACCACTTCGCCGCAAATCCCTAATGGGGCATTCAGGATATACGTATAATCCGAGCCTTGATCAAAATGCGCCTGAATCATTACATCGAGCAGCTCAGGATCGACAAACGGATTATCACCTGTTAACCGGATGATGACTGACGGTTTAACAGCTTCTATGACCTTCACAAACCTATCGAGGACACGTTCTTCGCTCCCGCGGAAAACACGAAAGCCTTGTTTGATACAGTGCGCCTCTAATATGTCGTCAGTTTCTTTGTCAGACGTGGCGATGACAAGATTATCCCGATCCTTTTGGTAAAACGCGCTTTGCCGGACACGGTGAACGAGAATATCAAGTAAACGATTCGATCCGAGCGGCCGAAGCACTTTTCCCGGAAGCCTTGTTGAACCCATTCTTGCTTGAATGATAAAGAGAATATCATTCATGAAACGGGCTGTCCTTCAGTAAAATGTCATCCCAGACAATGCCTGTGTCGGCTGGAATGTCTCTTACAGCCCGAACACCGCTGGTCAGCAGTTCAAAAAATCTCGGGTGCAGCCCCTGCGGCTTTTGTCCGGGCCGAAGCACTGCGATATTGTCTTCACTAAAGGCTTCACCTTTTTGAATCGGAGCTGTTGTAAAAATGCCTCTGTATGCAAAATTTCTGATTTCTCCTTCGATGGAGGTTGTTGTTTTGTATGAACTGCCAAGCAGTTTTTCAGAGACCGGCTTTGTGATCCCCTGTTTCAGCTCAGCTTCCGTTTTCCTGATGCCATCGACCATTTCTTTCAATTCATCCGGATTTAATGCAAACGAGTGGTCGGCACCCGGCAGATTTTTATCGATCGTAAAATGCTTTTCTATCAGTTTTGCTCCGAGCCGAACCGCGGCACACGGCGCTTCTGTCGGATGCTCGCTATGATCGGAGAAGCCGATGACCGCCTCAGGAAAAGCGGCGGCAAGCATCGGAATGACGCTGAGGTTGCTGTACTCCGGCGGTGCTGGGTATTTCGCCACACAATGCATTATGGCAATTTGATTGTTTCCCTCTGCCCTGATGGTGCGCCAAGCTTCGTGGACATCAGAGATTTCAGCTCCGGCTGTCGAGAAAATCATCGGCCTGTTCAGTCGGGCGACATATTTGAGCAGCGGGAGATGGTTAATTTCATAGGATGCGATTTTAAAAGCGCTCGGCGAGGTAGACTGAAGCAGATCAGCTGACCCCTCATCACATACCGTACTTAAAAAGATCACCTGCTTTTCGCGGCAGTAATCCAATAGCGGTAAAATCCACTCAGCAGGCATTTCCATAGATTGAACCAAAGAAAAAATAGAGACGTCCTTGCCCGCTGCCGTCTTGTACAAACCAGGATCTTTCTGGTACATCCTATCAGCTTGGAACATTTGAAATTTCACGGCATCCGCTCCCGCTTCCGCCGCGGCGTCTATCAGCGCAAAAGCCTGATCAAGCTTCCCGTCATGATTAATCCCCGCCTCAGCAATAATAAAAACAGGAGCGTCTTTGCCTACAGTTTTATTCGCGATCTGAAACGCTGCCATTATTTCGCCTCCTTGCCCGGCCAAATATGATAATAGTAATACGATTGTTCAGCGGTGAAGCCCATTCGTTCATAAAGGCGGATCGCCCTTACATTGTGAAGCTGCGTCCCCGCTGTTACCGTTCTATGCTTCTGGGTCTCCGGTTGTTCTACGAGATTCGCCAATAAATGAAATGCAATACGTTTTCCTTCAAATCCCGGCTTTACAGCCATCAAATCGAGAATGCACTCATCATCTCTTGATAAGCCCTGAAGATAGCCGATGACCTCGCCATTGTGTTTAGCGACAATATTGACCGCCGCCCTTCCATTCAGATTGTTTCGTGTCCACTCCTGAAATATTTTGTTTGCTGCATCGCGGCTGAGATGAGGATCCTGAAAATATCTGCTTTTTGTAAACGAGTCTCGGGCCAGCTCACATATCGCTTCTGTGTCCCCGGGCTCAGGCGGGCCCAGTTCAAAAAATGGCGGTGTTTTGTCATAAAAAGACGGAGGCATCGCCAGCTTCAGCAAACTCCCGACAAAGTAAGAGGATGGCTGCTGCTGTATCACATGCGCGGCTCCGATATCTTCAGCCGGAACGCGGACAAAGATAAAATCCGTTTCATCCATTTGGCGTACAGTATAAAAAGCTTCAAACAGCCTCTTTAGCTGCCCGGTACTATTTGCCGCAAGAAGTTTGACGTTCATGACTTTCTTCTGAAGCACCTTGCTTTCCCACAAAGAATCTTCGTAAAGCAATACGCCTTGGAGCCTGCTGTTTTCAAAAAGGCCGAGGGAAAATTGATACGGAACATCCAGTGTAAGCTGTCGGCTTTGGAGAAATTCCTCAATCAACTCTTTGGAGACATTTTCTTTTACCGTATACACTTAATCAGCCCCTTTTACGATATCCCGCACAGCTTCAATGACATCATCTACATCGTCGTCAGACATTGACGGATAGAGCGGGAGAGAAAGGGTTCGTTTATAGTAATTCATGGCATTCGGAAAGTCCGCTTCCTTATATCCAAATTGCTTTTGATAATATGGATGAATGTGTACTGGAATAAAATGAACGCTAGTGCCGATATTATATTCATCCTTTAAAGCCGTAATCATTTCGCTGCGCGTAACCCCGGCCTTTTTGTCATCAACTTGCAGAACATATAGATGCCAGGCGTGCCTGCCGTCATCATGGACAAACGGCGTGATCAGCCCAGGAATCTGCTGAAAAGCGGTTTGATAGCGGCCGGCAATCTCTTCTCTCCGTTTCTGCATATCATCCAGCCGTTTCAGCTGATGAAGTCCGAGGGCCGCCTGCAAATCAAACATATTCATCTTATAGCCGGGCGATTCGACTTCATAGTACCAGCTGCCATTTGAAGAATAACGGTTCCATGCGGCTTTACTCATGCCGTGAAGGCTTAGCACCCGGATCTTATCGGCAAGCTCCTCATCATCAGTCGTCAGCATGCCGCCTTCCCCTGTCGCGAGGTTTTTGGTGGCGTAAAAGCTGAATGCCGTTGCATCCCCGATAGAACCGATCATTCTTTGCTTATAAGTCGTATATACCGCATGTGCCGCATCCTCCAGCACGAATAAACCATGATTTTGGGCAATAGCCAATATTGCATCCATATCGCAGGACTGCCCGCCAAAGTGGACGGGCACAACTGCTTTCGTTCGCGGTGTGACGGCCGCCTCAAGCTTTACCGGGTCAATATTGAGCGTGTTTTGGTCAATATCCGCAAACACAGGCGTCGCTCCTGTATGAATAATCGTATTGGCGGTCGAGCTGAACGTAAGCGGAGTGGTAATGACCTCGTCCCCGGGCCCGATCCCTTTTGCTTTCAAAGCCAAAAATAAAGCTGCGGTACATGAATTTACTGCCACGGCGTGCTTCGCCCCGACAAACGCGGCAAACTCTTTTTCAAACTGCTGAACCTTCGGGCCTTTAGAGAGCCATCCCGATTCAAGCGTTTCTGTAACCTCCTGAATTTCTTCCTTACCGATTAACGGCAATGAGTAAGGGAGAAAATGATTTCTCTTTTGCACCATTTCTTTGCGCTCCTATCATTTTATTCAGTATCTTCCCGCCTGTAATCAACTCCTGTTTTGGCTTTCAGTTCCGCAAATAAAGCATTTGTTGATTCTGCCACCGGATAATTAGCCGCTATGAATGCCAGGCGCGCCTCTTCTGCTTTTTGATGCACGTCGGGACTTCGAAGAACTTCAACCAAGGTGTGCGCCAGTTCATCCGGCTGGTCAAACATAAAATCGCCAAGAGACTCATAATACGGATACGAGCGATTTCCGGACGATTTTCCTATCAGCACAGGCTTTTGAAACAGCATGGCTTCAAGACCGACTGTCGAGGTTTGCGTCACTGCGGCATCAACATACGGCAGCAAATCATAAAGCTCCAGCTCCTTTTTGATGACTCTGCATGCTTGATGTTTTTTCGCCGCCTCGTGATACAGATCAAGCTTGTTTTTTCCGATTTCCCACGGGTGGGGTTTGATAATGATTTGCAGCTGCTTCTGATCAGAAAGCCCCTGCAGCACACCGGAATAAAAGTCTTCTGAAAAGGGCTGAGTGGCAATGAGCACAATTTTTTTAGTCGGCTGAAAAGCAAGTTTTCGATAGAATATGGACATATCCATAGGCGTTCTGTTAAAAATCTGATCGAAGCGGGGATGTCCCGTTACGAGAATCTGCTCGGGTTTACAGCCTTTTCGTATGAACCACTCTGCTTCATACGCACCAAAAACAGCTTGATAGCTTGTAAAAACAGGAATGAAGGCTTCATCTCCCATCAATGCGCCATGCTGAAGACAAATGCTGACGGCCCCTTTTCTTTGACACATGAGAGCGAGCACCCTGCTATAAATGTCTTCTGCCGTTCCGACAATAATAGCTGAAATCTTTTCCTGCTCAAACAGCGCATCAACTGTATCAATGGCCTCTATAAATAAAGGAATATCTTTGAAAAGCCGGTCGCGAAACGCTTGATCACCAAATGCCGGGTGATCATCATAAGGGGCCAGAAGCGAACAGGCTGTTTCGAGATACTGCTTCGAATCGCCTTTTTGGCATGAATCCGCAATCTCCCGCTTGCTAATTACAGGCAGATCACAATAATGCGGCAAACTCCATCTGGCCAAAACAGCCGTTTTTTCAGGATCAAATTGATAGTAATTTTCGTTTGAAAAACGCAGGTAATCAAAGTGCAAAATGACTTTCCCTTTAACAGGTTCGTCATTTGTTTTAACGATGTTTTGGATTCTTTCTTCAAAAAACGGCTGAATCTGTCCCTCATCGATATGCTGATCCACCGATCCGAATAATTCCGGTTCTTCTTCCATCATCACCCTCAGTTCAGGGCTGATGTATTGATAAAAATTACTGATAAGCCCAAGCGGAATCCCTTTGTAGCGAAGTTTGTCAAAAAGCTCCACGTACTTCCGGTACAGCACCCAATAATTGCTTAAATAGGCCGACAAGCTCTCACCCCATTCCAAGCTTTTTTAATGATTCACGCAGTTCTCGGCAATTTCGCTGCGGAGGAAGGTTCCTGACAAATTCATTTTTTTCTGATTCAAACAGCTGAAAGTGAATCGATTGGTCGGTAATATAATTCAGGTCCAGCTCCTCATCCAGTGGGTAAAACGGATAAAAATGATTGACTCTCCAAAAGAACCGGGCATCTCCTATACGGTAAAACGCCGGGCTTTCATCCCAATAGGAGCCAAACTTCTCCTTTACCTTCTCAAGCACCGAATACCTGTGCATCACCGAGCAATGATCAATTGCGCACGGCGCGTTCCATGTCACTTGAGCGGCAGGCCTGACAGTTTCTTTTACAATGTCGCGATTCTCGTTTAAATGATAGGTTTTGGAGGCTGAGTAAATCACAGCCTTTTCAGAATGGGTATCGAGCTCCCGCACCATTTTCAGGAGGCGGTCCGGCATATAGATGTTGTCATCCGTCGCATAGGTGATATATTCACCCTCCGCCTTCTCAATCGCCTGATTGATCAGTGCCGCGTATCTCGTTTTTTCTGTTCTTTCCTTCACTCCAGATATATCGCTTTGATAAAAACGCACTCGGTTATCATTCAAAAAAGGACGGATTACATTCAGCGTCTCTTCATTGGAGTTGTCATCCATAATAAACAATTCAAAATCTGAAAACGTTTGTGAGAGTATGCTAGAAATGGACTTTGCCACATAATCGCTTTTGTTATAGCTCGTCATAATGACTGATACTTTAGGCAAATCCTACACCTCCTTCTTGGAACTTCACACCTGAAACTATCGTTATCTTATGTTGCTTATGCTCAAGTTGCGCTAGGGATACAAACCAATATGCGAAAAGTTTGTGTATGTCTCTGAAAAACAGCGGCTGCCCAGAGCGAAATCTGATCGGTCCGCTGTTCTTTTTCAGCATAATCCAAGCATCAGCCTCATAAGGTGAAAGAGATAAAAATCGCACCAGCGACTAAGATCGTTTTCCATCGGAGGTGAGTCATCGCGGAGCGTTCACCTATACATCCAGAACATGTTTTGAATGGTTTTCATAAAAAGGAGGAACGATATGAAACCGAAAAAAAATCAATATCAGCAAATGCAGGCATTTGATAATATGCAGGGGTATCAGCCTCAGTTTGGCGCCAACCCGTACCCGCAGCAAGGCCAAGGCTCACAAATGCAGACAATGGGGATGCAGCCAATGATGCCAATGCAGCAGGGACAGCAAGGACAACAAGGACAGCAGGGATTTGGATTCCCGGGCCAGCAGCAGGGCGGCGGTTTTCAAATTCCATCGGGGCCTACACCGTCAGGACCGGGCCAAAGCGTTCCCGGCATGCTGCCTGTTGAGGAATCTTACATCGAGAATATTTTGCGCCTGAATCGGGGAAAAACGGCCACCATTTATATGACATTTGAAAACAGCAAGGAATGGGGCTCGAAGATTTTTCGCGGCGTCATCGAAGCTGCGGGCCGGGATCACATTATTATCAGCGACCCGAAATCAGGAACACGCTACCTGCTCCTGACAATCTACCTCGATTACATTACATTTGATGAAGAAATTGCTTATACGTATCCATATTCCATGGCGTCCTATTCGCCAAGATAAGAAAAAAGCCAATCACTCATATGATGAGGATTGGCTTTTTTGTTTATAGATATTTGACGGCTGCGACAACGATCATAATCCAAGAAATAATAAACGCCACACCGCCGAGCGGGGTGATCGCTCCAAGAATGGAGATTTGCGTCACACTTAGAATATATAAGCTTCCGGAAAACAGCACAATTCCCGCAAACATCAGCCAGCCGGCTGTCGTGACACTGCCTATGCCGGATAATTTATCAGCCAGAAACGCGACAACGAATAACCCAAGGGCGTGATACATATGATACTGCACGCCTGTGTGCCAAACCTGAAGATACTTATCAGGTATTTTCCCTTCTAATCCGTGAGCGCCGAATGCTCCGAGTCCCACGGCAAGCAGGGCGTTAATGGCCCCTAATATGATAAAAACTTTCATCTATCTCTCCCGCCTTTTCGTTAAACTCATATCATTTATCTTATCGCACCTGCACCAAAATTCAATGTTTGTTCTCCGTTGACACGAGATTGTCGGATTTTCTCCTGCGCCAAAGCTGGAACTGGTCAGCAGCTATTGCAGCAAGCGTCCCTAATACGAGCCCGTTGCTTAATAGAGAAATAAATACCGGATGCAATCCCTTTAACGCAGTTTCAGGAACAAACATGATACCGACCCCTGTCAGCAGCGAGATGCCGATGATAGACCTCACCCTTTTTGATTCTTCTTTCTCATATGAATCAAATTCGGCAAAGGCCAGACCGCCCATTGCGGAGAACACAACAAAATTCACCGCAAATCCAACGGGTGACGGCAGGCTCGCAAACGTATTCATAAAAAACGGGATCACGCTGATCACGATAACCAGAATACTGCCGAGCATAAACGGTTTTTTAGAAGGCATTTTGGTCGTTTCAATAAAACCTGCGGCTCCCGAAATCGGAACAGGCGCAATGGCTCCCGTCAAACCGCTAAGCAGATGGCTGAATGAAGCGGCAAAACCGGCATGGCGTTCATGATGCTTTCCATCAGGCTGTTTGCTGAATTTTTTCACGGCGATGTCCACGACCTTCATGCTCGCCAGCATATTCACGATCAGCAAGATGGTAATAAAAATAGAAGTGATGATCAGGCCGCTGTTAAATAACGGGGTCCCAAAAGGAAACAGGGAAGGCAGCTGAAACAGCCGGTCCGGCATTTCAATCGGCTTTGCCGCTCCGGCAGCCGCAAACAGCACCCATCCGCCGAACAAGGCTAATAAAATAGAATATTGCTTAAAAAACATGATGTTCGAATTTGTCATTATAAAGGCGGCAGCGATCACAACAAGCGCCAGACCAAATACAAGACCGTCCACCCCGTCCTGTCGATAACCGATTCCGAGAATTCCTTTTATAATGGGCTGACTCAGCTGCATGACAAGAAGCAATAAATAGACGCCCGTTACAACCGGAGTAAACAATTTTGCAAGTCTGTCAATGACCTTGAAAACACTTAACAAAAAGAAACATACAGCGCTTACAAGAAGAGCTCCCTGCAACCCCCGCAGTGTGTCTCCATATGTCGCAAACACAGTTCCCGTCAGCCCTGCGTAAATCGTATACACTCCCCACCACAAGCCGGCTGGGCTTTCATTGATCGGCAGTCTGTGGCCTTTCAAACACTGAATGACGGCGGCAATTCCCAGTACAAAAAAAGTGCTTTGAATCAATCTTGCAGAATCTGAGTGATCCAGATGAAACGACTGGGCAACCGCCACCGGAACAACAATCGCCGCAGCAATAATAAACGCTGTCCATTGCAGCGCGCCAAGAACCAATTTCACGTAAGCTCAACCTCTCTCTTTAAAAATCAAATAAAGACTCTCCGTTTCCATCCTCTTCCTGCTTCTCTTTTTCTTGCTTTCGATATTTGTTTAATCCCGCGCTCCCCATCATTTTTTCCATCATCAGCTGGTCTGTCGATGGCGGCGCGGCGGGACTTGGCGTAACGTTCGGCTGTATGCGGGGCGCGCTCGCGTTCTCCGGCTGATCAAGCACGACATCACACAGAGAACGGACAACCGCTACATAACGCTTCAGCTCCTCATCCCGTTCAGCTGTTTTTGCTTTTTTCAGCTCCTCTTCCATCTTTTGAATTAATGCAGATATATGAATGTTCATGAAGCACCCTCCAAAAAAATAAATGTTGTCTTCCTGCATTTTATCAAATTCCTGCTGTAAACGCAGATATGAGTTTGTTATTTTTTCTGACAAACCTTGCGCGATTGACAAGCAGAAGAGATTTTTCACATAATAAATCACCATACCTTACAAAAAGGAGAAACGGAATGAACAGCATCCCCTCTATCATCAGCAAGCATAAAGCCTATTTTGCGGCGGGACATACAAGACCGCTTGAATCGAGACTGAACATTTTGCGAAAGCTGAAACAAGCCGTCAGAACTCATGAAGCCGATCTCATAGCCGCTCTCTACCAGGATCTCCATAAATCCGAGCAAGAAGCATACTCAACAGAAATCGGAATCGTCTTGGAGGAAATCAGCTTTGTCATGAAACGGCTGAGAAAATGGTCCAAGCCGAAACGAGTCAAAACGCCGTTGACTCATCTAGGCTCCAAAAGCATCATCATCCCTGAGCCGTATGGAACCGTTTTGGTGATTGCGCCTTGGAACTATCCCTTGCAGCTGGCGCTTTCTCCGTTGATTGGAGCCATTGCGGCGGGGAACACGGTCGTTCTCAAGCCATCGGAATATACGCCGGCTGTTTCTGCTATTCTTTCCAAACTCATCAGCAGCGTTTTTCCAACCGATTATGTCGCTATGGCAGAAGGCGGGCCCGACGTCAGCACAGCATTATTACAGCAGCCCTTTGACTACATTTTCTTTACCGGCAGCGTAGCCGTGGGAAAAGTCGTCATGGAGGCCGCCGCCAAACAATTAATTCCCGTAACCTTGGAGCTCGGCGGCAAAAGCCCCTGCATCGTCCATAAAGATGCTGACATTCAGCTTGCCGCCAAACGCATCGTCTTCGGGAAATTTACAAATGCGGGACAAACCTGCATCGCACCGGATTATTTATTTGTCCACGAGGACATCAAAACGAAGCTCACAGAAGAAATGAAGCGTGCGATCAGAGAATTTTACGGCCCTCAGCCGGAACAGAATTCACAGTACGGCAAAATCGTCAGTGAGCGCCACTATCAGCGGCTGCTCAGCTTTCTGAATGACGGCATCCTACTCACAGGCGGACAATCTGATCCCAATCATCACAAAATTGCGCCGACCATTCTCGAACAAGTGAGGGATGACTCTCCAGTGATGCAGGAGGAGATTTTCGGGCCGATTCTTCCGCTCTTTACATACCGCAATATCGGGGAAGTCATTGAGAAAGTCCAATCGCGCCCTAAGCCGCTCGCCCTGTATCTCTTCACCACAAACAAAGAAATTGAGCGCGCTGTTTTAGGAAATCTGTCGTTTGGCGGGGGCTGTATCAATGATACGTTAATGCATGTGGCGACGCCGTATTTGCCATTCGGCGGCGTCGGGGAAAGCGGCATCGGCAGCTATCACGGGTTTGACAGTTTTAACACATTCACGCACAAAAAAAGCGTCGTCAAACAAACGAACCGCTTCGACTTCGCATTTCGTTATCCTTCCTCCAAAAACGGGCTGCGAATGATTCGAAAAATACTCAAATAAAAAAGCGCAGATAACCTGCGCTTTTTACAAATCCTTAATACACCAATCAATCGGCGCCTCTCCCATTTTCTCCAAATAGGCATTCGCCCGGGAAAACGGTCTGCTCCCGAAAAATCCGTTTCTCGCCGAAAACGGGCTGGGATGCGTCGATTCAATGATAAAATGCTTGGACGTGTCGATCCGTTCTTTTTTCATTTGAGCATGCCGTCCCCACAAAATAAAGATAACCGGCCGCTCCCTTTCACTCAGCACGTCAATAATTCGGTCCGTCAGTCGCTCCCAGCCTTTTCCCTTATGGGAATTCGCCTGTCCGCGCCTTACTGTCAGCACAGTATTCAGCAAAAGAACGCCTTGCTTTGCCCAGCTCACAAGCGACCCGTGATTCGGGATGCTGCACCCGATGTCCTGCTGCAGCTCAAGAAAAATATTTTTTAACGAAGGCGGCTGCTTTACACCGGGCTTGACAGAGAAGCTTAAACCTTGAGCCTGTCCCGGCCCGTGATACGGATCTTGGCCGAGAATGACGACCTTGACATCATCGTATGAGGTATAATGCAGCGCATTGAAAATATCCCGGCTGTCCGGATAAATCGTTTGCTCCGCGTATTCCCGCTTCAGCATTTCTCTGAGCTCTTGATAATACGGTTTCTCAAACTCTTCCTTTAGCTGATTCCACCAGCTGTCTTGTAAAAGCTGTTTCAAGATTCAGGCCCCCTTACGAACGATGAAGTCTGGAATAGACAGGCTCGCCATCCCAAACCATTTCACTTTTTGCTTCCCGCCTCTTCATCTCAGGCTCTTCAAGCAGGACGGCAAAGTTTTTCGTCGGCAGCTCCCCGAGTCCGTGCTTTTCACTTAAACGATCCAAATATTGCTTCCGCTTGGCGCCAAGGTCCGCAGACTGATTGTCTCCCGCGTCACTGAAGGCATAAATCACACTGGCGCAAGGGACACGCTTCACCCGGTAATCCTTGGCTGCGCGCAGATAAAAATCCCAATCCCAGTAATTGTGCACATCAGCATCGAAATACCCGATTTCATCATGCAGAAAACGTCTGTACATGCTGCCCGACGGCACGTATGTAGAAAACACTCTCATATCCTCATAGTCAGCGGTATAAGCAAACAATTTCCGTGACACTGGATATCTTGTTCCGTTTTTCTCTTCAAACGAAACTATTTCCGCATCAGAATGAACAAAGTCTGCCGTTTCTATTTCCTTTGCCATTTTCTCGACATGCCCTGGCGTAAAGAAATCATCGTCATCACACAGCATAATGCAATCGCCAGACGCCTCTTTTACACCGGCATTTCTCGCAGCCACATGCCCCGAGTTCTTTTCTAAATTGATGACAGCAATCGGCAGCTCCGGATACAGTGCTTTGACCGGCACGACCGATTCCCCGGCATCATTCACAATAATAATTTCATACGGCTTCAAGGTCTGGCGGGAAATCGACTCCAGAAGCTCACACAAAGCCGGAATCCGATTATAGGTCACAATTACGATAGAAATCTTCATGATGCTCTCCTTCTCATTTTCATAGTCATGTACTATTAAAACATATATTGGACGGGAGATCAGTGGGAATATCCTACTGAACCGGATAAGGTGATAATGAAAATACTAGATGAATTGCTAAGCCTTCTATATTGTGATACAGAGAAAATCTAACTATAATGAAAGACAAAACACGATGGAGGTTCAAGACATGTCTATGCACAAAGCACTCACCATTGCCGGCTCAGATTCCAGCGGCGGTGCTGGGATTCAAGCTGATTTAAAAACATTTCAAGAAAAAAACGTATACGGGATGACCGCCTTAACGGTGATCGTTGCGATGGACCCAAACAACAGCTGGGACCATCAGGTATTCCCGATCGATACTGATACAATCCGCGCCCAGCTTGCAACAATTACGGACGGCATCGGCGTGGACGCCATGAAAACAGGAATGCTGCCAACCGTTGATATTATCGAGCTTGCGGCAAAAACGATCAAAGAAAAACAATTAAAAAATGTGGTAATTGACCCGGTTATGGTTTGCAAAGGTGCTAATGAAGTCCTTTATCCGGAGCACGCCCAAGCCCTGCGTGAGCAATTGGCTCCGCTAGCCACTGTCATTACGCCAAACTTGTTTGAAGCCAGCCAGCTCAGCGGCATGGATGAACTAAAAACAGTTGACGATATGATCGAAGCCGCGAAAAAAATTCACGCACTCGGCGCTCAATATGTCGTCATTACAGGCGGAGGCAAACTCAAACACGAGAAAGCCGTTGATGTTCTCTATGACGGAGAAACAGCGGAAGTCCTTGAAAGCGAAATGATCGATACTCCTTATACACATGGCGCAGGCTGTACATTCTCAGCAGCCGTGACAGCGGAGCTTGCCAAAGGTGCGGAAGTCAAAGAAGCCATTTACGCAGCGAAAGAATTCATCACAGCGGCCATTAAAGAATCCTTCCCGCTAAACCAATATGTTGGTCCTACGAAGCATTCTGCACTGCGCCTGAATCAACAATCATAAACAAAAGGGGCTGCCTTACAGAGAGGCAGCCCTTTTTAAATCACCGAAGACTTTTCACAGAAAAAACTGCCGATCCCATCGGCAGCCTGTTTATTTGATTTTTAAATTGTTTGCAGATTTCCTCAAAAATGTTTCTATCGACTGAACAAAAAGTGCATATTCCTTCATTTGTTCATATGCCCGCGTGAGAATTTCCGCCGTTTCACTGTGCGGCGTTGTTCCGCCAAGCATTTTTTTCAGCTGAAGCAGCACATCCTTATATTCTTCCCGCTTATCTTCAACTTGGTTAGCAGCCTTTTCCAAACATTCCGGTGTTATCTTCTGTTCATGTATATTCAAGAAAACAACTCCTTTTACAGAAAAAAATAGTAGGTTATCGTTGAAGAATAGCACAGATGGCTCAGATTTCACATAAGAAAATAGAAGGATTTTCTACATAAGTGTCCAAATTCCGACATTCATTTCAGATTTCCCGGTCGAACTGGCTGTTACTTCATGATTTCCCGGGAAAGGAAAATATCTCGCACTAAAGACCTCTTCTCCGTTATTGATAAAGATTTCCACAGATGACGCGTCGAGAAACATGTGTACGGTATGCAAATCCTTGATGTGGCAATGTCTCGCTTCTGTTCTTTTTCCGTCAAAGCTCTTTCGTTCCAGAGTAACAATCCCCTCGTCTTTTTGGAAGGAAAACGTAGCCGTTCCGCGGATACTGATTGAAAAGCCAGACTCCGTATGAATGTCTTCCAGCAGAATCTCAGCTCTTTCAGGTTTTTCTACTGGAAGCGTACCAGATGATCCATGCATATTGATGTGTATTTTTTTCTCATTTCTGCGCATGGCTTTTAGCTCAGGCAGCGGCTGCTGAATCAGCTTCTGGCCTGAAAGCGTCAGCTGTCTCGGCAGCGTCATGCAGTGAATCCAGTGGCAGTCAATGGTCGGATGGGACCCTTCATCCTGATCAGGCACAGCCATCCATGCAAACAAAATCCGCCTTCCCTGATCGTCTTCAAGTGTTTGCGGCGCGTAAAAATCAAAACCTTGATCAAGCTCCATAAATTCACCATGCTTCAGTTCAGGCTTGTTATAATCAAGCCGGCCGACAAAATAACCTGATTGATATACGTTCTGATAACGGAAACCGTCAGCCTCAAGCCCTTGAGGCGAAACAATCAGCACGTCCGATCCTTGAAGGGAAAACAAATCCGGACATTCCCACATGTATCCAAAATCGTCCAGCCCGTTGAAGCCCGCGCCGGTTATCGGGCCAAGAAATCTCCACTCTGTCAGGTTATCAGAAGCAAACAATACAGCCTGCCCTTTCAAATTCTCTGTTTGCGCACCAATCACCATATACCATGTGCCTTCATGCTCCCATACCTTCGGATCGCGAAAATGCGCCGTATATCCTTCCGGAAGGCGGGCGACGACACCCTTTTTCTCAAAGGACAGTCCGTCGTCAGATACAGCAAGGCATTGATACGTTTCCCGGTTTCCATTCTGATCCCTGACATTTCCTGTGTAAAACAGATAGAGCCGATCGTCTTTCGTGACAGTGCTGCCCGAGTAGCAGCCGTTTTTATCAAACCAATCACTCGGAGCCAGCGCAATCTCTTCCCGCTTCCAATTCACAACATCCTGTGTCGTATAATGCCCCCAAAATTTTGCGCCGTGCCCCGTCTGAAACGGCTGCCACTGAAAGAATACATGATAGCTGCCCTTCCAATAAATCACGCCATTTGGGTCATTCAGCAGCCCAACCGGCGGCATGATATGAAAATGCTGGCGGTGCGGATCGCTGTTAGCGATGGGCTCTTTTTTCTCCACTTCTTCATAAGCCCGGCGACGAAGCTCCTGATCATGTGCTGTCATTTTTTCCTCTCCTCATCCTCATTAATCTTCATGACAAATGCTGCAATGAACGCTGACACTGCCGCAATCGCCATGCCAATCAGATAGTGAATCAAGTTGCTGAAGCCAAACGGAGCCGCAATGGCGATCATCGGAATACCCGTTAACCCGTAAGCGTTTGCAGCTACATGTGTAAAGACGACATATGCCCCACCCAATGCGCCTCCGATCATCGCGGCGATAAACGGTTTTCGGTAGCGAAGATTGACTCCGAATATGACGGGCTCAGTAATGCCGAGAAAAGCGGAAAATGCTGCCGGAAGCGCGATTTCTTTTGTCTTTGCCTTTTTCGCCATAAAGAAGACGGCAAGACCTGCCCCGCCCTGTGCGACATTCGCCATTGACCAGATCGGCAGCAAGTAGTTCTTGCCTATATCTGCAATAAGCCCAGCCTCAATCGCATGGAAGCTATGATGAACGCCTGTCAGCACGATGAGTGAATACGTGCCCCCGAAAATCAGACCTGCGACAAAACCGGCATGGTCATACACATAAGTTAAAGCAACCGTAATGCCGGAGCCAAGCGCTCTGCCTAGAGGGCCAATCGCGATAAAAGCAACAAACCCGGTGACAATCACAGTAACAAATGGTGTAACAAGCAAATCCACCGCATGTGGAACCACTTTTCTCGTCCATTTCTCTACCTTGCTCATCACATACACCGCAAGCAGGACAGGGATAACAGTTCCCTGGTAGCCGAGAAGCGCGATATCAAATCCGAAAAGATGCATGTAATCAGGTGTCGCTTCCGCCAATCCCCATGGATTTAAAAGATTCGGATGAATCATGATTCCCCCGATGACCGCTCCCAAGTATGGATTGCTGCCAAACTCTTTTGAAGCGCTGACCCCGATTAAAATCGGCAAGAAAATGAATGCTGCACTTGAAAACATATCAAGCAGCTGCAAAAGCGCAGAATCCTTGCTCATCCAATGAAACGCATTGATCATACCCAGCAATCCCATTAATAGGCCGCTGGCTACAATAGCCGGGATGATTGGAACAAAAATATTAGAAAGCGTTTTCGCAAATCTCGCAGCGGGATTCAGCTTTTCTTTTGCCGCATCCTGATGATTTACGTGTTCTTCACGCTCGATATCAGCTTCTTTAGAAAAGGCATCGAATACTTTATTCACAAGGCCTGTTCCGAAAATGATCTGGTACTGGCCAGAGCTGCTGAAAGCCCCTTTGACGCCATCAAGCTCTTCTACTTGTGCTTGATCTATCTTTGATTCATCTTTCATCACTAAACGCAGTCTTGTTGCACAATGAGCCGCGCTGATAATATTTTCTTTCCCTCCGAGAAGCTCAATGAGGCGTTTTGCAGTCTCTTTGTAATCCATCTATTTCTCCCCCTTTTATTTAAACAAAAAAGACCTAAAATTCGCCAACGAATAAAGGACACAGCGATCCTTTTTCATTTACGCAAATTTTAGGTCTTGCCTGCTTTACCAGTCACAATCCCGCTTATTCAGATTAAGAATACGCTTTCATCATAAATCATGACAGCGTTTTCGTCAACTATTTTTTTAGTTAAATAGTTTGATAAAACATGTAGACAAAAATTCGTAAAAATTAATTGTGAAATACTTCACAATATCGTGCTATACTATGCTCAATCATGAAAGAAAGCAGGAAAAGACAATGGAAACTCAAGCTTTGCAAAAGGTTGAACAGTATGCTTTGAAAAAACAAAACATATTCGCTTCAAGCAAAATCCGTTATGTGCTTCGGTCCATTTTGGCCAGTATGTTTATTGGTTTTGGCATTACAGCCGCAAGCAAAACAGGCAGCTATTTCTTTATGGCTGATTCTCCGTTTGCCTTTCCGGCAGCCGCTGTCACTTTCGGGGCCGCTATTCTGCTGATTGCTTACGGAGGCGGAGATTTATTTACCGGCAACACCTTTTATTTCACCTATACCGCGCTCCGGAAAAAACTCAGCTGGCGCAACACCCTGTACTTGTGGATGTCAAGCTATGCCGGCAATTTAATCGGCGCCATTCTATTTGCCATCCTGATCAGCGCGACGGGACTTTTTGAGGAGCCTTCTGTTCATTCCTTTTTGATTCATTTGGCAGAGCACAAAATGGAGCCGCCGGCTTCCGAATTGTTTTTCAGAGGAATGCTGTGCAATTGGCTTGTGTGCCTCGCCTTTTTCATTCCAATGTCTCTCAAAGGGGAAGGAGCAAAGCTTTTTACCATGATGCTATTCGTTTTCTGCTTCTTTATTTCCGGCTTTGAACACAGCATTGCCAATATGTGCACATTCGCCATCTCGCTTTTGATCGAGCACCCTGATACAGTGACACTGATGGGAGCAGTCAGAAACTTAATCCCCGTTACGCTCGGCAATCTGACCGCGGGAATAGTTATGATGGGCTGGATGTACTACACACTGAATCCTGATCAATAAAAAAACTTCCAGAGATCACTCCCTGCAAGTCAAAGCGGTTATTCCGAGAGATCTTGAAGACGCTGGACATGCAGCGTGATATAGCCGGCCTCGGATTCCGGCAAATGTAATTGATATTCATTTTTCAAAAACTCCGCCAGCTCCAGCGCACATTGATAGGCGAATGAATACTTTTTTTGGATGAAATAAAGCATCTCCTCGTCCATACGATGGAGCGCTTCATTTGATTCCAACCGGCTGACCGCGTATCGCAAATGCGTGACAAGGCGTTGATAGGAAATGCTGTTTTCATCCACCTTTCGATTAAAGTATTGTTCTATTTTCTCTATCATTTCTTTGATCATGGTCGTATGCTTCAGCGCCGAATACATGCTCTCCGCATCCATCTTCGCCGTATGGATGTGAAGGGCAATATAACCCGCTTCATCTTCAGGCAGAGACACGCCCAATGTCTCTTTTACATGTCCGATCGCCCACAGGCCGATCTCATATTCTTTTTTATAGAGCGCCTTTATCTCATGCAGCAATTTATTCTGGACAAGCAGCCCATTTTGAACCCTTTCGATCGCAAAGGATAAATGGTCAGAAAGCGCGATATGAATGTGGTCGCTCAGCGGCGCCGCGAGCTCCCCCTCCGCATAGCTGATGATATCCTCAGCTATTTCTATATGTTCCTCCGGCAGTGTTTGCAGGATTTGTTTGAATTTTTCATTCTCGTCGCGCACGACAAAGATTTTTTCCACTTTATTCATAGGGATGAGATCATTTTTCTTTTTTTGAAAAGCGATTCCCGGCCCCATCACGATTTTTTCCTGATCATCCTCTTTTATTAAAGCCGCATTGTTGTTTAATACTTTATAGATTTTCAAGAGGTTATCTCTCCCGCCAATTTGCTTTTGACTGGGATTTTACCTCCTTTTGACCGCCATGTAAAGATGCGGGCCCGCTCTCTCCTGCTTTGGCGATTCCTTGAAGGCTTGCAAACATCTTCTTTTATAAAGCGCGGCGGCTTTCGCTTTCTGCTTTTCTTCCTCATTCACAGCCATCCGCCACTCATAAAACGAAACGAGTCCTGCGGCCTGCACAGCCGCCTTTCTTTGGTATGTACGCTGAGCCGAATAGACCGCGGCAGCCGCAGTTTTTCTGTCCGGCGTCACCCAGTTCATCAAAAAGACCATCCACACCCGTAAAGATACAAGCAAACGTTTCATAGAAAAACATCCCTCCGCTTCTTTTTGGCAGGCAGCCTTTTTAGCAGCCCGTTTTCTCAGCCGCAGCCCGCAAGAAAAGACGGCCGATTTCTTTTCTCGCAAACTAGCGGCTCTAGCAAAACTCATGACTCTATGATAGACCGTGGAAAGAGAATTCTTTGTCACAATATGAGTGAAAAAACCAACTAGTTTTTAGAAGTTTTGTTGAAAGCTGAAAGAATTGAAATGAAAATTGGAGAACCGCTTTGAAAACTTTATACACAAGTTATCCCAAAGATAAGAACAACTTAATCACAAGAGATATCCACATGTCCACAAACTCTATCTATATTTTGTATACGAACGTATATTCCTAACTATATATATACACAGGTTTATTCACTTATACACAGGGTTCTGTGTATAACTCCTTCGTTATACACAAACAAAATCCAATAAATGGTTCAAATGACACAAGGATTTTTTTGAATTTTCAAGAAATATATACTAGATCTTTCACATTTTTTCTAAACACAAAGGGGGAAACACATTGAAAAAGGGGATCATTCGCTTTCTGCTTGTAAGTTTTGTCTTATTTTTTGCGTTATCCACAGGTATTACGGGCGTCCAGGCAGCTCCAGCTTCTTCAAAAACGTCGGCTGATCTGGAAAAAGCCGAGGTATTCGGTGATATCGACATGACGACAAGCAAAAAAACAACCGTTATAGTGGAATTAAAAGAAAAATCCTTGGCAGAAGCGAAGGAAGCGGGAGAAAGCCAATCGAAAAGCAAGCTGAAAACCGCTCGCACAAAAGCAAAAAACAAAGCAATCAAAGCGGTGAAAAACGGAAAAGTAAACCGGGAATATGAGCAGGTATTCTCAGGCTTCTCTATGAAGCTTCCAGCTAATGAGATTCCAAAACTTCTCGCGGTAAAAGACGTTAAGGCAGTGTACCCGAACGTCACATATAAAACAGACAATATGAAGGATAAAGACGTCACAATCTCCGAAGACGCCGTATCTCCGCAAATGGATGACAGTGCGCCTTATATCGGAGCAAACGATGCATGGGATTTAGGCTACACAGGAAAAGGCATCAAGGTGGCGATTATTGACACTGGGGTTGAATACAATCACCCAGATCTGAAGAAAAACTTTGGACAATATAAAGGATACGATTTTGTGGACAATGATTACGATCCAAAAGAAACACCAACAGGCGATCCGAGGGGCGGAGCGACTGACCACGGCACACACGTAGCCGGAACTGTGGCTGCAAACGGAACAATTAAAGGCGTAGCGCCTGATGCCACACTTCTTGCTTATCGTGTGTTAGGACCTGGCGGAAGCGGCACAACGGAAAACGTCATCGCCGGTGTGGAACGTGCAGTGCAGGACGGAGCAGATGTGATGAACCTGTCTCTCGGAAACTCTTTAAACAACCCGGACTGGGCGACAAGCACAGCGCTTGACTGGGCCATGTCAGAAGGCGTTGTCGCTGTTACCTCAAACGGCAACAGCGGACCGAACGGCTGGACAGTCGGATCGCCGGGCACATCAAGAGAAGCGATTTCTGTCGGTGCGACTCAGCTGCCGCTCAATGAATACGCCGTCACTTTCGGCTCCTACTCTTCAGCAAAAGTGATGGGCTACAACAAAGAGGACGACGTCAAAGCGCTCAATAACAAAGAAATTGAGCTTGTCGAAGCAGGAATCGGCGAAGAAAAGGATTTTAAAGGGAAAGACCTGACAGGCAAAGTCGCCGTTGTCAAACGAGGCAGCATTGCATTTGTGGATAAAGCGGATAACGCTAAAAAAGCCGGTGCAATCGGCATGGTTGTGTATAACAACCTCTCTGGAGAAATTGAAGCCAATGTGCCAGGCATGTCTGTCCCAACGATTAAGCTTTCATTAGAAGACGGCGAAAAACTCGTCAGTGCCCTGAAAGCTGGTGAGACAAAAACAACATTCAAGTTGACGGTCTCAAAAGCGCTCGGTGAACAAGTGGCTGATTTCTCATCACGCGGCCCTGTTATGGATACGTGGATGATTAAGCCTGATATTTCCGCGCCAGGGGTCAATATCGTGAGCACGATCCCAACACACGATCCTGACCATCCATACGGCTACGGATCAAAACAAGGAACAAGCATGGCATCGCCTCATATTGCCGGAGCGGTTGCCGTTATTAAACAAGCCAAGCCAAAGTGGAGCGTTGAACAGATTAAAGCCGCCATCATGAATACCGCTGTCACTTTAAAGGATAGCGATGGGGAAGTATATCCGCATAACGCTCAAGGCGCAGGCAGCGCAAGAATCATGAACGCAATCAAAGCAGATTCGCTCGTCTCACCTGGAAGCTATTCATACGGCACGTTCTTGAAGGAAAACGGAAACGAAACGAAAAAAGAAACGTTTACGATTGAAAATCAATCTTCCATTAGAAAATCATACACACTGGAATACTCATTTAATGGCAGCGGCATCTCCACATCCGGCACAAGCCGTGTTGTGATTCCGGCACATCAAACCGGGAAAGCCACTGCAAAAGTAAAGGTCAATACGAAGAAAACAAAAGCTGGCACCTATGAAGGAACGGTTATCGTCAGAGAAGGCGGAAAAACGGTCGCTAAGGTACCTACATTGCTGATTGTGAAAGAGCCCGATTATCCGAGAGTCACATCTGTCTCTGTCAGCGAAGGGTCTGTACAAGGCACCTATCAAATTGAAACCTACCTTCCTGCGGGAGCGGAAGAGCTGGCGTTCCTCGTCTATGACAGCAACCTTGATTTCGCAGGCCAAGCCGGCATTTATAAAAATCAAGATAAAGGTTATCAGTACTTTGACTGGGACGGCACGATTAATGGCGGAACCAAACTTCCGGCCGGAGAGTATTACTTGCTCGCATATGCCGCGAACAAAGGCAAGTCAAGCCAGGTTTTGACCGAAGAACCTTTCACTGTTGAATAAGAAAAAGCCCTGCCGATTCGGCAGGGCTTTTTAAAGATCAGTCAGCAAACGCCTCCTGCAATAAGCGATACGATCGGAGCTTATCTTCAAAATGATGCGTGATGGTCACCACCATGATTTCCTCTGTTTCATACGCTTTACTCAAAGCTAGCAGCCGCTCCTTAACCTGTTCTTTCGTACCAACAATCATTCGATTTCGATTATCAGCAATTCGTCTCTGTTCATAAGAAGAATACGTATTTTTCCGAACAGCTTCATACGAAGGAACTCCCTCTAAAGGAATACCCTGCTCTCCCGCCAAAAGTGTAAAATCAAGCACAGCCCCAAGCTCCTCTGCCTTCTTCTCCGTGTCAGCACAAAGAACAAAAACAGCAACTGCCGCTCGAGGCGTATCTCCTAACACAGACGGTTTGAATCGCCTCTTATACTGTCTGACAGTACCCTCTCCGCCCTCTCCATTGATAAAATGGGCAAACATATAGCCAGCGCCAGATTCAGCTGCGAGCAGCGCGCTTTCTCCAGATGAGCCGAGCAGCCACACATCCGGAGCCGTTGAAATATGCGGCGCAGCCGTCAGATTCGGAAAACGGTGTTTATCATCCGCCAAATCATGCAAATACATGGTCAACTCCTTGATTTGCTGCGGATACTGATCAGCATTGCGCTTACCGCCGTCATTCAGCGCCCATGATGCAATCGGCATTCCCCCCGGTGCTCTGCCAAGCCCCAGGTCAATTCTTCCTGGTGTCAGCCCCTCCAGAACACGAAAGTTTTCAGCTACTTTATAAGCACTGTAATGCGGCAGCATGACTCCTCCTGATCCAACACGGATTCGCTTTGTTTTCGCTGCTATATGACTGATTAGCACCTCAGGACTGGACCCTGCCAGACGTTTTGAAAAGTGATGCTCAGAAACCCAAAATCTCTTATATCCAAGGTCCTCAGCAGCTTGGGCAAGCGCAACGGTTTGCTGTAAGGCCGTTTCTGCATTGCTGCCCTCTGATACTGGAGATTGATCTAATATACTTAATGAAACCATCCCTACCACCTCATCCTCATCGTATCACTGATCTTCTATTTTTTCTCCAAAGCCGCTCACACTGCTTATCAGTGTTCCCTATCATTCGCCATTTATTTGTGAAAGCCTGTCCCTATTTGTCGGAATATGTTACACGTGAAACATAAAAACCTCTCCAGACGGAGAGGTTTGCTTTAGTTTTTATTAAAGCCCTTTTCTTTCACGTAGTCATTTAAATACGTACGCGGCTTTTGCTTCATAAAGTTCAGTATTTGATCGGACCACGTTTCTTCCCGCTGCCCGTTTGTTCTTTCTCTATAGTAATCAGAAATGGTTTTGTCATACGTATTCATAGTATGACGGAAATCGTCTGTGTTCACATTATACGTATTCTCATGATAAACGGCCTGCTTTGGCAATCTCGGTTTTTTGCCGGAAAGGTTCGCAGGATGGCCTACTGCCAGTCCGAAAAGCGGGAGCACATGGTCAGGCGTTTGCAGCACCTCTGTCACCTTGTCCAGTTCATTCCGAATGCCGCCGATATAGCAAATGCCAAGCCCCATGGACTCAGCGGCAATGCTCATATTTTGCGCTGCCAGCGCCGCATCAATCAAGCTAACCATAAACATTTCTGTATTCTCGAGCAGCTCAGAAATATGTTCACCTTTTTCCTCAGCCAGTTGTTGATGGCGGTACAAATCCGCACAAAATACAAAAAAGTGTCCGTTCTTCTCAACGTAAGGCTGATTCCCAGCAAGCACGGACAGCTCACGTTTTTTCTCAGGATCAGAAACCCCGATAATCGAATATGCCTGCACATAGCTGGATGTAGACGCAGCCTGCGCACTTTTCACTAATGTATCAATTTCTTCAGCTGTCAAAAGCTGATCAGTAAAAGACCGGATTGACCGATGATTCAAAATGGTTTCGATTGTGTTATTCATCACAAGAACCTCCTTATCACTTTTTATCATATCCGAAAAAAAGTAATCTCAAAAGTGAAATGCTCTGCACAAAAAAAAGACAGCCTCTGTAAAGGCTGTCTGCATATTAAGAATTAAAAAGATAACTTCTGTATTTCGTCAGTTGCACACTTGCATTATATACAATCCCAAATCCGATTAACGTGGAAAGTGTCGAACTTCCCCCATAGCTGACAAACAGCAACGGAATCCCGGTAACAGGCATAATTCCAATGTTCATTCCGATATTCTGGAATGTGTGGATCACAATTAACGCCGTATAGCCAACGCAAAAGAAAGAAGCGAAACGGTTAAACGGATGTATTTTGTCTATCAGAACAACAAGCCTGTAGATTAAAAAGAAGAACATGATGACAACAATCGCACAGCCTATAAAGCCAAATGACTCACCTATTATAGAAAAGATAAAGTCAGTCGTACTCTCTGGAACATAAACCTTCAAATTAGAAATACCATTACCTAAAATACCACCAGATCCTATTGCCATGATGGCCTGGTCAACTTGCCAGCTGTCATTTGAATCTTCCTGTGTCTCATTTGAAGCAGACACCCAAGAAGTGACCCGCTTAATTTGATAATCCTGTATTCCAACTGATTTAGCAACGTCAGGAAAGTTTATCATTACTAATAAAATTAATGAAATGAGTAAGATACCTGAACCAGCTATGATCGCAATCAATTTCCAATTTATACCTGACATAAAAACCATTACAAGAACGATAAACATACATATTCCCGCAGTCCCAGCATCCTGCATCAGGATAAGACCTACAGGAATAACTGCGACACCCGCAATCTTTAATAACAAGTGGATATCATCCCTAAGCGTCCGAACTCCTTTAGGATTAGCTTTTCCAATAACTGAAGCAAGCATCATAATCAAACCAACCTTCATAAACTCTGACGGCTGTATTGTTATTCTACCGATCCTAAACCAACTTTTTGCCCCTTTAATAACAGGTGCAATAGACTCGGGACTGATTTTAAGAATAATCAAAGATAAAATACCAATGATAAAAATATATAAACTTAACTTTTCAAGCTGTTCTAAATCAAAGTACAAAAGAACTGTAATGGCAACAGCCCCCAAAAAATAAAACACAATTTGCTGAATCCAATCCGTGTTCCCATACTGCCCAAACTGACCGGCAGCATAAATTGATACTACGCTTATAATAAAAAACACACCAAATATAAAAATCAAATCCCCCTGGTAAAAGGGGCTTTGTTGTTTCTTATATCGACTCATTCTATCCCGCCTTACATTTTCATCGGAAAATCACTAATGTTTATTATACATGAACCACGTTCAAGATGACACGTGAAGCTCGCTTCCTTTTATGTTTTTTCAGCATTTGCGGCGCTTTTTCAGCTACACGAAATATGACGTATCATAAACCGAAATGTTTCGATTGACACAAAACTTTTCAAATGAAAAAAACGCCATACCAAAAGAATTTGTTAAAAAACGAATGCGATAATGTGTTATGTTCCCAAATAATGTGATACCTCATATAGAAACAGCTAAAAATTCAGAGCCCCATGCCCATACATTCTCCTAGCATATTGAACGAAAAAAATAAGACGATAGATCCAGTCCATTTCTGCAAAAACACGTATCAATTTCTGGAAAACATGGTATAATAATTGTAACAGAATGTTCAAAAAACAATCACAAAACAGACACAACTCAGTTCCTCTATTTCATTTTTGTAAACGTTATCACAAAATGAAAGGAGACGGGTATGATGGACATGTTTTTTGCTTACTTATTGGTTGCCAGCGCAACGCCTCTCTTTATTTGGCTTGATAACAAAAAAGTCGCACTCTCAGCTATTCCGCCAATCATCTTAATGTGGGTATTCTTCTTCTTTTACGCAACAGAAAGCCTTTCTCCACTAGGACACACTCTCATGATTATCTTGTTTGCCGTCAACGTCATTGTCGCTCATATCGCCGCATTTATCATTTACGGCCTTCCGTATCTTCGCAGAAAGCGAAGCAGCTGAAGACAGCAAAAAACCCTCTTCCAATGAAGAGGGTTTTTGTATTATTCGTTATGGCCTGAATGCTCTGAGTGTTCAGCGCCTCCAGGAGGATTTCCGTCCATATGGTCACCATGGTGATAGTGAGCCGCGAAAATCCAGATGGATCCAAGTACGATAACGATCGCGCCAAAGAATCCGAACAGCGTGTTTCCAACTTGGATTGTGCCGTTTTCGCTCTCTGTCATATGCATGAACATGAGAAGCTGCAGCGCCGCCTGAATGAAGGCGAAACCGAAGATAATCCAAAGTTTTGCTGATGAGCTCAGGTCAGTGTACACCGCTACCCATAGAGCCAGCAGGGTCAAAACGATAGACAGTGCAAAACCTACAATGTGTTTCCAAGGAAAGTGACTGTGTTCAGCAGATTTGTTTGCCATTTTACAGACCCCCCAATCCCATGAGATAGACACCTGTAAAGATGAAAATCCATACAACATCTAAGAAGTGCCAGTACAAGCTTGAGATAAAGATTTTAGATGAAGTTTGCGGAGTTAAGCCGCGTTTCTTCAACTGAATCAGAATTCCTGTGATCCAGAAAATCCCGATTGTTACGTGAGTTCCGTGAGTTCCAAGTAAAACAAAGAATCCAGACCAGAACGCACTTGTACTGAGAGCCGCTCCTTCATGTACATAGTGAACAAACTCGTTGATCTCGCATCCGACGAAGCCGGCACCGAGAAGAAGAGTGATAATTGTCCAAATGACTACGCCTTTTAAACTTCCGCGGCGCATTTCATGAACAGCGATCCCGCAGGTAAAGCTGCTGATCAGCAGCAAGAACGTCATAATCATTACCAGATTGACTTCAAATAGTTCGTCTGGCAAGACACCTCCAGCTGTTCTGTTTTTAAGAACGAAGAAGGTTGCAAATAGTGTTGAGAACAACACAATTTCTGCCCCTAAAAAGATCCAAAACCCGAGAATATTAAGTCTGCCGGTTTCAGATTGATATTCCATAGGCGCGTTAGAATTGCCGTGTTCTGCATGTTCCATAACTCACGCCTCCTTATTCGGAAATCTTTCTTTCCGTCTCTTTTATTTCATCAACACTAATGTAGTAGCCGTTGTCGTATTCGAATGAACGCAGAACCATGCAGAGCAGGACTCCGATCAATCCGACTACGCCCATCCAGTACCATTCAAATACCAGTCCAAAGCCAGCGAGACCGAAGGCAACAGACATAAAGAACGGTCTGCCTGAGTTGCTTGGCATATGGATTTTCTTGAATTTGCTTTCAGGGTATAATTCAGTTTTTTCTTCTTTCATATGCAGGAATGCATCTTGAGATTTGACTTCAGGAAGCACCGCAAAGTTGTAATGCGGCGGAATCGCAGAAGAAGTCGCCCAATCAAGCGTACGTCCCACACCCCATGAATCTCCGCTAATTTCACGAGTAGAGTAACGGAAGCTGTAGTAGATGTTATAGCAAAGGATTAAGAATCCTACACCCATCATGAAAGCTCCGACAGTTGAGATAAAGTTCAATGTTGTCCAGCCGTCGTTCGGTCCGTATGTGTAAATACGGCGAGGCATGCCTTGAAGCCCCAAGAAATATTGCGGGAAGAAACAAATATTGAACCCGATCATAAAGATCCAGAAGAACCATTTTCCGATTCTTTCGTTCAGCTTGTGGCCGAACATTTTTGGATACCAGAAAATAAATCCGGCGAAACAAGCAAATACAGTACCCGCGATCAGCACATAGTGGAAGTGAGATACAAGGAAGTACGTATTATGGTATTGATAATCCGCTGCTGCCATCGCAAGCATAACCCCTGTAACCCCGCCGATAACGAAGTTAGGAATGAACGCAAGCGCCCACAGCATAGGTGTTGTAAAGCTGATTCGGCCTTTATACATTGTAAAGAGCCAGTTAAAGATTTTAACCCCGGTTGGGATTGAGATTGCCATTGTCGTAATTGAGAAGAATGAGTTAACGGACGCACTGTTCCCCATTGTGAAGAAGTGGTGAGTCCAAACTAAGAAACTCAATACAGAGATGGCGATAATAGAACCAACCATCGCTTTGTAACCAAACAATTGTTTTCTTGCAAAGCTTGAGATGATTTCTGAGAAAATACCAAACGCCGGAAGAATAACGATATATACTTCAGGATGTCCCCAAATCCAGAACAAGTTAGCCCAAAGCATCGGCATACCGCCTGCTTCCAATGTGAAAAAGTGAGCGCCGAACAAACGATCAAATGATAAAAGTGCTAATGCTACTGTAAGTACAGGGAACGCAAACACGATAATAACCATTGTGATCAGTGTTGTCCATGTGAACATTGGCATACGCATTAATGTCATGCCTTTTGTTCTCATTTTTAAGATTGTTACCATAAAGTTGATCCCTGTCATCAGGGTACCGATACCGGCAATCTGAAGTCCGAGGAGGTAGTAGTTCTCACCCGGCCCAGGGCTCATGTCGTTACTTGCAAGCGGCATATAACTCGTCCAGCCTGCGTTCGGAGAACCTCCGATAACGAAAGAAATATTGAAAAGCATCGCCCCTACAAAGAACGTCCAGAAGCTCAGGTTGTTCAAGTAAGGGAACGCAACGTCGCGGGCACCGATTTGAAGAGGTACAACAACGTTGATAAGACCGATTAAGAACGGCATCGCCATGAAGATGATCATGATTGTACCGTGAGTTGTAAAAATTTCATTATAGTGGTTTGAGTCTAAAAAACTGTTATTCGGAAGCGCTAGCTGGGCACGCATCATCAGACCGTCGACACCGCCGCGGAATAACATAATTACAGCAGATATAATGTACATGATTCCGAGTTTTTTATGGTCAACAGTAGTTATCCATTCAGACCACAGCCATTTCCACTTTTTGAAGTAAGTCAGTACAAAAATAATGGCAATGGTTGAAAGCGCAATGGAAACTTGTGCGCCCAGAATTAATGGGTCACCAGTTACGAAAAATTCGTCCCATTTGAATTTCATGCAGGCTTCCTCCTTTCCTGATCAATATCATTCTTCTGTATCATCAGACTTCTTAAATTCGTTTTTCTTTACGTTTTCAAACGGATCTGTTTTAGAGTGCGGTGAAACGGCTTGATAGCCAAGGCGTTTGCGCGCCTCCATCGCGTACTCAGCGTCTTGTCCGTGATCAACGTATTTCAAGTGAGTAGAAGAGAACGTTAATTCGTCCACATTTTCAGGAAGCATCAATTCATCATACTTCTCTTTTGTCAGCTTAGGAGCCTCGTTCTGAGTCTTTTTCACCCAGCTGTTAAAGTCTTTTTCTGTAACTGCATTCACATCAAACTCTTGGTCTGCAAAATGTTCACCTGTGAAGTTCGCGTTGCGGCCTTCGTAAGTACCCACTTTGTCAGCCTGTAAGTATTGATCCATCAGCATTCCTGCCATCGCATATTTTTGCCCTCCAAGCTGAGGAATCCATAGCGAAGCCATTGAATCTGCAGATGAGATTTTGAACAAGATCGGGCGGTCGACAGGAATGTTTAAGTAGTTGACCGTTTCAATATCCTGTTCAGGGTAGCTGAATACCCATTTCCAGTCTACCGAAGTAGCATAAACAACAAGAGGCTCTTTGTCTTTTGTTGCTTCAGGAGCTTTTTCTAACGAATATATCGTCTGTACGGTTGGCACAGAAAGTGCAATGACGATTAAAATTGGGATCACTGTCCAGACTACTTCTAAAAACGTGTTACCGTGAATTTCTGGGTTATAAGATCCATTATCTTTGCCTTTACGGTCGCGGTATTTTACTAAAATAATGGTAAATAGAACAAAGACGACCCCGACGATAAACAGCATAAATCCGATAGATAACAGGATTAAATCACTTTGCTGTTCAGCTACAGGTCCTTTCGGATCTAGTACTGAAGCATTGCTGCATCCCCCAAGGACGAAAACCACAGTTAACAGCGCTAATACAAGCAACGGTTTTAATGCTCTGAACAAGAAGATCACCATCCTTCCTATTGATGTAATAAATCTGAAGTGCATACTTCCTCAAAATCTTTTCTCTACTTTGTTATGCTATCAAAAACTTCACTTATTAGCTTTATTTTTTTATAAACTTCATCCCATTTTCGCTTAAATGTCATAAAATCGACAAAAATTGCTCCAACTTTATTCACATCTATCGCTTAAGATGAAAAGTTTCTAGTTATTTCCGCATATAAAGTAAAGAAAGATGATGAAGAACTAATTCTGACAAATTAAGGTTTACCACAATAAAAAACTTAGGTCAATCAAAAATTTCATTTTGTTAAACTTTCTAGATAGGAATTATTTTTTCCTCGTCTAGCATCTTTTCACACGGTTACCATTTTAACGCATCAAATATTGAAAGAAAAGGCGCAATGAAGAGCCAATATGCTCTGAATTGTCCGTATTTTTTTATGAGAGCATCCAGTTGTTTATCTTATACAAAAAAGAGGAATGATATAAGCAAATAAATAAAAAATAGGATGTGTTGCATGATGAGTTTTCTTATTTCACTTATCGTCGCTATTATTATCGGATGGCTTGGAAGCCTGTTTGTAAAAGGAGATATGCCCGGAGGAATTATCGGGTCTATGATCGCAGGTCTTATAGGCGCCTGGATCGGACACGGGCTGCTTGGAACATGGGGGCCGCACCTAGCCGGATTTGCCATTATTCCAGCGGTAATCGGCGCAGCCATTGTTGTCTTTCTAGTAAGCCTGTTAACCAGAAAAAGAGGATAAAAGCAGCAGCACCCGAAGCGTCAGCGCTTTGGGTGTTTGTTTTGCCATAAAAATCGAAAAAGCCTCAACCCTAGCGGTTGAGGCTTTTGACTGGTTTGACGCCCAACTGGTCGATAAACCTTCTGAAGGCCTGTTTTCCTTCTGTTGTCTGTTTAAACACACCGGCGTGTTCAAGAATGCGAGCGAATACATGTCCCAGCTCTTCTTTTATGACTAGATCTGCATTCTCTTTTGTTATGGTTCTTTTTCCCATCATCCGAATAGCCCACTCACTATGTTTTGCCGTGAGCGGATTTTGTTCTAAAGCTGTTTTCGGATCAGCAGAGCATAGCGCCGCTGCCGTTTCTTTCATTTCCTCCTGTAAGCGGCCCGGCAATATCGCCAATCCCATGACCTCAATCAGGCCGATATTTTCTTTTTTAATATGGTGAACTTCCTTATGGGGATGAAATATCCCTAATGGATGCTCCTCATCCGTCCGGTTGTTCCTCAGTACGATATCGAGTTCGTACAAGCCTCCCCTGCGCCGCGCAATCGGTGTGACCGTATTATGGGGCGTATCGCCTGTATAGGCGGCAATGGCGGCTTTTTCATCGGAATACGTCTGCCACGTGCGGAAGATATGGTCAGCAGCTTCGGCGACATGACCCGGTTCGTCTCCTTGGAGCCTGAGCACAGACATCGGCCACTTCACTAAGCCCAGCGACACGCCGGGATAATCTTTTAATTCATAAACGTCTTCCGCTTCTGCACGTGCCATTGGAAAATCATGCGCGCCGCCTTGGAAATGATCATGGCTTAGGATGCTGCCGCCGACAATCGGCAGATCCGCGTTTGAACCGATAAAATAATGCGGATACTGCCCGAGAAATGACAGCAGCCTTTCAAATGTTTTTTTGCTGATCTCCATCGGTTCATGTTCACCTTTTAAGACAATGCAGTGCTCCGGATAATAGACATATGGCGAGAATTGCAGGAACCATTGTTCGTCCTCAAGGGTGACCGGAATGATTCTGTGATTTTGCCGGGCTGGATGATTCACGCTTCCCTCGAACCCGACATTTTCTTTACACAGCAAACACATCGGATAATTTGTCTGTTCCTGCTCTTTTGCAGCCGCAATCGCTTTCGGGTCCTTTTCAGGCTTTGATAGGTTAATGGTCATTTCCAGTTCGCCATATTCGGTCGGCACCGTCCAATGAACATTTTTGGCGATTCTGTCAGTCCGTATATAATAGACATCCTCTGAATATTGATAGAATTCCTTTGTCGCCTGTTTTGGGCCGTATAATGCTTTTGTCTCTTCAAATTTGCGAATGACCTCTGACGGAGCAGGTACAAAACAGCCCATCAGCTTTGCGCTGAGCAGGTCACGGTACGTATCTGTATCCGCTTCCATTCGGCCGGTTTCGGCAGCCCATTTATAGATGGGAGCGAGCAAGTCCGGCAGGCTTTGTGACTGCTTGATGCAGATGCCGGAGACCGGCTCGGGATGTGTGATGCCCAGCGCTTCATAAAGACGGTTTCTCGTATATTCCCGATCCCAGATCGAAATCAATTTTCGTTCCAGGCCATACTCAAGCAGCTGTTCCAGATGTTCAAAAATACTCATATGTCACTCCCCCTTTAGTTCTCTCGCTCCCTCTCCGATATCCGCGACATAAAAATCCGCTCGGAGCCCTGTTTTTGCTTGATATCTGTCTCCAACCTTCTGAATAAAATCATCAACGAACTCATCTTTTACAATGCTGATGGTGCATCCGCCAAAGCCTGCTCCCGTCATTCTTGATCCAATTACACCTTCGTGATCCCATGCCGCAAACACAAGCTCATCAAGTTCAGGGCATGTTACTTCATAGTCATCCTTCAATGAAAGGTGGGATTCCTTCATTAACTGCCCGATTTCATCTATATTGTTCTCTTTGAACATATGGGCCGTCTTAATAGCACGATGATTTTCGTATACAGCGTGCTTTGCCCGGCGTCTGTTCGTTTCATTTTGGATCAGGCTGGAATGCGCATCGAAATCAGAAGGCTTGATGTCGCCCAGTGCGGCAATATCGAGGCCTTTTTTCAAATCAAGCAATGCATCATTGCATTCTTGGCGTCTCGTATTATAGCTTGAGTCAGCCAATGTCCTTTTTTTGTTCGTGTTCGCGATGACCAGCGCGAGGCCTGAGACATTGAGTTTGCTATATTCATAGTCAAGCGTGTCGCAGTTCAGCAGCATCGCATGATGTTTTTTCCCCATTCCAATTGCAAATTGGTCCATAATTCCGCAATTGACGCCGATAAAATGGTTTTCCGCATGCTGCGCCATTTTCACAAGCTCAAGCGCATCTACTTCAGGATGAAAATAGCTTTGGAGCACGACCCCCATCAGCAGTTCAATAGAAGCGGAAGACGACAGCCCCGCCCCGTTTGGAATATTCCCTGAAAATACAATGTCAAAGCCATGGGGAACTTCATATCCCCTCTGTTGAAATTCATAAATAACGCCTTTTGGGTAGTTCGCCCAGTCGTCTTCTTTTTGATAGCGAATGTCGTCAAGGCTGCATTCCTTGATGCCTGCGTTTCTAAAGTTATCTGAATACATCCGGACAAGCCCGTCGTTTCTTTCTGCAACAGCAGCATATGTACCCATTGTCAGCGCGCACGGAAAGACATGCCCGCCGTTATAGTCTGTATGTTCTCCAATCAGATTCACTCTTCCAGGTGCGAAAAAAAACCGTAACCCCTCTTTTTCTCCGAATACACTTGCAAATATCCCCTTTAGCTCTTCCCGCATGTGCAATCACCTTTCTGGTTTTTATTTTTTATTCCCCTTATTTCTTCATAGAAAACGGCAGATCATATGCTGCAGTCCTCTCATACCCCTTCTTCTTTTGTTTTTTTAAAGACGAGCCATTTGCTCGCAACATAGTTGACGACAACAATGACCGCGTTGTCGAGTATTTTGGCCAAGGTTTCATTTGTATTAAACTGGCCGACAAGAATGATCATCATGCCTAAATCTATGCCGAGAGACAGGACCCGAACGCTGAAAAAAGCAGTGAGCTCTTTCAGCAGGCTCTGCAGATCATGTGTTTTTTGCTGAAACACATATAATTTATTTGTTATGTAAGCAAACAGCACGGACAAAATCCAAGCGGCAACAGTGGCGGCTTTGTAATCCACATTCATGATCTCTACCAATATATAAAAGCTGGCGATATTCACAATGGTTGTGAAAACCCCCATAATGATATACATAATTATTTCTCTATACTTCACTGATGTTCCTCGCTTTCTGAAAAACTTTTCAAAATTCTTGGCGTCTCGTGCTCTCTGTCTAAAGTAAAAAATACCGAGAGTGCGTCTAAAAAGCTGCGGAAGGTGGCTGGCTGGCCCAATACATATGATTGTTTGATGATTCCGTCGAGGACTGCACATATTATTTTAGCCGTATATTCAGGATCAATACAGGCGTCAATCAGCTTTCTCTCCTTCAGCCACTTAATATATAACACATTTTCTTCCACCCACAATTCGTACAGCCGGACATAGGCCTTGCATTTCTTTAAGACTTTATATGTCGGCATGTTCATGGCAAACGAGGTGATGTCCCACGACGGCTTATTTATGTAATAGGAATAAAGCAGTTCTGCAGCGTGTTTTGCAGCCTCGTCCAATGTCAGCGATTTCACTGACTCCCGCTCCATTTGATCAAGATACCCTATAATGATCTTTTTTTTCATCTGACGTTTTTCGAGAAGGTACAGCAGAAAATCGTCCTTGCTGACAAAATGAACATAAAATGCTCCTTTGCTGTACCCGGCGGCTCTGCTGATATCTTCTACAGAAACCGGATCATACGCTCGGTCAATCAACAAATTCACGCCAGCGTCTATAAAACTTTCAAATGTTGCTTCTCTTTTAATTTGAAATTTGTTTTTTTTCATATTTTTCTCCTGGCGGTAATGATTACCCTTATCTTACACCGGATCAATCTTTAGCGGTATTTATTTCTTTGAACGGTTATGCTATTCGGTTTCCCAGGGGTCATTTTTAATAGGCTAAATGATTTATTTTCATTTACATACTATCCAGTCAGTATTTAATTGTTTATTATTATAAATAAGGTCCATTGGTTATATTAGTAATTTTTTTAGGGAATAGGTAGGTGGTTTTTCCTTCAGTTTGTGAACACCGAGCAACTATGTGTGAAATTTGTTGTACTCGCCTCATCATCGCGCTGGCTTGTCTTTTATTGCCCGCATGTTGCAGGAAAACATTTTATACAATTGGAGGTTACTATGAAAACTCATGTTAAAAAAGATTTGGACAAAGGTTGGCATATGTTAATTCAAGAAGCTAGATCCATTGGATTAGGCATTCATGATGTGAGGCAGTTTTTAGAATCTGAGACAGCATCGAGAAAGAAAAACCACAAAAAAACCGTCCGGCAAGACTAGTCCGAACAGGCGGATCTATTTACCTCTGGCTTTTCTATCACCTGATCTGAGTTTTCACCATATCCTCTATTCAAAAGCAAATCGCTGCGCTGAGCTTGAGGACAAACGGTGTGTCAGCTAACTACGACAGACAGCCGGTGATGCGATCACCTCTTGGCACATGCATTGTCATAAAGAGGTGATGCGAACATGATAACCGTGCTCTGGTAAACAGCAGCTTTGCTGAGAACAAGCTGCATTCGGTGAGGTTTTGAAAGCAAACTCGTTTATACACGGCCGAGCTTGAAAACCTTCGCCTGTCTTTAGACCACTGTGTTCACCTCTTCACGACTCCCTTCTTTTTTCATCCTCCAGATATTGTTCAACGCATAAATCGGACTTTCAGTACATACCTATTGGTGTACCTTTTTGCTTACGTTTAGCGAATAAAAGGAGGAAAGCCATGTACAAAGCTGATTATAAACAGATTGCTGCAACGCCGTCTTTTCAAGCTTTTTTAAAGCAGAAACGCGCTTTTATTGTTCCTTCTGCGATTTTCTTTTTTGTTTTTTATTTTTCACTCCCTGTTTTGACATCTTATTTCACCTTTTTGAATGCACCGGCCATTGGAGCTGTTTCATGGGCTTGGCTGTTCGCCATCGCCCAATTCGCTATGACCTGGATACTGAGTACTGTGTATTCCCGGAGAGCCGCCCATTTCGATAAGTATGTAAGCGCTTTAAAAAAGGATCTGAAGGGTGAACAGACATGAATATGACTGCTTTTTTATTATTTTTGTCGATTGTTGGCCTGACGCTTATTATCACGTATTTTGCCGCGAAGCGGACGAAAACGACGAGTGAGTTTTATACGGCGGGCGGCGGGCTCACCGGCGTTCAGAATGGACTGGCAATTGCCGGTGACTACATGTCTGCCGCCTCGTTTCTCGGGATTGCCGGAATGATTGCGTTATATGGATTTGATGGCTTCTTTTACAGCATCGGTTTTCTGGTGGCTTATCTCGTTGTCTTGTACATCGTGGCGGAGCCGCTTCGGAATCTTGGAAAGTACACGATGGCAGACATGATTGCCGCTCGCTTTAAAGAAAAGAAAATCCGCGGTGTCGCGGCTCTCAATACCATTGCCATCTCTACTTTTTATATGATCGCCCAGCTCGTGGGAGCGGGCGCGCTGATCAAACTGCTTCTAGGGCTGGATTATACCGCGGCTGTCCTCATCGTCGGAGTGCTGATGACCATTTATGTCGTGTTTGGCGGCATGATCGCGACAAGCTGGGTTCAAATTATTAAAGCCGTTTTGCTGATGGCCGGCACACTCGTGATTTCGATTATCGTGTTTTCGAAATTCGGCTTTAGCCTTAATACCATGTTTGAACAGATGAAAACGGCTACTCCGCTGGGCGCTGATTTTTTGAACCCCGGAAATAAATACAAGGTGCCGCTTGAGACCTTGTCGTTAAACTTGGCACTCGTGCTGGGAACCGCCGGGCTTCCGCATATATTGATCCGGTTTTATACCGTTAAGGATGCCAAGACGGCCCGTACATCCGTTGTGTCAGCGACATGGGTTATCGGTGTGTTTTACATTATGACGGTATTTCTCGGCTTTGGTGCCGCGGCATTTGTCGGTTTTGACGCGATTACGGCGGCTGATCAAGCGGGAAATATGGCGGCTCCGCTTTTAGCAAAAGCGCTCGGAGGAGACTTTCTGTTCGCGTTTGTATCAGCCATCGCCTTTGCCACCATTTTGGCTGTCGTGACAGGGTTGGTGCTGTCTGCCGCCTCAGCATTTGCCCATGATATTTACAGCCAGATCATCAGAAAGGGAGAAGCAACTGAAAAAGAACAAATGAAAGCGGCCAGATGGGCTTCTGTCGCCGTGTCAGTACTCTCGATTCTCCTTGCGATTTTTGCACAATCCTTAAATGTGGCGTTCCTTGTTGCACTCGCGTTTGCGGTAGCCGCCAGCGCAAACCTTCCGCTGATTGTGTTTACAGTCTTCTGGAAACGATTCAATGCCTCAGGCGCTTTATGGGGCAGCCTGACAGGCCTGATCAGCGCGCTTGTGCTGGTGTCGATGAGCCCTAGTGTGTGGGACCCGGCCGGAGGTGCTATTTTTACCGGTGATCCGCTCATTCCGCTGTCTAATCCAGGGATTATTTCCATCCCGCTTGGCTTCCTCGGCGCGTGGCTCGGAACGGTGCTGTCGTCTGATAAAACAATTGATGAAGATACGTTTGCGGAAATACAGGTGAAGGCGCATACTGGCATCCATATGGAACAGGAGTAAAAAAGCTCTCTTTATCGAGAGCTTTTTCCTTGTCTTTTCTTCTGTTCGTCAGAAATCGCTTTTTCAAATACATCCTTGCCGGCAGCACCCGGAATTACAGTGTCACCGATAATAAAGGTTGGAACGGCTGTGATGTCAGCCTCTTCATAGGCGTGCTTCAAGGCTTGGCGCTGCACGTCCTGATATGTTCTTGTTTCCAGTGCTGATTTGAATGATGCACCGTCTAATCCTACTTCCTCGGCGAGCTTCGTCAAGATGTCAATGTCGCCGATATTTTGGCCCTCTTGGAAAAACGCCTGAAAGACACGGGTGTTGTATTCATGTCCTTTATTGTATTTCTTCGCAAAATGGAAGCCTTCAAACGCGAGGTCTGTATACGGATGGGGCGAGACGTTTGGAAAATTGATCTCGACTCCTAATTTCTCCGCCATTGGCTGAATAGATGTCTGCCACATGTACTGTTTGGAAGGATCATTGACCGGATCAAGCTGAGGAGATGGGCTTGGGCGCAGTTCAAACGGCATCCACTCGACTTCAACATCCTTTCCTTTTATCGCTTCTTCAAAAGCGGCTTTTCCAACAAAACAAAATGGGCAGACGTAATCTGAATAAACTTTAATGTGTACTGTCATGATAATCTCCTTTCGTATAAATTGATTTTAAACTGTAACAATTAAAGTTACAACTGTTTTTTAAATAAAGAAGCCGATTTAGGCTTCTTTTATGATTCCAGCAAACGCTGGGCAATATATTCTCCTTTTTTGCAGCCGCCTGGGCATGCATATAAAGCAGAACCGATTGTTTGTGTATATTCGTTTAACGCATCCTTTGCTGAAAGAGCCTTCAGCATCGGGATAAACTGATTGTCGGGATTTTTTTGAAAACTGATAAACAGAAGACCTGCATCCATATAGCCGGTTTTCGGATCAAGTCCTTCTGTGTAAGAGAAAGCTCTTCGCAAAATTTGTTTTCCCGTAGATTTCGCTAGACTGACGTGTGAATTAGACGGAATTTGATTCAGCTTCACGGGATCTGTTTCCTTTTTCTGCCCAAAAGGCGCCCCTGAGCTTTTTCTGCGGCCGAAGGTATCCTCTTGGTCCTTAAGGGAAGAGCGGTCCCATATCTCAAGGAACATTTTGATTTTCCGAAAAGCCATATAGGTGCCGCCCGTCATCCAGTCAGGTTCACCGGACTGAACCCACACGATCGAGTTCATCAAGCTGTCATCCTCCGTGCTCTGGTTGCCTGTTCCATCTTTAAACCCGAAGAGATTGCGCGGTGTTTCGCCATTTTTTCCTCCGCTTAAAAAGCCTTTGTTCACAAAGCGGACCTCACAAGTGCCGACCGCTTGATTTAGCAGGTTACGCAGCGCGTGAAACGCCACTTGCTCGTCGTCTGCACACACTTGAATGCAGATGTCCCCGCCTCCCTGCTTTTCATCCAGGTTGTCATTGGGCATCGCTGGAAGAGCGGCTAGGTGCTTCGGTTTTTTGCTTTTCAGCCCGAAGCGGTCCTTTCCGTCTTTTTCAAAAAAACCAGGCCCGAATCCAAATGTGACCGTTAAGTTGGAAGGGGATAAATCAGCAGACTCACCTGTATCCTGCGGCGGCAGATACTGATTTCTCTGCTCCGCTGACATTTTCTTGCCAGATGTCAGCATCTGTGTGAGACTTGTCCAGTTTCTAAATAACGTAATGATGTCGCTTTTGTCTTTTGCTGTTACATCCAGCGCAGCAAAATAGACATACGTTTGATGGGCAGTTGTGATTCCGGCCTGATGCTTTCCGTAAAACGGAACAATCTGCTCCTCCTCTTTTTCATCCTTTTTTGATGGCTTAGCCGCGGTCTGCACAAGCGGAGCGAGTCCGCCGAGTCCGCTGGCACCAATCGCAACGGCTGCCCCCGCCATTGCCCCCCATTTTAAAATGTCCCGTCTGTGAATTTGTTCTGGCTTTTTTTGTTCATCGCTCATGCTGTTACAAAACTCCTTTTATAGCACATTCGCAATCTTCGACATGGTTTCAGAAAGAGTCGTCAGCTTTGTGCTCAGCTCTCTGATTTGCTTTTCACTTAATTTATCATAAGACGTATAGGACTGATCATTTGTTTTGTATTTTGCCATTAAAACTTCAAATTCGCTGAACTCCGTATCCAGTTTTTCCGTCAAGTCGGAGTGATCTTTTACAAGCGCGCTTTTCACTGTTTGATAAACGGCTTCGGAGCCTTCCACATTTGCCATAAGGTCCACTAGATCAATTCGTGAGTAGCGCTCTTCTTCTCCCGTGATTTTCGAAATTCCGGCTTCGTTCAGAAGCTCCATCGCGCCTGCAACAATTTGTTCAGGTGTTAATTTCAGTGATTGAATTGAACCGTCAAGCTCTTTTACATCCTTGAGAAGCTGGTCAGCTGTTGCCTTTTCCCCGGAAATATCTTGATCCTTCCAAATGGCCTTCTCAAGCTTATGGAAGCCTGTCCATTTGTCTCCTTCTTCAACATCGTTTTCTCGAGCATCAATTTTCGGATCAAGATCTCCGAGGCTTTCAGCGATCGGTTCGATTCGCTCGTAATAAACACGCGCTTTCGCATATAACGTTTTAGATTTTTCGATATCGCCGGATTTCACAGCACTCGTAAATGCTTCAGTCGCTTTGACAAGCTGGTCACTCTGCTTTTTGACATAGCCTTTATACTCATCCGCTGCTTTTGCCAGCTGATCGCTAGCCTTTTTGCCGCTCTTCTTCGCTTCTGTCAGGTCTTCTAAGGATGCTTTCAATGACTCGGATTCTGTCTTGATTTTTGCTGTATCCGGTTTGTCTTTTTGCGCTTCTGTGTAGATTGGCTGAAGATGTTTTTCGATTTCTGTATATTCGAATGGATAGTCGCTGCGAATGTCGTTTTCAAAGGAAAGCCAGTAGCTGTTTAACTCTTTCCCCTTCTTTTCAATCTCTTTTTGGTCTCCTTTTTCCGCTGAGTCATTCAGCTTGGAAATGATGGTTTCCATTTTATTTACGGATGCGGTGATTTCTTTAGTGACCCCGCTTTTTTCAGATGAAGCTTTTTCTTTGGTTGAAGATGTGTCATTGGCTCCGCAGCCTGCGCACAGCGCAAGGATGCATCCGGCTGATACAGCGATTTTTGTGAAATTCATTTTGTCAGTTCCTTTCCGTTTGTAAAATGTTTTGCCGCTTCTGAAACAAGCGCAATCAGTAAAAAGAGTAAAATCAACATTTGCGGAATCGTGCTGTACACAGACGGATAAATTCCCAGCACCGATACAGACGGCAGCCAGCTTTCTGCATCAGACGGAAGAATGCCCGCCAGTTGAAGGCTGTGAACGCCGGTTCCGAGAAATTTCACGCACATATACAGGACAACCGCCATTGATAGAAGAAAAAACGGCTTCAATGGAATGTGCATTCCGAGCTTGATCATCAGAACACCGACGATGACGAGAACGATAAGCCCTGCGGCAGTTCCGCCGATCAGTTCAGTGAGCGGGAGCTTCCCGACAAGCCCGATGAAAAAGATGACCGTTTCGAGACCTTCTCTTACAACTGCCAGAAATGCAATGAGCGCAAAGGAAAGCAGGCTTCGTTTTTTTAGTGCCTGTGACTTCTGGATATTGATTTTTTCTCTCCATTTATCCATTGAGGCGTTTCTGTGCAGCCACACCCCGACATACAAAAGCATGACAGCGGACAGTACGCCGGTAACGCCGCCAAGCAAGAAATTGTTTTCTCCGAATACACTGGAGGAGAACAGAACCGTGACACCGATGCCGGCTGCTAAGGAAACAGCCATGCCGGCGGACGCCCCGCCCCAGATCCATGCCGAGGAGCGCGTGACCCGCGCTTTTTTTGTCATGGTTAATAGCGCTCCGATGACAAGGAGGGCCTCCATCCCTTCACGAATCGGGATCAGCGCCGCGTCCCACCAGCTGTAGCTGCTTGAAGCGATCGGCTCGAGCAATTGAATCATTTCGTCAATTTGCTTTGATACCTTTTCAGGATGGCTGCCGATCTCCGCCTTCATCAGCGCCAGATTTTCCTCCGATGTCGTATAGGCTTCTTTCGATTGGGAAACGACGTCCCCCTCTACGGCGAGCCAGGATGTAACTAAATTGTCGATTGCGGATGATGCTTCATCCAATTGTTTTTTTTCTATTAACTGCTTCGTGTCTTTCAAGCTGTGTATATAGGCTGTTAAGGACGCCCTTGATTGACCTGAGGTTGTCTTTTTCAGCACGACAGCCTGCTGATAGGTTTCTAAATGAGACGAAAGCTCTTCAAGCTGTGTTTTGAGCTTATCTGCGTCTTTATTGATAAAAGAAAGAGAAATCATTGCGATATTCGCGTCCATTTCGCTGTGAGAAGAAAGGTTTTCCTTTTTAATAGAAGGTTCTTCTTTTTTCCACTTCGCTTTGAAGGTTTCAAACGTTTGTTGTGCCGAATCCATATCCCCGTCTGTTACGGATTTGATCATTTGCTTGTTTAATTGAATTAATGCGGCGATCGGATCATCTTCCGCATGTGCCGCAGAACCGAAAACCATCAACAAGCTGAATAGAATAAGTGCCAGCCCCCGAGCCATCATGTTCCTCCTATAATTGAAAATGATTATCATTGTATAACATAATCATAGCCAGTTCCTGTCCTTTGTCAATTAAAATTTGAAGGTCTGAAAACCTTGATGGACAGCAAAAAAGCTGTCCTTTTACAGAACAGCCTTTTGAAGGAAGATGAACGATTATCTTCCTGTTTTATACGTTTGAATTTCCTCCCGAAACTTGCGTGCAGCACTCTCATGATCTTTCGCCTGACTGATAGCGCTGATCATACTGACGCCATCGGCCCCCGCTTGGATAACAGGTGCGGCATTATCTATTGTGATGCCGCCGATGCCGACAATTGGAATGCTGATGCCTTGGCGGCGGACTGCTTCAATAAGAGATACCCCTTGTACCGCTCTCGTATCTTTTTTCGTTTCAGTCGGATAGATCGGCCCAAGCCCGACATAATCCGCTCCGTCTTCTTCAGCTTGCTTCACCTCAGACATCGTATGAGCGGAAACGCCGAGAATCATATCACCTATGGCAGCTCTTACCTCTTTCGCATTTGCGTCTTCCTGGCCGATGTGGATACCGTCAGCTTTCAGCTTCAGAGCCAATTTCACATCATCATTGACAATGAACGGAACACCAGCTTCACGGCAGGCTGCCTGCACTTTTTCAGCAAATTCAATCCGGGCCTCTCCTGTCAGCGCATCCCCGCCTTTTTCACGGAACTGGTACAGGGTGGCACCGCCTTTTAACGCTTTTTGTACAACTGTAACAGGATCGGCTTTCGTATTGTTTGACCCCATAATGAAGTAAACAGATAATAACTCTTTCATCATTTCCCGAGAAATACGAGTCATGAGACAGTCACCCTTTCTATAGTCGCCCATTCTTGGACGTCTTGTTCAGTAACAGTTGAAAGCTTGTTCAACAATTCAATCTGAAAGCTTCCAGGACCTTGGTCAGCCGTCTGCTGTGCGGCAAGCTGAGCGGCGACCCCATACGAGGAAATGGCCGCAATAGCAGCAAACAATGGATTTTCTTCCACAGCGCAAAACGCACCGACAACGGAAGTCAGCAGGCAACCGGCGCCTGTCACTTTTGTCAGCAGCTTGTGGCCGTTATGAAGGGTGTATACGTGTGACTTGTCGGCTATGACATCGACTTCACCAGTTATCGCAATGACCGTGTTTAGCTTTTGTGCCGCCTGCTGAGCCAGCCGGATGATGTCGCCTCCGCCTTCACCCGCATCAACACCTTTGATCAGCCAATCGGTCACGCCGACGGTATGGGCAATTTCCGCCGCATTTCCTCTGATTGCAGCTAGGCGCACCTCACGAATGATGTCACGTGCCGATTCAGTGCGGAACGGTGTTGCTCCGGCACCGACAGGATCAAGAATGACGGGAACGCCATGTTCATTAGCTGATTTTCCCGCGATGATCATCGCTTCGACTGACTCCTTGCTCAGCGTTCCGATATTTAAAACGAGTGCACCCGCAATCTTCGCCATATCGGCGACCTCTTCTTTCGCGTATGCCATAACGGGCGATGCGCCGAGCGCGAGCAGGCCGTTTGCTGTGAAATTTGTTACGACATTGTTGGTTATGCTATGCACCAGTGGGCTATGCCGGCGGACAGCCGTAAGACATTTCGCTGCTGATTGTGCATCCATGTTTGCATCATCCTTTACTTTCTTTTTTCGGGTCCCATAAATACGATTTCGTGTGTTCGAGCCAAGCTCTGGCGGCAAACGACAAGTACCTGTCCTTTCTCCAAATAATGGCGAGGTGCCAAGGGATGACCGGATCGACAAGCGGAATGACTTTCACTTTTTCCGGGTCAAGGCCGCGGCAGATCCGTTCCGGCAAAAGCCCGATCCCAAGGTTGGCTGATACCATCTCACTAATAAAATCCCATTGTGATGTTTCATAAATGATATGGGGCCGGAACCCAGCCTTGATACATTCCGTCATAATTCGGTTGTGCAGGACAAAATCCTCCCTGAAGAAAATAAAAGGCTCGTCCTTCAACTCACGCAGCTGACATTCTTTCTCATCAGCCAGCCGGTGGGAAGGGTGAACGACAAGCATTAAGGTTTCTTTTACGATTGTAAACGAATGAAAGATATCTTCGTTTGCAGGAAGGACCACAACGCCGATATCAAGAGAGCCGTCCCCGACACCTTCTTGGACTTTTATAGAACCGTCTTCGACTAGCTGAAAGGTGACATTCGGATAGTTTTCACGGAAATCGCCGAGCACTCTCGGGAAAAACCCCGATCCAATCATCGGCGGCAGTCCAATCCGTACGTGCCCTTTCTTGACTTCCATAATATCATTTAATTCTGACGTCAGGTTTTGAAATGATTTAATGATTTCCTGCGCCTGCACATACATGCTATGGCCGGCATCAGTCAGTTCTACCTGCCTGCCGTTTCGGTAAAACAGTTCAATTCCGAGCTCTTCTTCTAAATTTTTGATCATTTTTGATATCGTCGGCTGAGAAACATAAAGGGATTGGGAAGCCTTCGTAAAACTTTTTAAACGGGCGACTTCCAAGAAATATGTTAAATGGCGGATATCCATGTGCTTCACCCTTTCTATAGACAAAAGGAATACTTCTTATTCTTAATATATATTTTACCTATAGCGAGACCTTATGTACAATAAGTATATAAGGGAGGCATCAATATGAAAAAACTGTTGCTAACCGTTATTCAAATCGCTCTGTTATTTATATTTGCTCGGCTGATTAATTGGGTGACAGCCCTTCTTCATATAAATATTCCCGGCAGTATAATAGGGATTGTGATTCTTTTCACATTATTGCACTTTAACATTATCAAGCTTGAATGGATAGAGCTTGGTGCAGCGTGGCTTCTCGGGGAGCTGCTTTTATTTTTTATCCCGTCTGCCGTCGGAGTGATTGAATACGGAGACATTATGTCGAAATTTGGTGTCAGCATTCTGCTTGTTGTCATCATCAGCACGTTTGTCGTGATGGTGTCTACAGGAACGCTTACACAACTCATTGCAAAGAGAAAGGAGAAAAAGCATACGTGTTCATCGGAATTGTAAGTTTGTTTTTAACGGTTTTGGTGTATTTAGGAGCAAAAAAGGTATATCAACGCTTTCCGCGTGTTTATACGTCGCCGCTATTGGTGACGCCCGCTGTGTTAGTCGGTCTGCTGCTGCTGGTGAATGTCCCGTACGAGTCCTATAATCTCGGCGGCGGATTGCTGACCGATATGCTACAGCCGGCCACCGTGGCATTCGCTATCCCGCTATATAAATATTTCCCTGTTTTAAAGAAATACGCAGTGGAAATTATTTTGAATGTGGCCGTCGGTTCATGCATCGCGATTATTTCTACCGCTCTTATTGCGAAATGGCTTCACCTCGGCACCGGCTTAATTGACAGCCTCGTCCCGAGATCAGTGACAACGCCGATCGCGATGAACGTATCTGAAATGATCGGCGGAATGCCTGCCGTCACAGCCGTGTTTGTGATTTTAACCGCTTTGCTCGGCACAGTGATCGGCCCGATGGTCATCCGTTATTTCCGCATTGATAACGAAATTGCGCGGGGCGTGCTGCTTGGCACAAGCGCGCACGGAGCGGGAACGTCAAAGGCATTTGAGCTCAGCTCTGTGTCCGGCACAATTTCAAGCGTATCGATGATCTTAGCTGCGATTATGACACTTTGCGCGGCGCCATTTTTGCTTTCATTTATGTAAAAAACTGTCCTCTCGAGGGCAGTTTTTTTTATGTGCTTCCCCTTATTGAAAAGCTGACGAATTCCAATATAATGTATTTGTGGATACCAAAGGAGGCACCCTGATGCACAACTTGCAGGTGAGACGGCATTATGCCGCGTTAAAAGGATTTTATTTGTTTGCTTTTCTCGGTACGGGCAGCATGATTCCCCTACTCAGTATGTATTTAACGAAGGAACAGCATTTAAGCGGATCACAGGTCGGCTTGATCATGTCACTGGGCCCGATTGTGATGATTTTCTTTCAGCCGTTTTGGGGCATGCTGAGCGATTATACGCAAAAAACGAAAGGCCTGCTGGCGGTTTGCACATCAATCACAGGCATCATTGGACTAGGCTATATTGCATTTGACAGCTTTCCTCTGTTTATTTTGATTGCGGCCTGTTTTGCAGCCTTTCAAAGCACGATTATTCCACTTTCGGACAGCATTTCACTAAGGTACACACAAGAAACAAACGGCAACTACGGCGGAATCCGCCTGTTTGGCTCTCTCGGCTTCGGCGTCGCGGTGTTTGCCATGGGACAGGTGACGAACCAGCTGTACCCCATTCACGTGATCTTTATCTTTGGCTGTGCCTTTCTGTGCATTGCCGCCATATTGGCTTCTCAAATGCCGGGCCAGCAGAAAACGAAAACAAAGGTCAATATCCGCAAAGGATTCCGGGAGCTTATCAGCAACAAAACCTTCCTCATCTTTATGATCATCACCTTTACGACATTTGCTCCAAACTTAGCGAACAATACGTATTTCAGTCTTTTTCTGGACAAAAGCGGCGCATCTCTCTCCGCTATCGGCATTTTATTTTTCATCGGCGTGATTTCAGAAATACCATTTATGAGATTCGCCCAAACATTTATAGATAAAATGGGGCTGCTCAACGTCATTATGCTGTCAGGCGGAGTCTCATTATTCAGGTGGGCGCTCTATTTCACGGCGCCTTCACTATGGATCATTTATGCGACGGTCTTTCTTCAGGGAGTGGCCATCGGTTTATTTATCCCGGCGGCGCTTCAATATGTGAAAAAGATTACCCCAAGACACGTTGAAGCGACGGCGCTGACCATGTACGCCGCCATTGGCAACGGGTTCGGCAACTGGTTCTGCACATTTGCAGGCGGGTACATTTTTGACTACGTGTCGATTTTCGCGGTCTACTTGCTTTTTGGCATTCTGAGCATAGCAGGCTTTGGCCTGACATTATATTTAATGAAGGCTGAAAAAAACAAACATACACTTCATCAGCCGGCTGTTACTTTTAAACCATAATGACTATAATGAACAAAAGAAAGGATGTGCGTTATGAACGGGCAAGAGCGAAACAGCATTTCGAAAGGGTTGCAGGTTGATATTGTATTGAAAGCAGATCAAAAAACAGGAAAACTGACGAGAGGGACAGTGAAGGATATTTTGACGAAATCAAACTTTCATCCGCATGGCATTAAAGTCCGTCTTGAAGATGGCCGCATCGGCCGCGTCCAGCAGATCATTTCTACATAAAAAAAGCTGCCCCTGAACAGGGCAGCTTTTTCATTATTTTTTCTGCAGAAGGACCACTTTCAGGTAGTTGCCTTCCGGAAATGCCGAAATCGTTTTGAAATCCTCCGGCAGCGTAAATTCCTCAATGATGGTGTAGCGTTCGTTTGTTTCTTTAAATGCGGCATCGATAAAGCCTTTGAATTTCTTCATGCCAAAGGCGCTGCTGTTTGTAGAGGCAACAATGACACCCTTGTCAGCAGTGATGGCGATCGTTTCCTTCAGCAGGTTTTTATAATCCTTGGCCGCGCTGAAGGTGCGTTTTTTTGTGCGCGCAAAGGAAGGCGGATCGAGAATAATCAGATCAAAGCGCAAATCCTTTTTTGCAGCATATGAAAAATAGTTAAACACGTCCATCACTTTAATGTCGTGCGCTTCGTAATCCAGCTTGTTCACGCTGAATTGCTCGATCGTTTTGGCCAGACTTCGGTTTGCCACGTCAACGCTTGTTGTTTTCTCCGCTCCGCCAAGCGCCGCTGCCACGGAGAATGCACCCGTATAAGAAAACGTATTTAAAACGGTTTTCCCTTTTGCATAGCGGTCTCTGATCGCCTTGCGCACATGTCTCTGATCCAAAAAGATGCCCGTCATGGCGCCTTCATTCAGATCCACCGCGTATTGAATGCCATTCTCTTGGATGATGATCGGGAACTCGCCCCTTCTCCCTTTCACGAAGTCATCATCTTCAACGTATTGTCCAGCCGTGTCGAAGCGTTTCTTCTCGTAAATCGCTTTATAATCAAGATCCATCTCATCCAATGCGGAAATCAGCATGTCTTTAAAGGTGTAAATTCCCTTGCTGTACCATTGAATCAGCAGGTAGCCGTCATAATAGTCGATGGTGACGCCGCCGACACCGTCGCCCTCACCGTTGAACAGGCGGAAAGCTGTTGTATCTTGAGCCTCAAATAGTTTGGCGCGCGCTTGGGCCGCTTTTGTTAATTTGGTGAGAAAAAATGCCTGGTCAACCTGTTCATGTTTATTGCGGGTAAGCGTCCAGCCGACCCCTTTGTTTTGCAGGCCGTAATAGCCCCGCGCGAGAAACTCGCCGCTCTCAGACACGATATCAACGAGGTCTCCTTCTTTCATGTGCCCCGCACTCCCTGCGAGAGCTTCTTTTTCGATAAGGGGATAGCCTTTTTTGATTTTGGCAGCGTGTGCTTTCTTTAGGGTGAGTAGCTTCATATATGTCGTCCTCTTTCTGTTTGCTTTCTCTTATCGTACCACAAAACGCCAAGATGTCTGCATTGACAGAAAGGAAAGGTTTTTCTACGATAGACAAAAAGAGTTTCGAGGAGGAGCAGCATGCCAAAACGAATTGACCATACAGGCATCATGGTAAGAGATATTAACGCGTCCATCACATTTTATGAAGAGGTACTCGGCATGAAATTGAAGGATCGCATCACACACACGAACGGTGTAATCGAGCTTGCATTTCTTGGCTTTGAAGACGGCCCGGAAACAGAAATTGAACTGATTCAAGGCTACAGCAGCGAGCTTCCCGCTGAAGGAAAAGTGCACCACATTGCCCTGCTGACTGATGACATCGCGGCTGAATATACAAAAGCGGAAAAAATGAACGCAAAATTTATCGACGAGGAGATCACAACACTTCCAAACGGATACCGTTATTTCTATATCGAAGGCCCTGACGGTGAGTGGATTGAGTTCTTTCAGCGATAAAAATAAAGAACGTACATTTTGTGATGTACGTTCTTTTTTTATCTATACCAACTGATATACGTTGACTCATCGCAAATCATAGCTTCCCAGCCCATACGCTGAACCAGGTCATTGATGTTTTTATCTTTTGCTAAGAAGACATTAATGAATGAGTCATATACACTCATAAACACAAAGTCCATTTTCTCATCAGTCAAAACGAGCTCTGCTGCGGCTTCATCAAGAACCGTCCGCAAGTTGGCCTCAGTTATGTCCAAAACGCCACGGTTTTCCACAATCGGTTCTGCGTAATAAAACCGATTGGATCCGTTCGCACCTAACACCTTTACCGAACTCGGAATATGAAAATTTGAAATATGATCCTCACTGGGATAATAGAGGTCTCCATTTATGTTTTCATGTAACACCTCAGCCAAATCCTCTCTCGCGCACTCGTCCCTTAAAGCGCCTCTCGACGTCATTAAAGCCAGCGCCAGCTCAGCATGTGTTTGAAAGCCGCAAGAAGACATAACCTTCTTCCAGGAAACAGCCTTGCCTATTCCTCTTATTTCATCATCGTTTGGATAAATATGCTCGTAATCATGTTTTCTTTTTGCATTCTCCCATCCTTCAGGCATTTGGATAAAAGGAGAAAAAATAAGAGCAGCTGATGAGTATTCAACAGGTATTTGTTGTAAGATCGGTGATTCGTGATTGAACCATATATAATCTAACATGCGCACCTCCTTTACAAATTCTAACATTCCTTTCGTTTGAAAGAGATGATCAGCCCCATGACAGGCTGATCACCTATCACATCACATTTTTATCTCCGGATTCAACCACACTCTCTTCCCGCCATTTTTGATGATCCCATATTCTGAAAAACGGATAGTAGATGGCACAGGTGATCAGCAGATTCACCAGCTGCATAACGGCGCCCGACACCTTTCCGCCTGTCGCCAGGTAACCTGATATGAGCGGCGGCATCGTCCATGGCACCGCGATTCCGGCCGGTCTTGCCACCAGCCCGGTGCTCATGCCGATATAAGTCGCGGTAATCGTGAGGAGCGGTGCAATGATAAATGGGACAATAAGGAGCGGATTCATGACAATCGGCATGCCGAAAATGATCGGCTCGTTGATATTAAAAAGCGCGGGCCCAAAGCTGCTTCATTTGTTTGCTGCGAGATCGGACAAGCATCGTCAGGACAAGCGCCAGTGTCGCTCCGCTCCCGCCGACATTGATCCAAATTTGAAAAAACTGAGTCGTAAAAATACTCGGCAGCGCCTCGCCCGCTTGGAAGGCAAGACGGTTGGCATCCATCGCGCCGTACCAAATCGGCGACATGATTCCGCCAATGATGGAAGCCCCGTGAATCCCGCACGACCAAAGCAGCATCTGTACAAATTCAGCAATCAGGCTTCCGCCGAGACTGCCGCCAAGGATGGAAAGCGGTGTGCCAAGCAGGTCTCCTACGACATTGTGCAGACTCTGAAAAGGTGTCATTTCAATCAGAAGACGCGCCAGCCACACGAGAAACACAATGATAAAGCCGGGAATCAGCGCGACAAACGATTTGCTTACCGCAGGCGGCACACCGTCTGGCATTTTGAAGACGATATTTTTTTGAATAATGTACCGATAGATTTCGGTTGAAAACAAGGCGATCAGCATGGCGACAAATAAGCCCTTGCTGCCAAGTAGCGTGATCGGGATTCCGCCCCCTACCATGATGGACTCCGTTGAGCCATCCGGTGTAAACGGCACCTCAAACGGCGTTGCCAATAGAAATGCGGCAATTGAAATCGCTCCGGCCGAAAGGGCATCAACACCATAGCTTTCCGCCAGCCGATAGGCGATCCCGAAAGCGGCGATCATCGCCATAATATCAAACGAAGCATTGACGGGATATCCGAGCTTATCAGCCCACTCCTTCCCAAACACACTCGCCATGAAATCAGCATACCCCGGAATCGGCAGGCTCGTTAAAATCAAGAAGACAGACCCGATAATAATCAGCGGCATGGTCAGGATAATTCCGTCACGCAAAGCGCTGAGGTGCCGCTGTCCGGCAATTTTCCCGGCGACAGGCATTATTTTTTCTTCCATTACCCGAGTGAATGCGCTCATCTTAAAAGCCCCCTTTTCTCATTGCTTTGTGAACAACCTCCGCAATGTTTTCTTTATCTTATTTTGAAAACGCTTACAAATTCATTTGGAAAATTTCCTCTTCCTGCGGAAAAAATCTGCATTTTGTCAAACAGTCCTGTCTATGAAAAATTTTTTCCTTCTAACTATTAATCTCTCTTTTTTCTCCGATATATATATCAAACATCATAGAAAAAGGAGATGAATCATGAAAAACATGTCTTGCAAACTTGTTGTATCAGTCACTCTGTTTTTCAGTTTTCTCGCCATAGGCCCTCTCGCTCATGCGCAAAACAGCAGCGAGAAAGAGGTTATTGTGGTTTATAAAAACAAGGCCGGAAAGGAAACTATCCTGGATAGTGATGCTGATGTTGAACAGCAGTATAAGCATCTTCCCGCGGTAGCGGTCACAGCAGACCAGGAGACAGTAAAAGAATTAAAGCAGGATCCTGATATTTTGTATGTAGAAAACAACGTATCATTTACCGCAGCAGACAGCACGGATTTCAAAGTGCTGTCAGACGGCACTGACACCTCTGACAACTTTGAGCAATGGAACCTTGAGCCCATTCAGGTGAAACAGGCTTGGAAGGCAGGACTGACAGGAAAAAATATCAAAATTGCCGTCATTGACAGCGGGATCTCCCCCCACGATGACCTGTCGATTGCCGGCGGGTATTCAGCTGTCAGTTATACCTCTTCTTACAAAGATGATAACGGTCACGGAACACATGTCGCAGGGATTATCGGAGCCAAGCATAACGGCTACGGAATTGACGGCATCGCACCGGAAGCACAAATATTCGCGGTTAAAGCGCTTGATCAGAACGGCTCGGGGGATCTTCAAAGTCTTCTCCAAGGAATTGACTGGTCGATCGCAAACGGGATGGACATCGTCAATATGAGCCTTGGCACGACGTCAGACAGCAAAATCCTTCATGACGCCGTGAACAAAGCATATGAACAAGGCGTTCTGCTTGTTGCCGCAAGCGGTAACGACGGAAACGGCAAGCCAGTGAATTATCCGGCGGCATACAGCAGTGTCGTTGCTGTTTCAGCAACAAACGAAAAGAATCAGCTTGCCTCCTTCTCAACAACTGGAGATGAAGTTGAATTTTCAGCGCCTGGGACAAACATCACAAGCACTTACTTAAACCAGTATTATGCAACAGGAAGCGGAACATCCCAAGCGACACCGCACGCCGCTGCCATGTTTGCTTTGTTAAAACAGCGTGATCCTGCCGAGACAAACGTCCAGCTTCGCGAGGAAATGCGGAGAAATATCGTTGATCTTGGTACCGCAGGCCGCGATCAGCAATTTGGCTACGGCTTAATCCAATATAAAGCACAGGCAACAGATTCAGCGTACGCGGCAGCAGAGCAAGCGGTGAAAAAAGCGGAACAAACAAAAGCACAAACCGATATCAACAAAGCGCAAGAACTCGTCAGCCAGCTGCCGGGCTCCGACGCCAAAACTGCCCTGCAAAAAAGACTGGATAAAGTACAGTCATACAGAAATGTAAAAGATGCGAAAGACAAAGTCGCAAAGGCAGAAAAATATAAAACACAGAAAACCGTTGATACAGCAGAAACTGCCATCAACAAGCTGCCAAACGGAACAGACAAAAAGAACCTTCAAAAACGCTTAGACCAAGTAAAACGATACATCGCGTCAAAGCAAGCGAAAGACAAAGTTGCGAAAGCGGAGAAAAGCAAAAAGAAAACAGATGTGGACAGCGCACAATCAGCAATTGGCAAGCTGCCTGCAAGTTCAGAAAAAACGTCCCTGCAGAAACGCCTTAACAAAGTGAAGAGCACCAATTTGAAGACGGCACAGCAATCCGTATCTGCGGCTGAAAAGAAATCAACTGATGCAAATGCGGCAAAAGCACAATCAGCCGTCAATCAGCTTCAAGCAGGCAAGGACAAAACGGCATTGCAAAAACGGTTAGACAAAGTGAAGAAAAAGGTGGCGGCGGCTGAAGCAAAAAAAGTCGAAACTGCCAAGGCAAAAGTGAAGAAAGCGGAAAAAGACAAAACAAAGAAATCAAAGACATCCGCTCAGTCTGCAGTGAATCAATTAAAAGCATCCAACGAAAAAACAAAGCTGCAAAAACGGCTGAACGCCGTCAAACCGAAAAAGTAACCAAAAACCTTTAAGACTTGCATTCCAGGTCTTAAAGGTTTTTTACATTCTAAGAACATCGTACACAACCTTTTTCCCATCCGCCTCACAGGCTTTTCATACTATTGCTATACAGCCATGAACAGCATAAAATGAACGTTATTACAGTTATCACCACATATGGCGGGATTGTGACTGGGCAGGCAGGCAAGACCCAATGATGCAAAGGGAGTATTAGTGCCTAAAAAGCAGGGCATTTTAACTCTTCTTTTCGTGTTGGGCTCATAACGGCGCCTTGGACAACCCCTATTCTCATGCTCCGTCGTCGACGCGGGCATTTTTGTCATTTTCAGCCGGTATTTCTCACTTTTTTCATTTTGATTGTCAACTTTTCATTTGATACGATGAACAAGCCGACTTTTCTTCAGCAAAGGAGGTTTTGATTGCTTGCATAAAGAGATTGCAAAAGAATTACTGCTGCTCGCAGGAGGAAAAAACAATATTATCAGCATCAGCCATTGTACGACCCGTCTTCGTTTTGATGTAAAGGACGAGACGAAAATTGATATACATGCCATTGAGAACCTGCAAGGTGTGCAGGGCACCTTTTTCCGTTATGGGCTTTTCCAGATTATCTTCGGAGCAGGCGTCGTCAACAAAATATATAAAGAAGTCGTTCATGTATGGGAGAACGCGCCTTCTGAAGAACCTGTCCACCAGAAAAAAGCCAGCCGGAAGCTGAACCCTGCCGCAGCTTTTGCGAAAACACTGTCCGATATTTTTGTGCCGATTATTCCGGCAATAACAGCAAGCGGCCTGCTCATGGGGCTGATCGGCATGATTAAGGTGTTTCACTGGTTCGCTGCCGGCAGCCCATGGATTAAAATGCTCGACCTCGTGTCCAGCACAGCCTTTATTTTACTGCCGATTTTAGTCGGCTTCAGTGCCGCACGGCAATTTGGCAGCAACCCATACCTAGGGGCAGTGATCGCGGGGCTTTTGACGCATCCTGATCTGCTGGACCCGTCTATGCTCGGCAGCAAAACCCCGTCTTCTTTAGACATATGGGGGCTTCATATCCCGATGATGGGGTATCAGGGTTCCATGATACCGATTCTTCTCTCCGTTTTTGTCATGAGCAAAATTGAGAAGCTATTAAAATCGATTGTGCCGAAGTCGCTTGATGTCGTGATCATTCCCTTTATTACGGTCATGGTGACAGGATGCCTCGCGCTGATTGTGATGAATCCCGCCGCGTCCATCATCGGCCAGATCATGACACAATCGATCGTCTATATTTATGATCACGCCGGCATTGCTGCCGGAGCCCTTTTCGGCGGCATCTACTCCACCATCGTCCTATCTGGATTGCATCATAGCTTTTATGCAATTGAGGCAACGCTGCTTGCTAATCCGCATGTCGGTGTCAACTTTTTAGTGCCGATATGGTCGATGGCGAATGTGGCCCAAGGCGGAGCGGGGCTTGCGGTATTCCTCAAAACGAAACAATCAAGCCTGAAGAAAATTGCGCTTCCCGCTTCTCTGACCGCGTTTTTAGGCATTGTTGAGCCGATTGTATTCGGGGTAAATCTCAAACTGATCCGTCCCTTTATCGGAGCAGCCATCGGCGGTGCTATTGGCGGAGCGTACGTGGTTGCGGTACAAGTTGTGGCAAATTCCTACGGGCTGACAGGCATTCCGATGATTTCAATTGTGCTGCCGTTTGGCGCCGCGAATTTTGTTCATTATATGATCGGTTTTTTGATCGCAGCCGTCTCTGCTTTTATAGCTACATTGTTTCTCGGGTTTAAAGAAGAGACAGAATAACTGGATTTATTCGTTTTCATTCATAAAACGGGGGATGAAAGGACAAAAAAGCTATGAAAATTAAAAGAATCTTAAATCATAATGCTATCGTCGTAAAGGATCAAAATGAAGAGAAGATTCTCTTGGGTGCAGGAATTGCGTTTAACAAAAAGAAGAATGATATTGTCGATCCGTCAAAAATAGAAAAAACCTTTATCAGAAAAGATACACCTGACTATAAGCAGTTCGAAGAGATTTTAGAAACATTGCCTGAAGTCCACATTCAGATTTCTGAGCAAATTATCTCTCATGCCGAAAAAGAGCTGAACATCAAAATCAACGAGCGCATTCATGTTGCTTTTTCAGACCATCTTTCTTTTGCGATTGAACGCCTGAGCAATGGGATGGTTATCAAAAATCCGCTGCTGAATGAAATCAAAGTCCTTTATCCAAAGGAGTTCCAGATCGGCTTATGGGCCAGAACACTGATTAAAGATAAACTGGGGATTCACATTCCTGATGATGAAATCGGCAATATCGCCATGCATATCCACACAGCAAGAAACAATGCCGGCGATATGACACAAACGCTTGATATTACAACAATGATCCGTGATATTATCGAGATTATCGAAATTCAACTGTCTATTAATATCGTTGAAGATACCATCTCTTATGAACGGCTTGTGACCCATCTCCGCTTTGCCATTCAGCATATCAAAGCAGGCGAATCCATTTACGAGCTGGACGCAGAAATGATCGACATCATTAAAGAGAAGTTTAAGGATGCCTTCCTGTGTGCCCTAAGCATCGGCACCTTTGTGAAGAAGGAATACGGCTTTGAATTTCCTGAAAAAGAATTGTGCTACATCGCCATGCATATTCAGCGGTTCTACCAACGGTCAGTCGCACGCTGAGACAAACAAAAAACGCTTTTGATCATCTCAAAAGCGTTTTTTTATATCTGTATTATTGGTTGATCGCCGGATTCCCAATCGTATTCCACTTCGTATAGGACATGTAATGGAAATACTCATCACGATACGGATGTTTTGTATTGGAGTTCCAAGGCTTTTCTCCGCCGCAGAAGTGCACGATTGCCGGGTTTTCTCTTGTTTCATTATATTGCTTCCGCCCTAACAGAGTAGATGGGGTTTTCAGCTTTAACATGATATAGGTTTGAGCGTTCCAGCGCGGATGAAGTTCATACCACTGATCATATAAAATCGCATTCAGTGCATCTTGGTCATGCAGCACAAGAAAGTCTTCGTCTGGGTGTTCATTGATAAAGTTGATGACTTTTTCTGTGATGTTTTGCTTTCTCCAAGACTCAAAATCAATAATCATGATACCTGAGTTAAAATACTTCCCTGTATCAGTGACGTTCATTTCTTTCAGGCGTTCATGCTGCCCCGCATCCTCAACAGCGGCTACGGTGTATGGCGCAATGTCTAAGTCCCATAGCTTAGAAATATCCTCTAGGACAAGCGCATCACAATCGATGTAAATCATTCGTTTGATGCTTTCATCCTTAATTAAGTCGGGAATCGAAATGCGGTAATACGCGGCTTTTGTAATATGGCTGCTCTCTACCGCATGTTCATACATTTTGGTATCCACTTCTAAAAACTCAATCGGCACTCCGAATTTCAAAGTGGTTTCTTCCAGTCTTTTTTTGTTATCAGGCTTAATTCCGCCATCAATGACGTATAATTTTACCTCTCTCTCCTGATCCATGTTAGTCAATAAAGAAACGAACATCCCACCTAAATGACGAGCATAATTATCATCTGCGCATGATACGATATGCATGATTTCATCTTTCCTCAATGGTATTCATCTCCCTTTTTGTTGTACAAGTTACATACCCTTTTTCAAAAAAATAAACACGTTCTCCGACATTTTTTAAAACAGAATGTGTGATACAACAAAAAAGGTGTCATTTTTTGAAGATGCGATAAAGCCAATAAAGAATGAAAAAGCTTGCGATTGTGATGGCTTCAGCCGAGACGATATACCACGGCCATGGCCCGAGAACATCTAAGAGAGAGGATCCGCCCGGTTTTTTCGTCAAATACATATAATTCGCGCCAAGCCAGCGATCAATCTGGAAAATACAGACGCCGTACACATTAACAAGCAGGACTGTCACCCATAACGAGCGCTGGCCCATTCTGTAGGTGCCAATCACAGCCATCAGCAGACAGGATAAAAACACAGACCCGTGAGAAATAAAAAAGAGGATATATCGGATATGCGGAAATGAAAACATTCCGAGGTCAGGAGTGGCAAGAGCCTGAATCGAACTGCCGATGCCGGCAAAAAACAAAAACACAAACAGCTTTCTGCTTTTTGTCACTAACATAATAGCTGACAAATACACCGACAGGTCACTAAGCTGGAGAGGCAATGAAGTGCGCACCGACCACCTGCCCGTGGCGACCATCCATATTTGATAGCCGATTTGCGAACCAAGCAAAAGAAACACAAACAGAGAACGCAAAAACCGACTGGCCCTCGGCTGCTTGACCCCATTTTGGAACAAAAACAACAGAATGGCCAAAAGGGCGATAATCGCTAACGTCACTACATGCTCTGTCGAAAACAGATGAAACGGATCATGCTTATAGACGGATTGAACATATTTTTGCAAAACTGCACCCCCGTTTGCGGGTTTTTGTTTATTTTGGCGTTGTTTGGGCTTTTTTTATTCACCGATATATGGGCTTGAAGTTCACATCAGACTCTGTTACAATTCGTTTCATAGCTAATGATTCTGATAATTTAAGGCAGGCCTAAAAAATGGAACGTTCACATCAACATCAGCAGCTTCGGAAGGAAGAACACGATACACTTTCTAAGCTCAAACAAATGCCCGTCGAGTCACTCAACCTGGAAGCCATTTCGATCGCTACGAATCTGTATCGGTCTGCGCAAAGGCTCCGTGTCAAAATGGAGACTGAGGTTCTTTCTTCCTATAACCTTTCTTGGACCGCTTTCTCCATTCTTTATGATCTATGGGTATGGGGAGCGCTCGAAACGAGAAAAATCGCTGAGCTGTCAGGGATATCTACAGCTACAGCAAGCAACGTGATCAAAACGCTCGAAAAAAAGAATTTTTGCCGTAAAAGCATCGACACAAGAGATCGGCGACTCGTGTTTGTCTCTATCACCGATTCCGGCAAACAAGCGATCGAAGAACTCTACCCGGAGTTTCACAAAGGGGAAACAGAGCTCATTGCGGGAATGACGAAGGACGAACAGAAAATATTGACAGGGCTGCTTAGAAAGGTAGCTGACAATCTTCATACAACATAAGCTTTGACGGGAATCCAGTAGCGGTTTGTCTCCCTGTTTCAGAGAGCCGGCGGAAGGTGCGAGCCGGCACACAGCAAACGTGAATTACCTCCCCGAGCTTTCTTTGTGAACCTTAAAAGTAGCAAAGAACGGGAAACCGTTATTCGAATGAGCGGAAGACAATGTCTTCAACCAGGGTGGTACCGCGTGCATTGAGCCACGTCCCTTATCGGGATGGGCTCTTTTTTGTGTTTGTAAAAAAGGAGGAAGAATGATGATAACATTTGAGCAGCTCACAGCGTCACAGCAAAAAGAGGTAGAAAGACAGCTACAGCTATACATGACAGGCGCCCACGAAGTCATACCGCCGGAGGAATTAAAGGCAAAGCTCGTGAAATCAATTTCCACAGGCACGCCGCTTAAAATTAAGCTCGGATTAGATCCGTCTGCACCGGATGTACATTTGGGCCATACGGTTGTGTTAAATAAGCTTCGCCAATTTCAAGAAAACGGCCACATTGTCCAGCTGTTAATTGGGGATTTCACAGGAAAAATTGGTGATCCGACCGGAAAATCGGCAGCCAGAAAGCAACTGACTGATGAAGAAGTTCAGCACAACGCCAAAACCTACTTTGAGCAATTCGGAAAAGTGCTTGATCCAGAAAAAGTCGAGCTTCACTATAACTCAAAATGGCTGAAAACATTGAATCTGGAAGATGTCATTGAATTAGCAGGGAAAATAACGGTAGCCCGCCTGATGGAGCGCGACGACTTTGAAGAACGCATCGCCATGCAAAAACCAATCTCACTGCATGAATTCTTTTACCCGTTGATGCAGGGATATGATTCTGTCGTTCTCGAAAGTGATATTGAATTAGGCGGAACGGATCAGCATTTCAATGTCCTCATGGGACGGCATTTCCAAGAACGATACAACAAAGAAAAACAAGTCGTCATCCTTATGCCGCTCTTGGAAGGCTTGGATGGCGTCGAAAAAATGTCGAAGTCGAAACACAACTACATCGGCATTAACGAACATCCAAACGACATGTACGGAAAAACGATGTCACTGCCCGACAGCCTGATGAAAAAATACATCCACTTGGCGACAGACTTAGAGCTTGAAGAGAAAAAACAGCTCGTAAAAGACTTAGAAACCGGCGCAGTTCATCCGCGTGATGCCAAAATGCTTTTAGCCAAAACAATCGTCCGAATGTATCACGGAGAGAAAGCAGCAGAAGCTGCCGAACACTCGTTTAAAACAGTCTTTCAGGAAAACAGCCTTCCTGATGATATTCCGTCTGTCCAATGGGAAGGCGAGAAAACAATCGCGATTGTCGATCTGCTCGTTACATTGAAGCTCCTCTCTTCGAAGAGCGAGGCGCGCCGCATGATTCAAAACGGCGGTGTACGCATCGACGGAGAGAAAATAACAGATGTTCACGCCAAAGCAGAGATAAGAGAGAATATGATCATCCAAGTCGGCAAACGCAAGTTTTTAAAGCTCCAATAGTCTGATATTCCGAAACGCTTATGACCCTTCATTCATAAGCGTTTTTTGCAGGTATAAAGCACTGTCTTTTCAAAAACGCTCTTCATCTTGCAGGAAACTCCTTTAGCATCCCGAAATATTCCCCAACCATACATTTAGGGGAGGTTTATTTTTGATGAAAAAGCTTTTGACTGTCATGACGATGGCTGTTTTAACTGCCGGCACACTGCTCTTGCCGGCACAGAGTGTCACCCCTGCCGCGCACGCTGTACAAATATCAAATAGCGAGCGCGAGCTTCCATTCAAAGCAAAACATGCGTACTCTACCATTTCTCAGCTAAGTGAAGCAATCGGCCCCAGAATAGCCGGAACTGCAGCTGAAAAAAAGAGTGCCCTATTGATCGCCTCATCAATGAGAAAATTAAAGCTTGATGTGAAGGTTCAACGATTCAACATTCCTGACCGGCTTGAGGGAACACTGTCTTCAGCAGGACGCGATATTCTTCTCCAAGCGGCGTCCGGCTCAGCTCCGACTGAGGAACAAGGACTGACGGCCCCGCTTTACAATGCGGGATTGGGCTATCAAAAGGACTTTACCGCTGACGCCAAGGGCAAAATCGCCTTAATTTCCAGAGGAGACCTGACTTATTACGAGAAAGCCAAAAATGCCGAAGCCGCCGGAGCAAAAGCTGTCATCATTTATAACAACAAAGAAAGCCTCGTGCCTATGACGCCAAACCTGTCGGGAAATAAAGTCGGCATTCCGGTCGTCGGCATTAAGAAAGAAGACGGTGAAGCACTTACCCAGCAAAAAGAAGCCACCTTAAAACTAAAAGCATTCACAAACCAAACCTCCCAGAATATCATCGGAATCAAAAAACCAAAGAACATCAAACATCCAGACATTGTGTACGTGACGGCCCATTACGACAGTGTTCCTTTTTCACCCGGAGCAAATGACAACGGCTCAGGAACCTCTGTTATGCTGGAGATGGCGCGTGTCTTAAAAAGCGTTCCATCTGATAAAGAAATCCGCTTTATCGCTTTCGGCGCCGAAGAGCTCGGCCTGCTCGGCTCCTCTCACTATGTAGATCATCTATCGGAAAAAGAGCTGAAACGAAGCGAAGTGAACTTCAACTTAGATATGGTAGGCACAAGCTGGGAAAAAGCGTCTGAGCTGTATGTCAACACATTGGATGGCCAATCTAACTATGTTTGGGAATCCAGCCATACGGCTGCTGAAAAAATTGGGTTTGACAGCCTGTCTCTGACACAGGGAGGATCATCTGATCATGTGCCATTCCACGAAGCCGGCATTGATTCCGCCAACTTTATTTGGGGAGACCCGGAAACAGAAGAAGTTGAGCCGTGGTATCATACCCCTGAAGACTCGATCGAACATATCAGCAAAGAACGCCTCCAGCAAGCAGGCGATCTTGTGACAGCCGCTGTCTATGAGGCTGTGAAAAAAGAGAAGAAACCGAAAACCATTAAGAAACAAATGAAGGCCAAAGCAACTGACATTTTTGAAGATATCAAATAAAAAAAGACGGCACTTGGGTGCCGTCTTTTTTTTATAATGATCAGCTGTTTAGCCGTCTATAAGTAAAGCTTTCAGTTTATCAACTGTATTTTCTTTTTCTAACGGCCGGTAAATGGTCAGTTTCAAATCAGGAGAGTCATATATTTGTAATGTCATATGCTCCATCACCATTTTTCCGGCTGCCGGGTGATGAAGTACTTTTTCTCCTGCGTGTGTGCCTAATACTTCGTGGTGGTTCCACCATTTTTTAAATTCGGGGCTTCTTTCAGTTAACTCATCGATCAGCTCTTTTATCCATGCTTCCCCAAGAAACCGGCTGGCTGTCGATCGAAACTGTGCGATAAGTTTTTTGGCGTGGCTTTCCCAGTCGTCAAGCAGATCCCGATACTCCTTCGAGGTGAAACATCGCCATATGGCGTTCCTTTCCTTACTGCCCATTTGGCCAAAATTGCCGAACACAGCACAAGCTGCTGTGTTCCAAGCAATAACGTCCCACTTTTCGTCAGTCACATAAACAGGGCAATTGGTTAAATGATCAATAAAGTGCTGCACAGCTAGAGGAAGGCACTTATTATCTTCATCCTGATCATCTAAAGGAACATGATGGCCAGCCAACAGAAAGACATGACGCTTTTCCTCATAATTCAATTTGAGCACTCTCGATATGCTTTCCAGTACCTGTGTCGATACCCGAATATCCCTTCCCTGCTCCAGCCATGTGTACCATGTGACACCTATACCGGACAGCTGGGCTAATTCCTCTCTTCTCAAGCCTGTTGTTTTCCTTCTGGTGCCCATAGGCAATCCAAACTCTTGCGGAGAAAGCTGTGCCCTTTTAAGTTTTAAAAACTCCCCTAGCTCTTTCCGTTTTTCTGCCATACTGTCCACATACACACTCTCCTTCTGCATAGAATTTCCTATTAGTATTCTACATAAAAAGGAGAAGGTTTTTATATTATTTGTTTCGTTCTGCAAATACTTCAGCGGCCACAGGAAGAATGGTATTCAGTGCATTCGGAAAACCTGAGTAAATAATCATCTGCATCATGACTTCTATGAGTTCTTCTTGTGTCCATCCGACATTCAGGGCTCCGTTAATATAGAATTTTAGCTGCTGGGTATTGCCCAATGCAGTCAATCCAGCAACGGTTGCTAATAATCTGGATTTCAGATCAAGACCCGGTCTTGAAAAAATCTGACCGTAGTTAAACTCCACGGCAAGCACACCAAGGTCCGGAGCGATGGAATGTTTAAAATTGTCCACGATCGCTTCATAGTTCTCCTCATCAATTTGTTTCAGAATATCTAACCCTTTTTTATAACGTTCACTTGTTCGCACCAGCTTCTATCTCCCTTCCAATATCGCTTTTTTAGTAGTGCGATTTATGGTAATCCTTGAACTGAAGGCAATACCGACCATGATCATCCCCATAATACAAACACCGTTCCAATGAAACAGCATCCAGACCGCACCCCCTGCATACGATCCCAAGGCGCCGCCTAAAAACGTGCTGACCATAAAGATGCCATTCAATCTGCTTCTCATTTCAGCCGACAATTTGAAAATCTCCGCCTGACACGCCACCTGATTCGCCTGAATGCCCATGGTGATGAATAAAGCGCCCAATACAATCACAATCAATGAAGTCTGGCCTGCCATTAATAAAACAAATGACAATAAGGTAAAAGACATACAAAGCTTGTTGGAAAAAGCAGCTCCTTTTTGATCAATAATCCGGCCGATCAGCGGAGTTGCAAAAGCCCCGCCAATTCCCACCAAACCGATTGTTCCGGCATTCTGGCTGCCAAACGAAAATGGAGGTTCACTCACCATAAACACTAACGTCGTCCAAAATAAACTGAAGGCGCCGAACATGAAGCCTTGGTTTACACATGCTTTTCTTAACACTTTCTCCTTGATCAAAAGCGGAAATAATGAAGAAATGAGTTTTCCGTAATGAAATGCATGTGTCCCTTTGCTTTTCGGAAAGCAGAAGTGAATGATCAACATAATGATGACGGCTGCTGCACAGGCAATCCAATACATTAAGCGCCAGCCATAATGGGCATCTATCGCCCCGCTGACCACTCTCGCCCCTAAAATTCCGCAAACCAAGCCGATGGCTACGTTTCCGAGTACTTTTCCTCTGTTCCTGTCATTTGCTAAACCTGCCGCAAACGGCACAAGGATTTGAGGAATAATCGTGAAGAATCCCAATAATAAATTTGTGATGACTAGCCATGGAAAGCTTACAGCTAACGCTGAAGCGGCCGAACAAACCCCCACTAAGAATAGCAGGCTCACAATTAAGCGGCGGCGTTCAAAAAGATCTCCCAATGGAACAAGCAGAAGGTTCCCCGCCGCATAGCCAATCTGCGCCAATGTAGCAATCATCCCAGCTTGTGCCGGCGTCACATGAAACGTGCCTGCCATGCTGACAAGCAATGTTTGATTGATATAGACATTAGCTACCGTAAACCCGCTAGTCACCGCTATAAGAAAAATCAAACCTCTCGATAATGAAATGGAATGGTTCATGTTTACCTCCTTTCCCATGCATGATAAAGCAGGTTCAATCATGGAAACAGAAGTGAGTTTATACTGGTATAAAATGTACTAGCAAGCAAAGCAAAAAAGCGAAACCCTGTCAGGCTTCGCTTTTGTTATCAATCCACTTCTTTCTTAATCCCCAGCATTTTCTCATCTAGGTAATGGGCAATCTCCGCGGCTTCCTTCAGCTCATCTGTTAATTGCTTAGGAACGTCATTGTTCAATTTATAATAAATTTTATGTTCAAGGCTCGCCCAGAAATCCATCGCGATTGTCCGGATTTGAATTTCTGCTTTGACGTATTCCACACGGTTCGTTAAATTCACAGGCATCTCAATGATTAAATGCAGGCTTCGATAGCCATTCGGTTTGGGTGTCTGGATATAATCCTTTACCTTTACGATTCTCAAATCTTCATGCTGCTTCAACACATTCACGACATTATAAATGTCAGAAATAAAGGAACAGATGATGCGTACACCGGCAATGTCGTGAATATGCTCCTTCATTTCCTTCGTCGTAATCTCACAGCCCTTTCTCATTAACTTATTCACGATGCTTTCAAAGCTTTTGACACGGGATTTTGTATGTTCAATCGGGTTGTGTCCGTGAATGAGGTTATATTCCTGGCTGATAATTGAAAACTTTGTATCGAGCGCATCTAACGCAAATTTATAAACTAATAATTCATTTTTCCAATCTTCCATTACTGTTTTTAAATCGTCCATATGTGTTACAGATAAATCCATGTTCGTCATCTCCTTTAACGGAACTTTATCCGCTGTCCATGTACTAGACGTCCCTGTCTGCTGCAAGGTTCTATGAATTTTTTTACAAAATGCGGTCGATTGTAACAAAAAAAAGACCGCACGAAACGAGCGGTCTTTTTTATTATCGGAAGTAGCTGATCAATAATCCGATCGAGAGCAGGAATCCGAAAAATGTATTTGTTTGGGCTGTTGATTTCATTGCGACAATCATATTCATCGGCATTTCTTTTTGGACGAAGCCCTTCACTGCCTGAACCGGCTTAGGCACGCTCAAAAAGACGACAAACAGCCATGGGCTTGCGGCACCGGTAATAACCAAGCCGACAACCCAGATATAAGCGACGGCAAACGACGCAGCTAACAGAGTAACAGCTCCCTTATGCCCCATCAAAATCGCCAATGTTTTGCGTCCGCCTTTTTTGTCCTCTTCAATATCACGAATGTTGTTCGACAGGTTAATCGCGCCGACAAGAATCGCAATCGGGATGGAAATCAAAATGCTCAGCATATTGATCTTATCTGTCTGAATGAAAAACGAAATCAGCACAAACACCGAACCCATGCAAATGCCTGAGAATAATTCACCGAACGGCGTGTACGCAATCGGCAGCGGCCCGCCTGTATACAGGTAGCCGATCGCCATGCCGACAAGGCCGATCAGCGCAAGCCACCAGCTGCTGCTTGCACAAATATAGACACCGAGCAAAATGGCAATCCCGTATGAGGCCAGAGCTAATTGCAAAATCGTTTTAGGCTTCATTCCGTGGCGTACAATGGCCCCTCCGATTCCGACTGATTCTGCTGTATCTAATCCGCGTTTAAAATCATAATATTCATTAAATAAGTTCGTCGCGATCTGGATCCATAGGCAAGAAAACAGCATAGCCAAAAACAGCAGCAGATCAACCTTCACATAAAACATCGCCAAAACGGTTCCGAGCAGCACAGGCACAAACGATGCGGTTAACGTATGAGGACGAGTTAACTGCCAAAGGATCTGCCCCATGCTTTCTTTTTGCGGCGCTGTCTGACCCTCACCCTTATTTGTTTGGTTCATCTTCCTCTTCCTTTCTATTAAAAGGCTTACTTTTTTTCAGCCGGCAGCTTAATAAAAAACTCCTTTTGCTTCCTTATCTATCATAATGACTTCTCCCTTATTTCACAAGATACCGCAAGAAGGCGTTTTCTTTCTTATTATACGCTTCCGCCCCGATTTCATTAGGTTTCTGCTTTCACTTGAACGAACAGGTACAGAAAAATTTTTTTAAGTACATTACACTTTTTAAAAGTTAAAAAGATCTTTTGACTCCAGGTATCTTTTCCTTTATTATGAATCAGCTCGAAACATTCCATTCTTGCCCTTGCAGGTATAAAGATTCATTTTCAAAAACATACGCCGATATATTAATTTGAGGGAGATTAGGGAAAAAATGAAACTTTTTGAGCATCTGATCGTCAAATACTCATGTGATTGTCGAAAAAACGGGAAGGGAATTTTTGATATGCTGCAATTAATGAAACAGCTGTATGAAAAACCCGCTGTCAAGTGGACATGTCATACAGGCTTTTATTTGATGATACTGCTTGTTTTGTTTTTTATGTATGGTTTTCACACCGCGAATACCGGTTCATATATTTATAACGATTTCTAATTGGAGAGAGAATAACTATGAAACTTTTACATGCTATTCAAACACATGCGGAAACTTATCCGCAAACCGATGCCTTCCGCTCTCAAGGCCAGTCGCTCACGTATCAGGAATTATGGGAGCAGTCTGACCGCGCGGCTGCCGCGATCCAAAAACGCATTTCTGGGGAAAAGAAATCTCCTATCCTTGTGTACGGCCACATGGAGCCGCACATGCTTGTTTCCTTCTTGGGAAGTGTCAAAGCGGGACATCCTTATATTCCGGTTGACCTGTCTATTCCGTCCGAACGGATTGCGAAAATTATCGAAAGCTCTGGAGCAGAATTGCTGATCCATGCAGCAGGACTCTCAATTGATGCAGTCGGCCAGCAGATTCAGACAGTTTCTGCGGAAGAACTGCTGGAAAACGAAGGCGGCTCTGTCAGCCAAGATCAATGGGTCAAAGAACACGAGACGTTTTATATCATTTACACTTCCGGGAGCACAGGAAATCCGAAAGGCGTGCAGATTTCCGCTGCGAACCTTCAAAGCTTCACAGACTGGATTTGTTCAGACTTTCCAGTCAGCGGAGGAAAAATATTTTTAAACCAAGCACCGTTCTCATTTGATTTGTCTGTCATGGACCTATATCCGTGCCTTCAATCAGGCGGGACTTTACATTGCGTGACAAAGGATGCTGTGAACAAGCCGAAAGTCTTATTTGAAGAGCTGAAGAAGTCCGGGCTGAATGTGTGGACATCAACACCTTCCTTTGTTCAAATGTGCCTGATGGATCCGGGTTTTTCACAGGATCTGCTGCCTCATGCGGACACATTTATGTTTTGCGGAGAGGTTCTTCCGGTTTCTGTGGCAAAAGCGCTGCTTGAGCGTTTTCCGAAAGCGAAGATTTTTAATACGTACGGCCCGACTGAAGCGACAGTGGCTGTCACATCGGTTGAAATTACGGATGACGTCATCAGCCGCAGCGAATCGCTTCCAGTGGGCTTCGCCAAACCAGATATGAACATTTTTATTATGGATGAAGAGGGACAGCCGCTTCCTGAGGGAGAAAAAGGAGAAATCGTCATTGCAGGGCCGAGTGTAAGCCGAGGCTACCTTGGTGAGCCAGAGCTGACGGAAAAAGCGTTTTTCTCTCATGAAGGCCAGTGGGCATACCGAACTGGCGATGCCGGCTTTATTCAAGACGGTCAGATTTTCTGCCAAGGACGTTTGGATTTTCAGATTAAACTTCACGGCTATCGAATGGAGCTGGAGGAAATCGAGTTCCATGTCAGACAGTCACAGTACGTTCGTTCTGCTGTCGTGATTCCTTATCAGCCAAACGGAACAGTTGAGTACCTGATCGCTGCTATTGTGCCTGAGGAGCATGAGTTCGAGAAGGAATTCCAGCTGACAAGCGCTATTAAAAAAGAGCTTGCCGCTTCTCTTCCGGCATATATGATCCCGAGAAAATTTATCTATCAGGATCACATTCAAATGACGGCTAACGGCAAAATTGACCGAAAACGCATTGGCGAAGAGGTTCTTGTATGACGCCTTACAGCTCGTTTTTATTCTTTATACTGCTTGGCATTCTTCTTCTGCCGACGATCATTCTCGGCTTAAACGGAAAAAGATTTCAAGCATACAACATGTTCATATCTATCATTATATTGGCTTTAATTTTTTCGCACGACTTACACGGGGTCATCGCGCTGTGCCTGTTTACAATATGGCAGGTGCTCCTGATCAGCGGCTATCTGGCATACCGGCAGAAAGCGAACAGCGGCTTTGTCTTTTGCGGAGCTGTTATCGCGTCTATTCTGCCTTTATTTCTGTCAAAAATATGGCCGTTTCTTTCACACCCGCAGCCGCATCATCCGCCGCATAACCTGATCAGCTTTTTAGGTATTTCATATTTAACCTTTAAAGGCGTTCAGCTGATTATGGAAGCAAGAGACGGACTGCTGAAAGAACAGCTGCCATTGCACCGCCTGCTGTATTTCATCCTGTTTTTCCCGACGATTTCCTCCGGCCCGATCGACAGATACCGCCGGTTCGTCAAGGATGAACAGAAGGCTTGGACGAAAGAAGAATACGCCGACCTGTTGTATACGGGAATCCATAAAATCTTCATCGGTTTCCTGTATAAATTTATTATCGGCTACGCGATCAATACGTACTTCATCATGAATCTTCCCGCAATCACGCACAATAAGATTCTTGGGAACCTGCTGTACATGTATGGCTACAGCATGTATTTATTCTTTGATTTCGCCGGCTACACGATGTTTGCCGTCGGGGTCAGCTACATTATGGGCATTAAATCACCAGAAAACTTTAATAAACCATTTATCAGTAAAAATATTAAAGATTTCTGGAATCGCTGGCATATGTCTCTGTCATTTTGGTTCAGAGATTATGTGTTTATGAGATTCGTATTTTGGATGACTAAGAAAAAGTGGATCAAAAACCGTATGGCCGTCTCTAACATCGGGTATTTCCTGCTGTTTATGCTGATGGGGGTTTGGCACGGGCTCGCGCCGCAATATATCATCTACGGCCTTTATCACGCCGTGCTGATGACATGTTACAACTTTTTTGAGAAGTGGAATAAGAAATATAAATGGCTGCCGTCCAACCGCTGGACAACCATTCTCGCTATTGTGATCACATTCCATTTCGTTTGCTTCGGGTTTTATATTTTCTCAGGAAAACCATTTCATCACCACCATTAAAGGAGATTAGAAAGCTATGGATTTTAAACAAGAGGTATTAGACGTTTTAGCAGAGGTTTGCCAGGATGACATCGTAAAGGAAAATCCTGATATTGAAATTTTTGAAGAAGGTTTGCTTGATTCTTTTGGAACAGTAGAATTGCTGCTTGCGATTGAAAACCGTTTTGATATTTTAGTGCCGATCACTGAATTTGACCGGGACGTTTGGAATACACCTAACAACATTGTAAATCAGCTGTCTGAGTTGAAATAATGAAAAAGCGTTTTTTCGGTCCAATTATTTTGGCGTTTATTCTATTCGCAGGCGCCATCGCAATTCCATCTTCATGGCTGACAGGCTTCATCACCGATAAGCGTGTGAAAGAGTCAGCAACAGCCTTGAATCCGAGTATGTTTCAAGGGCTATATTTACAAGATCAGATGCTCAAAGATCCGACATATCTTCCGATTTACGGGTCTTCTGAGCTTTCTCGGCTGGACGAGTTCCACCCATCTAATTATTTTCAGGTAAACAATGAGGGATTCACGCCATACCTTGTCGGCAAAGGCGGATCCCAGTCATTGATTCATTCTTTAAACTTCGCTGCCCATATGGATCAGCTGAAGGGCAAAAAAATCGTATTCATCGTGTCTCCGCAATGGTTTATTAAGCGCGGGTCTGATGAACAGCATTTCGCGCCGAACTATTCTGCGCTGCAAGGGCTTGATTTGGCATTTAACGATCAGATCGACCCTGAAATTAAAAAGAAAATGATGAAACGCATGCTGCGCTTTAAGGCTGTGCAAAACGATGCCATTCTTTCTGAGCTGTACAAAGCAATGGTGAACGGCCAGACGTGGAAAGTGAACGCGCTGAAGCCGGCGGCGAAAGTGTATTACAGCATGCTGGAAAAGAAAGATCTGTATTATTCAACGACAGAATCATCCGGGCCAAAGCGCTATATCTCGCAGTCAGTAAAGGATAAGTCATGGTCTGAATTGAATAAACTAGCGGATCAATCGGGCAAACGCCACTCCGGTTCTAACGATTTTCACATCGACAACCCTGTCTATAAAAAGCTGAAGCCGAAAGTGCCTAAGCTGAAAGGGAAAAACAAAGGAAGATCGTATGCGGTGTCACCGGAATATGGCGACTTTGAAATGATGCTCGATATCCTGAAGGATGCGGGCGCAGAGCCTATGTTTGTCACCATTCCTGTTAACGGGAAATGGTACGATTACACGGGCTTCCCGAAAAAAGGACGCACTGACTATTACAAAAAGGTAAATAAACAAATCAGAGCGAAGGGCTTCCAGGTTGCTGATTTCTCAGGGCATGAATATGACCCGTATTTCATGAAAGACACCATTCACATCGGCTGGAAAGGCTGGGTGTATGTCGATAAAGCAATTGACGAATTTTATAAAACCGGAAAAGTCACTTCATCCTGAGCATCTCATAGGACGCGGCTGCATATTTCCTGCTAAGATTTGAAATAGTAAAGGAATCACAGCCAACTTAATTAAGAGGTGTTACATCCATGAAGATGACAAATAATACGGTTTTAATCACAGGGGGTTCTGCTGGCATCGGGCTTGAACTTGCCAAGCGCCTGCTGGAGCTCGGCAATGAAGTTATCATTTGCGGACGCAGCGAAGCGCGTCTTGCAGAAGCGAAGCAGCAGCTCCCAAACATCCATACAAAGCAATGTGATGTTGCAGACCGTTCGCAGCGGGAAGCATTGTATGAATGGGCTTTAAAGGAATATCCGAACTTGAATGTTCTCGTCAACAACGCCGGCATTCAAAAGGAAATTGACTTTAAAAAAGGGACAGAGGAGCTTTTTGTGGACGGTGATGAAATTGAACTTAATTTCCAAGCGCCTGTCCATTTATCCGCCCTTTTCACACCTCATTTGATGAAGCAGCCCGAGGCGGCAATCGTTCAGGTCACATCCGGGCTTGCGTTTAATCCGTTAGCTGTTTATCCGGTGTACTGCGCAACAAAAGCAGCACTTCACTCGTTCTCGCTTACGCTCAGACACCAGCTCCGCGACACGAGCGTGGAAGTGATTGAAATGGCACCGCCTATGGTGGACACGGGCTTAAACCAAAAATCACGCGATAAACAAGGCCTGACGTACCGGGGCATTTCATCTGAAGAATATGTTCAATATTTCTTGGACGGCTTGAAGGAAGGCAAACAGGAGATTACAAATGAACGTGTTGAAGGTCTTCGGGATGCCACTCGCGCCGATTATGACAGGTTATTCGAGCATATGAACACGCAGGAGAATTAATTTCTCCTGCTTTTTTCATATGAATTTCTTACAAATTTGAGCAAACCTATTGCGATTATTTGTTGAAGGTATACAATAGAATATAATTATTTTCAAATAAGTTTGATAATATAAACAATTTAACAGCAGGGAGATTGACCATGACTAAACAAACGATTCGCGTTGAATTGACATCAACAAAAAAACCGAAACCAGACCCAAATCAGCTTTCGTTCGGAAGAGTGTTTACAGACCACATGTTTGTAATGGACTATGCGGCAGATAAAGGTTGGTACGATCCAAGAATCATTCCTTATCAACCCTTATCAATGGATCCGGCCGCAATGGTCTATCACTACGGCCAAACCGTGTTTGAAGGGTTAAAGGCTTACGTGTCAGAGGATGACCATGTTCTGCTTTTCAGACCGGAAAAAAATATGGAACGCCTGAATCAATCAAACGACCGCCTCTGCATCCCGCAAATTGATGAAGAACAGGTTCTTGAAGGCTTAAAGCAGCTTGTCGCAATTGATAAAGACTGGATTCCAAATGCGGAGGGCACGTCCCTTTACATCCGTCCGTTCATCATCGCAACCGAGCCTTTCCTTGGTGTTGCGGCATCTCATACGTATAAGCTCTTGATCATTCTTTCTCCGGTCGGCTCTTATTACAAAGAAGGCATTAAGCCGGTCAAAATCGCTGTTGAAAGTGAATTTGTCCGTGCGGTAAAAGGCGGAACAGGAAATGCCAAAACCGCAGGAAACTATGCTTCAAGCTTAAAAGCGCAGCAGGTAGCCGAAGAGAAAGGTTTTTCTCAAGTGCTCTGGCTGGACGGCATTGAGAAGAAATACATCGAAGAAGTCGGAAGCATGAACATCTTCTTCAAAATCAACGGTGAAATCGTAACGCCGATGCTGAACGGAAGCATCCTGGAAGGCATTACGCGCAATTCAGTCATCGCCTTGCTTAAGCATTGGGGCCTTCAAGTATCAGAACGAAAAATTGCGATCAATGAGGTCATCCAAGCCCATAAAGACGGCATCCTGGAAGAAGCCTTCGGAACTGGTACAGCAGCTGTTATTTCCCCAGTCGGCGAGCTGATTTGGCAGGATGAAACACTTTCGATCAACAACGGTGAAACAGGGGAAATCGCAAAAAAACTATATGACACGATTACAGGCATTCAAAAAGGCGCTGTCGCAGACGAATTCGGATGGACGACCGAAGTCGCAGCGCTGACTGAAAGCAAGTAAGAAAAAAGCCGGCCCATTACAGGCCGGCTTTTTTTACGCTTCAATTTTGTTGAAAAACTGCGGCAGATACGCTTTGTGCGCCTCCAGCATTTCGTCTAAAATCTGTTTGGCCACAGTATCGGACGGGACAAGCGGGTTAATCGTCATGGCAAGGAGTGCAGTTTGGTAGTCACCTGTAACTGCCGCTTCTGCCGCGACACGTTCAAAGGATTTGATTTGCTGGACAAGGCCGCGGACAGACACCGGCAAGTCGCCGACAGCAATTGGCTTAGGGCCGGTTTTCGTCATCACACAGTTCACTTCAACTGCGGAATCGTCTGGAATACTCGCTATTGCACCGTTATTGATCGTGTTCACCGGCTGAATGTCGTGTTTATCATTGTAAATCGAGCTGATTAGATTACATGCTGCATCACTGTAGTAAGCTCCGCCCCGTTTTTCCAGCTGCGGCGGTTTGATCGCAAGGTTCGGATCTTTATAAAGCTCGAACAGCTCTTTTTCGACCTTCTGTACGACTTCAGCGCGGGTGCCCTCCGTTTGTGATGCTTCAAGTTCGTGCTCCAGCATCTCTTTTGTTTTGAAATAGTAACGGTGATAGCCGCAAGGGATAACATTGAGCGCTTTTAAGAAATCCGGTTCCCATTCGGCTCCTGAGATATTTTTCATCGTCATCGCGTTTTTCGGGTCGCCCATCGCCTCGATGACTTGCTCCTTCACACTTACGCCGTCCAAGAAAACATCCAGCCCGAATACCATATGGTTCAGTCCGGCGAATTGGACTTCTACGCGGTCCACATCTACATCAAGCGCTTTGGCTACGCCCATTTTGATGCCGATTGGAACATTACAGAGACCGACGACTTTCTTCAGGTTGGAGTAGCGAAGCAAGGCTTCTGTTACCATGCCGGCAGGGTTTGTGAAGTTAACAAGCCAAGCGTTCGGGCAAAGCTCTTCTATGTCCTTTGCGATCTCAAGGATGACCGGAATTGTGCGCAATCCTTTAAACAGGCCTCCCGGGCCGTTTGTTTCCTGGCCAATTACACCATATTTTAGCGGAATGCGCTCATCCTTTGCTCTTGCCTGCAAAAGTCCGACGCGGAATTGAGTCGTGACAAAGTCTGCGTCTTTCAGCGCTTTTCTCCGGTCGAGCGTAAGATGAATGTCAATCGGAACGCCAGCTTTTTCAACCATCCGTTTGGCGAGTGTGCCGACAATATTCAGCTTTTCTTCGCCCTCGGGGATATCGACAAGCCATAATTCACGGACAGGCAGCTCATCATACCGTTTAATGAACCCCTCCACTAGCTCGGGTGTATAGCTTGAACCTCCGCCAATCGTTACAATCTTCAATCCTTTTGTCATATGCTTGCTCCCCTTTGCTCGGTGATTTTTTCATATAACTCAATGATCTCTGCAGCCATATCCTTCACTGTCATTGCATTCATTAAATGATCCTGTGCATGAACCATCAGAAGCGTCATTTCCGTCTTTTCTCCGCCCGCTTCATTTTGGATCAGCTCTGTCTGATAATGATGGGCTTTTGACAATTCTTCTGCAGCGTCTTGAAGCTTTTTCCGCGCTTCTTCTGCGTCGCCGCTTTTCGCAGCGGCAATGGCCTCCATTGCGGAGCTTCTACCGTTTCCTCCGTGAAGGATGATTTGAAAAATGATTTGTTCCATTTCCTCATTCACGCGATTCACTTCCTTTCTCTACAGAGCCGCTTCTTTGTCATCTGATGCTGCAGGCGTTTTGACCAGCTCCAGATCGTTTTCTTCTTTCAGCTTCTGCTTATCCCACATTCTGAAGAATGGATAGTAGACAACAAAGGACACGGCAATATTAATGGCTTGCATGACCGCGCCTGAGACTTTTCCTCCAGTCGCCAAATAGCCTGAAAAGATCGGCGGCATGGTCCACGGCACTGCGATACCCGCCGGTTTGGCGACAAGGCCGGTGCTCATTCCGATGTACGTGAGTGTCACTGTGACAAGCGGGGTGATGATAAACGGAAGTAAGAGCATTGGGTTCATGACGATCGGCATTCCGAATATAATCGGTTCGTTAATATTGAAGATGGCCGGGCCGACCGCAAGCTTGCCGAGCTGCTTCATTTGTTTGCTTCGGGCGCGCAGGAACATCGTGACAACCAGTGCCAATGTGGCGCCGCTTCCGCCGATATTGACCCAGATATCGAAAAATTGCTGGGTGAAAATCTTAGGAAGCTCCTCACCGGCTTGGAATGCGATCCGGTTGGCATCCATTGCGCCGTACCAAATCGGTGCCATGACGCCGCCGACAATGTTTGCACCGTGAAGGCCGCAGGCCCATAAAAGCATTTTGACGGCTTCGGCGACAAGGCTTCCTCCAAGGCTTCCTCCCAGAATGGAAAGCGGAGTCCCCAATAAAACGCTTACAATATTATGAAGGCTTTCAAACGGTGTCGCTTCAACAATCAGCCGGGCTGCCCAAATCAGGAAGATGACGGCAAAGCCGGGGATTAACGCGACAAATGACTTGCTTACCGCCGGCGGAACACCGTCCGGCATTTTGAAGACTAAATTGCGCTGGATAATGAGGCGGTAAATCTCTGTGGACACCATTGCGATAATCATAGCGACAAACAGGCCTTTGCTTCCCATGAGCGAAAGCGGAATCCCGCCGCCAACCATGATTTCTTTCGTCGCGCCATCCGGCATAAACGGCACTTGATAAGGTGTTGCTAATAAAAATGCCGCAAGGGAAATGGCTCCGGCCGACAAGGCATCAACGCCGTATTTCTCGGCGAGCCGGTAGGCGATGCCGAACGCGGCGACAAGACCCATAATTTCAAAGGTCGCGTCGACTGGGTAGGCCAGTTTTTCAGACCAGGAGCTGCCAAACGTTTTTGCCATAAACTCAGCATATCCCGGGATCGGGAGGTTGCCAATGATGAGGAAAAAGGAACCGATGATAATCAGGGGCATCGTGAGGATGATACCATCACGCAGCGCCTGCAAATGACGCTGTCCCGCAATTCTTCCCGCTATAGGCATGACCTTTTCTTCTAAGATCTGATTGACTTTATTCACATAGCCCGCCCCTCTCTATGACACATGTCCAAGCTGTTCAGCTGATTTCAGCACTTCCGCCCCGTTGCACGTGCCATAATGGACGGTATTAATGACGTCTACCGGAACCCCCTTTGACTCTCCTAATTTTTTGAGCTGCGGAAGCATGTAACGGACTTGCGGACCGAGAAGCAATACATCCGCTTTATCGATATGATTTTGTACAGAATCGCCTGAAACTGCCCAAATGGTATAGTCTTTTCCCTGTTCCTGCGCACTTTTTTCCATCTTGCTCACCAGTAAGCTAGTAGACATGCCTGCTGCACAAACGAGTAATATATTCATGTAAAAGACCCCCTAGAGTTTGATCAATTTTGTAATGTCCTGCTGTTGCTATCATCATATTATGAAATCGCTTTCATAAACACTCAGGGTTTTTCCGCAGGCAACGGAAAAAAGGTATATACAGGCTGTCAGCTCAGCATTTTTTGGTCAAACACATCCGAAAGCTCTTGATACGAACGGCATTTGACCAGCTGGTTCACCGCCGCCGGGTCATCCAAAATGCTGCCAAGCAGTTTATACATGCTTTGCAAATCCGCTTTGTTCTCCTTTTCGACACAAAGCAGACAGACAAATTGAACTCGCTGACTCTCCCAATCGATCGGTTTTTTGAGCGTACAAACGGCCCAAAACGTTGTTTTCGTCTGCGGAACAAGCGGGTGCGGGATGGCAACAAGATTGCCAAAACACGTTGGCGACATGTCTTCTCTTTCAAAAATGGAATCTATGATTTCTTCATCGGCAAAGCCGCATTCGACCGCTTTCTGCCCTAAAAATTGAATCACTTCTTCTTTTGAGCGCAGATCCTCCTGAAAAAAAACGAGTTCATTTTTTAAGTAGCGATTGGCTTTTTCCTTTTCATCACTCAGAATAGATTCTATTTTTGTAAAGTCAGTTCCGCCTAAGATGGTGTTAACCTTCAGTACTGGTACAGGGAGCTCTTTTTTAATCGGAATGGTGCTGATGACAAAATCAATTGATTCGTAGGACATTTGATCAAGACTATAATATTCAGCCGTTCCAAGAATATCGAGCCGCTTGCCGAAATGGGAACGCAGTTTTTCGCGCAGAAGCTGGGCGCTTCCGGCACCTGATGCGCATACAATGATACAGCGTTTCGGCGGACTTTCTGTTTTTTTTCGTTCAATCGCGGCGCCAAAGTGGAGAGCCAAATATCCAATTTCGTTTTCATGAATCTCAATACCCGTTTGTTCCTTTATCACGATTCCGGCAATGATCCCGGCTTCAAAAGCGAGTGGATAATGTTCCTTGATCGCTGCCAGCATCGGATTTCGAAGATTCATGCCGTATCGGTTGCGGCTGATCGCCGGCTTCATATGCAGGGCCAAGCCGATTTTCAGCTCTTTGTCATGCAGGATGCCAAGCTTCAGTTCACGATCAACAGCTTTGATCATGGCAAGTGTCAGCTGATCGGTTTCCTCTTCTATTGAAAATGTGTCCTCTCCGCATTGTGATTGTGTCATTCGTTTTGTGCCAAGGAGATGCATGGTGATGTAGGCCGTCTCGTCTTTCGGAAACGTAACGGCAAGCGCTGATTCCAGCTCTTTTACGATGGCTTCTGCAGCCTGGTACTCCTTTTGATGCAGGATATGATCCATATCTTTCGGGAAAAGAGAAACATAGTTTTCCGTTCTGATCCGTTTACAGGCGATAGCGATATGGATAATGAGGTTATTCAGTCCCATGTTGGACAGAGGGATGCGGTCGTTTTTCATTTTTTTCAAGATGGCGGAACGGATGATCTCAATTTCTTCTTTTGGCAAAATATCAGCCTTTTCATTTAAAACATCTATCTCCGTTTCTCTTTCATCAACAATGTACTCCGCCATGCAGTACCTCATCTGCACCTCGTCCCCGCGCAGCTTGAAGCCGTAATTCGGACGTGTTTCCATGACGATGCGGTAAGGCAGCAGACGTTTCTTTACTTCCTTTAAATCCGTTTGGAGTGTAGATTTTGAGATAAATAGTTCTTCAGCAAGTTCATCGAGCTTGAGATAATGGTCCGCCAGCAGCAGACGTTTCATAAGATAGGCCATTCTCTCCTCCGGCAATACCGGCAGGCCCTTTTTTTGCTGAAATACATCTTGCAGCAGTGTTCTGAATACTTGCTCGTCATCAATGCGGAGCTTGTAGCCGGAGCCTCTTACAGATTGTACAAAGGCACCGTGGCCGCTTAGCACACCTTGCAGTTCCTTTATATCATTGCGGACTGTCCGCGTCGTTACGTTTAATTGCGCGGCAAAAAACGAACTTGTCACCGGGGCTTCAGCCGCCATCAGCAAGCGCAGAATATCACGAAGTCGCCCATGAAGCATGAGAAAAACCTCCTATCTAGTAGATGCAGGGATTCAGTGAATAGGCAGAAAGGATGATGAAGGGATGCGAAATGTATATAAATTCTATAATGGAGAGAATGGCAAGTCAATGAGCATCCGGAGGACTAGAGGGAAAACTGACCTATAAAAAAACAGCCGGGGTCAGCCGGCTGTTCTAGATGCGGACATATTCTTTTGTTTAGACGCCTTGCGGTCCTTCATGATTTTTCGAACAATCGGGTAAATGACCGGCGCCCATTTGATAACGGTTTTGATCATCTTTTTCAAAGCTCCGATTCTCCCTTCTTTTTTCTCAACCATTCCCCTGATTGCCTCTTCCTTAAACATGCTAACGCGACACGTACCTGTTTCCCGTCACCCAGAAACGCCATGGATAATCGCGTGCCTCCCCGCTGTTGTCAATGCCGATGCGCGGGCCGGTTGAAATTGCTTCCGGTGTGTACCCGCTTTCGATGTAAAGCGGCTGTTCCGTGATCCAGCGTCCGTAGTCATTCATCGTGACGCCAAGCGCTTTCGTCAGCTTTCCTGGTCCGTTTGTCCATTCCCTCGGACTCCTGCCCGGCCTTCTCTCCTCCATTAACAGCTGGCCTTCATGCGGCTCAATTGCCCTGATTAATACCGCTTGCGGAACATCCTCTTCCGCGGCAACGACATTCAGCAATGTATGGGTGTGCATCACATATGTATATACCCGCCCAGCTTCTGCAAACATGATCTCAGTCCGCTTCGTCCGGCGGTTGTTAAAGCTGTGGGCCGCTCTGTCTTCAGCCCCCATATAGGCCTCTGTTTCCACAATATAGCCTGACGCTGTGCCTTCGTCTGTTTCTTTTACAAGAAGGCAGCCCAGAAGCGATGGGGCAAGCTCAAGAGCGGTTTTTTGATAAAACGTGATGGGCAGCGGATTTTTTTCTCTCGTCACGAATCGACCTCTCCTTTTACCGATTTTTGTACATTGTACCATTCCCGAAGCAGATCAAAAAAAACGGCTGTTTTAAAATCTTTCCATTCAGGGAATATTGTTACCGTTCAAAAAAGGAGGGCCAACCATTGAAAGATGATCATCAAAACAAGCAGCACCAATCAAATGCCCAAGGGAGCGAGGAAGCGTTTTCTCATAAGACATCCGGGAAAAACGAGTCAGAGGATACCTTAACGAATAGGCAGGGGCATCCTGTTACTGACAACCAGAATGTGAGAACCGTCGGGAATAGAGGGCCTACAACACTTGAGAACTATGATTTTCTCGAAAAGATCAGCCACTTCGACCGGGAACGCATCCCAGAGCGGGTTGTTCATGCCAGGGGAGCAGGTGCACATGGATATTTTGAAGCGTACGGAAGCTTCGGAGACGAACCGATTTCAACATACACACGGGCCAAGCTCTTTCAGGAAAAAGGCAAGAAAACACCGGCATTTGTCCGTTTTTCAACTGTGAATCATGGAAAACACTCGCCTGAAACATTGAGAGACCCGCGCGGTTTTGCTGTAAAGCTATATACAGAAGACGGAAACTGGGATTTGGTCGGAAACAACCTGAAAATCTTTTTTATCCGCGACCCGCTGAAATTTCCGGATCTTGTACACGCATTTCAGCCTGATCCAGTGACCAACATCCAGGATGGTGAACGTATTTTCGATTTCATTTCTCAATCTCCTGAAGCGACACACATGATCACCTTCTTGTTTTCGCCTTGGGGCATTCCGGCCAACTACCGGCAAATGCAGGGCTCAGGCGTACATGCCTATAAATGGGTGAATGAGGAGGGCAAGGCCGTTCTCGTGAAATACCATTTTGAACCGAAGCAGGGCATCCGCAACCTGACACAGAAGGAAGCAGAAGAGATTCAAGGGAAAAACTTTAACCATGCCACACAGGATTTATATGACGCGATTGAAAATGGCGATTATCCAGAGTGGGAAGTGTATGCTCAAATCATGAGTGATGATGAGCATCCTGAACTGGACTTTGATCCTCTTGATCCGACAAAACTGTGGTATAAAGACGATTTCCCATGGAAACCGATCGGCAAATTGGTTCTGAACAAAAATCCGGAAAACTACCATGCGGAAGTGGAGCAAGCTTCATTTGGAACGGGAGTGCTTGTCGACGGGCTTGATTTTTCAGACGACAAATTGCTCCAGGGGCGTACGTTTGCTTATTCTGATACGCAGCGCTACCGTGTAGGCGCAAATTACCTGCAGCTTCCGATCAACTCGCCGAAAAAGCATGTCGCCACCAACCAGGAAGGCGGGCAAATGCAATATCGGGTCGATAGAGCAGAAGGACAAAACCCGCACGTCAACTATGAGCCATCCATTATGGGCGGGCTGAAGGAAGCGAAGCAGGACGGAAAAGACCATACGCCGCATGTCGAAGGTGATGTAAAGCGTGAAGCGATTGACAGAACAAACAACTTCGGACAGGCTGGAGAAACGTACCGGAGATTTACTGAATTTGAGCGGAACGAACTGATTACGAATTTGGTGAATACGCTTTCTACGTGCCGAAAAGAAATTCAGGATCAAATGATTGAGAATTTCACAAAAGCTGATCCTGACTACGGAAAACGCGTAGCAGAAGGGCTAAAAAAGGTTTCCGAAAACAACAGCAACGGGCCGATCGGCACAACTGAAACGGAACAGGCTGCAAAGCAGGCTGAACAGGAGAGCCATCCATCTGATCCGTATTAACAACAGCGAACAGGGCTTTTTTTGAAGCCCTGTTTTTTTATTTTTCTATTGAAACGCTTTCAACAATTGTGTTGTACTGGAAGGAAAGGGGTGGAGAGATACGATGGAATTACAGCAGGACTTGATTCCTCAGAAAAAAACAATCGGTGCTTTAGATCACGCCGTTTTTTTATGCATGGTATTTTGTTTCTGGTTTTCAGGCTATATTTACGTTCCTGTATTCAGTCTGTATTTGGAGGATCTGCACTTTTCATATGGGTCAATCGGCATCATTCTCGGCAGCTACGGGGTCACGCAAATCCTTCTGCGATTCCCGCTCGGCCTTTTGTCAGACATCCTGTTTTCCTTGCGCAAGCAATTGTTAATTGCCGGGTTCGGCTTTTCTGTCCTCAGCAGCCTGCTTTTTCTGATGTTTGATTCTTTCTTCTTCGTGCTGGCCGCCCGGCTGTTCGCGGGAATCACTGCTTCTATGTGGGTGATGGCGACCATTTTATACGCACATTATTTCAACAATGGCAATGCATCAAAAGCAATGGGCATCATGCAGTTTTTTACCGTCATGCCTCAGTTTGCCAGCATTGTGTTCTGCGGGCTCGCCGCAGCCCATTTAGGGAGGCAGGTTCCTTTTTGGATAGCGCTGGCAGCTTCTGCCTCAGGTCTGGTGATCTGCTGCTTTATAAAGGATCCGTCTGCTCCTCCCGCAAACCGTGACATTCGTGTCAATCAGTACATCAAAGATACATTGCGGCTGCCAAAGCTGAAGCTTTTCACCATCCTGTCTATGACGGCCCATGCCGTATTATTTATGACAGTGTTTGGTTTTACGCCGCTTTACATGAATCAGCTCGGAATGGGCGACGCGGAGCTGCTTTGGGTGATGAGCGCCTTTTTCCTCCCACACGCAGCCGCCACATTAAGCTTTGTGTTTCTGCGCTTTACAAGCCGTATCGCTTACTCCGTGATGCTCATTAGTTTCGCTGTCACCGGGGTCTGTTTGCTATATGTTCCTTTTTCAGCTGCATTATTCACGGTTTGCATCACACACGCCTGTATCGGACTGGCGCTCGGCTTCGTTTTTCCTCTGTTGCTAAGCCATGTCGTCGAAATCAGTTCTGCCCGTTTAAAAATGTCAGTGATGGGGTTTTATCAATCATTTTATGCGCTAGGCATCTTCCTCGGGCCCCTTCTTGCCGGAAAAATCGCACAACTTGTCGGGCTTGCGGGAGTTTTTTATGGAGCCGGGTTTCTGGCATTTGCCGCCTTTTTTGTGATGCTCGCGCAAAAACGTAACATGATCAATTAATAGCTTTCATACCGCTGGAAGCGCCACACAGAAAACACGGCCAGAAGCATGATGCACAGAATGGAGAAAGTGAGTGACCATCCGAAAAAATCTGCCCGCTCTCCATGAAGAAGGATATGCTCCGCCTGCTTGCAAATCTCAGCCGGAAGCCACTTCGCACCATCTGGAAATAATGAAACAGCAAAGGAAACGGCTGCTGTGAGCCCGATCCCGCAAGCCGCAGCTGCTCCGACAGACCGGAATATCGTACTTCCGGCAAGGCCGGCGGTCACAATAAATATCACCCAAAGAGCGTAAAGGCCAAGGCTTGCGGCAAAGCGGCTGAATGATGCGTCCTCAAACAGCAGCCGGACGTAATAGTAAGCAAGCCCGTATCCAGCTGCAAACGACATAATGCCGATCACGCTTTGGATGAACCATTTACTCACGATATAATGGGCTGCCGTCACAGGCCGCGACATAATCAGCGCTGTTACCCCTTGATTTCTTTCATTGGCTACACTGCCCATCACGCTAAAGATGACCAGAGCCATGCCAAGCGTGTTGAATTGAGAAAGCGTGCTGACCATCACTTCAGACCCGGAGGGCATCGTAAAACTGATTTTCATGCCGTCAGGAAGGTTCCCTCCATGTGCGATGATTTCCGGCATATAATAAATGGTCAGCGGCTGTGTCAGCCCGACGATCATCATCGCAATCGGCAGCCAAATCAGCTTGCCGCTTTTCCATCCTTCCAGCCACTCCTTCTGCAATAGCGCCGTCATCACCTTCATGCGTGCACCACCTTTAGATAGACGTCTTCTAGAGACTCCGTTTTCTGTTCAAAGCGGGTGACGGTCAATCCCTTTCGGATACAGTCACTTAATAATGACCGGCCAGCGTGTATATCAGGCAGCTCGAAAACCGCTTGGGACGGATTCTTATAGACAATAGCTGAGACGTAAGGCTTCTCTTCAAGCCAACCTTCCAGCTTCTCTTTCACTGAAAGGGTAAAAACGTTCGTTTGCTGCTGTTGTTTCAGCTCCTGTAACTCGCCTTTCCATGAAATTTCACCGTTTTTCATAATCACCACTTGATCACACACCTGCTCTGCATCGTGCAAAACATGTGTAGAAAACAGAACGGCCATATGCTTTTTCAGCTCCCGCATCATGTCCAGCACCTCGAACCGTCCTGTCGGATCAAGTGCAGACACCGGTTCATCCAATATCAAAAACTTCGGTTTATGGAGCAGTGCCTGTGCCAGACCGAGTCTTTGTTTCATGCCTCCTGAATAGCCCCCGATCTTTTTGTGCGCCGCTTCGTGCAAACCCACAAATTCCAGCATCTCGCCGATTTCCTCTTGGCATTTTCTCTTCGAAAGGCCGGACAGTCTCCCCGCAAATGTCAAAAATTCATTTGCGGTCATCCAGGAATAAAAAGCTGGATACTGCGGGAGGTACCCAATCAAACGCCGATCCGGCTTTTTTTCTCCTAACAGCTTAATGTTTCCGGAGGTTGGCGAAAGCAGACCGGCCAGCATTTGCAGAGTCGTGGTTTTGCCGGCTCCATTGGGACCTAATAGCGCGACACACTCGTTTTCATTCACGTGAAAACTGATATTCTTTACAGCTTCATGATGCCTGTACGATTTGCATAATGATTCAATAGACAGCATATCGGCTTACCTTTGCTTTCTGCCGACGGTGAAAAATAAAATCGGCCCGATAATATTGATACATACGATGATTGCAGCCCACATCCACTTTGGCCCGTTCGTCCGCTCTTCTTTTATACAGCTGATAAGGGCAAACACCGCCAAAGCCAGCTGTAATACAATCAGCGGCAAAATCATTTCCCAAGAAATATTCATTGCTTGATCCCCCTTTTCTTCCGATCCGGCCTAATGACAAAAAAGTAATAACAAATCAGAGGCATCGGTGCTTGAATCAATCCGACAATCCCCCAAACCCATGCCATGCGATTACGTTTTTTCGCATCAATAAATAAAAAGATTCCCTGCGCCAATACGATGAGACAAGCCGCAACCGTTATGATAATTTCTGTTTGTGTCATCCGCGTTTCACCTCGCATTCGCCGAGATGCCTTTTTTTCTCAGCCGCAATCAAAATCGGCAGCACCGCAAGCACACAAACCTGAAGCACAATAAACACAGCAGGAGCTTGAGTGAAAGCTAAGATTGCAGCACTCACAACCATCAGCGCGCAGAATACAAATAAAATGATCTCTTGAAGAAGTTTTTTTCTGTATTCAGCTTTCATTTGTGACAGCTGGTGAAGCAGTTCTTTTTGATTCGGTATAGAGGGATTGGCTGTTTGATCAATTTTTTTCCATTCTGACTTTAAATGATCAGAAAGCTTTTCTTTATTCATCGTCCCACTCCTTTCTGATTTGCTGGAGCCCTTTATGAACTCTGGACTTTACAGTGCCTTCTTTGATTTGAAGCATCACCCCGATTTCAGCGTAGGTATAGCCGTAGTAATGCCTTAATAAAACCGGTGTGCGCAGTTTAGGGTCCAGCTTTGAAAACAGATCGAGCGTTTCGCTCCACTCTGCCCCTTTCGCCGACACGTCCCACTTGATCTTGCGGATTGTTTCCTCCGTAACTGTCTGATTCCGTTTCCATTCTCTCTTTCTCTTTTTCTGGTGATCGAGATAGAGCCGCGATGCAATGGAGATCAGCCATGTGGAGAATTTTGAACGGCCCTGAAAGCTTCTTAAATGGATGTACCCTTTCAGAAAGGTTTCCTGAACAAGTTCCTCGCTGAGATCGGGGTGAAGGGAAAGCTTTAACAAGTATTTATATAAGAAAGAATAGTGATAGTGGAAAAGGGCTGTAAACGCCTCGTCGTTTCCCTCTTTCGCCTGCTGGATCAGCCGCTGTTCTTCATGTGTATCCAATGACCGTGATCCCCCCTTTTTGTTTTTCTGCCTTATGAGACGACACCGGATTCAAAAGCGTTCATCTTTTTTACAATTCTTTTCAGCCATTGACAGATCAGGCTTCCCGGCCGTTTGGCTGCATATCCTTATTTGTAAACCCTCTTATAGTCTGTTAAGCTATGACTTTATGTCGATTTCAAAAAAACATCCAATATGGAGGACGATGCATTGAAAGTAGAAAGGCGAACGATTGAATATATTCCGAATGAAGAAAGACATGGTAAAGCGAAAGATTTATTTCCCGTATGGTTCGGGGCTAATATGCATATCACCACGTTAGTGACCGGCACGATTCCCGTTGCAATGGGACTTAATCTGTTTTGGAGTGTTGCCGCTATTATTTGCGGAACCTTAATCGGTGCCATATTTATGGCGTCTCATTCCGCGCAAGGCCCTCAGCTAGGCATCCCGCAAATGATTCAAAGCCGTGCCCAATTCGGCGTAATCGGAGCGATTCTTCCCCTCTTCTTAGTCATGTTTATCTACCTTGGTTTCTTCGCAAGCAGCACGATTCTGGCGGCCGGAACCTTAAGCAGCTTTGTTCCCATCCCGGGATCATGGAGCATTATAGGCTTAAGCGCCGTATGTTTTTTACTCACCATTTTCGGCCATGATTTGATTCATAAAATGCAAAAAATCCTTTCTTGGACCTCTTTTGCTGTATTTTTTGCTGCAACGATTCTCATTTTTCAATTGCCGATTCCGGCAGACAGCTGGATTCCCGGAGCGATTGATCTGCCAATTTTCTTGGTGGCAGTCAGCGCAGTTGCGACGTGGCAGCTTGCCTACGCGCCGTATGTTGCCGATTATTCAAGATATCTGCCAGTTAAAACACCGGCTTCAAAAACATTTTGGTACAGCTATGCAGGTACATCTGTCAGCTCCATCTGGATGATGCTGCTCGGCGCATTGCTGACAACCTCACTGCCTGACTTTACGGCAAACTCAGGCAGCCAGATTGTCCAATTGTTCGGTCCCTTCTCGTTTATTATGCTGATCATTGTGTTATTTGGGCAAATGGCAATCAATGTTTTTAACCTGTATGGGGCCTTCATGTCCACGACAACAACGCTGGAGCCGTTTCTGAAATTAAAAGTCACGCCCAAAGTCAGAATCATCATGATCCTGGGTGTCACGCTTGTCGGCACAGTCTTAAGCCTACTGGGACAGAGCAATTTTATGGAGCTGTTTTTGAATTTTATCTTTTTCATCAGTTATTTCTTAATTCCGTGGACGGCAATCAATTTAGTCGATTACTACTTCGTTCGCCACGGAAAGTATCAAGTCAAAGCCATGTTCGACGTAAACGGGCCTTATGGAAAGGTCAATTGGATCACCACAATTGCGTTCGTTCTGTCTATCTTGCTGGAAATTCCGTTTATCAACACAAGCTTTTACATCGGACCGCTTGCCAAAATGTTTGGCGGCGGAGACATCGCATGGATTATCGGCTTGGCCGTGCCTTCTGTGCTTTACTATGTATTAATGAAACCGCGTCTGAAAAAACGGGCGGGGTATCAAGAAAAGCTGTCTTCTCTCTGAAGACAGCTTTTTTATCATTCAAATCGTTTCCACACGCGGGGCAGGATGTCAGATAGCTCATGAGCGAGCAACGTATGAGCGGAGTGCTCGTCCGTCCAGAGCTCGGCGCACGCACCATGCAAATAGACCGCGTTTAATATGGCGTGCTTTGGATCTTCATGGCAGCAGAGCATCCCCAATATCATGCCCGTCAGCGTGTCACCGGTTCCGCCCTTGGCGAGCGCCCCGTTTCCGGTTGGATTGAGCCAGCAGTCTCCATCAGGAAACGCGATGACGGTTTGGTTTCCTTTTAACACAATGACAGTCTGCAGCTGAGCCGCCCATTCCTTTGCATATTCCGCTCTTTTTTTCTGCAATTCGTTCACGGGCACCCCTGTCATTCGGGAAAACTCGCCCGGGTGCGGCGTGAGGATGACGAGGGCCTCCCGTTTCGGATATGTGCGCTTCGCCAGCGCTCCGGCATCCAAAATAACAGGACAATCAGCCGCAAGCACATGATCGACTGCCTGCTGTACGCTTTCCGTTTGCGGAAGGCCCGGTCCGATGGCAATGGCCCGGTACGTCTCTTCAAGCTGAGCATCCGCCGCCTTTTTCCAGCCGTCACGCCAATAGGTCGCCTCGGGCAAAACAGGAACAATTAGCGGGATTACGCTTTCTGATGTACCGATGACAAGCTTGCCGAGACCGCTCCGCATGGCCCCAAGCCCTGCAAGCAGCGCTGCCCCCGGCATGTCGTCACTTCCAGCCAGCAGCAAAGCCGTACCGTACGTGCCTTTATGGCTCTCCGCATCTCTTTCAGGAAGCGTGGCCCTTACATGCTCTTCCGTCCAATATGGAACATTCATCTCTATCCCTCCTCTGCTTTCTTTTCCTATTTTTCCTGTCCCTTTTCTTTTTCAAACAAAAAAGACAGCCTTTTAGGGCTGTCTTCTATTTTACAGGAACATCAAGGTGATACAGGCGGCTGTACCGTTCGTTTGCCGCCAGAAGCTCCTCATGGGTTCCTTCCATTTCTGTTTTGCCGTTTTCGAGAAATACGATTTTATCAGCCGCTTCCACTCCCGCGAGATGGTGGGTAATCCATAAAATCGTTTTTCCTTTCAGCACCTCAAACACCGTTTCCATCAATTCACGTTCGGTAATAGGATCGAGGCCGACTGTTGGCTCATCGAGGATGATGATCGGTGTATCCTGCAGCAAAATCCTCGCAAGTGCGATCCGTTGGCGCTCTCCACCGGAAAAACGGATGCCGGTTTCTTGTACAGAGGTATGATATCCATCAGGCAATGACTCAATGTAGTCATGCAGCTTGACCTGCTTTGCGGCGCGGCGCACATCCTCGTCGCTTGCTTCTCCGTTTCCGAGCCTAATGTTGTTCAAAATGCTTGTATCAAACAGGTGCGGTTTTTGATTTAACACGGCCACCGCATCCGCAATCTGATCCTTTAACAGCGCTGTCTCCACTCCGTTTAACGTCACAGAACCGGAGTCCGGTTTCAAGGCGCCTTCGATTAATGCAAGCGATGTTGATTTCCCAGAGCCGCTTCGGCCGAGCAGCGCCATTTTTTCTCCTTGGCGCAGCGTAAAGGAAAAGTTGTGCAGCACTTGGCTGCTGTTGTCATAAGAAAACGTCACATCACGAAAGGCCAAGGTGACATCTTGAAGATCGAGCATTTGATCCCCTGATTCAGTTTGTGACGCCTCCAGCTGAGGAGCCACCTTGTTCATGCGTCTGATAGAATCCTGATAGCCCGGCACTTCGCCTAAGGCATCCGAAAGCGGCAAAAAGGCTTCCGTCAACGGAAACACCACTAGCACAAAAGCGGCAATCATCGTTTTAGCGAGCTCGCCGTCCGCTTGCTGTCCCGCTGTCCAAAACAGCATCAGCAAAATAAGGCCAGCGACAAGGCATTGCGCAGCAAAGTCCCGCCATCTTGTAAAGCGTTGTTTTTTCCGTTCAAGCTCAAACCAATCATGTTCCTCTTTTTCATAAGCATCAATAAAAGCATGCCGGCGTCCGCTGAACATCCAGTCACTGACACCCATCACAGCATCTGTCAGACGGCTGTACAGCACATTCCGTCCGCTTTTCAGCTTCGCATTCTTCGCTCTCGTCACGAGCAAAGACACAACCGGAAACAATACAACAAGAACAAACAAATACAGCGCAAGCAATATGGCAAACGGCCAAGAGAAGAAGCCGAGCGCTATCACTGACACAGCATACAGGAGCAAGGCTGAGATCGCAGGAAAAATCGTTTTTAAGAATGCATCCTGCAAATGCTCAATATCCTCAGACAAAATGCCGAGCATATCCCCCGTGCGAAAACGGGAACGCAGCATCAAAGCACCCGGCTCAAGCATATTGTAAAGGCGGACGCGCATGTCGGATACGATTTTCAAAATGATGTGATGCCCGACGAGCCGTTCCACATATCGCGATACAGAACGCGCAATCCCAAAGGTGCGCACTGCGACAATCGGCACATAAATGAGCAGAATGTTTTCCGGCCTTGTCGCCGCTTTAGAAATCAAAAACCCTGAGGTGAACATGAGAAAAGCAGCAGAAAAAATCGTCACCGCGCCCAAAAAGATAACCAGAACAAACAGGCGGGCATTTTGCTTGATATACGGCAAAATCCATTCTTCTTTCTTCATGCTCTTTCCCCCAGTTGCGCCTTCACGAGTTTGGTATACACACCGTTTTTCTCCAGCAGTTCATTGTGAGTCCCGACTTCCGCAACCCTGCCCCCGTCCAGCACGATAATTTCGTCCATATCGAGCATCCAGTGAAGGCGGTGAGTCGCGAGAAAAACGAGCTTATCCTCAAATAAATCCACCATCGTTTCTTTTATTTCATATTCTGTTTCGATATCAAGATGAGCGGTCGGCTCATCCAGCAGCAGGATCGGACGGTTTCCCAAAAAGGCGCGGGCCAGCGCGACACGCTGTGCCTGGCCGCCGCTGAGCGCCCGGCCGCCTTCCCCGATCCGCCCCTCTAATCCTTCAGGAAGGCTATCCACCAGCTCCGCCAGTCCCGCCGCCGCAGCAGCACGGGCTGTATCCTCTGCCGAAGCGCTTGGGTGGTAGAAGCGAATGTTATTGCCAAGCGTATCATCAAAAATGTACGGATGCTGAGGGATGTACAGAAGGTTTTTCTGCCAGCTGCCGTCCTGCAAATGGGACCGGCTTGTACCATTAACCTCAATCATCCCGCCATCCGGCTCTAAAAATCCGCCGAGAATATCAATTAATGTTGATTTTCCGGCACCGCTTGCACCGATAATGCCGATTTTTTTCTTGCCCTTGAATGAGAGATGAATATCAGACACCGAACGGCCGACTGACACGCCTGACAGCTTCAGCTCATCCTGATCGGACCAAGCCTCGAGCTGAAGCGGCGTCTCTTCTTTAAAACCAGGCTGCGACAAAATCTCTTGAATGGTTTTTCCTGCTTCCTGGCCGTTCAGTGTTGCATGATAATCATTCCCCACTTCCCGCACCGGCAAAAAATACTCAGGCGCCAGAATAAGCGCCGTTAAAGCAGGGCCAAGCAAAATATCGCCGTCAATAAGGCGCAGGCCCAGAAATACTGCGACTGTCGCCACCGACAGCATCGTGAAAAAATCGAGGGCGAATGATGACAAAAACGCCACCCGGAGTGTGCTCATCGTTGCCTTGCGATATCGCTCACTCACATAGAAAATATTTTTGCTGTGTGACTTGCTCAAACCTAGGAAACGCAATGTCTCCAGCCCGCGAAGAGAATCAACAAAATGATTGGAAAGTCTCTGATAGGATTTCCACTGACGATCCGCTTTTCTCTGCGCGACAAGGCCGAGGAGAATCATAAAGATGATCAGAATCGGCATAGCCGCCACTAAAATGATGGCTGATGTGCGATCCTGAAAAAACACATAAATGACAACCGCCGCAGGCACAATCGCCATGCTGACCATTTTCGGCAGAAACAGCTCCAGGTAGCGGCGGAACTGGCTGATGCCTTCCATCGCCAGCGTCACCATTTGCCCCGTCCCTTCTTTCTTTGCAAAGCGGGGGCCTAATCGGAACAGCTGATCAAGAAAACTTTTTCTCAAATCTGCTCCTGTCCGGGCGGCGTATTGATAGACGATTTTCTGTCGCGCCACCGTCACCCCGTGCCGGGCGATAAAAGCGATGAGGAAAAAGCTGATCACCGGAAAAAGAGAGGTAATGCCCTTCCCGTTGAACAGTCCGGTTACGGCCTCACTCAGCCACTCTGCCTGCATAATAATGGCGGCTGTCTGAATCAGCGTTAAACAAGTAATCAAGGTGAGAATCCGCTTCATTCCTTTATATCGAAACAGGTCTTTTCCCATTAATAAGTCATAGGCTCCTTATGGCTGACGCGCTTCCGGAAGACATAATAGCTCCAGATCTGGCTGCCGATGACGAACGGCAATAGCGTTAATGCTGCAATTGACATGACTTTAAGCGAATAATCTCCGGAAGAAGCGTTAGCTACTGTTAAATCGTATGCGCTATGAAGCGAGCTGACCATTACACGAGGGAATAGGGAAATAAAGATCATTCCCACGGTCAGCGCCAGACCAGCGCCTGTCATCCCAAATGTCCAGCCGTCTTTTTTCTTACGAATAAATACAGCCGCGAGCATAAAGCAGATGACAATCAAAACAGTGAGCGGAATGGTAATCTCGCCGCGGCGTGTAAACATGTCTGTCTGATACGCAGAAAGGGCCGCGAAGGCAAGAACCGCTACAAAAACAACACCCATTATCTTTTGCGCCATTTTCCGGGCGCGGTTTTGCAAATCACCAATCGTACGCAGCGTGATAAACATTAATCCATGCTGGAAGCAAAGAAGTGTTACCGTCACACCGCCAAGTATAGAATATACATTGATATAATCAGATACATGTGCGTGAATGTTCATGTCGGCATCAATCGGCATCCCGCGGAATAATGTCGTGAACAGCACACCAAGCACAAACGGAGGAATCAGACTGCCGAAGAAAACGACCCAGTCCCAAACCTTTACCCATTTTAAATGATCCACCTTGCCGCGGAACTCAAACGCGACCCCGCGGCCCATTAACGCAAGCAGCACTATGACAAACGGAATGTAATAACCGCTCAGCATCGTTGCATACCAGTTTGGGAATGCCGCGAAAATGGCGCCTGCGCCAGTCAAAAGCCACACTTCATTCGCGTCCCAGAACGGCCCGATCGTGTTGATCAGCACTCTGCGTTCTAATTCATTATGGCCAAGAAAACGGGTCGCCATGCCGACCCCGAAATCAAAGCCTTCCAAAAAGAAGAAACCTACAAACAATACGGCAACGAGTATAAACCAAAGATCATGAAGAGATGCCATGGTATACCTCCTGACTAAATGGATCTGTTGATACAGGAACATCATGATGATCACTATGCTCCGCACCTTTTTTAATCTCACGGATAAACAAGAAGACAAGCAGTGCACCAAGAATCATGTACATCACACCGAATGCGATGATTGAGAATAACAAGGAGCCCGCTGTTACGTTAGGTGACACAGATTGAGCGGTTGTCATTAACCCCATAACCGTCCAAGGCTGACGTCCGATTTCTGTCATAATCCAGCCCGCGGAGTTCGCAAGAAACGGGAAGGAAATCAACGCGATCATGATGCGCAAATACCATTTGCTGTCTTCAAGCTTTTTGCGGCGGTTTAACCAAAGGCCGCCTAACGCAGCAAGAATCATGACAACACCTGCTCCTACCATGATGCGGAAGCTCCAGAATGTCGTTTTCACTGGCGGAATGTAGTCGCCTTTTCCGTATATTTTTTCGTACTCAGCCTGAAGGGTTTTCATCCCTTTGACACTTCCGCTGAATTTCTGATAAGCCAAGTAGCTCAAGGCATAAGGAACTTTGATTTCATTTGAGCTTTTTTCATTTTTTGTATCGATCGTCGCAAAAGCGGTCCAAGCAGCAGGGTCACCGCTGTCTTCCCATAGACCTTCACTGGCAGCCATTTTCATCGGCTGTGATTCCATCAAGTGCTCAGCCTGCATGTGTCCGCTAAGGCCAACGCCAAGACCTGCACAAAGGCCGACGATCATTGCGAGTTTAAAAGATTGCTTAAAGAACGGCACTTCTTTTTTCTTCAGCAGTTTAAAAGCACTCACTCCGGCAATAAAGAAAGCTCCAGTGGCAAGCGCACCGAAAATAACGTGCGGGAATTCAACCCAAAGCTGAGGGTTTGTAATCAACGCGCCAAAATCATTCATTTCCGCGCGGCCGTTTTTGATCGTAAAACCGACCGGCTCCTGCATAAAGGAGTTTGCTGTTAAAATCCAGAAAGATGACATGATCGTTCCGAATGATACGAGCCATATGCAGAGAGCGTGAATTTTCTTCGGCAGGCGGTCCCAGCCAAAAATCCATAATCCGATAAAAATAGATTCCATGAAAAACGCCAATAATGCTTCAATCGCAAGCGGAGCGCCAAATACATCTCCGACAAAACGGGAGTAATCTGACCAGTTCAGTCCAAACTGGAATTCTTGCAAAATCCCCGTTACAACACCGACTGCGAAATTTATTAAGAATAAGTGTCCCCAAAACTTTGCCATTTTGAGATACAGCTCATTTTTCTTTACAAGATAAAGAGTCTCCATCAACGCAACCATAAACACAAGCCCGATAGACATCGGCACAAACAAGAAGTGAAACAACGTTGTTGATGCAAATTGTATGCGGGCTAATACCAATTCACTCATGCTTTCTCCTCCATTTCCGGTTAAAACTGTTAATTTGCTCACTACTTCACAAATAGAACCGAGACTTTGATCAGTAATTCACAAAATAGACGAAAAAAATATTGTTCAATATTTCACAAACGTGTCAAAAAGTCGTCCAATATGAGGCAAGATTGCCAGACTGACCAAATGACACAATCTCTGACTGGTTCATATTAAGTACTTTACAACGATTCATTTCAAAAATAAAGCCTAAAATACCTAAAAAGTCCCGCACTATGTGACGGATTTTTGTCTATTTTGTTGCTTATTTATGTCGGCTGCTAGGATAAATGACCCTTTATTATCGTACATCAACACATCGTTCCTTGCGAACAAAATGCTTGCCCTGCACCAGCACTCGTTTCTCCGCACTCCGTCATAAACAGATTTTAGGCAGGATGCCTCTTTTCATTTGAACCGGCAAGTGGAGAAAAGTTGAATAGTAAATTTTTAATATATTAATAATTTCAATTTTTTAGTATACTTAACATAGTGAACAATTTCACTGCATCAAGAATAGGGGAGGTTTTTCAATGGGAGAGCTTCAAACACACATGCAATTGCAAACGGATACAATTCACGAAGGGGTTCGAAAAGAGAATTGGTTTGCGAAAGCCATGAATATAAAAGTAGGCATCATACCGCTTCCTGTGTATGCCTTGCTGTTTATATTAATCACTGTTTTTGTTATGCATCACGATGTAAAAAGTGACATTTTGACATCCATTGCCGTCATGGCGTTTTTCGGATTTACCTTTGCCCAAATCGGCAAATCGATACCGATTGTTCGTTCTATCGGCGGCCCGGCCATCCTAGCTACTTTTATTCCGTCCGCTGTCGTGTACTATCACCTGCTGCCTAATGATATCGTCAAATCCACCACAGAATTTACAGAAAACTCAAACTTTCTATATTTGTTTATCGCCGGTATTGTCGTCGGAAGCATTCTCGGCATGAAAAGAGAAACACTCGTAAAAGCATTCATGAAAATCTTTATTCCGCTTATTGTCGGTTCTGTCACAGCCGCTATTGTCGGACTGGCTGTCGGGACATTGCTCGGACTCGGATTTCAGCATACCCTGCTGTACATTGTCATTCCGATTATGGCTGGAGGAGTCGGAGAAGGCGCTATCCCGCTGTCCATCGGATATTCTGACATCATGCCCATTTCTCAAGGGGAAGCGTTTGCACTTGTTCTGCCATCGATTATGCTGGGCAGCTTGTGCGCGATTATTCTAGCGGGATTGCTGAACCGAATTGGAAAGAAAAAACCGGAATGGACAGGCAACGGCAAAGTGGACCGCTCCGAAGAAGAGTCCCCTGCGCTGGAGGAATCACAAAGCGGACAGCAAATGTTCAACCTTTCTTTATTTGCGTCAGGCGGTATCCTTGCTGTTTCTTTATACTTAGTCGGCATGCTCGCTCACGATTTTTTCGGTTTTCCGGCACCCGTTGCCATGCTGTTACTGGCTGTTCTAATCAAGCTGTTCAGATTGGTGCCTGCCTCAATTGAAAATGGCGCGTTTGGAGTGTCCCGCTTCTTTTCAACAGCTGTGACCTACCCGCTTCTCTTTGCGATTGGGGTATCCATGACGCCGTGGGACAAGCTTGTCGCCGCTTTTAACCTCAGCAATATTATTACGATTCTGTCTGTCGTTGTGACCATGATGGCCGTTGGCTTCTTCACTGGAAAATGGCTGAACATGTATCCGATTGAAACCGCCATTATCAATGCGTGCCATTCTGGACAAGGCGGCACCGGAGATGTCGCAATTTTAAGCGCGGCGGAAAGGCTTGAGTTGATGCCGTTCGCCCAGGTATCTACCCGCATCGGGGGCGCGATTACAGTATCCTTAACCTTATTGCTGCTGCACCAATTTTATTGATACACCTCGGAGCAAGTTCTTCGGAAAACGAAAGAGCTTGCTTTTTTGCATGTCCGTGTTTTTGCAAGTTCCCATCCCATGCTATAGTAATAGTTGGAAATACTAGATAGAAAGGAATCTGGCATGCCTATGGGAACTCATCTATTTCTCTTTATGCTTCTCGGGCTTGGATTTTATTTGATATCAGCCCTGGCTGCAAAACTCATTCCGGCCATAGACTTCTGGATTGATATTGTTCTATGGGTCGGCGCTGCAGTTTACATCTTCTCTCATCTCTCATTCATGGACGGCATTGTCTCAATCGCGACAATGTTCTACTGCTATTGGACCGCAATGGATCTCATTGTTTCAGAGCGTGCGGAAAAACCTTCGGGAGACTGGCAGGAGATCGAGCTGGCCAGAAACAAAACACGCCTCCTGTCAGACATTGCACTGACCGCCGTTGTGTTTGCGGGCGCTGTCATTTTTTTCATCTATGGACCTGACCCAAGCCCCCTCAAATATGTAATCCTTTTCGGCATGATCTCCGGCGGAGGGGCACTGGTGAAGCGTATACTGAATGTTTTCAGCGTAAAGGTTTTTTATTCAGCTGCCTTAGAAAAATTGCATATCAGCTCACACTATGAAACCCGTACATACCCGCTTTCCGATTTGAAGGATATTCAGCTTGAATCAACGGCAGATCTCTTAAAGCTCCATCCGCTTCTGACGATGTATTCATCCCGTTTAGATTTGACAACAAGCTTTCAGCAAGTCATTAAACTGTCTCTTCCCGGCGAAACACTGTTTCTGACGGTGAAGGAACCGCAAAAATGGAAAACAATTCTCCAGGAATACACAGATGCAGAAAACAATGTGGACAATGTGATTTCTGTTTTGCCGTTTTATCATAGAAAAAATGTGAAGCGGCTGCTCGGGAAGCTTTATTTTGCCGCCAGCGTAAAAGGGGTATCCGCTTACGCCTTATTGGTGCTCGCGTTATACGCATTACACGCCTCTCCATGGGTCATGGCTGTTGCCGTAATCCTATATTGGGTATTCAACATGTATATGTCAGACCGTGTGTTACGGGCGGCAATGGACGCCAAGCCTTGTCATCATCCGCATGTACAGGCAGCGGCCGATAAGATTTTCCGATCGGCCGGCATTTCCCATGTCCGCATATACGAAACGGAGAGTGATGATTACAACGGAATGGCAGTAGGCATGAATGTCGGGAGGTCAATGGTCATCCTAACAAGCGCCACACTAACACTTCCACAGCGTGTCATTGAAGGCATTCTGGCCCATGAGGCGATTCATATCAAAAAACGTGACGTTCTGTCATCACAGCTTTTGCGTTTTCTATATCTTGGAGCTGTCGTTGGGATTTTCCTCTTATTTGAGCAGCATATCACCCATCCCGAGGCCCACAAAATTGCGCTTTGGGCTTTCATTATGGCAATCATTATCCTGTTCCAGCTCTATCAATCCTTTTGTTCACAATGGATGGAGGTGCGTGCTGACAACCTTGGCGCATCATTGCTGGGGGGCGGTTACAAACAAATGGCTGAAGCCTTAAGAATCTTGGCGGTTCGGCAGGATGAGGACATACAGAAACAAAGTGCCTACAGCTCTGAAGCAGGTGAAGACGAGCTTCAAATTGATTCTCTCACCCGTGATAAAAGCTGGTTTTTCAGATTGATTGATTTTCAGTTCGCTCCTCATCCCCCTATGTATTGGCGTGTCGGCACTTTATTGTCAAACAAAGGACATGGGGTGCTGAAGCGCTGGCTCAGAGACCGCCTGAAAGAATCGATCACTTTGAAATGAAACCGGTCAGCGTTTCATCCGTATAACAGATATGGTGAAAAAAGGGAGTGACGCGAAGTGATTGTGATCATCTTATTGTTTATATCTATTATTGTTTTTCTTTCAGTCATTCAGCCGCAGCCATCGGAAAATAAAAGCCGCCAGCAGGCGGACAGCGGGTATTTCGGTTATTCAGACAACGGCTCACACCATGATGGATGCAGCAGTGACGGAGGTTTCAGCGATTCCGGCTGTGGCGGCGGAGGGGGCGGCGATTAAACGCCGCCTTTTTTTATTTCATTGATTCGATGTACGCACCAAAAGCCGAGCCTGACATGCCTGGGGACACGCGCACACGATGGAGGGCATACATTCCCTGGTCTCTTGAAGCCGCGCCCGGTTCTGTCGTCACGCCCATTTGATAGCCTGTTTTTTCAGCGGTCTTCAGCGTCTCCTCATTGTAGCGCCCTACCGGATAGCTGATGAGGGAGGTTTGCTGATGAAACATGTTGTCGAACAGCTTTTTCGAATCAGCCATCTCGCTTTGCTGCTGTTGAGGCGTTAATCCGTTCAGCTCAAGGTGGTCAATCGTATGGCTTTCAATCGATATGCCGTGCTGTGCCATTTCCTTCATTTGTTCCTCTGTCAGATGGTGCTTATGTCCGATCGATTTGCCGATCATAAAAATCGTTGCCTTCATCCCGTACTTTTTCAGCACCGGATACGCATCTTGATAATTGTCGGTGTACCCGTCATCAAATGTGATCAATACGCATTTCTCACTCGGTTTTTTATCCTGCGTCAGCATGAGATATGCCTCTTTCGGTGTTAATGTCTGATAGCCGTTATCATGAAGCCACTTCATATGCGCCTCGAATTCTTTCTTTGGCACACGGAGGCTGTTTCCTGAAGAAATGCTGTGGTACATCAAAATCGGCAGCTTTGCCGGTTTCTCTGTTTTGATCCATGCGGATGTATCGTCTTCTTTTTTCTGAACTTGTACTGCCTTTTTTTCCGGTTTCTTTTGTTCCGCTTTTGGCATCGGCTGCTCTGCATTCGCCTCTTGATCAGCGCAAGCCGCAAGAGCCAAACAGCTGCCCAAAAGAAAGATGCTTAAAAACAATCGTTTCATCGTTCTCCTGCTTTCTGTCTATTTCTTCCTCCTTTTTCATCGGTTTGATTCTGAGATTTTCAATAGCAAAAAACCGGACATGTCTCCATGTCCGGTTTTTTTGATCTTATCGAATTCTCACTTCTGTCTCACTGTCAAAGAAATGGCCTTTATTCATATCAAATGCAACCGTCAGTTCATCGCCCGATTGAATATCGAGGCGGGCGTCGATCCGCGCAATAAAGTCTTGGTTGTCGATCTGCGAATAAATCATGATTTCAGAACCGAGCAGCTCTGCAACATTGATCTTCGCCTTAATCGAAGAGTTCTTATATGATTCCACGACAATCAATTCATCATGTATATCCTCAGGACGGATGCCAAAGATGACCTCTTTGCCGATGTAGCCTTTTTCACGCAGCACTTTCATTTTTCCTTCCGGGACGGTTAATGCCGCAGAACCGATTTTGATTAAGCCATCCGTGAGCTTCCCTTTGAAAAAGTTCATCGCCGGTGATCCGATAAACCCGCCGACAAAGACGTTTTCAGGGAATTCATATACATCCTTCGGCGTCCCAATCTGCTGAATTTTCCCATCTTTCATGACTACGATCCGTGTCGCCATCGTCAGCGCTTCTGTCTGGTCATGTGTCACATAAATCGTTGTAGTTTGCAGTCTCTGGTGGAGCTTAATGATTTCGGCCCGCATTTGCACCCTCAGCTTCGCGTCCAGGTTTGACAAAGGCTCATCCATCAGGAACACCTTTGCATCCCGCACGATTGCCCGGCCCAGCGCAACCCGCTGTCTCTGTCCGCCTGACAGCGCTTTCGGTTTACGGTGCAAATATTCCTCCAGCCCGAGAATTTTAGCGGCTTCTTCTACTCTTTTTTTGATTTCAGGCTTCGGCATTTTCCGAAGCTTGAGCCCGAACGCGATATTATCGTAGACCGTCATATGCGGATAGAGCGCGTAGTTCTGAAATACCATCGCGATATCCCTGTCCTTTGGCGCTACATCATTGACCCGTTTTCCTTCAATATAAAAATCGCCTTTCGAAATTTCTTCAAGTCCTGCGACCATTCGCAGCGTCGTTGATTTCCCGCAGCCGGACGGGCCGACGAATACGATAAATTCCTTATCGGCAATATGAAGGTTAAAGTCATCAACCGCCGGTTCCTTTTGATCATAAAATTTATAAATATGCTCCATCCGCAATTCAGCCATCTAACATCCCCCTTTGTTATTGTAAACGCTTTCTTATATTGAGTGTAACAGCAATTCCCTCTCGCTAAAATGGGCAGCGTTCATAAAATCACCCAGCCATTTTTCGTGCATATTTCCAATTTATTCTGAACTTTCATTTTGCAGGCAGATAAAATAGGCAAGAAGCGCGCCTTTGTACGATTTGATATCTATCCCTGACCGCTCAATAAATTTATCAATCCGATATTGCAGGCTGTTGCGATGCAGATGCAGCTTTTTCGCTGTTAATGTGACGTTTGAGTTGTTTTCAATAAACAGCTTAATGGTCTTCCTTAGCTCAGCTTCACTTCCAAATAAAAGCTCAGCTTCTTCAGAGAGCAGCGTTTCCAGTTTTTCTTTTTCTGTTTCTAATAATAGAAAAGGAAAGATCATCTCAAAGGTCACACTCTGCACCTGAGGCAGCCGTTTTTCAGCAAACAGGAAATACGCCTGTTCACGAGCATAATGTTTTCGCAGACACTCATCCGGCTCGTAAAATCTTCCGGCGTAAAAACGGACACTGAAGTAGAAATCACTTTCAAGAACCTTAGCGAGCGATTCCAGTTCGTCCTTCTCCGCCGTCGATTCACTTTCCTGCTCGACAATCACGCCTCTGTCCTCATGGATCCACACAATCACAAAAGACACCGGCCAAAAATGGCGAACCGCTTCCGTAAAGGACGTCCTTTCTATTTTGCCGAATAAATGAAAGTGAACAAATCTCGTCCGTTTCTTTATATACGCCGGCAATTCCCCTCTGAAAAAAAGGAACGAAAACCACTTGTTTTCCTCAGGTGATTTCATAGACAGTTGATTGCCCTCATCCGCAGGCGTCAAAAATGACTGCAGCACCAATACTTCTTTTTCACTGATCTCTGTTTTCGGAATGGAGATATATCTCTGATTGCTCTCATCAAAAAAACATAGACAGCCTTCCCTTATGCAAAGCTCCTCAGACACAATCGAACCGGGATAAATAGCCAGCAGCGATTTCATAGAGTCTCCTCTCTTATGTAAGGATCTGTATATTCAGTATAAGGCGAAACACACATGTTCTCCACTAAAAAAGAGTATATCCGGTATAGATAGACGAGAAACTGAAAGGGAAACCTCATTCGTTTACATATTGGCTTCAGCGGAAATAGAAGAGGATATGCAGGACCAAAGGAGGGTCATCTTATGAGTTTCGAAACGTTAAACAAAAGTTTTATCAACGGAAAATGGACTGAGGGAGAAAGCGGACGTACGGAGGACATTTTGAATCCGTATGACCAGTCTGTGATCACAACAGCATCTTTGGCAACGGGCAAACAGCTGGAGGATGCGTTTGACATTGCACAGAAAGCCCAAAAAGAGTGGGCCAAGAGCACAACGGAAGACCGAAAAGCCGTCCTGCAAAAAGCGCGCGGCTATTTACAGGAAAACCGTGATGACATCATCATGATGATCGCCCGCGAAACTGGCGGAACGATTATTAAATCAACGATCGAGCTGGAACAAACGATTGCGATTTTAGATGAAGCCATGACGTATACTGGTGAATTAGGCGGCGTCAAAGAGGTGCCATCCGACATTGAAGGGAAAACCAATAAGATTTACCGCCTTCCGCTAGGTGTCATTTCATCGATTTCTCCATTTAATTTCCCAATGAATCTATCCATGAGATCCATTGCGCCCGCAATTGCGCTGGGTAACAGCGTTGTCCACAAGCCTGATATCCAAACTGCTATTTCCGGCGGGACCATCATTGCGAAAGCGTTTGAACACGCCGGTCTTCCTGCCGGTGTCCTTAACGTCATGCTGACGGATGTAAAGGAAATCGGGGACGGCATGCTCACCAATCCAATCCCGAGATTAATCAGCTTTACAGGATCAACAGCAGTCGGGCGCCACATCGGTGAAATCGCCGGGCGTGCCTTCAAACGAATGGCACTTGAGCTCGGCGGCAACAATCCATTTGCCGTTCTTTCAGATGCGGATGTCGATCGTGCTGTGGATGCCGCGATTTTCGGAAAATTTATTCACCAGGGACAAATCTGTATGATTATCAACAGGATCATCGTTCATCAAGATGTATACGATGAGTTTGTAGAAAAATTCACCGCCCGTGTCAAACAGCTTCCGTACGGCGATCAAACCGATCCGAAAACCGTTGTCGGCCCGCTGATCAACGAGCGCCAAATCGAGAAAGCGCTGGAGATCATTGAGCAGGCAAAGGCAGACGGCATTGAGCTTGCGGTTGAAGGAAAACGCGTCGGAAACGTGCTGATGCCGTACGTCTTTGTCGGTGCGGACAACAACAGCAAAATTGCCCAAACGGAGCTGTTTGCCCCAATCGCAACCATTATTAAAGCTGGCAGCGACCAGGAAGCGATTGACATGGCAAATGATACTGAATACGGCCTCAGCTCTGCGGTTTTCACTTCTAATTTAGAAAAAGGCGAAAAGTTCGCCCTGCAAATTGACAGCGGCATGACCCATGTCAACGACCAGTCCGTCAATGATTCGCCGAATATTGCCTTTGGCGGAAACAAAGCAAGCGGTGTCGGCCGTTTCGGCAATCCGTGGGTCGTCGAGGAATTTACCGTGACGAAATGGATTTCGATACAGAAGCAATACCGCAAATATCCGTTCTAAATGAAAAAATCCCTCTGTTTCAAGTACAGAGGGATTTTTCTTTATTTAGATATATCCACAAACCCTTCGCCAAACACATCGCGTACGTCATGTACGATCACAAACGCTTTTTTGTCGCAGCTTCTAATGATTTTTTTCAGCATAGACAGCTCCTGTTTGTTAATGACGATATACAAAATCTCTTTTGACTGGCCCGTATAATTTCCCTTCCCTGATAAAATCGTCACGCCCCGATCCATCAAGGTATTTACCTGCTCTGCAATCTCACTCTTATTTTCTGAAATGACCGTAATGGCTTTTTTCGTATTCAAACCTTCAATAATGAAGTCCATCACTTTGGTACCGATATACAGCATCACGATCGTAAACATCATTTTTTCTGCACCAATAATAAAATAAGAGCTAAATACTACGATTAAATCAAAAAACAAGAGTGCATAGCTGATATTCCAATCTAAATATTTATTAGCAATTCTGGCCAAAATTGCGGAACCGGCTGTCGTCCCGCCGACCCGGATAATCATGCCGATCCCGACTCCCGCAAATACACCTGCGAAAATCGTATTAATGATCAATTCATCAGACGGAATGCTCCACCCATGTGTCAGATGAAGAAAAAGCGAATTTGCCGCAACCGCAATGATCGTATAAACCGTTGTTTTTCCATCCAGAAACTTGTAGCCGATTAAAAGCAAAAACGCATTTAAGATAAAGTTCGTGACACCAGGAGACCATTGAAACAGATAATACAATATCAGCGTAATCCCAGTGACTCCGCCTTCCCCAAGATCATTGGGAATCGCAAATAAATTAACCGCAAGCGCGAAGAAAAAAGCGCCAATCACAAGCATAAGTACATCCAACATTCTCTTTTTCATCACGAAAACACTCCTTCTCATTGTTCTGTTCTAGCAAATAAAAAAACCCAGGAGAACGCTCTCGAAAAAGAGCAGAAACTCCTGGGCTTTTATCCCACCGTGTCATAACAGCCAAGCTGCTATGTGTTTTCTCTCGGTCACAGTCCAATTTGCATTGCGGAACCCTAGAAAACCACTGTTTTTATCATATCCTTTTCACTTTCCAATATTAGCATTATAAGGGACGGTTCGAATTGGTTCAAGGGGTATTTGCGGAGTTTTCATCAGATAAGCTGGAAGAAAAAAACGATTTATCTATTAAAAAAGAACAGATATAGCCGATAAGAAAAAAAGCATATATTTTACAAGTAAATTTAACTATAAATGATAATAATTATGAGAAATTCATAATTTTATATTGACTAAGTGAAATAATATAGGCATTATAGTACATATGTTTCGTACATTTTATTACATAGGAGGAAATATAATGGCAGGAAAACTAGTACCCTGTAAAGCTTGCGGTCAAGAAATTGCAAAGGGTGTAAAAAAATGTCCTAACTGCGGTAAGGATCAACGTAACTTTTTTATGCGACATAAAATCATTACGTTTATTCTCGCAGTTGTTGTCATCATTATTATCGGTAATATGATTGGCGGCGGAGGCGGTTCAGAAGCCACTTCCAAAACATCAAGCGGAAGCAAAGCAGAAACTGAAAAAACATACAATATCGGTGATACTGTAAAAACTGAAAAAACTGAAGTGACAGTTACGAAGGTAGAGGACAGAGATACTGTCGGTACTCAATATGTTGAAAAGAAAGCATCTGATGGTGGTACAATTGTAGCTGTTCAATATACAATTAAAAACGTATCTAAAAAACCGATTAGCTCTTTTTCAATTCCAACTGTTAAATTAGTTGATGCTGATGGTACTTCTTATGATTCTGATATTGATGCTTCTGTAAACTATGCAACTGAGACAAAAGTTGATAACTCTAAAATTTTGAGTGATCTAAATCCTAATATTAAAGTAACAGGTGTAAAAGCATTTGAAGTTGACAAGGAAGCTTATGCAAAAGGCACTTGGAAACTAAAATTCAGTAATGATGTTATTGTGAAAATCAAATAACAGCTAACAAGGGTGCCTGTTCAGGCACCCTTGTTCTTTAAAGGCCTTCTCTATTGAGAAGGCCTCCATTCTTATTCCGCACTCTTATACCCATTCACATTTGAAGACTGCCATCTCCAGGAATCAGCACACATTTCCTCAAGGCCGCGTTTCGCTTCCCAGCCCAGTTCCCGCTTGGCTTTCGCAGGATCTGCAAAGCATGTGGCGATGTCTCCCGGACGGCGGTCCGCAAAACGGTACGGAACCTCTTTCCCTGACACTTTTTCAAAGGCTTTGACCATTTCAAGCACGCTGTAGCCTGTGCCTGTTCCAAGGTTGTATGCATCGGCTCCTGTAGAGTTCAATACTTTTTCCAGCGCCTTGACGTGGCCTTCTGCGAGATCAACGACGTGAATATAATCGCGTACGCCTGTCCCGTCTTTTGTCGGATAGTCATTTCCGAATACGTTTAATTGCTCGAGCTTCCCGACTGCTACCTGTGCCACATACGGCATAAGGTTATTAGGGATTCCGTTCGGGTCTTCACCGATCCGTCCGCTTGGATGCGCGCCGAACGGGTTAAAGTAACGAAGCAGCGCAACGCTCCACTCATTGTCGGCTGTATGCAAATCACGCAATATTTGTTCAAGCATGAGCTTCGTCTGCCCATAAGGATTTGTCGCGCCTAATGGAAAGTCCTCCGTAATCGGCGATGTTTCCGGAACGCCGTACACTGTCGCAGATGAACTGAATACGATTTTCTTGACGCCGTATTTCTCCATGGCCTCGCATAAAATAAACGTTCCTGTCAGATTGTTATGATAATATTTGAGCGGAATCGCCACAGATTCACCGACTGCTTTTAACCCAGCAAAATGAATCACAGCTTCGATTTCATTTTCAGCAAAAACCTCATCTACCGCTTCCCGGTCCAATAAATCCGCTTCGTAGAACGTTAAATCTTTTCCCGTAATCTCCTTGACACGGTTCAGCGCTTCAGCCGAACTGTTAGACAGATTATCAAGAACAACAATCTCGTAGCCGCTGTTCAATAGTTCAACACATGTGTGGCTGCCAATGTACCCGGCACCGCCAGTAACAAGTATTGCCATGATGTAAACCCTCCTAAAAAATGACCTGTTATCATTATATAGTGTTTAGAACCGGTCCACATCCATTTTTAAGAAGTTTAATCGTTTATTAATAGTTTCTTCATATATTATTAGCATTTTCATACCTTTATGCAGCGAGCAAGTATAGCAGCTGAAAAATCAATCTGCCGGTTGACGTTTTTCTTTCCTATTTTCGCTATGCTTAATGCAGAAAGGATTTGATGACATGGCGATGAGCCCTTATATTTTTATTGTATTGATTCTTATTATTTTATCGATGTATCGAGAGAGAGCTGTCAGACCCGGGAAGTTGCTGATCATTCCGCTGCTGCTCTTATGGGGCGTATCAGCATCGTTTCAGCCGGCGTATTTTCATTCCGTATTACATGTGGCGATCAGCGGCATTTTATTACTGATCGGGCTGGCCTGCGGGTTTGGCATTGGGAAGATGGTAAATGTGCGGATTCACCCGGAAACCGGAAAGGTCACTTCACGCGGCTCACTTGGGAGTGTTATCCTCATTCTAGTGATACTTTCTTTGCGCATGGCCGCGAGAACATGGCTGCCTGAGAGCAACGAGATGTTTATTGCCATTATTCATTCTATGTTCTTCGTTCCCCTCGGCACCATCACAGCCCGCAACATCATGCTTTACAAAGCATACAGACGGCTGACCGCCGGCAAAGTATCCATTCAATAACCGAAAGAAGGATCAGCATGAACGGACAAACTCCGGCTCGGCACTACTACAAGAAGCTTGTGCCGAGCCTTATTCTCATTTTGAATTGCATACAATTTTTATCTCATCCAACTAAGGCTGATCCCATTTTGTTAGCATTTGTATTTGCGGTATACTTGGCATTCATTTGGATCATTCCCAATGTGGCATCCACTGCTGTTAGTTTGAGCATATTCATCGGACTCTGGCTCCTGACCGATTTCTTTTGGGCTGTTTCCGGCCAAGAGCAGGGTGCCGCCTATTTTTTGATTGTATTTTTAATGATATATGCCGCCTTTAGACTCCCTTCACGGCTATCCTTGATCTTCACAGCATGTTTAATTGGAGGCAACATATTACTCCTATCCTCACAAGGGGGAAGCTTGAATACCATCATCAGCAACATCTCGATCATGATCGGACTCTACGTCTTCTTCTCCTCCATGCGTTTCAGACGAGAAGCGAGAAAGGAGGCTGAACGGAATCATGCTGAATTGGCAAAAATGCATGTGCAGCTGGAGCATGCTCATAAAGAACTCCAGAAAGCGCATGCAGAGCTGCAGGAGGCTTCTGTTCTTTCATTAAGGTACGCGGTCCTTGAGGAACGTACAAGAATCGCCCGCGACATTCATGACAGCATCGGTCACGAGCTGACTTCTGTGATTGTTCAGCTTCAATCTCTTCCCTATATACTCAAAAGCAGCAAGGAAGATTCAGAAAAAGTCATTCAAAATGTACTGAGTGTCGCCAGGGAATGTCTTCAAGAAGTACGGTCTGTCGTTCACCAAATGGGCCGTAGTGAATCGATGGTGGGGCTTACCGCTTTGCGGGGGCTCATTCATCAAGTGGAGGAACGGAGCGGCTTGTACGTTTCTTTAGATACTGCCGGACTGTCAGAAGAGTCTTGGCCTCCAAACGTGAGCGAAACGATCTACCGCATCTTGCAGGAAGCGCTGACCAATATCATTCGTCACGCCGATGCTTCCCATGCGGCGGCCGTCATTTCTAACGACAAGTCCCATCTCTATGTCACAATCACCGACGACGGACAATTCACCGGCAGCCTTACTTATGGATTTGGCCTGACAGGAATGAAAGAGCGCGCAGAAAAAGCAGGCGGTTCCCTTACTTTCAGTGCCGTACAGCCGAGCGGCCTGAAAATTGAGCTGTCATTGCCGCTCATGACAACGAATAAGGAGCAAAAAGATGAACAAAGATAAAATACGCGTCGCGCTTGCCGATGATCAGCCGCTTGTGCGTGAAGGCTTCCGCTACGTCATCAACGCACAGACGGATATGACGGTTTCTGGCGAGGCCGGCGACGGTCACGATATTATAGCACTCGCAAAACAAACAAAACCCGATGTCATCCTCATGGATGTCCAGATGCCGCATTGCTCAGGCATCGAAGCGGCGAAAGACATTATGTCCGCACTTCCAAATACAAAGATAGTCATTTTAACCACCTTTGACACGGAAGAATACGTATTTGAAGGCATCCGTGCGGGCGCAGTCGGCTATCTGCTGAAGGATACACTTCCTGAAGAGTTGATAGATGCGATTCGCGCTGCGGCCAGAGGCGAGGCTATTTTCCGTACAGTCACAGCTGCTAAAATTATCAGTGAGACATTTCGGGCGAAGCAACAGCCCCATCCAGAAGAACTGGCAGAGCCGTTCACCAAAAGAGAGCTTGAGGTTCTTCAGCAAATGGCCTATGGACTGAGAAATGAGGATATTGCTGAAAAGCTTTTCGTCAGTGAAAGCACTGTGAAAACCCACGTGCACCGCATCCTGCAAAAATGCAATGCCCAAGACCGGACACAGGCAGTCGTATTTGCCATTCGAAACGGTATTGTGCAATAGAAATCTCTCATCCCGCCATGCTAAAATAAGACAAAGGAGATGATTGGAAATGAAAGAAGAAATCATTGAACGGTTTACTACATATGTAAAAGTCGACACACAGTCCGATGAATCCGTTGACACTTGTCCTTCCACACCCGGCCAATTGACATTAGGAAACATGCTCGTTGATGAATTGAAGTCCATCGGCATGCAGGATGCAGCCATTGATGAAAACGGCTATGTCATGGCAACTCTTCCCTCCAATACTGAAAAAGACGTGCCGACAATCGGCTTTCTCGCTCACGTCGACACCGCTACAGACTTTACCGGCAAAAACGTGAATCCGCAAATCATCGAAAGCTATGATGGAAAAGACATCGTTCTCAACAAACAGCTGCAGGTCACCCTGTCACCTGATCAATTCCCTGAGCTGTCCGGCTATAAGGGCCATACACTCATCACCACAGACGGCACCACCCTTCTCGGCGCAGACAATAAGGCCGGTATCGCTGAAATCATGACAGCCATGGATTACCTCATCAAACACCCTGAAATCAAGCACGGCACAATCAGAGTCGCCTTTACGCCTGATGAAGAAATCGGAAGAGGGCCGCACAAATTTGATGTGAAACGGTTCAATGCATCCTTTGCCTACACGGTTGACGGCGGGCCGCTCGGCGAGCTTGAATACGAAAGCTTCAATGCCGCTGCCGCAAAAATTACGATTAAAGGCAACAACGTACATCCCGGAACAGCTAAAGGGAAAATGATCAACTCTGCGAAAATCGCGATGAAGCTGAACAGCCTGCTGCCGGCAGACGAAGCGCCTGAATATACGGAAGGCTATGAAGGCTTCTATCACCTGCTGTCGATTCAAGGAGACGTAGAGGAAACAAAGCTCCACTACATTATTAGAGACTTTGACAAAGAGAATTTCCAAAACAGAAAAGAAACAATGAAGCGTGCCGTTGAAGAACTTCAAAACGAATACGGGCAAGACCGGATTCTGCTGGATATGAACGACCAATACTACAACATGAGAGAGAAAATTGAACCTGTCATCGAAATCGTCAACATTGCCAAGCAAGCAATGGAAAACCTCGGCATTGAACCGAAGATTTCCCCCATCCGCGGCGGCACCGACGGATCGCAGCTGTCCTACATGGGGCTTCCGACGCCAAACATCTTTACAGGCGGGGAAAACTTCCACGGCAAATTTGAATACATCTCAGTTGATAATATGGTCAAAGCCGTAAATGTCATCGTTGAGATTGCAAAGCAGTTTGAAGCGCAAGCCTAATGCCAAAAGCCAGTCCAAAAAAGGACTGGCTTTTTTGTGTGAAAATGAAACATTTTAAACGCGTCCTCCGTAAAACAAGTATCAACAAATGAGGAGGAAAAACAATGACAAAACATGCAATCGCTGCAAAGAGTCTCTTGAAAAAATGGATCATTTCCAGGCCGCTTAACATGCAAAAGAAATCCAGCCCATTTCAAAAAATCAGAAAAATGTTCAAACGCTTCTTCAAATAAAACATTCAAATCCCCAAGATACAATCCGTATTCACCCGTACCGCCCAAATGCTCCGAAATTTGGGTTTTTTGTGTTCAATTCCGCAAAATAGGGTATAAACCAAACAAGCAAGAAAACAGCACCCAAAAACAGGCAATTTGAATTACGAAAACTTAGGTTAAAAGTTATATAAAGGAATTTATTTTATCGTCGATAGTAACTATAGAACCAATCATCAACAAGAGCAAACAGCGTGATTCAAGACTATTTTCAGGTCATCAGGTTATACTGTTTTAGAGGGACAGTTTCTTGTTATTTATTGATTTAGAATTTTTTGAATACTTTTTGGCATTTTATCCGTACAATAGAGAGTACCAAAACTTTTTTTGGGAGGTATGTAATATGATCCTATTTATTATCATCGCATTATGTGGCTATCTTCTTTTTTCTTTCAGCAAGGACAATCGCCGCAAACCGCAAAAGACAAGCCCTCTGCCAGCAGCCGCACCTCATCACAACAACCTAATCGACCTTGACGCCATCCGCCAAAAACGCCGGATGCATCTTTCCTAATTCTATATTTCAAACGAAAAGGCTGCTGAATCACGCAGCCTTTTAAAATTGTTTTGATTTAGAGCCTGAAACCTTTTCGTCACCTATCCGTAATTTCATACAAGGCAAACCCAAAGGAGACTTCAGCAATGATCGAGTTATTTATGAAACAAAAAATGTTCTCATTTAAAGATGCATTTCACATTTATGACCGGGATGAACAAGAAACATTCAAGGTGGAGGGGCGTTTTTTCTCGTTAGGAGACTCATTACAAATGACAGACTCATCTGGGAAAACGCTCGTTTCCATAGAACAAAAACTAATGTCTTTATTGCCGCGCTATGAGATTTCAATTGGCGGGAAAACAGTTTGTGAGGTAACGAAGAAAGTAACGTTTTTCAAACCGAAATTTGTGATTTCCGGGCTTAACTGGGAAATCGATGGTGATTTATGGAGGGATGAATTCCAGCTGACGGACGGGGAAAATGTCCGGATGTCAGTGAGCAAAAAGTGGCTAAGCTGGGGTGATTCCTATCACTTGGAGATTGCAAACGAGGAAGATGTTCTGATTTGCACTGCCATCGCTATCGTGCTTGATATGGTTTTATATAACGATGAAAATGAAAGTATTCTCTAAAAAACATTGACAATTGATCCAAAAGTAATAATATTAAGATAATTGAAATCTGAATATGAAGTTTTACCTTATCAAGAGAGGTGGAGGGACTGGCCCTATGATACCCGGCAACCGCTGTTTCAAACAGAATGGTGCTAAATCCTTAAGAACATTGCGTTCTTGCAGATGAGGCGGAGATTTGATCGTTCAAGCTCTTCCTTCACAAAGGAAGAGCTTTTTACATGCTCAATATTTCAGAAAAGAGGCGAATAACATGGCTCAACAAACGAATGTTGCAGGACAAAAAACAGAAAAACAACGCAAAGCACCTTTCCGCGCCGATCATGTCGGCAGTTTGCTTCGTTCCGTTCCGGTAAAGCAAGCCCGGCAAAAAAAAGCGGCTGGTGAGATGACAGCAGAACAGCTTCGTGATATCGAAAATCAAGAGATCATCCGCATCGTGGAAAAACAAAAAGAAATCGGTCTCGATGTGGTAACAGACGGGGAATTCCGGCGTTCTTGGTGGCATTATGACTTCCTGGAAGGGCTTGACGGTGTGGAACCGTTCATCCCGGCTGAGGGGATTCAGTTCCATAACACAAAAACGAAAGCGCGCAGCATCAAAGTGACGGGAAAACTCGATTTTACGAGCCACCCAGCGCTTGCTGATTATCAATTTTTACATGAGATTGCCGGTAACGCGACGCCAAAATTGACCATTCCCAGCCCAAATATGCTGTTTTTTGGCGAAAAGGCGGATAAAGGGATTTATGACGATCAAGAGGAATACTTTCATGATCTGGCCCAAGCGTACAAAAAAGCAATCAAAGCCTTCTATGATGCTGGCTGCCGTTATCTCCAGCTTGATGATACGTCATGGTCTCTCTTCTTTGAGGAAAAAGGCAGAGAGGTTGTCCGGGCGCTCGGCGGTGATCCAGAAACATTGCCAGCCATATTTGCCAAAACAATTAACGATGCCGTCGCAGACCGGCCTGGCGATTTAACGATCACAATGCACATTTGCCGCGGCAACTTCCGCTCAACCTGGGCGGCATCAGGAGGGTACGACGCTGTAGCGGAAACGATTTTGGACGGCTTAAACCTTGACGGCCTGTTCTTGGAATACGATGATGACCGCTCCGGTAACTTTGATCCGCTCCGTTTTGTGAAGCGCAAGGATCTGCAAATTGTGCTCGGCTTGATCACATCGAAATACGGCGAGCTTGAAAATCATGAGGATGTGAAACGCCGTATTAATGAAGCCGCGCGTTTTGTCAGCTTGGACCAGCTATGCCTGAGCCCGCAGTGCGGTTTCGCCTCTACAGAAGAAGGCAACCTTTTGACAGAGGAACAGCAATGGGCCAAGCTTCGCCATGTCATCGACATTGCCAACGATGTGTGGAGATAATCTATCATTGACAGAAATAGAAAATGTGTGAATAATAGATACTATCAGAAAATTTCATAAAAAGGTTTTCCTTATCAAGAGAGGTGGAGGGACTGGCCCTGCGATACCCGGCAACCGCTGTTTAACAGAATGGTGCTAAATCCTTTAGAGCAATGATTGCTCTTGAAGATAAGGTTGAGATTGTCACGCAAGCTCTTCCTTATCCAAAGGAAGAGCTTTTTTACATTTGAATGGAAAGAAGGAATGGACAACATGTCACAACAAACAACACCCGCAGAACAAAAATCACTTCAAAGAAAAAAACCGCCGTTTCGCGCGGATCAAGTCGGAAGCCTGCTAAGATCTGAGCCCGTCAAAAAAGCGCGGCTGCAAAAAGCGGCCGGCGATATGACCGCTGAGCAGCTTCGCCAAATTGAAAACGATGAAATCATCCGCATTGTGGAAAAACAGAAGGAAACCGGCCTGAACGTCGTGACAGACGGTGAATTTCGCAGAGCATGGTGGCACTTTGATTTCCTGGAGAACCTGGATGGCGTTGAGCCGTTTACTCCTGAGCAAGGCATTCAATTCCATAACGTACAGACAAAAGCACGCGGCATTAAAGTCACAGGCGATATCGACTTTTCAACTCACCCAATGCTTGAAGATTATTCATTTCTCCATAGCATTGCCGGTGACGCGACGCCAAAGATGACGATTCCAAGCCCGAATATGCTGTTTTTCCGCGGAAAACTGGAAAAGGATGCGTATAAAAAAGATTATCACCTTTTCCAGCATGATGTATCCAAAGCATATAAAAAAGCGATTCAAGCGTTTTATGACAGAGGCTGCCGCTACCTCCAGCTTGATGATACAGCGTGGGCCGTTTTCTTATCTGAAAAAGGCTTAAAACAAATCGAAGCGTTCGGAACAACGCCTGACGAGCTTCGCCAGCTGTTTGCGAAATCGATTAACGACGCGATTGCAGACCGCCCGGATGACTTGACGGTAACCATGCATATTTGCCGCGGCAACTTCCAGTCCACTTGGACAGCGGAAGGCGGATATGACGCAGCAGCCGAAACCATTTTTGACGGCTTGAATCTTGACGGACTTTTCTTAGAGTATGATGATTCACGCTCAGGCGGATTTGAGCCGCTCCGTTACGTAAAACGGTCTGATCTTCAGCTTGTTCTTGGCTTAGTGACATCTAAATTCGGTGAGCTTGAAAATCCGGACGACGTGAAACGCCGTATCGAAGAAGCGTCCCGTTATGTAAGCTTAGACCAGCTTTGCCTCAGCCCTCAATGCGGATTTGCTTCAACAGAGGAAGGCAACAAGCTGACTGAAGAACAGCAATGGGCGAAGCTCCGCCATGTGGTTGAGATCGCTAATGATGTTTGGAAATAAGAAAAGAAAAAACACACTTGATTCCCTAGCGGAGCAAGTGTGTTTTTTATGTCATTGTGCGGTGTAGCCCCCATCAAGGACGACAGCCTGCCCAGTGACGCCCTTCGCCTTCTCGCTTGCCAAAAACACGGCATAATCCGCAATTTCCTTGACGGAAAGCAGTCGCTTTTGCGGCACAAGCGGAAAAATGACTTGTTCAAGTACAGAGTCGTAAGGGACATTTCTAGTTTTCGATAGATCGCTAAGCTGATTGCGTACAAGCTGGGTATCGACATAACCCGGACAGAGCGCATTGACTGTTATGCCGTGGGGCGCGCCTTCCAGCGCCCCTACTTTTGTGAGTCCAATGACGCCGTGCTTGGCGCTATTGTAAGCGGATTTCCCTGCAAAGCCGACTAATCCATTAACAGACGCGATATTAATGATTCTGCCAAACTGCTGTTTTTTCATGATCGGAAAAACATGCTTCATTGCAATAAAGGGCGCCGTCAGCATGACCTTGATCAGCTGTTCAAAGGTGTCTGTCGGAAACTCTTCAATCGGAGCGACGTGCTGAATACCGGCATTGTTCACCAGAATATCCAAGCGGCCGTATTGTTTTTGGATGACGTTCACCGTATCAGCAACTTGCGCTTCCTTTGTCACATCATACGGAATGGCCGCCGCGTCAAAGCCTTCTTCTGCAAGCTTGGAGGCTGCTTTTTCACATGCTTCCGGACGGAGGTCTGAAACGATGACGCTGGCACCTTCCCGGGCGAATTCTCTTGCCATTTCGAATCCGATTCCGCCGGCAGCCCCTGTCACCAAAGCGACTTGTTTTCTCATGTCAAACACCTTCCCATTAAGAATTGAGTACAGATTGGCTTACAGCGAAATCAGCTTCTGTTTTTTCATAAACCTCTTCAATTGTGACACCATCCTGAAGCTCCGTCAGTGTCATGCGGCCATTCACAAAATCAAATACAGCCAAATCCGTAATCAGCCTGTGCACGACTTTCTGGCCTGTCAGCGGAAGAGAGCATGTTTTTTTCACCTTTGATTCGCCATGCTTATTGACGTGCTCCATGATGACAACGATCCGTTTCGCCCCGTTGACGAGATCCATGGCGCCGCCCATCCCTTTTACCATTTTGCCGGGGATCATCCAATTGGCCAAATCCCCCTGCTCCGAAACCTCCATTCCGCCGAGAATAGCCAAATCGATATGCCCGCCTCTTATCATCGCGAATGACTCAGCGCTGTCAAAATAAGAGGCGCCCGTCACTTCAGTGATCGTTTCCTTTCCCGCATTGATCAAATCCGCGTCTTCCATTCCTTCCAGAGGATAGGGGCCGATTCCGAGCAAGCCGTTTTCCGACTGAAGCATGACGTGAACGCCATCGGGTATCTCATTTGCGACAAGCGTCGGCATTCCAATCCCGAGATTCACATTCATGCCGTCCTTGATTTCTTGTACAGCCCGTTTGACCATTCGTTTTCTCGCTTCCTTCACTTGGCCTCACCCTTTCCCGATGCTTGCTGAACTGTTCGTTTTTCAATCCGTTTTTCTTGGCTCGCGCCAAGCACGACATGCTGTACGTAAATTCCCGGCGTATGGATGTGATCTGGATCGAGCTCTCCTGCTTCCACGATTTCTTCCGCCTCAGCAATCGTGATCTTGCCTGCCATGGCGGCAATGGGATTGAAATTTCTCGCCGTTTTCCTAAAAACCAAATTGCCCATGGTGTCCGCTTTCCACGCTTTGACGATCGCCACATCGCCGGTAATGCCTCGCTCCAGCACATAAGTCCGGCCGCCGAATGTTTTATGTTCCTTTCCCTCGGCTATGGAGGTGCCGACGCCTGTCGCCGTATAAAATCCCGGTATGCCTGCACCGCCTGCACGAATTCTCTCAGCGAGCGTTCCTTGGGGAACAAGCTCGACCTCAAGCTCTCCGCTTAAAAACTGCCGCTCAAAAATTTTATTTTCACCGACATAGGAAGCGATCATTTTCTTGATTTGCTTGTTAGCCAGAAGCAAACCAAGCCCCCAGTCATCGACTCCGCAGTTATTGCTGACAACGGTTAAATCCTTTACCCCCTGATCTCTTATAGACAAAATGAGCTGTTCAGGGATGCCGCACAGCCCAAACCCTCCCGCGATCAGCGTATCCCCATCATGAATCAATTTCGCAGCTTCCTTGCTTGATGACAGCACTTTTCCCATATTGATGCCCCTTTCGTTTTCTTCTACACTAGACCAGTCAGGCTGTAAATCGCGATCACAGCAAATACGGCAGCCGTTTTAATGAGCGTGATCGCAAAAATATCGCGATAGGATTGCCGGTGTGTCAAACCCGTCACGGCTAGAAGCGTGATAACGGCGCCATTATGCGGCAGTGTATCCATCCCGCCTGATGCCATTGAAATGACCCGATGCATCACCTCTGGCGGAATATTGTAAGCCTGAATCGCCTGTAAGTATTGTTCTGACATCGCGCTTAACGCAATGCCCATTCCTCCTGAAGCCGAGCCGGTGATTCCCGCCAGCGCAGTTGTCGTAACGGCGCCATTTACAAGCAGATCGGTAAAAGTATGTGAAATTCCGCTGCTCAGCTTATGAAACCCCGGCAGCGCGGCGATAATGCCGCCGAACCCGTACTCGGCACCCGTATTCATAGATGCCAGCAAGGCGCCGCCAATCCCTTCATTCAGCCCTTCCTTCAATTGGGCAAACACACTTCTCCAATCAAATAAAATCGTTGTGATGATGCCAATCACTAAAGCAATCTCCACCGACCAAATAGCAGCCGCTGAAGAAATATCAAGCCTGCCGAACTCCTTTAATCCTATGGAAGAAAAATCAAATCCATTCGGATACCACTTTGGCAGGTAAATGGTAAAATATTTATTCACTGCACCGACGAGAATAAGCGGGACAAAGGCAAGCGCGTGCCGAATCGGGCTTTTGTCCGGTTCAGCCGCGGACTCAATCGATTCAGGAGCAGGAGCATTCTGCGAATCAAAACCGCCATAGCCTTCGCCAGATGCCTGCGCTTTTTTCCGCCTTGATTCCAAATAGAGCATCCCAGCTGCCAGCACAATCACTGCGCCCATCAAGCCCAGCCAAGGGGCGGCATAAATGTCTGTTTTGAAAAACGACGTCGGAATGACATTTTGGATTTGCGGCGTTCCCGGAAGTGCGTCCATCGTAAACGTAAAAGCCCCTAAAGCAATCGTTCCCGGGATGAGGCGTTTTGGTATGTTTGCTTCTTGGAACATGTTTTTCGCAAAAGGATATACGGCAAATACGACAACAAACAGGCTGACACCGCTGTACGTCAAGACAGCACCCATCAGCACAATGGCAAGTATCGCTCTTTTTGCCCCGACAAGCCGGACAATTGTTTTCGCGATTGATGCCGCAAGCCCTGCCATTTCAACGACCTTTCCAAAAATGGCACCGAGCAAAAACACTGGGAAATACAGCTTAATAAAACCCGCCATCTTCTCCATAAAAATTGATGAAAAAAAAGGAAGCACATGGCTTGGATCTGTCAGCAGCACCGCGAATAACGCGCAAATCGGCGCAAACAATATGACAGAAAATCCCCGATACGCCGTAAACATCAGCAAACCTAACGCCAATAGAATGATGATCAGTTCCACACACACATCCCCCGTTTCCGCGAACTAGAAAGCGTTTACATAAACCTGTCCGCATCGGCTGTTTCCGTCCCCTTTCCATATGTACGAGAAGCGTGGGCCAACTATTCCGATTAAAAAAGGAAAGCTCCTTTTTTCGGAGCTTTCCTCTGCCATTCATTTCATTCCTATTAGGATATCAACATCAACCGTAATATCGGCTGATTTCATCTCTTTCAGGAGGCTGACTCGATCTTTCGGCGCCGACCAGGCAAGCGGCGTCATCTTGAGAAGCCAGTGGATCGCCTGCTGGTCAAGCGTTTTAACATAGCGCAGCCTGACAGGACGGCTGTGTGCTGCATTTGCTGCAAAACGCTCAACAGCTGCCGCATTGGAATACGTGCGTCTTGGTGAATCAGCATATAAAAATTGTCTTAATTCTATTAAATAATCGCTTCGCGGCACTACTTTTACGAGCATGCCATCATTCTTCAGCAGTCTATGAAACTCTGCATAATTGGACGGCGAAAAAATAGACAGCACAACATCAAATTGGCGATCATGAAAAGGAGCACGCGCCACATCGGCAACCGCCCACATCTGATCTTTGAATGCCTTAGAAGCTTTTAAGATCCCATCCTTCGAAAGATCTATGCCGGTTCCTATCGCTGCTTTCCCTGCATAATCAAACCCGCAAAGCGCATTCAAATGAGAACCCTCCCCGCAACCGCTGTCCAGGATGGTGAATGCCTCATGACCAGATGTGGGATGACTGATGAGTTCTGCAATCACATCATGGAGCGGGTCAAAAAAACCACATTCTCCAATCAGCCTGCTCCTCGCTTCAAAAAGCTCGGCACCGTAACTGGTTTTGACCGGCTTCGTCAGAAAGTTCACGTAGCCGTGCCGAGATAGATCAAATGTATGTCCTCGTTCTGTACAAATCAAGCTTTTCCCTGATGCCGCATCCATAGAAGAATCGCAGAGCGGGCATCGAAACATGCTGAAATCAACTGTTCGCTTCATGATAAAAAACACCCCATTCATTCATTTTTAGATAAATGAAAAAGGCATAGACAAATAAACCTAGGCCTATCTCAAAAATTGGCCAGGTCTGGCAGTTTGTCTACACCTGTCATTATCTATAACGAATGAATTGGATAATCATGAAAAAAACTCCCTTTCTGCTGTATGGGTTTCCCCGTTTCCATCATACAGCAAATATCCAGGAGCTGGAACCTTATAGTGAAGAAAAATCAGTACTGACATGCTGGTATCCCGCCAACATCATATCAGCATAGCAATCCAGCATGTTTTTCCTTTATTTTCTCATTTTAGAATATAAATTTTATTATTGTGAAAATAGTTAAAAAGGTTGATTTTCAAAAAGTGAAAGGATAAAATACTGCTATCATCTTAGAAAAAGACATTCTTGTATATGATCAGTAATATGGTCTGATTGTTTCTACCTAGTAACCGTAAAAAACTAGACTACAAGAAAGTTTGAATAAATTTGAACGAGTTGAAAAGGACAAGTTCTTTTCTGTTTGCTCTTATTTTTCACACTTTCTGCACTTCCAGAATTTGTGAAGGATAAGAGCTTTTTTTGTTTCCATAATAACCCTCATAGGAGTTGCTATCATGTACTTTTTACTAAACCTTGTCGGTCTCATTGTGATTATGGCAGTTGTATTCCTATGTTCTCCGCAGAAAAAGAAAATCAAGTGGCGCCCGATCATTACGTTAATTGTTCTGGAATTGCTGATTACTTGGTTTATGCTGGGAACAAAAGTCGGAAGCTGGGCCATCGGTAAAATCGGTGATTTCTTCACTTGGCTGATTGCTTGCGCCAGTGACGGTATCGCGTTTGCCTTTCCGTCAGTGATGGCGAATGAAACAGTAGACTTTTTCTTTAGTGCGCTTCTTCCAATTATCTTTATCGTCACATTCTTTGATATTTTAACGTATTTCGGCATTTTGCCTTGGCTGATTGATAAAATCGGATGGGTGATTTCAAAGGCTTCCCGCTTGCCGAAATTAGAAAGCTTTTTCTCTATTCAAATGATGTTTCTTGGAAATACCGAAGCACTTGCGGTTATCCGCCAGCAGCTAACGGTTTTAAGCAACAACCGCCTGCTCACATTCGGCTTAATGAGCATGAGCAGCATCAGCGGCTCCATTATCGGATCTTATCTTTCAATGGTGCCTGCGACATACGTGTTTACAGCCATTCCTTTGAACTGCTTAAACGCGCTGATTATCGCAAACCTGCTGAATCCTGTTCACGTGCCGGAGGATGAAGATATCATCTATACACCGCCTAAAGAAGAGAAGAAAGACTTTTTCTCTACGATTTCTAACAGTATGCTTGTCGGCATGAACATGGTTATCGTTATTTTGGCAATGGTGATCGGATATGTCGCATTAACGTCAGCAGTTAATGGCATTCTTGGCGTTTTCGTACACGGCCTGACCATCCAGACGATTTTTGCTTATCTGTTCAGTCCGTTCGCATTCCTGCTTGGATTGCCGCTGCACGATGCGATGTATGTTGCTCAGCTGATGGGCATGAAATTAGCAACGAACGAGTTTGTTGCGATGCTTGACTTGAAAAACAATCTCAAATCCCTTCCGCCTCACACCGTTGCGGTGGCGACGACATTCCTGACGTCCTTTGCAAACTTCAGTACTGTCGGCATGATTTACGGCACGTACAATTCGATCCTAGACGGAGAAAAGTCAACGGTCATCGGGAGAAACGTGTGGAAACTGCTCGTCAGCGGAATTGCGGTATCTTTATTAAGTGCTGCGATTGTCGGCCTGTTTGTGTGGTAGAAACATTGAGCCATATCCCTTTTCGGATATGGCTCTTTTCATTATTGATAAATAGAGGCTGGCACCTGCACATCCCGGATTCCCGCTGCATAAGGCCCCAAGTCATACTGGCCAAAGACGATGGCGATCCCGTTTGCCGTAAAGTAAAACATTGTGTCTTTGTTTAGGGTTATATCCTCTTTCTTAACATCAGGGAAAAACAGCTCATCGTGTTTTTTGATATAGCTATATAGGTAATCTCTCGTTTTGCTGACTTTTGTTTTGGTGTTCAGAATCTGATCCAGCGTCACCCGCTTTTGTGTTTTCAAGTCATAGTTGAAGGACTGGACAGACGTTAAACCGTGGGCGCCGCCTGAATAGATATAATTGAGTGTTTGAATGCTGAGCTTGCCTGCCGCATTGTATTTGACGCTGAAGGATGCTTGATATTCCGTTTTAAAGCCCTGCTGTTCGCCTGCTTTTTTGTTTTTCAGGTATTCCTGATACGATTGTTCAATGTAGGCTTTCAGCTCTTGATTGATTTTCTTTTCAAACGCGGCATTCCCGATGTGATGCACTTGTGGATACGTTAACTCCTTGATCTTTTTGTACGTATGGGTGCTGACAGTCGGTGTTTTCGCTTGAACTGCTTTTAAAGATGGGGCCGCATATGCAAATACGGAAAAAAGCAAGACTGCAATCCCCGCGGCTTTCAGCATTTTATTCCATTTCATACAATCTCCTCCTTTGATGTCGTTGTTTATCATTCCCTTATTTAAGCAATACACACTTTTATAGACTGATTAAATCGAAAGAAGTTTCTAGGTCTAACAGCATGATTTTTCCAATAAAAAAAGAGACACAGGATGTCTCTTTTTTTACTGTTTGCGCCCAGAAATCGCTTCATGAACGGCCTGTGCCAAATCTGTATTTCCGAACATTTCTAATACCGCAATGACAGTCTGGTCCGGAATGTGCTCTGCTTCGTGTTTTGGCACGACCAGATCGTCCATGGTTTTTTTCAAGCTTTCATTCAGCTTTTGCTGCGGATACGCTTTGGCGTACAGCTCCATCGGATCAAGATCATGGTTCACGCACCATTGGGCAAACACCAAAATCATCATATTTTCATCGCGTTCGTAAGCTTCAGCGAGCTGTTTTTCGTTCATTTGTCATGCTCCTTATGAAAAGTATCTTCCTTAAAGATACAGGAGCCGATCAAATTCGTCTATCCCAATGGCGATGAGCAGAAACCGCATCGATAAATGCCTTGCTGAAAGCGGTGTAGTCAGGTTCATCTTTAGCCGTTACGATGCCTGGCCCCTCTGTTGTCCCGACAGAGGATTGAAGAAGGTCAATTCCTTCATTTGCCGCACCGATCGCCTTGTAGTGATTGTAAGCTTCTCTGATAAACTCCATCGCTTGTTTGTTGTCTTTTAACTCCGGCCCTCCTGCGGCATAGACGGCATCATACAGAACAGAATCAACCGTCAGGAACGTGCCGCTGGCCTCAAGCTGCTGTCCGCTGCCGCTTGTCATATACCCCAGATTTTGACTGATGATATCCACTGTGATTCCTTCTTGCTTTAAGGCTTCCAGTACTGTTTGCAGCTCTTTTTCATGAAATCCGTTTCCGGCGAGTACAGCGACTTTTCTTGTTGACGCGTTTTTCACTGTACGGGCTTGGCTTAACGCAGGCGAAGTAAGAATTTCTTTAGATGCTTTACGCTTCGCGGGCGCCGCCACGCCTACTCCTTTGGCGATTTCTTCTGCTAAATCTGCATCGACATTGCTGAAGACATCAACGACCTGCCGCTGTACGTCTTTGCTTTTGACCTTCCCGACCTCGAAGCAGAAAGCAGAAATGATGTGCTGTTTCTCCACAGGAGACATGCTGTTCCAGAAAAGCTTCGCCTGTGAGTAATAATCGTTGAAGCTGTCGCTTCGCTGGCGGATTTTTTTGCCCTCGACTTTTTCCTGATAGTGGACGTAGCCGCCTTCTTCAGCTGTCGCAGGCGACGGATCATTGTTTTGCAGTGAGTTTTTATGATAAGCGACAGGTCCCTTATTGATCGTCATCCGGTGATAGCCGTCATATTGATTGTTATGGAATGGACATACCGGCCGGTTAATCGGAAGCTCATGGAAGTTCGGACCGCCAAGACGAATCAGCTGTGTATCCGTATAAGAGAAAAGTCGCCCCTGCAATAGCGGGTCATTTGTAAAATCGATGCCCGGCACGACATTTCCCGGGTGGAATGCGACTTGTTCTGTTTCCGCAAACACATTATCCTGGTTGCGGTTCAGCGTCATTTTCCCAATAATCTTCACCGGCACAAGCTCTTCCGGCCACAGCTTAGTCGGATCAAGAATATCAAAATCAAACTTGAATTCATCTTCCTCATCAATCATCTGCACGCCGAGCTCGTATTCAACCTTGCCGCCGTTTTCAATTGTTTCCCACAGGTCACGGCGATGGAAATCCGGATCTTTCCCGGCAATTTTCTGCGCTTCATCCCATACGAGAGAATGCACGCCGAGCACCGGCTTCCAGTGAAATTTCACGAAACGTGCCTTTCCTTGTTCATTGACAAAACGGAACGTGTGAACGCCGAAGCCTTCCATCATTCTGTAGCTGCGCGGGATGCCTCTGTCTGACATCGTCCACATCACCATGTGAGCCGACTCAGGGTTATTGGCGACAAAATCCCAAAACGTATCGTGAGCAGTCGCTGCCTGAGGCATTTCATTGTGAGGTTCAGGCTTAAAAGCATGAACCAAATCCGGAAATTTGATTGCGTCTTGAATGAAAAACACCGGAATGTTATTTCCCACAAGGTCATAGTTTCCTTCTTCAGTATAAAATTTTGTCGCAAAGCCTCTGGCATCCCGCACCGTGTCTGCGGAGCCTTTAGAACCCGCAACCGTAGAAAAACGGACAAATACCGGTGTCTTCACCGAAGGGTCCTGAAGAAATTTGGCCCGTGTGTATTCCGTCATTGGTTCGTAAACCTGAAAAAAGCCATGCACGCCAAATCCGCGTGCATGCACAACGCGCTCCGGAATCCTCTCATGGTCAAAGTGCGTCATTTTCTCCCGGAAATGAAAATCCTCCATCAGCGTCGGGCCGCGAACCCCGGCTTTTAACGAGTGCTCATCCTCTGACACTCGCAAGCCTTGGTTTGTCGTCATTTTCTTCCCGCTGTTATCGGTCCTGTACTGCTCAAGCTGCTCGTCCTTTGAGTGTTCATTTACACGTTTGTTTTGGTCATCACTCATGTCTGCTCCCCCTTTTTAAAACGAAACATTCTACAGCACATTTACCCGTGGCGTTCTTCATATAAACTGCTAATCCGCTCATTAGGATTTTTGGTCTACATATAAATATGCGGTCATACACATTTGAAATAAGCCTTCTTCACAGAAAGAAAGGATGGAAGCGCTTACTAAAAAAGCTGTTGAATAGGGGAGGTCATATCATGCTTGCCATACTCGGTTTTGTGATGATGATTGTCTTTATGTACCTTATTATGTCTAACCGGCTTTCCGCTCTTATTGCTTTGATTGTCGTTCCTATTGTGTTTGCCCTGATCAGCGGATTTGGCAAAGATCTCGGCGAGATGATGATTCAGGGCGTTACAGACCTCGCCCCTACCGGTATCATGCTGTTATTCGCCATCCTGTATTTCGGCATTATGATTGACTCAGGTCTGTTTGATCCTCTCATTGCCAAAATCTTATCGTTTGTCAAAGGAGATCCGTTAAAAATCGCCGTAGGCACAGCGGTTCTGACAATGACCATTTCGCTGGACGGAGATGGGACAACAACCTATATGATTACCATTGCAGCGATGCTGCCTCTTTACAAACGGCTCGGCATGAACCGTTTGGTGTTAGCGGGAATAGCGATGCTCGGTTCGGGGGTTATGAATATTATCCCGTGGGGCGGGCCGACTGCGAGGGTTTTGGCTTCCTTAAAATTGGACACGTCAGAGGTCTTTACGCCCCTGATTCCTGCTATGATCGCCGGCATTCTCTGGGTGATCGCCGTTGCTTATATCCTCGGAAAGAAAGAGCGGAAGCGGCTCGGCGTCATTTCGATTGATCACGCACCGTCTTCCGATCCGGAGGCCGCGCCGCTCAAGCGTCCCGCTCTTCAATGGTTTAACCTGCTGCTGACTGTCGCTCTGATGGCCGCACTGATCACCAGCCTGCTGCCGCTCCCTGTTCTTTTTATGACTGCGTTCGCCGTCGCCTTGATGGTCAACTATCCAAATGTCAAAGAGCAGCAGAAACGAATCTCGGCGCATGCGGGTAATGCGTTAAACGTTGTCTCAATGGTGTTCGCGGCAGGGATATTCACAGGCATTCTCTCCGGCACAAAAATGGTGGATGCCATGGCGCATTCTCTCGTTTCACTCATCCCTGATGCCATGGGCCCGCACCTGCCGTTGATCACTGCGATCGTCAGCATGCCCTTCACCTTTTTCATGTCGAATGACGCCTTTTACTTCGGTGTCCTTCCCATCATCGCCGAAGCCGCTTCCGCTTACGGAATAGACGCCGCTGAAATCGGGAGGGCCTCCTTGCTGGGGCAGCCTGTGCATCTGCTCAGCCCACTTGTGCCTTCCACCTATCTATTGGTAGGAATGGCAGGCGTCAGCTTTGGCGACCATCAAAAATTCACTATTAAATGGGCCGTGGGAACAACGATTGTGATGACCATTGCGGCGCTTTTGATTGGGATTATTTCTTTCTAAATGTATGAGCTTGATCGTAGCATTGAGTACAGAGGGGAGAAGATCAAATAGGATATTATGAGTGAATAGAAGATTCATGCCAACAACTCCTCATTACAATCATAAGAGCCTGCTATATTGCAGCAGGCTCTTTCACATTTGGCATTATTTTTTTGTATAGCGCACCCAGTCATAATGAGCGTATAGCGGATTTACACCATTGTAGGAGCCAAGCCATTCATCGACACCCGTGCCATTCCACAAGTTCATCATGATCTTTCCAGGTGTTGTCGGAATTTGGTTTGTTGCAGTATGTTTTAATTGCCCGTCGACATACCATTTAATAGAGTTTGGCTGCCAATCGAATGCATACGTATGATAGGCATTGGCTGCATCAAACCCGAGATCAACAATCTTCTCATGGTTTCCTGCACCATTTGTATAATAGTTAAATTGAACCTTCGTTGTGTCTTTTCCTAAAAATTCGATATCAATCTCATCCCAAGGAGTTCCATCTGTTGGACCTGTGTAAGTGAAGAACGATGAAACGATCCCTGTGTTTTTAGCTGGTTTCATTCTGACTTCATAAAGTCCATAGCCATATGTTTGAACAGAACGGTTTTCCCCGCAGTCAAACTTGTTATAAGCTGGGCTTGTTAGCGCTAAACGCATTTCACCCAATGACGTCATTGATACGTTATTAGCCCGCCACGTGCAGTTGAACATATTTCCATTCGAATAACCATCTGCTTTTTGCCAAAAACCGGAGTTATAGCCGTTAAAAGGGTCAAAAAACGATCCACCTGTTTGAGCCGAGGCAGTAGAAGTGACTGCAAACAAACTCATAAACAATCCAGTGACAAGAAGCAGCAACACTCGTTTCAGATAAGGCATATTGGCATTCCCCTTTCATTGAAAGCGTTTTCTATGTTGATCTTACATGATTCTTTTAAAAGGGAACATCGGTCAAAATAATGATAATACCGAATCTTACTTACTTGAATCCTGTAACTATCATCATCTTCCCTCTGAAAAAAATAAAAACCTAAATTACCATCAGCACAGACAGAGATGATCCGCACTCATTGTAATTTAGGTTTTGCCTGCTTTATCAGTAACAATCCTAACATTATCATATGGAAATGTAAGAAAAAAACGAACACACGAAAATAAAAATGTCAGCGCTCTCATTATGCTTGTTTAACTACCCTTTCTATGTGAATGGTTAAATACAGCAGCTCGTCACTTGTGAGCTTGTGCTCATACTCCCGCTCAATGTAGGTTTGGATTTTCTTCGTGCATTCATACGCGCGATGATACTTTTCTTTCACTGTATCCAGCAAAAAATCGTCCTGGCTTTCCATGTGAGTGCCGTTAAAAAGACGCTGCGCGAAAAACTTTAAGTGGGTGACGAACCGATAATAGTGAAGCGATTCTTCGTTGAATTCAATCTTAAAATGGTATTTTACAATACTCAAAATCTCTTGCATGACTTTTGTAATGTTGATAATATTGGGCATCTCTTCATTCAGCTCGGCATTTACAATATGCAGAGCAATAAAGCCCGCTTCATCCTCTGGCAGAGACACACCAGTCTTGTTTTTCACCATGACCAACGCTTCTTTGCCGATCGCAAATTCGTCTTTGTACAGCCGTTTTGTTTCCCACAGCAAGGCGTTTTTGATATCAAGCCCTTTCTGGTTGCGCTGGATGGCAAAGTTAATATGGTCGGTCAGCGACACATAGATGCTGTCGTTGAGCTTTTTGCCGAGCTGTAATTTTGCGTAGCTGATAATCTCTTCGGATACTTCCATACACTCGATCGGTATATCATACAAAAGGGTTTTGAACTTTTCTGATACATCCTTGTTATCGAGCGTGAACACTTTCTCAATGCGGGCTTCATCGACATCATCGCCGGACTTTTTCTGAAACGCGAGCCCCCTGCCCATGACGACCAATTCTTTCCCTTGTTCATTGACCACGCTGATCACATTATTGTTGATCACCTTCGCAATTTTCATGACATGTCCCTCCAATCAACTAAGAACAGACTATATCTTGATTGTACATTCTTTTTGTACTAGGTCAATATCATCAGGGAAAGACGGAAGCTGGTCAGTACAATTCACTCCGTACCTGCTGCCCGGGCTGTTTTTGAAGCAGCGCCTCCAGATGGCGTTCAAATGATGCCTTGTCAGCTTTCTGCTTTTTGACAATGCTGTTCATGATTTTGACGCTTTCGGCGCTGTATTGTGTATATTGTTTTTTCAGCTGATCCAGCTGCTGTCTTGTCTTCTTCGCGTTTTTCGGTGTGACTTGGCCGATGAGTTTGATCATATTGTCTGCGTTCTCAAAAAAAGCGGCTCTATTTTCTGTCAGCTGCTGAATTTCGATGCGGCTCATGTCTTGATTACGCGTTTTTTGAAGCAAGGCGACCGCCTCGCTGTTTTGTTTTTTGAGCGATTTGTTCTCAAGCTTAATCGATTCGAGATTCTCCTTCGCAATGTCTGCTTCTTCTTCAGTCATGCTGCTTCGCACGAAGTATTCTGGATTGCCGATTCCATAATCAAATGCTTCGCTCACTTGTATCATGGAACTGAACACAATGGCCAGCTGCCTGTCGCTTGCGAAGGCTTGGAAATCCTGCTTTTTCTTGCTGCTCATCGGTTTGGCTGCGGTTTGTTTTACTGTCTTTTGATCACAGTCTGCGAATATCTGAGCCTCACCTTCACTTTCGCATGCGCTCATCACAAGAACTGTGACCAGCAGGCTTATACACAAGCCTATTCGCCTCATGCTCTGTCTCCTCTCTGCTGAATCCCTTCTGGAAAATACCATAAAATATAGTTAAATGGTACCAGATGCACCTAACCCCAGCAATAAATCAAAAGTATGATTTGAAGCGAAAAAACATAAATATTTTGTAAAAATTGACGTGCATTCCATTCTTTTCAGGCCCATTTTTCGTACAATAGAAGTATCGTTACCGGAGAGGGGCTCTGATGATGAAACGTTTTACGAAACAAGAAAACAGCTGGGTATTATATGACTGGGCAAATTCTGCTTACTCAATTGTCGTGACCACCGCGGTATTTCCGTTATTTTATAAATCAGCAGCTGCGGAAAGCGGTGTCAGCGCCGCTCAATCGACTGCCTATCTGGGCTATACCATTGCGATTTCAACGTTTATTCTTGCGATGCTCGGCCCTATTTTAGGCACAATCGCCGACTATGAAGGGTGCAAGAAAAAGTTCTTCGGTTTCTTTGTGTCAGCCGGTGTCGCCAGCACCGCGATGCTCGCCTTTATCCCTAGTGAACATTGGCTGCTATTGTTGCTGTTTTATACGATATCGGCTATCGGTTTTTCCGGCGCCAATGTGTTTTATGATGCCTTTCTCGTTGACGTCACGCCTGAGAAGCGGATGAATCTCGTCTCAGCACGGGGTTTTGGCTTAGGATACATTGGAAGCACGATTCCATTTATCATCAGTATTGCTGTCATCCTGCTCGCACAAGCAGAGACTATTCCAGTGTCTGTACCGGCCGCAAGCCAGCTGTCCTTTTTCATAACAGCTGCCTGGTGGGGGCTGTTCACCATCCCAATGATTAAACATGTCCATCAACGCTATTACATCAAAAAAGAACCTCATATTGTCATCAACAGCTTTAAGCGGCTCGGCCAAACGATGAAACGGATCAGGCAATACCGGGCACTTTTCCTCTTCTTGCTCGCTTATTTCTTTTATATCGACGGAGTCGGCACGATTATTACGATGTCGACATCCTATGGATCAGATTTAGGGATCGGCTCCTCAAGCCTTCTGATCATCCTATTTGTCACCCAGGTAGTCGCCGCGCCGTTTTCGATTATATACGGAAAACTGGCAGAACGCTTCACGGGGAAGACCATGCTGTACGTCGGGATCGTCATTTATATGATCGTCTGCGTGTATGCCTATTTTATGGAGACAACGCTTGATTTCTGGATACTGGCTATGCTTGTCGCCACCTCGCAAGGCGGTATTCAAGCCCTAAGCCGTTCCTATTTCGCCAAGCTTGTGCCAAAGCGCCACGCCAATGAATTCTTCGGTTTTTACAACATTTTCGGAAAATTCGCCTCAATTATGGGGCCGCTGCTCATTGCCGTGACCGCCCAGCTGACCGGGAAATCCTCGACTGCGGTGTTCAGTCTGATCATTCTGTTTGTAATTGGTATTGTGATTCTTGCCTTTGTTCCGGAGGAGACCAGCGCCAATGTCAGCCAGCAGCAAAATGACCTGCCCCTTTAACTGGGAGCAGGTCATTCATCATTTATTCGCTTTATTCACCTTCAGCATTTTCCCTTTGACGGTTGTGTTCTTCATCACTTTGAGAACATGAGGGCCTTTACCATTTAAAATCTCAACGTATGAGGCATTATCCATGATCGTAATGATGCCGATGTCGTCAGCTGACACACCGTCAATTTTTGCAATCGTTCCTACAAAATCAACGGCTCTGATTTTCTTTTTCTTTCCGCCGTTAAAATACAGCTTCATAATGTCTTTATTCAGCTCTTCGCTTTTGTCTTTTTTGCTTTCCGGACGGTCATTCATTTTAGCTAGAAATTCTGGTTTCTTCCTTGCCACTTCCTCTTGAGAAGGGGCTTCTATTTTTTGAATCTCAAATCCGATATATTCTTCAATGTCGGCTAAAAACCGTTTTTCGAAGGCCGTGACAAACGAAATGGCCTTTCCTTTGTTCCCTGCGCGTCCCGTTCGGCCCGTGCGGTGGACATAGCTTTCCTTTTCAAGCGGCAGATCATAGTTGATGACAAGGGAGATATTTTCAATATCAATCCCGCGCGCGGCGACATCCGTCGCGACTAAGTAACGGTACTCGCCACGTTTAAATTCATTCATGACGTCGAATCGGTCTTCCTGAATCATTCCGCCGTGAATTTTATCGCATGGATATCCTAAGTCATCCAATTCATCGGTCAGCTGATTGACGTGCTCCTTCGTTCGGCAGAAAATGATGCAGCTGTCGGGATTCTCCGTCATCAGCACATCTTTCAGCAATGAAAATTTATGCTCTTCTCTTACTTGAATCACCGCATGTTCAATATTTCTTGTGGTAAGCCCGGCCGCTTTGATTTCGATATGCTCGGGGTTTTGCATATATTGACGGCTCAGCTTCTCGATATCCTGCGGAAGCGTCGCCGAAAACAGCATCGTCGTACGCTCAGTCGGAAGATGCTTGATAATCGCCTCCACCTGCTCAATGAAGCCCATATTCAGCATCTCATCCGCTTCATCAATGACCAAATAAGAGAGACGATCCAACGGCAGCGTGCCTTTTTCGATATGATCCAGAACACGTCCCGGCGTACCGACAACAATGTGGCTTTTTTGCTTAAGCTCAGCTTTTTGTTTATCAAAGGAGGATTTTCCAAATACTGCTGTCGCTTTGATCCGTTTAAATCGTCCGATGTTCGTGATATCTTCCTTTACTTGCACCGCAAGCTCACGGGTTGGAGTTAAAATAAGCGCCTGCGGCTTGTTTTCATCCCAATCCGCCAGCTCACAGAGAGGAATTCCGAACGAAGCCGTTTTCCCGCTTCCCGTCTGTGATTTGACGACAAGATCCTTTCGTTCAAGGGCAGCGGGGATCACGCTCTGCTGCACCTTGGTCGGTTCTGTATATCCCAGTCCTTCCAATGCTCGTAAAATGTCATGACTGATTTGATAGTTTTTAAAATGACTCATGTATAAACTCCTGTCTCTTGCAGATGTTCTCATTATACTCTAATTGACGAAGGCATATGTGTTTTGTCGAAAAATGATGTATTAAAAGCCATCGATTCCCTGGCGTTTTAGCTCCTGAACAGCCAATCGCGCCAGTGCGTCAGCCCCCGCGCGGTTCGGATGCAGCGTATCTCCATCCATATAAAGCCCGAGTGTTCTTTCCGGACCGATCGATGTAAAGTATGCAGAGCTGAGGACATTTAAGTCAATGAGATGTGTTTTTTCCTCTTCGGCCAAAGCCAAAATAGAGGCCCTGTACCATCTGTTTACAGACGAATGGATGCCTTCAGAAGTAAAATCGGTTGCCCGGCCCTGAGGCGTTGATAGGATGACGTCCGCTCCTTTCGCTTTCACCTGGCGGATCATATCACGCATCATCTCTTTAAACTCCGCTTCAGATTCATTATGCTTCGGATTTGTGTCATTAATGCCGAGCTGCAAGATAAAATAATCCCCCGGCTTGATGTACTTCAGGATCGCCTCAAGCTGTCCATCATTTCTGAACCCTCTCGCGATCTGTCCGCCAGACGCCATGTTTCTCACTTGAAAGGTATGTTTATCGATATAGTGAGGCAGCATCTGCCCCCAGCCCGCCTGCTTGCTGCTGTTGAGCGGATAATAATTGCACACCGTCGAGTCGCCGCCGACATAAATGGTTCGATTCGTCACCGGCTGATCAGACAATTTCTTTATTTTCAAGGCGCTGAGCGTAAAAGCGGTGCCAGCTTTCCCCTCTGTCACCAGCAGATTCAGCTGCCCGTCGGTGACAGGAATTTGGAACGTATCCTCCGCGCCATCCCCTGTCATATTAATGACCTGAAACACACCCTCCGCCGTAACACTGGCCCTTGCCGTATTACCAAGCGTCACCTTCACCTCATAAAGACCATTCGGGAGATCCACATTAAACGTGTTATTGCTTTTCGTCCCATACGCTAAAAACTGAACCGCATCCCTTTTCACACCAGTCCCGGATGCCGCCACATCCCTCATATTCTCCGGTGTTTGAAAACCGTAGCCCTTTGACCGGTCATACCGATCAGACGCCCTGACACCAATATAATCAGGCTCCACTGAACCGCTTCCAAAGTCAAACTGATACACCTTCGGCTCCGCTGCCTTCACACTCTCATTCCCGCCAAAACACAGCATCAGCATCATCACAAAAACCGCTGCCATCCATTTTTTCATCAAGACTCCCCCTCTATGAAAACGCATACATTAATGCATACTCGGTGATTGTTTCTTTATGATGACTGAATGAAGAAAAAAATTGCGTTGACAAACAAAAAGGAAGATTTTATTATATCAATAGATGATATATCATTTGTTGATATAGGAAATGAGGTGAACACTTGCCAAAGCAACGTCCGCAGGAAATGGATCAGCTTACCGATCCAGCCTATTATATTGTCTTAACATTGCTGGAGCCAAAACACGGATATTCGATCATGCAGGAGATTGAGGACATGACCGATGACTCCTTCACGATCGGCCCGGCTACCTTATATACATTGTTAAAGAAATTACTGCAAGAAGAGATCATTGAGCTAGTCAACAATGACAATCCGCGCCGCAAAGTGTACCAAACTACCTTGCACGGCCAAGAACTACTCAAAAAAGAAATTCAGCGCAGAAAAGTGATGGCTGAACACGGCGAACGCGCTTTTCAGCAATTGAAAGGGGATTCATCATGAAACAGAAAAAATATATGATGTCCGAAGGCTTGGCTTTTTCAGAAGAAAAAGATATGAAGAAACTCAGTGATATGGCCAGCAAAGGCTGGTTGCTCGATTCATTTGCGGTTATGGGGTATAAGCTTAGAAAAGCTGAGCCGCAGAAATTGATCTACAGTATTGATTATCATGATATTGAGGAAGAAAGTTTGGCGGAATACACTGAGATGTTTGAAGCGGCCGGATGGGAGCGTGTTTGCTCTTCACAAGGTATGCATATCTTTTCGGCTGAGCCCGGGACTTCACCGATATACAGTGATCAATCTACCATGAGAGAGAAATATAAAAGAAGCGAAAAAGACGTTCGAAACGTCACCTGCACCTTGAGTTTCCTGACTCTCTTGTCCATTACACTCCATTATGTAACCGGATTATCAAATTGGGTGCCTTTGTTTTTTCTGATTGTGACTATCCCGTTTCTCGTGACATATGCGGCAACAAAAGCAAGAACGCTTGGAAAGTGGGGAAAATCAGTGTGACTTCTTGTCACACTTGATTAGATCCCACCCTCCGCAATAGAAACTCATCTGGCCTTCTTGATCATACACATAATAACGGAGTCTTTCCCATTGATCGTCAGTCGGTTCAATCTCCAACTCAACCGCATCGATGGATTCAAGGTCATCCAGCTTTGATGCACTAATGTTTTCAAACCGCAAATGAATGTCACAGGTTTGAGCTGATAGTTTTAATTCAAACACAGGAATATGAATATAACGATCATCTTCTTTCATATAGAAAGAAAACTCGTTTAATGTAAATGGACCGTATCCGCATCAGAAAGATGTTTTTTCATTTTCTCGTATTGTGTGATATTCAAATGAATTCCTCCTATTCTTAGTTACTGCCAACCATATAGATGTCTACAGCATCGTATTCAAACCACATGATCCGTTCGCCTGAGTCCGTTAGGCACTGGAGCTTCCCTTCTGAAAAATAGTTTTTATCCGGTTGAGGATCAGTGATCAGAAAAACATCATCATTGATGGAAGCTAACAGAAATAGAAAACCTGCAATATCCCGGTCTGCTTCATGTACTACGCATTGGAAATGAAATTGCCTTTTCGCCAGCTTCGTCACCTTGTAAGCATGACCTTCAAAATACTCGGACAGGTCTTCTATAAATGAACCAGTCGTTATTACCTGTATCATGATTCGATCGTAGGCAAGCCCTTCCCAAAAACGATAAAATGACTCTGCATCTTCAAGTTCGCATGACATAACGGTTTGGTCAGGCTTAAGCTCGATCATGTCCAAATTGCCAATACTGCTTATAGAGGTTATTTCCATAAAATCTTCCCCTTATCAGTTGGATAGCGCAACGCAAATCTCTTGTCTGACTTGTTCATACAATATTATGTGACAATACAAATCGGTATCGTTTTTAATCATAGCCGTCGAGATTTCAGGATACAGCTCAAAAAAGCTTTTCTCCAACGAACGCCGCTGATGCCTGGGCATCCTTTTATTCGCCAGCACATAATCCAAACTGCCAGCAACAAGCATAAAAAACTCATAGATTTCTTCTTCAAAGCCGTACAATTCATCAGGATACGGCGTTTCTTCAAGCTCTCGCTGTCTTTTTTTCAGCTTTTGAAGCACGTTGATCCTCTCCCTCCACAACAAACTCATTTATCTTGAAATAGGATAGGCGGATCATTATCTATCGCTTCCAACAGCTCTTCACCAAACACAGTGATTGTCAATTTCCACGGGTCTCCCAAGAGTCCCCAAGAGAAGTCCTGATGAAAAAAGAAATAATAGTCTCCATTTGGAAATACGGGAACAGGCCATTCTCCAAATTCATCCTGAGGCATTGTCTGATGAGGGCTAAAGATATATCCGTCATGCTGCCAGTCTAATGCGTACATCACATCGTGTTTTCCACTACATGATTGAAATGCTTTTAAAATCGAAGTCTCTAAATCATTCAGCACTCTGACCACATCATCATTACTGGCTTTACCGCTCATCCCGCTAGAAATGTCAAACACTTGATATGGATCAGGCGGGATGATGTGATGACATCTGCTTCCGGGTTTCCATTTTATGATCTTGTTCACTTCTGACCAGATGCGGTCTTGTTTTGTCTGACTTAAAGCGCGCCAATTCATCATAATCTCATCCCTACACCTTATTGGATATCCTGCTTATAAACACCAGATGAGGTCACTGCGTAAACAGCGTTACTTGTCAGTTTCAGCTGTTGAACATCTAGGGCTGCACCATTCGAATCACAGCATGTTATCTCTTCCATCTCTTGACTCACATCGGCAGAAATCAAATAAAGAGACGACTTAAGGTCTGCACTGTAACAATTGAACGTCCCAACCAAAAAACCTTCTTCGGATATCGCGAGCTGATCAAATGCTTCTGAGTCCGGCTCTTTATCCGACAGAATCCACACTCGTCTCACGACCGTTTCATCAAATGCGGCAATGACTGCGTCTCCGTAATACAGCATATAAATCAAGCCGTTTTTTTCTGCAAGTCCATAACAATCATCTACAGCCGGCGCATCCATTTCTTCGAGCTTTCTATCAATGTGTATTTCCTTCTGCTGACCATCCAAAGTAAAACACCACACACTATGGCCGTCAGGATTTTCATCATCATAAATGCCTTCATCATTTAAACCGACCCAAAGGTTTTGTTTCTCATCCAAAAGACAGCAGGAAACCCCTGAAGGCAAGTGAAAAGCACTTTTCACCCTTCCCTCTTCTGAAAAAACCTTTACCTTCGGCTCATACGATTCGTAATAAACGAAGACATAGCCATCTGCACATTGTTGGAAGAGCTGAATATCGCTATATGCAATCTGCTCTTTCACTTTAAAAACCCGAATATCACCGGAAGGATCATAGATTGAGATGGTCACATCACCTTTCACACCTTTTCCAATGTAGACACGCCCCAGTGGATCAGCATGGAAAAAACAATCTTGGGTGTCCATGTTGATAATTTTATTCATTTTTAATTTTTTCATTTGTTATGCTCCCAGTTTAGAAATGAAGTGATAATTAAGCATTTATTAGCTATTAGTAACGGACAGCCTAGTTTCATTAATCGTTTTGATATAAAGCTACTTTCCAATTCAGTCTTAAATCATTTAGTGTTTAATTGGTATGCATAAAACGATTGATCATCAAAGCGAACTGTTTCAGCTTCTATAGCAATCAGCATTCTGTTCATGTCAATAAGAAAGTTAGCATTTGATTGATACTCCGGAATTATAGAATTTGATAGATTCCCGATTCCTTCTGGATGATAACTCATCTCAAATACTTGCCAATTGTATTCTTCCGGATCTATTTTTTCCAATCTCATGTCGCCAACATCTGCACTATAATAAGCGGATGCCACATTTTGAAATAATATTTTATGGGTATATTCAGCTTCACTTTCAAAAACCTTTATATTAAGTGAGAGCTCTTTTTTAAACACATTAAAATCTAAATAAAGGACACTGCACCCCTCATCAATGTAATCAACCCATTCACTAATTGTTTTGTACATTGTCATCTCCTGCCTCTTTTTTAATCAATAACACCTTACCACCAAACACAAATTACTCCATATATTGTTTGATCCAATCATTCAAATCATCTGTTGAATGTAAATAAGTTTCAGGAGAATCTTTCAAATCAATCCCACTTAGAAGGATTAACATACTCCAGACTCTATCATCTTCTACTTCGGGGTCATCCGCATGAACATAAGTTCCAGCCCAATCCGACACTTCTTCTCTTGTTGTTTGTCCATTTAAGACACTTTTGATTTTATTTATGCATTCTATTAGCTTTGGCTCGCTCAATTTGATCACCACGTATTCAAGTACTAAATGATTTGTTATTAGTATGCAAAGCACCGTACTGATATTTAGATATTGAAGCTTTTTCCGTAAAAGATATGTTCCAAAAGGTTTCCAATCTACCAATAAACAAGCTCACATCCGTATTCCGTGTGCAATATACATAAACCAAACTGGCACTTAGGCTCAACCAAAATAAAACTATGATTGAGAATCCCTTCATCGAACTCAATACACTCCAATAAGCAGTCAAGGTGCTCGAGACATTTTCCAAAAGAACAAACTAACGCACCAATTTCGCTGCTGTATTGATGAAACAGCAGAACGTCCCGGTCATCGTAAGCAACATATGACTGAGATATTTTCCAGATCAGCTGTTTCGCTTCCTTTTTTTCGAGGGCATCAACCTCACGGGTGTTGGCTGGTATTGAATTTGATAAAACCAGCTCAAGCAATTGCCTGCTTTGCGCCAGATCAGCAAAACGATAAGTGAAGCCTCTTTCTGCACAAGGGACTAGTTTTTCTTTGATTTCGCTCATCAATAAACGTCTTTTATTCTCGGCGAGTTTTTCGATCAATCTTTTTTGCATGAGCCGCATTCCCTCCGCTGTCAATTTCTCAACTTCTTTTAAATTGATTCATCATTCTCTTGTTTTCGTTGTCGTTCATGTTTAGATTTGTTCTAAAAAAGCTTGTATCGCTTATCGATACAAGCTTTATCTTCAACTGCTTAAAACTCACCCAGTGGGCTTTTCACAAAACGCTGGGAACCTTTTTGGCAAATCCTCTTCATCCCAATCAATTCTATATTTTTAGATTCTTTTGTCATACAAATAAGAGAGGATGGTAACATCTCTTATTTAATGTTCCATCAATAAATGCCCCATTTTTATCCAATGCAGAAATTATTTATAATTAAGGAAGTTTAGAAGGATTTTTTGTATTTTCAAGATTTAATTTTAAAGCGGTCACAAAAGACTCTAGCTTTTCTTCATTACAATTAATTTCGAACAAGTTGGAGTTCGACTTACTTTCTTTATAATCATCAAATATAATTTTAATCTTAATTCTGTAATTTCCGTTTTCTTGATCAATACTAAGAAATAAGAATGGTTCAATAGTCTCTAAACTGATACTGTCTTGATTTCCTTTTATCATAGTTTCGATCCCAGATATCAACACCTTATATTCACTTTCTAATAAAACAGCAGAAAAATCGCGAACGACGGCTTTCTTATTTTCCAACAATTCAAATACAGATAAAATAAATGGATCATCGTCCAACTCTTGATACCTTCTCGGTGTTAATTCAAGTTCTATACAATCATCTTTTATTTTGGCCATATTTCCTCCTCATTTAAAGTTTAAGTGAGGGTAGTTGTCATCCCCCCCTCGCTTAACCTTATTAACGCCTTCTCTTAGATTTATTTCCTTTTCCGTGTGTATGGAATACGTGTTTAGAACCCTTAGCTCTTGAACTTCCATAAGCTGTGATTACTTTACCCCTTTTATTTAAAACAACTGTAGCTTTTTTTCCAACATATTTCGTTGCCCCATTAGGTTGTTTTATTACTTTTTTAGGGCTTCGCACAGCATTCAGTTTGGCCCTTAAATTGACTCCACGGCCTCCATTTCTTCCTATAGATTGATTAAGTCCATGTCTTGTATGACCTGTGATTTTAACTGCCTTCTTCGTAAACTTATAGGCGCGACTAGCACCCTTAAATATCTTCCCAGGACCAAAATTAGAAGCAGCTGCCCAAGCAGCACCTTTCCATCCTTTACCTGATTTATATGCCTTATATCCATCATAGGCTGCAAATCCGGCATTTACCACAAGCCATACCCAATGCCCATCCGGGTCAACCTTCATCACCGGATTGTTATTGGCATAAGTATACCCATTCTGATCCAATGAATCACCGTCACTTCCCGGGTCTGGGTCGAGCGATAGGAACACGCCGTTTCTTGGCTCGTAGTAGCGGGCCATGAGATAGTACAGGCCGGTTTCTTCGTCGTATTGGTAGCCTGCGTAGCGGTAGCGATTGTCTTTTACTTCGTCGCTTGCTTCGGTTTTTGTTGGATTTCCCCATGCGTCGTATTGATACTTGGCAACGGTTTTTCCAGTGCTGTCTGAGATCGCGATGACGTCGCCGTGTGCGTTGTAGTGATAGAAATATTTCTTGCCATTTTCTGTGTAGGATAACAGCTGGCCGCTGTCCCCGTACGTGTACGATTTTGTGACGTTGTTGTCCGCGTCTGTTTCATACAAGACGTTCAAGCTATCTCCGTCGTAGAAGTAGTTCGTGACTTTTCCGTTGACGGTTTTTTGGATTCTGTTTCCTTTTTCGTCATACTTATATGTTGCGAATGGCTTGTCTTCGCCTTTTTTGGTAACGGCGGTCAGGTTATCTTCTGCATCCCACGTATATGTGAATTTGCCGTCGGATGTGCGGTTGCCGTTTTTATCGTAAGAGATGCTTTCATCATTGACTTTTGTCAGCTGGTTCATGATGTTGAAGGAAGCGTTCACCGTTTTGCTTGAGCCGTCTTTTACAGTTGTAACGGTTTTCCGGTTCCCGAATCCATCATATGTGTATTCAATAACAGTACCGTCTTCATGGGTTTCTTTGACAAGCTGATTCAGCTTCCCATACTCATATTGCACCTTGCCACTTGCTGAACTGTTTATAGTGGTACGGTTTCCGTTGGCATCATATTCATAGCTTTCCGTCAGAATGTTTCCGCCGTTTTTGTCACCGATATGCAGCGAGCTTACAAGGTTTCTTTCGTCATATGAAAAACTTGTTCCACCGCCGTTGCCCGTAATAAAGGTTTGGACGTTGCCATTTTCATCATAATCAAATGAATAGGAAGATGTACTGTCTTTCATCTCAATCATTTGATCCAGCTTGTTATACGTAAATTGATTCGTTCCTTTTTGGTCCCCATGAGTCCACGAGAAGGTTTTCAGCTTATCGGAGTCACTAGGGTATGTCCAAGTTTGACTGCCGCCGCGGTCAGTCAATTCGGTTAAACGATTTTTATTGTCAAATGTCCGTTTCTTTGTGGTGTTCTGCTCTTTATTAACGACCGACGTTTCATTTCCATTTTTGTCATACGTGAAATTGTACTTTTCTGTACCGTTATACGACTTTGATTTCACCCGGTCTGTTCCATCATAAGAAAGAGATACTTCGTTGCCATTCGGTGAAATGGTTTTGGTCAGATTGCTGTTGGCATCATATTCGCTTGCTAGCACATTGCCCAGAGGGTCAGTTGTTTTGACAAGCTTGCCCATCACATCATATTCGTATTTATAGGTTTGATCTGCTCCCGCCCGGATGGTTTTGCTTACCTCATTGCCTTCCTTATCATAGCTGTGAAGGATAGAAGTGCCGTTGGAGAGCGTCATGTTTGTCAGTTGGTCTGCCTGATCATACGTATAGGATGTTTTTTCACCTTTTGCATCCGTTTCAGACGTTTTCTTACCAGTTTCATCGTAATCAGTTGAAGTAGAGTATCCTAGTTCATCTTCTTCCTTGGTCACATAGTTACCATTACTGTCATACGTGCTTTTTGTCAGAAGGCTTCCTTCAATCAAACGGATATCATCAAACCACGCGGTTCCTGTTGCGCTCTTTTGGAACAGTATGCTGATATCGACTTTATTGATCGGCTTTGTTTTTGGTATAACAACAGCTGCGCGGTTCCATTCCTGTGTTCCAGAAGGGAATTTCGCATTGTATACGCCTGTGCTGCCGTCCGCGTAAGTGACATTAGCCTGCAGAGAATAGTCTTTTTCATCTGTGAACTTGACACTGCTTGCTTTCGACATGCCTGTCAGTGTGAGATAAACCGGTTTGTCATTTGCGCTTTGCCCTAAGACAACGGTTTGTTTTGATACTGATCCGGCTTGGGACGCACTGGTCCGGGCAACTTTTAATGATACTTCATCATTAAAGCCTTCTTCAAAATCAACGGATGCCCCGCTTACATTCCAGTTTTCCGTTGCTGATGTGAAGCTACTGTTTTGAACTGGGTTATAGCTCGATGATACTTCGCCTTTTTCCAGCTGGACTTCATCGAACCTTGCTTTTCCTTTACCATCTTTATCTTTATGATCGACTTCCATATACACAACAGCTTTTCCTGCATTCGCTGGAGTCGTAAAAGTGATTTGCCGTTTTGTCCAGTCATTTTTTCCGGCTAATGCACTGTATTCATTGTGAATCCACTGAATTCGTTTTTGATCTTTGTCTCGCAAATCAATGTTAAAGTAGGCTCTTGATTTCACTAGATCTGTTTTGATTTTCCCGCTTAATGTATAGGTTGTATTCGGCTCCAGCTCAACTGTTTGTGTTGCTGACGAATACCCATGATCTGTTCCGGCAGAAGTTGATTGGCTCAAGACTTCCAATGCCTTTGATCCGGAAAGAACCCCGCTTTTATCGGTGATAATTGAGATTTTGCCGCTGTCTTTAGAAGCAGTCAGATTCCAGCCGGATTTTTGTGCTTCAAAGCTTCCATCTTTCAAAATATTAGTTGAAGCTGATAAATCTTTGCTGGATTGAATCTGATTTCCGTATTTATCATAAACGGCTGCTGACGATGATTTTCCACTCTGATCGGTTTCGGATACAGCATCCAGTCCGTCATAAGCAATATCCGTGACATTGCCCTCGGTATCCTTCATTTTTGTGACATCGTTGTTTTTGTTATATTCGTATGTCTCAGTTCCATATGCGTCTTTAACCGACGTAACGTTGCCATCTTTGTCATATTGATAGCTTTCCGTTGCTTTTCCGGTGCCGACGTCGTTTGGATCGACATCTTCTACGACATTGTTGCCTTCATATTTTGTATTCGTTGTAATTTTTAGCCCTTCAGCATCATCAATGACCTGAATCGGATTTCCCGCCTCATTATAGCCATACTGTACCTTCCGGCCATTTGGCTGTGTCATGAGAAGTGTCTTTTTATCAGCATCATAGCTGTAGACATATGTTTCTTTTTTAGCGTTGATCGCTTTTTCGAGACGGTGTCCGCTATACTGATATTCGGTAAAGACAGGCTTTGCTTCGGTACTGTTGGCTGAATACTGTTTGACAAGGCGCCCTTCACTATCGTAGTCATAGCTTGTGACAATCCCGTCTGTATCTGTAACCTTCTTCAGCAAATCATTCTCATATGAGTAGGTGACTTTCTTATTTTTAGGTCCTGTGATGGACGTCACATGGCCGTTTTCATCATAGGTAAATGTAAGCTTGCGGCCTGATGCATCTGTAATGGCGGTCAGTTGATTTTTGTCATTGTAAGTATAGACAGTTGCATTGTTATGGCCATCCACTACCTTTTGGAGTTTGCCGCCTTTTTTATTGAAATAAGCATTGGTTTGATCTTTTGTTTTTAATATGAACTGATCAGCAGTTTCTGTTAATTCAAGATATACACCGGTCGGCGGCTGAAACGTGCCATCGGCTTTTTTCGTGAATCGATGTGTCGTAGCGTCTTCATCGATATACATTGCCCCGCCATCCGTTGAGATGACAGATGTTTCTGCATCAGCATACCAGCCTTGTCCAAATAAGTGATCAGAGCTGTCAAGACTGTTGTAGGTTCTCGATAAGCCAAGTCCCGGACCGCGTCCGTCAATTGACAAATCTTCTTCATTCACAATGACATTGCCTGTCGCACCATTTAACTGGCCGCTTGGGATATCAATGATAGACCAGTATTCTTCTGTCCCAAGGAATTCTGCTCCTTCATGGAACGTTGGGTTAAAGGGCGCCGTTGGAATTGTTTCACCATTCGCATCATAAGCGACAAGCGTGAAAGAATAATTCTTCTTCCCTTTGTAATTCCCATTTGCATTGTTATAGACAGGTGATGGATCGAGGGCTAATTCCCCGCCTTTTCCATCTGTATGAAGCTTATAGCTTCCAGCTTTGATTTCCTCAGAAGTCGGCCAGATGTTTTTATTTTGGGTTGTCCAATGATCCGCGTCACCCACATCAAAGGATTGATATTCTTTACCGTTGTAAATGTTAACTTTATAGCCTTTCGCATTTTGAACCTTTTCCCATATCAAATTCACATAGCCCGTTTGACTCGATTTTGTATTTGTATACAAATAGCCAGTTAAATTCTTTGGCTTAGCGATATCAGGAAGTGCCGGGTTAGCAGCCGGTGATGCAATGGATTCGCCGTCTTTGTTGTATGCGATAATTTTAAACGAGTAATTTCTTTTGGCTCCATCTCCCCCGGCGTTTTTATAAGTTGGGCCGGGATTGATCGGCAGCTCTGCACCATTGCCGTCTTTCAGATGAAGAGCATATTTCCCAGCCTTAATTTCAGCACTTGTCGGCCAAATCTTTTTCCCTTTGGTGGTCCAAGACGTCTGATTTCCCAGATCAAGTGTCTCAAAGCCTTTCCCATTGAACACCTGAATCTTATAGCCGGTTGCACCAGATACAGCTTTCCAAGAAAGATCGAAATAACCTGTGGCATTCCCATTATTGTAGCCCTTTGCTGATGGTGCTTGTGCTTTTCCTACATTAGGGATAACGGGCTTTGCCGGTGCGGACATCGCTCCTTCACCTTGGTCAAATACTGCACTGACGCCAATCCAGTAGTTTTTGCTTGTAGCATAGCTTCCGCCGGAATTCTTATAGACCGGGGATGGATCTAATGCCAATTCAGCTCCACCCTTGCCGTCCAGATGCAGTTTATATCTCTTGGAGGCAATTTCTGCGCTCGTAGGCCAGATTTTTTTCCCTTTTGTGCTCCACGACGTGACGTTGCCTGCAGAAATCGCTTGATATTCCTTACCATTGTAGATCCATACCTTATATCCTTTTGCGCCTTCAACCTTTTTCCAGCTGATATCGAAATAACCTGTGGAATCGCCGTTGTGATAAGCTTTAATTGTAGGGGTGTTTCCCTTTGGTATGGTATACGTCACTTCAATATACGGTTTATTGGCGGAGTTCGCTGAAGAAATTAGTTTTTTCCAATACTCCTTGCCGTTTCCGTTTGTATGAAGCTTAAATCCATAGTTGGCCCCGCCAGAGTTCCATGACTTTACAGCAGCAGTCACGTCATAACTCGCCCATTGTCCTTTATGGACGTCGGCTTTTCCGATATTTTTAGATGCCGGTTTGGTGTTCCATGTCACTTTTGCATTATCATAATTGCTGTTTACCGTATCCAGCCAAAGACCGGTTGCCTTTGTTCCATAATAGGAATGGGCTACGTATGTTTTTAATGTAGCTTTAGTGACAGTCATATTTTGAATTGGCTTTAGGTTGTTAAATTTCATGAACGCATAGTTTGTGCCTGTTGTTTTGTCATAATAGCCCGTTTTCAGTACATAGGCCTTTAAATTAGCATCCCATTTTTGTGAGGAGGCCGAATAGTTCGTCGTCGGGTAGGCACTCATGACAAACGTGTCCGATGAAACAGATAAAGAAGTTGACGGGTCGATAGATACTGGATATACGCGTTCTGGGTCTTTCAGCCAGTTCTCGTCTGCCGTAAGATGAAGCAAATACCCTTCTTCATTCTTTTCCAGCTTATAGCTGACTTTGTCTGACCGTTCAACCTCGCCGGAAAGCTCATCTAGTTTTGAATCCGTCATAAAAGGCTTAGGCACAGAAAAAACAACTTTTCCTTTTTCATCAGAAAAATCAATGGATCCATCCTCTTGCTCTTTAGCCTGCAAATCGGTTTTTAACTGAAATGTAAATGTGTTGTATCCATTATACTGATGAAGGACTAAATCTTCTTTTATGTTTTCATTGAATGTGAAAGTCTGAAGATCAATATTCGGAAACACATCCGGATACACAATCTCATTACTGTCAGTCTTATAATCTGCTGAGGTATCTTTCGGAGTAAGTGAAGTTTTATTCGGGCCTTTCGCTTCTACAAGTGAATATGTAACCTTATGGTCATTATGCTCAAAAGTCGCATAAAGCCCGTTCTTCATTTGCTTTTGAAAATCTGAATTCAAAATAGCGTTCTCTGTCTCGACTTGTTTGCTTGTCGACTCTTTTAACTCAGGAGAAATGTCTTCCCAGTCGGCATCAGGTGTTTCCTTTGTATGAATAGGATCAAGATATACTTCCTGTTTATAGACACCGTCACCTTCATAATAGAGTTTTGTATTTTCTGTTCTTTCAGAGGTGATCTCACCCTCTTTGTTTATATCTTTTGGATCAAAAGGTACAGCTTCCTCAGTTTGTTCTTTCTGAAGAGTTTCTTCTGGATCATCGGCAGCAATACGATTTCCATTCTCTTCTTCTGTGGTTTTTGCCAGTACATCTGCTGGCACTAATGAAATGATTAAAGCCAACACTAAAAATGCTGCTATGAACCTTTTAAAGTTTCGCCTCTTTCTTTTTTTCATTTTCTCTCTCCTTTTGTAATAAAAGTAATATTTACTCAATAATCTTAACTAGACTGAAATATTATTACAATATTTTTCTAGAAAATTTATCTTATTTTAAGGATTAGCGAGAGTCAATTGACCTAAAACAAAAAAAGGCCGCATAGGCCTTTTTACATTTTCCATTATTGCATTTGTTCAATATCCGTACCCTCAGCTGCCACATTCGCCTTCCCCTGCCTCCTGACAAGCGTCAAGGCCATGCCCGCAAAGATCAGCACGATGCCAAGCGTTTGATAGAGGTCAGGGCGGAAGCCTGTGAAGACGGTATCGAGCACGATCGCGACAGCGGGGTCGAGAAATACAATGATTGAAATAAATTTCGTTGATAAAAATCGCAAACTGTCAAAAAACAACAAATATACAATACCCGTATGGATGATGCCGGTAGATACCACCATAATCCAGTTTCCCTGAGATAGGTCAGCAAAAGCGCCAAAGTGAATAAACGGAATCAGGATGATAACCCCTAAACCCGTCTGCAAGAAGGTGGTCGTGTAAGGACTGAGATTGTGAATGCCTTTTCCCAATAAAGTGGTGAACGCATAAAACAGTGCGGCGAGAACTGCCCATATGATCCCTGATCCCATCACCTGTGTCAATGAAGTGCTGCCGTTAATCCCGGAAATCAGCGCAGTTCCCAGAAAGCAGATGATAATGGAGCTGACGGAGATCACATTTAATTTCTCTCTGTAGAAGAAGCTCCCCAGAAGAAGAACAAGCACCGGCGCTAGATGATAAACGGAGATGGCAATTGTAACGGACGTTTCTTCAAAAGACTTAAATAAAAACACCCAGTTGAATACAAGAAAGAAACCGCACGCCAATGTTTGCAGCACGTCTCTCTTGCTCCATTTTTCAGTTTTATACTGGCCGGACGCCAGCCAGCAAAGGCCTAAAAACAGCGTCGCGCAAAGGCAGCGGACAAAGACCAATTCAAATGACGGCAGATTGGTATGCTCTGAGAAAAAGCCGATGGAGCCGAAAATCACCATAGAGATGACCATTTTGATTACGGCTGTTGATTTTTGTTTTGACGATATGGAAAGATCCTGTTGCATCAAACGTATTCTACCTCCAATACTGCATAGCATAAACTGTTTTTTGTGAATTCAGAAATCTACACATAGAATTCCTCTTTTTTACATGTAGATATTATAACACTTCTATTCTAAATAAAAAAAAGCGCCCAAGGGCGCTTTTTTTACAAATCTATCGAACAATCAAAACCGGGCATGTTGATAATTGAGACACTTTATGGCTGACGCTTCCAAGCATCATTTCTTTCAGACCGCTGATCCCCCGGCTGCCAACTACAATCAGGCTGACGCCTTTCTCTTTTGCGTGATTTAGTATCTCATACGCCGGCTCGCCATTCGCGTAAATGGTTTCAGCTTGAACGCCTTTTTCGGCTGCTTTTTCTTTTGCATTCTCAAGGATTTTCAGGCCCTCTTTTTTAACCTCGTTCCTGATTTCATCAATAAAGTGTTCAGGCACATAGACAATTCCCGTCAGAGAAGAAGTCGTGACGACGGCTTCTCTCCCCACATGAAGAATGCTTAGTTCCGCTTGTTGCTCTTTTGCCAAATGCACTGCGGCATCAAGCGCTTTTGCACTCATGTCTGATCCGTCAATCGCTACTAACATTTTGTTAAACATGCTCTTCCCGCCTTTCGGACTGTGGGTGGTTCATCTTTCTCTTTTATTGTCCGCCTGCATTTTGTTATTGTCAATTGAAGCGTATGAGTTTTCAAAAATTTGTCAGATACTCTCTCCGTTTGTGGCGATGACCTGCTTATACCAGTTGAAGCTTTTTTTCTTGATACGATTAAATGTTCCATTTCCTTCATTGTCCCGGTCCACATAAATGAAGCCGTAGCGTTTTTTCATTTCCGCAGTAGATGCGCTGACAAGGTCAATTGGCCCCCATGATGTGTATCCGATTAATTCAACGCCGTCCGCAATGGCTTCGCGCGCTTCAATTAAATGATCACGCAGATAGTTGATTCTGTAATCGTCCTGAATCGTGCCGTCCTCTTCAACCTTGTCTACAGCGCCAAGGCCGTTTTCAACGATGAACAGCGGCTTCTGGTAACGGTCGTATAAGGTGTTGAGCGTGATGCGCAAGCCTTTCGGATCAATCTGCCAGCCCCATTCTGATGATTTGAGGTAAGGGTTTTTGACTCCGCCCAGCAGGTTGCCCCCTGATTTTGCAAGCTCTTCCGGATCTGTGCTTGCCGCCATCGACATGTAGTAGCTAAATCCAATATAATCCACCGTATGTTCTTTCAAGAGCTCTTCATCGCCTTCAGCCATTTCAATTTCAATATTGTTTTCTGCCAGATAGCGTTTCATATATCCCGGGTATGCGCCTCTTGCCTGAACATCTGAGAAGAAAAGTGTTTTGCGCTCATTCTCCATTGCCGCGAAGACATCCTCCGGCTTAGAAGTCATCGGATAGGTTGTCGTTGCCGCTATCATACAGCCGATTTTCGAATCAGGAATGATGTCGTGACCCGCTTTGACAGCAAGAGCACTGGCCACAAATTGGTGGTGTGCCGCCTGGTACATCGCGTTTAATTTGTTTTCTCCTTCTTCAAAAACAAGACCGCCCCCGGTAAATGGCGCATGGAGCACCACGTTAATTTCATTAAACGTCATCCAATACTTCACTTTGTGTTGATAGCGTTTGAAAACCGTTTTGGCATAGCGTTCATAAAACTCTATGACTTTACGATTCTTCCAGCCGCCATAATTTTTCACTAAACCGAGCGGCATTTCATAATGAGAGATGGTTACGACAGGCTCAATATGATGCTTTAACAGCTCATCAAACAGATCATCATAAAAGCTGAGGCCTTCTTCATTAGGCTTCTCTTCATCGCCATTCGGAAAAATTCTCGTCCACGCAATCGATGTGCGGAACGCCTTAAATCCCATTTCTGCAAATAAGGCGATATCCTCTTTATAACAATGATAAAAGTCAATCCCGTTGTGATACAGATTCAAGGAAGTCATTGATTCATCAAATGGAGACATGATCCCGTTCGGCGATACGTCAGCTGTCGAAAGCCCCTTACCACCCTCGTTATAAGCACCCTCCACTTGGTTGGCAGCAACTGCGCCGCCCCATAAAAATCCTTCTGGAAATCGTTTTGCGTTTGAACTCATATTGATCACCCCATTAGTTTTTTCAAGATAAAGCAAGCAGCGCTTCTTTTGTCTGCACTTTACCGATCTCTTTTACCGGCGAAAATGAATATTGGTCTGTGTTGGTCACGATCACCGGGGTAATGACGTCATATCCCGCGGCTTTGATTTGCTCCAGATCAAAGGACACGAGCGGATCTCCCGGTGCGACCTTGTCGCCTTCTTTGACGTGAGCCGTGAACCATTGCCCCTCCAGCTTCACTGTGTCCAATCCAATGTGTATGAGTATTTCAGCTCCCTGATCACTCGTAATGCCAATTGCGTGTTTTGTTTTAAAAACGGTGGTAACGCTTCCACGAACAGGCGAAACAACTTCTCCTTCTTCAGGCTCAATGGCAAATCCTTTTCCCATGATCCCGGCAGAAAACACTCCGTCTTTGACTTCGCTTAATGCTTTCACTTCTCCCTTAATCGGGCTGTGAATGATCTCTCTGCTGCCCGGCTGCTGGCTGCCGTCAGAAGGCACATCCTCGAATCCAAGCAAATACGCAGCTGCTGTTCCCGCCGCAAACGCAATCACAAGGCCGATCATCGCGTAAATAAACGTTGGGCCGATAAAGACAGGGATGCTCGGCAGACCTGCATTCCCCCCGACGATATAGGAAGCAACACCCGTCATGCCGTAAAACGCGCCACCGGCTGCACCGCCAATCAAAGCGGCCGCAAACGGCTTTTTCAATCGCATATTCACGCCGTACATCGCAGGTTCTGTGATCCCCATCAGCGCCGTGATGCTTGTGGTAAGCGCGAGTGATTTAAATTTTTTGTTTCTGGAGCGAAGGAAGACGGCAAATGATGCTCCCGCCTGCCCCATATTCGCCAAAAACATAGCCGGCAGTAAATAATCGTGGCCGTTTTGAGCGATGTTGTTGATCATGATCGGCACAAAGGCATAGTGCATGCCCGTCATAATGATTAAAGAGAATGTACCCGCCAGCAAAATCATCGCCACAAGCCCTGCATGATCAAACAAATAATTGACCCCAGAAGACAAGTATTCTCCTAAAATAGCACCAAGCGGACCGACTGTAATCAATGTCAGCGGCACGACAATCAATAATGTCAACGTCGGAACCACAATCAATTTGAGAGATGCGTGTGTAAAACGGTCAATCCATTTTTCTACGTACGAAGCAATCCAAATCGCCAGCAAAATTGGGATGACCGTTGACGAATAAGTGGCAGCGGTTACAGGAAGCCCGATAAAGGAAATCGGTTTCCCCGCACCGAGCAGGGCTGTCAAATCCGGATGCAGAATCGCCGCCGCAATGGCTGCCGCTACGTACGGATTGCTTCCGAATTTTCTCGCCGCACTCATCGCTAGCAGGAGCGGCAGGAAGTAGAACGCGCCGTCACCGACAGCCGTCAAAATGACATGAACCTGGCTCTTCTCCGCCATCCAGCCAAACGTAACTGCCAGCGCAACAAGCCCTTTGATCATCCCCGCTCCCGCAATCGCAGGCAGAATCGGGGTAAACACACCAGAAATCACATCAAAGACCGCACTCAGCACATTCTTTTTCTGAGAGGATGAACCAGCGCTCTTTTCATCACTGAGATTGCTGTGCCGCACAATCGCCTGATACACCTTCGGCACATCGTTTCCGATAATGATTTGAAACTGCTCGCCGCTGATATTGGTGCCCATCACTCCAGGCAGCTGCTCCAACTGACTGCGATCCGCCTTCGAATTGTCATGAAGATTAAAACGCAGCCTCGTCATGCAGTGGATCACGCGCTGAACGTTGTCTTCACCGCCTACGAGTTGTAATATGTCCTTCGATAATTTATCATAATCCATGTGTATACCTCCTTTTTATGGGGGGACTGCTGGAAGAAAGGTGGCCGCCTTTCACCAGCTTTTTTTCTATCAAATGCTGCATCACCTCCTAAAAGAGAATAAAAAAAACCTAAATGACACAGATTGCGAGAGTCTCCTCCTGCACCTGCACCATTTAGGTTTTGCCTGCTTTCACAGTAACAATCCTGACGGGTCGCTGTATTTGTTTGTAGGTATACTTTAGCACTAGATTTGCGGGATGTCAACGCTTTCATTTTTGGTGTTGACTAAAGGGAATACTTATTGAGGACTGTTTTGTTATAGAGGGAAGCCATTTTGTATATTTTGTTTTATTTTTCCGAAAATACTATCAAATATATCAGCTGACTTAATATAAAAGTAAAAAACCTTGAAAGGCTATTTAGCTCATCAAGGTATATGTTTTATTTTTGACTATCCCTTTTCCATATACTTTCTCCGTCAGTTAAAAAAACTGCACTTGGCGGATCATCATAAAGTGAAATTTCAACTAATGAACCTTTCTTTTGTATTAACCAATTATATAAACTACTTTCTTCACTAGTAGGATGAGCTAAAATATCATTTACTTGAAATGTAACTGCATAATATTCGATAAAATTCACATCATCGTCATCCAACCCATTGTCTGTTTCAAAGAGTGTGTCTGGTTCACCAATAATCTTTAATCCACTATCCCACTCTATTATCAAGTCACTATCTTTATACTCTTTTAACGCTTTTATTAAAGGATCATATTCCATGTATATCCTCCTCTTATTACTTCTTTAATGGTTCTGAAGGCACTATATGCGCTCCGTCTTTTCCGTAATGAATCATTCCTCTAGTAGTTTCAATGTATTCACCAGTATCACGATCATAGTATTTTCCAATTGGTTTACCAAAGTCTACTCTTTCTTTTTTACCGTTTGGTAGTAGTTGACCTTTTCCTGCAAACTTATCAAGCAATTCCTGTGCTGTTTTATTATCACCATAGAAAATACTCTTGTTTTTACCATTTGCTATTTCTTGTTTGTAATTTGGCGTATTAGGAATATGTTTCTCTTGAGCACCTGGCTTTACTTTAACTGGGAATCCATGTACTTCTCTGTAAGGTCCTTTAGGTACTGACTTCTTTCCATAAGAAGGTACACCATTACCCGTATCCTTAGCAACGTTTTTAACTTCCGCAGCCTTCTTAGCCTTTTTCCCATCATTAATAAGTTTATTAATATCTATTAACTTTTCTAACTTAGCTATTTTGGCAAATGGTACTGAGTTTATGGAGGCAACAACACGGTCTTTCCCTGTGACTTTTTCGCCTGATACCGGATCTCTGCCCGTGGCTGCCTTAAAAAGATCATACACGCCGGTAAGTTCTACAGCTGTCTCTAAAATTTTCACATATCCATTCTCATCCACTTTAATGTCCGAAAGCGAGACGACAGGTTCAAGCTTCATGTCATTACCAGATATGTATACATTGTAAAGTGTATCATTATAAACGACTTGCTTAACCTCTGCATTTGAGAAATCAGTTTTTATATGTTCTCTATGTTCACTCGTATTATACACTTTACCATTGATAACGATGATATTTTTACTTACCTTTTTAGAATCACCCGTTTTGACAACTGAATCCACTTTAGACTTTTCATTCTCGGCTAATTTCTTCAACATCATCTCCATCGGAGAATCATCCGCCTGCTGCTTCATTTGCGGGTTAATGGCGCCGAAAGTTTGGTTGATGTTTTCTTCCTCCTGCGATTTCAAGATGGAGCCGCTTTTGTAGCCTGTGATTTCAATTTTCGGACCGGTGTACATGGTTTCGAGCTGGTCTATATATTTTTTCATCGTTTGAAAATCTGATTTTGCGGTTTCTAGTGCTTGGGTTTGCTGGCCGTCAAATTGAAAGAGCTTATTCAGGGTGTCTGAAATCAGTCGCTCAGCCTGTTCTGTTTCCATTCGGAAAAAGGTATCATTGACTGCCGGTAAGCTGACGATGTGGCCGATGGCTGATGTCTGGCGATTGACTGCGTCAGTGAGCTGCTCTGTCACTTCTCGTGCATGCTTGACCCCATGTCTTGCATCGTGTGAGAGAAAAGCCTCTGCGATCATGCCGTGGGAGTCAGATTCTACAGAGGAAATCGCATGCTGTGTTTGTTTCAGCACTTTTTTGTATTCGTCGATAAACATGCCAAAGAAAAGGAGAAAAGGCTTGTGGCACTCCTCGTAAAAGGTCCGGATGGCATCTCCGCCTTTTCCTTTCAGCGCATCCTTCATGCCTGCCAGATGCTCAACGCTTTTTTCCAGCTTCTCCAGCTGTTGTTTTTGCTTGTCCAGTTTCTCAATCGTATGCTGAATGCCCTCGTGAAGAGCGTGGACATCTAATGTTTTCAATCCCTTGTCCTCCCGGCTTTATTTCATGGAAGATGATATGTTTTCGTCCGTTTCCTTCATGGCGTTTACCGCGCTTTCCGTTTGTGCGATATGCTTGGCCAGAACAGACGCATATGCTTCAGTGAGCTCTTTGATGTCCTTATTTAATTGCTCGATGGACTTCACAACATTCAAATGGTTTCTGCCTGAGAGATGGCCGGGCAAGGAGGACTTGAGTTCAGCTGAATTCTTGAGCTGAGAAAGCCCTTGCTTCACTGTGCCATACACCATTTTAATTTCCTGTGCCATTTGTGCTCACCTCACTTTTTATGTTTTTCCTTCTCTATTTCATGCTCTATCCTCGTAATTTGGCGTCTTATGGAATACACATCGCTCTCTAATGAGTGGATTTTGCCTTGAATGCTTTCGATGATTCCGCTGACTTGATCGCTTTTGATTTGCTGATATGCTTTGTTCATTCCTTCACGAATATCTTCAAACCGCTGAGCATGTGTTCCTCTCCATGCCTCCCGGTTAAGATGAGGCCGGTGAATGAGATGCTGGGCCTCGGAGAATTCGTGTTTGATTTGCCTGATTTCGTGCAGCACTCGTTTTAACTGATGGATCTGTTCCTGTTTTTCATGTAAGTCGGCTTTTACCGAATGTAACAACATTTCACTATGCATGCCGTAACACCTCGTGTTTCTATCAAACTGTGTCAATTCTTTACAATACAGACTATTTTCATATTACATGATGGGTCATATTGGATAAATAGGCAAAAGGATTTGTCTTACACAGAATATAAATAAGTATATTTATCTATTATCCTTTTCATTCGACTTTCTTGCGAATAAAATCCTGCTTACACAGGACTTTAAGATCGGGTACAATCGTCCTCATTTGATTCGCGATGCCATTTACAAATATCTGTTACCTATAGTCAATAATAATGATAAAATTAGGATATCTATCTAAATATGGAGAGAGAAAAATGAAAAAAAACAGTGGTTTTCATGAAGAATTGCAAGAAAAGCACAAGCTTTATCCAGTAGAACATCATTTTCAGCCTGTTTTACCGAAAGAATATACAGAAATTTTAACTTTACATATAGCAAAACAATTTGGCGAAAAAATCAAAACGCTTGTTCATCACGGACAATATAATCAGGCGGTTGAATTAACCCAAAAAATATCTTCTGATCTTGGTAATGATACTACCTTTGCAATACCACTTTCTTCAGTTCTTTATCATGTAGGTGACCTGGATCTTCCTGTGTCAGAGCACTTTTCGCTATCACGGTTGAATCTACTCGGAAACTATAGAGCGGATGATAATTTTTTTAAAGCATTAAAGAATGAAATGTTAACTGCTGATCGTGTGGATTTTATGGTCAGTTTTACAAGATGGTCTGGCGTCCAACTTCTTATTCCACCATTACAAGAGCTTAATAAGCGTAATGTGCCAGTACGTATTATCACATCAACATATATGGGAATTACTGAACCTAAAGCCCTTAAACAGCTCATGAAATTTCAAAATGTCGACTTGAGAATTGTAAATGATTACAGTCAATCGTTTCATACAAAAGCTTACTTATTTGAACGTCTTTCAGGGCAACATAGTGTCATTATTGGATCATCAAATCTCTCGCAATCCGCTCTGACCACTGGGTATGAGCTAAATGCAAGAATACCAGATACAAAATATCTTCCAATTTTTCAACAAACAAAAGATGTCTTTAATAAAGTATGGGTCGAAAAAACACAACCGGTCGATGACCAGTTCTTAAAAGCTTATGAAGAATTTCAAGCAGCTAATCACAAAATGAGCGCGTCTCTCGTCTCTCAAAACTCTCTTTACCAAACAAAAATACAACCTAATGCCATGCAAGAAATAGCGCTTAAAAACCTCAAGAAAACGAGAGAACAAGGTGAGGAAAGGGCTGTTATTATCGCTGCAACTGGTACAGGGAAAACATATCTTGCAGCATTTGATTTTTCCGAATATCAACCAAAAAAATATCTTTTTATTGCTCATCGTGAGGAGTTACTAACTAAAGCCATTGAAACATTTGAAAAAGTCACAAATGACCATGATAACTTTGGATTGTTAACTGGATCGAAAAAAGAATGGAATAAAAGGTTTTTATTTAGCACAGTTCAAACCTTGTATAAAGAAGAAACATTAAAACGGTTTGCACCAGATGAATTTGATTACATTGCCATTGATGAATTTCATCATGCAGAAGCCTCTACCTATCAATCAGTGTTGAATTACTTTAAACCTGGATTCTTATTAGGTTTAACTGCAACTCCAGAACGTTTAGACGGTAAAGATGTACTTGAAATCTGCAATCATAATGTTGTCTATGAAATCCGCCTTCGAGATGCGTTAGAAGCTGAATTGCTTGCCCCATTTCATTATTTTGGTATTCCGGACCATACTGTTGATTACGATAAAGTGAAAATAACAAACGGGGTCTACGATGAACGTTCATTGGTTAATCATTTGAAAAATCATGAGCGGGTCGATTATGTAATAAAGATGATAAATATGTACGGTTTCGACGGAGAAAGAATGTGTGGATTGGGCTTCTGTACTAACGTTGAACATGCCCAATATATGAGCCAAGAATTTAATCAATTAGGATTCCATACAACTTATTTAACAGGGCAAGATTCCTCAGCACAACGTCAGAAAGTGATTAGAGAACTTGAAGATCCGCATCATAGTTTAGAACTGATTTTTACAGTAGATATTTTTAATGAAGGCATTGATATACCAAAATTAAACTTACTGCTTTTTTTGAGACCGACTGAATCACCAACCATATTTATTCAACAGTTAGGAAGAGGATTAAGAAAGACTGATGATAAAGAGTTTGTAACGGTACTTGATTTTATAGGAAACTATCAAAAATCGTTTGTTATACCGCTAGCCCTTTCCGGACAAACTAGCCAAAAATCCTTTGATAAAGATTCATTACGAGTTGCGGTTACCCATGAGTTTGCAGACTTACCAGGTGGATCTTATGTAGATCTTGCATCTGTAACGAAGAAAGAGATTTTACACAAAATTGATAGTATTAAATTAAATTCAGCTGCCATGCTAAAAACATTATATTATCAATTTAAACGAGATATTGGGCGTTCTCCAGAGCTACTTGATTTTCTTTATTCAGATCAAGCTCCAGGTCTTACCTTTTTTATAAAAAAATATAAGTCTTGGGTCGAAACAAAAAGAAAAATGGATGACCTTCATTCTTTAGATAAAGAAGTATTAAATGATTCGTTAGTTTTAAGAATGGTATCCTGGTTAGAGCAACAGTTTCCGATTAAGTGGCCCTATGATTTATTATTGTTACAATGTGGATTTAATATACAGAGAATCACTGTAGAGGATGTTAAAAAGTCTTTAGAAGATACATTTCATTTAAAAATCAAAAATACTAATATACACGACAACTTGATTAAACGATCTATGGAGCGTTTATCCACACCACATAAGAAACAACAATGGAGTTTTGGTACAGTGGAGGAAAATACGCTCATACTACAATTAAATATTTTTGAACGTTTATGCCATCCTCGGTTTGGTCCTTATATTAAGGAGCGTATCCAGTATGGTTTAACCGAATTTAGACGCATGAATAATTTAGAAGCACTTTTATCTAGTGAACTACAACTCACCTTGTATCAAACATATACTAGAAATGAACTCATACATTTATTTCAATCAACTGATCAAGAGGGAACGTGGCGAGAAGGTGTAAGGAGAGTTAACAATAACTACTTAATTTTTATTACATTAAATAAATCTAAAAAAGTTGAGGACCATTTGTTATATAAAGATTACTTTATAGATCCCCATCATTTTCATTGGCAAAGTCAAAATCAAACATCACATGCTTCTACTGTAGGTCAGAATTTTATTAACCATAGACAAAGAGAATATAAAATACATCTATTCGTACGTAAATTTAACGAAATGCATGATATCACCTTACCTTTTATTTATCTAGGTAAAGTAGATTACGTATCAAGCAATGGGGACAAACCTATGAATGTAATATGGAAGCTCCATCAGTCTGTCCCAGAAAACTTGTATGTTGATTTAATAAATTAAAGAAGCAATTGTTGGCAAGATGCTTATTTAAGTAGCTTTGTTACATTTACAACTCTTTTTTGGATCTTTAAAGTTTTTATAATCATCTTTCACGCTTTTAAGAAGTCTATCTAATGCCGTAAAAACAGTTAATATTAAGAAACTAAAGTAATCAATAGATTTGTTTTGGCCTTCTAAATTCAGTAGAATTTTAAAATCTTCGTAACTTTTATTAATAGTTATAATTAATAATATAATATAAATCATAATTCTTCGCACATCTTGTTTAGCACTGTTGAAAGTAGAAAAATATACCCAACTAGCTAAACCAAATGGTAAGGACATCCAAAAAACATAGCGAATGGTATTAGGTATATCCGTAAATAAAGATGAGAAACTATATAAAATAAATACAATAAGTAGATGTATATAAAAACTTAACCAACTTTCAACTAATACTTTCATTCGCGTGTAGATATAACTTTCTTTATCTATTTTCTTTATTAAAGTTTCTATTGGGCTAACATATTTATAGCTGCTTTTATCTAACTGTTTCTTTATATTTAAATTGAAGTTACCAATAAAAATTGTATAAAAGATAACAATAGCAGCTGATATTAAAAAAATATATAAATATTTAGAAGTGTTGAATTTTATAATCCACATAAGAGTTGTTATTAAGAAAATGAATGTAAGTATTATAAAAATAATCTCACTAACCTTCAAAAATCTAATATATTTCTTATTTGGATTATAACCTGTAGAAACAATTAATTTATATTTCCTAAACAAATAGTTACTAATAAGCTCAATGAAAAAGAATGTTTTATTTATAATATACTTAGAAAGTAAAATTATTAGAGCAATGACCAAAATTACTATGAAGAAAGTTATAATCATTGACAATTAACAGGTCCCCTTTGTTTCATTTTTCAATAAATTAACAGTTGGAATATCAGCAGGTGCCCATTCAAGTGACTCAAGTTCACTCACGGGCACCCATCTGAGTTCCGAATGTTCTTTGGCAAAAGGTTCACCCTCAATAATTTTCGCTTGAATAGAAATCAAATTTATAATGATTTTCTCATATTCGTGATGAATGTCAGCGATAATTTCACCGACTTCAATTTTACAACCAAGCTCCTCATGAATTTCCCTCACAAGAGCTTCTTGTGCATTCTCTCCCTCTTCAAGTTTCCCTCCTGGGAACTCCCATAGATTAGCCAAAGACATGGTTGGCGAACGAAGTGCACATAATATCATATTCTTATCGTTTTGAATTACTGCTGCAGCAACTTTGATTGTTTTTTTCAATAGATTTCTCCCTTTCTGATAAATATTTTTCTCGCCTCATATTAATACTATGGATTCTAAAGTAAAGAAGCAATGAAAAAACGCCTTCCCTCGAAGGCGCTTCTCCATCTTATTTAGATCCCCAAACAGCCTCACCGCTGCCATTCAACACACTAAACGTCATGACGTTCTTCTCTCTCACCGAATCCCACTGGCGTAAAAATACCCCGTTATACTTTTTGCCCGCTAACGTGATGTCGGCTGTGTTTTTTCCGGTTTTCTTCCATGTTCCGGTCATTTCCCCGGAAATGGTGTGGTTTTTGTTGAGCTGGATGTTGATGGTTTTTTTGATGTCGGCTGAGATGTCTTTTCCGTGCTGGATGAGTTTGTATGTTCCTGTGATATCTTTTTGTTTTACTTCTTTCAGTGTTTCGCCCGCATAACGATAGGGCGTTGCTACCGGCCAGCCGTCTTTGTTCATGAACAATTGGTGGACTCTGACTTCGTGTTCTTCACCCCTGCCCGGGAAGCGGGTGTGGAAGATTAAATAGGAACGCCCGGTTTTTTCATCATAGTATGCGGAGTTGTGGCCTGGTGAGACGTACCCGGTGCCTTTTTCATTTTCTGTTTCAAAAGTGTAGCTGCCCATGAGTTTGACGCCGTATGGTTCGATGGAACGGTCGTCGAAGAATGTGCCTTCTTTGCCGCGGACGTCGAGCATTCGATTGCCTTCTGCATCATAGTAAGGGCCGTCTGGTTTCTTGGAGCGGGCCACACGGATGTTATAGCCGCCTGTTGCATCGAGACCGCCATATGATAGGTATAAGTAGTAGTATTGGGTGTCTGGATTATAGAGAACATACGGGCCTTCGATTCTGCTGTGGTTGCCGCCGAGCAGTTTTTTTCCGTATCCCTGCCCAGGAAGCGGGAAGCCCGTTTTTGGATTCATTTCAAGAATGAAAATGCCGCCTGAGTATGATCCGTACACCATCCACAGTTTGCCGTCTTTATCAAAGAAGGTATGCGGGTCGACAACATTCGGGTGTTTGGTTGCGTCATACGGTGTTCCATCGCTGCTTGTGCCTTCCATTCCTGATTTCAAAAAGATGCCTTTGTTTTTGTATGGGCCTTCGATGTTGTCAGCAACGGCAACACCCATGGCGGATCTTGGCGAGTCGCCGCGGCAAGCGTTGTAGTACATGTAGTATTTGCCGTCCGCCAGCTGCGTGACGTCAGCCGCCCAAAGAGTATCGGATTGCGCCCATTCGAAGGTTTCTTTTAATTCTTCATAGACATTCGGAATAAGTGGGTTGTCATTGCTTACGCTGGTGGTCAGCTGATGCCATTGCATGAGGTCATTTGTTTTTGCTGAAGCGAGATGAGATCCAAAAACATAAAAAGTGCCATTTGTTTCAATGATGGAAGGGTCATGGACGCTGACTTCTTTAAATACAGGTTTTTGTGCATTGGCGGAGTTTGGGAGGGTGAAGGCCATGATAAGAGCTGCAAGAAAACATACACGAAACAATCGGTTGAACATCTAAACAATTCGCCTCTCTTTTTTATTAAATTTTAAACGCTTACATTTCTCTATGAAGATACCCCGGCCTATTAAAACAGCCGAATGTTTTCATATTCAAACAGATAGGTGATTTCTCACTGTTCTCTTACATTGTCAGACTGATGTCTGTCTGTTTTGCGCGGAACTGCTGCTTGCATATCCTCTCCTTCATAGTTCAACTCTTTTGCTGTTTCTCCTTCTTGCATCACGTCTGTTTTTCTTTCGCGTACATGTAATAACTGCTTTGTCAGGTTTTGCATCAACTGTGATACAGCCATTTCGTTGTCGGCGTTTTTTAAGATGATGCCTGATTGCCCGTCAACACCAGAGTCATTCGGCTGGCTCTTTATAAAACGCCTTGCGAAAAATACGACTTAGTAAACGCATATTGAGAGTTAGACAGCGGCTGCTTGCCTCCTGTCTGGATATCGTGTGCAATCGCTGAAAAAACCTGTTCTGCTTTCTGCGTCACGCTATTACAATAGCAATCTAACTTGTTAAAGACTGTAAAAAACCTTTTGACTTCTGCTGCTGAACCAATTAATATAATACTCAGTTAATAGTTATCAGAATTTTTAGGAATTGAGTGATTCATATGACACTGCATAAAGAGCGTCGGATCGGACGGCTGTCTGTTCTCCTGCTGCTGAATGAGGCGGAAGAGAGTACGCAGGTTGAGGAGCTGGAGCGAGACGGATGGAAGGTCTGTCTTGGCAAGGTAGGATCAATGGACGCGCATAAAGTAGTAGCCGCAATTGAAACCGCTTCCAAAAAGAGCGGTGTCATTCAATCTGAGGGTTATCGGGAGTCACATGCGCTTTATCATGCGACGATGGAGGCTTTGCATGGCGTGACCAGAGGTGAAATGCTGCTAGGATCGCTGCTTCGGACGGTGGGCTTGAGGTTTGCCGTTTTGAGGGGAAATCCTTATGAAAGTGAAGCGGAAGGCGATTGGATTGCTGTCTCGCTTTACGGAACAATCGGGGCGCCGATTAAAGGTCTTGAGCACGAGACATTCGGTGTTGGAATTAATCACATATGAAACAGCCCATAGATCTTAGACGATAGGGGGCTATGCGTGGAAACAGAAGTTCACAGCATAGCTCCTTTTTGTATGGGCGCTTTACCAAAGTAAAGAAAAAGGAGTTGGGCTTATGGTGACTTTAGACGGTTCTTCATTGACAACAGCCGACGTCGCTCGTGTGCTGTTTGATTTTGAGGAGGCAGCGGCTTCTGAGGAAAGTATGGAGCGCGTGAAAAAAAGCAGAGCGGCAGTGGAACGGATTGTACGCGACGAAAAGACAATCTACGGCATCAACACCGGATTTGGCAAATTCAGCGATGTCCTGATTCAGAAAGAAGACTCGGCGGCGCTGCAGTTGAATTTAATCCTTTCTCATGCCTGCGGAGTCGGCGACCCTTTTCCTGAGTGTGTGTCCAGGGCAATGCTGCTTTTGCGCGCCAATGCGCTGTTAAAAGGCTTTTCCGGTGTCCGCGCTGAGCTGATCGAACAGTTGCTTGCTTTTTTAAATAAACGCGTCCATCCTGTCATCCCCCAGCAGGGATCACTTGGCGCAAGCGGAGATCTGGCGCCGCTTTCCCACCTGGCGCTTGCGCTGATCGGACAAGGAGAAGTCTTTTTTGAGGGGGAAAGAATGCCGGCAATGACAGGCTTGAAAAAAGCAGGTATTCAGCCGGTAACGCTGACATCCAAGGAAGGGCTTGCCTTGATTAACGGGACTCAGGCCATGACTGCAATGGGAGTGGTCGCCTACATTGAAGCTGAGAAACTAGCCTATCAAACAGAACGCATTGCCAGCTTAACGATTGAGGGTTTGCGGGGAATTATCGATGCATTTGACGAGGATATTCACTCAGCACGCGGCTATCAGGAGCAGATCGATGTCGCAGAACGAATTCGCTTTTATCTATCTGACAGCGGCCTGACAACCTCCCAGGGAGAACTGCGGGTTCAGGATGCCTATTCATTGCGCTGTATTCCGCAAGTACACGGTGCGACTTGGCAGACACTAGGCTATGTCAAAGAAAAATTAGAGATTGAAATGAACGCAGCTACAGACAATCCACTCATTTTCAATGACGGTGACAAAGTGATTTCCGGCGGAAACTTTCACGGACAGCCGATCGCCTTTGCCATGGATTTTCTGAAAATCGCAATATCAGAGCTTGCGAATATCGCAGAGCGCAGGATCGAACGACTTGTGAATCCGCAGCTGAATGACCTGCCGCCGTTCCTGAGCCCTCATCCCGGTCTGCAATCCGGTGCAATGATCATGCAGTACGCCGCGGCCTCACTCGTTTCTGAAAATAAAACACTGGCCCATCCTGCAAGTGTGGATTCCATTCCGTCATCCGCCAACCAAGAGGACCATGTCAGCATGGGAACCATCGCCGCTCGGCATGCTTATCAGGTGATCGCAAATACAAGGAGAGTCATTGCGATCGAAGCGATTTGCGCATTACAGGCTGTTGAATACAGAGGCATAGAACATGCAGCGTCCTATACGAAACAGCTTTTTCAGGAAATGAGAAAAGTCGTGCCGTCCATTCAGCAAGACCGTGTTTTTTCCTATGACATTGAACGCTTGACTGACTGGCTGAAGAAGGAATCTTTAATACCTGATCATCAGAATAAAGAACTAAGGGGGATGAACATATGACTGATGTAAAAAAATCAATCCGTGCCAACAGAGGAACAGAGCTTGAATGCTTAGGATGGGAGCAAGAGGCAGTGCTTCGGATGCTTCGAAACAACCTTGATCCAGAAGTCGCCGAGAAGCCGGAGGACCTCATCGTATATGGCGGGATCGGCAAAGCCGCACGGGATTGGGACGCTTTTCACGCCATTGAGCATTCCTTGAAAACATTAAAAAATGATGAAACATTGCTCGTGCAATCCGGTAAGCCTGTTGGCATGTTCCGTACACACCCGCAGGCCCCGCGCGTGCTCCTGGCAAATTCTGTTCTTGTTCCGAAGTGGGCAGACTGGGAGCATTTCCACGAACTTGAGAAAAAAGGGTTAATGATGTACGGACAGATGACGGCTGGCAGCTGGATTTACATTGGCTCACAAGGCATATTGCAAGGAACCTATGAAACCTTCGCTGAGCTGGCGCGACAGCACTTTGGGGGCAGCTTAAAAGGAACGTTGACGCTGACAGCGGGTCTCGGCGGAATGGGAGGCGCACAGCCGCTGTCTGTCACGATGAATGAAGGCGTCGTCATTGCTGTCGAGGTTGACGAGAAACGCATCGACAAGCGGATGGAAACAAAATACTGCGATCGAAAAACAGCATCGATTGAGGAAGCCTTAGCTTGGGCTGAAGAGGCAAAGCTGGCAGGAAAACCTTTGTCCATTGCGCTTCTCGGAAACGCGGCTGAGGTGCATCACACACTTTTGAACCGAGGCGTCAAAATTGATATTGTGACAGATCAGACATCTGCCCATGACCCTTTAATCGGTTATGTTCCCGAAGGCTACTCCCTTGATGAAGCTGACCGTTTGCGTCAAGACAATCCAGATCTTTACGTGCGCCTTGCGAAGCAAAGCATGAAAAAACATGTCGAAGCCATGCTGGCCTTTCAGCAAAAGGGCTCTATTGTATTTGACTACGGCAACAATATCCGGCAAGTCGCAAAGGATGAAGGGCTGGAGAATGCCTTCGATTTTCCGGGGTTTGTCCCTGCCTACATCCGCCCCTTATTCTGTGAAGGAAAAGGGCCGTTCCGCTGGGCGGCGCTTTCCGGAGATCCGGCAGATATTTACCGTACGGATGCGTTATTAAAAGAGCTGTTCCCGACAAATAAAGCCCTTCACCGCTGGATTGATATGGCACAGGAAAAAGTCACCTTCCAAGGCTTGCCGTCCCGTATTTGCTGGCTTGGATATGGAGAACGAAAAAAGATGGGCCTCGCCATTAACGAGCTGGTTAGAACCGGGGAGCTAAAAGCGCCTGTCGTTATTGGGAGAGATCATTTGGACTGCGGGTCTGTCGCCTCTCCAAACCGGGAGACAGAAGCGATGAAAGACGGAAGTGACGCTGTTGGTGATTGGGCTGTGCTAAATGCGCTTGTCAACACGGCGGCGGGTGCAAGCTGGGTTTCCTTCCACCATGGCGGCGGCGTCGGAATGGGCTATTCCCTGCATGCCGGCATGGTTGCAGTGGCCGATGGAAGTGAGCTGGCTGACGAGCGGCTCGCGCGGGTCTTAACGAGCGACCCAGGAATGGGCATTATCCGTCATGCGGATGCGGGTTATGAACGTGCCGTTGAAGTAGCGAAGGAACAGGACATTATCGTGCCGATGCAAAAATAAAGGAGTGATGACATGCCAAAGCAAATTGATACGATTCTCATCAACATCGGTCAGCTTTTGACGATGGAAAGCAGCGGTCCGCGGGCAGGCAAAAGCATGCAGGATCTTCATGTGATCGAAGACGCTGTTGTCGGCATCCATGAACAGAAAATTGTGTTCGCCGGACAAAAAGGGGCTGAAGCCGGTTACGAGGCAGACGAAATCATTGACTGTTCGGGACGCCTTGTAACGCCTGGCCTCGTTGATCCGCACACCCATCTTGTATTTGGCGGATCTCGTGAAAAGGAGATGAACCTTAAGCTTCAGGGCATTTCATATTTGGATATTCTGGCGCAGGGCGGCGGGATTCTGTCTACAGTCAAGGATACCAGGGCGGCTTCAGAAGAAGAGCTGCTGCAAAAAGCCCATTTTCATCTGCAAAAAATGCTGTCCTACGGCACAACCACAGCAGAAGTGAAAAGCGGCTACGGCTTGGAAAAAGAGACAGAGCTCAAACAGTTGCGTGTCGCAAAAAAACTGCATGAAAGCCAGCCTGTTGACCTTGTTTCCACATTTATGGGAGCCCATGCGATTCCTCCCGAATATCAAAACGATCCAGATGAATTTCTGGATCAAATGCTTTCCCTTTTGCCGGAAATCAAAGAGCAGGAGCTCGCCAGCTTTGCTGATATTTTTACAGAAACAGGCGTTTTTACAGTCAGCCAATCCCGCCGTTATTTACAAAAAGTAGCTGAGGCGGGCTTCGGATTAAAAATACACGCAGATGAAATCGATCCGCTTGGAGGTGCTGAATTAGCAGGTGAGCTAAAGGCCGTCTCAGCCGACCATTTGGTAGGTGCATCGGACGAAGGCATAAAGAAATTGGCTGAGGCAGGAACGATCGCCGTCCTCTTGCCGGGCACGACATTTTATCTTGGCAAAAGCACATACGCCAGGGCAAGAGCTATGATTGATGAAGGGGTATGTGTCAGCTTGGCAACGGATTTTAACCCTGGCAGCTCGCCGACTGAAAATATCCAGCTGATCATGTCGATTGCCGCGCTTCATCTGAAGATGACTGCAGAAGAAATATGGCACGCGGTCACAGTCAATGCCGCATATGCCATAGGAAAAGGAGAAGAAGCCGGTCAGCTCAAAGCTGGCCGCTCAGCTGATCTTGTCATTTGGCAAGCCCCGAACTATATGTATATTCCGTATCACTACGGGGTCAATCATGTACATCAAGTCATGAAAAATGGAACAATTGTTGTCAACAGGGAGGGAGCCATTCTTGGATAAGTACCCTTTTCTCAGAGAGGCCGGATCTTCGTTTAAAGACCGGGATGTCACAAAAATGAGCGACCTGATCGCAACATGGGACGGCCAGGACATTAAGGGACCGGCGTTGATAGGTGTCCCCCTATCAAAATCCTCCATCAGTCATTCAGGCGCTTCCTTTGCACCCGGAACAATACGCCAGGCTCTGAAACATTCATCAGCCTATTCTGCTGAGCTTGGAGAGCACGTCGTATCAGAGCTTCTATATGACCTGGGGGATATCGATATTCATGTCACTGATATCGTAAAGTCACATCATCACATTTTCCAAACCATGCACGCTCTGCTTTCGGATCATCCGGATTGGGTGCCGCTCATACTTGGGGGAGATAACTCTATCAGCTACTCCACAATAAAAGCGATAGCACAAACAAAAGGAACGACAGCGGTGATTCAATTTGATGCCCATCACGATGTTCGCAATACGGAGGACGGGGGGCCGACAAACGGCACCCCCTTCCGCCGCCTTTTGGATGAAGAGATCATTGAAGGTCAACATTTGATCCAGCTGGGTATCAGAGAATTCAGCAACAGCCAGGCCTATGAAGCATATGCAAAAAAACATAACGTGAACATCCACACGATGGACATGATCCGGGAAAAAGGACTAATCCCAACGATAAAAGAGATTTTGCCTGTTGTTCAAGATAAAACAGATTTCATTTTTATATCTGTTGACATGGATGTCTTAGACCAGTCCCATGCACCCGGCTGTCCAGCGATTGGCCCGGGCGGCCTCTATACAGACGAATTGCTTGAAGCAGTCAAGTACATCGCACAACAGCCCAATGTTGCCGGGATTGAAATTGTTGAAGTCGACCCTACCCTCGATTTTCGAGATATGACAAGCAGAGCTGCAGCTCATGTTCTGTTACACGCATTAAAAGGAATGAAACTCTCCCCATTCAAGTGATCTTCTGGCAGGTTGTATTTTGGGTATAGGAAACTCATCTGCCTAATGAATGGCAGTTAAAAGGAGGGCGAGACAGTGAATCTTCAGGAGAACAGCAGCCAACAGCTAAAACGCACAATGAAAAGCAGGCACCTATTTATGATCTCATTGGGAGGCGTCATAGGCACAGGACTTTTCCTCAGTACCGGCTATACGCTACATCAAGCCGGACCCGGCGGTACGATACTCGCTTATGTAATCGGCGGGTTGATGATGTACCTCGTCATGCAATGTCTCGGCGAATTGTCGGTTGCCATGCCGGTGACCGGCTCTTTTCAAAAATATGCTACAACATTTATCGGTCCATCTACCGGTTTTATGGTCGGCATCATGTACTGGATCAATTGGGTGGTGACGGTAGGCTCTGAGTTTACCGCATCCGGTATTCTCATGCAGCGCTGGTTCCCTGACAGCAGTGTATGGATGTGGAGTGCGATTTTTGCAGCCCTTCTTTTTATATGCAACGCATTTTCAGTTAAGTTATTTGCGGAAACTGAATTTTGGTTTTCCAGCGTAAAGATTGTCACCATTATTTTATTTATCATTTTAGGAGGAGCCGCCATGTTTGGCCTGATCTCTTTAAACGGAACGGCGGATGCTCCTATGTTGTCAAACTTCACGGACCATGGCGGGTTGTTTCCGAATGGCTTTCTCGCCGTTTTTATCGCGATGATATCTGTGAGTTTTGCCTTTTCTGGTACAGAGTTAATCGGCGTTACAGCAGGAGAATCAGCAAATCCTCAAAAGGATATTCCGCGATCCATCCGTAATGTCGCATGGAGAACCGTGATTTTTTTCATTGGCGCTGTCTTCATATTATCCGGGTTGATTTCTTGGAAGGACGCAGGCGTGATTGAAAGCCCGTTTGTAGCCGTATTTGCGGAGATCGGAATCCCTTACGCTGCTGATATTATGAATTTCGTGATATTAACAGCCTTGCTGTCTGTCGCCAACTCAGGCTTATATGCTTCGACCCGTATGATGTGGTCTTTAGCAAATGAAAACATGATCAGCTCCCGTTTTAAGAAAGTGACATCTAAAGGCATTCCTTTAAATGCCTTAATGATCAGTATGGCTGTATCTTGTTTATCTCTCGTTTCCAGTATCGTGGCCCCTGGAACTGTCTATGTGGTGATGGTAGCAATTGCTGGATTTGCAGGAGTCGTGGTCTGGATGAGCATTGCCTTGTCCCAACTCTTGTTTCGAAAGAGATTTTTGAAAAAAGGGGGGGATGTAAAAGATCTGACATTTCGCACGCCGCTTTATCCTCTTATGCCTATAGCCGCTCTCTTATTATGTTCTGCTTCTTGTATCGGTCTTGCTTTTGATCCCAATCAAAGAATCGCACTTTTCTGCGGAGTTCCTTGTATCATCCTTTGCTATCTGATCTACCATTTCAAAAGAAGTGTTACAAAAGCGAAAAAAATCAGCCAAGAGGAATATCAGGCTGATCACATCCTGTAATCAAAAAAGCACACCCCACTCAGGATGGGATGTGCTTTATTTTTATTCAGTAATCAACGTATGAATCAGCTTCGGCGCCTTCGCTTCCGCGGCGATGCGGATGTTGTCATAGACTTTTGCGATGACTTCATCAACGTTTTCGCGGTTGGCGTAAAGCGTCACGAGCGGTTCGTCTTTTTCTACTTTGTCGCCGACCTTCTTGCGGAGAATGATGCCGACGGCTAAATCGATCTCATCTTCTTTTGTGGCGCGACCGGCACCTAACAGCATCGCCGCGACGCCGATTTCGTCCGCAACGATTTCAGAGACGACACCCGCTTCTTTGGCAGGCACATCAATTTGATATGCGGCTTGCGGAAGCTTAGACGGATCGTCAACAATTGAGCTGTCGCCGCCTTGGTTTTTCAGGAAATCCTTGAATTTCTCAAGTGCTTTGCCGTTTTTCATGACTTCTTCCAGCTTCGCTCTCGCTTCGTCCAATGTATCGGCTTTTTTCGCAAGCACAACCATCTGACTGCCGAGCGTTAAGACAAGCTCATGAAGATCCTCAGGCCCCTCGCCTTTGAGTGTGTCGATCGCTTCTTTGACTTCAAGCGCATTTCCGATCGCAAAGCCGAGTGGCTGGGACATGTCTGAAATGACAGCCATTGTTTGACGGCCGACGTTATTTCCGATGCGTACCATCGCTTTGGCAAGTTCAGCTGCGTCTTCTTCTGTTTTCATGAAGGCGCCCGCTCCCGTTTTTACGTCAAGCACGATGGCGTCCGCCCCGGCAGCGATTTTTTTGCTCATAATCGAGCTTGCAATGAGCGGAATGGAATTGACCGTTCCCGTTACATCACGAAGCGCGTACAGTTTTTTATCAGCCGGCGTTAAATTGCCGCTTTGGCCGATGACCGCAACCTTGTCGCGGTTCACAAGTTTAATAAATTCATCCTTCGTCAGTTCCACGTGGAAGCCGTCGATTGCCTCTAACTTATCAATCGTGCCGCCCGTATGGCCGAGGCCGCGGCCGGACATTTTGGCAACCGGTACGTCAAGAGCCGCAACAAGCGGAGCGAGAACGAGTGTTGTCGTGTCGCCGACGCCGCCGGTGGAGTGTTTATCCACTTTAATTCCTTCAATGGCAGAAAGATCAATCGTTTCACCGGAGTTCACCATAGCCATCGTCAAGTCCGCGCGTTCACGGTCACTCATATCCTGGAAGAAAATCGCCATAGCAAGCGCGCTTGCCTGATAATCAGGAATGCTTCCGTCTGTATAGCCGTTCACGAAAAATTGAATTTCTTCAGTGGTGAGTTCTTTTCCGTTTTGTTTTTTGATGATGATATCTACCATTCTCATGTTTGGTCACCGATCCTTTTCGATTAAGTTCAGTAAATCAAGCCCACAATTGCTGCTGATAAAAAGCTGACAAGCGTAGCACCGTATAATAATTTCAAGCCGAAACGAGCGACGACATTTCCTTGCTTTTCATTCAGTCCTTTTACGGCACCGGCAATGATTCCGATTGAGGAGAAGTTCGCAAATGACACAAGGAATACCGATACGATCGCTGTTGTACGGCCGCTGAAATGGAAACCGTTTTGCGTAAGCGACGTCATGGCGACAAATTCATTCGATACCATTTTTGTTGCCATAATGCTTCCCGCATTAACAGCTTCATTCCATGGGATACCCACAAGAAAAGCGAATGGAGCAAACACATATCCAAGAATGCCTTGGAACGAAATACCGAATACTGCATTAAAAATGCCATTGATCAAGGCAATAATCGCGACAAATCCAATCAGCATCGCAGCGACGACAACCGCTACTTTGAAACCGTCAAGAATGTATTCTCCGAGCACTTCGAAGAAGGATTGTTTTTCCTCTTCCTCAACACGAAGCATATCCTCTTCTTTTGCAACCTCGTACGGATTGATAATAGAAGCGATAATGAAACCGCCAAATAAGTTCAAAACAAGCGCTGTTACAACATATTCCGGTTTCAGCATTGTCATATACGCGCCGACAATCGACATTGATACAGTTGACATCGCAGATGCGCAAAGCGTGTACAAGCGCTGCTGATTTAAAAGACCGAGTTCTTTCTTCAAGGAGATAAATACTTCTGACTGCCCTAAAATCGCAGAAGCCACTGCGTTATACGATTCCAATCTTCCCATACCGTTTACCTTGCTGAGGGCAAGGCCGATATATCTAATGATAAACGGGAGGACTTTCCACTTTTGCAGAATCCCAATCAGAGCAGAAATAAACACGATCGGCAAGAGAACATTCATAAAGAATGTCGTTTGGTCCGCATTCACCAAGCCGCCAAACACAAAATTAATTCCCTCTGCCGCGTATTCAAGCAGGTAACCGAATCCTTTTGCAAATCCTCCCACGAGGAAATTCCCTATCCCGGTATTGAGGAGAATGTAGCCAAGAATAAATTGCAAAATGAGCATAACAACAATTGGGCGGATCTTAATTCTTTTTTTGCCGCTGCTCGCGATCCACGCGAGGCCTAAAAACACGATTAAACCGATAATCCCAATCAAATACTTCATATGTGTTTCTCCTTTATTTGTATTCGCTTACAATCACTGTTTCCTCAGAAAACGGAAAGCAGTCTGCCTTCCGTCAGCTCTTAATAGTTGTCTCCGCCTGATGCATTTTCTCCTTTTACGATAGAAACGCCTGCGCTGGCGCCAATTCGGCTTGCTCCGGCCTCTACCATTGTGTCTACATCTTCTTTCGTTCTGACGCCGCCAGATGCTTTCACGCCGATATCAGGTCCTACTGTTTTGCGCATTAAGGCGATATCTTCCTTCGTTGCGCCGCCTGTAGAAAAGCCTGTTGATGTTTTTACGAAATCGGCTCCCGCAGACACCGCTAAACGGCATGCACGTTCTTTTTCTTCATCAGTCAGAAGGCACGTTTCGATAATGACTTTGACAAGCGCTTTTCCGGCTGCAGCTTCCACTACACCGCGGATATCAGCTTCCACCACATCGTCTTCCTTGTCTTTTAAAGCGGCAATATTAATGACCATATCCACTTCAGTGGCGCCTTTTGAAATGGCGTCTTTTGTTTCGAACGCTTTTGTTTCAGTTGTATTGGCACCGAGCGGGAAGCCGATGACCGTACAAACGTCGACTCCAGTTCCCTTAAGCTCTTTTGCAGCAAGCTCCACCCATGTCGGATTGACACATACTGAAGCAAATTTGTATGTTTTCGCTTCTTCAATTAGTTTTAGAATTTCCGCTTTTTGTGTATGCGGTTTCAAAGCTGTATGATCAATTATGTTGGCTAATGACATCCTTCGCACACTTCCTTTTTTGTTAAGATATTTTTTAGCATAACCGACTTTTGAACATATGTAAATTGGTAATTGAAATTTTGTTCAACGAAAGGTTTGAACGTGTCACAAATCATTAACAAGCGCCCTCGCGGTATGCTGGTCAATGATTAAAACGTTGGCATATTTTCCGGTTAATGCTCCGTGAATGGAAGATACTTTTCTGCTTCCGCCGGCAACTAAAATGGAGCGTTCCTTCAGCCTGAGGTCTTCAAGCTCAACACCGATGGTCCGGTCATTGATGGCACTGCTGCAAATATTCCCTTTCGCATCAAAAAAGCGTGAACAAATATCCCCGACGGCCTGTTTTTTCAGCAGGGCTTTCTCTTCTTCGTTAAAATATCCGAGCCGAAACAACAGCGCTTCATCACGGACAGTCCCGACCGTAAAGAGAGCGATATTCGCCTGCTTGCCCATCTCAATAATCCGCTCAATATGACGGTCTTTCTCCACCATTCGCTTCACATCCGCATTATCAAACACGACGGGAAGCGGGAGATAGCGAGGCATCGTTTGAAAAGCCTCCGCAAACAGCTGAATCGTTTCAGCCGAATACGTGTTTACCCGGGAATGGCTGATGCCGCCTTTCAGCTGGACGACCTCGACGCCTTTTACTTGCTTCGGCTGCATGTTTTGCGCGATTTGATACATGGTGGTTCCCCAGCTGACGCCGACAATGTCGCCGTCTTTTACCGTTTCATGCATATATTCTGCACCATAGCGGCTTAGGTCATGTGTAATTCCTGCATAATCGGGTGTCGGGGAAAACACAACATGCGCCTCAAGGAGCCCGTATTTCTCTTCAAGTATGGAACCGAGCGCATCCAAATCCTCAAAAGGGTCCATGACGCGAATCTGGACATACCCTTTTTCCTTTGCATATTGCAGCAGCCGGGAAACGGTTGGCCTTGAAATGTTGAGCTGCTCAGCAATTTGCTGCTGACTGTAGTCAGACTGATAGTAAAGCCTTGCCGCTTCTATGCTTAATTGTTGTTTTTCCCGATCCATTCTGCACCTCCCTGTGGATCAGTCCTGATAAAACTGCTTTTGATTTGCTTTTATTATACAGGCTGGCGCCGGCTTTCATCCACCTGATTTCTAAGAAACTGAAAAACGCTCTGGGCGCGGACCTGCCCAGAGCTTACTTCTCCCAGGTCATATGCTGATAAATGCCTTTCATAATGGCGTACATTCCATATAGGATCAGGCCTAATGCCAATATAGACAGAATCAATTTGCCATGCGGCTGTTGCGCGAGTTCGGCGAGCGCGCCGTCAAAGCCTCTTGTGTCGTCGGGATCAGCGGTCATGGCTGTCTTGATCAGAAAATAGCCGATAGCAGAGAAAATAATGGCCCGGGCGATATTGCCTGCGCGTCCGGTGTTTTTCGTGATGCATATCATTTGTTTGTTCATTTTTGATGTATCAAATTCTTTCATAAAAGCAGCCCGAACGCCTTTCATAAATTGAACAATCGCAAATACGATAAAACCCGCACCCGTAAGCCCTGTGAGCCATTGGCCGAACGGCTGCGCCAATACATAAGCGGACCACGTCTGTTCTGAAGTGCCGCCGTCCCCTTGGCCAAACACAAATCGCAAGGCATTCCAAGCGATGGATGTGTAAACGGCGGCACTGAAAAAGTTTCCTATTCTCCGTGACAGGCCTCGCCTGCTGTTTCCGTGCCCCTCCGTGTCCTTGATCGCGCTTAACACCATCCAGATCACATAGCCGATAAGGCCGATGCCTATTAAAAAAAGCAATAGTGACCCATACGGCATGCGTGATAGCGTTTGGAGAGCTCCGCTCGAATCTTTCGCGCGGCCTGCCCCGGCAGCCGTCATAAAGGCCAAAACCCCAAGCAGAATAAAAACGCCGCCGAATGCAAAATAACCAAGCCTCCCGAATCGCTTGATCCAAGGCTTGGTTTCCTGTTTTATTTTTGACATGTACCGGTCTTTCACCGCCATGTGTCCAACCCTCTTTCACAGAAGTCTTTACTGTAACATTCCCGATTGGACAAAGTTGAAACAGCTCTGCCTCAGCTATGGCTGGCTGAGATACGTTTTTGCTGTTTAGCTGATTGTGCAGGTGTCATCCAAGCAGCCGCTGCGGCAGCTGTGACTCCGCCTGCTAATTTCCCAATGATCATGGCAGCCGCCATTTCTTTTTTCATTCCAGCCACAAAACCGAGATGGCTGCCGAGTACAAAGGCGCCGCTGACCGCAAACGCGACATTGATGACCTTTCCTCTCGGCGTCATATCCTTTAATGAAGCCAGCATTGGGATATGGTGCGCCAAAGAGGTCACCAAGCCTGCTGTTGCTGTCTCATCTAAATGAAGGTGTTTCCCCAGGGCCTGAAGCGGTTTTTTAAAGGTTTTTGTAATAAAAGCCGTCATTGGAAACGCCCCTGCCAGGGCAATGGCGATGGTCCCTGTCGTTTGTATCCCTGTCTCGACATTCTCCATTCCCGGAATCAGCACAATACCGGTCATCGTTTCAACGGAGACAGCTGCAAGCCCGATAATCGCAACAACACTGACCGCTTTCCCGAAGAGATGAAACAACCGAATCATACTGTCGGTATAACGCCATAATCCAAAAGCGATCACAGCAGATAACAGACTCGGGATCAGAAGGTTTTTACCTATCATGCCGATGTCAAAGCCCGCGCATAATCCGCCGATGAAACAACCGATCGGCACTGTGCACAGCCCGATTAATATGCCTTTCGCAAAATACGGATGATCCTCTATTTCGATGATGCCAAGAGCGACGGGAATCGTGAAGACGATTGCCGGTCCCATCATTGTTCCTAAAAACACCCATGAAAACAGTCCGGCCTGCGGATCTTTCGCCATTTCTCCAGCCAGCGCATATCCTCCCATATCAATCGCCAAAATGGTGTTCGCAAAGGAAGAAGGGTCCGCGCCAATCGCTGTGTAAAACGGAGCAACAATGGGAATCAGGATTGCTGCCAGCACGGGCGCCAGCGACACAATTCCGATCATGGACAGCGCCAGCGGCCCCATAGCCTTAAAGCCGTCCGCAAACCGCTCGCCTAGCCCCCATCTGTTTCCCAAACAATAATCCGCCGCTCCCCATAGTAAAAAGGCAGCCAAAATGAATACAACCGCGTCATTCACCGTCATGGTTTTCTCCTTTTTCAAACGTATGATTGGTTTTATCATATCATCTGAAATCACCGAATAGAGTTGATCTTATTCAATATGAGCTAAAAATTCTTTTATATCGGCTTTTTCAACGGCTGTTATGATGCTCCGCGCTTTTTCTTGCGGGACCGTTAATGTCAATTTTTCTATTATGTCTTCTTCAGACAGCTTATTTCCTGGCGCCCCTTTTGGGCAGTCCACACGCGCTTCGCAAATCCGGCCGTCTGATAAATAGGCCCGGACAATCGTGAAACGGCCTTTTGGAACGGCATGGGGAGCCGGCTGAGTAGCATTGTCATATACGCGCTGAATATGCCCTATTGTCGTTTGAATGCCGTTTGGGATCGGCTGGCTGTTGAAATGTTCAACGGTCAGGTCGTGTCCATGCAAAGCAAGAGCAATCACATATTCAACGCTGAAACGGCCTTCCTCTCCAGTTTTCGGAGATCTTTCCGTCAATGCAGCATCTCCGCCTGGCGGAAAAATCACTTCAATACGTTCGGTATTGGCAGCAGAAATGGTTTCTTCGGAGATAAGCTGTCGTACCGCATCTGCAGCATGGTGTGCCGCGGAACAAAATGGATAGATTTTAAACCATAGACCCGGCTGCACAATTCTCCACGGTGCCCCCCAATCGTTTAGCAAAGTATGTTGTGCTTTTTCAACGTCACCGTACAGACTGAAGAAACCAGTTTCTCCATCAAGTGCCGTGCGGGACCCGCCAAATTCTGATTGGGCCAGCTTAACGGCCAGCAAGCCAGCCTGAGCAGCCAGACCGGCGTGCAGCGGTTTCATTTCTGTTCCAAATTGCACCCTCATCCCAGCAGATTGCGTAGCCGCAAAACCAATCGCTTTTTCCAGCTTTTCCTGAGTCAGCTCCTCAGCATAACCTACGGCGCAGGCAGCAGCGATGGCACCAAGCGTACCTGTATTATGCCAGCCCTTCTCATAGTGGCGGCTGCCAATTGATTCTCCCAGCCGTGCCATCACTTCAACACCAACAACATAAGCGCCAAGAAGCCGCTCGTCATGTCCGCGAGCGGCAGAAGCAATAAGGGCCGGTACGATGACTGCACTGGGGTGTCCTCTTACATCGGAGTGGACATCATCAAAATCCAATGCATGGGCGATAAATCCATTGAGCATCGCGGATTGTAATGGCGCGGCCTTTTTGCCCTGTCCGATAACAGGAACAAGGGGCCGGCCTCCTTCATCCTCTATCAGACGGAGGAGCTTTTGAATTCCTTTATCTTCTCTTCCTGCGAATGAAGCGGCAGTAAAATCAAGTAATCCTTTTTTTGCTTCGTGAATCGCGTCAACTGAATGCTCAGGTTGTGACGTTCTCACAGCCTCTGCAAGACCTGCTGTCAGCCCTTGTTTGCTCATTTGATGGTCTCCAATACAATAACCGCCAGCTCCGCAAAGTATTGAGAGGCAACCGTAAGGGCTTCTTCATCCAGTGTAAAGGCCGGATGATGCCACTCCTCCGTCCCGTTCGTTCCCATCCAGACAAAAAATCCCGGAATCTTCTCTTGATACAGAGCGAAGTCTTCTCCGCCCGGAGACTGCTCAGCGTGAACGGTTTGATAGCCAAGCCGTGCCGCAGCTTCGGATGCCGCATTCAAAAATGTGCCGTCATTCTGAACGGAAGGCAAATAAGGAAACCACTTGAATTCTGCTTGTGCCCCATAGCCCGCTGCAATTCCTTCAGCCACTCGTCTCATATGCTCCGGAACAGCCTGCCTCGCTTCTTTTTGAAAGGTTCGAACCGTCCCCTCCATTTCAGCTTGGTCTGGAATCACGTTCCACGACGTGCCCGCCTGTACTCTTGTGATACTGACGACTGCGTTTTGCAGTGAGCTGATATTGCGGCTGACCACAGATTGCAGCCCGCTGATGATTTGCCCGGCTGCAGCGATTGGATCAATACTGTTATTCGGGATGCCGGCGTGTCCGCCTTTCCCTTTGATGACGATTTCAAACCGGTCAACACTTGCCATGAGCGGACCTTCCTTTACACCAATGGTCCCGACAGGCAGATCCGGCTTATTGTGCATGCCGAAAATCGCGGAAACGCCATCAAGTACGCCAGCTTCTATGACCTTTCTTGCTCCTGCGGCGATTTCTTCTGCCGGCTGAAAGATAAAGCGGACTGTACCTTTCAGCTCGGCCCTTCTTTGATTCAGCAACATCGCTGTGCCAATAATAGAAGCAGTATGAAAATCGTGTCCGCACGCATGCATTGTGCCATCAACCTTAGATGCAAACGGGAGATTCGTCTGTTCTTGGATCGGGAGCGCGTCAATATCCGCTCGTATTGCTATCACGGGGCCGTCTTCCCGTCCTTTGATTTCTGCAATCACGCCAGTCTCCAATTGAGGAACATCAAGTATTTCGATTTGCTCCTCCTCAAGCCAGCGGCGGATTTTTTTCGTCGTTTCAACCTCTTGAAATGACAGCTCAGGATGTTCATGAAGATCACGCCGCATATTGATTAAACAGGTATGAAACGCTTTGTCGGCCATTGTTCTTCTCCCCTTCTTATATAAGCTCTGCAGGCTCTCCCACCTGCTTGATAAATCGTTTCGTCCGTTCGTTTTTCGGATGGTCAAACAGTTCTTTTGGCGTTCCCTGCTCGATAATATGGCCGTCTGCCATAAAAATCACTTTATCAGCGACCTCTTTTGCAAACGCCATTTCGTGTGTAACAATGATCATCGTTGTTTGCTTTTCCGCAATGGATTTGATGACCTGAAGCACCCCTGTGACGAGCTCAGGGTCAAGCGCTGAAGTTGGTTCATCCAGCAAAATCGCATGCGGATTGACCGCAAGCGCCCGGGCGATGCCGATTCGCTGCTGCTGGCCGCCGGACATTGTGATCGGATAGCTGTCAGCCTTATGCTCCAGACCGACTTGTTTCAGAATCTCCATTCCAATACGTTTCGCTTCGTCGCGTGGTTTATGTTGAGCCACGATTAAAGCTTCTGTAATGTTTTGCAGAGCCGTTTTATTTTTAAACAGATTGTAGTTTTGAAAGACCATGGCCGTTTGCTGGCGAAGCCGATATGCTTCCTTGCGTGTAAACTTTTCCGCGTTCAGTTTGGCTTCTCCGATTTCAATAAGTCCTTGATCCGGACGCTCTAATAGATTTAAGCACCGGAGAAGCGTTGATTTTCCGGAACCGGACGGACCGATGATTGCCACCACTTCTCCGCGTTTCACTTCTAGATCGATTCCGTCGAGCACGACGAGATCTTTAAACGCTTTGCGAATATTTTTTACTGTTATCAACTGATTTCACCTCTAAGTCCGGTATGGCTTGCTCATGGCACGTTCAAACAAGTCCTGCAAAATGCTGTAGATCATGGTAAGAACCCAATAGACGATCGCAACCGCCAAGTAAGTCTCAAAATATTTGAGGTTTCCTGAAGCGTACATCTTCCCTTGGGCGAACATCTCCATGACCCCTAATGTAAAGGCCAGTGACGTTTCTTTCAGGAGCCCGATAAATGTATTGCCCGTTGCCGGAATCGCATTTCGGATCGCTTGCGGCAAAATAATCCGTCTGTATGCCTGAAATTTTGTCATACCGACAGACAGGCACGCCTCCAGCTGCCCGTCATCAACAGAATTGAGGGCGGCCCGGAAGATTTCTGCCAAATATGCTGCATTTTTTAAGCTTAACCCGATGATGGCAGCTGTGAGAGCTGTCATTTTGCTCATCTCTGGAAACAGCTGCGGCAGCCCGTAATAGATTAAGAACAGCTGCACCAGTGTCGGCACGCCTCGGAAAAAGGATATATACAGCTTTGACAGCTGATGAAGCACTGGAATTTTGTTCTTTGTAATGAGTGCGAGAATAAGTCCTCCGATAATGGCAAAAATCATAGCCGCTATGGCCATAAACAACGTGATCGGAAGGGCCTGAATTAAAGTCGGGAACGCTGATATCATGAATTCCCAATCAATCGTGTTCATTCTGGTGATTCACCGCCGTTTCTTAATGCTTCTGTTCTACTGTGATATCTTCATTAAAGTATTTTTCAGAGAGTTTTTTCAGTGTTCCGTCTTTACGCAATTCATCTAGGGCCTTATTGACTTTTTTGCGGAGCTTGTCGTGCGCATCGTCCTTGGCAAATGGGAATGCAACCTGTTCGTAAACAATCGGATCTCCTGCAAGCTTTAATGGCAAACCGGTCTTCTTGATTTGCGCGATCAATACAGTTCGGCTGTTGACATAAGCGTCTACACGGCCGTACGCAACATCCTTCAGCGTACCCTCTTGTGTTTCGTACGTTTTGATATTGATTTTTTTATCAGGATCTTTGCTTTCAAGGTTTTTCGCGTGATTTGAACCGAGAACGGCTGCGACTGTCTTGCCTTTTAAATCGTCTACTGATTTGATGTCTGTATTGTCTTTTTTGACGACAATCTGTGTTCCCGCATAAGCGTATGGTTTCGTAAAGTTATACGTTTCCTTACGTTCGTCTGTCACAGCTACCTGGTTGGAAATGGTGTCAAGCTTGCCTGTTTGAAGCTCTCCCATCAGCCCGCTGAATTCAAGCAGCTTCCAGTCCAGTTTCATGTCAATTTTCTTAGCGACTGCTTCCATCACTTCCACGTCAAAACCTGTCAGCTTTCCGTTTTCTTTATAAGCAAATGGGTAACTTTGTCCTGTCGCACCGACATGAAGCACATTGTCATCCTCTTTACTGCTGCTGTTTCCATTGCCGCAAGCTGAGAGCACCGCTAATAATGCAGCAACGACCAGCACTGTCCATTTTTTCATCTTCATTTGATTTTCCCGCCTTTTCTATTTTTATAGATCATGTCGCAATTGTTTTTTCATATAGACTGTGATATGCCCTTTTCCAAGGTCTTGTTCACCTGAGCGGACATATCCTTTTCGTTCGTACATCTCAATCAGCCACGGATGCTTATCCGCTGTTCCGAGTGAGACAAACGGAACCTTTAACGTATCGCGAAGGATTGTTTCCTCCAGCCATTGAAGCAGCTTTGTTCCGATTCCTTTTTTTCCGGTGTCGGGGTCCACAGCAAACCACCAGATATGCGGAACGCCATACGGTCCCGGCTGTTTTCCCCAAGGCATTCTCAAGGTGATAGTCGCGATGATCCGCCCGTCTTCTTCCATGACGTAGCAAGCATTTTCCCGAATATTTTTCAGCACCAAATCCAAATCCGCATGAGCGGCAGCAAAACGAATGCCGAGCTTTCGAATCGGTTCATAAGCCCGCAATGTCAGCTCGAGAAGCTGTTCGGCATCACGTTCAACTGCAAGGCGGTATTGTGGCTTCATCTAGCGTTCCTCCTTACTTTGCATAGCGGTTTACCGGCTTTTCCAAACCGAAGTGCTCTCGTAATGTTGTGCCTTCATATTCTTTTCTGAACACGCCGCGCTCCTGTAAAATCGGAACTACTTGATCAACAAACACTTCAATTCCTTCTGGAAGAAGCGGAGGCATGATGTTAAACCCGTCACACGCTTTCTTATCCACCCATTCCTGCATCTTGTCGGCGAGCTGCTCCGGCGTGCCGACGAAGATATGGTGGCCTCTGGAGCCTGCAACGTATTTGTAAAGCTCTCGTATCGTCATATTGTCCCTTTCAGCCATTTCCTGAACAAGCTTGAAGCGGCTCTTCACCGCATTAGAAGCTTCTGCGTCAAGCTTCGGCAGCGGCCCATCAAGCGGATATGCCGACAAATCAATTCCGCCTAAGTAATTTTGGAGAATTTGCAGACCGACAGATGGGATAATCAGATCTTGAAGCTCCTTGTATTTGGCTTGCGCTGCTTCTTCTGTATCGGCAATGATTGGGAAAATACCCGGCATGATGGCAATTTTTTCTGGATCACGTCCGAATTCCGCTGCCTGTTCTTTAATGGATTGATAAAATTCCTGAGCTGATTCCAGGTGGTTTTGTGCTGTGAAGATCACTTCTGCTGTTCTGGCAGCCAACGCTTTTCCGTCTCCTGATGATCCTGCCTGGATAATGACCGGCTGGCCCTGCGGCGTTCTTGAAACGTTCAGAGGTCCGCGAACCGAGAAATATTCTCCTTTGTGGTTCAGCTCGTGCATTTTTTCTTTGTCAAAGAATTCACCCGTTTCTTTATTACGGATAAAGGCGTCCTCTTCCCATGAATCCCAAAGCCCCTTTACAACTTCGACAAATTCCTCTGCCCGCTGATAGCGCAAATGGTGTTCAAGGTGCTTTTCACCGCTGAAATTCAGCGCTGTTGATTCAATAGATGAAGTGACGACGTTCCATCCGGCACGGCCGTTGGACAAATGATCCAATGACGCAAACTGTCTGGCAATATGGAATGGCTCGCTGTATGTAGTGGAGGCTGTTGCTGTCAGTCCGATTTTTGATGTGACCTGCGCCAAAGCAGAGAGCAGGGTGAATGGCTCAAACCTTGTTAATACATTTGGGTGTGATTTGCTGTCAATCGAAAGGCTGTCCGCTAAAAACAGCATATCAAGCTTGCCTCGCTCCGCTGTTTTCGCAAGCTCTTTAAAATAATCCAAATTCATGCTCGCATCTGACGGCGCGTCCGGGTGCCGCCAAGACGCGACGTGATGGCCTGTACCTGCTAAAAATACCCCTAATTTGATTTGTTTCTTTTTGCTTGTCATGACGATACTCCTTTTATCATGTTTTTAGGCTGAATAATCCGAAAAATAAACTCCTATATTCCTAGTCGTTTAATATGAATAAATCAAAATGTACCTTTGTCTTGGACGTTTGTCAATGAGTTAAGATTAATTTTTTCTATTCAAGCGAAAAGACCCTTGCGTGACCATGATGGAACGGCATTGATTCATTCAACTAGTGCAACCTCTATATCGGCAAGAAAACTGAGTCTAATGAAGCAAAGACTCAGTTTTCATCCAAGAATTTCATATAAGATTTCGCCATTTCCTTTGCCTTTTCTTCGCTTTTGCAAACCGCCTATCCATTCAGACGCCGTAACGATTGTATAAAAAAACAGCTGACTCCAGATATTCAAACCGGAATCAGCTGATTGATGTGAATTAATTAAGCTCATGAATACTCTCTTCTGCTTTAGCGGAAAACACTTTAGGCTCCAAACAGTCAAGGTCTTCATGAAATAAATTTACTTTTTGGATTTGCCGATTGTCATAGTGGTGGAAATAGTAGTTTCCAGTTTCGTTGCACATCACGGAAGTATATTGCGTATAATGAATTTCGTCTTCTTCCGTTATCACTGCGCCCTTTGGTATCGTCATATTTGCCAAAATTTGAAAAGCGGCTGTTACACCTTTCGTTTCATCGGCCGCCGGCTCTAGATGTTCTTTCAAATAAACAGCTCTGACAAACCGGGAAGGCGGTGTATAATCCCCCGGCAGACCAACAGTTCCTAAGCCTTGGCCAAAAGCAGAAAGGGCTAATCCGCCCATCTCTTTGCTCTCTAATTGCTTCGGTCTGATTCCTGTATATTGCTGCAGATTGGTTACATGCCATATAAAGTCGGGGCTGTTCGTCATGACACCAGGTTGATTATCATAGACTTTGAGGCCGTCTGCTCTCGGTTCTATCGTCAGGCTTCGGCCCGTCCGGTCTGACAATATCCAGTGAAGCGGTAAAACTGTATCCAATAGATCTAATTTTTTCTCTACAATCGTTAAAGATCGAATCTTTTCTTTTACGTCTTCCAAAGACTTACAGACTGACAGCACCCATGTCACAAACTCATGCGGGGCAATGTGAACGGTATCTTCCCGTATCGTTTTTTCGTACTCCGCATAGCCCGGAAAATAAAGTGCAGCACACGATAAACCGTTTTCATTAACGCCGTCTGCAAATAAAATATTACCAAGTTTTCTTCCCATACCGATAAATGCGTACTGTGTCTGATGGGCCTTTCCGTCAGCTTCGCTATTCCAACTGTAACGGCGCGGATAGAGAATCACCTCTGTCCCCAGCTGAAATGCAAAATCCATTGTTCTCGCTAATACATGTTTACGGTCAGCAGTTTCCAATGTAAGACTTGTGCACATTTGATCAGTCCCCTTTTCAATTCAGATTAATATCATACATATTGTGAACGAATTGGTTTTATCAGCATAACGAAAGTCAAATCGGTTCGTCAAAGAATTGACATTACATCAAATAAAACGAAAAAATCCAGCCTTTAGAAGGCTGGATTTTTTATTATTTAGCCAAAACAAGCTCGTGAATCGCATGCGCAACACCATGTTCATTATTGGAGCGTGTTTGAAAGTTTGCGGCTTCCAATACTTCTGGGATGGCGTTTGCCATGGCAACCCCGCAGCCCGCCCATTCGATCATTGTCAGGTCGTTCCCATTGTCGCCTATGCACATGACTTCCGCCTGTTCAATTCCAAGCAGCTGAGCCAGCTGGCGTACAGCATTTCCTTTGCTGGCTTCCGAGTGCAGAATCTCATAAAAGAAAGGCGCGCTTTTGACCATTGAATATTTTTCTCTCACGTCTTTTGGAATCGATGTAATGACGCGGCTTAAGTTCTCCGGCTTATCAATAAACATCACTTTCGGGATGAGGATATCTTTTGGCACCTCGTCAATCTTGCGGAAATGAAGCGGCACCTGTGTCACATAGGATTCGTATACGGTAAATTCGCTAATATCCCGGTTAGGCGTATACAAATTAGATGAGTCAAAGAAATGCATCGGCGTCTTCAGCTCTAAGCTCAGGTCATATAATGAAGCCAAATCATCATAACCGAGAGACAGCTCCGAGACCACTTCATTTGTATGCGTATTTTGAACAAGCGCTCCATTATACGCAATAACATAGTCGCCTTCTTCAATTAAATTCAGTTCATCTAAATATCTCTGCACACCCCCGATAGGCCGGCCGGTGCAAAGCACAATTTTGACACCTTCCGCTTTTGCCGCGTGAAGGGCGTCGCGGACCTCCTCTGTTACTTCATGATGATCATTTAAAAGTGTTCCATCCATATCAATTGCAATTAGTTTGTACATCCTGCATCTCCTTCATGTCGTTTTCAGGCTATAGTCCCATCATATCGTTTTTTCTTTTTGATATTCAACCGGAAGAGATGGTTTTCTCCGAATTCTATTTAGACGCCGCCCTTGTCTTCGGATACGCAAGCGCGGTTTCCGCTTTCTTTCTGCCTTGACGCCGTTTTCTGCTTTTTTCTGTTTCATCAGCAGAAAGCCGGCAGCTAAAAATGGAATGCCGGTTATATTCAAGATGGCAAGCTTCACACCCGCAGCGATTAAAAAGAATCCCCATGAAGATGATGGATTCCGCCTGATCATGACGTAAGCCGCCATTTCCAGAACGATCAGGATGGCATGAAGCACTATGCCATAAATCAGCAATACAAGGGCAAAAAACAAAACATAATTCACGATTGCCCCTGAGTACATCATAGCGCGCATCATTTGTATAAACGATAAGGACTGCATGGAGCCGCTGATGACATTAGGGTTATAGATCGTGTAGTCACTAAATAACTGTTTGACTTTGAGAAAAGCCCCTAATATAAATATCCACTGAATGATATGTAAAACAAGCCCCGCTGCCACCAGTCTTTCAGCTTTTTGATTTCTCATCTTTCTCCTCCCTGCCGGTCTTTGATTCGATTCTTGTCATCGTTTTTCTCTGTCCATTTTGCTCCCATATCAATGTCCCGTTTTCTCCTCTTATCAGCGTGCTTTTGAGCGGATAATAGGGGCCGAGGTACTGAATCTCGATAGACCCGTCAGTGCTTTGGGAAATCACCTTGTATGCCATAAAAGGCAGCTGTACCTCTCCTCTTCCTTCAATCACTTCCGTTTCCACAACCTCGTCTTCGGTAAATGTGACTGTTGCTGATTTCACACCGTCCGTTGGCCCGGGGGCACGCCCCTCATCCCACGTTCCGTAATAAAACGGCGTCTCTTCTTTTTGCTGCTGGCAGCCCGATACCATGATGCATACAGCAATTAAAAACAAAATGCCATATTTGTTTCTCAAGGGGCTCACCATCCTTTCCTCCTTTTTTGGGCGAATGCCGTGCCACTGTGCCAATGACTACATAAGTTATAAGGAATTCACCCACAAGGAGACTGATCACATGAACCCTTATCAATATTACAGCCCTCAGCTGCCTCAGCAGGAACCTTACTATAGCCACTATGAGTACAATTCTTATCCGCAGCAGGATGTATACGATCCATACCAAATGGACAGACAGCCGGCATTGGAAAGAAGAATCGCAGCACTTGAACGGCAAAATGAACAGCAGTCAAGAGAATTAACCCGTCTGACAAACGAAGACCGCCGTCAAAATCGGGAAATTGCACGGATTGCCGAACAGGTCAATCAGCTAAGCCAGGCTGTTGAACGCCATACACGCCGCCTAAATCGGCTCAATCAGCGCCTCCGCACAGTAGAAAACAGGCTGAATATCCCATTTACTGCAGGGGAAGGCGGTTTCTGAGCAAACAAAGAAAAAAAGCGGAATACGATTCTCCCATTTCAGGGTTTCGTTTTCCGCGATTCTTATATGTTAAAACGGAACATTTACATAAAAAGGGTTTGTACCCAGTATACAATCTTTACCGTTTTCATTCAAAGATAGAGGGGCTGAGGAAAATAATTGTAGTTCCTCTTTGACGGAATTTCTTTTCATTCAAGTTGCATGATAATACCGACTCACGTCAATCGATACATGGAGGGATCATTCATGCATAATACACAACACGGCTTGCAGCAGCTGAACCAATGCCGCCAAACTGCTCAGCAGCTCATTCAGCAAACACAGCAAAGCAGCCAGCAATATCGCCAAATGCTTCATCAGGAACAGCAAAACATCCAAATGCTGCAGCAGATTCTAAACCACGAACAACAAGCTGCACATACCATTCAGCAAGCACTGCACGGGCATGACATGGCGATTCAAAAGTGCCAGCAGGTTGTCAACATGTGCAACCAAATGCAACAGGAACTTACTGGACAATCCAGCGTCATGAATACGAATGTGTCTACACTTCCATTCGGCCAAAACACGCCATTTCAGCAGCAATCCTACCAGCAGTAACATATAAAAAGCTCAACACAATGCGAGTGTTGAGCTTTTTTTCTTACTGTTCTTTGCGAATATGTATATCCTGAATAGACTGTTTCGGTGCATGAAATCTGCTCTCGGCTTCACTTCTTGCCTCGGCAAAAGCCCGCGCCTCCACATGATCTTTGTAGACATCCAGCTGAATCAAATACAGCGGGCGCACTTTAAATCCATGAATAATGGTTACCGCCCATAACGGGACCACAATAAAAACACCGGGCAGATCGGGCAAAACAAAACCAAACGCAAAAATGAAAAAATAAATGATGCCGTACATGATCCACTTTCTATTTCTAACCTTGATGCCAATAAATAAAAAGGCAAAAAAACTGGTAATGGCAAAAGGCATGAAAATAAACAGCATCCACCAGCTATGCAGCCATTCCCAAGCGGCACCTCTTTTTGTAATTCCCATATTTCTCTCCTCCTATTTACCTATAATAATCGATTAGGCATACCGCGTCACCCATAAACGGGAAAAACTTTCTCCCTTAAAAATAGTGATAGACGGAGAACAGGTTTCTTGCTATATTATTAATTGATAATGATAATCATTACTAATCTATTGAGATACATAGTGGGAGGGTTCTTGATGAAAAAGAACATATTGCTCGTGGGCATGCTTGTGCTGCTTCTCATGTTTGTCAGCGCTTGCAGCGGCACGGCTTCTAAAGGGAGCTCAAGCGATTCTGCTTCCGAAAAAACAGAAATGAGAACATACAAATCACCAAAAGGGAACGTCAACATTCCTGCACATCCGAAACGCATCGTCACTGATTTTTATGCCGGTGAATTGCTGTCTGTCGGGGCCAATGTGGTCGGCTCAGGCTCATGGTCATTTGATAATCCGTTTTTAAAATCAAAGCTGAAAAATGTGAAGGATGTCGGTGATCCAATCAGCGTTGAAAAAGTGATGGAGCTTCAGCCTGACTTAATTGTTGTCATGAATGAAGAGAATGTTGATAAATTAAAGAAAATCGCTCCGACTGTTGTCATACCTTATAACACAGCGAAAAACGTAGAGGACACAGTCAGCATGTTCGGAGATATCGCCGGAGCGAAAGACAAAGCAAAATCATTTATGGCTGACTTTAACAAAAAAGCGGAAACAGCTAAAAAGAAAATTGCCGGCGTCATCGACAAAGATGCGACCTTCGGTATTTATGAAAACACAGACAAGGGCGAATTCTGGGTGTTCAATGACAATGGCGGACGCGGCGGCCAAGCTGTATACAATGCACTTGGGTTAAAAGCGCCTGAAAAAATTGAGCAAGATGTCATCAAAAAAGGAGAGATGAAACAGCTCTCTCAAGAGGTTATTCCTGAGTATGCCGCAGATTATATGTTCATTACGGATTACAACCCGAAAGGCGAAAGCAAAACACTCGACAAGCTGGAGAATTCCTCTATTTGGAAGAACCTTGACGCTGTTAAACATAATCGCGTGTTTATCAATGACTTTGACACGTTCTACCCGTACGACCCGATTTCTGTCAGCAAACAGGTGGATATCATCACCGACATGCTGATCAAACGGGCCGAAGAAAATAAAAAATAAAAAAACGGCACAGTCATGACGCTGTGCCGTTTTTTATGATTCACTTTAATTTTGACTGTACAAAGTCCGGCATATCTTCAAACTTGACTTCTTCCCAAGTCTCGACATACTTTCCTTTCGCCTTCACCTTCAAATACGCGTTCTTCCGAAGCTCTTTGCCGGCGAAAAAGGTCACTTCTTCTTTTTTTCCGGATGCATTGTATCCGTCTAATGTATACTCAGTACCGCCTGGGCTAAGATGTTTGCCATCTCGATCAATCTGCACATAGACATCTTGCTGGTGAATAAACGGATTAAATCTGTCTGTAACATCGTTATGAAAAAAGAGAAGCCCGCATATTACGGCAGCAGCCGCCAAGACGGCCAGGATTGCCATTGCTTTTTTCATCTTTGCACTCCCCTTACTTGTTCATTTTTTTCAAATAGCTTGACCGCACCGCGAGGAAGAATAGAAGCTGAAAAATGAAAAACCCTCCGATGGTAAGACTGAGCGGTCCCGCTACATCGGAATATCCTTCCACAGCCAATGTTCTCAAGGCAAACAGTGTATGCATGACGGCAATGACAAATGGAAAGAAGAAAAGAATGGCCAATTGTATTGTCACGCTTTGTGCCATTTCACGCTCGCTCAGGCCGATTTTGGCCAGTGAACGGTAGCGCTCCCGGTCTTCATCTAAATCAGTGAACAGCCTGAAATATAAGAAACTTGCTGCCGCGACAAAGAATACAATTGCGATAAACAGGCCGATAAATAAACTCAGGCTCGGCAGCTGCACCGTATCATAGTAAGTCCCGGCTTTTGAAGCAAAATCAGAATGCACGTCGATATAATTGCCGTAAATCTCATTTTGCAAGGATTGGCTGATCTCAAGACTGTCTTTCCAATGATCATAGCTGTAGCCGTATAATGACGCTTTATCACCGAGTGATTTCAGCTGATCAAAGGTTTGATCATTCACCGCGATGATGGCATTCAATGAGATCAGCGGTTTTTTGACTTCTTTTACCGACAGTTTTTGATCAGACATCTCCCCTTTTTGGTTCAGCAGCTTCAGCTGATCCGGCGCTTTGTTTTTGAAATTGCGGTCATACGTTCCCGGGAAATAGACAGCCTCGTCTTCTTTCAGGCCGTTCACTTTGACATGGAAGTATTTTGCCGCATCCGATTCACTGATCATGTAAACAGGGGGAACAGTATCTCCTTCCTGATAGCGAACATAGGAAACATCTATTTTGTCTTTCTTATACGTAAAGCCGTGTGTTTTCAATTCATGGTCAATATCTTTCAAATGAGTCTGTTCTTTTGGATTGTTGCTGTAAGATAAATACTCCATTTCATAAGCGGACTCTTCCGCCCCGACGGTCGATTTGTACATCGCGAGCACGCCTGTCGCAGTAAACGCAACCGCGGAAATAATGCTGACAATAAAGAACAGGCGGGCGTTGTCTTTTAAACGATAGACAAGGTCAGAAACCCAGATGACGTTTTTCCCGCGCAGATAAAAGGTTTTCCACTTCTTCAGCGCGCGCAGAATCCATATGCTGCTTTGGCTGAAAAAGAAATATGTTCCGATGACGGTGAGCAGTAAAATGATAAACGGTTCGGCCCCGTGGACATTGCCTTTAAGAACCATGCCGTACCCGCCGCAAAGACAGGCGATGCCGAATAAGGACAGAAGCACGGACGGCTTAGGCTCCGGCTTAATCTTGTCAGTGCCCTTTATTAATTTGATAACCGTATTTGATCTGACAAAAAGGATCGTAAACTGCGATAAAAAGAAAAATAAGAGCAGAAATCCGCAGGCCGTAATACCGAGCGCTTTCCAAGGCATATACAAAGGCAGCGCGTCCATTTCTAAAATATAAGCGCCGACCGTAAAGAATGTCTTTGAAAAAATGAATCCTCCGATAATGCCGGCTGCAATTGACATGACGCCGATGATCATATTTTCCGCAGTAATGAGCTTTCTCAGCTGCCCCGGCGTGATGCCCTGCATGAGCAGAATGCCGAATTCTTTATTTCTCGATTTCAAAAATGCGTTAACCGAATACAGAACAAATAAGAAAGAAAAAACAAAGATCATCCATTCCGCAGCGGTTAAGCCTTTTTTGGCGATATTATTCAGGTAGCCTTCCTTTAATGCCGGATGAAACAGGAACATCGCAAAGGTAAAGAAAATCAAAACGGAAAAGGCGCTGCTTAAAAAGAATGCAAGATAGGCCCTTTTGTTTCTCGTGACGTTTTTATAAGCGAACTGAAGAAAGGTCATTTGCGTTTCCCCCCAGCATAGACAGCACATCGAGAATTTGTTCATAAAATACTTGGCGGTTTTCCCCGCGGTAAATCTCATTAAACAGTTCACCGTCTTTTATAAAGATGACGCGGCGGCAGTAGCTTGCCGCAACAGGATCGTGGGTCACCATCAAAGCCGTGACTTGATCATCCTGATTCAGGCTCTGCATCGTTTCCATGACGTCTTTTGACGCTTTGGAATCAAGGTTGCCCGTCGGTTCATCGGCCAGGATGAGTGACGGCTTATGAATGACCGCTCTTGCGATGGCGGCACGCTGGCGCTGTCCTCCGGATACTTCAAACGTCCGTTTGTTGAGCAGGTTTTCGATTCCGAGCTTTGCCGCGATGCCTTGCAGTTTTTCTTCCATTACAGACGGTGCTTCTTTTTCAAGCGTTAACGGCAGCATGATATTTTCACCGATTGTCAGCGTGTCCAGAAGGTTGAAATCCTGAAACACAAATCCGAGCTGCTTGCGGCGGAAATGAGCGAGCTTTGTCCGCTTCAGGCGATGCGGGTTTTCTCCGTGAATCAGGATATCGCCTGAATCCGGACGGTCGATCGTTGAAATGATATTCAAAAGCGTTGTTTTTCCGGACCCGGACGGCCCCATTACCGCCGTGAACTCGCCTTCTTCTATTGAAAATGAAATTTGCTTTAAGGCCTGATAGGACACTTGTCCTTTATAGGTTTTATTTATATGTTTGACTTCAAGCATATTCGCCATGAAAATCCTCCTTATGGTTTTATTCTTGTTGATCTGGGCTGCTTTCATGTAGTGCCGGGACGTTCAACATAAAAATCCCCTTGACATAAATCCATGTTATCAAGGGGAAACAAAGCGGGCTATGTTGTTTTCTTAACGCAGCCTTACATTTTTGTAAGAAATGAAAATCGAACTGATGTCCCTTCACCGAGAGACGAGCTGATGTCCACCGTATGATTGAGCTTATCTGTAATTTCTTTGACGAGATGGAGGCCAATTCCCGTAGATTCTTGGAAACGCCGCCCGTTTTCACCGGTGTAATAAGGGTCAAACACCCGCTTGATGTCTTGCGAGGGAATCCCGACACCGTAATCTTTGACTTCAAGCACCGTCCTGTCTTCATCGCGGAAGACATTCAGCTCAAGTCTGTCACTCTTGCCCGCTGAATACTTGACCGCATTTGTGACCACTTGGCCGATCGCAAATTTGAGCCATTTGGCATCGGTGTAAATCTGATGATCATCGCAAACGTTCATTTTCGGATAAACGCGATATTGAATAAAAAATCGTTTATAGCTTTGAATGACTGATTGGAGAAGCTCGGGCAGGGAAACCGCTTCAATTTTAAAATCCCGTTCAAACAGGTCGAGCCTTGAAGAATAAAGAAGCGTCTCCAGCCCGAATTCAATCTGCCGGACTTCTTTTTTGATTTGTTCAAAAACGGGCTCATCCTCTTCTTGAATGATTAAATTAATGACCGACAGCGGCGTCTTTACTTGGTGCACCCATTGATTCATATACGTCACCCGCGCGTCAAGCTTGGCTTCGGTCTCATGGAGCTTCTGGTGCTGCAGCCGGACCAGCTCCATCTGCTTTTCATACAGCTCTGAACAGAACACTGAAGAACCGAGATACGGGATATCCGTCCCTTCCTGCCCCGAGCTGAGCCAATGATACACGCCGCGTTCTTTGTACCAGCGATAGGCAAGATAGCCCGCCAAAATAAGAAGCTGCACGCCCAATATGTAAAACAAGTGAGAAAAAGAATGAAGACCCGCAAACCAGTAATAAAAGAAGACAAACAGCCCTTGAAGGAGAAAAAGCAGAATCAGCACTGCATGAGACCGGAGAAACAGCTTCATGACTGCGCCCTCAGCTGGTAGCCTTCGCCCCGCACCGCTTCAATAGAAACAGGCGCATTCAGCTCCCGCAGTTTTTTTCTGAGCCGCGTGATATACACGTTAAGTGTATTATCATCGATGAATATGTCGGTGTCCCACGTCTTTTCCATGAGACGGTCCCGACTCGTCACCTTTTCTCCCCGCTCAAGCAGCACTTCCAAAAGCTTGCTTTCTTTTTTAGAAAGCTCGCTTTTTTCATCCTGAAAACGCAGTTCAAACCGTTCCACAAAGAGCTGAACGCCGGCATATTCAACCACTTTCTCTCCCTGCTTTGCGGCGTACTCCCCGTACGCCCTCCGGATCTGGCTTTTGATTTTCGCCAGCACAATATCATAAGAAAACGGTTTTTCGATATAATCGTCTCCCCCGTTTTCAATCGCCATCACCTGATCCATTTCCCCGCTTCTGGCAGAAATAAAGATGATCGGGCTTGTGGAGTGCTGGCGGATCTGCCGGCACCAATAATATCCGTCATATGCCGGCAAATTGATATCAAGCAGCACCACATCGGGCTTTTCCCGCAAAAAGACATCAAGAACAGCTGTAAAATCCGCGGCGACCACTGTTTGATATCCGTATTTTTCAAGGTAATTCTGCAATAGTCCGCGAATGTCTTCACTGTCTTCCACAATCATAATTTTATTCAAACTGAACCACTCCCGTTTCTTACACTGCTGCCATCATCATAATCGTTTTGGGCGTATGGACGCAACACCGCACAAAAAAACCGCCATCTCGGCGGTTTCTGGTCTCTTTAGCCGACCTGCTGCTTAGCTGCTTTACCGGCTGATCCGAACTCTCTCATTTTGCTTCGCACTGTCTCTTCCACGGCTTCAATGCCGGGTGTCAAATAGCCGCGCGGTTCGTACAGATCGCTGTTTTCCTGAAACATGCGGCGTGTTTCGTCTGTCCACGCTACCATACATTCCGTATTGATATTGATCTTCGCGTGGCCGAGTGTGATGGCTTTTTTGATCTGATCCTGCGGAATCCCGGATGCCCCATGAAGAACGAGGGGAATATCAGTCATGCGGGAGATAGCCTCCATTTCCTTAAATCCGAGATTCGGCTCACCCTGATATTTGCCGTGTACAGAGCCGAGGGCGGCGGCCAGCGCGTCGATATTGGTTTCTTTGACGATCCGCTCACATTCCGTGATATCGGCATAGCGGACCCCGCCGACCAGGCCGTCTTCCATTCCGCCGACCGTGCCGACTTCGGCTTCTACTGACACGCCGTGTTTTGCGGCATAATCGGTGACTTCTTTTGTCATCGCGATATTCTCGTCAATCGGCTGATGGGAGCCGTCAATCATCACTGAGCTGAATCCGGCATCAATGGCCTGTCTACAGCGTTCCGCACTGCTGCCGTGATCGAGATGAAGCACGACCGGAACGGTAATCGCCATGTCCTCCATTAACGCGCCTACCATGGCGGCAATCGTTTTAAATCCGCCTAAATAGTCGACCAGGCGATCGGAAGCCGCGGCGATGACCGGTGATTGCTCCTTTTGCGCCGCCTGCAAAATCGCCTTCGTCCACTGCAGGCCGTTGATATTAAACTGGCCGATCGCATACTGCTCCCGCTTTGCATCTTCAAGAAGCTCTTTCATCGATACAAAAGCCATATTCACCCCTCCTTTATCCATTACATGTTGAAGTATTTTGATACGACGTCCACTGTTGTTTTTTTCGCTGTTTGAATGGCTTCCTCAGCAGTCAGCTTATAGTATTCAGGCCGGAAGAGCTCAACCGATACAACATCAGAGAAGCCGATTTCCTTCAGTGCTGATAAGTGGGCATCTAAGTCAATTGCCCCTTGTCCCGGCCATACACGATCCTCATCTGTTAAAAAGCCAATTGGGAAATCTTCTGTATCATCGATATGATAGATGAAGATTTTCTTTCCGTCCGCCTGCTTTAAACTCTCAATATTTGAACCCATTGCATGGAAGTGAAAACTGTCAAGGACAAGCCCGACATTGTCACGGTTAACTGTGTTTACGATCTCATACGCCTGTTCAAACGTATTGACCGTACATTGCGGATGGCCGACAAATTCAAGCGCGATTTTTACGCCGTACGGCTCCGCGATATCTGACAGCTCAGTCAGCACCTCTACACTGCTCTTTTTGATCTCTTCTTTTACAATCTTCTGCTCTGTCACAAGCGGAACGGCCACCACATATTTCACACCGAGGGTTTTGCATGTTTCCATCATGCCTTTAAATTCAGTGATGATCTCGTTGTGGCCCTTTTCATCACGGTTGTTGAAGAAAACGAGTGCGTTTAAGGCAAGCGGTTTGATGTGGTGGGTTTGAAAATATTCCGCAAGGTCATCCAATGAATGGTCTTTTAAGTACTCCGGCAGCTTATCCATTGTACGGATTTCAATATAATCATAGCCATGCTTTTCGCATAGTTCTAAATCCAGTTTAAGGTTTGAATTTTCCAATGTTGTCGCTTCATTAAAACAAAGTTTCATGCCAGACTCCCCCATCTGCGTTTTAGATATGAAGGGAGTTCGGCAGGAAGGCTGTCGCCATATCCCGCCGAACTCCATGCTCAGCTTATGCCAGACCTAATTCTTCTTTCATTTTCTTAAGCATAAATCGGCTTGATTCATCCGCTCTTTCATCGACCCAAGCAAATACGGCATTCGTCGCAATTCCGTCGAACTTCATCTCTCTCAGTTTTCTGAAAATCGTATCAAAATCAACCTCGCCTTGGCCAATGTCCAAATGCTGGTGAACCGTTACTTTCGCGTCAGGCGGATTGACGATGTAGCGAAGGCCATGAGCCGCTTTATGATTATAGGTATCTGCAAATAAAACATGTGTGAGGCGGTCGCCGGCTTCGTCAAACATGGTCTCGATGTCGCCTTTGCCGTCATCATAGAAGAACGTATGCGCAGTCGAGTAGACAAGATTGATCCAATCCTTGTCAAGCGCGCGGATCATATCCATCGCACCTTTGTGCGTTTCGATAAAATCGTATGGGTGGGCTTGAAGATTGAGTTTCACGCCTTCTTTTTCAAAGACTGGCAGAAGCTCATCCATGGATTTGATAAATTTTTCTTCACTTGTTAAAGGATCATATTTCGAACCGCTGAATTCGCTGTTCATCAAATCCACTTCAAGTTCAACGGCAATTTCGATTGCCCGTTTCCAGTTGCGCACTGCTGCCTGGCGGCGGTCTTCATCGGGTCCCGCCCAGTGGTAAAGAGGAAGAAGCGATGAAAGCTTAACACCTGTATCTCTTAAAAGGCGCTTTAATTGTTTGATCTTTGCTGAATCGACTTTCGGATATTTATAAAACGGGCAAAAATCCTCGCGCGGAGACAATTCGATATATTCATAGCCAAGCTCCGCCGTTTTATAGACCATTTCCTCTAAAGTTAAATCATCACGATACATGGATGGATCCAATGCTAACTTCATATTTTCACTCCTCTGTTTTCTAGTTTTGAACTGTTGTAAAAGATTGATAGAATTCCGGTTTTTCCTTCAATTCAACCTTTTCTTTTTGTCCAGATTCCTGGGCTTTTACACACGCGTCAGTCGTGACAGCAGCAATATAGCCGTCCCATGCCGTCGGTCCGCTGACCTCGCCTTTCTTTTGAATCGAATCAATAAAGTCTTGGATTTCCACATCGTACGCAGCGACAAAGCGTCTCTGCCAATCCATCAAAATATCAGTGCTGAATTTGCCTTCTTTTCTCAAGCTGATGCTTGATGGCTCGGGAAGCTTGATGATGCCGTCTTCTCCGACGATTTCGCATTGAATGTCATAGCCGTATTTACAGTTCACATAGATTTCAGCATTGATGACGATACCGCCTTTTGTTTCAATTACGACGATTTGCGGATCTTTTAAATGCGGGAGCGCATTTTTCGATTTTTTCGGGTAGATGACTTGAACGGACTCGTAGTCATCGTTGACGAGCCAGTGCAGCACATCAATTTCATGAACAAGCGTGTCGACTACGGCCATATCGGTTGTGTAGTTATCTCCTACAGTCGGGTTGCGGTGCGCGCAGTGAATCATAAGCGGTTCGCCAATCACATGGTTATCAAGTGCTTCCTTCAGCTGTACGTAACCGCTGTCATAACGGCGCATGAAGCCGACTTGAACAAGGCGTTTGCCCACTTTGATTTCTTCTTCGACGATTCGCATGCATCCTTCAGCCGTTGTCGCGAGCGGTTTTTCACAGAACACATATTTCTGGGCTTTAATCGCTTTCAGCACGCTTGACTCATGCGCAGGCCCCCAGCTTGTCACTAAGACAGCGTCTACATTTTCGTCTGCAAGCAGGCTGTCATCATTCGGATAAACCGTCGCGTTTAATTGGTATTGCTCAACGACCTTTTGTGCAGCTTCTTGATTAACATCCGTTACAGCTACGATTTCTGCGCCGGACAGCTTGTTCGTGATGCGGTTAATATGTTCTTTTCCGATTGCTCCAGTTCCAATTACGCCAATACGTAAACTCATTGACAGCCACTCCTTCTGTTGATTACATAATTTTGCTTTCTGTTCCTTGCTTTACTTGGCTCTGAGGAGATCCGTAGAGTTCCTCTTGAATTTGTTCAAGCGACTTGCCAGACGTATTCGGCGCAAAGAGCAGCCCGATGATCATACTGGCCGTCACACATCCGAGAAGAATTGCAGCCATCGTTCCAATGCCGAAATTGGTGATAATCATTGGGACAAACAGACTCCAAATCCCTATTGAAATACGGACAAGGAAAAACATCAGTCCTTGTGCGGAAGCACGATATTGCGTAGGAAAGATTTCGCTGGCCCATAACTGATAGTTCGCTTGCTGCCCTGCTCCGTTATTGATGCCGATCACGACAATAAACAGGAGCAGAATCGGCAGGCCTTCAACTGGCAGCAGAAACAGTGTCCACCCGATCACCGCCATGAAAGCGGCGATTCCAAATACGGTTTTTCTATATTTGTCGGCAAAGGGCATGAAGATCAAGGCGACCCCCAATCCTGTGAAGATAAACAGCCCCATTTGCAAAAGGTTGGCCATGTTGGCAGATACACCGCCGACCTGCTGATAAATGTATGGCATAAAGAAGCCCATGACCCCGGCGGCTAGGTTCCAAACCAAGTACACACCCATCAAAAACAGTATGCTTTTTAGATACATAGGCTTGAGCAAATCAAAATACGATGTCTTATTCAATACAGCCGGCTTCTCTGCCTGAGCTTCCTCCGGCTGATTTTTTGTCTGCCAGGCGTCTGATTCCGGAAGCCTGATTCTCAGGATGTACGTAATCAGCGCAATCACAAGCAGATGGGCAAATACGATTTTATTCCCCAAGAGTCCCAAGTCACCGGCCAGTACGGAGAGGAGCAGTACAACGACAGCGCCCGCGGCCCAAGCGACTTGTGCTACGCCGCAATGCCTGGCCCGATTCTTCTTTGGCGCATTTTCCGCAATAATGGTCCATGACGCGGTTATGTCAGCTCCTACTGATAAACCGATAATGATGTAACCGCTTAACAACATGGGGAAATTAACCCCGAACAAAACCAAACAAATCCCTAGTGCATAAACCAGCATACTATTGGTATAAACAGCCTTCCGTCCGACTTTATCAGCCAAAAACCCGCCAAGCAGCGCACCGACAGCGGCAGAAATCGCATTTGCGCTCAGCGCGCCAAGCAGCCCGATTTGCGTATCGGATAGCTTAAGGTAACTGACCCATAATGATAAACCGGCGGAGCCTGCCACAATTGAACCGGCATCAATATAGTTGGCCAATGCTGCCGCGATTGTCCGTTTATTGAAGGCTGAATCTCCATTGGTATTGCCCATATGTTCATTCCCCATTAAGCCAGATCCAACAACTGCTGATCAATATAGTTTCTCGCAATCAATGCATACTCCAGCGGGTTTGCAACATCGGGGTCTTGTTCAGCTTCAATGACAATCCATCCGGAATAACTGTGCTTCAACAGCAGCTGATATACTTCTCTAAAGTCAATGCAGCCGTCACCGGGAACCGTAAACATGCCTTTTAAAAATGATTGCCGGAACGATTGTCCTTCGAGCCTGCATTGTTCCATGACATTCAGGCGGGCATCCTTAAAGTGCACATGCTTAATGCGGCCGATATGCTTCTCAAGCATCCCCATGTAATCGCCGTCAGAAATATACGCATGGCCTGTATCATAGAGGAGGTGTACATGCGCAGGGTCTGTTCCTGCCATCAGGCGGTCCACTTCTTCCGCTGTTTGGACACCAGTGCCGAGATGATGATGATAGACAAGCTTCAAGCCATGCTGAGCGGCAATTTCGCCAAGGTGATTCAGCCCTTCGCAAAGCCGCTCCCATTCATCATCCGTAAAGTGCGGCTTCTCTGTGAACACGTTTTTCTCCAAGCTTTGCACGCTGTACGTTTGTTCAGAGACAACTGCGACATCCGCGTTTACTTGCTGCAAATACTCACAATGCAGGGTAAATGTCTTTGCCGCTTCACCAAGTCCGTCACGCAAAATAAAACTGCTGAACCATTTTCCTGCAATGCGTAAGTTCCGAAGCTTCAGCTCTTTGTTCAGGATGGCAGGTTCGGGGAAAAAGCCCCCGACCTCCGTGCCTTGAAAACGTGCGACAACGATATCACTTAACAAATGCTGAAGTGTATTTCCCGCTCCAATTTCAGGCATGTCATCATTCCGCCACCCAATGGGAGCGATTCCCCACAGGATTTCATTTTTGCCCATCTATGGTGCCTCCCCTCTAATACTGCTTCGCAGATTCCAGCTTTTTCTCTTTTGCTTCGTATGCTTTCTGAACGCTTTCTTGTTCAGATACCTCTGCCACCCCGACATGCCACCAGCTGTCATAGCCGTCCGTCATTGTTTTAGGCAGCACCTTCATTTCAATTAATGTTGATACATTCTGTTTCTTCGCATCCTCTAACGCCGCTTTTAATTCTTCTACTGTGTTTGCGCGGTAGGTTTTCGCGCCGTATCCCTCAGCGACTTTCGCGTAATCGACATTCAGGATTTGGTTGTCGTCTGTGCGGAACTCGCAATAGTAGCTGCCGCTGCCGTGATCCATTTGCAGGTTGTTGATGCATCCGAATCCTGAGTTGTCAAAGAGCAGCACATTGATTTTCTTGTTGTATTGAATCGCCGTGATCAATTCAGAATGAAGCATCAGGAAGCTGCCGTCTCCGACGATTGAATACACTTCTCTGTCAGGGTGGGCCAGTTTAAGACCGAGTGTCCCGGACACTTCATAGCCCATGCAAGAATACCCATACTCCAGGTGATACGTATTCGGAACATTAGAATGCCACAGACGCTGCAAATCTCCTGGGAGTGAGCCTGCTGAACAGATGATGACACTGTCTTCAGGAATCGTCTCGTTGATTGTCAGCAATGCCGTTGTTTGCGGAAGCTCCGTATTCAACGCGTCAGCATATTCATTCAGGACCTCTTGAGAAAAATGATGTTTGATTTCCGGATCAAATGCTTCCCGCTTAAACGTCACTTTGCTGAGACGCTCGCGTTCAGCTAGCCATTCGTCCTTCAGCTCCCGAATCGTTGTGCCGAACTCGCTCTCATAGCCTTCAAGCAAGGCATGCAGTTTGCCAAGCGTCACTTTCGCATCTGCTACCACTTGGAATGCATCAAGTTTATACGCCTGCATTCGGCTGACGTTAATGTTCAAAAACTTCGCCTTATCAAAATCAAAAGCGGTCTTAGAGGATGTCGCAAAATCTGTATACCTTGTGCCGATGCCAATAATCAAATCAGCTTGGCGGGCCGCTTTGTTTGCCGCAAGTGTACCTGTGATGCCCATTCCGCCAAGGTTGTTCGCAAAATCAGCCTCAACAGTAGACTTTCCTGCCTGCGTTTCAACTAACGGAATGTTATAGGCTTCAGAAATGGCGACCAATTCATCGCGCGCACCGGAATATTTTGCGCCTCCGCCGACGAGAATCACAGGTTTTTTGCTGGATTTAATCAGCTCCGCCGCTCCTTGAAGCTCGCGCTCGCTCGGCTGCATGCGATCAATATAGTGAACCCGTTTGACGAAGAAACTTTCATCAAAATCGTATGCTTCCCCTTCAACATCCTGAGAAATACAAATCGTTGCCGGACCTGCTTTTGCCGGATCAGTCATGACTTCAAACGCGCGCAGCAAACTGCTCATCAGCTGCTCAGGGCGCGTAATGCGGTCCCAGTATCTCGATACAGGCTTCAATGCATCGTTTGTCGTAATCGCCGCACTGTATTCTTGCTCCATTTGCTGCAGTACAGGGTCTGGCTGTCTTGTCGCAAATGTGTCTGCCGGAATCAAGAGAACTGGGATATTGTTTGCCAATGCAGTGCCGGCTGCCGCCACCAAGTTAGCCGCTCCAGGTCCGACGGATGTAGACACCGCATATATTTTTCTTCTCAGCATTTGCTTGCTGTACGCCATGGCCGCATGCGCCATTCCTTGTTCATTTTTCCCTTGATAGACTTTCAAATGGCCTGCATCCTGCTCAAGCGCCTGCCCGATCCCTAATACGTTTCCATGACCGAAAATCGTGAAGATCCCTTCGACAAAAGGCTCTTCCTTTCCATCTACATGGATGTACTGCTGGTTTAAGAATTTAATCAGCGCCTGTGCTGTTGTTAAGCGAATTTTCTTGCCCACAAACGATCCCACCTTTACTCGATCTTTTTCAATTATGACTGTGCTTCAATAAGCTGTACGATTTCATCAGCAGTCGGCATCGCTTCTGACGAACTGTGCTTGCTCACCACAATGGAAGCTGAAGCACTGCCGTATTTCAATGCCGTTTCGATGTCTTTTCCGGTGACAAGGCCATAGATAAAGGCTGACGCATAGGAGTCACCGGCTCCAAAAGTTTTCAGCACTTTTGTCTTGTACGCTTGAGCGCGGAATACCTCGCCGGATTTGCTGTATGCGTAAGAGCCTTCGACGCCGTGTTTGATGACAACGAGGTCGGCTGAATGGCCAAATAAATGATTGACGGATTCTTCATTGCTTCCGCCTGTGCGGTTTTCCATCACATCAAATTCATCGCGTGTGCCGATGACGATATCAGACTGCTCGGCAACCAAAGAATAATAAACGGCTGTTTCATCTGATGACTGCCACGTATACGGGCGGTAATCCAGTTCGAACACCACTTTAACCTGATGCTTCTTCGCGTATTGAACAGCTTTTAATACCGCTTCCCGTGACGGGCTTTTGGCGAGCGCTGTCCCGGAAACAAGCAGCATTTTCGCATTTGCGATGTAGTCCTCGCTTACATCTGAAGGCGCAAGATAAAGATCCGCCACATCATCGCGATACATTAAAATGCTGCATTCTTCAGGGCTGAGGATTTCTGTAAATGCAAGGCCTGCTTTGTGTCCATCTTGATCAACAACCATCTGTGTTGTATCAACGCCGGTCTTTCTCATATAGGACTCTATGAATCTTCCATGCTGGTCATCTGGAATTTTGCCGATGAAGCCCGCTTTTAAGCCAAGCTTCGCGCTGCCGATCGCGATATTCGCAGGTGAACCGCCGACATATTTCGAAAATGTCATCGTTTCTTCCATTGGGCGGTTGTATTCGACTGCGTTCAGATCAATACATGCCCGGCCGATGGCAACAATATCAAAAGCCTTCTCTTCATTGAATGTATACTTCATCGTAAACAGCCACTCCTCACTTGTTAACGTTCTAAAATCCATTCATGCGCCGGGTCATTATGAAACTTCCATTTCCGCGTCGGCCCTGCCATGACATTTAAATAGTAGGATGTGTATCCGTCCGGCACACCTACCGGGTGGTATCCCGCAGGAACGATGACAACGTTTTCATTTTCTACAGTCATTGTCTCATCAATAGAACGGTCATCTGTGTATATGCGCTGAAACACAAAGCCCTGCCCCGGGTCTAACTCATGGTAGTACGTTTCTTCTAAGAAAGATTCTTCCGGCAAGTTGTCTTGATCATGTTTGTGAGGCGGGTAGCTGGACCAGTTGCCGCTGTCTGTATAGACTTCAACTACTAATAGGCTGTTAGCTGAAGGGTCTGAATCCGGAAGAATGTTATGAACAGTACGTTTGTTTGAAAACTTCCCGCGATGCTCAATTCCGTTGTCTTCCGCTTTGATTAGCTTTGTCGGCAGCTGTTTTTCCGATGGAGAATAGCAAAGCGCCACTCTTGCGTCGCTGACCGCTGTAATCTCAAATGCACGGTCATTTGACATATAGACGCTGTCTGTCGGTTTTCGTTCAAATACGCTTTCACGCGTACCGATATTCTCAAAAGTCGACTCATGGTCCGTCACTGTAATTTTTCCCGTTACCGCCACAATACAGATTTCTTGTTTATTCAATTCTTCTGCATAGCTGGAACCGGAAGCTAGATCTAACACCTTAAACTCTACATAAGTGAGATCAGAGTTGGATTTCGTTACTTCGTGCACGAGTTTGACCCCATTAGACACTTCATGCGACTGCGGCTTACGCAACAAATAACTCATAGAGAAGCCCTCCTCTTTCTATTGGCAGAATGAGTCCGAACAGCGCACATGGACGCCGTTCGGCTGTTCGTCGTTTAGTTGAAATCAGGTGCCGGATATCTTGCCGTCACCACTTTTTTACGTGTATAGAAGTCGACGCTGTCTTTTCCGTTCGCATGCAGCGTTCCAAAGAATGAAGATTTCCAGCCTGAGAATGGGAAGAACGCCATTGGAGCCGGCACACCAAGGTTGATGCCTAGCATTCCCGCATCAATGTTTTCACGGAAGTAGCGGATTGCGTTTGAGTTGGATGTGAACAAGCAGGCGCCGTTCGCAAACTCAGACTTATTGGCGATTTCAATCGCTTCTTTCAGGTTTTTCACACGGATGACAGATAAGACCGGAGCGAAAATTTCATCTTTCCAGATCGTCATTTCTGTTGTGACATTGTCAAAGATCGTCGGGCCGACAAAGTAGCCGTCGTCAGACACATTTTCACGTCCGTCACATACGAGTCTGGCACCTTCTTCAAGACCTTTTTCGATATAGCTGAGCGTGCGCTTCTTGTTGTCTTCGCGAATCACCGGTCCTAAGAACACGCCGTCATCAAGGCCGTTACCGATTTTAATGTCCGCCACTTTTTCCTGCAGCTTCGCCATAAATTCATCGGCGATTCCTTCTTCAACCGTCACAACCGCACAAGCCATGCAGCGTTCACCGGCAGAACCGAAGGCAGCTCCGACGATGTTTGTGACCGTGTCTTCAAGATTCGCATCGTTCAAGACAATCGTATGGTTTTTCGCGCCAGTCAGAGATTGAACGCGTTTTAAGTTTTCGCTTCCTTTTTTGTAGACGTATTCGCCGACTGGCTTGGAGCCTACAAATGAAATCGCTTTAATCTCGGGATGCTCGAGAATGCCGTTCACAACGTCATGCGCACCGTATACGACGTTGAATACCCCTTTCGGAAGGCCCGCTTTTTCAAAAAGCTCAACCAATTTCTCTGTTAACAGCGGAGTTCGCTCAGATGGTTTTAAAATAAATGTGTTGCCGAGCGCGATCGCCATCGGGAACATCCAGCAAGGAACCATCATCGGGAAGTTGAATGGCGCGATTCCGCCGACAACTCCGATTGGGTAACGGTAGTTCGCCGCTTCAACGTCCGTTGCGATGGAAGCAAGTGAGTCACCCATCATCAGGGAAGGTGCTCCAGCGGCGAACTCTACGTTTTCAATCCCGCGTCCCACTTCACCTAAAGCTTCTTTTGTGTTTTTTCCGTTTTCAATGGTAATCAGATGAGCCAGTTCTTCTTTATGCTGGGACAGCAGCTGCTGGAAGTTAAATAGAATTCTGGCACGGCGCGGAACCGCCACCTTCGACCATGTTTTAAATGCTTCAGCCGCTGTTTGCGCTGCGTAATCAATATCTTCTTTTGTAGAAATCGGCACTTGGCATAGCACTTCTTTCGTCGCCGGATTGACGACATCTTCATATTGATCTGTTTTGCTTTCAACCCATTCACCGTTGATATAGTTTTTTAATTTTCTGATTTCTGCCATTCTTATTGCCTCCTTCATTAGTAAACACATACACTTGTATGGATGGTTCAGGATAGATTCATATCAATATCCACTTTTCAGTAAGCCAAGAATTAAACGCTTTCAAAAAAACCAAAAAAATAAATGGCGGATGCATATTTACATACAAGCAACCATTTCATGCACAACAGGTTACTTTTTGGTCATTTCTTGGTTATATTCTAATCGCATAATACCCATAAGTCAATCATAAACACTAAATTTTTTCATTATTTTTATTATATTAATCTTTTAATCAAGTAAGAGAGGTAAGAGAAGGCCGTAGAATCTTGCAAAAGATATACACCGATGTTATCATTTTTTAAGCAACTATTGATTAACTTTTGGTTTTTATTATATATTTATGTTACGTAAAGATTCAAGAAGGAGTTTTTTATATGAAACTGATGCGGATTCAGGAAATGGAGGAGTACATTTTATCGCATGGCACTGTTTCCTTAGATGAGCTGTGCCAGGTGTTCAATGTCTCCAAAAACACAGTCAGACGTGATATCAACAAGCTAACAGAAAAGGGTGCGATTGAAAAAGTATACGGCGGCGTAACATCTATTGAAAAAACCGCATTAGTTCCTTTTGAAAATCGCACCATTCAGCACCAGGATGAAAAAACAAAAATCGCCCATTATGCTTCCCGATTTATTGAAGATCACGATTTGGTCTTCATTGATTCAGGAACGACGACAAAGTCTATTCTTGATACGCTTGATCCAGCCAAAAATGTCACCATCTTAACCAACAGTTTAGACATTATCAATGCGGCGTCAGCTTTGAAGAATATCAACTTAATCATTATCGGAAACAACTATAAGAGAAAAACCCGCTCCTTTGTCGGCATGGACGACCCGGCTATGCTTGATAAGTACAATATCAACAAAGCCTTTATGTCCGCTACCGGAACGACGCTGACTCACGGATTGACCAATTCGGATCTGCTGGAGTATGAAATTAAAAAGAGGATTTCGGAAAAAGCAAAAGAAGTGTATCTATTGGCTGACCATTCTAAATTCGGAAAATCAACGCTTCTGACGTATGCACCGTTTGACAGGCTGCATTGCATTGTGACCTCTCAGCCATTAGACGACGAGTACACGCAGTACTGCAATGAGCATCAAATCGGCATTCATCTGGCCTAACGTTTACAATAGTGTTGAGAGTCTATCATCCATTTTATTCTAGGAGGCAGATCATGAAAAAAGCGAAGCTCGGAAAATCAGACTTGCAGGTATTCCCTATCGGATTAGGAACAAATGCTGTCGGAGGACATAACCTCTACCCGAACCTAAATGAAGAAACCGGAAAAGAATTGGTGCGCGAGGCGATCCGTAATGGCGTGACAATGTTAGACACCGCTTATATTTACGGGATCGGCCGTTCCGAAGAATTAATTGGTGAAGTGCTGCGTGAATTCAACCGTGAAGATGTTGTCATCGCTACAAAAGCCGCTCACAGAAAACAAGGCAATGACTTTGTCTTTGATAATTCACCAGAATTTCTTAAAAAATCAGTTGATGAAAGCCTGAAACGCTTGAATACCGATTATATCGATTTGTTCTACATTCACTTCCCTGACGAACATACGCCTAAGGATGAAGCCGTTAACGCGCTGAATGAGATGAAGAAAGCCGGAAAAATCCGCTCCATCGGTGTATCCAACTTCTCTTTAGAGCAATTGAAAGAAGCAAACAAAGACGGTTTGGTAGATGTATTGCAAGGCGAATACAACCTGTTAAACCGTGAAGCGGAAAAAACATTCTTCCCGTATACGAAGGAGCATAATATTTCATTTATCCCTTACTTCCCTCTCGTATCAGGTTTATTGGCAGGAAAGTATACAGAAGATACAACGTTCCCAGAAGGCGACCTGCGAAACGAACAGGAACACTTCAAGGGCGAGCGTTTCAAAGAAAATATCAGAAAGGTCAACAAGCTTGCGCCGATTGCCGAAAAACACAACGTGGATATCCCTCACATCGTATTGGCCTGGTATTTAGCAAGACCGGAAATTGATATTTTAATCCCGGGAGCAAAACGTGCCGATCAGCTGATTGATAACATCAAAACAGCCGACGTGACGCTTTCTCAAGAGGATATTTCATTTATTGATAATCTGTTCGCATAAGAAGAAAACAGCCTTCTCCAATGGAGAAGGCTGTTTTTTTGTGCGATAAATTCCTAAATAACTGATTTTGAAGCAAAACCTTACAAAATGAGCCATAAATCCGATAAAATAAAGGTAGTTTATCTCAGAAAGAAAGTGATTGAGAAAGCAAAAGTATGAAACGTTCATATCATCCAGCTCATATGAAATAAAGCTGACCCAGCTTCTTTTATTTGCTGGTCAGAATAGCAGACCGTTTCGATGGTCTATGGGGGAAACCGAATGAAACTTAAATATGTAAAAGCCTTAGTTGCAGTAACCGTTGCTTTAGGTCTACTGCTGCCATCAACGATTTCTCATGCAAAGAGCTTTAGCGGCCGCTCATCATCTAGTTACAGCAGCCGGAGTTCAAGCTCGTCATACAGCGGAAGCTATAAATCAAGCCCGAAATCAAGCTACAGCTCAGGATCAAGCTCTTCTAGCAAAAAATCCAAGACGTCTGACGATTCATCATCATCGATTTCGCTTAAAAAGAAGCCTTCGGAAAAGGCAAGCTCATCAAGCTCTAAAAAATCGTCAGGGACCTTTTCCGGCGCTACATCAAAAGTAAGCGGAAAGACATACAGCGGAAAAACGTCTAAAGCTTATGTTGGCGGACGTTATGTTTCAGTGAATCATTACTATCACGCAGGTTTCGCGCCATCAGGATGGTTTGGATATTATAGCGGATTTACAATGGGTATGTTCATGATCAGCATGATGCACCCATGGGGTTACACCTATCATCCAGTCGGAGGCCCAGGCTATGTTTCGTATGGCGCTTCACCCATTGCCTGGATCGTTGATATCATTGCTTTGATCATTATTTTAATCATTGTCATCGCGTTGATTCGCGCATTTAAAGCACCGAAGACGTACAGAAGGAGATTTTAGGCAATGAGATTAATATTAAATGAGCAAGAAATTGTAGACGGAATTTGCGTGTATATTTCCAATGAAGAAGATATCTACCCTGAAGACGTTGAAGTAAAAGAACTATCGTACAACAAGCGTACAGGGTTCTTCGCTGAAGCCACATTTGGCCTGCACCACAAGCAGCTTATGTCAGATGACATTTCAGAAGGCATTATTCAGTTCTTAGAGGAATACCACAACTTCAATCCGGACGTTACCGTCGTTGAATTGCAATTTGATAAGAAAAAAGGCTTCTCCGCCTTGGTTTTCGTCAACGAAGCAGAAGAATAAAAATGTCTTAATCAAAACCTTACTCCGCGCGGGTAAGGTTTTTTTAATGGTTTCTCTGAGCATAAAGTTATTTCGTTTTTCCTAAACTCAGCGGATCTGTGATCATCTCTTTTGGCTTTAATGTTTCCGTTTGTTCAAAACAAATGTTTCAAATGAGATAGGAAATGGGTACTAATCTATTAACTTTGTTATACATTTTAGATACTCATTGGCTCAACAACTGAGGAGGAGACATTTGTGAAGAAAGACACAAGGAAATATATGATCTACTTTTTCGGCGCTTTAGGGGGACTGCTATATGGTTACGATACAGGCGTTATCTCAGGAGCACTCCTGTTTATCAATAACGATATTCCTTTAACGACATTGACAGAAGGATTGGTTGTCAGCATGCTGCTCCTTGGCGCGATTTTCGGTTCTGCCTTGAGCGGCACATGCTCAGACCGCTGGGGCAGGAGAAAGGTTGTATTTGTCCTTTCCATCATTTTTATTATCGGTGCGCTCGCTTGTGCATTTTCTCAAACAATCGGCATGCTGATTGCATCTAGGGTGATACTCGGGTTGGCCGTCGGCGGTTCAACGGCACTTGTGCCCGTGTATCTTTCCGAAATGGCACCGACGAAAATTCGCGGGACACTCGGCACAATGAACAACTTAATGATTGTCACCGGGATTTTGCTCGCCTATATCGTTAACTACCTGTTCACACCGTTTGAAGCGTGGCGCTGGATGGTCGGTCTGGCCGCAGTACCTGCCGTGCTTCTATTAATCGGCATCGCGTTCATGCCGGAATCGCCAAGATGGCTCGTGAAGCGCGGCCGTGAAGAAGAAGCGAGACGCATCATGAACATCACTCATGACCCCAAAGACATTGAAATGGAATTGGCAGAGATGAAGCAAGGAGAAGCGGAGAAAAAAGAAACGACACTTGGCGTGCTGAAAGCCAAATGGATTCGCCCCATGCTTCTGATTGGCGTCGGCCTTGCCATTTTCCAGCAGGCGGTCGGCATTAACACGGTCATCTACTACGCGCCAACCATTTTTACGAAGGCCGGTCTTGGCACATCAGCTTCGGCGCTCGGCACAATGGGAATCGGCATCCTCAACGTCATCATGTGTATCACTGCCATGATCTTAATTGACCGTGTCGGCCGCAAAAAACTTCTGATCTGGGGAAGTATCGGCATCACACTGAGCCTTGCTGCTTTATCAGGCGTGCTCCTAACGCTCGGACTTTCCGCATCAACAGCGTGGATGACAGTAGTCTTTCTAGGTGTCTATATCGTCTTTTACCAGGCGACATGGGGTCCGGTAGTGTGGGTGCTCATGCCTGAGCTCTTCCCGTCCAAAGCACGCGGAGCCGCGACAGGGTTCACGACTTTGGTGTTATCGGCGGCCAATCTGATCGTGTCGCTCGTCTTCCCGCTGATGCTAAGCGCGATGGGCATCGCATGGGTCTTTATGGTTTTCTCAGTCATTTGTCTTCTCTCATTTTTCTTCGCGTTCTACATGGTACCGGAAACCAAAGGGAAAAGCTTGGAGGAAATTGAAGCAAGCCTGAAAAAACGGTTTAAAAAGAAGAAAAGCACCCAAAACCAAGTGCTGAATGAGCGTACATTATAAAAAAAGGAATCGTCTCCTTATGGGACGATTCCTTTTTCTGTTTACACCATGACCTTGCAAATATTGTTCGTAAATTCCACAGGGTCCTGAATCGGCAGGCCTTCGATGAGAAGCGCCTGATTGTACAGAAGGTTTGTGTACAGGCTCAGCTTCTCTTTATCTTGTTCAAACGCGTCCTGCAGCGTTTGGAATACCTCGTGATTCGGGTTGATTTCCAGCACTTTTTCCGCCTTCACATTTTGGCTGTCAGGCATCGCGTTTAAGATTTTTTCCATCTCAATTGTCACTTCGCCGTCAGCAGCAAGGCAGACTGGATGTGATTTAAGCCGTTTTGAGATTCTGACGTTTTTCACTTTGTCTGACAGAATGTTTTTCATTTCCTCAAACAGATCCTTATACTTGTTTTCCTCTTCCTCGGACTGCTTTTGATCCTCATCCGTGTCTATGCCAAGGTCTCCGCTTGATACGGACTTGAATTCTTTTTCCTGATAAGAAGCCAGCATTTTAATTGCAAACTCATCGATGTCCTCAGTAAAGTAGAGGATTTCATAGCCTTTGTCCGCCACCATTTCCGTTTGCGGCAGTTTCTCAATGCGGTCGTAAGAATCACCGGTCGCGTAATAAATGTATTTCTGCTCCTCTGGCATTCTGGAAACATACTCGTCTAAGCTGACCAGTTTTTTCTCTTTTGAAGAGTAGAATAATAGGAGATCCTTCAATTGATCCTTATTCGCGCCAAAATCATTGTACACGCCGAATTTCAGCTGTCTGCCGAACGACTTGTAGAACGTCTCGTATTTCTCGCGGTCTTTTTTCAACAGGCTTTGCAGCTCGCTTTTGATTTTCTTGCTGATGTTTTTCGCGATCAGCTTCAGCTGGCGGTCATGCTGCAGCATTTCTCTGGAAATATTCAGCGACAGATCCTCAGAATCGACCATGCCCTTCACAAAGCTGAAGTGGTCCGGTAGCAGGTCTGCGCACTTATTCATGATCAGCACGCCATTGGAATACAGCTCCAAGCCTTTCTCATATTCCTTGGAATAGTAGTCAAACGGCATGTTTTCAGGGATGAATAGAATCGCGTTGTAGCGAACGGCTCCATCCACGCTGATATGAACGTGTGTGAGCGGTTTATCAAACCCGTAATGCTTTTCAGCATAGAATTTTTCATAATCCTCATCTGTCAGCTCGCTTTTGTTTTTTCTCCAGATCGGCACCATGCTGTTGACCGTCTGCTCTTCCTGCACCTCTTCAAATTCATTTTCGCTTCCTTCCTTCGGCTTATTAATGGTGGTATCCATTTTGATCGGGTAGCGAATGAAGTCGGAGTACTTCTTGATGATCGCTTTTAAACGATATTCCTCTAAAAACTCGTCATAGCTGTCATCTTCTGTGTTCTCTTTGATTTTCAGGATAATGTCTGTACCGACAGAATCCTTTTCACACGGCTCAATCGTATAGCCGTCTGCACCCGCAGACTCCCATTTATAAGCCTCTTCGCTGCCAAGCGCTTTACTGATGACTGTCACGACATCGGCAACCATAAATGCCGCGTAAAAACCGACACCGAACTGCCCGATAATGTCATGTCCGTCTTTCAGCTCGTTTTCCTTTTTAAACGCGAGGGAACCGCTTTTTGCAATTGTTCCAAGATGCTGTTCAAGCTCATCCTTTGTCATTCCGATCCCCGTATCAGAGATGGTTAATGTTCTCGCATCTTTGTCAGCTGCGACCTTTATGTAGTAACTGTCTTTATCAAACGTAAGCGCATCGTCCGTAAGCGCTTTGTAATAGATTTTGTCAATCGCATCACTCGAATTGGAGATTAACTCGCGCAGGAAAATTTCTTTTTGGGTGTAAATGGAGTTAATCATCATATCCAGCAAGCGTTTAGACTCTGCTTTAAACTCTTTTTTCGCCACTCTTGATCGCTCCTTTACCATTATGTAAACCCTTTTCAGCATCTATTTATCACATAAGATGACAATTGTCAATTAGATTGATAGATGCATATATATGTAAATTTAACATTAGTTGGATTTGTTTTCACTCTTTTTCTCACTCATTCTCATAAAAAAGAGAGGCTTCATCATCCTCTCTTTTTTTCTGTGTCATTCCAGCGGCCAAACTCCCGCTTCATCCATATATGCACCGGGTAGAAAAACAAACCGAACGGTATTAAAAACAATAGATTATGCCATGAAGCATTCAGAAATGCGCTTGCAGTCACCGGAAACGTAATCTCTTGCAATAAAAAAGAGATGACAGTCAGCACAACAAATGCAGATGGAATGGTAATGAAGCAATAAAACTTGAGCTCCTTCTTATGCTGTACCTTCAAACATACAAACCTCCCAACAATTTCTAATTCATCTTAACATATGCTGGCCTTTCTTTTCTCGCATGTTTATCACTGCACATAGCGGGAAGACAAATAGAAAAAGGAGGTCTCGTATCATGGGAAGACTTGAAAACAAAACAGCAGTGATCACAGGCGCCGCGACAGGCATTGGGCAAGCGACGGCAGAGGTTTTTGCCAATGAAGGCGCGCGTGTGATCATCGGAGATATCAATAAAGATCAAATGGAGGAAACAGTTGACACAATCAGAAAAAACGGAGGACAGGCAGAATCCTTTCACCTCGATGTGTCAGATGAAAACAGTGTGAAAGCATTTGCTGATCAAATCAAGGATGCATGCGGAACGATTGATATTCTGTTTAATAATGCCGGCGTTGATCAGGAAGGCGGAAAGGTGCACGAATATCCGGTTGACCTGTTTGACCGCATTATCGCCGTCGACCTGCGCGGCACGTTCCTTTGCAGCAAATATCTGATTCCGCTCATGCTCGAAAAAGGAGGCTCCATCATCAATACCTCCTCCATGTCAGGCCGGGCCGCGGATCTCGACCGCTCCGGCTACAATGCTGCAAAAGGCGGGATCACGAACCTGACTAGAGCGATGGCGATTGATTACGCTCGAAACGGCATCCGCGTCAATTCTATCTCACCGGGCACGATCGAAACACCGCTGATTGATAAACTGGCAGGCACCAAAGAACAGGAAATGGGCGAACAATTCCGCGAAGCCAACAAATGGATCACGCCGCTCGGACGTCTTGGCCAGCCCAAAGAAATGGCAACAGTGGCCCTGTTTCTCGCGTCAGACGACAGCTCATACGTCACGGGAGAAGACATCACCGCAGACGGCGGCATCATGGCGTACACATGGCCTGGGAAGATGCTGATTGATGAGAAATGGAAGGAAGAAACGAAATAAGAGAGGGAGCCCCCTCTCTTTTTGTCTTTTAAAGCAATACAACCTTATATTTCTTCACATCCAAAAACTGCAAAAACTCCCTCGCCAGCACTTCTGGCTCATGTGTCTTTCCTTCATCCAGCCGATACAAAAGCAACCCGATAATCATTGCGGATACATAATGGGCATAAAGCTTTTTCTCTGCGTGAATATCAGTTTGCTGATGCAGATAAAACGATTCCAGCGCTTTGAACATATCAGGTATCACATGAGGAACACCCCATTCCCGATTGAGAAAATGGACAATGGGTATGTTTGACAAAGCAGAAAGCAGACTGGCGAGCGCCTTCTCCGCTTCCTTTAAGGAAAATTCATTCGGGCTGGAGGCAATCGTCAGGTGATCAATGATCTCCGCACATGATCGCTGTATCATGGTTTGGAGCAATTCCTCCTTATTGGCATAGTGATCATAAAAGGTTGCACGGCGGATATTGCTTTTCCGGGTAATATCCGAAATCGTGATGGCTGCGTAGTCTTTTTTCTCCGCCAGCACGTCCAGAAATGCCTTCTGGAGCGCCTCTCTCGTTCGAACCACCCGCCTGTCGATTTGCTTGTCCTTCTCTCGCTCTCCTGGCACAGCTTGTCCAAACAGCCAATAAAATCTCTTTTGAGAAACAAGCTCCCATACCTTTTGGCTGATAGCTTCCGGAGTCGCGGCCGCATCCTCATTCAGCCAATACAGGATGATCGCGTACGTGTACAAGGCCCGGTAATGTCCGTAAATTTCCCGTTCGATCGGCGTCAAATTCACATGGACCGGAGTCAGCAGAACATCCTGCTGAAACACATCCTTAAAAAAACGATGGAAATGCCCTCTGTTCATCATCACAGAAAAAAAGGATCGATGTTCATGAACAAAGGATAGCGTCGGATGCACCGTTTGCCGTTTTTTGTTCAAATGGAGGGTATCCATATGACTGAAGGCGTCAAAAAGCGCTTTGCCCAGCCCTTCCTTCATGTCTTCGATTAAATCCTCAATGATTGAAAACTTATCCTCATAATAAAGGTAGAGCGATCCGCGGCTCACTTTGGCCTTCTCAGCGATTTCTTTCATTGTGATGTGTTGAATATCTCTTTCTTTCAATAAGGCCAGCAACGCCTCTTTCACTTGAGCTTCGGCAGATTCCGGCACAAAAGACACCCCCAATCATTAGACAAATGTTCGATATATGTACGGTAACGTATAGATGGTTCACCGTTGTCTTTCTTACAGAAAAGGTACCCCCTTATAATAGGTCCGAGAAAAGAAGAAAGCAAATGAGGGGGATTTTACAATGGAACAGCAAGTAAAGGACGACATTCAGCGCGTTTTTCAGCTTCAGAAAAAACAGCAAAAAGCCTTGCGCGCTTCAACAGCGGAACAGCGGAGAGAAAAGCTTCAACGCTTTTTAGATTCCGTCATCGCCCATGAAGAAGAAATCATCGAAGCGATCCGCAAAGACGTCCGCAAACCATATCACGAAGTCAAAAAAGCGGAAATCGAAGGAACAAAAAAAGCGATCAGAGATAATATGAATAACCTGGAACAATGGATGGCGCCTAAAGAAGTCGGTTCATCGTTAAGCCCTGACGCAAACGGAATTCTTATGTACGAGCCTAAAGGCGTCACACTCATCCTCGGCCCGTGGAACTATCCGTTTATGCTGACGATGGCGCCGCTTGCCGCTTCTCTCGCAGCCGGAAACAGCGCGATTGTGAAGCTGTCCGATTTCACGATGAACACGAGCAACATTGCCGCTAAAGTGATAAGAGACGCTTTTGATGAAAAAGAAGTCGCGATTTTTGAAGGAGAGGTTGAGGTGGCAACCGAACTACTTGATCAGCCGTTCGACCATATTTTCTTCACTGGAAGCACAAATGTCGGGAAAATCGTCATGACAGCGGCTGCCAAACACTTGGCATCTGTCACACTTGAGCTTGGCGGCAAGAGCCCGACGATTATCGACAGTGAATACGATCTGATGGACGCAGCGAAAAAGATCGCCGTCGGGAAATTCGTAAACGCCGGCCAAACCTGCATCGCACCTGATTACCTGTTCATTAAAAAAGACGTTCAGGACCGGTTCGCGGGGATTTTACAAACAGTCGTCAACGCTGGATTTATGGAGGATGATCACAACCCAGACCGCAGCAAATTTACGCAGATCGTCAATGACCGCAACTTCAACCGCGTCAAAGATCTGTTCGACGATGCCATCAAAAAAGGGGCGGAAGTGGTGTTCGGCGGCGTATTTGATGCCAGCGACCGCACGATTTCGCCAACCGTTTTGAAAAACGTCACGTCCGACATGAAAATCATGCAGGAGGAAATCTTCGCACCGATCCTGCCAATGATGAACTATGAAGACATCGACGAGGTCATCGATTACGTAAATGACCGCGATAAACCGCTTGCACTTTATGTGTTCAGCAAAAACCAAGACCTGATTGACAACGTCCTCCAGCACACGACATCAGGAAATGCCGCCATCAATGATGTCGTCGTCCATTTCAGTGACGTCAACCTGCCATTCGGCGGCGTCAACACAAGCGGAATCGGCTCCTATCATGGGGTATACGGATTCAAAGAGTTTTCTCATGAGAAGGGTGTATTTATTCAGGCCTCTAAATAATCGTAATGAAGAGAATCTGCATCACCTTGCAGATTCTTTTTTTATCTTTATATCACCTAAATAAAGAGATTAAAAGTGATAAAATACCATTTTCACTACGAGACCAAATTCCTCTAGTCTATCTCATTGAAACCCTGCAGCCTCTAACGTATAATATCCCAGAAAACTTCAAAGGAGTAAAATGATACATGGAAAAACCAGCAGGATTTTTTGAATCGGGCAGCAGCCTCTATTATTGATGTATTCATTATAGCTATATTCTCTTTCATTATGATTTTCATTAACACCTTCATTGTGTTGCCACTCATTGATGCAGCAGGTACACACATGTCAGAAGCCCAATATGAGTTTTTCATGTTGATCATTGGCACAATCCCTGTTTTGGCCATCATATTTATTTTCGCTATTCTTTACTATAGCTTGCTGACTTCTTCAAACATGCAAGCAACATTGGGAAAAAAACTCAGGGGCATCATCGTTGTCAATCAGTATGGCGAGCGTATTTCTTTTTGGCACAGCTTCGGCCGTTTCTTCGCTTACACATTATCTAAGATCTTATATATCGGTTTTATCATGGCGGCCTTTCCCTCTAAACTGGCATTACATGATTATATTTGCGGGACAAAGGTTCTCTATAAAAATAAATATCTTGATTGATCAAAAAAACAGGCTGGCGAGGTTAACCTCGCCAGCCTGTTTTACTATTTCCCAAAAGCCATCAGCTTCGTATAACTTCCAATATAAAGTGTTCCGTCCTCAGCGAGCTGAGGAGAAGACACGACGTTACTGTCAGTTTGATAGCTCCATAATTCATTGCCGTTTGCGTCTGCCGCATAAACCTTCATATCATCTGACCCGAAATACACCGTTCCCTTCGCGTCAATCAGCGGCGCCGTTCTGACAGGGCCGTCTGTATAGAATGACCAGTTCATATCCCCGTTTTTGCTGATGGAAAACAGCTCGCCGCTTCCTGAGCCGATGTAGATATTGCCATTATGATCAATCGCAGGAGATGAGCTGGAGAACCCGTTTAGCGGGAATGTCCATTTCAAACTGCCTGTTGATGTATAAGCATACAGCTGTCCATCTTGGTTGCCGGCATAAACGTTGCCGTCCTTATCAATCACCGGATATCCTTTAAACGCATTTGACGTCGTTCTGGACCATTTCACCTGTCCGGTTCCGGAGTTGATCGCATAAAACACGTAATTATATGTGCCGACATACACGGTGCCGTTTTTGGCAAGCACCGGCACAGAGCTGACGACACCATTTGTTTTCAACTTCCAGCGCTCTGTCCAAGTTGATTTTGACGTCGGTTTGATCGCGTGAACATAATTATCAAGTGTTGAGAAATACAACGTCCCGTCTGAACCGATCACCGTTTCAGAGCTTGGCCCGCCGCTTAACGGAACCGTTGTTAAAATTTCTCCCGTTTCTTTGTCAATAAAATAAATCTTTTTGTCATAGGATGCCAAATAGATAACGCCGTTGGTCCCAAGTACAGGAGATTGCGTATATGTTTTTCCAAGATTGCCCGTCACCCATTTGACTGAGCCGTCTGGATTAAAGGCTTTCATTTCCCCGTCTCTGGAATGAAGATATACTGTGCCGTCTCCGTCAATCACAGCCCCCGCTCCATTTTGCGGAGTCGTTCTGATGTCGTTTTGCCATTTCAGCGTCCCGTCTGTATTTCCGGCGAACCGGCTTTCGCGTGACCAGTTAAACATGGCAGGCGCCATCGCTTGTACCTCATATCTTCCTGTCAAAAAGCCAGATGCTCCATTATTTTGAGAAAATACCGTTTCCGCCGCATAAGCAGCTGTCGGCTGAAACACTTTGGCAGCGGGCACATCAGAAACAGCACCGGCCGAAACAGCCGCCGCCACCGCAGCTCCCGCAATCAAAGCTTTCATACGAAATGACTTGACCATCATTGAGACCCCCATTATATGTAACTTCTAATTTGTGACCATCATAACATATTCATCCATTTTATAAATATATTTCACAAAAACATCACAAACTAGAAAACTATGTAAGAGTATTCACGGACGTTTTTTCAGCACCCGGCCGAAATGCAGCCACAAACCAAATGACGTTGACAGCAGCCGCAGCGAGACTAATTCCGAAAACAAAGATCACCTCAGAAAGCAGATGGTCACTAAAGAAACTAAACATCAAGATAAAACCGGCCGAAGACAAATGAATCAAAAGCCCGAAGCCGCAAAGCACCGCCATGACATACCTCATTGCATCGACTCCGAGCATATAAACGAGAAATGGAATGAAATACAATACAAGGATCATACCGACAGCTGACCACATGCCAACCGAATTAAACTGATTGGCCGCCGCTCCCGTTCCGGCCAGCGGCGAAAGTGAAGCCGCCACAATCACGGCGCAAAAAAGAAACGCAGAAATGGTTGTCATGATCGCCACGCTATTTTTTTTAGACATCAAACTCCTCCTTTAATAGAAATATTAACCTTTTTTATTATAAGTAAGTTGAAAGTTATATTCATTATATTTTTTAAAAATCCAGAACATACAGAAATGATATGATTATTTCTAGTATATTTATATAGTAAAAAACAAAGGATAAAAGACTCATTTTTCTGTAATATCAGGATTTTATCACCATACTATATTGCATGTACTTGTTTTTCAAAGTATACTATTCCAGATTAATTCAGAGGAGAGAGAAAAATACATGGAAAAACCAGCAGGATTTTGGATTCGTTTTTTAGCTTATTTTATTGATGGCATTATTGTATCTGTTCCTAGTTATATTATTCTATTTGTGATCAATTCTGTTTTTGTAGCTGGGGCTGTGGCAACAAACCCTTACATGACGGAAGAAGAGTATTTAGTGAAATACATGACGCTTGCATTTTTGCCTACTATGCTGATCATGATCGTCATCAGCGTGTTATATTACGGGCTGCTCACAGCTTCTAAAATGCAAGGCACACTTGGCAAAAAAATTCTTGGCCTGAAAGTGGTCAATGAACAAGGTGAACGGGTTTCTGTCGGACAGGGAATTGGCCGTTACTTTGCCTATATCTTATCTGGAATCATCTTTTATATCGGGTTTATCATGATCGCCTTTGGAGAGAAAAAAGGCCTGCATGACATCATTTGCAAAACACGTGTCGTGTATAAATAATAGAAAAAAGTCTAGACGCCAATAGGCATCTAGACTTTTGTTTTCTTTACAATAGGCTGCCACGACAGATACGTAGCGCTTCTCCACAGCCACTCAAACGGCCCCATCCGAAAGACACGAAGCCAAAGGTGGCTGAAGACCATTTGAACGGCACAAACAGCAATTGTAATGAGCACACCGGCAGCAGGGTACACTTTTCCATACAGGCCCAAGCCGTAATGATAAAAAATCCAAGTACATACAATAGACTGCATCAGATAATTGGTAAATGCCATCCTCCCAACAGCGGAGAATGATTGCAGCACTGTTCTCACTCTTGTTTTATGATAAAGATAGACAACCGTTGTAACATAGAAAAACATGAGGAAAGGCGCGCCAATCAGCAAACATATTTCTTTATCCGTTACACTGTACAGCACCTGGGCGCCGATGCCGATGACAAGCCCAGCCATCCACAATCGTTTTAGTCCTTTGCGATGCTTTTCTGGTTCATGCAAGTACCGAGATTTCGCTGCCGCAGCTCCCAGCAAAAACATGCTGAAATATGGAATGGATGCAAAGAAGAAGTTGAGCGGATTATACGTAAGCATGCCATTCGAAGACATGTAAACAAGACGGTCGTGGATCCGCTGTTCTGCAATATCCTTCAGGCTGCCGCTTCCATAAACATGAATCGCTTGTTTTGCCTGCTGTGTTACCGCTTGTACCCATTCCTGTCCATTTGATTGATCAAAACTTGTCAACATGAACGGAATGGAAAACAGAAGATACAAAGAGACCGCCCATATCAGCAGTGTTTTCGGCTTTGCTTTTCGAAACAAGAGCAGGACAAATCCGAGCAGGGCATATTCTGTTAAAATATCCCCGTCCCATATCAAAAAGGCATGAATCGTTCCAAACAAGAGAAGCGCCATTAACCTTCTCACATATAACGGAACAAACCGTTTCCCTTTGTTTTCTGCTCTCTCCATCATGACAACCATGCCAAATCCAAATAAAAAGGAAAACAATAAAATACATTTTGTTTGAATGAAGAATTTCAGTATGTCTGCGGCGGCAAAATCAGCTTCAGACCACTTATCCATGAAAAAATTCTCTTTTCCAAGCATAGACAAATACATATCCGGATAACTGAAATGTGCCAGATTGACAAATAAGATGCCGAAAATCGCCATTCCTCTCAGCACATCAAGCACACCGATCCGCTCATTTGCCAAAGTCGGCTGTAATGAAGACATAGCCATCACGCTCCTTTTTTCTGTACCTTAAGGGTATGAAAAAATGAAGCGCGGAAACATCGATTTAGGTGTCAGGCCGGCATGAAAACCTTACAATCTTGTCATCTTTATGGTTTCATCACCTTTAAATCTAATGCTTCGATATTCTGCAAAACGCGATCAAAACGCAAAGCCTGAGGCTCACATGGGAAGATGTGGCCTTCATACGGGTCGCCCAACGTCCGGAAAAACGGTTCAAATAAACCAGGAACCAATACGCCCACCATCTTTGTATAGTGAGAATCAAGGCGATAGGAGTGAACGGTATTTGCAGGGACATGCAGGAAATCTCCCGGATTCAGCTGAATTTCCTGGCCATCTGCCCACATCGTCATCTGGCCTTCAAGGCAATAAAATGTTTCTGTATGATGTTCATGGTAGTGATCAACGATTCGGTCACCTTTAGGGCCTTCAGATGATACGACGATAAACTGGCCATCTGTATTTTTTTGTGCAGCCACAATGCGGTGAAGCTGATCTCCAGTCAACAGGCGATCTCCTTCTCCAGATTCAAGAACGTATGGAACGGCTCCATCTGGCAGCTCTGTAAGTTCCGCTAATTTGGCCGAACATGCAGGCTTTTCTTCATCTAGAAATACAATGTCCGCTACAGCGGCTGCTTCTGCAAATCGCTCGTTTGAGACTTCTTCGCTTGCGTACGGCGGATGTTCAGCGTGATCATACGGATTCCCAATAACGGAATACAAGTGCGCTACGTTTCCTTTCATCGTGTAAGATACCAGTCTTGTTCTGTGGCTCTGCATCCGGTAGCTGTGCGGTGTTCCCGCCGGAATGTTGGCATAATCACCTGATATTAATAAATAGCGTTCACCATCAAGTGTCAGTTCCAGTTTCCCGTCCAAAACGAGAATTCCTTCATGTGTGTCCTTGTGGACGTGAAGCGGAAAGGCATCTCCTTTTCCCCCGGAAAGAAGCACGATCTCAAACAAATCACCTGTGCTCCTCCCATTCGCCATCACCGTGGCAACCTGTCTGCCGAACAGATAGCGCTCGCCTTCTCCGCTCCGGAGCAAATAAGGCATTTTTTCTTTAGGCAATGAATGTGTACATAATGTTTTCATATTATCGCTTCCTCCAATTTAGACCAGTCTATATATTATCATTTATTTGTCTAGACCGTTCTATATAATTGTAGGAGAAAGGATAACAAAATGCTACCCTTTTTTTCTCACCAGCACTGGTATTTGTTCGGCAATGAGAAGAAGGGGCGTTTTGTCTTTATTCGTTAACGAAAGCATGATGCCGCCCTCAATCATCGAATTAATCAGCGTTCCAAGCTGATTTGCTTCTTCTTCTGCAAATCCGTTTTCCATTAATTTTCTGGCAAAAACCGCTTCCCAGCTTTTAAACACCTTCATGCAAACCGTCCGCAGCGGTTCACTGATTAACGCTGTCTCACTCGCCAGCAAACCGACTGGAATACCTTTAATGCTTTCTGTGTTATCAAATTGGCTGGCTGTTTTTTTGATAAAAAGCTGAATCGCTTCTGTTGGATCAGAGGACTCATCCATGCTTTGCTGTATCAGATGTTCAACAATCTTACCTGTATATGTAACCGCTTCAATTGCTAATTCTTCTTTGCCATTCGGAAAAAAGTGATAAAGCGATCCCTTAGGAGCACCGCTTTCCTTTACAATCTGGTTCAAACCTGTCGCGTGATATCCTTGCAGCTGGAACAGACGTGACGCCGTGTGAAGGATTTTTTCACGTGAATCTCCTCTGCTAGTCATTAAAACATTCCCTCCTAGGTATGGTAGAGCGACTTATATAATATAAAAAAGAACCCTGTGATTGTCAAAAGGGGTAAGACCCTTCCGGATGGGGTAATGTACAAAAACAGCGTCTAGGAGGGATCTCTCAATGACAATCGATCATTCAGTCACGAATACAGAACAGCTTGAACGACAAAACCCAGCCGTAAAAACAAAGCTCAAACTGAAAAAGCTTAAGGATCAGGTGATCGTCATTACCGGCGCTTCAAGCGGAATCGGACTTGTCACGGCGCGAATGGCAGCTGAAAAAGGCGCAAAGGTCGTGGCAGCAGCGCGAAATGAAGACGCGCTGAAGGAGCTCACTGATGAACTAAAGAAAAAAGGGCACGACGCCATATGGGTAAAGGCGGATGTCGGAAAAGAAGAGGACGTCAACCGCATCGCAGAAACCGCGATCAGCACATTCGGCCGCTTTGACACATGGGTCAACAATGCGGCCGTCTCGACTTTCGGACATGCCATGGACGTCACCGTCGAAGACATGAAGCGCATGTTCGACACAAATTTCTGGGGACCTGTTTACGGAACAAGAGCGGCTGTCAAACACTACACCGGCAGAGGTGTGCCGGGCGCACTCATTAATGTAGGAAGCCTGTTCGGAGACAGGGGAACAGTCATTCAATCCACATATGCGTCTGCCAAATTTGCGCTTCACGGCTGGACGGAAAGCATCCGAATGGAGCTTGAAAAGGAACAGGCGCCCGTCTCGGTAACGCTCATCCACCCGGGCAGAATTGACACACCATATAACGAGCATGCGCACAGCTACCTCGACAAACAGCCGGCTCATTACCGCTCCATGATCTATCCGCCGGAAGCGGTCGCCGAAGCGATCCTGTTTGCCGCCGAACACCCTAAGCGCGACATGTACATCGGCTCACAGGCCAAAGCCATCGCCATGCTGGGCGCGCTTTTTCCTCGTCTGACCGACAGACTGATGGAAAAAATCATGTATCACAGCCAGCATGCCGAAAGACCGTCCAAACCGAGAGAAGAAAGCGCTCTTTATGATGCGGGCTGCGGTATGCATGACAGAGGCACAAATAAAGGATGGATGAGGTCAAGAAGCTACTACACAAAAGCGACGAAGCGCCCAATTGTATCGGCGGCTGTTGTTGCCGGACTAGTGGCTTGGGCTGCCGCCAAACGATGCAGGTAATCTCTGACCATAAGAAAAACCCATGCTGTTCCAGCGAACCATGGGTTTTTTAGCTGTTAATCGATAAAAGCCTTGTTCATACGCTGCAGCAGCTCGCCGAACATCTCTTTTTCCTGTGTTGACCATTCTTTCAGCATCTGTTCATAACGTTCAAGGCGCTTTTGCTGATCGGCTTTTAATAGTTGTTTGCCGAGTTTTGTAATGGTAAACAGGCTGACTCTCCCATCAGATGGGTCTGAGAAACGATAGATGAGCTCCTTTGCCTCTAATGCAGCTGCTTGTCTTGAAAGAGTAGAAATATCAAGCTTAAACGATTCAGCCAATTCCTTAACACGAGCAGGCCCAAACTCATCCAATTGTCTCAGTAATAAGTACGAAGATCTCTCCAAATTCCCTGTTCTTTTCTCTGATTGATCCAGATAAACAGCTCTCCTGATAAAAGTCGTCAGCTCATATTCAATTAATTCAACTGGATTTTGATTTTGCAATCGCTCTCGCTCCCTATTCCAATCTCCGGCATTGACAACATCATATATACTTGTATAATACAAATGTACATTAACTGAATAAATACAAGTCGTTATATGACTAAATCAATTATTATACTTGTATAGTACAATCATATAAAAAGAAAGTAAAGCGATTCCTCAGAACCATCCTAGAAGCAAGCACCAGAAAGGAGGAAGCTGTTCTGATTGGAGAGCAGCACTTGATGTGAAAGTCATACGAATTATCTTGCAAGTGTTGATATTATATGTATTTTTTATGATCGGGGAAGCCATTCAGCATCTGTTTCATTTACCCGTGTCAGGAAGCATCGTTGGATTGGTATTGCTTCTGATCTGCTTGGGCCTCCGTATTGTTCCCGTCTCCATCATTGAAGACGGAGCAGGGTTTTTATTATCCTTCCTTCCATTGTTGTTCATCCCGGCAATGACAGGAGTGATAAACTATCCGTCTCTCATTTCATTCAATGGTCTGATGCTGCTGATTACAGTCGTTCTGAGCACCATCGTCACGATCATTGCGGCTGGATTCGCCAGCCAGCTATTAGAGAAAAAAGCAAAAAAACGGGAGGAGAAAGAGAAATGCAGCAAGCATGTATCGCGATCATTATAATTCTTTTAACAGTTGCCGCTTATTTAGCGATGGTCAAACTCTATAAGCGATTCCCGCTTCCATTTCTGATCCCCGTTCTCACAACGACCATTTTGATTGTAGCGGCTTTGATGATGTTTCATGTTTCCTATGAAGGCTATATGATCGGGGGGAAATGGATCAATTCTTTGCTTGGGCCGGCTGTTGTGGCGCTGGCCTATCCGCTTTATAAGCAATGGCATATCATTGTCAAACATTGTGTTCCCATTTTAGGCGGCGTCCTGGTCGGATTATGCATGGGAATGATCAGCGGGCTGATCTTCGCAGAAGCATTCGGGATTGATCATGATCTCTTATTATCCATTCTGCCAAAGTCGATCACAACCCCTGTCGCTATTCAGATCGCCGCCGGTCTTGGCGGCGTCCCTTCCATGACAGTCGTATTTGTCATGATTGCGGGCTTTTCAGGCGTCATCCTCGGGCCGCTTTTCCTAAAATGGCTTCGCATACGCAGCTCCCTAGGACAAGGCATTGCATTAGGCAGCGCCTCCCATGCACTGGGCACCTCCAAAGCATTGGAATATGGGGAACTGGCCGTATCCATGAGTTCCGTCTCCATGACGCTTTGTGCGGTGCTCGGCTCATTCTTCGGCCCGCTCGTCGTCTGGCTGTTTCATATTTAACAAAGAAAGACTGCCCCGGGGGAGGGCAGTCTTTTTTGTTTAAGAAGCAAAAAAATCAATCAGCGGCTGAAAGTCCTTAGATAAATCAACGTCATTCGGTTCTGCTTGAAGCAGGCGGTCAATCATGTGCTCCAGTTCCTCAATATGATGTTGATCTGTATATTCAATGAAGTTTAAGCTTTCAAGCCAATCCCGATATGAATGTTTGGCTTTGCCATAGCTGTTCCCAAAGACAAGGCAAGGTGTTTTGGTGATAATCGAGAAAATCATCGCGTGAAGGCGGTCGGTAATCACCAATTTACTGGAGCCAATGCGGTCTAGCATCTCCATAAAATGCTTTTCACGATCGGCGTAGTCGATGGTGTCGACCGTATCCAGCACCGTATCGGTACGCTCTGTGTAAGTTGTTTTTTCTGCCCATTGCTTCATCTGTGAAATAAAATCTTCGTCAGTTACTTTCTCCTTATCCGCTCTTAAAATAAAGAGAACGCCGTCCCGCTCGAGCTCTCGCGGCACAATATCCAAGGAAAGCACCATGTCCGGTGTAAAGATCACATTGGAGTTGAAGGTCTCCTTCACAACATCCAGTGTTTGCGTCTCACGCGCAGCAATCGTTAAATTTGTATTTTGATGGTACGCATCCTGTGTTTTTTTCTTTTCCTTCTGTCCTTCCTCTGTATCCTCAAAATAAACGGATTGTGGCAGAGAAATTGATTTGTAGTCTTTAAACGCCGAAAAGACCTTTCTTCTGTCTTCCTCAATATCAAGATAAAGGTTTCCTAAATTCCCTCCGCCTGTAAAGCAGACAATATCGTCTTCACGAATGATCTCCTTCACCAGTTCAATGCCCTCATCCGTCGCATAATCCATAATCTCAATGTATTCATAATACGGAAAATGATTTTTGATAAATTTCTCTTCCGCATACGCAATCGCTTGGTCGCCAATGTTTGTGTAACTAGGGGAACCAAACAAAAATACTTTTCGTTTATCATTTAACAGAGCTTCCGGCTCCACATTTGGCGCAATGCCTTTTACTAGTTTTTTTCCTTTGATTTCTTGTACAGTCATATCTGCGTCCTCCTTCTGGGATGAATTCCTCATTGTGTGTTAACTGTCTCTACCCAAAAAGAAGGATGGCTATGCATTGGCGTGTGCATCGGCTATATCAGAAACATCGTTTTCGCCAATTGGATAGACGCTGCAATGTCTCGCGCCGTTCTTTCCATATATTCCGCGGCATGTTCAAACGCGTCTTCTAGCGGCACGGCTCCGGGAACGATGCTGAAAAGCGCATCGATTCCGTGTTGATAGACGGCATCACTGTCTCGTGATACTGATCCCGCAATACCGATGACGGGCACATCATATGATTTAGCCGCTTTGGCTACGCCGATCGGCGTTTTTCCATGAACCGTTTGGCTGTCGATCCGTCCCTCGCCGGTAATCACAAGATCTGCATCCTGAACGATACTTTCAAAATCAACCGCATTAAGGACAATATCAATGCCTCTTTTCAGGTCAGCCTGAAGATAAGTCAGCAGGCTCCATCCAAGACCGCCCGCTGCACCGGCGCCCTCTGTATCTCGGAAGGTTGATCCGAGCTCTTTTTCTGCCATATCAGCGAAATGGCTTACGTTCTGGTCTAGTACATCCAGCATGTCGGCCGTCGCGCCTTTTTGCGGCCCGAAAACAGCCGTAGCACCCTTTGGTCCTGTTAACGGATTGTCCACGTCACAGGCAACTTCCAGTTTGACATTCCGCAATCTGGAATCAAGCCCGCTAACATCTATTGATGCAAGCTGAGATAACGCGCCGCCCCCTGGGCCAATCTCGCTGCCTGAGTTATCAAGAAGCCTTCCGCCCAATGCCTGAATCATCCCGGCTCCCCCGTCGTTCGTGGCGCTTCCGCCGATTCCGATGATCAATCGCTCCGCTCCCGCATCAAGAGCTGCTCCGATTAATTCTCCCGTTCCCCTTGTTGTAGTGATGAGCGGATTTCGCTTATCTACAGGCACCAGATGCAATCCTGAAGCAGCAGCCATTTCAATCACAGCTGTTCTCCCATCCCCCATCATGCCAAAGAAAGCTCTCACCGGTTCCCCCAGCGGCCCTGTGACAACTTGCTCTATGATCCTTCCGTTGGTCGCATCGACCAGAGATTGAACAGTTCCCTCGCCGCCATCCGCCATCGGCAATTTTCTGTAATCAGCACCCGGAAAGACCGACTTGAAACCTCTTTCTATCGCGTCTGCGGCCTCCAGAGCTGATAAGCTTTCCTTAAAAGAATCAGGTGCAATGATGATTTTCATCCAAATCGCCTCTTTCAAAACATGATTCACTTATGCTAGTTATCTCCAATGTACCATATTCCATTTAGAAATAAATACCATAATGATTAGGAAAAATTTTATTAAAAATTAGAAATGAAAGTGTTTGCATAAAAGAAATATTCACGTTATCATACTTGTATACAAGTATACTTCTTGAGTGAGGAAGGTGAGTGTATGCTAGACTCCAAAGACCTGTTGTATCCCGCAAAATGGCTCTCAAAAGCGTCAACCGGGGTTCGTGTCGCATACGAGCTGAGAATGCGGATCGTTTCAGGCCTGATTGAAAGCGGTACCATTTTATCAGAAAATACAATCGCCGCCGAGTTTTCAGTAAGCCGTTCGCCGGTTCGCGAAGCGCTAAAAATACTCGCATCCGAAAAAATCATCCGCTTAGAACGAATGGGAGCGGTCGTAATTGGTTTAACTGAGAAGAAAATCGCGGAAATTTATGATGTGCGTTTACTATTAGAAACATTTGTCTTTGAACGGCTTGTCAAAATAGACATTGAGCCTTTAGTTAAGGATCTCAGCAAAATTCTTGAAATGATGAAAGTCTCAATCAAATATGAGGACGCTGACGAATTTTCATTTCAAGATGTGCTGTTCCATGAAACCATTATCCGAGCGATTGATCATTCATACATTCAGATGATCTGGAACAATCTAAAACCCGTCATGGAAAGCTTTATTCTTTTATCGATGCGGGTACGGTTAAAGGAAAAGTATGAAGACTTCACAAGGATTTTAGATAACCACGAGCTTTATATTCAAGCCATCAAAACAAAGGATAGGGCGCTGATGATTCAGTCTCTTCACCAAAACTTTGATGATGTGCAGGATAAGGTAGAAGACCTATGGCTCTCACAACAAATGCTGGCAAAAGGAGCTGAATACAACAATGACTAGTTATATGTTAGGAATCGATATCGGCACGACAAGCACAAAAGCTGTGCTGTTCAGTGAAAACGGAGATGTGGTACAGAAAGAAAGCATCGGCTACCCGCTCTATACACCGGACATCTCAACAGCTGAACAAAATCCGGAAGAGATTTTTCAGGCAGTCATCCATACAACAGCGAGAATTACAAAACAGCATCCCGAAAAACAAATCTCTTTCATTTCGTTCAGCAGCGCCATGCACAGCGTCATTGCAATCGACGAAAATGACAAGCCGCTGACGCCATGCATCACATGGGCCGACAACCGAAGTGAAGGCTGGGCGCATAAGATCAAAGAGGAATTGAACGGACATGAGGTGTACAAACGGACGGGAACACCGATTCATCCGATGGCACCGTTAAGTAAAATTGCCTGGATCACGAATGAACGGAAAGAAATCGCTTCCAAGGCAAAGAAATATATCGGCATCAAAGAGTACATTTTTAAACAGCTGTTTAATGAGTATGTCATCGATTACTCCTTGGCATCAGCGACAGGCATGATGAACCTGAAAGGCTTGGATTGGGACGAAGAGGCACTGCGCATCGCAGGCATCACGCCGGATCACTTATCCAAACTCGTGCCAACAACCGAGATCTTTCAGCACTGCAGCCCTGAAATAGCGATCCAAATGGGAATCGATCCGGAAACGCCTTTTGTCATCGGCGCCAGCGACGGCGTGCTGTCCAACCTCGGCGTCAACGCCATTAAAAAGGGCGAAATCGCCGTCACCATCGGTACAAGCGGTGCCATCCGTACGATTATTGACAAGCCGCAAACCGATGAAAAAGGGAGAATTTTTTGCTATGCCTTGACGGACAAGCATTGGGTTATTGGGGGACCTGTGAACAATGGGGGCATCGTCCTTCGCTGGATCAGAGACGAGTTTGCCTCCTCCGAAATCGAAACAGCGACACGGCTGGGCATTGATCCATATGACGTGCTGACGAAAATTGCCCAACGCGTCAGACCCGGTTCTGACGGTCTGCTGTTCCACCCATATCTCGCCGGAGAACGCGCTCCGTTGTGGAATCCGGATGTACGCGGCTCATTTTTCGGCCTGACCATGTCGCATAAGAAAGAGCATATGATACGCGCGGCATTGGAAGGCGTCATTTACAACCTGTACACGGTGTTCTTGGCGTTAACTGAATGCATGGATGGCCCGGTAACCCGCATCCAAGCGACAGGGGGATTTGCAAGGTCGGAGGTTTGGCGCCAAATGATGTCGGATATCTTCGAATCAGAGGTTGTCGTTCCGGAAAGCTACGAAAGCTCATGTCTCGGCGCCTGCATTTTAGGCCTGTATGCAACAGGAAAAATTGACTCTTTCGACGCCGTGTCCGACATGATCGGCAGCACATACAGACATACGCCGATCGAAGACTCAGCCAAGGAATACAGAACATTAATGCCGATTTTCATCAATCTATCAAGATTATTAGAAAATCAATATACACAAATTGCAGATTATCAGAGGGGCTTAATCACACACAAATAGTACATGACATGAAGGGGAGGGCATTACCATGCCGTTAATCATCGTTGCACTTGGGATCTTAGCATTACTATTTCTGATTATGGGCTTAAAATTAAACACATTTATTTCCCTGCTGGTCGTATCGTTCGGCGTGGCACTGGCACTCGGGATGCCGTTCGATAAAGTTGTCAGCTCCATCGAAGCAGGAATAGGGGGGACTCTTGGCCACATCGCGCTCATCTTCGGACTCGGTGCGATGCTGGGCAAGCTGATCGCGGATTCAGGAGGCGCACAGCGCATTGCGATGACGCTCGTCAACAAATTCGGCGAGAAAAATATTCAATGGGCCGTTGTCATTGCCTCATTTATTATTGGGATTGCGTTATTTTTTGAAGTAGGACTGGTTCTATTAATTCCGATTGTCTTTGCGATTTCAAGAGAATTGAAGATTTCTATTTTATTTCTCGGAATCCCGATGGTCGCGGCACTATCCGTCACACACGGTTTCCTGCCGCCGCACCCGGGACCTACGGCGATCGCCGGTGAGTATGGCGCAAACATTGGAGAAGTGCTGCTGTACGGCTTTATCGTTGCTGTTCCGACAGTGCTCATCGCAGGGCCGTTATTTACAAAGTTCGCGAAAAAAATCGTTCCTGCATCATTTGCGAAAAACGGCAATATTGCATCACTCGGCACACAAAAAACGTTTAACCTTGAAGAAACACCCGGCTTTGGAATCAGTGTCTTTACTGCAATGCTCCCGATTATCATCATGTCGGTCGCGACCATTATCGACCTGCTTCAAGAAACAATCGGGTTTGCAGATAACGGAGTTTTAGCTTTTATCAGATTGATTGGAAACGCATCGACTGCTATGATTATTTCGTTATTGGTCGCAGTCTATACAATGGGCATCAAGCGCAACATTCCAGTCAAAACCGTGATGGATTCTTGTTCAACTGCCATTTCACAAATCGGCATGATGCTTTTGATCATCGGAGGAGGCGGCGCCTTCAAACAAGTGCTGATCAACGGCGGTGTCGGCGATTACGTAGCAGACTTATTCAAAGGAACGGCATTATCGCCAATCATTCTGGCATGGCTCATCGCGGCGATCCTGCGCATTTCTCTAGGATCAGCGACTGTTGCCGCACTAAGCACAACAGGTCTGGTCATTCCGTTATTGGGTCATTCTGATGTTAACCTGGCGTTAGTCGTGCTCGCAACAGGCGCCGGAAGTGTCATCGCTTCACACGTCAATGACGCCGGCTTCTGGATGTTCAAGGAATACTTCGGATTAAGCATGAAAGAAACATTTGCCACATGGACATTGCTGGAAACCATTATTTCCGTTGCTGGACTGGGATTCATTTTATTGTTAAGTTTAGTTGTATGAAATTAAGAAGGAGCTGTAACACATGTTCAATACGATTGGTGTCATAGGCTTAGGCGTAATGGGAAGCAATATCGCCTTAAACATGGCAAATAAAGGCGAAAACGTCGCTGTCTATAATTACACCAGAGATTTAACGGACCAGCTTATCCAAAAGCTGGATGGACAATCTCTCAGCCCGTATTACGAGCTTGAGGACTTTGTTCAATCGTTAGAAAAACCAAGAAAAATCTTTTTGATGGTCACAGCGGGAAAACCCGTAGATTCCGTCATCCAATCATTAAAGCCTTTGCTTGAAGAAGGCGACGTCATCATGGATGGAGGAAACTCCCATTATGAAGACACAGAAAGAAGATATGACGAACTGAAGGAAAAAGGGATCGGTTACCTGGGAGTCGGCATTTCCGGCGGTGAAGTCGGTGCATTAACAGGGCCTTCCATCATGCCGGGCGGAGATCGCGACGTCTATGAGAAAGCCGCTCCTATCCTGACGAAAATCGCAGCCCAAGTCGGGGATGACCCTTGCTGTGTCTATATCGGACCAAAAGGGGCAGGGCACTTTACAAAAATGGTGCACAACGGCATTGAATATGCAGACATGCAGCTGATTGCAGAAGCGTATACGTTTCTAAGAGAAACGCTTCGTCTGCCGCTAGATGAAATTGCATCTATTTTTGAAACATGGAATCAAGGTGAGCTGAAAAGCTATTTAATAGAGATTACAGCTGAGATTTTACGCAAAAAAGACGAAAAAACAGGACAGCCTCTGATCGATGTCATCCTTGATAAAACCGGCCAAAAAGGCACTGGAAAATGGACGAGCATGCAGGCGATTGATAACGGTATCCCGTCCACGATCATCACAGAGTCCTTGTTCGCCCGCTACTTGTCATCCTTAAAAGAAGAACGGATGGCAGCTCAAGACGTATTAGCAGGCCCGGAAGCCGAAGAAAAACACTTGGATAAAGGCACCTGGATTGAATACGTCAGACAGGCTCTTTACATGGGGAAAGTATGCGCCTATGCACAAGGCTTTGCCCAATATAAGATGTCATCTGAGCTTTACGGCTGGAATCTGCCGCTCAAAGACATTGCCTTGATTTTCCGAGGCGGCTGCATCATCCGCGCTGATTTCCTAAACGTGATCAGCGAAGCATTCAGTGAGCAGCCAAATCTGGCTAACCTGCTGATCGCGCCTTATTTCACAGATAAGCTCCATGCCTATCAAACAGGCCTGCGAAAAGTCGTTTGCGAGGGTATCAGCACTGGAATCTCTTTCCCATGCTTAACTACCGCGCTCTCTTATTACGACGGCTACCGCACAGGGCGTTCCAATGCGAACCTCTTGCAGGCACAGCGCGATTACTTTGGCGCTCACACGTACGAACGGACTGATATGGACGGCGTTTTCCATACGAATTGGTCTGAATAACCTGTCATCAACACGGTCAGTTTTCAACTGAACCGTGTTTTTTTCTTCTATCCCAAACAACAGAAGACATAAGTTATGTTTTAAATATCATAAACAGTGATACAATAATAGCTAGAAACAATCCCCAAGATCATCATGTGACAGCAGCTTGCTGTTCCGTTCTATTCTGCTTTTGGCCATTGTCCTTTGCCCTTGACCATGGTGTCATAAAATGTTCAAATGCCAAAACGGCCTGTCATTCTGATTTATAAAAGTCCCTGAAAACCTTGTCTAATTGAGAATCAGCCTCTCATTTGTTATAAAAGAAATGCATAAATCCTACCTGTCACACCTTTAGTAAGATGAAAAAAAGTAGGTTATGGCTTGACAAAAAATATATATTAATTAATAATTCATATATAATTAGAATTATTATTGAAAGCGAATATGCTTTCTAATACATTTTTAGGAGGAATATACATTATGTCTTTAATCGGTAAAGAAGTACTTCCATTCGAAGCAAAAGCATTCAAAAACGGTGAATTCATCGATGTAACAAACGAAGATTTGAAAGGCCAATGGAGCGTATTCTGCTTCTACCCAGCAGATTTCTCTTTCGTATGCCCAACTGAGCTTGAAGATCTTCAAGAACAATATGCTGCTCTTAAAGAATTAGGTGTTGAAGTATACTCTGTTTCTACAGATACTCACTTCGTACACAAAGGCTGGCATGACAGCTCTGAAAAAATCAGCAAAATCACTTACGCAATGATCGGTGACCCATCTCAAACGATCTCTCGCAACTTCGATGTTCTTGACGAAGAAACTGGCCTTGCTGACCGCGGAACATTCATCATCGATCCAGACGGCGTTATCCAAACTGTTGAAATCAATGCAGGCGGTATCGGCCGTGACGCAAGCAACCTTGTAAACAAAGTAAAAGCAGCTCAATACGTTCGTCAAAACCCAGGTGAAGTTTGCCCGGCTAAATGGGAAGAAGGCGGCGAAACTCTTACACCTAGCCTTGATCTAGTAGGTAAAATCTAAGGAGTGCATTCAATTGGTACTTGATGCAAATATCAAAGCACAATTAAATCAATATATGCAGCTAATTGAGAATGACATTGTTCTCAAAGTTAGCGCAGGCGAAGATGACATTTCAAAGGACATGCTGGCTCTCGTTGATGAGCTGGCTTCCATGTCATCGAAAATTTCAGTTGAAAAAGCTGAATTAAACAGAACGCCGAGCTTCAGTGTCAATCGTGTCGGAGAAGACACTGGCGTGACTTTCGCCGGTATCCCTCTGGGCCACGAATTCACATCATTAGTGTTGGCGTTGCTCCAAGTGAGCGGCAGACCGCCTAAGGTGGACCAAAAAGTCATTGATCAGGTGAAGAAGATCAGTGGTGAATACCACTTCGAATCTTATATCAGCCTGACATGCCACAACTGTCCTGATGTTGTACAAGCTTTAAACATGATGAGCGTGCTGAACCCGAACATTACGCACACGATGATTGACGGTGCAGCATACAAAGCAGAAGTTGAAAGCAAAAACATCATGGCAGTGCCGACCGTTTACCTGAATGGCGAATCCTTCGGAAGCGGCCGTATGACGCTTGAAGAAATTCTTGCGAAAATGGGCAGCGGCACAGATGCATCTGAGTTTGCTGACAAAGAGCCGTTTGACGTTCTTGTGGTCGGAGGCGGACCTGCTGGTGCAAGTGCAGCGATCTACACTGCACGTAAAGGCATCCGCACTGGTGTTGTCGCTGAGCGCTTCGGCGGACAGGTTCTCGACACCATGAGCATCGAAAACTTCATCAGCGTCAAAGCGACGGAAGGACCGAAGCTTGCGGCAAGTCTTGAAGAGCATGTGAAGGAATATGATATTGATGTCATGAACCTTCAGCGTGCGAAACGCCTTGAGAAGAAAGATCTGTTCGAACTTGAACTCGAAAATGGCGCTGTCCTGAAAAGTAAAACAGTGATCCTTTCAACAGGTGCACGCTGGCGCAATGTCAACGTACCTGGTGAACAAGAGTTCAAAAACAAAGGTGTCGCATACTGCCCGCACTGTGATGGGCCATTGTTTGAAGGCAAAGACGTAGCGGTTATCGGCGGAGGAAACTCTGGTATCGAAGCAGCAATTGACCTTGCAGGTATTGTCAATCACGTTACCGTGCTAGAATTTGCGCCGGAACTGAAAGCAGACGAAGTACTGCAAAAACGTCTCTACAGCCTGCCTAACGTTACTGTCGTGAAAAACGCACAAACAAAAGAAATCACAGGTGATCAGAGTGTTAACGGCATCACATACGTAGACCGCGAAACAGGCGAAGAAAAACACGTTGAACTTCAAGGTGTATTCGTCCAAATCGGTCTCGTGCCAAACACAGAATGGTTAGAAGGAACAGTTGAACGCAACCGCATGGGCGAAATTATTGTCGACAAACACGGCGCAACAAGCGTACCAGGCTTATTTGCTGCCGGCGACTGCACAGACAGTGCGTACAACCAAATTATTATTTCTATGGGATCAGGTGCAACTGCCGCTCTCGGCGCGTTTGATTACCTAATCCGTAACTGATATAAGAAAGCCGCAATTGCCAGATTGGCAGCATTGCGGCTTTCTTTTTTATTCCAAAAATATTGCAAGTTTTATACAACTGTAATATAGTTGTAATGTTAGTGATTGGTCACTTCACACTCAGCATATTTGCTGTTTTTAAAGCGATACGCACTGATTTTCTATTTAACGTGCCCTGATACTTTTTGACCTTTTTTTTCAGATCTTTAATGGTTTTTTCCTTTTTGGCATTTTCTAATGCCATCAGCGCTTCCCAGCGTTTCGCTGTTTCTGTGGAACTGCAGCCGCTAACTGTAGTCACAGGCGGAAGAAGCTTCGTATTAGATAGTTTTTCGTCAAAAGGAACGGTATCAGGAATCGCTTTCTCTTTATAAATATGGTCTAATTCATTTTGATTCAAGAAGCTGATGAAATGGTCAAAGTTTTGCGCTTGCCGTTTCTCAGGCTGATGAAAATCAAGTGTTTCAATTAATTCTGACAGTTTTGTCTGATCGGTTATCTCATTTGCCATGACATGCGTTAATTGATGGTACTCAGCTAATTCACGCATTCTGGCATCTTTCGGAAGCAACAGGCTCGGTGTACCGGCAATCGTCGCTGCGATATTTCCATGCAGCCTTGCGCCAAAGCTCAAATCGGCTTTTCTCAGGAAATCCAGCCAAGTCGGCACATTTAAAAAGAATCGGACTCTATCATTCTGATAAGCCGGGTCTTCCATGCTGACCGGATAATTATCAGCAGGCTTCGCTAGCGCAGGCGCACCCGCATACGTCAGAATCATTTCTTTTCGCCATTGCGGGATAAAGTAATGATTCGGGAACTCTTTCATGCTTCTCGTAATGAAGTCCAGCACATGCTTTGGAGACAGCCTTGATGAGTTAACCGTCACCATAGATTCTGTTGTGATATTAGTTTCTCTTATCTTCAGTTCTCTGCCAAACGCATACATAGAAGGACACCCAATCACCGTATGGTCAATGCCTTCACGGAAACCTAATCTGGAAAGGTATTTCGCTGTAATTTCACCGCGGACACCGATCATATTTGATCTCTCCAGCACAGCACTTACAAACGCTTTTACATCCTCATCAAAAGGAAAACCTTCATTTAATTTTGGTTCAAACGGAGCCCGCAAACCAACACCAATCACAACAACCGGAATGGTTAGTTTCTTAATTAATTGGGTATATTTCCGTAAAGAAGGCACGAAATCCTCGCGGAATGCATCTGCCAGCGGAATAATATACATATCATAATTTTTATTAATTTGTTCAGCATCCGCTGGATTAATCCGATAATAATCAGGAGTAATCGTCGTTCCTTCTGTCATCAGCGTGCGAAACACACTGTAGGCATATACTAGGTTTCCTACGTTGCCGCCAATGGAGTTGCGAACAATCATTTCAGCTGCATTAAATGTATCAAATGGTGATATGCCAGCTCTTATTAAAATGTTTTTCAATGTGATGTTGCCCCTTCCTCGCCAAATTTTTTTCAGGAGATTTGCTTAGGGAACTCTATCATGATCTTAAAACTTCAGCCGGACACCCGCTTTCATCCCTTTTTACTCACAAACTCTCTCCCTTTCTTCCATTCTAATATTAAATTATACAAAAAAGGATCTTACAGGTGAAATCATAACATACAATCAGCGCTAGTAATCTATTCCCATTATTGGATATCGGGTCGGATCATGCCAAAAACCCGAACCAGGCACTCCGGTAAAAGTGCTCGATTCGGGCCAGCTTCTTATAGTTCCTCGCCATTCGTTTGAATGACATTTTTGTACCACTCAAAGGAATCTTTCTTATACCGCTTCATGGATCCGTTTCCTTCATTGTCACGATCAACATAGATCATGCCGTAGCGTTTTTTCATTTCGCCAGTTGTGAAGGAGACAATATCAATAATGCCCCACGGCGTGTAGCCAATTAAATCAACACCATCGTACGTGACCGCTTTTTCTAATGCTTCAATATGCGATTTTAAATATTGAATGCGCTCCGGATCATGAACCTTGCCGTCCTCCTCCAGCGTATCCACTGCGCCAAAGCCATTTTCAACGATGAATAACGGGATTTGGTATCGGTCATAAAAACGATTTAACGTATATCTCAGCCCGGTTGGATCAATCGCCCATCCCCAGTCACTCGAAGTGATGTACGGATTTTCGACACCATTCGGCAAGCCGCCATTTACAATATCGCCAGTGTTATCATTTTTCACATCGCTTTTCACAGTTGTTGACATGTAATAGCTGAAGCCTAAGTAATCGACGGTTCCGTTTCTTAAAATCTCATCATCGCCGTCTTCGAATGTGATGTTGTAGCCTTCGCGTTCAAATTCCTTCAACGCGTAGCTTGGATAATAACCGCGCACCTGCACATCAGGGAAGAAATAGCGCTGCCTCATTTCTTCTTCAGCCAGCATCACATCTTTAGGATTGGAGGAGAAAGGATAAATCGGCACGTGTGATACCATGGCCCCAATCTGGAACTCTGGATTGATGTCTTTTCCTTTTGCCACTGCTAAGGCGCTCGCCACTAATTCATGGTGCGCCGTTTGATACATGACTTCCTTGGCGTTTTCGTTTTCGTCAACCACAACACCTGAATTCGTCCATAGGAACAACGGATTGTTCACATCCATTTGGTTGTTAATCTCGTTAAATGTCATCCAGTACTTCACTTTATCTTTGTAACGGGTAAAGCAAGCCTCTGCGAAGTTGACGAAGAAGTCCACGACTTTCCGGTTTCTGAAGCCGCCATATTCTCTTGCCAGGTGCAGCGGCATTTCAAAGTGAGACAGGGTAATGACCGGCTCGATCCCATGCTTCAGCAATTCATCAAACACATCATCATAAAACTGCAAACCAGCTTCGTTCGGTTCAGTCTCATCGCCTTTCGGAAAAATCCGGCTCCAGCCGATGGACGTCCGCAGACATTTTAATCCCATTTCCGCAAACAAAGCGATATCTTCCTTGTATCTGTGATAGAAATCAATGGCTTCATGGTTTGGATAAAATTCGTTTTCTTCAATCGTGTCCGTGATTTTTCTCGGCACGCCGTGCGCACCCGCTGTCATCACATCGACGACACTCGGCCCTTTACCGCCTTGATTCCATCCGCCTTCAAATTGGTGGGCAGCTAAAGCACCGCCCCATAAAAAATCCTTTGGCATGTTTCCCATGTTTAATTCCTCCTCAGCTTACGACTGTAAATATTTTTTGATGTAATGCACTTTCCTCAATCTCTTCAATGAAAGCTTATCAAACTCAACAAGCACTTCGCCTTTTTTGACGGTATCGCCTTCTTTTACCTTCAAGGAAAAAGGAGTGCCGCCTAATGTCACCGTATCCAGCCCGATGTGCGCAAGCAATTCGACGCCGGACGCTGAACGCAGGCCAATCGCATGCTTTGTAGTCGCAACCATGACAACCGTAATGACGCCGGGATGGTAGCATCGATTTCACGATATCCTTCGCTTTAGGGGTAGACCGCTTCAGCACCAATCGAAGTCTGGTAGCGCAGCGAGAAGCCCCAATCACATTCTCTTCCCCGCCTACGGCCTCTAAAATGTCTTTTGCTAGTCTCGTATAATCTCTCACTTTCCCCGACATTTCACCCACCCCTTTGTTTTGGTTGCGCTTTCATTATAATTGTACCGGTATAATATATCAATACCGAAACAAAATATTTACGCACTAACTATCATTGTAAGCGGTTTATGCTATAATTTTGGCAGTGAAACTAAACGAATAAATGAGGAATGCGTATGTTAAAATACCAGCAAATCGCAGCGGAAATTGAAACATATATAGAAGAACACCAGCTTCAGCAGGGAGACAAACTGCCAGTCCTAGAAACCCTCATGGCCCAGTTTGAAGTCAGCAAAAGCACAATCACAAAGTCCCTCGAGCTATTAGAGCAAAAAGGCGCGATCTTTCAGGTCAGAGGAAGCGGCATTTTCGTCAGAAAACATAAACGAAAAGGCTATATCAGCCTTTTGTCGAATCAGGGATTTAAAAAAGACCTCGAGGATTTCAACGTCACCTCAAAAGTCATCGAACTGGACGTGAGAAAGCCAACACCGGAAGCGGCGGAAAATCTGAACATCGAAATAAACGAAGACATCTACTATGTCAAAAGGGTCCGCTACATCAACGGCCAGACCCTTTGCTACGAAGAGTCTTACTACAACAAATCGATCGTGACGTATTTAAACAACGAAATCGTCTCCCACTCCATCTTCCATTACATCCGGGAAGGACTGGGGTTGAAGATTGGTTTTTCTGATTTGTTTCTGCACGTGGACCAGCTTAATGAGGAGGAAGCGGAATATTTGGGGTTAGAGGCTGGACTGCCGAAGCTGTATATAGAAAGTATTTTTCACCTGACAAATGGGCAGCCGTTTGATTACTCGAAGATTTCGTATAATTATAAGCAGTCGCAGTTTGTGATGCAGGCTAATAGTTTTTTATTATAGGGCTGCTTCACTATGGAAGGTGATCGACATGTACAAAATTATCATTCCTGCCATACTAGCCATCTTTGCGCTCTGGATACTCTTACAGATTTCACTAGAGATGAGCATCGTTAAGAATCCAATGAACTACTTTATCGTATTCACTATCTTTTTCCTCTTTGTAAAGCTGGTGAAAGAAAAACAATAATAGTTTGGGCGATGCAAACAGAAAAACATCCTTCCCTTAACAAACTCAGCCAGTCACATGCATTAATCTTGATGTTAATGATATATAGGTGCACATAAAAAGCTACTTCATTGTGAAGTAGCTTCCTTTATTAAATGCCCATTTTGATCCATCTAGTTTTAGAAAAGCGAAGGACAATCGCATTTATGATAATGATTGAAACTAAATACAAAATAATAAATAAAACATCATTACTCCCAAGTGTCATGTTATCAGATTGCAGCACTCTTTCTATTCGGGGATACATAGTGTTACCTGCCTCAAAAGGAGCAATGAAACCAAACGTTTTATTGCTTATAGCTACTAAGATAACAGAAGTCATCCAATAAACGATACTGACACCTATACTAATTAATATATTAGGACATAACATGCTTATAGTTCCGATAATTAGAATATACTGCAGTATAACTGCAGAAAATAAAAAAAGTAATAATGCAAAATGCGAAAAATCATGGTACATCAATGATATGATTAGCAGGCCTAGCGTTATAAATGCAAAACATTCCAAAAATAAAACAGCTATCTTTTTATAAAAGAAAGTATAGATGTTCTCTCCAATTAATTTGTAAAAGAGAATATTTTTGTTTGAATACTCTCTATTAATAAAGAAAGCTATAACAAATGAAAATAACATCAAACCAAACTGGGTTGCAACAGTATAGGAGCTAAAGAAAAACATTTCAGGTGTAACATTGCTGACTTTATCAATTCCAACAAGTAAAAAATAACCCAGCAAAAATAAAAATACAAACATTGCTCCTAAAATAATGATAACTTTGTTGCTAATACTCTTTTTAAACTCTAATTTCATCTCAAGCCCCCACTGTTTTATTACTCATTTATATACACTTCAATTAATTTATCCACTGAATGATATTGTTGAATTTCTTGGTGATTAAATATATAATAATCCCCTTCTATCGCCTTTAAATCAGACAAATCATGTGTAATGTTGATGATAATCTTCTCGGGGTTCTCCTGAATATACTTGTTTAAGAAGCCATGAATCTCTATAACCGTTTTTTTGTCTAATGAATTCGTTATTTCATCTAAAACAATAATATTTTTATCCTCTAATAAGAAGCTGAGCAATTTTAATTTTTGCTTTTGTCCATCACTCAAATTTTTGATCAGAACTTTCCCATCAATATTATCCAGATTAAGTAAATGTGCAATTTTATCTATCATTTCTGCATTAAATTTTTTACTCAAAAAGTGTAATAAAAAGTCCTTAGAAACATCATTAGGTATATTCGACGAGCTGGATATTAAAGAAACATTTTGACGAATATCTCTACCAATTCTTTTGCTATTATTCAACAAAAAGTCTTTAGCAAGCTGTGATTTACCGACTCCATTTTTTCCAACAACGTGATTAATTTTCCCGCTCGAAAAATGCAAGTCGGTGTCCTGAAGTAACGTTTTGCCTTTCACTTTTAAAGTATAATTCGCTATATTCATATACATACTCCTAGGAAATATTTGTATTTTCAAGGTATCTCTTTCGTTTCCGGTTTGGAACTGTAAGAAATGTTTTTCGATGATTAATCTGGATATCTTTTACTCTAGTTTACAATATATAACACTCAATGTACAACAACGGCAGTTTCCTCAAGGCAATTCCATACAAGATAACTGACAAACAAGCTAAATAAATGGATCGTCAATACCATATCAATGCATATTGATAACAACAATAAGGAGGATACTGAACCTTTTAGCCTAAGCCCTTGACTAAATAACCTCCTCCGTAGATTCTGCTGAAAGGTTTTTCAGCTCTAGCTGCCTTAATCTTTCACTCGTTTTAATTGTCTCTAAAAGCAGTTATGCGGTACTATCATATAAAGGTCCAATGTTTAAAAATAATGACATACTTTTAAATTCACCTTATCATGCACATGATCATATATAGGGGTTTATTCTAAAAAGGGGATGGACGATTTTGGAAAGCAAGTACCTAGATCTACTCGCACAAAAATACGATTGTGAAGAAAAAGTGGTAACAGAAATCATCAATTTGAAAGCGATACTGAACCTGCCAAAAGGCACTGAGCATTTTGTCAGTGATTTGCACGGGGAGTATCAGGCATTCCAGCACGTGCTGCGTAATGGTTCAGGACGAGTCAAAGAGAAGATACGCGACATCTTCAGCGGTGTCATTTACGATAGAGAAATCGATGAATTAGCAGCATTGGTCTATTATCCGGAAGACAAACTGAAATTAATCAAACATGACTTTGATGCGAAAGCAGCGTTAAACGAGTGGTATAAAAAAACGATAAATCGAATGATTAAGCTCGTTTCATATTGCTCCTCCAAGTATACCCGCTCCAAATTACGCAAAGCACTGCCTGCCCAATTTGCTTATATTACGGAGGAGCTGTTATACAAAACAGAACAAGCTGGCAACAAGGAGCAATATTACTCCGAAATCATTGATCAGATCATTGAGCTTGGCCAAGCCGATAAGCTGATCACCGGCCTTGCTTACAGCGTTCAGCGATTGGTGGTCGACCATCTGCATGTGGTCGGCGATATTTATGACCGCGGCCCGCAGCCGGATAGAATTATGGAAGAACTGATCAACTATCATTCTGTCGATATTCAGTGGGGAAATCACGATGTCCTTTGGATCGGCGCCTATTCCGGTTCCAAAGTGTGCCTGGCCAATATTATCCGCATCTGTGCCCGCTACGACAACCTGGATATTATTGAGGACGTGTACGGCATCAACCTGAGGCCGCTGCTGAACCTGGCCGAAAAATATTACGATGATAATCCAGCGTTCCGTCCAAAAGCAGACGACAACAGGCCAGAGGATGAGATTAAGCAAATCACAAAAATCCATCAAGCGATTGCCATGATCCAATTCAAGCTTGAGAGCCCGATTATCAAGAGACGGCCGAACTTTAATATGGAAGAGCGGCTGTTATTAGAGAAAATAGATTATGACAAAAATGAAATCACGCTGAACGGAAAAACATATCAACTGGAAAACACCTGCTTTGCAACGATTAATCCGGAGCAGCCAGATCAGCTATTAGAAGAAGAAGCAGAAGTCATAGACAAGCTGCTATTCTCTGTCCAGCATTCCGAAAAGCTGGGCCGCCATATGAATTTTATGATGAAAAAAGGCAGCCTTTATTTAAAATATAACGGTAACCTGTTGATTCACGGCTGTATTCCTGTCGATGAAAACGGCAATATGGAAACGATGACGATTGAGGATAAACCGTATGCGGGCCGTGAGCTGCTCGATGTATTTGAACGATTCTTGCGGGAAGCCTTTGCCCACCCGGAGGAAACCGATGACCTGGCGACAGATATGGCTTGGTATTTATGGACAGGCGAGTACTCCTCCCTCTTCGGAAAACGCGCCATGACGACATTTGAGCGGTATTTCATTAAAGAAAAGGAAACGCATAAAGAGAAGAAAAATCCGTATTACTATTTACGCGAAGACGAGGAAACCTGCCGAAACATCCTGGCAGAATTCGGCCTCAATCCAGATCACGGCCATATCATCAACGGCCATACACCCGTAAAAGAAATCGAAGGAGAAGACCCAATCAAAGCAAACGGAAAAATGATCGTCATCGACGGCGGCTTCTCCAAAGCCTACCAATCCACAACAGGCATCGCCGGCTATACGCTGCTATACAACTCCTACGGCATGCAGCTCGTCGCCCATAAACACTTCAATTCCAAGGCAGAAGTCCTAAGCACCGGAACCGATGTCTTGACGGTGAAACGATTAGTGGACAAAGAGCTTGAGCGGAAGAAAGTAAAGGAAACGAATGTCGGTGAGGAATTGCTGCAGGAAGTTGCGATTTTGGAGAGTTTGCGGGAGTATCGGTATATGAAGTGAGGGGTGTGGGGTTCAGGGATTATTTTCTCTGGGCTCTTTTTAGGCTATCCAGATTCCAATTCCAAAACACCAGTTTAATGTAAATATTTTAACATTATATAAATACCCACTAATTTACGATTTGCATAAATTTATCCCATACTGCCCCTATGATTAAAGATTCATATTGCATCATATTTATTTTTTGGAAAAATAGTGTATAATTTTATTAGCGTGTGGCTAGATCTTTTCGCTTGTGTTTCGCAAGTGTTGACAAAAATGGTGGGAACATTTGCTTCTCCTATTCTCATATTGGTGTATTCGCCGATGTATCCGATAGTTACCGCATAATGAGTAGCCACACGTTTATTTATATGGGGGATTTTTATATGAGGGAATTTAACGATATAGGAACACGGAATGAACTTGCAGATTTTCTGAAAATTCCTAGAAAACAGCTTAGTTATATATTGTATGTAAGGGGCGTTAATAACTTATACACATCGTTTGAAATACGTAAGAAAAATGGTGGTGTTCGTAAAATTAAGGCTCCATTAGAGGAACTCAAAGACATTCAAAGAAAACTCGCAGAAGCTTTATATAAACATAATAAAAAAGCAGGGAAAAAAAATAATCTTTCTCATGCATTTGAAAAAAACAAGAATATTATAACTAACGCAAAAATTCATCGGAATAAAAGGTTGATTTTGAATATTGATTTAGAAAATTTTTTTGAAAGTTTTCATTTTGGTCGTGTTAGGGGTTTTTTCACTAAAAATAAAAATTTCTTGCTACCTAGTGAAGTGGCCACAGTTATTGCACAATTATCATGCTATGAAGGAAAACTACCACAAGGTGCTCCAACTTCTCCAATCATCTCGAACTTAATTTGTGGGATACTTGATTATAGATTATTAAAAGTCGCAAAAAAATACAAATTGAATTATACACGTTATGCAGATGACTTGACTTTTTCGACTAATGATAAAAATTTTCTGAATCTACAGACGAAATTTCATGAGGAAATATCCAAGGAGTTAATACAAGCCGGATTTAAAATTAATGAAAAAAAGACAAGGCTGCAATATAAAGATTCAAGACAGGTAGTAACTGGACTTGTTGTTAATAGGAAAATAAACGTAAATAGAATTTTTTACAAAGAAACTAGGGCCATGGCACATCAACTTTATAAACAAGGAAATTTCAAGATTAATGGTAAATATGCCAATCTTAATCAATTAGAAGGAAGATTTGCCTTTATAAATCAATTAACTCGGTATAATAACAAAATAGATGGTGACAAACATAGTTTTTATAATTTAAGTTCCAGAGAACTTCAGTATCAAAAATTTCTATTTTATAAGAACTTTTTCGCTAATTCAAAACCACTAATCGTGACGGAAGGTAAAACGGATATTGTTTATTTAAAAGCGGCATTAAAAAAACTCTGCAACGAATATCCTGATTTAATTTCTAAAGATATTGATGGAACATTTGAGTTTAAAGTATCTTTTCTAAAAAAGACAAAGAGGTTAGGATACTTTTTAAATATTCAAGATGGGGGCACTGGACTAAAGAATTTAAATGATTTTTTTAATTCTAATAACGCTAAAAAATCAGCTACTAATTATTTGAGTTATTTCAAAAAAATTAGTAATACTTTACCAAAAAAACCTGTAATTTTAATGTTTGATAATGAGATTAAAAGTGGAAAGAGGAAACCTATAGGTGATTTTCTTAATCACGCAAAGATTGATGATGAAAAAGTAGAACTTTTGAAAAGTGAATATAAAATTAATGTTATTGATAATTTATACCTTTTAACAGTACCTCTAATTGGCGGAAAGTCTGAATGCGATATAGAAGACTTATTTGACAAAACTACTCTCTCTCGCAAAATTAACGGGAAGGAATTCACAAAGAAGGATAATTATGATACTTCGAAATACTATGGCAAAGACATATTCTCCAAGTATATTCTAGATAACTATATTAATATTAACTTTAATAATTTTAGATCTGTTTTAGATAACATAAACAATATAATAGACATTTACACGAAAAGAAGAGTAGATACAGAACACAACATTGAAGCAAAAAATATAGACGAGAGTAGCGAAAAAAAAATACCTTTAGAAATCTAGTGTTAATAATACTTTTCAAAATATTTGTAGTGAGTTTTTCAACATGACGTGCTAGAACAAATCAGACGTAAACATTTTGAAGAAATTTTAGAAACACATTTAGAAGAAGTTGATAAAATAAATATATCTCTAGTTAGATTCATTTTAAAGCGTTTGACTGCAACATATATTAGATTTTCTTATTAGGAACATACACAAACTTTCTAGTTGTTAAAGAGGTAATTGTTTTACTTTCAAACAATTGAACTGCACAAAGAAACCAAAAATCAAATTGGCTCACAGCTTTTTAATATTTATTTGTATGGATTCGTTTGTAAGACATGTTAGATACAAAAAAATATGGATACTAAGTACATTTACACATGATAATAAATGGAATAATTCAGACAGATTTCACAAGATAATATATAGAAATAACTGACCAGTATACCCAAAGACAGTTAATATTGGAAATTGGGAGAACTGGCTTGGATCATTGGTATCGTCCTAAAAGGAGAAATTTCTCTGAATTAACTCCTTGTTAATAAGAGCATTTTTAGCAGCCACAAGTTGTTTGTCTGGCAATCAAGCTCAACACTGGTATCGTTCTTTACCACGACTTAACTTACTCGGATTTGAAGAAACAAAGTGGGCAACTGCAAATCGCTTTTCTTATTATGAAAAGCCACTTCTTTAAAAAGAAGTGGCTTTCTATTTAAAACTAGAGTGTTAGAAAACACCAAAGTTCCATATATATTAAGATATAACATCGTTTATATGAAACAATCTCCGTGTTTTAATCTATATTTTTCATAAAAATAAGGTTACCTCTTTTAAAAATTAATGCTCCTCATTTGAAAGACTTATTTTCATTCCAAATCATCATTGTTTAGTTTAGCCTTTACTTCTTTTATAAAATTATCAAACATTTCATTATTAAAGTATTTAGATATGTACTCTTTAAGAATATTAAACCTTTGTGTTGGTGTTCTTTTCTTAATTAGTAACATTTCAATATCAAAGTATAACTTATCAGTAACTTCCATTCCATTTGTCATTTCATCTAGCTGTTTATCATTCTTTTCTAATTTAATAATATCTTTGATATTAAAGAAGCTCATAATATTTGGCCCCATTAATACCACTTTTAAATTATTATAAGGCTCTCTCTCTATAATTCTTCGAATATGCATATCATCTTCAAAAATAAAAACTTGCTCTTGTTTTTCATTTAACAGTTGGATCAAAAGTTTCTCTGACATTATTGCCCCACCTAAAGAAACTACGTTAACTTTTTCATATCCTAATATTTCGACAAGATTTTTTTCTTGGATTAACAAGTCAAAAAATACTTCTTCTATCTTACCTTCTACATAAATTGTCAATTCAGATTTATTTTTATTATCAAATGTAATTTTTTCCTTTTTACTTTTTTCAAATTGTTTGTAATAGGACTGTATTCCATTAATCCTCCGAGCTCTCTTAAATAATGGAATCCAAGAGTTATTGTCGCTCCAGATAATTGGAAGCGATGTATTTGGAGTATTGAAGTCAAAAGCAATTAAACTTCCAATTTGACCGAAACCAAAAGGTTGTTTGGGATAAGCTATTTTCCCATAATATTCAATTCTTTTCTTTATACGCTCTCGCTCTTCATATGTAAATCCTTCATAAAACTTTCCGTCAAGATCAATAATTGTGTCTTTAGTTGAATATTCAATTGCAGAGAATGTGTATGCTTTTGTTTCTTCTTCAACCTTTCTTATACCATCTTTCATTCCACAAACAGTCAGTAAGAAAATATTATTCACACCAGATGGCGTAACCTTCTCTGTTAGCTTATTTATTTCTTTTGTAGCTTGATGCCCCGTTGATAAAATATCGTCTATCAGAACAATGTTTTCTATATTCCCTGACTCTATTAATACATCATTATCACTGAAGTTCTCTTCTGATAATTCGTTAATCACCCTAAAATGATAACTTATCATTGAGCCACTTTTTCCATTCTCACCAAGACCTGCAAACAAGGTATTTCTATGGGTAATCTTTGTTCCTTTCTCTATTGATTTTCTTATTAGTTTAGAGTATGCAATTGCAAGTGAATTCTTAATGTCAGCAAAATTCAAGAAATTTATATGTTCAATAATTCTGATAGCTAGCTTATAATCTTCAGAATCAAATTGTAAAATCCAATTTACAACATCTTCGAATGGAATTGAACTGTTCCAGTTTCTGTGAATCTCTTTTACTCTTTCAAGCTTATCTATCAACTTTTCTGGATATCTCATTTTAATTTTCACCTTTAAATATTTTATATATGCTTAATTACGATTGTATTTATGGTTTCTGTAATAGTAGAATTCCATTTCATTAGCAAATTTTCTATAACACTAATACTAATTAAAAATCTTTTATTTCTAAATAAATATGTCAAAAAATTCTCTAACATAAGTTAAAGCGTAAAAATCTTTCAACATATAATCAGAATAAAAACTTCTAAATTAACCTCATTTACTTATGATAAGGCTCCCCACGATTAATCCGAAAAGCCCGATAAACCTGCTCCACCAAAATCAACCGCATCAACTGGTGAGGAAACGTCATTTTCGAGAACGACAGCTTTTCATCCGCTCGCTTCATCACGGCGTCGCTCAATCCGAGTGATCCGCCGATGACGAAGGTGACTTTGCTTTTTCCATATGTAGCCAGCTTATCTATTGTATCGGCTAGTTCTTCGGATGTTTTCATTTTTCCTTCGATGGCGAGGGCGATGACGTAGGCGTCGGGGCTGATTTTTGATAGGATGCGGTCGCCTTCTTTGTCTTTTATGATTTTCATGTCCTGGTCGCTTAGGTTTTCCGGCGCTTTTTCGTCCGGGAGTTCGATGATGTCGATTTTTGCGTAGGCCGAAAGTCGTTTGGTGTATTCTTCAATGCCTTGCTTGAGGTATTTTTCTTTTAGTTTTCCGATTGTCACAATATTGATATTCACAGGTCATCCCCACTTTAAAAACAAGTTATTCATATATGTTGTCCACAATTGTGGATATCTTTTCTGTATTTTGTGTAAGATCATTCGTTCCCCACTATATATACTGCGGGGTCTCCACATAATTCACAGGCTGTGGATAAACTGTTAGTATGTTCGATTTTTCTGATTTCGGGCGGCAGCTCGTGGTCGTCTATGTACATATCCAGCACCGTTTCGATGTGTTCTTCACAAGAATAATACGCTTGTTTCATGTTCAAATCCTCCGATGTTTTCTTCCATTTTTACAAATGTTCTCTTCTCAATATAACCTATTTATTCACATGTTAGTAGTGCTTCGGGCTGAGTTTTATCCACAATTCGACAAACAAGCTGTTGATGACTCTATTTCGCTCGTGTGTTAGTTTGGATGTAACCGATGTGTGGGGAGGTCTGCATTTGCGCTTTAGATGGGTTTGGCTTTTTGTGATCATGTTGCTGCTTGCTGGGTGTCAGCCGTCTTATTGGGTGTTGGAGAAGGATCGACTTGATGAAGTGACAGATATAAAAATGTACGTAAATGATCTTCAAATGCATGATGACGTGAAAGGATATCAAGTCTTCACCATTTTAGAAGGGAGAAAAATGGTTATTGTGTCTCTCGGAAGCAGCGAGAAAGATAAGAAGCTTGAAGTGTCAGACGTCAAATTCTCACCTAAAGAAACGATTGTAACTGTGAAACGAAAACCTGCTCCTACGGCAAATGAGAAAAACCCTTATATTTTGATTGGACTGGACAAAATCGCAGGGGATTTCATCGTACAGGATGAAACGGGAAGTCGATTTGAAGAAACGGATTACCAGCAATAAAGCCGGCGTTCTGAGAACGTCCGGCTTTTTCTTTTACTTCAATGTTCCATGCGGGTCGATGACGAATTTTTTGGCTGCGCCTTTGTCGAAGTCGCTGTAGCCTTTTGGCGCGTCGTCCAAAGAAATGACAGTGGCGTTGACGGCCTTTGCGATTTGCGCTCTGCCGCTCAGGATCGCTTTCATCAAATTGCGGTTGTATGTCATGGCGGGTGTTTGTCCGGTGACGAAGGTGTGGGCTTTGGCCCAGCCGAGTCCGAAGCGGATTTTTAATGAGCCTGTTTTAGCGTCCGCATCCTTTGCGCCGGGATCTTCGGTCACGTATAAGCCTGGAATGCCGAGGCTGCCTCCGACCTGGGTGACGTCCATGATTGAGTTCAGCACGGCGGCTGGCGCTTCCCCTTGATTGCCGTGCCCAGATGCTTCAAAGCCGACACAGTCCACTGCGGCATCAACGGTTGGTTCACCTAGTATTTGTTCAATTTGTTCGCCAAGGCGGTCGTGTTTTTGCACGTTGACCGTTTCACAGCCGAAGCTTTTCGCCTGTGCCAGCCTGTCTTCGTTCAGATCGCCGACAATCACGGTAGAGGCGCCTAGGAGCTGAGCGGAGTGTGCAGCTGCCAAGCCGACAGGACCCGCTCCCGCGATATAAACGGTTGAACCTGTTTGCACGCCCGCTGTGTAAGCTCCGTGGAAGCCGGTCGGGAAAATGTCGGACAGCATGGTCAAATCGAGAATCTTTTCTAACGCCTGTTCTTTATCAGGGAATACCAAAAGCTGAAAATCAGCGTATGGCACCATGACATATTCAGACTGGCCGCCGACCCAGCCGCCCATATCGACGTAGCCGTAAGCCGATCCCGGCCGGTCCGGATTGACATTCAGGCACACATGCGTTTTCTGCGTTTTGCACATCACACAGCGTCCGCAGGCAATATTGAAAGGAACGGATACGATATCTCCTTTTTTGATAAATTCAACATCACGCCCCGTTTCAATGACTTCTCCCGTAATTTCATGCCCGAGCACCAAGCCTTCTGGCGCCGTTGTGCGGCCTCTGACCATATGCTGGTCGCTTCCGCAAATGTTGGTTGTAATGACTTTGAGAATAACCCCATGCTCACATTTTCGATTCACATTCGCCTTCGGGACGCCGGGCCCGTCCCTCAAGATTAACTCCGGATAACCGATATCCTCCACCGCTACAGTCCCTTTGCCTTTGTACACAACCGCTTTGTTTCCTGTCAACGCCATTCCTCCCATTCATGTGTTTGGACTCTCCGTCCTTGAACATGACTTCGGTTCGGCATGACTCTTTCCCTTTCTCACGACTGTTTTTTCTGTATTCTTATAACAACAAATATGCCAAGAAAGCAGCCAATAATGGTTCCGCCGATGTCTAAGAAGTCGACTTTACATCCATTTAACAGGAACACAGTAATGGCCGAAACCAGGCTGATCATTACTGCCAGAAGAATAACCCGTTTGGTGCGCATGTAATCCCTCCTTTAGATTCGTTTCTAAAACATACCCAAAATCTCTGCAAACTTCGGTTCAACAAAAAAAGAGACTTCACACCAGTCTCTTTATAATTAGAGATCAATTAAAAAATTTCCTGAGAAATAATGTGACAATACTGGTTACTAACGCAATCGCCGTATATATAACAACCCAAAACATGAATGAGCTATTGCCCGAAGCTAACGTAACTAACAATATCAAGCTCGCGATAAGGACGATGAGCGGTGCCACCCAAAATCTCTTAAATAAAAAATGACCCACTATACCAAATACACCTGCGATGATCGGAAAACCAAAAACGATAAATAAAACGGCGATGGCTCCCATACTACCCTCCTTGCCCTAAAACCCCTTCATCACCTCAACATCATACAGCTTCAAATGACTCTTCGGCGTCACGACATCCTTTACCTTCCCAATCTCTTTTTCTTTCATTTTCTTTCCGGTTTTCAGACTGTACTGTTCAATGTAGGCAGGCTTGTTATACGTGTATGTGAAGAAATAGAGGCTGCTGCCTTTTTGGGTGATTTCTTTGAAATCGGCTTTCATTTTGTCCTGAGAAAGGGTGAAGGCGATGTTTGTTTTTCCTGTCTTGGCATCGATTTTGTGTACCTTTCCGAAGCCGTCAATGAAATACAGGTTCCCGTCAAAAGGGAAAAAGCTGTTTTTAAAGCTGAAGGGCATGGAGCTGTATATCGTTTGTTCGTCGTTTTTGTATTCGGCGATGTCGTGCAGCTCTACTTTGCCGCTTTTTTTGTTGATCTTGACCATTTGATAGAGATTGCGGGCTTTTTGGCCGCGAACCATGACATACACAGCTTGATCGTCCACGGCAAGCTGGGATTCGACTGAGGCTCCTTCCCGGTACTGCCATTCCGTTATCTTGTGGTAAGTGAGCTTCCTTTGATCTGCTTGAATCTGAAGGAGCTCATAGCCTTTTTCGTCAGTTGTCGGGACAAGTGCGTAAATGGCGCCGTCATGGAAACCGGAGGCTCGGATGTAGTAGGAGATGACGTCTTTTTTCCACTCACCGTCCATCTGCCGGTACAGCTCTGAGCGGTATCCGTCTTTCTTTTTGTCGTAGCCGGAGTTGTATAAGGTGTAAAAGCCGTCCGTGTTTTGCAGAAAGCCTGCGCTGTCGCCTGTGTGCTGATAGGCTCTTTTATGGGAGCGCAGGCCGTTTTTGATCGTATAAATCGTGTTTTTGTCCTCCAGCATCACGCTGTCACCGTGAACCTTTGCTGAGCCCAGCTCAAGGCCCTTCATCTTAAAGGAAGACAGCGTCCCGTCCTGGCTGATAAACAGGGCGTAGCTTTTCCCGCCGCCAAATGCATCTTGATCTGCAGAGGATGAAAAATACAGCAGGACTTCTTTGTCTTCCAGGAAATCGGGGTTTCTGAGATCCTGCTGACTTACGGTTTTATGGCTTTTGAGAGGAGAAATGAAGACAAATAATGCGATTCCTGCGAGAATCAGCATGGCGATGGTAATCATCCACTTTTTCATATCCTTCTCCTTAGTAAATGGTCATGATGGTTGTCGTATACGAAGAACTTGTGATGTCGCGCGGATACACGCCTAAGCCTCCGTTGCTGTCTATATCAATGCCTGCTTTCAGCAAAAAGGCAGACCATAGGAGCTTTGAACAGTTTTTGGCGCCGTCATGGCCAGTATTTCTGTTATTGACGAAGTTAAATGAGTATGGGTCGCCGACTTTTGATACCGCCCAGTCGGCAGCAGCTGTTTTTTGAGATGAGGATACGCTGACGGTTTGCACAATGGAGTTGTCTTCCACGTCTCTGGCATTATACGCGATCTGCCTGACGCCGTCGCTCGGGACAGATTCAACAATTTTGTCAGAGGCGGAGTACATGCCGACGTGGCCGTGATTGTAGTAGGCTGTGTAGGAGTTCGTGTAATAGATATTGCCTTTCGCGCTTGTCGGGAGTTTTTTCGTGCCGGACGACCCGCCCATGATAGACATGCCGCTTTCCTTGGCGAGCCGGTCTCCCTCTGCTTTATCAGCCGTGATTTCCTTATAGAACTGTTTTAGGATAACGTCCTGCTTTACGTGCTGCTGTTTGGCAATCTGGCTGGCAGATTTCATGATTTCTTCCGGTGTCGTGCCTGGCTGCAGTGCGGCGATTTCTTCAGCATAATTTGTGGTCTTTACGGCTTTGGCGGGAGAAACAAACAGGCCGCCACACATTGTAAGCGCTACCAAAAACATCGACACTCGTTTCTTCAACTTCATTACATCTCCTCTTTTCTTGTGAGTGTAGGAAAGGTAATTTCCTCACCCACATTATATTAGGAAAATAAGGAAAGTAACTAGGTTATTTACAGAATTTTTAGAAATCATTTACAGAAAAAGGCCTTTATCAGGCCCTTTTCGTTAAATCTTCTTGCTCATCACTACGTCTGTTTCTTGAAATCCGGTTTGCTCATATAGCTTTCGCGCCGTCTGATTATGGGCAAAGACATGAAGGGACAGCTTGCGGATTCCCATACTGCGTGCCGTTTGATCTAATGCCGCCAATGCTTGCTTTGCGTAGCCCTTGCCGCGGTATGGTTTATATAATCCGAAATCATAAATAAACGCTTCCTGCTGCGGATGCTCCGGTTCAGCATGTATCCAGAGCCAGCCAACGATATCCTTTTCATTCAGCTTGAGGCTCCACAAATGGTGATGGGGTGTTTCCAGCCCTCTCGGAAGCAGATCAGTAAACGCCTGCTTAGACAAAAGCTGTGCATCTTCAGGCAGCCATGTTCCCGCTTTTACCTTTTCTTTCGCGTAATGCTTTGTTGTGTATGTGAAATAAGACCGAAATTCTTCTGTCTGCATTGGGGTCAGCATGATTGTCATATCATCTCTCCTTCATATATTGACTAGAGGATTTTACATAAAATAGAAAGAGGTGTTACTATCAGAATAAGCAACTGAGATTGATAAGTCACTAGAGAAAGGAGTTTCACATGAATAAGATCGCACCCGCAGAAATCGCTAGCATGCTCAATGATTGGTACCTTGCCATCAAGAAACATGAAGTTGAAGAATCCTCCCGTTTATTTGAAGAAGTAAAGCCTTTATTGGATGACATGGAAGAGGATCAGGAGGTGCTGGCCTACTTCTCCTTATTGGAACTGCGCCACAAGGTTTTGCTTCACGAGGCGAGAGGACAGGGCTTTCAGCATGAGGAGCCTTCTCATATGAATGCTACGTCTGACATGCTGAAATATTACTTTTTTCTGTTTGAAGGCATGTATGAGGCCTATAAAAATAATTATGACATTGCCATTGGGCTGTATAAAGATGCAGAGCAGTATCTCGACAACATTCCCGATCCGATTGAAAAAGCCGAATTTCACCTGAAGGTCGGAAAGCTCTATTATAAGCTGGGACAAAATATTGTGTCCCTCAATCATACACGGCAAGCGGTCAAAACGTTCAGGGAAGAGACTGATTATAAAAAGAAGCTGGCTTCAGCACTGATTACCATGTCAGGCAATTTTACAGAGATGAGCCAGTTTGAAGAAGCTGAGGCTTATTTGGACGAAGCAATTCGGATCACGAGTGAATTAGAGGATCATTTTTTTGAAGCCCAGCTTTTGCATAACTTCGGCCTTCTTCATGCGCAAAGCGGCAAATCAGAAGAAGCGGTTTCGAAATTAGAGGAGGCTCTACGGAACGATGAGTATGCCCGCTCCGCCTATTATTATCATTCTGTCTACTTGCTGATACGAGAGCTGTTTAAGATCAAAAAGAAAGAACAGGCCTTATCTTATTACCAAAAAGTGAAGGAAAAATTGACTGCTGAGCCGAATAGAATATGTGAGGCAAAAATAGACATTTTATATGCCATTTATGCAGAAGGGGGTCATGCGGAAACGTTTCACTTATGCAAACAACATATGGATGACTTGTTGTCCGAGAAAGAGTATGACAGTGTAAGAGAACTTTCCATTTTGGCTGGCGAACGGTATAGGGAACTTGAGCTTTACAAAGAAGCTGCCCACTTTTTTTATGAAGCATTACAGATTGAAGAACTGATTAAACGAACGGAGGTTATATAAATGAAAAGATTTCTGATTGGCGCAGGCGTCGCAGCGGTGATTTTATCAGGTTGGTTTATTGCGGACCATCAAACCCATTCACAGGAAATGAAAGTCGCTGAGAAAATGATTGGATAAATGAAAAACCCCCCGCGGGTGCGGGGGTTCAATTTAACGAAAGAATCCTAAAACGGTTTGTAGTTTTAGGATTCTTTCATCTTTTCAGCGTGATTGAAAACCCTTGAAGTCTAGGAAGAACGAGCATTGGAGCGCAGCGAATGTTTGGAATTCGTGAGCACCGAAGCGCAGGCCTGACAACGAATGCGAGGGTTTGTCGACACGCTGAAACCCCCGCGGGTGCGGGGGTTTTCTTATTATAGCAGCTTCTTCCCTAGCAGGGATTCTACGAGCTCTACTGCTGTTTTACCTGTTTTGTTTTTGTGATCAAGGATCGGGTTAACCTCAACGAATTCGGCTGAGGTAATGATGCCTGCGTCATACAGCATTTCCATAGCCAAATGGCTCTCCCGGTAGCTGATGCCGCCGACGACAGGGGTTCCGACACCCGGTGCGTCGTTCGGATCAAGTCCGTCCAGATCAAGGCTCAGATGGACGCCATCACATGCTGATAAATAATCAAGGGTTTCTTCAATGACCTTTGTCATGCCAAGACGGTCGATTTCGTGCATTGTGTACACCTTCATGCCGCTTTCCTTAATGTACTTGCGCTCCCCTTCATCAAGTGACCGGGCGCCAATGATGACGACGTTTTCCGGTTTGATTTTAGGCGCGTAGCCTTCGAGGTTAACCAGTGACTCGTGGCCAATGCCGAGGCTGACCGCGAGCGGCATGCCGTGAATATTGCCCGATGGTGAAGTTTCAAGTGTATTCAAATCGCCGTGCGCGTCATACCAGATGACGCCGAGATTATCGTAATGCTTCGCTGTGCCTGCCAGCGTGCCGATCGCAATACTGTGGTCACCGCCCAGGACAAGCGGGAATTTTTTCTCTTCAATGACTTTGTTGACCTTTTGCGCGAGTTTTTCATTTCCCGCCAAAACGGAATTCAGGTTTTTCAGTTCCTCGTCATTTTTGATTTTTTCGCGGTTGATCGGAATGTCACCGAGATCTTCAACCGTATACCCCATGTCTGACAGCCGCTCGATCAGATGAGCGTATCGGATGGCACTCGGGCCCATATCCACTCCGCGTCGTGCTTGTCCTAAATCCATTGGCATTCCAATAACCGAAATCGTTTTATCCATCTGTGATTCCACCTCAACATTTAAGATAATGTCCTATGCGGGTTCTAACAAAGATGACTTGCGGACAACGTTTTTAAAGCTCTAGCTGACGATTCGCCTGCTGGCGTTTTTTAATGACGACATGATAAATGATGTAGCAAATGACCATAAACGGTACACCGCAATACAGCGCGATACGCTGCTCCGGATCAAATGCGAGGCTGATGAGCACGACCGTATTTAATGTTAGGCCGATCAGCGGAAGCACCGGGTACAGCGGTGTTTTAAATTTCAAATCTTCTATCTTCCCGCCCTCACGGATATATTTGCGTCTGAACATGATTTGGGAAAGCGAAATCGCGATCCAGCCGACCTGCGCACTCATGCCCGCCAATGATAACAGTACCATATATACGGTTTCAGCCGCCGCCACTTTTGAGAGAAGCGACAGGCAAGCCACAGCCATCGTTACAATTAACGCGTTTAGCGGCACACCGCGCTGATTTGTTTTGCCGAGCGCTTTGAAGGCCTGTCCTTCATTCGCCATCGCGTACAGGATACGCGTTGATGCGTATAAACCTGAATTCGCAACAGATAACAGCGCGATTAAAATAACAAAGTTCATAATATCAGCGGCATATGGGATTCCGATTTGTTCAAATACGGCTACAAACGGACTTTCCACGACACCCGCCTGTTTCCACGGAATCATGCCGGCAATGACAATGATTGAAAGCACAAAGAAGACAAGCGTTCTCCATACTGTCTGTTTGATCGACCGCGGAATCGTTTTTTCAGGGTTTTCACTTTCTCCGGCCGCAACCCCGATCAGCTCAGTTCCCTGGAACGCAAAGTTCACGGTAATCATCGTTATCAATATGGCCTTTATGCCGTTCGGAAATAACCCGTCTTCATAAAAATGTGTCAAAAACGGCGCCTGCTCTCCGCCCTTCAGATCAATCAGGCCAAACATGGCAGCTCCGCCGAGAATAATAAATAAAAGGATAATCAAAATTTTAATGCCCGAGAACCAGAATTCAGATTCCGCAAAGGCTTTTGTGGTGATCGCATTTAAAATAAACATCAGTGCCGCAAAGACCAGACACCAAATCCATACGTCTATATGCGGAAACCAGCGTTGCATCAGCTGCCCCGCTGATAAGAATTCAATGGCGCATGTAACCGCCCAGCCGAGCCAGTACAACCAGCCGAACGCAAACCCGAAAGCCGGGCTGATAAATTTTGTCGCATAGGTCTGGAAGGACCCCGACACAGGAAAGGCGACTGCCAGCTCTCCTAAGCAGAGCATGGTCAAAAACATGATAAAGCCGCCCACTAAATAGGACAGAACCGCGCCGAGCGGTCCCGCTTGGTTAATGGTAAACCCGGTTCCAAGGAAGAAACCGGTTCCGATCACTCCGCCCAATGAAATCATGAACAAATGGCGTGATTTCATTGTCCGCTGGAGCTGATTTCCGTTATCTTGGTTTGTATTCACTTTCTGCACCCCTTCAGCAACTTGTATTGGATCTAAGCTGGAACATCTGCATGGTGCTATCCCAGTTTGCTGTCCAAAGAGTCTCTATCTATTTAATATAAAATTCACTTCTTCTCATAAAGATACATTATACTAAAATACTGTAGCTGAGCAAATAGGGAGTGCTGATTTTTCTGTTGTAAATTTATACAAACGAAGTGAATATCCCGCCATGGTGCGGATTTATGCGTTTTGCAGCACGTGCTTAATTTTCTCTATTGCCCAATCCAAATCCTCTTTGGAAATGATTAATGGCGGTGCAAAACGAATGACTGTATCATGCGTTTCCTTGCATAAAAGCCCTTCTTCCTTCAAACGCTCACAATACGGACGTGCCGCTTCAGTCAATTCCACACCGATAAACAGCCCTCTGCCGCGGACTTCTTTAATAACCGGGTTGTCAATGCTCTCAAGCTCGCTTTTAAAGTATTCTCCAAGCTCAAGAGAACGATCCGCCAGCTTTTCATCCTCCAGCACTTCTAATGAAGCGATAGACACTGCACATGCAAGCGGGTTTCCGCCAAATGTTGAGCCGTGTGAGCCAGGGTTAAACACGCCTAGGATCTCGCGGTCCGCCGCAATGCATGAGATCGGGAACACACCGCCGCCAAGCGCTTTGCCCAAAATATACATATCAGGGACAATGCCGTCCCAGTCACAGGCAAACGTCTTGCCTGTACGTCCGAGACCCGTTTGAATTTCATCCGCAATAAACAAGACATTCTCTTCCTTACAAATCGCCGCCGCTTCCTGTAAAAATCCTTCAGGCGGAATCACAATGCCCGCTTCGCCTTGAATCGGTTCAAACAAGAATGCCGCTGTATTCGGCGTAATGGCCTGTCGAAGCGCTTCCACATCGCCGTAAGGAATGAGTTTGATTCCCGGAAGCATCGGGCCGAATCCTCGTTTATATTCCTCTTCAGAAGAAAGAGATACCGCCAGCATCGTGCGGCCGTGGAAGTTCCCGACACATGCGATAATTTCCGCTTGATTGTCAGCTACGCCCTTCACTTCATACGCCCAGCGTCTCGCCGCTTTCACCGCGGATTCAACCGCTTCGGCTCCTGTATTCATCGGCAGAATCATCTCTTTGCCTGTCAGTTTAGCTGTTTTTTCGTAAAACGGCCCAAGCTGATCGTTATGAAACGCGCGTGACGTGAGGGTGATTTTATCAGCCTGATCCTTTAATGCCTGAATGATTTTCGGGTGTCTGTGCCCCTGGTTTACCGCAGAATAAGCACTCAGCATATCCATATATTCATTGCCTTCCGGGTCCTTTACCCAAGAACCCAGCGCTTCAGAAATAACAATCGGGAGCGGATGATAATTGTTGGCTCCGTAATGAGACGTCTGATCAATAATTTCTTTGGATTTAGATAAAGCTGACATATTTGAATTCCCCCTTGTTTTCTGTTTCAACATGTTATCCTGCTTTCCCTTTATATAAATGCAAGTTCTGTGCCAAATCAAGAATTCGTGTGTTTTCTACAATTTTCGAGGACAAGGTGCAAAAACATTCTGATATTTCGAGCAAAAATTCCAGCAAGTGCAAAATTCTTTTGCATATCCTCTCCATTTTTTTATAAAATAGAAGCAATATTAAGAAAACTGAGGGAGGTTCATACAGTGGTCAAAGACAGCGAATTCCTCACATTGGTTTTTCAGAGCATTTTAGATGAAATCGATGTTGGCCTGCACGTGGTAGACGAGCATGGAAACACAATCGTTTATAACAATAAAATGATGCAGATTGAAGATATGGAGAAGCATGACGTCTTGAATAAAAACCTGATGGATGTGTTTATGTTTTCAAAGCAGCAGGACAGCACACTGGTACAGGCTCTTCAGGAAGGAAAGACGATTAAAAACGTCAAACAGAGCTATTTCAATAATAAAGGCCAGGAAATTACGACGATCAATCATACATATCCCATCGTCCAAGACGGCAAAATCAAGGGCGCCGTTGAAATTGCCAAGGATGTGACAAAGCTTGAACGGCTGATCAGGGAGAATATGAACAAAAAAGGCAGCACAACCTATACGTTTGACAGTATTCTCGGCACCAGTCCGGCCATTCAAGACGTCATCGAAAACGCCAAGCGGGCAACCCGTACGTCATCATCTGTCCTTCTCGCAGGCGAAACCGGCACGGGAAAAGAACTGTTCGCGCAAAGTATCCATAATGGAAGCGATCGTTCTGGCGGCCCGTTTATTTCGCAAAACTGTGCGGCACTGCCAGACAGCCTTGTGGAAAGCATTTTGTTTGGGACGAAAAAAGGCGCGTTTACCGGCGCTGTCGACCAGCCCGGCCTGTTTGAACAAGCCCACGGCGGCACGCTGCTGTTAGATGAAATCAACTCGCTGAATCTCAGCCTTCAGGCGAAGCTGCTGCGCGCCCTTCAAGAACGGAAAATCAGGCGCATCGGTTCGACAAAGGATACACCGATTGACGTACGTATTATTGCCACGATGAATGAAGACCCAATTGATGCAATTGCAGGCGAACGAATGCGGAAGGACTTGTATTACAGGCTGAGTGTCGTCACACTGATCATCCCGCCGCTTCGGGAACGAAAAGAAGACATTTTGCTTCTCGCGTCGGAGTTCATCCAGAAAAACAACCATCTGTTCCAAATGAATGTTGAACACATCAGCGATGACGTGAAGCAATTTTTCCTTTCTTATGACTGGCCGGGAAATATTCGCGAGCTTGAGCATATGATCGAAGGCGCAATGAATTTCATGACGGACGAGCAAACGATTACGGCTTCCCATCTGCCCTATCAATACCGAATGAAAATCAAGCCGGCTGACATCCCAGAGCCTGAAACACCAAGACACCAGCCGGCCGCGGACTTAAAAGAAAAAATGGAAAGCTTCGAAAAATATGTGATAGAGAACGTGTTAAGAAAACACGGCCATAACATCTCGAAAGCTGCTCAGGAGCTTGGCATCAGCAGACAAAGCCTCCAATATCGGCTGAAGAAATTTTCTCACTCGTCTAACGAATAATCCGGAGCAGGAAGCCTGATCAGAAAAACAGTGCCTCTGCCGATTTCACTTTTCACTTCAATCGTCCCATTGTGATTGTCGATAATCGATTTCGTTATAGCAAGGCCTAATCCCGAACCTCCATATTTCCGGGAGCGGGATGGGTCTGCCCTGTAAAACCGGTCAAATAAATGCGGCAAATGCTCCGGCGCGATGCCTGTGCCATTGTCTGCTATCATCAGCATCACGCCGGAACTGCCTTTTTGCAGAGAAATGGTGATGGCACCGGTTCTCTCATTTGTATACTGCACCGCGTTATAAACCAAATTCAGAATGACCTGTTTCATCTTATCCCGGTCAAACACCGCTTTAGCGTCATCCTCAAGCAGCAGCTGCAGCCTTCTTTCTTTCGCAAGCAGACTGAGCTGCGGCTCCATCTCCCTTATGAGCGCATCGAGATTTCCTCTCTTCATTTCAAAGCTCGGCACCCGATCAATTTTTGCTAAAAACAACAGATCCTCTATCAGCCGAGTGGCTCTCTTCGACTCTTCATACATACTATTCAGCGCCCTATCTCTCTGCTCCGGCTGAAGCGCGGCGCCACGCAGCAGCACTTCGATAAAGCCGTGTATGGACGTTAAAGGCGTTCTCAATTCATGTGAAGCGTCTGATACAAATTGCCGGATGCGCTCCTTCGCTTCTTTTTCAGCTTTAAATGACGTTTCAATCCGCTCCAGCATGCGATTAAACGAAATAGCGAGCGTGTCGATTTCCATTTGTTTTCGATATACAGGAAGCCTTTTATTCAAATTTCCTGCATTGATTTCTCCCATCATATGTACCATTTGTGATAACGGTTTAAGCGTATGTCTGACCACAGGCAAGAACGTGAAAAGCCCGAGCAGGAGCGCAACCAGCGAGAGCGTGGAATAAATGCTGATTTGCCGGAGCAGTACGTCCTTCAGTGGTTCTGTTAAAGTACTCATTTGGATCACGCCTGCTTCTTTTCCATCAATAGTAATAGCCTGAAACACAATCAGCACTTCCTCGCCGGATTCATTTTTCGTGATTTTGTAATGCAAGGCCATCGTATCTTTTAATGCCTCATCATATACACTTTTTTTCACTGTTGGCGGTGCTCCCGCATATGGATCGGTCGACAATACCGTACTGTCTTTTGTTTTCTTATCGATAAAAACAATGGTCACGCCCGGATAGATAAAGGCGGGACGGACAGCACCATCTGACTTTTCCGAGCTGTCGGGATGGCTTTTGTATGTTTTAATATTATTCCAGATGGTTGGCTCCGTTGAGTTGATATAACTTTGAATGCTGACAGCTCGGTTTTCATATAAGAGGCGTTTTCCAAACACATATTGCATAGCGCCGACAAACACCAATAGAAGAACGAGAATGCATAATGAACGGAATAAAAGCTGAAAGCGCAGTGTTTTGAATCGTTTTTTCATTCAATATCCACCCGATAGCCCGCACCCCGAACCGTTCGGATCACTTCATGCTTTTTGTCATTCAATTTTTCCCGCAAGGAACGAATGTACACTTCAACAATATTCTCTTCTCCATAAAAATCATACCCCCATACTTTATCCAGAATCCTTGCTTTACTGAGCACAAGGCCGTGATTCAGCACCAAAAACTTTAAAAGCTCGTATTCTGTTGCTGAAAGCTTGAGCACCTCTTCCTGATAGCGGATTTCTCTGCGCCGATCATCAATTCGAAACGGACCGAGCGCGAATTCTTCAAACAGGTTGGGAAAGTGATCCCGAATTCTCGCATAGATTCGCGCCAGCAGCTCTTCAAAGCTGAAGGGTTTGATCATATAATCATCAGCGCCCTCTGTCAGCGCTTTTACCCGAACCCCCACCTCATCCTTGGCCGTAAGCATAATAACCGCGGTATGGCCGGTTTTTTTTATCATTTTTGATACTTCCAGTCCATCCATTCCGGGCATCATCACATCCAAGATGGCCACATGCGGCTGAAATGTCTTTACGGTGTTCATCGCTGTCATTCCATCAGCTGCTGTCTTCACTTCAAAGCCTTCATTTTCAAGACCCATTGTCAAAAAATCTAATATCGCCGGTTCATCGTCCACGAGCAAAATCTTGATGCCTTTCATCCTATTCATGCTGTGCTCTCTCCTTAGTTGGCATAAACCTCTGATTAGTTTTTTCCCTTCCCCTCCTATTATTCGTTTTTAACTGAAAACAAACTGAATCTTCCCTAAAAATCAGCTGAATTCAGCAAGTTTTCAGCCAGCCCTCATTTGATTTTCAGCTTCGGCCTATACAATTGCCTTAGTTGGTACAGCCAACAATGAAATAAAGGAGGAATCTCACATGAATATCACTAAAGTTTTATCAGGAGCTGCACTGGGAACGATTATTTCAATCAGTTCTTTCACTTCTGCTCACGCCGCTGTCATTCAAAAGGATGATACATCAACGAAGGTTGAGACGAAGCAACAGGCTTCCATCACAATAGCAAAGGCAAAACAGGTTGCTTTGAACAAATGCAAAGGTACTGTTCAAACGGCCCAAATGAAGAAAGTGAATGGCACATACGTATATGTTGTGAAAGTTCTCGGTGAGGACGGCAAACAGCATACGATGAACGTCAACTGCAACAGCGGCAAAGTTGTGAAACATGATGTTCAAAAGAAACAAAGCTATATCAGCAAAACAAAAGCCCAATCGATCGCTTTGAAAAACTGCAAAGGTGCGGTTCAATCTTCTGAGCTGAAGCAAGAAAACGGTGTTTACGCTTACGTCGTGAAAGTAATGGGTGAAGACGGAAGCCTTCACACGCTCCATATCAATGGAGAAAACGGCAAAGTCGCAAAACACGAGCAAAAGAAACAAGCACATCTTTCTAAAACAAAAGCGCATCAAATCGCACTCAACAAATGCAAAGGCGCAGTTCAATCTTCTGAACTGAAGAAAGAAAACGGCGCATACATCTACGTTGTCAAAGTGCTTGGCGAAGATGGAAAAACTCATAAAATTCATGTCAACTGTGACAGCGGTAAAATCGTAAAACAAGAAGTGCAAAAGAAAAACGCAGCCGTTACAAAAACAAAAGCACATCAAATTGCACTAAATAAATGTAAAGGCACAGTGAAATCTACTGATTTGAAGAAAGAAAACGGCACATTCGTTTACGTGTTTAAAATCACTGCCCAAAACCACACTGAACATACAGTGAAAGTGAACGCTGAAAACGGAAGCATTTGCAAATAAAATAACTGCTTGCCAGCAGTAAAATAACTGAAATTCAACGTATAACACCAGTCTTGTTTTAACACAAAGTTCTAAGTTCATGTCTACCTTTTTCTAAATACTCTTTTAAACTGAACGTGTGTGACCCGCGTTCAGTTCTTTTTCTAAGGAGGACCTACAAATGAATATGAAAATATGTTCTGCAGCTGCTTTAGGCGCGGTCATTTCAATCAGTTCTTTATCATCCGCACACGCGGCTGTTCTGCATAAAGAAGACACTGCTAAAGTTCAAACCCAGCAGCAGGCTTCTATTACGCTCTCTAAAGCAAAAACTGTCGCTATAAAGAACTGCAAAGGCGCAGTTCAATCAGCACAAATGAAGAAAGCAGATGGCGTTTATGTCTATGTCATTAAAGTGCTTGGTGAGGATGGCAAAATTCACACCTTTAACATTAACTGCAGCAGCGGAAAAATCGTCAAGCATCACGTTGAAAATAAACAAGCCGCGATCACAAAAGCAAAAGCACAAAGCATTGCGTTGAACAAATGCAAAGGCACCGTCACATCTTCTGCATTGAAGAAAGAAAATGGCACCTATGTGTACATCATCACCATCACAGCCAGCAACCACACGGTACAAACCATTAAAGTCCATGCAGAGAACGGAAGTATTTACAGCTAACTGCTATTTGCTGTTTCACGTGTAACATCCATCTTGTATTTTTCTTCATATTCGATATATCCTTTTCAACTGAACGGGCGTGACCCCCGTTCAGTTTTTTTGCATATCAAAACAGCCTGGCAAACGATGCCAGACTGTTTTGATTAACTTCCTAATTGGTCTGCGGACGACAGCTTGATGTCAACAGATTTTTCTTTTCCGCCGCGGTAAAACTTCACCTTCACCCGGTCACCGACTTTTTTCTGATAAAGCCGTTTTCGCAGGTCAACAATATCATTTACTTTGTAACCGTCAAATTCCGTGATGACATCGAGTTCCTTCAGTCCCGCTTTTCCGGCAGGTGAAAAGGCGTCTACACCCATCACAACCGCTCCATTGGTGACGTTCTTAGGAAGCTTTAATGTTTCATCCCAATGATAGCTTGCGATGTCGCTTAGGGATTTCATCTCAATGCCAAGGAACGGGCGTTTGACCTTTCCGTATCTCTCTAAATCCTCTATCACAGGGATCACGAGCTTAGACGGAATGGACAGGCCAATCCCTTCAACCGCTGACTCGGCAATTTTCATTGAATTGATGCCAATGACCTTCCCATCCATATTTAACAAAGCGCCGCCGCTGTTCCCAGGGTTAATGGCCGCATCTGTTTGCAGGACTTCTGCGTTCCAGTCAGGCTGTCCATCACCGTTTGAATCTACTGGGATCGCCCTCTCCGTACCCGAGATGACGCCTTGTGTGACAGAGCCAGCAAACTCAAGGCCTAACGGGTTCCCGATCGCAATAACCGGCTCCCCAGACTTCACTTTATCTGAATTTCCGAAATCGGCGACTGCTTTAATTTTATCGCTTTTCACCCGTAAAACGGCAAGATCCATCAGCTGGTCGCTGCCGACAAGATCAGCTGATACACGCGATCCGTCTTTCAAGCTGATTTCAATTTGGGAAGCGCCTTCGATGACATGATGGTTGGTCACGACATAAGCGGAATGGTCATTTTTCTTATAGATGACGCCAGAGCCGCTCCCAGCCTCGCCGCTCTCTCCCCGTATATCTGATTTTTGGATGTTCACAACACCGACAACGGCGGGCGACACATTGCTGACAATCTTGGTGACCGTATTGTTGACACTGACATTCACCGTCCTGATTGATTCCCGGCCGTTATTGTTCCGCTGCTGATCTAAAGCGCCCGTATCCAGCCCTTCATTTGAAAGGTACGGCATGATAAACGCCATTAATACGGCACCGACAATCACACCAATCAGGCTTGAAAGAAAATATCCTTTTTTGCTTCTCTTTGGCTGTTCAGGAGTAGTATGTTCTTCCTCACGTTCGTAATCCACCATATTCCATCCTTTCCAAGAACGTTAATATGGTTATATTGTGGGTTAGAAGCTCCTAGAATAGTCATGATTTACATAGAAAAATTATACAGCGCAAAGCGGAGTGGCCTTCTTCGGATCAGTGTCGTATAAGTCAAATGTCTCACCCGTCATAAATCCTTTAGAAGCCAATGTCTGCTGCACAGACATTCTTGCCAGCTCCTTCATGTTGTTGTCCTGGCTCAAATGCGCCAGGTAAATACGAGACGTCTCATCGCCAATGACATCCGTCATCGCCAAGGCAGCATCTTCATTTGACACGTGCCCGACGTCACTTAAAATCCGCCGCTTAATGCTCCATGGGTATCTTCCCATTTGCAGCATACCGACATCGTGATTGCTTTCAAACACAAACACATTCGCTGAACGGATAATGCCTTTCATTCGGTCGCTGACATATCCCGTATCTGTCATTAACGCGAGCTTTCGGCCGTTATAATGAAACACATAAAACATCGGTTCGGCCGCATCGTGGGAGACGCCAAACGATTCAACATCAAGTCCGCCGAACGACTTTACCGTCTCCATCGGAAATACAAACTTTTGATCGGTGTCAATTTTGCCGATTTGATTCTCCATCGCTTTCCAAGTCTTCTCGTTCGCATAGATCGGAAGCTTGTACTTTCTGGCGACGACACCAAGGCCCTTAATATGGTCACTATGCTCATGCGTCACAAAAATGCCGTCTACATCATCCAGCTTACGCCCGATCTGCGCCATCAGCCCATCCATGGCTTTCCCGCTCAAACCGGCGTCCACTAAAAATGCGTGATCCTCTGTTTCGAGGTAAAACGCATTTCCCGTACTCCCGCTCGCAAGTACGCTAAATTGCAAGCTCATGTTTGTCTCACTCCATTATTTTCATTGATCTGTATCTAAAATCGTACTCTCCAAAGCATTCACAGTAAAATACTCTTGTACTGTCTTTTTCTCACCGTTCACTTTTTTCTCGTACTCGACCGTAATTCTCCATACCGGCGCCAGCACCTGCGTACTTGTCAGCGGATATTGTGCTACATAGCCGAATTTACAGCTCTTCACAGTGCTGTATTCTTTTAATTGATTTTGATAGTACAATAGCTCAACCGCATCCATTTCAGTAATTAAGCTTTCTTTCTGGATTTGCTTGAAGGTCTCAAGCGTAGTCTGGTCGTATGACACAACCTCGTTTTTACCGTTTAAGTGCAGCACCACTTGCCCGATCATATTAGAGGGATTGTCGGTCTTTTGGTAAATATAATGACCTTCGTACGTTTGGAAGAAAATAATTTCTTTCTTCGATTTATCAACCTTCCAAAGCTTATATTTTTCGCCATCTTGAATTTTCGAAGAAACAAGTGCCTGAGCATCGTCCTCGATATCCTTCTTTGATAGGGCGATTGGATTTGCAAACTTCATTTTCAGGCTCGTTACTTTATGATCATCACTAGGCATGTCCATTAAAGGCTTTTGATCCTTCAGCGCCTCAATTTCCTCCTTGGAGAAAGACTTTTGATTTGCCGTGATCCGATAACCTTCTGTCGCTTCCTTATTCAAACCTTCATACGTGATATGATCGGCCTTCATGTCATGCTCGACATCATTTTTAATGACTTCATATTCTTTGCCGGTAGCCTGCCATTTTTGAAAAAACTGATAGCCTAAGAAAATATCTAAAATGAGGAAGGCAACGATGAAGATTGATTTTGTCTTATTCCACTCCACTGTTAGCCCCCTCCTTCCTCAATAAATCCTTTGTAATCGGCACAATTTTTCCATTTACTTTCATCGCCCAAACCGGTTCCAGTTCAACGAGAGGATCATCGTTGGTTGATGTTGATACCAATTGATAAGCAAGGAAGATCTGATCAATTTTGTCCGTATCATAAGCGGTTTGTTTCGAAAGCAGCATCCTCACTTCGCTGCCGCTCATGAGCTCTGTTTCACTTGTTTTAATCGGATTCGTTCCGAGACTGTAATTCGGCCGCTTATAGCTGAGAATATCATCATTCGCCCATTGCACCGTAATCGCCGATGTCGCTCCGAAAGGTTTGGCGGTGCTGTTAATGACCGGGATCTGATCCATAAAGATATAGAAACTCAGCTGCTGGCTGTCATTGATACTGAAAAATTGATAGTGATCCGTCCAGCTTCCGGTATCCTCAAGGTATTTTTGGCTCTTTTTGATTAACTCACCTGTTTGATAGGATGTGCTCTGCACCAAATTGCGCTGCTGGAATTGCACCTGTCGCTGGCTTAGATTCACATCTAAACGGCTGATCCCATCTGTCAGCACATTTCTGTTGTTGTAATTCGAATCTTCCCTTACGATGCTCGGATCGCTAAACAAAGCCTGCTTAAAGGTATTTGTTTTAATCGATTCAGTGACAAATTCTTTTTTGTCCATCGTAAGCGGTTTGTTTGGCAGCAAAAACTCTTTCTTTGAGCCAATGGAGAACAAACTGAACGCCGGCATATTTGATTGCCTGTTTTTCAAGTCGTTCATAATGTTCCGGTAGTTTGCCGATTCAACCGTCACTTCAAGAATGAGCTGTTTGCTGTAAGACACCAAATAGATCTTCTTGTTCGCTTTTGTTTCATTGAACGGGATCAGAATATGGTCAAACGAACTGTATTCAAACGACTGATTAGACCATTTAAACAGCGTTTGGAAAATATCAATCGGAATCGTATCGCTGAATTGCAAGTCAAGCTTGGCTTCAGAACCGCCTATTCCATAAAACCAGCTCTTGAATCCAGACTTGTCATACTGATCCGAAATATCTTTAATTCCTTTTACATCCCAATGCGGCAAGTCAGACCAGATTTCTTCATAGAGGGCATTGTCATCCACTTTGTAATGAGCGCCGTCATCATGGATAAACATGTCCCTCGGCCTTACCGTTTCAGACAGCTTTTGGGTCGTTTTTTCGATTTTGTGTTTCTCACGCACAGTAGACTCTGTTGAGGATGAGCCTTCAGAAAAGTTTGGCTGGAACGTCCATATCCCCCATGTAAAAACAAGACTGATGACGACGAGTACCGTAAGTAATATCGTTTTTATATTTTCACGCTTCATCCCAATCATCCTCTTGTTCCTCTTTATATGGAAGAGTAAATGTAATCGTCGTGCCTTTTCCTTCTATGCTGTCCGCCCAAATATCTCCGCCGTGCGCCTGTACCATTTCCTTGGCAATCGCCAATCCCAGACCGGTGCCGCCAAGCTTTCTCGTTCTCGCTTTATCCACCCTGTAGAAGCGGTCAAAGACTTTTTCGACATCTTTTTTCGGAATACCAATCCCTTCATCCTTCACGCTGATATAGAGAAGTTCTTCCCCTTCATTGACATCAATCGAGAACGTGACATGTCCGCCTTCCGGTGAATATTTTAAAGCGTTAGAAATAATATTATCGAGCACCTGCGTTATTTTATCCTGGTCAATCTCGACGTACAGATCTCTGTCCGGCAGATTGCGGATAAACTCCACATGCTGCTCTTTTGTCATTTCAAAACGGTCAATAATAAGCGACATAAACCGGACAATCTGAATCCATTCCCGGTTAAATTGATAATCCTTGCTGTCAAATTTCGACAGCTGAAGCAGATCATTGACAAGCCGGATCATACGCTCTGTTTCATTTTGCGTCACCATTAAGAAGCGGGGAGCAATGTCTTTATTTTCCCACGCGCCTTCAGCTAACGCTTCTAAATAGCTGCGCATTGTCGTAAGCGGCGTCCGCAGCTCATGTGATACATTCGCAACGAATTCTCTGCGTTCCTGATCCATTTTCTCTTGTTCGGTTACATCGTAAATGACAGCGATTAAACCATCAATTTTGCCGTGTTCCCTTTGAATCACAGAGAAATTCACGCGAAGCACCGTTAATTCATCATCGCGCTCAATTTCAAGCAGCATAGAATCCTGCTGCTCCACTAAATCTTCAAAAGTATAATTCTCTTGAAGCCCCAGCAAACTCGTAATCGGCATTTCTAAGGCTGTTTCACGTGAAACGTTCAACAGTTCCAGCGCCGGGCTGTTTAAGAGAATAATCGCTCCGTTTCGGTTTGTGGCGATAACGCCGTCTGTCATATAAGCAATGACAGAGGCTAGCTTTCTGCGTTCTCCTTCAGTCATCGCCTGGGCATCTTCAAGCTCTCTCGTTAAGTGGTTAAACGTTGTGGCTAGCTGCCCAATTTCATCATGCCCGTACTTTTTAACCTTCCTCGAGAAATTCCCTTTCGCAAGCTCCATCGCCTGCTTTCGCATATCTGAAAGCGGGTGGGTAATGGTTCTTGCCAGAAAAATACCGAGAAGAGCCGTCAAAACAAGTGCCAAACCTGTGCCGGACGCCAGTATCGTGTTGATCGTCTTCATTTGATTAAAGACATCTTCCATACTCGCGACAACATAGATCGCGCCCACAACCTCTTGGTTTTCAGTCATGACGGGCTTCGCGGAAATAAGAACTCTGATTTTGCTTTTCGGGTCATAATATTTTCTTAAATACGACTGTTTGGTAGAAAAAATTCTTTTAAAAATCAGATCGGTCGTTTGTTTCCCAGCTACTTCCTCACCGTACGGCTTTGAAGAACCGACCACTTCATAGCTTTTATCTACAAAGCTAATTTCCCGAACCTCATCACTTTTCGTGAAGTCATTCAAAATACGGCTGACGTCATCCTTTATGACGGTACTGTCGTTATCGCTCTTATATTCTTGTTCGATATAATAAGAAAGGTTGTCGATTCGCTGATTCAACGATTGTTCATAAGAGCTGATCAGCGACTTCTCTACCTGATTGACAAAATACACACCAATGATTTGCATGGCAATGATAATCAAAAGCACATAAATCAAGGTAATCTTAAATTGGATCGACCGAAAAAAACCAACCTTATTCATATGGGCATTAGTCCTGTTCTGGGTTTCTCAAGTAATAACCTACACCGCGGCGTGTGACGATCCAATTTGGATGGCTCGGGTTGTCCTCGATTTTTTCACGAAGCCGGCGGACTGTTACGTCAACCGTTCTGACATCGCCGAAGTAATCATAGCCCCAAACGGTTTGAAGCAAATGTTCACGGGTCATCACTTGTCCGATATGTTTTGCTAAATAATGAAGCAATTCGAACTCACGATGAGTCAATTCGATTGTTTCATCTCGTTTTGATACAACGTACGCGTCAGGGAAGATGACGAGAGAGCCGATATGAATCTCGTTAGAGGAAGGCTCTTCCTCCGCAGGCGCTGTTGTCAGCTGGCGGCGCAGGTTCGCTTTTACACGTGCCAAGAGCTCACGTGTGCTGAATGGTTTTGTGACATAGTCATCAGCACCGATTTCAAGCCCGATAACCTTGTCAATTTCTGAATCCTTAGCCGTCAGCATAATGATTGGCATATCGTATTTCTTTCTGACTTCGCGGCATACTTCAACGCCGTCTTTATTCGGGAGCATAATATCTAAAAGAATTAAATCAGGCTGAAGCTCTTCTACCATTTCAACGGCTTCGTTTCCGTCGTGGGCACAGTGCACTTCATAGCCTTCTTTTCTTAAGTTAAATTCCAATATATCTGCAATCGGTTTTTCATCATCTACTACAAGGATCTTTTTATCCATCATTTTGATTTTCCTCCTGCCGAATGACTTCATTTCATCTATATAACATTCGTTTCATCACTTATGGCCCATGTAAAGAATGGGTCCTTGTCTATTATAACGGTTTAAGGTCAAAAGATAAAAAAAATAAAGGTTTAGAAAAAAAACACATGTTTCACCTTTATCGCCAGTTGTTTATCTATTGTCATGCTGGTCAACTTTTTTTAAAAAAGATAACTTTATTGAAACCTCCTCTCACCGGAGTGCGTCTTTATCAATGACGTCTTCTTCTTTGAACCGGCCGAAGGGCCGGTTCTCCCTTTTTCTTCTATTATAACACTCCTCATGTTTGCCTTTTTCCTAAAAGAAAAAACGCACCTACGATTGCAGATGCGTTTGGTAAGTGGCTCGGGACGGAATCGAACCGCCGACACACGGATTTTCAGTCCGTTGCTCTACCAACTGAGCTACCGAGCCAAATGTTTTATTTTTCTCTACTAAGTAAAGTAAAATGGCGGTCCGGACGGGACTCGAACCCGCGACCTCCTGCGTGACAGGCAGGCATTCTAACCAACTGAACTACCGGACCTTACAGTAATTGCCCGGAGAGCTGTCGTGTCAGCTCTCACAGACAAATAAGGAATTTAGCAATAACGCTAAAGTAAATCAATGACCCGTACGGGATTCGAACCCGTGTTACCGCCGTGAAAGGGCGGTGTCTTAACCGCTTGACCAACGGGCCTTCACGAAATGGTGAGCCATGAAGGACTCGAACCTTCGACCCTCTGATTAAAAGTCAGATGCTCTACCAACTGAGCTAATGGCTCTTAAAGATGTCGGAATTTCTATAGAGCAAACGACTTAGATCTAGTTCTTATCTTGTACTCTATTGAAGCAGTTTCCGTAACAACGAGATTTATAATATCACGAACAAATAGAAGTGGCAATAACTTTTTTGGTTTTTTTTCATATTTTTTTCTCAGACCAACTTATATGCGGCTTTCAAACAAAAAACAAGCCCCTGATATAGGGGCTTGCAGACATATTCTATTTAGTTCGCACGGTACACACTGCGAAGGACATTTGTTTGTGAGCGGTCTGGACCGACAGAGAAAATAGAAAGCGGAATGCCTGTCAGCTGAGACACGCGCTCAAGATAATGGCGCGCATTTTCCGGAAGCTCGCTCAAGCTCTTCGCACCTGTAATATCCTCAGTCCAGCCTGGCATTTCTTCATAAACCGGCTCACATTCAGCAAGTGCCTTAAGACTTGCTGGGAATTCTTCAATGATTTCCCCTTTGTAGCGGTACGCCACACAGATTTTCAACGTTTCAATTCCTGTTAGGACGTCAATTGAGTTCAGAGAAAGATCTGTAATTCCGCTCACACGGCGGGCGTGGCGGACAACAACGCTGTCAAACCAGCCGACACGGCGCGGGCGGCCTGTTGTTGTTCCATATTCGCGTCCGACTTCACGGATTTGATCGCCGATTTCATCTTTCAGCTCAGTCGGGAAAGGACCGTCGCCGACACGAGTCGTATATGCTTTTGATACACCGACAACGTGCTTGATTTTGGTCGGGCCGACACCAGAACCGATCGTGACACCGCCGGCAACCGGGTTAGATGACGTAACAAACGGGTATGTTCCTTGGTCGATATCGAGCATAACCCCTTGTGCGCCTTCAAATAATACACGGCGCCCTTCATCAAGAGCATCGTTTAAGACAACAGATGTATCGCAAACATATTTTTTAATCTGCTGGCCGTATTCATAATATTCGTCTAAGATATCCTCAAGTTTAAACCCTTCTGTCTCGTACATTTTCTCGAGAAGACGGTTTTTTTCTTCAAGATTGCGCTCAAGCTTTTCCGCAAACGCGTCACGGTCTAACAGATCCGCGATGCGAATTCCGATGCGGGCTGCTTTATCCATGTAAGCAGGGCCGATTCCTTTTTTCGTTGTGCCGATCTTGTTAGCCCCTTTACGCTCTTCTTCCACTTCATCCAATTTCAAATGATACGGCAGAATGACGTGAGCTCTGTTGCTGATTCTCAGATTATCTGTACTCACGTTGCGCTCATGAAGATACGCAAGCTCTGTGACTAATGCTTTCGGATCTACAACCATTCCGTTTCCGATTACACACGTTTTATCCTTATAGAAAATTCCAGACGGGATTAAGTGAAGCTTATATGTGATTCCGTCAAACTTGATTGTATGCCCTGCGTTATTTCCGCCTTGATAACGGGCGATCACTTCTGCATTTTCTGATAGGAAATCTGTAATTTTACCTTTTCCTTCATCGCCCCATTGCGTACCTACTACAACTACTGAAGACATGTCCGTGCACCTCCGTTAACCTTTCAAAACGATTCTATTCAAACAAATCAAGTTTATCAGTGAAGAAACAGAAAGTCAATTGTAAATCCGAACATTAAATTATTCAAAATCTATATTCGTTCGCTTCCATTCGTTTTATAAGCGTTTTCTCACTGTTTTGTCATAAAAAGCTTGCGAAACTTTCATCCTTTAGCATAAGAAAGAATCACTTGCCTGATATCCCTTTTGAATTCATAAAAACGACCCGCCAGCCGTCCGGGTCCTCTATCGTCACGCCCCCATTGCTCCAGTACGGGTTCTCTGATTCGACCTCTTGATAGCCCATATGCTTTAGCTTTGAAGTGATCGCTGCCAGTTCATCTGCATTCGGCACATAAAAAACAAGAAGGCTGTCGGGATGGGGAACGGGAGCAGTGCTTCCCCCTTCATACTGGGTGAATTCCAAATGATAATCGGCATGAGGAAGGCCGAACATGACACCGTCATACCCGTTATGCTTTGAAAATTCTCCTATTCGTTTCAAACACAGTCCCTCTTCGTAAAAACGAATAATCTCATCAAGCTGACCCGTAGGACGTGCAATTCGGACTTGTGCTGCGTGAAAAGACGAAAAACGTTTTCCCATATTGTTACCATCTCCTTTTTGCACCATTTTATTAAAACGCTTTCAAATTATCATCCGCTGAGCGAACGGTATTTCTTCCATCTTTCGAATGAAAAAACCCCAAGAGCAGCTCTTGGGGCTTATGCGCCGGGCGGAACGCCTGCGTCATCAAAACGCCGTTCCAGGTTGACGAATTTGTTGTATTCTTTTACGAACGCAAGAGACACGGTTCCCACCGGGCCGTTACGCTGTTTGGCGATAATAATTTCGATAATATTTTTATTCTCGGTTTCTTTGTCATAGTAGTCATCACGATAAAGGAACGCGACAATATCCGCGTCCTGCTCGATACTTCCTGATTCCCGGATATCAGACATCATCGGACGTTTATCCTGACGCTGCTCAACACCCCTGGAAAGCTGAGAAAGCGCGATAACAGGGACTTGCAGCTCCCTGGCAATCGACTTCAGTTCACGGGAAATTTCAGATACTTCCTGCTGACGGTTGTCCTTTGAACGACCGCTTCCCTGAATCAATTGCAGGTAATCGATCAAAATCATGCCCAGCCCGCTTTCCTGCTTCAAGCGGCGGCACTTGGCACGGATTTCACTCACTCGAATACCCGGTGTATCGTCGATGTAAATCCCGCTGTTCGACAGGCTTCCCATTGCCATCGTCAGCTTGCCCCAATCCTCTTCGGTCAGGTTACCTGTACGGAGATTCTGGGCATTGATATTTCCCTCGGCACAAAGCATACGCATAACGAGCTGCTCTGCACCCATCTCAAGACTGAAAATCGCTACGCTCTCATCGGTCTTCGTCGCCACGTTTTGTGCGATGTTCAGGGCAAAGGCTGTTTTCCCTACTGAAGGACGGGCAGCCACAATGATCAAGTCGTTGCGCTGGAAACCCGCAGTCATCCGGTCAAGCTCCGTAAACCCTGTTGGAATTCCCGTGATATCACCTTTTCGATTGTGAAGCTGTTCGATATTATCATAGGTCTGGACAAGGACGTCCTTAATATTTTGGAAGGCACTCGTGTTTTTGCGCTGTGCCACTTCCATAATCGTTTTTTCCGCTTCACTGAGTAAATCCTCTACCTCATCCTCACGGGTATACCCGTCTTGAGCAATCGTTGTCGCAGTTCTGATTAATCGGCGAAGAATCGATTTTTCCTCAACGATTTTCGCGTAATATTCTATGTTAGCCGCTGTCGGCACCGAGTTTGCGATATCTGTCAAATATGAAATGCCGCCTACTTCTTCCAGCAGGTCTGTGTTCGCAAGCTCTGATGTGACTGTCACCAGATCAACCGGTTCACCTCGGTCTCCGAGCACCAGCATCGCATTATAGATTTTTTGGTGGGACATTCTATAGAAATCATCTGGAATCAATACTTCTGAAGCCAGTGTTAAAGCAGACGGCTGTAAAAAAATAGCGCCTAACACGGCTTGTTCGGCTTCTATATTTTGCGGAGGAAGCCGGTCATTCAGAAGGTCTGTCATGCTAAGCACCGTCCTCTCATTAAAAAATCTCCAACCTCCATTCTACCATTTCTACAGAAAAAAAATAGAAAAATTGTCTGTTTCCTGTTTTTTTCAGTTAGCAGATTGGATCGTTTCGGACAGTAACAAGGCGGGAAAAATGCAATAAAACATGAGGGAGGAATGAAAGATGATAAAGAAATATGCGATTACGCCTAATGTTGATGCGGACGGCTGGTTTATTGAGGTGGAGAATGTAGCGCCGACAGCTTTGTATACGTCTAAAGACGCCGCTATTGAAAAGGCCAAACAGGTGGCTAAGGAAAACAGTCCGTCTAAGCTTGTAATTTATGACCAGTTTAAAAATGTGGAAGAAGAACACTCATTTTAATGAATGAAAGCCTTCGCTGCAGCGAGGGTTTTTTAGCGGTTATCGGTTTATTTCATCCATTGGATGCCTATGTGCATCATCAAATCTGCCGCTTTTTGATACAGATCCCACTCCCCGATCGAAGCAAATTTCCCCATCAGCTCCTGAAGCTTTAGCCTCACTGCTATATATTCTTCGAAAGTGACAGCTTTTTCAGTGTCTATTTGGTGTTCCTTCAGCATTTGTTTTAATAAGGATAACGGTGCGTGCATAAGAACCCTCCTTACCTCTTTTATAACGGTCATTTTCCGATTGCTCTATTCCTTTGTGACATCTTCTTACATTTCACAGCTGATTCTTGTACAATGGACAGAAGAGAGGAGGGATCTTTTGTGAGACCTTTGCAAATTTCTGCTGAAACTGCACAAAAGCTTGCAGAGTCCTTGAATCTGCCGCTTGAACAGATCATGCATATGCCTCAGCATATTCTGCTTGCCAAAATGGCTGAACTGCAAAAAGAGGACAAATCATAGCCTTCATTCACATACTTGCTTACCTGTTTCGGGATAATATCATGTATATGTTAGAAAAGAGGAGTAACTGCTTTGCCACATCCACATAATAAAAAAATCCAATCATTTTGGCTGATCACCGGCATTATCTTTATCGCCTTTAACTTACGGCCCGCGATCACTTCAGTGGGTCCGGTCATCAGCTCTATCCGGGCAGAGCTGCACATGTCCAATGGGGCAGCCGGTTTTTTGACCGCACTGCCGCTGCTTTCGTTTGCAGTTCTTTCTCCACTTGCACCTAAGCTTGGACAGCGCCTCGGAAATGAGCGAACTTTATGGCTAGGTCTCGTGATACTGCTTATCGGCGTTTTGACTCGTTCTACCGGCTATACTGCAGCTTTGTTTTTCGGAACGGCACTTATCGGCGTCGGGATTGCGATTGGTAACGTACTTTTGCCAAGCTTAATCAAACATAAATACCCTGAAAAGCCAGGGATCATGATCAGCCTGTATACGACATCAATGAATATATTCGCAGCTTTAGCATCAGGTGTCAGCGTTCCTTTAGCGACCCAGATGAATGGCGGATGGAAACAGGCTTTTCTCTTATGGGGCGGGCTGGCTTTACTTGCATTGCTAATCTGGATACCTCAGCTGCGCCATCGAGATACGGCAAACCAGACAATGAAGCTGCAATCCAGTTCCATTTGGGCTTCCAAAATGGCATGGTATGTCACCATCTTTATGGGCCTGCAATCGTTTTTATTTTACAGCAGCATCGCTTGGTTTCCTGAAATTCTCCGTTCACACGGAATTGATACGGCAACAGCCGGATGGATGGTATCACTCATGCAATTTGCGAGTCTGCCTTCCACTTTTCTGACACCAGTTTTAGCTGACCGTGTGAAACAGCAGCGCGGTATCGTTGCGGCGCTGGCCTCAGTTTATCTGATCGGCCTTTGCGGATTATTAGCGGGCGGAAGCCATACATTGCTTGCCATCTGGATGATCATTATCGGTATCGGACAAGGCTCCAGCATTAGTCTGGCGCTCACTTTGATTGGTCTCCGCAGTGAAAATGCCCAACAGGCCGCTGCGCTGTCAGGCATGTCTCAGTCATTCGGCTACCTGCTGGCAGCAGTCGGGCCAATCTTTGTCGGCTATCTCTTTGACCAGACGCATTCTTGGACGATGCCTATTGTGCTTCTCATTGCTGCCCTGATCGTAATGGGAGCAGCCGGACAGGGAGCCGGACGAGATCGATACATTTTCCAGTCAGAAAAACAAAGAAATTCAGCATAAAGCGGGGAAGATATCTCCGCTTTTTTCTTTGAATATTTATGGTTTATTCATAAGTTTTTCATATTTGTTTTTTACAATGAGACACCATAAAGAGGTGAAAAACGATGAAAACCAAACGATTCGACGCAGCCCTTATTCTTATTTTGCTGGCAGCAGCTTTTTTGAATACGTATCACATTTGGCAGGATGATACAGCAAACCAGTACTATTTGGCGGCTGTAAAAAGCATGACGCAAAGCTTCCATAACTTCTTTTATGCGTCATTTGACCCTTCTGGATTTGTGACAGTAGATAAGCCTCCTGTCGTGTTATGGATTCAAACGATTTTCGCACTGATTTTCGGTGTTCACACGTGGAGTGTCATCATTCCCCAGGCTCTTGCCGGAGTTGGATCTGTCTTCCTTCTCTACAGAATGATCAAGCCGACTTTTGGAATTGGAGCGGCCCGCATTTCCGCACTTGTTATGGCACTGACCCCTATCGCAGTAGCTGTCAGCCGGACAAACAATATTGACAGCATGCTTGTCTTTACCTTACTGCTCGGTTCAGCTTGCCTGCTTCGGGCAGTAAAACAAGGCAAGCTGGTTTGGCTGCTGACGGCATTTGCCCTAATTGGGCTCGCCTTTAATATGAAGATGATGCAAGCGTTTATGGTATTGCCTGCATTTGTGTTATTCTACCTGGTTGCATATCGGGTTTCTCTGAAGAAAAAAATCGGGTCCCTGCTTCTGTCTCTTGTCCTTCTGACAGGCCTTTCACTCTCATGGGCGATTGCAGTGGATTCAGCCTCTTCCTCAAGCCGGCCTTATGTAGGAAGCAGCCAGACCAACTCAGTGCTAGAACTGGCCTTTGGCTACAACGGCACAGAGCGTCTGCTTGGGCAAACTACGGGCCTGGCAAAGGGTGATATGAATGCTGCTGGCGGAGGGAAGATGCAGAATCAAGACAACATGCAAGCGCCAAATGGCAACGGTTCATCTTTTTCTCAGAACGGAAATCAATCATTCGGAAACCATTCACAGGCGCCTCAGCCGCCTAACGGACAAACCGGCGCTCTCAATGGAGGCGGAGGTACACCTCCCACAGGTGGCAACGGACCTGGAAATGGAGGGCCTGGCGGTGGAGGCGGAAAAAGCGTGAATATGTTCGGCACCGGTGATCCTGGACCGCTTCGTCTCTTCCAATCAGCACTTTCCGGCCAAATCAGCTGGATGCTTCCATTCTCATTGATCGGATTACTGGGCGCAATCGTCAGCTGGTACCGTGATCGCCGCGGACATGCTGCTAAAATGAAAGAAACGCTATTCTGGGCGGCTTGGCTTGTTCCCGTGGCTGGTTTCTTCAGCATCGCAGGATTCTTCCACCAGTATTATTTGATTATGCTGGCACCGCCGATTGCCGCCCTTTCTGGTATCGGATGGTATACGATGCACCGCTTATACAAAAATAATCAAGACTGGTCCAGCTATCTTCTGCCGGCAGCCGTTCTGATCACAGCCGCCTTCCAGGTGTATATTCTGAGTGCTTATACAAGCCAAATCGGCAGTGTGTGGATGTATGTCCTGGGACTCGTAGGACTTGGCATCACCCTTGCACTTCTGATGCTTAAACGCAGCCATACGTTCAGTAAGCAGCTGACCATCATCAGCTTGTACGTTCTGCTTCTCACACCTGTTTACTGGTCAGCAACGCCGCTTCTATACGGTGGCAACAGCGTCCTTCCTGAATCCGGCCCGCAGCTCAAAGGCTCAGCAAACGGCGGGAACATGTTCTCTTCAGAGGTCGACAGCGGGCTCCTGTCCTATCTGAGAAAACACAATACCGGCGAAGAATATTTATTTGCTACTTTGACAACCGTAACAGCTGCGCCATACATCATTTCCGAAAATGAATCTGTTATGGCAATGGGCGGATTTAACGGCACGGATCCCATTCTGACTGTGTCGGAACTAAAAAAACTGATCAAAGAAGGCAAAGTGAAATACTTCCTTCTGTCAGAAAACAACTCAGGCAACAGCGAACTTGTTTCCTGGATTAAGAAAAACGGAAAAGAAATAACATCTGACGAGTACAGCGGTTCCTCTAGCAGCACAAACAGCGTGCAGGGAATGCGAGGAGGACCTGGCGGAGAAAGCCAGCAAACTCTTTATCTCGTGGAATAAAAAAAAGAGGCTTGGATGAATCCAAGCCTCTTTTCAATTAAGCTTCTTCTTTTACATGTACCTTTAACACAGCCTGCACTTCAGGATGCAGCTTCACAGGCACGTTCGTATATCCTAATGCACGAATGCCGTCCGGCAGTTCAAGCTTCCGCTTATCTACTTTAATGTTATGGTCTTTTTGGAGCTGTTCAGTAATTTGCTTGCTTGTCACTGAACCAAATAAACGGCCGCCCTCACCTGATTTTGCGCTAAGCTCAACAGTCAGTTTTTCTAATGTCTCTTTCAAGCTATTAGCCTGCTCAAGCTCAGCAATGGCTTCTTTTTTCTCTTTCTGCTTTTGTCCGTTTAGCGCGCTGATGTTTGAAGCGTTCGCTTCAACCGCGAGGCCTTTTTTAATTAGAAAGTTATGCGCATAACCGTCTGCTACGTTTTTGACTTCGCCTTTTTTTCCTTTTCCTTTTACATCTTGTAAGAAAATAACCTTCATCTCTGTACGCCTCCCTCAAAATACTCATCTATGGCGTGCTTCAGCCGTTCCAGCGCTTCAGAAATTGAAATGCCGGACAACTGAGTCGCCGCATTTGTTAAATGCCCTCCGCCTTCCAGGGCCTCCATGATGATTTGAACATTTACCTCGCCAAGCGACCGCGCACTGATACAAACCGTTTGTTCATCCCTTCTCGCCACCGCAAATGAAGCCTCAACCTCACTCATCGACAGCAGCGAATCGGCAGCCTGCGCAATCAGCACTTGATCGAAGTATTCCTCTTCATTTTCAGGAAGAGAAGCAATCGCAATGTTATCTTTATAGAGGACCGTATGCTGGATCAGCTTCGCCCGTTTAATATAGGAATCAACGGTTTCTTTCAGGAACTTCTGCACCAGCACCGTGTCGGCTCCTTTTGCCCTTAAATAAGAAGCCGCATCAAAAGTCCGCGAGCCCGTGCGGAGAGAAAAGCTCTTTGTATCCACTATTATACCAGCTAATAGGGCTGTTGCTTCAATCATATTGATTTTTAAACGCTTCGGCTGATATTCAAGCAGCTCTGTCACCAATTCCGCTGTGGAAGAAGCGTATGGTTCCATATAAACAAGCAGCGGATCTCTGATAAACTCCTCACCTCTTCGGTGATGGTCGATGACCACGATATGTTCAATTTTATTGACCAGCCGTTCCTCCATGACGAGTGACGGCTTATGTGTATCAACGATCACAAGCAGTGTGTCATCATTGGAAATCTCCATTGCTTCTTCAGGCGTAATAAATCTTGACCACAGTTCTTCATATTTTTTGATTTCCCCAATCAAACGCTGCACACTTGATCCGATTTGGTTTGGGTCAATCACGATAAAACCATCTTTGTTATTTGCCTGAGCCACCTTTAAAATCCCGATCGCTGCGCCGATAGAATCCATGTCGGGGAATTTATGCCCCATGATAATCACATTGCTGCTTTCGGTGACGATTTCCTTTAAGGCGTGAGAAATCACGCGGGCCCGCACCCTTGTTCGTTTCTCCATTGGGTTTGTTTTACCGCCGTAAAACTTCACCTTGCCGTTTGGCAGCTTAATGGCTACCTGGTCTCCGCCGCGTCCCAGTGCTAAGTCCAAGCTGGATTGCGCCAAATCGCCAAGTTCTTTCAGGGAAGAGACTGAAGCCCCGACACCGACGCTTAACGTCAGCGCTACACCGTCAAATGAGGTTTTTTCCCGCACTTCATCAAGAATCGAAAACTTCGAATTTTCGAGTTCAGTTAAGATGTGTTCATTAAGTACAGCGATAAAGCGTTCTGAAGACGTCCTTTTCAAGAAGATCCCGTACTCCTGCGCCCAAGCGTTCAGCAAAGATGTCACCTGGCTGTTCATCGTGCTTCTCGTCTGGTCATCCAATCCTTGTGTCACATCATCATAGTTATCAAGGAAAATATATGCCAAGACGGTTCTTTCGTTTTCATATAGCTTTTCAATCTGAATTTGTTCTGTTACATCAAAGAAATATAAGAGACGCTCATCCCGTTTGATGACAACCCTAAACTTGCGGTCATTCAATGTAACCGTTTCCGATTCCACCTCTTGTTTGATAAGCGGCACTACCGATTCACAAGTATCGTAAAGTGATCTCCCCACTAAAGTGCTTTCATTAAAACAAGAGGAAAGAAACGGATTTGCCCATTCTATATAATATTGGTCATTAAAAAGCATGATTCCAATCGGCATTTCCATCAATGCCTCTTCACCGACTTTTTTCAACCTGTAGGACAACGTAGAAATATAAGCATCAATCTCTTGTCGAATAAGAGAATCAGCACGCTTAATAAAAAACAAAATAACTGCCAGCAGCAGCACTTCGACGGTTCCTAATATCCAGTTAAAATAAAAGCTGATGAGGATTGTAATAATTGACAGAGCAATCAATGCATAGATGGGATACCGAAACAGCGGTTTTTCATAAAAGCTTGGCATTTCTATCACTCCCCACCATGTGAGTAAAACTCATGTTCACTTCACCTTATTCCTTATATGAAAGCCCATATCTAAAACGCCTAAAATGCGAATGGCTGCCATGAAGACCGGATGCACAAACCCAAGTATGACAGCAATCACAGCCGCAGCCTTTGGATATTGTTTCTTATGGCAATAGAAAAAGATAAATGATAACCCTTGGATGAAAATCAGAAACCCGAGTATAAACTCCCCATTTAAAGCGATAGAGTACAGCATTTGGCCTTTTTCTAAAGGCAAAAATGAAAGCATGACAATAATCAAATACAGTACTACAACACTTTGCGGAAACTTCAACTCTCTAAAAGGCTTTAGATTAGGAATATCGGGGGAGAATCGCCTTAAGAGCGGCTTAGCGATAAGGTAACTGAGGAAAGAAAAAATAACTCCTACCATCACAATAGCTGTTGGAAAAAGATATTGAACGATACCCAATTGTTCTTCCATCAGTTTTAATTGCTTCTCAAACTGTCCAGCATTGCCCGACTGCTTCGCTACAGTTTCTACAATATCAAGAGATTGCCGGTATTGTGCCATCGCCTCATCAATGATATTGATACCCAAAAACTGAATGCTTATCACAAAATAGAAGACAATACTAAGCATATAAATAAGAGCGCCCGAAATAATGGCGTGCCCGGGCTCTTTCCTTTTGAAAAAATGTCCCATGGCAATGCCGGCGCAAGCTGACATAAAAGCTACAATAAGCCCGTTAAAGGACCCGACAATAAAAACAACCGGAAGACTGACAGCGCCCATCCATATCCCTAGCTTCAATCCATGTCTGATCGTATACAAGATCATTGGCAGCGGCAGTGCAAATAACAGAATTGTTCCAATCACAGGAACATAAACGACCAGAAGCGTGATGATCGCAAACAGACTGATTAAAATAGCACCTTCCATTAAAGCTCTCGTTTGTTTCACTTAGTCACCTCGTATCATCCTGAACATACGAATAGAAAAGAGCAGCATAAACGACTGCTCTTTTTCATCGCTGCAACATACGTTGCACCGAATGTTTTTATATCATCTCTAAATTTTACTTTTATATTTTAACATAAGTCCAAATCGCAAGTAAAATAACGCTAATGTTTCATGTGAAACATGAAAAATGAAAAGACATTCTTTGAAAAGAATGCCCATCACAATTAATGTTTATCATCCATAAAGCCAGAAGATTCCTTGTTTTTCTTTTTCGTTTTTCTGACATACATAAAAATTAAGATCACCAGTAAAAGGGTTGTTGCTTGCAGAACGCCGCTGCTAAACAAGAAAAAGTTCTTTATCATGTCCCACATTGTGTTTCACCTCTTTGTGCATGTTCTCAACCCGTATCCTATATAAGGTGAATTTCCCTTTTTAAAAACTTCAAAACATCATGAACAACATTGAGCATTGGGCATATGCTGATATGGAATCTGATCGATAAAGGAGAATTTTCACATGGATGAACGCAGAACATTGGCTTGGCATGAAACATTAGAAATGCACGAGCTGGTTGCTTTTCAATCAAACGGACTCATTAAACTGAAGAAAATGATAAGAGAAGTAAAAGACCCTCAGCTCAGACAGCTTTATAACGTGTCTATTCAGGGTGTTGAGCAAAATTTGAGAGAGCTTCTTCCGTTCTTTCCACAGGCTCCGCACAGAGAAGATGAGGAAGAAGAACGCGCAGATAACCCATTTTACAGCGGTGACCTGCTCGGTTTTGCCAAAACATCTGTCCGCAGCTATGCCATCGCAATTACAGAAACAGCAACACCTCAATTAAGAAACGTACTGGTCAAACAGCTGAATGCTGCCATCCAGCTGCACGCCCAAGTTTATCGATACATGTATCAGCATGGATATTATCCGTCTTACAACCTTTCTGAACTGTTGAAAAACGATGTCAGAAACGCCAACAGAGCCATTTCAATGAAATAAAACAAGCAGCAAAGGAGTTTTCCCTTTGCTGCTATTTCTGCTGATCCTTCAGTAAGCCGTTCGAACGATAAGATTCCAGCACGTCTCTGTTGGATTCTCCCCATTCTTTCATTTGCAAAACAATCGGTTCAAGCGTTCGCCCGAATTCCGTCAGAGAGTACTCAACCTTGGGCGGCACCTGTTGATAAACCTCCCGATGCACGATGCCGTCCGCTTCCAGCTCCCTCAGCTGAAGAGTAAGCATTCTTTGAGTAATACTCGGGCAGATTCGCCGAAACTCATTAAATCGTTTCTTGCCATCTATCATGTGATAAAAAAGAATTCCTTTCCACTTTCCGCCAATGACATCTAGAGTAAATTCAACTGGACAGCCTTCTTTGTTCGGGTATATATTCTTTTTTCCACTCATTCTTGACCCTCCAATAGTACCTTTTTTGATACTACATTACATTTTGCAACTAAGCTACCCAGTATTTTACACACCTTTTCTCCTTAGCTCAAAGAAAATGCTTCTTATTCACATCAATTTTTAAGGGTTTGCATGATTACACCTGCAGCCAGACGTGTTAAACTATATAAAGATTACACTACTTAAAAAAAGGATAGGAGCTATCATGGAAAAGATACTTATTTTCGGACACCAAAACCCAGACACAGATACGATTTGTTCTGCGATCGCTTATGCTGATTTGAAAAACAAACTCGGCTACAATGCTGAGCCTGTCCGTCTCGGACAAGTCAACGGCGAAACACAATACGCGCTTGACTATTTCAAACAAGAAAGCCCGCGTCTTGTTGAAACAGCTGCAAACGAAGTAAACGGCGTTATCCTGGTTGACCATAACGAACGCCAGCAAAGCATCAAAGACATTGAAGAGGTTCAGGTTTTAGAGGTTATCGACCATCACCGCATCGCTAACTTTGAAACAGCTGAGCCGCTTTACTATCGTGCTGAGCCTGTAGGCTGTACGGCTACCATCTTAAACAAAATGTACAAAGAGAATAACGTGAAAATCGAGAAAGAAATTGCCGGCCTTATGCTGTCTGCGATCATTTCTGATTCCCTGTTATTTAAATCTCCAACTTGCACGGACCAAGACGTAGCGGCAGCAAAAGAGCTTGCGGAGATCGCTGGCGTAGATGCTGAAGAATACGGCTTGAACATGTTGAAAGCAGGCGCTGATCTAAGCAAAAAAACAGTGGAAGAGCTCATTTCTCTTGATGCGAAAGAATTTACACTCGGCAGCAAGAAAGTCGAAATCGCACAAGTAAACACAGTGGACATTGAAGATGTAAAAAAACGCCAAGCTGAATTAGAAGCTGTGATCTCAAAAGTTGTGGCTGAGAAGAATCTTGATCTGTTCCTTCTCGTTATCACAGATATCTTAGAAAATGATTCACTTGCTCTTGCAATCGGTAACGAAGCAGCGAAAGTGGAAAAAGCGTTCAACGTTACATTAGAAAACAACACAGCCCTCTTAAAAGGCGTTGTTTCCCGTAAAAAACAAGTCGTTCCTGTCTTAACAGACGCAATGGCTGAATAAGCAAAAAGCATCCCGCGTCGGGATGCTTTTTCTTATTCACCCAGCTTCTCAATTTGTCCCATCACATCAGTAATTTGCTTTGCGTTTTGGACCAGATCTGACTGCTCCAATTCTTTAAGCGATACCTTGCCTTCCTCGGCTTGTTTCAACACCTCTTCAGCGCTTTTCTGCAAGGTTTCGTTATGCTCCTGAATGGTTCGATGAATCTCCGCTGCGGCATCAGGCGGCGTTAATTCATTAAAATCAGCGGCATCCTTCTGAATCGACTCAAGCTGCGCTTCAAGTTTTTCTTTCGCCTCGGTGTCATTTACAGCTTTCTCAGCCAATTCAGGCGCTTCCTCTGCAAATGTCTTCACCTTCTCCACATACCCCGCTGCTTCACTCGTATAGTTCAATCCGTCGTTCACCTGATCAAGCATGCCGCATCCGCCTGCACTCAAAAGTCCCACTCCGGCAAGTACTGTCAAAATGATCTTCATCTTCAGCCCCCTCATCGTTTCTTTTTCATTTTTTCTTTTAAGATCGGAATCAATTTCTCTTTCGCTAACGGCAGCCCTTTCCTCACCAATTCACGCTTCAGCCACTTTTTCAGCTTAGACATTCTGATGCTCCTCTCCCTTTTTGATAAAAATGAAAAAACTCCACCAATTTGGTGAAGTTCCTGAAACAAAAAGACCTTCACCAAATCAGATTTGGCAAAGGTCTCGCTAACAATGAGATTGCCAGCAAAGCCGAGGACACCTTGTCCCGTAATGACGACTTTACTGTGAAAGCTACTCCCCTTTGGAGTGTTCATTTTTATTACTTTCATTCTAAAGCACCGATCTGTTCCAGTCAAATTCCAGCCGTTTATATAAAAGCGCGCTGTGGTATTTAAAATTTGAATGGTTTTTCCATCAGGAGATCATGCTATGACAGAGGAGGTTTTCATCATGAGTCAAGAGCGCGTGAAACGGCCTGGGCATACCAGATGGTACATATCTTCGTTACTTAGCGGCATTATTATTCTTAATTATTTTGACCGAGTGGCCATCTCGGTAGCGGCCCCTGCGATACAAGATTCGTTTCACCTTACTGCAACTGAACTCGGCATCGTGTTTTCCATTTACACCTATTCCTATACACTGATGCAGCTGCCTGTCGGAAGTTTGCTGGACCGTTTTGGGGTCGCATGGGTCACGAGGGTTGGAATGACGATATGGAGCTTTTTAACGATCCTTCTTGCTTTTTTGCAAGGAAAATTGCTGTTGTATCTGTTCCGGTTTCTCATTGGGCTGACGAGCGCCTCTGCGTTCCCTGCTGCCTCTAAGGCAACCGCTCTCTGGTTTCCTCCAAGTGAGCGGGGATTGGCAAACTCATTGTTCGATTCGGCCGCCAAATTTTCAAACGTGATCGGCGCGCCATTGGTCGCGTTTCTTGTCACAACATTTGACTGGCGTGTCGCTTTTTTGACGATTGGATGCATCAATGTGCTGTTTACGATTTTTTTCTGGCAGTATTATGAACAGCCTGAACGGCACAAACGCATTTCTAAAAGTGAACTAAACTATATTCAAAAACACAATGCCATTACAACAGAGCAAATCCCTTACAAAACGGGCCCGCTTTTAAAAAAGCTTTTCACCAATCGGAAAGTATGGGGCTTAATGATCGGATTTACAGGGTACGGGTATACATTCAACCTGCTGCTCACCTGGCTTCCGACTTTCTTTAAACATACATACGGTATGGATCTCATGTCGTCCGGTTTATTTACGGCAGTGCCGTGGCTGATCTCAACCATTTCCGGAATTGCCGTCGGCGGCTGGCTCGTCGATTATTTTATTAAGAAAGGCTATCCTAACACCAAGGTGTACCGAACCGTAATCATAGTCGGAATGAGCTTTGGCTTTTTCTTTTTAGGCTCCATTCTGACGAACAATATTACCGTAGCCATTATTTGCATTTCCATCGGACTCGCCGGAATTTCAGCAACCGCTCCGGTCGGCTGGTCCATCTCCGCAGAACTCGCGCCGATCGGTTCCGTATCCATGCTGAGCTCCATGGTGAATCTCGCAAACAACCTGTTCGGAGGCATTATTGCTGCGTCACTGACAGGGTATTTGTTTGATGTGACAGGCTCCTTTACCCTCAGCTTTCTGGTAGCTGGTTTTGTGCTGTTGCTGGGATTGGTTTTTTATGTGTTTGTACTAGGGGATGTAAAACGAATTAAACTGGAATGAAGAGTGCTTGCTGAAAAGCACTCTTTTCTTTGAATCCGCCAGGTGTTATTTTCTTTCTCCCACATTCACTAGTCTGTCTTCGGACGAAAACACCACCATTTTATCCTTGACTCCAACCAAAGGTAAGGCCTCATAGTGAAAGAAGAAAGGAGGAGTCGGATGGTGAAATTAACAGTAAAAGAACTATCCAATATTGCGAATGTCACAATCAAAACGCTCTATCATTACCACAAAATCGGCTTGCTGGCCCCAAAGGAAATAAGCGAAGCCGGATATCGGTACTATGGTGCTGACGAACTAAAAAGACTGCAGGAAATCCTTTTTTACAAAGAATTAGATATTCCTTTGTCAGAAATTAAAACATTACTAAATGAGGATGCTAAAAGAACAAGTACATTAGAAAAACAAAAAAAGCTGTTTGAAAAGAAAATTGAAAAGTATCAGCATCTCATTCAAACAGTCAACACATCTTTAGAATACGCGAGAAAAGGCGAAAACATGGATCATAAGGTAATGTTTAAAGGATTTGAAAGCGCTGAAGAATGGAAACAATCTTTAGCAGAACAAAATGGGTATTTAAAAGAGCGTTACGATTTTGAATTGGATACACATACAATCAATGTCGATGAAATGAACAAAATGGCAATAGAGGCTAAACATTTTCTTGATAGGATGGCTGATTTTTTAAGAAATGGTGTAACGTATTATGACCCTTCCGTGCAAGAGCATGTCATGAATCATCTTAAGTTCCTAAATCAGAACGGGCATCCGACAAGTAAAGAAGATTACGTAAAACAAACACGTTTTTTTATGCAAGATGATTTCCATAGAGGAATGTTAGAAGAGCAGCAAGCCGGTTTATCTTATTATTTGGTTGTCGTTGCAGAACACCTGTAGTGTTTTGTCACCCTTTATAGGGTGACAGCCATCAGGATTACGAGACAGCACCGCCAACAATCGAAACATTCTGCCGGTCAACGGCAAAACGCCGTCCGTTCCATTTCAATACAGTTTGAACATATCCCAATGAGTCGGCGTTATACCTTCCCGCTATCCGCTGGTACGCCAATAATTCGTATACGCCGTCTCTGTCAAAATCAACCGGATACAAGCCCGATAAAGGATTCACCCATCCTTCTATCGGCATTTTTAACACACCTTGGCTGTTATAAATCTCATTCAAATATTCCCTGCCTTTGTAAGTAAGGTCGAGGATATACGTTTCGTTTTGCTGATGACTGATGACGCTCGCTTTATATTGATTTTGATACCTCACACTGTACTTTAATTCATCATTCAATACATCTGAATTGAAAATTCGCCGGAACTGCCTGTTTAGATAGGCAAACACATATGCATAAATAGCACCGCCACTTCCCCCTGTATCCATTACCACTGCCACATCTTCAATCTTGTCGCCTGTCATATCCCCCAGAAAAAGTGACGGATTGTATCCCATATTGTTTTGAAGCTGAATCTGCTGCTCCTGATGGGTTCTGCCATCACGGATCACCAATGTGATATCTCTCCATAACGGGCTGCCGGGCATTTGATTTCCAGTTAGAAAGACCTCGTCAATAACGCCGTCTCCCGTTACATCACCGTGAGTAGATGCAATGATTGCACGTGAGGAGACAGGCTGCCGAAATACGTATGGATGTTGAACAAGTCCTCTGCCTTCATAAAACCAATAAGGAGTATAAGGAGCCATTCTGATGTCATACACATTCAATTGTGTCACCTTCCCTAATCAGCTGAATGAATCATTATATGCAGGAATGGCACATCAAAGACATATCTTACACACCAATTAAATCCGTACCATATGAATTATCAATTACACAAAGCCACTCGTCTTGCGCATTCTTCTTAAATACATAGGTCGCCCTTCTTTCCATCGCATACTCGGAGTCCTTTTTATCCGAATCAAGCAGTGTCTGAGAAAGGACGAGTACCGTGTCACCTGCTTCCAACAGGATCATTTCCCCTTGTGTCGGGACAATATGATGATTGAAATAGTTCGCAATCGTGATAAATGCTTTTTTGATTTCTTCCTTGCCTCGTGCGATCATGCCCGGCTTCACAACTAAAATGGCATCTTCCGAATAATAATTCATCAGTGTATCAAAATCTTCATTTTGGATTGCCAAATCACACGCAGAGATGATGTCTTTCAATTGCTGTTCCAAATGAATTCCCCCAATCATCATGATTGGATATATTATACATCGCTAGACCACTGAAACCTTGAAAACAAAATGAAAAGTATCCTTTTTTCCTATATAATCAAATAGATATATTTAACAAAGTACCCAAGTGAAGGGGTGAACATTATTGTCTGCGGAAGTAACGTTACATGACAATATACATCATGATTTAAGTGCGGATTGCCAGCACTGTTTTGGCCTGTGCTGTGTCGCCTTGCCTTATGCGAAGTCGGCAGATTTTGCTTTTGATAAAGACGGGGGCACGCCTTGCCGCAACTTACAATCAAACTATCAATGTTCTATACATAAAGATCTCAGAGAAAAAGGATTTCGAGGCTGCTCTGCATATGAATGCTTTGGCGCCGGCCAAAAAGTATCCCAAATCACTTATGAGGGAAAGGATTGGCGAAACAGCCCCGAAACGGCCAACCAGATGTTTGACGTTTTTCCTATCATGCAGCAGCTGCACGAAATGCTCTGGTATTTACATGAAGCTCTTTCTATAGATATAGCCAAGCCGATTCATCCTGAACTGAGAACCAGTTTCGAAAAAATAGAAAGGCTCACCAGACTCAGCAAAGAACGCTTGCTGACACTGCAGGTGGACGAGCATCGAGCTGAGGTCAATGAATGGCTGTTAAAAACAAGTGAGCTGGTGCGTGCCCAAGCCCGCCATCCAAAACTCCCGAAAAAGGTCAGCCGGGGAAGTGTCCTGATCGGCGCGAAACTGAAAGGGCTTGATCTGCGAGGAGCAAATCTAAGAGGGGCGCTGCTCATAGCCGCCGATCTGAGAAATGCCGATTTGAGAATGACAGACTTTATCGGTGCAGATATGAGAGACGCTGATCTCAGCGGCGCCGACCTGACCGGGAGCATCTTTCTGACACAGGCACAGGTGAACGCCGCCAACGGCGATTCGAACACAAAGCTGCCGCTGTCTTTACGAATCCCTGCCCATTGGAAATAAAAAAGGACCCGCTAACGGTCCTTTTTTACTGATCAATTCAATCCTTTTTCGTTCCTTTTATCCGGCACTTTCGCACTTCTTGCCAAGTATCCCGACAGCCATAACGCAACCAGCAGCATGAAGGTGATCATACCGACAACGCCCAGCCAGTGAAAACCAGACCAGAATAGCCCTCCGATTGTTCCGAAAACACTTGAACCGGCGTAATAAAAGAACAAATACAGCGATGAAGCCTGTGCTTTGTTGTGAAGGGCTCTCCTGCCCACCCAGCTGCTGGCAACTGAATGCCCTCCGAAAAAACCGAATGTAAAGAGGGCAATCCCCAGAATTTTCACTGCCAGCATATTGTTTATCGTAAATAACGCACCTGCAATGACGATGAAAATATTCATCACCAATATTTTCGGATAGCCATACCGATCAACCATTCTTCCAATGAAAGACGAGCTGAAAATGCCTACAATCATCACAATAAAGATCCAGCTGGAAAATGCTTTATTAAGCGAATACGGCGGGCCCAACAGCACATACACAATGTAATTAAACAAGGCAACATTGCTTCCAAGCAGCAAAAAACCAATGAGAAACAAGCTGAATAGTTTACGGTCCCTCAAGTGGCCGATCAGAGACATTCCCAATTTCCCGAGCTTCAATTTTCTTGGCGTAAAATGCCTGGATGGCGGCAAATTTATAAAAAATATAACACTAGCAATCAAACTAATGACACCAATTGATCCTATCGCCATATGCCAATTCAAGTACTCGCTCAGGAGCCCGGAAACGATCCTTCCGAAAACGGCGCCGATTGCATTTCCGCTGATATACAGCCCCATCGCCGACCCAAGACTTCCGGGTTCAATTTCTTCCCCGAGATAAGCCATCGCAATCGACGGAAGGCCTGCGAGCGCAACGCCTTGAATGGTTCTCAATACGAGCAGCGTATGAAAGTTTGGACTAAAGGCCGATGCCAGACAGAGAACCGATGCGGCCAGCATGGAAATACCCATAATCGGCTTGCGCCCCCACACCTCGGATAATGAACCAAAGACAAGCATGCTCACAGCTAACAGCATTGTGGTAACAGATAAAGAAAGACTCGCCGCAGTAGGCGTTACATGAAATTCCCGCGTGAATTCCTCCATGAGCGGCTGTACGCAATATAGAATCGCAAATGTATTGAAACCCGCAGCGAAGAAAGCAAACGTAATTTTTCGAAAAACCGGTGTGCCTTTTTGAATGTATGTCATCGGGACTTTATCGGTCCCTCATCATGTTGTGGAGCACTGCCATTCATAAACAATCATCCTTTATTTCTTCCGAATTCAAACATCCTCGAGTCTGTTTATATTACTATCTTAGCACCGTTGATATATGTTGTATAATGCATATAAAATATCATTTTCATGCTTATATGTAATAAAGGAGGGATGATAATTGGAATGGGAACAACTTGAATATTTTCAAACACTGGCCCGAATGCAGCACGTCACGAAAGCCGCAAAAAGCCTCTCCATCACACAGCCTGCGCTTTCACGCTCTATCGCCAGGCTGGAAAATCATTTGGGCGTGCCGCTATTTGACAGGCAAGGACGATCCATTAGCTTAAATCAATACGGACACATTTTTTTGCGGCGGGTTCAGGCGATGATGAAGGAGTACACCGAAGGAAAAGAAGAAATCCAAGCCTTATTAAAGCCAGACCAAGGCGTAGTCTCTCTCGGTTTTTTACATACATTAGGCACCACGCTCGTGCCCGATCTCATCGGCTCCTTTCAGCAGGAATACTCCAACATTTCCTTCCAGCTGAAGCAAAACCACTCTTATTGGCTGCTTGAACGATTAAAATCCGGGGATCTGGACCTCTGTCTCCTCGCTTCGATTAAGCCTGAAAATCCGATCCAATGGATCAAGCTGTGGAGTGAAGAACTCTTTGTATTTGTGCCAAATGATCACCCATTAGCCAGTCGCGAAAGCATTACCCTGAATGAGATTGCCGGGGAGCGTTTTATTTTATTGAAAAAGGGCTATGCGCTTCGGATGACGGTCGATGAGCTGTTTGAGAAGGCTGATATACAGCCGAACATTATGTTTGAAGGAGAAGAAGCAGCTACTGCCGCAGGTTTTGTGGCAGCCGGACTGGGCATATCTATTCTCCCAGACCTGAAAGGCTTAGACCAAAGCAAAATCACCAAAATCCGCGTCAGCTGGCCGGAATGTCAGCGTGTCATAGGAATTGCCTGGATAAAAGGCAGGTTTTTATCACCGGTTGCTGAGACCTTTAAACAATATGTGATCAGCCATTTTTCTGAGTAGGGAGGATTCAAACATGAATGTCAAAAAAATCACGTCAGAACAGGATTTACATACAGCTTTTGAAATCAGAAAGGCAGTATTTGTAGAGGAACAAGGCTGTCCCATTTCGGATGAATTCGATGAGTTCGATACACTCCACGGTGATTGCCAGCACATCCTGGCTTATCATCAGAATGTACCTGTTGGCACTGCACGTGTCCGTATCGTTGGCCACACGGGGAAACTGGAACGAATCTGCATTCTGAAGTCTTACCGCAAATTCGGTTTGGGAAAAGTGATCGTCGATGCATTAGAACGTATTGTGAAAGAACAAGGCATTTCTGCCTTCAAACTGCACGGCCAGACACAGGCGGCAGGCTTTTATGAAAAGCTCGGCTATCGGACTGCATCAGAAGAATTTATGCTGGACGGCATTCCGCATGTGCTGATGACAAAACAAGACGATTCTGCGCTATAGATTGTTCACAATTTTGTCACTTATGAGCATGAACAGTTCATTGGTATACTAATCATCGATTATGGAGAGAAGGAATGATTGTATGCCAGCAAATAAAAAAGAAGGCCTTATATTTGGCGTGATGATGTGCTTTGGAATGGTTTGCGTCATGTCGATTTACAATGCCATCATCAACGGAGCCATCCACGATTTTTCACTGATGACCGTTTTTGAAATGGTCATCGGTTTTATGGTCGCCCTCCTGTTAGATTTACTGTTAGTGGGCCCCCTCGCCAAGAAGATTGCATTCCGCATGCCGTTCGACAAGACTAAAAAAATTTATGTCATCCTTGCCATGTCAACTTGTATGGTGATTGGCATGGTACTTTGTATGTCTGTGTTCGGTTTAGTGACAGCGGTTCTAGCAAATGGGCTGAACGGGGACGGCCTCTTCAGTGCTTATCTTATGATTGTGTTGAAAAATTTCATCCTGGCCTATCCATTGCAATTACTGATTATGGGCCCATTAGTCAGAGGGATTTTCATGAAATTTGTAAAACCAAAGCTCACAGCCGCAATTTAAATAGAATAGGAGTGAGCCTGACACTCACTCCTTTTGCTCATGAATCGAATGTAAAACAAGCTCCGCAAAAGCCTCTGCGGCAGGCAGCTGCCATTTTTTCTTTTTGGGTGTGAGTAAATCGGATCGAGGGCTTCACCATGCTGGAGATTTTTCAGCTTATGTTTTTCACTTCCATTAATCCCTATACCTTACCACATAGTTTTTATACAATTCTTCGTTATAAAGGATTTCTTCGCCATGTGAAGAGCAAATGAGCGTTGGTTTGATTTGATCTATGATTGAGCCGCTGTCGATGTTCTCATTTATATCAACACTGAATCTTCTTATAGGTGGGTGTAAATCCTCCTTACTTGTGATAAAAAGGTCGCCCGTCAATAGCGTACGATCGATTTTATGATAATACACAACATGCCCCGGCGAATGGCCAGGTGTTAAATAGTATTTCAGAGGCAGATGAGCAAGCGTTTGCTCCGTCAGCGGCTGTACAATATGGGCTACCCCTGTGTTCTCCACTTCATTTTTGTTCGGATATGGCTCTTCCCCATTGATGTACTTTAGTTCTTTCTGGTGCGCAAAAATCGGAATATCAAATCTCTCTAACCATTTTGATGCACCCCCGATATGATCACTGTGGCCATGGGTAAGCAAAATGGCTTTTGGATTGCCGATCGCTAACGCTGCCCTAATTTGAGCATCAGCAAAACGTTCTATTCCCGTATCAACAATATAAACATCATCACCATCTTTGATAAACCAGGTATGAACCGGAATACGAAGAGGCACATCAAGCTCAAATTCACATTGAAAGACATGTTCTGATAGTTGTCTCAAATTCACGCAAACCATCTCCTGTGGAAATTTTTTGATAGTTTTAAAGAAAACAGAAGTGAACGGACTATTTTCACCCACGCTCGAGCTGACTGGATTCTTGAGAGGAAACGCCGATTTTCGCCAGCATCAGCTCAACTTGTTAACGTTGTCCATTAATAATCCCTTTTGTTCCCCTTCTTCACATATTCCCAATCACGTTCTATATTCTTCCTCACTCTATGAAGGAGTGCAGAAATGGTTTCCTTTTCCTCTGAAGTAAAACCGGACAAGGCCACTTCCGTGGAATGTTCTCCTTCTCTTCTTAACAATGGATATACCTTTTTCCCTTTCTCAGTCGGGAACAGTTTTTTTATTTTTTTATTTTGCTCATCCGGCAGTTTTTGAATAAATCCCTGCATTTCCAGCTTCTTAATGGCCCGCGCGGCCGTTGTCCGGTCCACTTTTATCATTTCCGCCAATTTTTCTTGAATAATTCCCGGATTTTCGTATATACGCACGAGATAGAGATACTGCCCTCTTGTTAAGTCTAAATCTTTAAATTCGATGTTGCTTATGGAATCCAACGCTCTTGCTATCATGCCGATCTCACGCAAAATATCATTCATTCCTAAAACCCCTCACGTATTTTTGTTGCAATTACAACAAAAATGTTTTAACCTTACTATTATAAGACCACATGCGTGCTGTACAGTCCAGACTAATATCAGAAAAGGATTGATTCATAATGAATATAAAAAGAATAACAACTGAAGCTGATTTACATGAAGCTTTGAATATTAGAAAGACGGTTTTCATTGAGGAGCAACATGTATCGGAATCCGAAGAGTTCGATGAATTTGATACGCTCCAGGAACAATGCCAGCATGTCTTGGTATATCATGAGAATCAGCCTGTCGGCACGGGCCGTGTGCGCATCGTTGACCATACAGCAAAGCTGGAAAGAATCTGCATCCTAAAACCTTACCGTAAGTATGGATTGGGGAAAGTCATCGTAAGCGGGTTAGAAGAAATCATAAAAGAAAAAGGACTGACTGCATGTAAGCTGCATGGTCAAACACAAGCAGCAGGCTTTTATCAAAAACTGGGCTACCAGATTTCTTCACAGGAATTTATGGAAGACGGCATCCCTCACGTCCTGATGACAAAAGACATATCGCGGATTTAACATGAAATATATTTTTTACGGATTAGGCATACTCATATTAAGTTTGGGCATTTCCTTAACCATACAATCAGGACTGGGCACATCACCCTTCGATGCCCTTTTGGTGGGTCTGTCAAAAGAAGTCGGACTTACCGTAGGAAGCTGGGAGGTCCTTATTTCTGTGATCCTCTTAATCTGCAACGCTATATTAACGAGAAAAAAACCTATTTTGCTGGGCTTGATTACAGCATTCATTACTGGAATAGGCATTGATCTTTGGTTGTTTGTTGTAAAAAACACCCTCTATCTAAACGCGTTGTTAAGCAAACTGATTTGTTTCGGAATTGGTTTGGTGCTCATCGGTCTTGGAACAGCCATCTATCTTCAGACGAAATTCGCATCAACACCCATCGATCATTTAACACTTATTATCCGAGATCTCTCCAAAAGAACAATCTTGTTTTCAAGAACATTGGTATACGCTCTTTTCTTAGTATTAGCCATCATCTTTAAAGGCCCTATCGGCATCGGAACCCTATTAACCGTCTGTTTGGGAGGAATGATCCTTCACGTTTTTATGCCTATTGTGGAAAAACAATTCTTATCAAAAAAAAGAAGGGGTTAAAAAAACCTCTTCTTTGAAAAAACGAAACGCAAAACAAGCTACGTTTCGTTCAATAATTTTATGATAAATTAAAATTTATAGTACCAAAAAATCGCAATTTCATTTGCTGTTGGAAGGTTGGAATAAAGCATCGTATCAACTGCACCTATTATAAAGTGATGTTTGGCATAAAAACGACAAGCTGAAACATTAATATCTTGTGTTTCAAGCATAAGACCACAAAAGCGATTCTCCTTTGCCCACTCAATCGCTTTATGTAATAATGCTGTTCCAACGCCTTTTTGTCTATAGTCTTTTGCAACGGCAATGTCCTCTATTAGTGCATACCCATTCCAGTTAGAACGAATCTTAATCCGGCCGATGCAGTTGTTTTCAACATAATATAAAAAGACAACCTTCCCTTCATCTTCAATATAACTAACATCCATTTCATCATCTTCATATTGTTTAAAATAAGGTTTAGAAAATCGTTCCTCAGTATATGTCCAAACACCGTTTTCAAAAGTAGGTATCATTCTCCCAAAAACAACGAAAGGTTCGTTTGGTTTATTGAAATCTTTCAAATTCATTTGAGTCATTTTCTTGATCATATCAATCCCCTCCTAAACGAGATTATATTAGCATACTCGTTTCGATCGATAACAGCTTCCAAAAGGGCACTCTTTAAAAGAACAGCATCCATTACCTTTTATATATAGCGATTTTTCTATTTCACTGTCTTAATGGGGTATTTCAACAGAGGCTTGTGGTACAGTAAAAAGGAATAGAAACAAGAGAAAAGAAGATGAACCTATGCCCACTAACAATAAACTCAATGAGAAATATCATACTTCCTTCAACTGCCCACAACCCTGTTGACTAGTATCCGTGGAGAGAGGAAGCTTTGACACAGCTTCTGCCATTGGTGACATCTCTATTGAAGTATCCAAAGGACAACCAAGGATCGCTCTTTGATTTTTTCAAGAAGAAAGTAGAGTGAATAAAGGAGTGATTGAGTATGTTAACAAGAGAAGATATCTTTAAACACGTCAAAGAAAAATACGGTACATCGCCTGATTACCCGTGGGAGAAATACCCAAACTATGCTTCTTTGAGACATACATCAAACAAAAAATGGTACGGTCTTATCATGAATGTTCTCCCAGAAAAATTAGGCTTGGATGGTCATGGCGAAATAGATATTCTAAATCTAAAATGTCCCCCTGACATAAGTGATAGCTTAAGAAACGGGGAAAATATCTTACCCGGATATCATATGGATAAGGAACATTGGATTTCAATTGTTTTAGAACGGACAGATCCAGAAGGCGAAATCTATAACTTAATCGAGCAGAGCTTTCATTTAACCAAGTGAAGATAAAGAGTGTTCCTGCTAATCGAGCTGCGGAGAGTAGTGGGCACTTTCATTTTAGATATTGTTCTTCACTTTGTCCATAAACGCAACTTAGTCGATCTGGTGTGTGAGTGGGAGAAGAATTTCTACCAACTTCTTATGGAAAAGGATGAATAGTTATGACAAATAACTTAAAACAGAGAAGAATCATTTTAGATTTAGCAGTTACTTTAGATGGTTTTATTGAAGGGAAAAATGGAGAAGTTGATTGGTGCATTATGGACCCTGATATGGGGTTTACTGATTTCTTAAATCAAATTGATACTATTTTATATGGCAGAAAAAGCTACGATTTATGGGGACAATATATTCCAAAAAATGAAGACCCTGATACAGAAAAGGAAATTTGGAAATTGGTTCATAGTAAAAAGAAATATGTTTTTTCCAGAACACAAAATGAGATTGATAATCAAGCCATATTTATAAATGATAATATTCTTGAAGAAGTAAATAAATTGAAGAAAAAGTCTGGCAAAGACATCTGGCTATATGGTGGAGCGAGTCTCATTACAACTTTTATAAATTTGGGGCTTGTTGATGAATTTAGATTATCTATTCACCCTGTTGTTTTGGGAGAAGGAAAACCGTTGTTTATTGATGTAAAACAGAGGATAAATTTAAAAATGGTGAATACAAGAACATTTTCCTCTGGCGTTGTGCAAATCGTTTATCATTGGAATGGCTAAAAAAATCTTTCCCTCCAAAATATACATTGTAAGGTAACACTCGACAGTTATTTTTCTTATTGAACTAAAGGGGGAATCCAATGGTTCTCCTTAATACTATTGAATTATCAACTTTAACAGAGCTAAAAATATCCATTCTCTTGTATTAAAAGAAGAAGACTGGAAAGGACGCATTAACATAATTAAACATTATTTTATATTTCATTCTCCCTCTTTTAAGTAAATCGGCTAAGTTTTGTGTTTATAAAAAAACGAAAGAAGGTGATCCTATGCCCACTAACAATAAACCCAATAGATTATTGGCTGAGAAGTCTACTAATTTTACTTCAACATGCTCATAACCCTGTGGACTGGTTCCCTTGGGGAGAAGAAGCATATGAAAAAGCGAAACGCGAAAACAAGCCTGTTCTCGTATCTATGGGGTATAGCTAACGATGGCTAATCTAAAGAACATGCTATTGATGCCATGTTTATTCATTTTACAAAAAAGGATCAACCTTGGATTACTTTCACAAGATTGATCCTTTCACTCATTTAGCGATGCCTCCGCGAACGTTTATATACATTCAAGATTACTAGCCAACAAATAACAATGATTCCTGCAAAAAGTATGAGCATATTGCTATACAAATAGGTAGAGTGATCAACGTCAATAGGCAGCAGCCTATGATCTAGGAAGCCGATAGATAATAAACCGCCTACAATCGCAATACCCGTTCCCTCTGATAAAAAGCTCGTGAAATTAAGCAAACTCATTCCAGCGCCCGCTTCCTTTTCTTTCAAACTGCTAGACACAACTGTAGATATAACTGTTTTTGTGAAAGATAGCCCCCCAAAAACAAAAATTACTATAATTGTCATGATCCATGGTGCTGCATCTATAAAAAAGGCAGCGATTAAAAAGCCGGAAGAAAGCAATGCACTTCCAATAGTTAGTACATACAAGGAACCTTTCCGATCAACAAGCAATCCCCCAATGTAACCAAAGATGATGACACTCATTGTTCCGGGGAAAATAATGCCGCTTCCAATTGCTGCAGTACTTAAATGGTGAACATCTTTCATCATGTAAGGAACCATAGAGACAAATCCTGCTACTGTACCAAATATTAGTCCTCCGCAAAGGGTTCCAATCACAAAAAAGACGTTTTTCCCTAATTCAGGGTCAACAAAAGGGTCCTGAGCTTTCCTAATGTGTTTCACAAATATGAAGAAAGCAAGGATACTGATGATCAGAAAAGAAAATCTATAAGATGTTGTAAACAGCATAAAAAATACGATACCTGCAGACATCAATATAATCCCTGCCATATCAATGTGTCCTCTTATTCTCTCTTCCTTTTTCAACAATTTTATAAGAAATGGAACGGTGATAATTGTTGCAGTTGGAATAAGCAGCAAATACGACCAATGGATATAATGAGCAACCATTCCCCCAATAGCTGGTCCAACACCTTCTCCCATTGCTACTAAGGACCCGATCAGGCCAAATGCTTTCCCCCTGTTCTCTTTTGGAATATAGCGCGCAACGACAACCATCACAAGAGCTGGGAATGCGGCTGCACCAATCCCTTGAATAAACCGGGCTAGAATGAGTATAGAAAAGAAAGAGTGTCCAACAAATCCAATGATCGACCCAAAGCCATTTACCATAATCCCAAATAGAAGCAGATTTTTGATGCCCATCTGGTCTGATAGCTTTCCATATAGAGCTGTTCCAATGGAGAAGGTTAACATAAAGGCAGTATTCACCCAGTTTGCACTTGCTGGCAGTTTATTAAAATCGTTGGCGATATCAGGTAATGAGACGTTCAGAACCATTTCATTTAATACGCTGAAAAATGATAGAACACAAAGCCAAATCAAAACTTGATTGTGCCGTAAAGTTGACTGTGAATAAGACGTATTCACAATTTCCCCTCCATTAATGAAGGCAGACGCAGTTTATAGGGTCATTGATACGCTTCCCTCTTTTAATTGTACCCTGTTCATTTTATTGCACTTCATAATAACTCCCCCTACATTTGATTGATATGATCTTATTATATATAGACTAAGGTTTAAACTTTTACTTTTTTTATAAAAATTTGACCAGATTGCGAAACAAGGAAAAACGTTATTCACATTTATCTCAAGTGGCAAAATGAAACATTAGTTTATATTTTCACATCACAATTATCGATAAGCAGTCAGTTATTGTATTTGTTTAGGATAACTGTGGTAACCTGAATATAACCAACTTAGGAAGAAGGTGATCCCATGCCAAACAAAAGTAAACCCAATAGATTAATTGCTGAAAAGTCTCCTTATTTACTCCAACACGCCCACAACCCTGTGGACTGGTACCCTTGGGGAGAAGAAGCATTTGAGAAAGCGAAACGCGAAAACAAGCCGGTTCTGGTTAGCATCGGTCATCCGACGACTTGTCATTGGTGGCCTGGGATAATCAAATCGTGTGGAACTCCATTAAAAGATAACAGAAGCCATTTTAAACGATAATACTATTTGTTCAAACAATACAGTCTACCTTTTATGTCATTCATTTTTAAAACCTGCAATCCGTAACCATGCGGTAGCAGTTTTTTTTATTTGCTTGACTTAGAGTTAACTCTAAATTGTAAACTAACTTTAATTAAATGAGAGGGATGATGTTGTTGTATTCCATTAGTAAAGCTGCTGAGAAGACTAGTATTAGTTCGTATACATTAAGATATTACGAAAAGATTGGGTTACTTCCACCACCAAAACGAAAAAACAGTGGAAGGCGTTTTTATACGGAGACTGATATTCAGTTCATGTTATTCCTGAAAAGTTTAAAGGAAACAGGTATGTCTTTAGAGGATATTAATGAGTTTGTCAAAGACGGATGCATTTTGGAAAAAATCAATTCGGATGTTAAATCGGCACAACTCTCCCCATCTATAAATAAACGTATTGAGATTTTAATCAAGCACTTAGAGAAAATGGAAATTAAAAAAAGGGAGCTAGAAGAAGTGATTTCTACGACAAAAGGAAAACTGGATACATATTACTCAATTTTGAAAGAGGAAGTGGAAAACAAATGAAACATTTAAATATATACCTGATGTTACTTGGCTTCTCTATTTTTACAGGAGCTACTTTTAATCTTGCAAAATATACGGTTGGATATTTTTCTCCATCGTCTTCTGCGGCATGGCGTTTCGGTTTAGCTGCTGCGGTGATGCTCATCATTTTGATTTTTACTGAAGGTATAAAGAAGAGTCAATTACAGAAAAACGCCGTTTCATACATTGTTCTTGGAATTATAGGAATCTTTGGATTTAATGCCTTGTTTTTCGTTGGTTTAAAATATACATCTCCCGTTAACGGAGCATTAATAATGGGGCTGAATCCTTTATTAACAGCAATTCTCGCTCGAATTATCTTAAAGGACAACATGACAAAAAAACAAGTACTCGGCATATTCTTTGCATTCATCGGTGTATTGTTAGTCATTACACAAGGTTCTATCGAAACCATTAAAACCTTATCAATTTCAGGAGGAGACTTAATAATCTTTACAGGTAACGTTTGTTGGGCACTTTATGGCGTACTTGGACGTCGGTTTGTAAAGGATGGTACACCGCTATCTACAACCACTTATACGATGGTTATCGGTGCTGTTAGTTTAATAGTAGTTTCCTTATTTACATCCAAACCTGTTTCTTTATCGAACATCCCGATTGGAGTTTGGGGGGCAATTGCTTTTATGGCTTTCTTTACAAGTGTTTTGGGTTACCTATGGTGGAATCAGGGGATTAAAGAGATTGGGGCTAGTAAAACATCTTTATTTTTCAACCTTGTTCCCGTTGTAACGATGATTATTTCATTTGCCGTTGGAACACCAATAAAGGTATTTCAAGTTATTGGGGCTGTGTTAGTTATATTAGGCGTTTTAACCGCTTCGGGGGTAATACGTAGTCCTAAGTACAATACTAAAGAACAGTCAGCTATATAAAGAAATAGGGATTATTTTTGAGAAAATGTGTTAAGTTAAATATACACTAATTATAGGAAGAAGGTGATCCCATGCCAAACAAAAGTAAACCCAATAGATTAATCGCTGAGAAGTCTCCTTATTTACTTCAACACGCCCACAACCCTGTGGACTGGTTCCCTTGGGGAGAAGAAGCATTTGAAAAAGCAAAACGCGAAAACAAGCCGGTTCTGGTCAGCATCGGTTATTCGACTTGTCATTGGTGCCAAGTTCGTATAGCTACACTAAAATAAGAATTCAATATAACTGTATCAACGGTGTTTCCAGTATCTATTCACCATTGGTTTTCCTGCTCACCAGTGCAGCCACATCTCTTAAATTAACTTAAAATAAAAATAGAATAGTCTTTCGACTATTCTCTCTCTACTAAGACAAAATATTACCTTTCAAATCAGATATTAAAGTTTAGTCTTTTCAAATTCTTCACCCCAATCCCTCATAACTAAAATTAGTGGCTTTAAGCTCTCTCCCAATTTTGTTAAAGAATATTCCACTTTCGGAGGAATCTGTTTATAGATTTCACGATGTATAATCCCGTCACCTTCTAATTCTCTTAATTGAAGTGTTAACATTCGTTGTGTTGCATCTGGAAGTAATTTTCTTAATTCATTAAACCTTCTTGGACCAGAAAGAAGGTGATATAAGATAAGCGCCTTCCACTTACCTCCTATAACATTAACTGTTACTGCAACAGGACATGCTGATTCATCCGGACAGACTTTACCACTCATCTACATCCCTCTTTCTTTAAGTATAAAAATTGATACTATAATACAAATTTGTTTCTATACTACAAAAATGTGCGTTCTTACCACAAAAATATAATTCATTTATGATTGGAGATGCAAGAAATAATATTTATAAAAAAGGAGTGTCTATTATGGGTTCAAAGCTTTTCTCTCCATTCTACATTAAGGATGTGAAACTTAAAAACCGTATTGTTATGTCTCCAATGTGTATGTACTCAGCAAATGAAGAAGGTAAAGTTTCTGATTTTCATAGAGTGCACTACGCTAGCAGGGCTTTGGGACAAGTAGGTTTAATTATGACTGAATCACTAGCTGTTACTGCAAATGGAAGAATAGCCATGGGTGATTTAGGAATTTGGGATGACTCTCAAATACAAGGATTGAAAGAGTTAACCAGCCTGCTTCACTCTTTCGGTGCAAAAGTTGGCGCTCAAATTTCACACTCAGGTCGCAATTGTAACCTAGAAGGTGTAAAACCTATTGCTCCTTCTGCAATACCGTTTGATAAAAATTCAAAAATCCCTTTAGAAATGAGTAGGGATGGTATAAAACAAGTGGTCCAAGCCTTTAGAGACGCTGCACGTCGGGCACGGGAGGCTAATTTTGATATTCTTGAGATTCATACCGCCCATGGTTACTTATTAAATGAGTTTCTTTCTCCTCTTTCCAACAAACGTGAAGATGAATATGGAGGCAGTAAAGAAAAACGTTATCAAATTTTAAAGGAAATCATAAATGAAGTGAAGAAAGAATGGAAAGGACCACTTTTTGTTCGTATTTCTAGTACTGACTATAAAGAGGGAGGAAATACTCCAGACACATTTATTTATTTTGGAAAACGCCTGAAAGAACAAGGAGTAGATTTGATTGATTGCAGTTCAGGCGGCATTGCCCCTGTATCAGTTGATTCATATCCAAATTATCAGGTTCCAGCTGCTGAGAAAATTAAAAATGAAGTTGGAATAGCAACAGGAGCAGTTGGGCTTATTACAACTGGCACACAAGCAGAAGAAATTCTTACAAATAATCGCGCCGATCTAATATTTATAGGAAGGGAGTTACTAAAGAATCCATTCTGGCCAAGAAAAGCCGCAGAAGAATTAAATGAACAAATTGAAGCACCCGTTCAATATACTCGCCATGGTTCAGTGTGGATATAATACTTAAAAAGAGCAACCTGATTAGGTTTGCTCTTTATCTTTTAATAAAATCATAATTACTAGCATTATTTATCTTCTGTTATTTTCAATAATATTACTTTTGTGCAATAACAATTTGTGGGTGCCAAGTTCGTATAGCTACACACCTATAATTATGATAATCTAGAATTATATTACATTCAGGAAATCATAAAGGGTGATGAGGTGTTGGAGTTAAAAAACAAAATCAAGCGAGTAGCCATTTATCTAAGAAAGTCACGAAATAAAGAGGGCGAAGAAACGGAAGAAACATTGGCAAAACATCGAAAAAGACTTCTTGATATTGCTCATAAAAACAATTGGCAGTATGAAATATTCCAAGAAGTTGGGAGTTCAATGGATGAAATGCGACCTGAATACCAAAGGATGATTAACAAACTCACTGATGGCATATTTGACGCTGTTTTGTCAGTTAACTTAGCACGGGTTACAAGAGATGATGCAGAGACACCTAAATTCATGAACCTTTTACGCCAAGATGACATACTCTTTGTCACTGATAGTGAAAGAGTATATGATCTTGAAGTACAAGAGGACTGGCAAGCATTAAAATTTACTGGGTTCGTTAACAATTGGGAGTACGAGAATATAAAAGCCCAACTAAGAAAAGGAAAAAAAGACAGTGCAAAAATGGGTCGCTGGTCAAATGGCACACCCAACTACGGATATATTTATAACCGTTTAGAAAGAAAATTGGAAATTGATGAAGAGAAAGCAAAAGCTGTAAAGCTCGCATTTCAAATGACTATTGATGGCATAGGTGCTGATAATATAGCAGTAAAACTAAATAAATTGGGATACAGAACAAACAATGGGAAGTTTTTTCACGGTCAAAGCATTGTCAGAATGATTCGATCGGAGATATATAAAGGATGGATTGTTGCTAATCGGTTGAAAGGAAGAAATAAAACAAACGGAAAAATAAGACCACAAGATCAGTGGATTGTTGTTAAAGATGCTGTTAAACCCTGCATTATAGATAAAGATACGTGGGACAAAGCAAACAAAGCTTTAGATAAACGAAAGTTACTTAACCCTAGAGCCAAAATGAGAAAACACGGATTATCCTCTTTAATTGTATGCGGTTTATGTGGAAGAACTCACTCAGTTACTATACGTAAAGATAGAAATAACATGAGAGTAATTCAATCATGTAGAAAAAGAAACCCACTTGGCGAAAAATGCATTAATGGTGGAATACAATATAATATAATGATGGAATTAATTATAAATAATATAAGAATGAAAAAGGATCAGATACAGTTAGAGCTTGAAAAACTAAAAGACGCAAACGAAGCCATTGATACAACTGAAATTGAGATACAAAGCATTAAACAACAAATTAAAAAAGTCGAAAAAGCATTACAAATGCTCCAACTTCAATTAGAAGAAGACTTAATAAGTCTCAGTGACTTTAAAGAGAGAAAAACTATCCGATCAATTGAATTGGATAATCTTCAAAAAGAATTAACCAAATTAAAGGAAACATCAAAAGAAGATAAGATAAAATACAAAGAATCATTCATCGAATACTTAGATCACTTTCTCAATAATTGGTCAGAATTAGATGAGTCGCAGCTTAATAATGAATTGATGTCTTTTATCAAAAAGATAATATGGTACCACCCTATAGGAAATAATAAAGAACATCGTGAAATCAAAATTGATTGGGCTGAATAAGTCAAGCCCTTAATTAAGGGCTTGCTGATTTACTATTCATTTTCTACTTTTTCTTGCTGATTTACACAGTGATAACATTGTCCTTCCCATAATGCAATACTCATATCGCCCCATGCTATTTTTTCACCACACCACTCATTAGGACACTCTTCCATATATAGATTATTTTCTAACATATCAAGTGCTAATGCTTTTAACTGAGCATCGCTTAATGAATTAAGACCTTTATCCACTGCTTGTTTCGCTGAACCGATTGCAGCAGGATGAATTAAAACATCATCCTCTAATATTTGTTCTAAGTAATCATAAAGACCCCAACTATGTGCATCTTCACCTTTATGATCTGAAGCATCGCTTTTTAAACGCTCAACTAAAGAATCAATCTCTAATTTACTAACCACTTGATTACCTCCTCATTTATTTGGAATACCTCTATTGTACTAAACTATGGAAAAAAGGATAATCATTTACTTATCCGTACTCGTTATAACGGTTAAGGAACAGCAGTGACTGAAATAATGTTATAGTCATCTGACATCTATGCAAATGCGAAAATAAAAAAGGTATTGCGTGCGGGCTTTCTGATGCAAAGTGTTAATCAAACTAAAAAAAGAGGAGTAAACACACGGTTTACTCCTCTAACTTTGTCTCTTCACCTTTTGCTTCTTCATAATCTGGTGTTTTCCTTGATAAGCCAAGTCGATCATTTTCTCCATTCCCCGGCATATCAGTCATCTTTTCATATTTATCTCCTATTTTTTCATAATACTTAAATGTTGTTAATTCACGTGAAGAGTTATCCGGCATATAAAATGCAAACTGAATATATTTGCCCCCTTCATAGACTCTAACAATCGCATTCTCTCTTTTAATATTTATCTCTGTGTCATTTCCTTTATGCTCTTTATATTGGCTAATTACATCATCAATCGCATCATCATACTTGCTTCCACCACATGCAGTTAAAACAAACACCATCATCAAACTAAGGAAAATAAAAAGGTTTTTCAAAATAAACATTACCTCCTTTTTCAATATTTAGTATAAACAAACAAATTGATCTTTTCCACCTTTTATCCATTTCCCTTAACCTGCACATTATCGACTAACCAACCATCCTTTTCTTTCTTCATAGTCGTTTGTACAATTAACACTTGATTCGTAGTGACTGAATTTGCAGTTGTGGCGACTTCAACAATGTTTAAAAACAATTCATGAGACTCATCTAACGGCTTTGAATAACTCTCTAGTGATAGTAATTCACTTTGCACGCTGACTGTGTGCTTTTGATCAGAGCGAGAAGGGAATGCATAATCAAACCCTTTTCCAGTTGTGTGCTTCTTAACTGTTTCATATCGTTTATCTATGTCGGAATAATTAAAAAACGCTTCAAAAAATGCCTTATTTTCCGAAGCGCTACTTGTTGATTCTATATGGTTCAATTCCTTAATTTTATCGCTCAAAACTTCATTTTTATCTTTTAACTTTTCAATCTTATATGTTTGCTGTCCATTCGTAAAAAATCCAGTCAGCAATATCAATAATAAACAAGCTGAAGCCCATGCAATATGTGTTTTCATGTTTTCACTCCTAGTTATTTAATGCGTCCAAAAGATACAAGGTGATCTCTCCAGTAACCTGATTTCAGATCAGAATATTCGATTCCACTGTCATTTGAATTAAACATTCTGCCATTGCCTACATAGATGCCGACGTGAGTAATGGCTTTTCCTTCGTATGTGCCGCCAAAGAACACTAAGTCACCCGCAGTCGCTTCTTTTTCACTTATTTTCTTTGTTGCCCCATGTTGTTCTTGTGCTGTTCTAGGAAGAGTGATTCCAGCTTTCGCAAAAGACCACTGAACAAGGCCTGAACAATCAAATCCAGTTTTCGGGTTTGAACCTCCCCAGGCATACGGTTGCCCTTCATATTTCAAAGCTTCTTTCATGACCGTTTCATAGAAATCCATAGAGCCATTCACAGGCTTCACATTTTTATCAGAGCCTTTCACATACCTCATGACATGGTCAACATAACTTGGGTCACCGTAGCTTTTCCAGCCCATTTTAAAAGCTTGCAATCGGCTGAAATCAAGTGCTAATTTCTTTGTGTATTTCCCGCCATTCTTTTTGACATAGTCTATAAATCCAGAACCAAAGTTGTATGCCTGTAAGGTTAAACGAACATCACCACCAGCCTGTTTAAAAACCTTCTTAAAATGTTTAATGCCGACTTCAATCGAACGTTCTGGGTCAGTTATGGAGTTGGGAGGTAAGCCGATACTTTCGGAACTTTGCATGATATCTAAAGAACGCCCACCACTTTCTTGCATGGTGAGCGCCATAATAATATTCACTTGGTCAAAAACGCCTTCTTGACGGGCATATTTCTCAAATACTGCTCTAAATCGTTCCACTTCCGGCGCAATTCCAACTGTTTCATATTCGCCATCCCCGCCGCCTATAAAATCGTCCCCGACTTGATTTTCTCTTGAAATCGTCATAACCACTACGATACATAAAACAAAAAAGAAGATAAAAGGAGCCGAGAATACCAAAGGAAGAACTACCTTTTTACTTATCATCTTGTTCTTTCATCCCTTCTCAGTCGATCTTCTACTTTTGATGAAGAGCGTCTTGCAATTTCATTCAAAGACACTTGGTCAAATGAATTAACGCTTTGTTCAGTCCGTTTAATTGTTTGTGATGAAGGCTGTTTTTCTCTTGATACAGTCTTATTTTCAGCAGGAGCAACAGCCTGTTTTTCATCAACACGAATACCATCTGAATGACTTTTTGCGGGTTCAGATGGTCTGATTTCACGTTCGTTATTGGCAATAGGCTGATTTTCTACTTTTGTAGATTGAGGACTTTCAAAACCGAACTGCGGTTCAGGTTGATTCATCATGACTTTTTGATCTGAACGTTTGATTTCTGCTGTTTTCTCTTGTGCTACAGGCTCACTATTGGAAACAGAATCATCTTTCTGGACTTCAAAATTTTGTTGCTGATCTGTTTCAAGATTCTGATTTTGTTCGTCATAAACATACGCTTTCTGATCAGTACGTTCTGTATCTTTTTCATTCTCTTGTAAGACAGGCGCACGATTAGAAGTAGATTCTTCTTCATGTTGTAATGATGCATCGTCAGTTTGTTGCTGGATATTGGTCTGTTTATGAAGCTGTTCCAAATATTCTTTTTGATCTGTTCGTGCTGATTCATCTTTTTTATCCTGCAAGATAGGTGCTCGTTTGGATAAATCCTCATTTCCTTCATTCAAAGCATCTTTCAGCATAGGAGAGTTTATCCCGTCTTTTCTCAATCTGTCTAAATGGGATTGCTGTTTATTTTCTTTTGCATTTGCAAAGGCTTCTTTTTGTTTTTGCTTTTCTTGTTCTTTCGATAGAGTTTGAGGATTTCGTTTTAAGCTTCGACTGTTATGATTAGCTATTCCGTTAGCTGTTTCTTTTTGCGGGGTTCTTGAAATAGCATGAGTATTATCATATCCCATAGCAGCCCCACTCGGTGAATTACCGCCACCACTTGGAGCACCAGTTACGCCATCAGCATTCGAACCGTCTTTTCTTCCCCCAAAATGTTTTGTAAAGTCAGTAAATACACCGCCTCCGTTACCCCATACTCCACCTATTTTCTTCGCTTGTTCCCAAGCAGGCTGAACAATGTTTTGTCTCATGTTTTCCATCATATTATTATCAACTGAAACAACTTTTCCAGCAGTCACAAACTTGATAATGGCATCCCTCTTGTGAAAACCAATCCACAAGATTGAAGCAAGGACAGCAACATTTAAAAGATACATTCCAAAACCATTTGGCGGTATTAACTTGTCAACGATAAAACAAGTCACGTACACAAACAGAACGATAATCCCTAACATTGCTTTCAGTAGGTAAACACTCCCCAAGCGACCAAGCGTAACAAATCCCGAATAAGCTAATTGAGGAACATACGCTAGGATGAAAGCAAATGGCACAAAGAAAACTATCACTAAAGCGACAACTTGAAGCAAGAAATTAAAGAACGCTAATGCTAAAAATGGTATCCCAATGACAATAGAAGCGACCACAGCGATAAAAGACTCTCCCAGCTGATTAAACACATTTCCAGAAGTCATAGATTCATTTTTATAATCATCAATTTCAGTCTCTTTTATATAATCTTTTTTATCTTTTTCTCCATCCTCTGAAAGCTTATAAGAAAGCAGTTTATCTATACGATTAAGTCCGCCTTTATCTGTATCTTTCTCATTGATTTTCTTTTCGCTTGTTTCATCAAAATTCACAATTAAAAAAGGCTTCATTAAAGCAATGTCAAAGTAAAGATTACGCATAACCGCAACCGTGCCTTCCATTTCTTTTCCTTTTTCAATCGCTGAACTGTCTGCAAAATTGCCTTCATCTTGAACAATGCCAACCAATCCATTTCCCGCAGTTAAAAGCTTTCCTTGCGCTTCTACAGACAAGGCATTCAACGCTTTCATGTAATAACCAGCGTTCGACATCCAAAGCCCACCGATCACCATAACACAAATAAATAGAATACTCCGCCGCATTGCTTCTTTTACGCTACCTCTCACACAGAATAGGTAGACAACATAGGCGCACGTGAAAATAAATAAAGCTTCACCGAAATTCTTTTTCAGTGTTTTATAAACTGTTTTAGAGACGTTTGTAATAGAATTTGCGAATTCGTCAATCGGTTGCAAGTTATACAAAATATCCATCCCCGCATCAACCACACGGACAATGTTTCCCGCAAAAGAAAAAGTGACGTTTGTCAGCCCAACAAACGCCCCCTTGATTAAATCGTCAGATGCTTCATTATTCGCTTGATAGCGTGAGATAGGAAACCTTTTCACCTTCAATTCCACACCGCCAGCTTTTTCGACTTTTGGTTGCGTCGTTGTATCTCCATCAGCCGAAAATACCGTTACAGCTGAAGCAACAGTTAAAAACAGCAACACGATAGCAGACACAATCAGTATCCTTTTCTTTTTCATTACAGCCACCTCCTAATCTAATCGAGTTAATAAATAAAATTGGTACCTTGCTTTCTCTAAGTCTCTTTGCGTTAACAGCACATTTTCGGGATATCGTTCATACAGAGAGAAACAGATTGCTTTTTGATATTTCATATGTCTGAAAGTCTTTCGGTTTTGTTCAATCTTGATACCCAATAATTTTTGCAGGAACTGCGCTGTTGATTTATGCCCGATGAAGCTTTTGTATCGACCGTCATAATGATTTAGCCATCGTTTTACTTCGTCCAGTGTAATTTTTTCAGCTTTATAAAATCCTGGACTCGTGACCACAAGCGAGTTTAAGAAAGCTATTTCCATGTACAATTCAACCCCTTTTACAAATATTTTTCTTCCGCATATGCGACAGCTTTTTTCTCAACTGTTTTCAGAGCACCTTGCCATTCTTCGAATAGGCATTCAATTGAAATTTTGGAGGTACGACCATAGTAATCTTTAAATAAGCATTGACCTTGGAACATGGATTCCATCATTTTTTTGTTTTCTTTTGTGACCTCCATATTCATCCACTTCAACACTTCTTCACGTTCATTTGGTTCGTCAAAGGCGAAGGCAACACCAAAGTTTCCGGAATCTTCTTCTTTCAAAGCGTCTTTTGTGGATTGGGAAATGAAGTATTCCGCATTGTTGTATGAACGACCAATCCGGCGCATTTGTCTTTCTACTTTTTTTCCTTGTTGTGACGTGGTAAATATCCACGCTTCGTCTATAAATTCAACTGTCTGTTCGTCTGGATTCATGCCGAATAGTTCGCAGAACTTACCGAGTGCAAACATGACAGCACTAGACTTTAATTGTGATATGGTGTAGTTTTCAAGTCGCTCAGCATGATCTGGCAAATCCATATTTTCAACTTCTAAAATGGTGATTCGTTTTTCAAGTGACAATGCAGGATTGGAGCCATCATGAATACAAAGTTTCAAAATGGAATCTTGCACAACCTCATTTAAATAGTCACCAGCTTTTTGTACAGCTTCTTCCGGATGGTTCTGCATCTTCCGAATAATATCAAGCGAACCGACCTGTTCGCCTTTTTGTTTTGCATCAATTACTTCTGACGTAGCACGAAGGAAAGCTGTGTTTATGTCGTCCTTCCCTTTAAAGTCATATACTTGTTCAAAAATGACTTGAACTAGCTCTTTTGCTTTCATAGGAGGGAGGAAGGAGATAGGGTCAAGTGCTCCCCAGTTGTGCGTGTTTTCATGATCTAGCGTGATATAGTTGTATTTCTCTAAATGTGCAATATATAAGGGAAAGTTCTCTCTAATGTACTCATCATTCAAGACTCTTTGAATCCACTTTCTCATTTCCTTTTTAGGGTCTATATACAAAGATTTGATGTTTAACATGCTGATATAGTTAAAGATCAATTTTGCTAGATATGACTTGCCGTTTCCTGTGTCTCCTGTGATTAAGCAGTGAGGAGAACGTGTCTTTGAACCTTTTAACTGCTGATTCGCTAAGAAAGGGTGGAATAAGACAAAATCACGGCTGGACATAATGGCACTTTCTAAGTCGGTGTGCTCTTGGAAACGATCAACCCAACCGAGAAAGAACCCGATTTTCGAACCAATATCAGAGTTAACAGCAAACAGACTTTCTGCCACACCGTCTTGCGTTGTTTTTTGAATCCAGTTCTTATCGGTTATGTCTAACTTTTCACCAGGAAGCATTTTATAAAAAAGGTTCAGTTGATCAGCCACCGGAAGCCGACAAGTAATGCCAGCGCCTTTTAAATGCCTTTTGACAATCGTTGCTTTTCCCACACATTCTTTTTTTGTCTTTCCATGAACGACTATCACTGACAGCCAGTTCATCACATGCACATCTTCTTTCTTTATTTCATCTTGTAAATGCCTTATCATTGTGGCACTTGTGACAGTGGAAACATCACTTCGATCGCCTGTGCTTTGTTGTTCTTTTTGTTCTTCTTTCAATTGTTGTCTTTTGAGGTTGAGGGCAGGCTTGGTAATGGACTTTGATTCCGTTTGAATTTTCATCTGAACTTCAACAGGGAAGGGAAGAGACTGTGCTTCATAAAACAAATCACTTTCCGACATATTGTGAAGAAATTCGTCAATCACGACAAAAGCTGAATAGCCTTCATCTTGATCACTATGCAAATGCAATACTGATGGGTCAGTGGGGTCTATGATCGTGTTTGTAATAGAGCGAACATCCTTTATCTCACTTTCTTCATTCGTTTGGTGCTTTAACCCACGTACAAAGTGATAACGGTTAATGTATGTCATTTCTGTTTCTGAAAGCCGTTCTCCGCGAACAGAAGCCATGATATTCGCTAGTGTTTCTTCGACTTCCTCATATTTTTCAAAAAAAGAGGTGGAAACATTTTGTTCCCACCCGAGCATTTTCACGACTGTATCAGTCGCTGTATTGAAAAAAGATAATATATTGTCTTTAAGTTCGACACTAATATTTACAAGACTGCTTTTCAGTTTTACACCTAAAATGAAGTCATACTTTGTCAGCCTTCCTAATCGCTGTTCTAACAGCCTTACCGTTTCTTCATTGTAGTAACGTGTCACATCTATTGCATCTGCGGCAATATCTGTTTCTAAATCCTTAAATCGTTTTTCTAATTCATACTCACTTGGATACATCATCAAGTGAAAATCCTCATAAGATGTAATTTCTTCAAAAAGATGCTGCCACTTCTTCTTATACGATTCAACTTTTTCTCTATTTTGCATAGGAATCGAATTGCTTTTTATTCGGTAGTACGCCCACACGTCGCCCGTTCTTGTTAACAGTAAATTCTTGTGTATTGCCTTCATAGGCGTTTTTAGTCTCATTTGAATAATCCACCACCTTCACAAGTTTTTGAAACTCAATTTGTTTTTCGTTACTTAAATCAACCTTTCGGTCATTGCAATACTTCTTTTGTGGAAGCTTGATGAAGAAGTAATATTTTGCGAAATCAAAGAAATATAAATAGATGTTTTTGCCTTCCGGCTTTATTTTCGTCACAAGCATCGTTAAAAAAAATGGTATTCCAAAAATCACGATGACGTAACTATTATCAAAAGCGTGAGGAAAAATCATCCTCACGCCGTACCAGAACCCAAAGCATAGGCCAACAAAAATGAAATAGTTAATAGCCGGTATTAACTCAACTGCAAAGGGTAACGAATAATTTTCGGTTAATTGCTGAATTTTTTTCGGCTCTCTCATTGCTTTCCGGTAGTTGAACACCAGACGCCCCATTCAGATGCCCCCTTACAATTTTTCCATTAGCGCATTGATCCAGCCGGAGAAATCTGACCAGTGTTTAATAACCCACGTCACCGCACTGCCAATACAGCAAACAAAGATAATGCCGCCCATTTTTAATTTCATCAGATTCTTTGCGGCTATGAACATGACCACAATCGTAATGAATTGGATAACAACATCTGAAGCCCATCCTTTTACCCCTCCAAGTGTTGGAAGGTCTGCGCCAAGAATAAAGAAATTCATGAAATCCATATTTAAACCTCCTATTGATGTTTGAGTTTATTTACATAAAACTGACCGCTGTTTTCCGTAATCTCTAAACTAAATTTTTCATTTACGGGAATATCATTTTCTTTTTCCTTAAATCGAACAGCACAAAAAACCTCGAAACCTTTTTTCGTCTCGAAGATTTTCATTGACTGCACTTCCCCAAATAACAAGTTTCCTTCCAACGCTTCCGGCTTTTTCATCATATAAACCATTTCTTCTTTCTTTTCAGAAGCGTATTTCTCGAAGAAAGTATGAAGGAATGATTCGATAGATTCTTTTTTCTCGCCTGCATATTCGTCTCTAGTCTCTTCTTTACTCTCAGAAGCAATATTGCCTTTCAGATCATAAATCTGTGTAAAGTAAGGGACAGCAGACACCGCAAAGGAATCACCTTTATTTGTGACTGGAATATTCAGCAACATTTGTTTTTCAGATTTCTCGTTTGTTTTAACCTTTTCTTTCACCTTCTTTTTTTTCTTTCCGTCTTTAACTTCTTTTTCAACTTCCTTCTCTACAGGGTAGAGATTTTCATATGTGACCTTATATTGAAAAAGGCTGTTTTTATCACCTTCTTTCACGTTATATAAGCTGTAACCCTTTAACTCTCGATCACCTTTTAAGCCATTCACATTAAAACGATCTTCATCCTCAAAATGGTTATCTTCCTGTTTCACCATGTAGCTTTCAAGGCTCTGCATGCGTTTTTCAATAGATTCTTGATCGTTCTTCACATTCACATATTCATTGATGAACCCTGACAGAAAGTTTTCAGCAGCAGTCACCGAAATTTTTTGTTTATCGTCATTTGTTGGCTTATTGGCTTCTTCTTTTATGTCATTAAGTTGGGATCTTGTGTTAATTGATAGAAGCACAGCGAGCAAGCAGATAAACAGTAAACCCCCAACACAAAACCACAATGTAACTGCGATCAGCTTCGACCTGTCACGAGGGACTTTTTGTTTGTCTTTTTCCGGTCTTTCAATTCGTTTCAATTTTTGAAAGGCAGACCGAAAAAACGACTCTTCTTTTTTATCCAAGTCAATTTCTTTTTGGAGCAATTCGATTCACTCTCCTTTCATAGATTTCTAAGCACTTTCCTCCTGGTTAACTTTCATGTTTCTTGTCATTTTCAAAATGGCTCTCGCCATTTTTTCATAGTTCGGTTCATTTAATTCCGTCACGATAACTTCCACTGGCTTACCTTTAATTTCAACGACCTCAACACTCTGTTTCATGAAAGACCTCGCTTTCTTCAAACCTGTTTTGTTTTTTCAAGGAATAATAAAAAGGATGCTACACGATGTAACACCCTTTTTATGCTTTGATTCTCCATATAAACTTTTAAACTAGTCATTCGACCGTCCGGCAAATATCTTGTCTTGTAAAATGTGTAACGATATTCAGCAAATCCTTTTACTCTTTCTCCTTCTACAACTAACATACAATCTCTGCTTAAACTTCTTACAAAAACTAAAGAGGGAATACCAACATTAAAGCCCAGTCTTTTGAAGTGATTATCAACCGCAGACACTTGATCACCTCGTTATATTCGTCCTCCGTTTTTAAGATGATTTTCTTCGTAATCTTTTCTTATAACATGAGGATCATACATTACAAATTCGACAAGAACTACTCCGTCATCTGATTCCGTTTCATTTTCTTCAAGGACTCTAAAGTGAAAATACAAGTTCGCAACCATGTCCCCGCCGTTATCCTTTCTAACATGAATAATGATCATTTGATCATATCCCGATGAAATTTCATCCCTTAATCTTTCGAGTACGTCATCCAACAAGTGCATATTAAGATGCCTTTCTAATGTGTTTATAAGGGAGGACTCATTTATAATCCTGTAATCCATGTTTTCACCCCTCAGTGATAGTAGGTTATTCCTTCAAATTCGACGCTCCGTTCATCTGTCTCAAAATCTTCATCCTCCAGTATGTTGAATGTGGCTTGAAGTTTAGCATTCACGTTATCTATAACCGCAAGAGTTTGGACTATGACTCTTTGAGCAACATCACTGTAAAAGACATCTTCCATCATTTTTTCAATTAATTCCTCAGCAATATCCAAACAGCCAAGAGACTCCAAATCACTCTCTAGTCGGGCCTGATTCAACAGATTAATGTTAAACATCTTATCCCTCCGATTTAAGTTCTTGGGTTTCACCCAAACCCACCAACGGAAGCCCGTTGGATTGCTGTTAATCTATCCCCCTATTCCCCCGAATCATCGGGGGACTCCCTCGCCGGTAGGCAGGAACAAACGGTTGTTTGTTCAATGCCAAGAGGGTTTTGGTGGCGCTGAATATGTCAACTCCTTATCCTCACTTCGTTCCGGTACCGTTGACACATACGTTTAATCGCATCACCTGTGTTTATAAAGATTTATCAGCTTGTTTTTTAAACGACCATATCAGTAACATCAGCAAGAAACACATCTAACATTTTTTTGTGTTTGTCTGCCAGTTCAGCTTCTGCAATCATATCTGATAGATCGGTTTTCCCTAAATGTTCATCAGCTTCAAGCACCATTTTCATAGTGGGGGCACAAGAGTTGCGAAGCCAGTTTCTTGATTTCTGATAGAAGTCTTTTTGTGGTTTGACATACAAAGGAAGTTTCCCGATATCACCTATAAATTCAGACCAAAAAAGGCTCGTTTTCCAATGCTCTCTAGTGATGTTTTCATCAGCATCAACGAACCTTACATAGTTATTAATGATCTGCATAGCGATTAAGGTTAAATCCTTTGTTTTCAATAAAGCATCTATAGCCACTTGTGCACGTTCATTTTTAAGCCGCAATTCATAACGATTCCAATCGCCTAGTTCTTCTAACGGAATGTTATACTTTTCTGCTTGTTCATAGTTTTTCTCATAAAAGCAAAGGTACGCTTCTGACTTTTTAGAACCGAAATATATTGTCGTTCCGCCTGTAATGCCATCAGATAGATCAAAGGAGCCATTGAAATCGGATTTTCTAAAGCGTGAAATACATTCGCCCTTTTGGGCTTTCTTTAACAATTCCGGTATAGAAAAGTACGTCTTTTTATCATCAATAGCCAAATCAAAGCGAGTAAATGAACCGCCTCGTGCCATGCAATCTTGAAAGAAGTCATACCATGTTTTCTTCCGGCATTCCAAGAAAGATTCAAATTGACGGCAACCTTGACCGGACATTTCTATCAAAACACCTCTGTTATCATCTGGCGCAGAATAAAAGACTTTGATATAGTCCAGTTCGTACGTACCAACGTAGCCATAGAAACCAGATTGTTTCTCCGTCATAAAGTCTTTGCTAAGGTGAAGAACCTCTTCAATAATTCGGTCAACATCATGAGTTTTAAAAGAGACTCGAATATAGTCAACCATTGATACCAAAGGACTTTCAATGGTTTCATTTTTTTCTTTTACGATTACTACCCCCCTGTTAGCGTGGGGGGGTTGTTTTAGCTCATCCATTCGCTTCGCTCACTCCTTCGCCGCTGGCCGTCTGGTCGCTTACGCTGCCGCTGGCGACTGCCGTCGCCTGCGCTCCCTCGACTCCAACCAGCGCATTTTTAATAGATGACATAAAATCATATCCTTTTGGCACGATAGGGCTGTAAAACTCCAACACTGAACCTGTGCCCACATTGGCATATCCTCGCCCTGTCTCCTTTTTATTCACATATGCTTTTTCAACATCGCCAAACATCATCCCGTAGCCCGTATCTGACATTAAACCTAGCGACACACGGAAGCTAAACTGATCACGAATACCATCAGCTAAATATTTTGCATCTGGACGTTGTGCGCCTAAAACGAGAAAGTAACCCGCCTGTCTCCCCAACATGACTAACTGTTTCATGTAAGAAAGAGCTTCATTTCTTTCTTTCATATCCAACAAATCCATAAATGCCACATATTCATCAAAGAAGATAAAAACAGGTTTTAAACCTAAATAGGCATAATTTTCACCTGTCTTATAGTTAGGCATCTGTTTCATTTCATCCATTCGTTCCATCATGCCATCTACAGACTTTCTCAGGCACATAAGAATGCCGTTCTTTTGGGAATATACCTTTTTCGGAAGGACTTCTTCCAAGTCTGCTAAATCTGCATTTTTAGGGTCCAATATTCTTACATCTGCCCCCAGTCCAACACATGCTTTAATAATCGTTAGCATGAAGTATGTTTTTCCTCCACCTGTACCACCTGCAATAAGCATGTGCGGCAACTTATCAAATTGCCATGAAATATGCTTCATTAACGGAAGGACTCCATTCTCAGCTACTGCATCATCAATGGAAATACGATTCTTCTTCACATCGTAAAGAAGCTTAAAGCATACAAAACCTTCTTCCATTTGCTTATCCACCAGGTCACAAAATAAGCCGTTTTCCAAATCCTTTCCTAAGTCTAGGAAGCGATTCTGAAAACGGCTCATGTCCATAGCAATACGAATATAAATGTGGTTGTTTTTAACCTGATAATACATTCTAGGAAAGTATGTGATCTTTTCCTTTGTGTCAGTTTCATTTGAAAAGAGTTTTCTTACTTTCACATTTTCTCTTTCGTAAAACTTATTGGAGAAAATCATTTTTGCAATCTTTTGCCTGTGAAGAATTTTCTTATAGCTGTCAAAGAAAAGAAAGTAAGATGCAACTATGCTTCCAACAGCAATTAACACAGAGAATAAAACGCTTTTAATAATTAAAGGCACATTCCACTCAAAGTGTTTTATTACTTGAGATAGATCAAAATTAATCAGTTGTTCTCTCCAAAAGATGAACATAGACAATAAAAAAACAGGCACAAAGATAATTGCGCCTGCTAATTTTACGTTGTTTCTCATGTACGGGCGGATTCGTCTCCCCCTATACTTCCAAAGCATCGTCTTAATCCCAGAAATGGATAACACACTCCTAACGTTTATTTTTATCTTTCTTTTTCTCACGCCACAATTTCATTATGTCCATGATTAAAAAATGACCACCAAACATGACAAATATACAAATTGAAAGAAAAACAGTCATGAAAATATCAAACGGTAACCATCCCACTGGCTTACGATACCAAGCATAGAACACAAAAAATACTAGCCACAAAACAACACGAACAATTATAGATAGAGTTATTTTTGTTCTAAATATTTTTACAGGTTTTTTTATAATTTTTAAAGACCCCTTTCAATGTTTAGTGGTCTTTACACTACGTTTACCAATTATCCAAAAAATGATAGAATATACACATTTAGTACTAAGTTTTTTTTTGAAAGGGAAATAATATGTTTGATAAACTCATCGGACTTTACTTTAAATTTTCAATATACTTAACCCATCTTCTTATATTTAGTATTATCTTAGCTTCATTTCATCCCCAAGTTTTTACGCATTTTTTCAGTGCAATTGTAAAATTAATTCCAGTATCAATTATTAACTATTTTATAGAAAAGAATATAAACCAGACTGATGTATTTTACATATTTACAATTGTTTCAGCTATTTCAGGGATAGGATTGATTTGGATTCAGTTTTTCCCTAGAAGTTATATTAAAAAGATGAGAAAAGTCGGCTTAGACATAACAGAGTATCCATCATTTCATATGGCTTCAATTTATAATAAAAGTTCTGAGTTAACTACTCTTTTTCTACTCAGTATTATTTTGTTTATAGAAACAAATGTTACACCACTTTCACCACTTAAAAGCTTAGTATTAAATTTACTGCAGAATGCTCCTTTTGTTTTTCTTTTTTGTTGCATTGGTACAGTAGGGGCTATACTTAATTGCGTATCGTTAATTATGTCTGGTTTTGCAACTATTATAGAGAAGAAAGATACACCTTAGAAATAGCGTGCCCATTACTACGAGCACGCTATTCTTTTTATTTATTTCTTATCATTCCCACCAGTTGCCGCCGCAGGTTTCACAGAAGAACCACCTTTTAAAACAATATCATCAGCTTCAAGTTTCCACATTACATTGGCAAAAGTTGAATCCCTTTGACTAGTTGCCATAGCGCTAATTTTTGGGTTTTTCAACTCAATGTCAGCAAAAGGAGGAATTTCTTTTGCCCCAGCATACTCAGGAATAGTTACCTCAATTTGACCACCTTGCACAGCACTAGCAATGTTATAAACCCTAGATTCCAGTACGTCAGTACGCTTATTGTTTTCCCGATCATAAACATATCTTTCTTTGTTAAGTCCCATGAATTTCATGTCTCCAAAAGTCATATTGATATCCGGTACAATAAAGTTTAAGTTCATTTTTCATATCCCCATTTCATTTTTTATTATTTATTTTCAAAAGATCGTTTAATTTCGATTTTATATTGGATTCGCTCCGGTTCTGTATCCATCTTGGCGCTTATCAGTTGCTAACGGCTTTTTCGCCCTCATGGCAACCTAGTAGGCTAATTATAGCCATCAAGCTGACTACAGCTATTCCGCACGCTTATTCTAGCCTGCTACAGCATTTATAGTGATTGCCGTTCATCACTCAAATACTCACGCATGACATTTCAACAAGAATACCGTATAATAAAAGTGTCTAGTTTTTATTTTCCGGCGTTCTTGATGATCCTTCGTCAAGGCGCTTTTTTTGTCTATATGTAGTTTTCAAGGAACAAACACTCCTAGCGACATAAGTTATACAGATCATCGTTATACAAAGTAAACACTTGATTTTCCTTCTTACTCAATGGACGGATAGACCAGATACACCACCAATCCCAGCCTTTTAACAGATCAGATATTTCTTCATTAGCCTTCATATAATTATCAGCATCAACAACGAATGTTTCACAAGTGACATAATCTTTAAAATGGTTTAAATCCTTATCAGCCTTTAAAGCTTCGACATCTGTGATTATTGTTGCATTCACCCTTATTTTCATCGCATCCCCCCTTTCAAAGGATTCTTAACGGCTCCCTATAGTGGTATATAACGTCACACTATGGATGATTGCCGCAGCTTTTCAATGTCTTTTCTTCCGATTCCGTAATGTTTACATATCCTTCGATACGAAACGCCTTTTCGCAGTAATTCATTAACATTTTCAATTGTTAAGGGCAGGTTTAAATAATGATTTATTATGACGGAATTCAGAGCAATTTTCATTCTTGCTATCCAATCACCTTCCATTTGTCTTGCCAACGGAACAGCTTCTTTCATAAATAAATGAGTTTGGTTTAAACCGATGACACTCACACCGTTGTTTTATAGATATATTTCTCTTCAAATCTGGCACGGCTGACTTTTCCTTTAACAACTTTGTATCCCTCTTGTTTGAGTTCCTCATTTAGCTCCCTAATGATTTCATATGCTTTTGCCTGCCCTACCCCCAAAATGTTTTGGATGTTTTCAGCAGTTAAAAATTCTTTCAAACAACTCCCTCCTTTTCTGACTTTTTTTCGTCTTTTCGTTTATAAGTTAATTATAATTAAACTATACGTTTAAGTCAATATAAAATTAAACTTTTTGCATAAAATCAACTGGTTTTTTGATTTCAGTGCAAAAACTAACTTTACATATAATGAATGTAAAACCATTTTATTTATGCAATTAGTTTAAGTCAACAGGTAAATTAAACTTTTAGAAAAGATAATCGATAAGTCCTAGCTTGGTTACAATTGATGGTGATAATATAAAAATAAACTTTCTGTAGATTGGACGAATTTATATGAGTTTAGGAAAACGATTAAAAGAAGCGAGAAAAAAACGTGGACTTTCCCAAATTGAAGTTGCTCAAAAACTTAACATTTCTAACCAAGTCATTTCTAATTATGAAAGAGATTTTCGTGATCCAGACACAAAAACATTAAAGCAATTAAGCGACTTGTATAATGTTTCAACTGATTATTTAGTAGGTAAAGCCCCCATTGAAAGCAACAATAAGGCTTCAAAATTGACCCAAACATTTAATGAAGTAATTGAGGAACTAAAGGATGAGGATACACTACTCTTTAAAAATGACGGTGAGTTTGACGAAGAAACAGCTCTCCTAATTAAGAAGGCATTAAAAAATGGAATAAAGCTTGTAGATGAATTAAAGAGGAAAGAGTGATACCAATTTATACGAGCAAAAACATAAAACACAAAGTACAGTTAATCTTGTTGAGTTACGGAACTAATGATGTTTATGAAATTTGCGAACAACTAAATATAATCATAACCGAGAATAACTTAGGGCAAGCCGAAGGTTTACTTCAACATCTTAAAGAAGAAAATCGTTATATTATTCATACAAATGAAAAACTAACGCACCAAACAATCCAAAAATTCATTGTTGCCCACGAACTAGGACATTATTTCCTCCACAAAAATTTAAATGCTTTTAAAGTTGCTAATTGCTCCGCTGTCTTAAAAGATAAGTTAGAACACCAAGCAAACATATTCGCTTCTGAATTGTTACTTCCGGACAAATTATTAAAAGAACATTTATTCGAAATACAAAACTTAACAATCCATCAACTAGCATCTTTCTTCAATCTACCTACACATGTCATACAGCACAAACACTCACAATTAAAACTTCTGTCAAGAAACCGAATGGAAACAGGAATTAATCATGTATGCGAAATCTCTATATAAAGAAAAAAGCCCACTCACGAAAAACGAGTGGGTTCACTTTAGCTTCCAAGCCGATCTGATGCAATACTGATTACGTTTTCAGATTTAGCTTGATGACCAAAAGTATCTGAATTAAAGGATAAGCCCAGTATTGTCGTCCCCACTAAAATCGTCATCGATAAGGCAATCATTTTTTTCTTCATGAATAATCTCCCCTTTTCGAATTTCATTTCTGGCTGCTATTACCTTACGATAATATTCGTTAGAGAGCGAAGAATTTCCTTTTTCATAATAAAACTCTGCAACCTCATGGGCATATTCTTCAATATCAGCAAATAATTTCTTTGATTGAAAGTAATCTAAGGCCTCATTAATTAAAGAAACATCTTCATCAGAAAAATATAATCCCTTTAACAATTTGAATTTGGCTTGGTATTCATAATCATTGTTACGCATAGCAATGGCACTTCCTTGTTCAAAATAAAGAAGCGCTTTACTCATTTCCCCTTTTTGGGCTAATACATGAGACAAATTAAATAAAGTTTTAGACATAAAAATATGCTTTTCCTCTTGAAAAACTTGTAATGCCTTCATGAGATTTTGAATCGACAAATCATATTGACCAACACTCCTATAAACAATACCTAAATTCATATGAAATGTTGCAATGAGATATTTTTTTCCGATTTTAAAAGCATCCTGTAATCCTTTTTTCAATTCCTTAATTGCACTATTGTAATTTAAAGTATCAATTAAATTACCAGCTACAATAAACCTGCAATGAAGTATTCTTTCATCATGAATGTCGAATTTCTGGTATATCTTTATAGCTCTCTTTGCATAACTTAGTGAAAAATAAGTTTGTTTCATATAGTAATATACTTCTGATACTTTAAAATAAAATTCTCCACGTTCAATCTCATCTTCAATCTCTGATAATTTGGTTTCAGCTAAACTATAGGCGTTTATTGCAGAAACAAGTTCTTTTCTTCTGAATTCGTACATTCCCATGAAAAAGAAGAAATAATACTCAAGCATTTTTGACAAACTGCCTTCTTTTTCTTTCAAAATTTCGTAAGTATTCCTAACTTCTTCAACATCTTTTGATCTCAAATAAATTAGCATTAGTTCATGTCTAAAATCTAACAGTTGATAATATAGAAGTATATCTTGCTTCATCTCGACTTCTTCTAAAAGAGATTCAATTTCAGACTTCTTCTTTTGGGCTTCTTCAATCATATTTTTCTTTATGGTGGTATACCATGAATTCAATTTAGATATTAAAATTTCATACGGAATCCTTTCTTTTTTTATAGATGTATGATCCAAGAAAATCTCACCCCGCAGATTTACAAAATTATTCGAATATTTACATTAATTGTATTATGTCAGATCAAAAAGCCATTTACAATTCTTAATGTAAAAGGGTACATTTTGGCTACACGCAAGCAATATGATTGCGTTTTTTTTGCGGCAATAGCAATACTTTCGTTTCTTGACATGATATTATGGCTTTACATTACAAAATTATATTGGAGAGGTAAGAAATGGACTTAAGGAAGTATAAATTTAATAGTAAGGATGACTTCATCTTCTATCTAAGAGAGATATTGGTTACTGCATCTAAAAACATATCTTATCTAGAAAATAAACTTCAACTACTCAAAAACTACATTGATGAAAGAAACCTGATAGAGAGACCGAAACGAGTAATTTCTGCTGAAATGTATGATGACTATAAGTCAACTATTTCAAACACGACAAATTATTTGTCTAATTTATTCGGTGATGCTTCTGATCTTGGTATCTCCTATCGAAATTACAGAACATTTGTAAAAAAGAAAGCTGATGAATTTAATTTGAAATATTTGGACTTCACGCAAGAGCAAGAAGAACTTATGAATAAGATAACCACTGCTAGAAACTGGAGCAGTCATATACCAGCATCCTTAATTAATTCTATGGAAGAAAGAGTTCTTAATAAAAAAGTTGATATTAATATTCCAATATTTGTACCTAAATTCGAAAGATATTCTGGTATATGGTTAGTGGATCTATATAATAATTCATTTGAAATTTTTCATAACTATAAAACAATCTTCGAAATTGCATTTAAAGACTATGAACAACTGATCGAAAAACGAACTGTAATTTTTGAAAAAAGCGTTCCCTTAAGGGATATAAGCGATTTAATCATCCCTAAGGTATCCAGTGAAATTCAACATCGAAATATTAAAAGCACATCAGAGATACAGCAAAAATATATAGAAGCCAAAAAAGATGTAAGCAACATTATCAACTTAAATAATAAATAAGAAAAGAGTGTAAGAATTGCAAATTGATTGGTCTACTGTAATCTCGGTATCAATACCTCTGTTAGCTGCTACATCTGGACAAATAATCGCCCACCAACTTACACGAAAAAGAGAGAAACAAAAACATAATAAAGAATGCTTTCAAAATCTTTATTCTCCAATTATGTTTCTTATAAATGATTACATTAGTGCAGAGGCATTAAAAGTAATCTTTATGAGGGAGGAGAATTATAGCGAAGAAGAGTTCGAAAAAGAGGCTAAGGATACCTATTTTAATCCCAATAGGATTTTTGGTGAAATTTTAAATTTATTTAGTCTTAACTTAAAGTATGCAAGCCATGGCCTTATTTCAGAATTTTATGATGTAAAGGTATTATTTCAGATGGAAAAACTCAATGAAATAGATAATCATGGGATCGAACACCGAATTGAATTTATTTATAGATTTCTACAAGACTATCTAAAAGCTGCTAAAAAGTTGGGTATAGTGCTGCCCAGAAAGTTTAATAGTGATATATTTTATATTTCTTTATATAAAGTATTAGATAATTGCATTTGTACTAACTTGTCAAGAAATCTTATTAATGACCACATTCTCATAGATCACCTTAGTCAAAATGAAATACTCATTAAAAAATCAGTTAAAATTTTAAAGCATATTGAACTCAATAACAGTAAAAGATATAACAGAAAGAAAGTATACCTAAAAACATTTGCATTTCTTGACGAGCTCTGTAACGATATTGATATGTTCGTACCCGATATTGCAAAAGTTTGGAGAACTGAAATCGAAACTGCAAAGAGACACAAATTAAATTCGTTTTATATGGAAAGAAGGTGATCCAATGCCCACTAACAATAAGCCCAATAGATTAATCGCTGAGAAGTCTCCTTATTTACTTCAACATGCTCATAACCCTGTGAATTGGTTTCCTTGGGGAGAAGAAGCATTCGAAAAAGCGAAACGCGAAAACAAGCCTGTTCTCGTATCTATTGGGTATAGCTAGCTCGGGTAGCTACACGCACATGTCATTGGTGCCACGTTATGGCTCACGAAAGCTTTGAAGACGAAGAAATCGCGCGTCTTCTCAATGAACGGTTTGTGGCGATTAAAGTCGACCGGGAAGAGCGGCCGGATGTGGATTCTGTTTATATGAGAATCTGCCAGCTGATGACCGGGCAGGGCGGCTGGCCGCTGAATGTGTTTATCACGCCTGATCAGAAGCCGTTTTACGCGGGTACATATTTTCCAAAGACGAGCAAATTCAATCGTCCCGGTTTTGTTGATGTGCTTGAGCATCTGTCTGAGACGTTTGCGAACGACCGTGAGCATGTCGAGGATATTGCGGAGAACGCCGCTAAACATTTGCAGACCAAAACAGCCGCCAAATCAGGCGAAGGCCTTAGCGAGTCAGCGATTTCCCGGACATTCCAGCAGCTTGCCAGCGGGTTTGATACGATCTACGGCGGTTTCGGGCAGGCACCGAAATTTCCGATGCCCCATATGCTGATGTATTTGCTTCGTTATCATCACAATACGGGGCAGGATAACGCTTTATACAACGTGACGAAAACGCTGGACAGCATGGCGAATGGCGGCATTTACGATCATATCGGCTATGGGTTCGCCCGCTATTCGACTGATGACGAGTGGCTCGTTCCCCACTTTGAAAAAATGCTGTACGACAATGCGCTGCTGCTGACCGCTTATACCGAAGCCTACCAGGTCACGCAAAACAGCCGCTATAAAGAGATTTGTGAGCAGATCATTACGTTCATTCAGCGGGAAATGACTCATGAAGACGGAAGCTTTTTCTCTGCTTTAGACGCGGATACAGAAGGAGAAGAAGGAAAGTACTACGTGTGGTCAAAGGAAGAGATTCTAAAAACGCTCGGGGACGATCTCGGAACGCTGTATTGCCAAGTGTATGACATCACTGAAGAAGGAAACTTTGAAGGCAAAAATATTCCTAACCTCATTCACACAAAGCGAGAACAAATCAAAGAGGATGCCGGGTTAACCGAAAAAGAGCTCAGTCTCAAACTCGAAGACGCAAGACAGCAGCTCTTGAAGACACGCGAGGAAAGAACCTATCCGCATGTCGATGATAAAGTGCTCACCTCATGGAACGCGCTGATGATCGCGGGTCTTGCGAAAGCGGCAAAGGTATACCAGGAGCCGAAATATCTCAGCCTAGCGAAAGACGCCATCACATTTATTGAAAACAAATTAATCATCGACGGCCGTGTGATGGTCCGATATCGTGATGGCGAAGTGAAAAACAAAGGCTTTATCGACGATTACGCTTTTCTCCTATGGGCCTATCTCGATCTCTATGAAGCTTCGTTTGATCTATCTTTTTTACAAAAAGCGAAGAAACTAACAGACGATATGATCAGCTTATTTTGGGATGAGGAGCATGGCGGATTCTACTTCACCGGACACGATGCAGAAGCCTTAATCGTACGGGAAAAAGAAGTGTACGACGGCGCCGTGCCTTCCGGAAACAGTGTGGCAGCTGTTCAGCTGCTGCGTCTCGGGCAAGTCACAGGCGACTTATCACTGATCGAAAAAGCGGAAACAATGTTTTCCGTGTTCAAGCCAGACATAGACGCGTATCCAAGCGGCCATGCTTTCTTTATGCAAAGTGTGTTAAGACATCTGATGCCTAAAAAAGAAATCGTTATTTTTGGCAGCGCAGACGATCCAGCCAGAAAACAAATCATAACAGAGCTCCAAAAAGCCTTTAAGCCTAACGACTCCATTCTGGTAGCAGAGCATCCTGATCAATGCAAAGACATTGCACCATTTGCAGCAGACTACCGCATCATAGACGGCAAAACAACCGTGTATATTTGTGAAAACTTCGCCTGCCAGCAGCCGACAACAAATATTGAAGAAGCGATCCACACGTTAATAAGCAGCAGGGATTAAGACCCTTGCTGCTTACTTTTTGATTTCTTATGGTACCATAAAGCGATCCCCGCAAACACAAGGTTGACCGCTATCGTAAAGAAAGCCTCCCACATCGGGTTTCCCCGCGTAACCGTAAAGAGAGAAGGAATTCCTCCATACACACTGTTTTTTTCTGTAATAAACATACACAAAAACATATTATTCGCGGCATGGGCGCCAAGTGATATTTCGATGCTTCCAGTTTTAATCGTGTAATAGGTCCACACAAAACCAAATGTTAAATACTCAATTCCTGCCCAGACAGCACCGTTGTTCATTTCTGGATTCGCAAAATGCAATACGCCAAACAATCCTCCGACAATCAGTGTCAAAAATAGAGGATTTTTCGTCAATCTCCCGAAAGCTTGAAGCAAAAATCCCCTGAAAAACAGTTCCTCAGCTGATGTCTGAATCGGAACCAAAATGAGGGCAGCCGCTAGCAGCCAGATAAATCGTGATGTATCAAAGGCTTGCATTGAATAATTATCTGGATGAATCACAAAATCAATCAATTGTACGGCGATCATCAGCAAGAAATAAGCAATAAAGCCAAAGGAAATTCTCCGCCAATTCATCTTTGAATTTGGTGTTATCACCGTTCGGAAAGGCCGCTTCAAAATAAAGCGTACAGCCAGCCAAACTCCCGGAATGGCGAATAAATAAATCACATGGGACAAATAAAGATCTACGAGGGGATCACTCAGCACAGCTTCATCCAAATCAAACGTGATATTGGGATTCACAATAACCGTGAACAGTATAGCGAAGAGGTAAGCTATATTCCCGAATACATATAACCCTACCATCACCAAAAAAGCGAAAAAATATCTCCACAACGTATTGTTTCCTTCTATAGGACGAATAAATGAATTCATTCCTTCTATGTCTCTTCCTTTCAATGAGAATATTACTATATATTTGCATAAATTGGTCTATGAATCTACTGTTTTGGAAATATTTTAAGCAAAATTAAAATATAAAGTGTGAATTTAGTTCTTACATCTAGTGATTTGAACTCTGTTGCCAATGAACCAAGATACTTATAATAGTCCCAAGAGGGGAATTTTCAGTCTTTTCTTACTACTCAAAAGGGGGTTTTTTATGAATACGATCTTCAAACAAAAGAATACACATCCTTTCTCAAACGCAGCGAATCGTTTAGACCGCCTTCCGATTTCACGCGTTCATTTCCAAGTGTTAACCGCTCTCGGCATTGTTTATTTCTTTGATCTCGCAGATTTATTTACCCTCAGCAATGTAGCGCCGGCACTGATTGAACATTGGGGCATCCCGCTTTCAACTATTGCTAACGTAACGGCTGCTTCGTTTTTAGGCATGTTTTTAGGCGCTTCACTGGGCGGACGGCTGTCCGATCGAATCGGCCGCAAAAAAGCCTTAAATCTATTTGTCTTTGTTTTCTCAATCGCATCGCTATGCAATGCTGCGGCATGGGACATTCCATCTTTAATGACATTCCGTTTTCTCACCGGATTTGGCGTTGCAGCCGCCATGGTCATTACGAATAGCTATTTGGCGGAATTTTTCCCTTCAAGTGTACGTGGAAAATATATTTCTTTTTGTGCCATGATTGGATTGATCGGGGTTCCGATCACCAACATTGTGTCTGCCTTTGTCATTCCTCTTGGTTCATGGGGATGGAGGCTAGTATTTGTATGGGGTGCCGTCGGCCTTATTTATTTTTTCTTTATTCGACGGCTGGAAGAGTCGCCTCGCTGGCACGAAAATCGCGGGGAATATGCGAAAGCCGATGCGATCCTCAATCGAATTGAGGCACAGGTTGAAAAGGAGAAAGGCCCGCTTCCGGCAGCATCCCAGCCTAAAGTAAGCGAAACTGTTAAGCAGCATGCAGGTTACGCAGGCTTATTGAAAGGCAGAAACCTCAAAATCACCATCGTATTATCTGCTGTATGGATTTTTGAAACGTTTGGGTTTTACGGATTTGCCTCATGGGTTCCAAGCCTGCTAAAAAGCAATGGCGTCACCATGGAAAATACATTGTGGTATAACGTATTGCATTCCGTCGGCGCTCCGCTTGGCGCACTGCTCGGCTCCATGATTTCCGAAAGATTTCAAAGAAAATGGATTTTAGCTGCGAGTGCGTTTCTGACGGCCATCGCCGGGCTCTTATATGGTATGACTTTTATTCCCATCATGATCATTGTATTTGGTTTTATCGTGAATATCACAGAACGGGTCTTTACCTCGAACTTATACGCCTATACATCTGAACCTTATCCGACTGAATACCGCTCATCTGGCAGCGGTTTAGCCTATGGTCTTGGCCGTTTTTCAAACATTTTTGGCTCATTGCTTGTCGGATTTATTGCCGTTCAGCTCGGCTATATCAGCGTCTTCTTATTTATTGGGGGCTGCTGGCTCGCGTGCTCCTTGCTGTTAATCTTCTTCGGTCCTAATACGAATGCGAAACAGATTTAAAAAAGTCAGTGCGGATCTGCCGCACTGATCTCATTACAATTGCTTCAAAATCCTCGCGGGGTTTCCGCCTACAACAGTATTAGCTGGTACATCCTTAGTGACAACAGATCCAGACGCAATCACTGCGTTATCACCGATTGTCACTCCCGGGTTAATCACCGCCCGGCCTCCAATCCAAACTTGATCTCCAATTGTCACAGGCTTACCGAACTCCTTCCCGGATTTCCTTTCGATCGGATCAAGAGGATGACCGGCCGTGTAGATATGTACACCTGGCGCAATCAAACAATGACGGCCGATACGCACCTCACACACATCTAAAATGACACAGTCAAAATTAACAAATGTATGATCTCCGATATGAATGTGATAGCCATAATCACAGCGGAATGTCGGCAAAATCGTGACTTGATCCCCAACCGAACCGAGAAGCTCCTTCAAAAGCTCCGTCCGCACTGCATCATCTTCCGGTGTTTCGTTATATTGTCTAATCAGCTGTCTCGCATGCTTGCGTTCTAGTAATAGTTGTTGATCTTCCGAATTGTATAATTCTCCGGCTGCCATTTTTTCTTTTTCTGTCCTCAGCATTTAAGTCACTCCATGTCAGATTGTAATCTCGATCAAATTTCCTTCATCATCCTCAATCACACTTTCATAGTAGCCGTCTCCTGTTGTCCTCGGGCCGTTTACTACTGCGAAACCATCCGCCTTCAATCGGTCAGTCAGTTCGTCAACTTTCTCCCGGCTCCCAACGGAAAAGGCAATATGTGCCCAGCCTGTCATTGTTTGTGAGGGCGGATCGGTCACATTCCCTTTTTTCATAATTTCCAGCCTTGCTCCAGAATCAAACGTAATAAAATAAGACTTAAAATCTTTTTTCTCATTATGATACAAATCATTCGCTTCGCCATTAAAATACGTTTCATAAAAAGATTTCATTCGCTCTAAATCATTGACCCAGACCGCTGTATGTTCAATCTGCATTTCTTCCTCCTCCTTCGCCTTCAATGAAGTTATAAGGTATGAAATGCATTTCAGTTCAAGCTTTTTTCTTAAATTTATGCTGAATTTTGATATCAGCGGGTTCATCCTGCAAAAATAGAGAAAATGCTGCGATGCCGAGCTGCTCAAGGTTCAAATCAAGCGACGGAAAACCAAGAACACGGCTGATAGAGGAATTCCCCTCGCCTATGATTTCAACATCCCAATTATTCTTTTTGGCAAATAGATGAATTCCAGCTGCCACTTCATCACTATTTGCATAAATAGCGGTCGGAACCCGCCCGCTCATATAAAAATGTTCAGCTGCCAGCTCACCATCATTCATATCGTTGCACCCGGACAGCATATGGCGGTCTTCCAACCTTCCGCAGACAGCTTTATAGGCCGCAGCTTTATCAGCCGTGCTCGGGCTCCTATCAGCTTCTCTGACACACGTAAAAGCAATATTCTCATGTCCGCGGCTCTTTAAATAGCGAAAACTCTCTGCATAAGCAGCTTTTCTGTCATTAAAAGCACAAGGGACATCGATGTCTCCGGTATTCTCACAAGCGATGATCGGCCCATATTCCTGATAAGCTAAAATGCTGTCCCAATGATTGGCGCGGGAAGTAATGATGAGACCGTCTATTTTCTTCGTTCTTAACAGCTCTAAATATTTGATTTCAATAGCGGGGTTATAATTGGTGGGGAGAAGGGTCGTTGCATACTCATGCTGAAAAGCCGCCTTGGTGATTCCGTTAACGATTTTATCAAAGCAGGGATGATCGCTATAAGGCAGAATCACACCGACCGTATGGGTTTTCCCGCGAATGAGATCGATTGCGGTTCGATTTGGTGTATAATCCAATTCCTTCATGACTTGTTGAACAAGCTTTCTCTTTTCTTCAGATACATACGGATGATGATTCAATACACGCGAGACAGTCGAAACAGATACATTTGCCAGTCTTGCGATCTCTTTTATATTTGCCATCTCTTTCTCCTTTTTCATATAAAAAAAACAGTAAGTGTAAAATCCTTACTGCTATCTCATCATATATTGATGATAAGTTCAACAGGACAATGGTCGGAACCCATGACATCCGCTGATATGCTGGCATCTTCAATCTGTTCCTTAAGTCTTTCAGAAACAACAAAATAATCAATCCGCCATCCAATATTTCTGTCCCGGGCGCCGGCACGATACGACCACCAGGAATAAGCGCCTTCTAGATCAGGATAAACATGACGGAAAGAATCAACAAAGCCAGCTTCTAAGAAACGAGTGAATGCCCCTCTTTCTTGATCTGAAAATCCAGCGTTATTCCGGTTCGCCTTTGGATTTTTCAAATCAATCTCCTGATGGGCTACATTCAAATCACCGCATAAAATCACTGGTTTTTTCTGATCCAATTCAAGAATATAAGACAATAAAGCCTCTTCCCATTGCATGCGGTAATCAATCCGCTCTAATCCCCTTCTGGAATTGGGCGTGTAAACAGTCATCACAAACACGTTTTCAAATTCCAGTGTAATCACTCTGCCTTCTTGGTCATGCTCTTCTACTCCGATACCGTAGATGAACTGCAGCGGTTCTTGCTTAGAAAAAACAGCTGTGCCGGAATATCCTTTTTTCACTGCATAATTCCAGTACACATGATAGCCTTCAGGCTGGAGATCAACCTGGCCGTCCTGTATCTTCGTTTCCTGAAGACATATAATATCTGCATCCTCTTCTTTCAAATAAGAGAGGAAATCCATTTTTCTCATCACAGCCCGCAGGCCGTTTACATTCCATGAAATCAACTTCATGTTTCATCCTCCCCCTATAAAAAAGAGCAAGAACCCGAAGGTCCTTGCTCTTTACGTATCAGCTTACTCACCGCTTACGTATGGAAGTAAAGCCATTTGACGTGCGCGTTTGATCGCTGCAGTCAATTTACGTTGGTATTTAGCGTTTGTTCCAGTTACACGACGTGGTAAAATTTTACCGCGCTCAGAAACAAACTTTTTAAGAAGATCTACATCTTTGTAGTCGATGTGCGTGATACCGTTAGAAGTGAAATAACACACTTTACGGCGTTTCGCACGACCGCCTCTGCGTCCTCCTGCCATTGTCATTTCCCTCCTTTCTTTTTCATTTTAGGCGATAATCACATTAGAATGGAAGATCATCATCCGAGATGTCAATCGGTTTGCCGTCGTTGGCAAATGGGTCATCATTAAAGCTGTTCCCCTGATTGCGTCTCTGGTTGTTTTGATTTCCCCCAAATGGATTATCATTTTGGCCTCCGCCAAAGTACTGGCCTCCGCCGCTGTTTCCTTCGTTGTATCCACCTGAACCAGAACCGCCGCCGTTTTTCGGCTCAAGAAATTGAACACTTTCAGCTTGGACCTCTGTCACGAAGACACGCTGTCCTTGCTGGTTTTCATAGTTTCTTGTTTGTAAACGGCCATCTACGCCTGCAAGGCTTCCTTTTTTCAAGAAGTTTGCAACGTTTTCGGCTTGTCTTCTCCAAGTGACACAATTAATGAAATCGGCCTCACGTTCTCCGGACTGGTTCGTAAATGTACGATTCACAGCAAGAGTAAACGTAGCAACAGCCGCACCGTTTGGCGTATAACGAAGCTCTGGGTCTTTTGTCAGTCTTCCGACTAATACAACTCGGTTAAGCATAAGAAAGACCACCTTTTACCATTATATATTTCAAAATTGCTTATTCTTCTTCTTTAACAACAATGTGGCGAATGATATCGTCACTGATCTTAGCTAGACGGTCAAATTCTTGAACTGCCGCAGCGTCAGCTTGAACGTTTAAGATTTGGTAGAAACCGTCGCGGAAATCATTGATTTCGTAAGCAAGACGACGTTTACCCCAATCCTTTGTTCCAGTGATCTCCGCACCGTTAGAAGTCAGAACGTTGTTGAAACGCTCGATAACTGCTTTTTTAGACTCTTCGTCAATGTTTGGGCGGATAATGTACATAACTTCGTACTTTCTCATCTGTTTGCACCTCCTTTTGGACTAAGCGGCCCATAATGGGCAAGGAGCAATAATTCTATTACTCACAATTTTATATTATACCAAAGCTCTTGTCCCTTTACAACTGCATCCTATACATTAAATCGGAAATGAATAACATCTCCGTCTTGGACCACATATTCTTTCCCTTCAAGGCGGACTTTTCCTGCCTCTTTAGCTCCTGCCATACCGCCGCCCGCAAGAAGATCCTCATAAGCAACTGTCTCAGCACGAATGAAGCCCCGCTCAAAGTCACTATGAATAATTCCTGCACACTCAGGGGCTTTCATGCCTTTTTTGAATGTCCAAGCTCTGACTTCCTGTTCTCCGGCTGTGAAATATGTTGCGAGACCGAGAAGAGAGTAAGACGCTTTGATCAGCTGATCAAGACCTGATTCTTGAATGCCCAGCTCTTCCAAGAACATTTGCTTTTCTTCGCCTTCAAGCTCAGCGATTTCAGATTCGATTTTTGCACACACAACGATAACTTCTGCGTTTTCGCCGGCAGCGTACTCGCGAATCTTCGCTACATTTTCATTGCCAGATGGATCAGCAACTTCATCTTCACTTACGTTGGCCACGTACAAAATAGGCTTCGAAGTCAGTAAATGGAGCTGCTTCACAAGCTTTTGCTGCTCTTCAGTGAATTCTACAGATCGAGCAGGCTTTTCACTCTCAAACGCTTCTTTCAGTTTAGATAAAATCTCAAACTCAAATACAGCGTCTTTATCTTTTTGCTTCGCAAGCTTGCTGACGCGTGTAATCCGCTTTTCAACCGTTTCCATATCAGCGAGGATCAGCTCAAGGTTGATCGTTTCAATGTCATCAATCGGATCAACCTTTCCGGAAACGTGTGTAATGTTGTCATCGGAAAAAGCACGGACAACGTGGCAAATCGCGTCAACTTGGCGAATATGAGATAGGAACTTGTTGCCGAGTCCTTCTCCTTTAGATGCGCCCTTTACAATCCCTGCAATATCAGTGAATTCAAAAGCAGTCGGCACAGTCTTCTTCGGGTTGACCAGCTCAGTCAGCTTTTGCAGACGATCATCCGGCACCTCTACAATTCCCACGTTCGGATCAATTGTACAGAACGGGTAGTTGGCTGATTCGGCACCGGCCTGTGTAATTGCGTTAAATAGTGTTGATTTTCCGACGTTCGGCAAACCAACAATTCCAGCTGTTAAAGCCATTCTTTCATCTCCTCTATATAAAACCGTCATTGTATGAGCGTATTTTGAACCTAGAGCAATTATAAGGAGGTTCACTGGAAAAGACAAGCTGACAAAAAAGCATTTTCAGCCTGCCAATCCCTTTGATTATGCTTTTTTCAAGCCTACTAAACAGTCAAAAAGCGTACTTCCCATTCCATTATCAGAATTTGTATCATTTGTCAGTGCATTGACTGACCCTCCAAAAGCCGCCCACATGCCTTCATCTATATTAATCGTCTTCGCATGAGCCTGTTTCATCAATTTCACCTTGCCCTTCAAGCGTCCGCGGTCATTAAAGATGACAACCTCGTCTCCATCCTGAAGATTCTGCTCAGCCGCTATATCTGGAGAAATATCGACCTGAACGTGCTGAAGCTTTTCAATAAACGGCACATGCTGTGAATGGTTGGAACGCTGCGGATGAATGGATAACAGCGTATAAGGGTACTTTTCAGCTAACTCCTCATTATGGAAAACAGATTCTTCGGGCACATTTAATTGAAGCGAGCCGCTAAATCCCTTTTGCTCAGCTAGCGACGAAGTAAATTCAAATTTTCCACTCGGCGTCAAAAACTGATAATCATCCCACGGCACCTGTTTTACTGGAAGAGGGAGGTGGCCTTTTTCTTTTAAACGCTCAAGTGTCACATCCTCTGCTTCCAATGAGGAAAGCCCCATCTCTAAAAATTCTTGAGTGCTGTATTCAAACAGCTCGCCAAACCCAAGACGTTTTGCAAGCTCTGACCAGATCCAGCTGTCCGACTTCGCTTCACCCTGCGGCTCCACAAGCTTCTTCCCGTACTGAACATAATGATGATACATACTGGAATAGTAGATATCTTCTTCTTCAAAAACAGTGGCAGTCGGCAAAACATAATCACACAGCTTTGCGGTATCCGTCATAATGAAATCAATCGCGACCGTCATTGAAACCTTTTCAAAAGCTTGTCTCACTTTATTTGTATTCGGCACCTGAGTCAGCGGATTTCCGCAAGTCACAATAATCATCTCAATCGCAGGATCAGCAGCGGTCAACACTTCTTCAGCCTGCGTCATCATTGAAAAAGAACGTGATGTTGTTTTTAATTCCGGCAGCGTCAGCTTTGTTTTTGCAAAGCTCTCGCCAATCTGGACATTTCCGAAATTCGCGCCGCCGCCCTTAATTCCGACATTTCCGCTTGCCGCAACGAGTGCATCAATCCAACGAATCGTTCCGCCGCCGTTTTTATATCGCTGCATGCCAAGCCCCATAAAAGTAGACACCGGACCATCAGCATACAAACCGGCCAGATACTCCAGCTCCTCCATAGAAGTTTCTGTTTTCACAATAAACTCTTCCAGAGAAACAGTTTTCAAAAGCTCTTTCACATCATCAAAACCGACAGAATGCTCAGAAATAAACGTTTCATCCGTTCTTCCCGTCTCAATCAGAACCTTCAAAACGGCTGCCGCAAGCCAGCCGTCCATTCCAGGCTTTACAGAGATATAGCGGTCAGCAAGCTTTGCAGTCGGGTTGAAGATCGGATCAATCACCGTAATCGTGGCGCCCTTCTTTTTCACCTGCTGCAAGTGATGGTATAAGTGCATATTTGTTCTGGATACATTTCTTCCCCACACAACAACATGCTTGCTGTTGTAAATATCAAGCGGGCCGTGACCGTACGAACGGCCAAAATCCCAGCTTTGCGCCTCGATGCCGGAGCCCCAGCATATGCTTCCGACGATTTCAGTCACGCCTCCATATCCATTAAAAAAACGCTGATCAAGCGCTTTTAACAGACCGTTATTCGCATAATCATGGCTGTGCAAAACAGCAGTCGTCTCCGACGTTTCCTTGATTTCCCGAAGTTTATCGGCAATTTCATCAAGTGCCTGCTCCCAAGAAATCCGCACAAACTCGCCATTTTGTTTTTTCATTGGATAGCGAAGCCGATCAGGAGAATTTGTTTTTGTCTCAAGCATTCTGCCGCGGCCGCAGATTTTACCTTCCGTAATCGGATGGTTTGGATCTCCGTCCACTTTTGTTACCTTTCCATCATCAACAGTCACCAAAAAGCCGCAGCTGTCCCAACAATTCAGCGGACATGCCGACTGATGCACTTTGCTCATCGCCGTCTTCTCCTTACCTTCTATATGAAAAAGCATGAGTGTCGGCCTATTTATGAAGTAGGCTCCTCATGCTTGACTAGTACTTTTTTTAGTTTTCTTTCAAATTCTCTTCTCGGAATCATAACACTGTGAGAGCATCCCTCACACTTAATTCGAATATCCATTCCCATGCGTATAATTTTCCAGCTGTTCGCTCCGCATGGATGCGGTTTTTTCATTTCTACGATATCATTCAGGCCAAAGTCTTTATCCGCCAAGACCCTTCACCTCTTTTCCTAAACTGCTGTATCTATTGTACAAAAAAACTGATCATAAGAGCAATCAAGATACCCGAAAAGAAATACATCCTCTTATTTCCATTTACTCAAAATAGGATATAGGAGCAGACAAACTAACAAATACAAATTGAGCATCCCATATATCGGATACAAGAACGCGATCAAATCAGAAAATCCGAAAGAAGTAAAAGGTACCATTAACACTAACAAAATCAACACAATCATCCATCTCGGCATATGAATAAACGCCATCAGCCGGCTGGACAGCCCCAGCAAACCAGCTACCGTCGTCGTGTAAATCGCCAGGCACAGCACCGCCGTCATACATAAAAAAAGGAAATAAGGCGCACCCTCCAGAACGGCAAACAGCGGTATTTCAAACTGAGAAAGGGAGCCCGCCAGCTCCACCAACGTTTCATTATAAACAAATGAGATCACGCCAAAAATAAGACCGCTTGCCACACTTGCGATTTTTGCTTCTCCGAGCCCTTTCATCTCTTTCCCAACAGAGGATAAAATCGCAACAACTGAAAGGATGTTTAAAGAGGTAAACGTAATGCTCGCAGGCCAGTTATACTGCTGGGACAAATCAATCGTCCACGTATGGTGATGTGTGCTCTGAAAGGAGACCAGCGCATATAAAAGCCCCGCTACTAACACAGGAATCAAAATACTATTTATAGATAATATTCCTTTCACATCCCACAAAAACAAACACACTGTCACGATGCAAATCAGCGCGATTCCCCACCAGAAAGGAAGTTTGTACATTTGCAGGGTCACACCGCCTCCGGCAATCATCACCATAGTCGTCGAAAACAAATAAAAAATGATGAGGACATCATAAATTTTCGCCAGCCATGGCCCCATTAAATGTTCCAGAACCGGCAGAAAATGAGTGGATTGAACCTTAAAACTGATTTTCATCACAATATAAGACGAGAAAATGAACATAATTGTAAACAGCACAATAGCAAGTCCACTTTCCGCCCCGAAAAACTGCCATATCTCCTGACCGCTCGCATATCCGGCCCCGATCAGGCTCCCTAATATGAGCAGCATCCACTTCATTCCGGCTCTCCACAACACTATCACCTCATAGACAAAGTTCAGCTTGTTCCCGTTATTGTTACTATATAAATAAAGGAAAGCAAAAATGCCATATTTTCATAGACATTTGAACACAAGTTGAAATTATCATACTAAATACTCATAAAAAAAGACTGCTAATACAGCAGTCTAAAAAGAGATATTTATTTGTTTGTCCGCGGAATGAAGAAGTGAACTTCACTCTTCACTTTTTTCTAACCATTCCTATCTATTCAAGTGTTTCATAAGCAGACCATTGCTTGATCATGACCGAGGCAATGGGGGACAATACTTGTAATCGCCCACTAACCATTCATATCATAACCTCTACTTTTTTAAAATCTCCGGTGCCATACACAAAGCATAAAAAATCATACTGCTGGATATACTGTAAACAACCTTACATAACTACACACACACCATAGCAATTCTGTTACCTACTATAACAAGGAAGTGAAACCCATGAATCGAAAAGGCGGGCTTTTTTCCTCTCAGGAACGAGTAAAGCAATATGTTTCACATACAGATGCTGCAGCGGCAAAACAAATCCAAACCATCCTTTCTTCATCCTTACGTAAAGCTGCCGGCAAACCAATTGTCGTGGTTTGTATCGGAACAGACCGTTCAACCGGTGACTCATTAGGCCCGCTTGTAGGAATGAAACTCAAACAGATGCAGCTCACCAGATTCCATGTCTACGGAACCTTATCTGACCCCGTCCATGCTGTGAACATGAAGGATAAAATCAATGACATTCATAAATTACATAAAAACCCATTTGTTATAGCAGTCGATGCATGCTTAGGCCGCGTTAAGAGTGTGGGTTCATTTCAAATCGGGGACGGGCCATTAAAGCCCGGAGCCGGTGTACAAAAAGACCTTCCTGAAGTGGGAGATCTTCATATTAACGGAATCGTGAATGTGAGCGGTTTCATGGAATATTTTGTATTGCAAAATACAAGACTCAACTTGGTCATGAATATGGCCAATGTTCTCGCGGAAGGATTGAGTTTAACAGATCGGACAGAGTGGAGGCAAGAACGCCTTAACCCGTTGCAAAGGCTCACTGGGCGCATATAAAACAAAAACCATCTTCGCTTGAAAGATGGTTTCTTCATTTACGATTCTCGTTCAGACAAAAGCTCTAAAATCCGGTCAAGGTCTTCATTAGAGAAAAATTCAATTTCGATTTTGCCTTTTTTCTTCTGTCTTTTAATATTAACTGTTGTTCCAAAATAATTTTGGAGATAGGATTCCCGTTCTTTTAGAACCGCATCTTTCACAGGTTCTTTTTTCTTTGTTTCACGTGGAACATTCTGATTCAACTGCTGAATCAGCTGCTCAAGCTGGCGAACATTGAGCTGCTCCGCAATCACTTTTTGTACCAGCGGTTCAAGCTTATTTTTGTTTTTTAAGCCAAGAAGCGTGCGTCCATGTCCCATAGAAAGCGTACCTTCGGCAATAAGCTGCTGAATATTTTCTGGCAGTGTCAGCAGTCTTAAATGATTCGCAATATGCGGTCTGCTTTTCCCAAGACGTTTGGCAAGCTGCTCTTGCGTGAGGTCTAAGTGTTTCAACAAGGAGTCATATGCCTGAGCCTCTTCAAGCGGAGATAAATCTTCACGCTGAAGGTTTTCTAATAAAGCAATTTCCCTCATTAACGCCTCTGATAATTCACGGACAATGGCCGGAACTGTATCTAAACCTGCCAGCTTTGCCGCTCGAAAACGCCGTTCACCCGCAACAATATCATAGCCTTTTAAAGATTTTCTGACGATAAGCGGCTGAAGAATGCCATGCTGCAGCACAGATTCTTTTAGTTCAGCTAATGCCTCGTCATCAAAGTGTTTTCTTGGCTGATAAGGATTAGGGCGTAAATCGGCAATTTTAATTTCTTCAACTGTCTCTTCAGACAAATCTACCTGATTAAATAACGCATTAATCCCTTTTCCAAGGCCTTTAGCCATTCGCAGCCACTTCCTTTGCTAAATCTAAATATACTTCCGCACCTCTTGACCGCGGATCGTATAAAATGATGGGTTTTCCGTGACTCGGTGCCTCACTCAGACGGACATTACGCGGAATAACTGTCTTATATACTTTATCCCTAAAATACTTTTTAACCTCTTCAATCACTTGAATGCCAAGGTTTGTCCGGGCATCAAGCATTGTCAGCAATACACCTTCAATCATTAAATCAGTATTCAAATGCTTTTGCACAAGACGTACTGTATTTAATAACTGGCTGAGCCCCTCCAAGGCATAATATTCGCACTGTACAGGAATCACAACGGAATCCGAGGCAGTAAGGGCGTTAATCGTCAGCAAGCCCAATGACGGCGGACAATCAATGATAATATAATCATAATTTTGCTTTACTGCTTCAAGCGCTCTCTTCAATCTCACTTCTCTTGATATTGTAGGAACCAGCTCGATCTCAGCCCCTGCAAGCTGAATCGTCGCAGGAATCACATCCAAGTTCTCTACTGTCGTTGCTTTAATAATATCTATTACATCTGCATCATCTACTAAAATATCGTACACACACTGCTCTACATCGGCTTTTTCAATCCCTAATCCGCTTGTCGCATTTCCCTGCGGATCAATATCTACCAGCAGAACCCTTTTCCCTATGTAAGCCAAACATGCCCCAAGGTTGACAGACGTCGTTGTTTTGCCGACCCCGCCTTTTTGGTTCGTAATTGCTATGATTTTTCCCACGATGTCACCTACTTTCACATGAACATGTACTATCTTGCTTCTATTCTATCAAAAAAAGATTAAAGCGTTTCATTTTTTTCATCATTTTGTTCCGAATCAGAAGGGAAATAATTGAAAATTCAAGCACGCTTTATGCTTTCTCTTATAAATTCTGCAATTTCTATGTTTTTTTGACTTAAAAAAGGAATTTCTTAAAGAAAAAAAGAAGAAGTCACAGTACAGAACGTGGAAACAGGATGGTGAGAAAATGGTTTATCAAACGAAGAGAGATGTACCCGTTACGCTGATGATTGTGTTTCTCATATTACTGATACAAGCAGATGCCATTGTTCCTTTTGTGCTGGGAAATATGAGAGTTTCCGGCTGGATCATTTTTATTCTGCTGACTCTTTTAAATGGACTCATCATTTGGAGCTTTATTGACCTAAAATATGTATTGAAGGAACACCATCTGATCATTAAAGCCGGATTGATCAAACATCAAATTCCTTATGAAAAAATCGATAAAGTCGTTCCAAAAAAGAAACTATGGTCCGGTTTTCGTCTGATCGGCTCTCGCCATGCCATCACAATATATTATCAGGGGGGATGGGGACATGCAGTAATTTCACCGCAAAAATCTGAAGAGTTTATCCACAAACTCAAAGAAAAGAATTCTAATATAATAATTTTCACTAAAAGTAAGTGATTACCTTTTATTAAAAATATAAAAAGCTCTCCTGCTTTTCAGGAGAGCTTCTATTTTGGTATGCGAATCGTTAATTGAATATATTCTTCAAATTCTTCTTCTTCCGTATTCAATTTTACACCGCTGTCTTCCACCATTGATAGTGACTGGCGAATCGTGTTCATCGCAATTCTTGTATCTCTGCTGAATGCTTTGCGTCTCGGCTTTGGCTTTCTCTGGCCTTGCTCCAGCATTTTCACCACGCGGTCTTCCGTCTGCTTTACATTTAAACTTTTCTCAATAATCTCTGTGAGCAGTGTGACTTGGAGCTCAGGCTGTTTCAGCGGAATCAGCGCTCTGGCGTGGCGCTCGGTGATTTTCTTCTCCATAATCGCCTCTTGGACCGGCTGAGGCAGCTTTAATAACCGAAGCTTATTCGCGATTGTAGACTGCCCTTTTCCTAAGCGCTGTGCGAGTGCCTCCTGTGTTAAATCATGCAGCTCAAGCAGCCTAGCATAAGCATGCGCTTCCTCAATAGAAGACAGTTCTTCCCGCTGCAAGTTTTCGATTAACGCCACAGAAGCGGTTTCCGTGTCGGAAAAATCCTTAATAATTGCCGGAATCTTTTCCCACTCAAGCGATTGCACCGCTCTCCAGCGTCTTTCACCCGCAATGAGTTCGTATTGGCCTTCTTCTTCTGTATGCCTAACAACAATCGGCTGAATAATGCCGTGTGTATGAATGGTCATTGCTAACTCTTTGATTTTTTCATCTGAGAAAATGGTGCGTGGCTGAAAACGGTTGGGAACGATAGCATTTACCGGTATTTCCAGAATCTCTTCTTTGTTTGTATCATGTTCAGCAATCTCCGGCTCCTGTTCCTTCTCACCAAGCCCGAAGAAACGAGAGAATGAATGCTTCATGTACCTACACCACCTTTAAAAACTGCCATTTTTATAATTCTATTTTCTCATGGTTTTTCCTGCTGTACATCCATCAATTTTGATGAAAATATGATGGTATTGTCATATCAGGCTGTCTAAATTACCCTTCAATTGGCGATTTATTAGGAGTTCCCGGTTTTCTTGGATACTTCTTAGGCGTATTTTTTATTTTGCGTATCACCATAATATTACGGTCGCTTTCTTCAATAGGCAGCTTAAAAGAATGGATATTCTCAAGTTCTCCTCCAAGCGTCGTGATTGCTTTTTTGCCTGCATTCAGTTCTTCTTCAGCTGATGCGGCTTTTAAAGCAACAAATAAACCGTTTTTCTTCACCAGAGGCAAGCAAAGCTCACTCAAAACAGATAATCTCGCAACTGCTCGTGCCGTCACAATATCATAGCTTTCACGCACGTCTTTCCGTTGCCCGAACGTTTCAGCTCTGTCATGGCAGAATGTTGTATTCTCCAATTGCAAAGCCTCAGATAACTTTTCTAAAAACGTGATCCGTTTATTCAGTGAATCTACGATTGTGACATTGAGGTGCGGAAAGCATATTTTTATCGGCAGACTTGGAAAACCCGCTCCCGCTCCGACATCACAAATCGTGTTCACCTGATTGAAGTCGACATAAAAAGCAGCTGTAATGGAATCATAAAAATGCTTTAAATACACTTCTTTTTTCTCTGTTATTGAAGTCAGATTGATTTTTTCGTTCCATTCAACCAGCATGTCGTAATACAGCTCAAATTGCTCCAGCTGACGGGGAGAAAGGGAGATCCCTTTTTCCGCCAAACCAGAAGTGAATTCTTCAATATTCATGCCGTCATCCTTTCTATTCGGCTATCTTCGCAATGCGTCCCTGCTCTAAATACACCAATAGAATTGAAATGTCCGCCGGGTTTACACCGGAAATGCGGGAAGCTTGGGCAACAGACAAAGGCCGTACATTTTTCAGTTTTTGACGCGCCTCGGTCGCAATCCCCTTAATTGCGTCATAATCAATTCGATCTGGAATTTTTTTATTTTCCATCTTCTTCAGTTTTTCCACTTGCTGAAGAGATTTTTCAATATATCCTTCATATTTCACTTGGATTTCTACTTGTTCTGCCACGTCTTGAGGAACCGGCACTTCTGGCGGCGCCAGTTTTGTGACTGTTTCATAGTTCATTTCAGGACGCTTCATCAAGTCTGTGCCGCGAACTCCATCTTTCAATTCGCTTCCGCCAAGAGAACGGATATATTCTTGATTTTCCGGAGACGGCTTGATAATTACAGAATGAAGACGTTTTTTCTCCGCCTCGATCGCCGCTTTTTTCTTCTCAAAAGCCGCATAGCGCTCATCAGAAATCAATCCAATGCGGTGTCCGATTTCTGTCAGACGCAAATCAGCATTGTCATGTCGAAGCAGCAATCTGTATTCAGCACGTGATGTCAAAAGACGATATGGCTCATTGGTACCTTTTGTCACAAGGTCATCAATCAGAACACCAATATAGGCGTCAGAACGGCTTAGAATTACTTCTTCTTTTCCAAGCGCTTTTCGTCCTGCATTGATTCCCGCCATAATCCCTTGTCCCGCAGCTTCTTCATAACCGGATGTTCCGTTAATTTGGCCTGCAGTGTAAAGGTTTGTGATTTTTTTTGTTTCAAGTGTCGGCCAGAGCTGTGTCGGTACGATTGCATCATACTCGATCGCATAGCCGGCTCTCATCATTTGCACGTTTTCAAGTCCAGGAATCGTTGCAAGCATTCTTTGCTGTACGTCTTCTGGAAGACTTGTAGATAAACCTTGGACATAGACTTCCTGTGTATTTCTGCCTTCCGGCTCAAGGAAGATTTGGTGACGCGGTTTATCATTAAAACGGACAACTTTATCTTCAATGGATGGGCAGTATCTTGGGCCCGTACCTTTGATCATACCGGAATACATCGGTGAACGGTGCAGGTTGCTGTCAATAATCTCATGTGTCTCAGGGCTTGTATATGTCAACCAGCAAGGGAGCTGATCTGTGATATATTCCACTGTTTCATATGAGAAAGCGCGAGGCACATCGTCACCAGGCTGAATTTCCGTTTTGCTGTAATCAATCGTGTCGCTTTTAACGCGAGGCGGCGTACCTGTTTTAAAACGAACAAGGTCAAAACCAAGTTCCTCCAAATGCTCAGAAAGCTTAATAGAAGGCTGCTGGTTATTTGGGCCGCTTGAGTAAGACAGATCGCCAAGAATAATACGTCCTCTTAAATATGTCCCTGTCGTCATGACAACTGCTTTCGCACGATAATGTGCACCGGTTTGTGTAATAACGCCTCGGCATTCGCCGTCTTCAACGATCAGCCGCTCCACAATTCCTTGCAGCAATGTTAAGTTTGGTTCTTTTTCAAGCGTATTTTTCATTTCGTGCTGATATTGGAATTTGTCTGCTTGCGCACGCAATGCACGAACCGCTGGACCTTTTCCTGTATTCAGCATTCTCATTTGAATATGCGTTTTATCGATGTTTCTTCCCATTTCTCCGCCGAGCGCGTCAATTTCGCGGACGACAATCCCTTTTGCGGGGCCGCCGACAGACGGATTACATGGCATAAATGCAACCATATCTAGGTTGATGGTCAAGACAAGCGTTTTGGCGCCTTGGCGTGCAGATGCGAGGGCAGCCTCAACACCGGCATGCCCGGCGCCAATCACAATCACATCGTATTGGCCTGCTTCATACCCCATGATTCTAGTTCCTCCTTTTATTATTTTCCTAAACAGAATTGTGAAAAGAGCTGATCAATTAAGCTTTCGTGGACAGAATCTCCAATGATTTCCCCTAAAAGCTCCCAGCATCTTGTAAGGTCAATTTGCACCATGTCGATCGGGACATCCTGTTCGATGCCGCTAAGCGCATCTTCAATGGCGCGTTTTGCTTGCTGTAAAATAGAGATGTGACGTGTGTTGCTGACATAAGTCAGATCACCGCTTTCAATGGCACCCGTGTAGAACAGCGATTGAATCGCTTCTTCCAGATCATTGATGCCTTCCTCTTTTAAAAGAGATGTCGTAACAACTGGACGTCCATTGGCAAGCTCACGGACACGTTCAGTGTCAATCTTCGCCTCAAGGTCAGTCTTATTCAAAATCACGATAACATCCATATCCTCAACGGCTTCAAAAAGCTTCACGTCTTCTTCAGAAAGCTCTTCACTATAATTAAGCACAAGTAAAATCAGGTCCGCTTCCTTTAGAACCTGGCGAGAACGTTCAACACCGATTCGCTCAACAATATCCTCTGTTTCACGAATACCTGCTGTATCAACCAGACGAAGCGGGACGCCCCTTACATTCACGTATTCCTCAATCACATCCCGTGTCGTTCCGGGAATATCGGTTACAATGGCTTTTGCCTCATGAACGAGGCTGTTCAGAAGAGATGATTTTCCTACGTTTGGCCGGCCGATAATGACGGTAGAAAGACCTTCACGTAAGATTTTTCCTTGCTCAGAAGTCCTCAGCAGCGCCTCAATTTCCTTTTTCACGGCGGTTGCCTTTTCGACTAAAATCTGATGCGTCATTTCCTCTACATCATCATACTCCGGATAATCGATATTCACCTCAACATGGGCCAGTGTTTCTAAAATCTCACTACGCAAACGGCGCACCAAAGCAGAAAGACGCCCTTCCATTTGATTCATAGCAACGTTCATTGCCCGGTCCGTTTTCGCTCTGATTAAGTCCATAACCGCTTCCGCCTGTGAAAGATCGATTCGGCCGTTTAAAAACGCACGTTTCGTAAATTCACCAGGCTCTGCCAGTCTCGCTCCCTCTCTCAATGCAAGCTGAAGCACTTGGTTCACAGTCACAATTCCCCCGTGACAGTTAATCTCGATGACATCTTCTCGTGTAAAAGTTCTCGGCGCTTTTAACACTGATACCATTACTTCCTCAACGACACGATCCGAAGGTCTGTCTACGATATGACCATAATGAATCGTATGTGATTCGACCGAGCTGAGTGTTTTCCCCTTCGGTCCCTTATAAATTTTATCTGCGATTTGAATGGCTTCTGGTCCGCTCAACCGTACAATCGCAATCGCGCCTTCTCCCATCGGTGTGGAAATTGCCGCAATTGTATCCATGTTGTTCACCTCTCTTTACTTATACTTCATCTATATAAAAAAATTTTTATTATGCCAAAACTAAAAGATAACATAGTTTGGTTCGAAGTGGAAGATTTGTTATCCACAGAAATAGAAATTCGTCCCTTATTACTTTAACTTATCCACATGTGAATAACAATTAATTTTATTTCCTGAACTTCCTTTTTATCAACAGGATACACCTAAAAAGAAAAAACTTAAACGGCAAAACCTTGATATTACTAGGAAAAGTAGATTTTTCGGATACAAAAAAACCGAAATCCAATTTTTATCGGACTTCGGTTTTATGCTATCTTTTATGGGAAATAACGAGATGACGATTTTCGCCTTCACCCATTGAATATGTTTTGATCTGGTGGTTTGCATATCCAGAAAGAGTATCGTGAATAATTTTTCTTTCGCTGGACGGCATAGGCTCAAGCTGGATGGATTTTTTCGTTTTCAAAACTTGGTCAGCAAGCTTGATGGCCAGCTGGCTCAGTGTTTCTTTTCTTTTCAAACGATAGTTTTCTGCATCCACCGTCACATTTTTGTATTGGCCTGGATAACGGTTAAGGGCAAGCTGTGTCAAAGTTTCAAGGGCGTTTAAGGTTTGTCCTCTTTTCCCAATCAACAATGCTGCCTTTTCACCTGTTATATGATATCTCACTGTCTTTTTGCTTTCTTGAACAGTCACATCAGACTTCCCGGCAATGGCTTCGGCGATCGTTTGAAGATATAACTTCGCTTGCTGAATCGGATCAATCTTTTCAACCAGCTTTACGATCGCAGGCTTTTTGCCGAAAATGCCGAGAAACCCTTTGTTTCCCTCTTCAATAACAGTAATTTCTACCTTATCCTTCGTTAATCCCAGCTCTTGCAATCCGGACTGTACTGCTTCATCGACATTTCGCCCTGCAGCAGTCACATTCCTCACTTTTTCTTTCCTCCGGCTTTTTGCGGCTCAGGATTTTTTTTAATATCAGGTCCTTTAATGAGGAAAGTTTGCGCAATCATAAACAAGTTACCGACTACCCAATAAAGAGAAAGAGCCGCCGGGAAGTTGATCGCAAATACGATAATCATAATTGGCATAATCCAAAGCATCATCGCCATTTGCGGATTTTGCTGCGCATTGCCCGCCATCATCAGTTTTTGCTGAACAAATGTAGCGACACCGGCAACGATAGGAAGGATATAGTAAGGATCTTTTTCTCCTAAGTCAAACCATAAGAAGCTGTGCTCTGAAATCGCCTGGGTTCTCATGATCGCATGATAGAATCCAATTAAAATCGGCATCTGGATCAAAATCGGGAAACATCCCGCCAATGGATTGACACCATGCTTTTGGAATAAAGCCATTGTTTCCTGCTGAAGCTTTTGCTGCGTTTTTTGATCCTTTGAGCTGTATTTTTCTTTAAGCTTTTGCATTTCCGGCTGTAAAGCCTGCATCGCTTTCGAACTTCTCAGCTGCTTAATCATCAGCGGTAAAATTAATAAACGAATTAAAATGGTAACTAGAATAATTGAAAGCCCGTAGTTATCTCCCGTCAATTTCGCTACATACGTAATGAGCTCAGACAATGGATATACTACGTACTTGTCCCAGAAATGCGGACTATCTGCAGTGATCGGCTCTTTCACACTCGAGCATCCAGCCAAAAGCATGAATACGCCAACCATACTTAATAGCAACCCTATTCTCCTTTTCAACAACATTTCCTCCTATAATTAATCTTTACACTCTTTTATTGCAAAGCATACTTGTATGTATTTTAGCATCTTTCAGTTTTAAATGGTGTCTTTTTCTGATCAACCAGAAAGGAAGCGCTTTTAAAAGTTGTAAGAAAGCAGTGGTGATGCCTACTTTGACGAAGATTTCTTATATAATGAAGACTTTCTGAATAGATGCTGCAGACTTTTTTTCGTTTCCTCATATGTCAGCTGGCTCGCCGGTTTTCTGGCAATAATGATGTAATCCTTTTCCTTCAGTCTCTCTTTCTCTTCAAGAAAGGCCTGCCGAATCAAACGTTTGATCCGATTTCGCATCACAGCATTGCCAATTTTTTTGCTGACGGAAAGCCCGACACGCAGTTCATCATTTTCAGGCTGATCAAGCGTATATAAGACAAACTGGCGGTTTGCAACTGATGTCCCATGTTTAAACACTTTTTGAAAATCTTCATTTTTCTTTAAACGATTTCGCTTCTTCAAATGACTCACTCCGATACTGGCTGGCAGAAACTTTTAAAATTTATTATGAACATGAGATGCATCTGAACCAGGAAGCATGCCCCGGTTCATTACGCATCACATCTATCTTTTCCCATAACGTGAAAAAAGACCACTGACATTATTCAGTGGCCTAAGCTGATAATACTTTTCTGCCTTTGCGGCGACGGCGTGCTAAAACTAGACGACCGTTTTTTGAACTCATACGGCTTCTGAAGCCATGAACTTTGCTGCGTTTACGGTTATTCGGTTGGAATGTTCTTTTCATTTATGACACCTCCCTCGAGGAATAGCTGTTAAAGACAGTCTTACTTATTATATTTGCGTTACCTATTCATTGTCAACTTCACTAGTGCTTTTATTTCTTGCAACCATAATAGGATACCATACCTTTTCAACTTTCGAAACCTTATTTTTTAGATTCCTTAATTTTACGGAAAAAAGACAAATCCAAATAATTTACCCCTAAAATCACGCATGTGGATATCTTTTTCGACTTTTTTTAGTATCCACAGTGGTTATCGACAACATTTTCACATTACCAACCCCTGTGGACAAGGTTTTTTCAACAGGTTGTCCGCTTTGTGGATAAGATTGTGACAACCATTGCAAGCTCTCGTTTATTTTGGTATTATATTTGTGTTTTAACTCTTGATTACTAATACTACCTTTCCTCTTTATCCACAAAGTGTGGATAAGTTGTGGATTGATTTCACACAGCTTGTGTAGAAGGTTGTCCACAAGTTGTGAAATTTGTCGAAAAGCTATTTATCTACTATATTATATGTTTTCAACATTTAATGTGTACGAATGGTAAGCGCCATTTGCTCTTTTTTTGTGTTCTATAACAGAGAAAGACAACATTTTCTATGAAAAGGAGGGACGTGCCGGAAGATGGAAAATATATTAGACCTGTGGAACCAAGCCCTTGCTCAAATCGAAAAAAAGTTGAGCAAACCGAGTTTTGAGACTTGGATGAAGTCAACCAAAGCCCACTCACTGCAAGGCGATACATTAACGATCACGGCTCCCAATGAATTTGCCAGAGACTGGCTGGAGTCCAGATACTTGCATCTGATTGCAGATACTATATATGAATTAACCGGGGAAGAATTGAGCATTAAGTTTGTCATTCCTCAAAATCAAGATGTTGAGGACTTTATGCCGAAACCGCAAGTCAAAAAAGCGGTCAAAGAAGATACATCTGATTTTCCTCAAAATATGCTCAATCCAAAATATACTTTTGATACTTTTGTCATCGGATCTGGAAACCGATTTGCACACGCCGCTTCCCTCGCAGTAGCGGAAGCACCCGCGAAAGCTTATAACCCTTTATTTATATATGGGGGCGTCGGCTTAGGGAAAACGCACTTAATGCATGCGATCGGCCATTATGTAATAGATCATAATCCTTCTGCCAAAGTGGTTTATCTGTCTTCTGAGAAATTTACAAACGAATTCATCAACTCTATCCGAGATAATAAAGCCGTCGACTTCCGCAATCGCTATCGAAATGTTGATGTGCTTTTGATAGATGATATTCAATTTTTAGCGGGGAAAGAACAAACCCAGGAAGAATTTTTCCATACATTTAACACATTGCACGAAGAAAGCAAACAAATCGTCATTTCAAGTGACCGACCGCCAAAGGAAATTCCTACGCTTGAGGACAGATTGCGCTCACGTTTTGAATGGGGACTTATTACAGATATCACACCGCCTGATCTAGAAACGAGAATTGCAATTTTAAGAAAAAAAGCCAAAGCAGAAGGCCTCGATATTCCGAACGAGGTTATGCTTTACATCGCGAATCAAATCGACAGCAATATTCGGGAACTCGAAGGAGCATTAATCAGAGTTGTCGCTTATTCATCTTTAATTAATAAAGATATTAATGCTGATCTGGCCGCTGAGGCGTTGAAAGATATTATTCCTTCCTCAAAACCGAAAGTCATTACGATAAAGGAAATTCAGAGGGTAGTAGGCCAGCAATTTAATATTAAACTCGAGGATTTCAAAGCAAAAAAACGGACAAAGTCAGTAGCTTTTCCGCGTCAAATCGCCATGTACTTATCTAGGGAAATGACTGATTCCTCTCTTCCTAAAATCGGTGAAGAGTTTGGAGGACGTGATCATACGACCGTTATTCATGCGCATGAAAAAATTTCGAAACTGCTGGCAGATGATGAACAGCTTCAGCAGCATGTAAAAGAAATTAAAGAACAGCTTAAATAGCAGGACCAGGGATCAATCGGGGAAAGTGTGAATAACTTTTCGGAAGTCATACACAGTCTGTCCACATGTGGATAGGCTGTGTTTCCTGTCTTTTTCACAACTTATCCACAAATCCACAGGCCCTACTATTACTTCTACTATTTTTTATAAATATATATATTAATACATTATCCGTTAGGAGGATAAAAATGAAATTCACGATTCAAAAAGATCGTCTTGTTGAAAGTGTCCAAGATGTATTAAAAGCAGTTTCATCCAGAACCACGATTCCCATTCTGACTGGTATTAAAATTGTTGCATCAGATGATGGAGTATCCTTTACAGGGAGTGACTCAGATATTTCTATTGAATCCTTCATTCCAAAAGAAGAAGGAGATAAAGAAATCGTCACTATTGAACAGCCCGGAAGCATCGTTTTACAGGCTCGCTTTTTTAGTGAAATTGTAAAAAAATTGCCGATGGCAACTGTAGAAATCGAAGTCCAAAATCAGTATTTGACGATTATCCGTTCTGGTAAAGCTGAATTTAATCTAAACGGACTGGATGCTGACGAGTATCCGCACTTGCCGCAGATTGAAGAGCATCATGCGATTCAGATCCCAACTGATTTGTTAAAAAATCTAATCAGACAAACAGTATTTGCAGTGTCCACCTCAGAAACACGCCCTATCTTGACAGGTGTAAACTGGAAAGTGGAGCAAAGTGAATTATTATGCACTGCAACGGATAGCCACCGTCTTGCATTAAGAAAGGCCAAACTTGATATTCCAGAAGACAGATCTTATAACGTCGTGATTCCGGGAAAAAGTTTAACTGAACTCAGCAAGATTTTAGATGACAACCAGGAACTTGTAGATATCGTCATCACAGAAACCCAAGTTCTGTTTAAAGCGAAAAACGTCTTATTCTTCTCACGGCTTCTGGACGGGAATTATCCAGACACAACCAGCCTGATTCCGCAAGACAGCAAAACAGAAATCATTGTGAACACAAAAGAATTCCTTCAGGCCATTGATCGTGCATCTCTTTTAGCTAGAGAGGGACGCAACAACGTTGTAAAACTGTCCGCAAAACCGGCTGAATCCATTGAAATTTCTTCCAATTCACCGGAAATCGGTAAAGTTGTGGAAGCAATTGCTGCGGATCAAATTGAAGGTGAGGAATTAAATATCTCTTTTAGTCCAAAATATATGCTGGATGCACTAAAGGTGCTTGAAGGAGCAGAAATACGCGTAAGCTTTACAGGTGCAATGAGACCTTTCTTAATTCGCACGCCGAATGATGAAACGATTGTACAGCTTATCCTCCCTGTCAGAACCTATTAATCCGATACACTGCTGCCGACTTGTCGGCAGCTTTTCTATTCGGTATCTGCTCCGACAAGTTTTCCCTTTCCCTAATTCGTTTTTTTTTAGTACAATTAGATATTAGTGATATTTGAAAGAGGTCGATATAATGGCAAATCCGATTTCAATTGATACAGAGATGATTACACTCGGACAATTCTTAAAATTAGCCGATGTGATTCAGTCTGGCGGTATGGCGAAGTGGTTTTTAAGCGAGCATGAAGTGCTTGTGAACGATGAGCCGGACAACCGCCGGGGCAGAAAGCTGTATGTTGGAGATGTGGTAGAGATTGAAGGATTTGGTTCATTTCAAGTCGTCAATTAAAGCGGGTGACACTGATTGTATATCCAGAACTTAGAACTGACATCTTACCGCAACTACGACCATGCTGAACTTCAATTTGAAAATAAAGTAAATGTGATCATCGGAGAAAACGCCCAGGGGAAGACAAACCTCATGGAGGCGATCTATGTCTTGTCCATGGCGAAATCGCACCGGACATCAAATGACAAAGAACTTATACGGTGGGACAAAGACTATGCTAAAATAGAGGGAAGAGTGATGAAGCAAAACGGGGCGATCCCGATGCAGCTCGTCATCTCCAAAAAGGGTAAAAAGGGCAAGGTCAATCATATTGAACAGCAAAAGCTCAGCCAGTATGTCGGGGCCCTCAACACCATTATGTTCGCGCCGGAAGATTTAAATCTTGTAAAGGGAAGCCCTCAAGTGAGAAGGCGGTTTCTTGACATGGAAATCGGACAGGTTTCTCCCGTCTATCTTCATGATCTTTCTCTTTACCAGAAAATCCTTTCCCAGCGGAATCATTTTTTGAAACAGCTGCAAACAAGAAAACAAACTGACCGGACGATGCTCGATGTTCTGACCGATCAGCTTGTAGAAGTTGCAGCAAAAGTCGTCGTAAAACGCCTGCAGTTTACAGCACAGCTCGAGAAATGGGCGCAGCCCATCCATGCAGGCATCTCAAGAGGGCTTGAAGAACTGACCCTGAAATACCATACAGCTCTTGATGTATCAGATCCCCTAGATTTGTCGAAAATAGGAGATAGCTATCAAGAAGCGTTTTCTAAATTAAGAGAAAAAGAAATTGAGCGTGGTGTGACGCTGTCAGGGCCACATCGCGATGATGTTCTTTTCTATGTGAACGGACGCGATGTGCAGACGTATGGTTCTCAAGGACAGCAGCGAACGACGGCGTTGTCCCTTAAGCTGGCGGAGATTGACCTGATCCATGAAGAAATCGGAGAATATCCCATTTTACTATTGGATGATGTACTGAGTGAACTGGATGATTATCGCCAGTCACACTTGCTTCATACGATCCAAGGCCGTGTACAAACGTTTGTCACAACGACAAGCGTTGATGGCATTGATCACGAAACCTTACGTCAAGCAGGAATGTTCCGTGTGCAAAATGGTGCGTTAGTGAAGTGAAGAAATGAGGTGAGCAATTGTATATTCATTTAGGTGATGACTTTGTGGTTTCAACACGAGATATTGTCGGCATTTTTGACTTTAAAGCCAACATGTCGCCTATTGTTGAAGAATTTCTGAAAAAACAGAAACACAAGGTGGTGCCTTCCGTAAACGGCACGCCCAAATCTATCGTAGTCACGGTTCAGAATATATATTACTCTCCCTTATCTTCCAGCACATTAAAAAAACGTGCGCAATTTATGTTTGAAATAGATTCTTAGAAATTTTTTATCACGAATATATCGTTTAGAAAAGTGTAGGTGAATGACGTGGCTATGGAACAGCAGCAAAACAGTTATGATGAAAATCAGATACAGGTACTAGAAGGATTGGAAGCTGTTCGTAAAAGACCGGGGATGTATATCGGTTCGACAAACAGCAAAGGCCTTCACCACCTGGTATGGGAAATTGTCGACAATAGTATTGACGAAGCCCTCGCCGGTTATTGTACGGATATCAATATCCAAATCGAAAAAGACAACAGTATCACGGTTGTAGATAATGGCCGCGGTATTCCAGTCGGTATTCATGAAAAAATGGGCCGTCCTGCGGTAGAAGTCATTATGACGGTGCTTCATGCCGGAGGAAAATTTGACGGAAGCGGCTATAAAGTATCCGGAGGATTACACGGTGTAGGTGCGTCGGTCGTAAACGCACTATCAACAGAGCTTGATGTGACGGTTCACCGTGACGGTAAAATTCACCGCCAAACCTATAAACGCGGAGTTCCGGTTACAGACCTTGAAATCATTGGCGAAACGGATCATACAGGAACGACGACACATTTTGTCCCGGACCCTGAAATTTTCTCAGAAACAACCGAGTATGATTATGATCTGCTTGCCAACCGCGTGCGTGAATTAGCCTTTTTAACAAAGGGTGTAAACATCACGATTGAAGATAAACGTGAAGGACAAGAGCGCAAAAATGAATACCATTACGAAGGCGGAATTAAAAGTTATGTAGAGTATTTAAACCGCTCTAAAGAGGTTGTCCATGAAGAGCCGATTTACATTGAAGGCGAAAAGGACGGCATTACGGTTGAAGTGGCTTTGCAATACAATGACAGCTACACAAGCAACATTTACTCGTTTACAAACAACATTAATACGTACGAAGGCGGTACCCATGAAGCTGGCTTCAAAACGGGCCTGACTCGTGTTATCAACGATTACGCCAGAAAAAAAGGGCTTATTAAAGAAAATGATCCAAACCTAAGCGGAGATGACGTAAGGGAAGGGCTGACAGCGATTATTTCAATCAAACACCCTGATCCGCAGTTTGAGGGCCAAACGAAAACAAAGCTGGGCAACTCAGAAGCACGGACAATCACCGATACGTTATTTTCTACAGCGATGGAAACATTTATGCTGGAAAATCCAGATGCAGCCAAAAAAATTGTCGATAAAGGCTTAATGGCGGCAAGAGCAAGAATGGCTGCGAAAAAAGCCCGTGAACTAACACGTCGTAAGAGTGCTTTGGAAATTTCAAACCTGCCCGGTAAGTTAGCGGACTGCTCTTCAAAAGATCCGAGCATCTCCGAGTTATATATCGTAGAGGGTGACTCTGCCGGAGGATCTGCTAAACAAGGACGCGACAGACATTTCCAAGCCATTTTGCCGCTTAGAGGTAAAATCCTAAACGTTGAAAAGGCCAGACTGGATAAAATCCTTTCTAACAACGAAGTTCGCTCTATGATCACAGCGCTCGGCACAGGTATTGGGGAAGACTTCAACCTTGAGAAAGCCCGTTACCACAAAGTTGTCATTATGACAGATGCCGATGTTGACGGCGCGCACATCAGAACACTGCTGTTAACGTTCTTTTACAGATATATGCGCCAAATTATCGAAAATGGCTACGTGTACATTGCACAGCCGCCGCTCTACAAGGTTCAACAGGGGAAACGTGTTGAATATGCGTACAATGACAAGGAGCTTGAAGAGCTGTTAAAAACTCTTCCTCAAACGCCTAAGCCTGGACTGCAGCGTTACAAAGGTCTTGGTGAAATGAATGCCACCCAGCTATGGGAGACAACCATGGATCCTAGCTCCAGAACACTTCTTCAGGTAACTCTTGAAGATGCAATGGATGCGGACGAGACTTTTGAAATGCTTATGGGCGACAAGGTAGAACCGCGCCGAAACTTCATAGAAGCGAATGCGAGATACGTTAAAAATCTTGACATCTAATCATAAAAAGCCTTATTTCCAATAAGAAATAAGGCTTTTTTCTGAACAAGATCAGATGCAGCAATGCTTGCAATACCTATATATTCTAGCAATTTAATGTGTATAATCATAAGTTTATTGATATAATGGAGAATAGTGAAATCGTATTGAAGGTCATAATGGACAATCTACTCCCACATATTTCATGTGATACTTCAGGGAGGTTTTTTAATGAGTGAACAAAACACACCACAAGTTCGTGAAATAAATATCAGTCAGGAAATGCGTACGTCCTTCTTGGATTATGCAATGAGCGTTATCGTGTCCCGTGCTCTTCCGGATGTTCGAGACGGTTTAAAACCGGTTCATAGACGGATTTTGTATGCAATGAATGATTTAGGCATGACAAGTGACAAGCCTTATAAAAAATCCGCGCGTATCGTTGGAGAAGTTATCGGGAAATACCACCCGCACGGTGATTCAGCGGTATATGAATCCATGGTCAGAATGGCTCAGGATTTCAACTACCGTTATATGCTCGTTGACGGTCACGGAAACTTCGGTTCTGTTGACGGAGACTCAGCGGCGGCCATGCGTTATACAGAAGCAAGAATGTCTAAAATCTCAATGGAGATTCTTCGCGACATCACAAAAGACACAATCGATTACCAGGATAACTATGACGGGTCAGAAAGAGAACCTGTCGTTATGCCTTCAAGGTTCCCGAATCTGCTCGTGAACGGTGCTGCCGGCATTGCGGTAGGTATGGCAACAAACATTCCTCCGCACCAGTTGGGAGAAATCATTGACGGTGTACTTGCTGTCAGTGAGAATCCGGACATTACAATTCCAGAGCTTATGGAAGTCATTCCAGGGCCTGATTTCCCGACTGCGGGTCAAATCTTGGGACGCAGCGGTATCCGGAAAGCATACGAATCAGGCCGAGGCTCTATCACGATCCGGGCAAAAGCTGAGATCGAACAAACATCTTCGGGTAAAGAAAGAATTATCGTTACAGAGTTACCTTACCAAGTAAATAAGGCGAAATTAATTGAGAAAATAGCTGATCTCGTAAGGGACAAAAAGATAGAGGGTATCACAGATCTGCGTGATGAGTCAGATCGTACAGGTATGAGAATTGTCATTGAAATCAGACGCGATGCCAATGCGAATGTCATCTTAAACAATCTGTACAAACAAACTGCTCTACAAACATCTTTTGGCATCAACCTCCTTGCACTTGTTGATGGCCAGCCGAAAGTTTTAACTCTTAAGCAATGTTTGGAGCATTACCTTGACCATCAAAAAGTTGTCATTAGACGCCGTACTGCTTATGAATTGCGTAAAGCAGAAGCGAGAGCTCATATCTTGGAAGGATTGAGAGTTGCACTGGATCATCTCGATGCAGTTATCTCCCTTATCCGTAATTCTCAAACGGCTGAAATTGCGAGAACAGGTTTAATCGAACAATTCTCACTGACAGAGAAGCAAGCACAAGCGATCCTTGATATGAGGCTCCAGCGTTTAACGGGACTGGAACGTGAAAAGATAGAAGAAGAATACCAATCTCTTGTTAAATTAATTGCAGAGCTAAAAGACATCTTGGCAAATGAATATAAAGTGCTTGAGATCATTCGTGAAGAACTCACGGAAATCAAAGAGCGTTTTAACGATGAAAGACGTACTGAGATCGTCACTTCTGGACTGGAGACAATTGAAGACGAAGATCTCATCGAGAGAGAAAATATCGTAGTTACTCTGACGCACAACGGATACGTCAAACGTCTTCCTGCATCAACTTACCGCAGTCAAAAACGAGGCGGAAAAGGTGTACAAGGTATGGGAACAAACGAAGATGATTTCGTTGAACATTTGATCTCTACGTCAACTCATGACACAATTCTCTTCTTCTCGAACAAGGGGAAAGTGTATCGTGCAAAAGGGTATGAAATCCCTGAATACGGCAGAACGGCAAAAGGAATCCCGATTATTAACCTGCTGGAGGTAGAAAAGGGTGAGTGGATCAACGCGATTATTCCAGTCACGGAATTCAATGCGGAGCTTTACCTTTTCTTCACTACAAAGCATGGGGTTTCAAAACGAACATCGCTATCTCAATTCGCTAATATCCGCAACAATGGTCTAATTGCTCTGAGTCTTCGTGAAGATGATGAACTGATGGGTGTACGTCTGACTGACGGCACAAAACAAATCATCATTGGAACGAAAAACGGTTTACTGATCCGTTTCCCTGAAACAGATGTCCGGGAGATGGGAAGAACTGCGGCGGGCGTAAAAGGCATCACCCTGACGGATGACGACGTTGTTGTCGGCATGGAGATTTTAGAGGAAGAATCACACGTCCTTATCGTAACTGAAAAAGGGTACGGAAAACGAACTCCGGCTGAAGAGTACAGAACCCAAAGCCGGGGCGGAAAAGGACTCAAAACAGCGAAAATCACCGAAAACAACGGCCAACTAGTAGCAGTGAAAGCTACTAAAGGTGAAGAGGATCTAATGATTATTACAGCTAGCGGCGTACTCATCAGAATGGACATCAATGATATCTCCATCACCGGACGTGTCACTCAAGGTGTGCGTCTCATCAGAATGGCAGAAGAAGAGCATGTTGCTACAGTAGCTTTAGTAGAGAAAAACGAAGAAGATGAGAATGAAGAAGAACAAGAAGAAGTGTGAGAAAAAGCGCAGCTGAAATAGCTGCGCTTTTTTGTGTCATAACCCTTTACAGTCATAAAAATTATGGTATAATCATTTCTGTTGTCTTTTAAAAGACACAAACATGACCATTATGACTAGTAAAAACTTTTTCAAAAAAGTATTGACCTAGTTAACTAAAAATGTTACTATTAAGTAGTCGCTTCGAGAGAAGCACACAAAGTTCTTTGAAAACTAAACAAGATAAAACGTACCTGTTAATTCAGTTTTTAAAAATCGCACAGCGATGTGCGTAGTCAGTCAAACTACTTTATCGGAGAGTTTGATCCTGGCTCAGGACGAACGCTGGCGGCGTGCCTAATACATGCAAGTCGAGCGGACAGATGGGAGCTTGCTCCCTGATGTTAGCGGCGGACGGGTGAGTAACACGTGGGTAACCTGCCTGTAAGACTGGGATAACTCCGGGAAACCGGGGCTAATACCGGATGGTTGTTTGAACCGCATGGTTCAAACATAAAAGGTGGCTTCGGCTACCACTTACAGATGGACCCGCGGCGCATTAGCTAGTTGGTGAGGTAACGGCTCACCAAGGCAACGATGCGTAGCCGACCTGAGAGGGTGATCGGCCACACTGGGACTGAGACACGGCCCAGACTCCTACGGGAGGCAGCAGTAGGGAATCTTCCGCAATGGACGAAAGTCTGACGGAGCAACGCCGCGTGAGTGATGAAGGTTTTCGGATCGTAAAGCTCTGTTGTTAGGGAAGAACAAGTACCGTTCGAATAGGGCGGTACCTTGACGGTACCTAACCAGAAAGCCACGGCTAACTACGTGCCAGCAGCCGCGGTAATACGTAGGTGGCAAGCGTTGTCCGGAATTATTGGGCGTAAAGGGCTCGCAGGCGGTTTCTTAAGTCTGATGTGAAAGCCCCCGGCTCAACCGGGGAGGGTCATTGGAAACTGGGGAACTTGAGTGCAGAAGAGGAGAGTGGAATTCCACGTGTAGCGGTGAAATGCGTAGAGATGTGGAGGAACACCAGTGGCGAAGGCGACTCTCTGGTCTGTAACTGACGCTGAGGAGCGAAAGCGTGGGGAGCGAACAGGATTAGATACCCTGGTAGTCCACGCCGTAAACGATGAGTGCTAAGTGTTAGGGGGTTTCCGCCCCTTAGTGCTGCAGCTAACGCATTAAGCACTCCGCCTGGGGAGTACGGTCGCAAGACTGAAACTCAAAGGAATTGACGGGGGCCCGCACAAGCGGTGGAGCATGTGGTTTAATTCGAAGCAACGCGAAGAACCTTACCAGGTCTTGACATCCTCTGACAATCCTAGAGATAGGACGTCCCCTTCGGGGGCAGAGTGACAGGTGGTGCATGGTTGTCGTCAGCTCGTGTCGTGAGATGTTGGGTTAAGTCCCGCAACGAGCGCAACCCTTGATCTTAGTTGCCAGCATTCAGTTGGGCACTCTAAGGTGACTGCCGGTGACAAACCGGAGGAAGGTGGGGATGACGTCAAATCATCATGCCCCTTATGACCTGGGCTACACACGTGCTACAATGGACAGAACAAAGGGCAGCGAAACCGCGAGGTTAAGCCAATCCCACAAATCTGTTCTCAGTTCGGATCGCAGTCTGCAACTCGACTGCGTGAAGCTGGAATCGCTAGTAATCGCGGATCAGCATGCCGCGGTGAATACGTTCCCGGGCCTTGTACACACCGCCCGTCACACCACGAGAGTTTGTAACACCCGAAGTCGGTGAGGTAACCTTTTAGGAGCCAGCCGCCGAAGGTGGGACAGATGATTGGGGTGAAGTCGTAACAAGGTAGCCGTATCGGAAGGTGCGGCTGGATCACCTCCTTTCTAAGGATATTATACGGAATATAAGACCTTAGGTCTTATAAACAGAACGTTCCCTGTCTTGTTTAGTTTTGAAG
>NZ_JBBORU010000001.1:3990000-4005000 GCF_038004765.1 Bacillus sp. FSL R5-0576
TGAAAAGATTTTGCAGAAACATAAAATTGAAAAGCTTCCTCTCGTAGACGACCAGAATAAATTAAAAGGTCTTATCACAATTAAAGACATTGAAAAAGTCATTGAGTTCCCGAACTCATCTAAAGACATTCACGGCCGCCTGATCGTTGGTGCGGCAGTTGGTGTAACTGGCGATACAATGACTCGCGTCAAAAAGCTTGTTGAAGCCAATGTTGATGTGATTGTTATCGATACAGCTCACGGACACTCTCAAGGCGTTTTAAACACAGTCACAAAAATCCGTGAAACGTATCCCGAATTAAACATTATTGCTGGAAACGTGGCAACAGCTGAAGCGACAAGAGCGCTTATCGAAGCTGGAGCAGACGTTGTCAAAGTTGGAATAGGACCTGGTTCAATTTGTACTACACGTGTTGTAGCCGGCGTCGGTGTTCCGCAAATTACAGCAATTTATGATTGTGCGACTGAAGCAAGAAAACACGGCAAAACAATCATCGCCGACGGTGGGATTAAATTCTCTGGCGATATCACTAAAGCATTGGCAGCCGGCGGACATGCTGTTATGCTCGGAAGCTTGCTTGCAGGCACATCAGAAAGCCCCGGTGAAACTGAAATCTACCAAGGCAGAAGATTTAAGGTATACCGCGGCATGGGATCAGTTGCTGCAATGGAAAAAGGAAGTAAAGACCGTTACTTCCAAGAAGAAAACAAAAAATTTGTTCCTGAAGGAATTGAAGGACGCACACCTTACAAAGGACCAGTTGAAGAAACCGTTTATCAGCTAGTCGGAGGCCTTCGTTCTGGTATGGGGTATTGCGGGTCCAAAGATCTGCGTGCGCTAAGAGAAGAAGCTCAGTTCATTCGCATGACTGGCGCAGGACTTCGCGAAAGCCATCCGCATGACGTACAGATTACAAAAGAATCACCTAACTATACAATTTCATAATAAATTGTTACAAATTAAAAACATTTGACAGGGTCTCTGACTCTGTCTATTTTTTTTATACTGATTATGATAAAATTTATACTGTTGTGCATTGAAAATGTCCTTAACGGCTTAATTATAGATGAAGAAAATGAAATACGGAGGTCGTACGATTGAACATCAAGAAATGTAAACAGCTACTGATGTCATTGGTTGTGTTAACTCTAGCTGTCACGTGTCTGGCTCCAATGTCAAAAGCAAAAGCAGCCAGCGATCCAATTGATATCAATGCATCTGCTGCTATTATGATCGAAGCTTCTTCAGGTAAAATTCTTTACAGTAAAAATGCAGATAAGAGACTGCCAATTGCGAGTATGACAAAAATGATGACAGAGTATCTGTTATTAGAAGCAATTGATCAAGGTAAAGTGAAATGGGACCAAACCTATACGCCTGATGACTATGTGTATGAAATTTCCCAAGATAACAGCTTATCAAACGTTCCTCTTCGGAAAGACGGGAAATACACAGTAAAAGAATTATATCAAGCTACAGCAATTTATTCTGCAAATGCTGCTGCTATTGCGATTGCAGAAATCGTTGCCGGTTCTGAAACTAAGTTTGTTGAAAAAATGAATGCAAAAGCAAAAGAACTAGGCTTAACAGATTACAAATTTGTTAACGCAACAGGTCTTGAAAACAAAGATCTTCACGGGCATCAGCCTGAGGGGACAAGCGTAAATGAAGAAAGTGAAGTTTCTGCAAAGGATATGGCGGTTCTTGCGGATCACTTGATTACTGACTACCCTGAGATACTGGAGACTTCCAGTATCGCCAAAACGAAATTCAGAGAAGGCACCGATGATGAAATGGACATGCCGAACTGGAATTTTATGCTGAAGGGACTTGTCAGCGAGTATAAAAAAGCGACTGTAGACGGACTGAAAACGGGTTCTACTGACTCTGCGGGTTCATGCTTTACAGGAACAGCTGAACGCAACGGTATGCGTGTCATCACTGTTGTTTTAAACGCAAAGGGCAACCTTCATACAGGCCGTTTCGATGAAACGAAAAAAATGTTTGATTATGCTTTCGACAATTTCTCCATGAAAGAAATTTATGCTGAAGGCGATCAAGTAAAAGGCCATAAAACAGTTTCAGTTGATAAGGGTAAAGAGAAAGAAGTAGGCATTGTGACAAACAAGGCGTTCTCTCTTCCTGTCAAAAATGGTGAAGAAAAGAATTACAAAGCGAAGGTCACACTGAATAAAGACAACTTAACTGCTCCTGTGAAAAAAGGAACCAAGGTTGGGAAGCTGACTGCGGAATACACAGGTGATGAAAAGGATTACGGATTCATTAACAGCGATCTGGCTGGCGTAGACCTTGTTACAAAAGAAAATGTAGAAAAAGCAAACTGGTTTGTTTTGACAATGCGCAGTATCGGCGGATTTTTTGCCGGAATTTGGGGAAGCATTGTTGATACGGTAACCGGCTGGTTTTAATCAATTGAAAGAGCTCTGATGGAAGTTAGGGCTCTTTCGCGTAATATACTGAAAAAACCCAATTTTTAATAAAAAATGATTTTCAAAGCGCTAAAAACCGAATAAAATAGTATATATCCATATGAATTATTGGATTTCTAGGATACAATAAGGATTAGAAATCATATAACTATACCTTGATTAGGGGGACCAAGAAATGGCTCAAACAGGTACTGAACGTGTAAAACGCGGAATGGCAGAAATGCAAAAAGGCGGCGTCATCATGGACGTCATCAATGCGGAACAAGCGAAAATCGCTGAAGAGGCTGGAGCTGTCGCTGTAATGGCGCTAGAACGTGTGCCAGCAGATATTCGCGCGGCTGGAGGAGTTGCCCGTATGGCTGACCCTACAATCGTGGAAGAAGTAATGAATGCAGTATCTATCCCGGTAATGGCAAAAGCGCGTATCGGACATATTGTTGAAGCGCGTGTGCTTGAAGCTATGGGTGTTGACTATATTGATGAAAGTGAAGTTCTGACGCCGGCTGACGAAGAATTTCATTTAAATAAAAATGAATACACAGTTCCTTTTGTCTGTGGCTGCCGTGATCTTGGTGAAGCAACACGCCGTATTGCGGAAGGTGCTTCTATGCTTCGCACAAAAGGTGAGCCTGGAACAGGTAATATTGTTGAGGCTGTTCGCCATATGCGCAAAGTTAACGCTCAAGTGCGCAAAGTAGTTGCGATGAGTGAGGATGAACTAATGACAGAAGCGAAAAACCTAGGTGCTCCTTACGAGCTTCTTCTTCAAATTAAAAAAGACGGCAAGCTTCCTGTCGTTAACTTTGCCGCTGGCGGCGTAGCAACTCCAGCTGATGCTGCTCTCATGATGCAGCTTGGTGCTGACGGAGTATTTGTTGGTTCTGGTATTTTCAAATCAGACAACCCTGCTAAATTTGCGAAAGCAATTGTGGAAGCAACAACTCACTTCACTGATTACAAATTGATCGCTGAGCTGTCAAAAGAGCTTGGTACTGCAATGAAAGGGATTGAAATCTCAAACTTACTTCCAGAACAGCGTATGCAAGAACGCGGCTGGTAAGAACATAGGAGCGCTGCTGACATGTTAACAATAGGTGTACTAGGACTTCAAGGAGCAGTTAGAGAGCACATCCATGCGATTGAAGCATGCGGCGCGGCTGGTCTTGTCGTAAAACGTCCGGAGCAGCTGAACGAAGTTGACGGGTTGATTTTGCCGGGCGGTGAGAGCACGACGATGCGCCGTTTGATCGATACGTATCAATTCATGGAGCCGCTTCGTGAATTCGCTGCTCAAGGCAAACCGATGTTTGGAACATGTGCCGGATTAATTATATTAGCAAAAGAAATTGCCGGTTCAGATAATCCTCATTTAGGTCTTCTGAATGTGGTTGTAGAACGTAATTCATTTGGCCGGCAGGTTGACAGCTTTGAAGCTGATTTAACAATTAAAGGCTTGGACGAGCCTTTTACAGGGGTATTCATCCGTGCTCCGCATATTTTAGAAGCTGGTGAAAATGTTGAAGTTCTATCGGAGCATAATGGTCGTATTGTAGCCGCGAAACAGGGGCAATTCCTTGGCTGCTCATTCCATCCGGAGCTGACAGAAGATCACCGAGTGACACAGCTGTTTGTTGAAATGGTTGAGGAATATAAGCAAAAGGCACTTGTATAAAACAGTTGAAAGCTGTGGAAACTTATAGTACATTATAAGCACAAATAAAGATCGAAAAGCGTTGATAGGAACTAGTAGGGAGCCTCTCTTTCTAAGAGAGCCGATGGTTGGTGCGAATCGGTGAAAGATGCTGTCTGAATCCATCCTTGAGCGAAATGCTGAAACAAGTAGGCATTTACGGGATAACCGTTATGTTTGAAAGTGGAAAACGAGTCTTTGATTTGTTTTCAATCAGGGTGGCAACGCGAGAGCTCTCGTCCCTTTATGGGGATGAGGGCTCTTTTTATTTTCGACAAATCAATAAAAAAAGGAGTGTTTCGCATGCTTGATACGAAAATGCTGAGAGCAAATTTTCAAGAAATTAAAGCAAAGCTTGTACACAAAGGCGAAGACTTAACTGATTTTGATAAGTTTGAGGCGCTGGATGATAGACGAAGAGAGCTCATCGGCAAGGTTGAAGAGTTAAAAGGAAAACGAAATGAAGTTTCTCAGCAGGTCGCTGTGCTGAAGCGTGAGAAAAAAGACGCGGATCACATTATTAAAGAAATGCGTGAAGTCGGCGAGGAAATTAAAAAGCTTGATGAAGAATTACGGACAGTGGAAGCTGAGCTTGATACAATCCTGCTCTCAATCCCAAATATTCCGCATGAGTCTGTACCTGTCGGTGAAACAGAAGACGACAACGTAGAAGTGCGTAAATGGGGTGAAAAGCCTTCATTTTCTTACGAGCCGAAGCCGCACTGGGATATTGCGGATGAGCTGGGCATTCTGGATTTTGAACGTGCTGCCAAAGTAACAGGAAGCCGTTTCGTGTTCTATAAAGGCTTAGGTGCTCGTCTGGAGCGTGCACTTTATAACTTTATGCTTGATCTGCATGTGGATGAGTATAACTACACTGAAGTGATCCCGCCATATATGGTAAACCGCGCAAGCATGACGGGAACGGGGCAGCTTCCTAAATTTGAAGAGGATGCATTTAAAATCAGAGAAGAAGATTATTTCTTAATTCCAACGGCGGAAGTGCCGATTACAAACATGCATCGCGATGAAATCCTTTCAGGTGACAGCCTGCCGATCAACTATGCGGCATTCAGTGCTTGCTTCCGTTCTGAAGCTGGTTCAGCAGGACGTGACACACGCGGATTAATTCGTCAGCACCAATTTAATAAAGTTGAGCTTGTAAAGTTTGTGAAGCCTGAAGATTCTTATGAAGAATTAGAGAAACTTACAAACCAAGCAGAACGGGTTCTTCAGCTGCTTGAGCTTCCATACCGTGTCATGAGCATGTGTACGGGTGACTTAGGCTTTACGGCTGCGAAAAAATACGATATCGAAGTTTGGATTCCGAGCCAAGACACATATCGAGAAATTTCTTCTTGCAGCAACTTCGAAGCGTTCCAGGCGAGACGTGCGAATATTCGTTTCAGACGTGAAGCGAAAGGCAAGCCTGAGCATGTACACACACTGAACGGTTCAGGACTGGCGGTTGGAAGAACAGTTGCCGCTATATTAGAAAATTATCAGCAGGAAGACGGAAGCGTTGTGATTCCGAAAGTGCTTCGTCCTTATATGGGGAATAGAGAAGTAATAAAACCGTAAATTATGGAAAGGCGTGCCTGACAAGGTGCGCCTTTTTGCTTATGTAAACATGGCATTTTCATAAAAACAAAAAAAGTTTTTAAAAATGCTTGACCACACGAGAACATACGTGATATAGTAAGTCTTGTCGATACGGAGGAATACCCAAGTCCGGCTGAAGGGATCGGTCTTGAAAACCGACAGGGGTGTCAAAGCCCGCGGGGGTTCGAATCCCTCTTCCTCCGCCATATTGATTTTAATTCTAATGAAACACAAGCATATATTGGAGATTGTTTTGTCCGTTGCATTCGGTGCGGCGGATTTTTTATTTTAAAGAAAAAGTGAATCTCGACTGAGATTCACTTTTTTTGATTATCATGAATAACTGAAGCAATTTGATCTACAATATTTTCAATCGAGTTTTCGTCGTTCAGAAGATCATAATCTTCAATGCGAAGTTTTAAAACAGGACAGGCATTAAAACCGCTTATCCAGTTCTCGTAGCGTGTATGCATTTCTTCCCAATAAGACCTGCTTGTCTGAAGCTCCATCTCACGGCCGCGTTGTTCAATCCGGTTTAAAATGTTCTCCAGATCTCCTTCTAAATAGATCAACACATCTGGGTGTGGGAAATACGGTGTCATCACCATTGCTTCGAAAAGGCTTGTGTAAGTCTTATAATCAACCTTTGACATTGTCCCTTTATCAGCATGCATTTTTGCGAAAATTCCTGTATCTTCATAAATCGAACGATCCTGTACAAAACCTCCGCCGGCTTCAAAAATTGTTTTCTGTTCTTTGAAGCGTTCAGCTAAGAAGTAAATTTGAAGGTGAAAGCTCCAACGTTCAAAATCATGATAGAACTTTTCCAAGTATGGATTATGATCGACTTCCTCCAAAGATGTTTTAAATCCAAGCCGTTTAGCTAAAGTTTTTGTTAAAGTCGATTTTCCGACACCTACTGTTCCTGCTACTGTAATAATTGAATTCTTAGGGATATGATGTTCCTTCATACGATAAGCTCCTTTACATGGGCGGCAATGCGTTCAAAGTCGCTCTTATTCAAAACGAAATCCTTTGAATCACCATCTACGGTTAACACTGTAAGTTCAGGGTCTGCTTCCTGCAGCTGCTTGATGGCGACTTCATAATCTGAAATCAGCTGCTCCAAATAGCTAGTTTCAATTTTTTTCTCAAAGGGGCGTCCGCGTTTTTCAATGCGGTGTAGCAATGTAGGCAGACTGGCCTTTATGTAAATGATGAAATTCGGCTTTGGCAGATCATCCGTTAGCAGGTGATATATCTTTTTGTATTTTTCCAGCTGATGTGGAGACAAGGTGCGTTCCGCAAAAATCACATTTTTATAAATATGATAATCAGCTATTACAGGCTGTCCCTTTTTTAAAAAGTGATCACTGGTGTCTTCAAGCTGTTTGTATCTGTGACAAAGAAAAAACATCTCGAGCTGGAAGCTCCATTCCTCTATATTGTCATAAAACTTATCAAGGTACGGGTTATCCTCTACAATCTCATTGATCATAGGGAATCCGAACTCTTGTGAGAGCATCGTTGCGAGAGTTGTTTTTCCTGCCCCGATAGGACCTTCTATTGCAATAAAAGGGGCTGTATTCATCGGAATCCTCCTTATATCTGAAAAACGTGCGTCAGTTACCGACCTTCATATTGTATCACAACCCTTGGGTGCCCCCATGAAAAAAAGACGTTTCCAAATTATCGAAACGTCTTTTTGACAACATTAAATTGATCAGACAGCAGCAGCCAGTTTTGTGGAAAGGAAAGACCCAGCTTCCAATAGCTGATGCCTCTTAAATTCAGCTCTTTAATCAAATTGAATTTTGCTTGAATCGAGCGGGCATCCTCGAACCATACCTCGTGCCTTCTGTTTTCTGCATCAGTATAGCGGAAGAAAGGAGCTTGAGCGGTTTGGTCATACTGAATGGAAGCATTGTTCTGATCAGCTATGACAATGGCTTGCTGAGGGCTTACTGCTCTTGCTGGAGTTCCCCCTGCTGTATATGGCAGCGTCCAGTCATATCCATATAAATTCTGGCCCATGACAATTTTGTTCGCAGGCATTTCAGTCAAAGCATATTCTATGACATCACGGACAGGTCCAATTGGAGAAACCGCTTGAGGCGGCCCGCCGCTATAGCCCCATTCATATGTCATGAGAACAACAAAGTCGACAATTTGGCCATGTGCCCTGTAATCATGAGCTTCATACCATCTGCCCTGCTGTGTTGCACTTGTTTTAGGAGCAAGAGCCGTAGAAATTTCTAAGCCCTCTCGATGAAAAAGATCCCTTGCTTCGCGGAGGAATTGATTATAGGCCTCTCTATCCTGGGGCCGCAAATATTCAAAGTCGAAATGAATGTCACGGAAGCCATATCTCTTGGCATTCTCCACTATTTCATTTAGAAGCCTTCTTTTTACAGTTTCGTCGTTCAAAAGGATCCGGCCAAGTTCATCGCTAAATGCCTGGTTTTCTAGGTTCGTTATAATCATCATCAATGTTGTATTTTGACTTTCTGTAATGCTCCTTAAATTCGTTAAAGGCGGTGCGACTAAGGTTCCGTTACGCTGTGCCTGGAAGCTGAATGCGCCAAGGTACGTTAAGTAGGGTGACGCTTCTCTGGCCGCCTGCTGGAGATTTTGGCTGACTTGATTTCCTCGGGGCTCCAAATAAGCATTTGATTCGATGTCTCGTTTAGGGGCTGGTGGGATGTATAAACGGAAACCAATCTGAAGCACGGTATTTAACTGGATGCGGTTAACCCTTGCGAGCTCGGCTGCCGTTGTATTGAACTGCCGGGCGATGGATGTCAGGGTATCACCTCGCTTCACATCATAGAACTGGCCAGCTATTGGAATGACAATGGTTTGTCCGACAACAAGGCTGTCGGGATTCGGTATTTCATTCGTTTCAGTGATCTCACTTACGGTTGTTCTGTATTGTGAAGCGATAGCAGAAAGAGTGTCGCCTTGTTTTACCACATAAATTTGAATGAAAAACGCCTCCTTTCATATCGCTATCAATGTATGAAAGAAAAGCGCTGATCATGTTTATTTTTCTGTAATTTGTTCTTCCGTCGTAATTTCTGCGAAAAGAACATTCTCCATCATAGTTAAGGCGAATTCGTTATCTTCGTCACTGTTTGACGCGATACAGTCCTTAGGAATCGTGATGCTGTATTCCCTCATATAAGCGTCATTAGCGGTAAACAGCACACATATATTGCCGGCTATACCTGTTAAGATAATATGTCTCACCTGCAACTCAGTAAGAAGGGTGTGAAGTGCAGTTTCGTAGAAAGCGGAATGTTTTGGTTTGATTAAAAAATAATCAGCATCTTCCGGGGCTATCTTTGTGATGATATCCTTGCTTCTTTCATTTGTGCATTCTTGCTGAATGTTTTTAATGTCAGCTTGCCAAAGTCCATAATGATCATTGATGTAAATAATCGGCCATTCATTTTGTCTCGCGTGCTCCTTTAATGATAAAATATGAGGAACGATTTTTTCTGTTTTTTTAGCGAGGGTTTCTCCCATATCGAATTCAAAATTATTGATCATGTCTACAATGAGAAGGGCTGTATCTGCTTTGGACAATCGACAGTCTCCTTTCCGTTTCAGTTATAGTTAATATGTAGCCTTTTTAGGCAATGAAAAAACTTTGAAAAGAGAGCTTATCCTTATGACACAAGATGAACTTTATATGAAAGAAGCAATTAAAGAAGCGAAAAAGGCTGAAGAGAAAGGTGAAGTGCCAATAGGTGCGGTGCTTGTCGTTAATGATGAAATTATAGCGCGTGCACATAATTTAAGAGAGACTGAACAGCGATCTATTGCTCATGCAGAAATGCTTGTAATTGATGAAGCGTGTAAGGCACTCGGAACATGGCGGCTGGAAGGTGCGACTCTTTATGTGACGCTTGAGCCTTGTCCAATGTGTGCTGGTGCAGTCGTACTTTCTCGAGTGGAAAAAGTGGTTTTTGGCGCATTTGATCCGAAAGGCGGCTGTTCAGGCACGCTAATGAACCTTCTTCAGGAGGAACGCTTTAATCATCAGGCTGAAGTGGTGAGCGGTGTACTTGAGGAAGAATGCGGCGGAATGCTCAGTGCGTTTTTCAGAGAACTAAGAAAAAAGAAGAAAGCCGCCAGGAAAAACTTGTCTGAATAGTACGGTTGCAATTTTTAGGGGAAACAGATATACTTAAGTGTGCATCGTAATAGATGCAATATAAAATTTGATATTTATTTTGCCGTGCTAAGCGGGGAGGTAGCGGTGCCCTGTACCTGCAATCCGCTCTAGCAGGGCCGAATCCCTTCTCGAGGTTCGTTTACTTTAAGGCCTGCCTTAAGTAAGTGGTGTTGACGTTTGGGTCCTGCGCAATGGGAATTCATGAACCATGTCAGGTCCGGAAGGAAGCAGCATTAAGTGAAACCTCTCATGTGCCGCAGGGTTGCCTGGGCCGAGCTAACTGCTTAAGTAACGCTTAGGGTAGCGAATCGACAGAAGGTGCACGGTAAATCAATCATCAAATTTTCAGACTCACCTAACATTAGGTGAGTTTTTTGTTATGTAAAAAGAGCTTTTGGAATCGAAACAAGGTTCATGTATAATGGGAATGATGAATAACGGAGGAGGGCAAACCCGTGAGTTACCAAGCTTTATATCGAGTATTCAGGCCTCAGCGCTTTGAAGATGTGGTCGGACAAGAACACATTACAAAAACGCTGCAAAATGCCCTTTTGCAAAAAAAGTTTTCTCACGCCTATCTGTTTTCCGGGCCTAGAGGAACCGGAAAAACCAGTGCAGCCAAAATATTTGCTAAGGCTGTCAACTGTGAACATGCTCCTGTTGATGAGCCATGCAACGAATGTGCGGCCTGTAAAGGGATAACAAACGGGTCAATATCCGATGTCATAGAAATTGACGCCGCTTCTAATAACGGTGTTGATGAGATTCGTGACATTCGCGATAAAGTGAAGTTTGCCCCATCGGCCGTCACATATAAGGTATATATCATAGATGAGGTGCATATGCTTTCTATCGGCGCTTTTAATGCATTACTAAAAACATTAGAAGAGCCGCCTGAGCATTGTATTTTCATATTAGCAACAACTGAACCGCACAAAATTCCTTTAACCATTATCTCTAGATGTCAGCGTTTTGACTTTAAACGAATTACCTCCCAAGCGATTGTAGGCCGCATGAATAAAATTGTTGATGCTGAACAGCTACAAGTGGAGGAAGGATCGCTGGATATCATCGCGAGTGCTGCAGACGGAGGGATGAGGGATGCCCTGAGCCTTCTTGATCAGGCCATATCATTCAGCGGCGATATCCTGAAAGTCGAAGATGCGCTTTTAATTACGGGTGCTGTTTCTCAATTATATATCGGGAAGCTTGCAAAATCCCTGCATGATAAAAACGTTTCTGACGCACTGGAAACATTAAATGAATTGCTTCAGCAAGGAAAAGATCCAGCTAAGCTGATAGAAGATATGATTTTCTATTTCAGGGACATGCTGCTGTACAAAACAGCCCCTGGCTTAGAGGGAGTGCTTGAGAAAGTAAAAGTCGATGAAACGTTCCGGGAACTAAGTGAACAAATTCCGGCTCAGGCCCTATATGAAATGATTGATATTCTGAACAAGAGCCATCAGGAAATGAAATGGACAAATCATCCGCGTATCTTTTTCGAAGTGGCCGTTGTGAAGATTTGCCAAACCTCACATCAATCTGCTGCTGATCTCCCGGAAGTGGATATGCTGATGAAAAAAATCCAGCAGCTCGAACAGGAAGTAGAGCGGCTCAAAACAACGGGCATAAAAGCAGCTGCGGAAAGCCCGAAAAAAGAAGCGCCGCGTGTGCCAAAGGGCGGGAAATCCAATTACAAAGCGCCAGTAGGCAGAATTCATGAGATTTTGAAGGAAGCCACAAGACCGGATCTTGATCTGCTCAGAAACAGTTGGGGCAAGCTTCTTGCTCATCTCAAACAGCAAAACAAAGTATCACATGCCGCTTTGCTGAATGACAGTGAACCTGTGGCTGCCGGATCGGCGGCATTTGTTCTGAAATTCAAATATGAAATTCATTGTAAAATGGTCGCTGAGGATAACAACGGAGTCCGGACTAATCTTGAGCAGATTTTAGAATCGATGCTCGGAAAAAGAATGGATTTGATTGGCGTTCCAGAAGCACAATGGGGTAAAATAAGAGAAGAATTTTTAGAAGATCATCAGCAGGAAAATGAAGGATCAAATGAACCGGCTGAAGAAGACCCGCTTATTGCCGAAGCGAAAAAGCTTGTTGGAGCGGATTTAATTGAAATAAAAGACTAACAAAATGAAAGAGAGTGAATGCTATGCGTGGCGGAATGGGTAATATGCAAAAAATGATGAAACAAATGCAAAAAATGCAAAAGGACATGGCGAAGGCTCAAGAAGAGCTTGCAGAAAAGGTTGTTGAAGGAACTGCAGGCGGCGGTATGGTAACAGTAAAAGCAAACGGCCAAAAAGAAATCCTGGATGTTATCATCAAAGAAGAAGTCGTTGATCCAGAAGATATTGATATGCTTCAAGATTTAGTGCTTGCTGCAACGAATGAAGCTTTGAAAAAAGTTGACGAAATCACAAACGAAACAATGGGTCAATTTACAAAGGGAATGAACATGCCAGGTTTATTCTAGGGGGATAAAAGAACATGCAATATCCTGAACCAATATCAAAGCTGATTGACAGCTTTATGAAATTGCCAGGGATCGGACCGAAAACAGCGGTTCGTCTGGCTTTTTTTGTTCTAGGTATGAAAGAAGATGTAGTATTAGATTTTGCGAAAGCATTAGTAAATGCGAAACGCAACCTGACATATTGTTCAGTTTGCGGGCATATTACAGATCAGGACCCTTGCTATATATGTGAAGATACGCGCAGGGATAAGTCTGTTATCTGTGTTGTGCAAGACCCTAAGGATGTTATCGCTATGGAGAAAATGAAGGAATACAACGGACAGTATCACGTTCTTCACGGCGCTATTTCTCCAATGGACGGCATCGGACCGGAGGATATTAAAATACCAGAATTGTTAAAACGATTACAGGATGATCAAGTGACAGAAGTGATCCTCGCGACAAACCCTAATATAGAAGGGGAAGCAACGGCGATGTATATATCAAGGCTCCTCAAGCCGTCTGGTATTAAGCTCTCCCGTATTGCCCACGGACTGCCCGTCGGCGGTGACTTGGAATATGCTGACGAGGTTACTCTTTCTAAAGCACTTGAAGGAAGACGTGAATTGTAAGGAGGAAAAAGCGATCCATGGGTTTTCTTCGCAAGAAAACATTAAGAAGAGAGTTTGATGAAAAACTAACCGAGCAGCTTTTTAAGCAAAAGGAAGAGTGGAACAGGCAAAAAAAGCTGGTTGAAAAAAGCTTAGAACCGTCTGCTGAAGTGTTATACGAACTGAAAGTAGCTGAAGCGAAGTATTTTTTTTACTTAAGGGAAGCGAAGCAGCGAAATTTAAAAATCAGCCGGTGGAAGTAAGTGGTCTAAACTCCTGGATCTTCTCATAAGCTTGTACTAGAACAAGCGAAGGAGATGAGAAGATTCATGGAGCCTATTTTTATTATTGGGATTATTTTAGGACTGGTTATTCTTCTTTTTTTATCAGGTTCAGCTGCGAAGCCTTTAAAGTGGATGGGCATCACAGCTGTTAAATTTGTGGCAGGTGCTTTGCTGCTGGTTTGTGTAAATATGTTTGGCGGCAGTCTTGGCATTCATGTGCCGATTAATCTGGTTACAACAGCTATCAGCGGAATTTTAGGGATACCCGGAATAGCTGCGTTAGTCGTTATTAAGCAATTTATCATTTAATTGATATTATGTATTGACTTAGACAACTGAAGGTGTTATTCTAATATACGTCGCTGATGACGAACAGCTTTTTTGAAAAGAAAATATTAAAAAGTTGTTGACAGTAGCGGCGGTAAATGTTATGATAATAAAGTCGCTTAAACGAGCGGTAAACAAAGTTCTTTGAAAACTAAACAAGACAAAACGTACCTGTTAATTCATTTTTTATAAATCGCACAGCGATGTGCGTAGTCAGTCAAACTACTTTATCGGAGAGTTTGATCCTGGCTCAGGACGAACGCTGGCGGCGTGCCTAATACATGCAAGTCGAGCGGACAGATGGGAGCTTGCTCCCTGATGTTAGCGGCGGACGGGTGAGTAACACGTGGGTAACCTGCCTGTAAGACTGGGATAACTCCGGGAAACCGGGGCTAATACCGGATGGTTGTTTGAACCGCATGGTTCAAACATAAAAGGTGGCTTCGGCTACCACTTACAGATGGACCCGCGGCGCATTAGCTAGTTGGTGAGGTAACGGCTCACCAAGGCAACGATGCGTAGCCGACCTGAGAGGGTGATCGGCCACACTGGGACTGAGACACGGCCCAGACTCCTACGGGAGGCAGCAGTAGGGAATCTTCCGCAATGGACGAAAGTCTGACGGAGCAACGCCGCGTGAGTGATGAAGGTTTTCGGATCGTAAAGCTCTGTTGTTAGGGAAGAACAAGTACCGTTCGAATAGGGCGGTACCTTGACGGTACCTAACCAGAAAGCCACGGCTAACTACGTGCCAGCAGCCGCGGTAATACGTAGGTGGCAAGCGTTGTCCGGAATTATTGGGCGTAAAGGGCTCGCAGGCGGTTTCTTAAGTCTGATGTGAAAGCCCCCGGCTCAACCGGGGAGGGTCATTGGAAACTGGGGAACTTGAGTGCAGAAGAGGAGAGTGGAATTCCACGTGTAGCGGTGAAATGCGTAGAGATGTGGAGGAACACCAGTGGCGAAGGCGACTCTCTGGTCTGTAACTGACGCTGAGGAGCGAAAGCGTGGGGAGCGAACAGGATTAGATACCCTGGTAGTCCACGCCGTAAACGATGAGTGCTAAGTGTTAGGGGGTTTCCGCCCCTTAGTGCTGCAGCTAACGCATTAAGCACTCCGCCTGGGGAGTACGGTCGCAAGACTGAAACTCAAAGGAATTGACGGGGGCCCGCACAAGCGGTGGAGCATGTGGTTTAATTCGAAGCAACGCGAAGAACCTTACCAGGTCTTGACATCCTCTGACAATCCTAGAGATAGGACGTCCCCTTCGGGGGCAGAGTGACAGGTGGTGCATGGTTGTCGTCAGCTCGTGTCGTGAGATGTTGGGTTAAGTCCCGCAACGAGCGCAACCCTTGATCTTAGTTGCCAGCATTCAGTTGGGCACT
>NZ_JBBORU010000001.1:4010000-4063934 GCF_038004765.1 Bacillus sp. FSL R5-0576
AATTATTGGCAGATCCTTTTGGTGGTAACATAGAGATACCAGGTTCGGAGGCTGTAAAAGCAGAGAAAGAGCAAGTACGGCTTGTTGATGTTCTTCCTGAGGAAAACAAGGAAAAAGCAATTCAGCTTGCTGGACAGATTGATCATAAAAATATGCAAAGTATTGTCTTATACGGTTCACAAGCTCAATCTAAACTGCTGAACTTTTCTCATGATATGATTAATCATGTTCAAAAGAAGGATGTCGGGGAGATTGGCGAAATACTTGGAGAGCTGATGAAAAAGCTGGAGCAAGTAAATCCTGATGATCTCCAATCTAAGAAAAAGGGTTTTTTGGCACGCATGTTTGGAAGAGTATCAAGTTCTCTTCAAGAGGTGCTGTCTAAATACCAAAAGACCAGTGTGCAGATAGACAGAATCAGCTTGAAGCTGGAGCACTCTAAAAATGCTTTAATCAGTGACAACAAGCTGTTAGAGCAGTTATATGAAAAAAATAAAGAATATTTTGCCGCGCTGAATGTTTATATTGCTGCAGGAGAACTGAAGCTGGAGGAATTAAAAACAAAAACGATTCCTGAACTGAAGCAACAGGCTGAATCGAGTGATCATAACCAAATGGCCGTTCAAGAGGTGAATGATTTAATTCAATTTGCTGACCGGTTAGATAAAAGGGTGCATGATTTGCTGCTGAGCAGGCAAATTACAATCCAAAGTGCACCGCAAATCAGGCTGATTCAAAATACAAACCAAGCGTTAGCTGAAAAGATTCAGTCATCCATTGTGACAGCGATTCCTCTATGGAAAAATCAAGTTGCCATTGCACTGACGCTTTTAAGGCAGCGCAATGCAGTGGATGCACAACAGAAAGTATCTGATACAACCAATGAGCTTTTGTTGAAAAATGCGGAGCTTTTAAAAACCAATACAATTGAAACTGCACGGGCAAATGAACGGGGCCTGGTTGATATAGATACCTTGAAGAAGGTTCAGGAAAGCTTAATAAGCACGCTTGAAGAAACACTGACTATACAAGAAGAAGGACGAATCAAACGCCGTCAGGCAGAAGAAGAGCTTATGATGATGGAAGGCGACCTGAAGCAAAAGCTGCTTACAATAAAGGAAAGATAGTTACCAGTAAGTCTGGCTTTAAGTTCTCTCAGAGGCACGATATAATAAGGTGTAAGAAGACACATTCAAAGGATTGTTTTCATGAACACACCTTTATATAAAGCATTAATTCAACATGCGAGAAGAAATTCTCATTCATTTCATGTTCCGGGACATCACAATGGAGATGTCTTTTTTGATGACGCTAAGTCAATATTCGATCCGCTTCTCACCATTGATGTAACTGAACTGGCAGGATTGGATGATCTCCATCATCCTTCTGGGGTGATTAAGGAAGCTCAGGAGCTTGCCAGTCAATTATATGGATCGGCGGAAAGTTTTTTTCTGGTAAATGGTACGACTGTCGGAAACTTAGCGATGATTTTATCTGTTTGTGAACCTGGTGATACAATTCTGGTTCAAAGAAACTGTCATAAATCTGTATTTCATGCTGTTGATTTGGCCGGTGCTGAGCCGGTTTATCTTGCACCTGACGTTGATTCAGCGATGCATGTGCCTACGCATGTTCCGCTTGGAACAATTAAAGAGGCCCTGGCAGCACATCCAGATGCGAAAGGCTTGGTACTGACCAATCCGACATATTACGGACATAGTGCTGATTTGACTGAGATCATTACTGAAGCCCATCATTACGGGATTCCTGTTTTGGTCGATGAAGCGCATGGCGCACATTTTATTTTAGGTGAGCCTTTTCCGGTCTCAGCTTTAAAAATGGGGGCAGATATTGTTGTTCAGTCGGCCCACAAAACGTTGCCTGCCATGACGATGGGTTCTTATTTGCATCTCAACAGCAGCTGCAGGATTAACAGGGATCGGGTTGCAGAGTATTTAAACCGATTACAAAGCAGCAGCCCGTCTTATCCGATTATGGCTTCGTTAGATATTGCCCGCGCTTATGTACAGCATATTATAGAAGAACAAAAGCTTTCTGACATTCTGCAGCGGATACAAACACTTAAACAAACGTTTGATTCACTTACAAATGCAGAAGCTGTTAACCCTGCTAATCCACTGATCATCACGGATCCGCTAAAGCTCACAATTCGTTCAAAACGCGGGCATTCTGGCTATACGCTGCAAAGCATTTTAGAGCGTGCCAACATATTCACTGAGCTTGCTGATGAAAATCAAGTTCTGCTCGTTCTCCCATTGGGAGGAAAACGGAGAATAAACGCTGAAACCATTAGAAGCATCGATGAAGAGATTGAGAAAACGCCTCCGGATCAGACGTTTGTTTCTGCAGAATGGGGTGTGCAGCCTGTTACTGTCTTGCCTTATCCAAAAAAGGTCTTACATTCGTTTAAGAAAGAATATGTGGACTTTGAGGAAGCAGCTGGCCGGCTGAATGCAGAAGATATCATCCCTTATCCTCCGGGTATCCCGATGATTATGGCGGGAGAAAGAATAACAAAAGAAAGTGTGCAAAAGCTCAGCCGCTTGATCAGCATGAAAACGCATGTTCAAGGGAATATGAAAATCAAAGAGAAACAACTACTTGTTTATATAGAAGAGGAGAAATCATGAGCGGTTTATTTATTACATTCGAAGGTCCTGAAGGTGCAGGGAAAACGACTGTTCTGCAGGAGATCAAAAACATACTGACAGCAGAAGGCCTTCAGGTTATGGCAACTCGAGAGCCAGGCGGAATAGATATTGCAGAACAAATTCGAGAGGTTATTCTGAATGAGAACAATACATTAATGGACCCAAAAACAGAAGCTCTCTTATATGCGGCTGCAAGACGCCAGCATTTAGTTGAAAAAGTAAAACCTGCTTTAGAACAGGGGTTTATCGTTCTTTGCGACAGATTCATAGACAGTTCTCTTGCGTATCAAGGATATGCAAGAGGGCTTGGAATTGATGAGGTTCTGTCCATTAATGAATTTGCCATTGGAGATATGATGCCCCATGTAACGGTTTATTTTTCAATTGATCCGGAAGAAGGCCTGAAGCGTATTTACGCAAACGGCTCACGGGAGAAAAACAGGCTCGATTTAGAAAAACTGGACTTTCATACAAAAGTACAAGAAGGTTATCAAGAGCTGATGAAGCGATTTCCGGAAAGATTTCATTCAGTTGATGCCGGGCAATCCAAAGACCTCGTCGTTCAGGATGTTCTAAAGGTAATCGATGAAGCGTTGAAAAAAATTCAATTGTGACCTGTTTCCCAATAGTTGATATAATAATGTAAACGAGATCACGTTGTTTCCAATCTAAAGGAGGCCTTCACAGATGAAATTGATAGTGGCAGTTGTACAAGATCAGGACAGCAACAGACTTTTGAAAACCTTAACGGATCACAACTTCAGAGTCACAAAGCTTGCGACGACAGGAGGATTTCTTAAATCAGGCAATACAACGTTTATGATCGGTGTCGAGGATATACGCGTCAATAAAGCGTTGAGTCTCATTAAAGAAAACGGGCAGAAACGTGATCAGATGATTGCCCCTGTATCTCCAATGGGCGGAAATGCTGATTCTTATGTCCCTTATCCAGTCGAAGTTGAAGTTGGCGGAGCGACAGTATTTGTCCTTCCAGTCGATGAATTTCATCAATTTTAAGGATCTGAAACTGTGAAAATTAATAAAGATATACGTACATTTATAGATAATAAGCAGATTCCCTCTGTGAAAACATCAGAGATCACAGCATCGTTTAAAACATCAATGGAAAACCAAAGCAGCAAAATGAAGCTTGATCAGCTTACCAGGCTGTTATCTGATATAGAGGCATTCGGAAAAAGGCTAACGAAATCTCGGAATTTTAAAGACTTAGCGAGATTTAAAGGACTTGTGAAACGTTTTGTCAAAGAAGCTGTGGACAGCGGTCTTTCACATGAAACATCGAAAAGCTTTGACCTTTACGGGAACAGCAGAACGCTGGGACTTGTGAAAGAAATAGATGACAAATTGATACAGCTTACGGAAGAGATGATGGATCAGGAAAAACCGGCAATTGATTTGCTGGAGCGTATTGGCGAAATAAAAGGTTTATTAATTAACCTTTACACATAGAGAGTGATACAATGGCAATATCCTGGAAGGAAATGAACGAGCTTCAGCCCAGAGTGATGAAGCTTTTATATAATAGTATTGAGAAGGACAGACTATCACACGCTTATTTGTTTGAGGGGAAAAAAGGAACAGGCAAGCTTGATGCCGCGCTGCTTCTTGCAAAAAGCTTCTTTTGTCTGGAGGATGGCGCGGAGCCTTGTGAGAGCTGCCGAAACTGTAAACGGATAGAGTCAGGGAACCATCCTGATCTCCATCTTGTTCAGCCTGATGGCTTATCAATCAAAAAGGCGCAAATTCAAGCGCTCCAAGAAGAGTTTTCTAAGACAGGACTTGAATCGCATAAAAAGCTGTATATTATTTCGCACGCAGATCAAATGACAGCAAATGCGGCGAACAGCCTGCTGAAATTTTTAGAAGAACCGAACAAAGACACAATGGCCGTCCTCATCACTGAGCAGCCCCAAAGGTTATTGGATACCATCATTTCAAGATGCCAAACCCTTCCTTTTCAGCCTTTGCAGCCGAAAGCAATTGAAGACAGACTGATCGAACAGGACGTCTCGCCTCATATGGCAAGGCTTCTGGCCAACATGACTAATAATGTAGCAGAAGCAGTCGAATTAAGTCGAAATGATGAGTTTGCAGAGTCTAGAGCGAAAGTGATAAAATTGTATGAAGTCCTACACCAGCGGAAAGGACATGCTTTTTTCTTTATTCAAGATCAATGGATGCCCTTTTTCAAAGAAAAAACCCATCAAGAAATGGGTCTTGATATGCTCTTATTGATATATCGTGATGTGTTGTCCATCCAAATAGGAAATGAAGATAAATTGATTTATCAAGACTTATTCCAATCAATAAAACAGCATGCGCTACAATCAACACAACAAAGCGTTACGAATCAGATACTTGCTGTTTTAGAAGCAAAGAAACGGCTTCATTCCAATGTGAATGTACAAGGATTAATGGAGCACTTGGTGTTAATGTTGCAGGAGGGATAAGCTTGTACAATGTAATTGGTGTCCGCTTTAAGAAAGCGGGTAAAATATATTATTTTGATCCGAATGGATTTCATATAGAACATGACAGCTGCGTAATTGTAGAAACTGTCAGAGGAGTTGAGTACGGCCAGGTCGTAATTGCAAATAAACAGGTGGATGAGCATGATGTGGTGCTTCCCCTTCGAAAAGTGATACGTGTGGCTGACGAGCGCGATCTTCTCATTGTAGAAGAAAATAAACAGGAAGCACTATCAGCATTTGATATCTGCCAAAAGAAAGTGATTGAGCATGGCTTGGATATGAAGCTGGTCGATGTTGAATTCACGTTTGATCGCAATAAAGTCATTTTTTACTTCACTGCTGACGGCCGAGTCGACTTTAGAGAGCTTGTAAAGGATTTGGCTTCTATCTTTAAGACAAGAATTGAGCTGCGCCAAATCGGAGTAAGGGATGAGGCAAAAATGCTCGGAGGAATCGGTCCTTGCGGAAGAATGCTTTGCTGTTCAACGTTCCTTGGAGATTTTGAACCCGTTTCCATTAAAATGGCCAAGGATCAGAACTTGTCTTTAAATCCTACGAAGATTTCGGGTCTTTGCGGACGATTGATGTGCTGTCTAAAATATGAGAACGATGAGTATGAGACGGCAAAAGAACAGCTTCCGGATATAGGAGAAATGATTACGACAGCAAACGGTCCCGCGAAGGTCGTCGGACTAAATATTCTGGAACGGGTGCTTCAGGTGGAACTGATAAACCGTGAAAAAGTGATAGAATATACTTGGGAAGAGCTCTTGGAAGAGGGCGTCGTATCCGCACAAACCACAGATTAACGAGGTGTGGAACCTTGGATAAAAAAGAGTTATTTGATACAGTCATTAACTTAGAAGAACAAATTGGCTCACTGTACCGGCAGCTGGGGGATTTGAAGCAGCATATCGGTGAGATGATTGAGGAAAATCATCATTTACAGCTTGAAAACAAGCATTTGCGCAAACGGCTGGACGATACGACGCAGCAGATTGAAAAGTTCAAAGCTGATAAAAAAGAATCAAAAACACAGAAGACAGAGCAAACTGATATAGGGGAAGGATATGATAATCTGGCACGTCTGTATCAAGAAGGATTTCATATCTGCAATGTCCACTATGGAAGTGTTCGAAAAGAGGATTGTCTTTTCTGTCTGTCATTCTTAAATAAAAAATAGGGAAAAGGCTTCCGCATAAGACGGGAGCCTTTTTCAAAGGTACTGAAAGGATAAGAAGATGGTTTCATTACATGATGATGAAAGATTAGATTATTTGCTGGCAGAGGACATGAAAATCATACAAAGCCCAACAGTGTTTGCTTTTTCGTTGGACGCTGTGCTTCTGTCCAAATTTGCGTACGTTCCGATTCAAAAAGGGAAAATCGTTGATTTATGCACCGGCAATGGTATTGTGCCGCTGCTGCTCAGTACAAGATCAAAAGCAGACATTCTGGGAGTCGAAATTCAAGAAAGGCTGCATGATATGGCTGTTCGCAGCGTGGAGTATAATAAGCTGGACGATCAGATCCAGATCATACATGATGACCTGAAAAACATGCCGGAGAAACTTGGACATAATCGATATGATGTTGTCACCTGCAATCCGCCGTATTTTAAAACGCCGAAACAAACTGAACAAAACATGAACGAGCATCTCCGAATCGCAAGACATGAAATCCACTGCACGCTGGAGGATGTCATTTCAGTCAGCAGCAAACTGCTCAAGCAAGGGGGAAAAGCAGCTCTTGTTCACCGGCCGGGAAGGCTTCTGGAGATTTTTGAACTGATGAAGGCTTATCAAATCGAGCCGAAACGTGTACAATTTGTCTATCCGAAGCAAGGGAAAGAAGCCAATACCATTCTGGTTGAAGGTATCAAAGGCGGGCGTCCAGATTTGAAAATTCTTCCTCCCTTATTCGTTTATGATGAACAAAATGAATATACAAAAGAAATCAGGACCATTTTATATGGAGACAAATAACCATTTCTTCTACGTCGTGAAATGTAAGGACAATAGCTGGTATGCCGGATATACCAACGATCTGCATAAACGAGTGAAAACGCACAATGATGGAAAGGGCGCAAAGTACACAAAAGTAAGACGTCCGGTTGAATTAATTTTTGCCGAGAGCTTTTCAACAAAGCGGGAAGCTATGCAGGCGGAATATTATTTCAAAAAACTAACTCGGAAGAAAAAAGAGCTTTATATAGAAGAAAAGCGGAACAGCAAGGAGGCTGTATATGTTAAGGCGCCAAATGAGCTTTAATGGAAAGTCGGACATGGGGATTCTTTACTTGGTCCCAACCCCAATCGGAAATCTAGAGGATATGACATTCCGGGCGATCGACACGCTGAAATCAGTGGATGCGATTGCTGCGGAAGATACGAGGCAAACGAAAAAGCTTTGTCATGTATATGAAATTGAAACACCGCTCGTCAGCTATCACGAACACAATAAAGAAAGCAGTGGGCACAAAATTATTGAATGGCTGAAGTCGGGAAAAAACATTGCTCTTGTCAGTGATGCCGGTCTGCCGACGATTTCTGATCCCGGAGCGGAAATTGTAAAGGATTTTACGGATATAGGCGGTTATGTTGTTCCGTTGCCGGGAGCAAATGCCGCATTAACAGCTCTTATTGCTTCAGGTATTGTACCGCAGCCTTTTTTCTTTTACGGTTTTCTCAACAGACAGAAAAAAGAAAAGAAGAAGGAGCTTGAAGCCCTTAAAAAACGGCGGGAAACGATCATTTTTTATGAAGCGCCTCACAGATTGAAGGAAACCTTGTCAGCGATGGCAGAGATATTAGGAGATCGGGAAATTGCTGTAACGCGTGAACTCACTAAGAAATATGAAGAGTTTATCCGAGGAACCATATCTGAGGTCATTGGATGGGCAAACGAAGATCAGATACGCGGCGAGTTTTGTCTTGTCGTAGAAGGAAGTAATAATGAAGAGGTAGATGAGGAAGAACAATGGTGGGAAACCCTCACTGCGAAAGAACATGTCGAGCATTACATCTCGAAAGGCGCTACGTCTAAAGAAGCCATTAAAAAAGCAGCAGTCGATCGCAATGTACCAAAGCGTGAAGTGTACGATGCTTACCATATTAAGCAATAAAAAAAACGTTCTTGTGTCATAACAAGAACGTTTTTTGTACAAGAAATGATTATTTAAGGTTTTGAAGCTGGTTTTGGATTTCGCTGATGATTTGCTCAGCGCCTTCTTTACTAAGAACCAATTTACCGCCTGCAAGTTTAAGGTTATCATCAGAAACTTCACCAGTTACTTGGCAAGTCATGTTTGGTTTATATTTTTTAAGGATGATTTTTTCATCATCAACATAGATTTCAAGAGCATCTTTTTCTGCGATTCCAAGAGTACGACGCAGTTCGATAGGAATAACTACACGTCCTAATTCATCAACTTTACGTACAATACCAGTAGATTTCATAAACATTCTCCTCCCAAGAGATACTTATTTGTTTAAATTATATTTTTCTTCGTCATTATTCGACAAAATCCTTACCTTCATAGCATAACAAGGTTTCCAATAATCGTCAATCATTTTGTTTACTATTGATTGTAAGAATTAGTTCTTATAGTCAGTAATGTCTTAGAAACTACCGAAATAACAGCATTTTATAAATATTTAATAAAGCTATTATCCTACTAAAAATCCTTTTAAATCAAGACTTTCGAACCAAAGTTTTTTATTTCATTTGATTATATACGACAAAATTCGACACGAACAGACTTTTTTTATTTTCATTAAAGATTTTTAATTTTAATTATTCTTTTTCAGGGTGTATGTATATATTCTTGATCTTAAAGGCTAAGATGGTATCATAGATAAAGGATAAATATAAATAATATTCATATATGATTTGCACTTATCGCCGCTCTCGTCCTTTGGGCGGGAGCTTTTTGACATTCTGATTAGGAGGTTTCAAGATGCCGCAAGAAAACAATACATTTTACATTACAACACCGATTTATTATCCGAGCGGAAAATTACATATCGGCCATGCATATACGACAGTCGCAGGAGATGCAATGGCACGTTACAAAAGATTAAAAGGGTTCGATGTTCGCTATTTAACGGGAACGGACGAGCATGGACAAAAGATCCAGCAAAAAGCTGAACAGGAAAACATTACACCTCAGGAGTATGTGGATCGCGCAGCGGCAGATATTCAAAAACTGTGGAAGCAGCTTGAAATCTCAAACGACGACTTTATCCGCACGACAGAAAAACGGCATAAAGTTGTCATTGAAAAGGTGTTTCAAAAGCTTCTTGATAACGGGGACATCTATCTTGATGAGTATGAAGGCTGGTACAGCATCCCTGATGAAACGTTCTACACGGAAACTCAGCTCGTTGATATTGAGCGGAATGAAAAGGGAGAGGTCATCGGCGGAAAAAGCCCTGACAGCGGTCACCCAGTTGAATTGATCAAAGAGGAATCTTATTTCTTCCGCATGGGGAAATACGCGGATCGTCTTCTGAAATACTATGAAGAAAACCCGACATTCATTCAGCCAGAATCACGCAAAAACGAAATGATTAATAACTTTATCAAACCTGGACTTGAGGATTTGGCAGTATCACGTACCACTTTTGATTGGGGCGTGAAGGTGCCGGAAAATCCAAAGCATGTTGTATATGTTTGGATTGACGCACTATTTAACTATTTAACAGCACTCGGTTATGATACAGAAAATGATGAGCTTTATCAAAAATATTGGCCTGCCGATGTTCATTTAGTCGGTAAGGAGATTGTACGATTCCATACTATTTATTGGCCAATTATGCTGATGGCTCTGGATCTTCCGCTGCCAAAGCAAGTATTCGCGCATGGCTGGCTTTTGATGAAAGACGGAAAAATGTCGAAATCAAAAGGAAACGTTGTAGATCCGGTTACATTAATTGAACGCTATGGTTTAGACGAGCTTCGCTATTACCTGCTTCGTGAAGTGCCGTTCGGGTCTGACGGTGTTTTCACGCCGGAAGGATTTGTTGAGCGAATCAACTATGATTTAGCGAATGATTTAGGAAATCTATTGAATCGTACTGTTGCGATGATCAATAAGTATTTTGACGGACAAATTGGTTCTTACAAAGGTGCTGTTACGGAATTTGACCAAACGCTCACTTCGGTTGCTGAAGAAACAGTGAAAGCTTATGAGAAAGCAATGGAAAATATGGAGTTCTCGGTAGCACTTTCGACTTTATGGCAGCTCATCAGCCGCACAAACAAATACATTGATGAGACAGCTCCATGGGTGCTTGCGAAAGATCCGGCAAAAGAAGAAGAATTGCGATCAGTTATGTATCATCTCGCTGAATCATTGCGTATTTCAGCGGTACTGCTTCAGCCATTCTTAACAAAAACACCGGAAAAAATGTTCGAGCAGCTGGGCATTACCGATGAATCTCTAAAAGCTTGGGACAGCATTACAACTTTCGGCCAGCTGAAAGATACAAAAGTACAAAAAGGCGAGCCATTGTTCCCTCGTTTAGAGGCAGAAGAAGAAATTGCTTACATCAAAGGGAAAATGCAAGGTTCGGCACCAGCGAAAGAAGAAACAAAAGAAGAAGAGCCGCAAGAGGTCGATCGTTTACCTGAAATTACGATTGATCAATTTATGGATGTAGAGCTTCGCGTAGCTGAGGTCATTGAGGCAGAGCCAGTGAAAAAAGCAGACCGTTTATTGAAGCTGCAGCTCGATCTTGGTTTTGAAAAGCGCCAAGTGGTATCCGGCATTGCGAAGCATTATACGCCTGAAGAGCTTGTTGGAAAAAAACTCGTTTGTGTAACAAATCTAAAACCGGTTAAACTCAGAGGAGAGCTTTCTCAAGGTATGATCCTTGCAGGAGAAGCAGACGGCGTTTTAAAGGTCGTGTCTATCGATCAGTCGTTACCAAAAGGCACAAGAATTAAATAATGATAAAACAAAAGGTGTTTCACGTGTAACAATTCGTCGAACACCTTTTGTGTTTCGACAAGAAAGGAGTTTTTCACTTATGTTGTTTGACACACACGCGCATTTAAATGCAGAACAATATGATACTGATCTTGAAGAGGTTATTGAACGGGCAAAAGCTGAAAAAGTTGAACGAATTGTCGTAGTTGGTTTTGACCGTCCGACGATTACCCGTGCGATGGAAATGATTGAGGAATATGATTTTATTTATGCAGCCATTGGCTGGCACCCTGTTGACGCTATTGACATGACAGAGGAAGACTTAGCGTGGATTAAAGAGCTTTCTGCTCATGAGAAAGTGGTAGCGATAGGGGAAATGGGACTGGATTATCATTGGGATAAATCACCTAAAGATATTCAAAAAGAGGTGTTTAGAAAACAAATCGCCTTAGCGAAAGAGTTCAATTTGCCTATTATCATTCATAACCGTGATGCAACGGAGGATGTCGTGACCATTTTGAAAGAGGAAGGCGCAGAAGCTGTGGGCGGAATCATGCACTGCTTTACAGGAAGTGCGGAAGTGGCAAGAGAATGCATGAAAATGAATTTTTATTTATCATTTGGGGGACCGGTGACATTTAAAAATGCGAAGAAACCGAAGGAAGTAGTGAAGGAAATTCCCAATGACCGGCTGCTGATTGAAACGGACTGCCCGTTTCTCACACCGCACCCTTTCCGCGGGAAAAGAAATGAGCCAAGCTATGTGAAATATGTGGCAGAACAAATCGCCGAATTAAAAGAAATGACCTTTGAAGAGATTGCGTCAATCACGACTGAAAATGCGAAAAGACTTTTCCGTATAAACTGACAAAAAACGCTAGCGGGTTTTGTAAGAGCTTGTCCCTTACAGCGTTTTTCTATAAAAGTTCTACATGCTTTCTTCTCCTCATAGGATAGGTTTGTCGACAAGTCTTTCTTCCGTTTCTCAGTGTATTTCAGGATAATGAAGAAGACACTGAGCTTTTGGGAGAAAGAGAAGGGAGGGTTGACAGCCTTTTAGATACTCTATATAATCTCTCCGAGGAGAAGGAGGCGTTTTTCATCACACAAAAAATGAAAAAGCTGTTTTCCGTAAAGCTTAGCAAAAGCAAAGTCATTCTGGTTGCTGCTTGTTTGCTTTTGGCAGGAAGCGGGACTGCGTACGCGGCTCATGAGCTGACGAAACAATCAGTCTCAGTTTCTATCAATGGCAAAAAGAAACATATACGCACACATGCAAATACAGTCGGTGATCTTTTGGAGACGCTTGATATAAAGACAAGAGACGAAGACAAGATCACACCTGCTAAACAGACAAAGATAACAGCAGACATGGACGTTGTGTATGAGGCTGCAAAACCTGTGAAGCTTACAATAAACGGGGAAGAAAAGACATTATGGTCAACAGCAAAAACGGTCGGTGCATTACTGGACGAACAAGATGTTGATGTGAAAGAACAAGATCAAATTGATCCCGCAATAGATACAGATATTTCGAAAGACATGAAGATTAACATAGAGCCCGCATTTCAGGTTACTGTGAATGATGCAGGGAAACAAAAGAAGATCTGGACGACTTCGACTACGGTCGCTGACTTTTTAAAACAGCAAAAGATGAACATAAAAGACGAAGATAAAATCAAGCCTGCGTTAGATGCAAAGCTGACGAAAGGAAAGGCTGATATTACAATTACTCGTATCGAAAAGGTCACCGATGTAGTTGAAGAGAAGATTGCGTTCGATGTGAAAAAGCAAGAAGACGCTTCTCTTGAAAAAGGGAAAGAAAAGGTCGTCCAAAAAGGAAAAGAAGGCAAGCTAAAAAAACATTTCGAAGTCGTTAAAGAAAACGGTAAAGAAGTGTCCAGAGAGCTTGTAAAAGAAGAAACAGCTGAACAAAGCAAAGATAAAGTGATTGCTGTCGGCACAAAGCAAAGCAGTCCAAAAGTTGAAACGGTCAGTGCTTCAGGTGATTCAAAAACAGTTGTGTCCCGCAGCAATGAATCAACAGGCAAAGTCATGACTGTATCATCTACGGCTTATACGGCAAGCTGCAGCGGTTGTTCAGGACATACAGCGACAGGCGTCAATTTAAAAAATAATCCGAATGCCAAAGTCATCGCTGTGGATCCAAATGTCATTCCGCTAGGCTCCAAAGTCCACGTGGAAGGCTATGGATATGCTATTGCTGCAGATACCGGTTCAGCGATTAAAGGGAACAAGATAGACGTCTTTTTCCCAGAGAAATCATCGGCGTACCGATGGGGAAATAAAACAGTCAAAATTAAAATCTTAAATTAGTATATACTTATGTATTCAGAGGGTTTTGCGCCCTCTGTTTTTTTCGTTATAATAGACAAAGTGCATTTTCTGCTTATTAGACGCTCGACATAAGAAAAAGTTTCATGAATATACAAAAGTTTTTATTTTGTCTTGGAGGAAATAATGAAAATTAAAGAGATCATTGTGGTCGAGGGGCGTGATGATACGGCCCGCATCAAATTGGCTGTTGATGCAGACACAATTGAAACAAATGGTTCAGCCATCGATGATCATGTGATTGACCAAATCCGTTTGGCCCAGAAGACCAGAGGCGTCATTGTTTTAACGGATCCGGACTTTCCGGGAGAGAAGATTCGCAAAACCATCTCAGAGGCTGTGCCCGGCTGTAAGCATGCATTTTTGCCAAAACATCTTGCCAAACCTAAAAACAAGCGGGGAATTGGTGTGGAGCATGCATCGGTTGAAAGCATTAGGGCATGTTTAGAAAATGTGCATGAGGAGATGGAAGCGCAGCCGAGTGACATTTCAGCTGAGGATTTGATTCATGCCGGACTAATAGGCGGACCTGCGGCCAAACGCCGCCGGGAACGACTGGGTGATCTGTTGAAAATCGGCTATACAAATGGCAAACAGCTTCAAAAACGGCTGCAAATGTTTCAAATTAAAAAAAGTGATTTTATGAGTGCGCTCGATACCGTTATGCGGGAGGAACAGAATGAATAAAGATATTGCGACACCGATTAGAACGAAAGAGATACTGAAGAAATACGGTTTTTCTTTTAAAAAGAGCTTAGGACAGAATTTCTTAATTGATACGAACATTTTAAACAGAATTGTTGATCACGCGGAAGTGACTGAGAAAACAGGTGTCATTGAAATCGGCCCGGGAATCGGGGCTTTAACCGAACAGCTTGCCAAGCGGGCGAAAAAGGTCGTGGCATTTGAGATTGATCAGCGATTATTGCCGATTCTGAAGGATACACTGTCACCTTACGACAATGTCACTGTTATTCATCATGATGTGTTAAAGGCTGATGTCAAATCGGTCATTGAAGAACAATTTCAAGATTGTGATGAGGTCATGGTAGTTGCCAACCTTCCTTATTACGTAACAACACCGATTATCATGAAACTGCTTGAAGAACATCTTCCGCTGAAAGGGATTGTGGTTATGCTGCAAAAAGAAGTGGCTGAGCGCATGGCGGCTGATCCTTCATCTAAGGAATACGGCTCGCTTTCAATCGCGGTGCAGTTTTATACAGAAGCCAAAACGGTGATGATCGTTCCGAAAACCGTATTTGTTCCTCAGCCTAATGTCGATTCCGCAGTCATCCGTCTGATTCTCCGAGACGGCCCGGCAGTGGACGTGGAAAACGAATCTTTTTTCTTTCAGCTCATCAAGGCAAGCTTTGCACAGCGCCGTAAAACGCTGCTCAATAACTTAGTTAACAATCTGCCTGAAGGAAAGGCGCAAAAATCAACGATTGAGCAAGTGCTCAAAGAAACAAATATTGACGGTAAGCGCCGAGGTGAATCCCTGTCTATTGAGGAGTTCGCAGCGCTGTCTAACGGATTGTATAAAGCCCTTTTCTAAAAGGGCTTTTTGTTTTGCGCACCACATGGACTGCCGCTACATAGGCTAGAGAAGGACCTTTCATTCAATGATAAGAAAAACTTGGACTCAGCGAAAAAAGGCGCTTTCTCAAGGCTCTTTCTTTCATGATGAGGCTTAGTCTATGTGTGGAGTGAGGAACGTGCAATTTCAAATAGGGGATATGGTAGCCAGAAAATCCTATCAGATGGATGTTTTGTTTCGAATTATAGGAATAGAGCAAACAAGCAAAGGAAATTCAATTGCCATTTTGCATGGAGATGAAGTCAGGCTGATTGCTGATTCGGATTTTTCTGATCTGGTGGCAGTGAAAAAGGATGAGCAGATGATGCGGAAAAAGAAAGATGAGAGCAGAATGAATGAGTCGCTCGAATTACTCCGCCAAGATTATAAGCTGCTCAGAGAAAAGCAGGAGTACTATGCGACAAGCCAATATCAGCATCAGGAGCATTATTTCCATATGCCGGGCAAAGTGCTTCATCTGGATGGTGACGAAGCATATCTGAAAAAATGCCTGAATGTCTATAAAAAAATTGGAGTGCCGGTCTATGGCATCCATTGCCATGAAAAGAAAATGTCTGCTTCTATTGAAGAATTGCTCGACAAATATCGACCTGATATCCTGGTGATCACAGGGCATGATGCGTATTCGAAGCAAAAGGGCGGCATTGATGATTTGAATGCGTACAGACATTCTAAGCACTTTGTTGAAACTGTTCAAACAGCCCGAAAAAAGATCCCTCACTTAGATCAGCTTGTTATTTTTGCGGGGGCCTGCCAATCCCATTTTGAATCACTCATCAGAGCGGGTGCGAATTTTGCAAGTTCACCGTCAAGAGTCAATATTCATGCGCTTGATCCGGTATATATCGTCGCGAAGATCAGCTTTACGCCGTTTATGGAACGGATTAATGTATGGGAAGTGCTCCGTAATACGCTGACAAGAGAGAAAGGGCTTGGAGGTATTGAAACAAGAGGAGTTCTGAGAATTGGTATGCCTTATAAGTCCAATTAACAGTTGAAAACCTGCATAGGAGAGCTATGCGGGTTTTTTATTTTACATAATGATACATAATTTACCGAAACTTGCGGAACATAATTGAGGAATCATAGAATTTTGTCAAAATAATTTTATTGACAACGTCTTATTAACGTTGATATAATTTAAATTTTATTTGACAAAAATGGGCTCGTGTTGTACAATAAATGTAGTGAGGTGGATGCAATGGCGAAGACGTTGTCCGATATTAAAAGATCGCTTGATGGGAATTTAGGTAAAAGGCTGACGTTAAAAGCAAACGGTGGCCGCCGAAAAACGATTGAGCGTTCGGGCATTTTAGCTGAGACGTACCCTTCTGTTTTTGTGATACAACTAGATCAAGACGAGAACTCGTTTGAAAGAGTTTCATACAGTTATGCTGATATTTTGACTGAGACTGTTGAGCTGACATTTAATGATGACGCCGCAAGCTCAGTGGCATTTTAACGGGCAGTGAACCTTTTGTTTACTGCTTTTTGTTTTGCCCTTTTTTGGTTTCCAATAATTTTAACGAAAGTTCCATCTGATTTAACAAAAGATAAAACAGTCACATATTATCGTGACGTGCACGAATGGCTATCACTTCTAAAAAAGGGGTTGTTTCGTTTGGGCAGACGTCGTGGAGTTATGTCAGATGAGTTTAAATATGAGCTTGCTAAAGACCTTGGTTTTTATGACACAGTAAAAAATGGCGGCTGGGGCGAAATTCGGGCTCGCGATGCCGGTAACATGGTAAAGCGCGCTATAGAAATCGCCGAACAGCAAATGGCTCAGAATCAGAATAACCGATAAGGATGTGACCCGGGGGACGTGCTGTTCCCTGGTTTTTTTATTTTGGATATAAATACATAATGGGCTGAATATGGATATGTTCATCCTGTACTTCAAATGTGATACAATGTTCATACTTATGTTTAGATGGAGAAGTAGGTGAAAGCTATGCGTATTTTAGAAAAAGCGCCAGCTAAGATCAATCTGTCACTTGACGTCACCCGAAAACGCCCGGATGGCTATCATGAAGTCGAAATGATCATGACGACAATTGATTTAGCTGATCGAATTGAATTGACGGAGCTTGCAGAGGATGAGGTGAGGGTTTCCTCCCACAACCGATTTGTGCCTGATGACCAAAGAAACTTAGCTTATCAGGCTGCCAAGCTGATCAAGGACAGATACAACGTGAAAAAGGGAGTTTCCATCATGATTACGAAGGTAATTCCGGTGGCTGCCGGTCTTGCCGGCGGAAGCAGTGATGCGGCGGCGACACTCAGAGGGCTGAACAGACTGTGGAATTTAAATCTGTCCGCGGAAACGCTTGCTGAGCTTGGAGCGGAAATTGGCTCTGACGTTTCATTTTGTGTCTATGGCGGAACTGCATTAGCAACAGGGCGCGGCGAGAAAATTAAACATATCAGCACGCCTCCGCACTGCTGGGTCATTTTAGCGAAGCCGACAATCGGTGTTTCAACTGCTGAAGTGTACAGAGCGCTGAAACTGGATGGTATAGAGCATCCCGATGTACAAGGCATGATCGAGGCGATAGAAGAGAAGAGTTTTCAGAAGATGTGCAGCCGTTTAGGCAATGTGCTTGAATCTGTTACACTCGACATGCATCCTGAAGTTGCGATGATTAAAAACCAGATGAAACGCTTTGGTGCAGATGCCGTGTTAATGAGCGGGAGCGGCCCGACAGTATTTGGACTGGTTCAGTATGAGTCGAAGGTGCAGAGAATTTATAACGGGTTAAGAGGCTTCTGCGATCAAGTTTATGCGGTGAGAATGATCGGCGAACAGAACGCTCTTGATTAAATCCGTATGTTAAGTTATATTGATCTTAAAATATTCGGATTTTGGGGGTAAGTTCATGAAGTTTCGTCGCAGCGGCAGATTGGTGGACTTAACAAATTATTTGTTAACCCATCCGCACGAGTTAATACCGCTAACCTTTTTCTCTGAGCGGTATGAATCTGCAAAATCATCGATCAGTGAAGATTTAACAATTATTAAACAAACCTTTGAACAGCAGGGGATTGGTACTTTGCTTACTGTTCCCGGAGCTGCCGGAGGCGTTAAATATATTCCGAAAATGAAGCAGGCTGAAGCTGAAGAGTTTGTGCAGACACTTGGACAGTCGCTGGCAAATCCTGAGCGTATCCTTCCGGGCGGTTATGTATATTTAACGGATATCTTAGGAAAGCCATCTGTACTCTCCAAGGTAGGGAAGCTGTTTGCTTCCGTGTTTGCAGAACGCGAAATTGATGTTGTCATGACCGTTGCCACGAAAGGCATCCCTCTTGCGTATGCAGCTGCAAGCTATTTGAATGTGCCTGTTGTGATCGTTCGTAAAGACAATAAGGTAACAGAGGGCTCCACAGTCAGCATTAATTACGTTTCAGGCTCCTCAAACCGCATTCAAACAATGTCACTTGCGAAAAGAAGCATGAAAACGGGTTCAAACGTACTCATTATTGATGACTTTATGAAAGCAGGCGGCACCATTAATGGTATGATTAACCTGTTGGATGAGTTTAACGCAAATGTGGCGGGAATCGGCGTCTTAGTTGAAGCCGAAGGAGTAGATGAACGTCTTGTTGACGAATATATGTCACTTCTTACTCTTTCAACCATCAACATGAAAGAGAAGTCCATTGAAATTCAGAATGGCAATTTTCTGCGTTTTTTTAAAGACAATCTTTTAAAGAATGGAGAGACAGAATCATGACAAAAGCAGTCCACACAAAACATGCCCCAGCGGCAATCGGGCCTTATTCACAAGGGATTATCGTCAACAATATGTTTTACAGCTCAGGTCAAATCCCTTTGACTCCTTCAGGCGAAATGGTGAACGGCGATATTAAGGAGCAGACTCATCAAGTATTCAGCAATTTAAAGGCGGTTCTGGAAGAAGCGGGTGCTTCTTTTGAAACAGTTGTAAAAGCAACTGTATTTATCGCGGATATGGAACAGTTTGCGGAAGTAAACGAAGTGTACGGACAATACTTTGACACTCACAAACCGGCGAGATCTTGTGTTGAAGTCGCGAGACTCCCGAAGGATGCGTTAGTCGAGATTGAAGTTATTGCACTGGTGAAATAATAAGAAAAGTGATTCTGGGAGAGCCCGGGATCACTTTTTTATTTACCTTATGCCCGAAATGAAAGCTTTATGACCTAATTGTGTAACTATATCCTATTTTTTCAAAAAATATTTTAAAAACGAGCAGGATTTCAGAAAAAATCGTGGAATTGATACACTAATGCTTTTATATAGGGAAAAGGTGGTGAACTACTGTGGAAGTTACTGACGTAAGATTACGCCGCGTGAATACCGATGGTCGCATGAGAGCGATTGCATCCATCACGCTGGATCACGAATTTGTTGTACATGATATTCGTGTGATTGATGGAAACAATGGTCTTTTCGTTGCGATGCCGAGTAAACGCACCCCTGATGGAGAGTTCCGCGATATTGCTCATCCTATTAATTCAAGCACGCGAGGAAAGATTCAAGATGCCGTGTTAAATGAGTATCATCGTCTGGGTGACACTGAAGCATTAGAATTCGAAGAAGCTGGAGCTTCTTAAAAAATAACCAAAAAGCAAGGACTGCTGAAAGGGCTGACATAAGCCTTTTGCCGGCGGTCCTTTTTTAATTCTGATTTTTCAAACTTAGTTGCACTCAATAGAAAATTCTTGCACTTCATGAAGTCTCCTTGAAATCAGAAGATATTTAGGATATATTTTTCTATGGATAAAAGGGATATTGGAGGCCAATAAATGGATAAGCGGTTTGCAGTTGTTTTAGCGGCTGGACAAGGAACGAGAATGAAATCGAAGCTTTATAAAGTCCTTCATCCAGTTTGCGGTAAGCCTATGGTAGAGCACGTCGTGGACGAAGCCTTAAAATTATCTTTATCAAAGCTTGTCACGATTGTCGGACATGGTGCGGAAGAAGTGAAAAAGCAGCTTGGTGATAAAAGCGAGTACGCGCTTCAAGCAGAACAGCTTGGCACTGCTCATGCTGTAAAACAGGCACAGCCATTTCTTGCTGACGAAAAAGGCGTCACAATTGTCATTTGCGGAGATACGCCGCTTTTGACAGCAGAGACGATGGAACAGATGCTGAAAGAACATATACAAAGAGAAGCGAAAGCTACGATTTTAACTGCGGTTGCAGAAGATCCAACTGGATACGGCCGCATTATTCGCAGCGAAAACGGAGCGGTTCAAAAAATCGTTGAGCATAAGGACGCCTCTGAAGAAGAACGTCTTGTAACTGAGATCAACACCGGTACGTATTGTTTTGACAATGAAGCGCTATTTCGGGCTATTGATCAGGTGTCTAATGATAATGCCCAAGGCGAGTATTATTTGCCGGATGTCATAGAGATTCTTAAAAATGAAGGCGAAACTGTTGCCGCTTACCAGACTGGTAATTTCCAAGAAACGCTCGGAGTTAATGATAGAGTTGCTCTTTCTCAGGCAGAACAATTTATGAAAGAGCGCATTAATAAACGGCATATGCAAAATGGCGTGACGTTGATCGACCCGATGAATACGTATATTTCTCCTGACGCTGTTATCGGAAGCGACACTGTGATTTACCCTGGAACTGTGATTAAAGGTGAGGTGCAAATCGGAGAAGATACGATTATTGGCCCTCATACGGAGATTATGAATAGTGCCATTGGCAGCCGTACGGTTATTAAACAATCGGTAGTCAATCACAGTAAAGTGGGGAATGATGTAAACATAGGACCTTTTGCTCACATCAGACCTGATTCTGTCATCGGGAATGAAGTGAAGATCGGGAATTTTGTAGAAATTAAAAAGACTCAATTCGGAGACCGAAGCAAGGCATCTCATCTAAGCTATGTCGGCGATGCTGAGGTAGGCACTGATGTAAACCTGGGCTGCGGTTCAATTACTGTCAATTATGATGGAAAGAATAAGTATTTGACAAAAATTGAAGATGGCGCTTTTATCGGCTGCAATTCCAACTTGGTTGCCCCTGTCACAGTCGGAGAAGGCGCTTATGTGGCGGCAGGTTCAACTGTTACGGAAGATGTACCTGGAAAAGCACTTGCTATTGCCAGAGCGAGACAAGTAAATAAAGACGATTATGTGAAAAATATTCATAAAAAATAATCCTAAATTCGGAGGTTTATCCATGTCTAATCAATACGGAGATAAGAATTTAAAGATTTTTTCTTTGAATTCGAATCCAGAGCTTGCAAAAGAAATCGCAGATATAGTTGGAGTTCAATTAGGGAAATGTTCTGTCACAAGATTTAGTGACGGGGAAGTCCAAATTAATATCGAAGAAAGTATTCGCGGATGTGATTGTTACATCATCCAGTCTACAAGTGACCCCGTTAACGAGCATATTATGGAACTGCTGATTATGGTAGATGCGTTAAAACGCGCTTCTGCAAAAACGATTAACATTGTTATTCCTTATTACGGTTATGCGCGTCAAGACAGAAAAGCAAGATCCCGTGAGCCAATCACAGCTAAACTTTTCGCTAACCTGCTTGAAACAGCCGGTGCGACTCGTGTGATTGCACTTGACCTGCATGCGCCGCAAATTCAAGGATTCTTTGATATACCGATTGACCACTTAATGGGTGTTCCGATTTTAGGAGAATATTTTGAAGGCAAAAATCTTGAAGATATCGTCATTGTTTCACCAGACCATGGCGGTGTGACACGTGCCCGCAAACTGGCTGACCGACTAAAAGCGCCAATTGCGATTATCGATAAACGCCGTCCGCGTCCAAACGTGGCGGAAGTCATGAATATTGTAGGTAACATCGAAGGGAAGACTGCTATCCTCATCGATGACATTATTGATACTGCAGGTACGATTACACTTGCTGCTAATGCGCTCGTTGAAAACGGAGCGAAAGAAGTATATGCATGCTGTACACACCCTGTACTATCAGGCCCTGCGGTAGAACGGATTAATAATTCAACAATTAAAGAGCTTGTTGTGACAAACAGCATCAAGCTTCCTGAAGAAAAGAAAATTGAACGCTTTAAGCAGCTTTCAGTCGGACCGCTTCTGGCCGAAGCGATTATTCGCGTTCATGAGCAGCAATCAGTCAGCTATCTGTTCAGCTAAACCATTTTTCGAGGTTTAAATCCTTATCGTTATGGGTATTGTTTGTAATAGGACAACTAAAACGACAATAGGATGGTGCTGAATATGGCAACTTTAACGGCAAAAGAAAGAACGGACTTTACTCGTTCGTCTCTTCGGAATATCCGTACTTCAGGACATGTTCCAGGTATCATATATGGGAAGGATACGGGTAACAAACCTGTGTCATTAGACAGTGTGGAGCTCATCAAAACGCTGAGGGACGAAGGCAAAAATGCAGTCATTACGCTTGAGGTCAGCGGAGAAAAACACTCAGTCATGGTAACAGACCTGCAGACGGACCCGTTGAAAAATGAAATCACTCATGCTGATTTTCAAGTAGTTAATATGAGTGAGGACATTGAAGTGGAAGTTCCGATTCATCTGACCGGAGAAGCCATTGGAGTGAAAAACGGAGGCGTACTGCAGCAGCCGTTATATGCACTTACTGTAAAGGCCAAGCCAAAAGCCATTCCGCAAACGATTGAGGCTGATATTTCAAGCCTCGATGTAAATGAAGTACTGACGATTGCGGATTTGCCTGCTGGCGGTGACTACTCCTTTAATCATGAATCAGATGAGGTTGTGGCTTCAATCCTTCCTCCGCAGCAGCAGGAAGCAGCTGAGGTCGATGAAGAGGAATCTGCCGATGCTCAGCCAGAAGGTGAAAACGAACAATAATAGCTTAAGGCGTAACCCTCCCGCGGTTACGTCTTTTGTGCTAGAATGAGAAGAATTATAGCCCGATTATGAAGACGGGAGTTATGTGACTAAGGGAGGATTCGCCATGCTTGTGATTGCCGGTCTCGGAAACCCGGGGAAGAACTATGAAAATACACGGCATAATGTCGGATTTATGGTGATAGATCAGCTTGCAAAGGAATGGAATATAGAGCTGAATCAAAATAAATTTAACGGATTATACGGAACCGGATTTGTTTCCGGCAAAAAGGTTCTACTTGTTAAACCGCTTACATATATGAATTTATCAGGAGAATGTTTGCGGCCTTTAATGGACTACTATGATGTCGATAACGAAGATTTGACAGTCATTTACGACGACCTTGACCTTCCGACTGGCAAGATCCGTTTAAGAACGAAAGGAAGCGCCGGAGGGCACAATGGCATCAAATCACTGATCCAGCATCTTGGAACATCCGAGTTTGACCGTATCCGCATCGGAATCGGCCGGCCTGTAAACGGCATGAAGGTCGTTGATTATGTGTTAGGCTCCTTTACCAAGGAGGAGGCACCTGAGATCGAAGAAGCGGTTGATAAATCTGTGAAGGCTTGTGAGGCTTCTTTGAGTAAACCGTTTTTAGAAGTCATGAACGAATTTAACGCAAAGGTATAAAATGTAACAACAAAGTCCATACTACACCAAAATGACTTTTTCATCAGGAGGTCCCTTGTATGGCTTTGCATTATTATTGTCGTCATTGCGGAGTGAAAGTAGGCAGTCTCGAATCTTCAATGGTATCGACAGACTCACTTGGATTTCAGCACTTAACAAATGAGGAAAGAAACGATATGATTTCTTATAAAGAAAATGGAGATGTCCATGTTTTGACGATATGTGAAGATTGCCAAGAGGCGCTTGACCGAAATCCGCATTACCACGAATATCACACATTTATTCAATAAAAAGCTTTGGTGTAGACACTAGACCAAAGCGTTTTTCTGTTCTCGCAGGAAACAGAGAGGAGGGGCCATATGGACAACATTCAAACCTTTATAAAAGAAAGCGATGACTTTAAATCCATCATCAACGGTTTACACGAGGGCCTGAAGGAACAGCTGCTCGCGGGTCTGTCGGGTTCCGCGCGTTCTGTTTTTACTTCTGCTCTGGCTAATGAAACGAATAAGCCTATCTTTCTCATCACCCATAACTTATATCAAGCCCAGAAAGTAACAGATGATCTGACTTCACTTCTAGAGGATCGGTCTGTCCTTTTGTACCCCGTCAATGAACTCATTTCATCAGAAATCGCAGTTGCAAGCCCTGAATTGCGGGCGCAGCGATTAGATGTCATTAATAGACTAACGAATGGAGAAGCGCCAATTGTCGTTGCTCCGGTAGCGGCAATCAGAAGAATGCTGCCGCCTGTTGAGGTGTGGAAAAGCAGCCAGATGCTCATTCAAGTAGGCCATGATATCGAACCTGACCAGCTTGCCTCACGGCTGATAGAGGTAGGGTATGAGCGGTCTGATATGGTTTCTGCGCCCGGGGAATTCAGTATTCGCGGGGGAATCATTGACATTTATCCGTTGACTTCAGAGAATCCGGTGAGAATTGAACTTTTTGACACCGAGGTGGATTCAATCCGCAGCTTTAATTCAGATGATCAGCGGTCAATTGAGACCCTTACCTCGATCAATATCGGTCCCGCGAAGGAATTAATTATCAGACCGGAAGAAAAAGCGCGGGCGATGGAGAAAATCGATAGTGGTCTTGCCGCGAGCTTGAAAAAATTAAAGGCTGACAAACAAAAAGAAATACTTCATGCGAATATTTCTCACGATAAAGAACGCTTGTCTGAAGGCCAGACAGATCAGGAGCTCGTGAAGTATCTCTCATATTTCTATGAAAAGCCTGCTAGTTTACTAGATTATACACCTGATAATACACTTCTGATTTTGGATGAAGTCAGTCGGATTCATGAGATGGAAGAGCAGCTTCAAAAAGAAGAAGCGGAGTTTATAACAAATCTTCTTGAGGAAGGGAAGATTTTGCATGACATTCGTTTGTCATTCAGCTTCCAAAAAATAGTGGCTGAGCAAAAACGGCCTCTGCTGTACTACTCTTTATTTTTGCGGCATGTACACCATACGAGCCCGCAGAATATCGTCAATGTGTCAGGCCGGCAAATGCAGAGTTTCCATGGCCAAATGAACGTGCTTGCGGGCGAAATGGAGCGTTTTAAAAAATCAAATTTCACTGTTGTGTTCTTAGGAGCAAACAAGGAACGTACACAGAAATTGTCATCTGTTTTGGCTGATTATGATATCGAGGCCGCCGTGACAGACAGCAAAAAAGCGCTTGTTCAGGGACAGGTCTATATCATGGAAGGCGAGCTCCAATCGGGATTTGAGCTGCCGTTAATGAAGCTTGCCGTTATCACGGAAGAAGAACTGTTCAAAAACCGTGTAAAGAAGAAGCCGCGAAAACAGAAGCTTACCAATGCAGAGCGCATCAAAAGCTATTCTGAGCTTCAAATTGGAGATTATGTCGTTCATATTAATCACGGGATCGGAAAGTACCTGGGGATTGAAACTCTTGAAATCAACGGCATTCATAAAGACTATTTAAATATACATTATCAGGGCAGTGACAAGCTTTACGTCCCTGTAGAACAAATTGATCAGGTCCAAAAATATGTCGGCTCCGAAGGAAAAGAGCCAAAGCTGTATAAATTAGGCGGAAGTGAATGGAAGCGGGTCAAGAAAAAAGTAGAGACATCCGTTCAAGATATTGCTGACGACTTAATTAAGCTGTATGCCGAAAGAGAAGCGAGCAAGGGCTATGCGTTTTCTCCTGACCATGAGATGCAGCGTGAATTCGAATCGGCTTTCCCTTATCAAGAGACTGATGATCAGCTCCGTTCGATTCACGAAATCAAAAAAGACATGGAAAGAGAACGTCCGATGGACCGCTTGCTATGCGGAGATGTTGGCTACGGTAAAACAGAGGTTGCCATACGTGCAGCGTTTAAGGCGATCGGTGACGGAAAGCAGGTAGCTCTGCTCGTTCCGACAACAATTTTGGCGCAGCAGCACTATGAAACCATAAAAGAGCGCTTCCAGGACTATCCGATTAATATCGGACTTCTCAGCAGGTTCAGAACGAGAAAAGAAGCAAACGAAACAATTAAAGGGCTGAAAAACGGAACAGTTGATATAGTCATCGGGACGCATCGGCTGCTATCAAAGGATGTCGTGTATAAAGATTTAGGGCTCCTCATCATTGATGAAGAGCAGCGTTTCGGTGTAACCCATAAAGAAAAGATCAAGCAAATAAAAGCCAATGTTGATGTATTAACGTTAACAGCAACGCCGATTCCGCGTACGCTGCATATGTCTATGCTTGGCGTAAGGGACCTTTCAGTCATCGAGACTCCGCCGGAAAATCGCTTCCCTGTACAGACGTATGTTGTGGAATATAACGGCGCTCTTGTCAGAGAGGCGATTGAACGAGAGCTTGCACGCGGAGGCCAGGTCTATTTCTTGTACAACCGGGTAGAGGACATTGAGCGGAAAGCGGATGAAATTTCAATGCTAGTCCCTGACGCGAAGGTAGCATATGCGCATGGGAAAATGACAGAAAATGAATTAGAAACCGTTATGCTAAGTTTCCTTGAAGGAGAATCAGACGTTCTGGTCAGCACAACCATTATCGAAACTGGCGTGGACATCCCGAACGTCAATACGCTGATCGTATTTGACGCTGACAAGATGGGGCTTTCTCAGCTTTACCAGCTGCGGGGGCGTGTCGGCCGGTCTAACCGTGTGGCGTATGCGTACTTCACGTATCGCCGGGATAAAGTGCTGACAGAAGTGGCTGAAAAAAGGCTGCAGGCTATTAAAGAATTCACAGAGCTAGGTTCCGGTTTTAAAATCGCAATGCGTGACTTAACGATTCGCGGAGCTGGGAATCTTCTTGGTGCCCAGCAGCATGGCTTCATCGATTCGGTCGGATTTGACCTCTATTCACAAATGCTGAAGGAGGCCATTGAGGAGCGTAAAGGAGACACAGCGAAGACAGAGCAGTTTGAAACAGAAATTGATGTCGAGCTTGATGCGTATATTCCGGAAACTTATATTCAAGACGGCAAACAGAAAATTGATATGTATAAACGCTTCAGGTCTGTGGCGACAATCGAAGAGAAGAATGAGCTTCAAGATGAAATGATCGACCGCTTTGGAAACTATCCAAAAGAAGTCGAATACTTGTTTACTGTTGCAGAAATGAAAGTCTACGCGAGACAGGAACGTGTCGAGCTGATTAAGCAGGATAAAGATGCTGTCAGATTGACGATTTCTGAAGAAGCAAGTGCTGAAATTGACGGGCAGAAGCTGTTTGAGCTTGGCAATCAATATGGCAGACAAATCGGACTGGGAATGGAAGGGAAAAAACTCAAAATCTCCATACAGACGAAAGGCCGTAGTGCTGATGAATGGCTCGACACCGTGCTGGGCATGCTGAAGGGCTTAAAAGATGTGAAAAAGCAAACCATTTCATCAACGTAAATTTTGTTACTCTCTGGTGTATATTACATTTGATGTGACGGATACTAATTTCAAGCGAGGCGGAAGGTACATAAAGTAACTGCTTTAGGTCTTTCCCACATGTATATACCATCAAATGAAAGAGAGGCACCAGAGATGAAAGCAACCGGTATCGTACGTCGTATTGATGACTTAGGTCGGGTCGTGATTCCTAAAGAAATTCGAAGAACTCTGAGAATCAGGGAAGGCGATCCGCTTGAGATTTTTGTAGATCGTGACGGAGAAGTGATTTTGAAAAAGTATTCTCCGATCAGTGAGCTTGGAGACTTTGCAAAGGAGTATGCAGACGCGCTTTACGACAGCCTCGGCCATTCAGTGCTGATTTGTGATCGTGATGTATATATTGCCGTGTCCGGCAGCTCCAAAAAAGATTACTTAAACAAGTCAATCAGCGAAATGCTGGAAAGAACAATGGATCAGCGCAGCTCCGTGCTTGAGAGTGATGCGAAATCGGTACAGCTTGTGAATGGAATTGATGAGGACATGAATTCTTATACTGTCGGCCCAATTGTGGCGAACGGTGATCCGATAGGTGCTGTGGTGATTTTTTCAAAAGATCAGACAATGGGCGAAGTAGAGCATAAAGCCGTTGAAACAGCAGCTGGATTTTTGGCTCGTCAAATGGAACAGTAGGTCTTATTCCTTTCTTCGAAAATAGGTATGTAAAGAACAGCTCTCCTTGGGACGCTGTTCTTTTTCATGCGTGCCGAAAAAGGAATCCAAGGGTTGGGATGTGGTATAATAACCTCGTTTTTATTTGTGCCGCGGTAATACGTGAACCGTATTGCCCCTGACGTTGGGAAGGAGCTTTTGGATGGACGATTCAATAGGCGTTAAACGGCATTGGATTTGGCAGGGGGCTTTTGTTTTAATTCTGGCAGGCGTCATCACAAAAATTTTAAGCGCCGTTTACAGAGTCCCGTTTCAAAACATTGTCGGCGATGTTGGATTTTATATATATCAGCAGGTATACCCCTTTCTTGGTATTGCGGTCATGCTGTCCACATCAGGATTTCCAGTCATTATTTCAAAGCTGATGAATGATTATAGTGAAAAAAATCATCACACTATATTAAAAATATCAGTGTTATTTTTATCTTTAATCGGTATTTTATTATTTCTTTGTTTATATCTGGGTGCTGTTCCTATTGCGCTCTTTATGGGGGATTCGCATTTAGCCGTGTTAATTCAAGTGACCGCGTACGCGTTTCTGCTGTTCCCGTTTGTTGCGTTGCTTAGAGGCAGTTTTCAAGGGCGTCACGAAATGCTCCCTTCAGCCTTATCACAGATGACAGAGCAGTTTCTGCGTGTTGCGGTGCTATTGGGTTTATCATTTTGGCTCGTGAAAAAGGGAGCCTCGCTTTATACTGCGGGAGCGGCAGCCGCTTCAGGCTCTCTTGCCGGAAGTTTGGTTGCGTTGATGATACTGGGGTTTTTTTGGTTCAAAACGAAAAGAGACAACCAAACGGATAGGCAAAACGAAAATGTCATCACAACAAAAGAATTGACGAAAAAACTGCTTTTATATTCGATTACAATTTGTGTAAGCAGTTTGCTGCTTTTGTTTATCCAGCTTGTTGATGCTTTGAATTTATATGCTTTGCTTTCGGGTGGTGAGGCAAGCGAAGAAGCGAAACGCCTAAAGGGGATCTATGATCGGGGACAACCGTTGCTGCAGCTCGGTTCAATTTTCGCGGTGAGCATTGCGACGTCACTCGTTCCGTATATTTCTATGGCCGTAAAAAACAATGAGCTGAAGATCATGAAAGAAAAAATCACGTCATCTTTGAAACTATGCCTTGTGCTCGGTACAGGCGCATCGGCTGGGTTGATTTGCATTCTTAAGCCGGTTAATATCATGCTGTTTCAAAATGGAGAAGGGACAGGTGCGTTACAAGTATTTAGCTGCTCCATTTTGTTTGCATCCTTGGGGGTAACGGCAGCGGCAGTCTTACAGGGAGCGGGGTACACAGTTTTTCCTGCGATAGCGGTGGGAGCGGGTGTTGCAGTGAAATGGGTGCTAAACACACTTTTGGTTCCGCGCTATGGGATTGAAGGCGCATCGCTTGCGACAGCGGCTTCCTTTGCGGCTGTCGCAGGCCTCAACTTGTATCAGCTTCGGCAAAAGGAATGGCTCGATAAGCTTAGAGGCGTTTTGATTCCCATTATTGGATCTGCTCTTTTGATGTCAGCTGTCTTGCTTGCGTATATGCGTTTCTGGACTTTTTTGTTTCCTGCTACAGGAAGAGGAGCGGCTGTGATTGAGAGTCTTTCTGCTGTTGCTATTGGTGGCGCGGTGTTTATTTATTGTATGATGAGATTGGGAATATTTACAGATGAAGAGCTGAACAGTGTGCCATTCGGCAGCAAGTTAAGCAAATTCATGAGAAGGAGAGAACAAAATGGCGGGTAAAATTACAGTCGTGGGACTTGGTGCCGGAGACATGGACCAGTTGACAATTGGTATACACAAGCTGCTGACGAAGGCAGATACGCTGTATGTCAGAACCAAGGATCATCCTTTAATTGAGGAGCTTGAAAAAGAAACGAAGAACATCCGTTTCTTTGATGATATATATGAGAAACATGATCAGTTCGAGGCGGTATATGAAGAAATTGCTGATATCCTCTTTGAAGCGGCGCGGCGTGAGGACGTGGTTTATGCTGTGCCGGGGCACCCTTTTGTCGCAGAAAAAACAGTTCAGCTGCTGACGGAGCGGCAGGAAAAGGAAAACGTTCAAGTGAAAGCCGCGGGTGGACAAAGTTTCCTTGATGCCACATTCAATGCCTTGCAAATTGACCCGATTGAAGGTTTTCAATTTGTGGATGCCGGCACATTGTCTGCGGATGAGCTTGAGCTCAGACATCATCTGATCATATGTCAGGTTTACGACCAAATGACGGCTTCTGAAGTCAAGCTGACATTGATGGAGAAGCTGCCTGATGATTATGAGGTCGTCATTGTGACTGCAGCAGGCAGCCGTGGCGAGGAGATCAAGACAGTGCCATTATTTGAGCTGGACCGCAATGTCGCCTTGAACAACTTAACAAGTGTGTATATTCCGCCGATTAAAGAAGAGAAGCTGCTTTATCACGAATTCTCCACGTTCCGAAGCATCATCAGAGAGCTTCGCGGACCTAATGGATGTCCGTGGGATAAAAAGCAGACGCATCAGTCATTAAAACAGTACATGATTGAAGAATGTTATGAGCTTCTCGAAGCTATTGACGAAGAAGACACAGACCATATGATCGAAGAGCTTGGCGACGTTTTGCTTCAGGTCTTGCTTCACGCGCAAATTGGTGAAGATGAAGGTTATTTCACAATTGATGATGTCATAAAAGGAATCAGTGAAAAAATGGTCCGAAGACATCCCCATGTGTTTAAAGATGTTAAGGTTCAGGATGAAAACGATGTTTTGGCCAATTGGGAAGATATAAAAAAGGCCGAAAAAAATACATCTGAATCATCGTTACTAGACAGCGTACCGAAAACCCTTCCAGCTCTTTCGAAAGCTGCTAAATTGCAGAAAAAAGCAGCGAAGGTCGGTTTTGACTGGGAAGACGTCAGCGATATTTGGGAAAAGGTAAGTGAGGAAATGAAGGAATTTTCTTCTGAGGTTTCTGAAGCTCCTCACGACCACAATCTTAAAGCTGAGTTTGGCGACATTTTGTTCGCGCTGGTGAATGTAGCCCGCTTCTACAAAATAGAGCCAGAGGAAGCGCTGACCATGACTAATGACAAATTCCGGAGACGCTTCTCGTACATTGAGGAAACAGCGAAGGAAAAGGGAGTCGAGTTGGCTGATATGTCCCTTGAGGACATGGACAAACTGTGGAATGAAGCAAAAGAAACTGAGAGGAGATCATAGATATGAGATTAGATAAATTTTTGAAAGTATCACGGCTGATCAAACGGCGTACACTAGCGAAGGAAGTAGCTGACCAAGGACGAATCTCTATTAACGGAAACCAAGCTAAAGCAAGCTCTGACGTAAAACCGGGAGATGAACTAACGGTCCGCTTCGGCCAAAAGCTTGTAACGGTTCAAGTTAATGAATTGAAAGACACGACGAAAAAAGAAGAAGCTGCAAACATGTACACGATTCTAAAAGAAGAAAAACTCGGCGAATAGGCTTGTTCTAAAAAAATCCCCTACCTCATACAATGCAGTAATAATGCTAAAAGTATCGAGGATATGGGGGCTGAATAGATGAATTCATATTATGATCAAAAAGGTTCTTCGTCTGTTCCGGAACAACATGATGTGACAATGAAAGGCCGGAAGCATTTAGATATTTCTGGGGTTAAGCATGTGGAGAGTTTTGATAACGAAGAATTCCTGCTGGAAACGGTGATGGGAATGCTCTCCGTCAGAGGCCAAAACCTGCAGATGAAAAATCTTGATGTGGAAAAAGGGATTGTTTCGATTAAAGGCAGGGTATTTGATTTAGTGTACTTAGACGAACAACAAGGGGATAAAGCTAAAGGGTTTTTTAGCAAGTTGTTTAAATGACGCTGACGACACAATTCTATACAATGCTGGCGATGTCCGGTATGGGTCTCTGGCTTGGTGCTTCGCTTGATACATACCGGCTCTTTGTCATTCGTGCCAAAACAGCCAGATGGCTATTATTTATTCATGATATTCTTTTCTGGATTGTGCAAGGGCTGCTTTTCTTTTATGTCTTGCTTCATGTAAATGAGGGAGAATTCAGGATTTACATCTTTTTAGCGGTTCTGCTGGGCGTTGCGACGTATCAGAGCCTTTGCAAACGAATCTATATAAAAATACTGAAATTCTTCATTTACCTTGTTGTTTCTGTTTATCAATTCTTCAAAAAACTCATTCAGCACGTGTTATTTCGTCCTATTGTGTGGACATGCGGAGCGATCATCTGGCTGGCGGCATTTTTATTCAAGAAAACATACAGCCTGATAGGTTTTCTCCTGCTGTGTCTATATAAAATAGTCATGGTTCTGTGTTTTCCGATCCGTTTTATCGCGAAACAATGTTTGAAACTTCTTCCTGTGAAAATGCGTCTAACTTTTAGACGTTATTTTGAAAAAGGTGCAGGATTTCTCAAAAAGAAGAAGAAACTATTGATAACCATAAGAACGACCATTACACGGTTTTTGAAGAAATGAAAGGAGGACCGTCTGGTTTGAATTTTTCCAGGGAACGAACGATAACTGAAATACAAAACGACTATAAAGAACAAGTAGAACGGCAAAATCAGCTGAAGAAACGAAGACGCAAAGGGCTGTACAGACGGTTAACTGTATTCGGCGCCCTAGTATTCCTGACGGCAATTGTGCTGGCAAGCTCTGTATGGTCCCAAACATCTTCCCTTAGTGCAAAAGAAGAAAAGAAAGAACAGCTTGAAAAAGAACTCAAAAGTTTAAAGACAAAACAAACGGATTTAAAAGAAGAAATATCCAAATTGAAGGATGAGGATTACGTCACAGAGCTTGCCAGAAGGGACTTATTCATGTCTGGAGACGGAGAAATTATCTTCAATGTGGAGAAGAAGAGCAAGTAGCCTTGTTGACACTTAAATTTTTATTTAGGTATAATTAAGCAAACGATCTTTTTATAAGCCTAAGGAGGAGCACTTTTTTTATGTCGATTGAAGTTGGCAGCAAGTTGCAAGGGAAAATTACAGGTATTACAAATTTTGGAGCATTTGTTGAATTGCCTGGAGGCTCAACCGGTCTCGTTCACATTAGTGAGGTAGCTGATAATTATGTCAAAGACATTAACGACCACTTAAAAGTCGGCGACCAAGTTGAAGTGAAAGTCATCAACGTTGAAAAAGACGGGAAAATTGGTTTATCTATTAAAAAAGCTAAAGACCGTCCGCAAGCCAGACCTAGAAATGATTTCCGTCCGAAAGAATCTTTTGAACAGAAAATGAATAAGTTTTTAAAAGACAGCGAAGATCGCTTGTCATCTTTAAAACGCAATACGGAATCAAAACGTGGAGGGCGCGGAGCAAGAAGAGGATAACTTGCTGCTTTCTATAAAATAAATGAAGCATCCGTTCATCCCGACGGATGCTTTTTTATTATCCTCATCCTCTTTAAGAGTCAGAAAATTACAACATTAAAGTTTCTGTTGACGAAAGAGACAAACCTTTGTATTATATAACTTGTGCTTAGAAGCACAAAACAATATGGCGGTGTAGCTCAGCTGGCTAGAGCGTACGGTTCATACCCGTGAGGTCGGGGGTTCGATCCCCTCCGCCGCTACCATATTTGTTTGGCCCGTTGGTCAAGCGGTTAAGACACCGCCCTTTCACGGCGGTAACACGGGTTCGAATCCCGTACGGGTCATCCTAAAAAATCGGTTTCTCTTGCAGAAGCCGATTTTTTTCATTTTTAGACAACATTCCGGAAATTCTTTTCATAAACGAATATCAAGGCAGAAACCGTCGAAGATTTCTTTGGTATTGTTACCTTCTTTTGACAAAATCCTATCTGTGCTTTCGCTATAATGACAGGCAACGAATATAACAGGTGGGAGATGAGAGGAATGGAAAAAGCAGAAAGAAGAGTGAACGGGCCAATGGCGGGACAAGCTCTGGAAAAACTCCAATCGTTTTTTAACAGGGGCACGAAGCTGGTGACTCATCATTTGCATTCACTGTTTTTCTATAAAGGATTCATTTATGTTGTCATCGGATTTTTGCTTGGACGGGCTTTCATATTATCCGAGGTGCTTCCTTTCGCACTTCCTTTCTTTGGAGCGATGCTTCTTATCAGAAGAGACAAAGCGTTTTATGCGGTTTTGGCTGTGCTTGCAGGTGCGCTGACCATATCTCCAAAGCACTCATTGCTCATACTGGCGGCATTGCTGGCATTCTTCGTATTTTCTAAAGTGGCTGCCTTCATTACCGACGATCGTGTTAAAGCGCTCCCGATTGTCGTGTTCTTCTCGATGGCTGCAGCAAGAGCCGGGTTTGTTTATGCCCAAAATGGCGTATTTACAACCTATGATTATGTAATGGCTATCGTTGAGGCTGGACTATCGTTTATCTTAACACTGATTTTCCTTCAGAGCCTTCCGATTTTTACTGTGAAAAAAGTGAAACAATCATTAAAAATAGAGGAAATCATTTGCTTTATGATTCTTATTGCCTCTGTTTTAACGGGGCTGGCCGGCTTGTCCTACCAAGGGATGCAGGCAGAACATATATTGGCTCGTTATGTTGTATTGAGTTTTTCCTTTATTGGCGGAGCAAGCATCGGCTGTACGGTTGGTGTTGTGACCGGCCTGATTCTTGGCTTGGCGAATATCGGAAACCTATATCAAATGAGTCTGCTTGCTTTTTCCGGTTTATTGGGCGGTTTGCTGAAGGAAGGGAAAAAAGCGGGTGCAGCAATTGGTTTGATCGTTGGATCACTTCTTATATCTTTATATGGTGAAGGCTCTGCCGGTCTGATGACAACGCTCTATGAGTCATTAATCGCAGTCGGCTTGTTTTTGCTCACACCTCAATCTATTACAAGGAAAGTGGCGAGATATATTCCGGGAACTGTCGAGCATCTTCAAGAGCAACAGCAATACGCTAGAAAAATCCGTGATGTCACTGCTCAGAAGGTAGACCAGTTCTCCAATGTATTTCACGCGCTGTCTGAAAGCTTTGCAACCTTTTATCAAGCATCAGACGAACAGACAGATGACAGCGAAGTTGATCTGTTCTTAAGCAAAATCACGGAGCATTCCTGCCAGACGTGCTACAAGAAAAACAGGTGCTGGGTACAGAACTTTGATAAAACATATGACTTAATGAAACAAGTTATGCTTGAAACAGAGGAAAAAGAATATGCATCAAACCGAAGGCTGAAAAAAGAGTTTCAACAGTATTGTTCTAAATCCAAGCAGGTTGAAGATCTGATTGAGGATGAGCTCGCACATCATCATGCCCATTTGACACTCAAGAAAAAAGTCCAAGACAGCAGGCGCCTTGTTGCTGAACAGCTTTTAGGCGTTTCTGAAGTCATGGCCGACTTTTCTCGGGAAATAAAAAGAGAGCGAGAACAGCACTTTCTGCAGGAAGAGCAAATCATAGAGGCGCTTCAACATTTCGGAATTGAGATTCAGCATGTCGAGATCTATAGTCTTGAACAAGGAAATATCGATATTGAAATGACCATTCCGTTCAGCGGACATGGAGAAAGTGAAAAAATCATTGCCCCTATGCTGTCTGACATTCTGGAAGAACAAATTCTTGTGAAAGCCGAACAGCACTCTCCGCATCCGAATGGATACAGCCATGTCGCCTTTGGATCAACAAAATCATACAGGGTGTCTACGGGAGCTGCTCACGCTGCGAAGGGCGGCGGCCTTGTCTCCGGCGACAGCTACAGCATGATGGAGCTTGGAGCCAGAAAATATGCTGCAGCAATCAGTGACGGAATGGGCAATGGCGCAAGAGCACACTTTGAAAGCAATGAAACGATCAAGCTTCTTGAAAAAATCCTTGAATCGGGAATTGATGAAAAAATAGCAATTAAAACGATCAACAGCATACTGTCTCTAAGGACAACTGACGAAATATATTCCACGCTTGACCTATCTATTATCGATCTTCAAGATGCCAGCTGTAAATTTTTGAAGGTTGGATCGACGCCCAGCTTTATCAAACGGGGTGACCAGGTCATGAAAGTTCAAGCGAGCAATCTGCCAATCGGTATTATTAATGAATTCGATGTGGAGGTTGTGAGTGAACAGCTGAAAGCGGGTGACCTCTTAATTATGATGAGTGATGGCATTTTTGAGGGGCCTAAGCATGTGGAAAATCACGACTTATGGATGAAGCGTAAAATGAAAGGGTTGAAAACAAATGACCCGCAGGAGATTGCCGATTTGCTTATGGAAGAAGTCATCCGCACAAGATCCGGCCAAATTGAGGACGATATGACTGTTGTTGTCGTCCGGATTGATCACAATACACCGAAGTGGGCATCCATTCCTGTTCCGGCAATCTTTCAAAACAAACAAGAAATTTCATAACGCTTCCGTATAAATCAAATTTCTTCTGGCGAAGATGGGAATATATGAATCTGAGAATCCTCGTATTCTCCAGGAGGAATGAATGTGAACAACGGACATTTAAATCAAATTTTGCTGATAACGGATGGCTGCTCAAACCATGGGGAAGACCCGCTTGCAATGGCTGCTTTTGCTAAAGAGCAGGGGATTACGGTAAATGTCATTGGTATAATGGAAGAAAATCAAATTGACCCTGAGGCAATGAAGGAAGTCGAAGGGATTGCACTTGCCGGAGGAGGCGTGCACCAAGTCGTTTATGCATCTCAGCTTTCACAAACTGTTCAAATGGTAACAAAAAAAGCGATGACGCAAACCTTACAAGGTGTAGTCAATCAAGAACTGAAACAGATTCTCGGAAAGAATGTGGAAATGGAAGAGCTTTCTCCGGAAAAACGCGGCGAAGTCATGGAAGTGGTAGACGAGCTTGGAGAAACGGTGCATCTTCAGGTTTTGGTTCTTGTTGATACAAGTGCAAGTATGGCGCCAAAGCTTCCAACAGTAAAAGAGGCGCTGATTGATTTGTCTGTAAGCCTCAATTCCCGAATCGGGAATAACGAATTTGCGATGTGTATATTTCCCGGGAAAAAACAAGAGGTCGAGCTTGTGCTGAACTGGACACCGAAGCTGCAATCTCTTTCCACACTCTTTGCAAAGCTTTCGACAGGCGGCATCACGCCGACAGGTCCGGCGATTCGTGAAGCGACACTGCAGTTTGAAAAAATACGCTCAAGAAGGGGCATGCTGGCAGATGATGAACGACGCTTTGACGAGTTTGGCATGTAGCCTCAAGCCGGGTACGACAATCAAAGGCAAGTGGAATGGAAACACGTATACATTGCGTAAACAGCTTGGTAAAGGGGCCAATGGAATTGTGTATTTGGCAGAAGCATCAGATGGACATGTTGCCTTAAAGGTGAGTGATGACAGCCTGTCTATTACTTCTGAAGTGAATGTCTTGAAATCTTTCTCAAAGGCCCAGTCCGTTACGATGGGGCCTTCTTTTTTTGATACGGATGATGCCTATATTCCCAGTGCCAATACGAAAGTTTCATTTTATGCAATGGAATACATAAAAGGGCCGCTGCTTTTGAAGTATGCCAGTGATAAAGGAGCAGAGTGGATACCGGTATTAATGATTCAGCTGTTATCCAGCTTATCGGTGCTTCACCAGCAAGGATGGATATTCGGCGATCTTAAACCTGATAATCTGATCGTAACTGGTCCGCCCGCAAGGATCCGCTGCATTGATGTGGGCGGCACGACAAAGGAAGGCCGGGCGATAAAAGAGTATACGGAGTTTTATGACAGAGGCTATTGGGGGTATGGAACAAGAAAGGCAGAGCCATCCTATGATCTGTTCGCAGTTGCCATGATTATGATCAACAGTGTGCATAAAAAAGAATTTAAGAAAACGAACCAGCCCAAAGAACAGCTTAGGTCTCTCATCGAAGGAAACCCGCTGCTTCAAAAGTATAAAAAAGTGCTTTTTTCAGCCTTGAACGGAGAATATCAATCCGCAGATGAAATGAAGAAGGATATGCTAGACGCGGGGCAAAAAGCAGCACAAAGAAAACAGCCTATAAAAGCATCACCGCAGCCTGCCACACGACAAAGACAGCAAAAACCGCGCCAAGGAAAAATAACGAAGACGCGATATACCCCAAAACAGAAACCGGCTAAGTCGGGGGGGTTATTTGAAACAACGCTTATCGTGATCAGTGTTTTAGCGCTTTATTTCGCCTATATTATCTTTTTCTTAATCTGAATGGCGCAAACTGCAGAGCCTATGCTTCTTCTTTGCTTGGAGGGGTTGAAAGTGTTAGGATATGAATATCTTTAAAATACCTGCTCATTGTGAGGAGGACATTGTGAAAAGTGTCAAAGATTTTTTAAACAAACACAATCTTACGTTAAAAGGGGCGACAATCATTGTAGGCGTTTCCGGCGGTCCGGACTCAATGGCTCTTCTTCACGCGTTGCATACGTTATGCGGCCGTTCAGCGAATGTTATTGCAGCTCACGTTGACCATCGGTTCAGAGGTGCGGAATCCGAGGAGGACATGCGTTTTGTCCAAGCTTATTGTAAAGCTGAACAGCTCGTGTGCGAAACGGCTCAAATCAATGTAACCGCATATGCACAGGAAAAAGGACTCAATAAGCAGGCTGCAGCACGCGATTGCCGCTACCAGTTTTTTGAGGAAATCATGTCGAAGCACCAAGCGGACTATCTGGCTCTTGCGCATCATGGTGATGACCAGGTTGAAACAATGCTTATGAAACTGGCTAAGGGTACGCTTGGAACGGGACTTGCGGGAATGCAGCCGGTTAGACGTTTTGGGACGGGGCGGATCATCAGGCCGTTCTTAACCATTACAAAGGAAGAGATCCTTCACTATTGCCGTGAAAACGGCTTGAGCTACCGGACGGATGAAAGCAACGCCAAAGATGACTACACAAGAAACAGATTCAGAAAAACAGTGCTCCCGTTTTTGAAGCAGGAATCTCCGGATGTGCATAAAAGGTTTCAGAAAGTGAGTGAAGCACTGACGGAAGATGAGCAATTCTTACAGTCATTAACGAAAGATGAAATGAATAAAGTAATCACAAGCCAGTCTAATACATCAGTTGAAATCAATTCCTCTCAATTGCTTGCCCTCCCGATGCCTTTACAAAGAAGAGGAGTTCAACTAATATTAAACTATCTTTATGAAAACGTTCCATCATCCTTTTCGGCCCATCACATTCAGCAATTTCTCGATTGGGCGGAAAATGGCGGTCCTTCAGGAGTACTCGACTTTCCGAAAGGGCTGAAGGTGGTCAAATCATATCAGACATGTTTGTTTACATTTGAACAATGGCAGTGCAAAAATGTTCCCTTTGAATACCAAATTAGCGGAGCTTCTGATGAAACGGCAGTGCTCCCTAATGGATATCTGATAGAGGCAAAGCATTATGCGGACTCGCCTGAAGAACATGGGAATGCTGTTTTTATCACAAGTGAAAAAAAGGTGCGATTTCCCTTAACAATCCGGACGAGAAAAGCTGGAGACCGGATCAAACTAAAAGGGATGAACGGCTCAAAAAAGGTAAAGGATATATTTATTGATAAGAAACTGCCTCTCCAAGAAAGAGACAACTGGCCGATTGTGACGGACGCAAGCGGTGAAATTATCTGGATACCTGGCTTGAAAAAATCAATTTTTGAAGATCTTGTGATTCCAAACAGCGACCGCATTGTATTACAATATAGACAGCATGAAAAGTGTAGGGGGCAAGCAAAATCATGATGAAACATGATATCGAGAAAGTACTGATCTCAGAGGAAGAGATACAAAAGAAAGTAAAAGAGTTAGGTGCAGAATTAACGAGCGAGTATCAAGATACATTTCCGTTGGCAATCGGTGTGTTAAAAGGAGCACTTCCTTTTATGGCGGATCTTATCAAGCATATTGATACATATTTGGAAATGGATTTCATGGATGTATCAAGCTACGGAAATTCTACGGTTTCTTCTGGAGAAGTAAAAATCATTAAAGATTTGGATACATCTGTAGAGGGCCGGGACATCTTAATTATTGAAGATATCATCGACAGTGGGTTAACCTTAAGTTATCTCGTAGAGCTCTTCCGATACCGTAAAGCAAAATCAATTAAGATTGTTACCCTTTTGGATAAACCGAGCGGAAGAAAAGCGGACATCAAAGCAGACTTTGTCGGTTTTGAAGTTCCTGACGCGTTTGTAGTGGGTTACGGACTTGATTATGCTGAGCGCTATCGCAATCTGCCTTATATCGGAGTGTTAAAACCGGCAGTTTATGAAAGCTGATCGGCAGCCTGCTTCCGAGATGGTTATTGTTTGTATTGGAATGATTTTCTATGGTACTATTGAACATAGTTGTGCTTACTGTGGGAGGAGGTAAGGAATGAATCGGGTCTTCCGTAATACCATTTTTTATTTACTTATTTTATTAGTAGTAATCGGGGTTGTGAGCTACTTCCAGACCTCAAATCCGAAAACAGAAAATATGTCGTACAGTACGTTCATCAAAAACCTGGATGACGGGAAAGTTGATAGCGTATCGGTTCAGCCTGTCAGAGGTGTTTATGAGGTAAAAGGGCAGCTGAAAAACTACGACAAAGATCAATACTTTTTGACTCATGTTCCTGAAGGAAAGGGAGCAGACCAGATATTTAACGCTTTGAAAAAGACAGACGTAAAGGTTGAGCCCGCTCAAGAAACAAGCGGATGGGTGACGTTCCTGACGACCATCATCCCATTTGTCATTATCTTTATTCTGTTTTTCTTCCTGCTCAATCAGGCTCAAGGCGGCGGCAGCCGTGTCATGAACTTTGGCAAGAGTAAAGCGAAGCTGTATACAGAGGAAAAGAAACGCGTCAAATTTAAAGACGTTGCAGGGGCTGACGAAGAAAAGCAAGAACTTGTTGAAGTTGTTGAGTTTCTGAAAGATCCCCGCAAGTTTGCCGAGCTTGGCGCCAGAATACCGAAAGGCGTGCTTTTAGTCGGGCCTCCGGGTACCGGTAAAACATTGCTTGCCAAGGCTTGTGCAGGAGAAGCCGGCGTACCTTTCTTCAGCATCAGCGGATCTGATTTCGTTGAAATGTTTGTAGGGGTCGGTGCTTCCCGTGTGCGTGACTTGTTTGAAAATGCGAAAAAGAATGCGCCTTGTTTGATCTTCATTGATGAAATTGACGCAGTCGGACGTCAGCGTGGCGCTGGTCTCGGCGGTGGACACGATGAACGTGAACAGACGCTAAACCAATTGCTTGTTGAAATGGACGGATTCAGCGCTAATGAAGGAATTATCATCATTGCTGCGACGAACCGTGCGGACATCTTGGACCCAGCCTTACTTCGTCCGGGACGTTTTGACCGTCAAATCACAGTGGACCGCCCAGATGTCATTGGCCGTGAAGCTGTATTGAAAGTCCATGCGAGAAACAAACCGCTGGATGAAACGGTTAACCTAAAATCAATTGCCATGAGAACACCAGGCTTCTCGGGCGCTGACTTAGAAAACCTCTTGAATGAAGCTGCGCTTGTAGCAGCTCGTCAAAACAAGAAAAAAATCGATGCGCGTGATATTGACGAAGCGACGGACCGTGTAATTGCCGGACCCGCTAAGAAGAGCCGCGTTATCTCCAAGAAAGAACGCAATATCGTGGCTTATCACGAAGGCGGACACACCGTTATCGGTCTCGTTTTAGATGAGGCAGATATGGTTCATAAAGTAACGATTGTTCCTCGGGGCCAGGCTGGCGGTTATGCTGTTATGCTGCCAAGAGAAGACCGTTATTTCCAAACAAAGCCGGAGCTGCTTGATAAAATTGTCGGCCTCTTGGGCGGACGTGTTGCTGAAGAGATTATCTTCGGTGAAGTCAGCACAGGGGCGCACAATGACTTCCAGCGTGCGACGAATATTGCAAGACGAATGGTTACGGAATTCGGTATGTCAGAAAAACTGGGACCGTTGCAATTTGGACAGTCTCAGGGCGGTCAGGTATTCTTAGGCCGTGATTTCAACAACGAACAGAACTACAGTGATCAAATTGCTTACGAAATTGATCAGGAAATTCAGCGCATCATCAAAGAATGTTATGAGCGTGCGAAACAAATCCTGACTGAAAATCGTGACAAGCTTGAATTGATTGCCCAAACGCTTCTGAAAGTTGAAACGCTTGACGCTGAACAGATCAAACACCTTATCGATCATGGAACATTACCTGAGCGTAATTTCTCAGATGATGAAAAGAACGATGATGTGAAAGTAAACATTCTGACAAAAACAGAAGAAAAGAAAGACGATACGAAAGAGTAATTCGCTTTCTTTCTAAAAAAACTGCCGGCTGACGCTGGCAGTTTTTTTATGTAAATTATGGGCTCAGCTGCGGCTTTTACAATCATCCAATTCTGGTATCGATTTGTTTACAAATGAGCCGCTGATCGTGTATGGTATTGTAGAATGTTTGTAAAAAGTAAAGTAGAGAAACTATTCAAAAGTGGTGATAGAGGTTGTTACTGGTTATCGATGTGGGGAACACCAATACTGTACTTGGTGTATATCATGATGGAAAATTAGAATATCACTGGCGTATAGAAACAAGCAGGCATAAAACAGAAGATGAGTTTGGGATGATTTTGCGCTCCTTATTTGATCACTCCGGGCTTATGTTTGAACAGATAGATGGCATTATTATTTCGTCAGTAGTGCCGCCAATCATGTTTGCGTTAGAAAGAATGTGCACAAAATACTTTCATATCGAGCCTCAAATTGTTGGTCCAGGTATGAAAACCGGTTTAAATATAAAATATGACAATCCGAAAGAAGTGGGGGCAGACAGAATCGTAAATGCTGTCGCTGCGATACACTTATACGGCAATCCATTAATTGTTGTCGATTTCGGAACCGCCACAACGTACTGCTATATTGATGAAAACAAACAATACATGGGCGGGGCGATTGCCCCTGGGATTACAATTTCGACAGAGGCGCTTTACTCGCGTGCAGCAAAGCTTCCGCGTATCGAAATCACCCGGCCCGACAATATTATCGGAAAAAACACTGTTAGCGCGATGCAATCTGGGATTTTATTTGGCTATGTTGGCCAAGTGGAAGGAATCGTTAAGCGAATGAAATGGCAGGCAAAACAGGAACCAAAGGTCATTGCGACAGGAGGCCTGGCGCCGCTCATTGCAAACGAATCAGATTGTATAGACATCGTTGATCCATTCTTAACCCTTAAAGGGCTGGAATTGATTTATGAAAGAAACCGCGTAGGAAGTGTATAGGAGGTTTAGTAATGGATTATTTAGTAAAAGCACTTGCGTATGACGGAAAAGTTCGGGCTTATGCAGCGAGAACGACTGATATGGTAAATGAGGGGCAGAGACGCCATGGTACGTGGCCGACAGCATCCGCTGCATTGGGCCGCACAATGACAGCTTCACTTATGCTCGGCGCTATGCTGAAGGGCGATGATAAGCTGACCGTGAAAATCGAGGGCGGAGGTCCGATCGGAGCTATTGTAGCTGATGCCAATGCCAAAGGAGAAGTCAGAGCCTATGTCTCTAACCCGCAAGTTCATTTTGATTTAAATGAACAAGGCAAGCTTGATGTCAGACGTGCGGTTGGAACAAACGGAACGTTAAGTGTCGTAAAAGATTTAGGTTTGCGCGAGTTCTTCACAGGACAAGTAGAAATCGTTTCAGGAGAATTAGGCGATGATTTCACTTACTATCTTGTGTCATCTGAGCAGGTTCCTTCATCAGTGGGCGTAGGTGTGCTCGTAAATCCTGACAATACCATTCTTGCGGCAGGGGGCTTTATTATTCAGCTGATGCCGGGAACAGATGATGAAACAATCACAAAAATTGAACAGCGTCTATCTCAAGTAGAGCCGATTTCTAAGCTCATCCAAAAAGGGCTGACACCAGAAGAAATTTTAGAAGAAGTCCTAGGCGAGAAACCTGAGATTTTGGAAACGATGCCTGTCAGATTCCATTGCCCTTGTTCAAAAGAACGGTTCGAAACAGCCATTTTAGGACTAGGCAAAAAAGAAATTCAAGATATGATAGAAGAAGATGGACAAGCCGAAGCAGTATGCCATTTTTGTAATGAAAAGTACTTATTTACAAAAGAAGAGCTGGAAGGGCTTCGTGACCAAACTACCCGCTAAGCTCTTTAGCGGGTTTTTAATTTGAGAAAAGGGGCTGAAAGCAGGTTTGAAATCAAGAACAATCTGGACCATTATTTTAGGGGCGCTGTTGGTTTGCTGTATTGCTGTTGCATATACGCTGACGAAATCCCAAACCGGCGCATCGTCATCCGGTGAGTCTATTGCGACTATCGGAGGCAAGAGTGTGACAAGAGAAGAATGGCTGAAAGAAATGGAAGATCAGTATGGTAAGTCAACGCTTGAAGATATGATCAATGTCCGAGTTGTTGAGCAGCTGGCTAAAAAGAACAACCTTAAAATATCCAAAAGCGAAGTTGATCGTGAGTTTTTGCTGATTAAAGCGGTCAATAATTCCTTTTACGAAGATGAACATACGACGGAGAAAGAGTGGAAAGACCAAATTCGTTATAATATCCTCCTTGAGGAATTGTTAACAAGGGATATCGATATCTCAAACAAAGAACTGGAATCATTCTATAATAAAAATAAGGAACTATATCAGTTTGATGATTCGTATCGAATTCGGCACATTGTTGTAAAAGATGAAGAAGAAGCAAGAGAAGTCCTGAAAGAACTGAAAGGCGGATCAAGCTTTGAAGCTGTCGCTGCCGAAAGATCTACAGACAGATATACATCACCATACGGCGGAGATTTAGGTTTTGTCACAGAGGCATCAGACAACATTCCATCAGCATACATTGAAGAGGCGAAAACACTCAAAGAGGATGAATGGTCTCAGGAACCAATAAAGGTCAGCAATGGATATGCCATTATCCAGCTGAAAGAAAAACTAAAGGCAAGAACGTTCTCATTTGATGAAGTAAAGGACCAGATCAGACGGCAAATCGCAATGGATCAGTTAGGCGATAAAGCGACAGTTAAGACCCTTTGGAAAGAAGCCGATGTATCTTGGTTTTATGGGGAAAAAAGTACTAAGTGATTGACAAAAAATTTTGAAATTGATAGATTATATACATAATACCAATACAAATAGTCGGAAATTGAGGTGTCGAGAATGGTACGTGTAGCAAACTCCATTACTGAATTAATTGGGAATACGCCAATCGTTAAATTAAATCGCCTTGCAGATGAAAACAGTGCGGATGTATATCTAAAACTTGAATACATGAACCCTGGAAGCAGTGTAAAAGACCGTATCGGTTTAGCCATGATTGAAGCGGCTGAAAAAGAAGGAAAATTAAAAGCCGGTGATACAATCATTGAACCGACAAGCGGAAATACTGGAATCGGGCTTGCAATGGTTGCTGCTGCTAAAGGATTAAAAGCCATTTTGGTTATGCCTGATACAATGAGCATGGAGCGCCGCAACCTTCTTCGCGCATACGGTGCTGAGCTTGTGCTGACTCCTGGTGCGGAAGGCATGAAAGGTGCCATTAAGAAAGCTGAAGAGCTTGCTGAAAAGCACGGATACTTTGTGCCGCAGCAGTTTAACAACCCTTCTAACCCAGAAATTCACCGCCAAACAACGGGTAAAGAAATCGTTGAGCAATTCGGTGATGACCAGCTTGACGCATTTGTAGCCGGAATCGGAACGGGCGGAACGATTACGGGAGCGGGCGAAGTGCTGAAGGAAGCGTACCCTTCCATTAAGATTTATGCTGTTGAACCGTCAGATTCCCCAGTGCTTTCAGGAGGAAAACCAGGCCCCCACAAAATTCAGGGAATCGGAGCTGGATTCGTGCCGGACATCTTAAACACTGAAGTATATGATGAAATCTTCCCTGTGAAGAATGAAGAAGCATTCGAATATGCCCGCAGAGCTGCACGTGAAGAAGGAATTCTCGGAGGCATCTCATCAGGTGCGGCAATTTATGCTGCTCTTCAAGTAGCAAAAAAACTCGGAAAAGGCAAAAAAGTATTGGCCATCATTCCAAGTAACGGCGAACGTTATCTAAGCACGCCGCTGTATCAATTCGATTAAAAAAAGCCAAAACTCCCGGTCCGCCGGGAGTTTTTTTATATTTCGTGCATCAAATATGCCATGTCTGCGACGAATGTTATTCTTGGAAGAGAAATTCACTTTTTTCACTAACAACATTGCTTTACAATTAAAAACAAGTAAAAAAGAAAATAGAGGAATGATACAAATGGCACAACGCAGACCGGCAGGCAAAAAAATACCTTTTCAAAAAGACTCATTCTTACAACAATTTGAGAAACTTGCGCAATCCCGGAAACATCATGTACTTCTCGAAAGTGCAAGAGGCGGCAGATATAGTATAGCCGGTCTTGATCCAATTGCGACTGTGAAAGGAAAAGACGGAATAACTACAATTAAGCATGGTGATGAGATGCTGTTTAAAGAAGGTGATCCATTACGGGCCTTCCACAGCTGGTTTAAAACACTGGAAACAGAAACGAATCATGAGTTCCCTGACTTTCAAGGCGGGGCAATCGGGTTTCTCAGCTATGATTACGCACGGTACATTGAAAATTTTAAAATGCTCTCATTAGATGATCTAGAAACACCAGATATTTATTTTCTTGTTTTTGATGATATAGCAGTTTATGACCATCAAGAAGAGTCTCTATGGCTGATTACTCATGTTAATGGTTCTGATCAGGAAACAGCGGATGTGAAGCTATCTGAGTTAGAGCAGATGTGGCTGACTGAGCTTCCCGCTGTCTCTTCGCGAGAGATGAACCCTGAAACAGATGGTTCTTTCGCGGCGCCATTTACCGAGGATGGGTTCTCACAAGCTGTAGAGAAAATCAAACAATACATTGCCAGCGGAGATGTGTTTCAAGTCAATCTATCAATAAGGCAGTCACAGTCACTGTCTGCCCACCCATATCAAATTTACAAAACCTTGAGAGAAGTAAATCCTTCTCCTTATATGGCGTATTTAGAAACACCTGATTTCCAAATCATTTGCGGATCGCCTGAACTGCTTGTCAGCAAAAAGGGCAAGCTATTAGAGACAAGACCGATTGCGGGCACCCGTTCCAGAGGGAAAACAAATGAAGAAGACGAGGCGCTTGCAAACGAATTGATACACAATGAAAAAGAACGCGCGGAACATGTCATGCTGGTTGATCTTGAGCGAAATGATCTGGGAAGAGTATCACGTTACGGGTCTGTGCGCGTAAATGAATTCATGGCAATTGAAAAATACTCGCATGTGATGCACATTGTGTCTAATGTCCAAGGTGAACTGCAGGATGGGTATGATGCTGTAGATATTATTCATGCTGTGTTTCCCGGAGGAACCATTACTGGTGCACCGAAAGTAAGAACGATGGAAATTATAGAAGAACTTGAGCCGACACGCCGAGGGCTTTATACTGGATCTATAGGATGGTTTGGATATAATCACGATCTGCAGTTTAATATCGTCATTCGAACCATTTATGCAACCGGAGGGCAGGCATTTATGCAGTCCGGCGCAGGAGTTGTGATTGATTCTGTTCCGAAGCACGAATACAAGGAATCATTCAAAAAAGCTTTTGCGATGCAAAGAGCATTAGAGCTGAGCAAAGAAGAGACAAAAATTAGATGAGGTGAGCGGAGAAATGATTTTAATGATTGATAACTACGATTCATTCACGTACAACTTGGTACAGTATTTGGGCGAGCTTGGGGAAGAGCTGGTTGTGAAACGCAATGACAGCATCACAATCGAAGAAATTGAAGAACTGTCTCCGGACTTTCTGATGATATCTCCCGGACCGTGCAGCCCTGATGAGGCGGGAATCAGCCTCGAAGCAATTAAACATTTCGCAGGGAAAATTCCTATTTTCGGTGTATGTCTCGGACATCAGTCCATCGCACAAGTGTTCGGTGGTGATGTTGTTAGGGCAGAACGGCTTATGCACGGGAAAACCTCGGATATCGAGCATGACGGCAAAACCATTTTTGAAGGGTTGAAAAACCCCCTTGTTGCGACGCGATACCACTCGCTGATCGTAAAACCTGAGACGCTGCCAAACTGTTTTACAGTAACAGCACAAACGAAAGAAGGAGAAATCATGGCTATTCGCCACAATGACCTCCCGATAGAGGGCGTGCAATTTCACCCAGAGTCTATTATGACCTCCTTTGGGAAAGAAATGCTCAGAAATTTTATTGAGACATATCGCAAGGAAGTTATTGCGTGATGATATATGTGAACGGCCGGTATATGGAGGAGAAAGATGCAGTTCTTTCTCCTTTTGACCATGGGTTTTTATATGGGATCGGTGTTTTCGAAACCTTCAGGCTCTACGAAGGCTGCCCGTTTTTGCTTGATTGGCATATAGAAAGGCTTGAACGCGCGCTTAAGGATCTGCAAATCGAATATACTGTTTCAAAGCATGAGATCCTTGAGATACTGGACAAGCTGCTTAAGCTAAATGATATCAAGGATGGCAATGCCCGCGTCAGACTGAACATATCAGCGGGGATCAGCGATAAAGGCTTTGTCGCCCAGACGTACGATAAGCCGACCGTTTTATGCTTTGTGAATCAGCTGAAACCAGAAAGCCTTCCTTTGCAAAAAGAAGGAAAGGTTTTATCGATACGGAGAAACACTCCAGAGGGATCGTTCCGGTTAAAATCTCATCATTATCTAAATAATATGTATGCGAAACGGGAAATTGGAAATGATCCGCGTGTCGAGGGAATTTTCTTAACGGAGGATGGAGCTGTTGCAGAGGGTATCATATCTAATGTCTTTTGGAGAAAAGGTCGTTGTATCTATACGCCATCGCTTGATACTGGTATTCTGGACGGCGTCACGAGACGTTTTATCATAGAAAATGCAAAGGATATCGGCCTGGAGCTCAAAACGGGCCGATATGAGCTAGAAGCTCTCTTGACAGCTGACGAAGCGTGGATGACGAACTCGGTTCTTGAAATCATCCCGTTTACTAAAATAGAAGAAGTAAACTATGGAAGCCAAAGCGGAGAAGCAACCTCCGCTCTTCAATTGTTATACAAAAAAGAAATAAAGAACATGATGTATGAAAAGGGAGGAAGAGCATGGCGCAGCACACAATAGATCAAACACAAGTAATCCACACTAAGCCCAGCGCTTTATCATATAAAGAGAAGACGCTGGTGATGGGAATTTTAAACGTAACGCCTGACTCTTTCTCGGACGGTGGAAAATATGACAGCTTGGACAAGGCGCTGCTGCACGCGAAAGAGATGATCGATGATGGTGCCCATATCATTGATATCGGAGGGGAATCGACAAGGCCTGGCGCTGAGTGCGTATCTGAGGATGAGGAGATGTCCAGAGTCATTCCGGTGATTGAGCGGATTACGAAAGAGCTTGGTGTTCCTATTTCTGTAGATACGTACAAGGCTTCTGTCGCAGATGAAGCAGTGAAAGCCGGCGCATCCATTATCAATGATATTTGGGGAGCCAAACATGATCCGAAGATGGCTTCCGTTGCAGCTGAACATAATGTTCCAATTGTTCTCATGCATAACCGCCCTGAAAGAAACTACAATGACTTATTGCCGGATATGCTGACGGACTTAATGGAGAGTGTAAAAATTGCTGTTGAGGCCGGAGTAGACGAGAAGAACATTATTCTTGATCCCGGTATCGGTTTCGCGAAAACCTATCACGATAACTTGGCAGTGATGAACAAACTAGAGATTTTCAGCGGGCTGGGATATCCGGTTCTTCTGGCAACCTCCCGAAAAAGATTCATCGGACGTGTTCTGGATCTTCCGCCTGAGGAGCGGGCTGAGGGCACAGGCGCGACTGTGTGTCTCGGCATTCAAAAAGGCTGTGACATTGTCAGGGTCCATGATGTAAAACAAATTGCCAGAATGGCGAAAATGATGGACGCGATGCTGAATAAGGGAGGGGTGCACCATGGATAAAGTTTATGTAGAAGGTATGGAGTTTTACGGATATCACGGTGTGTTCAAAGAAGAAAACAAACTTGGCCAGCGGTTTAAAGTCGATTTAACCGCTGAGCTGGATTTAAGCAAAGCTGGACAAACAGACGACCTTGAGCAAACGATCAACTATGCTGAACTCTATCACGTATGTAAAGATATCGTGGAAGGGGAGCCTGTAAAATTGGTGGAAACGCTGGCAGAACGTATTGCTGGCACTGTTCTCGAAAAATTTCAGCCTGTTCAGCAATGTACGGTAAAAGTGATTAAGCCAGACCCGCCAATTCCCGGACACTATAAATCAGTAGCAATTGAAATTACGAGAAAAAAGTCATGAACAACATAGCTTATATTGCACTTGGATCTAATATTGGAGATAGAGAAACGTATTTAAGGCAAGCAGTGGCTTCACTGCATCAGCATGCTGCGGTGACAGTCACTAAAGTGTCGTCTATTTACGAAACTGACCCGGTCGGATACGAAGATCAAGCTCAATTTTTGAATATGGCTGTTGAAATCAAGACATCATTGAACCCTTTTGAACTCCTTGAACTGACGCAGCAGATAGAAAATGAATTAGGCAGAACAAGGGAAGTAAGATGGGGGCCGCGGACGGCAGACCTTGACATTTTGTTATTTAATCGTGAAAATATTGAAACAGAGCAACTAATTGTTCCGCATCCGAGAATGTATGAGCGTTTGTTTGTCCTTGCGCCGCTTGCGGAAATTTGCCAGCAGGTTGAAAAAGAGGCTACAAGCGCCGAAACAGACCAAGAAGGTGTAAGAGTATGGAAGCAGAAATCTGGGGTAGACGAATTCGTGCATTCAGAAAGCTGAAAGGTTATACTCAAGAAGGATTTGCAAAAGCATTAGGTATATCAGTTTCTATTCTCGGCGAAATTGAACGCGGAAACCGATTGCCGTCAGCTGCCATCATTCAAGATGCAGCAGATGTTTTAAATATAAGTGCGGACGAATTGGCGCCGCCAGAAAAATAGAACAAATGAAAGGAGGAGAAAAATTGTTCAAAATCGGAGATATTCAATTGAAAAACCGGGTTGTGCTCGCACCTATGGCTGGTGTCTGCAACTCTGCGTTCAGATTGACTGTAAAGGAATTCGGAGCCGGATTGGTATGCGCTGAAATGGTCAGTGACAAAGCGATCCTTTACAACAATGCAAGAACAATGGGTATGCTTTATATCGATGAACGTGAGAAACCACTCAGCCTTCAAATTTTCGGAGGAAAAAAGGAAACCCTTGTGGAAGCGGCGAAGTTTGTAGACCAAAACACAACTGCTGATATCATTGACATTAACATGGGATGTCCCGTGCCGAAGATTACAAAATGCGATGCGGGAGCCAAATGGCTTCTCGATCCTGATAAGATTTACGAAATGGTTTCTGCAGTAGTGGATGCTGTTAATAAGCCAGTTACAGTGAAAATGAGAATGGGTTGGGATGAAGACCACATTTTCGCAGTGAAAAATGCACAGGCTGTAGAACGTGCGGGCGGTAAAGCAGTTGCGCTTCACGGCCGTACGAGAGTGCAGATGTACGAAGGAACGGCAAACTGGGATATCATCAAAGAAGTAAAACAATCAGTATCGATTCCGGTTATCGGAAACGGCGATGTTAAGACACCGCAGGATGCTAAGCGTATGCTCGATGAGACAGGAGTAGACGGGGTCATGATCGGACGCGCTGCATTGGGCAATCCGTGGATGATTTACCGTACGGTTCAGTATCTTGAAACAGGTGAATTAAAAGAAGAGCCGCAAGTACGCGAAAAAATGGCCGTATGCAAACTGCATCTTGACCGCCTGATTGACTTAAAAGGTGAAAACGTAGCGGTAAGAGAAATGAGAAAGCATGCTGCATGGTATCTGAAAGGCGTGAAAGGCAATGCGAACGTTCGTAATGAAATCAATCATTGCGAGACGAGAGAAGAGTTTGTACAGCTTTTAGATGCGTTTACGGTTGAAGTTGAGGCAAAAGAGCTTCAAAATGCAAAAGTAGGATAATACTCACCTCTATTTGCTGCTCACTGCTAGTTTTACGCTGGCAGTTTTTCTGCTTTTTTCATGAAACAATATCTGTAATGGAGTGATAACAATGAGTCAAGAAGAGCATAACCATGAAGAATTGAATGATCAGCTGCAAGTCAGACGCGATAAAATGAATCAGCTGAGAGATAACGGCATCGATCCATTCGGCGCACGTTTTGAAAGAACTCATCAGTCTCAAGAAGTTATTTCGGCATATCAAGATCTAACCAAAGAAGAGTTAGAAGAAAAAGCGATTGAAGTTACAATCGCAGGCCGCATGATGACAAAACGCGGCAAAGGAAAAGCCGGCTTTGCCCATCTTCAGGATTTAGAAGGCCAAATCCAAATCTACGTAAGAAAAGACAGTGTCGGTGACGACCAATATGAAATCTTCAAGTCTTCTGACCTCGGTGATCTTATCGGCGTAACCGGAAAAGTCTTCAAAACAAATGTAGGCGAATTGTCTGTTAAAGCAACTTCCTTTGAATTGCTGACAAAAGCGCTTCGTCCGCTTCCTGACAAATACCATGGTTTAAAAGACGTTGAGCAGCGCTACCGTCAGCGCTACCTGGATCTTATCGTAAACCCAGACAGCAAACATACGTTCATTACACGAAGCAAGATCATTCAAGCTATGAGAAGATACCTTGATGATCATGGATACTTAGAAGTAGAAACACCTACAATGCACAGCATTCCTGGGGGAGCTTCTGCACGTCCGTTTATCACTCACCACAACGCGTTAGACATTCCACTCTATATGCGTATTGCTATCGAACTGCACCTAAAACGTCTAATTGTCGGCGGTTTAGAAAAAGTATATGAAATCGGCCGTGTTTTCCGTAACGAAGGAGTCTCTACACGCCATAACCCTGAATTTACAATGATTGAGTTATATGAAGCATATGCGGACTATAAAGATATCATGAGCTTAACTGAAAACCTTGTCGCTCATATCGCCCAAGAAGTGCTTGGCACAACTACGATTCAATACGGGGAAGAGCAAATCGACCTTAAACCGGAGTGGAAAAGAATCCATATGGTTGACGCAGTCAAAGAAGCGACTGGCGTTGATTTCTGGGAAGAGGTTACTGTTGAGCAGGCGCGTGAATATGCAAAAGAACATGAAGTAGAAATTAAAGACTCTATGACAGTAGGCCATATCATCAACGAATTCTTCGAACAAAAAATTGAAGAAACGCTTATTCAGCCAACGTTTATTTACGGGCATCCTGTAGAAATTTCTCCTCTTGCTAAGAAAAACCCTGAGGACCCGCGTTTTACAGACCGTTTTGAGCTGTTTATCGTTGGCCGTGAACATGCCAACGCGTTTACAGAGCTGAATGATCCTATTGATCAAAGAGAACGCTTTGAAGCGCAATTAAAAGAGCGTGAAGCCGGTAATGATGAAGCTCATCTAATGGATGAAGACTTTGTTGAAGCTCTGGAATACGGTATGCCGCCAACAGGAGGTTTAGGCATCGGTATCGACCGTCTGGTTATGCTGCTGACGAATGCCCCTTCTATTCGCGATGTGCTGTTATTCCCGCAAATGAGACAACGCTAATAAAGAAGAGCGGTATTCTCCATATAGAAAGGATGCCGCTCTTTTTAAATTCCTTAGTATTTCTTCAAAAAAACTATTGCACTATTATTTACTAGGTGGTATATTATTATTCGTTGCCGCTAAACAAGGCGATAACGAAAAAATAACTTAAAAAAAGTTATTGACTTCACTGGGTCAACGAGTTATAATAATAAAGTCGCTTGAACGAAGTGAACAA